>NZ_CP084392.1:0-2470000 GCF_020341615.1 Pseudochrobactrum sp. XF203 | reverse complement strand
GACGAGCAAGCTTAAGCCGGTAGGTGTAGGCGTAGCGAAAGCGAGTCTGAACAGGGCGTTCAGTTCGTCGGATTAGACCCGAAACCGAGTGATCTAGCCATGAGCAGGTTGAAGGTTGGGTAACACCAACTGGAGGACCGAACCCATATCTGTTGCAATAGATTGGGATGACTTGTGGCTAGGGGTGAAAGGCCAATCAAACTCGGAGATAGCTGGTTCTCCGCGAAATCTATTTAGGTAGAGCGTTGGGCGAATACCTCAGGGGGTAGAGCACTGAATGGGTAATGGGGACTCACCGTCTTACTGATCTCAATCAAACTCCGAATACCTGAGAGTACTACCCAGCAGACACACGGCGGGTGCTAACGTCCGTCGTGAAGAGGGCAACAACCCTGACCACCATCTAAGGTCCCTAAGTTATGGCTAAGTGGGAAAGGATGTGAGGATCCCAAAACAACCAGGATGTTGGCTTAGAAGCAGCCATCATTTAAAGAAAGCGTAACAGCTCACTGGTCTAGATAAGGGTCTTTGCGCCGAAAATGTACCGGGGCTAAAGCCATACACCGAAGCTGTGGATGCACGTATGTGCGTGGTAGCGGAGCGTTCTGTAAGCCTGTGAAGGGATACTCGTGAGAGATCCTGGAGGTATCAGAAGTGAGAATGCTGACATGAGTAACGATAAAGAGTGTGAGAGACACTCTCGCCGAAAGTCCAAGGGTTCCTGCTTAAAGTTAATCTGAGCAGGGTTAGCCGGCCCCTAAGGCGAGGCCGAAAGGCGTAGTCGATGGGAACCACGTTAATATTCGTGGGCCTGTGGGTAGTGACGGATCGCGTGTGTTGTAAGGTCTTATTGGATTGATCTTGCAGCGAAGCGGTTCCAGGAAATAGCTCCCACATATAGACCGTACCCTAAACCGACACTGGTGGACTGGTAGAGTATACCAAGGCGCTTGAGAGAACTGCGTTGAAGGAACTCGGCAAATTGCACGCGTAACTTCGGAAGAAGCGTGACCCTTGTTTGCGCAAGCAGATGAGGGTGGCACAGACCAGGGGGTAGCGACTGTTTACCAAAAACACAGGGCTCTGCGAAGTCGCAAGACGACGTATAGGGTCTGACGCCTGCCCGGTGCTGGAAGGTTAAGAGGAGAGGTGCAAGCCTTGAATTGAAGCCCCAGTAAACGGCGGCCGTAACTATAACGGTCCTAAGGTAGCGAAATTCCTTGTCGGGTAAGTTCCGACCTGCACGAATGGCGTAACGACTTCCCCGCTGTCTCCAACGCAGACTCAGTGAAATTGAATTCCCCGTGAAGATGCGGGGTTCCTGCGGTTAGACGGAAAGACCCCGTGCACCTTTACTATAGCTTTACACTGGCATTTGTGGCGACATGTGTAGGATAGGTGGTAGACTTTGAAGCGGAGGCGCCAGCCTTCGTGGAGTCATCCTTGAAATACCACCCTTATCGTCATAGATGTCTAACTGCGACCCGTATATCCGGGTCCAGGACCGTGTATGGTGGGTAGTTTGACTGGGGCGGTCGCCTCCTAAAGAGTAACGGAGGCGCGCGATGGTGGGCTCAGAACGGTCGGAAATCGTTCGTCGAGTGCAATGGCATAAGCCCGCCTGACTGCAAGACAGACAAGTCGAGCAGAGACGAAAGTCGGTCATAGTGATCCGGTGGTCCCGTGTGGAAGGGCCATCGCTCAACGGATAAAAGGTACGCCGGGGATAACAGGCTGATGACCCCCAAGAGTCCATATCGACGGGGTTGTTTGGCACCTCGATGTCGACTCATCGCATCCTGGGGCTGGAGCAGGTCCCAAGGGTATGGCTGTTCGCCATTTAAAGCGGTACGTGAGTTGGGTTCAGAACGTCGTGAGACAGTTCGGTCCCTATCTGCCGTGGGTGTAGGAATATTGAAAGGATCTGTCCCTAGTACGAGAGGACCGGGATGGACGTATCTCTGGTGGATCTGTTGTCGTGCCAACGGCATAGCAGAGTAGCTATATACGGACTAGATAACCGCTGAAGGCATCTAAGCGGGAAACTAACCTTAAAACGAGTATTCCCTATCAGAGCCGTGGAAGACCACCACGTTGATAGGCCGGATGTGGAAGTGCAGTAATGCATGCAGCTGACCGGTACTAATAGCTCGATCGACTTGATTGTTCTCATTATCAATATCCATCAGCGACGACCAAGGGTCGTCGATGATAGGATTGTTTGCTCTCACGCCTAATTCACTTCGTGAATGGCTCCGAGAGGGCGCGGTACAAACCGCGACGGCCAGTCGGCCTTGCGAACACTGAGTGTTCGAGGCGCCACTGACTGAAAACAATGCACGAAAATCCCAGCTTCTTATTTGTTTCTGTGCCCTTTGCTGACCTGGTGGTTATGGCGGAGCGGCTGCACCCGATCCCATTCCGAACTCGGCCGTGAAACGCTCCAGCGCCGATGGTACTTTGTCTTAAGACACGGGAGAGTAGGTCGCTGCCAGGTCTGCAAAAGGCTCAGAAATAAAAACATCTCACAGTCAATAAAACCAATACTTCCAATACCGGCTCATAAATTACCCTGGCGCGGGGTGGAGCAGCCCGGTAGCTCGTCAGGCTCATAACCTGAAGGCCGCAGGTTCAAATCCTGCCCCCGCAACCAAATCCTCTCAAAACAATTAAAACCACGATCCAGACGCCATTCCTATAGGCGTGTCAATGCATTCGGGACCAGCCCGTTCGAGCTAAAATCGATAAGCAATCGATTTCTATACGCTCTCACCTCATCACGCTCATAACCTGAAGGCGGAGGAGGAAAAGCAAGTGATACAATATCAATTGCACGACGAACGGTTCAAATCCTGCCCCCGCAACCAAATAAAACTCGAAACTCTCAGTTAATTCAAACAGTTGGCTGAGGGTTCTTGTTTGCCAAAAAATACCAAAACACACCAAAATCTCGTTTTATAAGTTATATCAGTGCTTTAGCTAACACAGGTTCAAATCGTGGGTAACGGACCACGCAACCACATATAATACTTCATGACTGTGATGGCAGAAGCTACTAACTGTCGAACAGAAGCTGACGTGCTCGATTACTGCCTATAGTCTTAAAACTTGAACATACGAAATATCATTGCCATAGGCTGCATATCTTATTGGTATATAAACCTATGATAGGCGATTGCGAAATAACCAGGCAGCTAACGGTAGTGTGACAGCTGCGACACTAAGAAGTGGCAGGAAGTTGAAGACAACATCTGAGAATGTTGCGCCTTCCAGATAAACTCGCCGCACAAGATCTACGCCAAAACGTAGCGGGTTGATATATGTGATGATTTGCAGAATTTTTGGCATATTGCCTACAGGTGTCAGCAAGCCTGATAACAGCATAAGCGGCATGATAAGCATAAATGTGTAGAGCATGGCCTGCTGCATCGTAAGCGACACAGCAGATACGGATAAGCCAATACCTACAGATGCGAGTGTAAATATGGCTAGGCCTAAATAGAGCAACCACACTGAACCACTCATGGGAATTTGAAACCAGAAGCGGATAATCAGAAAGATGAGTGTGGACTGAATTATACCGACGAACATTGACGGCAAAGCCTTCCCAATAAGGATTTGTGAGGGCGTAAGCGGGGTGACAAGTAATTGGTCGAAAGTGCCTTGCTCGCGTTCACGGGCAACTGAAAGTGCGGCCAGCATGAGTGTTTGCATCATGCTGAGTGCTGCGATTAAAGCAGGCATCATATTCCAGCGGGATTCAAGATTTGGGTTGAACCAGGCGCGGGTTTCCACATTAACAGTAGGAGAGGCGCCGTGCGTTTTATTATAGGCGGCAAGCACTGCGCCAACATAAGCCGATGCTAAGCCTGCTGTGGAAGAGTTACGCCCGTCGAGTATGAGTTGCAATGGAGCTTGCATACCTGTTGCTAGACGTGCCTCAAAATCATCAGGAATGCTGACGACAAGCAATGCTTTGCCTGTGTCAATCTGTTCGGCGATCTGGCTGGATGAGGTTAGTGTTGCTGTTCGTATAAACACACCAGTGCCATCTAATCGTGCAAGGATTTCGGTTGATGCTGCACTACGGCTTTGGTCAAGAACAGCATAAGGCGCAAAGGTCAGATCGTAAGTTGCACCATAGCCGAATAAAAGCGCCTGTGTGATTGCTGGCATAAACAAAAGAGCGCGGTTCGCCGGGTCTTTGACAAGTGCAAGCATCTCTTTAAGTATGAGCGATGCAATCTGGCTGATGTAGATGAGTGCGCGGTGCATATTTAGTCCAGTTTTTTCGCAAGAGATCTGCGGGTAAGTGCAATCAGTATAATCGCATAGAGCGTAAGAATGGCGCAGCTTTGCAGAATGTCCGGCCAATAGTCACCTGCCATAAAAAGTGTCTTGATCAGCCCCATGAAATGAGTTGCAGGCAGGAGCTTGCTGATCATCTGAATGACAACTGGCATGTTGCGTAAATCGAAGACAAAGCCGGAGAGCATCATTGCAGGCATAAAGCTTGCCAGAAGTGCCATTTGACTTGCGGCGAATTGATTGCGCGTGTTCGCGGAAATAAAAAGGCCCAACCCCAATGATACCAACAGATAGAGCATTGAAGAGACGATGATGATCCAGAGTGATCCGCGCATTGGTACCTGAAAAAGATATTTCGCAGCAAGCAGACAAATGACAAGATCAACGGCACCGATAACGATGTATGGTGCTAGCTTCGATAACACCAGTTCAAGCGGACGAACTGGTGTTACAAACAAGGATTCCAATGTCCCTCGTTCCCATTCTCTGGCAACGAGTAATGAGGTGAGAAAAGCGCCTATCAGTGTCATGATAAGAACGATCAATCCCGGAACCAGATACCATGTACTTTCACCGGCTTCATTGAACCACATGCGCTGGACGATGGTGATATTAGCCGTGCCACTTTGTTTATTGCCAGTTTGGTCGTTGAGCTGCTGCGTGGGTATTGCAAGTGCGCCACTGACATAACCTTCGATTGCGGTAGCTGTATTGGTGTCAACGCCGTTAAGCAGTAATTGCACTTGCCCGTCACCAACGGCCAAACGCTGCGAGAAATTACTTGGTATGCGTAAAATGGCGTCAGTACGTCCCGCTCGCATCATCTGCTCTGCTTCTGTCATTGATGTAGTCATGTTTGGCAGAAGATAGGTGGAACCACTCAGACCGGTGATAAGGTTGCGCGCAGTGGGGTAACTATCTTCCAGCACAACCGTGACACGGGCATCTTTCACATCAAAAGACAGCCCGTAACCGAATAGCAGGATCAACACGACAGGCAATAACAACCCGACAATCAGATTGCTGCGGTCGCGCAACATTTGTCTGGTCTCTTTGCGGGTTAACGCGACAAGGCGGTTGATGAAGCCTGATGTGCTCATGTTATAGCCTGTTTTTGCTCGCGTTCTTGGCGGCCTTGCTCGACAATAGCGATGAAAGCACTGTTCATGTCGGTGCCTGATGAGCCTGCTTGTTTTCTGACCATCTTTGGTGTGCCCAGAGCCAGCATTTCACCCGCATCTTGAATGGCGATCCGGTCACAATATTCGGCTTCTTCCATGAAATGCGTGGTAATGATGATGGTCACGCCATCCTTAGCGAGTGACGTAATTGTGCGCCAAAACGCACGACGCGCTAGCGGGTCGATGCCGCTTGTCGGCTCATCAAGAAACAAAATATCGGGTTCGTGCAAAAGTCCGGTTGCCATGGCGAGACGCTGTTTGTATCCGGCAGGTAAAAGGCCGCTTTGAGCGGCTGGTTCAAGATCGAACTGTTCCAGCGATGCGGCAACGCGTGCCTTGAGGGCTTTACCGATGAGGCCATAGGCTCCGCCAAAAAATTCAAGGTTCTCGCGGACAGAAAGATTACCGTAGAGTGCAAATTTCTGGGAAACATAACCTATGCGTTCTCGTGCTTTGGCACGTGCATTACGTAGATTAAGGCCAGCGACTTCCAAATGTCCGCTCGTTGCAGGGAGCAAGCCGCAAAGCATGCGGAATGTTGTGGTCTTGCCTGCACCATTGGGACCCAGAAGCCCGAATATCTCTCCCTGAGCAACGTCGAAAGACGTACTGGCTACGGCAGTGAAATCGCCGAATTTGCGTACGAGATCACGCACAACGATGACCGGTTTGTCTTTAGTGATAGGTGGCTTTGCAGTGTTGGTTTTTACTGCCGGATTTGATGTAAGCCCGGTTTTCTTTTGTTCTTGCTGGCGCAAAAGTATCATAAAAGCATCTTCCAACTGCTCTTCGCGCGGCTCCACAGCATAGTTGGCAAGCAGCTCCGTCAGATGCCTTTCGTCGATATTTTCCTGTTGGATGAAGTTGACATTACCGCCCTTTGGGACGGCATCGACAATGAGATGGGGTGCATCAAGCAAATGTGCCTGAAGCTCACGCGCAGGTGTTCCTTCCGGCAATGTTGCAACAAAAGTTAAGTTTTTGGCACGTTTTTTGAGGTTTCGCGGCGTGCCATCAGCTAGCAAAGTACCTTTGTTCAGGACAAAAACCTGAGCGCAACGTTCTGCCTCATCCATATAGGCTGTGCTTACAATAACGCTGAGCTTTTCGTTGTCTATCAGCTGCTGCACTATTTGCCAAAGATCGCGCCGCGACAATGGATCAACACCAACGCTTGGTTCATCTAAAAGCAGCAAATCCGGTGAACGGACCAGCGTACAGGCCAGGCCGAGTTTTTGTTTCATCCCGCCGGAAAGTTTACCAGCAAGACGTTGTGTGAACCGTGTCATATCGGTCATTTCCAACATGCGGGTAAAGCGCTCTTTACGTATTTGTTGGGGTACGCCATGTAAATCAGCGTAAAGGTCAAGATTTTCCTGTACAGAAAGATCTTCATATAACCCAAAGCGTTGCGGCATATAGCTGATGCGGTCTTGTACCTGCTGCGGGTTTGCTGCAACGTCTATTCCAAGCACTGTAAGCGAACCTGCATCAGGTTTTAGCAATCCTGCGATCATCCGCATTAATGTGGTTTTGCCCGCTCCGTCAGGGCCGACAAGCGCGGTCAATTCTCCGGCGCGAACACTGAGCGATATATTATCGATAGCGGTGAATGGATTGCCGTCAGCGCCGTTGAAGTGCTTACTCAAATCCTTTGCACTGACCGTTGCACCGTCATGGCTCATTTTGTATTTCCTGTGTTATGGACACAGTTACCGGCTGACCAAGACGCAAGATGTCGTTTGGATCATCTACAGTAATTCGAACCTCATAAACGAGGCTGGTGCGTAATTCTTCCGTTTGTACTGATTTCGGCGTGAATTCTGCGACTGATGAGATATATCCAACCTTGCCTTTGATGACGTGAGTTTCAGAGCCGTCAGTGGTGATATCGGCAGCCATTCCGGGTTTGATCCTGTCGAGATCGGGTTCATTTATATAAACACGAACCCATTTCGGGTCTGTCAGAGCCAGTGCAAAAATAGGCGATGAAGCGGTGATCATATCTCCGGGTTCACGCAAACGAGAGCGTATAACAGCATCGACAGGTGCTTTGAGTTGTCCCTGATCGATTTGGTGGCGTAGCAGCGCAAGGCTGGCTTGTGCTGATTTAACTTGCGCTTCAGCAGCAGCAATATCTTCAATACGTGCGCCAGCTGTTATCAGTTGCAAGGCAGCATGAAGTTGCTCGACACGGGCATGGGCAGCAGCTGCTTCTGATTGTGCCTGATCAACGGCCTGGACACTTGACGTGCCGCTACTACGAAGTCGCGTGATGCGTGAGAGGTTCTGATCTGAAAGGGATGCTGTCGCTTCAGCGGAAGCAAGCTGCGCTTTTGCCTGTGTAACCTCTTCCGGCCGTGAACCGTTGCGCATTTTAAGTAAAGCTTGTTTGTGTATTTCGACATTGGCTTCTGCTTGTTCAGCCTGAAGTTCCAAAGCGCGTGTATCCAGCAAGCCAAGAATTTGTCCGGCCTTTACTTTATCGCCTTCCTCGCTTCGCAATTGCGCAATACGCCCGTTACCGTCAAAGGCAAGTGAGATTTGACGGATGTCGACATTGCCCTGCAGATTTAACGGAACTGTATTGGTGGTTTTATTGTTGTAAAGCCACCACCCGCCACCTGCGATAATGATGGCAGTTAGTATGGATAGCACTAATTTTTTGTTCATGAAGGTGGCTTTCCAAACTGTAATTTATCCATTAGACTAAATTTAATTTAAAGTTAATCTAGTGGATAAAAATAAACGTTGTCCAGTGGGTAGATTTGTCGCAGGAAAATGATGGGTTGAAAACACCTATGGTGCTTCTTATTCATCGGACGCAGCACTCGTCCGCAGCCAGTATGATTTATATTGTGCGTGATTAAGAGTGGTCATAATGCATAGCTTGGCTTAATGCAGGCCGACATAAAGCTAATTTAAAATTGAATTCAGCTTTGGCTTTCTTACGAAGTTGAGACCGTATAAAATTTATGAGGCATTAGATTGATGAGCAAAACTTCACGTGTGCTGCGAACTGACGGTGAGGCAACTTACAATCGTATTTTGGATGTTGCAGGTTGTTTGTTCGCCTCGGCCGGCTTTGCTGAAACAACGAATAAGATGATAGCAACACAAGCAGAAGTTGATCTTGCTTCGATTAATTATCATTTTGGCAGCCGCAATGGTTTGTATCAGGCAGTCTTGGTGGAAGCCCATCAGCGTTTACTCAGCATTGAACGTTTGCAGCAGCTTATTTCAACACCTTTGCCTGCGCGCGATAAGCTCAGACAACTGATACAGCATTTGGTTCAAAGTACTATTGGCGAGCAGGGCTGGCACGCAACGGTTTTAAGTCGAGAGTTTTTGGCACCGTCCTCCCATTTGCAATCACTGCAACAAACTGAAATTCCTGCGAAACTACCGTTTATTCTCAACATTTTGAGTGAAATTACATCTATCCCTGTAGAAGAGCCGGCTTTACTGCGCTGTCTTGTCAGTGTAGTAGCGCCTTGTGCGATGTTGCTGGTTGTAGGGCCGAATGTCTCTCCCATCGCAGCTGAAATTCATCGTATGTCGCAGCAGGATTTAATTGAGCATCTTTATAACTTTGCAATCGGCGGGTTAGAGGCCGTGGGAAATAGCAGGTTAACCTGCTGAAAATTAAGATCTATGATGCTTTGTATATATTACAGGCTTTTTAACCGCGTCTCCACCTCGTATATGTTGCTAAATAATTTGATTGCGTCCCATTTAGAAACAGTTTTCAAGTTCTGACGATTGTAGATGTGCGCACCAGCGAGTGCTTGGGCTTCATTGTCTATAAGTGACTGAATGCTGGTGACGTGCTCCCCGATTTTAATCCGCGGGAAACTGGAATTTTCCGGTTTTAAGTCTCAGAGCGGCTGGAGCGCCAATGAGCTATTCATGAACGAAATCGGCACTTTGTAACCAATCGCGCGTGTGGCCGGAATTCATTATAGTCTCTACGCCAATCCTCCATTTTTAAGCGCGCGTCGTCAAGGCTCTGAAATAGGTCAAAACACTGGATTAGCCTTTAGTAAAAGCCAGTGGGTTTAATCTGGTGACAGGCTCTTGGCTTTGCAACTTTGAATATGTGATATCTTTAAGTAATGACGAAAAGCGACAATTGACGATTTTGGTGGTCAGTTTACTTTAGAACACAAAGACGGCTTGCCGTCCTCCAGAGCCTTATTGTGATGAAGCCGGTTCAAGTGGTAACAAGAGCTGATTGCGAGTGTTTCCGTGTTGGTGCTGGGGATTGAGGACTACATCATGTATAAAATATTATATTATACCGTCGCACTGATTTTCTTACCGTCAAGTGTAATGGCCGGAAATCCTTCAGAAAACGTGAAGAAACGCGTGTTAACCGAGTTTGCAGACAGAAGCGGTGTTTCGGTTGATGATTTGCAACTTGTGCTCGTCGATTGTGAATTAAATCAGCGCAATATGAATCTATGTGCTTTTCAGCGTGCTATTCAGGCGGAATTGTTGCTGGGTGATGCGATCAAAATGACTGGTGCTAAGACAGATAGCGACTTTGCTGCGTGGAAGAAACAGCTGCAGGCTCGCTGTCATGCGGATGCTGATAAAGAAACTGGGGGTGGCGCAATCTTACCGAAGATAATTTCTGAATGCAAAGAACTAGCTATGTTGGCAAAGCGCTATACGATTTTGGGGGCAGAAAGCTTTCCGCCGCCACCGCAGCCGCCACATAAATGGGATTAATATCTGATTTTGGGTTTGATTATACGTAGTTTTTTGATCTTATGCTTTTTTACATTGCCAAGCTTCGCTGATGATCCGCTGCCCTAAAGCTGCAAAATGGAAACCGTAATCGCTATGCCCCAAATGGGGGGTATAAGATTGCGTAAGGGGCAGTCTTTTTGCAAGAGAGCCCAAGTGGAGAAAACTGTGAGCGTGACACGCAATGATGGCAGACTATTCAATAGTGGATCATAGCGAATTAGAGCACTAAGCATATATGCGCTGAAAGTGGTTTGGGTGCGCGAAACCTTGCCGATTATTCACTGCCGTCTTGATGACTTGCTGTATAGGCAGGGACAAGATGGCAACGGCCGCCTAATCCCGGCTGATGCGATCTAGCAAGATATGGCAACCGCACAGTCATCCATAGTTGATTATCAGGCGGTGCAATATTGCGATAACTCACTGCATTTATGGCTGCAAATAACAGATTTTGCATTTACCTGTCAGGATATCACGCTTGGGCTTCAACAAACTGCGGATGATCTTGACGTGGCCTTGCTAAAACTTGAATTTCATCAGGTGGTCAGTGTCGGCATCTTAAGTAAATGACGTATGGTCATTTGCTCTGATGCGGATGTGCCAGAAGGCAGATAGTCTACTTTCTGACACATCAGAATATGGCGGAGAGCCTTAACGCTTAACCACTTCGCTATCTTCATGGACAATGCGGTAGTTGTCTTGCAGGTCGAGAACATAAGTGAAATTAGAGGTTCCGCTGGATTGTTTGTTGCGGTCGGGACTAGACACAGTGTAATCATAAAGACCATAGACTGCACAAAGGCCATTTTCACATTTTGCTCTCAGCGAGCTTTCATCGACGACAAAACGTCTGACCGGCCAGCGGCTGAAATAGCTATTTTTATCCTGCAAAATTTCTGCTTTAGGGCGCCGTTTTTTGAAGTAATCGACAGTATCGGCGTAATATTCATTCACGAATGCCATCGCATCATCATTATTGGCACTGCCGGTCTGGATCATGAGGGCCGCAACATTCATGGCCTTATTCTCATCATTCATTGCCGGCATGGCGCTTGGCGCATTGTGCTGTTGCTGAGGATTGGCATTGGCATCACTCGGGCGGGCGGCTTGTTGCGGTGCCTGAGCCGGATTGGCCGGACTAACATGACTTGGTACAGTAACATTGCCGGTATTGGGCTGGACCGGCTGCACTGAGGCAACTTGGGTTTCACCGGTGCGGTTGATACCGTATTTCACCACTTCCTGCGGGCTGAAATAATACATATCCTTGGCTGGTGTGCTGAACATAATGCCCAGCACATCGGCTGATACGCCATATTTTGGCAAAGTCGCCACAATATCCGATACGCCAAATTGCGCTTGTTCGCCGCTGAGTTCCGGTGCGGAAATCTGGTGAACGCCAAGACGGCCATCGGCAACACGGTTTTTGCCGGCAAAGAACACAAAGGAACAGGCTGAAGCGCAATATGAATCCGGCGGAATATAAGTATTCATGCCCCGCTCATAGACTTCTTCCGCGATAACCAGCCCGATATGAACCAGACCACCTGGATTGTTGCTCAAAATAAGCGTGTTGACAGCAGGGTTCTCGCGCAGTGCTTTTTTAAGGTTGAGCAGGTCATTTGCGCCCACCTGACCGGTATAAATGAGAAGCTCAGGCTTATCTGGAAAGAAGAAAAACGGCCCGTAGCGCTCGAAATTGGCTTCTTGCTGTTGTGGTGCCTGTGCACTGACCACGGCAGTGCCGGAGAGTGAGAAGGCGAGGCAGGCACTCGCTAATAATGACTTGTAATTGATCATGAACCCTGTTGCCCCCCTATTATTCCAATCCATTCGGAAAAGGCTCGATCGCATCGGCCTGTACCCAGCCTTGCGGACAAGATGAAATTTCACCGTTCTTAAACTGCTTACAATTTTCCATAGTCGTGCGGTAAGGCTCCGGCAATGGTGCAGAGACGCGGCATAAAACATCCACTCCGTCGCATTTGCCAAATCTATCAATCGGCATTGCCATGATGAAATATTCAGCGTCTGAAATGCCGGTTTTGGCTGTTGCCTTGATGCAAACGAGCTGATCCTTGGCCAAAGTGGCGACGACATTCTGATCGCTGCCGCCTGCGCGCGCGGTGAGCTTGGCGGGCCCGCCATAAATAGCGCCATAATAAGGTGCAACCGCACAATCGCTGTGAATGGTGACCTCGTAATTTCCGGCGGTACAGTTGAGGCTTTTATCATCGCTGCATTGAATGCCGGATTGCTCCAGCAATTCGCTGAGTTTGGCGCCTTCCAGATCGCCTTCTGCTGCGCTCGCCATCGCAGATAATGGCTGCGACAGGCTTAAGGCTGCAACGAGCATTAGACCTGACAAAATTTTAGAAGTGAATCTATTGCTCATAATTGGCATGCCTTTTTCTTATCAAATCCATCGAGAGCCAACAAAAGTGCCTTGCCAAATTGCATAGCATTGACGTCGCATCCTGCGACAGCAACCATTGCGCCGCCTTTGTCTTCATCGGTGATTTCACCATGAACAAAGGTTTGAAGCGACGCAGAATTTGTTCCATTGACCTGTAAAGCCTGAAAGCGCAACGGATCCGCTTTGCCGCTATCAATTAGGATCACTTTGCCTGTGGCTTGGGGAAGAAAATCGGCCAGATAAATGGTACAGCCTGTATTCGCTTCCGTTACTGCGCATAGGCTCGCATAATTCTGAAACAGATAATCCGGCATCAGCGTAAAAGCATTGCGGGTGACCTGACGGCTTTCCTCGTTGTCCGGCACAAAAACCGCCTGCTCAATGAGCTGATCGCGCAGTTTAAGCCCCTGTGCAGGTGTGATGACTTGTTCCGGTACGGATAGTGGTTTGGATTTTTCAGGGAGCAGCGTGCCCAGAAGTTTTCCAAGCTCAGGCTTGTCGACAGCAGCTTCTCTTAAGGTTTTGAGGGCATCGGCACCGGGTTGCCCCCATTTCATTAGCTGCTTGACACTATGTTCGGTAAAGCGCGCATCTCCCGTCAAGGCCATGGTCACCTGCTGCTGTGCGGCAACTCGTAGCGGCGAGAGCGCATCCGTCAAAGCCAGAGCAAAAATGCAGTAAACCGGAAGCGCCATGACAAGATTGATGCAGCGTAAACGCTGTGCCCATGCCGCGCCGCCGGTTAGCGCCCACAGATAGGCAAAACCGTAGGTAAGCCCGATGACTGTCAGGTAAATGAATGTGACATCAACCGGCACCAGCCCGAAACTTTGATAATCACCATAAAGCAGCCATGCGGTCCGGAAACCGAAAGCCAAAACTGCAATCACTGCAATTTTGCCCAGCTTGTCATAACCACCCTGCAGTCGTTCTGTTTCTTTACGTTCAGCAATGATGGTAGCAATAATTGACCAGCTGAGCATTGCCCATAGAGTGAGGCTGATCGAAAATTGGGAGTCACTGTCCGATTCAGTGCCAAAAAACACGATCAGCATCATCATTGCCATGAGTGGTAACAATAACTGCGGCCCTACCAGATGCGCAATGAAGCGCGATCTTGGCGATATAAAAGATGGCTCAAGCCGATCTGTTAATATGGCAACCACACCGGCGATCGCACCGCCAATGAGCCATGGAACAAAACGCATCAGTTCCGGATCGACAATATCTGAGCTGATGCCTGAAGCGGTTGAATAAATCGCAACCCAAAACAGGCTGGCAAGCGCTCCGAAGACGCGCCAGCAAATATTCCATGCAGACTGATAGACGATTGTATACTCAAAATGACGGGTCTGCGCATAAGAAACCCAAAAAGGCAGCGGCAGTAAAATGATCATCAAAAGCGGTGTGGCTACCACTGTTTGCTCGGTAAATTCACCTGTCAGAATACCGTTGGATGCAAAATAGGCAAAAGCCGCAATGAGTAAGCCGTTGAGAACAGCGCCCGCAATGACCCATGACAGGCGTATTAATCCGGCAATACCAAGAATAGTTACTGCTGCTGCACCAATGCCGTAGCCGGTAATATTGCTCAAGCTTTGATCAGCTATAAAACTACTGACATCCAGAAAACCAAAAATGGTACCAAGCACGAGACTGGCTAACAGAATTAAGACAGACTTTTGCATAAGTATCCTTGATTCGTTATTTCAAAATGCAAATGCTTAATGTATACGCCCTATGTGTCAATCTTAAGCACACTAACTCAAGTATATAAGTTTCTTTATTTTGTGGTTTATTTTCATGAGAAATAAAAGCCTTTTTACTTCCTTTTTAACACTGTTGGCACTCGGCGGCGGGCTAGCAATGGTTGATACGGCACCTGCATTCGCTGCGCCTGATTGCTCGGGTGAAACATTTATTTCCTGTAATGTTGCCAAGAATAAGCATCTCCAAATTTGCATCGAGCCGGCGAATGGTGATGCAGAACCGAAATTTACCTATCAATTTACCGAAAAGGGCAAAGACGGGCTCTCGTTGAGTGAGGTTTTTTCTGCCAAAAGGGTATCGCCTTGGAAAGGTGTTGGCAGAGCCATTAATTCAACTGTTACCTTTAATAATGAGGGCTACAAATATCAGGTGTGGCAGAGTTTCGACCGGCTTGATGAAGAGGCTGAGCTGGAAGCAGGTGTTCACATCTCCAAAGGGGACGAGGATATCGCGACCTTCACTTGTCAGCGTGATGGACAAACCAAAATTGCCCCGCTATTCGCGCTTGAAGATGCCATGGAGCAAGCTGGTTGGTGCTATGATTCAGGCAAATTTGAATGGCTGCGCTGTGAGAATAAAAGCCAATAATACTTACACGATACTATAATTTTATCATTGAAAGCTATTGCAGGGTGCTTTACGCAGGCCAGCAGCTTTTATTCGGCTATTTATTGTGGGAGAATTTCTATGTTCTATTCAAGTGTAACAAACACGCTATTTGCGGCCGCCTTATGCGCGACTGTGTTTGTGCCAAGTGCTGTTATGGCGCAGGAAAAAGAAAATATGGCAAAAATCGCCGAGTTTGGCGGCGCGATGCATGCCATGGCTGAAGAATGTGGTAGTTATTCTGCTGATCAGCTGAAAGAAATGAAGGCAGGACAGCAATCTGCATCTTCCGCTGGCGGACTTTCATCAGCAGAGTTCGACACAATTTTTACCAAAGGCTATGAAGAAACCAAAGCTAAAATTGCTGCAGGCAGTGCAAGTCAGAAGCAGACCATGTGCGAACAGATGAAAAAAATGCAGAACTAAACTCTGCGCATATAAAATTTCGTGCTTGTGGCTCTCCTATAGGAGAGCCTGTGCGTATCTTGATCAAAAAGTCTATCGTGGTAGTCAGCGCAAATAGGTGAGTAATGGCTTAAGATTTTATAACATTTAAAAGATTTGTTTTAATGAAATTGTTACCCTTTATTGGGTTGTCGTCCTTGGTTAATCTATTCTCGATTTCCAATGTATTCGCACAGGCTGAAATGGTTTCGGCTACGCCGCCGTTGGCTGTTTATGATGGAAAATATGTCTATGATGAAGTGGATGGCACGCGTTTTCTGAACCATCCTCAGGTGCGCGCTGCTATTGAAGCCGCAGTGCCGACTGGGGACGTGCGCGGTATTCTTTATACGGAAGTGCGGACGTCACACCGATCATGAAGGTGGGTGAAAAAGCTTTTTCACTTGTGATGATGTGTCCATCCGAAGCTTCGGAAATTGAGGTGAGTTTCGGTGATTGGCCTATTGGCTCCATTCCGGGCTAAAAATTTTTCCTCAATTGTCAGGCCCTATATTTGCAAAAGAATAAGCATTCATATTTCAGCTTCATATCTTAGGGTGTCTTGCTGGTGCGCGATCTCGCTTATATGATCTGTCTGGTGTTGTAATGATGCAAATTCATGGATTTTGGGTACACATTCACTTGAAATGATAGGTTCAGCTGGCGCGAAACTGCAAATATGACAAGCGGCGCTACAAACACGCAATCGCATCGAGATTATGTTCGGCCGCCTCAAGGACTGGCGGCGCGTTGCAAAGCGATCCACCGATGTCCGGAGACTTTCCTCTCAGCCATCCTTATCGCCGCAACCGTCATCTTCTCGCTTTGAAACTCAATGTGTCTGGAACCTAATAGGTAAGGCTTAAATTTCAATTGAGAATAAATGTCGGTATCGGTGGCTGCGCGCCCCCGCAACCAAATCCCCTCAAAACAATTAAGCCACGATCCAGACGCCATTCCAATAGGCGCGTCAATGCATCCTGGAGCAGCCCGTTCGAGCTAAAATCGATAGGCAATCGATTTCTATACGCTCTCACCCACGCTCATAACCTGAAGCAGGAGGAGGAAAAGCAAGTGATACAATATCAATTGCACGACGAACGGCACAAAGCCAAACCCGAAACTAAATCTTCCAATAAAACATCCCAAGCCCCGGCAGAAATGCGCGGGGCCTTTTTGTGTTTAAAACATGCAAGAGGAGGGGAGGTGTGGTTGGTTTAGTAGCTGCTTTGCAGGTTGTTTAATGCTCATGACTGATCCTGCGGCATTACAGGCAGATAATCCCTCTTGAGCTGTGAAGGTGAGTGGCTTATGCCTGAGTGCAAAGACACATAAGCGGGAATGAAATTTATGCAAGCCGTTGATAAATCAGCAATTGATACCGTGCTGCTGAGCCTCTCCGAACAATATAAAGGACCGGGAGGCGTCGCTGCAGTTCTCAAAGATGGTGAGGTTATAGCGAAGCAGGTTTGGGGCTATTCTGATCTGGAGAAAAGGGTGCCGATGAGTGCGGCGACCATGATGCCGATCTGCTCCGTCAGCAAAGAATTTACCTGCGCAGCTTTGTTGGATATCTTTGGTGAAGCCTCTGTTCTTGATGATGCGCTTGCTAGCTATCTGCCTGACTTTGAAGGCAAACGCCCTGCGATTGCTGATTTATGCAACAATCAGTCCGGCCTGCGGGATTACTGGGCGCTGACAGTGATCAGTGGTGCCGATCCGGAAGGTGTTTTTACGGCAGATGATGCACGTCAGCTTCTTGGAAAAATCCGGACAACCCATTTTGAAACCGGTACACATTATTCCTATAATAACGGCAATTTCCGTCTGCTGTCTTTTTTGATTGAAGAGAAAACCGGTCGTTCACTGGATGAACTTCTGCGTGAGCGTATTTTCCTGCCTGCAGGCATGAAAACTGCCGGACTTTTCCCTGACACATCTGTGACGCCTGGCGATGCAATCGGTTATGAGGGCAATATTGTCTCCGGTTTTACACCGGCAGTGAATAATATTCACTGGAGCGGGGATGCAGGCGTTTGCGCCTCTCTGGATGATATGATTGCGTGGGATCAGTTTATTGATGCAACGCGTGGTGATGAAAACGGTATTTATAACCGTTTGTCCCGTCCGCAATTTTACACGGATGGTAAACCGGCTTGTTACGGCTATGGCCTTAACCATGTCAATTTCGACAATGTTAAAATTACCGGTCATGGCGGTGCGCTGCGCGGCTGGCGCTGCCAGCGGTTCCATGCGGCTGATGCACGTGTATCTGTTATTGTGATGTTTAATCATCAGGCCAGCGCCTATGGTGCAGCTGAGCAGTTGATGCGTGCTGCTTTAGGCATCCCTAAAGCGAAAACTGAAGTTCTGCCTGTCGATGCAGGTTGGTATGGAAATTATTTTGATTCAGCCACGAAACTGAGTCTTAGCCTTACACCGGCTGTCGGCGGGCAGGTTCATGCGCGGTTTGGTACATCACCTGAAATGATGGATATGCAGGCCGATGGCAGTTTGCAATCTTCGGGAATGGTTTTGCAGCGTAAAGGTGATGAGATTGCTCTCCGTCGCGATGGGGAAAACCTCTCCGCAAAATTACATCGTGTTTCCGGAAACGGGCGGCAAGATATTGCCGGACGCTATCATTGTGCGGAAATGGATGCTGATTTTGTCTGTGAAATTGCAGGCACTGCCGCCTATGCAGCATTTGAAGGCTTTTTAGGTAAAGGGCCAATGCAACCGCTTTATGCGATTGCTGAAGATATCTGGCTTTTGCCATGTCAGCGCGGAATGGATGCTCCGGCACCGGGTGACTGGACTGTGGTGGCCGAACGAGATGCGTCCGGTGCGATCTCGGGGCTGACAATCGGCTGCTGGCTTGCCCGCGGCATAATCTATAAAAAAGTCTGATATTGATACCCCGCCGGATCATTCCGGCGGGGTTTTTACTTGTTAATTCTTGATAATATTATGTGTATCACTTTCGGAAGCAATTTTAAAAAAAGCATTGATGAGTGTGCCATTGCTGCGTTCCTGAAGGCAGATCAGTGTTTCATCCATCAGCTCTTCACGCGTATTGATCGAAAGCGGATGCAAGCGGCTGTCATTGCTGAATTCGGCTAATGAAACAAAACCGATACCGGCACCGCCTGCAACAATCTCACGAACAGCTTCGCGTCCTTCTGCCTCAATAGCAGGTTTCAGCACGACATTTTTCTCAAGCGCGAGATCTTCCAGTTTCTGACGTGTTTTCGAGCCTTTTTCACGGAAGACCAGCGGCCATTGCAGCAGTTCTGCGAGATCAATATTAGAAAAACGGCTGAGCGGATGATCTCTGGCGACAAAGGCGATGATCGGCGAAGAGTTCAGCTTATGGATGAGAAAGTCCCTTGCTTTGGGTACTTCGCCCAATACGCCGATATCCGCTTCATAGCGATAGAGGCTCGAGATAACTTCCTCACTATTGCCGGTTTGCACGCTGATTTGTACCGAGGGATATTTCTCCCGAAAGGCGCCAAGAATACCGAGAATATGGTGTGCTGCATCGGCCATAATACGCAATTTACCCGCACGCAGCACCCGCGATTCTGACAAGAAATCCAGTGCCTGTTGTTCCACTTCGAAGAGCCGGTGCGTGATCTCCAGCAGTTTTACACCGGCATCGGTAAGGCTGACTTGTTTCTTATGACGGTTGAACAGCAGAACATCATATTCTTCCTCCAGCTTGCGCACCTGATCGGAAATAGCAGGCTGTGTCAGACATAAAGCTTCCGCCGCGCGGGAAAATCCGCCGGAAATTGCCACATAATGAAACGCCCGTAACTGAACATAGCGCATGGATTTCTCCTGATGCCGAGTGTTTTCTGACTGTAAAACGAACTCTAACACAGAGGAATTCCGGCACAAGTTATATCTGCAAAACTTATAGTTTGATTTGAAATAACGATTTTACAAATAATTACCTTTGCCTGAGGATGAAGCAAATCCGCATTTTGCACAGCATCCGGAGGGACAGGAAATGCAATCAGCCGGTGAAAAACGACCGCAGGCACAAGCAGATATGCTTCCGCACTGGAAAGCCAATCAGTTTCTGGCACCGGCATTGGGAGAACCCTATTTGCTGACACCGGGGCCATTGACCACCGATTATGCGGTGAAGCAGGCGATGTTGCGGGACTGGGGCTCATGGGACGGTGATTTTCGGGCAATGACAGCTGAAATGCGTGAGCGTTTGCTGCGTGTTGCCGGTGATGACAAGCATGAATTTGATTGTGTGCCGATACAGGGCAGCGGTTCCTTTGCGGTTGAGGCCATGCTCGGGACATTTCTCCCGAAAGACAGTAAAATTCTGGTGCTGATGAACGGGGCTTACGGGCAGCGTATTGTGCAGACACTGAATTATCTGGGGCGTGCTCATAGTAAAATTGACAAGGGAGACTATCTCCCGCCGCGTGCCGATGAGGTTGCGCAGGCGCTGGATGCCGATCCGGCAATCACCCATGTGATTGTGGTGCATTGCGAAACCAGCTCCGGCATCCTCAATCCGGTCGCGGAAATCTCAGAAGTTGTTTATGCAAAGGGGCGCAAGCTGCTTGTCGACAGTATGAGTGCTTTCGGCGCGGTTGATCTGAGTGTGAATAAAATCCGCTATGAAGCCATGGTCTCCTCGGCCAATAAATGCATCGAAGGTGTGCCCGGTTTCGGCTTTGTGATTGCCCGCAAAAGCGTGCTTGAAGCCGCCAAAGGCAACTGCCATTCTCTGAGCCTCGACATATATGAGCAATGGGCAACGATGAATAAAACCGGTCAGTGGCGCTACACGCCGCCGACCCATGTGGTTGCTGCGTTTCTGGTTGCCTTGCGGATGCATGAAGCCGAAGGCGGTGCTGAAGGACGCTTGGCGCGTTATACCAATAATCGTGATGTGATGGTGGAGGGGATGCGCCAGCTGGGTTTTGAAACACTGCTGCGTGATCGCTGGCTGTCGCCGATCATCGTAACCTTCTTCAATCCTGCTCATCCGAAATTCGAGTTTTCCCGCTTCTATGATCTGATGAAGGATAAAGGCTTCATCATTTATCCGGGTAAGCTGACCGTTGTCGACAGTTTCCGTGTCGGCTGCATCGGGCGCATGGACGCCAATATCATGCGGCAGGTTGTTGCTGCCGCCGCAGACAGCCTGACAGAAATGGGTGTGGACACAGCTGCCCCGCCAGCCGCCGCACTGGATGAACGCGCCAAGCTCGCAGCCTGAGTTTTAAATTTAAAACAGCAGGTTAGCGTAATGCCGCCTGCGGAGGATAATGAAGTGAACAAGATGACCAAGGTAACCGTAACCGTGAACGGCCGTGATTATAACTGGCCGAATGTCCCCGCTATCGCGATCTGCCTTGACGGGTGCGAACCGGCTTATCTGGATGAGGCAATTGCTGCGGGGCTGATGCCGACACTGAAACGCATTAAAGAAACCGGCACGGTACGTACAGCCCATAGTGTTATTCCGAGTTTTACCAATCCGAATAATCTTTCCATCGCCACAGGGCGCCCGCCTGCAGTGCACGGCATTTGCGGAAACTATCTCTATGATCGTGAAACTGGTACGGAAGTGATGATGAATGATGTGCGTTTTCTGCGTGCGCCGACCATTTTCAAAGGCTTCTATGATGCCGGTGCGAAAGTCGCGGTTGTGACTGCCAAAGACAAGCTGCGGGCTTTGCTGGGGGCAGGTCTGCAATTCGGAGATAATCGCGCGATTTGTTTTTCGGCAGAGCGTTCCGATACGACAACGAAAGCGGAAAACGGCATTGATAATGCATCACAATGGCTGGGTATGCCGGTGCCGGAGGTCTATTCCGCAGAGCTTTCAGAATTTGTGTTCGCTGCCGGTGTGAAGCTGCTCAAAACTTTCCGGCCTGATGTGATGTATCTGACCACAACAGACTACGTGCAGCATAAATATGCACCGGGTGTGCCGCAGGCCAATGCGTTTTATGAAATGTTCGACAAATATCTGGCCGAGCTGGACGCTTTAGGTGCGGCCATTGTGGTGACGGCAGATCACGGCATGAAGCCGAAACATAAGGCTGATGGCTCACCGGATGTGGTCTATGTGCAGGACGTTCTTGACGACTGGCTGGGCAAGGATGCTGCACGGGTTATTCTCCCGATTACAGATCCTTATGTGGTGCATCACGGCGCGCTTGGTTCTTTTGCAACGGCCTATCTGCCGGATGGTACGGATATCAGCGATATTATGAAGCGGCTGGCGGCCATTGAAGGCATTGATGTGGTGCTGAACAATGCTGATGCTGCTGAGCGTTTTGAACTGCCTCAAGACCGTATCGGCGATATTGTTCTGGTGTCATCGGAGAATAAAGCCATCGGCACCAGTGAGCATCGCCATGATCTTGCAGCATTGAATGAGCCTCTGCGCTCGCATGGCGGGCTGACAGAACAGGCCGTGCCTTTCATTGTGAACCGTCAGATGCCGGACCTGCCGGAAGCACCGGTTCTGCGTAATTTTGATGCGTTTTTCTATGCGGTTACAGCTGCGGTAGCTCAGTCGTAAATTGAGGAAAACATTCCCCCGTGCCGGTAAACCGGTCTCTGATTTTAAAATCAGACCGGTTTCCGGTGGGGTGAATTGAAGGGAGAGCCTTTGTGGTGAAGCCGGAAACAATCATTAAAACCAGACATGAGCCTATGCGGATCGCCGGTAAAAAGGTCGATGCGGATGCCGTTTTTGATGTGCATTATCCTTACACAAATGCGGTCATCGGCACGGTTCCGGCAGGGCGAGCTGAACATGCCCGCGAGGCTTTCAGAATTGCCGCAGCCTATAAGCCGAAGCTCACACGCTATGAACGGCAGAAAATCCTGCTGCGCACTGCTGAATTGCTGGTGTCACGCAAAGAGGAAATGGCTGATCTGATTACTTCGGAACTGGGCATCTCCAAGATGGATTCCTATTACGAAGTCGGCCGTGCCTATGACGTATTTACGCTTGCAGGGCAGATGTGCCTGCATGATGACGGTGAGATATTCTCCTGTGATCTGACACCGCACGGTAAAGCCCGTAAGATTTTCACGTTTCGTGAGCCATTACGTGCGATTTCGGCAATCACACCGTTCAATCATCCGCTGAATATGGTTTCGCATAAAGTGGCACCGGCGATTGCCACCAATAATTGCGTGGTGGTAAAGCCGACCGAGCTGACACCGATGACCGCATTGCTGCTGTGCGATATTATGTATGAAGCCGGATTGCCGCCGGAAATGCTGTCGGTAGTGACAGGTCTGCCGAAAGATATCGGCTCGGAAATGATTACCAATCCGGATATTGATCTGATTACCTTTACCGGCGGTGTTCCTGTGGGCAAAATGATTGCCAATACTGCGGGCTATAAACGCACAGTACTGGAACTCGGCGGTAATGATCCGCTGATTATTCTCAATGATCTGAGTGACGATGATCTGGCAAAAGCGGCCGATCTTGCTGTGGCGGGGGCGACGAAAAACTCCGGTCAGCGCTGCACGGCCGTGAAACGTATCCTGTGTCAGGAAGGCGTGGCCGACCGTTTTGTACCGATGGTGCTGGAACGGGCAAAGAAAATACGCTTTGGTGATCCGATGGACCCGAAAACAGAACTGGGTACCGTCGTCCATGAACAGGCTGCCGCACGGTTTGAAAAACTGGTCTATATGGCAGCCGAGCAGGGGGCAAAAATTCTCTATGATCCGGGTCGTCAGGGCGCTTTACTGCCACCGATTGTGGTTGACGAAGTGCCACACAGCTCGGAGCTGGTGATGCAGGAAACTTTCGGGCCGGTTATTCCGATTATTCGCGCGCCGGATGATGATGATGCGCTGATTGCGTTGTCTAACTCGACAGATTTTGGCTTGTCATCCGGTGTCTGCACCAACGATTACCGGCGTATGCAGAAATACATCCGCGGGCTCAATGTCGGTACGGTCAATATCTGGGAAGTGCCGGGTTACCGTATCGAGATGTCGCCTTTCGGCGGGATTAAAGATTCCGGCAATGGTTATAAAGAAGGTGTGATTGAAGCGATGAAAAGCTTCACCAATGTCAAAACCTTCTCACTGCCATGGGATTGAGACGCGGGAGAAGGACTTAAAACAAGGTTCGCGATACGTAAAATACAATAAAGTATAACAGGCATACGTATCGCAACCGCCACATTATCTGAAAACCGTTCGGGGAGGCGGCGAGTATGAAACTGGCAGTGCACACAGAGGGCGAGTCCAACCGCTCCGAGGCAAGGCAGCGATGGCAGGCGCAGCAAAACAGTCCTCATATGGAGGAAGTGCTGCGCCGTGATGCGGATGTTTTTCTGCATCAGAGTCTTTCCAGCCCTTGTCTCACAGCGATTGTTAAGGCGCAGGGTATCTGGATTGAAGATGCCAACGGGCGTCGTTTTATGGATTTTCACGGCAACAGCGCCCATCATATCGGCTATGCCCATCCCAAACTGATTGCTGCCGTGAAGCAACAAATGGATGATCTGAGTTTTGCACCACGCCGGTTTACCTGTGAACCGGCGATTGAACTGGCTGAAAAACTGGCAGAAATAGCACCGGGCAATCTGGGAAAAACGCTGTTTACCACCGGCGGCTCAGATGCGATTGAGGTGGCGCTGAAAGTGGCGCGGGCAGCCACAGGACGATTTAAAACCCTGTCTTTCTGGGATGCCTTTCACGGGGCTGGCTTTGGCGCATCATCTGTCGGCGGAGAAGCAACATTCCGTTCGGGTATTGCAGGGCCTTTATTGTCCGGTGCAGAACATGTGCCGCCTTTTACCTGTTATCGTTGTCATTACAAGCATAAAGGGCCTGAAAGCTGCGGTATTGCCTGTGCAGATATTGTGTCTTTTGTGCTGGAACGTGAGGGCGATATTGCAGCTGTGGTGGCAGAGCCGATGCGCGCCACACCTTATCCGCCGCCGCCCGGTTTCTGGCAAAAAGTGCGCGAGGCCTGTGATCGTCACGGAACTTTGCTGATTTTTGATGAAATTCCGTCCGGACTTGGCAAGACGGGCAAATTTTTTGCGTCCGATCATGATGGTGTGACACCGGATATGATTGTGCTCGGTAAATCGCTGGGTGGCGGTATGCTGCCCATCGCGGCGGCAATTGTGCGCCGCGATCTGGATGTATGCGGTGATTATGCGATCGGGCATTATA
The DNA here is from genome assembly GCF_020341615.1 of Pseudochrobactrum sp. XF203. Taxonomy (NCBI): domain Bacteria; kingdom Pseudomonadati; phylum Pseudomonadota; class Alphaproteobacteria; order Hyphomicrobiales; family Brucellaceae; genus Pseudochrobactrum; species Pseudochrobactrum sp. XF203. The sequence continues at coordinate 2,445,316 of NZ_CP084392.1, read as the reverse complement.
CCCATGAGAAAAATCCGGTAACGACGCGCGCCGCACTCACCACAATTCAGATTATTGAGGAAGAAGGGCTGGTTCAACGTGCGGCCGAGCTTGGCCAATATGCGATGAATCGTCTTCGGGAATTGCAATTACGTTCACCGCATGTGGGAGACGTGCGTGGTCGTGGCTTGCTGTTCGGCGTGGAACTGGTGCGCGACCGGCACAGCCGTGAGCCGGATAATGCACTGGCTGAGGCGGTTTATTATCGCTGTCTGGAGGGCGGTGTCAGTTTCAAGATCAGTCAGGGCAATGTGCTGACTTTATCACCGCCGCTCATCATTACTCAGCAGGAGCTTGAACAGGCACTGTCCGTTGTCGAAAGAGCGATATTGGAAGGCGCATAGATTTTTCTGTCCGGAGGAAACGCCCTCTAACCTATAAGTTTTGGAGGGCGATGTATAAAATAAATAGATTTTACTTATTGAACTGCGGTTCGCACTATGAGGAGCCATAAGAGGGAACAGCCTGCAAAAGCAGGTATAAAAATAAGCAATCAGCTATCAAACACATAACAAAAAGCTGATATAACAATGGGGAAATATGAAATGAAAAAGCATCGCGCTTTTATTCTGTCCCTTGCTGCCGGTATTGCTTTGGCATCAAGTGCTTATGCACAAACAGAACTGACTGTTTATACTGCTTTTGAAGCGGTTGATCTGCAACGTTTTGCAGAAGCTTTTAATAAAGATCATCCGGATATTAAAGTGAACTGGGTACGTGACTCCACAGGGGTCATGACCGCCAAGCTGCTGGCCGAGAAAAATAATCCGAAGGCAGATATTGTCTGGGGTATTGCGGCCACATCGCTGCTGATCCTTAAAAATGAAGGCATGCTAGAGCCTTATACGCCGAAAGATGTCGACAAGCTGGATCCGCGTTTTGTGGATAAGGATCGCCCGACCAGCTGGATCGGCCTTGATGCCTATGTGGCTGCGGTCTGTTTCAATACGGTTGAAGCAGAGAAACTTGGCCTGAAACCGCCGGCAAGCTGGAGAGACCTGACCAAGCCTGAATATAAAGGTCATGTGGTCATGCCTAATCCGGCATCGTCCGGCACCGGCTTCCTCGATGTGTCATCCTGGTTGCAGATGTTCGGCGAAAAGGGCGGCTGGGACTATATGGATGCCCTGCATGAGAATATCGCCAATTACACGCATTCCGGCTCCAAACCGTGCAAAATGGCCGGTGCGGGTGAAATACCGATCGGCGTTTCCTTTGAATTCCCTGCCTCTCAGGTAAAGAGTGCCGGTGCGCCGGTGGATATTATCTTCCCTGAAGAAGGTTCCGGCTGGGAGTCCGAGGCCGTGGCGATTATGGCCGGTACAGTGAATATGGATGCCGCCAAAACCCTGATGGACTGGACACTGACACCGAATGCCATGGAAGCGCTCAATAAGAGTTTTGCCGTGGTCGCGTTGCCGGGCATTGCCAAGCCTGTGGAACATATTCCTGCTGATCTCGAAAAAAAGATGATTAAAAATGATCTGGAATGGGCGGCGAATAACCGCAAAGCCATTCTGGAGGAATGGTCGAAACGGTACGATTCAAAATCTGAATCCAAAGGCTGATCGGAACGCTGTCTCATTGAGCGGCAGAATTTCTGTCTTCATATGGTTTCGGACACAGGCCGGTTCCCGTGTTTTCCGAAGCTGCTCTAACAGACACGCATAATGCGACTGCGAACGCGGGCTTTTCCGCGTTCGTTCAGGGAGTGTGACCATGTCAGTCCAGAGGAATGAATTCGTGAAACATGAAATGGCTACAGATGCTGTTCGTATCGGTCAGCAGGCATATAATGCCGGCGATGCGGCAGCAAACAGACAGGAATATCTCAAGGTTGACGGCCTCTGGAAAGCTTTCGGTGAGTTTTATGCGCTGAAAGACATCAATCTGGAAATCAGAGAAGGCGAATTTATCTGTTTTCTCGGGCCTTCCGGTTGCGGCAAGACCACATTGCTGCGTGCCATTGCAGGGCTGGATCTGCAGACAAGGGGGACGGTTCATCAGGCTTCCAAAGATATTTCCTGCCTGCCGCCTGCCCAACGCGATTACGGGATTGTCTTTCAGTCCTATGCTTTGTTTCCTAATCTGACCATTGAAAAGAATATCGCCTTCGGGCTTGAAAACATGAAGAAATCACGCGCCGAGATTACGCAGCGTGTTGCCGAATTGCTGGAACTGGTGGGACTGGCAGATCAGGCGAAAAAATATCCTTCACAACTTTCCGGCGGACAGCAGCAGCGTATTGCGCTGGCAAGGGCGATAGCGATTTCTCCCGGGCTTTTGCTGCTTGATGAGCCGCTTTCCGCGCTTGACGCCAAGGTGCGTGTTCATCTGCGCCACGAGATTAAAGAATTGCAGCGCAAGCTCGGCGTGACAACAATCATGGTCACCCACGATCAGGAAGAAGCGCTCGCTATGGCTGATCGTATCGTGGTGATGAATAAAGGGACAATCGAACAGGTTGGTACGCCGCTTGATGTTTATCGCCAGCCAAGCAGCCTGTTTGTGGCGGATTTTATCGGAGAGACCAATAAATATCCGGTCACGATCGGGGCGGATGGCACCGCAGTTTCCGGTGATCTGGTTCTGCAATGCAATGAACATAATCTGCCGGAGGGCAGTGAGGCGGTTGCAGTCATCAGGCCGAATGATGTGATCCCCCATGGCCGCGCTGTGGATGCGAGTTCCTCTGCCGGAAACGGGGAAAATCTGATTGAGGTGCAGATCGAAGCCATGGAATTTCTCGGCTCTTTCTGGCGCACGCATATGCGCAGCACCTATTTGCAAAACCAGCAGCTGATAGCTGACTTTTCCATCAATGCGGAACGACGCCTCGGCCTGACAGAGGGTATGACTATTCTTGTTGAATTGCCGAAAAGCCGTTTGCTGATTTTTGACGGAAAGGGCAGGCGATGAGTGCTGTAAGCGATTATTCTGCTGCGCCGCTCATGCCGGCAGGCAAGGCTATCCGTCAGAAGGTCAGTTCGGACGACTGGATCAAGCGCGGTATGATGCTGATTATCGGCGCGTATCTGCTGATAACATTGGCGGCGCCGCTTTATGTGATGCTGTCCAAATCTTTTGCCAGTTACCAGTTCCAGCTGGAAAATTATGAAGTGCAGGTTGGTGACGGCAAAGGCAACTGGGCTCCTGCTCAGTCTTTGAGTCAGCTGAATGCCGGTCTGAAAACCATTTCAGAAGATGAGCTGGCAACCTCCAATAGCGGTCGTTTGTCGCCTGTGGCTTTGTTTCCGGAATTCAGTTTTCGCGGGCCAGAGCATTATCGCATCCGTGGTTTGACGGATAACAGCCGGTTTCTGATCGGCTCTGCTCCCTATCAGGGGCAGGAATGGCAGGAGGTGGATTCCAATAATTTCCGCCGTGTCATGCTGATGCCGCATCAAACGACAGGGCTGGATAATTACCGCACTTATTTTTCATCACCGGCGCTGTTTCAGTCGATCAGGAATTCTCTGGTGATCGCGCTGGTCAGCATGGTGCTCACCGTTTCACTGGCTTTTGGTTTTGCCTATGCGCTCAACCGTTCCAAAATGCGCTTCAAAGGCTTTTTCAAGCTGGTGGCGGTGATGCCAATTCTTGTGCCGTCATTGCTGCCGGGGATTGCGCTGATCTATCTGTTCGGTAATCAGGGAATTTTGAAAGAACTGCTGTTCGGCCTGCCGATTTACGGACCTCTGGGCATTGTGCTGGGGTCGGTTTTCTTTACGTTTCCCCATGCGTTGATGATTATCTCCACGGCTCTGGCTGTGTCGGATGCCCGTCATTATGAGGCGGCAGATTCCCTGCGGGCAAGCAAATGGCGCACATTCTGGACGGTGACAGTTCCGGGTGCCCGTTATGGTTTGATTTCCGCAGCCTTTGTGGTGTTCAATCTGGTTATTACAGATTTCGGTCTGCCAAAGGTTATCGGCGGCCAGTATAATGTGCTGGCCGTGGATATTTATAAGCAGGTCATCGGCCAGCAGAATTTTGAAATCGGTGCGGTTGTCTCTGTAATGCTGCTGTTTCCCGCTGTGATTGCTTTTGCCGTCGACAGAGTTATCCAGCGCAAACAGGTTGCTCTGTTATCTGCGCGTGCGGTGCCGTTTGCTCCGAAAAAGAAACCGCTGTTTGACAATCTGTGCCTGCTTTATTGCGCTCTGATAGCTGTTTTCATCACCGGCCTTTTGCTGGTCTGCCAATTAGCGGCCATCGTAAAATTCTGGCCTTATGATCTGAGCCTCAGCCTGCGCAATTTTGAGTTCGGGCGTATGGATGGCGGTGGCTGGAGTTCCTATTATAATTCTATCCAGCTGGCTTTTCTGACGGCGATTATCGGAACAGTTGTCGTGTTTGTCGGTGCCTATGCGGTTGAGAAGACCGAGGGCTTTGCCAAAGGCCGTGCCTTGTTCCAGTTTCTGGCTATGCTGCCAATGGCTGTGCCGGGGATGGTGCTGGGGCTTGCCTATATCTTTTTCTTCAACAATCCGGCTAACCCGCTGAGCACTATTTACGGGACAATGATCATCCTTGTCATCTGTACCGTGACGCATTTTTATACGGTGTCCCATCTGACTGCGCTGACCGCACTGAAACAGATGGATCCGGAATTTGAATCGGTTTCGGCATCGCTTAAGCAACCATTCTACAAATTATTTGCGCGGGTGACGGTTCCGGTGTGCCTGCCGGCCATTCTGGATATTTCAATCTACCTGTTCGTCAATGCGATGACGACAGTCTCCGCCGTGGTGTTCCTGTATTCTGCTCATACTACGCTGGCTTCCGTGGCCGTGCTGAATATGGATGATGCTGGGGATGTGGCACCCGCTGCCGCTATGGGGATGATGATCTTCTATACCAATGTTGCGGCACGGCTTGTGCATTATGGCTTGTCGCAAATGCTGCTGCGCAAGACACAGAAATGGCGGGGCACCTGAGAGTGATTAAACGGCACCTTTTGCAGAAGGTGCCGTTTATTTGTTATGGCGCTGCTGCCAGAGTTGTTTTGCTTTGGTGTGACAGCCGCTGAAGTCGGGATCATTGTGCAATGTCATCAAGCCGAGCGCCGCTGTAGCTGTGACAACGGTTTCAAGACGCGGGTCAATGGCAGTCCCTGCCCAGATAGCCTGCCAATATTCAAAGGAATCCATGCCGATACGGGGCAGGGCTTCCGGCTCATGTAGTGCTTTTATAATAATGTCAGAGCTTTCCGTGCCGCTGAGACTTAAAAGTGTTGCCACACGAAAAGGATAAAACTCTGCAACATCGCGGTTGCCGCTGAGAACTGTCAGTTGCCGCTGACCATTTCCATAAACAGCAGTGCTATGCACTTCCGGCAGTTCCTGCAACAGCTTTGCCGTATCCCTGTGCAGTTCCCGATAGGCCGGTCGGGATACACCCAGCAGGCTGGCACGCGCTTGCAACGGATTGAGAAGATGCACACAATCGCCCACCGGAGAGCGCGCGGCAAATAGCGGATAGAGCGCCATCATGGATGCAAGAGCAGGCGCAAAACCTGTTAATGGCATATAGACAATGTGGCTGTTCCTCAGAGTTTGGCGGGCATCGGCAAGGTTTTGTGCAACAGGGATGCCAAGCGCATGCGCTGCCTGTTCAATCTTACCGCTATTTACACCGCTGCCATTGCTGCCATGGAGTGCGATTTTATATCCGGCCTGTACGAGCAGTTTGGCGGCCTGTAAAAACCATGGTGCGCGCGGGGAGTTGGGGGAGAGATAGGCAGGCCAGTCCAGATCCGCCTGCGGACTGAATGTATCATCCAGCTGATAATATTGGCGTGCAGCCCTGACCATACCTGCCAGTTCCTGAGCGGCTGTTCCGCGATAATGGATCAGGCTGAAAAATGCGCTGGCCTGCATCGGATCAACCTGTTGCTGCAGGATCAGGGAAAAGGCTTCTTCGGCCTCCTCAATCGTCAGCGGGCGGCTGTTTCCGGCACCACGGCCGAGTATGCCCAGAAACCGCGAAAAGCGTAAAACAGGATCATGGCTGTTGCTCAGATATGCCAACTGGCTGGCGAGTTGTTTGGGGCTGGGTTGTCCGCCGATCAGCGGTGTTCTGAGAGATAAAGGCGGAACGGCGAGCAAAGCCTGTTGCTGCCAGCCGGTTTCCGCCGGTGTTTGCGTTGCCGGTATATCGGGGCTGAGCAGGTTTTCTGCCTCATCCGCAAGAGCACGCAGGCGCAGGCGCAGCATCTCCGCGCGCGGAGAGGGGATCATCCGGCGGCCGGAACGCACTAAAATGGGGTCGTTGAAGGCTTCCCGAATCTGGTTGAGCAGGCGACTCATCGCCGGAGCGCTGAGATTCATGCGCTTGGCAGCCTGCTGCACGCTGCCCTCCACAAGCAATGTATCCAAAGCTATCAACAGCCTTAACTGCCCTAAACGGGACGCGGGCAAAGCACTGTTTGTGCTGTCTTTGGCTGATTTCTTGTCATCAGGCACAGTCTTTTCACGCATTTAACTGTTCCTTCCGGCTTTGGTGCAGAGCAAAGCTTTTTTCAGGCGGTGCGATATCTTCATTATGCGGAATGCAAAAAGCTGATGTTGGAATAAGTCTGAAACATGGCGATTGACCTGTTACCTTGCCACACATAAGGGGAGTAAATAACTCATATTTGTGGCAGAGGGCAATTGAAATGACAGATATCGGACATTCAAGAACGGAAATTCAGACAGTTTCCGGATCTGAGATGTTAAAACGGGTCAAAATGCGTCGTCTCGCAGCTCTTGCATGCGGCACAATTCTGGCCGGAACAATGCTGTCTTTCGCCCTTCCGGCTCAGGCACAGGCTGTTAAAAAGAAGCCGGTTGCGGCTGAAGCGCAGGCCGAACAGGCTGCGGAACAAGTTGCGGATCAGGCAGCTGAACAGGCTGCCGCGCCGGCAGGTACTGTGCGTCTGGATCAGATCGTTGTCACAGCCACCGGCTTTGAGCAGAATGTTAAAGATGCACCGGCCAGTATTACTGTTGTACCGCGCGAAGAGCTGGAAAAAGGTGCCTTCCGCAACCTGACCGATGCGCTTAACAGCGTGCAGGGTGTCAGCGTGACCGGTATCGCCAATGAGCAGGATATTTATATCCGCGGTTTGCCGGGTGCCTATACGCTTATTCTGGTCGATGGTAAGCGCCAGAGCACCCGCGATGCCCGCACCAATGGTAATGCCGGTTTTGAACAGAGTTTTGTTCCGCCTGCATCGGCCATCGAGCGGATTGAAGTGGTGCGTGGCCCGATGTCTTCGCTCTATGGTTCGGATGCCATGGGCGGCGTTATCAATATTATTACCCGTAAAGTTGACGATGCATGGCATGGTGAGCTGACCCTTGACGGTACCGTGCAGACCAAATCACGCTACGGCAACAGCGGACAGGCTTCCTTCTATGTCAGCGGACCACTGGTGCCTGACGTTGTTGGTGTTCAGGCCTGGGGACGCGGGCTCAAGCGCAGTGAGGATAAATTCCTCAATGGTACGCAGGAACAGCGCGACGGTGATCTGGGCGGCAAGCTGACAATTACGCCGAATGAAGATCATGACATTTTCATTGAAGGCGGCGTTACCCGCGTGCGTCGTGAAGGCAATGTCGGTGATACAATCGCTTTGACCGGAACAGATACTTATAATTACAATGACCGCAGACATTGGTCGATCAGCCATACCGGCCGCTGGGGCCCGACAACGTCTGATTTCTCGTTCTCGCAGGAATGGGCAGAACGCACGAATTTCAACTGGGATAAAGCTCGCGGTTCCTATGTGGAAAATCTGCGGTCACCGGAAATCCGTAACTCTGTTCTCGACGGTAAATTCACCACACCGTTTGAATTTTACGGCGATCATACGCTGGTCACCGGCGGTCAGTTCATTGATGCACAGCTGACAGATCAGAATCCGGGACGCCGCACCGGTCTTGATGAGACATTCAGCATTCGCCAATGGGCGGTCTTTGCTGAAGATGAGTGGTGGATTACACCGGATTTCTCGCTGACCGGTGGTCTGCGTATGGATGACCATGAAATCTACGGTTCCCATCTCAGCCCGCGTGCCTATGCCGTGTGGCATGCAACGGAGCAGCTGACGCTGAAAGGTGGTATTTCCACGGGCTTTAAAGCACCGGAAATTCGCACAATTGCACCGGGTTATGCTTATACGACCGGCGGTGGCGGCTGTTTCTATGGTCCTGAGGCAAGTCTGCCATCCGGCAAGAACCCTTGCGGTGTGATTATTGGCGATGAAAGCCTGAAAGCAGAAAAGAGCACAAGCTATGAACTGGGCGCCCTGTGGGACAATCAGGACGGTTTGCAGCTTGGCGCGACATATTTCTACACGGATTTCAAGGACAAGATCTCCAACAAGCAGATGCTTGATGCGAATGGCAAGCCGATCCGCTGGAGCGAAAATACAAATTACGTTCTGTGGAGCAGCTTCAATATCGATAATGCTGTGATGCAGGGTGTGGAACTGACTGCAAACTGGGAAGCCACATCTGACATCCGTTTGCGCGCCAGCTATACCTATACGCATTCCCGTCAGAAGGGCGGGGACTATGATGGTCTGCCGCTGACACGTACACCGGAACATATGGGTAATATCCGTGCGGACTGGATTACACCGGTTGAAGGCCTGTCTGCATGGACAGCTGCCAATTATCATGGCTCGGAAACCAATGCCGGTGCCCGTATCGGCAGCAACGGCAAGCCGGTTTACAAAAACGGCAAGGTCATTGCCCGCAAATATGATGCCTATATGACCTTTGATATCGGTACGAGCTATGAGTTCAGCGAGAATGTTACATTCAATGCGGCACTCTACAATCTGTTCGACAAGCGTATTGAAGAGAGTGATTTCAATGCTTCGGTTGACGGACGTCGTCTCTGGGTCAGCATGACCTCGAAGTTCTGATTGTTCAGCCGTTAAAAAATGAAAAGCCCTTGTGTTCTGCACAAGGGCTTTTTTGTCAGATAAATGCTAGTTCACCAGACGCGGTTGACCGGCGCATTGACGGGCAGTGCTCTTTTTGTGTTATGCGGTATCCAGCGCGGAAACCAGATGGCGGATGAGCAATTATTATTGCTTGATCTGACCGGTGGCGGTTGTTTTCTGCGATTGGTATTTTCCGAGGGCGGATGCATGACCGTAATCTCCGAAAAACAGGACTGCCGCATTCTCTGCAATTTCAATGAACAGCGCATGACTGTTGTGCAACGCATTTGTGATAAGTCCGGCACTCGTTCGCATCATTTGCATAGCCGGATTGAAATGTCGCTATCAGACTATTGCGCGAAAATGCATGTGGCATGGCGAACTGCAAAATAAACGTGCATTTTGCGCAATTTTAAAAAGAAACCCTGATATTTTTGATAGTTTTCTTGCTTTTAATCGGATAGACCATTGCGATCAGAATGCGCCGGATTCCGGTTTTCGGTGTCGGTGGTGCATAATTCAGGTCAGTCCTTTTCTTTTTAAACGGCTGTTCTGCGTCGATATTTCAGCAGGTCTGCGGGATCGGATTTTACACTCGTAAACTTGCGCAAACAGGATAAAAAAATGAGTGTTTCCGGTGCCCCCCGGAGTGCTGTTGCCGGTAAAAACGGTCAGGCAGCTCCGGCCTTGAATTCGCCCGCGCGTGTGCTGTTTGCCAGCCTCGTGGGAACAACAATCGAATTTTTCGATTTTTATGTTTATGCAACGGCTGCCGTTCTGGTGTTTCCGGCTGTGTTCTTTCCGGCCAGTGATCCGACTTCGGCCATGTTGCAATCTTTTGCTACATTCTCGATTGCTTTCTTTGCCCGTCCGTTTGGTGCCATGGTTTTCGGCCATTTCGGTGACAAAATCGGCCGTAAGGCAACATTGGTTGCCGCGCTGATGACCATGGGTCTTTCGACCGTCATCATCGGCTTGCTGCCAACCTATGCACAAATTGGTGTGGTTGCGCCGCTGTTGCTCGCACTGTGCCGTTTCGGTCAGGGACTTGGCCTTGGCGGTGAATGGGGTGGTGCAGTGTTGCTGGCAACCGAAAACGCTCCGGCAGGCAAGCGTTCATGGTATGCAATGTTCCCGCAGCTTGGTGCGCCGATCGGCTTCATCCTCTCTGCCGGTACATTCATTATTCTCGGTGCCACACTGAGCAATGAGCAGTTCATGAGCTGGGGCTGGCGTATTCCGTTTGTCGGTTCGATCCTGCTGGTTGCTGTTGGTCTGTATGTTCGTATCAAGATCACCGAAACACCTGAATTCCAGAAGGCAATGGACAAGCAGGAACGCGTTCAGGTGCCGCTGGCTGCAGTCTTCAAGCATCACAAGCGTGCGCTGGTTCTCGGCACTTTCTCGGCGCTGGCAACCTTTGTGCTGTTCTATCTGATGACCGTGTTCATGCTGTCATGGGCAACGCGTCCTGTTGAACAGGCAGGCATGGGCTATTCCCGTGAGCAATTCCTGTTCATTCAGATGGTTGGTGTTGTATTTTTTGGTCTGTTGATTCCGGTTTCCGGTCTGTTGTCTGACCGTTTCGGACGCCGCTTCATCATGATCCTTACTACAATCGGTATTGGTGTGTTCGGTCTGTTCATGGCACCACTGCTGGGTGCCGGTGTTGTCGGTGCTGTGATGTGCTCGATCATCGGTTTCGCGCTGATGGGCATGACCTATGGTCCGATCGGTGCGGCGCTGGCTTCGCCGTTCCCGACTGCCGTGCGTTATACCGGTGCTTCCATGACCTTTAACATGGCCAGTATTTTCGGTGCTTCGCTGGCGCCATATATTGCGACATGGCTGGCTACAACCTACAGCCTTAGCTATGTTGGTCTGTATTTGCTGGCTGCGGCGGCAATTACTTTGCTGGCCATTCTCGCTCATAAAGACAAAGAGTTTTCTTCCTGATTGTTTCATGAAGATGATTTGTAAAAGGAGCCGCTTGCGGCTCCTTTTTTGTTGGTTTGCATAAGTAAAATTTCTGAAGCTGGTAAGCTCGGAGATTTGCTCTATGTATATGTATGAGAATAAGACAGGAGAGATGATCTATGGTGCAGGTGACCCCGCAGGATATTCTGGATTTCTGGTTTTCTGATGCGACGGAAGCGCATTGGTTTGTTCGTTCTGATGATCTTGACCAGCAAATCAAACAGCGTTTCAGCGCGGTATATGAGCAGGCCGTGGAAGGTGATCTTGCGCATTGGAAGAATGATGCCAAAAGCGCTTTGGCTCTGACCATTATTTTCGACCAGTTTCCGCGCAATATGTTCCGCGGTGATCCTAAGGCTTTTGCGAGTGATCCGCTTGCCTGTGCACTGTCAAAATATGCGCTGGAGCATGATTATGACATGGCTGTGGATGAGAAGGCACGGCAGTTTTTCTATCTGCCGCTGATGCATAGCGAAGTGATTGAAGATCAGGAGCAATGCGTGAAGCTTTATAAAGCGCTCGGCAATGATTTTGCTCTCGGCTTTGCCAGAGAGCATCGTGATATTGTCGAGGAATTCGGCCGGTTTCCGCATCGCAATGCCGTACTCGGCCGCAAAAATACGCCGGAAGAAACCGAATTCCTGAAAACCCATACAGGCTTTTAAACTATTCAGGCGGCGGAACGGGCAGCCATACGTTTCTCGTGCTCGAGCAGCCAGCGTTTGCGCCATAGACCGCCGCCATATCCCGTGAGTGATCCGTCCGAGCCGATGGTACGATGACACGGGATAATAATTGACAGCTGATTAGCGCCATTGGCATTGGCCACGGCACGTATGGCATCAGGGCGTCCGGTCAGTTCTGCCAGTTCGGCATAGGAGCGGGTTTCACCCAGCGGAATTTCCTGCAATGCATCCCAGACCGAGCGGGTAAAGGCCGGAGCATAGAGCGCCAGCGGCGTTTTAAAACCGGTAAAACCACCGGTGAAATAGAGTTTCAGCTCTGCTTCAATCTGATCAATTGGTGCAAGGCGACCAAAGCTGATGGATGATTTGGTGTAGAGACGCAGTTTTTTCAGCTCATTGGGCAGGCCTTTACGCTCAAAGAACTCCAGCAAATGCAGATGATGCTGGTCGGCTACGGCCAGCATGGAGCCGATTGGTGTTTCCAGCCAGTCTGCTTTCAGCAGGTCGCGCCCTTTCAGCTGGGCAGGCGTATCACCGATCAGCTGCGTAATGGCTTCGCGAAAACCGCTGCCGGAATCATAACCGGCTTCAAGCTGTGCATCGATCACGGAATGACCGGCAGCAATGCTTTCAAGCCCGCGTGCTTTCCGGCGCAGTCGTGCCATATCCAGAAAAGTCATACCCAGATGGCGTTTGAAAGCACGACGCACTGTGGAAGGATCAAGTTGCATGGCGATGAGGTCATCTTCGCACCAGAAATGATCCGGACGGGCATCCAGACAATCCAGCAATTTGGCGACAACCGGCTCTTTGCCACGATAAAAATCCAGCGGACGGCAGCGCTGACACGGCCGGAAACCCGCTTCCATACAGGCGGCCGGATGATCAAAAAAGCGGCTGTTCTCGAATTTCGGTTTACGTGCCGGACAGGACAGACGACAGAAGATGCCGGTGCTGGTCACACCGACAAAAACATGGCCGTCATAGGACTGGTCACGATCAAGAAGCGCCTGATAAAGAGTGTGCGGGTCGGGTAAAGAAAATAGCATAAACAGACTTTATCATGATTTGCCTCCGGTGCCGCCGGAAATCGGGCGTCTATTTTTCTGTTTCATCAGGTTACTGGCAGATGCGATAGGTACAGGATTTACCATGACAGCCCATATCAAGATGCAGATTGGTTTCATGGGTACTGTCGGCTTCCGGCCCTAAGACTGTCATGAACAGCGTGCAGCTTGCCTTATGTAATTCACGCCAGAATTTCTTTTGTTTTTCACTGCCGTTCCAGTCTGTGGCAAGTGTGGTTTTTTCACCATTTGCGAGTGTGAAAGACATAATATCCAGAGCATTGCCGAATGCATGTTCGGATACACGTCCTGCCGAGCCGTTATTCACCTTGCGGCATTGATAATGCGAACCGGTGCCGATGGTTTTGATATCGCTGCCGAGATGGGTTTTGGCCAAATTGTTAGCCTGCTGCACCCATTCAGTGAGAGCGACAGTCATCGTGCAATTGGTTGTAATCGTCTGATCCAGTTCTATCGGGACAGGTTTGGTGAAGGCCGTGATTTCCAGCGGGCTTCTGATCTGGCATTGCCCTTCATTGACAGGCGGGATGACTTTGCCGGTCACTTCATTTTGCACTAATGGCAGGCAGGCAGCCTGATAAATCCGTTCGGTTTTCGGTGTCTCCGGTTTTGATATATCCGGTTTTGGGGCAGGGGCAATGGTTTTACTCTCTTCCGCAGCGGGTTTTTGTGCAGGTATCGGAACAGTTTTCGCTGTGGCCGGTATTGTCATCAAAGTACCGCTACTCAGCACTGCAAGCAAACAGAGGGGCAAAAAATATCGCATCAAAAGCCTTTCCGTGAGTGCAAAATCACGACTGATTTTGCAGGGAGTGCCTGGGTAAACCGCTGAACTGCCGTTTCAGTTCCCGTTTTTCTTGGTTTCTCCTGAAAGTCAGCACTTCTATGCGGCGGATAAACTATGTTAGAGGGAGGCATGAGCACATACTCTTCCGCTTTTCCTGTTTATAATCCGCCTATGGATCCGATATCGGTGATCTATCAGGATGCGGATATTCTGGTGCTGGATAAGCCAAGCGGGCTGTTATCTGTGCCGGGGCGTGATCCGGCTTTGTCTGATAGCTTAGCGACGCGGGTGCAAAAGCAGTTTCCAAAGGCACTGATGATCCACCGGCTGGATAAAGACACGTCCGGTGTGGTGCTGATGTCGCTGAACCGTAAAGCCCATGCACAGATTGCCAGACAGTTTGAAGAGCGCAGCACCGAGAAATCCTATATTGCTGTGGTCTGGGGTAATGTGGCTGAGGATGAAGGACTGATTGATCTGCCACTGGCGATTGATCCGGACAATAAACCGCGTCACCGTGTGGATTACGAACATGGCAAACCGGCACAAAGTCGCTGGCAGGTGCTGGAGCGCAATGAACAGACAACTCGTGTGCGTCTGTTCCCGCTAACCGGCCGGACGCATCAGCTGCGAGTGCATATGAAGGCCATCGGTCATGTGATGCTGGGCGATGAATTCTATGCAGAGGGTGCTGCTTTGCAGGCGGCAGATCGTTTGCTGCTGCATGCGGAGAGCCTGAGCTTTCGCCATCCTGATGGCCGTGCTGTTACTTTTACCATACCTTGCCCGTTTTGAGAGAACCTATGCAGCAAGCAGATGATAATGACCTGATTGTTGATTTTGTCGGCGGGGCTGTCGGTCATCGTTTCCGCTCCGGTGAGGGGCGCGGGCAGGCGCTTGCCAAAGCAGCTGGACTGGTGCGCGGTGCAACACCGGATATTGTGGACGCTACCGCAGGGCTTGGCCGCGATGCTTTTTTGCTGGCATCACTCGGTGCAAAAGTAACCTTGATTGAGCGGTCAGAAAAAATGCATGCTTTGCTCGCCGCAGGGCTGGAACGCGCTGCGGCAGAAGGCGGGCGCTTGGCGGAGACCGTGGCGCGGATGACACTGCTCTTTGGTGACTCCTGTGCATTGTTGCCGGAACTGAAGCCGCAGGTAGTTCTGGTTGATCCGATGCATCCGCCACGCGGAAATACGGCGCTGGTCAAAAAAGAAATGCGCCAGATCCGCGAGATTGTCGGTACCGATCCTGATGCGGAAAGGCTGATGCAGGTGGCGCTGGAAGCTGCGCAAAATCGTGTTGTGCTGAAATGGCCGCTGCGTGCGGAACCAATGGCAGGTATCCGCAAACCTTCGCACCAGATATTAGGCAAAAGCACCCGCTATGATGTGTTTGTGAAGGCGAAGATTATTTGAGCTTCTGGAGCATGTCTCCTACAACCGATGTGCAATTTTAGAGGACATGCTCCAGATTTTTAGTGGTCGCATTATCACAGCCGTCAAATTAATCTAATTTGACTGTGAAATGCTCCAGCCAATCCAGCATGCCTTGAGCTGCAGCTCTGCCTGTTGCGAAGCAGGCGGTGAGCAGATAGCCGCCGGTCGGCGCTTCCCAATCCAGCATTTCACCGGCAACAAAAACACCCGGCAATTTGTGCAGCATATAATTGTCGCTGACTTCATCCCAGACAATGCCGCCGGCAGAGGAAATCGCCTCTGCAATCGGGCGCGGACGCAGTAATGGCACTCCGAGATTTTTAATCTTTTGCGCGAGATTTTCCGCGGAGAGCATATGAGCATCCGGCATCAGTTCGCGCAATAATGCTGCTTTCACACCTTCAAGGCCGGTGGCTTTGCGCAGGCGGTTGGAGAAGCTGCTTTTGCTGCCTTGCTTGGTGAGATCGCGTATCAGCCGTTCAACTGACCGTGCGGGTGTCAGATCAAGATAGAGGCGGGCATTGCCGGTATTATTCAGCTGATCGCGCAATGCAGCGGCGTGAGCATAGATCAGACTGCCTTCAATGCCGTGCTGCGAGATAACAAATTCGCCCTCAATCCGGCCTGCCGGAGATGTAGCCGCGACCGATTTGATCGGCGCGCCTGCAAAGCGCTCGCGAAAGACTGTGCTCCAGTCAACATCAAATCCGCAATTGGCCGATTGGAAAGGCGCGATACTGATATTCTTTTCCGTAAGCCACGGTACCCATGCGGCATCAGAGCCAAGGCGCGGATAGCTGGCGCCGCCCAGAGCCAGTAATGTGGCATCAGGGCTGATCTGTTTTTCACCTTCCGGCGTGTCAAGCAAAAGAGCGTCGCCGCTGAAACCTTTCCAGCGATGACGTTTCAGGATTGTGATGCCTTGCGCTTCCAGCCGTGCCACCCAGTTGCGCAGCAATGGCGAGGCTTTCATCCGTTTCGGAAAGATGCGGCCGGAACTGCCGGTGAAAACTTCAATATCCAATGCTTCTGTCCATTGGCAGATATCTTCAGGCGTAAAAGCATCGAGTGCCGGAATGAGGCGCGAGCCGCTGGAACCATAGCGGGTACGAAAGCGTTCATAGGGTTCTGAATGGGTGATATTTAGACCGGATTTGCCTGCCAGCAGAAATTTGCGTGCAACAGTCGGCATGGCTTCATAAACAGTAACGTCATGCCCGTGCGCGGACAGAATTTCTGCCGCAGCAAGGCCTGAAGAGCCGCCGCCAATAATGGCAATGGTCTTGCCGTTGGTATGTGTGTTTTGAGATGTCATCCGGTTCACCTGCTGTTCAGGTTGTTTTAGCTAAGTTCAGTGCTGACGCAAGTAAGAAGCGAAGACGGAGAAGCCTGTGAAAAAGACCTTTATTATACCTGTTGTAACTGCGGCCATTGTTGGTGCCGGTCTGTTGTCGATACAGCAGGCGAGTGCAGCCGGTAAGAATGAGGTGCTTTATATCAATAATAAGCTGGTTGATTGTGTTGGTGTAGGGCCGCAAAAATGTATGCAGGTGCGCAAAAGCCCGAAAAGCGAATGGACATTATTCTATGGCGGTATTGACGGTTTTCGCTATGAGCCGGGTTATCGCTACAAGCTGAAAGTGAATGTGAGCAAAATCAAAAATCCGCCTATGGACAGTTCCAGCCTGAAATATAGTCTGGTGAAGGTGCTGAGCAAGAAAAAGTAATCAGCAGCACGAGTGCTCCATCAAATGAGCCCGCCTTTGGCGGGCTTTTTTATTGGCTCGCAATAAGAATCATTAGCGGGAATAGCGGCGTTAAAGGTCGCATTCGCCTTGTCAAAGCTCATGGCAAAAATGTCACGTCTTGTAAAAAGCGTTTCATGCAGCTTTTCATCTTTTAGAAAATTAGATTTATCAATCTATGTTATTCAATAAATTTTCATGATTATTCTTAAATATTTGTATCTTTCTTAAGATGTGAACATAATTTGTGAATTTTATTCTAATTGATTGTCATTTTTTATTTGAATTGTTATTCTTTGGTTGTCCTGATTTTTTATACTGTTTTATTTTTATTGATATTTTAAAATAAGATAAGGTTTTTCCGATGAATATATCGCGGCCAATACTTTATGGTGTCAATTTAACAGATGTGCAGGAAATTGAACTTGTCGATATTATCAGTAGTCATGCGGTGCGGCTTGGCTTTGACTATTACAGTTTTGTTCTTCGTATCCCGCAGTCACTGACGCGCCCGAAAATTCAGGGGTTCGACAATTATTCTGAAGGCTGGCGCAGTTATTATGTGCGCAATGAATGTATTCTGACCGATCCCGCAATTCAGCAGGCGATGCGGTCTTCCAAGCCGGTCGTCTGGACTGAGAAACTCTATCAGCAGAATAAAATTCTGTGGCAGGAAATGAGACGTGACGGCCATTCTGTGGGTATTACGCAGTCCTGCTGGGGGCCGCAATCGGTTGCCGGCTTTCTGTCTTTCAGCCGAACCAGCGATGCAATCAGCAAAGCCGAGTTGAAAGAGCTGGAGCCGGAATTGCGCGAGTTGAGCCTGTCTCTGTTCACAAGGTTTTATGATCTTTATCGGCTGGATGAGACCTATAATACTGAGGATCAGATTATTACACTGCGGGAGCGGGAAATATTGCGCTGGACCGGTGACGGTAAAACCGCTGAGGATATTTCAATCATACTCAATATCACGCCGCGCACGGTACATTTTCACATGAACAATGTTCTGAATAAGCTGATTGTTTCCAACAAGGTTCATGCGGTGATGAAGGCGCATCTGATTGGTCTGCTCTGAAATGCAAAACGCCGCCGCAAAATTTGCGGCGGCGTTTAAGCGGAGGATGTAATTTTACTTGTAGCGTGACAGGCCGAGATCTGAAGTATCAATATCCGGTTTTTTGCCGGAGATCAGGTCGGCCATAACGCGGGCAGAACCGGCAGACATTGTCCAGCCGAGTGTGCCGTGACCGGCATTGATATAGAGATTGTCGTATTTTGTGCCGCCGATAATCGGTGTTGAATCCGGAGTCATCGGACGCAGACCCGACCAGAAAGTTGCCTTGGACAGGTCACCCGCACCGCCAAACAGGCCGCTGACGGAAAGTTCCAGCGTTTCGCGGCGTTCAGGCAGCAGACGTGTCACATAATCGGTGACTTCAGCCATACCGCCGACTCGGATACGATCACCGAGACGGGTAATCGCGATCTTATAGGTTTCATCCAAAATGGTCGAAACCGGTGCGCGGGATTCATCGACAATCGGAATAGTGATCGAATAGCCTTTGACCGGATAGATCGGAACATTGAGGCCGAGACCTTTGACCAGCTGCGGTGTGAAGCTGCCGAGTGCAGCCACATAACGATCAGCAGTGAAGATGCCTTTATTGGTTTCAACCGCAACAATCTTGCCGCTGTTAAGCTGGAAGCCTTTAATATCCACATTGTAGTGGAATTTTACGCCCAGTTCTTCAGCCATTTTGGCCAGTTTATTGGTGAAAGTGAAGCAATCGCCGGTGCCGTCATCCGGCATACGCAGGCCGCCGGTGATCATGTGCTTTACATTGGCAAGGGCTGGTTCTGCCTTGGTGCAGCCTTCGGCATCCAGCACTTCAAACTTGATGCCGTCCTGACGCAGGCTTTCAATATCCTTGGTCATTACCGCGTCAAAATCTTTCTGACTGCGGAACAGCTGCAAAGTACCTTTTGAACCTTCATCATAGGTGATGCCGGTATCATTGCGCAGTTCGGTCAGGCATTCGCGGCTGTAATTGGAAATGCGCAGCATGCGGGCTTTGTTGGTCGCATAGGCCGATGCGGTGCAATTGGCCAGCATGGACATCAGCCAGCTATACATTGCCGGATTACAGGTCGGACGGAAAATCAACGGTGAGTGTTTTTTAAACAGCCACATTGCCGCTTTCTGCGGAATACCCGGAGCAGCCCATGGGGTCGAGTAACCATAGGAAAGCTGACCGGCATTGGCGAAACTGGTTTCGAGCGCCGGTCCTTCCTGACGGTCGAGCACAGTCACTTCATGGCCGGCTTTTGCCAGATAATAGGCGGTCGTTACGCCGATCACACCGCTGCCGAGTATTGTAACTTTCATGGTCTGCCTCTGTCATATCCTGTCTGATGCCGCATGTGCAGGCTTGTTTGTTCTTCAGGCAAGAATGTCGTTAATGTAATTGCGATGATATCTGTTCCCCAGAGATGTCAGAATCTCATAGGAAATTGTTCCGGCATCCTGTGCCACTTGTTCAAGGCTCTGATGTGCGCCGATCAGCTCTACAAGGCTGCCGAGCTTTAATGTGCCTTCCGGCAGGGCGCTGACATCCAGTGTAATGGAATCCATGGAAACGCGGCCGATAACCGGCAAGCGCACAGCACCATAATATGCTGCGCCTTTATTGCTTAAGTGCCGTGGCCAGCCATCTGCATAACCGACGGCAATCGTGGCAATCCGTGTCTCGCCCTGTGTTTCATAGCTGCCGCCATAGCCGACCAGAGTATGTGCCGGAACGGTGCGGCATTGAATGACGCGCGCCTGCAGCGACACAACCGGCTGCATCGGGTTTGGTGCATTTTCCAGTGGTGCGCCGCCGTAAAGTGCGATGCCCGGACGTGCCAGATCAAAATGATAGCCGCGCTCCATGAAGCTGCCACCGGAATTGGAAAACGCAACGGCATAATGCGGCAGAAGTTTAAGAGCTGCCTGCATGCGCTCCAGCTGGGCGTGGTTTTGCGGGCTCTGCACATTATCAGCAGAAGCCAGATGGCTGATAATGAATTTTACATCAATGCCGTCCAGCAGGGAAATATCTGCCAGCAGTTCTTTCAGTTCCTGTTCGGAAAGACCGAGACGCGACATGCCTGTATCAAGCTGAAGCAGTGCCGGAAGCTTCCGGTTGCCGGCCTTGCCCAGAGCTGCCCAGTTGCGCAGCTGTTCCAGCGAATTCAGTACAGGGATAATGTTATTATCCGCGCAGAGTTTTTCTGTCTGCGGCTGCAGGCCGTTGAGGACATAAATAACAGCATCTTTGCCGATATGCGGCTGCAGCTTCAGGGCTTCTCCCAGATGTGCAACGAAAAAATCGCGGCAACCGGCGGCATAAAATTGCGGGGCAACTTTATCCGCACCCAGACCATAGGCGTCGGCTTTCACAACGGCTGCGGCTCTGGTCGGGCTCAGTGCGTCGGCGATCAGCTTATAGTTCGCGCGCAAAGCGGCCAAATCAACGGTAAGAATACCGCCGGCCGCGAGGATTTCCGGATTTTCACCGGCAGTTGTATCAACAGGCGCTGCCGCTCGGGTTTCAGAAAAGAGTACAGACATAAGCAATTCCGCATTGTCATGTTCAACACGTTGGTTGGCTGCCAGTATGCATATCCGGAAAACTATAACACAGTTTCAGGTTATGCTCTGCATGCAGACCATGCCAGAGATGCCAAACAAATTTTATAAGAGGCAGCATCGTTCAGCGTCGTAACTTTACGAGCGGTATCACGTGCCGGAACTCTCTCCCTATTTCTCAGTGTAGTCGAATAGTCTTCGAATGTTTTTGCTATTTTTCGTAATTTATGCGAATTATAGCTAAATCAGCACGATAAAATACTATGAATTGGAATATTCTGCGTGTCTACCTTAGATGCTATTGATCGTAATATTATCCGCTGTCTGCGCCGTGACGGGCGTATGACCAATAGTCAGCTGGCCACAGAGGTCGGTTTATCGCAATCGGCGTGCCTGCGGCGTGTGCAATTGCTGGAAACAAGCGGGGTTATCCGCGGCTATACGGCGATTGTTGCGGCACCCGATGCTGATGACCGGTTGGTGGCGCTGGTGCGCATTACGCTGGAGCGGCAAACGGAAGAATATCTCAATCGTTTTGAAGAAGCGGTGCGCCGTCATCCGGAAATTCAGGAATGTTATCTGATGACGGGGGATGCCGATTATATCTTGCGTGCCGAGGCAGAAAACACGGCAGCCTATGAGGTCATTCATAAAGAAATTCTCTCACGCCTGCCGGGTGTGGTGCGTATTCACTCCAGTTTCTCGATCCGCAGTGTGCTGCTAAGCAGAGCGCCGGTGAAGTAATAAAATAGTATCGTGAAAGACAAGAGGAGAAATATTATGCATAATTAATTTGTTATTAATTGAATGTATTGGATTTTTTTATGGTTGATATTAAAAATTTTTTCCCAAAAATTATTAAAAATTTTGGTGATAAATCTCAGTTGAATTCTATTGTTATAAATAAAAATAATAAAAAAATGCTGTGTAATTTTTCTATGACCATTCCAAATTTTACGCCGCAAAATTCTGACACAATCAGAAAGGTTAAGTTTAGAGATGAAGCTAATGATTGTGATGGAATGGTCACTTTCAATTATAGTATGAACGGGAGTGATGGAAGTCCCGCAAAACTTTCAGGTGTGCTAGGAGAGAATTGCCCATTTGCATTATTCCAAAATGTAACGGGAGATGTAGATATTGTTATTCCGGATGGCGAAAATTGTAAATATTTTTACCAGATACCAGAAGGAACAGATATCCAGACACCTAAAGTCGGAACCTATAGTGGCGCTATTGATGAGAATACATTCATTCCGACTGAAAGTGACCCTACAAAGCTGTTGATACGTTTCCCCATTGTTCCATCTTATAAGGTTGTCACGATGTGCACAGATAGTTTCTATAATTATAATAGTGAAACTAAAGCAGCTTATGATACATTCCATACATCGCTGGGAAATTGGACAAATTATGATAACACAAGCTTGATTTGTTCTGAATTATTTACGGCAAATTTGTTTTCTGTTGTACTATCAAGAAATAGTACAAATCGATCTGATTGGTTGTGTTATAGTTCTCCAAAAGAACCTGGGCAAGTTGCTGATGTAAATTACTTTTTTGACGATATTACAGCTGAAAACGATCAGTTCTATTACGGAATTATCGAATGGGATACTGATCTGGGTATCTTTCGGGAAGTATGGTTACGTGTAGAAAATTAATAAATTTAATTATATTTTTTGCAGTTTAATCTTATTCTTTTTAACAGAAAATGCAGGGAGGGGTGGTTCAGAGAGTGTTTTACCTAAACCACCCCGTCCATATTAATCTTTATGCAGGATTGAGGCATCCACATCCGTGATACGGCGCTTGCCACACAGAGCCATAGTCACATCTGCCTCACGGGCGATGATTTCCAGCGCTTTGGTCACGCCGGATTTACCCATGGCGCCAAGACCATAAAGAAACGGCCGGCCGATATAGGTGCCTTTCGCGCCGAGTGCCACGGCTTTGAGGACATCCTGACCGGAGCGGATACCGCCGTCGAGATGGATTTCCACCTTGTCACCGACTGTATCGACAATGCGCGGCAACATCGAAATGGATGATGGTGCGCCGTCGAGCTGACGGCCGCCATGATTAGAGACGATAATCGCATCGGCACCGGTTTTGGCTGCCATCAGTGCATCTTCTTCATCGAGAATGCCCTTGAGGATCAGCGGGCCGCCCCAGAGTTTTTTGATCCATTCCACATCATCCCAGTTCAGTTTCGGATCAAACTGCTCGGCCGTCCATGAGGACAGGGATGAGAGATCGCTGACACCTTTGGCATGACCGGCAATATTACGGAAGGTACGGCGCTGCGTTGCCAGCATACCGAGGCACCATTGCGGGCGCGTCATCATCTGCCAGATATGTTTCGGCGTGAATTTCGGTGGAGCCGACAGACCGTTGCGCAAATCTTTGTGACGCTGGCCGAGAATTTGCAGGTCGAGCGTCAAGACCAGAGCTGAGCAACCGGCGGCTTTGGCACGTTCAATCAGATTGCGGACGAAATCACGGTCTTTCATTACATAAAGCTGGAACCAGAAAGGCTTTTTCGTTGCTGCGGCGACATCTTCAATCGAGCAGATGCTCATGGTGGAAAGGGTGAAAGGCACGCCGAATTCCTGTGCGGCCTGTGCTGCCAGAATTTCCCCGTCCGCGTGCTGCATACCTGCCAGACCTGTCGGAGACAGGGCTACCGGCATAGTCACATTCTGGCCGATCATGGTTGTTGCCAGAGAGCGATCGGTCATATCTACCAGTACACGCTGACGCAGTTTGATTTTGGCAAAATCGCTTTCATTGGCTCGATAGGTCGATTCTGTCCATGCGCCGGAATCTGCGTAATCGAAAAACATCTTTGGCACGCGGCGGCGCGCCAGTTTTTTCAGATCGGCGATTTCCAGAACAGTACTCATGTCAGTTGCTTTCTAAATTCAGTTTTAAAGAGTTATTATCATCCCGATTTTATAAAGTCAGGCTCAGAAAGACTATTAATACCGGAATGATCCGCTATGTTTGCTGTAATGCAATAGGTATTTTAAAGGTTGTGAATTTGATGGTCAGACGGCGCAGACACATTCTTCTTCCTGTTCCCCTCGCTTCCTTTATGTTTGCATCTGTTTGCAGTGTTTTTGCTCAGGCCAATCCTGCTTCGCAACAGCCTGTCACGAATGCCCATAGTGTTGCAGTCAGCGCGCAGACCGTTCGTGTCAGCGATTATCGCCCGAAACTGGTGCAGACTGGCACGATCGCAGCCCGCAATCTTATCAATCTTGCTTTTCGCGCTTCCGGTCAGGTGACAGAGCGCAGCGCTGATGTCGGGCAAAAAGTTGAAGCCGGTGAATTGCTGGCGCGTATTGATGCTGTGGAGCAGCAAGCTGGTTTGCGCTCGGCTCTGGCCTCTCTGAATGCGGCGCAGGCGCAATTAATACAGGCAACCGCCAATTACACACGCCAACAGGCATTGCTGGATCAGGGGTTCACCACGCGCAGTCAGTTCGGCACTGCGGAGGAAACCAAGCAGCGTGCCGAGGCGGCTCTTATTAGTGCGCAAAGTCAGATGAAAAATGCGCAGGATATGATGAGCTATACGGAATTGCGTGCGCCGCGCGCCGGTGTGGTGACTGCCCGTAATATTGAAACGGGACAACTGGTACAGGCGGCACAAACTGCCTTTGTGATTGCTGCCGATGGTGAGCGGGACGCCGTTTTTGATGTGCAGGAAGCGCTGGCTGCCCATGCGGAATCCATGGAGCAACAAGGCGGGAAACAGGCGCTGCCTCAGGTGAGTCTGACACTGGTTTCCGATCCGTCTGTCACGGCAACCGGCCATGTGCGTGAGGTTGCGCCGGTGGTAAATGCCACAACCGGCACTGTACGTATTAAGGTTGAACTGGATACGCCGCCACCTGCAATGACACTCGCGGCTCCGGTAACCGGCAGTCTGCAATTGCCGGTGGTGCGTGCTGTGATTTTGCCATGGAGTGCTATGACATCACAGGGCGGAAAACCGGCAGTGTGGGTACTTGATCCGCAGACGAAAACGGTTTCTTCCGCTTTAGTGCGGATTATGGACTATGAGCGGGAAAAAATCATTATTTCTGAAGGTTTGCAGGACGGGCAAATGGTCATAACCCGCGGCGGGCAGTTGCTGAGTGAAGGCGCTGTTGTGGAGCTTCTGGTGGCTGATGAGCAGAAAGTAACACAGTGATGCGGGCGACGGGTTGGACGATGAAGCGCAGAATTTTCAGGGCTGCTGCGGCAGGATCAGTTTTGCTGATGCTGGCAGCCTGTGGTGAACAGGCTGATGAAGCGAAAGAGCCGGTTGTCCGGCCGGTATTGTTTGTTATCGCAAAAGCGGAGGCCTCACAGCAAAGCGGTTTTGCCGGATCTGTGGAGCCGCAATTCAGCACGGATCTTGCCTTCCGCGTTTTGGGGCGCTTGATCCAGCGTGATGTGGATATCGGTGATTTTGTCAAAAAAGATCAGGTTGTGGCGATGATTGATCCCGCGCAGCTTGATCTGAATTTGCAGGCAGCCAAAGCCGACATGGCCAGTGCCGAGGCACAATATGTGAATGCACAGGCCACAGAGGACAGGCAGGCGCGTTTGCTGGCCATGCGCAGTATTCCGCAGGCGGTTTATGACAGCGCCAAACAGGGGCGCGATACTGCGGCTGCCGGTCTGGAAAAAGCCCGTGCCGCCTTGCGAAAGGCTGAAGACGAGCGTGGTTTTGCACAACTGGATCCGGATTTTGACGGTGTGGTTTCTGCGGTAAATGCCGAAGTCGGGCAGGTTGTGGCTGCCGGACAGAGTGTTTTGACCGTGGCGAGGCCGGATGTGCGTGAAGCCGTTGTCGATGTGCCGGATCACATTGCGGAGACGGTCAAAGACGGCGATAGATTTATGATTTTCCTGCAGGCTGATCCGACTGTGCAGGCAGAAGGTCATGTGCGGGAAATTGCACCGCAGGCGGATAATGCCACGCGTTTGCGTCGTGTAAAAATCACGCTTGATGATGCACCGGAAGCTTTCCGTTTAGGCACAACAATCACAGCGCTGCGCAGTAATGGTGACCATCAGGAACAGATTGCTCTGCCGCTATCCGCTTTGCTGGAACAGGAGGGCAAAACCTATGTCTGGATCGCTGATCCGCAGAGCCAGACTGTGCGCCGTCAGGCCGTGGAAGTTGTCAGCCGCAGGGACGGGCAATTCATTGCCAAAGGCGTGGAAGCCGGTCAGCGCATTGTCAGTGCAGGCGTGAACAGTTTGCAGGATGGCCAGAAGGTTAAACTGCCGCAGGGAGAGGAATAATGAAGAAATTTAATCTCTCTGACTGGGCGCTTAATCACCGCTCGCTGGTCTGGTATTTCATGCTGGTCTTTCTGATTGCCGGTATTGCCGCCTATATCAATCTCGGGCGCGAGGAAGACCCGCAATTCACCATTAAAACCATGCTGATACAGGCCAACTGGCCCGGTGCATCGGTGGACGAGACGATCAATCAGGTGACTGACCGGATTGAGAAAAAGCTGCAGGAACTCGACAGTCTCGATTTTACCAAATCGGTGACAACACCGGGTAAAGCGGTGATTTTTGTCAATCTGAAAGCGACGACCAAAGCGCGGGATGTGGAGAAAATCTGGCTCCAGACCCGCAATATGATTAATGATATCAAGGGGAATTTCCCTGAAGGCGTTTACGGGCCTTTTTATAATGACCGCTTCGGCGATGTGTTCGGCAATATTTACGCCTTCACGGCTGATGGTCTGAGCCACCGGCAGTTGCGTGATTACGTAGAGACTGTACGTACACAGGTTCTGCAATTGCCGAGTGCCGGTAAAGTTGATCTGATCGGCGCGCAGGATGAGGTGATTTATCTCGAATTTTCATCCCGTCAGATCGCGGCGCTGGGGCTGGATCAGCAAGCGATTTTAAAGAGCCTTCAGGATCAGAATGCGATTACTCCGTCCGGTGTGATTAATGCAGGGCCGGAACGCGTCTCTGTGCGGGTGAGCGGGCAATTTACCTCAGAAGAAAGTCTGAAAGCTGTTAATCTGCGGGTCAATAACCGTTTCTTCCGCCTCAGCGATGTGGCGGAAATCAAGCGCGGCTATACCAATCCGCCGGAAAGTCTGTTTCGCGTGAATGGTGAACCGGCAATCGGGCTGGCCATCGGTATGAAGCCGAATGAGAATTTGCTGGACTTCGGCAAGGCGCTCAATGATTTGATGGCGCGCGTTGAAGGAGAACTGCCGGTTGGTATCAGCGTGCATCAGGTGGCCGATCAGCCGGATGTGGTGGATGAGGCTGTTTCCGGTTTCACCAAAGCCCTGTTCGAGGCGGTAATCATTGTTCTGGCCGTGAGTTTTATCAGCCTTGGCGTGCGAGCCGGTTTTGTGGTGTCGCTGTCCATTCCGCTGGTTTTGGCGATTACCTTCCTCACCATGCAATATATGGATATTTCCCTGCAGCGTGTGTCACTGGGCGCATTGATTATTGCGCTCGGCCTGTTGGTGGATGATGCGATGATTGCCGTGGAGATGATGGTTGCACGGCTTGAGGCGGGTGATCCGATCAATAAAGCGGCGACCTATGTCTATTCTCACACCGCCTTTCCGATGCTGACCGGTACGCTGGTGACGATTGCCGGATTTATCCCGATCGGTCTCAACACCAGTCAGGCGGGTGAATATACTTATACTTTGTTCGTGGTGATTGCCGTTTCGCTGGTCGTGTCATGGGTGGTGGCTGTATTGTTTGCGCCGCTGCTTGGCGTGACGCTGCTGCCAAAAACGATGAAAAAACATGAGGAAAAGCCGCGCCGTGTCGGCAAGGCTTTTGCCGCGGCCTTGCTGTGGTGCATGCGTCATCGCTGGACAACAATCTTTGCCACAGTCGTGCTGTTTTTGATTTCCCTTGGCGGTATGACGCTGATTGAACGGCAGTTCTTCCCTTCTTCGGATCGGCCGGAACTGGTGATTGACTGGAAATTGCCGGAGAACAGTTCCATTGCCGAAACACAGGCGCAGATGCTGCGTTTTGAAGAGACGATGCTCAAAGGCAATGAGGATATAGACCACTGGAGCAGCTATATCGGGCAGGGTGCAGTGCGTTTCGTGCTGACTTTCGATGTGCAGCCGGTCAATCCGTATTTCGGTCAGATGATTATTGTCGCCAAGGATGTGGAGGCGCGCGACCGGCTGAAGCAGAAATTCGATACGGTGCTGCGCAAGGATTATATCGGCACCGATGCTTATGTGAAATTCCTTGAGCTGGGACCTCCGGTTGGCCGTCCGGTGCAGTATCGCGTCAGCGGGCCGGATATTCAGGCTGTTCGCGGCTATGCGCATCAGGTTTCCACTATCATGGCGCAGGATCAGCGTCTGGGTGTTGTGGCTTATGACTGGAACGAACCGGCACGTGTGGTGCGGGTTGATGTATTGCAGGATAAGGCGCGTAAACTCGGTGTTTCTTCCAAAGACATCTCGATGACGCTCAACAGCGTGGTCGGCGGTCTGGCGATCACACAGGTGCGCGATGCTACCTATCTGATTAATGTGGTGGTGCGGGCACAGGCGCAGGAGCGTGACCGGATTGAAACTCTGCGCAATCTGCAGATCGGTACCGGCAACGGGGATTCCATCCCGCTCGCCTCGATTGCCAATTTCCGTTACGAGATTGAGCAGCCGGTTGTCTGGCGCCGTGACCGCCTGCCGACAATCACAGTCTCTGCCGGTATTCTCGACAAGACCATGCCGGATACGGTGGTGGAACAGATGAAGGGGCAAGTTGATGCATTTGCGCAGAAACTGCCGCTTGGTTATTCCGTCCATATTGCCGGTACTGTAGAAGAAAGCGCCAAAAGTCAGGGGCCGATTGCTGCCGTTGTGCCGCTGATGCTGTTCGTTATGGCGACGATTTTGATGCTGCAATTGCAGAGTTTTCAGCGGCTGTTTCTGGTGGTGGCGGTTGCTCCGCTCGGTCTGATCGGTGTAGTGGCGGCCTTGCTGCCAAGTGGCAAACCTCTGGGCTTCGTCGCTATTCTCGGTGTGCTGGCGCTGATCGGTATCCTGATCCGCAACTCGGTGATCCTGATCGTGCAGGTGGAGGATCATATCAAAGAGGGGATGCATCCGTGGGATTCTGTTTATCAGGCTTCCCAGCATCGTATGCGTCCGATTGCGCTGACCGCAGCGGCGGCCAGTCTGGCGCTGATCCCGATTTCCCGTGAAGTCTTCTGGGGGCCGATGGCCTATGCCATGATGGGCGGGATTATTGCCGGAACGGTCATTACACTGCTGTTCCTGCCTGCGCTTTATGTGGCCTGGTTCCGTGTGAAAGAGCCTGAGCATCCGGAGCCGGAAGATAGCTCCGAGGTGCCACCGGCTGAACCGGTGTTAGTACAATAGCTCAAATGCTAGAGCGG
Source organism: Pseudochrobactrum sp. XF203 (assembly GCF_020341615.1). NCBI lineage: Bacteria > Pseudomonadati > Pseudomonadota > Alphaproteobacteria > Hyphomicrobiales > Brucellaceae > Pseudochrobactrum > Pseudochrobactrum sp. XF203. The sequence continues at coordinate 2,416,561 of NZ_CP084392.1, read as the reverse complement.
TTTACGTTCAGATTGGATCATAGCGCTCGCGTCTCAATTCTTTATTTGGTCGCATTATCACGGGCGTCAAGTTGATCCAACTTGACATAATCAAGAAGTCAAGTTGATCCAACTTGGTTGTGAAATGCTCTAAAGGGCAGCTTTTAAAACAGAAGCTGCCCTTTTTATTTTGAGCTGGCAGATAATTCCATTTGTCATTGGTATTAAAAAGGTATTATAGTCCGGGTATGGATAATACCAGATTACTTCCTCTTCTTCAGCGCGGATTAGCGGCGCAAACGACCGGCGGGCCGCTCTATAAGCAGGTTTCCGTCGTGCTTACCAATTTGATTGAGGATGGCAGTCTCGCCGCTGGCAGTAGTCTGCCGCCCGAGCGTGAACTGGCGCAGGCGCTTGGTCTGGCGCGGGTCACCATCCGCTCGGCCTATCAGGCATTGCTTGAAAACCGGTTGGTGGAACGCCGTCATGGCAGCGGCACCTATATTTGCGAACGTCCGAAAAAGATCAGTCAGCCGCTCTGGCAGCTTACCTCATTCTCGCAGGATATGATCGCCCGTGGTAAAGTACCAGGGGTACGTATTCTATCCGGCGGTATCGGGCAGCCGTCACCGGAAGAGGCATTCCAGCTTGGCATTTCCATGCAGGATCTGGTGGTGCGGGTGGAGCGCCTGCGCCTTGCCGATGATATGCCGATGGCAATTGAACGTGCAGTGGTGCCGCAGCGTCTGCTGGGTACCGCTACATTATCTGCTGCCGGACAGGAAACGGAACTGGCACAGGCTGTGCTCAGCGGTGCGCTGTCGCTTTATACAGCACTCGAACAGCATGGCTACAAACCGGTGCGCGCTTTGCAGAGGCTGACTGCTGTTGTGCTTGATCCGGTCAATGCGCGTTTGCTTGGTGTGGCTGACAAGGCTGCTGCCCTGCAAATGGAACGCGTATCACGCACGCAAACAGACCGGATTGTTGAATATACCCGCTCGCTTTATCGCGGCGATGCTTATGACTTTATTGCAGAATTGAAAACGGGAGAGGTCCGATGACCGTATCACCAACACTCATGCTTCAGGAAACCGAACAGGCTGCTTCAGTTGTTGCAGCCATGTTAAAAGACCAGAAGCCGGTTTTTGAAGAAATCGCGGCGGTCTTTGCCTCCCGTAAGCCCGCGCTGATTTCGACCTGTGCACGCGGTTCTTCTGACCATGCAGCAACATTTTTCAAATATCTGGCAGAAATCCGTTTAGGCTTACCGGTGGCAGCCATCGGCCCGTCGGTGGCATCAGTTTATGATGCGCCGTTGCAGCTTGGTTCTGCTGTACATTTTACCGTTTCGCAGTCCGGCGCCAGCCCTGACATCGTTGCCATGCAGCGCGCGGCTAAAAAGGGCGGCGCAATTACGGTTGCTGTGGTCAATGTGACCGACAGCCCGCTCGGCAATGAGGCCGATATCGTGCTGGGTATTGGTGCAGGTCCTGAGAAAAGTGTTGCTGCGACCAAATCTTTCATCGCTTCTGCTGCGGCTCTGGCCGGTGTGATTGCTGCGGTGAGCAAAGACAGCACAATGCAGGGCGGGCTTGATCAGCTGCCGGACGCACTGGGCGCGGTTCAGGTTGATGCAGGCAATGCGCTTGAGAATATTCTGGCTGAAAAACAATCGCTGTTTATCGGCGGTCGCGGCCCTTCAATGGCGATTGCGCTTGAAGCGGCGCTGAAAGCCAAGGAAACTTCGGCGATTCATGCGGAAGCCTTCTCGCTGGCCGAGCTGATGCATGGCCCGATGCGTCTGGTGGAAAAAGGCTTCCCGATTGTGGCCTTTGTCTCGCAGGATCAGGCCTATCAGCATAATCTGCAGGCGCTGAAACATCTGGAAAGCATTGGCGGTAATATTCTGGCCATTTCCCCGCTGGATCTGCCATGGAGCCAGATTAAAACACCGGCAACCGGTTCGGCTCTGCTTGATCCGCTGGTATCGCTCGGCGCCTATTATCGTGTGATCGAAGCGGTGACGCGCCGCCGTGGTTTTAATCCTGATAAGCCGCTTAATCTGAATAAGGTAACGGAGACTGTCTGATGGGTTTTCAGCTGCTGCGTGGTGCGCGTGTTTTTGACGGTCATCGTTTTCATGAGCGGACAGCCGTTCTGATCGAGAAGGGCAGGATTGTCCGTCTGGTGCAGGATGGTGACGCATTGCCGGAAAATCTGCAGATCATTGAACTGGACGGCGGCATTCTCAGCCCCGGTTTTATTGATGCGCAGGTCAATGGCGGCGGCGGGGCAATGCTCAATGACGGGCCGACACCTGAAATCATGTGCACCATCGCAGCAGGTCACCGCCCATATGGCACAACCAGCCTGTTGCCAACCCTGATTACCGATACCGGTGATGTGACGGCGCAGGCTATGACTGCCGCCGTGGCTGCGGTGCAGGCTGATAAAGGTGTTGCCGGTCTTCATCTTGAAGGGCCGCATCTGGCACCGGCGAAAAAAGGTGCGCATCTGGCGGAGCTGATGCGCCCTGTAGAGGCAGCTGACATTCAGGCGCTGACTGCAGCGGCGCAGAAAATCGGTTGTCTGCTGGTGACAATGGCTGCGGAACAGGTCACACCCGATCAGGTGCGTGAGCTGACCGAAGGCGGTGTTATTATCAGCATCGGCCATAGTGACAGCACTTATGAAATGGCTATGGCGCGGTTCGATGCGGGCGCGCAGGGCGTGACCCATCTGTTCAATGCAATGAGCCAGTTCGGCCATCGTACGCCTAATCTCGTTGGTGCGGCATTGGATCATCCGTCCGTGTGGAGTGGCATTATTGCCGATGGTCATCATGCCGAACCTGCGGCTTTGCGTGTGGCATTGCGGGCAAAACGCGGGCAGGGTCGCCTGTTCTTTGTTACCGATGCAATGTCGCTGGTCGGTTCCGGCCGCGATACATTCCAACTCAATGGCCGTACAGTTTATCGTGTTGAGGGTGGTTATTGCCCGAAACTGGTGTTGGAAGATCGAACTACGCTGGCGGGCTCTGATCTCGATATGGCATCGGGTATCCGCTATGGTATGGCAATGTTGGATCTCTCCTGCGAGGAAGCCTTGCGCATGGCGACATCCTATCCGGCCGCGTTTTTGCAGCTGAAGGATCGTGGGGTGCTGGCACCGAAAAAGCGCGCTGATCTGGTCTGGCTGGACGATCAGTGCCATGTCAGAGCGACATGGATTTCCGGTGCGCGACAGGATCAGCGGGCATGAGCATTATCAATGATTATTTCGACCGTCTGACCGCGCATCTCACGCAATTGCGTGACAGTCAGGCTGAGGCGATGAAGCAGGCTGTTGCCATGATCGGCGAAGCTGCACGCAATGATAAGCGTGTCTTTGTGTTCGGTACCGGCCATTCACATATGCTTGCCGAAGAAGTGCATTATCGTGCCGGTGGTCTGGCGATTACCGTACCGGTTCTCTCGGCTTTCACGATGCTGCATGAAGGCGCATCTTCCAGCACCAAATTCGAACGTATCAGCGGCATGGTTCAGCCTTTGCTGCAACGCTATGATATTGGAGCCGATGATATTCTGCTGGTTGTTTCCAATTCCGGTGTTAATGCCGCGCCGGTTGAAGCTGCGCGCTTCGGCCGTGAAGCCGGTGCAAAAATTATCGCGCTGACATCCGTTTCCTATTCTGCCAGCGCGGCCAATGGTCGTGTACGTCTGTCTGAACTCGCTGATCTGGTGCTGGATAATGAAATTCCGGCCGGTGATGCGATGATGCAGCTGCCAAACAGCGGGATGAAAGCGGGCGCGGTTTCCACCGCCGTTGGTGCCACCATTCTCCACGCGATCTTTACCGCGGTTGCTGCCGAACTGGCCGCAGAGGGCGGAGAAGTTCCGGTCTATCGCAGTGCGAATATGCCGGGTGCCACGGAAATCAATGACCGTCTGATTGAAAAATATAAGACCCGCAATCCGCATTTGTGAGTTTTACATACCACCCATAAGTCAGGAAATCATCACCTGTAACCTGAGATTATGGGTCATGCAGATTTGTCTGCAAATGGCAGGAATCCGTCAAACAAAAGCGTAATCGGGACTGTTAAGCGCGGAAATTCTGTGTAAGAGCTTCATACGGAACCGGAATTTTCCGGTTCATTCTCATTTGAACTGTTGAAGCTTAAGGGACACTCCCATGCAGAATTATGTGTTGACCGTCAGTTGCCAGTCACGCCTCGGTATAGTTGCCGCTATTTCCGGATATCTCGCGGGTATGGGGTGTAACATCGTTGACAGCGCACAGTTCGATGATCTCGGTGCCGATAAATTCTTTATGCGCGTCAGCTTTATTACCGAACAGGGCAAGAGTTTCGAAGAAATCGCCGGTGGTTTTCAGGAAACTGCTGACAAATTCGGCATGGCCTATGATTTCCACGATACCCGCAAGCCGGTAAAAACATTGCTGATGGTTTCCCGTTTTGGTCATTGCCTCAATGATCTGCTCTATCGTTGGAAAATCGGCGGTCTGCCGATTGATATTGTCGGTGTGATCTCCAACCATTTTGATTATCAGAAGGTTGTGGTCAATCACGATATTCCTTTCCACCATATTGCGGTGACCAAGGAAAATAAGATCGAAGCCGAAGCCAAAATGATGGATATCGTCAACCAGACCGGCACGGAACTGGTGGTTCTCGCGCGTTATATGCAGGTTCTGTCTGATGAGCTGAGCCAGAAAATGTCCGGCAAGATCATCAATATTCACCATTCCTTCCTGCCGTCTTTCAAAGGCGCCAATCCTTACAAGCAGGCCTATGAGCGTGGCGTGAAGCTGATCGGTGCCACCGCGCATTATGTGACCGCTGATCTCGATGAAGGTCCGATTATCGAGCAGGATGTTGCCCGTATTACTCATGCACAGTCGGCAGCTGATTATGTTTCCATTGGTCGTGATGTGGAAGCGCAGGTTCTGGCACGCGCCATCCATGCGCATATCCATCACCGCGTGTTCCTCAATGGCAACCGGACAGTCGTATTCCCGGCGAGCCCAGGGTCGTACGCCTCTGAACGCATGGGTTAAGGAGAATTTCGACTCTGGCGGGCTGCAAATGGCAATTTTCTGCGCTTCCGCTGCTCACGTACACACGGCACCGCACGTCCTATTGGACGTGCAAAGGCTGCCGTGATCTTTAAGACTGCATAATCTTATCTTTCATCAGCGGATGAAAGGATTATGCAGGGTACGCTGCGCGCCGGTTCTCAAAAATCACCATTTTCGCCACGCCATAACCAAAATTCAAAGCGTCGCGCTTTGTTGGGGCGCCAGCAGGTTGAGAAGGTTGAGTGTAGAGAAATAAAAAGCCGGAATTTCCGGCTTTTTATTTTTGCAGAGATGACTGGCATTTCTCTTCAACTGCATTTCTGAAGTCAGACATATTTCTCACCCACGCATTTTCTCCCTCAACTAGAGGTCTGGAATAGGCATCCAGAATGACTGTCTGAAAAATCTCATGCACCGCCGGATCAAACTTGACCTGCAACAGATCAGCCAGCGGCTTTCCCTGCAAACGTGCCGCCATCGACCGCCCCGCAAGCTCTCCGAGCTTGGTGCAGAACACCGCATTATTCTCACTCGCATGCGCTGCGGCCAGAGGCGCAGTATAAATAATAGTCGTCAGGGCTGCTAAAAATAAACGCATGTGAGCCTCCGTTGCGGAGAATTTTGACAAGATATGCGTGAATGCTGCGTCTAATAGAGACCTGCGTGTGATTTTAGTCAATAAAAAAGCCCCTCGCGAGAGGGGCTTTTCTTTGTCATCAGCAATGATGATTAGTCGATATCGAAGGATACGCCCTGTGCGAGCGGCAGTGCCTTCGAGTAGTTCACAGTGTTGGTTGCACGGCGCATGTAAGCTTTCCATGCATCCGAACCGGATTCACGACCGCCACCGGTTTCTTTTTCACCGCCGAATGCGCCGCCGATTTCAGCACCGGATGTACCGATATTGACGTTGGCAATACCGCAATCCGAACCGGATGCAGAGAGGAAACGCTCAGCTTCCTGCAGGTTCAGTGTGAAGATCGAAGACGACAGACCGGCACCAACTGCGTTGTGCAGTTCGAGTACGTTGTCGAAATCGCTGTATTTCATCACATAGAGGATTGGTGCGAAGGTTTCTTCGAGAACCGGACCTGCCTGTTCTGGCATTTCAACGATTGCTGGCTGTACGTAGTAACCTGTGTCCGGACCTACGGATACGCGTTCACCGCCGACAACTTTACCGCCATGAGCCTTGGCTTCTGCCAGAGCTTTCTGCATGCCGTCGAAAGAAGCCTTGTCGATCAGCGGACCGATCAGTGCAGGGGTTTCCAGAGGGTTGCCGATGGATACGCTCTGATAGGCTTTGACCAGACGTGGTACCAGTGTGTCGTAAACGCTTTCGTGTACGAACAGGCGACGCATGGTGGTGCAACGCTGACCTGCAGTACCCATGGCACCGAAAGCAATCGCGCGCAGAGCCATGTCGAGATCGGCTGACGGGCAGACGATACCGGCATTGTTGCCGCCGAGTTCGAGGATAGCGCGTGCGAAACGCTTGGCCAGACGAGGGCCTACATCGCGACCCATGCGGGTTGAACCGGTTGCGGAAACCAGCGGAACCTTCGGATGGTCAACCAGAACTTCACCGATTGTACGGTCGCCGATGATAACAGCGGACAGACCCTTAGGAGCATCTGCGCCGAAACGGGCAGCCGCACGGTTGAAGATCGCTTCACAAGCAAGTGCTGTGAGAGGGGTCTTTTCGGAAGGTTTCCAGACAACAGAGTCACCGGCAACCAGTGCCAGAGCCGCGTTCCATGACCAGACAGCTACAGGGAAGTTGAAGGCGGAGATAACGCCGACAACGCCAAGCGGATGCCATGTTTCCATCATGCGGTGACCGGCGCGTTCAGTCGCAATGGTCAAACCGTAAAGCTGACGGGACAGACCAACTGCGAAATCGCAGATGTCGATCATTTCCTGAACTTCGCCGAGACCTTCGGAGATGATCTTACCGGCTTCGATCGAAACGAGACGGCCGAGATCAGCTTTGGAAGCGCGCAGTTCTTCACCGAGCAGGCGGATCAGCTCACCGCGGCGTGGAGCCGGAACATCGCGCCATGTGCGGAATGCTGCATCAGCTTCTTCGATCATGCGGGCAGTGTCTGCAGCCGAATGAGTCTTGAGGGCGCCGATCTGTTCGCCGGTAACCGGGCTGAACGAGGCAAGATCACCGCCTGTATAGGCAGCGCTGTCAACGCCAAGCTTGGCGAGAATGTCAGCAGCTTCCTGCTTAACGTTCACTTTTTTATTTTCGGTGCTCATAAATCGCATTCCCTATTGTTTATCGTTCAGAATATCAGGCGCTACGCTCGGGTAAGTGAGCAGACCTGATATTCTATCTGGTACGGTGGAGCAGTAATTTGCTCCGGAGCATTTCGCAGTTAACTGACTTCAGTTAACGACCGCGATAATGCGACAACTCAAGAATCTAGAGCGCGTGTTGTGGATCAAATGAAGCGCGACACGCTCTAGTATAAACAGCTGAACGGCAATCCGCTTTGAGGGCAGATTGCCGTTTTCATATGTTATCTAGTTATTCTGCTGCAGCTTTAAAGGCGATAGCCTTCAATGCACCCTCAACAGATTCGCGCTCGATGCGGGCATAGTGTTCAAATTCATTGAGCACGGTTGCGCCGAGATCAGCTTCAAAACGCTTCTGGTTCGGGCTTTCAGTGAATTCCTGTGTATCGTCGTCGCCGAGATTGGACTGGAAGATACCAGCGGCGCTGACCGGCAGGAAGTCTTCATAGACAATCGGGTCAAACTGGATTGCGCCTTCAGCAATCAGGCTGTCGAGATTGGCGGCGGTCAGTTCGCTCTTGGCTTTGGAACGATCTGCAACGCTGTAAGCGAAATAGCCGAGCCCCTGTTCACGGATTTCTGCCCATGTATCCGGGAATTCTTCGAAAACTTCACCGAGAATACGAACATATTCAGCAGCATTCGAACCATCCGGCGCAGGGCGGATACGTGCGCGGGTCTTGTCGAGCAGCGCATCATAAAGACCGCGGCCTTTTGGTGTCAGTGCAATGCCGCGCTGTTCAATTTCACCAAAACGGGCAGTGTGTGTGCCGGCTTTCCATTCGCCTGCAGCATCGGTGAAAGAAACGGATTCTTCGAGCGCTTTAAACGAGGTCTGACGCAGCAGAACCGCACATTTACGGGTTGGCGGGCCTTCAACAACAGCTTTAGGCGAAATATTGCGCGCCGGCATCTGAGCCTGCACGGCATCGATGTCGAGTGTGCGCGGTGTCAGGTGGTTGATGTGCGGGCCTTTGAAAGACACAACGTCAGCAATCAGACGATGGGCGTCGTGCAGACGATGATAGAGTTCTGCACTCACATTGGCTTTATCGTGCCAGCGGAATGTTTCCAGAACTTCAGCAACAAACTTGTCAGCCTGTTCCTGTGTAAGACCGCCCTGTTTTTCAGCAATCTCGATCAGCTCAATCGCACCGGCAGTGAAGATGTTGCGCTTTGCGAGTGTTTCTTCAGCTTCCTTGCGCAGTTTTTCGTCAGCGATCAGGTCGAGACGCAGCAGCGAAGTGAAAACGCGGAACGGATTGATCTTCAACGATGCATCATCAACCGGACGGAAAGCTGTGGAATGCACAGGCACACCGGCAGCGGACAGATCATAGTAACCAACCGGGAACATGCCCATAACGGCATAAGCACGGCGCATCATGGAAAGTTCAGCGGCGGTGCCGAGGCGGATCGCGCCGTGACGCTCTTCGGAAATACGATCCAGAGAATCGGTATCCTCGAGACGGGCGAGCAGTTCAGGCTGGGCTTTCAGGGTCGCAGCATTAACATCTGCAACCAGTTCCATCAGCGTACCGTAAGCAGGCACTTCTGTACGGTACATTGCGGACATTGCGGCTGAGAATGCAGCGCGGATGCTGTCGGCTGATACGAAATTCATGGTTTGCCTCCTTGAGGGCTTTCCGTATGCGAGCTGTTATCTGTCTTGGGAGAAGATAAAGCCCTGTCTGTTTTGCTCTTGGTGCAGTTCCGTAAAGAAAAGCGGATGACGTTTTTCCTGAAACTGCCCTAAAACTGCTTAGTGTGGTTGATTTGTGCTCTTTGGGAGTCGCACAAAACCATCCTGATGTTGTTATAAAGGCCTATCTGATCCGAAAAATGTCAGCCAGTTTTCGGGATATGCTTTAAATTTGATGCGTAATTTCTTTTTAAATCGATTTTCGACTATCAGAAACACGTATCAGATGTTGATATCATGACTAAAATTGATCATATCAGCTGTAGTGGCCGCATGATTGCGACGAAACCGACTATGTTTATGCGAGGCAGGAATGAAGCTCAGCCGACGACTGATACCGGATATCGCCATTTTGCAGGCTTTTGAATGCGCTGCACGTCACGGAAGTTTCACGCAGGCAGCCCACGAGCTGAACCTGACGCAAAGCGCGGTGAGTCGTCAGATCAAGGATCTTGAAGGCCAGCTTGGCGTTTTGCTGTTTGAGCGAATCCGTCAGCGCATCCTGCTTTCTGATGCGGGACGCAAGTTTTTGCCGGAAGTGCGTCGTCTGCTGAATCAGACTGAAGACACGATGTTGCGGGCGATGGCCTCGGCACAGTCTTCTTCAGCTTTCAGCGTGGCGACATTGCCGACATTCGGTGCGCGCTGGCTGATGCCGCGTATTCCGAACTTCATCGAAGAAAATCCGGGCGTGGCTTTTAATGTCGGTTCACGCACCGGCGTGTTCGATTTTGAAGAATATCCGTTTGATATGGCTATTCACTATGGTCAGCCGGTTTGGGCACATGCCACCTGTAATTATCTGTGCAGTGAGATGGTGGTGCCGGTTGCCAGCAATGCGCTGATCGAAAGCCACCGTATTGTTGAGCCGGAAGACCTGCAAAAAGAGCCTTTGCTGCATTTGACAACGCGTCCGAAAATGTGGACGCAATGGTTCGAACTTTGCGAAGTGGATGCACGCAGCACTTATAGCGGCCATCGTTTCGATCAATTCTCTATGGTGATCGAGGCCGCTGCCGCAGGGCTTGGGATTGGTTTGTTGCCGGTTTATCTGATTGAGCAGGAATTGCAGGAAGGTCGCCTGCGAATTCTGTTTGATAAGCCTATGCGCACCGAGAATGATTATTATCTGGTGGTGCCGGAAGGCAAGCATGAAAATCCGCTGATACAGACATTTTCCAGCTGGATTCGCGGGCAGGTCGGCCAGCATGACTATATGGCGCTGGTGCATCTGAACGCAGAATAAGATATGTAATGCAATTTAAGTGGAACAGGTCATTCCGCAAATGAATGATCTGTTGCGCAAAAATTGCTACTTTTGCCAAAACCGAAAGGTGTATGGCTACTCAGGCGCCAGAAGAAAAAGACGATAATAACACTGGTAAATAACAAGCCGGATGATTTTCCGTGTTGTGCTTCAAATTTCAAACACTCAGAGTGTTGTGTGTGTATCCGCATTATATATACGGCGCTCTTTATCCATTTTGATCGTTGACCTTTTGTCTGAGCCGCTTTTGCGTGGTGCGTATATTTCAGACGCATAATCGTAGGCTTGTTGCTGCAATCCAGGCTGACATAAGTGGCAACGTTGTTTTTGAGAAATGAACTGACATGTTGAATAATCCCCGTTCTCACGGTCTCTGGGAAAAATCCGCTCCTGCCGCTCCGGTTACACCTGCCCTGCAAGGCGAGTTAAACGTTGACGTGGTTGTTGTTGGCGGTGGTTTTACCGGTCTTTCAACCGCACTGAATTTGAGCGAACGCGGCAGCAAAGTTGCCGTGCTTGAAGGCGTTGAAATCGGTTTTGGCGGTTCCGGCCGCAATGTCGGTCTGGTCAATGCCGGTATGTGGGTTATGCCGGATGATCTGCCGGGTGTGCTCGGTCAGAAATATGGTGACCGTCTGCTCGAAGCACTCGGCAATGGCCCGAAAATGGTTTTCGAGCGTATTGAAAAACACAATATCGCCTGTGAAGCGACCCGCACCGGTACGCTGCATTGCGCTGTCGGTCAGAAAGGCCTGCGCGAATTGCAGGATCGTGCGGAGCAGTGGCAGCGCCGTGGTGCGCCGGTAACGCTGTTGAGCGCCGAAGAAACTGCAAAGAAAGTCGGTACTAAAGCCTATAGCGGTTCGCTGCTGGATATGCGTGCAGGCACCATTCAGCCGCTGGCCTATGTGCGTGGCCTTGCCCATGCGGCCATTGCTGCGGGTGCACAGATTTTCACCGGTTCTCCGGTAACTTCTACAGAACGTGTGGGCAATGACTGGGTGGTTCGCACTGCCAAGGGTTCAGTGCGTGCGCAGTGGATCGTGGTGGCAACCAATGCCTATACACAGGCACCATGGCCGCAGATCCGCGCAGAAATTATGCATCTGCCTTATTTCAATCTGGCAACCAAGCCGCTGACCAAAGAGCAGCAGGCACAGATTCTGCCGGAACGTCAGGGCGTATGGGATACCAAACAGGTGCTGTCGTCTTATCGTTACGATCAGGCTGGTCGTTTGGTGTTCGGCAGCGTTGGTGCATTGCGCAATACCGGCACAGGTATTCATACGGCATGGGCAAAACGCGAAATGAAGCGTCTGTTCCCGCAGCTTGGTAAAGTCGAATTTGATTATGAATGGTACGGCCTGATCGGCATGACCAATGACAGCCTGCCGAAATTTCATCGCTTTGATAAGAATGTGATCGGTTTCAGCGGTTATAATGGTCGCGGCATTGCCACCGGTACAGTATTCGGCAATGTGCTGGCACGTCATATCAGCGGTGAAATCAGCGAAGCTGATCTGCCATTGCCGGTGACTGAGCCGGAAACACAGTCCTTCCTCGGTATCCGCGAAGCCTATTATGAAACCGGCGCACAGATCGCGCATTTTGCCGGCGCTCGCTTCTGAGCGCCTAAATCAAAGAGCATGCTCGCTTCTGAGCGCCTAAATCAAAGAGCATGCTCGCTTCTGAGCGCCTAAATCAAAGAGCACGCAAGATTCTGAGCCAACTGCCAGAATAGATGAGGTTTTAACAGGGCATTGCTGGTTCAATGCCCTGTTTGTTTTTGTTTTCTGTGGTGACTTTATTCTTTGTCATAAACTTGTAGTGTTCATTTAATAAATGAACGGCGAGTAACCGGCTCGCTCCGGTGTCGGATGAATGATTTCAGGGATAAGAATCATGTTGCAGAAACGCACGTCACGTAAAACAGTTCTGGCTACTGCTCTGGCAGTGTTTATGGGCGCAACTGCAGTGAATGCAGAAACGCTCAATCTTTATACCTCGCAGCCGGAAGCTGATGCGACCAAAACCGTTGAAGCATTCCGCAAAGCCAATCCTGATATTGATGTGCAGGTGTTCCGTTCCGGTACCAGCGATATTCTCAGCAAGCTGGCTGCTGAATTTGCTGCCGGTGCGCCGCAGCCGGACGTGCTGCTGATCGCCGATGCCGTGTCGATGGAACTGCTGAAAAAAGACAATCGTCTGAAAGCCTATGAAGGCGCGAAGACTGATGGTCTGACCGAAGGTTCGTTCGACAAGGACAAAACCTATTTCGGTTCCAAGCTCATCACCACCGGTATTGCCTATAACACACAGGCGAAAAGCAAGCCTGAAAGCTGGGCTGATCTCGGCAAAGAAGAATATAAAGGCCAGATCGTGATGCCGAGCCCGCTTTATTCCGGCGCGGCTGCTTATCTGCTCTCCGGCTTTGCGCTGAATTCTGAACTTGGCTGGGATTATTTCGAAAAGCTGAAAGCCAATGAGCTGATCAGCGTGCGCGGCAATGGTGCTGTGCTGAAATCCGTTGCCAGCGGTGAAAAGCCTTACGGTATTCTCGTGGATTTCATGGCACTGAATGCCAAGGCAAAAGGTTCGCCGGTTGAGTTCGTATTCCCGAAAGAAGGCGTGCCTGCAGTAACTGAGCCTGTTGCAATCATGGCGACTGCCAAGAATGTTGCCGGTGCGGAAAAATTTGTTGATTTCATCCTCTCGGATGATGGCCAGAAACTGGCGCTGGAGCAGGGCTATCTGCCAGCCAAGGAATCTGTTGGTCGCCCGGGCTGGTTGCCGGAAGGAACAAAAATCAACATCATGTCGATCGATACGCTCAAAGTTCTGGGTGTGACAGAAGCCGACAAGAAGCGTTTTTCTGAACTGTTCGGCGGTTAAGGCATTCTTTGATGTCAGATAAAATATTTGGTCAGAGCCGGGATACGGCTCTGATTTTTCTTGTGGCGGCAGTGGTGTTCACGCTGTCTCTGTGGCCGATGCAGCGGTTGGCCAGCGAGATTATCGCGCCGAATGGTCAGCTCTCTGACAGTGCATTGCGCTCGGCGCTTTCTTCAACCTCCACATGGGTTGCCACGCGTAATTCTTTAATCACCGGATTTGGCGGCACACTTGCTGCTGTTATCCTTGGCAGTGCCGTGGCGCTGCTGGTGAGCCTGACCAATATTCGCGGTCGCGGCGTGTTCGTGCTGATGTTTGTGGTGCCATTGCTGATTGCGCCGCAGGTGACTGCTCTGGCATGGTTGCAACTCTTTGGCCCCGCGAGCCCGTTTCTCAAAATGATCGGCATGGCGCCGGAGCTTGGCAGCCGTAATCCGCTTTATTCTACCACCGGTATTATTGCATTGCTCGGCATTCAATATGCGCCGCTGGTGTTCCTGATCGTACGCGCCGGTTTGCGTAAATTACCGCGCGAACTGGTTGAAGCTGCTTTGAGCAGCGGTGCCAGTAAATGGCAGGTAACGCGCACAATCATTGTACCGCTGATGACACCATCGGTAATCGGCGCTTCTGCGCTGGCTTTTGTATCCTGTGTCGGCAATTTTGGTATTCCGGCATTCTTGGGTATTCCGGCCAATGTGCTGGTGCTGCCGACCTTGATTTACCAAAAGCTTGCCGGTGGTGGACCATCTGTGCTGTCGGAGGTCGCTGTGCTTTCACTGCTGATCGGTGTGATCGCAATGGCGGGTATTCTGTGTCAGGATTATATGGCACGCCGCCGCGATTATCGTATTGCCTCAACCTCACTGCCTGCCGCGCCTTTTGAACTTGGCTCATGGCGTTTGACTGTTGAGGTCGCTTGCTGGCTGCTGATCGCCTTGGTGCTGGTGCTGCCGATGTTTGGCCTGTTGCTCACCGCATTGGTGCCTGCTTTTGGTATTCCGCTGAGCTGGCAGACGGCAACACTGGATAATCTGAAATTTGTGCTGTTTGACCATGCAGGGGCTCGCCGTGCGCTGGTCAATTCATTCACCCTGTCGCTGGCCGCAGCCGGTTTTGCGGTGCTGGTGGCGGTGCCGCTTGGCTATCTCATCACATGGCGGTCGCGCTGGTGGACACGCTTGCTCAATCTCGCAGCCGAACTGCCTTATGCTCTGCCGGGTGTGGTGCTGTCGATTGCCGCATTGCTGATGTTCCTCAAACCTTTGCCGGTTGTCGGGCTGCATCTCTATAATACGATCTGGATTATTCTCTACGCCTATCTGGCACGGTTTCTGGTGCTGGCACTGCGCCCGACCATTACCGGCCTGCATCAGATTGACCGTGCTCTGGAAGAGGCGGCACAGGTGGCCGGTGCTGGACTGCTGACACGCCTGCGCACCATCGTGTTTCCGCTGGTAGCACCGGCAACTCTGGCTGGCGGTGTGCTGATTTTCATGACCGCCTTTTCGGAGCTGACAGTTTCTGCGCTATTGTGGTCATCAGGGTCGGAAACGCTGGGCGTGGTGATTTTCTCTTTTGAGCAGGGTGGCGATTCACCCTATGCGGCTGCAATATCTGTACTGGTCGTGTTGATTACATTCTTACTGATGCTGGTGACCAATATGTTCGCCAGATATCTGCCTGACGGAGTTCTGCCATGGCGGGATTGACTATCTCTCAGCTTTCCAAAAGCTTTAACGACACCAAAGTGCTGACCGATGTGTCGCTGGATATCGCCAATGGTGAATTCATTGCCGTGCTGGGGCCTTCCGGCTGTGGCAAGACCACATTGCTGCGCATGATTGCCGGATTTGAACAGGCGAATGACGGTGTGATCTATGTCGGCGATAATCTGGTGACCGGCAAAGGACAGTTCGTGCCGCCGGAAAAACGCCGTGTCGGTATTGTGTTCCAGAACTATGCTCTTTGGCCGCATATGACCGTTTCGGAAAATGTGGGCTATAGCCTCAAGATTGCCAAGGTGGAAAAAGCCGAGCGCGAACGGCGTGTGCAAGAGGCACTGAAGCTGGTTGATCTGCAGGGCTATGGTGATCGCCGTCCGGCGAACTTGTCCGGCGGGCAGCGTCAGCGCGTGGCACTGGCGCGTTGTCTGGTGGCAGCACCGTCGCTGGTATTGTTTGACGAACCTTTGGCCAATCTGGATGTGCATTTGCGTGCTTCGATGGAAGATGAGTTTGCGCGCTTCCATAAGCGCACCGGCACGACGATTATCTATATCACCCACGATCAGGCCGAAGCGATGGCGCTGGCCGACCGTATTGCAGTGATGGACAAAGGCAGGTTGATGCAGTTTGCCTCGCCGAAAACGCTCTATAATGAACCGGCCAATGCGATGGTCGCATCGTTTATCGCGCAGGGCATGGTACTGCCTGCGGAGATTTTGAGCGTCAATGGTAGTGGTTCCTGTGAAGCCGTGGTGCTGGGGCAGCAGGTGCGGTTGCGTTGCCGTGCCGATGAAGTGGTGCGCAAAGACGCACAGATTTGTATCCGTGAGGATGATCTGGAACTGGTGAAACAGGACGGATTTGCCGTGCGGGTGACACGCTCGGTCTATCAGGGCGGCGCATCACGGATTGAAGCTGTTGCTGAACAGGCACCGGAACTGAACCTGCATTTCAATCTGCCGGATCCGCTGCATCTCAAAGCGGATGATACAGCGCAATTACGTATCCGGTCAGGCTGGGTGATACCGGAAGCAGGTGCGGTATGAAGATCAATCTCTATGGCGGTTTCGGTGAAAAAGGACGCTTAGGCGTTGGTATCAGCACAACGGCTACCAAGCTGCTGTTTGATATTGGCATTAAAGTCGGAGCCACTGGGCGTGATTATTATCCGTTGATTGAGGTGGATGCGATTGCCGCACTTGATGCTGTGCTGATTTCCCATGCCCATGAGGATCATGTCGGCGGGCTCTTGTGGTTGCTGGCGCAGGGCTTTCAGGGGCGTATCCTGATGACTGCCGAAACTTTGGCGGAAACAGCTCAGACTCTGAAGAATTATGCCGAACAACAACATCTCGAGAATGTTGCATTTCCGCAGGAGCGTATTGAACTGTTCAAAGCTGGGGATGTGCTGACCATCGGAGATGCAGAAATCACCACCGGTCGTTCCGGCCATGTGGCAGGCGGCGTGTGGTTCTGTGTCGAGGCCGAAGGGCACAAGGTTCTCTATAGCGGTGATGTGGTGCCGGATAGTCCGGTGCTGGAGATGGATGCATTTCCGCAATGTGATCTGTTGCTGCTGGATGCCTCTTATGGTGCTGATGCTGTTTCAGCGGACACACGGGCACAGCAAATCCGAGAATGGATTTTGCAGAACCGTGACGGTTGTCTGTTGCCGACACCACTCTCTGGCCGCTCGCTGGAACTGATGGCACTGATGCCGGTTAATTTTGCTATTCATGCGGATATGCGTGCCGCACTGGCAGAGCAGATTGCAGCATCTGGTGCCCTGCGGGACGGCGTGGCCGGACGGTTGAAACAATTGCTGCATAATGCACAGGATTGGCGGGAAGATCAGGCGCTGCCGCGTTGTCCGCTGCTGACATTTGACGCGATGGGGCAGGCAGGGCCTTCCGCCTATGCGATGAACCGTGCGCTGCGCACCGGACGGCCGGTTTTGCTGACCGGCCATGTGCCGGAAGATACACCGGCCTTTGATATGTTGCGGGACGAGCTGGCGGACTGGATCAGATTGCCGACCCATCCGACTTTGAGCGGCATGGTCGCGCTTTGGGAGCAGGCAGGTAAGCCTGATATGCTTGGTCATTCCTGCTCGGCTCAATTGCTTGGCGAACTGGCAGAGCATATCCCAGTTGTGCGTCAGGATGTGAAGAGCGGTGATGTGATAGAGCGCATTCCGAAAAGTGTGAAGCGGTTTTCGGATTAAAATGCGCGTTAATTTAAAAAAACAAAGCATTTCTAACAATGCAAACTCAACTGGAAATGCTTTGGAATTGGGAGCAGCCTGATGCGTATTTTGCTTTGCAATGATGACGGTATTGATGCGGAAGGTCTGGCTTTTCTGGAACGTGCTGCACGGGCATTGAGTGATGATGTGTGGGTGGTTGCACCGGATGGTAAGCGCACGGCTGCGGGTGCATCCATCACCATCGGCAAACCACTGACCATGGTGAAACGCGGTGAGCAGCGCTATTCCTGTTCCGGCACACCTGCGGACTGTGTTGTGTCGGCGATGAGCTGGTTGTTCAAAGATCAGGCCAAGCCTGATCTGGTGTTGGCGGGGATTAATGACGGGCGCAATGTGGCCGAAGATCTGGCCTATTCCGGCACGCTCGGTATTGCTCGCGAGGCAACATTCTGGGGTATTCCTGCCATTGGTTTCTCGCAGGTTAAACAGCCGCGCCGTGGTGAAGATGATCTGGTGGCGCTGGTGCAATTATTGCGCAACCTGTTAGAGCAGCGTGCAGACTGGCAGCGTGAAGGGCACTGGCTGAGCATTAATCTGCCGCATGGTCTTCCAGCGCCAATTGCCCAGCCGCGCATTGGTCGGGACAAGATTGCATCATCGTCGGAGGTAGTCAGCATAGATGGTGATGAGACAGTGCTGATGGTGCCGCGCGGACGTCCGCATTCATCTTCTGAAGGCGATGATAATGATCTGATTGATCGCGGTTTCATCTGCATCAACCGGCTCAACTGGTTTGGTGAGGCAGAGCTAAGTGAGGGGCTTATCAGGTCTTTCGTGTCTGATCCAAAAGTCGCCTGACATGGCTGCAAATGGCGCTTTTCTGTGCTTCGGTACTCACGTACTCTTTGTACGCTCCGT
The DNA here is from genome assembly GCF_020341615.1 of Pseudochrobactrum sp. XF203. Lineage (NCBI taxonomy): Bacteria > Pseudomonadati > Pseudomonadota > Alphaproteobacteria > Hyphomicrobiales > Brucellaceae > Pseudochrobactrum > Pseudochrobactrum sp. XF203. The sequence goes on along the minus strand of NZ_CP084392.1, from coordinate 2,398,463 downwards.
TCCGATGCTCGCAAATCACCATTTTCGCTCACGTCATCCGCTTTTTGATTCAGACACTTAGACAGATAAATTCGTCTTTTGATTCAGATATGAAAAAGGCCGCTGTTTTCAGCGGCCTTTTTATTTGGTTATTTACGTTTCATGGCTTCAAGCAGTGCTGCACCAAAACCCCCCTGAGCTTCAGCAGGCTTTTCCTGCGGCTTGGCCGTGAAATGTTTCTGTGCCGGACGCTGTCCGCGCTCACCCATAGGCTTGGGTGCAGCTTCACCGCCGCCGTCTTTGCGCATAGTCAGACCGATACGCTTGCGCGGCACATCCACTTCTGTCACACGCACTTTCACCACATCACCGGCTTTTACCACTTCATGCGGATCCTTGACGAATTTATCGGCAAGCTGGGACACATGTACAAGACCATCCTGATGCACACCGATATCAACAAAGGCACCAAAGGCGGCAACATTGGTCACAGTACCTTCCAGTAACATGCCGGGTTTGAGATCTTTAATATCGTCAATGCCATCGGCAAAGGTGGCGGTTTTGAATTCCGGACGCGGATCACGCCCCGGTTTTTCCAATTCCGACAGAATGTCTTTTACGGTTGGCAGACCAAAACGCTCATCAACAAACAGTTTCGGATCAAGCGCACGCAAAGCACTGGCATCACCCATCAGTGAGCGCACATCGCGGCCGCAAGCGGCAACGATCTTGGCGGCCACGCCATAGGCTTCAGGGTGCACGGATGAGGCATCAAGCGGCTCGGTACCATTCGGGATACGCAGGAAGCCTGCGGCCTGCTCAAATGTACGGTTGCCGAGACGGGCGACTTTGAGCAGGTCTTTACGCTTCTTGAACGGGCCGTTTTCGTTACGATGCGCAACAACGGCTTCGGCAAGTGATGTGCCAAGGCCGGACACACGGGCAAGCAGTGAAGCGGAAGCGGTGTTGAGATCAACGCCGACCGCATTCACTGCATCTTCAACAACGGCATTCAGCATATGGGCAAGGCGTGCCTGATCCACATCATGCTGATACTGACCAACGCCGATGGATTTTGGCTCGATTTTCACCAGTTCTGCCAGCGGGTCTTGCAGGCGGCGGGCGATAGAAACCGCACCGCGCAGCGACACATCAAGCTGCGGGAATTCTGCAGCCGCTGTTTCCGAGGCTGAGTAAACCGATGCACCGGCTTCTGAAACAATCACTTTAAGCGGTTTTGGTGCCAAGGGGGTAGTAACCATATCGCCGAGCAGATCGGCAACCATACGCTCGGTCTCGCGGCTTGCGGTGCCGTTACCGATGGCGATCAGTTCAACTTTATGCTTGCGGATCAGCGAGGCGATTTCGGCCTGTGCACCGCGCAGATCATTGCGTGGTTGGAACGGATAAACCGTTGCAGTGTCCAGCAGTTTGCCGGTACCGTCAACGATCGCCACTTTCACGCCGGTACGGATGCCCGGATCAAGACCCATGGTAGCGCGGGAACCGGCAGGGGCTGCCAGCAACAGGTCTTTCAGATTGCGGGCGAAAACATTGATCGCTTCTTCTTCCGCACGCTCGCGCAGATCGCGCATCAGATCGAGGGAGAGGGACAACGAGAGTTTCACGCGCCAGGTCCAGCCGATCACTTCCATCAGCCATTTATCACCGGCCAGTGTGCCGCCGACCTGATAGCTATGGGCGATCATCCGCTCAACCGGCTTGACCGGTGAAGTGTCCTGCTGGTCGACGACAATGTCGAGTGTCAGGAAATCTTCATTGCGGCCGCGTAGCATGGCAAGGGCGCGGTGGCCTGCCACTTTGTTCCACTGTTCGCTATGGGCAAAATAATCGGAGAATTTTGCACCTTCAGTCTCTTTTCCGGCAACGACACGAGACTGAAGAACCGCATTGTCCTTCATGTAGCTGCGCAGGCGGCCAAGCAGATCAGCGTTTTCGGTGATACCTTCGGCGATAATATCGCGCGCACCTTCAAGGGCGGCTTTCACATCAGCCACATCCGGCGTGATATAGGCGGTCGCCAGTTCGGCAGGCACAGCAGCGCGGTTATCGAGAATAGCCTGCGCCAGTGCGCCAAGGCCACGCTCACGGGCGATTTCCGCACGGGTACGGCGCTTTGGTTTATAGGGCAGATAGATATCTTCCAGCTCGGCTTTGGTGCTGACATTCGCGATTTTCAGCTCCAGCTCCGGTGTGAGCTTTTCCTGTGTACGGATGGAGTCCAGAATGGAAGTGCGGCGGGCTTCCAGTTCACGTAAGTAAGTCAGACGCTCGGACAGGTTGCGCAATTGCGTGTCATCAAGACCACCGGTCACTTCTTTACGGTAGCGGGCGATAAACGGCACGGTCGAGCCTTCATCAAGCAGGCCGATAGCGGCAACCGCCTGTTCCGGTTTTGCATTGATCTCACCGGCAATGATGGCGGCAATCCGTCTGGTAATGTCTGTCATAAGAATCTCATGCTGATAATAACGCCTTTATCATAGAGCTTTGATGCGGCGCATTGAAGGCGGGAATCATATCCTTGCCGGAATATGACGCAGAGAGTTTCTCGACTGAGCAATATTGTTTTGTGTATTGCAAAATTCTGATAAAATATTTGCTGTACTCATGATGAGGACGCGCGGAACTTTTCAACTTAGCGTTATCAGCAGCCGTTAATGCCGTTTTACTCATATGCGCCTTGTTCTGGCACTAAAACCAACATTTTTTGGCCTTGTTTGCACAGGAAGTGCGGCCTGTTTTTCGCTGAGTGTATTTAATCACTGAAACTTAATCTTCAGATCAGGAGACAGGCAAATTATGGATGTGAGTAAACACCCCATAGCCATTGATCATGTGCCCGCATTTATTACGGCACCGGGACAGACCGATATTCTGTTTAATTTCGTCATTGTTTTTCTCATTTGCATGATCTTTGCCGTTGGCACCCTCTATCTCCGGCTTCATGCTTTGCCGGAGCAAATGGCACATCGTACCAATAAGGTGCAGTTGCAGGTTGTTGCGGTTCTGGCGCTGATTGCGCTCTTTACCCATAATCAGCTTTTCTGGATTGCTGCCCTGTTGCTGGCGATGATTGAACTGCCGAATTTTATTACGCCGGTAACCTCAATGGCCAAGTCCCTGAACAGGATTGCGCGCAGCACTTATGTGCCGCAGAACTATCCGCCTGCATCGGTGCCAGCCGCGCAACAGCCTGCTCCTGTAGCGGAAGCTGCCGCTAAACCAGCGGAAACAGTGCAGCCGCAGGTAGCTCAAGACGGGCATTCATCTCATAATCCGGATCAGAACGGGGAGAAGCAATAATGTTGGAATTTCTTCTCTGTTCAATGGTGACGATTTTGCCGGATTATCTGTTCCGGCGTTATGGTCAGGGTAAACTTATCGGTCACCATATCACGCTTTATTCGGTGTGGTTTGAGCTGCGCTGGGGGATCACGGCCTGTCTTATTCTGACAATCTCTCTGATTACGATGATCTTTTATTATCATCCTTCCACATCCAATGTGACTGCCGCTTATCGCACGGTGACAATCCTGCCGGAAATTCCGGGGCGTGTTGAAGAGGTCTATGTGTCCCGCTTTCAGAAAGTGAAAGCCGGTGATCCGCTGTTCCGCCTTGACAGCAGCAAGCAGGAAGCTGCGATGAAAACTGCAGAGCAGCGTATTGTCGAAGTGCAGGCGGAAACTGAGGTGGCGAAATCTGAGATTGCTGCAACAGATGGTGCGATACAGTCAGTTGAGGCCGCCTATTTGCAGGCGCAGATTGATCTCAATACACAGACTGAGTTGCAACGCCGCAATCCGAATGTGGTTGCCCAGCGCGAGATTGACCGCTTGACATCCAGCCTTGAAGGACGCAAAGGCGCACTGGCTGAGGCAATTGCCAGAAAGCAGACATTGCAGACCAAGATCAGCACTTTATTGCCTGCGCAAAAAGCCAGTGCAGAGGCCGCACTGGAGGAAGCACGGGTGCAGCTGGATAAAACCACTGTGCGTGCCGGTGTGTCCGGTACCGTGCAGCAGTTTACCTTGCGCACGGGTGAGGTGGTGAACCCGCTGCTGCGCCCTGCAGGTGTTCTGGTGCCGGATGATGCCGGACGGGGCAGGCTGGTTGCCGGTTTCAATCAGATTGAGACACAGGTTATCAAGACCGGCATGATCGCCGAAGTTACCTGTATCGGTCAGCCTTTTACCGTTGTGCCGATGGTGGTGACTGAGGTTCAGGATGTGATTGCAGGCGGGCAGGTGCGTGCCAGCGATCAGCTGGTTGATGTGCAGCAGCTGAGCCGTCCTGGTACGATTACCGCGACGCTGGAACCTCTTTATGAAAATAGTTTTGGCAATGTGCCTCCGGGCAGCAATTGCATTGCCAATGCCTATACCAGCAATCATGAAGAGCTGCAGGCAGGCACCGCAGGGCCATTGCGTTCGGCATTCCTGCACGCGGTGGATGCCACCGGCCTCGTTCATGCTGTCATTCTGCGCATTCAGGCGATTATGATGCCGGTACAGCTGCTGGTGCTCGGCGGACATTGATGCTGCTGAAAAAGACTAGAGCGGTTTACGTCCATGTTGGATCGCAGTGCTCGCTCTAGATTTCTTAGTTTTTCGCATTATCCCGGACTGTCCAAGTTGATCCAACTTGACTGTGAAATGCTCTAGTCAGCCGAAATGAAAAACCGGTGCCGGATTTATGTTCCGGCACCGGCCTTGTGAAAATAACAGGTCTATCCGATTGATTCTCAAGTGATTCCCAAAACGGGAATAAATCGCTGATGCTCGAGGCATTTTACACAATGCCGTCGAGGTGAAGCAAATATCTCATGCTTAAAACAGAAGAGACATTCATAATATTGTTTTATGATTGGGAAAATTTGTTGGTAGCGGAGGACGGATTCGAACCGCCGACACAAGGATTATGATGCCTTATATCTTCATTGATTTTATAAGGTAATTTATATTCATGTTGCGCTCATGTCGCGTTTAATAGCTTTAACACCCGCAGTTAGCTTAAAAGGGCATGCTCGGCCGCTGCAAGCTCAGCAGCGTCATCACCACGGGGAAATAAGTGCCCATATGTATCTGCAGTCATGGTGACTGATGAGTGTCCCATGCGCTCTTGAACGACCTTGAGAGGTAATCCAAGGCCTCCATCTTCTAGGCGGTTAATGCACCACGACGCGTAGAAATGGCGCAGAGCATGAAGGCCTGTATATTTGGCTTTCACTTCCTGTCCGTCTTGTTGGGTGATGCCGGCTTTTATCTGAACGGGTATCAGGCCGCGATTGATGATGTTTGCGTGGCTCTCGATTTTACCTAAACCGTTCGGGAATACATAGTGAAGTTCCGTGACAGGATTGCCGTTAGGATCCAGTCTCACGGTTTCTCTGCGAGGGCAGGCTAATTTCCATTCACGCAATGTGTTTATGACAAGTGGTGGTACTGGAATAGTCCGTTCGCCTGCACCAGACTTCGGTCGACCAATTTCTCCAAATTCATCAGCGCGCTGATGTACATTGATAGCGCGCTTTTCAAAGTCCACATCCTGCCAGCGCAAACCTCGTAGCTCGGATGATCTCATGCCTGTAAAGATTGCAGTGATGAGCAATGGCTTCCAGCGGCCGTCTATGGCGTTAATAAGAGCTTTGATTTCTTCTCTGGTGGGAATGTCTATGCCGACCTTGATACGGCCATTCTGACGGCGCTCTGCCTGTCTATCTTTCCCCGTACGGCGTGTACCGCGCATATCTTTGACCGGATTGCGAATGGTAAGGCCGCGCTCCTGCGCATCGGCTAAGATTGAACCAAGAGAGCCAATGATTTTTTTAATCATGGCAGGCGATCGGTCTTCGTCGCGGAGCTTATCTTCAAACTCTCGAATAGCGGGAACATTCAAACGCGAAAGCAACGTATTGCCTATGAACGGGTCAATATGCAGTTTTACGTGTCTTTGGCGCTGGTTGATGGTGGAGCGCTCTAAGCTGTCATTTTCACCGCTAGCGATCCAGAAACCGCCTGCCTGTGCAACTGTTGCGCTTGCACTATCTGCAACGTGAACGCCTTCGCGCACTTCAATTTTAGCAGTGGCTGAGAATGCATCCGCTTCTTTTTTCTTCGCAAATGTTTTCAGGCGGCGTGTGCCCTGACTGTCAACGTAGTCGACAACCCACGCCTCTTTAATAATGCCTTTTGGGTTAGTCCATTTGCGTTTGCGTATCGACATTGCTTAATCAGTGAGGTCTGGATTTATTGTTTTGGGAGTATACTTCTCATCAATTTGATCGATGGAAAATTGAGCCTCTTCAATACGTGCAAGATGCCAGTCGTCGAGGCTTTCTCGAATGCGTTGTCGTGTTACCTCGTCGATGTCGGGGACACGGCCAGAGGCAATCCCTTCGACCGCTTCTAACAGACCGTCAGTTAATTCGTTGATAGCGTCTTCATGTCCTCTGACTTTACGAAGCGCTGTAAATAGGCCAAGCAACTCATTCAGTCTAACATCAAGAGGCATTGGCTCAGGGAACTCTTTTTCAAGAACACGCACTATTTCTGTGTTCATTGAGCGACCGTGTGCTTCCGCGAAGACTTTTATACGGTCTCTCAGCCCCGGAGGAAGTCGGAGTTGAAAGCGGTCAGCGATTTCACTTGGGTACTTATTTTTTTCATTCATTTGCAATGAGTGCAACTTGCCATCAAAAATGTCAAGAGTGCGACTTGATATCATGGTTAATTGATGGTAGCCATTGAATGTTGATGCGAGTTGCACCCATGAACATATAGGGAATTTAAGTCATGAGTAATAATACAAATTCAATGGAACTAATTTGGGAAGTTTCAGAAATTGGAAAGCTGATTGGGCGCAATGAGCGGCAGACGTTCCATTTGCTCAATACTGGCCAGCTTCCCGCGAAGAAGGTGGGTGGCAGATGGGTCGCTGAACGTAGCAAGCTGATTGCATTTTTCATGGATGATGCGGCATGAGCCAGAAATCAAAAGGCTCGGCAGAGGCGGCAACCTCAAAACCGAGCCAGAGTTCAAGCCAAACCATCGCAGGAATGAAGAACATGCAGAGGAATAACACAAAGGGTGTTCCGCAGGCAACTACAGGTGCAACGGTCAAGATAAACGAAGCTCTGTTCAATCTTGAGAATCCGATCAACGATTCAAAGAATATGGCTTCAATCCTCGGTGGGTTGCTCCATGATGTATTCGACAAAGATCATTCGTCCGTAACCGGCAATCGTGAGTTTTACTTTGTGTCTGAAAGTGATGCCTCGAATATCATTTTTGCGGCCGGCCAGCTGCAGCGCTTCATCAAGTCCAGTCTTGATACATGGAATGAAGCCCTTGATCACAGCGCGGGAGCAGGCCAATGCGCTTAATCCTCATTCTTATAGGTCGCGCTCACTTCGCTCTTGCCGATTGGCATCATAGACAGGCCACCCGCTGCGCCAAGTCCGCGCAGGCCAGAAAGAGGTCTGCATGAGTAAATCCGCAAAGGACTGGCTTAAGCGTCAAAAAATTGATGACAAGTCACTAAACACGATATTGGTAGGTTTGGTAGCCTCCTCTGTTGGTGGGGTATGTCAAATTACTCAGATGCGCCTTGCTAAGAAGGTCGGCATGTCCGAACGCCATGTTCGGCGTGGTCTGTCAGCATTAGAAGCGCTTGAAGTAATTGACCGATCAAAACAGTCTGAGTGGGGCAAGAGGGGGCGGTCGACAGACACGATTTACTTATCACTTGATCTCGACTTTAACCTACCGAAGGATGTCATTTTGTCCGCAAAAAACAACGCCGCATTAACCGGACATTTGTCCGGTGCTGCCCATGGCGTATTAAGCGGACAAATGTCCGGTGCGCCCACGATTTCCTATATAAGGAAGAATATATACGGTGATGACGGCGCACTACACCATCGCTGCATTGGGAGAATTTGGTGGGACAGTAATCGTGAACTTTGGCGCTCAATGCTTACGGTTGATGGCGAAGAACTTGACCTAGGACGGCACGAGACGAAAGACCTCGCTGAAGCTGAAATTAACGTTGCTATTTGTGATTTAGAGTTCTGCTTCTCTCGCCCGGCAGGCACACCGGTAGATCCCCAAGTAGATCCTTTTCTCAAAAGCCTAACTGGTAAATGCCTTTGCGAGTTCGTGCTCGGTAGAAGCAAACACGCAGTCAACCAAAACGATCCGCGTAGCGGGTCGTCAGGGTCTGGGGGATTATCCCCCAGTCAGGAGTTTGAGGATGAAATCCTCATATTGCGAAGCAACAAGAACCTTGGTGCAGCATGAGTATAGATTTTTGTAAGATAATAATATTCCCACTCGATGCCAGAATTGGAAAGGTGCGGCGTACTGCCTCTCTGCTCTATAAAAAACATGGTGAAGATGCAGAGCTGTATTGGAAACAGGTCATTGCTGCTAACCGCAAACACCTCATCCGAATTGGTCTGACGGCCGAGCAGCAGCATGAACAGCTTTCAGGCTTTTCGCGCGCTGTCCAGCAAGAGTTGAATAGCATTGCAACATTATGGGATGGAGGGGTGGCATAATATTTATCAGTTTCATTGCCTTAGAAATGACAGCTTAGATTAATTAGAGTAGAACTCACCAATCCTTATAAAATTTGTAATTACAGTATTTAGGATGAGAGTTTTCCGCGGTTTAATCAACGTTGAAACTTCACCACAGATTGATCACAATCTACGCCGTAATATCCGCCCGTTATCATGGCGCAGGCAGGAATTAATGACTGCCCCGAATGATAAAAAATATTACGCACATTCTGAAATAACTATTAAATTTGAAGTCTCTTGTCAGTCATCGAGAGGTTTTGACCTGAAAAGGTCCTATCAGCATTTTTTCCAGTAACCGGTTTTGTTTTTGTTCTGCTTGCAATCAATGCAATAAAAAATATTCTGCATAATAAGTCCCGTTCACGGACGATGGCTGTGTTTCATACGACTTTATGGCAAACAACTAACCTTGTTGAATTTTTTAGTATGCTCAGTGACGCTGCGATTGCACTGTATGGTGTGATCATAGTCGCAGCCGGGATAACTTCTATGGAGTTGGTTCCAAAACGCCTTGCGGCGACTTTAGTTATGATAGGATCATTGGCGCAGCTGTTTGAACATTCTTAGTTCATTAGCGAAGTGGAGCAATGTATCAATGTATCGATTTTTAACTAATCCATTAGTTGCTCTTACTTCTGCAACCGTGTTGGGGCTTTTGTTGGCCTTGGTTGGGACATGGCTATTCAGTGGTGCATTGGCTTTCGCATTGACTAGTTTCGGCGTGGTACTGGTATATCTTGCTGGCGGTGTTCCCGCCGGATGGCGGGCGTTGAGTGTGTTGGTCCATGAGCGCGTACTCGACATCGATTTGTTGATGATTGTTGCAGCTATTGCTGCGGCGATTGTTGGTGCGTTTGTCGAAGGTGCTATTTTGCTGACGCTGTTTAGTTTGTCCACGACATTGGAAGAGCGTGCCATGGGGCGAGCGCGCCGCGCCATTGAAGCATTGATGGCGTTACGGCCTGAAATCGCTTTACTTAAACTAGCAGATAGTTCGATCAAAGAAGTGCAGGCAGCAAGTCTTCGTGTTGGAGATATTGTTATCGTTCGGCCTGGCGCACGAATACCCTCTGACGGAACAATAGCAAGCGGAAGTGGAGCGCTGGACGAGTCTACGATTACGGGTGAATCTATGCCTGTGCGCAAAGAAACTGGTGCTAAAGTTTTTGAGGCAACGGTCAATCTTGATGGCGTACTTGAGATTAGGATTACTAAAACTGTTGAACAAAGTACTGTGGCACGCATGATTGAGCTAGTCACACAAGCTCAGGCAGCGAAAGCTCCTTCAGAACGGTTCAGTGTTTGGTTTGGGCAACGTTATACAGTTGCCGTTTTAATGGTCTCGCTGATTGCTCTTGGCATTTTCTATTGGTTTGGGCATGACTGGGAAGCTGCATTATACTTTGCAGCAACTTTGCTTGTAGCCGCGAGCCCGTGTGCGATAGTCATTTCGGTGCCAGCAGCAATTTTGTCCGCTCTATCATCAGCTGCACGGGGAGGCGTTTTATTTAAAGGTGGGGCAGCGCTTGAGACACTTGCAGCAGTTAATATCTTTGCTTTCGACAAGACTGGAACGTTGACAACCGGGCGTGCAGAAGTAACTGGAGTTGTTCCTCTAGCTGATGATGAGATGAGTTTTTTATCCGCACTAGCTAGTATTGAAGCCAATTCCGAGCATCATATTGCCGACGCCCTGAGGCGCGAAGTGCTCCGTCGAGAGGTGAAACTACATGATGTTTATGATGTGAAAACAATTCCAAGCGCTGGCATTGTTGGACGTGATATGGACGGCCCTATTTGGGCAGGTAATCGTCGAATGGCCCATAATATGGGTGCTCTTCTTGATGATGAGCGCTTTAAAAACTTACAGGACGGAGCAGAGACAGTTGTTTATCTTGGGCGTGGGGCGCTTGTTTTAGGTGCGATCAGTATCGCGGACAAAGTACGTGAAACTTCAGCTGGAGCACTTGTCGCTTTGCGAGAAAACGGCGTTAAGACCATCGCAATGATGACAGGCGATAGACAGGCAGTGGCGCTGCGTATTGGCAAGCTGCTTGGATTCAAGCCAGATGAGATTCATGCCGAGATGTTGCCAGAGGATAAGGTGAGGCTGGTTGCAGAAATGGCTAGTGGTGGGAAAGTTGCATTTGTTGGTGATGGTGTGAATGATGCAGCGGCACTAGCGCGCGCCGATGTCGGCATTGCGATGGGGGCGGCAGGATCTGAAGTTGCTTTACAGGCTGCTGATGTCGCTCTGCTTTCAGAGAATATGGAAAGATTAGCGGCAGCCCATCGTCTTGCCAGGCGAACCGTATCAATAATTCGTCAAAATCTTATTTTTGCGATTTGTATGATGTGTGTTTTGGTTGTGGGTGCAGCTTTTTTTGAATTGCCATTGCCTTTGGCGGTACTTGGCCACGAGGGGGGCACGGTTCTTGTGGTGCTCAACGGGTTGAGACTCTTAAGCGACCCAATTAGAAGTACGATAAGCGTCTTTGCCGATCAAAATCTTCTGAAAGATAATACTCGTAATAAATAGCTGCGAAGATTGTTTAGGTCGGCGTCGGTTCACTCCACTAATGTTTTGGAATAAATAGTAATTCTGCAGCTAAAAAACACATCTAATTTGTTATATTTTGGGGAGAATAAACGATGTTGCAAAGTATCCTGCTGAACTAGCCATAGCAGTGAGAAGCAGACCCCACACCATATCAACTATACTTACTGATAAGGACCAATTTTTTAACGTAGCGAGATTTGTCATATCATAGGTTCCATAAGCAATAAGCCCAAGAATGGCACCATTAATAACAGCAGTAAGCCAGCTGTTTGAGTTGAGAGCAGGTATTACCGCAAAATAAATAATCCCGCCTACATAAACGAGATAGAAAAGACCCGCTACAGTGAAATTTGGCTGATCAATTAGGATGTTGGCCATTCGTGGGCGGTAAAACAAGCTTGTCATCTTTGACAGCCAGATAAAGTCAACAACAAAGAACACTATGGCAGTCGTAGTATATGCAATTATGGCCTGTTTTAACATTGCAGATCTCATCTTTGTTATATTCAGAATTCGTTAGCCGCTAAATTCCAAGCACAGGTTGCACTAAACGAACAATCCATGAGCGGAAACGTAACGGGGCATCTGTAACCGCCAGACAAATGCAATCAGCGTCCGATGTAGCTATAGGCTGATGAATAATATCGGAATTTGCCTCTTCGATATCGCCGCGAGTAAAACTCTCGTCGCCATCGATAAAACTTCCGCTAAGAACAAGTGTCAATTCCCGTCCGCCATGACCGTGCTCAGGAACCGGCTTGCCGGCAGGTATCTTGAGCAGGCGTACGGTTGATGAATTGTCGCTGGTCGGAATGACAATATGACTTGCTCCGCGACCAAGAGCGCGCCATTTCAGCTTATCGACATCTCCTCCGAGATAAGAGCGTAATGGCTGAGGTAAAACAGGTGCCTGAGGTTGTGGTTCCGGTCGTTCTTGCTTGGTCTTTAGTGATGTCTTTGCCAATCTCGACCGAACAGCCTCCCATGCTTTATCCACAGACGTATCAGCAGGTAGTTCCTCAAGCAATTTTCCGCCCAGACATTCATAGTTTTTAAGACGAAAACGGCATGAAGGGCACAATGATAAATGTGTGGCTACGGCAATGCTCCAGCCCTCGCTTAAGGTGCCGGCAGCATAGCTTTCAAGCAACGCATCGCTTAAATGATGATGTATATTCATGACGCTCTCCCTAAGTGTTTGAGGGAAAGACGCAATTTTTCAAATGCCAGTCGCATTCGTGATTTAACTGTTCCAAGCGGAATATTCATTTTCTCGGCAATAGCACTTTGAGAGTGATTATCATAAAAAGACATTTTTATAAGCTCGAACTGTTCCTTCGGTAATTTTTCCATTGCTTGCTGTAATTCATTACTTGATTGCTGCATTATGATTAGAGCATCAGCGGGTATTGTTTCATCAGGAACAAAAGCCGGATCATCCGGGTCAAATTCGGGTCTTTTCTCTCGTCTTACAGCATCAATGCGCAAATTTCGTGCAATCGTAAAAATCCATGTTGAAAGCGCTCCTTTGAGCGGATCAAAACGGTCCGCTTTGTGCCATACAGTGATCATTGTTTCCTGCATCAGCTCTTCTGCGAGCTGTTCATCGGTCATAAGCCGCAACATGTAAGATTTAACACGCGGCGCAAAGTATTTAAAAATCACCTCATAAGCATCAATATCGCGATCCAATGTGACAGCTTTCATTAATACTTCGAGTTTCCCAATCTCCGCATTGGGGGTGGTTTTTTTCATTTTGAAACATTCCCGCCTGAATCGGAGCAGCATAGATCTGCGCTCTGCAATTCCTTTGTATTTGTTGTGCCACGATTGCGGCTGGATGGAAATGTTTGTTTTCATGCCATCTTTACGGAGAAAATCAGCAAACGGATCACGACATCAAAATAATTTAAAAAAAGAGATCCGAAACGTCGTACGGCGCGTATTGGAATATATAAAAAACAAAAGGAATAGCCGTGAGCAGTTCTCACTCATTCTCTGAAAATAAAAAACACATTGCTGTCATCGGATCAGGTATTTCCGGATTGTCTGCAGCATGGCTGTTGAGCAAAACTGCGCGGGTCACCATTTATGAAGAGAATAACCGCTTAGGCGGGCATTCCAATACGATTATGGTTCCGTGCGGACAAAACGAGATTGCCGTTGATACGGGCTTTATTGTTTATAATGAGCGGAATTATCCCAATCTTGTCGCATTATTTGAAACATGCGGCGTTGAGACACAAAAATCCAATATGTCATTTGCCGTATCACTCAATGAGGGCGGGCTGGAATACTCCGGTTCTGGCATCAACGGTTTGCTTGGTCAGCGGCGTAATATCATTCGTCCCCGTTTCTGGTTTATGGTCAGGGATGTGTTGAGGTTTTACCGCGAGGCGCCTTCTGTTCTGGATAGTGAACATTACGCGCAGACTAGCCTTGGCGAATATCTTCGTTCTCATAATTATGGTAATGATTTTGTTGAAAATCATCTGCTGTCTATGGGGGCTGCAATCTGGTCTGCGGGCGCGGATGAAATGCGGGCTTATCCTGTGCAAGCCTTTGTGCGCTTTTTTGTCAGCCACGGATTGCTCAGTCTTAAAAATCGCCCGCAATGGCGCACTGTTACGGGTGGCAGCCGCCGTTATGTTGAGCGATTGGCACAGGCAATATCCGGTGACATCAGGCTTGATGCCAAGGTTGTGCGCATCAAGCGCACTCCTGACGGCGTCATGGTGACAGATAACAAAGGCCATACAGAGCGTTTTACTGATGTGGTTATTGCCGCGCATGCGGATCAGGCGCTTGCAATGTTGGATGATCCCAGCTTTGAGGAGCAGAAACTGCTTGGTGCTTTTCGTTACACAGCCAATAGCGCCGTTTTGCACTCCGATATGTCACTTATGCCAAGGCGCAGGCGGATCTGGTCGAGCTGGAATTATACCGGCGATCAAAAGAATGCAGAAAAGCAACCTTTATGTGTGACATATTGGATGAATAAGCTTCAATCTCTTGATAGGAAATACCCGCTTTTTGTTACGCTTAATCCGACTAAGCCGATCGCCGGTGAAAAAATTATCAAGGTGATTGATTATGAGCACCCGCTTTTTGACCTTCGAGCATTGGAAGCGCAGCGTGCGCTGCATGTCCTGCAAGGCAAGCGTAATACATGGTTCTGTGGTGCGTATTTTGGCTATGGTTTTCATGAGGATGGTTTGCAGGCAGGGCTTGCAGTGGCAGAAGGGCTGGCTGGTTTGAAACGACCTTGGAATGTACCAAACGCATCCTCCAGAATTTCACAGCCGTCTGAGAGTGAGGCATCATAATAATGCGCTCTAGTGAGAAGATACAGTCAGGTCTTTATACAGGCAAAGTGATGCATATGCGGTTGCGTCCTCAACGGCATCGCTTCACTTATCGTGTATTTTCATTGCTGCTGAATATTGATGAGCTTCCGTCATTAGACAAGGCAAAGCGTCTTTTTGCTTATAATCGCCGCGCAATTGTGAGCTTTCACGATAAAGATCACGGAGATGGCACAAAGGGCGGATTGCGCCATTGGGTTGAAGGGCAACTAGCCCGTGCTGGTCTTCAGGGGGCAGGGATGAGTATTTATATTCTCTGTTATCCGCGCATTTATGGCTATGTCTTCAATCCGCTGACACTCTATTTTTGTTATGACGCGCAAGGAGGGCTGCGCGCTGTTCTTTATGAGGTCAGCAATACATTCGCAGAACGTCATACCTATATTATGCGTGTTCTCGAGGGGAAGCTGACAGGACAGGGCTTTCACCAGCAATGTAAGAAGGATTTTTATGTATCTCCTTTTTTGCCGATGGACTGTTTCTATAATTTTTACATTGAGCCTCCCGATGAAAAGCTGCTGGTTCGTATCCATGAGGAAGATGCTGATGGCATGGTGCTTGTTGCAAATTTTGAAGCGACACGAAGCCCCATAAATGACCGCACGCTTGGTTTGGCATTGTTGCGTCACCCGTTGATGACCCTGAAAGTCAGCGCGAGCATTTATTGGGAGGCACTGCGCCTTTGGAGAAAAGGCCTTACCATTTATCGCTATAAGGCGGCGGCCAGCAAGGTCGACAGTACTGTTGTTTCAAACCCCACTCCGATCAATCAGCCCCGTGAGTTAAATCCTGATGAGCACCACTGAAGAGACAATGAACATCAAGAGGGAAGTCAAAGCAGGGCTCAACGAACGTCCGCCGCTATGGATGCGCATTGCGCAGAAATGGGCTGGCCGGATTGCTTTCGGCACACTGACTGTTGAGTTTCCTGATGGGCACAGTTTTTATGTCAAAGGCTCAAGACCGGGCCCTGATGCAACAATGATCATTCGTTCGCCGAAATTTGTGTGGCAAGTCCTCTCCGGAGGAAAACTCGGGCTGGCGCGCGCATTTATTGATAATAACTGGGATAGTCCAGATATTGGTGCTGTTTTGGATCTGGGAATTTTCAATGAGGATTATTTAAATTCGGTTCTCGCATTGCCGGCACTTGCAAGATTGATGGCCAATTTGCGCCATCGTCTCCGTGCCAATACGCCTACAGGAAGCAAGCGCAATATTGCTTTCCATTATGATCTGGGCAACCAATTCTATGCTCAGTGGCTGGATGAGACCATGACATATTCTTCCGGCTTGTTCCAAACGGCCGGACAGTCCTTATCTGATGCGCAAAATGCCAAATATGACCGCATCGTCAGGCAATTGAATATTCAGAAAAATGACCGTGTTCTTGAGATCGGCTGCGGATGGGGCGGATTTGCGGAATATGCTGCGCGTAAAACCGGTTGCAGCATTGTAGCCCTGACACTTTCTCAGGAGCAGGCACATTTTGCGCGAGAGCGCATGATGAAAGCGGGCCTATCTGATCGTGTTGAAATTCGTATTGAAGATTACAGAAATTGTGAGGGGCATTTCAACAAAATCGTATCTGTCGAGATGTTTGAAGCTGTCGGCGAGGAGAACTGGTCTGTATATTTTGCAAGACTGCAAGCCTTGTTAGAGAGTGACGGCGAGGCTTTGCTACAGGTTATTACCATCGATGATAACCGCCTTGATGAATACCGGCGCAATGCTGATTTCATTCAGACCTATATTTTTCCGGGCGGTATGCTGCCTTCATGCAACGCACTTATTGATGTCGCACGAAGACATAATTTAAAGCTGACTGACCAGCTGATGTTTGGACGTGATTATGAGAAGACGCTGCTTCAATGGGATGATCAATTCATAAAGCAATGGTGCACTATCGAGCCACTCGGCTTTGATGCGCGTTTCAAGCGGATGTGGCGATATTATTTCCATTATTGCGCTGCCGGTTTCAGAGCGCAGCGCATTGATGTCGGGCAGTTTCATTTCCGTCAGCTCTGCGTCAATCAGGATTAACGTAACAATTTGCGCGTAATTGCAAATCGCAATCCAGTGGGCAGACATGCCAGACATTTGGTAAGCCAAACCATCTTCCACGGAAATGCAATTTCAAAACGATGTGAATTCAGGCCGCGAATGATGTGATCAGCGGCCTCATTCTCTGAAATTATAAAAGGCATAGGAAAGTCATTTTTTTGTGTGAGCGGCGTATCTACAAAACCGGGATTAACAACGCTGAGAAGCACATTCTTACGTCGCAGCTCAGGATAAAGGGCCTCACACATATTAATGAGACCGGCTTTGGTCGCGCCATATGCTGCTGCACCTGGCAGGCCGGTATATCCTGCAACGGAGGAGACGACCAATATGCGTCCCGATTGCCGCTTGAGCATGGGCTCCATAACGGCGCCCAGACAATAGGCAGTTCCTATAAGATTGACATTGACCGTTTCCTCAAAAAGCGCAGCATCAAAATTAAACGCATTGTCCCGCTTATATATGCCTGCATTGAGGATTGCGACACTAACAGGGCCAAGCTGTGCTTCAATCGCGGCATATGCAGCCGGTACCGCTGCGTGGTCCGTCACATCCATCGGAAAAGCAAAAATCTTGTCCGGTATTTGTGCGGCGACCTCTTCAAGATGCGCTCTTGTGCGGGCGCTGATTGCTACTTTCCAGCCTTGGCTGGCAAGCCTTATTGCCAAAGCGCGCCCCATTCCGGTGCCGGCACCCGTTATCCATACAAGTTTATTATGTATATGAGCTTCCATTACATTCACCTCATTAGACAAACTTTACATTCTCTATACGCAACAGGGGTGGCAGCGGTTCATCCATCATCCGCTCTTTCTCTTAGCTCTCAGGATTTTCTATGAAAAATCATAGTCTTATATGGTTGCGCAATGACCTTAGAATGCAAGATAATCCGGCACTTGATGCGGCATTGTTAGCGGGCGGATCTGTTACAGCCGTTTATATCCATGAGGAAACAGGAATTTCGCGCTGTCCTGGCGGCGCTGCGCGATGGTGGCTTGAGAGAAGCCTTGAAAAATTTGCTGCGCAATTGGCGCAAAAAAATATCGAATTAATAATTGAGACAGGTGATCCGGCGATTATCATAGAACATATCGTAACAACGGAGCATGTTAAAGCTGTCTTCTGGAACAGGCGTTATGCGCATACAGAGCGTGAATGCGACGCAGATATAAAACATAACCTCAAAGGCAAAGGTATCCATGTTGCCTCATTCAGGGGTAATTTATTGATCGAACCTTGGGAGGTTATGACTGGAAACGGTGACCCCTATCAGGTTTATACACCCTATGCCAAAGCCTTGCGCCGGCAAGGTGTTCTTCAGCCTCGTGCTATATCGGCTCAGATGGCAGCCTCCAGAAATTGCGTGCAGCACCAGCCGGTTATGATTTATAAACAACCGCACTGGGCACACACAATTGCCCAGCATTGGCAAACCGGCGAGGAGGTGGGTTACCAGCGTTTGACCGTATTTTTGAAAGATCTGGTCCGGTCTTATGCGGATGACCGCGACTGTCCTTCTCTTGACGGCACTTCAAAACTTTCGCCTTATATGCGCTTCGGGCAGATGAGTGTGCGCCAGATATGGCATGAAGTTGTTCAGTTCACGCAGCAGCATCCGCATGTGGCAAATGGTGCTGATAAGTTTTTGTCCGAGTTGATCTGGCGTGATTTCCAGTACCATCAACTTTATCACAGAGCAGATATTACCACGCATGATATGCGCCCGACACTTGAACCAATTGAGTGGCGCAAGGATCCCGCATCTTTCATTGCATGGACAAAAGGACAGACCGGCATACCGATTATTGATGCTGGAATGCGTCAATTGTGGGCAACAGGATGGATGCATAATCGTGTCAGAATGCTTGTGGCGTCATTTCTGACGAAAAATCTTATGATCGACTGGCGTCTTGGGGAAGAGTTGTTCTGGGATACGCTGGTTGACGCTGATGTGGCCAGCAATCCTGCCAGTTGGCAATGGGTTGCGGGATGCGGGATGGATGCTGCCCCGTATTTTCGGGTTTTTAACCCTGTCGTGCAAGGAAAACGCTTCGATCCAGAAGGTGCTTACGTGCGTCAATGGGTGCCTGAACTGCGCTTATTGCCCACAAAATGGATACACAGTCCGGAGCAAGCGCCTGCTGATGTCTTGCGCGGAGCAAAACTGAAATTGGGCACCGATTATCCGTTGCCGATTGCGGATATTGCAGAAAGCCAGAGGTTCTTCAAGATGATTATGAAGAACGAGATTTAGAGCATAAAGCCTTATTCTGATTTCAGCTTAAGGTCGATTTTACGTAAATTTTAGTATGTCAGATGGGCGCACGGCACTCTGATTGTAATTATGCGTATTTTCCGGTGATCCGTTTTGTTCAGGCAAACGTAAAGGATGATTAGATAGTTACTTAACCAAAAAATCGGATGTATTTTCAGTGAAACATAGTCTTGTTTATAATGGCAATCCCGTACAACATCCTGATGTCAAAAACGGGAAAATCGGGGTTTTGCTTATTAATCTCGGCACACCTGAAGGGACAGACTACAAGTCACTTCGTGTTTATCTCAAAGAGTTCCTGACGGATAAACGGGTTATAGAATGGTCGCCTTGGAAGTGGTACCCAATTCTATTTGGCATTGTGCTCAATACGCGGCCGCAGAAGGTTGGCAAAGCCTATAAATCTATCTGGAATAACGAACTGAATGAAAGTTATCTTCGTACGTTCACCAGAAATCAGGCAAGTCTTATTGCCGAGAAATTCAACGATAATGATAACATTATCATCGATTGGGCTATGCGCTATGGCAACCCTTCCATTGCAGACCGCATAGATGCACTGCAACGTGCCGGATCTGAGCGTATTATTATTTTCCCTCTTTATCCTCAATATGCGGCGGCTACAACAGCATCGGTTAATGATGCGGTGTATCGCAAATTATTAAATATGCGCTGGCAACCCGCCATAAGAACAGTGCCGCCTTATTATGATGATCCTGTTTATATTGACGCCTTGTATAATTCTGTAACTCAACACCTGAGCACTATTAGTTGGACGCCTGAGGTTATTGTAGCCTCTTTTCATGGCATTCCGCAGAACTACTTTGATAAGGGCGACCCTTATTATTGTCACTGTATGAAGACAGCTCGCTTACTGCGTGAAAGATTGGGCATGTCAAAACAGCAATTGATTGTTACCTTTCAGTCTCGCTTTGGGCCAGAAGAGTGGATTAAGCCCTATACAGACAAAACAATTCAGTCACTGGCTGAAAGTGGTGTTAAAAAAATCGCGGTTATTACCCCAGGTTTTGTTTCCGATTGTTTGGAAACACTGGAAGAAATTGCGGTGGAAAATCGGGAGTACTTTATGGAACACGGTGGGGAAGAATACACTTTTATACCATGTCTGAATGATAGTGAGGCGGGAATAAAGGTATTGGAATCTGTTCTATTAAAAGAAATGTGCAGTCTAGATCGGGTGTAAATGTAAAATTTATTCAGATTCCTATCTAGCAAGGTATCGTGATTTTTAGCGGCTTGCTCCGATGTTAAACAGACAATTGTAGACTGCATCAGGCAATCTTGCCTTCCTTTCAATCGTGTTCTACTTTGCGCCAAACACATTCTCTATCAAGTCGATTAGAAAAGCTATCAGCTAGATCAATATCGTGACAATTCCCAAGCCGGCTCATACTGTGCAGAAGTTGTGCTGTTTCAGGAATGAACCCAGTTCATACTTGTAAACAGGGAGCCTTGGTCGGAATGAAACAGTACTAGCTCTTTTGGTATACGTCGCCACACGACAATCCAAAAAGCCTGTAAGACCAGGTCTGTGGTTTGGTGCGATTGTATTGAACAGCCAATAAAACGTCTGTCAAAATGTCGACTACGACAGCCAGAATAGCACCGTTCACATATGTTTTGATGTAGCCAATCTAAGCTACGATACCTGCCAGTCGAGTCAGTCTCGCAACTCGGTTTGGACAGCAAGTCCACTCCTGATCTCTGACAATTGATCATCCTGAGCAGCTGCTTTCTCAGGGGCGTTGTAATGCTTCATCCAGCTATAAAGTGAATGAGTGCTTACGCCCAAGCGACGCGAAACATCTGCTACGGAATAACCGCGCTCAGTTATTTGTTTAACAGCATCAATTTAAATTCGTCGGTGAAATTAGCTTTACTCATCGTAAGCTCTTTACCTTTTTTAAAGTCACAAGGTGTCTACAAATCTAGGGTTATTCAATGATCACATCACCGGATTTGAAGCGTTTGTCCTGTCGCAATAGGCCAGAAAGGGGGGGGGCCAGATTGACAGAACGGTCTTTAAACTCGCGAGCTGCATCCGCCGCAAAAAATCACGATAGGAAGTTATGATTGGGATGTGCCGTGTGTAGATGAGATCCACATCGCGGCCTTCCACATCATCAAGAAACCGCAGATAACTCTCACCGTCCGGAAAATTGCGGGTTTCCAGCGATCCAAGCTGATAATTACCTGCGGCGGCAATCGCGCGTGCCAGATCTTCATTGCCGAACAGAGGAATGGTCAGACGTTTCTCAGCAGAGTGCAGAGCCATATTAACATATCCATTCACTGTTCATCAGAATAAAACTCAAAGACCGGAGCGGTATGTACCGCTCCGGTAAATATCTGCAATCAGCTCTTGGCTACGCGGCTATGCGGCCATTTCCAGTCACGGATTTCCGGCATATCCTCACCATACTCACGCACATAGTCATGATGCTGCTGAAGCTTTTTTTGAAGATACGCGATAATCGGGTCTGCTATACCGGCAGCCAAAGGTAGACGGTTAAGCGCTTCAATCGCCAGATTATAACGATCAAGTTCGTTCATCACAGCCATATCAAAGGGCGTTGTGGTTGTGCCTTTTTCGATAAAGCCACGCACATGGAAGTTCGGATGGTTGGTGCGCTTATAAACCAGCCGGTGGATCAGATACGGATAGCCGTGATAAGCGAAAATTACCGGACGATCAGTGGTGAAAAGCGCATTAAATTCACTGTCGGCAATACCATGCGGATGATGCTGCGGTGATTGCAGTGCCATCAGATCAACAATATTGACTACGCGGATGCGCAAATGCGGCAGCGCTTCACGCAACATTGCGGCGGCGGCCAGAGTTTCCATGGTCGGTACATCACCGGCGCAAGCCATCACCAGATCAGGCTCCATACCATCTTCGCTGCCTGCCCAATCCCATTTACCAAGACCGGCCTCACAATGCTTTTCTGCTTCATCCATGGTTAGCCATTGTGGTGATGGCTGCTTACCGGCAACGATCACATTCACACGGTTCCATGTTTTGAGACAGTGGTCACCCACCCAAAGCAGTGTATTGGCATCCGGCGGGAAATAAACGCGGACAATATCGGCGCTCTTATTGGCGACCAGATCGACAAAACCCGGATCCTGATGGGAGAAGCCGTTGTGGTCCTGCCGCCAGACATGGGAGGTCAGCAGATAGTTGAGCGATGAAACCGGTTTGCGCCATGGCAGTTCGCGCGCGACCTGCAACCATTTGGCATGCTGGTTGAACATTGAATCCACAATATGGATAAAGGCTTCATAGCAGGAGAAGAAGCCGTGACGACCGGTCAGCAAATAGGCTTCCAGCCAGCCCTGACACAAATGCTCACTGAGCACTTCCATCACGCGGCCGTCGGAGGCCAGATGATCATCACTGTTTAGCGTTTCAGCCATCCAGACGCGGTCGGTTGCCTCAAAAACACTGCCAAGGCGATTGGACGCCGTTTCATCTGGCCCGAAGACACGGAAGTTTTTATCCTCATCATTGAGGCGGAGGACATCGCGCAGATAATCACCAAGGATTTTGGTGGTTTGTTCCTGTACCGCACCCGGCACGCTAACATTGACTGCATATTTGCGGAAATCGGGTGTTTTCAGGTCTTTACGCAGCAAGCCACCATTGGAATGCGGAATAGCGCCCATGCGTTTTTCACCGCTTGGTGCGAGCGCGCGCAGTTCCGGTTTCAGCTTGCCGCTTGCGTCAAACAGATCTTCGGGATCATAGCTGCGCATCCAGTCTTCAAGGATTTTGCGGTGGGCATCATCTGCGCGGCAATTGGCAACCGGCACCTGATGGGAGCGCCAATGGTTCTCCACCATTTTGCCGTCAACCACTTTTGGCCCTGTCCAGCCTTTGGGGCTGCGGAAGATAATCATCGGCCAGCGCGGACGCTCCGGAGATTTAAGATCGGCTTGCTCTTTAATGGCTTTGATACGATCAAAAGCACGGTCAAAAGTTGCAGCCATCAGTTGGTGCATGGCTTCCGGCTCGTGGCCCTCTACGAAAAATGGTTCATAGCCATAGCCTGTGAAAAGGCTGTACAAGTCTTCATCTGACATACGAGCAAGCAGGGTCGGATTAGCGATTTTATAGCCATTCAGATGCAGGATCGGCAACACCGCGCCGTCGCGCTTCGGGTTGAGGAATTTGTTAGAATGCCATGCAGCCGCCAAGGGGCCGGTTTCGGCCTCACCGTCACCGACAACACAGGCAACGACGAGATCGGGATTATCAAAAGCTGCGCCATAAGCATGCACAAGCGCATAGCCAAGCTCGCCTCCTTCATGGATGGAACCCGGAGTTTCCGGTGCCACATGGCTTGGAATACCGCCCGGGAACGAGAACTGGCGGAAGAGTTTTTGCATTCCGTCAACATCTTCGGTGATATCGGGATAGGTTTCCGTATAAGTGCCTTCCAGATAGGTATTCGCCACCATGCCAGGGCCACCGTGACCGGGGCCGCAGACATACAGCACATCTTTGTTGCGCTTTTTAATGATGCGGTTGAGATGTACATAGATGAAGTTCAAACCGGGTGTAGTGCCCCAATGGCCGAGCAAACGCGGCTTGACATGTTCAGGTTTTAAAGGCTCACGCAGCAGCGGATTTTGCATCAGATAAATCTGCCCGACGGAGAGGTAATTGGCCGCGCGCCAATAGCGGTCGGTCAGTTTCAGCTGATCCGGAGTAAGCGGCTGGGCGCCAGTCTGATTATTCATTCCAAAATTCCTTAACCTATTGGGAGGATTGGTTTAAAACAGTGAGGGTTTCCGCAGCAATCACTTGCTCTTCATCAGTTGCGAGCATGAAAGCCGCGATTTTGCTTGATTGTGTACTAATGCGGAAAGCATTTTTATCATTGGCCACACCATCCAGTTCGACGCCCAGCCATTGTAATTTTCTGGCAATATGGGTGCGGATTTCGGGCTGATGTTCGCCAATACCTGCGGTGAAAATAATGGTATCCAACCCGCCAAGGCTGGTCGCCTGACGACTGATTTCACCGGCAATGCGTGTGGTGAAGAGATCAATAGCTTGCTTTGCTTCAGGTGCCTCACTTGCCAACAAGTCACGACAATCTCCGCTGATGCCGGATACACCGAGCAGACCGGAGCGATGATAAAGCATATCAGTCAACTCATCGGCGTTCATATTCTGCTGGCTCAACAGATGCAGCAGCACACCCGCATCTAGATTTCCGCAGCGCGTTGCCATCGGAATACCGTCCAGCGTGGAGAAACTCATACTGGTATCAACGCTTTTGCCTTCTCTAAGTGCGCAAAGGCTGGCGCCGCTGCCAAGATGGGCAACAACAAGTTTCTTACGGCCTAAATCCGGGTCAAGCTCGTTAAAATGTTGTGCAATGGATTGATAAGAGAGTCCGTGAAAACCATAGCGCTTGATGCCTTGGTCATGCATTTCCCGCGGAATGGCAAACCGGCGGTTCACATCCGGCATGGTGCGATGGAAGGCTGTATCAAAAGAGGCTGTTTGCAAAATATTAGGGAAAAGTTGGTGGATCGCTTTAATCAGCGCCAGACTTTTAGGCTGATGCAACGGCGCATAGGCCGACAAATCGTCAATGGCCTGAATTGAGCCTTCATCAATCAATGCAGGACCAGTAAAAACATCGCCGCCATGCACCACACGGTGACCAATGGCTTTGATACGGGTCAGGTCTATATGCGCAGAAAGCTTATCGAAAACCTCGCTCAACACGCTGACTATATCCGCAGAAGCCTCAGATTGCAGTTGCAAATCCAGCCGTTCTTTGCCGCGCTCCATATGAAAACTCAAAGGAGACGCGGCAAAATCAATGCCAGCCTTAGCGGATTTATGCAAAGACGAGCCGTTCCATTCAAAACTGCCGATTTTGACGGTCGATGATCCTGTATTGAATGTGAGAATTAAATCATTCATTCCAAGTCTTTCCATAATCAACAGCTTTGCAGGAAAAGTGAGGCAGGCTTTATTGTGTCAGCTCACCTCAGGAAGTTACGGAAACGTTTGAGTGCGAAGAAGAAGAGCACGGAACCGATAATTATGAGGGCGAGGAACTGCGGCCAGACCACGCTTAATCCTGCACCGCGGAACAGCACCGATTGCGCGAGAATCACAAAGTGCGTGTTTGGTGCTGCCAGCATGATATTCTGAATGATTTCCGGCATGCTCTCACGCGGTGTCATTGCACCGGAGAGAACCTGCAACGGCAGCAGGATCAGCACAATCAATAGTCCGAATTGCGGCATGGAACCGGCAATGGTTGCTAGATAAATGCCGAGACTGGTGGTGGCAAAAAGCTGGAGTGCCACCCCGAGCAGGAACAGGATGATCGATCCATTGATCGGTACCGACAGCACACCTTTGACGATGAACAGCAAGGACATTGCCGTGGCAACCAGCACCACAAGCCCCATAGACCAGACCTTACTGATCATGATCTCGATCGGGGTGACCGGCATCACCAGCAGATGTTCAATCGTGCCATGTTCACGCTCGCGAATGAGTGCCGCACCGGTCAGGATGATTGACAGCATCGTCACCGAGGCAATCACGTTGGTAACCGCACCGAACCAGCCTTTGTTCAGATCCTGATTGAAGCGCGCACGCAGGTTCTGCGCGACCGGCATTTTAGTGGCACTGCGATAATGATTGAGAAACTCGCTCACCTCATTGGTCACAATGGCCTGCACATAGCGCCCGCCGCTGAAGGCCTGACTCATACGCGTCGCATCAATATTCAGCTGAATAGTCGGATTGCGTCCGGCCAGAAGATCACGCTGGAAGTTCGGCGGAATATCCAGCGCAAATGTATCCAGACCGGTATCCATGCGCTTGTCCATCTCATAAGTGGAGATGAGTTTCGGCGGCACAAAATAAGGCGGATAAAATGCGGTGGTAATCCGGCCGGAGATCGGGGACTGATCCTCATCAACAATTGCGATCGCCGCATTGTTTAGGTTTTCCGGCATTGCTTTGGAAGCCGTATAGATTGCCAGTGTGAACGCATAAACAATCAGGATCATCAGCATCGGATCGCGGGCAAGACCGCGTAGCTCCTTGATGCCAAGACGGAATATATTGGAAATCCTCATCTCAGCGCGCCTGTTTCTTGAGAAGAACAATACCCAGCACCATCAGCACCGGAATGGTTATCAGCAACATCAGAAAAGGCATGCCCAGATCAGAGAAGCTGAGCGCTTTCGAGAACGTCCCGCGCGAGATGGTGGTGAAGTAGGTTGTCGGATAAATCTGACCGATCAAAGCCCCTGCACCACGCAAAGAAGAAACCGGATCAATGATACCCGAATATTGCACGGCAGGTATCAACGTCATCAAGGCGGTGCCGAAGATAGCGGCGATCTGACTGTTCATGAAAGTGGAGAGCACCAGCCCCATGCCTGTTGTGATAATCACATAGAGCAAGGCAGCCGTTGAATAGGTCAGAAAACTGCCGGTAAACCGCACCTGAAAGATGAACACTGCGAAGGCGGTCAGCATCAGGAAGTTGAAGAAAGCCAGCCCGATATAAGGCAGCTGCTTACCCATCAGAAACTCGAATTTCGTGACCGGTGTCACGTAGAAATTGATAATCGAGCCCAGTTCTTTTTCGCGCACAACACTCAGCACCGAGAGCATGGCCGGTATAACCAGCAGCAACAGCGGAATAACCGCTGGCACCATGGCTACCAGACTTTGCACATCCGGATTATAGCGATAGCGGATTTCCATATTGAAACTGGTGAGGGCCGTGGTGTTGCCATAGAGCTCGCGGGCTTTTTGCGACAACCAGTTGAGATGCGTGCCCTGCACATAACCCTGAATGGTTTCTGCCCGCGTCGGCATTGCACCGTCAATCCATGCGCCGACTTCAACAGGACGTCCATGTTCGACATCGCGGGCAAAGTTCGGTGGTATCTCAATCGCCAGACTGATCTCGCCGTTTCGCATGCGCCGGTCGAGATCGTCATAATCAAGGATCGGATCTTTTTCGATAAAATAGCGTGAGCCGGAGAATTGGAGGATATAGTCACGACTGATCGTTGTGTCGTCGCGGTCAATCACTGCAAAACTTAAGTTATTCACGTCGAGATTGATACCGAAACCGATCACAAACATCAGGATAACACTGCCAAGCATTGCCAGTGTGGCGCGGATCGGATCGCGCCGCAGTTCCAGCGTTTCGCGTCTGGTATAAGCGAGCATACGGCGCAGATCAGGCATCCAGCTTGCAGACGGAGCCGGAAGCTCTCGTACCCGTTTTACTGTTTGTGCTGTCTGTTCTGCAACTGCTGTATGGGCAGGTTGCGGCGCAGGTGCGGTTTCGCCAATGGCATCTTCAAGATAGCCGATGAACGCCTCTTCCAGTGTTGCTGCCGAACAGCTGGCAGTGATTGCAGCCGGTGTATCACTGATCAACACTTTACCGGCATGCATCAGGGAAATCCGGTCACAAAGCTCTGCTTCATTCATGAAGTGGGTGGAGACGAAAATCGTCACATTATCCTTGCGCGAAAGATCGGCGAGGATTTGCCAGAAGGCATCACGTGCCACCGGATCAACACCGGAAGTCGGCTCATCGAGAATGAGAATATCCGGCTGATGGATCAGGGCGACCGCGAGAGACAAACGCTGACGGATACCGAGCGGCATATCATCCGGGTAAATATCCATCATCTCGGTCAGATCGAAACGCTGTGAAAGCTCTGTAATACGCTGTTTGGTTCTGGCCTCTTCCATGCCGAATAATTTGGCGTGGAGTTCCAGATTGTGATGCACAGTCAGTTCTGAATAGAGCGAGAAAGCCTGTGACATATAGCCGACACGACGGCGGATATCGATATCTTTGGTATCAACTTCACGGCCAAACAGGCGGGCAATACCATCACTTGCAGGCAGCAAGCCGGTCAGCACTTTCATGGTCGTGGATTTGCCGCAACCATTGGAGCCGAGGAAGCCGAAAATCTCGCCGCGCGGAATACGGAAGCTGACATTATCAACGGCTGTGAACTTACCAAAACGCACGGTGACATGCTCGGCTTCAATGGCAATATCCGTGATGCTTTCATCACGCGGCGGGATCACCACCTTATGATGGTCTTGGCGCAGTTCTTCCGGCAATAAGGCGATAAAGGCATCATCCACATTCGATGTGCCGGTTTGTTGCATCAGCTCTTTTGGTGTGCCACTGGCGAGGATCTGCCCGTCATTCATAGCAATAAGCCAGTCGAAACGCTCGGCTTCTTCCATATAGGCCGTGGCAACAATCACGCTCATACCCGGGCGATCTTTGCGGATATCGTCGATCAGCTCCCAGAACTGGCGGCGCGACAGAGGATCAACGCCGGTGGTCGGCTCATCAAGAATCAGCAGGTCAGGATCATGGATCAGCGAACAGCAAAGACTGGTTTTTTGCTTCATCCCGCCGGAGAGTTTGCCGGCAGGACGATCCGCAAAGGGCGACATGCCGGTGCGTGCCAGCAAATCCGTAATTCGGCGCTCACGTTCATGCTTGTTATGGCCGAATAATCTGCCGAAGAATTCAATATTCTCAAAGACCGACAGGGTCGGATATAGGTTTTTACCCAGCCCTTGCGGCATATAGGCAATACGAGGAAAAGCGGACTGGCGATGGCGCTTGTCAGCAATATCCCCGCCCAGCACGTCAATGCGCCCTTGCTGCATAATACGCGCACCAGCAACCAGTGACAGCAAGCTGGATTTCCCCACGCCGTCAGGGCCAATGAGGCCGATCATGCGACCAGTCGGAATATCCAGCGTCAGATCACACAGGGCTTGTTTGGCGCCATAGGTCAGGCTGACATTCTGTATGCGGACGACAGGTTCATCGTCCGCGCTGTTATCGCTCGCCAGATCCATGTTCATTGTACAGGTTCCGCAAGGTTCTGTGGCCATGTGGCTTCAGAGTTCAGCTTAACATAGACAGTGCCCGGCAGACCGGTTTTGACCTGCTGAATATGTTTTTGCAGCAGTTCCTGCGGGATTTTGGCTTTTACGCGAAACACCAGCTTCTGGCGCTCTTCTTCCGTTTCAACGGATTTCGGCGTGAACTGGGCAACGTCGGCAACAAAACTGATTTTGGCCGGAATAACAAATTGCGGTGCAGCATCCAGAACGATACGTGCTTCAGCACCGATTGCGACCTGTCCGGCCTGTGCAGTTGGCAGGAAGAACGTCATATAAACATCGCTCAGGTCAACCAGATTGAGCACACGGCCACCGGCAGCAATCACTTCACCCGGCTGGGCAATACGATATTGAACGCGACCCGGTTTGGGTGCTTTCAAACTGGCATCATTGATCTCAACGGCAATTGTTGCAATCGCGGCTTTAGCAGCATCAACGGCTGCTTCCGCATCAACAACCTGCGCTTTGGCGGCGCTAATACCGGCTTCAGTTGCAGCCAGCTGCGCTTTGGCAGCACTTACGGCCGCTTCAACGCCACGGGCATTGGCACGGTCATCATCGAGAATTTGCTGGGAGACAGTACGGGATTCATTCAGCTGCTGCGAGCGTACCAAGCGGCGCTGCGCGGCATCTAGTTGTGCTTCGCGTTGTGCGATGATGGCAGCAGCTGCTTTTTGTTCTGCTTCACGCTGTGCTACAAGGCTACGGGTTGTTTCAATACTGATTTCTGCACGGCGCAACTGTGCTTCAGCCTGACGACGCTGGCTTTCGGCCTGATCGGTATCCATCTGCGCCAGAACATCGCCGGCATTCACAAAATCACCCTCATCCGCCAGAATTTGACGAATACGACCGGCACTTTTGGTGGAAATGTCGACCTCAACGGCTTCAATACGTCCATTTCCGGAGGCAATGCCTTCGGGTAGGTTGTCATTATTCAGTTGTTGCCATGTATAATATCCGCTTCCAGCAAGCAGGACTGTAACGACAACAAAAGTGTATTTCTTAAACCGAATCAATTTGCTTTTGATCATTTACTATGCCTGAGTTTATATGAAACTTTGTCTATGAGGTGTTATATGAATCAATAAATGTCATTGATTGCAGTCAATACTGTTTATTTCTTTTTGTTGTAATAAAAGTTACATTCTGCCCCAAAAAGCATCATTTTTTATTTATGTTGGTTCCAGTCTAAATCGGACAATATCTGTGCTATTATGGATTGAGTTTCTTCTTTTTTGACGCATGACGTGATCCTAGGCAATAATGGAAGCGATATTTGGATATGAATTTTGCAAGACCAATTAAAGGCCAAGGTAGATCAAATGATTGCCGATCTGGACTTTAATGGCGCAATGACCTTCGCCGAACAGCATACAGCGAGTCGTGCGACTCTACATAAACGTCTTGAACTTGAACCTCAGGAGGAAGTTCTTATTGTTGTGACTGAAGTCAGTGGATGGCCAGTTACTCGACATGTCGATCTCTATCCGCGCACCCTTACTCGAATTGAACAATCCAACAACAAGCTTGCCCATTTGTGCGATTGAACGGGCTGTACAAGCGCGGAACGGTTCATGGTAGTAAATCATTCATTTGCCTTCCCCCCCTCTGTGCGCCTCTGCATCGCGACGTCAAGGGGCAAAGAAAAGGTACCTTACCCCATAGGCAAGCTGTGCGGTCACGCTGCACCCCTAAATATGAGCGTTTTCCAAATTTGGAAAATCGGAGTTTGCTTTGCATTTTGAGGAAAATCGAAATGGCAAAAAAGGCCACAACATCTTCGACCTCGTCCGCAATCATCGACCTTACGGGTGAAGAAATGCTGTCAACGAGTGGGGCATCTTCACTGTTGGGTATTACATCTCAATGGCTTCGTCAGCTATCGGCGAATGGTTATATCCCCGTGGCAATCAAGGGAAAGTACCCACTGGTTGCTGTTGTACAAGGTTATGTCCGCTCCCTTAAAGACGAGGAACGAAGGTCATCTAAAGCAGCAGCCGACAGCGGCCTTAAGGCCGCACGGCAAAGAGAGGTCGAACTCCGGATCGGGAAAGAGGAAGGTCGTCTCGTCGATATGGAAGACGTTGAAGCCGTCGTCTCAAATGTTTTTGCAACACTACGCGCAGAACTTACCGGCATCCCCGTAGCGGTAACGCGCGATGTGAAATTGCGCGCGGAGATTGAGAAGGGATTAAATGGGGCGTTTGCTCAATCACAAGGCAAGTTCAGAGAAGCGGGTGAGGCTTTACGATCTGGCAGCGATCTTTTGGGAGCCGGCGGAGAAAACGACTCCTGACAAATGGGGGGGGGCGGAGAACTGCGTCTATCCGTCAGCATAACAATATCCTAGAAGGTGGGAATACTGCCTGTAATAAACTAATAAGAGAGGTGCTTTATGGCTAAAGGTCGTCTTGATAGTTTAATGGATCAATTGGGCGTTAAATTGGTGCCTACCTACCGGCGCAGAGCGCGCGGCCAGAGCCATGCACGGGGCACAATGAAAGCCATAAGGGACGCACACGGCGAAGGTCATTTGGTCTTTGTTGTGAAAACCATAAAGCAAAGCGCCGGTAATATTGATGAGCTGTGGTCTGAAACAATCGGTGCAGTCTCAGACATAGTGCTGCAGCGCCCAGATTGGGCAGAGAGGCGTGCTGGTGACTTTATGGCGGCTTTTGATCAGATAGACCTTGCCGTGCTCCGTGGTCGCTCTCTAGCGCTCAGGCCGTGGCCGGTACGCGGGACACTACGCACATTGATACTTTCGGAGCTTGAAGGATTGCTTGCGCCAGTGTGTGCGGCGTAGTTTATTCTGTAGCCAGTCGCCCCAACTGAAAGCACTCATGCGACCTACAAAAGCGAGAAAGCACGCCACACGGCAACCTCGAAGGAACCAGTCGCCATTTCAGACGAGAGGCCTATATTCCAGCCCTATACGCGCCACACAGAAGCGGAGCTGATCGAGATAGGGCAATTCTCATCCAGAATAAGCTATCGCTTCCGCACGGCGAATTTGGGCCGTGGGTACGCGATAAGACCGGACTGCCATATGAGACCGCGCTGAATGCCATGAGACTGGCGCAAGTGGCTTAAACGGCGTTCGTGGCTTTCTGATCGGTGAAGGCTTGAAGTCGCTATGACCGGTCAGCAATAAAAAAGCCGCCCGACTGGAACAGGGCGGCTAATCAGTTATTTATTCTAAGGCCGTTCCACTTTGGTAATAAGAATATTCTTTAACGCTCCGTACTGCTAACAAATTTGAAAGCACTACATGAGATCCGACCATCGGGTGATATTCTGTCTCTATTGTTTGCGCGCAGGCTCGAAACGATCAGATTTCTTGTGGCAATATCTCGGCACATATCTACTAAAATAAACGGGACTGGTCTTTTCTCATCTTCGAGAAATATCCGTCCTTTGTATGTGTTGATGTTATAGCTACTGATCCGGCCGAACATATCATTTTGGTTATCGGAAGTCAGGAATGGGCGAAATTCGTACCAACCTTGGACGCATCTCCCACTCCATCATTTTATGGTGCGGACTTTTACTGAAATTTGAGTAAAAGGTATCACTGAATTGATGATGCCCCAAATTTAGGGCACGTCCACAAATTGTGGATGAACAATTCAACTTCCTTAAATTGAGGAAGTTGAATTACACTATTCGTTGGGCAGGTGAATTCCGCAAGCAGATTGTGCCGCAATAGGGGACTCGAAATGATCTTGTAACTTCTGATAGTCGCCGCCCCAAGTTATCCGCCAGCAAGTTGCCGCTCAAGCTGGCATGTCAGGCCAAACCAAATCTGGTTCGGCTGAATTCAACCCTTCGATTTGAGCGAAAGGTTGCTCAGTCCAAATCTGGGCTGAGTGTCACAACGATTCGACGGGGCATGTTGCACGGCATGTCGCGTGGAGCTACCGTGTACCAGTGTAACTCATTGAAATTTACAGAATGCCATTTGCAACACGATGCGACATGAAATTTACATCATGTTCCAGCTACGTGCTTTATAACTATTTGATTTTGTTTTGTAATTTTTTGGTAGCGGAGGACGGATTCGAACCGCCGACACAAGGATTATGATTCCTCTGCTCTAACCTACTGAGCTACTCCGCCCCACGATGCTTCAGAGCTTTTCAGCTGCTTCGCGAAGCAATGTTCTCGTTGGGAACGGGGGTCGTATAAGTCGGTATGCGCATAGCTGTCAAGCACTGTTATGCATTAATCGGTATTGAAATCCAACTTTTGCAAAGTTATTGAGTTTTCAACAAGCAAAGGCAGGAAAATATGGCACCGCGTATCGCAGTTCTCGGTTGTGGCTATTGGGGCAACAATCATATCCGCACTCTTAAAGGTCTGGGCGCACTCGTTGCTGTCAGCGATATTGATCCGGCACGCTCCGCAAAATTTGCTGCGGATTACGATGTGGCGCAAATCAGTGTTGATGATCTTTTTGTTTCAAAAGACATCGGCGCGATCGTTATGGCGCTGCCTGCGCAGTTCCATGCGCAATATGCCATCCGCGCCGTTGAAAACGGCAAGGATGTGCTGGTTGAAAAACCGATCGCCCTGACTGTTGCTGATGGTGAGGCCGCAATACAGGCGGCTGAGAAGCATGGCCGTGTGTTTATGGTTGGTCATATTCTGCGCTTCCATCCGGCATTTGAGAAATTGCTGGAACTGGCACAAAGCGGTGAACTCGGCAAAATCGGTTATATTCAGGCGCATCGCATTGGTCTTGGTAAGTTCCACGGCCAGAATGATGCTCTTTGGGATCTCGCACCGCATGATTTGTCGATGATTCTGGCACTGACCGGCTCTGAACCTTCCGTTGTGCGTGGTGAAGGTGCGGCAATGATCGATCATTTGAGTGATTTTGCCCATCTGCATATGGAATTCCCGAACGGTATTCGCAGCCATTTGTTTGCTTCACGCCTGAACCCGATCATGGATCGCCGTCTTGCGGTTGTTGGCGACAAGGCGATGGCTGTTTTTGACGATGCCGAACCGTGGGAGCGCAAGCTGACCCTGTATCGTCATAAAGTCTGGCAGGAGAACGGGCAGATCGCTTTCACCAAAGCTGATCCGGAATATGTGCCGGTACAGGAAGGCATGCCGCTGACCCGTGAGCTGGAACATTTCATTCATTGTATTGAAACGCGCGAAACACCGCGCACCAATGGTGAAGAAGCTGTGAGTGTGTTGCGGATTTTGACCAAAGGCACTGTGAACCATCCGGTTCGCTAACCGGAATCACAGATATTTGAGATATCCGGCTCTTTGTCATGCTGACGGTACTGATAGATTGCCCCATAGTCTGAGGGGCTGAACGGGATAATCAGACCGTATCCATGTGGACAGACTGCAGGATGCGAATAAAACAACGCGATTGAGCGGCTTTTCTGGTATAAGAACCGGCGAGCCGGTCTTCGCGACTGCTGTGCGGAACAAGGGAGACGCGATGTTCCGCCATTGCTTCAAGCTGTGTTACATTGTTTGCCAAACAGTGAAGAATGCACCATGGCGAAGTCTCTTATGAGGGACTACATACTACTCGATTCGCGGGTGTGCGCGTGCATGATGCGGATCAATTGATATTGGAGCCGACATGCAATTCATTGATCTTGTGAGCCAGCGCGCTCGCATTGAAGACCGTCTTAACGCTGCTGTTCTTAAAGTGGTCGCGGAAGGCAAGTATATTCTCGGACCTGAAGTTGCTGAGTTTGAGAAGCAGCTTGCTGATTATGTTGGCGTCAAACATGTTCTGGCCTGTGCCAATGGTACAGACGCATTGCAGATGCCGCTGATGGCTATGGGCGTCGGCCCCGGCGATGCAGTTTTCTGCCCGAGCTTTACCTTTGCAGCAACCGCTGAAGTGGTGGCGCTGGTTGGTGCGGAAGCGGTTTTTGTGGATGTCGAGGAAGACACCTACAATATGAATGTGGAACAGTTGCAGGCTGCTATTGATGCAGTGCGCAAGGAAGGCCGTCTGACACCAAAGGCGATCATTCCGGTTGATTTGTTCGGTCTGCCTGCTGATTACCGTGCCATTATGGCAATTGCTGATAAAGAAGGCCTCAAGGTTATTTCCGATGCTGCCCAGTCGATCGGCGGCAAGCGCGACAATGCCATGTGTGGTTCTTTCGGTCATGTTGGTGCAACCAGCTTCTACCCTGCCAAGCCGCTCGGCTGCTATGGCGACGGTGGCGCAATCTTTACCAATGATGATGAGCTGAACGATGTTCTGCGCTCTATCCATTTCCACGGTAAAGGCGAAACCCAGTATGACAATGTGCGCATTGGTCTGAACTCCCGTCTGGATACAATTCAGGCAGCGGTTCTGCTGGAAAAAATGGCTATTCTCGAAGACGAAATGGAAACCCGTCAAAAGGTTGCCAATCGTTATGCCGAAGGTCTGGGTGACATTGTTAAAGTAACCCGTCCGGCTGCCGGTATCCGTTCCGCATGGGCGCAATATTCGATTGAAACCGAACGCCGTGATGAGCTGAAAGCCCATCTGCAGGTGAAGGGGATTCCTTCGGTTATCTATTATGTGAAGCCGCTGCATCTGCAGACTGCTTATAAGCATTATATGGTAGCACCAGGTGGTCTGCCGGTGTCTGAAGCTCTGCCTTCACGCATTCTCAGCCTGCCGATGCATGCTTACCTCTCCGAGGAAGATCAGGAACGCGTTATCGCTGCGATTCGTGAGTTCCACGGTAAGTAACCGGAATTTTCCGGTTTTAGTTATGATCTTAAAGGCCGGATGGAAACATCCGGCCTTTTTGCTGTTTCAGACGGGCAGTCAGTATGACTGCAAATTAAAATATGAATTGAAAATTCATATTATCGGGTGTTAGCT
The DNA here is from genome assembly GCF_020341615.1 of Pseudochrobactrum sp. XF203. Taxonomy (NCBI): domain Bacteria; kingdom Pseudomonadati; phylum Pseudomonadota; class Alphaproteobacteria; order Hyphomicrobiales; family Brucellaceae; genus Pseudochrobactrum; species Pseudochrobactrum sp. XF203. The sequence continues at coordinate 2,362,771 of NZ_CP084392.1, read as the reverse complement.
GCAGATAACCCGCCGGTTTTAACCGGCAGAGACTGCAGGAGAGATGATGAATAAGCCTGTATTTATTGCGCAAACGGAAGTTTCCTCCGCGCAGGCAGAGATAATTTTCGAAAATCTGCTACGTGTTTATGGTGAACATTATGCCGTGGAGCGCACAGGGAATGAAGGTACAATTCCGCTGCTGATGGGGGTGGCAAAACTCAGGCTGGAACAGGAGCGTTTTACCGTAACCGCCGAGGCTGCCAATGAAAGCGATCTGTCTTATCTGAAATTTGCTGTCGCGGAAGGTATTGTCCACCATGCGGGTGCCGAAGCTGTGAGTTTCCGCTGGGAAGGCGACGGCGCAGGCGAGGGCAGCCTGCCACCGTTTTTCCGTGAAATGAAGGTCATTGCCGTGCGCAATATTACGCCGCATATGCGCCGGATCAGATTGCAGGGCGATGATCTGGGGCGCTATGCCAGCGGCGGGCTTCATATCCGCCTGATATTGCCGCCTAAGCCGCCGCTCAAGCCGAAATGGCCGCATCTGGGGGCTGATGGTCGTCCGGTCTGGCCGGATGGTGAGCACCGTCTGCAAAACCGTGTCTATACAATCCGGACCATTGATGTTGAGCAGAGCTGGGTTGATATTGATATGGTTGTGCATCCCAGCACGGTTGAAGCACCGGGAACAGAATGGGCCATGCAGGCGCAGACCGGCGATATTATCGGCATGACCGGCCCCGGTGGCGGGGATATGCCTGCGGGTGATGATTTTATTCTGGTCGGCGATGAGACTGCCTTACCCGCTATTTCCCGTATTCTGGAAAGACTACCGGCGACAGCATCGGTAATTGTCCGTATTGAAATAGCCGACAGTGCGGAAGAACAGCTACTGGAAACTCAGGCACAGCTTGATCTGAAATGGCTGCATCGTAACGGTGCGGAAGCCGGAACGACAACGCTGCTGATTGATGCGGTAAAACAGGCCATGCCGGTGCAAAGCGAAGGGCGCCGGTTGTTTGCATGGGCTGGCTGTGAGTTCGATGCTTTTAAAGCTATTCGCGGCTTCTGGCGTAAAGAATGCGGCCTGAAACGCGATGACCACATGGCGGTTGCCTATTGGCGGCGTGGCGTTACGGATGACCATTAAGCGGATGGTTCTGGCTGTGCGATTTTAAGAAAAGCTACTGCCTGACATGAGAGCGAGTTTTGTGTGCCAAGTCCGGCACACGGCGCTCTCAGGTCAGGCCGTGATCTTTTTAATGCGTCCGGCCAGACTTTTCTGTTTTGATGTTTTTGCTTTTTTGGTGCTTTTGGCTGGAGCGGCCGGTTCTGTATCCGGTTCTTTCAGCAATGTGTGGATAGGAGAGGTTTCACCTTCCTGAGCTGCCGTTCTGGCAACCATTTCAGCAGCGAGATCGCTGATGGTTTCCCGCAGCTGGTTATCTTCGTCACTCAGCGTCCGGCTTTCATTCTCAGCGGATTTTTCGCCGGAGCGCATGGTTTTGCTCTGTCGTTCGAGTTTTTCCTGCGCATCAGAGAGTTCTGAAATCAGACGATGCAGTTTCTCCTCAAGCGCCTGATTACGCTGTTTCTCGCTTTCAAGAGATGTTTTCAATGATGCCACCTGAGAAGCCAGTTCTGACTTCAAGCTGTTAAGTTGTTTCTTTTCCTGCCGCAGATCGCCTGCCTCACGCCGCAACCGGTCTGCTTCGCTTTCACGACGGGAGACCTCTTCACGCAGCGTATCACTGAGATGGCTCAATGCTTCATTCTGGCGTTGCATCCGGCCGTTTTCGTCAAATGTCGCCTGCTGTTTCTGCTGAAGCTTTTTCATCTGCTCCTGCGCAGCGTTTAAAGTCTGCCGGTCGTCTTTCTGTTGTATTCTGGCAATTTCAAGCTCCTGCTGCAAAGGCAGAATCTTCTCAATTTCATGACGATCCGTGCTGATTTTCAACAATGCCTGTGTGTGCTTCTCACGGATTTCCAAGGTCTGCATTTCCGCTTTACGGAGCGCGGCCGCATGGGATGCACGCAGCATATCCCTGTCGGCTTCAATAGCTGTCAGCGAAAGCGGCAGTTGGGCATTCATCTGTTTTTGCCACAGATAATTCGCGCGTCGCCAGAACAATGGCGCTGCCAGCAAAATCAGAAAGACTGCGCATAAAAAGCCCAGCAGGAAAACCAGTACGGATTGTATCACGATCTGCCGATCTCCGGTGCTTTCAGATTATGACATGAATGCATGAAATTTAAATCATTCAGAGTGCATTCCGGTCTGATTTAACCGGATTACTGCTCTGTCCCTTTGACTGAATGTACATCTGATCCGCAAAATATACGGGATGCGCCTGTAAAAGAGAGAATTTTCCAATTCTCTCTCCGGTCATATGTCTGCGATCAGAACGGATTCCATGTCGCGCTTGGTGTCAGCTTGAGATAGCCGATATTGACGCCGAGACGGCCACCGACACCGGTACGGATTGGTACCAGCAGAATATTGCCGCGCTTCAGTACATTAAAACCTGCACCGGCAATAATATAGGCAGATCCGGAAACGCCCGCATAGCGGCCATAGAGCATGTTTACATCATCAAGATTGTAAACGAGCATCATAACGCGCGAACCCTGACCACCGAAATCCCAACCAAGGGAAGGCCCCTGCCAGTAGGTTTTGTGATCGCCGGCATTTTTGGTGTAGAGCGTGCCTTCACCGTAAGTGAGGCCGCCTACAAAGGCGCCGGAACCTTCTTCACCCAGAATATAGCCGTTTGGCAGGCCGTAACTCTGGAACGCTTTTTCAATGGCGGAGGCAATGCCGCCTGAGGTCGAGCCAAAGAAACGGTGGCCGGAGGCAACAATTTCCTCCATGCTGAAGCCTTCATTGGCTTTGGCCTGCTGCGGTACGACGCTGATCAGAGCCAGTAATCCTATTATGACCGAGGCAATATGCACACGGAAAGAGGACAGGTTTAGGGTAGCCATAAAAAAATCCTTCTGGCTGCTTGGCTCATTCTGTCTGACGGGACAATGAGCACCCTGAACAGGCGCTGTTGTCCGTATTTCCAAACATGCGCAAACAATTGCTGCACATGTTTAAATCCCTGTCCGGAACCGCAATTCTGATGATTGCTTTATCCGGTATGTATCTTGCCGGAACAGCAGGATACGGTGGTTTGGCGAAACGGCTGTTTGATTTTTATAGCCTTCCGCACGGATATGACCCTTATTGTAGCGTCAAAAACCTTGTCGAATTGTTTATATGAAAAATTGTCCTTTCAATGGCTTAATGAAAAAGCATTAAAGCTGTTTTTGTCCTGTTATTTGGTAATCATTAAGCCTATTGGCGCATAATCGCGGCACAAGGATGCCATGGCGTCCTGTTATCAGTTTATGTTCCGGTGATTCGTTTTGCGATGTGCCAGATTTTGCCCGCAAGGCTGAGCCGGAACTTTGATCGAAGCCTGCCGGCAGGCAGATATGAAATTTGGAGATGCAATCAATGTCCTTGCCTGTTGTTCTTTCTGCGGTTGATCTCGGCGCATTGCTGTGCAGCCGCATTTGCCATGACATTATTTCACCGGTCGGTGCGATTAATAATGGTCTGGAATTGCTGGAAGAGGGCGGTGCGGATGAAGATGCAATGGCGCTGATCGCTGCCAGTGCACGTAATGCTTCTGCCCGTCTGCAATTTGCCCGTATCGCTTTCGGTGCTGCCGGTTCTGCCGGAGTGCAGATCGATACCGGTGATGCGCAAAATGTTGCCACCGCTTATATGGCGAATGAAAAGCCTGAATTTACCTGGACCGGCAACCGCGCTTTCCTGCCTAAAAATCAGGTGAAGCTGCTGTTGAACCTGATCCTGATCGGTATTTCTTCCATTCCGCGCGGCGGCAATCTGGATGTGGTGCTGGAAGATGCGGAAACCGATCCGAAAATCAGCATTAAAACACGCGGCCGTATGCTGCGCGTCCCGCCGAAGTTTAAGGAATTGCACGACGGTATCATTCCGGAGGAGGCAATTGATGCGCATTCCGTGCAGCCTTACTACACGCTGTTGCTGGCACAGGAAGCCGGTATGGAAATCATTATTGATGTGAGCGAAGAAGAAATCGTCTTCCGAGCGCAGAAAGCAGAGGTTGAACCGGCTTTTCAGGGTGATGTTCCTGAAGCCGATGACGGCACACTCGCCGCAGACGCCGGTACACTGGCTGACGATTAATCAGCTCTGACTCTCAGTTGAATTTGAAAGCCGCGCAGTTTTGAATTGCGCGGCTTTTTAGTATTGCTGACGAAGGGCAATAAAAAACCCCGCAGAAGCGGGGCTTTTTGAAACCGGAATTGCATAAGAGCTTATGCGATTTCGCGGTGATCCATGCTGTCCTGATCGCGCAGCACATAGCCACGACCCCAGACAGTTTCAATATAGTTCTGGCTGCCGGAAACAGCATCGAGCTTTTTGCGCAATTTGCAGATGAAAACGTCGATGATTTTCAGTTCCGGTTCGTCCATGCCACCATAGAGGTGGTTGAGGAACATTTCCTTGGTGAGGGTTGTGCCCTTACGCAGGGAGAGCAGCTCCAGCATCTGATATTCTTTGCCGGTGAGGTGAACGCGCTGGCCGCCGACTTCAACAGTCTTGGCATCCAGATTAACGATCAGATCACCGGTGGTGATAACAGACTGTGCATGGCCTTTCGAGCGACGAACGATTGCATGAATACGGGCAATCAGCTCATCTTTATGGAAAGGTTTGGTCATATAGTCGTCAGCGCCGAAACCGAGGCCGCGAACCTTATCTTCAATGCCAGCCATACCGGACAGGATGAGGATAGGTGTCTTTACCTTGGACAGGCGCAATGTGCGCAGCACTTCATAACCTGACATATCCGGCAAGTTCAGATCGAGCAGAATGATATCATAGTCATAGAGCTTACCCAGATCGATGCCTTCTTCGCCCAGATCTGTCGTATAAACATTGAAGCTCTCTGACTTGAGCATCAACTCGATGCTTTGTGCGATTGCACTATCGTCTTCAATCAAAAGAACGCGCATCTTCAGAATCCTTTTTTCCGCCGCTTAACCTGATCCAGCAGTTAATTGCCTAACAGCACTCGCTTTGAACCAAGTCTGCCACCGAATGGTTAACAAAATATGATTCTCATTGGCAATAGTAAATATGAGTCTTATAGAATTTTCAGTTAACTTATTGAATTTGCAGGATAATCACTCGAAAAATTTCTTAACAAATTAGTTTAAGAAATCGTTATAAGTGACTCATTGGATTCAAAGTTTTAATGTTGCTGAAAAAGCACAGTTAATTTACCTAGCCTTAAGTCCTAACGGCTATGATTAACGCTGTACGTAAAGGAATGGTTACCAAAAGCCCGAAATCTTAATTTTTTGTTTCGAAATTAAGTGATTTCTTTGCGTAGAGGGTGGTCGCAGGCAGCAAGTGTTGAAAAATTGCCTGGGAACTTGGTGTTCAAGGAGTAATGCGTATGAAGCCACGTGAGAGTCTTGTCCGGCTGAAACTGTTTCAGGTTAAAGAAAAGCGCCGGCAAATTGGTCAGCTGGACCTGATGATGGGCGAGTTTGAGCGGATGGCCGGTGAGCTTGATGCGCAAATCCAGTCAGAAGAGCGTAAAGCAGGGATTACGGATACCACGCATTTTGCTTATCCGACCTTTGCCAAAGCTGCCCGTCAGCGCCGCGACAATCTTTTTGATTCGATCCGCGATCTGATGTCTCAGAAAGAAGCCGCCGAAGCCGAACTTCTGGAAGCCGAAGCCGATCTCTCCCGCGCCGAAGCCCTCGAAACCCGTGACGGCAAGCTCAAAGAGATTGAAGAGGCTCCGGTCTACGATCGTCGCGTCATGATCGGATAAAGATTTAGGCTCTAATGGCCTGCAAATGGCAATTTTCTCCGCTTCCGATGCTCACGTACTGTAAGTACGCTCCGCTTCGGGGCTCGAAAATCACCATTTTCGTCTCATCATAACCAAAATCTGACCGGTTCTGCTTCGCCGGGCATGATGAAAACCGCAGCCTCTGCGTTCTGATCAACAGGTCTCAGTTTTACAAATGCATAATTCCTTAAACCACACGGTCTAAGGAATTATGCATTTTTTTGTTTTTGGATTTGGGGATTGTTGGTGAGGTTTGTTTAAGCCCCTGAAAACAAAGAAAGCCGGAGAGCAAAACTCTCCGGCTTGATCTGTAGAATGCGCCGCGTACGGCATATCCTTATTTTGTTTTCATCAGCCCTTTAAAGAGGAGAGATGAAATTAGTGTCTGTATTGTTGAATGCGTGTTGTCCGCAAACCGGCGAGACCATGCTCGTCGATGGACAACTGCCAAGACAGAAACTCTTCGACTGTCAGCGTATAACGCTGACAGGCTTCCTCAAGACTGAGGAGGCCGCCGCGAACTGCGGCAACAACTTCAGCCTTGCGGCGGATAACCCAGCGCCGTGTATTCGACGGCGGAAGATCAGCAACGGTGAGCGGACTTCCGTCCGGACCGATGACGTACTTTACTCGTGGTCTTACCAGATCGGTCATTGTACTCTCTACACAACACTCAAGGACCTAATCACGCTTCACGATAGCGTCACAGCTTTAAAAAAGAGCTAAGCACTCGGTAAGGCTCTGGTAATAAATAATAATTTTCATTAAAGATTATGTAGAAAGAGCTTGAAAACGTCATATTTAAGCCGTTTTGAGGCTTTTTTACTCGTTTTCAGCTCAAAATATTTTATTAAAAAATCTCCTTTGCCCTGCGGCATCTTGGCAAGGCGGGTCACAATGGCCTATATAAGGGGAGAATTTGAAGCAAGATATCGGGTTTTGACCCCGGATATGGACCTAATCATGAAACTGAACAGCCTCGATTTGCCGGGAAAGCCGGAAGATACGCGCATTGTTGTTGCAATGTCAGGGGGCGTTGATTCTTCGGTTGTTGCCGGTATTCTCAAGCGTGAAGGCTATGATGTTGTTGGTGTAACCCTTCAGCTCTATGATCATGGCGCTGCCGTGCACCGTGCCGGTTCCTGCTGCGCAGGACAGGACATTGAAGATGCGCGCCGCGTTTCCGAAAGCCTTGGTATTCCGCATTATGTACTGGATTATGAAGCGCGCTTCCGTGAAGCGGTTATCAATCCTTTTGCCAACAGCTATGTGAGCGGTGAAACGCCGATCCCGTGCGTTGCCTGTAACCAGACTGTAAAATTTGCTGATCTGCTGGCCACAGCGCGCGATCTGGGTGCGGCAGCGCTTGCGACAGGTCACTATATCCGCAGCGGTGCAAACGGTGCTCACAGAGCTCTATTCCGCCCAGTTGATGCGGATCGTGACCAGAGCTACTTCCTTTTCGCCACCACGCAGGAGCAGATCGATTATCTGCGCTTCCCGCTTGGTAATCTGCCAAAAGCGCAGGTTCGTGAAATGGCTGAGGAAATGGGGCTGACTGTTGCCAAGAAGCAGGACAGTCAGGACATTTGCTTTGTCCCGCAGGGCAAGTATTCCGATATTATTTCGCGCCTGAAGCCGGAAGCGGCGACACGCGGCCATATCGTGCATATTGACGGTCGTGTTCTGGGCGATCATGACGGTATTGTTCATTATACGGTTGGCCAGCGCCGCGGTATTGGTATTGCGACCGGTGAACCGCTTTATGTTGTGCATCTCGATGCTGCCCATGCGCGCGTTATTGTCGGCCCGCGTGAAGCGCTTGAAACACATAAAGTATTCCTGCGTGATATGAACTGGCTCGGTGACGGTCCGCTTGCTGATCTGCCAGCGGAAGGTATGGAAGTCTTTGCCAAGGTGCGTTCAACGCGTCCGCCAAAGCCTGCTGTTTTGCATCATGCGGACGGTCAAACCTGGGTTGAGCTGATTGATGGTGAGAGCGGTATCGCTCCGGGACAGGCCTGTGTACTCTATTCCGACGACAGCAATACGGCGCGCGTATTCGGCGGTGGTTTTATTGCCCGTTCCGAACGTGCTCCGGAAGCCGAAAAAATGCTTCGTGAACTAACCGGCAATGGCGCAGGAGCGACATCAGGCTCAGTGTCCGCAGCCTGAGCTGCATATGAGTGTTGAAGACTATGATCCGGAGTAAACAGATGAATGATACATTTGTTTACTCCGGATTATTTATGTACTAAACTTGTCTTCAGAATATATATGCTTGCAAAGCCGTGTTTTGGATATATTCATCGCTCCTGTGATTGCGATAACCTGTCAGATAAGCATTTTATCTTGATCTGATATAACCGGCATCAAAAAACTCCTGAAATACACGGCACTTGAGTAACAGCCAGAAGCTGAAGCCAATATTTTCAGAATTGATACGGTTCATCAATAAAATTGAGTTTAGATTCTCACTCTGAAAAGAGTGTTGAAATTCATATATTTGATGATTTATTGAACTGATAATTTAGAATTTAATAATGCTATTTCAGGTTGTATGTATCCAGTATTCTGTTCAGTCAATTGATGCTGAGATTTTGCGGCATTGCCCGCGTTGCAGTGAAATGATTTGTTTGTTTCCGGTGGTGTGAAACGAGCGGCTTCAGTTTGAAATCAGGCAGTTTAATCAAAATTTGTGCGGCTCAGGCAGGATAATGCGATGCCGGAGGCTGTCGCTACATTCAGGCTGTCAAACCGGCGGGACATAGGAATGCGGGCGCTTTGCAGGGAGGTAAGCAGATGCTGCGGCAGTCCTTCGCCTTCAGTGCCCAGCAAGAGCGCGGTTCGCCCATTTACAGGCAGATCATAGAGTGATTGCGGGCTTTGCGGTGATAGTGCAATGAGGTTGATGCCCGCTTCGGCGACGGTTTTTACAATATCGTCAATCTTGCCGTTATGGGCATAGGGAACTTGTAATGTTGCGCCGACCGAAACACGGATTGCTTTACGGTAAAGCGGGTCGCAGCATGTTTCATCCAGCATTACACAACTGGCTTCAAAGGCGGCGGCATTGCGGAAAATTGATCCGATATTGTCATGGTTGGATATGCCGCAAAGGATCAGGATAAGGGCATTATCCGGCAAATTCTCTATGAGATTCTGGATGTTATGAAGGTTTTTTCTTTTCCCGACAGCAAGAATGCCACGATGGACATTGAAGCCCGCAATCTGATCCATATCGGATGGCGAAACTGCATAAACAGGGACGTGATCAGGAACCAGAGGCAAAATATCCTGAAGGCCGGCCAGTTTGTTTTCGGTGATAAGAAGAGATTCAGCTTCAAACTGCGATGAATTCAGCAGAACGCGTAAGACGACCTTGCCTTCTGCAATGAAGCGGGACTCGCGCCCTGTAAGGTCTTTTTCTTTAATGTTGAGATAAGCGCCGAGGCGCTTATCTGCTAAGTCATTAATAAATATGACGGAATTATTTTTAGTCTGATTATGCATCAGTTTAGTTTAAGCAAACGCTTCCCGTCTTTTCTCGCTGCGTGCCAGATACAGACTGCCTAATGTTGAAAGCACCAGCTCAATATGCGGAGATGAAACAACATAGTAGATTGTCTGGGCATCCCGTCTTGTGGAAACAAGATTGAGTGCGCGCAGTTTTGCAAGGTGCTGTGATAATGCAGACTGGCTGAGGTCGATTGCTTTTGCAAGACTCCCCACAGACATTTCATTATGCAACAGCTTGCAAAGGATCAGCAGCCTTTTATTGTTGGCGAGAGCCGACAGGAAGTCGGCAGCCTGATCCGCGTTATCGACAAGATTTGCGTAGATATTATCATGTTTCATGTGCAGTCCTACCCCCGTATGACAGCAATTTTGATAGTGCGCTTATAAGAAAGAAATCAGCGCACTATTACAACTACCAATAGAATTGATATTTGCAAGAATTATTTTAAAACGTACAGAATAATTACTCTTTTAGGGAGTGATAAATCGATTTCAAAATTATTTGTTTATTTTACATTTAGCGATTGCTAAAATATTGAAAATGTCATTTTAAACTAAAATATTAATAATAAATATTGGTCGCTTTTGTAAAAAAATAATCGTTGAATTTCAAAATTTATGAGCAGGCTTTTGAATAAGTACACATTTTTGTGATCTTGTTAATTTAGAGTATTGATAGAGAAAAAATCTAAGTCAAATACAGGCAGATAAGACGAAGCTCAATCAGATTGTGCTTCGCCGTATCATTCAAAAAATATTATATAAGTCGCAAATGTCGCAGGCTGGACAGCGGGAAATCGTCGATATTTATTGCGGCAGTACAATATCTTCGGTTTTTAGATGGAAAGCTTTTCCGAAACCACCGTTGAGACCGGCACTTTCCACATTGAGGCGGAAAATAACAAAATCGCCGAGATCAATATAAAGTTTAACTTTAGGGCGTTTTTCGAGGAACAGATCCCGCAGGCGCTGATATCCCTCCTGACCACGCATGAATTTTTCTGCTGAACAGGCAAGGGTAATGCGCGGATGAACCAGCGGGTCACCTTTATCGGCCGGTTCGCCAAGCAGTAGCGAACAGACAGGATTGGCATCCAAGGCCGGTGTATGGGTGGCAAGGCCCGATGCCAGAAGCAGGGGGGTGTTATCCGTATCAGTGGTGATTGCAACGCGTGTTACACTCGGACGGCCGGTTGCCGGATCAAGCACTGCGAGTGAGCCGTAAGTAGCATTTGAAATCAGCTGAACAGCGAGTACACGTGCTTCCTCTGTTGTCTGCTGGATGACGTCTTTCTTTTCACTCATAATCCTGCCTCATTTTCCGTGTCTTGTCCTGATCTATCAATAGCTTGCGTAACGTCCGGTACTGTTCCGATTCTGACAGGAACAGGCGCAAACAGGCTGATTACTAGCAGCTAATCACAAAAAAATCCTGCGTGCTTTGTGAAATTGAAACGGTTGAAAAGCCGAAATTATCATTAAAAATCAAATATATATTTTTTATGTCTAATTATGGAGCGGAATTATTTTTTCTGCGCCGTTGACCAAGACGTAAATTCAACTTGCCTTTTTGCCGCGCAAAATGCTTCTTTACGCCTCAGACTGCGACGTGAGGCGTTGCAGCTTGTTATCGGGTGGAGGCCTATAATGAAATTTCATACTAAACTTCTTGCTGCGACTGCGCTGACCGCTGCCATGATGGCGGGTTTTTCCGGCGCTGCATCCGCAAAGACGCTGGTATATTGCTCGCCGGCATCGCCGGAGGGATTTGATCCGGCACCTTACACTGGTGGTGATACTTTTGATGCGTCTGCGCATCCGGTTTATAACCGTCTGGTTGAGTTTGAGAACGGCACAACTGTTGTTGAGCCAGGTCTCGCTGAAAAATGGGAAGTGTCCGAAGATGGTCTGGAATATACATTCCATCTGCGTAAGGGCGTAAAATTCCAGACAACGGATTATTTTACACCAACCCGTGATTTCAATGCTGATGACGTTCTGTTCTCATTCGACCGTCAGCGCAACAAAGACAATCCTTGGCACCAGTATACTGCCGGTATTTCCTACGAATATTTCGACAGTATGGAAATGGGCACTCTGATCAAGGATATCGTCAAGGTTGACGATAATACTGTTAAATTCGTGCTGACACGTCCTGAAGCACCATTCCTCGCCAATATTGCGATGCCTTTCGTATCCATTATGTCGAAAGAATATGCGGACAAGCTGGACGCAGATGGTAAAAGAGAAAACCTTAACCAGTTCCCAGTGGGTACCGGTGCGTTTACTTTTGTAGCCTATCAGAAAGATGCGGTTATCCGCTTCAAAGCGAACCCTGATTACTGGGGTGAAAAGCAGAAAATCGACGATCTGGTTTTCGCAATCACAACCGATGCTGCAGTTCGTGCGCAGAAGCTGAAAGCCGGCGAATGCCATCTGATGTCTTATCCGGCTCCGGCAGATATCAAAGGCCTGCAGGCTGACAGCAATCTGAAGGTTGATGAACAGGCCGGTCTGAATATTGCATATTTTGCATATAATACGCTTGTTGCACCTTTCGATAAGCCGGAAGTACGTAAGGCACTCAATCAGGCTGTGAACAAGCAGGCGATCATTGACGCTGTGTTCCAGGGTTCCGGTCAGGTTGCCAAAAACCCGATCCCGCCGACAATGTGGGGTTACAATAACGCGATTGAAGACGACAAATATGATCCTGAAGCCTCGAAAAAGGCTCTGGAAGCTGCCGGCGTTAAAGATCTGAAGATGAAGCTTTGGGCTATGCCTGTAAGCCGTCCTTATATGCCGAATGCACGTCGTACAGCTGAGCTGATGCAGGCCGATCTGGCCAAAGTGGGTGTAACAGCTGAAATCGTTTCGATGGAATGGGGTGAATATCTCAAGAAGTCGGGCGAAAAGGATCGTGACGGTGCGGTTATCCTCGGCTGGACCGGTGATAATGGTGATCCGGATAACTTCCTCGGCGTTCTGCTCGGCTGTTCCGGTGTTGGCAGCAACAACCGTGCACAATGGTGCTACCAGCCATTTGAAGATCTGATCCAGAAGGCGAAAGTGACTTCCGATCAGGCAGAGCGCGTTAAGCTTTACGAGCAGGCACAGGTAATTTTCAAGGAGCAGGCTCCTTGGAACACACTGGCACATTCCACAGTTTATGTGCCGATGTCTGCCAAAGTTACGGGCTTTAAGATGAGCCCGCTCGGTGATTACCGTTTCGACGGTGTTGATATTTCCGAGTAATTCTTAAAAGGAGAATGACCGGGCGCTGGATGAAATATTTCAGCGCCCGGTCTTGCTATATTCATGATACGATTCATTTTAAGCAAAATTGCCTATCTGATACCGACATTTTTCGGCATCACTATTCTTGCTTTCGGCTTCGTACGCGTTTTGCCGGGTGATCCGGTCCTGCTGATGGCAGGTGAGCGCGGCGTATCGCCGGAGCGACATGCGGAGCTGATGAAGCAGTTCGGTTTTGACAAGCCGATGTGGCAGCAATATCTGGATTATATCTGGAATTTGCTACACGGCGATTTCGGCATGTCCATGGTTACCAAAAAACCGGTTATTACCGAGTTTTTCACGCTTTTTCCGGCGACAGTCGAACTGGCGCTGTGTGCTATTGTGCTTGCGGTTCTGATCGGTATTCCTGCCGGTGTTTTCGCGGCGGTTAAGCGCGGTTCGTGGTTTGATCAGACATCGATGGGCGTAGCACTGGTCGGCTATTCCATGCCGATTTTCTGGTGGGGCCTGCTGCTTATCATTCTGTTTTCGGGTATTTTACAGTGGACACCGGTTTCCGGCCGTATTTCACTGATGTATTTTTTCCCGCCGGTTACCGGTTTTATGCTGATTGACAGTCTGCTGTCGGGACAGAAGGGGGCTTTTACCTCTGCGCTTTCGCATCTGATCCTGCCGACAGTCGTATTGGCAACAATTCCGATGGCGGTGATTGCACGTCAGACCCGCTCGGCTATGCTTGAAGTCTTGGGTGAGGATTATGTCCGCACAGCGCGTGCAAAAGGCCTTGGCCAGCGTCGTGTTATCGGGCTGCATGCTCTGCGCAATGCGCTTATTCCGGTTATTACCACAATCGGTTTGCAGGTCGGCGTTTTGCTTGGCGGTGCTATTCTGACTGAAACTATTTTCTCCTGGCCGGGGATCGGCAAATGGATGATCGACAGTATTTTCCGTCGTGACTATCCATCTGTTCAGGGCGGTTTGCTTCTGATCGCCATCCTTGTGATGGTCGTTAATCTGGCTGTTGATTTGCTTTACGGCTTAATCAACCCGCGCATCCGGCATAAGTGAGGCTTCCAATGAGTAATTCTACTGTACCAATGGAAAAGTCAGTTGATGTGTCTTTGCGACGCCAGCTTGCCGATTTCTGGTATTATTTCAGCGTGAACCGCGGTGCGGTTCTCGGCCTGATCGTTTTCGTAGCGCTGGTTCTGGTGGCTGTTTTTGCACCTTTGCTGGCTCCCCATGATGCGACACAGCAATATCGTGACGCATTGCTGACCCCTCCGGTCTGGCAAGAGGGCGGTAAAGCTGCATTTCTGCTCGGTACAGATGCGGTTGGCCGCGATGTTCTGTCCCGTCTGATTTACGGCTCGCAATATTCGCTGTTTATCGGTCTTGTGGTTGTTGTTCTGTCGCTGGTTTCCGGTGTGACCGTTGGTCTGATCGCCGGTTTCTTTGGCGGCGTAGTTGATACAATCATCATGCGCGTGATGGACATCATCCTGTCCTTCCCGTCGCTTATTCTGGCGCTGGTTCTTGTGGCAATTCTCGGACCTGGTCTGATGAATGCGATGATCGCTATCGCGCTTGTTTTGCAGCCGCATTTTGCGCGTCTGACCCGTGCGGCCGTGATGGCGGAAAAGAACCGTGAATATGTGATTGCTGCCCGCTTAGCCGGTGCCAGCCGTCTGCGTCTGATGTTCAAGACCATTCTGCCGAATTGCATGGCACCGCTGATCGTGCAGGGCACTTTGTCCTTCTCCAATGCGATCCTTGATGCTGCTGCTCTGGGCTTTCTTGGCATGGGTGCACAGCCACCGACACCGGAATGGGGTACAATGCTTGCTGAAGCACGTGAATTTATCACCCGTGCATGGTGGGTTGTTACATTCCCGGGTCTTGCTATCCTGATTACGGTTCTCGCGATCAATCTGGTTGGCGACGGTCTGCGCGATGCGCTTGATCCAAAATTGAAGAGGAGCTGATAATGGCTCTTTTAGAAATCAAAAATCTGACAGTTGCCTTTGATACGTCAACAGGTGCTTTCAAAGCCGTAGACGGCATCGATATTTCTGTCGATGCCGGTGAGGTTCTGGCTATCGTTGGTGAATCCGGTTCGGGTAAATCCGTTGGTATGCTGGCGGTGATGGGATTGTTGCCGAAGACTGCAACAGTCACTGCGGACAAGATGCTGTTTGACGGCCGTGATCTGCTCAATATGAGCGATAAAGAACGCCGCGCGATTATCGGCCGTGAAATCTCCATGATTTTTCAGGAACCGATTGCCAGCCTCAACCCGTGCTTTACCGTTGGTTTCCAGCTTGAGGAAGTTCTGCGCTTCCACCTGAATATGGGTAAAGCACAGCGCCGTAGCCGTGCGATCGAGCTTCTGGAACTGGTGGGCATCCGTGATGCCTCTGAGCGTCTGGGCAGCTATCCGCATCAGATGTCCGGTGGTCAGTGCCAGCGCGTGATGATTGCCATTGCGATTGCCTGTAATCCGAAATTGCTGATCGCGGATGAACCGACAACTGCGCTTGATGTGACCATTCAGAAACAGATCCTTGATCTCTTGATGCGTTTGCAGGAAGAGCACGGTATGGGCCTGATTATGATTACACATGATATGGGTGTTGTGGCAGAAACCGCAGACCGCGTTATCGTGCAGTATAAAGGTCATAAGATGGAAGATGCGGATGTGCTCTCATTGTTTGAGAATCCGCAGAACCCTTATACAAAAGCACTGCTTTCAGCCCTGCCGGAAAATGCAACCGGTGACCGTCTGCCAACGGTTTCGGATTTTGTCTTGCAGAATGCCGCATCGTCAGGAGCTGCCCAATGAGTGAGATCGTTCTTGAAGCCCGTAATATCGTGCGGGATTATCACACTGGCGGCGGTTTGTTTTCCAAGGCGAAAACTGTGCATGCGGTGAAAAATGTCAGCTTCTCGGTCGAGAAGGGTAAGACACTGGCTATTGTCGGTGAAAGCGGTTGCGGCAAGTCAACACTTGCCCGCATCCTGACTTTGATTGACCCGCAGACATCCGGTGAATTGCTGATTGACGGTCATCCGGTGAATATTGCCACCGATGGTCTGACCCGCGAAATGCGCCAGCGTGTGCAGATCGTGTTTCAGAACCCGTATGGCTCGCTCAATCCGCGTCAGAAAATCGGTGATGTGCTGGCGGAACCTCTGCTGCTGAATACCAATATGACAGCGGAAGAGCGTCAGGAAAAAGCGATGCAGATGCTGCTCAAGGTCGGTCTTGGCCGCGAGCACTTCAATCGCTATCCGCATATGTTCTCCGGCGGTCAGCGTCAGCGTATTGCGATTGCCCGTGCATTAATGCTCAGCCCGCGCCTTCTGGTGCTGGATGAGCCGGTCTCGGCACTCGATCTCTCGGTGCAGGCGCAGGTGCTTAATCTTCTTGCGGATCTGCAGGAAGAGTTTGAACTGACCTATGTTTTCATCAGCCATGATTTGTCTGTGGTACGCTATATCGCCGATGAGGTGATGGTGATGTATTATGGTGAGGTTGTTGAATATGGCACACGTGACGAGGTGTTTAATCATCCGCGTCATGACTATACGAAGAAGCTGTTCGGGGCCACTCCGCGTTCGGATATCGAAAGTATTCGTCAGCGTGTGACTGAACGTGCGAAAAAACGTTCAGCAGCCTAAAATACGATTACAGTGATAACAAAAACGCCGCGCTGATCTTATCAGCGCGGCGTTTTTGTTTGCAGGTTTTAAATTATCTTCGGTGGCGGGTGAGGCTGCGCACCACATCATCAGCCGAGATTTTGCCGACAATCGCACCATTATGCACAACTCCGACATCGCCATTATTGCGCACCATCGCCTGCATAATATCCTGAATTGCGGTTTCCGGTTTTGCTGTTGCTGCAAAAGGGCGGGGCGGCGCACTGCGGTCAAGCGGGGACATGATATCAGCGGCGAGCAGCACACCCAGAGGGTTCATATTGGCCACAAAATCCGCCACATAATCATTGGCCGGATTAAGCAAAATATCCTGTCCGCTGCCGCATTGAATAATACGGCCGCCTTCCATGATAGCAATGCGGTTACCGAGTTTCATTGCCTCATCCAGATCATGGCTGACAAAGACAATGGTTTTTTTCAGATGATCCTGCAAATGCAGTAACTCATCCTGCAAGCGCGCGCGGATCAACGGATCGAGCGCGGAGAATGGCTCATCCATCAGCAGGATCGGTGCGCCGGTAGCAAAGGCACGGGCAAGGCCGACACGCTGCTGCATGCCGCCGGATAATTCACCGACCTTGCGCTTTGCCCAATCCTGCAATCCGACCAGTTCCAGCTGGTTCTGTACCGCTTCTTTGCGTGCCTGTTTGCCTAGGCCTGCAATTTCAAGACCGAAACCGACATTGTCTTCAACCGTGCGCCATGGCAGCAGGCCGAATTGCTGAAACACCATGGAAACCACATGAGTGCGCAGTGCGCGCAATTGTGCAGTACCGGCTGCTGTCACATTGATTTCGTCACCCTGATTATAGACGGTGACGCAACCGCGGCTGATCGGGTTGAGGCGGTTAATCGCGCGCAAAAGCGTGGATTTTCCGGAGCCGGACAATCCCATCAGGACGAGCAGCTCACCCTCGCGGATATCGAGCGAGCAATTATGCACGCCGAGAATATGGCCGGTTTCTGCCTGAATTTCTGAGCGGGTAAAGCCCTGATCGGCAAGATCCAGTGCCTTGTCCGTTTTATTGCCGAAAACAATACTGATATTCTGAAGACTGATAGAGGCCATGATTATTTTTCCCTGCCCGGACGGAAAATGCGGTCGAGGATGATGGCGACAACCACAATCACTAGTCCCGCTTCAAAACCGAGCGCGGTATTGACCGAGTTAAGAGCACGCACAACCGGCACGCCAAGACCATTCGCACCGACAAGCGCTGCAATCACCACCATAGACAAAGACAGCATGATGGTCTGGGTGAGACCAGCCAGAATTTGTGGCATGGCATAGGGCAGTTCAATCTTCCAGAGCAACTGGCGGCGCGAAGCGCCGAAAGCCTCTCCGGCTTCTCTTAAATGTTCCGGCGTTGAGGAAATACCGAGATGGGTGAGGCGGACAGGCGCGGGCAGCACAAAAATGGCTGTTGCCAGCAGACCCGGCACCATACCAATGCCAAAAAACACAATCGCCGGAATGAGATAAACAAAGGTCGGCAATGTCTGCATCAGATCAAGGATCGGGCGCACCACCGCATAAAGCTTTGGCCGGTGTGCCGTTGCGATGCCTAATGGTACGCCAAGCGCCATACAGATGAAACAGGCCGACAGAACCAGCGTCAGGGTTTCCAGCGTCTGATCCCAATAGCCCTGATTGAGGATGAATAAAAATCCGATAATCGTCAGAATGACAGTCGAGATTTTTCTTTGCAGCCCCCATGCGATCGCGGCAAAAATGGCAATCAGAATAAAGGGATGCGGAAATTTGAGTGCGGCCAGTAAGCCGTCAATCAATGTCTGCATAATGGCGGCAATACCATCAAACAGCCAGCTCAGATTTTCAGTTAACCAGGTGACAACATTCTTCGCTGTACGCCCGACGGGAATTTTTTGTGATGTCAGCCAGTCCAAAAGTCAGGTCCCCGTTTTCCTGTCAGTCTATTTTTCAATCGGGTTTGGTTTGTGAAAACCATGAATAGTCGTACGGTAAATCTGCTGCCGGTGTGATACCGGCAGCAGATTGACTGTGTGCGGTCAGAGACCGAAAGTTTGTTTGACAGCTGCAAGGCCGTCTTTGCCGTCCAAACTGGTAACGTCTTTCAGCCATGCATTCAGCGCATCCGGATTGGCTTTGATCCATGCCGTTGCCGCTTTGGCCGGATCTTCACCATCATCCAGAATTTTACCCATGATCTGGTTTTCCATCTCAAGGGTGAATTCAAGATTGGTCAGGAACTTTCCGACATTCGGGCATTGTTCTGTATAGCCGTTCCAGACATTGGTCTCGACCTTCGCGCCACCGAGATTAGGGCCGAAAAAGTCGTCGCCGCCTTCCAGATAACGCATTTCAAAGCGGGAATTCATCGGATGCGGTTCCCAGCCGAGGAACACGACCGGTTTCTTGGCTTTAATATCTTTGGCAACCTGCGCCAGCATACCCTGTTCGGAAGACTCCGCCAGTTCAAAGCCCTTCAGATCAAAAGCGCCTTTGGAAATCATGTCGAGGATCAGGCGATTGCCGTCATTGCCCGGCTCAATACCGTAAATTTTATTGCCGAGCTGGTCTTTGAATTTGGCAATATCGGCAAAGCTTTTCAGACCTTCATCATAGGCGAAAGCAGGCACTGCCAATGTGTATTTCGCGCCGGTCAGATTGGTGCGCAGGGTGATGACGGTCTTGTCATCAAGATATGGCTGGAGATCAGCGGCCATGGACGGGTTCCAGAAACCGAGGAAAACGTCGATATCTTTTTTGCTCAAGGACGCATAGGTCACCGGCACAGACAGGATTTTGATATCTGTTTTATAGCCAAGACCTTTGAGAATTTCTGTAGCAACCGCTGTGGTCGAGGTAATATCTGTCCAGCCGACATCTGAAAAGCGGATTGTGGAACAGGCTTCAGGTTCTGCCGCCCATGCACCGCCTGCGCTGCCCGCCATAAGAGCGGCACAGGTAAGCGCCAGCACGGATTTGCGGCTTTTGGCTAAGGACAGGTTGGCAGGGTACAGATGTTTCACTGGCAGAAAACGCATGAATATCTCCATTGACCGGATTATATTTATTTATAGCAGAGCATTTCCGCTTCCCCGAAACTGCTCTGTTGTTTGTTTTTATGCAGTTTGAACAGAAAACCGCAGCACTGTTTTGCGCGACATGTCCCGGCCCCAAATCTAAACAAGCATCAAAGTCCGGAGTCTTCAAGCAGTTTTGTGATCCTAGAATCCGCAAACACGACAATTAACGTCGGAATGAGGCAGGCTAAAAATAATATGCAGTAATTTCAAGGCTAAAGCTGAAAATTAAATTCAGACTCACCGGTTGAACCTGCGCTGTTGCGGTTTATATCAAAGTCGTAATGACATTGTTTCTCTGTAAGGCGCCTGTGCCGGACATACTGGTGCCGCTTGTGCCGGTTTCAGGTAAAGCGTGCTGAGCGGCTTGTGCCGGATTGAATGATTGCTGTTTAAAAAATCCGGCGCTGTTGCGTATTTCTTTGAAACTATGCAAGGGTTTACAGGAAAAATACCTTTCGGGCTGCGTTCTGTTCAGGATGCGGGGCAAGAGCTGACACAAAGGACAAGATCGTGACGGTCATCGGAAATATCTTTGCTTTTATAGGGCGCATGATTGCAGCGCTGTTGCGGCTGATCGCTGTGCCTTTCGGCGCTTTGTGGCGCGTTTATCAGAGCCTCAGCGTCTTGTGGAAAACCCTTATCGCCGTAGCCGTTATCGGCTGGGCGGGACTGTATGGCTATTTCGTAGTGCAGACACAGGTCTGGACGAATTTTGATCCGGATTATCCGGCAAAATATGCCTATCAAAGTGCTGTCACACCCGGTGAAATTGTCGAGCCGTCAAAAGCGCTTACATCACCGGCAGCCCCATCACCATCATCGGCAGAAAGCATATCGCCTGCCGACCCGACGGCACTGCCTGCGGAAAATGCCACGGGGAATAATGATAGCACGACCAATAATGCAGCGCCTTCGACTGAGCCAGTAGCACCGCAGCCTGCGCCGCAAATGGCCTTATCGCAGCCGGCAGGGGCGCGGGTTTGTGCACCATCGGCTCTGGCCGAAGTGACTGCTGAACTGACCGATTTCAATGTGAACCAGAATGCATGGGTCTCTTCCATGCTGTTCTATAAAACAGGTTTCTTCGGGTTGGACTGGGATCGGACACCGTTTCTGGATAATAAAGCCTCGTTCCAGCGCGGAGTGCATTCGGCAGTGCGCCGCACAACGATTGAACTGGTGGATTCTCTCGGCCGTCTGCGCGGCACCTCGCAGATTGATAATGATCTGCAAAAGGCGCGCGGAAACATGCAGTTCCGTGAAGATACATGGTATTTCGGCTTAAGCCCGTTTGGCCCGAAAACGCCGACACCGAGCTATTATCGTTCCGCCATTAAAGAGCTGCGTGCTTTCAATGCGCGTCTTGAAAAATGCGAGGCAACTTTCGATGCCCGTGCGGACAATCTGATCCAGTATGTAGATCGTATTGCCAGCGATCTCGGCTCGACATCTGCCATTCTGAAAGACCGCTCTGATAATTATCATGCAGGCTGGTTTGATACCCGTGCCGATGACCGGTTCTGGTTCGCCTATGGTCAGCTCTACGCTTATTACGGTCTGATCCGCGCAACGCATTCCGACTTTAAAGCCGTTTTGGCTGAGAAACATCTCGATGGTTTGTGGGATACAATGGAGCAGCAATTGCGCTCGGCACTGGATATGCAGCCAACCATCGTTTCCAATGGTCGTCAGGATGCATGGTTCACGCCGTCCCACCTGACGACGATGGGTTTCCATATTCTGCGCGTACGCTCCAATCTGGTGGATATCCGTCAGGTTTTGGAACGCTGATTATCAGAGCAGATATGTTTTAAATCACTCTGCCGCGTGTTAAAGCGCGGCAGAGTTTTTTTACGTGAGATAAAATTATGGAATTACCGGCGGCATTGAGACAGGCTGTGGATGCGCAGTTGCAGGGTGTGGCGCTGGCGGATCTGCAGCGGGCTTCCGGCATCCTCAGCCGTCGTTACCGTGCCGAGACACGCGATGGCAAATGGCATCTATCCGACGAACTGGCAGCACATGCCTATCTGGCCGCGCGTTTGCCTGCGACTTTTGCCGCTGTGACCTCTGCTTTGCAACATGCGGCCGATATCATCCCAGACTTTGCCCCGCGCAGTCATCTGGATATTGGTGCAGGACCGGGAACCGCATTATGGGCGGCGTCTGCTGTCTGGCCGGAGATTGAAACATCGCTACTTCTGGAAGGTAGCAATGCAATCCGTGCTGTGGGCGAGAAGCTTTCCGCTCATGCACCGGTGGCCGATGTGCAATGGCGTGCCGCCGATGTGACAACGGGGCTGAAAGATGCCAAAGCTGCAGAGCTTGTGACACTGGCCTATGTGCTGGATGAACTGAATGAGCCTGCACGGCAAAAGCTGATTGCGCAATTATGGAACCTGACGGAAGGTATGTTTGTGATTGTGGAACCGGGAACACCTGCGGGCTGGCAGCGCATTCTCGATGCCAGAACACAATTGCAGGCTCTGGGTGCGCATATCGCAGCACCTTGCACCCATAGTCAGGCTTGCGCTGTGCAGATACCGGACTGGTGTCATTTCTCCCGCCGTGTGGCGCGTTCCAAAATCCACCGTCTGACCAAAGAGGCTGATGTGCCTTGGGAGGATGAGAAATTCAGCTATCTGGCGATCAGCCGTCAGCCGGTATCCCTTTCAGGTCAGCGGGTGCTGATGCAGCCGAAAACCGGTGGCGGGAAAGTTATTGCTAAACTATGCAGCACTGACGGACAGGTTGCAGAACATCTGATTACCAAACGGGACAAAGCCCTGTTTACGCAGGCTCGCCGTGCCGACTGGGGTGATCTGATCGGTGCGGAATAGAAAATCGCATTATAAAAAAAGCCCGCTTTTCAGCGGGCTTTTCTAATGATTCATATCAGAAGCGGTAGGTGATACCGGTACCGATCAGCCATGGGTCAAGTTTGGCTTTACCGCTCATCTGAGCGCCGCCAACGGTTACATCAAAATCAGGACGCAGATAGAGTTTCTTCACGTCGAAGTTGAAGCCCCAATGATCGTCGATCATATAGTCGAAACCAACCTGTAATGCGCCGCCGAAAGTGTTTTTAACTTTCAGATAATCAGCATCATGAGATTTCTGGTTGTAGAAGATGCTGTAATTCACACCGGCACCGACATATGGCTTGAACGCACCGAAATCAGTGAAGTGATATTGCAGGGTCAGAGTTGGTGGCAACAGCCAGACTTTACCGACATCCAGACCATCGATCGCGCCTTTACCGTCAACATTGGCATAGGTCGTACCGAGGATCAGTTCAGCTGCAATATTATTGGTGAAGTAGTAGGAAATATCGAGTTCCGGCACCACTGTGTTGGAATATTTCAGGCCGGAACCCGGAACTTCATTCACATGGCCTTTGTTTTCTGTGATGACGCCAAGCGCACGCACACGAACCTGCCACGGGCTGAGCGCCACGGCAAGCGGTTCCGATACCTGCGGTTCAACCGGTGCGATAACCGCATCTGCGGCCAGTGCAGGCTGCATAGCGATTGCGGTGAGAGCAGTTGCAGCAAGAAGAGCACATGTATGACGATTTGCCGGGAGGATAGCCATGTCTGTTTTCCTTAAAGTCTGAGAATGAAGGCAAACTGACAGCGGGCAGGCGGCTTTCCATTGATTGAAATCAATTGCAGATAATAAAACACCGCATAGCGGGATGTTCGCTATGCGGTGTGATAAAACTGTCACTTAATATGCGAGCTTAGCTGAAACGGGCACGGTCATGCGGTGCATTATAATCAAGCTGCGGGCCGAGGGGGACAACACCGGTCGGATTGATTGTTTTATGGCTCATATAATAATGGTTTTTGATATGTGTGAAATTCACAGTACCGGCAACACCCGGCACCTGATAAAGCTCACGCACATAGTTTGAGATATTCGGATAGTCGGCAATCCGTGCTTTGTTACATTTGAAGTGACCGACATAGACCGGATCAAAACGGATCAGTGTGGTGAACAGGCGCCAGTCCGCTTCAGTCAGACGGGAGCCGGTGAGATAGCGTTGTTTGCCGAGAATGGTCTCGATCCTGTCCAAAGCATCAAACACATTGCTATAGGCTTCTTCATAGGCCTCCTGAGAGGTGGCAAAGCCTGCACGGTAAACGCCGTTATTGATGTTCGGATAGACGAACTCATTCATTGCATCAATTTCTGCGCGGAGATCTTCCGGATAGAAATCAAGCGACGCGTCACCGAATTCATTGAAAGCAGTGTTGAGCATACGGATAATTTCAGCGGATTCATTGGAGACAATGGTCTGCTGCTGTTTGTCCCAGAGAACCGGAACAGTCACGCGGCCGGAATAGTTCGGGTCGGCACGGGTATAGATTTCATAGAGGCGTTTGGCACCATAGAGATGATCCGGCGTTGCGCCGTCTTTGCCGGTCAGCGTCCAGCCTTCTTCCGCCATCAGATAATCAACAACTGAGACGCTGATGACATTTTCCAGTTTCTTCAGCGCGCGGAAAATCAGTGTGCGATGCGCCCACGGACAGGCCAGCGATACATAGAGGTGATAGCGTCCGGCTTCAGCTTTGAAACCACCGGTGCCGCTGGGGCCTGCGCTGCCATCTGCTGTGATCCAGTTGCGGAATTGCGAAGCGGAGCGGACAAAGCGGCCGTCTGTGGCTTTCGTATCATACCATTGGTCGTGCCATTTGCCGTCAACTAAGAGACCCATAAGAATATTCCTTATATTGGCCGCGTTAATCCGGATAACTCAACGGCAGCGGCAGAGAATTCTGATCCTTAATGTAATACATAATGCGGGAAAGTCTCGCCTGATCTGGCTGTTTTTACGAAACACGCTGTCCTGAAAACAGGACGATGTTTTGTTTTTCAGCACGGCTCTTTACGATCAAAAAAAATGATGTTAAGCAAACACACCGCATCAGTTTGCGGCTATTCACCTTTCAGGAGAACGGAATTGACAGGTCTGCAGTTCATCCGACGATGAAATTGTAAACGGTGCGCGGCACCGGTGGATACCTGTTTGCGTTTTTATGCCCCATAGCGGCGACAAATCACGCGATAATTCTGAACTAAATCTCTGAAATAGTGATGTGCCATGTTGCAGTCTGAACTGACTTACACGCAGGAAACCTGCGCCCACGATGCGGAAATCGAAGAAATCAATGCGCTTGCTTTTGGTCCGGGCAGATTTGTCCGCGCAGCTGCGCGTATCCGCGAGGGCGGAGCGCATGACCGCGATTTGTCTTTTGTGGCTCTTCATGGCGGAAGGCTGATCGGCTCAATCAGAATGACACCGATAGCTATCGGTACAACACCTGCGTTGCTGCTGGGGCCGCTGGTCGTGCGGGATGGCTGGAAAAGCCGCGGCATTGGCCGGATACTGATGAACCAGTCGATGGAAGCCTCAGCAAAAGCAGGGCACAGGCTGAGTCTGCTTGTCGGCGATGCGCCTTATTATAATGCTTTTGGCTTTGTGAAAGTGGATGCCAATAAGGTGATTATGCCGGCACCGGTTAATCCGGAGCGGCTGCTTGCCTGTATTCTGCCGGGAGCTGAAGGGCTGTCAGGCCCTGCGCTCAATGAGCTTGCGGGACAGGTTAAGCATATCAACCAGCTTTGATGTAAAAAGCGGTTTCAGTGATCTGAAACCGCTTCATTTCCTTATTTGCCGCGTATCTTTTCCGATCGAAGCAGGACGAGAAATCAGTCCAGTGAACTGATTTCCCTGCGTAGGCGCTTCACACTTTTCGGGATACGCTTTCTAACGCCCTTCACGATACCATGTGCCGCCGAGAATAAGCAGCAGTGCCGCTAAAGCCAGCAGGCTGGTGAAAAGCGGAATGCGGTGCATCGCTACCAGACTTGTGTCCTGAGTAGGCCGCAGACCCAGAAGAGTGGCAGGGCTTTGTTTTTGCGACGGGTTCATCAGCGAAACATCCGGCACGGAGATTGCAGCCTGTTCAGTCGTTTCTTTCAGACGCAGAACATTGCCGCCGCTGGCCTGCGCCACAGGCAGCAATTTTTGTGTTGTGGAAATACTGTCGCGCAGTTCCGGCGTGTCCACATTGCCGACATGGGCAAGCACGGAATAATCGCCGTTCTCAATCTTATACAGTCCCTGTTCATCGGCCGGTAATTGCGCTGTGAACTGTCCGGCAACGGATTGCGTCAGCGGCACTTCAATGATTTTGCCGGATGGCGTGGTAACTTTGGCCGGAGGGGCCTTGTCGCTCATGGTCTGGCGGGTAATCTCCAGACGATCGGCAGTGCCTTTGGCTGTCAGCGCTTCTTCTTCCAGCTCCGGCTCCTGCATCAGCCAGTGTGCCATGCGGCGATAGAGCGATGCGTAAGGCCCGCCGCCTTCAAAATCACGCGCCCAGAGCCAGCCCTGATCGGACAGCAACATGCCGACACGGCCTTTGCCCTGATGGCCGAGCACCATCAGCGGCTTGTTGTCAGGCCCCTGCATGACAGTTTCGCCTTGCGGTGTGGCAATATCAATCGAGCGGAACCAGCGTCCCCATTGCGGCGGTTCCTGTTCACTGCCTTCCAGCCCGCGTGTGACAGGATGGCGTTTTCCGGCTTCCGTCAGACGCGGATAAAAGCCTTTTTCCGTGACATCACCGGTTGGCAATGCAGGCAAAACGCTGAGCAGCGGCGTACGTGCAATCGACATACTGTCTGCATATTCAGGGCCTGCGGCGATCAGCAGGGCGCCGCCATTTTGCACATATTGAGCGATATAATCATAATAGAGCAGCGGCAGCACATTGCGGTGCTGATAGCGGTCGAAAATAATCAGATCGAAATCTTCCACCTTATCGACGAATAATTCGCGCGTCGGAAAGACAATCAGCGATAATTCATTGATCGGCGTGTCATCCTGCTTTTCCGGCGGACGCAGAATGGTGAAATGCACGAGATCGACAGAGGTGTCGGATTTTAGCAGGTTACGCCATGTGCGTTCGCCATTATTCGGTTCACCGGATACCAGCAGCACACGAAGATTTTCGCGGATGGCATCAATCAGTGCAACGGCCTGATTATTGGCGGTGGTGACTTCACCACTCAACGGTTCTGTGGCGATTTCCACAATATTGCGACCGGCATGAGGCAGGGTGATCTCGGTTTTGACATCCTGACCTATGGATGCCGGAACTGTGGCGACCAGTTCGCCATTGATACGGATGGTGACGCTGGACTGTGATGCATCCACCGGAATTTTTCCGGCATCTTCCACCCGGAAAACCAGCTCCTGCGGCTTGCCGCTGAGGCCGAAGCGCGGCACGCGGATGAAGCGGATACTGCGGTCGAATTCATCGCCGGTGCCGGTAATCAGCGCATGAAGCGGGGCTTTGAAATTCAGCTCGTCTGCTTTGGCAGGCACATCATGCACCTGACCATCGGTAATCATAACCGCACCGCCGATGCGTGACGGCGGCACGTCGCGCAGGCCTTCATTCAGGGCTGTGAACAATCGGGTATTGTCGCGGTTTTCAGTACCGGAACCGGCTTCGATAATCCGCGTTTCAATATCGGATTGTGCGCCGAGCTTTTGCTTCAAAGCTTCAAGCGCAGCATCCGTATCCTGTGTACGACTGCCCTGAGACTGGCTGGCGCTGCGGTCAACCACAATGCCAACAATGGTTTTGAGCTGCTCGCGCTGCTCGCGCGTAATCTCCGGATTAAATAAGGCCAGTGCAAGCGCTGCAAAACCGCCCAAACGCAGCCAGCTGCCGCGTTTGCGCAGGAACAAGCCCGCCAGAGTAATGAGAGCCAGTGGAGCCAGACAAAGTCCGAGCCAGAGCGGTGAGAGCAGGGGTGAGAAATGCAGGGAAAACAGGCTCATTATCAGTTCCCCAGCCGTTCGAGCAAAGCAGGCACATGCACCTGATCTGCTTTGTAATTACCGGTCAGCACATACATAACCATATTCACACCGCCACGCAGTGCATAGATGCGCTGCATCGGATCATTCGGCACGGTCGGATATAGCGGTTGCCAGTTTTCATCCATTGCCCATGCACCGGCCAGATCATTGGCGGTGATGAGGATCGGGCTGACGCCGTCGCCGTTGCGAACAGGCCTGTCGGCAGGCTGGTCAGCGGCATCCGGATTATCGACAGGGGCTTCCGCCCAAAGCGGGCTGCCGCGATAGCGTCCGGGAAAATCCGGCATCAGGAAAAAGGTTTTGCTCAGCACATGATTATCAGCAACGGGTGCAAGAGGCGGAACATTCATTGCATCCAGCATATCACGCAGCCGCTGCGTGGCAGGGCTGGTGCCATTCAACCCGCCGGTATCACCGGAGAGCTGGTCGCGGGTGTCGAAAATCACCGTGCCGCCCTGCTGCATATAGGCATCAATGCGCTGCAGCGCTTTTTCACTCGGAAAAGGTGCTTTTTCATCAACCGGCCAATAGATCATCGGATAGAAAGCGAGTTCATCTTTTTCGGGATTAATACCGACCGGCGCACCGGGTTCCAGTGAGGTTTTATCTGCAACAAACTGGTTGAGACCGCTAAGCCCGATACGGCTTACATCATCCGTCGCTTTGTCGCCGGTAATCACATAAGCGAGATGGGTGACATCCAGCACGTCAATTTTTGCCTGATCGTCGGGCTTGCTATCGTCTCTGGCCTGCGCTTCCTGTGCCAGAACCGGCTGCACTATGAAGGGCATAGCTGTCAGACTTGCGGATAAAGCGAACAGGATAAGCAGGGATTTCACGGCGCCGGACGCATTGCCGGTGAAATTACGCGATCTGTTCCGCGAGAAGGTGCCGCCGATCCACAGCATCAGCAAACCATCGAGTGCGAGCAATATTGCGGCCAGCGCAAAGAGCGAGCCTTGCAGATTAACGGTCTGTGCCTTGGTGGCCGGCACCATTGCAAGATTGGTCGTCATTTCCGGTTTGGTAAGCGGGTTCAGAACTGTGTCACTCTTCATCAGGTTCAGTGCTTTATAAGCCTGTTCTGTGCCGTAAAGTCCGGGCGGATTAAGCAGGGATGCTTCCGGTGCCTTGCCTTTTTCAATCACCAGCGGCTGCGCAGCTGCGGGCTGGCCTGTCAGATTACCTGCGGCATCCAGCAGGCGATAGGCAGGTAGTGTCACTGTTTGCTCACCGGCTGCATTGGCAGCCTGTGCGCCGGATGTTTCGGTAAGCCTGCGCAGAAGATCAACAAATCCGCCTGAGAGCGGCAGGTTAGACCAGCCGATATCCGGTGCGATATGAAACAGAACCAAGCGCCCCGCGCCACGGTTTTCACCGGTAATCAGCGGTGTACCATCGGCAAGATTGAGCCAGCTTTTTTGCATCAGATCCGGTGACGGCTCTGCAAGAACCTGTCGCAACACTGTGACATCATCAGGCAGCTGAATATTGCGGAACGGGCTGTTTTCCGGTGCAGGTGCAACGGGCTGCGGCGTAGACCATGACAAAGTGCCGCCAAGATTACGCTGACCGCTGCGCAATTGTACCGGCAGCAGCGGATCGCGTTTGGTGTCGGTATCGCTTTGTGCTGCCGCCAGACGCGGTCCGGCAAAACGCAGCAATGTGCCGCCGTTTTCAACCCATTGCATCAGTTTCGCCGCTGTGCTTTCCGGCAGTCTGCCGATATCCGACAAAACAATGACGGAGGGTTTCTGCTCCAGCAGACGATCAACAGACTGGCTGAGATCGCGATCATTGGCGTTAATAAGGTCAGCAAAAGGTGCCAGCGCCGAGGAAATATAATGCAATGGCGATAACAGCGAATGTGCTTTGTCAGCATTACTTGCATCCAGCAGGCCGACACGGCGGCGGCGGTTATTCTCATCCAGCAGCCACGTGGCTGCGGCATGGCGCATCTGATCTGCCCGCACCATGGCAATATCATTGCGCAACTCAACCGGAATGGTCATTTGCGCCACGGTCTTGGTTTCTTTGTCGGCAAAATCCGCCTGTGTTTGCGCCAGCACACGCCCCTGATTATCATAGGCGCTGAGCTGAACTTTGGCTGCCTGCACATCACTGGACGGGCGCAACAGATCAATCACCAATGCATTCTGCTGATTGGCTACACCCTGAACAGCAAAAAGCTGCTGACTGTCCGGCATAATCAGCTGAATATTTGTGGCTTTCAGCTTGTCGAGAGCCGTAAAGGCTTGCTGATCCTGCGCAGTCTCCAGTCCGTCATTCAGATAAAAAATGCGGCTGTCAGCTGTATTGTTCAGAGCAGTGCCAAGACGTTCAGCGGCAGCCAGACGTTCAACCGGAACAGCGCGCGGCTCCAGTGCCTGTAGACGTTCCAGCGCCTGCGCGGCAGTGAAAGGGCCGCTTGCTGTGTTTTGCGGATCGGCGGTGGCAATCAGAAAGACCGGAGCATCATTTTTCTCAGCATTGGAGATCAGCCATTGTGCCTGATTTTCATAGGCTGCCCATTGCGGGGCAGAAGCCCAGCCATTGTCGATCATGATGACAACCGGCTGCGCACCGGTGAAAGTGATCGGCTGCGGTTTCCACACCGGCCCTGCAACGGCGAAGATCACCAGAGCGGCCAGAACCAGACGCAGCAGCGTCAGCCACCACGGGCTTTTACTGGCCTCCTGATCATGACGGGCAATCTTGGCGAGGATGGCAAGTGGCGGAAACGGTTCCTGTGCCGGTTTGGGCGGCGTTGCACGCAACAGCCACCAGATTACGGGCAGAGTGAGAAGACCGGCCAGCAGCCACGGAGCAGTAAAAATCAGCGGCATTTACGCAGCGCCTCCGCCGGTGGAAGAATGATGTCCGAGAAAGCCATGGAGTGTGGTCAGAGCCTGTGCTGCCGGTTTATCTGTTGCGCTGGTGATAAAACTCCAGCCAAAACGGGTGCAGGTTTCACGCAGAAATTCGCGCTGTGCCTGATAAAGCCTGCGATAATCTTCCGCATAATTCTGCGCACGACCGGCGACAAGAATTTGACCGGACGCAGGGTCTTTGAATTCTGTGCGGCCGGAAAACGGAAAATCTGCCTCCGCAGGATCGGCAACGGCGATGAGATGCGCACGGATACCGCGTCTGGCAATCTGGTCAAGCTTCGCGCTGAGTATATCGGCAGGCTGCAGAAAATCACTGATCAGCACCAGTTCATTAAAACGCTGCAAAGGCTGAAGATCAGGTTGTGCTGCTAAAGTACCGGTTTGCAATAAGGCTGTTGCCAGACGCTCTGCACCATTGCGGGCGAGCAATGGCGGCAGCACATCAGGATAGGCAATACGCTCACCGGAGCGGCTGAACAGTTCTGCTAGAGCCAGCGTCAGCACCAATGCGCGATGCTGTTTGGAAACTGGACTGAAACGGGATTGATAGAGCATAGACGGCGACGGGTCGCACCACAGCCAGATTGTATGCGCCGTTTCCCATTCACGGTCACGCATATAGGTATGGTCGTCGCGGGCAGAGCGCCGCCAGTCAATGCGCGAGAGCATATCGCCCTGCGCATAAGGGCGGAACTGCCAGAAATTATCGCCGGTGCCGCGTTTGCGTCTGCCATGCCAGCCATTGATAACAGAGCCGGCAATATGGCGTGCCTGCGTAATCAGATCAGGCATCAGTGCTGCCTGCCTGCGCGATGGCGCCAGCAGGTCAACGGCCTGTTCAGAACGGGTTATGGCACCGGTTGCTGTCATCAGTTGAGCGCCTGTGTCAGTTTGGCAATCACATCACGCACGCCCACACCATCAGCGCGCGCGGCAAAATTCAGAGCCATGCGGTGCTGGAGAACCGGTTCTGCCAAGGCTTTCACATCATCAACAGAAGGAGCAAGGCGTCCTTCATAGAGTGCGCGCGCGCGGGTACAGAGCATCAGCGCCTGTCCGGCACGCGGGCCGGGACCCCAGCTGATATGGTTTTTCGCATGGTCATTATCAGCATCAGGACGGGCTGAGCGAACCAATTTCAGAATGGCTTCCAGCACGGTTTCCGGCACCGGCATCTGGCGGATCAGCTGCTGGATTTCCTGCAGGCGTGTGGCTTCAATCACTTTGGCCGGCCGTGCCTGCATTGTGCCGGTGGTGTTGAGCAGCACCGCACGTTCCGCATCAATATCCGGATAATCCAGATCAATCTGCATCAGAAAACGGTCGAGCTGCGCTTCCGGCAGCGGATAAGTGCCTTCCTGTTCAAGCGGGTTCTGGGTCGCCAGCACATGGAACGGGCTTGGCAGATCATGGCGCTGACCGGCAACGCTGACATGATATTCCTGCATCGCCTGCAACAAAGCAGACTGCGTGCGCGGCGATGCACGGTTGATCTCATCGGCCATCAGCAGCTGTGCGAAAACCGGCCCTTTAATATAACGGAAAGAACGGCGTCCGTCGCTGTCCTGATCCATGACTTCAGAGCCGATAATATCGGACGGCATCAGATCAGGCGTAAACTGGATACGTTTTTCATCAAGGCCGAGGACAGTGCCCAGCGTTTCTACCAGACGGGTTTTGGCAAGCCCCGGCACACCGACGAGCAGGGCATGGCCACCGGCCAGCAATGCGACCAGCGTATTTTCAACCGCTTGCTCCTGACCGTAAATAACCTGTCCGATTTGCTGACGGATCAGATTAATGTCACTGGCAGCCTGATCGGCAGCCCGTATCACGGCATCAGGATCAATTTTCGACGCAGCGGTAAAATTCATGATGTCCTCTTTATTCCAGATCAGATGCTTTATCTGGTTTACTTGAATCATCGGGCAAGACTATGTCATGCTGACGGGAGCGTAAATGGCACAGTTCGCATTAACCGGAATGCACCGGACTGTCAGGCACAGGTCTTAACAGGAAACTGAAATGAACAGCGGTAATATGTCGAAAAATAAAGAAACTGCTGATGTTGATGCCGGTTCTGTCACCAGTTCTGCCACGAACTCTGCAAGCGGGCTTGATGCGTTGATGCGCCGTGCCGCCAGCCAGTTGCCTGAGGGAAAAGAAGGCAAAGGTCTGCCACCGGTGGAACGCTGGGAGCCGGATTTTTGCGGCGAGCTGGATATGGAAATCAAAGCCGACGGCACATGGTTCTATATGGGCACGCCGATCGGTCGCCCTGCATTGGTGCGCCTGTTCTCAACCGTGTTGCGCAAGGATGCCGACGGTAAAACCTATCTGGTAACACCGGTGGAAAAAATCGCCATCCGTGTGGAAGATGCGCATTTCAATGCCGTGGAGATGCATGTTTCCGGCGAGGGGGAGACGCAGGTTCTCACTTTCCGCACCAATGTCGGCGATGTGGTTGAGGCGGGAGAGCAGCATCCGCTGCGTTTTGTGACCGATAGTGAAACCGGCGGTTTCAAACCTTATATATTGGTGAGAGGGCGGCTGGAGGCGCTGGTCAGCCGCGCAGTTATGTATGATCTGGCAGCACTCGGAGAAGAACTGATGATCGACGGAAAGCTGATGTTTGCCCTGCGCTCCAATGGCCGGATATTTCCGGTGATGCCGGTTGAACAATTACAGTGATACAATGAAAAACTCGATGGCTGATACAGGTTTTACCGCACAGGATCTGATGCGGAGAGTTGAACAAAAACAAAGCTTTATGACGGTTGCTGATGAATTTGATTCAGGCGGCTTGCCTTTGTCCGGCGATCATGCACTCAATCCTCAATGGACTGCCTCTCATGTGATGGCGGGAGCTGATCCGCGTCTGAAAATTAAACTCAAACCGGCGGCGGTTCTGATCCCCGTGGTGGATCACGGTGACCATGCCAGCGTGCTGCTGACCACGCGCAATGCGCAGATGCGCAGCCATTCCGGTCAGGTGGCTTTTCCCGGCGGTAAGATTGATGCTGAGGATCTCAGCCCTGAACATGCGGCTCTGCGTGAAGCCCATGAGGAAATCGGACTGGATGCACGGCAGACGCAGACACTCGGCCGTCTGCCGCAATATATGACCGGCAGCGGTTATACGATTACGCCGGTGCTGGCGGTGATACGGACGCCGTTTAAACTTCATGCCAATCCTGATGAGGTGGCGGATATTTTTGAAGTGCCGCTGCATTTTCTGATGGACCCGCAACAACATCAGCGCGAGAGCCGGATGTTTGCGGGGCATGAGCGGTTTTTCTATGCCATCCATTATCAGAATCGGAATATCTGGGGCGCAACAGCGGGGATTATCCGTAGCCTCTATGAAAGGCTCTATGCGTGAGTGAAAAGACAACAACTGTGCTGAATATTGCAGATCGTGCGGAGTGGCTTGCCGTGCCGTCTTTGCAGCAATTGCTGGCAGCACTGGCTGAAGATGGTGAAGAGGCGCGGGTGGTTGGCGGTGCCGTGCGCAATACCCTTCTGGGCGAACCGGTGGGCGATATTGATATTGCCTCCACAACCCTGCCGGAAGAGACCAAAGCGCGCGCCGAAAAATGTGGTTTTAAAGTCGTGCCGACCGGCATTGACCATGGCACAGTGACTGTTGTTGCCCATGGTGTGCCCTATGAGGTGACAACTTTGCGCGCCGATGCGGAAACACATGGACGACAGGCCACAGTCGCTTTTGGCCGTGACTGGCAGGTTGATGCCGAGCGTCGGGACTTTACCGTCAATGCGCTTTATGTGCGTGCCAATGGCGATGTCGTGGATCATGTCGGCGGGCTTGCAGATATTGAAAAGCGCGAGTTGCGTTTTATCGGCGATGCCGAGACACGGATTACGGAAGATTATCTGCGTATTCTGCGCTTCTTCCGTTTCTTCGCCTGGTATGGCTCGGGACGGCCGGATGCGGCAGGGCTGAAAGCCTGTGCCAAGCTGAAAAGCCATTTGCAAACCTTGTCCGCTGAGCGGGTGTGGTCAGAGCTGAAGAAGCTGCTTTCTGCTCCTGATCCGTCACGCGCATTGCTATGGATGCGTCAGTCCGGTGTGCTGACCCAGATTTTGCCGGAGAGCGAGAAATGGGGCATTGATGCTATTCATGCGTTGGTGCGCAGTGAACGCGATCTGGGCTGGAAGCCGGATGCTCTGCTGCGCTTGCAGGCGATTGTGCCGCCGGATGCAGCGCGCATGGCCGAGCTTGGCAAGAGGCTGCGCCTGTCCAATGCCGATAAAGCCCGTCTGGAAAGCTGGGCGCTGGCTGATCTGCCTAAGCCGGAACTGTCGGAGACAGGTCTGATTAAGCTGATCTATAGCGGCTCACGGCAGGCTTTGGTTGACCGGATTAAGCTGGCGCTGGTGTCAGCGCGTGCAGAGGCTGAAAATGATAATCAGGCGATGATACGCGCAGGTCAGTATAGTCGTTTGTTGGATGTGGCAGTGCAGGCTGAAATACCGGTATTTCCGGTCAGCGGAGCTGATCTTATGAAACTGGGTTTTGAAAAAGGCCCAGAACTTGGCAAGCAACTCAAAACACTGGAGGCGGAATGGCTGGCTTCCGGATTTGAGCTTAGTAAAGAAAATTTGTTAGCAACATTATCCTGACATATCGGGGCGGAAATTCCGCCCCGTTTTTGTTTTTAGCTGCCGGTTCAGATGATTAATGCGATTTCTGCAGGTCATGATTCATCTGAGGTGATTTAAATATTTCAGAATTCCGGAGTTGCGTATCATGGATAAAAAATTGCGATCAGCGGCATTATTGGCTTTTGCGCTGACAAGCGGCACGAGTTTTCAGGCTCAGGCCGGAGAGAAGGGGATTGTAACGGAATGTGCTGTGGTTATGGATGCCGCAACGCAGAAAATCCTTTCCCGTAAAGGTGTTTGTGACAAACGCTTTACACCGGCATCGACGTTTAAAGTGCCGCTTGCCGTGATTGGTTATGACAAAAATATCCTCCGCTCGGAGCATGATCCGGTCTGGCAGTGGAAGCCTGAAATGGAAGCGCCGGAACGTGACCGGATTGCAGTTGATCCGGCGCGGTGGCTGGAACAGTCGGTTGTCTGGTATTCACGTGAGATCACAAAACAGTTGGGACAGAAGCAGTTTTCCGAAGCTGTCGCAGCCCTTGATTACGGGAATAAGGATGTTTCGGGCAGAGCCGGAAAACAAGACGGACTGACAGGTTCATGGATCGGCTCTTCACTGGAGATTTCACCGGACGAGCAGGTACAATTTCTGAATAAGCTTGTGCATGAGACTTTGCCGGTCTCCAAGCAGGCACAACAGAAAGCCAAAGCTGCCATGACGGTTTTTACATCGGAAAAAGGCTGGAAAGTTACCGGCAAAACCGGTGCTGCGCGGTTGCGTGATGCAAATGGCAAATTTGCAGGGGAGCAGCGCTTAGGCTGGTTTGTCGGTTGGGCGGAAAAGGATGGCCGTCAATTGGTTTTTGCCAAGATGCAGGTCTTTGACAAGGCATTAAAGACCAGCCCTGGACTACTGATCCGCGGGCAGTTCCTGAAAAATTTTGATCAATAAAGAACGGCGCTCTCATAAAAAAACGGGGGCTGATGCCCCCGTTCTGATTTTATATTAAGGCCATTTCACCACTGGCGGCATGGAAGACAGGATCGAGGCGATATTACCGCCGGTCTTGAGACCGAAGATCGTGCCACGGTCATGCAGCAGGTTGAATTCTACATAGCGACCGCGACGGATCAGCTGTTCCTCGCGGTCAGCATCTGTCCATGGCTGGTTGAAGTTCTGGCGCACAATATGCGGATAGACCACGGCAAAGCAGCGGCCGACATCGCGGGTAAATGCAAAGTCTGCATCCCAGCCGCCCTGTTCATCGCCTGAATGCAGCCAGTCATAGAAGATGCCGCCGATGCCGCGCGGTTCCTGACGATGCGGCAGATAGAAATATTCATCACACCATTGTTTCATACGGTCGTAATCGGCAATGCCTGCATGTTTGTTACAAACGAAATTCAGCGCCTTATGAAAAGCCTGACTGTCGGTGTCTTCCTGCGTGCGGCGACGGTCAAGCACAGGGGTCAGATCGGCGCCACCGCCGAACCACTGGCGTGTCGTCACAACCATACGCGTATTCATATGCACTGCCGGTACATTCGGGTTTTGCGGATGGGCAATCAGCGAGAGACCGCTCGCCCAATAGCGCGGATCTTCATCGGCACCCGGAATCTGGGCGCGGAACTCCGGCGAAAACTCGCCATAAACAGTGGAAACATGCACGCCGACTTTTTCAAAAACGCGGCCATGCATCATCGACATAACACCGCCGCCGCCACGGCCTTCGTCTTTTGCCCAAGGGGTGCGGACAAAGCGGCCGGCTTCACGGTCGCTGAGCGGGCCTGTCAGTTCGTCTTCAAGGGTTTCAAACAGGGAGCAGATACGGTCACGTAATTCTTCGAACCAGTTTTGTGCCAGTTGTTTTTTGTCTTCAAGATTATCTGGAAGATGAGCTGGAAGATCCGGACGTTGCATGCTTGGTTCCTTATTATGTTTTGGGAGCTTTGGGCGAAGCCGCAGCGCCAGCATATCAGCAGCTGTCAACAGGTTATATAGTCTTCATAAACCGGATTATGTTTATGAAAGCTTTCTGCTTTTCGGAAAATGACAGATTTCGTTCATACTTTACAGCGATAACAGGCGAGGAAATGACTCGTTTCGGATGAGATTCTGCTGTAAATTGCACTATAGAGTTGTAAGATCCTGTGCAGCTTCTGCTTGTAGTGTGTGTAAACATATTTGAGTGTTGAGCGTGATGCTTATTCTGCTTTGTCTTTTTGCCCCATACGGGCGCTGTAAAGGAGATCGCTTATGACATCCATTCCGCCGAAACCGCCATTGGAAGGTTTGCGCAGGCAGATGCGCAAAGCAGCATCCGGCGTGAAGCCGAATATCAGCGACGGCTATATCCGCGAAACATTTTCACTGCCACGCAGCATAGCGCGAGTTAAGGCGCGGGAATGGTTTGAAACCTATCCGAAAGCCGCTTACTGGACAGAAATTGAAAGCTGGTATGTGCGCCCGAATGATGTGATCGAATTCACCATCCGCCGTCTGCCAAGTTCCGACTAAACAGGTTAGCGCTGTTTGCTCATATTCTGATTCAAGTGGATCAGAATATGATTCTGCTATTCTTTTTAATTGACTGATATTTAAAGATTTATTCTAAGTTTTACCTTGTCGAATAGCTTCTAGCCTTTAACCTGTCGAATAGCTTCTCCGGCGGCCATTGCCACCGAAAGCGCGAGGTTGAGTGAGCGCGCACCTTCGACCATCGGGATGATGATCCGCTCTTCACAGGTCTCATGCACATAGTCCGGCACACCGGCAGATTCACGGCCAAACAGCAAAATGTCATCCGGCCGGTAGCTGAAATCCGTATAGGGTTGTGCCGCCTTGGTGGAGAGCAGCACCAGCCTGCGATTTTCAGACAAGCGCCAGTTGTTGAAATGCTCCCAGTCGAGATGGCGGGTCAGCGCTGCCTGTTCCAGATAATCCATGCCCGCACGTTTCAGCCCGCGATCGGAGAGGTCAAAACCGGCTGGTTCAATCACATGCACAGCCAGTCCGAGACAGGCTGCCATGCGCAGGATGGTTCCGGTATTGCCGGGAATGTCAGGCTGGAAGAGGGCGATATGTATTGTCATCAGGCTGTTGCTTCTGTTTCGGGTGACATCAGATAAGCGGCCTATAGCATATAATTTCAAACAATAAGAATTGTGTGCAATCTGTCACAGTTTAATGTGTTCTCGGTAAAGTGAAGAGAAAAGAACCAGCAGTGACTAGCCGGTAAAATAACATAGTGCTATACGGATCATCCATTTTATCAGATTGGCCATGCCAGATTGACCAAGAAGGAGGCTGTGATGAATATTAAGATTTCCTTGAATCTTTGCCCAGTTGCAGCCGCACCTGTATCCGGCGTGATTAACCCCGCTCCGGTAGCTTTCATGGCGGGTACCGCACCAATCGAAGCTGTGGTATCTTCTCCCGAATTGTTTTTGCGGGCGTTGCGCTGAACGGGACTGTTAAAATGAGCGTATATATCGGATTGCTGTAGCAAACCACCTGATAGCCTGAAACCGATGATGAGTTGTGCCGTCGGATCCGCAGGTCAAATACGATTCTTCCATCTATCTTCCGGTTAAGTGTACTCACGCATTTAATCCTCAAACCGCATCTGAGTGTTTCGGGTTCTGTGCCCGTTGATTTTCCGATGCTTTAAAAATGCTGAAATTCTGCCTCATATTCAGTTGCTGAAGTGAATGGCAGAACCCAAATGAATCAAAACTGCCCCCTGCCGTATTCGTTTTACGAAAATGATGCGGGGGAATTGGTTTTCGCACGGGATAGCCCGTATTTGAGGTCGAAAATGTTTCGTTGGTTCGAAAAGAAGCTGAACGCCTATCCGGATGTTCCGCTTGAACAACCGCCGAAGGGCTTGTTCAAATTCTGTATGTATTACAGCCGCGGCGCGTGGGGCTGGATTATTGTGATGGCCTTTCTGACAGCGCTGATCGCAATCTTTGAAGTGTCGCTGTTTGCTTTTCTCGGCAATGTCGTGGACTGGCTGAGTGAGCATAATCGTGAAACCTTCCTGCAGCAGGAGGGCTGGAAACTGGCGCTGATCGGCGGCGTTGTTCTGGTGATTTTGCCATTGATTGTTTTGCTGCAATCTCTGGTTCTGCACCAGACACTGATCGGGAATTTCCCGATGCGGATACGCTGGCTGATGCACCGTTATCTGATCCGTCAGTCGATGACATTCTTTCAGGATGAATTTGCCGGACGTATCTCCACCAAGCTGATGCAGACAGCACTGGCTGTGCGTGAAACGGTGATCAAACTTGCGGATGTGATGGTCTATGTAGCGGTCTATTTTACCGGTACAATTTTCATCGCAGCCACGGCTGACTGGCGCCTGATGATCCCGTTCATTGTCTGGCTGCTGGCCTATGTCGGTCTGCTTCGCTATTTCATTCCGCGCCTGCGGGTGATCTCCGAAGCACAGGCCGATGCCCGCTCCGAGATGACCGGCCGTATCGTTGACAGCTATACCAATATTGCCACGGTCAAACTGTTCTCGCACACACAGCGCGAGGAAGGGTATGTCCGTGACAGTCTTGAGCAGTTTCAGGGTACAGTAAACCGCCAGATGCGTATGGTGACGCAGTTCTTCGGTTCACTCTATTTCATGAACTCTTTGCTGCTGTTCTCAGTCGGTGCATTGGGTATCATGCTGTGGATGGACAATGTTGCTTCTGTAGGTGCGGTGGCCATCGGTATTGCCCTGTGTTTGCGTCTGAACGGTATGTCCCAGTGGATCATGTGGGAAATGTCGGCACTGTTCGAAAATATCGGCACAGTGGAAGACGGTATGCGTTCGATCGCGCAGCCGCGCAAAGTGATTGACCATGAAGGTGCAAAGCCGCTGCATGTGCGTTCCGGTGAGATCACCTTTGATCGCATCGGTTTCCACTATGGCAAGGGCAAAGGCATCATCAATGATCTGTCGCTGAATATCCGTCCGGGTGAGAAGGTTGGTCTTGTCGGCCGTTCCGGTGCGGGTAAGTCCACACTGGTCAATCTGCTGCTGCGTTTCTACGATCTGGAACAGGGTAAAATCCTGATCGACGGTCAGGACATTTGCAAAGTCACACAGGACAGCCTGCGCGCCAATATTGGTATGGTGACGCAGGATACCTCGCTGCTGCATCGTTCCGTCAGGGATAATGTCGGCTATGGCCGTCCTGATGCAACGGATGAAATGATGCTGGAAGCGGTTGCACAGGCGCAGGCCGATCAGTTCCTGCCGCATCTGACTGACCCGAAAGGCCGTCAGGGCTTTGACGCGCATGTCGGTGAACGTGGTGTGAAAATGTCCGGTGGTCAGCGCCAGCGTGTGGCCATTGCCCGTGTGATCTTGAAGGATGCGCCGATCCTCATTCTGGATGAAGCGACATCTGCGCTCGATTCCGAAGTGGAGGCGGCAATTCAGGACAGCCTGTACAGGCTGATGGAAGGCAAGACTGTGATTGCCATTGCCCATCGTCTGTCGACCATTGCCGCGCTTGATCGTCTGATCGTCATGGATCAGGGACGCATTATCGAAGACGGCACCCATGAAGAGCTGATTGCGCAGGGCGGCATTTATGCTTCGCTTTGGGCACGTCAGTCCGGCGGGTTCCTTGGTTTTGATGATGAGGAAGAAAAACAGGTACTGCCTGAGCCTGCTGAATAATCACTGTTCAAGTAGAGAAAAACACCCGCCGCCGCTCTGCCAGAGCGGCGGCGGTTCAGTTTTCAGGCTTTAAATATGATGCCCGGCGTTAATCGCGGACGGAAAGTTTTTTATTTTATATATTAAAAACATCAGCAATTTGCTTGCCGATTCTGTTTGCATGCGCCTTCCTGCCTGTAATTATTGCGGGATGCTGCGGAAAGGCCTTCCCGATGAATATGATTTACCGTCTGTTTGAAAATTGGATTGATCCGTTGCAGGATTTCGACGGTAAACGCCCGCCGCAAACCACAATGCGGTTTCTCTGGCATTATATTTATCAGGCGCGCTGGCCTTTGCTGCTGGCTCTGATCGTTGGTGGTATTCTGCCGCTTCTGGAAGCCGGCCTGTTCTATTTTACCGGACGCATTGTTGATATTCTTGACCAGAGTGCAATGGAGCGTAGCTGGCACGGTCTTTATATCAGCGCCGGTTATGAATTGCTGGCCATGGGGTTTATCGTGCTGGTGGTGCGGGTGCTGATGACCGCGCTCAGCTCCTTGCTGGATGACCAGACAATCACGCC
Source organism: Pseudochrobactrum sp. XF203 (assembly GCF_020341615.1). Classification (NCBI taxonomy): domain Bacteria; kingdom Pseudomonadati; phylum Pseudomonadota; class Alphaproteobacteria; order Hyphomicrobiales; family Brucellaceae; genus Pseudochrobactrum; species Pseudochrobactrum sp. XF203. The sequence continues at coordinate 2,321,630 of NZ_CP084392.1, read as the reverse complement.
CGGATTTTACAATCTGATCCGCTGGCAGGCCAATTCCTATGTGTTGCGTCAGTCCTATGCGTTTTTCCAGAATGATTTTTCAGGCCGTATCGCTACCAAAGTCTGGCAGGCAGGGCAGGCGGCCGGTGATCTGATTACCAGTTTCATTCAGGTTGTCTGGTTTATGATTATTTACAGCATCACAACATTGCTGCTGTTCGGTCAGCTCGACTGGCGGCTTGCGGTACTGGTGGTGGTGTGGATGGTGTTATTCGCGTGGATCGCACGCCTCTATCTGCCGACCATGCGTAAACAGGCCGAGGCCAGTGCTGAGGCCGGCTCGCTGATCAATGGCCGTATCGTCGACAGCTATACCAATATTCAGACCATCAAGCTGAATACGCCGGATATGGATCAGGCCTATCTGCGGTCAGGCTTTGCCAGCTATATCAAGACCATGCTGCCTTTCATGCGCACGCTGACAGGAATGCGCGTTTCTATGACTGCGCTTTCCAGCCTGATGATTGTGCTGGTTGCGGCATTCTCGATTGATCTGTGGACCAAAGGTCAGGCGACAGTGGGTGAGGTGGCTTTCACACTTGGTCTGGTTCTGCGTCTGAATATGCTGCTTGGTCGTTTGATGATGCAGATGAACGGTATGCTGCGTTCCTATGGTGTGATTGAAAACTCCATGCGGCTGATCTCTGCACCGCTCGGCATGGAAGATAAACGCGATGCCAAACCGCTGCAGGTGACCTCTGGTGCCATTGATATTGAGCATGTGACTTTCCGTTATGGCTCCGAGAATGAAAACAAGGTGAAGGCCGGTGTGCTGAGTGATATCAGTCTTGCCATTCGCGGCGGTGAGCGTGTCGGGCTGATCGGTCATTCCGGTGCCGGTAAAACCACGCTGATTAATCTGATGCTGCGGCTCTATGATGTCGATACCGGCTCTGTGCGCATTGACGGGCAGGATGTGCGCGATGTGACACAAAGCTCATTGCGTGCGGCTTTTGCGGTGGTCAGTCAGGAGACGGCACTGTTGCACCGCTCTTTGCGGGACAATATTATGCTGGCGAAAGCCGATGCATCTGAGGAGGAGCTGCGCTTTGCCGCCAGTCAGGCCGAGGCTGAGGAATTTATCGGCGCGTTGGAGGATTACAAAGGTCGTAAAGCCTATGATGCTTTTGTCGGCGAGCGCGGCGTTAAATTGTCTGGCGGACAGCGGCAGAGAATCAGTATTGCCCGTGCCGTTTTGAAAAATGCGCCGATTCTTATTCTTGATGAGGCCACATCAGCTCTCGATTCAGAGGTCGAGGCAGCCATTCAGGAAAATCTGACGCGGCTGATGGCGGGTAAAACCGTGATCGCTATTGCGCATCGCCTGTCGACAATTGCACAGCTGGATCGTCTGGTTGTGCTGGATCATGGCCGGATCGCCGAAAGCGGCACACATGGCGAACTGATTGCTTCGGGTGGTATTTATGCCGGTTTATGGGCGCGTCAATCCGGTGGCTTTCTTGGTGAGGCCGATGAGGAAATCTGAATGGCGGGGAGAATTCTCCCCGTGTGAACTTTGCGCGTGATCGGTCAAAACAGAGTTCTTATGCCGATTGATGACGGAAATGCAGTGTTTTATGACGTTTTTGTAACTCTTTATGCGGTTGTTGTATCTGCGGCCTGCCGTCTCATATTTTATATTACATATCAGTAAACCGGATTTCCTGACCGGTTCGGATAGGACCCCGCTTTATTTTAAAAACTGTTCTCAGGTAATTTTATACAGGCACGGAATGGCCGTTTGCCTGTTCTGCCCCGTGTGATTTTGCACGAAATGGTCACAGGTGCTTTGCCATTGATACGGGTGAGGAAAGCCGTTTTTTGACCATAGTGCGGCCTTCACTTTGCCGGTTTCCATGCCTGCGACATGGTGCCGTAAGTGCCTCAGATGACTGGACAAGCTTTTTTATCATGCCTAAACCTTGAACAAGGTGGGGGAGTTATGTCCGGTTTGTATCTGTTTTCAGGTCTTACAGCTCTCAGCACAAAACGTCACATAATTACGGACGAATGTGCTCGCGGACAACAGAGGACAGTTCAACATGCAAGTCAAAAAGGAAGTGGTACGTGAGCGCACACGACACAGCTGAGCCGACACGGCGTGATTTTCTGTACATAGCGACGGGAATGGCCGGCGTAGTCGGTGCTGCCGGCTTGGCATGGCCATTTATCGACCAGATGCGGCCGGATGCTTCAACCCTTGCGGCGGCATCCATTGAAGTGGACGTTTCGTCCCTCGCGGAAGGCGGATCGCTGACAGTAAAATGGCGCGGTAAGCCGGTATTTATCCGTAACCGTACGGCTAAAGAAATCGAAGATGCCAAAAACACGCCGATGTCTGCATTGAAGGACCCTCTGGCGCGTAATGCCAATCTGGCAGCAGACGCACCGGCTTCGGATCTGGAACGCACTGCCGGTGAAGGCAAAGAAAACTGGATCGTCATGATCGGCGTTTGCACCCATCTGGGTTGCGTGCCGCTTGGTGAAGCCGGTGAATTCGGCGGATGGTTCTGCCCGTGCCACGGTTCGACTTATGATACGGCTGGCCGTATCCGCAGCGGTCCGGCACCGGAAAACATGCACATTCCGGAATTTGCATTCATTTCCGATACCGTCATTAAAGTCGGTTGAGTGGTCTGAGGAGAAATTTTATGAGCGGCGGACACTCTTCATATACGCCAAAGACCGGTATCGAAAAATGGGTTGACGCAAGGCTGCCTCTGCCGCGCCTCGTCTATGACTCGTTTATTGCTTATCCGGTTCCGCGTAACCTGAACTATATGTATACATTCGGCGGCATTCTGGCCTTCATGCTGATTGCTCAGCTGTTGACCGGTATTGTGCTGGCTATGCATTACGCAGCATCCACCCAGCTGGCTTTCGGCTCGGTTGAAAAGATCATGCGTGATGTCAATTCCGGCTGGTTGCTGCGTTATATGCACTCTAATGGTGCATCCTTCTTCTTTATTGCGGTTTACCTGCATATCGCCCGCGGTATGTATTACGGTTCCTATAAGGCTCCGCGCGAACTGCTGTGGATCCTCGGCGTGGTCATTTTCCTGCTGATGATGGCAACCGCATTCATGGGCTATGTGCTGCCATGGGGACAGATGTCCTTCTGGGGTGCGACCGTTATCACCGGCTTCTTTACGGCGTTTCCGATTATCGGTGAACCGATCCAGCAACTGCTGCTTGGCGGTTTTGCCGTGGATAATCCGACACTGAACCGCTTCTTCTCGCTGCACTATCTTCTGCCGTTCATGATTGCCGGTGTTGTTGTGCTGCACGTATGGGCACTGCATGTGACCGGCCAGACCAACCCGACCGGTATTGAAGTGAAAACGAAGACAGATACACTGCCGTTCACACCTTATGCGACGATTAAAGACGCATTCGGCGCGGTCGTGTTCTTCATCTTCTTCGCCTATTTCGTCTTCTATATGCCGAACTATCTTGGCCATCCGGATAACTATATTGAAGCAAATGCGATGGTAACCCCTGCGCATATCGTCCCTGAATGGTACTTCCTGCCGTTCTATGCGATGCTGCGTGCGATTACCTTCAATATCGGCCCGATCGACTCCAAGCTCGGCGGCGTTCTGGTGATGTTTGGTTCGATTGCTATCCTGTTTGTGCTGCCATGGCTTGATACATCGAAGGTACGTTCGGCGGTTTATCGTCCATGGTTCAAGATGTTCTTCTGGGTATTTGTCGCCAATGCGATTTTCCTCGGCTGGCTCGGTTCCCGTCCTGCTGAGGGTGTCTATACCCTGATGGCACAGATCGGCACGCTGTATTATTTCGCATTCTTTATCATCATTCTGCCGGTACTCGGTTTGGTTGAAAAGCCGAAGCGTATACCAAACTCCATCACTGAAGCGGTTCTCGGTTCGGATGATGAAGTTGCAAAAGCAGATGCTAAAGCCTGATTGCAGCACCAGATAGGAAGAGTACAGTTATGAAAATGTTCTTTACCGGTCTTGCTGCTTTCGGTTTGGCCACAGCGCTCACACTGGGCGCTGTACAGGCTGAGACTGCGGGCAGTGAAGCAGAACCGGCACATTACCCGATCAAGCATCCGACACAGGAAAGCTGGTCATTCGCAGGGCCTTTCGGCACTTATGACAAGGCACAGTTGCAGCGCGGCCTGAAAATCTACAAGGAAGTCTGCTCCGCTTGTCATTCGATGAAACTGGTACCGTTCCGCACGCTGAGCGATCTTGGTTATAATGATGACCAGATCAAAGCTTTTGCTGCGGAATATGAAGTGCAGGACGGCCCGAATGCTGACGGTGAAATGTTCACCCGTGCAGCTCGTCCGGGCGATTATTTCCCGTCACCTTTCGCGAATGCGGAAGCCGCGGCCGCTGCCAATAATAATGCAGTCCCGCCGGATTTCTCGCTGATCGCCAAGGCGCGTGGTGTTGAACGTGGTTTCCCGACATTTGTGTTTGATATTTTCACACAATATGCGGAAGCGGGTCCTGATTATATTCATGCCCTGCTGACCAGCTATGATGAAACACCGCCTGCAGGTATGCAGATTCCGGAAGGTACGCATTATAACCCTGCCTTTATCGCCGGTAAGTCGCTTGCTATGGCCAAGCCACTCAGCGATGGTCAGGTGACCTATGATGATGGTTCGCCGGAAACAGTTGAACAATATTCGCGCGATATTTCTGCCTTCCTGATGTGGGCTGCTGAGCCGCATATGGAAGATCGTAAGAAAACCGGTTTCCGCGTTATCGTGTTCCTGCTGTTGCTGGGTGCAATTGTTTACGCAACGAAACGTCGTGTTTTTGCGGGTATTAAGCACTAATTGGCTTCACACTGATCGTGTGATCCTATAAATAAGAAAAAGGGCGCTTAGGGCGTCCTTTTTTATGTGAAGTTTGATCTGTTTTATCTGCTTACTGTGCGTAGCCGGTAAACAGAGCGCTATAACGCCGGATGGCGATTATCTGTTTCAACAGAGGATTGAACGGATAGAGCCAACCAGAGAGTTACAAATGAGGATTTGCCATGAATGATGAAACCAAAGAGTTTCTGAAGGCTTCGTTGCGTACAATTCCGGACTATCCGCGTCCGGGCGTAATGTTTCGCGATGTAACGACACTGATGGGCAATCCTCAGGCTTTCCGCCGTGCGATTGATGAACTGGTATTTCCGTTTGCTGGTGGCAAAGCTGACAAGATTGCCGGCGTAGAAGCCCGTGGCTTTATTCTCGGTGGCGCAATGGCGCATCAGCTGTCGGCCGGTTTCGTGCCGATCCGCAAAAAAGGCAAACTGCCTTATGAGACTGTACGTATTGCCTATAGTCTGGAATATGGCCTTGATGAAATGGAAATGCATAGCGATGCGATCCATCCGGGCGAACGGGTCATCCTCGTTGACGATCTGATCGCAACCGGCGGTACAGCTGTTGCTGCGGTCAATCTGCTGCGTCAGATGAAAGCTGAAATTGTTGCTGCCTGTTTCATTATCGATCTGCCTGATTTGGGCGGACGCAAGAAGCTGGAAGAGCTTGGTGTGCAGGTTCGCACCTTGCTGGAATTTGAAGGCGATTAGGTCTGCTTATCTGTGAGATGAGAGCATAATTTCTTCAACTTGGATCAGTTTAGGTAAAAATTATGCTCTCATTTTTAAGTGTTAGAGCGACCTTGTGTAGCGCCCAATAGGGCGCACGGCGCTCTAATAAAAAGCCTGCCTGAGCAATCAGGCAGGCTTTTTATATTTCTAATGTGCTTACGATCAGGGCAGCTTCACCAGAGCGGCACCGTCAAATTGCATCACACGCTCGCCATGCTGGTTTGTACCTGTGGAGTGGTGATTGAGCATAGACCAGCCCGGTTTTGTCGCCAGCGGGCGAATGTCGGTAATCTGTGCTGTATAAGCGATCACATCACCTGCAAAGACCGGATGCTCCCAGCGCAGATTTTCAAAACCGGGTGAGGGGCCGAAAACCGGCGGCGTTTCTCCGCGCTCCATGCAGGTTTTAATTATACCAATCATGGATTGCACATTCAGGCGCATCCAGACCGCAGTGGTGTGCCAGCCTGAGGCGCAGAGGGCGCCAAAGAAACTTTCTTTGGCTGCAACCGGATCAGTATGAAAGACCTGCGGGTCATATTTTTCTGCAAAGCGGATAATCTTCGCCTCGGTAAATTCATAAGAGCCGATGGTAACTGTTTTGCCGATATTCTCTTCAAGAATGGATGGCTTGCTGGTCTTTTCCATCATCACGCCTCCTGAATATTTACGCGCATGAAAATTGAACCCTGTGCTTCACAAACCGGAATGTCATTCTGGTTGGTGATTTTGTGGTTCAGCCGGATGATGCCGAGTGCAGGCTGTGAGCGAGAGATACGCTTTTCCAGAACTGTTGTGGTTGCGCTGATTGTGTCTCCGGCCAATACAGGTTTCAGCCATTTGACATATTCCACGCCGGGTGCACCCTGACTGTCGGAATTGCTGATAAACCGGTCAGCCATCATGCGCATCAGCATGGCACAGGTATGCCAGCCGGAAGCGGAAAGCCCGCCGAGAATTGACGCTTTGCCTGCTTCTTCGCTCATATGAAAAGGCTGAGGGTCAAACTCGCTGGCAAAGGCAATGACTTCTTCTGCAGTCACCAGCCTGGAGCCGAGTTGCAGGCTGTCGCCGACGATAAAATCATTATAGGTGAAATGGGGCTGGCTCAACGGCACTCTCCTCCGTTTATATGACAAGCTGCCATGCAATAGTGGTATGTGGCTGCTTTGTTTTCGGTGTTGTATCCTATGATCTTTTACGTAAACGTCAAATGATGTTTTGTTAAATTACACAGATACAAAAAAGCCCTGCAGAGCAGGGCTTTAAATTCGGTGATATATAAAATCAGGTGTTGAATTTGAACAGCATCACATCGCCGTCCTGCACCACATATTCCTTGCCTTCATCACGGGCTTTACCGGCTTCTTTGGCGCCGACTTCACCCTTAAAGGTAACGTAGTCATTAAACGCGATAGTCTGCGCGCGGATGAAGCCGCGTTCAAAATCAGTATGGATCACACCAGCTGCCTGCGGAGCTTTAGCACCGCGATGCACAGTCCATGCACGGGTTTCTTTTGGTCCGGCAGTGAAATAAGTAATCAGATCAAGCAGGCTGTAGCCCGCACGGATCAGACGGTCGAGACCCGGTTCTTCCAGACCCATTTCACCAAGGAACAGCTGTGCATCTTCATCCGGCAGCTGCGAAACTTCCGCTTCAATCGCTGCGGAAATGATAACAGTTTCCGCACCCTGTTCTTTTGCCATTTTGGCGACAGCTTCAGTGTGCTCGTTGCCGTTTGCTGCATCGCTTTCTGCAACATTGCAGACATAAAGCACAGGCTTGGAAGTCAGCAGGTTCAGGCCTTTGAGGATCAGCAGATCGTCCGGTGCAATGCCTTTCAGCAGCATACGAACCGGCTCGCCATTCTGAAGCAGCTTCAGGGATTCTTCCATCATCGGCAGAACGGTTGTTGCTTCTTTGTCTTTGCCGGTGGCGCGCTTGCGGATCTGGACGATGCGGCGCTCAAGGCTTTCGAGATCGGAGAGCATCAGTTCGGTTTCAACGGTCTGCGCATCGGAGACCGGATCAATACGGCCTTCGACATGGGTGATGTCATCGTCTTCAAAGCAGCGCAGCACATGAACAATGGCGTCGACTTCACGGATATTGGCGAGGAACTGGTTGCCCAGACCTTCACCCTTGGAAGCGCCGCGTACCAGACCGGCAATATCAACAAAGTTGATACGGGTCGGGATCAGTTCTTTTGAACCGGCAATGTCTGCGATCTGGCGCATACGGCTGTCCGGCACTGCAACTTCACCGGTATTCGGCTCAATGGTGCAGAAAGGATAGTTTGCAGCCTGTGCGGCAGCTGTTTTGGTCAGTGCGTTGAAGAGGGTGGACTTGCCGACATTCGGCAGGCCAACGATACCGCATTTGAAACCCATGGTAGAACCTTATCCGGTCTGGTGCGAATTTTAAGAACGACCGGCAATGGCGCGGTTCAGCCCTTATCCTTCAGCATGAAACGTAATGAATATTGCCATTGCCTATGCGCTATGGGGCAAGCACAGGTCAAGGGCGGTGGTACGGATTACGTGAAAAAGCCGCTGAAATTTAGCGGCTGTGACCCAAAAATCAAATTAGCTGTCTTTTTTGCCGAAGAGTTTGGCCAGCATATCGGCCATAGGGCCGGTTGTCGGAACTTTGGGGGCAATCGTATTATTTTGCCGTGCCTGACGGATATGGCTCTGGGCTTTGGGCGCAGCTTTTACCGGTGCTTCCGCTTTGGCATCCTGCTTGCCGCCTATGACAAGCGACAGCTTATTCATAAAGCCGTTATCGTCTTTTTTGACGAGATAGGACAGATTGTCAGCAATGCCGGTAAAGAGCAGATCCAGCCATTCATTGTCGGCTTTGGCAAAATCACCCAGCACATAATGATGCACCAGATCTTTCGAACCCGGATGGCCGATGCCAAGGCGCATACGGCGATATTCCTTGGAGTTCAGCAACCCGTGCATATGCTGGTCGATGGACTTGATACCATTGTGACCATTGGCACTGCCACCGGCTTTGACACGCAATTTGGCAGGGGGCAGATCAAGCTCGTCATAGATCACAACAAGGTCACTGATTGCCAGTTTGTAGAAGCGCATCGCTTCGCCGACAGACTGACCGGAGAGGTTCATAAAAGTCTGCGGCTTGAGCAGCAGTATCTTTTCACCATCAATCATCCCTTCGGAAATCAGGCCCTGAAACTTTTTCGACCATGGCGAAAAGCGATGACGGGAATGAATTTCATCCACGGCCATAAAACCGATATTGTGACGGTTTCGCGCATATTGCGCACCGGGATTGCCGAGGCCGGTTATCAGCAGCATGGTCGTCTCCGAGAATTAGATATGGCAAGCGTTTTATCAGGCTGTGCTGGTATCACAAACAAAAACATCTCCGGTTTGCACCGGAGATGTTTGATAAATCAGAAGCCGGAAGGCTCGAAATTTATGCTACGCGGATGAAGTCTACGTGCAGAGGCGTGTCTTTAACGCGATCCATCTGGTAGTCTTTAGGCTGAACTTTGATGGTCTGGCCGTCAACATCAATGTTGAAAACGGTAGACTTGAAGCCGCCGCCATAGATCAGGTAGTAAATGGTCTTATAGTCGATAGCGACCGAAATAGCAGGCTGCTTGTCACCATAGATGACTGCTGGAATCTGACCGTTGTCGCGAAGTGCACGGGAGGACCCCTTACCAGCCCGTTCGCGTTTTACGGCCTTGAGAGTTTTAACTTCGCTCATGGCTTTTCCTTATCAAGTAATTTGGAGTGTTCCGCAAAATCAGGTGAGATTCCGAAACATGATATATCCGCGAAATACGCAGCAAAAACAGCGATGATGCGGATATATCATTCCGCGTTGCCTCCAAGGGTGTCTACGCGGATGCGCTGTCATAAGCGATAAAACCCGTAAGTGCAAGTTTTTGTGCACAAGACAGGCATTTTTGAACCTTATATGGCTTGTCGCTGTGTATTCCGCAGCAGCCGTGCTAAATGCGCGCGCTTCGTGGCTTGGTGTTATGATACATAGCTGATAGACAAGTTCCATATCCCGAATCTTATTTTATCACACCCGTTCATCAGGGTGTTTTTTCACGTGTATTTCAGGAGGTCATATGAAGGTCGGCATCGACATGGGAGCCACAACGAACGGCACCGCGGCTATGCTCGATCTCGAAGAGCTTCTGGCCACACGTCTGCTGGTTCAGGGTAATTCCGGTTCCGGTAAATCCTATCTGCTGCGCCGCTTGCTGGAGCAGAGCGCACCGTGGGTGCAGCAGTGCATCATTGATCCTGAAGGTGATTTTGTCACGCTGGCCGATGTTTACGGCCATGTGGTGGTTGATGCTGCACGTACCGAGGCTGAACTGACCCGTATTGCCCAGCGTATCCGCCAGCACCGTGTGTCTGTGGTGGTTAATCTCGAAGGCCTGGATATTGACCAGCAGATGAAAGCCGCTGCGGCATTTCTCAATGGCATGTTCGATGCTGACCGTGATTACTGGTATCCGATGCTGGTGGTTGTCGATGAAGCACAGCTTTTTGCGCCTTCTGTCGGTGGTGAAGTCTCCGATGAAGCGCGTAAAATTTCACTGAGCGCTATGACCAACCTGATGTGCCGTGGCCGTAAGCGCGGATTGGCCGGTGTGATTGCCACGCAGCGTCTGGCAAAGCTTGCCAAAAACGTGGCGGCTGAAGCTTCCAACTTTCTGATGGGGCGTACATTCCTTGATATTGATATGGCGCGAGCGGCCGATCTGCTGGGTATGGATCGCCGTCAGGCAGAACAGTTCCGTGATTTGCAGCGCGGCCATTTTGTGGCGCTGGGGCCTGCTTTGTCGCGCCGTCCGCTGCCGGTGAAAATCGGCAAGGTGGAAACTTCTGCGCGCTCATCCAGCCCGAAACTAATGCCATTGCCGGATTCTCCGGTTGATGCGGCTGATCTGATTTTTACGCCAAGTGCGGCTGAAGCGAAGATGATTGTGCGCCGTCCGCCACCACCGCCACCACCGCCGCGCCCGATTGCAGAAATTCTGGAGCAGGTTGTGAAAGCCAAGCCGGAAGCCGAAGTGCCGGATGAGCCGCTGTTTCCGGGCTTGGTGGAAGCCGAGCGTGAAGAGCTGCTCGATAAGGTGATGACCGAGATCATCGAAGATCCGGAAGCCGCCTATCGCACTGTGGCAGTACTGTATCAGGATTTTCTGGTGCGCTGCCGTATTCATCGTGTGCCGGGGGAGCCGTTGGCGTTACCGGCGTTCCGCCGTCGTCTTGCTGTGGCGCAGGCCAGCGGCGGGGATGAGCTGATTGATGATGAGAAATGGCAGACTGCACTGCAATTGTCAGAAAGCCTGACCGATGATGTGCAGGGTGTATTCCTGATTGTGGCGCAGGCTGCGGTCAAAGGGGCGCCATGCCCGTCCGATGCCACATTGGCACGTGCCTATGGCAGTCACTCCACCAGCCGCGCCCGTCGTCTGCTGACTTATTTTGAAGAGCGCGGCCTGCTGGTTGTGCGAAATGACTTCAAAGGCATGCGTATTGTTGCATTTCCCGATATGGGTTGTGAAACCGCAGCCGGTGATCCGAACGGGCCGGATGAAAGCGCGGACAGCGCCGAGGCTGCGGAATAATCAGGTTTTCATTTTCGCCATATCGGCATCATCGAGCGCTGTTGCCCGTTGCAGGGCAGGGCGTTCCAGCAGTCTCTGGCTGTAAGCGATAAAGCTCGGGCGTTTTTCAATTGTATTGAACCCCAGACCGAAATTCACTTGCGCACCGACATAGACATCGGCTGCGGTAAAGCGGTCGCCGGTAATGTAAGGCGTTTCTGACAGCGCCTGATCCAGCACATCCATAACAGTTTCATAGGAGCCATAGCCGATAAACCGGCCCTGTTCTTCTGTCGGATTAAAGCCGCTGGCATGGTTGCTGACAGCCGCTTCCACAGGTCCTGCGCCGAAAAACAGCCAGCGATAATATTTTGCCCGCTCGTCTGCGGTTGGCGCCAGTTTGGCATCCGGAAAAACATCAGCCAGATAGGCGATGATCGCAGCTGTTTCGGTGATGATATGATCGTTATGCTGCAATGCCGGTACTTTGCCCATCGGATTGATCGACCGGTATTCCGCATCTTTCATAACCGGACCGAAAGGGACGATCTGTGTAGTGTAGTGAGAGCCGGTTTCTTCCAGCATCCAGCGGGCAATACGTCCGCGCGACATCGGATTCGTATAGAGTATGGGATCTGACATGATGCATTCTCCTCCGTTTGAGAGAAAGAATGCACTGTCTTTGTGAAGAAGAAAACAAAAAAGCCGGATCAGTGATCCGGCTTTTTCAATTCAGATAACCAGCAGTTTTTAATCAAACAGGCTGGATACGGATTCTTCCGCAGCGGTACGGGCAATCGCTTCACCGATCAGACCGGAGATCGACAGAACGCGGATATTGTGTGCCTGATCAATTGCAGCGGTTGGCTGGATGGAATCGGTGATAACCAGCTCTTTCAGCTTCGAATTGGTGATACGGGCAATCGCGCCGCCGGAGAGAACACCATGGGTGATATAGGCGGTAACGCTGGTTGCACCTTTGGCCAGCAGAGCTTCAGCCGCATTGCAGAGTGTGCCGCCGGAATCAACGATATCGTCAAACAGCAGGCAGTCTTTGCCGGTCACATCACCGATGACATTCATAACTTCCGATTCACCCGGACGGTCACGGCGTTTGTCAACGATTGCCAGCTGCGCATCAATGCGCTTCGCCAGCGAGCGGGCGCGTACCACACCACCAACGTCAGGCGAAACCACCATCACATTGGATGTGTCGTAATTGGCTTTAACATCGCGGGCGATAACCGGAACAGCATAGAGATTATCGGTCGGGATATCGAAGAAGCCCTGAATCTGACCGGCATGAAGATCAAGGGTCAGAACGCGGTTTGCACCGGCTTCAGTGATAAGATTGGCAACCAGCTTGGCGGAAATCGGTGTACGCGGGCCTGGTTTACGATCCTGACGGGCATAGCCGTAATAAGGCAGCACTGCAGTGATGCGGCGCGCTGAAGAACGACGGAATGCATCGATCATGATCAGCAGTTCCATCAGGTGGTCATTGGTCGGATAAGAGGTGGACTGCAGAACGAAAACGTCCTCACCACGCACATTTTCCTGAATTTCCACGAAGATTTCCTGATCGGCAAAACGCTTCACAACGGCTTTGCCGAGCGGAATATTCAGATGTTTTGCGACGGATTCTGCTAGGACACGATTGGAGTTGCCCGCGAAAAGTTTCATGCTTTTTTGCCTCTGGCGCTGGTTTGCCTAGCGCATAAACCTTGAATGCATTTTGCATTGGTCATGCGCGGATTCCCTGTATCCGGGTTTGATTGTGAGAGTTCTGGGTTTTAAACCCGTCCGTCTCATAGAATTTCACTTCAGCAGCTATGCATCATTTCTTCATACAACACTGGCTGGATGAGCGGCCTTTTACAAAGCTTGGCCAGTATTGCAAGGGTACAAAAGCCGCAGGGCAGCATTAATGCCCCGATATTTCACAAAAGCTGCATTTTCATGCTCTCTATAGGCCAAAAAGACACGTTTGTGTGAAGTTTCTGAGAACAGACTTAACATGACGGGCAGGATCAGGTGAAACTGAGTCTCACCTGATGTTTGATTGCGATTGAAGCTGTTTACTGAGCGTTGGCCGAGACCCAGCGGAAATAGTCCGCCAGCGTATCATCGGCAATTTTACCCATCACAGTCGCAGGAACAGACGACCAGCCGTTTTTGCCCGAGACTTTCTCCTGACCTTGCAGGCGATGGACGCGATTGCCCTGCTTATCCATGACATCCCAGACATAAAGCACAGAAGTCTGATTATTCTCGGTGAGGTTGGACAGATAGCCTTTGAGAATATAATCGGCTTCGGTTTCCATATTCGAGGCGAGAGTGATGGATTGCGTTTTTATGATTGTGTCAAAACGCAATGAGAGCGGTGTCACAATCTCCAGCGGTGCGCCGATGATCGGTGCAATATAGAGTTTGTAATTACGCACCTTGGCCATATTCAAAGGCGCCTGAGCAGCCTGTGCGGGCTGACCAAAATCAGAGGTCAGCGGGGCAAGCGCCGCGCTTTTCTCACTGGTCGTCTGCGAGGAGCAACCAGCCAGCAGAAGGGCTGATACCAGCAACGGTAATGTTGCGGAAGACTTAAAAAGCAACGGTACTGTTGCGGAGGATTTAAAAGGCAACGGCAGTGTTGCTTTCCGTTTTAAAGAAGCATCAACAGAGGCAGATAAATTAACCGGCATCGGCTTCAGTTCCTGTTAAATAATCACCAGGTCAAGACTGCTTTTCGACAGGCTTTCGGCAGGGCCGTTGGTGGTCAGATAGGTCTGGCCTAAAGTCATGGCCGTATTGGTTTCAGAATCCATAATAATCATATGGGCAAACAGCGTCATATCAGGCTCGATGCGCTCAGCATTGCCCGCATAGAACATCTGCGGATCCATCCATGACGGCGTGAAACGTGCACCCACGGAATAACCGCAGGCATTGAGGCGGTGCCGCGTCAGCGAATGCGCTTCCAGTGCCTTGGCATGGGCTTCAAAAACATCGCCGAATGTCGAGGCAGGGGTGAGGGCGGCTTCCACAGCCATCAAGGCTTCATGTGCTGCCTGATACAGTTCCTCATGACGCTTGGTTGCTTTACCGGTCAGTACTGTGCGCATCATCGGCGCGTGGTAATGGCGGTAGACGCCGGACCATTCAAGGGTCAGCTGGTCATTTTTGTGCAGCTGCCTGCGGCCGGATTTATAACGGCAGAGAAGAGCATCAGGGCCGGAGCCGATAATATATTCATTGGCCGGAAAGTCACCGTCGCCGAGGAAATTGGCTTCCATCATCGCGGCAAGAATATTCGCCTCATTGGCATTCTTGCGCGTCTGATCAAGTGCAGCATCATAAATCGCATCGCTCAGAGCTGCGGCCTTGCGGGCATAATCGGCTTCCGCAGGGCTTTTCAGCAGACGCAGACGGTCAACCATGCCGGAAGCATCGATGACTTTGGCAAAGCTGTTCAGCTGCTCATCCAGTTTGCGGCCATTGGCGGCGGTCAGCCCGTGGGTTTGATATTCGACACCGATGCGGGCACCAAGCAGATCCATGTCATTGAGCAGATTGCGCAGATCAATCGCAGGATTGGCGTTTTCGCGATCTGTCCATTGCACGATATGTTCAATCGTAGAAGTGTGGCGCGCCTGACGCAGATCGGCGGAGCGCGTCATCAGTACCATGCTGCCGTCCTGCTTGACGACCAGACACTGGAAAAAACAGAAGCCGAAAGTGTCGTAGCCGGTCAGCCAATACATGCTTTCCTGAGAAAACAGCAGCAATGCATCAAGCTTGTTCTCAGCCATGCAGAGCATCAGCCGGTCACGGCGTGCCGCAAATTCTTCCGGTGCAAAGTGAAGTGCCATAATTATCTCCGCATTGAACAAACGACCGTGCCGGTTACCGCTCTGCGAGCAGTCCGGCAGGATCATGCATGTTTTCAGAACCGGAAGCGCTTACTTCCGGATGGCAATAGCGGCGATCTGGCGTCCGTAATCCGGTTCCTTGCGATGGGTGGTGCGGCGATAAGAGAAAAACCGCGCTTCATCGGCATAGGTACAGAGATCAAGAGACGCTGTCTGGATACCGCAGGCTGACAGACGATCAACGATAAAGCTCCAAAGATCAAACATTTTACGCGCCGGATCGCTCGATGGGCGGAAATATTGTTCATAAGTCTGATCGCGGGCAGTGAATTCCGCAACGAATTCAGCGCCGACTTCATAATTGTCCTGACCGATGCATGGCCCCAGAACTGCGCGGATTTTTGACCTTTCACCGCCCAGATTAACCATGGCTTCCACGGTGTTTTCCAGAACACCGGCCAAGGCACCGCGCCAACCGGCATGTGCGGAGCCGATAATGCCCGCTTCCGGTTCACAAAACAGTACAGGACCACAATCGGCGCTCAATGCCCCCAGAATCAGTCCCGGCACATTGGTCACCATCGCATCGGCCTGCGGGCGTGGCGAAGGCAGGGCTTCAGTGATGGTCAGAACGGTTGGTGAATGCACCTGATAGAGGGTTTGCAGGTCTTCTGGCTGCAGGTCGAAATAGGCCGCTACGCGACGGCGGTTTTCTGCAACAGCATCAGGATCATCTTTAGAGCCTGCACCGACATTGAGGCTGTCATAAATGCCGGAAGATACGCCGCCGAGACGGGTGAAAAACCCATGCGCGATGCGGTCATTGGTTTCGAGCAAAGGAGAGCGGATCGGATCAGGCATATTGGTCATGATAGTCTCTCTGGAAAATGAAATATCAGATTGTTTTCAGGTCGGGATAAGTGACGCTTAAGACTTTAAAGAGGCTGCCCATCTGGTTTGGTGCCGCCAGTCGCTCGACATCATCACGGATTTGCTCCTGCACGCTGGCAGATTTACCGGCACCAAGCTGACCGGCACGGCTGAGCAGCCCCATTCTCAGCAGGAAATCGCCCTGTTCTTCAGCTTTTGTCGTGCAGCCGAGGCCGGAAGCAATTTGCGCGAGAGCAGCGAAATCCACATGTGTAGTAATATCGGCCTGACCGGGAGCGATGAACACATCCTGATAGGCATGCTGATAGAGTGCCTGCAAGGTGTCGCCGAAACCGGCTTCATGAGAGCCATAGTCAATCAGCAAAGCCGCGCCTTTGTGCTTGCGGATATGTTCGCTGACTTGCTGCATCAGCGCAGAACGTGCCGGCGAGGCCTCGAAAATTGTACCTTCCGGTGCTGCTTCATGACCTTGAGGCAGAAGGGCAGGGGCAATGCCGCCGGTTCCGGTAGTGAAGCAAAGTTCCGGCGCTGCCTCATTACAGGTCGCTACCATGCGCTCAACAAAGCGACCTTCATGTTTGACATATTGATGATCGGGCAGCGCGTCGAACAATTCATTGGCGACGAGGATCAGCGTGTTTTGCGGGATTTCCCCGAAGCTTTTATACCAAGCCATGTGAGGGGCGGCACCTTCAAGCTTTTTCTTTTGCACACCTGTCAGCCGGTCGCTGGTTTCCACCATTGCAATATGGGCGCTACGCAGCAGGTCCGGTGCCAGTTTGCCAGCCGCGCGCAGCAGGTCGCTCATCAAAGTGCCGCGACCACCGCCAATTTCGCAAATGGTGCAGTTTTCCGGTTTGCCCAGAGCTTCCCAATGGCTGACGACCCAAATGCCGATCAGTTCACCAAACATCTGGCTGACTTCCGGCGCGGTGATGAAGTCACCTTTCGCCCCGAACGGTTCACGGGTCATGTAATAGCCGCCGTCATGATCGGCGAGGCAGAAAGCCATATAATCTGCCACGCTGATCGGCCCGCCATTGGTAATCAAGCGGATCAGACGCTGTTTCAGCTTGTCTGCGGCGGGGATTGTCGTTTCTGCCATTGTTTATGCCTTTGCCGCAGCGCGGTTTCCGCGCCACATTGCCCAGACACCAAGCAGTACCATCGGAACAGACAGAACCATGCCCATGGTCATCCAGCCGCCGACGAGATAGCCGAGCTGTGCGTCCGGCTCGCGGAAGAATTCCACCAGAATACGTGATAAGCCATAACCGGCGACAAAGGCTCCGGCGATGAAACCCGGAGCTTTGAGTTTATTGCCCTTCCAGATCAGCAGAGCGAGTACGCAGAACAATACAAAACCTTCGAGCGCTGCTTCATAAAGCTGGCTCGGGTGGCGTGGCAGCGGGCCGCCATTCGGGAAATAGACCGCCCATGAAACATCGCTGACACGACCCCAGAGTTCTGAATTGATGAAATTGGCAATGCGCACGACGCCAAGGCCGATCGGCACACCGGCGGCGATTGTGTCGAACATACTCCAGACAGGAATGCCGCGCTTGCGGGCAAACAGGATCATCGCAACGGTCGTGCCGAGAATGCCGCCGTGGAAAGACATGCCGCCGTCCCAGACGGCCGGTATTTCCAGCGGGTTACTGATGTAAAAACCAAAATTATAAAACAGCACGTAACCGAGACGTCCGCCGATTACGACACCGAGCGCTGCCCAGAGTACAAAATCGTCCAGAGCCAGCGGATCCATCGGCGCATTATTATTCGGCCACAGACGCGCTGTGTTTACGAGTTTCTTGCCATACCACCACGCAAACAGAATGCCGATGACATAGCCGATACCATACCAATGCACGGAGAGCGGCCCTATGGAAAACAGCACAGGATCAATATTCGGGAAGGGCAGTGCAGCCATCATGATCTGCGGTTCGGTCATTCTTCACTCCGTTATGGCTGCGTCTGCTATCATGTGTTCCAGCACTGGTTTGTACTGTTGTTGATGAGGCATAGCGAATTTTTGTTCAGGATAAAAGTCCGTTGCTTTTATGGCTTTATTCGGGTTCCAGTGGTCTGATACCGGCATTTGCATCCCGTGGATGTAGATGCTGAGCAAATGTCGGTATTGAAATGACCACTGGCAATTATATGAAAAGAGTAGATTTTCGAATTTGACGTTTGAAACAACATTGATGTCGGTCGGGGGCAAACGTCAAATTCAATCCACTCGCCTTAAGCCGAACTTAAATGTCTGACAAAGTAAGACTGTTTAAGTCTTGCATACGATATAATGCGGGCTTATCTCAGAAGCAGAAGTTTATTTCCGCCTGTGGCGGCTAAAAAGAGGTGATCCAATGAGTAATGCAACCGGTAAAGTTCTTGATGAACTCGCAAAACTCGTCACTGATGCTGCGGGTGCCGCGCAGGGCGTGCGTCGTGAAGTCGAGACAGCAATGCGCTCTCAGGGTGAAAAATTGCTCAACACTTTGGATGTTGTGCAGCGTGAAGATTTTGAAGCTATGCGTGAAATGGCGGTCAAAACCCGCACCGAAAACAGTGCCCTGACTGTTAAAATTGCCGAGCTGGAAGAGCGTATTGCTAAAATCGAAGCAGCACTGGCAGAAAAACCAGCGAAAAAAGGCGCTTAAGGTCTAAAAATCTCAAAGATTTTTTAACTTTTTATTCACAGGGGCGAATGCCTAAAAGCCCTTATTCCAGAATCGGTTACAGCGGCGCCCACTCGGGCGCCGTTTGTTCTTTCCACATGGTTTCTTAGAGTTTTGACAAAAAGGACTGGTACTCTGACTCAGCATCAATAGACTGAAAACACTGCATGATTCGTAATTGAGTCATGAAGCATGGCAGAAGCGGGGAGCGGCAGGACAATAAGTTCAGCCGCACAGATCCGGTTGATGCGTCAGTGTAACAGTCATGTGTTTGCGCGTGTGTTGGAGGCGGGGTTGCAGCGTTTGGCAACATTTGTCTCGGCCTATTAACCAGTGTGTCTTTTTTGTGGCGATTGCTGCGGGGGATACATTCCGGCTGCGTGTTTATGACAGCCGGAATCCGGGTTTTACTCTTGCAGGTAAGCCCAAAAACAGGGAACGAACATGAACCTTCTTGAGCTCGATATCGCTCGCGATGCACATCCGGTGGATGTCATTGAACAGGTTGCGCATGCCAATGACTGGGCTTTTGACCGTACCGGTGACGATGAGATTGCAGTTTCTGTTGTCGGTAACTGGACAGATTATCACCTTTCATTCTCGTGGATGGAAGAGTTTGAAGCGCTGCATCTGGCCTGCGCCTTTGATGTAAAGGTGAGTGAGCCGCGCGTGAATGAAGTCATGCGTCTGCTCTCTCTGATTAATGAGCAGCTGCTTATGGGGCATTTTGATCTGTGGCGTCAGGAAGGGGCGATTATGTATCGTCAGTCCCTGTTATTGGCGGGCGGCGCTAAGCCAACCAGCCGTCAGGTTGAAGTATTGCTGGCCAGCGCGCTGGAAGCCTGTGAATGCTATTATCAGGCTTTCCAGTTTGTAGTCTGGTCGGGTGTGCCGGCGAAAGAAGCTTTGCAGGGCGTGCTGTTTGAAACAGTCGGTCGGGCTTAAGGTGATAAAACAAACGCTGCCTGTTTAAAATGGCAGCGTTAGAGCGGTTTACGTCCAGATTGGATCACAGTGCTCGCTCTAGATTCTTTAATTTGCCGCATTATCACGGGTGTCAAGTTGATCCAATTTGACTGTGAAATGCTCTAGAGCGCCGTGTACCAGGCTTGGCACACAAAACTCGCTCTAACACTTTAAAATTAGAGCATAATTTTGTCTTAAACTGATCTAAGTTTAAGGAATTATGCTCTAGAGCATGTCGCGGAAAAGCGGCTACCGGTTTTCCGGTTGTGACATGCGTAAAACTTGGAGACAGAGCGGGCGCAGTGGATAAAATTACACGCGACACGCTTTACAAGTATGGGCGGGGGTGTCGTGTCTGAGCAGCAGGAAATCAGTTTTGCGGATTTTGAAAAAGTCGATATCCGCACCGGTACGATTATTGAAGCGGAAGTTTTCGCCAAAGCCCGCAAGCCTGCCTATAAGCTGAAAATTGATTTCGGCGATGTGATCGGTATTAAAAAATCATCCGCACAGATTACTGTTCATTATACGCCGGAAACGCTGGTCGGCCGTCAGGTTCTGGCCGTTGTCAATTTCCCGCCGCGCCAGATCGGTCCGTTTATGTCCGAAGTTTTGACGCTCGGATTTGCCGATGAAAATGGCGATATTGTCTTGGCGGCAACAGAGCGGAATGTGCCGAACGGGCAGAAGCTAATCTAGTCTTATACCGCGTTACGCTGTCTCATTTAAACCGCTTGAGAATGCATCAGGCAGGAATGCTGACAATGGCGCGCAGACCGCCGGTCGGACTGCTGTCCAGTGTGATATCGCCGCCGTGATTGCGGGCGATGTCGCGGGCAATCGCTAAGCCCAGACCTGTGCCGCCTGCATCCTGATTGCGGGCTTCATCCAGACGGACAAAGGGTTTGAAAACTTCTTCCCGCTTGTCTTCCGGTATGCCCGCGCCGTCATCATCGACAACAATGGTCAGCCAGTCATTCTCATGGGTTGCCGTTAAATGCACGGATTGCGCATAGCGGAAAGCATTGCCGACGAGATTGCTGACCAGTCGTGTGAACGCATTCGGGCGGACGTGAATATTGCTGTTGCCGTGTATCTCGGCGGAGAAGCCGCGATTGCGCAGCCGCGCTTCTTCTTCCAGTTTTGTGATGAGGATTTGCAGATCCAGAACGCCTTGCTCCTCACTGCCTTCACCGCGTGCAAAAGCCAGATAGCCTTCCAGCATATTCTGCATGTCGGTAATATCCTGATTGAGCGGCACCGTATCAATCTTGCTGCCTGCAATGGCCAGCTGCAATTTAAAGCGCGTGAGAATGGTGCGCAGATCGTGACTCACGCCGCTGAGCATGGCTGTACGCTGTTCAATCTGCCGCTCAATGCGTTCGCGCATCTGGATGAAGGCAATGCCCGCCTTGCGCACTTCTTCAGCACCATGGGGACGGAAACCGGCAGGCATCGGCTGGCCTTTACCAAAGCTTTCAGCCGCTTCTGACAATTGCTGGATCGGTTTGATCTGATTGCGCAGGAAGGCAATCGCAATAGTCAGCAAAACCAGTGCCGTACCGATCATCCATGTAAGGAAGATCAGCGTATTGGATGCATAGGCCTGACTGCGCTTGGCAAAAACACGTAAGACTTTGTCATCCAGCTGAATGCGGATTTCTACTAAGTCAGAATCCCCGACCGTATCAATCCAGAACGGGCGATTGATCTGGCGGGTGATTTCCTCATTGAGAAAATAATCAAGGATGGAGAAAAACGGTTTTGGCCCCGGCGGTGGCAGCGGCGAGGGTGGCAGAACAGATACGTTGAGATCCAGCCGCTGTTGCGCAATACGGATGATATTCGCGTAATCGGGTTCCTGCGGATAGGTTTCCAGAATATCAATAATAGCAGAAATATCGCGCACAACCGCAGTGGACAGACGCTCTGTGACCATCTGCCAGTGCCGCTCCATAAAAACGAAGGCAATAACCGACTGCAACAGCACCATCGGAGCGATGATGATGATGAGCGAGCGCGCATAAAGCCGCTTGGGCATACGCAATGCCAGCCAGTCGGAAAACCTTTTCCAGAGCAACTGCTATTCTCTCCTGTCCGTCAGGATTATGTTATTGGCGACGAGCGCTTTTATTGCTCAATGCTCAGCTTGTAGCCGATGCCGCGCACTGTTTGCAGCCAGATCGGATTGGCAGGATCGACTTCAATCTTGCGGCGCAGACGGTTGATCTGCACATCGATTGTTCTTTCTCCGACTTCCCCGTCCTGACCGGTCAGTTCATGACGCGGCACTGTCTCACCGGCGCGTTCAGCGAAGATCGTCATAATATCCTGTTCACGATCCGTCAGTTTGATAACTTCGCCGCCCTGTTTGAGTTCCTTGCGCGGAATAGAAAAAGTGTAGGGGCCGAAAACAATCTGCTCAATAATATGCTGTGTCGGCTGGGCACCGCGGCGCAGAATATTATTGATACGCAGGGTCAGTTCGCGCGGATCAAACGGCTTGGAGAGATAGTCATCGGCACCGGCTTCGAGGCCGCTGATACGGCTGTCAGTTTCTGAAAGCGCGGTAAGCATCAGAATGGGCACATTTTTCTGCTCACGCAGGGAGCGGGTCAGCTCCACACCGCTTTCGCCCGGCATCATGACGTCGAGAATAATGAGATCGAAATCAATGCCTTCGAGCTTGCGGCGGGCTTCCTGCGCATTGGCTGCCATTGTGACACGGTAACCGGTGGTGCTCAGATATTGCGAGAGCAGGCTGCGGATACGGGTATCATCATCAACCACCAGCAGGTGCGGGGCATCGTCGGACAGAATTGTGTCTTCGCTGGTCATTGGTTTACCCTTTCAGTACAGAGCTTTTCCTGCCTCAGGCGAGGCGTGTATTCAGCTTGTTATCTCGGCTTCTGCAGTCTGTTTATCTGTGTGCACGGCCTTCGGATATACACACTATGTGAATGAAGGCTGTTTATATTTACCGGCTGAGCGGCAGGCTGTCGATCTGATCGCGCTGGTCGCTGTTGACCATGGCTTTCAGGAAATTCTGGATAATTTGTTTTTCCGTAACATTGCTTTCCGCCAGAGCCGCGGCAATGCGGTTTGACTGTGGTTGTGTCAGAGAAAGAATAAGCTCGCGGCCGGAAACAGTCGGATATAATTCCCGCTGGCGGCGGTCGGTTTCACCGGTCAGCTGAATAATATGGCCGTTATCGACCAGTTGTTTCAGAACGCGGGCAAGGCTCTGCTTGGTGATTTTCAAAACATCCAGCAGTTCCGCAACACTCATGCCGGGCTTGCGGTTGACAAAATATAACACACGGTGATGTGCGCGGCCGAAGCCCATGGTTTCAAGCTGCTTATCGGGATCAGCTGTAAAATCGCGATAGGAAAAGAACAGAAGTTCAATGATGCCCAGATCGTTGACCTCATCTTCTGAGAGGGCGGCACGAATAGTAGTATCATTGTGATTGAAACGCACGTCCGGTCTCCGGTTCATTCATATTTCAGCCTGCTAGTTCTATCAGCCTGTTTGCTATGCGGATAGATTATCTGCATCTTACTTTCCATTATCCGCTTTAGAAACAACCATGGCAATATTTTGCGGCGCAACATGCTGCATTTTCACACTATCTGCCGTTTAAATCTGATTCTGTGTGAAACTGTATGATTGCGGGCAGTTCCGGAGGGATGAAACATGCTGAATTTATCAGGTAATAATTATAAGAATTGACAGTCTCCTTTTTCTTGTCATCATCAAGATGTCAAGGCGTTCTACTTTGATGTTTAACATTAATTGGGGTGACAATTATGGATGCCATTATTCCTATTCTTGTACAGTTAGTCGCCGGTGCTGTCGGCGGCAATCTGGCCGGTGCAGTTAAGAATCTCAGCCTTGGAACAACAGGCAATACAGTTGCCGGTGGTATCGGCGGTTTGATCCTCGGTCAGCTTCTGCCAATGCTGGCCGGTGGCGGTGTCGATTCTGCTTTGAGCGGTATTGTCGGACAGCTGATCGGCGGCGGTGCCGGTGGTGCCGTTCTGACAGCCGTGATCGGTCTGATTAAAAACAGCATGGCTAATAAAGCCTGACCGTAAAAACTCGGGATTAATTACCTTATGACCGGCAGGGCGGGATGTCATGCCGGTCTTATGAATATGTTTTTTCTTCAGGCGGTGCGCGATGCACTGCTTTTTTGATTTATCCGGCCTATATAAAGGACAGCTACGGCTGTCCTTTTTGTTTGCACCAGAGCGTGCCGCGCTTAATTATACGCATGGCACTTACTCTGGATCCTTCTATGGGCGCATGTTCGCGGGAGCTCAGATGAATCCATTTGAACCAGACATGTGCGAATTTTAAAGTGTTAGAGCGTCCTTTGTGTGCCAGATCTGGCACACGGCGCTCTAGGCAAAACGAAAACCGGTCAGAGCACGCAAACGATAATCGGGTGATAAATGAGCAAGCTTCAGGCAATCATAGTGGCAGTCACGCCTTTTCGGCAGAATTGCACAATCCTGTTCGATAAGGACAGTAAAAAAGGCGTTGTTGTTGATCCGGGCGGTGATGTTGATGCGCTGAAAGAAGTGATCGAGAACAATCAGCTGAAGATCGAAGAGATCTGGATCACCCATGGTCATGTCGATCATATCGGTGCTGCTGCTGATCTGCGTGATGCTTTGCAGGTGCCGATTATCGGTTCACAGGAAGAGGATGCGTTTCTCTACGACAATGTGGAAGCCTCGGCGGCCAAATTCGGTCTGGGAGAAGGCTTCCGCAATTTTCAGCCGGATCGCTGGCTGAAAGAAGGCGATGTTCTACAGGTTGCCGGTGAGAATTTTGAAGTCTTGCATTGTCCGGGGCATTCGCCGGGACATGTGGTTTTCATCAATAAAGCCATGCATTTTGCAATTGTCGGTGATGTCTTGTTCAACGGATCCGTGGGCCGTACGGATTTGCCGGGCGGAGATCATGATACATTGATCCGTTCTATCAAAGAGAAACTGCTGCCGCTTGGTGATGAATTCAGCTTTATCTGCGGTCATGGTGCAGGCAGCCGCTTTGGCGATGAGCGCAGAGGCAATCCGTTTCTGGTGTGAATGAGTTGCCAAGGGCACCCAAAACTCTAATAAAAAACCGCCGGAGTGACCGGCGGTTTTTTTATCTGAACGGGATCAGTTTGCGACGCAGAAGTGATCCTGACCATCATAGCCACGGAATGTACCGGACTGCGCATTAAAGGAGCGGTATTTCTGGGAGCACCAGTTATACCATTCGCGTGTCCATGGCTGGTAAGAGCCACGGTAGTCGCGGCCATAATTTCCGCGTGCCGGCTGGGCCGGGTAGAAAGTCTGCGGTGGCGGTGCATTGTAAATCGGTTCACGATAAACAGGCTGCGGTTGCGGCTGCGACATGGCACCGGCGATAATCGCACCGGCTGCAAGGCCAAGCACGCCTGCTGCTATCGCATTGTTGCGATCACGGCGGCGGTCGCGGCGATCCCAGTCTCTGTCACGGTTGCGCCAGCCATTATCATGATTCCAGCCGCCATTGTTCCAGCCCCCGTGGCGGCGTCCCCAGTCATCAGCGGATGCAACTGAAAGATTGCCGGCTATCGTGGCAATGGAGAGGCCTGCGATCAGAGCGGTCTTGGTCAACTTATTCATCATAATCTGTGCCTCCTTACGAAGCTATACGCATTCGATAATGCCGGTTTTGGTCTTCTCTCATCTGCAACTTTATGTGCTGTGATAAGATGATGACCAATCATTAGAGCAGGGCATATGAATGCTTGCTGAACAGAAAATAGGGGGAATGTTCAGCTTTTTAAATATCTCCGTATGTCACGATTAATGACAAGCAGCGTGGATTTGAAAACATGGCTTCATGCGCTTTGAGGGCGTGCGGACACATTGCTTAGAGGGAGGCGGGCTTCAGCTGTAAGACATTCATGAAAACAACGGGATAGGAGGTTCTCTAATGAAAGAAGCAATCCCGTAATGCTCTGCGTGCTGGTTTGAGCCGTCTTTTTTGGTTTTCAGACTGTATCAGAAAGTGAACAGCGAGCGCTCACAGGAGCCGCTCTGCAGATAATAAAAAACCCCGGCGTAACCGGGGTTTCTGGATAAAGCACTGCTTGCAATCTGACTTCTGTGAGAATGTCACGCAGAAATCATATATAGGCAGTTGGTGCTTTTTACTCGGTAATGCTGATGTCTACAGCTTTAGGGCCTTTGCCGCGACGATCCGGTTCAGTTTCGAAAGAAACTTTCTGATTGTCAGCGAGGTTTGTGAGGCCGGAAGCCTGAACAGCAGAGATATGTACGAAAATATCTGGTCCGCCATTATCCGGTTTGATAAAGCCAAAGCCTTTTTCACCATTAAAGAATTTGACTACGCCGGTTTGTGCCATGGGATACGTTCCTTTTCCTTGGCGCCGTCTTGGCCTTTCAGCCGCAACGGAATTTTTCGAACCGCTATGCGCACCACACGCCCAGCGGTAGGGGTATGCAGGCAGTTATCGAAATCAGGAAAGGAGCCGATCATTGTCAGTTGCCTGACCCGGAGCTTATAGCGGTTCCGGCGCGCCGTTCTTCCAGTCTTCCATTGTTCGCCAAATGCCCGAACATTTGAAGACTGATCTATAGAGAGGTATTTGGCAAGCAAATTTTTGTTATGACGCTGTTTTTTCTTTGCCAAGATGGGCTGTAATAAAAAATAAATAGTCATAAATACAAAGATACTTCACTAAAAAGAAATTCAAGATGACTTAAGTTTTATTTAGTTTTGAAAATTGTTGTATAATAACTGAATTATGTAGTTCTTTATGGTTGGAAGAAGTCGGATCACTTAAAAAATCGCATATTTTGAGAAAAAAATACACGAAAAGGCTGCTTTCGATTTTAAAGAGCGTTGTTTTCACTGCTGAAATTGAACAATTGCTGGCATTCCGGTTGTGTATTCGGGTTGTCGCTTATTCCGGAAAGTGATGCAGCCCCGTGTATTTCACTTTCATTGTCGCCAAAGGCTCTGAAAGTTTCAGCGATTTCTGCGAATGATGCACGAGCCGCCACTGATTCTGATGGTCTGGCAGAGATTATCCGCTGTCTGACGGCTGTTCGCACCGAGGCGGGCGACATAGATTCCTCTTCTGCCGATCGGGCTGCGCACACGGGAAATATAGATTTCCCGACCGGCAAACAGTTTCGGATTCTGTTTGCGCAAACGGTTCCATTGCGCGCTGACAATACTTTGACGGAAATTTCCTGCCACCTGAACCGCCCATGGAAACGGATTAAGCTGTGCCATAGAGATTGAGCGGGATTTGATGACGGGTAAAAGCTGGCAGGCTTGCTGAAAGGGCAGCTTGTCATCCAGCGGCGTGTCAGTCAGCTCTTGTCCGGTACTGAAATGATCCACGCTTTTGCCGGTAATGGAGAGAACATAATTTTCTGTCTCCAGCGGCAGAAAACCGCCATTCTTCATCCAGTTGGACAAGCGTGTCGGCCCTGCATTATAGGCCGCTGCTGCCAGCCCCCAATTGCCGAAACTGCCATGCAAATCTTTCAAAAACGATGCCGAGGCGGGCAGAGCCAGTTCAATATTAAAAGCATCGGTCAGGCCGCGTTCTTTGGCTGTGTAAGGTATGAACTGCGCAATACCCTGCGCACCGACAGGGCTGACAGCCAGATGGTCAAAACGGCTTTCTTTCCAGATCAAGCGGGCAAAGAAATTCGGCGGAATGCCATGTTTTTCAGCCGATCCGGCAATCAGGCGGCAGATTTGCGCAACATCCGGCGCAGGTTTCGCAGCGGCGTCAGACTTCTCGCTCTGTTTTTTCTCCGTTACGGGAGGGGTGGATTCGGTTGGTTTTTCCTGCTGCTCCTGTGCAAAGGCAACAGACAGACCAGAGACCGGAACAGACAGCATGAGTGCAGCAAATAATCCGGCCGGAAGGCGCATAGGCTGATCCTGTCAGAATATATCGCAAAAGTCCTGCGCGGGTTTTGAGACATATGTTAATGCCAGAGCATAATTTCTTAAACTTGAATGAGTTTAAAGTGAAATTATACTGCAAATATAAAATGTTAGAGCGATTTTTGTACGCCCGAAAGGGCGCGCGACGCTCTAAGAAATGGAAAACGCACATCGCTTTCATGCGTTTTCCGTCTTGTGCTGTCAATACGGTCAAGAAGCAGACGCTATTTGCCGGGACGCCCGGTCTTGCCGGAGCGGCGGGTTTTACGCTTTACATCTACCGGATCTTCATAGGAGCCTGCACCGGCACGATGCCGTCTTACCGGAGCCGGATCGTCGTCGCTCTGCGGGCCGAGCGGTTTCGCCATATCTGTTCCGGGGCCCATATTGTCGAGCGACGGTTTTTTAAACAGTGATGGCGACGGTGATGTTCTGCCACCTCTGGACGGTCGTTCAAGGGACAGCTCCGCTTCACGCGCCAGCGGATCATCGGCAATAGCCAGCTCTTTTTCTCGCAGACGTTTGATTTCGTCACGCAGTCTTGCAGCCGTTTCAAAGTCGAGATCGGCCGCGGCGTCACGCATCTTCTTCTCAAGATGTTCAAGATGCGTGCCGAGATTATTGCCGACCATGCCGCCTTGTTCGGCAAAGCCGCTGATATCCGCGCGCACATGATCCCGCTCATAAACGGAATTGAGAATATCCGAGATATTCTTGCGCACCGACGCCGGTGTAATGCCGTGTTCGGTATTATAGGCGACCTGCTTCTCACGGCGGCGGCTGGTTTCCTCCATCGCGCGTTGCATGGAGCCGGTGATCGTATCCGCATAAAGAATAACGCGGCCATCGACATTTCGCGCTGCACGGCCGATTGTCTGCACCAGTGAGGTTTCTGAGCGCAGGAAACCTTCTTTATCCGCATCGAGAATAGCGACAAAGCCGCATTCAGGAATGTCCAGACCTTCGCGCAGCAGGTTAATCCCGATCAGCACATCAAATGCACCAAGGCGCAGGTCGCGGATAATCTCGATACGCTCCAGCGTATCAATATCCGAGTGCATATAGCGGACGCGTACGCCCTGTTCATGCAGATATTCTGTCAGGTCCTCGGCCATACGCTTGGTCAGCACTGTGACCAGTGAGCGGTAGCCGTTCTTTGCGGTTTCACGGATTTCCCCCAGCACATCATCGACCTGCGAACGGGCTGGCCGTACTTCAACCGGCGGATCAATCAGGCCGGTCGGGCGGATCAGCTGTTCAGCAAATACACCGCCGGATTGCTCCATTTCCCACTTGCCCGGTGTTGCCGATACTGCAATGGTTTGCGGACGCATGGCATCCCATTCCTCAAAGCGCAGCGGGCGGTTGTCCATGCAGGATGGCAGGCGGAAGCCGTATTCCGCGAGCGTTGCTTTACGACGGAAGTCGCCGCGATACATGCCGCCGATCTGCGGAACGGTAACGTGACTTTCATCAATGAAAACCAGAGCATTATCAGGAATATACTCAAACAAAGTCGGCGGCGGCTCACCCGGTTGGCGGCCGGTGAGATAACGCGAATAATTTTCAATGCCTGCACAGGAGCCGGTTGCCTCAAGCATTTCCAGATCAAAGGTTGTGCGCTGGTCAAGACGCTGGGCTTCGAGCAGACGTCCGGCATAGTTCAGCTCGACGAGGCGGTGCTTCAGCTCTTCCTTGATGGATTTGATCGCCTGATTAAGGGTAGGGCGCGGCGTTACATAGTGCGAATTCGCATAGATTTTTACGGATTTTAGATCGCCGGTTTTCTGACCGGTTAGCGGGTCGAATTCGGTGATGGTTTCAATTTCATCGCCAAAAAGCGAGATACGCCATGCACGGTCTTCCAAGTGGGCAGGGAAGAGTTCAATCGTATCGCCGCGCACACGGAAGGAACCGCGCACGAAATTGATATCCTGCCGCTTATATTGCTGTGCAACGAGATCGGCGAGCAACTGGCGCTGATCGAGACGGTCGCCGATGGTCATTTCAAAGGTCATCGCCGTATAGGTTTCGACGGAACCGATACCGTAAATACAGGAGACCGAGGCGACGATAATCACATCATCGCGCTCCAGCAGCGAACGGGTTGCGGAGTGGCGCATCCGGTCGATTTCTTCATTGATCGAGGATTCTTTCTCAATGAAGGTATCGGAGCGCGGCACATAAGCTTCCGGCTGATAATAATCATAATAGGATACGAAATATTCGACCGCATTATTCGGGAAGAAGCTTTTGAACTCTCCGTATAGCTGGGCTGCCAGTGTTTTATTCGGTGCGAGAATCAGAGCAGGACGCTGCGTGCGTTCAATAATATTGGCAACGGTAAAGGTTTTACCCGAACCGGTCACGCCAAGCAGAACCTGTGTCTGGTCGCTGTTTTCAATACCTTCTACCAGATCAGCGATGGCTGTCGGCTGGTCACCGGAAGGGGTATATTCGGTTTCCATTTTAATCTGGATGCCGCCCTCAGATTTGGCAGGGCGTTCCGGCCGGTGCGGTGTCCAGAGTTTACCATTTTTGAACAGCGGATTGCCGGATTCAATCAAAGCAGACAGAGCTTCCACAGTTGCAGTGGCACCGCTGGAAGGCATATTGGCTGCATCTTCCATGGTGATATCCATGCCGGAGACAGGATTAAGACCTGCCGCGACGCGTTCTTTCAGCGTGGCTGCCTTGGCTCTGGAAGACGGTGCTTTTTTCGCTTCTGTTTTTTTTGCTGCCGGTTTTTTAGCGACTGATGCGGAAGGCATAGCTTCCGGCTGTTCAGCCATTTCACTGATCATCCGCGACCAGTCTCCGACCGAAGAGGAGAGCGGAATGCCTGAAAATTCTGCCTGAGGCGCTTCGCCGAAACCCTGTTGCTGCTTGTTCAAATCAGCAGGGGGCTGTGATGACTTATCTTTTTTGGACATGTCAGAACTCTCTCGGCAAACAGAAGCAAAGGGCAGATGATGGATACAGCCAGTCTGTAACCCGATCAAAAGAAAGCGGGTAGTCAGACATTAGCGAATATAGGCATATAAGTATAGAACGAAAAGGGTACGTTTTCATTCTGCCTGATAATTATCAGAAACAAAAAAACGCCGCAGAAAATCCCTGCGGCGTTTTTAGAGGCTCAGTGATTACTGGCCGTGCGGACCATCACCGCCGCGACGCGGGCGGTTCCAGTGCGGACGTCCCGGACGATGGCCGTTTTCCCAGCCCGGACGACCCGGACGGTATCCATCCCAGCCCGGACGATAATTCGGCCGGTAATGCGGTCTGTAATATGGGCGGTGCGGGCGATAATATGGACGATCCCAGCGGTCATACCTGTCATTGTTGATCGCCGAGCCGATAACTACGCCGGCAATCAGCGGAATGCCGATGGCGGCAGCTGTGTTGCCGAAATTATTATTGCTGTAGTTACCGGATGATCCTTCGCGCACTGCGAGATAGCGTGAAGATGCCCAGCCCGAGCGCCCTGCGTAATTGACCCGACACCAGCCATAGCCCCTGGTGCAGCCGTTCACATCAACGCGTGCACCGTTCGGAATAGAGCCGAGCGTACGATAATTCGTGCCGGGGCCGGTACGCAGATTAAGATTGGTTGTTACAATCGCATTCGCAGCCTGTGCGGCTGTGGCGGAGAATAAAGCAAGGGCAATAATTGCCGATTTGATACCAAGTTTCATTTTTCGGTCTCCCCGTGATGAATTGTCTGTTTTTGCAGCAGAACAATCTGCGCGCTTTTCATGTCAGAGGCTTTCTGAGCTCAGAGCATCAAAGGGCGCCATGAATTATAAACGAATAAGCACCTGTTCCGGTTCCGTCATACATCCATTCGGAATATGGACGGACGGATAGCGGAGCTTTTTCGTTTGTCAGAATCTATACGGAATTATGTGAATGTAGCCTGAATGCTTACCGGCTCAATATAGGCTTTTATTGATAGGGATAAAATCAATATTGCAAAATGTGGTTACTGCAGAAAACAGATTTTACACCACCCCCGAAGTCAAAACAGGTCGGGGATGGTGTGAGAGCTTGAAACTATTGCTGAAAGCCTGTGGCAGCCGCAGTTAAAATACGTCCCGGAAGATAGATAACCATAGAAGCGGCACCGGTAATCACATTTGTACCATCGGCCAATATGGCCTGACCGGATGTCTGACCTTCGCCTTTCAAAGTATTGAAGGAAAGGCTGCCGTCACTAACCAGTGCCATCAGCGTTGGCGAAGAGGCAAAGACACTGTGATCTCCGCCATCAACCGTGCTGGCATCCAGCACGGCAATGCCATATTTCTGCAGCGTTTCAATGCTGGAGCCGTCGCCGACGCGGGAATGTCCGCCGGTAATGCGGCCTGAAATATTCAGCGCGCTGTCATTGCGCGAAACCAGAACGGCCATAGGAGGCAGAGGCTTCACATCTTTGACCTGCTTTTCAAACACATCCAGATCAATATCAGGGGCGGCCAGCAGAACATTGGTCAGACGGTTCAGTGCAGTCCGCTCTTCATTGAGTGCCAATGTGCGCAGGGCTTCCATGGTGACGAAACTGCCCATGGAGTGCCCAACCAGCAAAATCCGTTTGGCTTTGGTCTTTGATGCCAGTTTCAGCAATTCTGCCAGACCGTCGCGCGCAAAATTGGCGCTGTCGCGGTCATAAACATAAAGGCCGAGCGAGGCCGCAGACGGCCATGCATAATGCACGGTCACGGATTTTAACCCGTAATCATGGGTAAACTGGGCTGCACGGAACGTGCTGTCCGCAAAATTATTGTTATAGCCATGCACAAAGATCAGCAGTTCCTGATCTTTTGCCGAGTGCTGATCCAGAGCCTGATTCAGCTGATTGACGAAAATCTGGCTGTTATCAAAAGGCTGGAAGCTGACTGCCGCGAAATGCTTGGCCGGATCCGGCTTATAGCCGGTCTTTTCCACAACGCCTTTCACATGGGATTTCGGGATGCCGATATCAACGCGTGAAAAATTCAGCTTGTCTGAACGTTTCGCATTGTAAGGCATTGAAAAATCATCGCTGCGCTGACGGCTTGTGGCTACATAAACAGGGACGACGGAAGCTGGCTGAGCCGGTTTGATGATGGCAGCATTGGCCGCAGCTACAGAAGCCGGATTGGAATTGGGGCCGTGCCAGAGTACCGCGCGGGAGCCGGTGCAGCCGCTGATAATGATGGAAACGAATGCCAGAAACAAAATACGAGTCATTCGCTGCTCTATCCTTGCCAAGCCTGTTACTGTTCAACCAAGCGGAACATCTTCCGTGTACGTAACCGGATGTTCAGTGTTTTTAAAAGCAGTAATTAACAAGTCTGGCAATCTGTAAAACTAAACCGCACAGATAAATCCGGCGGTTTAACGCGCTGTCGTGTCTTTTAAACCATAGCTGTAACGGCTTGGTTTACAGGTTTTCTGCCGGAACCTCTGAAAGACTTGTCTTGCCGGTTGCCGGTTTTTTGAAGCGCAGACGGGGTACAATTTCGACCATCAGCATGGACAGGAAAATCAGCGCACAACCGGCAAGGCCGATAAATGGCAGACGTTCACCGAGCAGGATTGCGCCGAACAGGGCTGCGAATAAAGCTTCGGAAGACAGGAAAATAGCTGCCTGCGGTGCGCTGGTGTAACGGGTGCCGATGGCTTGCAATGTAAACGCCACGCCGGATGAGAACATGCCGGTAAACAGAATTTCCGGCGCTGCGGCCTGAATGGTCTGCCATTCGATCTGTTCAAAAATCGCAGCGCAAACAATGCCGGCAAATGCAACGACCGCGAACTGAACGCAGGCCATGGTGACCGGTCTGCCGATACGCAATGCATAACGGGCAATGAACAGCCCTTGCAAAGCCCAGAAAAATGCACCGGCAATCATCAGCCAGTCGCCTTGACTGAAACCGTCAAGCGAACCGCCGGACAGCATGAATATGCCTGTAAGGCTGAGTACTGCGCAAATCCAGACGACCGGATGCGGCCATTGGGAAAATAAAATCACGCCTAAAATCGGCACCAGCACAACATAAAGACCGGTGAGAAAGCCTGCATTGGTGACGGAAGTGGTGAGCAGGCCGGTTTGCTGCAGAACCATACCGGAAAACAACATGCTGCCGAGAATCATGAAGGCTTTATGATCGGAAAAGGAAAGCGGTTTGGATGCACGTCCGGCTTCCATAAAGGCAAAAGGCGCAACTGTTGCTGTGGCCACGATAAAGCGCAGGCCGATAAAGGTCAGCGGGCCGATATTTTCCATGGCGGTTGACTGGGCAACAAAGCCAAGACCCCAGATCAGGCCGGCAAAAAGAAGCAATAAATTAGCGCGTGACTGGGTCATGATATGCCTGCGGAATGCAATAAACGTGGATCGTTACAGTTCAGATCATGTTTGTCTTGCGGAAGACGGAACTGTCCGGCAGGCCGGAACTGCTTTTCTCTGTATGATACGCGACAGAGCTGAGGGCAAACCGGATCTGAGCAGGCTGAGACTATGTGCTGAACCGCGGTCACTATGCTGTATTATTGCAGGAAAGCAAGCCGGATTTCAGCATAATATATGATGTTACAACGTATATCCGAAATGATTCTCACGCTGTCAGCTGTAGTTTTTTTTGAAATTTTCGGACTTATAATACTTTATACTGAAGTCTTATATATTGTTTCAGCGTTTTCATGCTGTTGTGTTCATGTAAAAGCTGTCACAGGTTTTCAGTAAAAAAGATCTGTTTTTTTTAAAAAATGTTTCAGAAAAGCTTGGCGCGGGGCGGGCAGGCTCCGAGTTTTTCACAAGTTTTTTGCCGATGCTTTTTGCTCTTTCTTTTTGTTTGCAAAGCTGGCACGATAACTGAAACAGATGATGAATGATGAACGGTTCCGAAGCACCGCTTCGGCGACCGTTTTATTTTTGAGTCTCGGGGGTGTTCTCCGGCTGCTGCAGCATAATTCCTTAAGCCTGAAACAGCTTAAGGTAAAATTACGCTGTAAATATAAATGTTAGAGCAACCTTTGTGCACCCGACAGGGCGCATGGTGCTTTGCTAGCCGGAAGATAGTCTCATTTTTTGTTTCTGCATTTTCGTGGTTTTAAGGCTGCGGAGTGCTTTAGCGCGATTGAAGACCGCGCATCAGGCATGAGAAAGGACAGGGCATGGAAAAGTTCCCTATGACACAGGCTGGCTTCGATCAGCTGAAAGAGGAACTGCGCTGGCGTCAGCAGGAAGAGCGTCCGCGCATTATCGAGGCGATTTCGGAAGCGCGCGCGCACGGCGATCTTTCTGAAAATGCCGAATATCATGCAGCCAAAGAAGCACAGAGCCTCAATGAAGGCCGTATCGGTGAAGTTGAAGACTTTATCGCCCGTGCTGAAGTGATCGATATTTCAAAGCTGACAGGCACGACCATCAAATTCGGCGCGACTGTTACGCTCATTGATGAAGACACCGAAGAAGAGCGCATTTATCAGATCGTCGGCGATCAGGAAGCGGATGTTAAAAAAGGCCGCATTTCTATCTCGTCACCGATTGCGCGTGCCTTGATCGGTAAAAGCGCAGGCGATACTGTGGAATTCAATGCACCGGGCGGCGCCCGTTCCTATGAAATCCTTGGTATGAGATTTATTTAACCAGTGCGCGTATCCCTTTCTGACACTGATATTCTGGCTCCGAATTTTAAAAAGCGTCTCTCCGGCGTCACCTCGACGATTGTCCAGCTGGTGCCGGTGCAACGCAAAATGGGGATCAGGATTGCAGCTGTCGGGCGGGGATTGCCGGATGATCTTCCGCATGTGAATTTGCGTGACCTTGCCGGATTATGGCGCAGGCCTGCGTCCGGCAAAAAATTCCGCATCTGGCATGCCCGCCGCAATGTTGAAATGCTGGCCGGTATTGTGATGCGCGATGTGCTGCGGATGAAGCTGAAGGTGATTTTTACCTCGGCTTCACAGCGCCATCATAAGAAATTTACCAAATGGCTGATCCGTCGTATGGACGGTGTTCTGGCAACCAGTGGCCGCACGGCGAGCTATCTGGACGTGCCGAATACTGTCAGCATGCATGGTATTGATCTGGAACAGTTCCGCCCGCCGCAAAGCGCGCAGGATCGTTTCGCGGCAACCGGTCTGCCCGGAAAATATGCCATTGGCTGTTTTGGCCGTGTGCGGCATCAGAAAGGCACAGACCTTTTTGTCGATGCGATGATTGAACTGCTGCCGTGCTATCCTGACTGGACGGCCGTGGTGGCAGGGCGTGCTACAGCTGAGCATGTTGGCTTTGAAAAAGAACTGCAGGAAAAGGTCAGAAAAGCGGGTTTGGCTGACCGGATTATGTTTCTGGGTGAGGTGCCGTTTGTCAGTGCCGATCCTGCGGGCGACAGTATCAGTGCATGGTATCGCCGTCTGGATGTCTATGTGGCGCCGTCCCGCACCGAAGGTTTTGGCCTGACGCCGCTTGAAGCCATGGCTTCGCAAACCGCAGTGGTGACCAGCGATGCCGGTGCCTATCCGGAAATCGTGGTTGAAGGTGAAACCGGTTATGTTGTGCCGTCCGGTGCGACTATGGCACCTGCGATTGAAAATTATCTGCGTGACCCCGCACTTGCCGCACAACATGCGGAAAAAGGCTTGCAGCGGGTGCGTGAGTTTTTCCCGCTGGAACGCGAAGCGAAGACAATCGGTGATTTCTACCAACGGATTTTCGAGCAGGCATAAATAAAGCCGGTTTTCACCGGCTTTTTTAATATTCAGAGATATGTCGCTTTTAAATTGCGATCAGAACTTCGTCTTTGACCGGCTTGATGGTCAGTGCTGTGCGCACGGAATCCACATTCGGCGTCGCGGTCAGTTCTTCAATCACAAAAGTCTGGAAGGCGTTGAGATTTGGTGCAACGCAATGCAGCAGAAAATCGGATTCACCGGACACCATCCATGCGCGGCGCACCAGTGACCAGGATTTGGTTTTCTCGGCAAAGGCTTTCAATTCGCCATCGGACTGGTGTTTCAGGCCGACTGAGCAGAAAGCCACCAGATCCTGACCGACAGCTTCACCTTTAATGATCGCCTGATAGCCCTGAATGATGCCGCTTTCTTCAAGCTTGCGTACACGGCGCAGGCATGGCGGTGCCGAGATACCGACGCGTTCCGCCAGCTCGACATTTGTCATCCGCCCGTCATTTTGCAGTTCCCGCAGAATTTTCCAGTCAATATCATCAAGATCAACCTTAATCGGCATAGGAACTCCGTAAGAGGGTGGCAATAAAAGGGCTGTGAACTGCCGGAGGCAGAATGGAAGTCTCAGAAGTGCATAAAGCAATTATATAACAACAATGCAAGGCTCAGTGCCAGTGACGGGCTTTCCAAGAATTGCTTTAGAGTCATTGCATTATATCATGAATGAAACAATGAGAATGGTTAATTGAAATTATCAACCATTCTGCATCATTTTCTTTTCCGGAACCGGATCAGTTTTTCGTGATTGTCACTGTTCAGCGTACCCAAAAGGCACGGGTGAACAGAATGACCACAGTAATCAGTTCCAGACGTCCGGCGAGCATCAGATAGCTCAGCACCCAGAGCGCATTGTCATTGATGGTGGAGAAGTTGCCTGCAGGGCCGATGGTTTCGCCAAGGCCGGGGCCGACATTGGAGAGGGCGGTAAGCGCGCCGGTAAAGGCGGAGACAAAATCCAGCCCGAAGATGGACAATGCCATAGTGCCCAGCACCAGCGAGGCAAAATACAGAAACAAATAGAGCAGGGCGCTCTGGGCAATATCCGGTGTGATTTCCGATGTGCCGTAGCGGGCTTTGACAACAGCGTGAGGCATGACCAGACGGGTGAGGCTGGCTTGTGTTGTGCGCCACAAAATGATGATGCGGTTGATTTTCATACCGCCGGAGGTGGAACCGGCACAGCCGCCGATAAAGGAGGCAAGAAAGAATACGCCGACCGCCGCAGGGCCCCAAAGTGTGTAATCTTCCATTGCAAAACCGGTGGTGGTGATAACGGAAATGAAATGGAAGCCTGCGGTCAGCAAAGCAGTGCCGAAAGGCATATCGGAGCTGATGCGCAGCATCACTGCCAGCCCGAATGTGAAAATAAGGGTCAACGACAGGAATAGTTTAACCTGCGGATCAAGCAGATTGGGCATTTGCTGCGGAATGACAGCTTTGATGAAAAGAATGAACGGCAGGGAGCCGAGCGTCATAAAGACCATAGCCACAATCAGGATGGCTTTATTACCGTCAAAAAAACCGAAAGAACTGTCATGAGTCGAATAACCGGCCGTGGAGATCGTGGTCAGCCCGTGATTGATGGCATCAAACATGCCCATTCCGGCGGCAAAATATGCAACAATACACAGGATAGTCAGACCGCAATAAGCGACAATGATGCCGATCGCCAGCTGATTGACGCGTGGCAGAATTTTCTCGGACTTGTCCGAAGATTCCATATGGAAAAGCTGGACGCCGCCGATACGCAGAGACGGTAGCAGCAACAGTGCCAAACCGATAAACCCGATACCGCCGATCCAGCATAGCAATGAGCGCCAGATCAGAATGCCGCGCGGCATCTGGTCGAGACCGGTCAATGCTGTGGAGCCGGTGGCGGTAATGCCGGATGTGGATTCAAACAGGGCTGTCGCAAAGCTGATCGGCAAATGGGAGAAGTAAAACGGAATTGAGCCGAGCAGGGCTGCCGTTACCCAGAGCGAGACAGTGAGCAGAAAGCCGAGACGCGGCGAAAAGCGGATATGACTGTTTTGCGTGGAGAGAAAGACCAGTGACGATACAACGGCGGTAAACAGGGAAGAACGGATGAAAATCAGCCAGTCCGGTGTGCCGTCGCGCAGGTCAAACATTGCAGGAAACAGCATAGCGACGGCCATCATCATGCCTAAACGCGCGCAAATATTACTAACGAAGCGAAATATGATCCTGCCCTCTCGGCTGTAATAACTCTTCCCGTCAGCAGGACTGCCTGTTTATGCGTAAAGCAGCACGGGTTTGGTAACTCTATAGGAAAACTATAGGAATCTAGCAAAATTTTTATGCATTTCCTATGGGGGGGCAGACACAAAAGCCGATTTGTGACTTCTCAGAAACACAAGCGCGGTTTTCTGACCGATGGATAAACTTGCCTGTGATTAAGCCCCGCTTCAGCTTGTAATCGGAGACTGCGAAACCTAGTTTCACACTATCTGGGTGCAATACGGATTTTATTCTGTAATGCGCGGCAATGAAGTTACGCGGAAAGAGAAAAGTCTATGACACAGCGCCATGTTCCTGTCCTCATTATCGGTTCAGGACCTGCCGGTTATACGGCAGCTATTTATGCGGCTCGTGCCATGCTGAAACCGGTTATCATCACCGGTCTGGAGCAGGGCGGTCAGCTGATGATTACCACCGATGTTGAAAATTATCCGGGCTATGCAGAAACCGTGCAGGGGCCGTGGATGATGGAGCAAATGGCCAAACAGGCTGAAAATGTCGGCGCTGAAATTGTCTATGATCTGGTGTCGGAAGTTGATCTGTCAAAGCGTCCGTTCACGGCGAAAACCGACAGCGGTGCGGTGTTTACCAGTGATGTTGTGATTATTGCGACCGGTGCGCAGGCCAAATGGCTTGGTCTTGAAAGCGAGCAGCATTTCATGGGCGGCGGTGTGTCTGCCTGTGCAACCTGTGACGGTTTTTTCTATCGCGGCAAGGATGTGATCGTGGTTGGCGGCGGTAATACTGCTGTCGAAGAAGCGCTGTATCTTTCGCATATCGCTCAATCAGTTACTGTTGTGCATCGCCGTGACAGTTTCCGTGCCGAAAAAATTCTTCAGGAACGTCTGCTGAAGCGCGAAAATGTAAAAATCATCTGGAATCATGCAGTCGAGGAAATTACCGGTAGTCCTGCCAATCCGCCTATGGGGCCGGTTGTAACCGGCGCAAGGCTCAAAGATACGGTGAGCGGTGCGATTACCGAGGTGAAAACTGATGGTGTGTTTGTCGCAATCGGTCACGCACCGGCGGTGTCATTGTTCAAAGATCAGCTGAAGATGAAGGATAGCGGTTATTTGTGGACTGCACCGGATTCAACCGCGACAAGCATTGAAGGTGTATTTGCTGCCGGTGACGTGACGGATGATATTTTCCGTCAGGCTGTAACTGCGGCAGGTATGGGCTGTATGGCTGCGCTTGAAGCTGAACGCTGGCTGGCGGCACAACCGGAAGCCTGAGCCGTTAAGCTCGTGGTTTAAACAACCGGCACCTGATAATTCTGCACTGCAGAGCGGTTTTGAATGACCCTGAATCGCAAAATCGCTTTGTTTCTTTGTTTCGGCTACATTTTCTTTGCAAAACCGGTTTTCGTTTTTGTTGAAAATGCTCTGGCTCTTTAAAGTTGCCACAAAATTTAGTTCTTTGTCTTGTGGCAGTTATAAGCTGATTCTGATTTACTGTCGGACATCGGCGAGAAGTTGAAATGGGAAGTGCATAGCGGATGAACCGCATTGTGCCGGAGGATGAAAAGCAATGTCCGTTGCTATAAAGGCGGGCATTGCATGAAAAGGGGATAGTGTGGTGGCACCACTTGACTGGGATAAGCTACGCATTTTTCATGCCGCTGCTGAGGCCGGCTCGTTTACCCACGCGGCGCAGACATTGCATTTGTCGCAATCTGCGATTTCGCGTCAGGTCAGCGCGCTTGAGCAGGATGTCGGTGTGGCGCTGTTCTATCGTCATGCGCGTGGCCTTATTCTGACTGAACAGGGCGAAGTTTTGTATCGCACAGCACATGATGTGCTGATGAAGCTGGAAAATGTCCGCTCCAAACTCAATGAAAACCGTGAAAAGCCTTCCGGTCGCCTGCGTGTGACGACAACGGTCGGGCTTGGTTCCGGCTGGCTGATCGAGCGGATGGAAGAATTTGCCGATCTCTATCCGGATGTGCAGGTGCAGCTCATTCTCGATGATGAAGAGCTCGATCTGACCATGCGTCATGCGGATTGTGCTTTGCGTTTGCGCCAGCCGCAGCAGCCGGATCTGATCCAGCGCCGCATGTTTACCGTGCATATGCATGTTTATGCATCTGAAGGCTATATTGCCAAATATGGCAAGCTCAATGCTATTGAAGAGCTGGATGAGCATCGCATTGTAACCTTTGGTGAATCTGCGCCGTCCTATCTGATGGGGCTGAACTGGCTGGAAACAGCAGGCCGCACAGATGGCGGTGCGCGCATTCCGACCTTGCAGGTCAATAATCTGCTTTCCATCCGCCGCGCGGTTCTCAGTGGTGTCGGGATCGGGGTTCTGCCGGATTATATGGTCGATAAAACATCAGGGCTGGTGCGTTTGTTGCCGGCTTTGGGAGAGATTCCTTCCTTCGATACATTCTTCTGTTATCCGGAAGCGTTGAAAAATGCGGCCAAGCTGCATGTTTTCCGTGATTTCATTTTCTCCAAAGCGAGAAACTGGTCCTTCTGAAACAGACCAATTGACGTTAAAAAGAGCCGGTTTTACCGGCTTTTTTGTTGTTTAACGCCCATCTGTGCAGAAAAACCGGTTTCAAGATGCTGAGCTATCTGAAAATGCATGGCTGCTTTGCAATATCGGGCGTTGTGAAATCAGGCTTAAAGGAGCATATACAACTCATCTTAGTGATGCGTCTCCTCCTCCCATTGCGCATCCTAAGTGTTCCCCTCTGAAGGCTTGTCCATATGACGCCTTCAAAATTCCAAGCCGGGCTTATGTCCGGCTTTTTTTTGTCCAAATTTCAGGGCGACAAAAACCATCCCTTTTTTCATATTCCATGTGACCCTGCTTATGCAGGCAGAGTTTTGTGCGCAATAAAAAAGCCCCGAACGATATGTTCGGGGCTTCAGACGCTTTATGCGTTTCGTATTAGCGCAGGGAAGCGCAGAAACGCTGAATGCGGATGCAGGCTTCTTCCAGCAACTCTTCTGAAGTCGCATAGGAAATACGGAAGTTTGGTCCGAGACCAAAGGCTGAACCGTGAACAACGGCTACGCCTTCAGCTTCCAGCAATTCAGATACGAAATCTTCGTCGGTTTCGATAACCTTGCCCGAAGGTGCGGTTTTGCCGATCAGACCTGCACAGGACGGATAGACGTAGAATGCGCCTTCCGGTGTCGGGCAGGTGATGCCGCTGGCCTGATTGAGCATGGAAACAACGAGATCGCGGCGCCCCTGAAAGATTGCCTTGTTCTTTTCGATGAAATCCTGCGGGCCGTTGAGAGCTTCAACCGCTGCCCATTGTGCGATGGAGGAGGCACCGGAGGTCTGCTGCCCCTGAACCATATCCATAGCTTTAATCAGCTGCAGCGGGCCTGCTGCATAACCAATGCGCCAGCCGGTCATGGCATAGGCTTTGGAAACGCCGTTCATGGTCAGTGTGCGGTCATAGAGCTTTGGCTCAACCTGCGCAGGGGTCATGAATTTGAATTCGCCGTAAACGAGATGCTCATACATATCGTCGGTCAGGATCCAGACCTGCGGATGACGCAGCAGCACATCGGTCAGCGCTTTGATTTCGCTTTCAGAATAAGCGGCACCTGTCGGGTTGGAAGGCATGTTGAGGATCAGCCATTTGGTTTTTGGCGTGATCGCAGCTTCCAGATCGGCGGCCTGCAGTTTGAACTGGTTGTCCATTGTGGTTTCAACAGTCACCGGTGTTGCGCCGCACAGGGCAACGATTTCCGGATAGCTTACCCAGTAAGGCGCAGGGATGATAACTTCATCACCCGGATTGAGGGTTGCCATCAATGCATTGAACAGGATCTGCTTGCCGCCGGTACCGACAATGGTCTGTTCCCAGGTGTAATCCAGACCGTTTTCACGCTTGAACTTCGCAGCAATTGCCTTGCGCAGTTCAGGAATACCGGAAACAGGGGTATATTTGGTTTCGCCGCGGGTGATTGCGTCGATGGCTGCCTGCTTAATATTATCAGGGGTATCAAAATCCGGCTCACCTGCACCAAGGCTGATAACATCTTTGCCCTTAGCTTTCAGCTCACGTGCTTTCTGGCTGACAGCGATTGTGGCAGATGGTTTTACGCGGGACAGTGCGTCGGCGAGGAATGCCATGATCATTACTCCTGAATGGAACTGGCGATCCGGCTGAATAGCCGGAGGATAAAAGAAAACCTCAGACACAGCGCAATCTCCTCAACCGCGTGTGTTTAAGCGTTGCTGCCGGTGCCTGAGCAGCCGCTATAGCGACGTTGTTGAGCCCTTCGCGAGCGCAGATTGATCTGGTCGCATATGATATCCGGGGAGTTTACAGTTTTGAGGCTGTTTATGCCGGTGGGGAGCAACGCTGATATAGAGCCGGACTGTTCAGTCAGAGGCTACAGCTTTATGTCGCAATCACAGGCAAAGTGCAAGGAAAGCTTTTGCATCGCAGCGTAATTGCGGCGTTTTATATTTGGGATGTGCAGA
Organism: Pseudochrobactrum sp. XF203; assembly: GCF_020341615.1. Taxonomy (NCBI): domain Bacteria; kingdom Pseudomonadati; phylum Pseudomonadota; class Alphaproteobacteria; order Hyphomicrobiales; family Brucellaceae; genus Pseudochrobactrum; species Pseudochrobactrum sp. XF203. The sequence goes on along the minus strand of NZ_CP084392.1, from coordinate 2,278,564 downwards.
AAAAAGAAAAGGCGGGAAAACCCGCCTTTTATTCGATCCCAGATTGTCAGTCAGTGTGACCTCAACGCCCTGTATCTCAACCCTGAGCCGCATGAAATGCAGCTCTTAACCTTATCGCAAATTACATTGCAACGAGGTTGTCGGCAGATGAACGACCAGAGCGGCGGTCCTGCACGATTTCATAGGTGACTTTCTGGCCTTCATCGAGCTGAGCCAAGCCAGCGCGCTGTACAGCGGAGATATGAACGAACACGTCTGTGCCGCCCTGATCAGGCTGAATAAAACCGAAACCCTTGGTCGTGTTGAACCACTTAACTGTTCCCGTAGCCATGGGAAATTCCTTCAAGTTCATAGTAAATTCAGGTTCGCCTTGCGACGTTCCCGGTGGATCGAAGTTGTTGATGGAAGATCATGAGAAGCAAGGCGTTGCCGTGCGGGCCGCAAAATCACTCGACCGAAAATTCGATGAACTCAACATATGCGACATTTTTGACCAATACAAGGCGGCTTCTCAGGAAATCGCACATGGACGGAGAATAAATCTCCGGGAAACCTTTACAACGCGTGAGAATATTTCTGCAAATCACCGCTCTCCGAAAAGTATCTCTGTAGAGTTCAATGCAGGGGAGCGATGTATCCGGAGCAGGAATTACAGTGCTGAAAACACAAAAGGCAGCCTTATAAGACTGCCTTTTGCTTGATCGTTTATGTGCTTATCAGGCTTTCTTGAAGTAATCCTGCAATGGACGAACTTCCAGTGATCCGGCCTTGAGCGCGGCAATCGCTTCAGAAACCGCCTCTGCACCAGCCAGTGTGGTGTAATATGGCAGTTTGTGCATCAGGGTCGCACGGCGGATCGACTTGCTGTCGGAAACCGCGCTGACGCTGTCTGTGGTGTTGAAGACAATATGCACCTGACGGTTGCGGATGGCGTCTTCAATATGCGGACGGCCTTCCAGAACCTTGTTGACTTTGGTGGCTTCGATGCCCTGTTCAGCCAGATAGCGCTGTGTGCCGCCGGTTGCCAGAACTTTAAAGCCGAGGTCTGCCAGACGCTTAACAGGCGCTACGATACGCGCTTTGTCTTCATCACGGACGGAGACAAATACTGTGCCATCGCGTGGCAGATCAACGCCTGCGCCGAGCTGTGATTTTGCAAAGGCCAGTGCATAGTCATAGTCGAGACCCATGACTTCACCGGTCGAGCGCATTTCAGGTCCGAGCAGGGTGTCCACACCCGGGAAGCGGGCGAACGGGAACACAGCTTCCTTCACGGCGATGTGGCGCTGTGCTTTCACATCAGGCTTGCCGCCATAGGCAGCCAGTGCCTGTTCGAGGCTTTCACCGGCCATAATGCGTGCCGCAACCTTGGCAATCGGTGTGCCGTTGGTTTTAGCCACGAAAGGCACGGTACGCGATGCACGCGGATTGACCTCAAGCACATAGACTACATTGTCTTTGATCGCATATTGCACGTTCATCAGACCGCCGACATTGAGCGCTTTGGCCATGGCAATCGTCTGGCGTTCAAGTTCAGCAACGATTTCATCGCTCAGAGTGTGAACCGGCAGGGAGCAGGCTGAGTCACCGGAGTGAATGCCGGCTTCTTCGATATGTTCCATGATACCGGCAACATAAGCGTCTTTACCGTCGCAGAGGCAGTCCACATCCACTTCGATAGCATCGGTCAGATAGGTATCAAACAGCAGCGGATTTTTGCCCAGCAGGGTGTTGATCTGGCCGGTTTTATCATTCGGATATTTGGCTTTAATATCTTCGGTCACCAGTTCAGGCACAGTTTCCAGCAGATATTTCTGCAGCATACGCTCATCATGAATGATCTGCATGGCGCGGCCACCCAGAACATAAGACGGACGAACCACCAGCGGGAAGCCGAGGTCAGCAGCGATCAGGCGAGCCTGTTCAACGGAATAGGCAATGCCGTTTTTCGGCTGGTTGAGGCCGAGCTTGATCAGCAGCTTCTGGAAGCGGTCACGGTCTTCCGCCAGATCGATCGCATCCGGTGAGGTGCCGAGGATTGGAATATTGGCTTTTTCCAGTGCATTGGCGAGTTTCAGCGGGGTCTGGCCGCCGAACTGTACGATCACGCCGTGCAGAGTGCCTTTTTCCTGCTCTTTACGCAGAATTTCGATCACATCTTCATCGGTCAGCGGCTCGAAATACAGACGGTCTGACGTGTCATAGTCCGTGGAAACCGTTTCCGGATTACAGTTGATCATGATCGCTTCATAACCGGCATCGCTCAGCGCGAAGGCGGCATGGCAGCAGCAATAGTCAAACTCGATGCCCTGACCGATACGGTTAGGACCGCCGCCGAGGATCACAACTTTTTTGCGCTCGGATACATCCGCTTCACAGGCTTCAACACCTGCAAACGGCGTTTCATAGGTCGAATACATATAAGCCGTTGGTGAAGAGAATTCCGCAGCGCAGGTATCAATGCGCTTGAAAATCGGATGTACGCTCAGTTCTGCACGATGTTTGGCAACATCCTTGGCATCTTTGCGGATCAGGCTTGCAAGGCGGCTGTCTGAGAAGCCCATGGCTTTCAGATAGCGCATATTTTCCGCATCCTGCGGCAGACCGTGTTCACGGACACGATCTTCAGTCGCAACGATCTCGGCCATCTGCTCAAGGAACCAAGGATCGATCTTGCAGGCTGCATGAATTTCATCAAGCGGCATGCCGAGACGCATGGCCTGTGCAACCATGCGCAGACGATCCGGTGTCGGTGTGCCGATAGCTGCGCGGATTGCGCCTTTTTCATCGCCGTCTTCAATATTCGGGATTGCGATTTCATCAAGACCGGTCAGGCCTGTTTCCAGACCACGCAGAGCTTTCTGCAGGCTTTCCTGGAAGGTACGGCCGATAGCCATCACTTCACCGACCGATTTCATCGCGGTGGTCAGAACATTATTGGCGCCCGGGAATTTCTCGAAAGCGAAACGCGGGATTTTAGTAACAACATAGTCAATGCTTGGTTCAAACGAAGCAGGTGTTGCACCGCCGGTAATATCGTTTTCCAGCTCGTCCATGGTGTAGCCGACAGCCAGCTTGGCGGCGACTTTAGCAATCGGGAAGCCGGTTGCTTTGGATGCCAGCGCTGACGAGCGGGACACGCGCGGGTTCATTTCAATAACGATCAGACGACCGTTTTCAGGATTAACCGCGAACTGTACGTTTGAGCCGCCGGTTTCAACGCCGATTTCACGCAGCACTGCGATCGAAGCATCGCGCATGATCTGATATTCTTTATCAGTCAGCGTCAGGGCAGGGGCAACAGTGATACTGTCACCGGTGTGAACGCCCATCGGGTCGATATTTTCGATCGAGCAGATGATGATGCAGTTGTCCGCTTTGTCGCGTACAACTTCCATTTCATATTCTTTCCAACCGAGCACGGATTCTTCAATCAGTACTTCGGTGGTCGGCGAGGCATCAAGGCCGCCTTCGACGATTTCAAAGAATTCCGAACGGTTATAGGCAATGCCGCCGCCGGTGCCGCCGAGGGTAAAGCTCGGGCGGATAATGGCAGGCAGACCAACATGATCGAGCGCCTGTGCTGCCAGACCCATAGCATGGGTCATGTAGCGCTGCTTGCGGTCAGTTTCGCCGAGCTGCCATTCGGTTTCCAGCTTGTCGAGTGCTTTGTCGAGATCGTCGCCGGAGAGCTTGGCTTTCAGCTCTTCACGTTTGATCTTATGGGCTTTGCGGTCTTCGTCTTTAACGTCCGTGGCATTGGCCAGCATGGACTTTGGTGTCTCAAGGCCGATTTTTGCCATGGCTTCGCGGAACAAAGCGCGGTCTTCGGCTTTATCAATGGCTTTGGCGTCTGCGCCGATCATTTCCACATTGTAGCGGTCAAGCACGCCCATGCGCTTCAGCGACAGCGCGGTGTTCAGTGCAGTCTGGCCGCCCATGGTTGGCAGCAGCGCATCAGGGCGCTCTTTGGCGATGATCTTGGCAACAACTTCCGGTGTGATCGGCTCAATATATGTAGCATCCGCCAGATCAGGATCTGTCATGATCGTGGCTGGATTGGAATTCACCAGAATGATCCGGTACCCTTCTTCTTTCAGGGCTTTACAGGCCTGTGTGCCTGAATAGTCAAATTCACATGCCTGACCGATAACAATTGGTCCCGCTCCGATAATCAGAATCGATTTGATGTCTGTGCGTTTTGGCATGGTCTCATCCTGTGTTTAGCGCTTATTCGGCTCTGCGACAAAAGCCCGAACGGTATGACCGTCGGGTTCAGAGGCTATATGATGCGTCTGGGCTAAGCGTGTCTTATAGGTAATCAATTTGCGGAAAGTAACCCCTTAAATACGTTATTTGGGAGAAAATATGCGTTTATAACAATTCTTATTGAAATTTGACCGGTTGTCAGCCTGTTTTGAAATGTCCTGTGTTTTATCTTTGCTAAATAGACTGTGGGCAGAGTAGCGGGCAGAGCATTTCCGTTTTATTATAGCTGCCAAAGAATTATGTAAAATAAGGAGAGCGCTGATGCGCTGGCAAGGTCGCGAAGAGAGTGACAATGTTGAGGATCGCCGTGGGAATGGCGGAGGTGGTCTGAGAGGCGGTGGCGGACTCGGCGGGCCGGGTTTCCGTGTTGTGCGCGGCGGCGGGCTTTCCGGCATTCTTATTCTGGGTGTGATGGCACTTGTTTTGTGGATGGCCGGTATTAATCCGCTGCCTATCCTGTTCGGTGACGGCTCCATCCAGAGCACACAGACGTCCGGCGGTTCTTCCAATATTGGTGCTTCCACGCCGCGTGCTGATGATGAAGCGGCCAGTTTCAGTCGTGTTGTCTTGAAAGAAACAGAAGAAGTCTGGAGCGGTATTTTCCAGTCTGCCGGTCAGACCTATAAAAAGCCGGTTCTGGTGCTGTTTGACGGTCAGGTAAGATCTGCCTGCGGATTTGCTTCTGCTGCCTCGGGACCTTTCTACTGCCCGGGCGACCAGAAAGTTTATATCGATCTGAGTTTCTACCGTGAACTGGACAAGCGTTTCGGCGCTTCCGGTGATTTTGCTCATGCCTATGTGCTGTCGCATGAAGTTGGTCATCATGTGCAGAACCTGCTCGGTATTCTGCCGAAATTTAACCAGATGCGTCAAAGCATGAGTGAAGCGCAGTCCAATGCCATGTCCGTGCGCGTGGAATTGCAGGCCGATTGCTTTGCCGGTGTCTGGGGTAAATTCACCGAGCAGAAAGGCCTGCTGGAGCAGGGTGATCTCGAAGAAGCTCTGAACGCCGCCCATCAGATCGGTGACGATACTTTGCAGAAGCGTTCGCAGGGCTATGTCGTGCCGGAAAGCTTCAACCACGGTACCTCTGAGCAGCGTGCCAAATGGTTCAAGCGCGGCTTTGATACGGGACGGGTTGATGCTTGTGATACTTTCAACAACCCCATTTAATATATTCGGGTGCTGACGGTCTGCAAATAGCGCCTTCCTGTGCTTCCGGTACTCACGTACTATAGTACGCTCCGCTCCGGTTCTCGTAAGACACTATTTTCGCCACGTCATCATCCCGAATATGACCTCGCGCTTGATAGAAAAATCAAACTACGAGTATAGAAAAATGCCGGTGAAAATCACCGGCCTTTTATTTTGTCTATGAATATTTATCTCAGGCCGCTTCGCGTCCTTTTAAGCTCAGGCCGCTTCGCGTCCTTTTAAGCTCAGGCCGCTTCGCGTCCTTTTAAGCTCAGGCCGCTTCGCGTTCCGGCAGAGGTTCCTGACCCTTGCGTGCGCGGATCAGGTTGATAAAGCGGCGGAACAGGTAGAACGAGTCTTCAGGACCCGGAGAGGCTTCCGGATGGTGCTGTACCGAGAAGACCGGCTTGCCGATAATCCGCAATCCGCAATTTGTACCGTCAAACAGCGAGATGTGAGTTTCTTCCACGCCTGAAGGCAGGCTGTCCGCATCCACCGCAAAACCGTGGTTCATCGATACGATTTCAACTTTACCGGTTGTGTGATCTTTCACCGGATGGTTGCCGCCGTGATGACCCTGATGCATCTTTACAGTCTTGCCACCTGTTGCCAGTGCCAGCATCTGGTGGCCGAGGCAGATACCAAACAGCGGAATGTCCGTTTCGATCAGTTTTTTAATGGTTGGCACTGCATATTCACCGGTAGCCGCCGGATCGCCAGGGCCGTTGGACAGGAATACGCCGTCCGGATTGTGCGCCAGAATATCTTCAGCGCTTGCAGTGGCCGGAACAACCGTTACCTTGCCGCCGAGATCTGCAAACAGACGCAGAATGTTACGTTTGATGCCATAGTCAACCGCAACGACATGGAACTGTTCTTCTGTCTGGCTGCCATAGCCTTCATTCCAGACCCATGACTTTTCTGTCCATACGGAAGACTGGCCGGAAGTAACATCTTTAGCGAGGTCGAGGTCTACGAGACCAGCCCAAGCGCTAGCGCGTTTTTTCAGAGCCGGAATGTCGAAATTGCCGCTCGGATCGTGAGCGATCACGGCATTGGCTGCGCCTTTTTCACGGATCAGGGCGGTCAGTGCGCGTGTATCAACATTGCTGAGGCCGATAATGCCGTGCTGTTTCAGCCACTTGTCGAAATCCTGTGTGGCGCGGTAGTTTGAAGGGGCAGTAATATCAGCCTTAATAATTGTGCCGACTGCGCCGGAGCGGCTGGCCGGATTTAGGCGCTCGCTGTCTTCTTCATTGGTGCCGACATTGCCGATATGCGGGAATGTAAAAGTTACGATCTGGCCTGCATAGGACGGATCGGTCAGAACTTCCTGATAACCGGTGAGAGAGGTGTTGAAGCAGACTTCCGCTTCAATCGCGCCGACTGCGCCGACACCTTTGCCTTCGATCACTGTGCCATCCGCCAAAACAAGAACAGCTGTTGGCTTGGAAGTCGTCCAGGGTGCGGTTTTGGGTGTGGTTTCGGTCATTGAGGCACTCCTGATCAAAATTGCGCGCTGTGCTGTTAGAGCATAACACCTTAAACTTGAATCAGTTTAAGGATAAATTATGCTCCAATTTTAAAGTGTTAGAGCGAGTTTTGTGCGCCCAACAGGGCGCCCGGCGCTCTAAGTATGTCGCGTCCGTAACCGGCTTTGTGGTCGGCCATCTGAACGGCAACTATGTGTTATATGTGCAGATGCAACCCGGTATGATAAACACCAGATGTGCAAAAACGCGCCGGATACAATGAGCTCCGTCGCGAGAATGAAAAAAATCTTCTGCTAAGATTAATAATGTAAAGAAATCTTGCCCTGCGGTCAATTGCTGTGACGGATATTTTCGCGGGAAAAGCGGCGGTCAATATGCGGCTAGTAATTTGGGCTTATCAAGACAGCCAGAAAAAGCCGGTTTCTGCTTGCATAATGCGGAGGCATAATGAGGTTGCGCGAAGAAAATAAGCTGATGGTTTTGCCAAGACTGCAAATTGCGCTATAAGGCCTTTGATTTGCTTATTCCGGCCAGCTTTATTGCATTCAGGAGCGTATCGCCTTTGTTCTGTTCTGTGCGCACGCTCTGATTTCTGTAAAATTTGCATCATGCGCGTGTTTATAAAAAGACAACTGACCGCGCCTTGCTCTGACCGGATTTTATAAATTTAACAGGCCGGATACGAATATAGTGCTGTCCTGCCAAGGAGATAAGAAATGCTGCGTCAGGAAATTTCGCAAGCTCTGACAACGGCTATGAAAGCCCATGAAAAAATGCGTGCTTCAACGCTGCGCCTGATTATGGCTGCTCTGAAGGATCGCGACATTGCCAATCGCGGTGCAGGCAAAGACCCTGTATCGGATGATGAAATTCTGGCAATTCTTGCCAAGATGATCAAGCAGCGTGAAGAATCCGCCAAGATGTACGAAGAAGGCAATCGTATTGAACTGGCTGAAAATGAACGTGCTGAAATCGAGATCATCAGAGAATTTCTGCCTCAGCAGCTGAGCGATGAAGAAATCCGCGCCAATAGCGCCGCTGCCATTGCCGAAGTCGGTGCGGAAGGCCTGCGCGATATGGGTAAGGTAATGGCGGTTCTTAAAGAACGTTATGCCGGCCAGATGGATTTTGCAAAGGCCAGCGGTGTGCTGAAAGAACTGCTCGGTAGCTGATCCTGAATAATTGAGAAAAAAGAAAAAGCCCGCGATCAACGCGGGCTTTTTTGTGTCAGCTTTCCGTCACTGTTTTCAGGCGGGTGCCGCCGAGCATGCCTTTTTCTTCCAGTACCGGATAGGCCATTGAAGCCAGCAGCGAGTTGATCTGCTTGAGATCGCGGATCGTATCCAGATGGATCGAACTGGTCTCGACACTGCGCACAGTTCCTTCACGCAGGCGCTGGAAATGCATTTCGCTGGTGCGTTTCTCCATATCGCGCAGATGGTCTTTTTCATGCACGAGCTGGCGCGCCGTATAGCTGTCACGCGATACCAATACGTTGAAGGCCAGATGCGCATTGGAAACGACCATGGCGTGGAATTCGGTCAGTTCGTCCCAGCCTTCTTCTGTGAACTCCAGCTTACGATCCATCTTCTTCTGCACATGGGCAAGCATATTGCGCACAATAATATCGCCGACCTGTTCCAGCTTAACGCAGGCGCCGAGCAGTTCCTGCGTCCGCAGAGCTTCATCTTCGCTCAGGTTTTTGGTCGCCAGTTTCGCCAGATAAAGCTTGATGGCGGCATGACGGGCATCCAGACGGTCATCCAGTTTTGCCAGTTCATTAATGCCGACCTGATCCGGCTTTTCATAAAGGTCCATAATCCGGCGCAGCATCACGTCAACGGTTTCACAGGTGCGCACAACTTCACGCGTTGCATTGCCGAGGGCAAGCGGCGGGGAGTTGATGACACTCATATCCAGCGCGCTGATTTCCTGCGTGAATACAGTTTCTGCCGGTGCTTCCGGTTTGGCTTTAAGATTGACCAGTGCTTCCGTAGCGCGCAGCACAAGTCCTGACAGCGGAATACCTGCAATCAGAATAATCGTATTGAACAGGATATGCGCATTCACAACCTGACTGACCGGATCGGAGCCGAGAAACTCGACCGGAGGCTTAAAGGACAGAAACAGGATCAGAATAACGAGAGAGCCTGCGCCGCGCATCAGCAGATTGCCGAGCGGTACCACGCGGGTTTCCGGCGGGGCATTGCGTGTGAGCAGGGGGGCGATGATAGAAGAGCCAAGATTGACGCCAAGCACCATCACCACCGCCAGATCCGGCTGAATGAGGCCGCGTGAAGCGAAAGACGTGAGCAAGATGATTGCGGCAATTGATGAATGGAACAGCCATGTCATCAGCGCTGCAAGCAAATAGGTGGTAACCGGATCGCTCGCCAGATAATTGACAATCACCGGCAGCAACTGACTGTCGCGCAATGGCGTTGTCGCTTCACCTGTGAGTTCAAGCGAGAGAATAAGCAGGCCGATACCGACCAGAATCTTACCATTCTGCCGCCAGAACAGCCGCTCGGAAGACATGGAAATGAATGTGCCTGCCACAAGCGCCAAAGGCACCAGTAAAGTCAGGTCATAGCTCAGGATTTTAACGACAAGGGCAGAGCCGAGTTCGCCGCCGCGCACGGCCATAAGGCCGGCCACACCGCTGACAAAGCCTGCGCCGACAAAAGAGCCGACCAGCAAAGTGACGGCCGTGGAGCTTTGTAGGGATACAGCCAGCAAAACACCGAAGCTGACCGCCAGAAGCGGTTTTTGCATATATTTGCGCAGTCGTCGGCGTAACCGGTCGCCATAGGCGCTTTCAACGCCTGCCCGAACCATACGGGTTGCCCATAAGAGCAACGCGACTGCCCCTGCAAGATGCAGGAGGACGACTGAACCATTCAAATGCGTATTCCTTTTTTATTACCGGATGATTAGCTCATCCTTTGTGGTTCCCCGGATTGTCTCCGGATGCTCCGTTCCTGTTCGCGCATACACAGCATTGCTGCAGTGATTTCGCGGAATGATCAGGACGGATAAAATGCAGTGCGAAAATCATGCACTGGCTAATCAATCTAGGCACATTATGCTTAATTTGGAAGAGGGATTTTACCTCTAACAGATGGTATTTAAAGTTTTTATGACAAATTTATGACAGTTAGCCGACTAAATCAAAATCCTGCATTTTCAGGTACTGAAGGATGATATTGCTGTCCCGTTGTATAAGATGATAAGCGATAATTATGACAACTGTGCTGCCCGCTTATAGGAGAGGCTGCACTTGCACAGGAGCCGGCATGTGAGTATCGGGGAAAGATGCGTTGTTGAGGCGTGTTTTTCTGTATTCCGTGCTATTAAGGTGAGGGGACAAGTCTGATGTCCCCCGAAGTCAGTATTGTTCTGGCAAGAGAACTGAGAGAGAATTTAAAGGCGCATGCGTTTCCCCCCGTCCTTCCTTGATGAAATCCGCGACCGCGTTCCGATATCGTCTGTGATCGGGACACGCGTGAGCTTTGATCGCAAGAAAACCAATGCGTCCAAGGGGGATTTCTGGGCGTGCTGTCCTTTTCATGGTGAAAAAAGCCCGAGCTTTCACTGTGAGGATCGCAAAGGCCGCTATCATTGTTTCGGCTGTGGTGTGACGGGCGATCATTTCCGTTTTCTCACCGAGCTTGAAGGTTTGAACTTTCCCGAGGCTGTCGCACGGATCGCCGATATGGCCGGTGTGCCGATGCCGGTTATGGATGCCGAGCAGCAGAGACGCGAGGAAAAGCGCGGCACGCTCTATGATGTGATGGAACTGGCCGCAGCATTTTTCGAAGATCAGTTACAGGCATCCGTTGGTGCCAAAGCCCGCTCTTATTTGCGCGACCGCGGCTTAAATGCGCAGACGCAGGCCGAGTTCCGTATCGGTTATGCGCCGGAAGGCCGCAATATTCTGAAAGAATATCTGGCCTCAAAAGGTGCAACCCGTGAGCAGATTGAAGCCTGCGGCATGGTTGTGCATGGTGAAGGCATTGCAGTGTCTTATGACCGTTTCCGCGACCGCATTATGTTTCCGATTACTGACAGCCGTAATCGCGTGATCGCCTTTGGCGGACGTGCAATGTCGCCGGATGCGCCTGCGAAATATCTCAATTCGCCGGAAACCGAACTGTTTCACAAAGGTCGGGTGCTTTACAATATGGTGCGCGCGCGCCGTGCCTGTCAGGCGCAAAACGGCGAAGAAGCCAAACCGGTCATTGCCGTTGAAGGCTATATGGATGTGATCGCACTGGCGCAGGCCGGTTTCAACGAGGTTGTGGCGCCGCTTGGAACTGCACTGACCGAGGAGCAGATGGCTTTGCTCTGGCGGATCAGCCCTGAGCCGGTTTTGTGCTTTGACGGCGATCAGGCAGGTCTTCGTGCTGCCTATCGTGCGGTGGATACCGGTTTGCCGAATTTGCAGCCGGGTAAATCGCTGGCTTTTGCTCTGCTGCCTGAGGGCAAGGATCCTGACGATCTGGTCAAGGAGCAGGGTGCTTCCGCATTTCGTGTCGTGTTGCAGGATGCCAAGCCGCTGGCTGAAATGCTGTGGATGCGGGAAACTGCGGGCGGTAATTTTGAAACGCCGGAGCGCCGTGCCGAGCTGGATGCACGGATGCGCACCCATGTGGCGCGCATCAAAGACGAAAGCGTCAAACATTATTACAGCCAGCATATGCGTGAGAAATCGCAAAGCTTCTTCGGCCCTAAATGGGGGCGGCAGAATGCCGGTAAGCAGGCAGGTGGCTTCGGCGGTAAGGGTAATTTCCAGCCGCAGCGCGGTAAAGGTAGCGGTTTCGGTGGTGGCTTTGGCAATGCGGCCTCCACCAAGGCTTCTGACAGTCTGACCCGTTCCGCGATTGTGAAAGGTGGTTCATCCGCACCAAGTCTGCGCGAGGCGACGATCGTTCTGACGCTGATTAATCATCCGGCGCTGATTGATGAGAATTTTGAGGTTGTAGCCACTTTGGAACTGACCCATGCGGGGCTGACGGCGCTTCATGCCGCGGTTCTGGATGTGATGGCCAGCCATCTTGCCGAAGACGGTAAGATGATGCGTAAAATCCTCAATGAAAACGGTTTTTCAGAATTGCTGGATGAGCTGGAACTGGTGGTACGCCGTGCGCGTCTATGGCCTGCAACGCTGCTGGCAGCCGAAGATGATGCCCGTGAAGCCCTCAAACAGGCGATGCACTTGCATCTGCGCGCACGGACACTACATAAGGAACTAAGAGCCGTAGAAGAAGCTCTTTCCACTGAAGCGTCAGCCGAGGTTTTTGCGCGTTTGATTGATATTCAGAGCGAAATTCGCAAGGCCGATGCAACCGAAGCGCTTATTGAAGGTTTTGGTCAGTCTTCAGGACGCCCGCCCGGCGGATTCTGAGGATAAGCAATACGTGAATAAGGTCGCCAAACAGAGATAATTTGAACAAAAACTGCTCAGAACTGCATTGTTCGGTGCTTAACCGGCGTCACTCTGTCGCGAATCTGCATAAATGATTCGCTTTTTCCATGCGAATCATATGAGTCGCATTCTTTAATTGTATCGGTGAGAGCTTGTCCGTCGCTGAAAGGCGATAATACACAGCATCTGAACAATGTCATGACCGGAGTTCATGACCGATATGAGGTCAATACGGGGCTGAGAAGGCTCTGTAAATATGAAATTTGCAAACCGTTGTTTTAATTGCCGCAGCCGGTAATCAGCACGGTTAATCCGGTTTTAACGCGAAAGCGCTATTGCCGATACTATCGATAGTCACGGGGCATAACGCGAATCGTTTGTTTTGTTGTTCATTCTGCCCGATGGACAAAACAAACCGATCGTCTGGAGATAAATATATGGCAACGAAGGCAAAGGAAAACGAAGAAGCTGAAGTCGAGCGCGATGGCGCGACCGATGGGCCGCTTCTCGACCTTTCGGACGACGCTGTCAAGAAGATGATTAAGCTCGCCAAGAAGCGTGGCTATGTCACGATGGACGAGCTGAATGCCGTGCTGCCTTCTGAGGAAGTCACATCCGAGCAGATCGAAGATACAATGTCGATGTTGTCCGATATGGGCATCAATGTTGTTGAAGATGACGAGCAGGATGCTGACGCAGAAGAGCGCGACGATGACAGCGAAGAAAGCGGCGGTGATCTGGTAGAAGCCGGCGGTACCGCGCTGGCGACAACGACCACCAAAAAAGAGCCGACAGACCGTACCGATGATCCGGTGCGTATGTATCTGCGCGAAATGGGTTCGGTTGAACTTCTGTCGCGTGAAGGTGAAATCGCGATTGCCAAGCGTATTGAGGCTGGCCGCGAAACCATGATTGCAGGGCTTTGCGAAAGCCCGCTGACATTTCAGGCTCTGATTATCTGGCGTGAAGCACTGAACGACCAGCAGATTTTGCTGCGCGAAATCATTGATCTTGAAACTACTTATGCGGGTCCTGAAGCCAAACAGGCACCGGTGATCGAGCGTGTGGAAGAACAGCCTGCGCGCGGTGATGACAAGGGTGGCCGTCGTTCACGCGATGACGATGATATCACCAATGTCGGCGGTGAAATTCAGGAAGAATATGACGAGGATGAAGATGATGAGGCCAATCTGTCGCTTGCTGCGATGGAAGCCGAATTGCGTCCTCAGGTCATGGAAACCCTCGATCTGATCGCTGATACCTATAAGAAACTGCGCAAATTGCAGGATCAGCAGGTTGAAGGCCGTCTGGCTGCTGCCGGTGAATTGTCGACCTCTCAGGAGCGCCGCTACAAGGAACTGAAAGATCAGCTGATCAAGGCCGTTAAGTCGCTGTCGCTGAACCAGAACCGTATTGAATCGCTGGTTGAGCAGCTCTACGACATTAACAAGCGTCTCGTTCAGAACGAAGGCAAGCTCCTGCGTCTGGCGGAATCTTTCGGCGTGCGCCGTGAAGAATTCCTCAAAGAATATCAGGGCAATGAGCTTGACCCGAACTGGACTGACCGTCTTGCAACCCTGACAGCCCGCGGCTGGAAGGACTTTGTTGCCAAGGAAAAACGCGGCATTGATAATCTGCGTTCGGAAATTCAGAATCTGGCCACTGAAACCGCGATTTCGATCGGTGAATTCCGCCGCATCGTTAATCAGGTGCAGAAGGGCGAGCGCGAAGCAACCATTGCCAAGAAGGAAATGGTTGAAGCAAACCTGCGTCTCGTGATTTCCATCGCCAAGAAATATACCAACCGTGGTTTGCAGTTCCTTGATCTTATTCAGGAAGGCAATATCGGCCTGATGAAGGCGGTTGATAAGTTCGAATATCGCCGTGGTTATAAGTTCTCGACCTATGCGACATGGTGGATCAGGCAGGCGATTACCCGTTCTATCGCGGATCAGGCACGTACCATCCGTATTCCGGTGCATATGATCGAAACGATCAACAAAATCGTTCGTACATCGCGCCAGATGCTGCATGAAATCGGCCGTGAACCGACACCGGAAGAACTGGCTGAAAAGCTGGCTATGCCTTTGGAAAAAGTGCGTAAGGTTCTGAAGATCGCTAAAGAGCCTATCTCCCTTGAAACGCCGGTGGGTGATGAAGAAGATTCACATCTGGGCGATTTCATCGAAGATAAGAATGCGCTGCTGCCGATTGATGCAGCCATTCAGGCAAACCTGCGTGATACCACGACCCGTGTTCTGGCATCGCTGACCCCACGTGAAGAACGTGTTCTGCGTATGCGTTTCGGTATCGGTATGAACACCGACCACACGCTGGAAGAAGTCGGCCAGCAGTTCTCGGTTACCCGTGAGCGTATCCGTCAGATCGAGGCGAAAGCACTGCGTAAGCTCAAGCATCCGAGCCGTTCGCGCAAGCTGCGCTCGTTCCTGGATAGCTAATAAGCATAAGAAAATGCCGTCGTCCCTGTGGTGGCGGCATTTTTTAGAGCGTGTCGTGTTTAATACTAGAGCGGTTTACGTCCAGATTGGATCATAGCGCTCGCTCTAGATTCTTTATTTGGTCGCATTTTCACGGGCGTCAAGTTGATCCAACTTGACTGTGAAATGCTCTAGCCGCTGCGCTCGCTCTAAATTCTTTTAACTGTCGTATTGTCGCGGACGTTAAATGATCCCATTTCACTGCGAAATGCTCTAGGGGATAGCCAGGAGATAGAATGTCTTTTCTTAAACGCCTTTTTGGGTTTGGTGGTTCTGAAGCTGCAGACAGCAAGGCTCAGGCTGAGCCGGTCAACAGTGAGCATAAGGGCTTCATCATTCTGGCAACGCCGTTTGCCGAAGCCGGACAGTTTCAGACCTGCGGCCTGATCCGTAAGGAAATCGCTGGCGAGATGAAAGAACATAAATTCATCCGCGCAGATCGTTTCGCCACCATGGATGATGCGGTAAATATTACCCTCATCAAAGCCCGTCAGATTATTGATGAGCAGGGCGACAATTTATTTCGTTAAACCGAGGCGAAATTGACGAGACATAAGGCCCGGTTTACCGGGCCTTTTATTTTGAAATTGATTTATCCGGCCGCAGTAAATTTGCTAAAATGCTGCGGGAAGGTGAGGACGTTATGAAGAAACCATTCTGGCAAACCAAAACATTGCGTGAGCTGAACAAGCAGGAGTGGGAAAGCCTTTGTGATGGCTGCGGCCAGTGCTGCCTGCATAAATTGCAGGATGACGATACAGACGAGATTTACGGCACCAGTGTCGCCTGTACTCTGCTGGATGGCACAAGCTGCCAGTGCTCGGATTATCCGAACCGCAGAAAAACTGTGCCGGATTGCGTATTCCTGACACCGGAAATTATTGAGACCGTGCGCTGGTTGCCTGAGACCTGCGGCTATCGCCGTGTGTCTGAGGGCAGGGATCTGGAGTGGTGGCATCCGCTTGTTTCCGGCTCCAAAGAAACAGTGCATGAGGCCGGTATTTCCGTGCGTGGCAAGATCACTGCTTATGATCATGATCTGCCGGATGAAGAGGCATATCTGAAACATATGACCGGTCACATTGCCTGATAAAAAGTGATCAGATGAACTGCAAATGAATGATTGATTGCTGCTGCATTCAGAAATAGCTTGCTAAATATTGGATATCGCAACAAGCAAAGAATTATCCAAGGAGAACAATATGTCGGGTTTCTCAATGAAGGCAGCAATTGTTTCCGGCCTGATTGGTCTTGCCGGTGTTTTCTCGGCGGGTGCATCGGCACAGGCCGCATCGCCTGCAGTATCGCTCACAGTCAGCGGTGTGGCGACAACCGGTGCGCCGGTGGTGCAGGTGAACCATCGTCATGGCCATTATAACCGTCCGCAATATCGTCCGAACCGTTATGCCTGCACACCGCGCAATGCAGTCTCCAAAGCATCGCGTATGGGCATTCGCGGGATGCGCGTGCATAGCAACCGCTCAACGATCCGCGTCTCCGGTTATCGCCATGGCCGTCCGGTGAGTGTGCTCTTCGGTAAAGCGCGTGGTTGCCCGATCTTGCGCTAATCCGGCATTGACCGGTTGAATTGATTTCCTGTCAGGCTGTGAATCGAACAGATTCGCAGCCTGATTTTTTATGCGGATGAGAAGACAGCTTTTGGCGCTAAAATTACGGAAATATCTTGTTTTACAGAATGATATGATGCGTCGTCGTCAATATCCGGTATGTCTTTAAACACTGATTGATAATGTTTTGGCTGATAAGCGAGTTAGTCTTGCGATCATGTTTCGATTCAGGTAGATCGGGATTGCGTGGGCCTGTAGCTCAATTGGTCAGAGCCGGCGGCTCATAACCGCTTGGTTGGGGGTTCGAGTCCCTCCGGGCCCACCATCACATAAACCATTGATTTTATTGATAAATATAGAGCGGTCAATCTGATTTGTACACCTAAATGTACACCTAAAATCGGAGCGATGATTCGTGAAGTATTTATGGAAGAAGAATAATGGTTATTTCTTTCAGCATCGTGTGCCGCAGCATCTTGTGCAAACCTTCCAAAAAAGCCATTTTCGGCTTTGGTTGGGGGATATCTCAGCAAGAGATGCAAAGCGATGCGCTTATCATTTAGCATCGCATTTACAGATGGGGTTTGCTTTGGGGGCTGATCGTAAAGCTTTAGAGCGTAGCTTGCTCGAATTGCAAAAACAGTACAAAAAAGTAAGTCATGAAAAATTTTGGGCGTTACTTCGGTCTGGGATGGGGCGGGAAGATGCAGAGCATGCTTCCACAGACAAAGAACGTGAAGACTTTTTAAAATATTCTGTTGAGCAGCTTGCGGCTTCAAAAACATATGAAAAAGTTCAAGAGCAGCTTAAAACATTAGAGAATGCCTTACAGACAGATGCTGCGGCACTTGCTGCTGAACGTGAAGCATATGCACATGCATTGCAGTCCGTTGCATCTATGAATGTTCAGCCAGTGCCAGCACCAATCCTAGTGCAACCACCTGCACCAACTATTGAGATGGATGAGCGCATAATTACGGCTGATACGTTTTTGAGTGCTGCAGGTAAAATCATTCTGGATAATCGCAAGCAAGCAAAAGAAGGCGCTGCCAAAGCGGACGACCGCTATCAAGAACGACTGACGACTTCTTTAGCAGCTTTCATTGATATTGTTGGCGATAAACCGCTTTCTTATTACTTGCCGATGCACATTCAGGACTTTGCGAATGTGATGTCAAAGATACCAAAAAATCGCTCAAAATATGAGTGCTTTAAAGGCTTGTCTTTAAAAGAAACTGCTCAAAAAAATGCAAAGAGAAAAGAGCCTATTCAAGTTTTAACAGCATCATCAGTGCAATCATCAATTAGCGAAATTCTAAACCTCTGGTCCCGCATGACCGCGGGGGTATCAGGTGTGCGAGATTTAAAATCTTACCGCATAACAATGCCGTCTGCTGCTCGTAAAAACGTAGTGCGCGAGGGTCTGCCAGCTTCATCATTAAATGTATGGCTAGAAGATGCTTTTGCAATCAACACAGTTCGTTATGAATATAAGAAATACATGCTACTCGTTGGCTTGCTCACTGGTATGCGTCTTGGTGAAATTGTTTACCTACAACCGAAAGACATCATTCAATACGAAGGGCATACGGTCATTGATCTGCGCCAGCCCATTATTCTGCGTGGAAAAACAATTGATCGTGCTTTAAAAACGGAAACGTCACCACGAATTGTCGCGCTGCATCCATATTTGCATGAGTGTGGTTTTGTGCATTGGGCGCTAAGGCGGCGTGATTGGATATTTGGTGAAGTTCAAAAAGCTGATGATCCTGCGGATGCTGCATCAAAACAGATGTCGAATTGGATGCGGAAACTAGGCATTCACGAACCATACCGTCAAGTTTTTCACTCACTCAGGCACAACGCAAAACATTGGTTACGCAACGGAACTAACAAGCTGATTGCTGACAAGCAGTGTGGTCACGCGAGTGATAGCGTTGCAGATTCCTATGGATTTTCAGTGCTGCAAGCAGATGAAATTGGTCTGATAGAAGCTCTTGACCTGCCTAAAATTGATGTCTTCTTGAAAAGCTGAACACTGAAAAACTCGACTGCTACAGCGTTATTTGACTTACGCGCAGTCATGTTTTCCTCATGTGAGCTGCATTAACTGTGAATAGTGTCGATTGGCGATGCAATCACTGATTGTATAAGGTAAAATTGAACAACCAGCACATGGAAGGAAGTCAAAAATGCTTTTGAATGCTATCAAGATCAGTAATGGACGTATTTTAATTTTTCGCGCTGATGTAGAATTTAATCAGGATTTGCGAAACATGATTGATAATATCAGCCATTCTATTGATGATTTTTCATATGACATCGACAAACAAGATTATTATTTTCAGAACAAGGATAAGATTGACAATGATATAAAAATGAATGGGTACTCTATATTTAATTTGACCCGATATGAGTATCATTCAGCGTCGCGGCATGAAACGGTTGTAAAAGCTATCGAAAAACATGCATATGAATGGGCCGCATAATTTTCAAATTGCCTAAAATCCTCAATTTTCCCGCATGCAATTATATGGCTCACTCTCGCAACCTCAAAAAAACAGGCATTTGTGAGCGTCGATTTTTGTGTGTAGCACGTAAAATCATGAAAAACTGCCATGCTGCCGATTGGTGCAGCACTATGGTTTCGTATCAAAACCCTTATAATATAAGGGGTTTAATAGCTCACTAAGTGTAGGAAATTTTTCGTGGGATAGGCAAAATGGATGCGCTTAAAAAACGCTCTCTCATAATGTTGGAAGATTCAAAACAGTATCTTGCTGCAGGTATAATCCTGAATAACGCTAAAGAACCTGAGGCTCCCATAGGCTTATACAACCCTGTTTTAAACTCATTGTTGATAAGCATTGAGTTGTCTTTAAAGTCTGTTCTCTATCATGCTGGCATTGCCCCCAAAAATGGACATGATATCGGAACGGGTTTAATTGATGCAATTTCTAATGGTTTACAAATAAGTGAGCCTGCTGCTTGTGTCGTTTTTTCATTGAATGAGCCGTATCTGAAACATGCTCCTCGTTATTCACCACACTCAGAGAAAATACTGAAAATAATGCCTGTGCCGATGGTTTTACAGACGGCAACCGAGGTTGTTGCTAGCGCTGAGATGCTGATAAAAGATAAGCCCTTTGCGATGCAATACACTCCATTGATCTATGATAGAGCGGTTGAGTTGAAAGCGCAGGTTGAGAACCAGTATCAAGAGCAAATTGATAACGTAGATTTTAATCGTGTTTATACTGAAGATGATAAGCCACCATATGCTTTAGGGACTGTCTTTGTGACTCCATTGGAAAAGTAGTCAGGATTCAAAAATCCTTAATTTTCCTGCATGCAATTATATGGCTCGTCCTCATAACCTCAAAAAAACAGGCATTTACGAGCCTTACTTTTTGCGTGCTGCACGTAAAATCATGGAAGAACTGCCGTGCAGCCGATTTGTGCAGCACGGCGGTCTTATGTCGAAACCCTTATAAATAAAGGTTTTTGATAACACTAGATCAGGGACTAAGAACCTCATGCTGAAGATGCTGCACATCTCATTATGCGTTTCTTGTGTCCGTTAATTGCCGTTATTTTGCCCTTTATTACGCTGGCACAACTCTCCGGTCCATGTTTGCATGGCTTGTTTTGGAGGCTGTTTTTGTGCGTTTTTTGCTATCAAAAAGGCGGATCATCGGGGGACAATTTCTGGCTCAGGTGAGCCAAGTTCCGCCGGAGGCGGTAAGCTTGGGTTGGTTGGATTAAGTGAAAGCTTTGAACTTAATCCAACCGTATGATCGTTCTTATTTCTCTCTTTAAATTCTTCCAACATCACTTCAGCCTCAGCCACATCAACGATTTTCCATTCACCATCGACGTTCATAAATTTCTCGTTTGTTGATGGGCAGAAAACACCAACATTCTTTCGTGTCGTTTCATTATAACCCGTCTCAACAGTATCTCTTATTGGTAGCGGTGGCAGTGACTGATGCAGTTCCATCTCATGATGCTCTGACAGTTCATCAGACAACCACTGTACCTCAGCTTCATCAAGATCAGCATCGTTCCACATACCTATCGCAATCGCCGCATGCCACGCTGCTTGTGCTGCCTGGTCATTATGAAACTTTACATCTTGAAGCATTTCGTCACGATCTTCTGCATTGTCAGCCTCATCAGCCAATTTTCTGAAGTGTGCAGCATCAAGACCTTCTTCACGCACTTTCTGCATCATGCGCATTGCGATTTCTGCCCGACCATCTTTTGCATGGACATCTTGTCCTGATTTTTTCCAAAACGTATCCCAAATTTTTTGAGGTCCACGACCTGAGTCCAAACCTAAAAAATTATGCGTGCGTAGCCGTCTCATCCACTTCCACGCTTTAAAACGCATCAAATCGGTTGGCTTGGAAATTTCTAAAATTTCGCCTGTGTCGGGATCAATGGTTTCTTGTTTCTGCTGGTCATTTTCATTCTCAAGACGTGTCGCATAACGCGCAGCATATTTAGCTATGCTCGCAGCAGTTTCTTTCTGTCCGTTTTTGCTTTTCGGTGGTGCATATTTCTTATCAGAATCACCGATCACAAATGCTGCACACCCACGGTCTTGACCAGCATCATCACCATACAAGCGGCTGGAAAATTTCTTACGGAATTCATCGCATACTACACGCGCATGTTCTTGCGTCTTGCAAGCCAGAACATAGTGACGATGAACTGTCCCAGATTGTTGAGGCTGTGCATTCCACCATCCCGATGGACGCACGCCTTTATCGCGCAAGAGCGCTAGCACACGATGATGATCATCTTGCATCGCTTGCATGCCCTCAAGAGGACCAAAATCAGTATTCCATTGTGCTGCACGTTTATCTTCATTCGTGCTGTGTGGAACGTACGCGCCAGGCAATGTGACTGTGATCCAACACACATGCCAATTCAACGTCTCCCATTTTTTTAGCATCATATCAATAATGAGCCTGCGCTTAGTCACATCCGCAATTTTCGCACGTTTATTCACCTCTGACATTGGGATTTGAACGCTCGGATCGTCAACATTGATAAGCCTCAAATCTTCAAGTTTCAGCGCTGTTTCTGCTTCATATTCACGATGCAGCGCGAGTGTGTAATCCGACACATAAAGCGGACGCATATCATTGTTAGCGCCGCCCACAGCACTTAACGCTGCTTCAACATACAAGAGGGCTTTACGCTGCTGCTTTTTCAAACGGCGGCGATGGTGCTTCTTGCAGCGCCCTTTCATATGAGCAGGTTCTTGATTTGTCGCATTGCCATTTTCATCTTTCGGCGGGAATTTTTTCCAATGCTCATATGCTAAATCATTTGCTTTTTGACTGATGTCAGAAGCACGCAAACCAATTAATTCTAAGCCATCCCAGCCCACACGATCCAAAATCGCGATCTCTCTTTGACGGCGTTTTTGAGGTGACATTTTCTCTAAAAACGGCAGCCACTCGGGCGGCAAATGATTGCCTACATGCGTGTGGTTTCGGCGCTGTTTGTAAGTGCCAGAATAAGACGGTTGCCGCCAATTTTCAGTGTAGCGTGCTGCACGCTTTACGTCTTGTTCTTCAGCTTCAAGATCATGAAAGTCGCGTTTGCGAGCTTCAACTTCTGTGAGTACCAAAGAGCCAGCATCTAAGAAGTCTTGAATAAACTCTGATTTTGAACAGTCAGGTTTGTTCAGATATGCAAACTGTCTTTCTTTAAGAAAACGACTTCCAAGATGACCGCCGGCAGCAAGCTTTACAGCTAAATCACTCTTGCCAGTATGTTCATGCTGCGCATTGCTATCGGCTGCTAAATTCTGGAAAAAAGCCTTGTTAGATAAGGCGTTGTCAACAAATTTGGTTTTTGAAGGTAGACTTGTCTGTGTGCTGGAAATCGGGGTTTCCAGCGGGCGGCTCATCTAAATGAGCAAGGGGTCTTTACGTATGCTTTTTTATGAATGATCATAATCAAATACTCCGAAAAAAGCGCGGTGCAGGGTTCCCGCCCATTGACCACAGCGTTTTTTTATTAGGGCCTGGAAACTTGCCCGTGTCAAAAACGGGGTTTTTATCCGCCGACAAAACATTTCAAAACACGCTGCGGGTAACACTCGCTCTTTTCCACGTCGAATATTTGCTTGTCCTTTGATGCGGGTCACTCGCCCCGCCTCAATCCTTCGGATCGGGCAAATATTAGAACATGGAACCTTTTCGCTCAGTGACCTTTTGCTTTGCTGCTTTTATGATCTTCGATCAACCCCGATGCCTATTCAGCATCGAGGTAAAAAAGCTTATGCAGCACGCAAAAGATCAACCCTGCAGCTTGCTGGCAGTACATATGTTTTTGAGGAAAAATGAGAATAATTTTTGAGCCGATAATGTGTTGAATTGTCATCAAAATTTGCTGTTTTTGGCTTCAAATCCAAGCAGATGTCAATAGCTAACTATTTGATTTTATTAATTATTTGTTGCGCAAACTCTGATTTGTGTTATCTTGTGTTCATACATTCGTCTCGTTTGTATATTTCTTTCTTGCAAATTTGCCCTGCTTCCAAAGAGCGGGGCTTTTTTTGTTCAAAAGTGTTGCCGGCACCAACAAAATTCGCCGATCAAGCTCTCAAAAAGCAATTATTTTCACATTTTTTGAAAAAAGTTTGAACGCTCTAAAACCCTTATACTTAAAGGGAAATTGTGCAATTTTTATCAAGTCTCAAGTACATATGTCAATAGATAACCAAATAATAGTTGTTTTGTCAATATTTACTCAAGTTTAGTATCAGCCTATATTTAATATATAGGTAAGCAACGGTGCTAAGACCTATATAAAAAAGTAAGGGTAATACAATGATAGATCAAGAATACACATACGAAGTAAGCAACATTAAAGTTGAAGACAATCATGGTTTGTTTGCATATTTTGATGTTAAACAAATGAATGAAGATGGTGATTTAATCGAGGAAGTCAGCACGGGTGACTGGATTGATTTAGACGATGGTCTTTTAGTTAATGATCATGACGCGAGCAATTTGTGGCACTATAACAGAAATCTCGACATGGATGAAGTTCATGCTCATGTGAATGATTACCTTCGCGAAAATCCAATTTCTGACGAAACTCTTGAAGACGCTCGTGTTGCTAAAGCTGAACGAGAAGAAGAGATTAACAAGCGATTTTCCATGTGAGTGAGGTGCTATGAATACTTTATATCACTATGCGCACAAGCCTATCTTTGCCCGATCTCAAAGCGAGGTCGGGTGGAGGATACAGGAATTCAAAAAACTGCGCTCGGAACTCGATTTACCACGCACAGAGCTGGCTAAAATAACTGGTCTAAAAATCAGTACGCTAAACCAGATTCCACACAAAAACAAAGTCGTTTCAATACTGGTTCTCGAACGCATGCGTGCAGCACTTGAAGCCAGGAAACATCAAATGGGAGAATGAAAATGAGAGATGAAGAAATAGAAGTCGAAAATGTTCGTTTTGCATATGAAAATTATGTAGGTAAAGTTTTGAAATTCGACATAAATAGTGAAGAATATTTGGAATATTACGACAGCGACAGGGAAAAGATCGGTCGCTCCGAATATGATGAAAGCAAATATCTCCTTTCGGAGCATTTTGAAGAAGATGAAATTGAAGAAATAGTCGATCAACTACACGCTATTTTGAATATGTATAAAGAAGACGCAGAATATGAAAAAGAAGCTGAAAACAGATTTAAAATGTAAATTGATGATGAAAGCCACCCCTTAAAGCCCTGCCATCAAAACGTGGGGCTTTTTAGCAGCATCCTGCATTTTTGTTTTACCAGCGTCATAAACGCTATGGGCACTCAATACTAACAGCGATACGATGACAGCATATGCATTCCGGTCCATGCAAAAATCTATGATGATTACATCGCGTTCTTTGAAAATTTGATCTGAAGATGCTGCCGCAGCAACCAAGTAAAGGGCCCGTGTTACCCGCGCCAAACCCTTTACTTTCTTGCTATTTCGTCAGCAAAAAGAGGATCAGATTTTCAAAAAACATAGGAGTAAATCACATGAACAGATTTTTTAAGGGCATCGCATACGGCATCATGCAAGCGACAATCGTTCTCACCGCTTGGTCAGTAATCGGTCTCATTCTTGCGGTTTACATCGCAAAAGGTTTCTGATCCCAATGCAATCACATTCCTATTAAAGCCCCGCAATCAAAAGCGGGGTTTTTTGTATCCATTTTCATCCAAAAACTCCGGCCAAAAATCGAGATTATTGTTTTTGCCGGCGATTACGTGAAATTGATTAAAACCATATAAAACAAGGCTTTATATTCGTTCTCAGTTCTTAAAATTTTGAATTTGACAAATCCAAAACGCATACTTGTTTCATCAGCCCAATATGGAGGACTTTAAGATGAAAACAAATATACGTGAATTATTGATTGAATTCGGTGAAAATCCAGATCAGCAATATATTGAGTCTCAAATAGCAGGTTTGCAGTTTTACAAATATTCTGACTCCGATGAAATGTCGGATAAATTACTTAGACCGCAAGCTGGTGACCGCATTCAATTTATACGCAATCCGGATAATGAATATGATGAAAATGCTATAGAAATTTGGTTCAAGAATGGTCAACACATGCTTGGTCATGTTCCGGCTCGATTGGCTGCCGTTCTTGCGCCACAAATGGATGCGGGCAAGTTACTGAAGGGGTATTTTCTTAATGAAGGTGATGGTCGCGCTTGGAGCGTAAGCGCTTTATTGCTTGGTCCAGCATTGCCACCAGAGCCGCCTACATTACCAAAAGTTTGCCCGGATAAATGTGCATTCGATGAATGGGATAGAGAAAACAGAATGCTTGCTGGTGAATGGGTGTGGCAATGAGTAAATTGAAAAAAACAACCTCACCAGCCCCGCGCAAACCATTCAACGAATACATCTTAGCCAAGATCAAATATCAAGAATCTAAAATCTCATATCATCAAAAGCGTATCGAATTTCTGAAAAAACAACTCAAATAATGACCAGTCTTTTGCACTCATTTTCGACCCAAAACCCTGACAAAAAATCAGGGTTTTTATTTTGCCGGCGATTACACTGCAATTAATTAAAACCATATAAAACAAGGCTTTATTGACATTTTCAATTTCAGAAATTTTGAATTTGACAATTCTGAAACTCATACTTGTTCATCACTAATGATGGAGAACAAATATGACTACAGAAAATCAAACACCAGACATTCAAGAATACGAAATCCTGGACGGATATTTTTTAAATCCTATTTACTATAGAGAATTCGGATATTCGAATTGGTGTGCAAAAATATCTGGTAAGAATGCTGCACACCACAAGCGCATTTTTCTTGACTCTAAAGAGTGGGGTTTAATGTTTGATATATCAAAAATTGAAAAGGGTGACGTGCTTGAAATAGCATATACAGAGCGCAGTCGAAAAAGGTCTGCGTATCGGCACGGATATAATATTTTTGTTCGTGTTGTGAAGATAAAAAAATATGGATTGGTCGTTGAAAAATACGAAACTTTATCAAAAGCACTCAAAGCTTACCACGCTACAAGAATGGTAGAAAAAGCAAAGCGTGCGGCAGCATATCAAGCGCGTAAAATTGCACGAAATTTGGCTTCTGAGACATCGTCTGAACAATAATGACACAAGTTCACCAACACCATTAAAAACGCCCTCTAAATCGCTTTAGAGGGCTTTTTAATCAATCATGGTAAACTGTCCGAGCATAAGCTTCGTGATCAAATTTTTGAGCTTCATTTTCAAAAATGTAGGGACTGCCGTTCAAATTCTGATAATATAAGTCACCAGTTGCCGCAAATTTTTTTATGAGCACTTCTTCTTGTACCGTATTCAAAAAAACTTTGGTACGATTTTGCACATCGTTAGTTACTTTCCAGGGTAAGCTGAATATCCATTCAGTTACATATTTGCGGCTATATTTTTGATTTTTCATAAGTGAAATCTCAAAAATGTGGTCAAGTCCCTCATATTCAGAACTATCAATAGACAATACTTCTAAAGAGACTTCTTGATTCAGAAATTGATCGATAGTTTTCTTTGAATCGCTCAAAGTTAGAAATTCTGTGTTTGAGCCTGGATTCAAAGCTGTGTTTTTAGAGAGAACACAAACATTGTTTTGACATTCTAAAGATATGTGTTTTGTCACGCTGCACGATACTGCTGAACATATTTTCAACGATGTCTTCAGCTCTTTTATTTCACTCGTATTAGCATTTTTTTCTGCCTGCAAATGCAATTTAAAATCATATTCAAGTCGGGCGTGGTTATGATCTTCCATATTTTTTCCAGCATCGACAGGATGATTTGAAGAACCTCCAAAAATTGGCTCAATAGCTGCATCTCTTAAGCTCACTTGCACTCTAACACGTTCTTTTTTTTGCTCATTGTCCGTATCTGTGCCGGAGCCTGAACCAGCACCATGACTATGGCGATAATAAAATCGCGGTTTTTCATCAGCTTTTGAATAAGCTGTGAGAGCCAGCGTTCCGGCGAAGCCTAAAACTGCGGATAGTATGTATGTTGTCAACATTTTATTCATGATTTGTTCTTCCTTAAATTGCGGCCCAATTAAATCCCCCGCTGCCAGCCGCTAATGGCAACGAGGGAAAGGTTTAGTTTTATTCAGTTGCGGTATTGCGTTTGTCAGGAATCGGCATGCGATTCATACGACCGCCGCCGCCACCACCTTCACCATTATTTTGCGGCTTCTGGCGGTTTCCTGGAGCATTATTTGGTTTATGATCAGCACCAAGGCGCATGTTTTGGCCGGACGTTGCAATGATCGTATTTGCAGCGCTACCTTCACCCATAGATTGCGTTGCGTGACCAAACCAAGCTGCAATACGTTCATGCAATGTCATGTTCAAGCTGAACACGTATAAGACGACTCTAAATTGCATATATGTGACGATTGCAATGCTGAAAATCATGCTTGTTATACCGAGTGACGCGCCGCCCATATTTGCCCGAAATCCAAACGACCACAGGTATAATAAAATATTCAACAGCACTGTACTGAGCAAAGCTGCACCGAGCCAGGCCAGCATATTCATAGATGGTCTGAACAGCAGACTAAACAAAAATTTGTAGCCAGGCATGTTCGCGGTCGACACAAATGAGTCACTTGAATCGAGTCTCGCATGCGTGAAACCCCACCATAGTATCGCACCCGAAACGACCAATAATTCGACTGCAAATGCTACAATTCCGAACATTGCATATATGAGTGGTAAGTTTGGAAGCACGATAGCCAGTGCTGCGCCACCTACGAACAGAGCCGCGAGCAAAGGCCAGACTCCAGTCATTATATAGTCAACAACTTTACCCGCCGTCGAAGACCAGAAATTGCTTGCACCAGTTGCTGTCAAACCAACGCCAAAACCAATTTTAGCGCTTGTCATCATTCGCGAGCCTAAATTGATCAAATCCGCGGTTGGATCGTTTGACCAGCCATCATAACGTGTCAGGTAGTCGACAATAGGCGCAGAAACGCTGTTCACAACTTTCGCAAAAAGAGTCGTATCTTGTTCGGTAGCGAAAGCAAAATCATCACCCGTAAGTGCCTGTCTTTCTTCGTTTTTCTTGAAAGCGTCGAGCAGAGTAGTGAGATTTTTTAGATTATATTCTAGAGCAGACCATGCTTCAGGTTTCGGCGGTGCAAAAATAGGCGCTTCAGTTGTGAAACCATTGGCTTGTTCATTCATTCGCGTAAGTGTCGTGTAGTACGCAAACATTACTGCGCCGCCAGCTTTTTTGATTCCATCTATGAGTTTTTGGCGCTGCTCACCTTGACTTATTTGCAGCTGCTTTGATGCGGATTCTTGCAGTGTTTTTTCGTATTCTTTTGCTATTCCATCGATCTGCACGAAGAAATTTGTTGGCAAATATTCACTGCTTTTTAAATTTTCAACGAACTTTAAATCGTGTTTTTGAGGCGGGGCCCAGAGTGCTTTAAAGAATCCTTCCGACATTTTCGGCGTGATAGCACGAACATCTTTTATGAGCTTTGTCACTGCTTTATGTCTGTCAAATCCGAATAAGCCAAACTCGTCAGCAAGTGGGTAAGATAACGAGAAGCCGCCGCACTGTGGCGACCAATCCCAAACAACTTTTTTCTTGTCAGCGCTCAATTCAATGACTTCACCAGCCGAAGAGGCTTGTGAAATAGGTAGTAGCGCTGGCGATCTGCTCGCTTTCACTTCATGATTATAAAGCTGCGTACACATGTCATACGCAAACACCGTGTAAGCTAATTCATTACCATGCATTGCCAACGGATAGAGCTGCTTACCATCTTTTATAACGTGTTCTGCAACAGCAAGTGAGATTGCATCGAACATGTTGATTGAAGGCGCAGCAATCAAATTTCTTAGTACGTAATGCGCTGATGTAATACCGCTTCCGCCAGGTATCGGAGCCATGAGTCCTATCGCAAAAACGATACTCAACGGTGCAAGGACTTCATTAAAAGATTCAGTAAATTTGCTGCCTTTTCTTGAAGCTGTAATGATCCCTGAAATCACTAGATATACGATTTTTAAAATCGCTGTAGATAGCAGCACAGTCGCTATCACAAATATCGCTTGCGTAAGTATTGTCGGCTGTGAAGTTGGCAATAAAATTTCGACAATTTTCCAGAGTAGATTGTCGCTCGATGGCTCTTTTAAAATATCAATAGGATTCATCATGTCTGTCTCCTATTTCTCTATGCTCATCGTCTCTGTTTTCGCGCGTTGAAAAATCAAATTCGCTGAAAACTTTTTGATCTCTTTCGCTTGCGTATGTAGCGATCAGACTGCGTATAAAATCCTCTTTTATACGACCCTCATTCGCTGCTTTTTGCAGAGCCGCGCCCAATATAATTTTGCGGCGGCTATCCAATTTTCGGGCTTCTGCTTTTTGACTCTTCTGCGCACGTGCAAGCTCACTTTCAAGCTTTGCTTTCTGTGCTAGCAATTTTTCTAAGCGTTCGTTCTTTTTAAAAGAAATAGGCATTCAATATACTCCGATTTGCGCCGACAGATTTCTAATATTCGCCGACAAGTTAATTTATTTCGTACTCAAATTTATTGACAAATCTAATGTTTACTTGAGCAAATTTGTATTTGTAAAAATGAATACTTAACAATGATTTGTTCAAGGCTTGTATAAGTCAAGTTTGCATCAAATAATTTACTTGAAGCCAAGGGGAAAGGCTCACTGCCTTTAAGTGCGCGCTTAAGCAATCTCCGATTGCAGCTTGCCTGGCAGGGGCCTTTCGGTGGCTTCAAATTTTAAAATTGGAGTATGCAAATGAGACAGATTAAAATTTTATTTTCCTCAATATACGAGGAGCAAAAATTCGCAGTTCTATCACCAGACCTGCACGATATGGAACTTGAACATTACGCGCTGAAAAGTGGTTACGTGTTTGAGCAAACCACAGAAAATGGAATGCAGTTTTGTGCAGGTGGCGAAGCTAAAAAACGTCATTTGATTAACGTGCTACGCGATGCTGGATATGACGTTATCCAAGTCTGCGAATTTGTGAATTACGTCAAATGGGGCCGCGCTGGAGCTACTTATATTAATGCAGGTGAAGGAGTGTTGTCATGAACATTTCTGATCATCCGATTGCACAAATTCCTGCCGATTTTTGGCTCGCAATGGCATTCACTTTGGTGTCAGTCACAGCCGTCATTTCTCTGATTGTTGTTCTCACAAAAAAGGCAATTGCAAAGTGCTCAAAGAATGATGACGGCACTGATGCTGCATATAGAGAAACGATTTTACAGCGCATTTATTATTTCTTTTTAGAATTTCTGGAGAAATACTTTTCTGAAGTCATGACTGTTATGTTGCATACAGTCTTATTTGGCTGGATTATTTCAGTAGCTGAGCGAAACGAAGCTGTCTCTATTTTATCTATTGTGATTGGCCCATTACCTATATTTTTATTAAGTTTGTACACAACGTCACAATCTCTTATTCGATTAAATCGAAAAAGACTCAGCTTTAGAAATTTAGCATCTATTGTTGTCATTCCTATTTATTGGAGTGCTGTGATGCTAGCGTTTTTGAGCGTCAAAAATGTTTACGATATCCAGTTTCAAGCAAATGTAATTACGCAAAATGAGGTCATAAAACATGACCCCAAATGATGCCCTTTTTCATTTCTCGACTAAGGTTTTCAAGCGCAGTGACGGACGGTCGTCTGTCGCTGCCGCAGCATATCGTTCTGCATCAAAACTGACTGATCACCGTATTGGTCAAACATTCGATTATACAAAAAAGCATGTCGTTTCATCCTTCATACTGACACCATCAAATGCCCCCGCATGGGCGCTGGATCGTGAAGCACTTTGGAATGCTGTTGAACGCTCAGAAAATCGCAAAAACTCAGTTGTCGCACGTGAATTGGAAATCAGTATTCCACGCGATATCCCACAATCTGAATGGTCGAATTTCGCACAGGAAATCGTGCAGAAATATGTGGATGCTGGTGCAGTCGCGGACGTGGCTATTCACTGTCCACTTGCGCTCGATAAAGAGCCACAGCCGCACATACATGTCATGTTGTCGTTGCGGAAACTTGATCACACAACAGAACACGGTTTCTCGAAATCTAAAAATAATGACCTCATTTCAATGTTTGAAAGTGGCGGACGTTTGGGGGGCGAACGCAAAGACGCACTCAACAACGAGCGCGAGCGCATCGCTAATATAATGAATTCATATCTCATCAAGTCTGGCTCTGAAAAACGAGCCGACCACCGATCATATCGTGATCGCGGCATAGATAAGACCGCTGAACCGTTACTCGGTGAACAAAGAATTCGCGCTGCCAAAACCCGTAAAAAAGGGGACAGGCGGACGAATGAAGTCTTCATGTTGAGAAAGCTAAAACAGCATGAAGCAACCTTAATCCAACAGCTCGAAAAAATAGAGGAGAGCATTATGAGAAACTATCCGCATCTTCAAAACAAAGAGTACTCAGAAAAAAAGCAAGACTACAAAGTCGAACTTTTTCATGAGCGTTTTCCTGACGTTTCGATCGATCAGGCTAAAATTCATATGATTGACAACAGAACTAGAAATTTCCGCGCACAAATGCGTGACGGTTCATGGTTGGAATTGTCCAATTCTGGCCGCGCTTTACAGACGTATGGTGGTCCTGCAAACAGCTATGCAGATGAATTAGCAGCTAACATTGCGGAAGCTGGTTTCGTCGATGATGTCATCAAACTTCAAGAAGCAAACACATTTTCAAAGCGTTCATATCAGCATGAAAACACGCGAAAAAATGTTAACAAAAAGCCTATTTTGAAGGCTCCGGACAACACGTTTGAAACATCAGAATCGACAGATACTTACATTCAACAGCTTGCAGATGCTTGGTATAATCGTGGTTATACAAGCGTTGAGCCTGCTCTTGACGGTGTGTGGTTGCGGCTCGGTTCTGCACGTGTGCAAGACACTGGCGATGAACTGAAAATCTATGGAAAAATCAATGATTCAGCTATCGACGCGCTCATGCAAAAATCCGTTGATGAATGGGATAAAGAATTAGAAATTTTTGGTGACAAAGAATTCAAGGATAAAGCATGGCTTGCTGCTCAGAGGGCTGGTGTAACTGTATACGACAGAGACACAAAAGAACTTTACCAGCCGTCTCCTGAAGTCAAAAAACAATATGAAGATGCTGTCAAAAAATTGGAAGCACAAGCTGAAGCTCTTGATGGTATTCAAAAGCGTAAGAGTTTAGCAGAGCTTGTTCACGCATCAGCATGCAGAGACAAAAATGCAGTCAATGAGCTTATGCAGCGCGATAAAAATCTTTCAATTTTCACACGCTTTTATCTTGATGACGATCAGCTTGATGCACTCAGACAAGAAACACCGCAAGATATAGAAAAACAGCTTGATGCTTTCCGTGAGCTTGGTCGTCGTGCTGATCAGCACAATTCTCAACATTATCCAGACAATGAAATTCGAGGCGAAGACTACAAAAATTTGGACATAGATGAAGTCAAAAGAAAAAACGATGCTCATGATGAATCTATGAGCATTTGTCCACGCTGATGGAGGTTGATATGGAACATTTATTTGGCGGTTCTCGTAGAGAGAAAAAAGACAAAACAATAGAAAGGACATCGAAAGAACGTGGTTTTGCATACGCACTTTCGAAATACTTGCGCTATCGTTCAGAAGAAAAACTCGCTCCCGAATTTACTATCGGGGGCTTGGTTGTTGGCAAAGAGCAAGCCGCAATGTCACCTCTTTCAGCAAAGAAAATTAGGCAACAAGGGCGTTCATGGTGTCCGTTTCTTGGTCACGATACATCTATCAAAGATGATCAATTGTTGACTGCATATTTTGCCGCAAATGCTAGCAAAGACGGTGAAAACGAGCGTGACATTTGGGGTAGGCTTTATCGTGAATTTAAACGCGAAGGTCGCTATAAAACTGTTCAAAAATGGCGATCAGAAGGTGCTGCACTCATTGACCGAGCGACACGTGAGAATGCTCCTAAAATGTCTGATGGTGAAGGTTCTCTTGCATATGTGAACCCGATTTTTCTCAAAAAAGGCACAGGCAGCAACTCACTAAGAAGCAAAAAATGATGTCATATGTTCTGACAAAATAAAAACCACCTGATTTTGCGTCAGGTGGTTTTTTGATGGTATCCATCTTTGCACAGCCATCGCGATCCCTCGCTGTTCTGTATTCATATTGTTGATCGTCGGCCCACAAGAATCAAGCCCTACATCCAGCTTTGCTATAAATATCCCAGGGGTGCCGCGATAGCGGCAGGGGACTGGTCCCCTATGGTTTCGGTGTCCATCTATTGACTTGCTGTACACCTCTTTGTACACCTGATTGGGTGTACAAATGGAAATGATGATTTTTCTGCAATAAATATTAAGCAATAAAATCAAATGCTTATATATGTGCGAGCGAGCTATCCCTCCGGGCCCACCATCCTCACTTGGATTTGTTAGTGTTATTATATGCGCATCATTGCCAGCGCAAAGCTGGTGATTGTTGCTGCGGCTAAAATCCAGTTGGTCACTGTGATTGTGAGTTCCTGCTTCTGGAGCAATCTTAAAACAATCCAGACCACAACCCATGTTACGGCAGTGCCGATAAATATGGTTCCGGTGAAGCTGATTAGTATTTCAGAGACATCTGTTCCCGAAACAACCTTCCCGAGAGCTTTGCTGCTTCCGTGCAGCAAAGCCAATATTATAAGAGTTGCAGCCGAGTTCATAACTGGTTTCATGGAGACGGCTTTTGCTTAAAGCGCGTCGTCCTCGTTTTCATCATCATCGTCGGATTCAACAACATCCCATAGAAAGGCGCGCAAGCGTTCCTCAATGCTTTTTCTTGAGGCGCCGGATGCTTCCATGTCGCGCTTAATTTTGAAGAAGCGGTCTTTGTCGGTAGGGGAAAGATATTTTGTTGCGGATTCTAGGTTTGATAATTCACTGGCCATAAATGTCGGATGCTTCTTAAATGGTGAAAAGGACGGAAGTGCGCAGTTTAACATCTTGGTGTTTAAAAACAGTAAGATATTATCTCTGCTCTGTGCAGATCATTTTTTGATGTGGTGAGTAGCTATGACTTATGACGAATATAATGCCTTTTGCAGCAGCTTGCCGGCAACAACTTATGTTGTTCAATGGGGTGGCTCACATGTCTGGAAAGTTGGTGGCAAGGTTTTTGTCATTGGCGGCTGGCATAATGACCAGCCGAGTTTCAGTTTCAAAGTCAGCCATATTGCATTTGAAATGCTGCAGGAGCAGCCGGGGTTGCGCCCTGCGCCATATCTTGCCTCGCGCGGCATGAAATGGATACAGCATTATGCGGAGCCGGGTCTCAATGATGATGAGCTGAAGGATTATATCCTGCAATCTTACCATCTTGTTGCGCAGGGACTGTCAAAGAAAAAGCAAAAAGAACTCGGCTTGCTGATATAGGCTTTGTGGTCGGGAAATTGGCGCTGATCTTACCGCAGAGACCTTTTCATAATCAGGGGCTCATTGGATCTTGGCGCGGTGTAATTCATGACCACCCGTATTGTTCTGGATTTAACATCGGTTCTATTGGCGCAATCCAGAAGTGCCTGTTGTGCACTGAGAGCAAAGATTTTGCCCGCTTCCCGCACAGGGCGATATTCGACAGTGATGATCTCCAATAACTCACCATCCGCATTATAAGTGACTTCAAAAATGGCTGATGCTTTTTGATAGTCAATTTTCTCCGGCAATTTCCAGCATTTACCTGCCATTTCGGCAATCACTTCGCCGATAGGGGCGGCATGAAGTGAAGACGGAAACAGGCTGCAAGCCAGAAGAATTGCGAAACAGGACTTATTCATATCTCTCCCGATACATCATAGTGCTGATGTATAGATAAGCATAAACCATGCCGAGGGGTAGGTGCGGGGGATTATAATATGGGTATAGTGATGAAGAATGCGGGCGGATCATCGCAGGAAAATTCGGGGCTGCTTTGAGGCGGTGTCTTTGCTGCCGGTTTGAGTTGGTTGTTAAGAAATAAAAAAAGCCCCGCAATGCGGGGCTTTCTTTTTAGTTCGCAAGTATGGATTAGAACTTGTAGTTCACACCAACGCGTACTGTGTGGAACGGAGCCTTAACTTCACCGAAGCGAACGCCGTTTACATCATCCAGTTTCAGCTTGCCGAGGTCGGTGTAGAGGTATTCGGTCTTCAGAGTTACGTTGTTTGTAACAGCGTATTCTGCACCGGCACCTACAGTGTAACCAACTTTAGTGTCGGACTGGGAGAAGCTTGTTGCGCCATCAAAAGCAGAAGCTTTGATTTTACCGTAAGCAACACCACCTGTTGCGTAAACCATGAAGCGGTCAACCGGTGTGTAACCGAGACGAACGCGG
Organism: Pseudochrobactrum sp. XF203; assembly: GCF_020341615.1. NCBI lineage: Bacteria > Pseudomonadati > Pseudomonadota > Alphaproteobacteria > Hyphomicrobiales > Brucellaceae > Pseudochrobactrum > Pseudochrobactrum sp. XF203. The sequence goes on along the minus strand of NZ_CP084392.1, from coordinate 2,243,173 downwards.
GTTGTACCGAACCAGTTGATTTTGGCTTCTGCACCGGCAGTCTGGCCATTGTAGCTCAGTTCTGCATCGGATTTCAGGTTGCCGCCCTGGAAGTCAGTTTCGATACCAACGATGGTCTGGTCGAACTGCCAGTTGTAACCGGCCTGAATACCGCCGAGGAAGCCGCTTGCATTGTCTTTAGCGGATACTGCGAAGTTGTCGTAACCGTTGAACTTGTTCTTGCCGCCTGCATAACCGGCGTTAAGACCGATATAGCCGCCTGTCCAGGAGAAAGTGTCAGCTACAACAGCAGGGGCTGGTTCGTTGTAAACGATAGCATCAGCTGCGAAAGCGCTTGTGGAGGAGAGAAGCAGAGCAGCTGCCAGAGTTGTATATTTCATGTGATGAACTCCTTTTAGATCTCGTTAGAAACATAAAATATACCCTCGGAAATGTCTGTCACAAATATGCAACAGCAAGTTCTTATCGACTTGAAGTAAATGTGATCGCATTGACACTTTTCCGCCATAATGTAATTGTGCGCGCCGCTCACGAAAACGTGTGATTTGTCACGTAAATATTATGCGGCCTGACCTGCGCTGTGGCCCGATGCCCATGCCCATTGGAAGTTAAATCCGCCAAGCCAGCCGGTTACATCCACACATTCTCCAATGAAATAAAGACCTTGTACCTTTTTGGATTCCATGGTCTTTGAGTCGAGCTCATCGGTGCTGATACCGCCGAGTGTAACTTCCGCCGTGCGATATCCTTCGGAACCTGCCGGTTTGATATGCCAATCCTGAATTGCGGCAACGAGATTTGTTAAGATCTTGTCGGACAAATCAGCCAGAGGCTTGTTCAATTGTGTCTTTTCCGTGAAAAACTGGGCTAAACGGCGGGGCAGCTTTTCTGCAAGGACCGTCTGGACAGATTGTTTGCCATTCGTTTTTCGTGCATTTTTTAACAATGCGAGGAAGTCAAAGTCCGGTTCAATGGTCAAAACGACCTCATCGCCCTCGCGCCAATAGGATGAAATCTGCAGAATCGCAGGGCCGCTCATACCCCGATGGGTGAAAAGCAGTGCTTCGCGGAATCGGGTTTTGCCATGTTTAAGCTCGGCATCGACGGCTATCCCTGAAAGCGGGCTGAGTTGTTCCAGCAGATTAGGCTCCAGCGTCAAAGGTACAAGACCGGGGCGGGGTTCAATCAGGCTGTGCCCAAACTGACCGGCAATCGTGTAAGCAAAACCCGTGGCTCCCATTTTCGGGATGGATTTGCCGCCGGTGGCAATGATCAGCGATTGCGCTTCGATTTTGCCATAGCTCGTCGTAACTATAAAACCGTCTGTGATTTTGCTGATGTCCGAAACCGTGGTGTTGAGGTCGAGCCGCACATTGGCCTGCTGCATTTCCGTGCGCAGCATGTTGATAATATCTTTGGCGCTATGGTCACAGAACAGCTGCCCCAATGTTTTTTCATGCCAGCTGATGCCGTAACTATCGACCATGGCGATGAAATCCTGCGGCGTGAAGCGTGCCAGTGCGGATTTGCAAAAATGCGGATTGGCGGACAGATAGTTTTTTGCCGTTGCATGAATATTGGTGAAGTTGCAGCGGCCGCCGCCGGAAATGCGGATTTTGTCACCAGGGGATTTCGCATGGTCAATCAGTACGACGGAGCGACCCCGCTGACCGGCACGGATTGCACACATCATTCCGGCTGCGCCTGCACCGATAATTACAACGTCTTTTTTCTCAATCACGGTGAGGCTTTCTGTTCCGGAAAACGGGTAGGAGGATAAAGGCGTCTATATAAAGCAAAAAAGGCAGCCGTCGAGCGCTGCCTTGTTGATTGCGGGGAGAATGCAGTTTTAACGGAATGCTACGCCCGCATTGCGCATCTGGCTCATCATGGTTTGCAGCGAGCCGCCAATATCAATCGCTCGGCTTAAATCCGGCAATACGGTGACTTTGAAACCTTGAGCTGCCGCATCCAGAGCCGAATAGGCCACACAGAAATCGGTAGCGAGACCTGCGAGTGTTACATGCTTAATGCCGCGCTCGCGCAAATAGCCGCCAAGACCGGTAGGGGTCATGTGGTCATTTTCGAAGAAGGCGGAATAGCTGTCGATAGCTTTACGATAGCCTTTGCGGATCACCAGTTCGGCCTTTGTCCATTGCAGGTCTTTATGAAACTCCGCGCCATGGGTTCCCTGTACACAATGATCCGGCCACAAAGTCTGTTTGCCATAGGACATTGTCACCATTTCATAAGGCTCGCGGCCTTCATGGGTCGAAGCAAAGCTGGAATGACCTGCGGGATGCCAGTCCTGTGTCAGGATGACATGGTCAAAGTGCTCAATCTCCTGATTGATGCCTGCAACGATACTGTCCCCGCCGGCTACAGCCAGCGCGCCTCCGGGGCAAAAATCATTCTGAATATCAATCACAATAAAGGCGGAGTTTTTCTGATCGTGTTGTGGCATCCCATTCTCCCGCTGCGTCACGTCCGAGAGCGATCAGTGACGAAAGCACGCGGAAAGGTCAAGAGGATCAGGCTTCGATTTCCACCCGACCCAAAGGATGAGAGCAGCAGGCAAGAATATAGCCTTCTTCAATTTCATCATCGCGGATACCGCCATTATGATTCATAACGGTTTCGCCGCTGAGGCATTTGACTTTGCACGTACCGCAGACACCAAACTCGCAGGCGCTTGGTATTTTCAACCCGCCGTTACGCGCTGCCAGCAATACGGTATCGGTCGGGCTGCACTGCACTTCGATACCGGATAATGTGAAAATAACGCTCGGCGCTTCTGTCTCTGCATCACCGGCTGCGGCTTCAAGCGCGGCAGGCACCGGTATAGCGGGTGCTTCCGAGGCCGGTTGAAAGCTTTCCTGATGATAGTTGTCCATGTTGAAGCCATTGGCTTCAAGCATGTCACTTACGGCGCGCATAAACGGCTCTGGGCCACAGCAGAAAACTGTGCGGTCTTTGAAATCAGGTGCGGAAATATCAATAATACTATGGCTGATACGGCCATGAACGCCGCTCCAGACATTGCGGGCGATGGAACGCTCGACAACCAATTGCAGGCGCAGGTTATCCATACGGCTGGCAAGCAGTTCCAACTCCTTACGGAAAATGATTTCATCCGGTGAGCGGGCGCAATTGAGAAAAACCACATCACTGGCCGGTTGCGTATCATAAAGGAAACGCGTCATCGACATCATCGGTGTGATGCCGGAACCGGCTGAGATGAACAGGTATTTTTTGCCCGGATGCGAAACGAGCGAGAAGTCACCGGCAGGACCAAAAGCTTTCAGCTGCATGCCCGGACGCATATTATCCAGCATCCAGCGGGTACCGATACTGCCTGTCTGTGCCTTAATGGTGATGGATACGGAATAAGGGCGCGACGGCGTGGAAGACAGCGTATAGGTACGCATGACTGGTTCCGGTGCGGCCGGTATCTCAATCGTGATGAACTGACCCGGCATATAGCGGAACCAGTTATTATTCTCCGGCGTGCGGAACGAGAAAGTCATCACGTCCGGCGCTTCTTCAATCGCCGCATCACATTCCAGAACCTGAAGCCTGTCGTTCCACGGCAGCATTTCATCAAGATATTTCATTCGTGCTGCTCTTCACCTGAAGGGGGCTTGAGGTGGGTTCATAGTGAACCTGCCTGTCATGATATTGTCCGGAGCGCTGTGTTGCGCTCCGGGATATTGCGTTGAGTATCAGGCCACGCGGCTGAGTTTTGCAACTTCGCCTTGCAGGCGCGGGGTGATGAAATTGGCGTACCATTCAATAAATTGCATGACGCCGCCTTCATGCTCCACGGAATAAGGCCCCGGCTGATAGGCCGGTGAGCGGATGCCGCGGGCGTTTTCTTCCACAATCCGGCGATCCTGATCATTGGTCTCGATCCAGACATGGGTCAGTTCCTCGAGATTGTAATCGACGCCCTCAACCGCATCTTTATTGACTATCCATTTGGTGGTGACCATGGTTTCCTCGGCGCTGATCGGCAGCACGCGGAAGGAAATTGCATGATCGATCATCACATGGTTCCATGTGGACGGATAGTTGAACAGCAGCATTGCGCCGATTTTGGACGCTCTGACTTCAGAGCTCAGGCTTTTCGCTACAGCGGGCTTGCCGGACATTGTATAGCTGTCGGCATCGCGCAGCAGCGGAATGCGGGCAATACGATACTGGCCGTTCTCGGACATATTAAATTTGGCAGGCAGGCCGGTATCCTCGCAGCGCTTCCAGAGCTGGTTGGTTTCCTCATCCTCCATCATGCCCTGTACGCCGGTGGCGCTTGGCGCTTCAGGATAGGTGCGGCACAGTTCCGGATGGTTGGCGGCGCAATGGTAGCATTCGCGGTTGTTTTCCCAGACCAGCTTCCAGTTGCCTTTTTCAATGATCGTGCTTTCAAAGGCGATCTTGGCATCTTTAATCTGGTGAGGCGCCAGATAAGGCTCAACTGTTGCGCGGAAAGCGTTGAAATCCGGTGCTTCATCCGCGACACATATATAAATGTAACCGGCGACAGTTTCGCAATGCACGGTTTTCAGGCCGAAATCTGCCGGTTTGAAATCAGGGCCAACCTGACGGGCAAATAATAACTTACCATCCAGATCATAAGTCCACTGATGATAAGGGCAGACGAGACGGGCAGCGGTGCCTTTTTCCGCTGTGCAGATACGTGAACCGCGATGGCGGCAGGTATTGTGAAAAGCGCGGATGCCGCCCTGACTGTCACGCACGACAATCACCGGATAATCACCGATCTGCACGGTAATATAGCTGCCTGCTTTCGGTAGTTCACAATCATGGCCGACAAAAACCCATTCACGGTACCAGATATGTTCAAGATCCAGCTTGTAAAAGTCGGGATCTGTGTAGAATTTCTGTCCGAGACTGAAATTCGGGTCGCGCCCCAACAAGTCACTCAGCATCTGATTGCGGACGTCCATAATATGCCTCGCATAGCGTTGTTCATCGGGGGTGCCGGACTTTAAAATATGTCGCTGCCGGAGTGGCTTATGTGCGACATGAAAAAGCCTGATCCCGTATGGGTATTAAGATTGACGACAAGAGTTAAGTCTCAGAATATTTCTCAAAAAATCTGCTCTGATTATCCGTATTCAACCATTGAAATATGGCGGACGCGCATACGAAAACGACATGGGCTTCGCGTAAAGACGACACGCCAAACCGCCGCATCCGGAAATTTATCGGCGGCAATATTTTGTAGCCGAAAAGGGACTGGTCAGACGGGGCAGGCCGTGCTTTTCTGTTGCGCAGACAAGACCCGTATCAAGCGGATGACCGCTGGAGGAAACATTTATGAAACGCTCGGAAATTAATGAAATTATCCGTGAAAGTGACCGCTTTATCCGGTCTTTCGGTTTTGTCATGCCGCCTTTTGCCTATTGGTCGCCGGAGGAAATGCGCACCCGTGTGAGCGATGACAGTGCAGCAATCCGTAATGCGCGTCTCGGCTGGGATATTACTGATTACGGGCAGGGGCGTTTCGATGAAATGGGGCTGTTCCTGTTTACCGTGCGCAACGGACAGGCCGAAGATCTGCAAAAAGGCACCGGTATGCTTTATGCGGAAAAGATCATGATCTCGCGCGAGAACCAGCTGTCGCCGATGCATCGCCATGTGGTGAAAGCTGAGGATATTATCAATCGCGGTGGTGCCAAACTGGTGCTGGAAATGTTCAATTCCAATCCGGATGGCTCGATTGATGATAAAAGCGACGTGGTTGTTGCCTGTGACGGGCGCATCAAGCGGCTGTCTGCCGGAGGTTTGCTGAAGCTTGATCCGGGTGAGAGCGTGACCCTGATGCCCGGTAACTGGCATGCTTTCTGGGGCGAGGGTGGTGATGTGCTGATTGGCGAGGTTTCAACTGTCAATGATGATCTGACGGATAATATTTTCCGTGAGCCGATCGGCCGGTTCTCCGACGTGGAAGATGATGTCCAGCCACTGCATTTGTTGGTGTCTGATTATGACAAGTGGCTGGCTTAAAGTTCTGTCAGGCGATTGCCTTTAATGCCCATTTTGTAAAGTCCTGCATGAAACGCGCACGATCTGTTTCATGCAGGCTTTCATGACGCATATCCGGATAAATCTGAGTGGTGATAGTACTGAAACCGGAAGCTTTCAGTCTTTTCTCCAGTGCAAGCAGGGATTTGCCACCTTCAGTCGAAGGGTCCTGTCCGCCACCCTGTAAATAAAGCGGCAAATGCAACGGTATCGCTTGTTGTGGTGCAGGATTGTTGCAGCGACGCATAAAGCGGAAAACATCGATCCACATACTGACCGACGGATCATAGCCGCAGAGCGGATCATTATTATAAAGCGCAACCTCCGCTGTATCATGGGACAGCCAGTCAAATTGTGTCTGATAATTTTTCACCTGCTTTGCCCATGTGCGGAAAGTCATGGCTGGCAGGAAATGGCTCGGTACATCGGAGCCGAGAAACATGCGCTCGGCTTTGAGTAATGTGAAAGCCAGTGTTTGATTCAGCACATTGGCAAAATTGGAATTGCAGATGGCTGCCGCATCGGGCGTGCAGAATTTTCCGCATAAAGCAGCGAGTGTTACCAATCCCCCCATGGAATGGCCGAAGAGAATGAGTGGCAGTTGCTCATGTCTTTCGCGGATTGTTTTTTCAACAAAGCCGATATCCTGCAGAGTTTTTTCATCGCCATCTTTGGCTGCGAACTGTCCGAGCGGTGCATCCGGTGCGCTGGTCAGCCCGTGTCCGCGATGGTCATGGACATAGACGTTAAAGCCGTGCTCCGCGAGATGCTCCGCAAATTCCTGATAGCGGGCAGCATGTTCAGCAAGGCCGTGGCTGATCTGTATATTGCCGATTGCCGTTTTCTTCGCCGGTTGAAAACGCAATGCCAGTTTTGCACCGCTCGGACTTAACAGGATTTCAGGATTATCAAACGGCATTGTGAAACCTTGTTTCAGGAGTGCGGAGACTATATTTGTAATAATAATAGCTATGCAGTGTCTGATCCAAAAGTCGCCCACTTGGCTGCAAATGGTGATTTTTTATTCAGACCCTCAGAGGTTAAACAGGGGAAGATGCTTATCGCGTCTTCTTCGCCTCTGTTCTGGCATTGCCCCTGCGCAATATTTAGCCTAAATAGCGCATCAAAGCGAATTCCCACACATTACGGGCTCAAATTCTCGGAGAACAGCCACCCAATGGCACGTCAATTTATTTATCATATGTCGGGTTTGAATAAAAACTACGGTACAAAGAAGATTCTCGAAAATCTGCACCTGTCATTTTATCCTGATGCGAAAATCGGTATTCTCGGCCCTAACGGTGCCGGTAAATCGACAATCCTCAAGATTATGGCTGGTCTCGATAAAGAGTTCACCGGTGAAGCCTGGCTCGCCGATGGTGCGACCTGTGGTTATCTGGCTCAGGAACCGCATCTTGATCCTGAAAAGACTGTTTTCGGCAATGTGATGGAAGGTGTGGCTGACAAACAGGCCATTCTTGACCGTTATAATGAGCTGATGATGAATTATTCTGATGAAACCGCTGACGAAGGTGCGGCACTTCAGGATATTATCGACAGCCAGAACCTCTGGGATCTGGAAAGTCAGGTTGAAATGGCGATGGAAGCACTGCGCTGCCCGCCTGCCGATGCTGATGTAACCACTCTGTCCGGTGGTGAGCGCCGCCGCGTTGCACTTTGCAAGCTGTTGCTTTCCAAGCCAGATCTGCTGCTGCTCGACGAACCGACCAACCATCTGGATGCTGAAACCACTGCATGGCTTGAAAAGCACCTGCGTGAATATAAGGGCGCTGTGCTGCTCATCACGCACGATCGCTACTTCCTTGACAATGTGACCGGCTGGATTCTCGAACTCGACCGCGGTCGTGGTATTCCTTACGAAGGCAACTATTCTGCCTATCTGGAAGCCAAGGCCAAGCGCATGATTCAGGAAGGCCGTGAAGACGATTCCCGCCAAAAAGCACTTGAGCGTGAACGTCAGTGGATTGCTGCAAGCCCTAAGGCGCGTCAGTCCAAGTCGAAAGCCCGTATTAAGGCCTATGACAAGCTGGTTGAAGCGGCTGAAAATCAGCGTCCGGGCGATGCGCAGATTCTCATTCCTGCGGGTGAGCGTCTTGGTCAGGTGGTTATTGAAGTTGAAAACCTGTCCAAATCCTTCGGCGATCGTCTGTTGATCGACAATCTGACATTCAAACTGCCTCCGGGCGGTATCGTTGGTGTTATCGGGCCGAACGGTGCAGGTAAATCGACCCTGTTCAAAATGATCACCGGTCAGGAACAGCCGGATACCGGTTCTGTGCGTATCGGTGATACTGTTAAGCTCGGTTATGTTGACCAGAGCCGTGATCACCTCGACCCGAACAAGAATGTCTGGGAAGAAATTTCCGGCGGCAATGACATCATCAAGCTCGGCAAGTTTGAAATGAACTCCCGCGCTTATTGCGGTGCGTTCAACTTCAAGGGCGGCGATCAGCAGGCTAAAGTCGGCAATCTTTCCGGTGGTCAGCGTAACCGCGTGCATCTTGCCAAGATGCTGCAGACCGGCGGCAACGTGCTGCTCCTCGACGAACCGACCAACGATCTGGACACGGAAACACTGGCGGCGCTTGAAGATGCGCTGGAAAAATACGCTGGCTGCGCCGTTATCATCTCGCACGATCGTATGTTCCTCGACCGTCTGGCCACGCATATTCTGGCTTTTGAAGGCGACAGCCATGTGGAGTGGTTCGAAGGTAACTTCGAAGATTACGAAGCTGACAAGGTACGTCGTCTCGGACCTGAAAGCGTCAATCCTAAGCGGGTGACCTATAAGCCGCTGACACGCTAAAATTTCGGGTTCAAAAGCCGCATGCAGGGCTGAAAATGGCGTTGCCTGCAGTTTTTGACTACAGATTTGAAGTCATAGAAACGCTCTCCGAAAGGAGGGCGTTTTTGTTTGTAAAGTGCTTGGCAAAATACACCGGTGCTATAGATTGTCTGTTATAGGTAAGGCACAGGAGCATCACGATGAAAGACTGGTCGGCACAGCAATATCTGAAATTTGAGGATGAGCGCACAAGACCGGTTAATGATCTCATCGCCCGTATTCCGCTGAAAGATCCTGCCGTCATTGTTGATATTGGGTGCGGACCCGGCAACTCTACCGAGGCCTTGAAAAAGCGCTGGCCGCAGGCGCAACTATCCGGTTTTGATGCGTCGCCGGATATGATTGAAAAGGCGCAGAAACGGTTGCCTGATGTGCCGTTTTATTTAAGCGATGTCACGCAGTGGCAGCCGGATGCGGATGTTGATCTGCTGTTTTCCAATGCGGTGTTCCAGTGGATTCCTGAGCATATTCAGCATTTGCAGCGCCTGTTGAAGGGGCTGAAATCAGGTGCCGCACTGGCTGTGCAAATGCCGGATAACTGGAATGAGCCATCTCACCGTATGATGCGCCAGGTGGCAAAAGACAGTCGCTGGATTGAACGTCTCAATAAAGCCCCCCGTCCGCCAATGCCGAGCGTGAATGCTTATTATGATGCTCTGATACCGCTCGCATCCCATATCGATATCTGGCACACGATTTATAATCACCCGCTTGATGGTCATGCGGCAATTACTGAATGGGTGAAAAGCACCGGCCTGCGTCCGTTTTTAAATCCGCTCAATGAAGAAGAGCAGCGCGATTATCTGGAGGAATACACGGAACGCTTGGCAGAGCATTATCCACTGACAGTAGATGGTAAAGTGCTGCTGCACTTCCCGCGCGTATTTATGGTTGTTGTGCGCGGTGAAGATTGAAACTGTGATGACAGATTTGTTCAATAACATTCATGGCAAGCGCATAGCGGCACGCAAGGTTACAGGTCGTGTCCGTGGACTTTATATTGCTTCAGGGCAGGATTTTGTCACGCAAGCAGTAGATAAATTGCAATGTGACCATGGTGGTATTATCGGTGATTATCATTACGGAATGACGCGTAGAGCCGGTGGCCGCGAGCCGTGGTATGAGCGGGGTACATTAATCCGTAATGACCGTCAGCTCTCTTTGATTTCTCTTGAAGAACTGGAAAAGATTGCTGCGGCAATGGGGCTTGACGCGATCAGGCCGGAATGGATCGGGGGCAATATTCTAGTGGAGGGTATCGCAGACTTCACGCTTCTGCCCGCCGGTACGGTGCTGTTTTTTGACAGTGGTTTGACACTGAAGCTGAACGGGCTGAATGCACCGTGCAAAATCGCCGGAACATCAATTGCGCAGCATATTGGCGCTCAGAATGAGGCGATGGTGGCGCTTAACTTTGTAAAATCAGCGAAATATCTGCGTGGTCAGACTGGCTGGGTGGAGCGGGCGGGGGATGTTGAGGTTGCAGATAAGGTGAATATAAGGATATCGGAGCAAGTAATTTATTTGCAATAAATTATAGTCAGATTGATACCGACCAATCTGACTACATTTTTATTTATGCAATTGGTACGTCATTTCTGATTTGAGTCATTTTCCACATTGTATTTAAATGCACATTTTTAGTGTTTAAGTCATCTATAATCATAAAACTTACATCATCAGCTTCATCGTCATATACAAGATATGTATTTGTGTTTGCGTTGTTTATGTAGGTTTGAATATAATAATAATCTGGCTTCCCTTGTACGGCAACAAAGTTTACCCGCTCAATGAGTTGTGTTGGAAAAAATGTTAGTGTTCCAAGCTGCGCTTTTGCCGGCTTTGTTCCCTCAGCAGGAAATATAGTTCCTGTTACACCAAAAAAACCTTCAGAAAATGAGTTGTAAAGTAATACTCCATCTGTTTTTGTGGCAGGTGATTCATATGTAAACCAAATATAGCCATCATCAGTTTCTGGAGGAGGGGTTTCCTGTGTCGTACATGCGTATTGAAATAGTTTATTTTTATCTCCGGTGACATCGCGAACAGTTAGAAGATTTTGACTATATTCATTTGTTAAGTAAAAATCATAAGTCATATTCAACCTCAAAATATTATTTTAATTTATATTAAAGTGTAACCTGTTCTATAGACCATAAATTATCCAGGTCGCTAGTAACGAATGATGGATTATATGCACTTAAAACAACTCTGTTCTTATTCATTTTGTCGTAAAGAAGAGTTCTTCCGGTTTGAGGAGTTTTTTCATCTCCTGAAAGATAAATCAGGTATTTATCTCCCACGAGCTGAAAGACGAACTCTAAGGCATTGTCCGCTGTACCATATGTCGTTGTGCCAAGGATTTCGCCTATTTTATTTGGCGTCCCGGTAATTGTTTGTACTTGCTCTGTACTGGCAAGAAAGCGGTGAGTCATTGTATTGTATAGTTTAATTGGGGCGGAATTCCCCCCAACTGTTGCTCGCGAATCTTTATATGATGTCCAGCTATAAGTATTTATCTGATTTGATACGTTTTCGCCTCTTGAAACGTTGTCAATATAAATATTATTTAACTGGCTAGTGTCAAGGCTTAAGTATTTTTTTGATTTAACTGCGTATATTCTATAAGTATATGCCATTGTGTAATCCTCTTAATGATTTAAATTACATTTTTAATCTCCCACATATTTATTTTATTGGTCACTGTAATTACTGTCAGGCAGTAAATCCGTTGCTTGCCATTCTCTGAGTTTTTCTGAAATTTGATCCTGAATCCAATAAAGTGCGCTGTCTTTATCCAGTCCTTCATCGCGTAATTTGTCGTAGTCGGTGTAGGTGTGGCGGATATAGGCGAGTAGTGTCAGGCGCACGGCATTTTGTGCAGTGAGGCTGCGCATATGCGGTGCGGCAGCTGCTTCGCGGATTTGCTCCGCATCAAAATAAGGCGTATGTGGTGCCAGTAAGCGGAGCGCCAGTTCAATCTCTTTGCGGCGTTTTGCGGATGCGGCCATGGAGGCTTCCTGTGATGTGCTTTGCCGTGATTATGCTTAAATCAAATATGGTATTTTAAAACTTTTATCAGTCGATTTTAGTTGCAATAATCGCATGGATCACATAAACATATCTTTATGTGTTTTAAATGCGGAGTGCGGTATGACTGGCAAGCCTTTGGCTCTTGAAGAAATGGTGGAAGTGCTGAAGGCTGCGGCAGAGCCAAGCCGGTTGCGTATTCTGACGCTGCTTGCCGGTGGTGATCTGACGGTCTCTGATCTGACATCCATTCTCAACCAGTCGCAGCCGCGTGTATCCCGCCATCTCAAATTGCTGAGTGAAGCCGGTTTAATCAGCCGCTATCAGGAAGGGTCATGGGCCTATTTCCGCCTGTCGGAAACCCCGATCCATCAGGGGCTTTCCCGTGCACTGATCGGTTGGCAGGACAATCAGGATCCGCTGCTGCTGCGCGATCAGGAGCGTCTTGCGCAGGTGAAAGCCGAGCGCCATGAGCGGGCAACTGCCTATTTCAGTGCCAATGCAGAAAGCTGGGATCAGATCCGCTCGCTGCATATTGATGAAACAATGGTTGAAGATGCGCTGCGTGGTATTGTCGGCGAACAGGCTTTCCAGTCTATGCTGGATATCGGCACCGGTACCGGCCGCTTGCTGGAAATGTTCAGCCCGCTTTATGTGCGCGGTGTCGGCATTGATATCAATCGCGATATGCTCACAGTTGCACGCACCAATCTGGATCAGGCCGGTGTTGCCCATGCGCAGGTGCGTCAGGGCGATATTTATGCGCTGCCGGTTGACCGCGATGGTTATGATCTGGTGACAATCCATCAGGTGCTGCACTTCCTTGACGAGCCGCAATCGGCCATTCGTGAGGCTGCACGTGCGCTGCGCCCGCAGGGGCGTTTGCTGGTGGTGGATTTTGCGCCGCATGATCTGGAATTCCTGCGTGACGAACATGCCCATTTGCGGCTTGGTTTCAGTGACGAGCAAATGACCGGCTGGATGAGAGCCGCAGGGCTTGAGCCGGAGAAGATTGAAGCGCTTGAGCCGCAGGGCGGGCAGGCTTCCGGACTGGTGATTAAACTGTGGCTTGCGCGTGATCCGCGAATGCTGATCGCCGATGCTGCCTGAGGTGCACTTTGAGGCGCACTTAGAGGCACACCGGCATTATTGAGTAGCATTCTAATGTTTAGCTTTGCGCCATTCAGGTGCGGGCAGGCGCAGTTTTGATTTTCTTCATGGTGACGTGACCATGAATATTTGCCCCATGGTGCAAACTATGACGGCAAGAATAACGGAGATTTCCGATGTCTAGTTTTGGCCAGCAGCGCCGTTCCGAGAGCGCGCATCCGATCCGTGTATCCTTCGAGTTTTTCCCGCCGAAAACCGAAGAGATGGAAGATCGTCTTTGGGAGACAGTGACGCGTCTGGCACCGCTTAATCCGGCTTTTGTTTCTGTGACCTATGGTGCGGGCGGTTCGACCCGTGAGCGCACCAATAAAACCATTGCCCGTATCATCAAAGAAACATCCATTACACCTGCCGCGCATCTGACCTGCGTGGATGCAACCAAGGAAGAGGTCAATTCTATCGTCCGCTCCTTTGCTTCTTTGGGTGTGACGCGCTTTGTGGCGCTGCGTGGCGATCCTGCAAGCGGTATCGGTGAAGCCTATCAGCCGACACCAGGCGGCTATCAGAATGGTGCCGATCTGGTGGCAGGTCTCAAATCGATTGCTAATTTTGATATCAGCGTCTCTGCCTATCCGGAAAAACATCCGGAAAGCCCGGATTTTGCTACCGATATTGAGATGCTGCGACGCAAAGTCGATAATGGTGCGACCCGGGCGATTACACAGTTCTTCTTCGATAATGATCTTTATGAGCGTTATGTGGAGCGTGTGCGTCGTGCGGGAATTTACATTCCGATTATTCCGGGTGTGCTGCCGATCCATAATTTCAAGCAGGTGGCGAATTTCTCCAAACGTGCAGGAACGCGCATACCGGCATGGCTGGCAGATCGTTTTGACGGGCTGGAGAATGATCCGCAGACGCATATGCTGGTGTCAGCGGCGCTTGCAGCCGAACAGGTCAATGATCTGATTGAGCGCGGTGTAAATGATTTTCATTTCTACACGATGAACCGCTCGGATCTGGCTTTTGCGATTTGCCATTTGCTTGGGGTGAGGGCGCCGGTAGCGGCCTGAAAATATATGGGATGAAACGAAAAAGCCCTGCGGAAAAATGTTTCCGCAGGGCTTTTCGTTTTTAAAAATGACAGGACTTGATTTATCTACTTTTGCGGAATGCCAAATATGCCGGAGGTATCTGTAAAAGTGATGCCTGCAAAATGTCTCTGATTAAGACCGTAATCTGTATATTTTCTGATTATGAAACCGAAATGCAGATATCAGGTCAGCATCTGAAATTCAGATGGTGAATATGCGAGGTCAGGGAAATACACCGACAATCATTGCTGCGACAAAAACAAAAGCTGCGCAAAATACCAAGGCATTGATTGAACGCGTTAAACCCATATGGATTGCCTCCTGAGCAGGTTGTAAGTTCAGTTTTCAAATGCCGTATGAACAACATTCAAAGGCCGGAAAGTCACTCCTGACAGAACCCGATCTGAGGGAATATGCCGGAGCCGCTTCTCTTAACTCTAAACCGGAAATGCCGCTTCCAGTCTCTTTAACCACCCATGCAAGAGGCATGGTCTCACGATCAAATTGACTGTTTTTTAACTGTGTCAGCACATTTCCCGTTTGTGTCATTTTATCGACATAAACGGCCAAAGAAAAGTCTAATTTCATGGGAGGGTGCTGGGCGGAGCGGCGAAGACAGCCTTCGCAATCAATGCAGAATTTTAAACTTGTAAAAAATACAATATGTTAGGCAGGTGTCAAAAGTTTTGATGCCGCCGTAAAATTTTTTACAGGCGGCATCAAAATCCCACTAAATTTATAGCTTTTCGAGCAATTCACGTGTCGGCCATGAATCGGCAGGCATGCCCAAACGGAGCTGTTCAGTGCGCACAGCATCTCTGGTCATGGTGCCGAAAACACCATCGATTCGACCCATGTCATAGCCGCGTACAACGAGCTTGTTCTGCAGTTCTTTCAGCTCTTCTGTTGAAAGACCGGCTTCCGGTGTGCCGAGCAGGAAAGGCTCGCCGCCAGCCAGACGCGATGCGAAATAAGCGGCGGTCGTGGCATAGACGATGGATTTGTTCCATTCGACGAAAATATCAAAATTGCGGTAGGAGAGGAATGCCGGTCCTTTGCGTCCCATAGGGATGAGCAGGGAGGCGTCACCGTCATCAGCGCCGAGTGCGTTGCCATTGACAGACTTTACACCCCAGCCGCTCCACTTCGAATGGGGCAGGCGATAAGTGCGGATGGAATTCTCCCATGGCAGATCCTGTGTCAGCTGCACGGTTTCCAGCCAAGGCTCGCCGCGCTGCCAGCCAAGTTCAGACAACATACGGGCTGCAGTCATCACCGCATCAGCCACGCTGTTGCGCAAATCCACTTTACCGTCATTGTCGCCATCGACACCGCGTTCCAGATAATCTTTCGGCAGCAACTGCATCTGGCCGATTTCGCCTGCCCATGCGCCCATGGTGCCGGCATCCACAACGCCTTTATCCATCAGTTTCAGCAAAGCGATCAGCTGCGGACGGAAAAGCTCCGGACGGCGGCAATCATGAGCCAGCGTAACGAGCGAGTTCAGCGTGTCAAAATCGCCCTGAATAGCACCGAAGTCTGTTTCCAGCCCCCAGAATGCAGCAATCACCGGTCCCGGAACACCATAAGTGTCTTCGGCCTTTTTGAAGACATCTGCATATTTCACGAGATTTTCGCGGCCTTTTTTCAGGCGCTGTTCGGAAATCAGACGTTTGGAGAATTCGGCAAAGGTCAGGTTGAAAACGGTCTGCGTGCGGTCACGCTTCAATGTGCGTTCATCAAGCTGGGCTTTATGCAGCTCTGTAAGTGCCTTGTCTGAGATGCCTGCGGCTTTGGCTTCAGTCACCACGCCTTCAAGCCAGACATTATAATCACCGCCGCAGGCCGGTTTTTCAATCGCGACAGCGGCCGGTGCGGATGGTGCTGCCGAGGGAGCCGCAGGCTGTGTTGCTGTAGCAAAAGCAAAGCTTGCAGTAGAGAGAAGAGTAGCGGCAGTCAGAAGTGGTTTAAAAACTGATCTGAAGGCAGACAGGGAGGCAGGGCGTGACATAACTCAGTTCTTTCTGCAGCAGGCCTCGGTAAGGTCTTGCTGTTTTGGTTGATCGGGCCGGTTTTGACCAGAGCGTTCAAGTTTTCTGAATTATGTCCTGCATAAACATTTTGTGAAAAAGAAGATGGTAAAGTCAGATTCACGCAGTAAAGGCGATTTTATCTGACTTTGTTGCTTTCCAGCCACTTTCTCCACTGGGCATGATTGCCCGCGAATACGTTAATATCAGCGTCACCCTTGATACCGGGAATTGTACCTGTGCCGGTATATTGCCAGAAGACCCACGGGTGAGGGCCATATTTTTCATCCGGATGACCGGCCGTAGAGCGCAACCAGAACGGATAATCGCTGAAACTGCGCAGATCATTATCATCGAAGAAATCAACCGTTGTATAGATGACCGGCTTCTTGCCGTAATGACGCTCGATCATGGTCAGGAATGTGCGCATTTCCTTGCGCACAACAGCCGGATCGGGACGAAGTTTACAGGATGGTGACAGCGGGTTCCATTCCATATCCAGAACCGGTGGCAAGGCGTTCGGGTCTTTCGGTACATTGCGGATATACCAGCGCGCCTGATCGGCTGCACTGCGACAGAAATAATAGAAATGATAGGCACTGCGCGGAATACCGGCTGCACGTGAACCTGCCCAATGTTCCGCAAAGCGGTCATCAACGCGGTCGCCGCCTTCTGTCGCTTTGATAAAGACAAAAGAAATGCCGCTGTTGCGCACCTGCTGCCAGTCAACTTTGTCCTGATATTTGGAGACATCCGTACCATGGACCGGATAATGCCACGGGGTTTTACCGGTATAGTCATGGGGCTTGCGATCATAGAAGCGCGGCGCCTTGGCACTGGAAGAAGGAAGAGCAATCCCTGTGCCGGAGACAGAACCTGCCGACGGTTTTACATCTGAAAAATCATAATCCACAGATGTACATGCACTCAGCACAAGGCTGAGAACGGCAAGTGCTGCTGGCTTCATCGGGTATCATCTCACAACAATCACAGGGAAATCATGAATGCTTTCTTACTGCAAAAGGTTAAATTTTTCCTTTAGAGGAATAAGGATAATTCGTGCCACCAGCGGGATGCAGGTGGACGCATTTTGTCTCAGCCGGTCAATGTCTTGTGCCAAACTGTTTGATTTATAAATATTTTTTGATTAGTTGGGTCATAACTTATACAGGTTTGACGGGGATACTGTCAGAATTGCCGGAATAAAAAGCGGAACAATTAAATATTTCCGGCATTAACGAGAGATTGTAAGCCGCCTTGCTGAAGGCGGTTGAGGAGGTCAAATGTATCGTCTGCTGGCTTTTATCCTTGCTGTCGGTGTGCTGACCGGTCTGGTCTTTTCCGGCGGATTTTTGACGCATGACAAGACTGCACAAAAACAACCTGACAGTGTCGCAGCCGTTATTGCTCATTCGGAGCAGGAATTGCAGTCAAAGGCCGATCAGGAATTGGCTGAAATTGACGCCAAGGCTGCACAGAACAGTGTTGCAGGCCCTGCTGTGCTTTTGCCTGAGCTGAAGAAACCACTCACAGAAGAAGATGTGAGAGTTGCGGTGCAAAAAGCAGGTGAAGATGCAGAGAAAACCGCTCTGAGTGTCGGGCAGACTGCAGATCAGGCTGCAGCAGCTAAGAAAACTGCAGAAGACTTCGTGCGCGTGCGCATGGAAAGTCAGATGCGTGCGGAACAGTCATCTGCAAACTCCATGTAAAATTATAAGAGCATTCCGGCTTTCGTTTGCATTACCGGAAATGCTTTCTCATTATGTGCAATGTCGTAGTGTGCCGGTACTGGCTGTCAGCAATGTCAGCTGAATTTCATTCAACTCTTTGCGCTTGATGGTTTTCATCAGAGTTGTTTTGAATTACATAAGCTTATGTCGATTTGGTCCAGTATCGCTGATTTTTTAACGCAGACGGCTTACAGTGCGTTTTCCGGAGTGATTGAAGCCGTCCGCACCTATTTTGAGGGCGATGCGGAAACACGCCGCCGTGTTGCTTTTTCCATTGCCATGATCGCGCTGTCTGCCAAAATGGCCAAAGCTGACGGCATTGTCTCGCAGCATGAAGTGCGGGCTTTTCAGGATATTTTTGAAGTGCCGGAAAAAGAGGCGGATCACGTCTCAAGACTGTATAATCTTGCCAAGCAGGATGTGGCCGGTTTTGAGAGCTATGCCCGTCAGATTGCTTCGCTGTGCCGCTCCTCCCAGCAAAACGGCGCGGAAGAGCCTTGCGGTGCGCTTTCCGATGTTCTCGATGGTTTGTTCTATATCGCCAAAGCCGATGGCTATGTGCATGATAAGGAAATGCAGTTCCTGCGACGTGTGGCGGAAATTTTCGGTATTGAAGAAGACGAGTTTTTGCTGATCGCCGGAAGGCACGTCAATCTCGGCCCTTCCGATCCCTATGCCGTTCTGGGTTTGAAGCGCGGCGTAGGATTTATCGAGGCCAAGCAGCATTACCGCAAACTTGTGCGTCAGAACCATCCGGATCTGGTGATTGCCCGCGGTATGCCCTATGAATTTCAGAAAATAGCCAATCACCGTCTGGCTGCAATCAATGCGGCCTGGGCGACACTTGAGAAACAATTGGGTCAGCATGACTATGCAGGATAATTCAACACCGGAAGCCGGTTTGGCACAGAATAATCAGGCCGCCCCGCGCGCCTTGCTGAGCAAAGCTGACTATGAGGGCGCTGTTATTGATGCATCTGCCAATTTTGGCCCGCGTAAAGACGGTAAAGAACCGCGTTTTCTGATCCTGCATTATACGGGGCTTGCGACTGCGCAGGAGGCTCTGGATATTCTCAAATGTCCTGAACGTGAAGTCTCGGCACATTATCTCGTGCATGAGGATGGTCAGGTTGTGCAGATGGTCGCGGAAAGCGAACGCGCATGGCATGCAGGCCAGAGCTGCTGGAAAGGGGAGCGGGATATCAATTCTGCTTCTATCGGTATCGAGATCGTCAATCCGGGTGTGCTGGAGAATTTTCCGCCTTATCCAGATGCGCAGATTTCATCGGTGATCTCTCTCTGCCGCTCGATTTGCGAACGCTATAATATTGCGCCGGAGAATGTGCTTGCCCATTCGGATATTGCTCCGGAACGCAAGATTGATCCGGGCGAGAATTTTCCGTGGGAGACCCTGTTTAAAGCAGGCATCGGTCATTGGGTTGAACCGGCTCCGATCCGCGGCGGACGGTTTTTTGCCATGGGCGATCAGGGGCAGCCGGTTGAGGCTTTGCAGTCCATGCTGGCAATGTATGGCTATGATATCACCATCAATGGCGAGTTTAACGAGCGGACCAAAGTAGTGCTGAGTGCATTTCAGCGCCATTTTCGCCCGATTCAGATTGATGGTGTGGCGGATATCTCGACAATTGAGACACTGCACAGGCTAATTTCGACGAATTTGCGTGAAACCGTAACCAGCTGATTTTTCAAAAGACCTTATTGTTGGCAGCAAGAAATAGTCCGCTAATGTTACAGGTTTTTGCAATCTGTGACTTGCCCCGACAATCTTCGGCTGCATTTCCCCGTCAGATACAACCTCAATTTCCTTGAGCAAGTCTGGTGATGGGGCGGACTGTTTCCCAAAAGGAAGGGCGTTGAAAGCTGGTTTTGCATGCCTTGCAAAACCTTTCGACGGATTATGCAACAGTTCCAACGGTTAAGGTTTATGATTAAAAAAATTGGATTTTTATGCGCTCTCAGCGGGGCGGTGGTTTCGTTCGGTCTGACACCAGCCATGAGTGCACCGGTACTTGAAAAAACAAATCTTGTAGACATCCTGAAAGCAAAAAAAGAAGCTTCAGAAAAGACTGCAACAAAGAAGAATGAAGCGACTAAAAACAAGGCTGATACCAGCCGTACTGCCTATCAGAAACAGGCTTCCGGTACTGCCAAAATGCCGGTTATTGAGCGTCGTTCTGCTCGCACCCGTATCGATCTGAATAATCAGATCAGCGGCAAAGCAGAAACCAAGCAGGCGCAGACAGACAAATCAGGCAAGCCTTATTCCGGCATCATTGCCCGTTATGCATCTTCCTATGGCGTGCCGCTGGCACTGGCTCATGCGGTTGTGCGCAATGAAAGCAATTATCAGGCACATGTTCGCGGCAGCGCCGGTGAAATCGGTCTGATGCAGATCAAGCTCGGTACTGCACGTGGTCTGGGTTATACCGGTTCGGCAAAAGGTCTCTATGATCCGGCAACCAATGTGCAATATGGCATGAAATATCTTGCACAGGCACAGAAGCTCGGTGGTGGTTCAACCTGCGGCACAATTCTGAAATACAATGCCGGTCACGGCGCCAAGCGTATGAACCCGACATCTGCAAAATATTGCAGCAAAGTTAAAGACTTCATGCGTTCATTCTAAGAGCACAATTGCGACCGTTAACTGAGGTCAGTTAACTGCAAATGCTCTATGCCTGTTTATATTCAGGCTCTGGCGGGATGTTTTGTACGCCATAACCTAAATCTAAACAGCCCTTACACAGCAGGGCTGAGATTTTATACAAAAGCTGGGTTTCCGTCGCCGGAGTCCAGCTTTTTTATTGCGTTTTATGACAGATCAAGCCTATAGACGCATGTCAGCCGGTCGGGCAGCCGCGCTTGTTCAATACCGAAAGGTGGCAAGTGAGGAAAGTCCGGGCTCCATGGAAACACGATGCCGGGTAACGCCCGGCGAGGGTGACCTCAGGGAAAGTGCAACAGAGAGCAGACCGCCTGCCATCGCCCGCAAGGGCATCGGGCAGGTAAGGGTGAAAGGGTGGGGTAAGAGCCCACCGCGCTGCCGGTAACGGGAGTGGCACGGTAAACCCCATCGGGAGCAAGACCGAATAGGGACGGCGCATCAGGTTTCGGCCTGATAATCAGTTTCCGGATAGCCGTCCGGGTGGGTTGCAAGAGGCGGGTGGCGACATCCGTCCCAGATGAATGGCTGCCGCGTCGGGCTGGAAACAGTCCGGCCATACAGAACCCGGCTTACAGACCGGCTGACAATTCTGTTTAAATTACTTCGGCATAGGATGCTGCACAAAGTGCCATTTTAACCGCTGATAAATCATAACTGTGCCCGTATAATAACCCTTCCTTAATATTAATATTGGATAAATTTATTCACGGCGTATTGCGTGTCCGGCCGGCTGCGCAGTCGCAAAAATCGATAATATGGCAACGTTCGGAGCGGTTTTTGCGCCTGCGTTGACGCCTACCTTACCCCGGTGGTATTTCTTAATGCAGTTTGTTGCGTCCAGACTTTGTTCAGTTTCCAGACATTTTGTGCTGCATCCGGCATTGGCCGGTATGCAAAATGCTGAAATCTGCAGCCGCGGTTTAACCGTTGGCGGGCAAGGATCTGCCGTTCTCACGCTGGGTCCGCTGAAGAAAGCAAAACAATGACAGGACCGAAGGAAATTATGGTTCCGGAAGCGCAGGCAGACAAACTGACACAGCACGCTGATACTCCGGCGGGCGCATCAGAGCATGAAGACTATTCCCGCCATATTCCGGTTATGCTGGAAGAGGTTGTCAGCGCTTTGCAGCCTGAAGCCGGTAAGCTTTATGTGGACGGCACTTTCGGTGCCGGCGGCTACACAAAACGAATTCTCAAGACCGGTGCCGAAGTTTTGGCCATTGACCGCGACCCGAATGCAATTGCTGCCGGACAGGTGGTGGTTGCAGAATATCAGGGACGTTTGCGTCTGGTGCAAGCACGCTTCTCCCAGATGGAAGATGTGCTGAGCGATGTGCAGCCTGACGGTGTTGTGCTGGATATCGGCGTTTCCTCTATGCAGATTGACGAGGCCGATCGCGGTTTTTCTTTCCAGAAAGACGGGCCGCTGGATATGCGCATGTCCTCGCAGGGTCTGAGCGCTGCTGATGTGGTCAACCAGTATAAAATGGGCGATCTGGCACGCATCTTTAATTTTCTCGGTGAGGAACGTCATGCCGGACGCATTGCGCGCATGATCGAAAAACGCCGTGAGAGCAAACCTTTCAGCCGCACCCGTGATCTTGCCAATGCGATTGAAATGCTGGTCGGGCGTCATCCGAAAGACCGTATTCATCCGGCGACCCGCGTTTTTCAGGCGCTGCGTATTTATGTGAATGACGAGCTGGGTGAATTGGCGCGTGCATTGATTGCTGCAGAACGCTCGCTGAAGCCGGGCGGCCGTCTGGTTGTTGTGACATTCCACTCGCTGGAAGACCGTATTGTGAAACGCTTTTTTGCAGACCGTGCGGGCGGCGGCGGCGGTTCGCGTCATTTGCCGGAAGCGCATATGCGTCACGGCAGTTTCACGCCTGCAGTCAAAGGCGCGGTGGGTGCCAGCGAGGAGGAGGCGGAGCGCAATCCGCGCGCGCGTTCGGCCAAACTACGCGCCGGTATCCGCACAGAATATCCGCCACTTAAAGCGGATTACAGTATTTTCGGCCTGCCAACCCTGCCTGTTCTGCCAGAAACTGATAATGCGAAGAGGAAATCATCATGATGCGAACTATAGATATTATATTGATCGCAGTCATGCTGGTGGCGGCAACCGTGACCTATAAGATCAAACATGATGCTGAAAAGCAGGTGGTTGAGATCAAGAAAATTCAGCGCCAGATCGCCTTTGAAAAAGACACGATCAATCTGCTGAAAGCCGACTGGAGCCTGATGACCCAGCCGAACCGTTTGCAGCGTTTGTCTGATATTTATCAGTCACAGCTGAAACTGCAGCCGGTTGATGTGACGCAGATCGGTCTGTTCGATGATATTCCGATGAAACAGGCTGATGATATTGAAAAGCTGATCGGCGGCAGTGCCGATCTGATTGCATCTGTTGATACGATGAGCACAGGCAGCGTTGCGCAAACTGCACCGGCCGGTGCAGTTTCAAATGCGGCACCGATGCGTGTTGTGGTTCCGGGAGTGCGGCCATGAGCGGAAAAAGCAGCTGGTTCCGGCGTAAAAATAAAAAGTCCTCATCAGATGATGCTCCGGTTCTGGGGCAGGCACCTGAATTTGACAGTGCCGCGCTCGAGAGTGAGCGCGGCATTGCCACGTCTCCGCTCAATGACAGTGTTGCCTTTGCCGGAAACCGCAAGAAACATGGAAACCGCGCGCGTAATCGTCTGATTATGGCGATTTCCTGCTTTGTCGGTATTTATGCGGTGATTGGCGGCCGTCTTGTTTATTACGGTATGCAGGGCGGCGATAATGAAGGTTATCGCGCCGGTGCGGCCAGCACGCTTGCAGCACGGCCGGATATTCTTGACCGCAATGGCGAAGTGCTGGCGACGGATATCAAAACCGCTTCGCTCTATGCCGAGCCGAAAAAGATTGCCGATCCGGACGAAACTCTGGAATTGCTGGCAACGGTTCTGCCTAATCTTGACTGGGAAAGCACCTATCGCCGTCTGAAAAGCGGTGCGGGCTTTGTGTGGATTCAGCGCGGTCTGACCCCGCGTCAGCAGAGCCAGATCATGGCGCTGGGTGTGCCGGGTATCGGCTTTCGCACAGAGAAATCCCGTTTCTATCCGGGCGGGCCTACGGCTTCTCATATTGTCGGTCTGGTCAATATCGACAATCAGGGTATTGCCGGTATGGAAAAATATATCGACAGTCAGGGCTTAAGCGATCTGCGTATGGCAGGCCTTGCCCAGCCGGATAATCTCGAGCCGTTCCGCCTGTCGATTGATCTGCGCGTGCAGCATATTATGCGCGACGAACTGGTGCGCGCTGTTGAAAAATATCGTGCGATTGCTGCCGGTGCTGTGGTGCTGAATGCCAAGACCGGTGAAGTGGTTGCTATGGCTTCGGTGCCGGATTTTGATCCGAATAATCCGTATAATGCGCTGGAAAAAGATCGTCTGAACCGGATGTCAGCCGGTACTTATGAAATGGGCTCGACGATCAAGAGCTTCACCACAGCGATGGCGCTGGATTCCGGTAAGTTCAATCTGGAAAGCAAGTTTGATGCGACCCGCCCGATTACGATCGGTCGTCAGACCATCCGCGACTTCCACGGTAAGGCCCGCTGGCTGACACTGGCAGAAGTGTTTATTTATTCCTCCAATATCGGTTCGGGTAAAGAAGTTGATGCGATTGGTATTGAAGGCCATCGCGAGTTTCTGAAGCGCGTCGGTTTGCTGGATCGTATGCAGACCGAACTGCCGGAAGTGGCGCGTCCTGTTGAGCCGCGCGTGTGGAAGAAGGTACACTCCATTACCATTTCCTATGGTCACGGTATGATGACCACACCTTTGCAGACGGCCGTTGCTGCTGCGGCGCTGGTCAATGGCGGCAAGCTCATTCCGCCGACATTCCTGCCACGCACACAAGACGAGGCCAATGCTGTTGCCACACAGGTTCTGAAGCCTAAAACCAGCGATGATATGCGTTATCTCTATCGTCTTAATTCCGAGATCGGTTCCGGTCGTCGTGCTGAGGTAAAGGGCTATCGCGTTGGTGGTAAAACCGGTACAGCGGAAAAGGTTATTAACGGCCGTTATTCCAAAGATGTCCGTTTTAATGCGTTTCTTGCTGCATTCCCGATGGATGACCCGACCTATGTGGTTCTGACCATTATTGATGAGCCAAAACCGGAGGAAGGCAAACTTTCTGCGACCGCCGGACTCAATGCTGCCCCAATGGTTGCAAATATCATCCGCCGGTCAGCATCGTTCCTGGGTGTGTCGCCTGATTTTGCGCAGGATAATGCACCAATTCTGGCAGCTTATGAGAATGACTGATCTGAGCAGGGGATCAATGTGACGTAATAATGCCTTGAGCACTTATTATGTCACATGAAATGAATTCAAAATCGGGATCTGAATGGCATGAAACTTCAAGATATCGCAGCCTATGTAAATGATATGACGGACTCAGTCGCGCAGACTGAGATTTCCGGATTGAGTTCCGATTCCCGTCAGGTACAGAAGGGCAGCTTGTTTGCGGCTCTGAAAGGCGTGAAAAATGACGGTTCGGCCTATGCGGCTGATGCTGTCAAACGCGGTGCAGTTGCAATTCTGGCCGATGAAGACATGAATGCCGAGGGCATCACTGTGCCGGTGCTGCGCAGCAAAGACCCGCGCCATGCGCTGGCAATGGCTGCTGCAATATTCTATGGCAAACAACCGCAGATTATGACTGCTGTTACCGGCACCAGTGGCAAAACCTCCGTTGCTTCCTTTACCCAGCAGATCTGGGCTTATGCAGGTTTTGCAGCCGCAAGCATTGGTACAACCGGCGTTTTCTCCCCGACACGGAATGAATATGGCTCGCTGACAACGCCTGATCCGGTGGAGCTGCAGAAACTTCTCGCAGAACTGGCGGATGAAGGTGTGACCCATGCCTGTATGGAGGCCTCATCGCACGGACTGGATCAGCGCCGTCTGGACGGCGTGAAGCTGACAGCCGCAGCTTTTACCAATCTCGGCCGCGATCATATGGATTATCATCCGACGGTTGAAGATTATCTTGGCGCAAAAATGCGCCTGTTTGATACGCTGCTGCCAAAAGGTGCTCCGGCGATTATTTTTGCCGATGATGTCTTTTCACCGCAGGCGATTGCAGCCGCAGTTGCTGCCGGTTCTGATGTGAAAACCGTTGGTCGTAAAGGCGATTTCATTACGCTGAAACGCGTGGAACACGAGCGCCATCGTCAGCATGTTGAGCTGAGCCATGCCGGTAAGATTTACGAATTTGCTTTGCCGCTGGCCGGTGATTTTCAGGTAGCGAATGCGCTGGTTGCAGCCGGTCTGGCAATTGTCTCCGGTGTGCCTGCTGATGCGGCTTTCCGAGCATTGGAGCGTCTGAAAGGTGCGCCGGGTCGTCTGGATCTGGTCGGCTCGACTGAAGATGGTGTGCCTGTCTATGTGGACTATGCCCATAAGCCAGACGCACTGGAAAATGTGCTGACTTCAGTTCGCCCGTTTACCACCGGCCGTGTGATCGTAGTATTTGGCTGCGGCGGTGACCGCGACAAGGGCAAGCGTCCGATCATGGGAGAAATCGCCACCCGTCTGGCCGATGTGGTGATTGTCACTGATGATAATCCGCGTTCGGAAGTACCGGCTACTATCCGCTCAGAAATTCTGGCTGCGGCACCGGATGCACTGGAAATCGGTGACCGTCATGAAGCTATCCGCCATGCTGTGCTGCTCGCACAGGCAGGCGATACAGTTATTATTGCGGGCAAGGGGCATGAAGAAGGGCAGACCATCAATGATGTGACACTGCCATTCTCCGATCATGCAGAAGTTGCCCGCTCGCTTGAGGCGCGTTTTAAATGAGTGATTTGCTTTGGAAATCGTCTGACATGGTAAAAGCGATGGAAGGGCGGCCGGTCGGCCACCTTCCTGAAGGTATTACCGGTATTTCAATCGATTCCCGCACACTGCGGAAGGGTGAAGCCTTTTTCGCGATTAAAGGTGATGTGTTTGACGGGCATGATTTTGCAACCGCTGCTATGGCTGCCGGAGCAGGTCTGCTGGTTGTGACCGAAGCGCGTTTGCCTGCTCTGGGTAAATTACAGGTGCCGATGATTGTGGTGGATGATGTGCTGGCCGCACTGACCCGCCTTGGCATTGCTTCCCGCGCACGCTCCAAAGCGCAGATCATTGCTGTGACCGGTTCTGTGGGCAAAACCACCACCAAAGAAGCTCTGCGCCATGTTCTGTCTGATTGCGGCAAGGTTCATGCTTCAGCCGCTTCATTCAATAATCACTGGGGTGTGCCGCTGACTTTGGCACGTATGCCGGAAGATACCGATTATGGTGTTTTTGAAATCGGCATGAACCATCATGATGAAATCCGCCCGCTGGTAAAAATGGTTCAGCCGCATGTGGCTGTCATTACGCTGATTGCGCCTGCGCATCTGGGGCATTTTGCTAATCTCGAAGAAATTGCTGTTGCCAAAGCGGAGATTTTTGAAGGCGTGCTGCCCGGTGGTTATGCATTGCTGAACAGGGATGACAAACGCTTCAAACAGCTGGAAGCGCTGGCAACAGCTGCCGGTATTGAGCACATCACCACATTCGGTGAAAATGCCCGTTCAACCTACAAACTGCGTGATCTGGTGATGAAGACGGATTGCTCCTGCATCACGGTTTCGCTCGGCGGTCAGGAAGCGGCTGTGAAGATCAGCGCTCCCGGCCGGCATATCGTACAGAATATGCTGGCGGTGATGGGCGCTGCACATCTGGTCGGCGCGGATATGACGAAAGTTGTGCTGGCGCTGGCAAGTCTGCAGGCTGAAGCCGGACGCGGTGCGCAATATCGTCTGCGCCATGGTGACGGCACATTCACGCTGATTGATGAGAGCTATAATGCCAATCCGGCATCCATGCGCGCTGCACTGTCACTGCTTGAGTCCACTGAGCCGCAAGGCGAGGGGATTGAGAAGGGACGGCGCATTGCAGTGCTTGGCGATATGCTGGAGCTGGGTAAGCAATCTTCCAAGCTGCATGGTGATCTGGCACGCCCGATTGTGGATGCGCATGTGAATATGCTTTTCATCGGCGGCGCGCATATGAGTGCCCTGAAATCCGCAATGCCTGCAGAAATTCAGGTTGAGTATCGGGAAAGCGTTGACGAACTGCTTCCACTTGTAGTCAAAGCAGTGCGTCCCGGAGATGTGGTGATGATTAAATCGTCAAAGTCGATCGGCTTTGTGAAAATCGTCAATGCGTTGCTGAAAAAATATGCCGTCTCTGAGGCCGCAGAATAAACAGGCCGGTTTTATGCGTAAAGTATAAAACCGGATTTTCCATATACAGTCATAGTTGGCTGCTAAAGAATAACAGGAACTAAGCACTGCATTTCTTGTGTAATGCGATGTGTTAAAGTGCCGATACCGACCTGAAGGGCATTCACCCGATGCTGATGTTATTAGCCAATGCTGCGGATCATCTGTCGTTTTTCAACGTATTCCGCTATATTACTTTCCGCACCGGCGGTGCACTGATTACATCAGCTTTGCTGGTCTTTTTACTTGGGCCACGCATTATTGACAGTCTGCGCGTCCGGCAGGGGCGTGGTCAGCCGATCCGTGCTGACGGCCCGCAGACTCACTTCAAAAAAGCCGGTACGCCGACCATGGGCGGGTTGATGATCCTGTTCGGAACATTGGCTTCGGTCATGCTCTGGGGCAATCTCAAAAGCGTTTATGTCTGGGTTGTGCTGCTGGTAACAATCAGCTTCGGTGCTATCGGTTTCTACGATGACTATCTGAAAGTGACAAAACAGTCGGATAAAGGTTTTTCCGGCAAGGCGCGTCTCGGGCTTGAGTTCATCATTGCTGCAATTGCTGCCTATGTCATCATGCGCACCGGTCAGGAGCCGTTTTCGTCCTCGCTGACATTCCCGTTCCTGAAAGGCATGTTGCTGGATCTGAGCTGGTTCTTCATTCCTTTTGCCGCTTTTGTCATGGTTGGTTCCGGTAATGCGGTCAACTTTACCGATGGTCTTGATGGGCTGGCGATTGTGCCGGTGATGGTTGCTGCGGCTTCTTTCGGCTTTATTGCTTATCTGTCGGGTAACGCGATTTTTGCGGATTACCTGCAAATCCATTTTGTACCGGGCACCGGTGAGCTGGCGGTTATTCTCGGCGCGGTTATTGGTGCCGGTCTGGGCTTCCTCTGGTTCAACGCTCCGCCTGCCGCGATCTTTATGGGTGATACCGGTTCGCTTGCACTGGGCGGTATGCTGGGTGCGGTTGCGGTTGCGACCAAGCACGAAATCGTGCTGGCAATCATCGGCGGCCTGTTCGTTATGGAAGCATTGTCGGTGATTATTCAGGTCGGCTGGTTCAAACTGACCGGCAAGCGCGTATTCTTGATGGCGCCAATCCATCACCATTTCGAGAAAAAAGGCTGGACTGAGAGTCAGGTGGTTATCCGCTTCTGGATCATCGCGATTATTCTGGCGATGATCGGTCTTTCAACGCTGAAACTGCGTTAAATAAATTGTAAAACACACGTAATCCGAATGGTTTTGTTAACCATTCGGATTAAATTATATATTGAATATTATTGTCGACTGGCGGCCTGATTATGATCCCGACACTGACCCTCAAAGATAAAGCTGTTGCGCTGTTTGGCCTTGGTGGTTCCGGTATTGCAACGGCGAAAGCTATGATCGCCGGCGGCGTGAAGGTTGTGGCATGGGATGATAATCCGGACAGTGTTACCCGTGCGGTAGCGGAAGGCATTCTCACACAGAATTTGCGCGAGGCAGACTGGTCGGGCTTCAGTGCATTTATCCTCTCTCCCGGCGTGCCGCTGACCCATCCGCAGCCGCATTGGAGCGCGGAACTGGCACATCAGATGCAGGTGCCGGTTATCGGTGATGTCGAACTGTTCTGCCGTGAACGCAATGCAGCGCTGGCTGCAGGCGATGATGTGCCATTTGTCGCCATTACCGGCACCAATGGCAAATCCACTACAACTGCCCTGATCGCGCATATTATCAAAGCCTCAGGCCGTGATATGCAACTCGGCGGCAATATCGGTACTGCTGTATTGTCGCTTGAAGTACCGGCAGATGGCCGTAATTATGTGGTTGAGTGTTCGTCTTATCAGATTGATCTGGCGCCTTCACTCAATCCGACAGCGGGTATTTTACTGAACTTGACGCCCGATCACCTCGACCGTCACGGCACAATGGAAAATTATGCCGCCATTAAAGAACGTCTGGTTGCAGGTAGTGATACGGCGATTGTCGCCATTGATGATGCTTATTGTGTTGCCATTGCTGACCGGCTGGAAAAAGCTGGCAAAAAGCTGATCCGTTTTTCCAAAGATCAGGTTTTGCAGGACGGTTATTATGCGCAGGGCGCACAGATTTATCGCGCACAGAATGGCAAGGCCGAATTGCTGTTGTCTCTGGAGGGCATCGGTTCTCTGCGCGGTGCGCATAATGCACAAAATGCTTTGGCCGCAATCATCGCATGCCTGACTGTCGGTCTGAGCCTTGATGAAATCCGTACCGGTCTGCGCAGTTTTCCGGGGCTTGCTCATCGTATGGAGCAGGTCGGCCATCAGGGTAAAACCCTGTTTATCAATGATTCAAAAGCCACCAATGCGGAAGCAACTGCGCCTGCACTGTCGTCTTTCCCGCAACTTTACTGGATTGCGGGCGGCCTGCCGAAAAGCGGTGGCATTGAAAGTCTGCGCACCTTCTTCCCGCGCATTACCAAAGCCTATCTGATCGGTGAAGCGGCAGCGCAATTTGCGGCTACTCTGGGCAATGATGTGCCGTTTGAAATCAGCCATACGCTGGATGCTGCCATTGACCATGCAGCCTTGGACGCGGCACAGGATGCGGCAGATGAACCTGTGGTATTGCTGTCACCGGCCTGCGCCAGTTTTGACCAGTTTCCGAATTTTGAAAAACGCGGCGCAGCATTCCGCGATAAAGTCATGACGCTGCAGGGATTTGCACCGATCGGGAGGGCAGACTGATGGTTAGCCGCGTAGACAGAGGCCCTGTCGCCAATTGGTGGTGGACGATTGACCGTTATTTTCTGGCTGCCTGTCTGGCACTGATGGGGCTTGGCATTTTGCTGTCCTATGCCGCCAGTCCTGCGGTGGCGGAGCGTATTGGTCTGGACAGTTTTCACTTTGTTGAGCGCCAGATCTTTTTCATGATCCCTGCGCTGATCGCTATGATCGGTACGTCATTTCTCAGTCCGCGTCTGGTGCGCCGTTTTGCATTGGCTCTGCTTGGTATTTCTCTGTTGCTGATGGTTGCAGCCCTGTTTTTCGGGATTGAAGTCAAAGGTGCGCGGCGCTGGGTCTCTCTGGCCGGTGTTTCCATCCAGCCGTCTGAGTTTATGAAACCGGCTTTTGTGGTGATTTGTGCATGGTTGTTCTCCGAGCAGGAGCGCAGCGGCGATATGCCGGGCAGTTTCATGGCACTTATCCTGTTCGGTCTGGTTGCAACACTGCTGATGGCACAGCCGGATTTCGGGCAAACCACGCTGACAGCCGTGAGCTGGGGCGCTATGTTCTTTCTGGCGGGCATGTCATGGATGTGGATTGTCGTCTTTGGCGGCGGTGCGGTTGTGCTGGGCTTGGGCGCTTATACATTCCTTCCCCATGTGGCGGGTCGTATTGACCGCTTTATGACCGGTGAAGGTGACACGTTTCAGGTTGATACCGGCCGCGAAGCGATTATCAGCGGCGGCTGGTTCGGGCAGGGGCCGGGTGAAGGGACGATCAAACGTATTATTCCTGACAGCCATACGGACTTTATTTTCTCGGTGGCTGCGGAAGAATACGGCATTATCCTGTGCATTCTGATTATGCTGCTATTCGCCTTTATCGTTATTCGCGGGCTTGTTGTTGCCATGAGAGAGCGTGATGCTTTCTCGCGTCTGGCCATTTCCGGTATTGTGATTTTGTTCGGCTTCCAGTCGATCATCAATATGGCTGTGAACCTGCATCTGATGCCTGCCAAGGGGATGACCTTGCCGTTTATTTCCTATGGCGGTTCATCGCTGGTGGCAATTGCAATTACGATGGGTTTCCTGCTGGCGCTGACACGTCAAAATCCTGAGCGCCGTATGTCTGCCTCGCTGAAAGGCGCGGGCGAACGTATTCCTGTGCTTTAAATTATAAGACGAATTGCGCAGTTCCGGTGAATGATTATTCGGGACTGCCTGTTAAAAAATACAGAACGGATGATGATGACAAAAGGTGTTATCGTTTTGGCAGCGGGTGGTACCGGCGGGCATTTGTTTCCTGCTGAGGCGCTCGCGCATGAGCTGACAAATGACGGTTATGATGTGCATCTGGTGACGGATAAACGTGCGCAGCGTTTTGTTTCCGGTTTTGATGAAAACCATGTCCATGTCGTGCGCTCCGCAACCATTGCCGGTAAAAATCCGATTGCACTGGCGAAGACATTTTACAGCCTGTGGCAGGGCAATCTCGATTGCCGCAAGCTTTTCCGCCGTCTGAACCCAAAACTGGTTGTTGGTTTCGGTGGCTATCCGACCCTGCCGCCGCTCTATGCGGCATCGCGCATGAATATTCCGACCATTATCCATGAGCAGAATGCGGTGATGGGACGTGCCAATAAAGGCCTGTCCGCCCGTGTGACAGCGATTGCCGGTGGTTTCCTGTCGGCAGAGAGCGGCACTCATGCGGCTAAAACGGTGCAGACAGGTAATCCGGTGCGCCCGAGCGTTATGGCGCAGACCAATGTTGCTTATAAGCCTTCTGCAGAGCCGGATGTTTTCCGCTTGCTGGTTTTTGGCGGCAGTCAGGGCGCGCAGTATTTTTCTACCGTGGTGCCTGCCGCGATTGCTCTGCTTGAGATTGACGAGCGTGAAAGACTGTTTGTCACTCAGCAGGCGCGCCCTGAAGATGAAGTGATTTGCCGTAAAGCCTATGAAAAGCTCGGCGTTAAAGCGCAGGTCGCGCCTTTCTTCGGCAATTTGCCGGAGATGATGGCGCAGGCGCATTTCGTTCTCTCCCGTTCCGGCGCTTCTACCGTTTCTGAAATCGCTGCTATCGGCCGTCCGAGCCTGCTGGTGCCGTTTCCGTTCGCGCTCGATCACGATCAGGCCGCCAATGCCGAGGCGCTGGCAAAGGCCGGTGGCGGTGAGGTTATCCGTCAGGCAGAACTGAAGCCGGAAAAACTGGCAAAAATCCTGATTGCAGCGCTGAATGAGCCGCAAAGACTGGCAGATATGGCAGCACGGGCAAAAAGTTCAGGTCGTCCTGATGCAACACGGTTGCTTGCTGATCTTGTCGAGGCTATTGCAGCAGGATTGTCTGTTTCTGATTATAAGCAAGGAAAACGCGTATGAAAATGCCTCTGAATATTGGTCTGGTTCATTTTATCGGGATCGGCGGCATTGGCATGAGCGGCATTGCGGAAGTGCTGCATAATCTGGGCTACAAAGTTCAGGGCTCAGATCAGGCTGACAGCGCCAATGTGCAGCGTCTGCGTGACAAGGGCATTGAGGTTTTTGTCGGTCATAAAGCTGAAAATATCGGCAAGGCTGATGTGGTTGTTGTCTCTACTGCTATCCGTCCGAATAATCCGGAACTGGTCGAAGCGCGGGAAAATCTGCTGCCGATCGTGCGCCGTGCGGAAATGCTGGCCGAGCTGATGCGCTTCCGTCAGGCAATTGCCATCGGCGGTACCCATGGCAAAACCACCACGACCTCGATGGTTGCAACGCTTCTGGAAGCCGGTCATCTGGACCCGACTGTTATCAATGGCGGTATCATCAATGCCTATGGCACCAATGCCCGTATGGGTGAGGGTGAGTGGATGGTGGTTGAGGCCGACGAAAGCGACGGTACTTTCCTCAAATTACCTGCTGATATTGCGGTTATTACCAATATTGATCCAGAGCATCTCGACCATTACGGCTCGTTCGATAATGTACGCGCGGCTTTCCGCCAGTTTGTTGAGAATGTGCCATTCTATGGTTTCGGCGTTATGTGCCTTGACCATCCGGAAGTGCAGGCACTTGTCAGCCGTATCGAAGACCGCCGCGTGATCACTTATGGTGAGAATCCGCAGGCCGATGTGCGTTTCTCCAATCACCGCATGGATGGTGCCGTATCGGTGTTTGATGTCGTAATCCGCGATCGCAAGGGCGAAGTCGTTGAGATCAAAGATCTGCGTCTGCCGATGCCGGGTCGTCACAATGTGTCCAATGCCACAGCGGCTATTGCTGTGGCGCATGAGCTTGGTCTGACTGCTGATGATATCCGCAAAGGACTGTCGGGCTTTGGTGGTGTTAAGCGTCGCTTTACCCATACCGGTTCGTGGAACGGCGTTGAAATCTTTGACGATTACGGCCACCATCCGGTGGAAATCAAAGCTGTGCTGAGAGCTGCCCGTGAGGCCGCGCCGAAGCGCGTGATTGCGATTGCCCAGCCGCACCGCTTTACGCGTCTGGCGAGCCTGTTCGACGATTTCTCCACCTGCTTCAATGATGCGGATACAGTGATGATTGCGCCGGTTTATACCGCTGGTGAAGATCCGATTGAGGGCGTGACCTCGGAAGCCTTGGTCAGCAAGATCAAAACTGCCGGTCACCGCGATGCACGCTATCTGGAAGACCCTGCGCATTTGCCTGAAGCTATTAAAGCACTGGCACAGGAAGGCGATTTTGTCGTGTTCCTCGGTGCAGGCAATATCACACAATGGGCATATGCATTGCCTAAGCAATTAGGTGGTACAAGCGCAGCCTGAGTGTTCGATCCAAAAGTCGCCCGACTTGGCTGCAAATGGCAATTTTCTCCGCTTCCGTACTCACGTACAATATGTACGCTCCGTTCGGATGCTCTAAAATCACCATTTTCGCTTGCGTCTGCCGCTTTTTGATTCAGACACTGAAATGTAGCGGACTTAAAAAAATACCGGTACGGGTCAGGGATAATGCCTTGATCCTGCCGCCTTTCTCCTGACCTTATCCGAATTGTTGCGATGCTTATAATCCGGAAAATTTGAAGTCCGGATCGATTTAAGAGAGATGGTTGAAAATGGCTGTAAAGCTTGATGGTGAAGCGCTGTTAAAGCAGCTTGAAAAACCTTTGTCCGGTATTCGCGGACGCCTGACACCAAATTCCGGCATGGATAAGATCACATGGTTTCGTGCCGGTGGCCCTGCGGAAGTTTTGTTTCAGCCTGCGGATGAAGATGATCTGGCAGAATTCCTGAAAAATGTGCCGGAAGAAATTCCGGTGATGACTGTCGGGATCGGCTCGAACCTGCTGGTGCGTGAAGGCGGTATTCCGGGCTTTGTGGTGCGTTTGTCTGCCAAGGGCTTTGGTGAGGTCGAGCGGGTGTCGGATACGCGTCTGCGTGCCGGTACGGCCACGCCTGACAAGCGTGTGGCTGCGGCTGCGCTTGAAGCTGAAATCGCCGGTTTCCATTTCTATCACGGTATTCCGGGCGGCATCGGTGGTGCCTTGCGCATGAATGCCGGTGCCAATGGTGTTGAAACCTGTGAACGTGTTGTCGAAGTGCGTGCGCTTGACCGTAAAGGCAATCTGCACATTCTGAGTAATGCGGATATGGGCTATGCCTATCGTCATTGTTCCGCGCCGAAAGATCTGATTTTCACCAGTGCGCTGTTTGAAGGGCCGCGTGGTGAAGCAGCTGCAATCCGCGCAGCTATGGATGAAGTGCAGAACCATCGTGAGACGGTGCAGCCGATCCGCGAGAAGACCGGCGGCTCAACTTTCAAAAATCCTGAAGGCACATCTTCGTGGAAAGAGATCGATAAAGCCGGTTGCCGTGGTTTCACTGTCGGCGGTGCGCATATGTCGAATATGCACTGCAATTTCATGATTAATGGCGATAATGCCACCGGTTATGATCTGGAGCTGCTGGGCGAGACTGTGCGCAATAAAGTGCGTGCAAATTCCGGTATTAATCTCCATTGGGAAATCCGTCGTCTCGGCCAGTTCCTCGAAGGACGCGAAGTCACCGAATTTCTCGATTAATCTTTTGCGCTTTTGCAGTGGTCGTTCTGTTTTTGGGAAGGCCGCTGAAGTTCTGTAAACTCACCGCTGTTTTCTCTGATTTGGGAGAGCAGCGGTGATTTGTTTTTGAGGGGCGTTTTACGCGGTTTTGCGGGTGATTTGCCCCTGTCAAGAGTCCTGTCTTTGCATTTTGCTAAAATAAATTTCCGCGCAAACTAATTATCAAAAAACCATAATAAATCAGTAGTTTCACCCGAATCTGATTCGGATATTGCAGTCGTAATTTTTTGTAAGGGCTTGCCATAGAATCAACTCTCTGATTCTTATAGTGAACAAGCGTTAGTGATTTGGGTCGGCAAGTTAATTTTGCCTTGGGGTTCTGCGGAAATCTTCCGCCGGAGCGCTGTATGATTGTCTGAATTTTGGTTCAGTTTTTTGATTATGCGGCGTGCCAGGGAATATTTTTAATGTGTTTTGCGTGTCTGTTCGACATGCGGCTCAGCTCCGGCGGGCTCAGAGTTTTTGTTTTATGTGTATCAGCGTTGCTGGCAGAGGGGACATGGTTAAAATGACAGGTAAACATGTTGCTGTCTTGATGGGCGGGTTTTCATCGGAGCGTCCGGTCAGTCTTTCCTCGGGTGCTGCCTGCGCCAAAGCGCTTGAAGAGCAGGGCTATCGTGTGACGCGTGTTGATGTCGGCCGCGATGTGGCTGCTGTGCTTGCTGAATTGAAGCCTGATGTTGCGTTTAACGCATTGCACGGTCCTTTTGGTGAGGACGGTGCTATTCAGGGTATTCTTGAATATCTGCAAATTCCTTACACGCATTCCGGTGTGCTGGCCTCGGCGCTGGCAATGGATAAGGGTCGTGCCAAGCTTGTTGCCGGTGCTGCCGGCGTGGCTGTCGCGCCGTCGCGCGTGATGAACCGTTTTGATATTGGCAATCAGCATCCGATGCAGCCGCCTTATGTGGTGAAGCCGGTGCGTGAAGGTTCCAGCTTCGGCGTGGTGATCGTGCGCGAAGGGCAGAGCGCTCCGCCGCAGATTCTCGGTTCGGATGAGTGGAAATACGGCGATGAGGTTATGGTCGAGCGCTATGTCGCCGGACGTGAATTAACCTGCGCTGTGATGGGCGATCGCGCCCTTGGTGTGTGTGAGATCATTCCGTTGGCACATTCCTTCTACGATTATGACTCAAAATATGCAGATGGTGGCTCGCGGCATGAATGTCCTGCGAAAATTTCACCAAATATTTACCAAAA
Organism: Pseudochrobactrum sp. XF203; assembly: GCF_020341615.1. Classification (NCBI taxonomy): domain Bacteria; kingdom Pseudomonadati; phylum Pseudomonadota; class Alphaproteobacteria; order Hyphomicrobiales; family Brucellaceae; genus Pseudochrobactrum; species Pseudochrobactrum sp. XF203. The sequence continues at coordinate 2,206,293 of NZ_CP084392.1, read as the reverse complement.
AATACAAATAATGGCACTTCAGGCACATCAGGCAATCGGGTGTCGCGGCGTGAGTCGTTCCGATTTCCGTTTTGATGAGAACGGCTCCGGTGACGGTGAGCTGATCTGGCTTGAAGTGAATACGCAGCCGGGCATGACGCCGACCTCTCTGGTGCCGGATATTGCCAAGGCTGAAGGGTATTCATTCGGTGAGTTGTTGAGCTGGATGGTGGAGGATGCCTCGTGCATGCGATAAAGGCGAGATCTGACAGAAGTAATCGTGATGCGATGATGTTCCGTACATCACTTTCGCACGGTGGTGCTTTTGTTCTTCCGCGTTTTCTGCGCAAGCCTTTCCGTATTGCCTCGCGCTTGTTCGGCGGCGGGGTAAATGTTCCGCGTTATGCGGGCACTTTCGGCATGATCGGTTTTCTGAGTGCGACCGGCATTTACGGTATGGTCATCGGTAACCATACACATGAGGTTGTGAAAGCAACGGCATCAACTTTCGGTTTTGCAATCGAGAAGGTGAGCGTTGCCGGTAATAATGAAACCTCTGAAATTGATATTCTTGAAAAGCTAGGACTGGACGGAGAGACATCTCTGATCGGTTTCAATGCGGATGAGGCACGTCAGGCGATTGAAACATTGCCTTGGGTCGCCGGTGTTGAAATCCGCAAAGTCTATCCGGGTTCTGTTGTGGTTTCCCTGCAGGAGCGTAAGGCATTTGCAGTCTGGCAGTCCGGCCGTGATTTGCTGCTGGTGGATGAAGAAGGCAAGCCGATCGTTCCGCTGAACGGTTCGCGTTATGCCTCGCTGCCGCTGGTGGTGGGTGAAGGTGCGCAAAAGCGCGGCAAAGCTTTTATTGAAACAGTCGCAGCCTATCCTGATCTGGCCGCCAAGGTGCGTGCCTATGCGCGGGTTTCTGACCGTCGCTGGGATTTGTTGTTTGATAATGGTGTGCGGGTTTTGTTGCCTGAGCAGGATGTAAAACGCGCTCTGGCAGAGGTTGAAACCCTGCAGCGGACTAAAAATATTCTTGGTCGGGATATTCTCAGCCTCGACATGCGTCTGGATGACCGTGTGACTGTACAGCTCACACCGACCGGCATGGAAAGCCGTGAGAAAATGCTGAAAGACCGTGAAAAAGCTGCCAAAGCGGCAGCGGGTAGGCGCGTATGAGTATCTGGTCTGCAAAAAACACTTCCGGTTCGTCCTCTTCAGGTCGCCGCACGCGGCTTCTGACAGTGCTTGATGTCGGGTCGAGCAAGGTTTCCTGTGTGATTGCGCGTCTGCGCCCGCGGGATGAAAGCGCGTTTCTGCCGGGCCGTACGCATCGTATGGATGTGTTGGGTATCGGCTATCAGAAATCCCGCGGCGTTAAATCCGGCGTGGTGATTGATCTGGATGCGGCCGAGCAGTCGATCCGTCTGGCTGTAGATGCAGCTGAACGTATGGCCGGTCTGACCGTTGAATCGCTGATCGTCAATATTTCTTCCGGTCGCCTGAAAAGCGAAACCTTCAATGCGAGTATTGATCTGGGCGGCCATGAAGTAGAAAAAACCGATATTCGCCGCGTGCTTGCTGCGGGTGCCAAACAGGCGCTGCAGGCTGAGCGCCATCTGGTTCACTCACTGCCGATCGGTTACACGCTCGACAGTGAACGCGGTATCCGCGATCCGATGGGTATGCTGGGCGATTCACTCGGCGTTGATATGCATGTATTGACCGCAGACAGCGCACCTTTGCGCAATCTCGAATTGTGCATCAATCGCTGCCATCTCTCGGTTGAAGCTATTGTCGCTACACCTTATGCGAGCGGTCTGGCGGCTCTGGTGGATGATGAAGCGGAAATGGGCGCGGCCTGTATCGATATGGGCGGCGGCACCACAACGATTTCCGTATTCTCGGAAGGTAAATTTATCCATGCTGACGCCATTGCCATTGGCGGTATGCATGTAACAATGGATGTGGCACGCGGGTTCTCCACTCGTATGGAAGATGCTGAACGTCTCAAGGTTATGTATGGCTCGGCGCTGCCAAGCGCTGCCGATGACCGCGATCTGATCAGCGTTCCGCCGATCGGCGATGACGATCGTGATGTGCCCAACCAGTATCCGCGTTCAGTTCTCACCCGTATCATTCGTGCCCGTGTTGAAGAAACACTGGAGCTGGTTCGTGACCGGCTGAATGCTTCGGGGCTGGGCCATATTGTCGGTAAGCGTGTTGTGCTGACAGGTGGCGCAAGCCAGCTGACCGGTATGCCGGAAGTTGCCCGCCGCATTCTGGCGCGCAATGTCCGTATCGGGCGGCCTTTAGGAATTGCGGGATTGCCGGAAGCTGCAAAAGGTTCGGCATTCTCGGCAACAGTAGGCCTGCTGATTTATCCGCAGGTAGCAGGCATTGAAGAACGGTCTGTTCGTGCTGCCTCCGGTGGTCGTCTTATCGGCTCCGGCGGACGTATTTCACGGGTCGGCCAATGGCTGAAAACAAGTTTTTAGTAAGAAGGTGCTGCAGCTTTCCTGAGGAGTAAAATTGAAGGAAAGCAGTTTTGAAACAAGGGTTTGAGATTTTTCATTTCTGACCCGATTACACTCTGGGCTTTTTGCCAAATCATGGTAAATGACCGGATAATTTCAAAATGATAACGCGGTTCCTTCCGGGGTATGCGTACAAAAAATAAATCAGAATACGGCACCGCGGCGGCGAAGCGGTGAAAGGCAAAAGGAACGAAACTGATGACAATCAATCTGCAAAAGCCGGATATCACCGAGCTGAAGCCGCGCATCACCGTTTTCGGTGTGGGCGGGGGTGGCGGTAACGCTGTCAACAACATGATTAACGCCGGTTTGCGTGGCGTAAATTTTGTTGTGGCTAATACCGACGCCCAGGCTCTGACTATGTCCAAGTCTGAACGTATTATTCAGCTGGGTGCAGCTGTGACCGAAGGTCTGGGTGCAGGTTCGCAGCCGGAAGTCGGCCGCGCAGCCGCTGAAGAGTGCATTGATGAAATCATCGATCACCTGAACGGCACACATATGTGCTTTGTAACCGCCGGTATGGGCGGTGGTACAGGTACCGGTGCCGCGCCGGTTGTTGCCCGTGCAGCGCGCGAAAAAGGTATTCTGACCGTTGGTGTTGTCACCAAACCTTTCCACTTCGAAGGCCAGCGCCGCATGAAAACGGCTGATATGGGTATCGAAGAACTGCAGAAGAATGTCGATACTCTGATCGTCATTCCGAACCAGAACCTGTTCCGTATTGCCAATGACAAAACCACTTTTGCCGACGCTTTTGCGATGGCCGATCAGGTGCTGTATTCCGGTGTTGCCTGCATCACCGACCTGATGGTTAAAGAAGGTCTTATCAATCTTGATTTTGCTGACGTTCGCTCGGTTATGCGCGAAATGGGCAAGGCCATGATGGGCACCGGTGAAGCCTCCGGCGACGGTCGTGCGATTGCCGCTGCTGAAGCCGCTATTGCTAACCCGCTGCTGGATGAAACCTCCATGCGCGGTGCGCGCGGCCTGCTGATCTCGATCACAGGTGGCCGTGACATGACACTGTTTGAAGTTGACGAAGCTGCTACCCGTATCCGTGAAGAAGTCGATCAGGATGCTATGATCATTCTCGGCGCGACCTTCGATGAAGGTCTCGAAGGTGTGATCCGTGTTTCTGTCGTTGCTACCGGAATCGATAAGCAGATCGGAGACGCGGCGCCTGCGCCGCTGGAATTTCGCCAGCCAGCGAAACCAGTAGCTAAACCAGCTCCGCAGCCAGCCGCTCAGGCTCCTGTTCAGCAGCCTGTTGCTCAGGCTAAACCTGTTGAACATGCCGCTCCGGCTCAGCAGTCCCTGCATCTGGGTGAAGGTGAGCAGCGCTCCTATGCGCCGCCAGCCGCTACCAATGATGCTGCTTTCCAGCCGCAGAGCCGTATTTTTCAGGCACCTGCACCAGACATGATGGAAATGCGTCAGCAGCCAGCCGCTCCGCGCCCGCAGATGCAGGCTCCGGTTCAGCCGCAGATGCAGCAGCCAGCGCATAATCTGGCACCTCAGCCGCAGTTCCAGCCGCAGCAGCACATGGATCCGGCTCTGGCTCCGCAGCAGCCGCGTCAGGCTCCGCGTATGCCAAGCGTATCGGACTTTCCTCCGGCTGTTCAGGCGGAAATGAATGCCCGTCGCGCACCGGCTCCGCAGCCGGCACAGCAGGCACATGAAGAACGCGGCCCGCTTGGTCTGCTGCGTCGTCTGACTGCCAGCCTGTCCCGCCGTGATGACGAACAGCCGACTGCCCGTCTGGAACCGGCTCAGAAACGTGAAATGCCAGCCGCTCCGATGCAGGCTCGTGCTCCTGAACAGCGCCGTCCGCTGTCGCAGGATGCCTCGATCTATGCACCGCGCAACGGTCAGCTTGACAGTCAGGGTCGTGCACAGCCGCGCATGGCTTCTGAAGATGATCAGCTTGAAATTCCGGCGTTCCTTCGCCGTCAGGCCAACTGATCTGATAAAATACCTTTTGCTTAAATTTCACCGCGTTCTCATCAGGGACGCGGTGTTTTTTTGTTTTAAGGCTGGTGTTTTATCGGGAAACAAGATTGAGCCTTGAGGCTGTGCGTCCTATATGAAACTGGCAGATAAGACAGGAAACAGGATTGTTATGAAAACTATGCAGCAAACAATAGCCGGATCATTCCCGCTCTCGGGATTTGGTGTGCATGGCGGCAAACCTGTTACGCTGGATATCAGTCCGGCGCCTGTGAACCACGGTATTGTTTTTATTCGTCACAATAGTGAGGGGCGGCGTGAGAGCATTCCTGCATTGTCTGCCTCGCTTGGTTCGACAACGCTGAATACGTCCATCGGCTCTGCTGATTTCGGTGTCAGCACGATTGAACATCTGATGGCCGCGATTGCAGTGCTTGGCATTGATAATCTGACTATTGCAATTGACGGCCCTGAAGTGCCGATCCTCGGTGGCGGTTCGGCTGAGTTTATCAGTGCATTCCGCAAGGCCGGATTAGTGAAGCAGGATGCCCCGCGTCAGTATCTGACTATTTTGAAACCCGTGCGTGTGGAAGACGGACAGAACTGGGCAGAGTTTATACCGCATAACGGTACCCGCTATGAGGTGGAAATTGATTTTCCGGTAGCCTCAATCGGCCGCCAGTCTTTCAGTTTTGATCTTGATGCCGATGTCTTCGAGCATGAAATCGCTAAAGCGCGTACCTTCGGCTTCATGCGCGATGTAGAAAAACTGCGTTCAATGGGGTTGGCGCTTGGCTCGTCGCTGGAAAATTCGATTGCTATCGGCGATGAGGGTGAGGTGCTTAATCCTGACGGGCTGCACTATCCGGACGAATTCGTGCGTCATAAATTGCTGGATTCTGTCGGTGATCTGGCATTGGCAGGTCACCCGTTTCGTGGCCTGTTCCGCTCCTATCGCGGCGGTCATAAGCTGAACGCGCTTCTGGTAAAGGCATTGCTGGAAAAACCGGATCACTATCGGTTGGAAAGCTGAGTTTTTGTTATCTGAAGAACACAGCGCGCAACTATAAATGATAATCAGGACAAATTACTCAATGATTCTTTGAGAGTCTGTTCTGTCAGCCTTAATTGAGCCGCGAACACATGCAGTGTGATGGCGGTTTGTAAGAGATTTTGCTGTTTTATGACTGTACGGGTTGAAAAAGTCGTGTCTGGCAGGCATTGCAGTCTCGAAGCAGTGCGAATAAACTTGTATTAACATTGCCGATTGTTCTCAGCTATGGTTTATGAACCCTCTGACACAGGAATGATTTGCCCATGATTTGTGTTGCCGAAACACCGGAGACAGCATGACGATTTCTAAATTCCCAGATACTGCAGCCAATATTACTGGTGCTGAGGGTTCTCAAATTCGTAAAATGACCAAGGTGGCTATGGCGACTAGTGCTGTCGTGCTGACAATGGCGCTTGCAGGTTGTGCCTCCGGTGACAAAGATGTTGACCTGTCCAAATATGTCGAGAGCATTGATCCGGCTGACAAGCTTTATAATGAAGGTCTTGCCAATCTCGAAGCCGGACGTCTGGACGAAGCGTCGAAGAAATTCGCCGCTGTTGACCGTCAGCATCCTTACACAGAATATGCGCGTAAATCGCTGGTGATGTCCGCATTCACCAATTACCGCAAAGGTAATTATGAAGAAGCCATTTCAATGGCCAAGCGCTACAACACGCTTTATCCGACTTCGGATGAATCCGCTTATGCCTATTACATCATCGGCCTGAGCTATTTCCGTCAGATTCCGGATGTAACGCGCGATCAGGCGGCAAGCCGCCGTGCGATTGCTGCGATGCAGGAAGTTGTCGATCGTTTCCCGAAATCGGAATATGTTGAAGACGCCAAGACCAAGATCCGCTTTGCCCGCGACCAGCTCGCAGGTAAGGATATGCAGGTCGGCCGTTACTATCTTGAGCGCAAGGAATATCTCGGCGCGATCAAGCGTTTCCGCAATGTGGTTGAGGAATATTCCAACACCCGTCAGGTGGAAGAAGCGCTGGCTCGTCTGACCGAGGCTTATTTTGCACTGGGTCTGACCTCTGAAGCGCAGACTGCTGCTGCGGTTCTGGGTAAGAACTTCCCGGACAGCCCTTGGTATAAAGATTCCTATAAGCTCTTGCAGGGTGGTGGTCTTGAGCCGCGTGAAAACACTGGTTCGTGGCTTTCCAAAGCATCTTCGCTCATCACGGGCGGAGCATAATGCAGGCAGAGCGAGTTGTAGTTAAATGATAACTTCAACTCGCTCAGTCTTATTGTTTCCCCGCATTTATCGACGCCAAATGTGGTCATTTGACTGTAAAATGCTATAAAAGGCAGCCATGCTAGCGCAACTGTCGATCCGCGATATCGTCCTGATTGAGAAACTCGATATCGAGTTTCAAAAAGGGCTGTCTGTCCTCACCGGTGAGACCGGTGCGGGTAAATCTATTTTGCTCGACAGTTTGTCTCTGGCGCTTGGTGCTAGAGGCGATGCTTCCCTTGTGCGCCATGGCGCGGAGCAGGGGCAGGTGACGGCGGTGTTTGATGTCGGCATCAATCATCCCGCCCGTAATTTTCTCAAGGATAATGAAATCAATGATGACGGCGACATTATTCTGCGCCGTGTGCAGAATAGTGACGGCCGTTCGCGTGTTTTCATCAATGATCAGGCGGCAAGCGTTGGTTTGCTGCGCGAACTTGGCCGCCATCTGGTGGAAATTCATGGCCAGCATGATGACCGTGCGCTGATCGATACAGATTTGCATCGCACATTGCTGGATGCATTTGGCGGGCTGGACGGGCAGACTTTGCAGCTGCGTCGTTTGTATAAGCAATGGCGCGACAGTGAGAGTGCTCTGGTCAAGCATCGCGCTAAAGTGGAAGCCGCAGCGCGTGAGGCCGATTATCTGCGTGCCTCGGCTGAAGAGCTTGATAAGCTCAATCCGCAAGAAGACGAAGAAGATGAGCTTGCTGAAAAGCGCTCTATCATGATGAAGTCTGAGAAGATCGCGACCGATGTCAGTGAAGCCAATGATCTGCTGTCCGGTCATGAATCGCCGGTGCCGACTTTGGCTGCCTTGGTGCGCCGTCTTGAGCGCAAAATGCCGGAAGCACCGCATCTGCTGGAGCCGGTGATTAAAGCGATTGACGAGGCGCTGGATCGCCTAGGTGATGCGCAGAGCGGTATTGATACGGCAATGCGCGAGATTGATTTTGATCCGCGTGTGCTGGAGACAGTGGAAGAGCGTCTTTTTGCGCTGCGTGCAGCTTCGCGTAAATTCTCTGTGCCGGTGGCCAATCTGGCTGCATTGCGCGACAAGATGGATGCGGATTTGCAGGATCTGGATGCCGGTGCGGAAAAGCTGGAGCAGCTGGAGAAACAGGCTCAGGAAAATCGCCTAATTTATGACACGGCAGCGGCTGCATTGTCGGCAGAGCGCGCACAGGTTGCGCAGTCGCTGACGCAGGCTGTGATGCAGGAATTGCCGGCGCTGAAGCTGGAGCGTGCGGAATTTATCGTCAATATCGAAACCGATGCGGAAAACCGTAGTGCTGAAGGTATTGATGTTGTTGAATATTGGGTGCGTACCAATCCGGGAACACGCGCAGGGCCAATGATGAAAGTGGCCTCGGGCGGTGAATTGTCCCGTTTCCTGCTGGCGCTCAAGGTTGCTCTTGCTGATCGCGGTTCGGCACCAACACTGGTATTCGACGAAATTGATACGGGTGTGGGCGGTGCAGTGGCTGATGCGATTGGTCAGCGTCTTGCACGGCTGTCATCCAATGTGCAGGTGCTTTCTGTCACTCATGCGCCGCAGGTGGCCGCCCGTGCGACAACGCATTTCCTGATCGCCAAGGCGCAAGGGGAGAGCGAACAGATGCGTACCTCTATCCGCACGATGGAAGTCGCGGAGCGTCAAGAAGAAATAGCGCGTATGCTCGCCGGTGCCAGTGTGACTGATGAAGCCCGTGCTGCCGCAGAAAGATTGCTGCGGGAAAACGGCGCTCTGACTGCATAAAATTCACTCTTGAGCGTTTGATTTTCATCACCTGTGTTATATTGAATCCGTAAACGGAGACGGGTTGAATATGAGTGAAATCAGCGTTGAAAATTTGAGCGAAGAACAGGCCGCAGCTGAGCTTGAATTGCTGGCTAAAACCATCGCTGAGCATGATTTTCTCTATAATACGCAGGATGCGCCGACAATCTCTGATGCGGAATATGATGCTCTGCGTCGCCGCAATCAGGCAATTGAGCAACGTTTTCCGCATTTGATCCGCGAAGATTCGCCATCGCTGAAAGTCGGCGCGGCGGTTTCGGAGAAATTCTCCAAAATCACCCATAATGTGCCAATGCTGTCGCTGGATAATGCTTTCAGCGATGAGGATGTGAGTGAATTTGTCGGACGTATTTATCGCTTTCTCAAACTCTTTCCGGGCAGCCCGCTCGGTATAACTGCAGAGCCGAAGATTGATGGCTTGTCGCTCTCACTGCGTTATGAGCAGGGGCGTCTGGTGAGTGCTGCGACACGCGGCGATGGCTCTGTAGGCGAGAATGTTACCAATAATGCGCGCACGATTGCCGATATTCCGCAGGTGCTGAAAGGCGATGCGCCGGATGTGCTGGAAGTGCGCGGTGAAGTCTATATGAGCCATGCCGATTTTGCGGCGCTTAATGAAAAACAGGAAAAAGACGGTAAACCGGTTTTTGCCAATCCGCGCAATGCGGCAGCTGGATCGCTGCGCCAGCTGGACAGCAAAATCACCGCCAGCCGTGTGTTACGTTTTTTCGCCTATGCATGGGGTGAGGTGAGCGAAATGCCTGCCACTACGCAAATGGGCATGGTGGAAAAGTTCAAATCCTATGGTTTCACCATCAATCCGCTGATGCGCCGTTTTGAGAGCGTTCCGGAACTGGTTGCCCATTATCATGCGATTGAAGAGCAGCGTGCAACGCTGGGTTATGATATTGACGGTGTGGTCTATAAGATCGACGATCTGGCTTTGCAGCAGCGTCTTGGTTTTATTTCGCGCAGCCCGCGCTGGGCAATTGCGCATAAATTTCCGGCAGAGCGTGCTTTTACCATTCTCAAAGGCATTGATATTCAGGTCGGCCGTACCGGTGCGCTGACGCCTGTTGCGCGTCTGGAGCCGATCACGGTCGGAGGCGTGGTCGTGACCAATGCCACACTGCATAATGAAGACTATATTCGCGGCTTTGACCAGAAGGGCAATGCGTTGCGTGAGGGGCGTGATATCCGCGTCGGCGATACGGTGATTATTCAGCGTGCCGGTGATGTGATCCCGCAGATCGTGGATATTGTTGCAGATAAACGTCCTGCGGAGAGTGTTGCCTATGAATTCCCGCGTCTGTGCCCTGTCTGTGGCAGCCATACGGTGCGCGAAGAAGGTGAGGCGGTGCGCCGTTGCACCGGTGGTCTGATCTGCGAGGCGCAGGCAGTCGAGCGTATCCGCCATTTCGTTTCGCGTAATGCTTTTGACATTGAGGGCTTGGGGGAAAAGCAGGTTGAGTTCTTCTTCAATGCCGAAGATGAGAGTTTAAAAATCCGCACGCCTGCTGATATTTTCACGCTGGAAAAGCGGCAAGCTGCATCACCGCTGAAGAAGCTGGAGAATATTGAAGGTTTCGGTGCGACATCGGTGAAGAAACTCTATGCCGCGATTAATGAGCGGCGTGAGATTGCCCTGAGCCGTTTTCTGTTCGGGCTTGGTATCCGCCATGTCGGTGAGGTCAATGCCAAGAAACTGGCACGCGCCTTTGGTTCTTATGCCAAGCTGGCAGAAGTGGCGTTGGCCGCTCTGGTGCCGCAGGAAAAGAGCGACAAGGGCAATGATGCATGGCGCGAACTGACTGATGTGGAAGGTATTGGCACGATCGTCGCTGAGGCGATTGTGGATTTCTATCAGGAGCCACATAATACAGAAGTGCTTAGCGCATTGCTGGCAGAGGTAACACCGCTGGATGAAGTTCACGAAATCGTGAGCGGCTCTCCGGTTGCCGGTAAAACCATCGTTTTCACCGGATCGCTGGTGCGCATGTCGCGTGATGAAGCCAAGACCATGGCGGAGCGCTATGGCGCAAAAGCAGCGGGTTCGGTTTCAAAAAAGACAGATCTGGTGGTTGCAGGGCCGGGGGCAGGCTCAAAACTCACCAAAGCTGCGGAGCTGGGCATTGAGGTGATCGACGAAGATGCGTGGTTTACGCTCGTTGGTGCGGATTAAATATTACCTTTTATGACAGGGCAGGTGTGTCTGCCCTGCACTTGATTGGTTTTATGCATCAGCCTATTCATAACCAGTGTGGGAACGGAGAGCAGTTTTCTGCTTTAGTCCATTCCTCAAATGTAAACGCGGGCTTTAAGGCGCGTTTGAAAAATACTGGTAATGATGATGGATGGATGTAATCCAAAAATCCTGTCTGGTACCCAGACAGGTAAACTTGCACAATTCTGGGATGGTGCAAGACGCGGCGGGCCGGTTATGGCGGCGGTCGCGCCTTTTGGCATTTTGTTTGGTGTTGTTGCCGTTGATAACGGCCTGAATGTCAGTGAATCGGTATGGATGAGCGCGGCACTGTTTGCCGGTGCCAGCCAGCTGGTGGGCATGGAGCTGTTTGGCAAACATGTTGCACCATGGATGATCCTGCTGTCGATTTTCGCAGTGAATTTCCGCCATGTGTTGTATTCCGCAGGTACAGGACGGTTGATTAAGCATTTCACGCCTTTGCAGCAGATCGTGGCGTTCTTTTTCCTGACCGATGTTCAATATGCGGAAAGCGAAAAGCAGGCGGAGCAGAAAAAGCCCATTACCTTTGTCTGGTATATGGGGCTGGCCATTCCGCTTTATCTGTCATGGGTGATTGAAGCCTATATTGGTGCGACTTTCGGCGGGATGATCGGTGATCCGAAAGCCATCGGTCTTGATATGCTGTTGCCGATCTATTTCCTCGGGCTGGTGATGGGCTTTCGCTCCCGTACAAACTGGTTCCCGATTGTTGCGGCGAGTTCCGTGACTTCCGTTGCTGCTTATTTCTGGATCGGCTCGCCGTGGCATGTCACCGTTGGTGCAATCGGCGGTATTGTTATGGCTGTTGTGATTGCCAAGCCGCTGTCTGGCCGTGAAACCGTGATTACGCTGGATGATGAGCCGGTGAAAACTGTGAAGGACGTGCAGTAATGTCTTCAACTGTATGGATTATTTTTGGCGCGGCTGTGCTGACCTATATCACCCGTATCGGCGGACATCTCATTCTTTCGCAGTTTGAGCGTGTGCATTACCGCGTTGAGGCCGGCCTCAATGCCGTGCCTGCGGCAGTGCTGACAACGCTTGTTGCTCCGGCTGCTTTCAATGCGGGGTGGAAAGAGTTTCTGACCATGGTGCTCTGCACATTGGCGGCATTCCGCATCGGTATTATTCCGCTGTGTATTTTCGGCGGTGTGCTGATTGTGCTGCTGCGCCAATATATGCCTTTTTAAAATACAAAAAACCGGCGAAATCGCCGGTTTTTTTATGTCTGTATGGCAAAGCTTTACAGGGCTTCGGTCGCTGCAATCAGCCAGCTCTTTTCGTCTTCCGAGCAATGCGGCAGCAGCTTGTCGCGTGTCTGTGCATGATAGTCGTTGAGCCATGCCAGTTCATCCGCATTGAGCAATGAAACATCGATGAGGCGACGGTCAATCGGGCAGAAAGTCAGTGTTTCAAACTCATGCATTGCGATATCGCCGCCATCAATTGCTTGCGGCTCTTTGACGATAATCAGGTTTTCAATACGGATGCCGAATTCGCCCGGACGATAATAGCCCGGCTCATTGGACAGGATCATGCCGGTTTTGAGCTCCTGCGCACCGCGCTTGGAAATGCTCTGCGGCCCCTCATGCACAGCGAGATAAGAACCAACGCCGTGGCCGGTGCCATGCGCATAGTCATAGCCATGCTGCCAGAGTGCGGCACGGGCAAAGGCATCAATATCCTGACCGCGTGTGCCGACAGGAAAACGCAGGCGGGATAGCGCAATAACGCCTTTCAGCACCAGCGTGAAAGTCTTCTTCTCAAAAGCAGAGACATCACCAATCGCCACAGTACGGGTGATATCCGTGGTGCCGTCACGATATTGCGCACCGGAATCAATCAGATACAGCTCGCCATCTTTGAGCTTGCGGTTCGTATCTGTATTGACGCGGTAATGGATGATTGCTCCGTCAGACCCTGCACCGGAGATACTGTCAAAGGACAGATCTTCCAGTGGCTTCTGGAACATTTCGCCGACTGTGCGACGGCTTTCTTCCAGCTGCTGAGCGGCGCTGATTTCGTCCACGCTGCCGGCAGGCTGGCTGTCGAGCCATGAGAAGAACTTGACCATGGCCACGCCGTCACGCTCATGGGCGGCACGGGAGCCGTCCAGTTCGGCTTTGTTCTTCATGGCGCGGGGCAGGCGGGCAGGGTCGGTGCCTTCAATCACAGTGCCATTGGCCTGCGTGATAATCATGCGCAGCTTTTCCGCAGCCAGTGCAGGATCAAGCATGAAGCTTGCACCTTCACCTGCCAGCTGAGCCAGCGTGTTTTCCATCTGGTTTGGCGCAGTGATTTTGGTCAGCTGCGTCAGATAGGCTTCGGTTTCAATCGGCAGCTTGCGCTTATCGATAAACAGAATGTGCTGGCCGTCAGCCGCAATCAGTGCAAAGCTCAAAGGCAGCGGTGTATTGCTGACATCGCGGCCGCGAATATTAAACGCCCATGCGATGGAGGCGGGGTCTGTCAGAATAGTGGCTGAGGCACCGCTTTTCTCAACTGCTTCACTCAACAAGTTGAGCTTGGCGCGTGGCTCCTGACCGGCATATTGCAGTGGCTGAATTGTCACCGGCTCTAATGGCGCGGCAGGCTGGTCAGTCCAGACCAGATCAACCAGATTGTCCTGCACCGGTACGAGCTGGCCGCCCTGTGCCTCGAGTGCTGCTTTCAGTGCGCGGGTTTCTGCAATTGTGTGCAGCCAAGGATCAAAACCGATGACCAGACCTTTGCCGTTTTTCTCCAGCCATGAGGCAGGCGGATTGTCGACCAGACTTTCAATGTCGAACACGGCCGGATCGGTTTGGGTGCGCACCTGCAATGTGTAGCGTCCGTCAACAAAGACATAGGCTTTATTCTTCAGGATCAGCGCTGCACCGGCAGAACCGGTGAAGCCTGTCAGCCAGCCAAGGCGCTGAGCACGCAGCGGTACATATTCGCCCTGATGCTCATCGGCGCGTGGCACAAGAAAACCGTCCAACTGAAGACGGTTCAGTTCCTCGCGCAATTTGGCTACACGCGGCGCACCGGTTGCCGGATTGCTGCTGACTTCAAAGTTCTGAAACATGAGATTCTGATCCTGAAAAAGGTTAGACCCTCATTATAATCAGAGCTTTGGCTTGAGGTGAAGAGCAACCCAGCTTTCTTTGTAAATAGTTTTGTGATGCTCAATGCCTGCTGTTTCATAAGCTGCAATCACGCTGTCGCGTTGCGTTTCCAGAATGCCGGAGAGGATCAGCGACCCATTATCTTTCACATGGGCGCGCATCTCGCTTGCCAGTTCAATCAACGGATTGGCAAGAATATTGGCGACGATCAGATCAAATGGCGCACGTGCCTGCATTTCCGGATTGTCGAAGCCGGTGGCGGTGAGGGTAGAAACCCATTTATCCGCGCCGTTCTTCTCCACATTTTCCTGCGCCACATCGACCGCAACAGGATCAATATCGGTAGCCAGAACCGGAATATCGCGCAGTTTGGCAACGGCAATGGCCAGAACCGCACTGCCGGTGCCGAGATCCAGCACATTTTTCGGCTCTTCAAGTGCAACAATTTCTTCGATCATTTCAAGGCAGCTGGCGGTAGTGCCGTGATGGCCTGTACCAAAAGCAAGACCCGCGTCAATCTCAATGCCGATATCGCCGTCCTGCAGCTTGTCGCGGTCATGGGAGCCGTGAACGAAAAAACGACCGGCTCGAACAGGCTTCAGGCCTTCAAGGGAATGCAGAACCCAGTCAATATCCGGCAGTTCTTCCACGCCGATTTCTTCCGGTTTCAGACCCAGACAGGCGGCCATGCGCGGCAGGGCTTCATCGGCACCGGCTTTATCTTCGGTATAAAGCGAGATTTCATAAATCTGCTTGTCTTCATCAATTTCAGTATTGGCCAGCGGCAGACCGTCTTCTTCAAATACCGGTTCCAGCAGATCGAAAATCTGCTCAGCCTGATCTTTGTCCCGTGTGAGATATAAGCGGTACTGTGCCATGTGGGGTCTCTGAATTGGAGTTATAAAAAAACCCGCTTACCATGAAGCGGGTTTGATTGGGAGTGCTTAGTAACTTTAATCAGCCTGCTGCCAGACGTTTCAGCTTGGAAATTGCTGTTTCTGACGGTTCGCCATAGGCGATGGTTGAGCGCAGACGGCCGTTCTTGTCGAGAAGCAGGATAGATGCAGTGTGATCCATCGTGTAATTCTCGCCGTCTTCATCAACTTTCTTGGCATAGATATTGTAGGACTTCAGCATTGCAGCAATGTCCTTCGGGTCGCCGGTAATGCCGGTGATACGGTCGGAGACATTGGTAATGTATTTCTGAATATATTCCGGTGTGTCACGCTCAGGATCAACAGTGACCATATAGCCGCGAATAGCCGCGCCTTCAGGGCCGAGCTCTTTCAGCCAGCTGTCGAGATCGAAGAGGGTGGTCGGGCAGACAACCGGACAATGGGTATAGCCGAAAAACACGACTGAAGGATTGCCGCGCAGAGACTGATCAGTGATTTCACTGCCATTCATAGAGACAAGCTTGAATGCGCCGCCATAAGGGCTCTCTTCGCCGGAGGCCATTTGTTTGTCACGATAGGCCTGAAAGCCGACAATGCCGATTGTGAAGGCAGCAACAAACAGCACCAGAACGGGAAGATATTTACGCATAAATCAGATCCTCAGAAGCACCATGAAATACCATCCATGAGCATGGTCATGAATATGGTGTCGCTGTAATTCATCCAGCCTGCAAACAAAGCACCAGCGGCCAGAGCGGTGATTAATACCACGCCGCTAATCCAAAGCAATTTTCTGCTCTCGTGTCCGTTGGACTGTCTATCAGCTGTCGTCATAATAATGTTATAGCTGGCTTGTGGCAGTTTGGCAAAGGCTGTCTGTGTGATTTTCCCATCTTTTATGAAATTTCAGAAATTTTTGAAATTGAACTTATGCAGGAATAAAACGTGATGAGTGAGGATGTTTTGCAGTTTTCGCGTGATGTGCAGCCGAAAATTCATCCGAGCGCGCAGCTGAAATCCGTTAAACTCGGACAATATACCGAAATCGCTGAGCGGGTGATCCTGCGTGATGTGCAGATCGGTAATTTCACCTATCTGGAGCGCAACGGTGAGGGGATTTATGCCGAAATAGGCCATTTCTGCTCCATTGCTTCCAATGTGCGGATCAATGCGCTGGAACATCCGATGCAGCGCCTGACTATGCATAAAATGACCTACCGGCCGAATGAATATTTTCGCAATATCGGCGTGGATATGGATTATCGTGCACACCGTTCCTCAAGACGGGTGACGATCGGTAATGATGTCTGGATTGGTTATGGCGCGGTGATTTTGCCCGGTGTGAGCATTGGTACTGGTGCTGTGATCGGCGCAAATGCGGTGGTTTCTAAAGATGTGCCACCCTATATGATTGTTGCCGGTGTGCCTGCAAAAATTCTGCGACCGCGTTTTGATGAAAAGACGGTTGAGCGCCTGTTGCAGAGTGCATGGTGGGACTGGCCGGTGGAGCTGATCTACAAAGCGTTGCCGGATATTCAGACCATGGAGATTAATGCTTTTCTCGATAAGTGGCTGCCTTTGGCAGAGGATGCGTAAGCCATTCCATATTTGATTCAAATCTGAATGCAGGAGATGTTTATGAAGCAATTTCTGACCGTTACAGCTCTGGGTGCAATGCTGGCCTTGTCTCCTTTGACAAGCATAAGCGTGGTGCAGGCGGAGGAAATCGGCAAAGTTGGTGTGGACTGGCTCGGCAATGATATTGTGATTGATGCGGTCAGCGATCCGAAAGTGCAGGGTGTGACCTGCCATCTGGCATCTTTCTCGCGTGGTATGATCGACCGGCTGCAAAAGGGAAACTGGTTTGAAGATCCGTCCAATGCGTCGATTTCCTGTGAGCAGACAGGGCCGATTACCATCGGAGATATCAAGCTGGGCAAAGGCGGTGAGCGGGTATTTTCCGAGCGCACCAGCCTGATCTGGAAGAAGCTGGTCATTACCCGTATTTACGATCAGACCAATAATACGCTGATTTATCTGGCTCATGCTTCACAGGTGCAGGATGGTTCTGCCAAAACATCGCTCTCAACCGTGCCGCTTTATCGCGGTGATGTGATGTGGGAAAAAGGTAAACCGCAATAAGCGCTTTTTTAAATGCCGGTTCTGAAGCGTAATTTTTAAGTGTTAGAGCGACCTTTGTGCACTCAAGAGGGCGCACGGCGCTCTAACCTGCATTTTTATGCCTGTATTTCCCTGTCACGATACGGGGAATTGTTTTTTCTTGACGACAGGAAAAATCAGGCATTTAGTTGCAAATGAGTTTCATTATCATTTGTGCACGAAGATTTTTCATGAAGAAAAATGAATTTCCACTGGCAGAAAGTGCTGACAATTCCGGCGCATGGCGTCAGGAACCGGCAGCGAAATCGCTGGCTGAGGTCAATGGTTCCATTGCAATTCCGCGTCATGGCACGCGGTGGAGAAAATTTACCGCCTTTGCAGGGCCGGGCTATCTGGTGGCAGTCGGCTATATGGACCCAGGTAATTGGGCGACGTCTATCGCCGGTGGCTCGCGCTTTGGCTATACGCTGCTGGTTGTGGCGCTGGTTTCCAACATCATGGCTATTCTGCTGCAATCGCTTTGCACGCGTCTGGCTGTGGCGACGGCGCGCGATCTGGCGCAGGCCTGCCGCGATGCTTATTCTCCGGCGATGGCATGGTTCTTATGGATCGGCGCGGAGATTGCTATTTGTGCCACCGACCTTGCCGAAGTGATCGGCACGGCGATTGCGCTTAATCTGTTGTTTGGTATGCCGCTGGAACTCGGTGTGTTGCTGACCGCGCTTGATGTTTTTGTCGTGCTATATATGCAGAGCAAGGGGTTCCGCTGGATTGAAGCCTATGTGCTGGTTTTGCTTTGCATTATTGCTTTGTGTTTTCTGGTGCAGATTGCGCTGGCTGATCCCGATTGGGGCGCTGTAATCCGTGGCTTTGCACCGACCACTGAAATCGTGACCAATCCGGAAATGCTGTATCTGTCGCTGGGGATTATTGGCGCAACGGTGATGCCGCATAATCTCTATTTGCATTCAGGCATTGTTCAAACGCGTAAATATGGCGGTAATTTAGAGGAAAAACGCGAGGCTATTACTTATTCCACATGGGATTCCACCATTGCGCTGATGCTGGCTCTGGCCGTCAATGCGTCTATTCTTATTCTGGCCGCAGCGACTTTTCATAAGGTTGGACGTACTGATGTGGTGGAGATTGAGCAGGCGGAAGCCTTGATCGCGCCTCTGCTCGGCAGCACGCTGGCACCAATCCTGTTTGGTGTCGCGCTGCTCTGTGCGGGATTGAACTCGACAGTAACGGCAACGCTGGCGGGGCAGATCGTGATGGAAGGTTTTATCAATTTCCGCATTAGGCCATGGCTGCGACGGCTGATTACGCGTGGTATTGCTATTATACCGGCGATTATTGTGACGATGCTCTATGGCAATAAGGGAACTGCCAATCTGCTGATCCTCAGTCAGGTGGTGCTGAGTTTGCAGCTGCCATTCGCCATTGTACCGCTGATCTTGTTTACATCAGACCGCCAAAAGATGGGTGCTCTGCGCGCGCCTTTATGGCTGACAGGGGCGGCATGGATTGTGGCGCTGATCGTGATCGTGCTGAACCTGAAACTGATCTATGATGTGGTGACAGGCGGATAATAAAAAAGCCGGAGTTTCCTCCGGCTTTTTTGTTTTAAGCAGCAACGCCTTGCGCTGTCAGATGTGAAGGATCAATATCGTCGATATTCTTTTCGCTGTTATAGACAGCTTCATCAAGAATACCTTCGCGCTTGGCAACAACGGCCGGTACCAGTGCCTGACCGGCAACGTTAACAGCGGTACGTCCCATATCGAGGATAGGGTCAATCGCCAACAACAGGCCGACACCTTCCAGCGGCAGGCCGAGGGTGGAGAGTGTGAGGGTGAGCATCACTACCGCACCGGTGAGACCGGCAGTTGCAGCCGAACCCAGTACCGAGACAAATGCGATCAGCACATATTCCTGAAGGCCGAGCGGCAGGCCGAAATATTGCGCAATAAAGATCGCCGAAATGGCCGGATAGATTGCAGCACAACCGTCCATTTTAGTGGTGGCGCCAAGAGGCACAGCAAAAGCTGCATATTCACGCGGCACACCCAGATTACGCTCGGTCACGGCTTCAGTTACCGGCAGTGTGCCAACGGAAGAGCGGGATACGAAAGCCAGCTGGATTGCAGGCCATGCACCCGCAAAGAAACGCGATGGTTTCAGGCCGTGGAAGATCAGGATTGCCGGATAGACCACGAACAGCACGATTGCCAGACCGATATAGACGGCTGCGGCATACCAGCTGAGCTGAACCAGAGTTTCCCAGCCATATTGAGCAACAGCGCGGCCAAGCAGGCCGATGGTGCCGAGCGGGGTGAGGCGGATAACCCACCACAGGATTTTACGCACCACAACGAGCAAAGACTGGTTGAAGGCGAGGAAAGGCTTGGCAGCATCACCGGCTTTCAGTGCCGCAACACCGAAAGTAATGGCGATAACAAGGATCTGCAGCACGTTGAAATTGAGCGAAGTGGTGGCAGCATCTTTGCCAAGTTTGGTGCTGGCTTCAAGGCCGAGCATATTGGCAGGCACCAGACCTTTAAGGAAGTCGAGCCATGAGCCGGAAGAGGCAGGCGCTTTGGCAGCTTCTGCGGCAACACCGGAACCGATGCCCGGCTGAATAATCAGACCCAGCGCAATACCGATCAGCACAGCGATAAAGGATGTGATGGCGAACCACAGCAGGGTCTGCCAGACCAGTTTGGCGGCATTGTTAAGCGCAGCCAGATTGGCGATAGAGGCCACAATCGCGGTGAAAACCAGTGGCGGCACAAGCGCACGCAGCATCTGCACAAAGATCGAGCCGATTGTCTGCAGGGTGACAGACAGCCAGTTGGCATTGCCGTTGATATCAGGCCCCATATTACGGGCAACGAGACCGAGCAGCAGGCCGATAACCATCGCCGTCAATACCTGAAAACCGAAATTCAGATAGAGTGGCTTGGCCTGCGCAGAAGATTTTTTCACATGAGCGACGGACATGAATTTTTCTTTCAAAACAAGTGAAGCGAAGGGGCAAATTTGCTCCTTCGCTCGTTGGTTCGAAATTTAACGGAGATTCATGGCTCGGTTAAGCAATGTTATGCTGCGTTGCGTAGTGCCTTGATGAAGATATACTCTCATACAAATTAATGTTAGAATTTTATTTCTAAACTCAAGCGTCAGCAGATTTTTATACCCGTTTCACAAAGCTGTCGATGACGCGTTTTTGTCCGGCATGGTCAAAGTCGATGGTCAGCTTGTTGCCGTCAATTGAGGCGACATTGCCGTTGCCGAATTTCATATGGAAAACACGATCGCCGACCTTAAAGTCTGACGGCGTTGAGGAAACAGATTTTGCCACCAACTCGCCGTCAATCACTTTGCCTTTGACTGAACCGCGACCGGCACCGAAGCCGGAATCCGTTTCGCCATAGCCGATGCGCTCAACATTGGCACCGGAGCGGGAGCCCCAATTGTTGCGCGTCGCATCGGTGCGGTTTTGCTGCGCCCGCTGCCAGCCCGGTGTGGAATAAGAATTGGCAAACGGATCACCGCGTCCCACGGCATCAAAGCGTGACTGGCCATAACCGCCGCCATAGGAACTGTCGGATTCCGCAATATCCACATGCTCTTCCGGCAATTCTTCAAGAAAACGGGACGGGATCGTGGTCTGCCACATGCCGTGAATACGGCGGTTGGACACAAACCAGATATGCAGATTTTTCTTGGCGCGGGTCAGGCCGACATAGGCGAGGCGGCGCTCTTCTTCCAAACCTGAGCGACCGCCTTCATCCAGCGCACGCTGATGCGGGAACAGACCTTCTTCCCAGCCCGGTAAGAACACAGTTTTAAATTCCAGACCTTTGGCCGAATGAAGGGTCATGATGCTGACAGCATCCATGCCTTCATTCTGTTCCGTATCCATCACCAGCGCCACATGTTCGAGAAAGCCGCGCAGGCTTTCATATTCTTCCATGGAGCGGATGAGTTCTTTGAGGTTTTCCAGACGTCCCGGTGCTTCGGCAGAACGGTCATTCTGCCACATCGCCGTATAGCCGGATTCATCGAGAATGATCTCTGCCAGTTCTGTATGAGACTTGTTATCCAGCAATCCCTGCCAGCGCCGGAAGTTCTCGACCACTTCACGCAGTGCCGAGCGGGCTTTTGGTTTCAGTTCTTCCGTGGCAATCAGATCTTCTGCCGCCTGCAGCATCGGCATATTTTTTGCGCGTGCATAATCATGCACTAAGCGCAGGCTGGCTTCACCAAGACCGCGTTTCGGCGTGTTGACGATGCGCTCAAAGGCCAGATCATCGGCAGGCTGGGCAACAACGCGGAAATAGGCCATCGCATCGCGGATTTCCTGACGCTCATAGAAGCGCGGGCCGCCGATAACGCGGTAATTCAGGCCGAGAGTTACGAAACGGTCTTCAAACTCACGCATCTGGAACGAGGCACGCACCAGAATAGCCATATCATTAAGCAGATGACCGCGACGCTGCGCCTGTTCTATCTCTTCACCGACCGCACGGGCTTCTTCCTCTGAGTCCCAAGCCGCATGCACATGCACTTTCTGATCATCTTCACTGGCTGCCTGCGGCAGCAGTGTTTTGCCAAAGCGCCCTTCATTATGGGCGATCAGATAGGAGGCCGCGCCCAGAATATGCGGCGTGGAACGGTAATTGCGCTCGAGACGAATAATTGTTGCGCCAGGAAAATCTTTGTCAAAGCGCAGAATATTGTCGACTTCCGCCCCGCGCCAGCCATAGATCGATTGATCGTCATCGCCAACACAACAGATGTTAATCTGTTGTGTTGATTTTTTTGCACTCACGCCGAGTTCGCTATGCTCACCGGCTCCGTGAGGGCCTCGCATAGGCTCGGACGACCAGTCGGTCGCGTTGGGAGTGCTATGTGGTTGTGTTGATGCTGATTGGGTGTTTGCGTTAGAGCTAGGTCTTTGCGCCAGCAGTCGCAGCCACATATATTGTGCGGTATTGGTATCCTGATACTCATCCACCAGAATATAGCGGAAACGTGCATGATATTCGCGCAGAATGTCCGGATGTTTGCGGAAAATCCGGATCGGATGCAGCAGAAGATCACCGAAATCACAGGCATTCAGCGTTTTCAGCCGTTCCTGATAGGCATAATAAAGTTCACGTCCTTTGCCATTGGCAAAAGCACGGGCATCACCCTCCGAAATTTCAGACGGGCCATAGCCTTTATTCTTCCAGCCATCGATCATCATCGAGAAGGAGCGCGGCGTCCAGCGTTTGTCATCCAGCCCTTCAGCCTGAATAAGCTGCTTGAGCAGGCGGATCACATCGTCCGTATCAAGAATGGTAAAGTCAGAGCGCAGTCCGGCCAGTTCCGCGTGACGGCGCAGCATCTTCACCCCGATAGAGTGGAAAGTACCGAGCCATGGCATACCTTCAACCGCACCGCCAAGAAGGTGGCCGATACGTTCTTTCATCTCGCGTGCGGCTTTATTGGTAAAAGTCACTGCAAGGATCTGGCTTGGGAATGCCAAACCCTGCTGAATAATATGCGCAATACGCGTGGTCAGAACACGGGTTTTGCCGGTGCCCGCACCGGCCAGAACCAGAACCGGCCCTTCAGTCGTTTCGACCGCCTGCCGCTGCTCAGGGTTTAGCCCTTGCAGATAATCTGGTTCACCGCGTTGCTGGTTGCGCGCCTGCATAGCCCGCGCGGCAATCCCGGCTTTTGGACCAGATTGCGGTTTAGGTGTAGCCGGTACATCCGGCTCCCCGAAGAAGGGAATATCGTCTGGAAAGTCTGACATAGTTCCGAATGTAATGATTCTTAAGCGAAACGCCATAGACCAGAACAAATAAAGTACCTGCAGAGCTTACAGGCACTTCATTCGTTGCGTTTTTTAAAATTTACAGGCTGGAAAATCCTATTCCATCTGCGTGATACGGCGATCCGTGAAGTTAAGACGATGCGCGGCGAGCGCTTCCACCAGCGGGCGCATATCCGGCTCGCGCAGCAGAAGATCGTCCAGTTCTGTCATTTGGTTCATAGCAACAAGGCGCAGAATATCTTCGCGCACAGTGCCGTCCTCACGGCGCGGTAAATGGGCAACCGGCTGGATCAGCTCGACTTTATAACCTTTAAGGCGTGCACGCAGTGACTTTTCGTCCGCATTGAGTGTTTCAACAAAAGCATAAATCCCCACACCTTTTGCAGGCAGGGAATAGAGGCTCAGAGATACATCCTTCACACGCGGATCGGATTTCAGCGCCGCAATAATTGCCGGCCCTTCATTATCAATACGGTCACCGGTACCTTCACCGTCAGACCAGTTGAAAATGCCACGGGTAACGAAATTATAGACTTTTTTGCCCGTTGCCAGCCAGATACGTGACGGTAGTGACCGGCGTGCCAGAATGCGTTTTTCCGTTGGCGTCATCAGATCAGGCGCAAAATTGCGCTTCTGTTTGATGAGGTGGCGGAAATCCTCATAGGCCATCAGACGGTAATAGGCGCCACGACGGCGATGCACGGAAGCCAGCTGGAAGTCGATCACAGCGGCTTCGCCTTCCGGCGTCATCAGCCAGTTTTGCGGCTTTTGCAGATCATTATGGGTAACGCCCATGCGGCGCATGTCACGCAGAATACGATGGGCAGACAAATACCATTCACGATGGGACGGGCGTGCCAGATGCAACGGCGTGCCGTCCGTCCATGTGCGGAACAAGCCGTGTTTGTCTGTTGCCAGAAGCTGCGGTGTGCCTTTGATGCCGCGCACTTTTTTGAGGCCACGGATTTCACGGCGGGCCAGCCACCATGCCAGCGGGCTTGACCACCACGGAGCTGCGCTGACAACGCGGCGGATGATACGGGTTTCCGGCTCGCCGACAAAATAGCCTGCACGGGTTTCCGAGAAAATATCCCGCTTGAAAACGGCAGTCTCATAGAAATCAGGAATGGTTTCCATAAGTTGGGAATTGGTCTCGGACGTTGAATAATTCATGATAATGTCACAGATATAAAGTCAATTCGGGTGTGAAGCGTAAGCGGCCGAAGATATGAAAACAAAATGATATTGGCTGTCATGTGACAGCTGTAGCGGTTAGATACCAGAGGATCAAGCCGTGTCCTTATCTTTGGGCACGAGTTTACGGCTCTATTCAGGTGCATACAGCCTTTGTCATGGTGAAATTACCTTGTTGTCGCAGGCTGCGAGCCGCTATGGTGCGCGCTGAAATGTGATTCATAAATGACAATGACTGCAAAGCAGTTTTGTTAGCAGATGGCTGTACTCAGCCGGAGTGAGACTTTGGGGCGTTTGTTCGTTGCTATCGGTGGTTTGCTGGTACTGGTGCTGACTTTGGCGCTGGTCGTACCGCCTTTTATCGACTGGACAGGCTATCGCGACCGTTTTGAACTGGAGGCCAGCCGGATTTTAGGCAGGCCGGTGCATGTGAACGGGACAGCCAAAGCACGGCTTTTTCCGTTTCCGTCCGTTACTTTTTCTGATGTGCGCGTTGAAGGGAAAAACGGTCAAAGTGCCCTGACCATGGATCAGTTTTCCATGGATGCGGAATTAATGCCCTTCTTGCGCGGTGAAATTCTGATCTTTGATATGCGGATGGAAAAACCGCATCTTTTTGCAGGGCTGGACAAGCAGGGACATCTCAACTGGGTTTTACCGGAAAATAGTGATCTGGCCGGTTCCAGAATAAAGCTGGAAAAGCTGACTTTACGCGACGGGCAAATTACACTGCAGGATGAAGTGCGCGGGCGTCGCCAGGAATTGCAGTCCATCAATGCTACCCTGTCTGCGGACAGTTTGATGGGGCCGTGGCGTATCAACGGCACATTGCAGGCCGACGGGCAGGTTTTCAATGTTGATATCAATACGGCCGAGAAAAAACCGGATAATCCGCTGCGTTTGCGCATCGGCCTGCGTCCTTCTGATCTGCCGCTGACGCTGGATACAGAAGGTGATGTAACGGTTGCTGACGGCAAGCCTGTTTATAAAGGGCAGTTTTCCTTTCTTACTTTGAGCGATGAAGAGCGGAAAAAGCAGGGTATTACCTCAGCTGTTACCTTTGACAAGCTGCGGCTGACCGGAAAATTCGAAGCACAGAACAGCGGCTTCAATATTGAAGAATTCCGGATGGAGCAGGGCGATGCCGATGCTCCTTATGTGATTAACGGTAAGGCACAGCTTGATCTGGCAGAGAACCCGCATTTCATGATTAGTGCGGATGGCCAGCAGGTCTATCTTGACGGGATGAAGCCGGATGTCAGCCTCAAAGATGAGACTGTTGCACCGACGCAGCCGGTTATGTCTTTTAGGCAGAAAATTGATTTCTTGCAGACATTGCTGGAGCGTGTTCCGGTGCCGGATATTCCGGGCAATATTGATCTGCGGCTGCCAGCTATTGTGGCAAGCGGCACAACTATCCGCTCTGTGATTATCCGTGCTGAACCGGACAAGGATTCATGGAATATCAGTCAGTTACAGGCTGATCTTCCGGGACGTACCCAGATTGAGGCCAAGGGCAAATTGCAGCTCGGGGCAAATTTCGGTTTTGACGGCAGTTTCCTGCTGGCTTCGCGCCAGCCTGCCGGCTTTGCTTCATGGTTATCCGGCGATAGCGGCAAAGCGCTGGCGGGGCAGGTTCCTGCTGCCGGATTTTCCGGCAAGATTAATCTGAGTAAAGATGCCCAGCGTGTCGATGATCTGGAAATTGTACTGGGCGAGACCGTTCTTCAGGGTAGTTTTGAACGCAGCGGCGGGGAAAGCCGCGCGGCATCTTCGGTACTGAATATTCAGGGTAAAGCTCTGGATGCAGGTACAATGCAGTTGCTGAGCGGGATGTTCCTGCGGGAAGGTGATCTTTCGGCACTTGCCGGTGAAAATCTGACGGTCAATCTCAAGGCAGGCCCCGTTAAATTTTCAGGGCTGGAAGCGGAGCAGCTGGATACTGCATTTCGTCTGAGCAATGGCAAGCTGGATTTTGACAGGCTGCTGGTTAGCGGTCTGGAAGGCGCAACCGTTTCTGCAACCGGATCATTGCGGCCGTTTGATAATTCGGTCAATGCGTCACTTGATGCGACAATTCTGGCCGATGATCTCAGCCCTGTCTTGCACCAGCTCGATGCAGTTTTCCCGCGTGAGCCGCTTATTTCTGCGCTTTCCGCCAGAGCCAATGCTTATCCGGATTTGTTCTCCGGCACCAAGCTCGATCTGCTTGTGAATGCTGTTAATCTGTTCGGGGACGGAGCGCATGCGCAGAAAACTGACGATGCCGGAACCGAGAAAACGGAAGCAAAAGATACCAAAGCGCGGGGCAGTCGTGTCAAGGCGGGAAGCAGTCCGGCCGATAGTGCAAAATCCGATATTGCCGAGTTTTCTTTCAGCCTGAATGGTCAGAGCGGCGCGCTGATCCTGTCTGTTGCCGGATCCTCAAAAGGGACACTGGCCGGTTCCGAGCCGATGCAATTATCGCTGACGGCCAATGCCAAAGCCGCTTCAGGTGAAGCCGCCTTGGCACTGCTCGGTCTGCCTGTTGTGCCGCTGGGACTGATGGGAGAGGCGGAGATTAATCTGCAGGCGCAGGGCGCGCCGGTTGCCGGTATGAAAACCGCTCTTGAAATCAGTGGCGATGATGGCAATGCCCGTCTTGATGGTGTGATTACGCTGACCGGTGATGAGCTGACGGCCAGCGGTAAAGCCGTGCTGAAAAGCGATGATCTGGAACCGTTTCTGGCCACCGCCGGTTATGCCCTGCCATTTGGTCGTGGTTTTGGCTCAGGTCTGCCGGTAGATATCGTCAGCGATTTTCAGTTCGGGAAAAATATCGTCCGGTTGCCGAATTTGCAGGGTAAGCTGGATAATGAGACTGTAAACGCCAGACTGGACGGATCGCTCAGCGATCAGTCGGTTGCACAATTGCGCGGCGAGATAAAGCTGGAGCGTTTTGATCTGGCTGCATTATTTGCGGCGATGAGCGGTCTGTCGGTTGCAGATATCACCGGCGGTGACGGCCGGAGCTGGTCTGAAACCGGCTTTGGTAACAGAACTAATCTTCCTTTGGGTATGGATCTGAAAGTGAGTGCCGCACAGGCTGCGCTGACGGATGCAGCGACATTCAGTGATTTCTCTGCGCGTATTATCAAAAACGACCAGCAATTACAGCTTAGTGAAATTGGCGGTGAGTGGGCCAAGGGCAAACTATCCGGCAAACTGGAGTTGAATAATGCCAATGGAACCTTGCTCACCAACGGGGATCTGCGTCTTTCCGGCGGGGATATGCAGGTGCTCTATCAGCCGGAAAATATGCAGCCGCCAGTGAGTGGTGCAAGCGATATCAAGCTGGGCTTTACGGGCAGCGGCAAGTCGATGGCTGATCTGGTGCATTCTCTGGCCGGTGAGGGGGCGGTGACTGTTGAGCAGCCTGTTATTGCAGGATTTAACCTCACAGCTTTACCGGATTTGTTACGACGCTCCGATGAATTGTCGGATACGGCTCTCTCTCAGGTTGAGCCGAAACAGGCCGAAGCCGAGCGCAGCACATTGTCGAAAAGCCTGACGCAGGACGGACAAATAAGCACTGCCCGGATTCAGGCTCTGTTGTCGCTTGCCGGAGGGATTATCCGTGCGCCGACTGTTAAGGCAGAGAATGAAAGAGCCATAGTGCAGGCGGATTTGCAATTTGACCTGAACCGCTTTCTCTGGGGCGGCAGCGGGCGGCTGGATCTGGTATTGCCGCAGCATGAGCGGAATGATGTGACCCCGCAATTGCAGTTCACGGTTTCCGGTGGATGGCAGCAGCCACAATTGCAGTTCGATTATCAGCCGATGGTGCAGTTCTTGACCCAGCGCGGCTTGTTGCGGGAACAACAGCGGGTAGAAGCGGCACAGGCTTTGATTATTGAAAAGCAGCGTCTGAAGCGCGAGGCTGATTATTATACTGCGAAAGCAGAAGCCCGCAAACGCGAGCGTATTGAAGCTGAAGAAGCTTTGCGCAGACGTGCGGAAGAAGCTGCGGGTGCAGGAACAACACTTCCGCAGGAAACACCGCAGCAGCCAAATATTGCGCCTGATTTCAAACCAAGCCTTGATGAGTTTCTGCAAACTCTGCCTGAAACACAGTTACAGTAAAATTACCGCCGGTTTAGGTTTTAGAGCATCTTGCGGCAATTAAGGTGCTTTGATGCTCAATACCCAGTCCAGTGCATAGAGGCGCAGGCTGGAAGACAGGTTGCTGTTGCGGTCGCGTTCATCATCAATCATGGCAATGAGTGAAGCCAGCGACTGGCCGTTCTGCGCTGCGATCTGTACGATGATGTCATAAAATGCATCTTCCAGCGAAAAGCTGGTGGCATGGCCGTGCAATGTGATTGAGTGTTTGCGCAACCGTGCTTTGCTGCGTGCTGCTGTGCTCAATGGCTGACGGGCAGTTTTATCGCTCATTCTTTTTCGTCAACAGATGAGGCGGAGCTGCGTGGTTCCAGCCTGTTCTGGTCAAGGAACCGGACTTGCTTATCATTCTGATTTTTATCGAAAGATTTTTCCGCTTTGGTACGACCAAACAGGATGCGATTGGCATCCGCTTCAACTTCTTTCGTCGCACGGGCTTTGCGTTTTTTGAATTGTTTGAGATTGATAATGTCACTCATGACTATGCCCTCTCAAAATAGAATATTCTCATGAATATATTCCGGCCGCTGCCGGCCGGAATATTGCATCTGTTTATTTTTTGCGGAAAGCATCCAGCGATACAACATCGGCAGAAGGCTTCGGAGCCTCTTCCTTATCTGTAGTTTCGCTGCTGTCTTCCTTGGCCGTTGTCTTGCTGCGGTCAGCCTTTTTGGTTGGCTTTTTAGCAGGCTTGGCCGGTGCTTCTGTTTCATCTTCTTCCGCATCATCCTGCAGGCGCAGTTCCGATACGATTTCCAGATCATCCGTGTCATTGTCACCGGTCGGCAGCGCAACAGACACATCAAATTCCAGTTCGAAATTCACTGACGGATCGTAGAAGCCGCGGATTGCGGAGAACGGAATGACCAGCTTTTCGGCGATTTCACCAAAGGAAAGACCGACTTCAAAAAACTGCTCGGTAACCACCAGATCCCAATACTGGTGCTGCATAACAATTGTCATCTGTTCAGGATATTTTTCCTTCAAACGAGATGAAATGCGAACGCCCGGTGCCTCTGTCAGAAAGGTGATGAAGAAGTGGTGATTGCCGGGCAGACCAGCCTTATTCACTTCCATGAGCACTTTGCGGATAACGCCGCGCAGCGCATCCTGAGCAAGAATATCGTAACGGATAAGATCCTGAACCATTAAATCCTTATCCCGCGGATTCGAGGAGTGTTGTCATATATGTTGTCTAAGTCAGCATTGCCGTATGATCAATTGATAATCAAGGATCAGGGCATTTCCGTTGAAATGAAATGCGCCGGTCATTCTGGCCGAGACAATATAATCTGAGGATTGATACAGCAGCTTTTATCACTTGTGCGAGAAAAATGCTGCAACCCTGTCTCATTTATCAATATACCGCTGTAATGAAAGGTGAAAGAACTTTCTCAAATAATTGCCGTTCAGATCCGTGTGTTACAGGATAAATCGCCTGAAATTGACGGTTGACCATTTTCCGCTTCACTTCTATTTTTGCGCTCCCGTCAGTCCGGATGATGTGACAAATCCGAATGCGATGACAAGCGGCTGATTTATCTCGTGGATAATGATCTCTGCGCAGAGGCGGAGAAATAATCTGTCTTCATTTTTATTGCGCTTCTGAAAGTTAAACGCATGTCCGCTCGTTTGTACCGCACAGCTCTTGTGCTCGGTTTTATTTCGGCTATCGGGCCGTTCGCTATTGATATGTATTTGCCGGCACTGCCGACAATTGCAAAAGATTTACACGCCAATGATGCCGCCGTGCAGATGAGCCTGATGGTGTTCTTTCTGGCGACGGCTTTGATGCAAATGTTTTGCGGGCCGTTTTCGGATATTTACGGTCGTAAACTGCCGCTTTATCTGGGGCTTGCGCTCTTTGCTGCGGGCAGTGTCGGTTCGGCAATGGCGACCAATATCGAGATGTTGATTTTCTTCCGCTTTATTCAGGGTGTGGGGGCGAGTGCGGGTATGGTTGTGCCGCGCGCGATTGTCCGCGATCTCTATACCGGTGTGGATGCGGCACGGCTGATGTCGATGCTGATGCTGGTTTTTTCGATTTCACCAATTCTGGCACCCTTGACCGGCAGTTTCATCATTGAAGATTTTGGCTGGCGCGGCGTGTTCTGGGGTGTTCTGCTGGCGGCCATTCTCGGTCTTGCGCTGGTCTTTTTCGCACAGGAAGAGACGCGTCCCGTTGAACAGCGTATTTCCGGCGGGGTAGGACGTGCATTGCGCGGCTATGCTTTTCTGATCCGCGACAGCAAATTTATCGGCCTGACCTGTATCGGCGGCTTCTGCATGGCCGCATTCTTTGTCTATATCGCTAATTCATCCTTCATCTTCATTGAGAAATACGGTCTGACCCCGCGCGAATATTCGCTGGTGTTCTCACTCAATGCGATCTCGTTTTTCGGTGTGTCGCAGCTCAATGGTATGCTGGCGAGCCGTTACGGGCTGGGTAAGGTCGTTTCCTATGCGGTAACAGGCTATCTGGTGACGATGGTTATCATGGTTCTTGCAGCCATATTTCTCACACAGAGCCTGTGGATGATTATGACCTTCCTGTTTATCGGTAATGGTTTTCTCGGGCTGGTATTGCCGGGCACCAGTGTGCTGGCGCTGGATGATCATGGCGAGATTGCCGGAACGGCAGCAGCTTTGCTCGGTACATTGCAATTGCTGGTCGCAGCGGCTGCTATGGGGCTCAGCTCGTTCATTATGACAGGGAATGTTTTGCCGATGCTGGTCGCCATTGCGCTTTGCGGTTTTTCCGGCTGGGTACTGACCTATCTGACCATCATGCGGCACGGGCTTAAAAAGCCGTCATCGCATGTGACGGAAATTCACTGAGTGACTAAAATAGGGCATCGGAAATTCCGGTGCCTTTTTCATATCATCTTGTAAAGGGGAGAAGTGGAGGCTTCTGTTGCCAGGTGCCTCCGAACCCCGCCTTAAGGGGCTAACCCTAAGGACTTAGGTTGGGTTTCCCGCACCGCCATTAGGCAGCGAGAGCATAACCCTGAGCTTTGTTGTCATTTGCAACTACTCAATTAGCCCGATAACGGTGGTACAATGCCGAGTGAAAGATCAACCTTTACGCCCTTGTCGATCCTGTTTCGCCCCCGCCACAAGACAGCCGTTTCAGTTTAAGCTGTATTCTGGTGGAGGCGCCGGGTACCGCCCCCGGGTCCAATAGGTTTA
This sequence comes from Pseudochrobactrum sp. XF203, assembly GCF_020341615.1. Taxonomy (NCBI): domain Bacteria; kingdom Pseudomonadati; phylum Pseudomonadota; class Alphaproteobacteria; order Hyphomicrobiales; family Brucellaceae; genus Pseudochrobactrum; species Pseudochrobactrum sp. XF203. The sequence goes on along the minus strand of NZ_CP084392.1, from coordinate 2,174,989 downwards.
TTACGCAGTCCATTTATCACCATAGCCGGTCAAGCCGACAAGGTTTATATAGGTGGCTTCCGTGCGCTTGAAAAGAGGGGAAAGGGCTTTCCTTATCTTTCAGCTGTGAAAAATATAAAACTCCGGCGATTTTGTCGGGCAATCATTTATTGAAAAAGACTGAAATAACAGTTTGGTGTGTTTTCTGAAAGAATAGAGGTTTTACGGCATTGACAGGTTTTGTCTGCTGGTCAATCTTTCCATAATACAGAGGTAAATAGGCTGAATGTCGATTCAGCTATGATATTGAGCAATTGTCTTATTTACTTTTTCTGGTTTAACGGCCGTAAAAGCGGTCAGATTGAAGGAGACTGGTTTCATGACTGATTATCTAGCCGACGTACGCCGTTACGATGCTGCTGCCGATGAGGCTGTTGTTGCTAAAATTGTAAAACATCTTGGCATTGCTCTGCGCAGCCGCGATGCATCGCTGGTTGCTGCATCCGACCCTGAAGAACTGGCGCGTGTGCGCACCAGCTGGATCGGCAAGAAGCTCGGCATTGAAGATGCTGAAAAAGCAAATGCGGTTATCGCCAGTGTGGCTGAAACCATGAAGGGTGACCACAGCAAGCAGCGTGTGACCTTCTATTACCTGACTGCAAAAGCACTCGGTAAGCTGGAAAGCCTCTGATAAGTTTAAAAAGCCCCGCATTCAGCGGGGCTTTTTTTATGGCTGCTGCGATCAAATAACTGTGCGTGCCCACATTGTGCATTGCCGCAGATTGCGCGTGATATTTTCGCTGAAAAAGGCTAAAGACCATCTATGCGTACATATCTTGATCTTCTTCAGCACGTTCTCGACAATGGCACTGACCGCGGTGATCGTACCGGTACCGGCACACGTTCGGTTTTCGGTTATCAGATGCGTTTTGATCTCGCACAGGGCTTTCCTGTTCTGACAACCAAAAAGCTGCATCTGCGCTCTATCATCCATGAATTGCTGTGGTTTTTGCGTGGCGACACCAATATCTCCTATCTCAAAGAGAATGGTGTAAGCATCTGGGATGAGTGGGCAGATGAGAATGGCGATCTCGGTCCGGTCTATGGTGCGCAATGGCGTTCATGGCCGAAACCGGATGGTACGCATATCGACCAGATTGCGAATCTTATGAGGGATTTGCAGAAGAATCCTAATTCAAGACGTTTGATTGTATCTGCATGGAATCCGGCGTTGGTTGATGAAATGGCGCTGCCGCCATGCCATTGCCTGTTCCAGTTCTATGTGGCCGACGGCAAATTATCGTGCCAGCTCTATCAGCGTTCAGCCGATATTTTTCTCGGCGTGCCGTTTAACATCGCATCCTATGCGCTGCTCACCATGATGATTGCGCAGGTTGCCGGTCTGAAACTGGGGGATTTTGTGCATACGCTTGGTGATGCGCATCTCTATCACAATCATTTCGATCAGGCGAAGTTGCAGCTGACCCGCGAGCCGAAAGCGCTGCCGGTGATGGAAATCAATCCTGATATAAAAGACCTGTTTGCCTTCCGCTTTGAGGATTTCAAACTGGTTGGCTATGAAGCCGAACCATCTATTAAAGCGCCGATTGCGGTGTGATGGCCATGATTATTTCTTTTGTAGTTGCCGTTTCTGAGAATGGTGTGATCGGGCGTGACAATGGCATGCCATGGCGTCTTTCCACGGATTTGCAGCGCTTTAAAAAACTCACACTGGGCAAGCCGGTGGTGATGGGGCGCAAAACATGGGAATCCCTTGGTCGTCCGCTGCCGAACCGCACCAATATTGTGATTACCCGTGATGCCGGTTACAGCGCGGAAGGTGCGCTGGTTGTGCCCTCAATTGATGAAGCGCTGCTTGCCGGTGAAAAAGCAGCACGCGAATCCGGTGCCGATGAGATTTGCATTATCGGCGGTGCGCAGATTTATGCGCAGGCAATGGACAAGGCCACGCGCCTGCATGTGACGCATATTAAAGCCAGCATAGATGGTGATGCTTTTTTCGGCCCTGTTGATCCGCAAGTCTGGCAGATCACCAGCGAAGATGACGTACCGGCGGGCGAGAAAGATAATTACCCGACCCGCTATGTGGTTTACGACCGGCGCTAAACGAAAAGACAGCTGCATAAAAAGCTGTTTTTTACCATGTCGATCAACTATTTTGCCAGAAAATTACAAAAGCGTGATGAATCTGCGTGTCCTGCGTTGAAAGACTGCTTTTGCGTACCTATAAACGGAACATACTGATTGATGAATAGAGGTGTTCCGCCTCTGACATCTGGCACGAGAGGTGAGGATGCCCTGGAGTAATCAAAATGGCGGCGGCCCATGGGGCGGCGGCGATAAGAATGGCGGATCCGGCAACGGCGGTTCCAATAATGGCGGCTCTAATCAGGGCGGACCATGGGGACAAGGCCCTAAAGGACCGCGCGGCGGGCCTGGCGGCTCGGGCGGAACGCCTCCGGATCTCGAAGATATTTTGCGCAAAGGTCAGGATCGCCTTAAAAAGGTGATGCCGGGCGGTGGCGGCGGTGGCGGCGGCCCTGCTTTGTATATTGTCGGTGCGCTTGCGCTCGCCGGTTTCTGGCTGTTCCAGTCCATGTATACCGTGCAGCCGGATGAGCTTGCGGTTGAAATGCGCTTCGGTGTGCCGAAAGAAACCATTTCCGAACCGGGTCTGCATTTCCATCTCTGGCCGATTGAAACTTATGAAAAAGTTTCGACCGGTGAACGCCAGATCAATATTGGCGGTCAGGGCACTCGCGGTGCCACACAGGGTCTGATGCTGACCGGTGACCAGAACATTGTTAATGTTCAGTTCTCCGTACTTTACCGTGTTTCCGATCCGCGTTCTTACCTGTTCAAGGTACAGGATCCTGACAATATGGTTCGTCAGGTTTCTGAAAGCGCGATCCGTGAAATCGTCGGTCGTCGTCCGGCACAGGATGTATTCCGTGACAACCGTGCGGCAATTGCCCAGTCGGTGCGTGATATTGTTCAGGATACGCTGAACGGCTATGGCGCCGGTATTCAGGTAACTGCTCTTTCCATCGAAGATGCTGCACCGCCGCGTGAAGTGGCTGATGCCTTTGATGAAGTGCAGCGTGCTGAGCAGGATGAAGACCGCTTTGTAGAAGAAGCCAACCAGTATTCCAACCAGAAGCTGGGTCAGGCACGCGGTGAGGCTGCGCAGGTTCGTGAAGATGCTGCCGGTTATAAAACCCGTATGGTTCAGGAAGCGGAAGGTGAAAGCCAGCGCTTTAACTCTGTCCTGAATATTTACAAAGAATCTCCTGATGTTACCCGCGACCGTCTCTTCATTGAGACCATGGAGCAGGTGCTGAAAGACAGCAATAAAGTGATTATCGAAGGCGGCAATAATGTCATGCCATATTTGCCTTTGACTGAACTGATGCGTCAGCAGGGTAAAGCAGGAGGCAACCAGTAATGAATCAGAATCGTTTGCCTTTTATTGTTGGTGCGATCGCTGTTGTCGCATTTCTGGTTTATTCCTCGGTTTTCGTTGTGAATGAACGCCAGCAGGCTATTGTCTTACGTTTCGGTCAGATCGTTGACGTGAAAACAGAGCCTGGTCTCTACTTCAAACTGCCATTTGCTTTCGCGGAAGCAGACAATGTGCAGATCATTGATGACCGTATGCTGCGTTTTGATCTGGACGATATCCGCGTTCAGGTTTCCGGCGGTAAATTCTATGATGTGGATGCGTTCCTCGTTTACCGCATTACCAATGCCCGTAAATTCCGTGAGACTGTTTCGGCAAATACAATGCTTGCTGAACAGCGTCTGCGTACCCGTCTCGATGCGGCTCTGCGTCAGGTCTATGGTCTGCGCGGCTTTGAATCGGCTCTGTCGGAAGAACGCGGCAGCATGATGCGTGAAGTACGCGACCAGCTGCGTCCGGATGCGGAATCCCTTGGTCTGACCATTGAGGATGTACGTATCCGCCGTACGGATCTGACCGCTGAAGTTTCCCAGCAGACCTTCGACCGTATGAAGGCCGAGCGTCTTGCAGAAGCTGAGCGTCTGCGTGCCCGTGGTCGTGAAGCAGCGCAGCGTATCAAGGCTGTTGCTGACCGTCAGGTTGTGGAAATTGTTTCCGAAGCCAACCGTGATTCTGAAGTATTGCGCGGTGAGGGTGAAGGTGAACGTGGTCGTATCTTCGCGGAAGCCGCAAAACAGGATCCTGACTTCTATGCATTCTATCGTTCGATGAATGCTTACCGTCAGTCCTTGCAGGCTGAAGGCACAACCATGGTTCTGTCGCCGGATTCTCAGTTCTTCCGCTTCTTTAAGGATGCCGCCGGTAAACTGCCGCAGCAGCCTGCGAATGCCGGTCAGAGCGTACAGTAAGGACCGGATGCCGCTGTGAGTGACCTGATTACAGCCATAGGATTGCTCCTCGTTTTAGAGGGGCTTCTCTATGGCGGCTTCCCGCACTTTACCAGACGTATGGCTAAAGACGTGTCAGAAGCTCCGGAAAATTATTTGCGAATAGCAGGTATTGTTGCACTGGCGCTTGGCGTCGGGGTGATATGGCTGGTCAGAGGCGGATCTGCCGGATAAAATTACAAAGAGGCGTATGATATTTCATACGCCTCTTTTTTTCAGAATTTGCAGCATTAAATCATAGCGACTGCTTGGGCTTCAAACTTCTGATAATGTGCTTCAGAGCACCGCGTGCCCGATCGGGCGCACAAAGGTCGCTCTAACACTTTAAAAGCAGAGCATAATGGGTTTAAACCTGAGCGTATTGCATTCAGGCAGCTCATAGCAGGTGCTTCGGATTGCAGGTGAGTGTATGTTGCGGATATTAAATGAAGACATTTAACTGCGACATGCTCTGGCCGTATTTTGCTTGCAATCCGTTGTAAGTATCAGAGTTGGAACGACCTTTGTGCGCCGGATCGGGCGCACGGCGCTCTAAATAACAAAACAGGCGGAGTTTCAGATGGTTCGCACTCAGAATAAAAGCACGGTTTCATTTCCCCTGCGTACCGCACTTGCCGCCTTGTCTGTAAGCACGGTACTGTTGGGCGCCATGACAGCTCAGGCGCAGCAGCAGACCGCTGCAAACCCGCCGCAGGCACCACAGCCGGCCATTGCCGGCAAGCTGGCGCCGCTCGGACTGGCTGCCGGAACTGCCACTGCGGGGCCTGCTTCTATTGCCGATCTGGCGCAGGGCTTGCTGGATTCTGTTGTCAATATTTCCACATCCCAGACCGTGAAAGATGAAAACGGAGAGGAAAAGGCCGAGCCTGCGCCGCAATTGCCGGAAGGATCGCCGTTTCAGGAATTTTTTGACGATTTCTTCTCTGAGGAAAATCAGAAAGACGGTGGCAGTGCTGCCCGCAAGATGCAGTCGCTCGGTTCCGGTTTTGTGATTGATGCGGAGAAGGGGCTGGTTGTCACCAACAATCACGTCATTGCAGATGCTGATGAAATCGAGGTGAATTTCACCGATGGTAAAAAGCTGAAAGCAGAACTGCTCGGCACGGATACCAAAACTGATATTGCGCTGCTGAAAGTTGATCCGACGAAGCACAAGCTAACTGCGGTTGGCTTCGGCGATTCAGAAAAATCGCGGATCGGTGACTGGGTGATGGCAATCGGTAATCCGTTTGGTCTTGGCGGTACTGTGACCCTTGGTATTATTTCTGCCCGCAACCGCGATATTCAGGCGGGGCCTTATGATAATTTCATTCAGACCGATGCGGCGATTAATCGTGGTAATTCCGGCGGCCCGCTGTTTGATATGAACGGCAAAGTCATCGGCATTAATACCGCGATTATTTCACCGACCGGTGGTTCTATCGGTATCGGTTTTGCTATTCCGTCCGAACTGGCTGTTTCCGTTATTCAGCAGCTGGAAGAATTTGGTGAAACCCGCCGCGGCTGGCTTGGTGTGCGCATTCAGCCGGTAACAGATGATGTGGCTGAGAGCTTTGGCATGAGTGAGCCTAAGGGTGCGCTGGTTGCCGGACTGATTGCCAATAGCGGTGTTGAGAATAAAGAACTGATGCCGGGCGACATTATTCTGAAATTTGACGGCAAGGATGTGGAAAGTGCCCGCGACCTGCCGCGCGTGGTGGCTGAAAGTCCTGTGGGCAAAGAGGTCAGCGTTCTGGTGCTGCGTAAAGGCAAAGAGCAGACTGTGAAGATCAAACTCGGCCGTCTCGAAGATTATGAGAATAAGGATAAAGCTGCGGCTGCCAAGGACAGCACTAAGGCCAAAGAGGCTGAGACAGTAAAGGTGCTCGGCATGACACTTGGCAAGCTGGATGACGCGCAGCGCAAGCAGTATGAAATCTCCGCCGATGTGGAAGGTGTGGTGATTAGTGCCGTTGAAGGCAAATCCGCCGCCGAAGAAAAGCGGGTTAATGCAGGCGATGTGATTGTTGAATTCGCGCAGGAAGTTGTGAAAGCGCCTGCGGATATTCAAAAGAAAATCGAAAAACTGCGTCAACAGGGACGTAAAAATGCATTGCTGATGCTGGCTGCGCCAAGCGGTGAGCTGCGCTTTGTGACCCTGCGTATTGATTGATCTGACATCAACAAGAATGCAGAAAAGGCCGGAGGATGTGTACATCCTCCGGCCTTTTTATTTGTAAAAACTTGAATCAGATGAACGGATTAGACGCCGGACTTACCATGTTGATTCAACCATTGCTCTTTGTTGATCGTGTAGAGCACATGACGTTTTAGTTGCGGATGTGTATCCGGCACTTTCGGATGGTCGAAATCGCGTTCCGGCTTGTTGACCATGCCAATGCGCTTCATCACAGCTGTGGAGCGGTGATTATTATGCACGGCAAAGGACACAACCTCATCCTGCCCGCGCTCATCAAAAGCATAGGCAAGAGAAGCAAGCGCTGCCTCGGTGACATAACCTTTACCCCAATAGCGTTGTGCTAAGCGCCAGCCGATTTCCAGCACACCCTTTGGTACAAATGGAGGGATATCAGTTTTCATCAATCCGGTGAAACCGACGACATCACCGCTTGCTTTTTCCTGCACGGCGTAAAAGCCGAAACTGTCTTCTCTGACCATGGCCACAATGCGATCCATCAGTGCATCGGATTCCTCACGGCTGCGCAGGGCAGGGAAGAATTCCATTACCACCGGATCGGAATTGATCTCGTGAAAAAATGCACGGTCATCTTCCTGCCAGTTGCGCAGGATCAGGCGGGGCGTTTCAATAATAGCGGTCATATTACAAAATCCGTTTTTCGATAGCCCTGAATATAGAGCAGGGCCGTCAGATCGCCATGATCGATACGGATGCGCGCCTGCGCTGCAACAGCAGGCTTGGCATGGAGTGCCACGCCGCTGCCTGCATGTTTAATCATCGGCAGATCATTGGCACCATCGCCCACGGCCATTGCTTCCTGCTCGGTAATGCCAAGTTTGGCACAGATATCATCAAGGCTGAGTTTCTTGGCATCGGCACCGAGGATCGGTTCTTCAACCAGACCGGTCAGATGCGTGCCGTCATCGAGCAGAATATTGGCGCGGTTTTCATCAAAGCCGAGCTGTGCAGCGATTTTGGAAGTGAAGCTGGTAAAACCGCCGGAAACCAGTGCTGTATAGGCACCGTGTTTCTTCATCGTCGCGATCAGCTCACGTCCGCCTGGTGTCAGGGTAATGCGATTGGCAATCACCTGATTGATAATGCTGACCGGCAGGCCTTTGAGCAGAGCAACGCGCTCACGCAAGGCTGGTTCAAACGCGATTTCACCATTCATGGCGCGGGCGGTGATGCCGGCAATATGTTCGCGCAGGCCGACTTCTTCTGCCAGTTCGTCAATGCACTCCTGCTGGATCATCGTGGAATCCATATCCGCGATCAGCAGTTTTTTGCGGCGGGTATCCTGTTCCTGAATGACAATATCCACAGGGGCACCGTCCAGAGCGGCTCTGATTTTTGCCGTTGTTTCTGCGATATCTGTGCCGGTTTTCAGCGGCAGATCACAGGCAATACCATCTGCCAGCCAGTAAAGGGCTTGCGTATCGGCCGCCTCGCAGGCTTTATGCCCCAATTCAGGTGTCAGAACCGGATTGGCAGGATTGCAGATCAGTGTGGCAACAAGTGAGGCTGGCTGGGACATAATACCGGTTCCGCTTTGTGCGTTTGGAGAATGATGAGTGGTAGAGCAGAGAGACAGGCAAAAGACAATTCTGATCGCGGGGCCGACTGCCAGCGGTAAATCAGCATTGGCACTGCGTCTCGCACGGGATTGCGGCGGCTATATCATAAATAGTGATTCCATGCAGGTTTATGATGTGCTGGATCAGCTGACAGCGCGCCCGCAAGCTGATGATCTGCAAATTGTTTCGCATTATCTTTACGGCCATGTTTCGCCATTGCAACTTTATTCCACCGGCCGCTGGCTTCAGGAAGTGGAAGCCCTGCTGGCAAAGCCTGAATTGCAGGGGCGTGTCGCAGTCTTTACCGGCGGTACCGGATTGTATTTTAAAGCGTTGCTCGGCGGCCTCTCGGATATGCCGCGGGTGAAAGACGAAGTGCGCGATTACTGGCGCAATCGCATGGCGCAAGATGGTGCGCCGCTTCTGCATGAGGAATTGCAAAAGCGCGATCCGGCAATGGCGGAACGGCTGAAGGCGGGAGACAGTCAGCGCATTGTCCGTGCGCTGGAGGTTGTCGACAGCACCGGACGCTCTCTCATTGAATGGCAAAACAGTACAGGCAGGGCGTTGATTGATCCCGAAAGCGCAGAGAAATTGGTGCTGATGCCGGACAGGGCATGGTTGCGTCAGCGTATTGCGCAGCGCTTTGATCTGATGATGCAGGGTAATGCTGTTCAGGAAGTGCTGGCGCTGCTGGCTTTGCAGCCGGATGCGGCTCTGCCGGTGATGAAAGCCATTGGTGTGCGCGAGATTGAAAGCTGGCTCAAGGGTGAGATAACGCGCGAACAGGCGGTGGAACTGTCAGTGATTGCCACGCGCCAATATGCCAAGCGGCAGATGACATGGTTCCGTAACCAGTTTGGGGATGACTGGCGGCGGCTGGAACGGGCAGAAGATTACTTCGCCTGAGCAGGCTTTGTTGTTAACGCAGGTGAAACACTTAAGATTTAATCTCCCACCTAAATCTGTTGTTGTGATACAACGGGTCAACGGGGGGATCATGCGTTATCTGCGGGCTGAACTGTTTTTCATCATCATGATTGTGCTGCTCTGCGGCGCAGGCCTGATGCTGTTTATGCAGTACCGGCTGATGCATGATCTTGGTGAGCCGTATAAATCCGGTTCCCTGTCCGATACGCCTTTGGGCATTGCTTTGCTGTTGCTGGTGGCTGCGGGGGCAGCCGGTGGCCTGATGCTGTTGCCGCAAATCCGTATGCAGGTCAAAAACAAAGGCCAGCTGAAAATCATCACATGGATGATTGCGCGCAACTCCAAAGATTTGGATCAGATCAGTTTCAATGATCCTTTGACGGGGTTGCAAAGCCGTCCTTATTTCGATGCCGCTCTGCACGAATATTTGCTGCAATTCGGCAAGATCAATCACCCTGTTACCGTTTTGCTGATTGGTATTGAGAAACTGCAATTGCTCTGCGAGCAGCGTGGCCGTGATACTGCTGACCGCTTGCTGATGGAAGCGGCTTTATGTATCCGCAACTGCACCCGCTATCATGATGTTCTGGCGCATATGGGCGATGGAGAGTTTGCATTGATCGTGCCGGATCTGCAGGAAGGGGATGCTTCGAGGATGGCTGCGAGAATCTGCAAGGAGCTGGAAGCCTGCGAATTGCGGATGGGGCATGACAGTCATATTATTCATGCGGTGTCTGCGGTTGCCGAATGGAATGGTAAGGATAAAGCGCCGGCTCTTTATAAAAAGGCGCGTGTCGCTTTGCAGAAGATGACCGGCCGCTGATTTTTCTTCAGAGCGCCGTGTACCAGACTTGGCACACAAAGGTCGCTCTAACACTTTAAAATTAGAGCATAATTTTACCTTAAACTGATCCAAGTTTAAGGAATTATGCCTAATATTTTTCAATGGCTTGCGGGTCTTGTTTGTCTGTTAGATTCATGAGGGACGCAGGCTTGGCATGATGCAGTGCTTTTCTGCCCGAACCGGCAAAGAAAATAACAAGATTACGTTTTTTGCCATTGACGTGAAAAAAACAGCTGTTTAATCTCCCCTTATGGCTAAGAAAATTATTCTCGTGGTGGGTAAGCGTATGGGCAGGATGGTGTAACCATCCGGCGAAAGCTCCCATGCGCGAAACACAGGCTCCCTCAGGGGGCCTTTTTTATTATCTTCACACAACGAATATAGCTAAACAGTACGGGACTTCCGGTGGATATCAGGGAGTAATCACCGGAACAGCAGACGGGACATCGAAAGACAATGAGTACAGATACAAGTGGCACCACAGCCGCAGCGCAGAACGAAACCGGCAAACGGGAAATGACCGGTGCGGAAATGGTTGTGCAGGCACTGATCGATCAGGGCGTTGAGCATATTTTCGGCTATCCGGGCGGTGCGGTACTTCCGATCTATGACGAGTTGTTTCAGCAGGAAAAAGTTGAGCATATTCTTGTGCGTCACGAGCAGGGCGCAGGCCATGCGGCTGAAGGCTATGCCCGCTCAACCGGCAGAGTCGGTGTTATGCTGGTGACCTCCGGTCCGGGTGCCACCAATGCGGTAACACCTTTGCAGGATGCGCTGATGGATTCCATTCCGCTGGTTTGCATCACAGGTCAGGTTCCGACCAGTCTCATTGGTACAGATGCGTTTCAGGAAGCTGACACTGTCGGCATTACCCGCCCTTGCACCAAGCATAACTGGCTGGTTAAGGATGTGAATGATCTGGCACGCGTTCTGCATGAGGCATTCCATGTGGCGCGTACCGGTCGTCCGGGTCCTGTTGTTATCGATATTCCGAAGAACATCCAGTTTGCCACCGGCATGTATACGCCACCGGCAACCAGCCCGCGCACCAGCTATAATCCGGTTTTGAACGGCGATCAGAGTGCTATCCGCACTGCGGTTGAATTGCTGGCCAATGCGAAGAAACCGGTTATCTATTCCGGCGGCGGTGTTATCAATTCCGGCCTTGAAGCCTCGAAACTGCTGCGTGAACTGGTCGAAATTACCGATTTCCCGATCACATCGACCCTGATGGGTCTGGGGGCTTATCCGGCTTCGGGCAAGAACTGGCTGGGTATGCTCGGCATGCATGGCACATTCGAAGCCAATATGACCATGCATGAATGTGATGTTATGCTGTGTATCGGTGCGCGTTTCGATGACCGTATCACCGGTCGTCTTGATGCTTTCTCGCCGAATTCCAAGAAGATCCACATTGATATCGACCCGTCTTCGATCAACAAGACCGTTCGCGTTGATGTGCCGATTATCGGTGATGTTGCCCATGTTCTGGAAGATATGGTGCGCCAGTACCGTGCCTCTGCCCAGCGTCCTGACAACAAGGACATGAGCGCATGGTGGCAGCAGATCAATAAATGGCGTGCGCGCAATTCGCTGGCCTATAAGCACAGCCGCGATGTGATTATGCCGCAATATGCGCTGGAACGTCTGCAGGAACTGACTAAAGATCGCAAAACCTATATCACCACAGAAGTTGGACAGCACCAGATGTGGGCTGCTCAGTTCATGAAATTCGAGGAGCCGCATCACTGGATGACGTCCGGCGGTCTGGGCACCATGGGCTATGGTCTGCCTGCGGCTTTGGGTGTGCAGATTGCTCATCCGGATGCGCTGGTGATTGATATTGCCGGTGATGCTTCGGTACAGATGTGTATTCAGGAAATGTCAGCGGCCATTCAGCATAATGCGCCGATCAAGATTTTCATTCTGAATAACCAGTATATGGGCATGGTGCGCCAGTGGCAGCAGCTGTTGCATGGTAACCGTCTGTCGCATTCTTATACAGAAGCGATGCCGGACTTTGTTAAACTGGCTGAAGCCTATGGCGGCACAGGTATCCGTTGCTCCAAGCCGGATGAGCTGGATGATGCAATCATGAAAATGATTGAAACAGACGGTCCGGTGATTTTTGACTGTCACGTTGCCAATCTGGCGAACTGCTTCCCGATGATCCCTTCAGGCAAGGCGCATAATGAAATGCTGTTGCCGGATGAAGCGACGGATGAAGCTGTTGCCAATGCTATCGACGCTAAAGACCGTCACCTCGTCTAATACCGGAACAAGGATATTCATTATGAACGCACAAAATGCAGCTTCCGGTTCAGCTTACTTTCTGACCGAAGAAACCCAGCTAGTTGAAACACATACACTATCGGTACTGGTTGATAACGAGCCGGGTGTTCTTGCCCGTGTTATCGGCCTGTTTTCCGGCCGTGGCTACAATATTGAGAGCCTGACGGTTTCTGAAACCGAGCACGAAAAGCACCTGTCGCGTATTACCATTGTGACACGCGGCACTGCCAATGTTCTGGATCAGATCCGTCACTCGCTGGAACGTATCGTTCCGGTGCATCGCGTGGTTGATCTGACCTATCATGCCCAGCAGCTTGGTCATGAGCGTCCGGTTGAACGTGAACTGGCGCTGATCAAAGTGGTTGGCAAAGGTGATGACCGTGCAGAAATGCTGCGTCTGGCTGATGCTTTCAAAGCCAAGGTTGTGGATGCAACGGTCGAGCATTTCATTTTTGAAATTACCGGTAAGGGCGCGAAGATCGATCAATTTATCGCGATTATGAAGCCGCTCGGTCTGATTGAGGTTTGCCGCACCGGCGTAGCTGCTATGATCCGTGGTGCAGAAGGAATGTAGTTCTTTCTGATAAGCGATTGAAAGCAGCACCGCTGTTCTCTGTCTGAGACAGCGGTGTTGTTTTTTGCAACGAGAGCGTTTTCAAGATGTTGCTTTCTTATGATGTTTTTATGGCCTTGGTGGTGTTTGCCTTTGTGACATCCATCACACCGGGGCCGAATAATCTGATGTTGCTGGCTTCCGGCGTAAATTTCGGTTTCCGCCGTACCATTCCGCATATGCTGGGAATTGGTATCGGCTTTCTGTCGCTTCTGCTTGGCGTCGGCTATGGTCTGGGCGCTGTGCTTGAAACCGCACCGGCGCTGTATGTGGGGCTGAAATTCGCCGGTGGTGCCTATATGCTCTATCTGGCCTATAAAATCGCCACATCGACATCTGTCGGTCGTGTCGATGATGAGAGTGCTCAGCCGATGAGTTTCATGCAGGCTTGCTTGTTTCAATGGGTGAACCCGAAAGCATGGGTGATGGCCGTAACAGCAATGGCAAGCTATACGGTGCATGATGCCTATTCGCTTTCCGTGCTGCTGATCGGTGTTGTGTTTGCAGTCATTAATGTGCCGAGCGTGTCATCATGGGCGGCTTTCGGCAGTCTACTGCGCCAATGGCTGGAAGATCCGGTGCGGCTTAAATGGTTCAATCTGACGATGGCTGCTCTGCTGGTGGTCAGCCTGTGGCCGATGCTGAAGTGATAAACCTTGCTCTTTCGGGACGAATCCGGTCAATGGAAGGCATGATGGCAGAGGCACAATGGAATTTTCACCGGAACAGGACAACGCGCTGCAGGCTGTTGCGCAATGGTTGGCTAAAGGCCGTTCACCGATTTTTCGCCTTTTTGGCTATGCGGGAACGGGTAAGACGACGCTTGCGCGCTATTTCGCCGAGCATGTGGATGGTGAGGTGCAGTTTGCGGCTTTCACCGGTAAGGCTGCACAGGTCTTGCGCTCCAAAGGTGCGAGTAATGCCCGCACGCTGCATTCGCTGATCTATCGCCCGAAAGGTGAAGAGGCGATTGAAGACGAAACAACCGGTAAGACCTCGATCTCGCCGACCTTTTCGCTCAACCGTCAAAGCCCTGTTGCCAAAGCTGCGCTGATCGTTGTCGATGAATGTTCGATGGTCGATGAGCAACTTGGCCGCGATCTGATGACATTCGGCACACCTATTCTGGTGCTCGGTGATCCCGGTCAGTTGCCGCCGATCAGCGGTGGCGGCTTCTTTACCGAACATGAGCCGGATTATCTGCTGACAGAAATTCACCGTCAGGCGCAGGATAATCCGATTATCCGTTTGGCACTGGATGTGCGTGAAGGCCGCGAAATCCCTTATGGCGATTACGGTGCTGCGCGCGTTATCAGCAAGGCGGAAGTTAATCAGGAACTGGTTCTGGATGCCGATCAGGTGCTTGTCGGTACCAATCGCACTCGCAAGCGCTATAATCAGCGGCTGCGTGAACTCAAGGGTTTTACGGCAGAATATCCGCAATCCGGTGACAAGCTGGTTTGTCTGCGCAATGATCCGGCCAAAGGTTTGCTCAACGGGTCGCTCTGGAAGGTGATGACATCTTCCAAGGAAACCGTGAAGCCCGGCATTAATTTGCTGATTGCACCGGAGGATGAAGAGCCGGGTCGCGGCGTGGCCAAGATCAAGCTGCTGAAAGCGCAGTTTGAAGATCCTGATGCGGAAATTCCGTGGCAGACCAAAAAGCGTTTTGATGATTTTGACTATGGCTATGCGCTGACTACCCATAAAGCGCAGGGCTCGCAGTGGAATAATGTGGTGTTGTTTGATGAGAGCTATGCTTTCCGCGATACGCGTGAGCGCTGGCTCTATACGGCAATTACCCGTGCGGCGGAAAAACTAACAATCGTTCGCTAATAAATATAGCAGGGAGCTCGGATTATGGTTGCAACTCTGTCGGTTAATCTTAATGCGGTGGCTATGTTGCGTAACCGCCGTGATCTGCCTTGGCCGAGCGTGACCGGTCTGGGACGTATTGCGCTTGATGCCGGTGCTTCCGGCCTGACCGTGCATCCGCGCCCCGATCAGCGTCATATCCGCTTTTCTGATCTGGCCGATATCCGCGCATTGATTGATGATGAGTTCCCTCAGGCTGAATTCAACATTGAAGGCTATCCGTCTGAAGAGTTTCTGGCACTGGTGGAGCAACACGAGCCGGAACAGGTAACACTGGTGCCGGATGATCCGGCGCAGAATACTTCGGATCACGGCTGGGATTTTGCCAAACATAAGGTGATGCTGAGCGAAGTGACCAAGCGGCTGAAAGCACGCGGTATGCGTGTTTCAATGTTTGCTGATCCGACGCCGGATGGTCTTGAGATTGCGAAAGAGACCGGTGCCGACCGCGTGGAATTTTTCACCGGCCCTTATGGCGGTGCTTATGCGGATCCTAAAGCGCAGGCGCATGAACTGGCATTGCTGGAAAAGGCCGCGTTGAAAGCTGCGGAACTCGGGTTAGGCATTAATGCGGGGCATGATCTGACGGTTGCCAATCTGCCTGCACTGGTAAAAGTCATGCCGACACTGAGCGAAGTTTCTATCGGTCATGGCCTGACAGCAGATGCACTGGAATATGGTATGCGCCAGTCGGTGCAGCGTTTTATCAAAGCACTCGGCTAAAATGCATTTTGTGTTTTGATTCAGTTTTCTCTTGTAATATTTTGATTTTATTTAATTTCTGCCCTGATGAGCTATCCGTATTTGTGATGCCTCATCAGGGCAGTTATGCATTGATGCACATTGTTTTTGTGCAAAATTGAGCATTTATATACGGCCTTTCCGGCAGTTTTCTTTATGGCCGGAACATGGTTATACTGAGCACCGGATCAGCCTGTTTTCTTGTCCTCATATCCGGCTATCTATCTGTGCTCATTCTGTATCAAAAGGTATTTAAAAGGTATTTTATGAATCAGGCGCAGCGTGAAGATATTGCCAATCAGGATGCGCCGGTCAGCGCAGATGAGGAAATTATTGATCCTCATAATCATACGGGAAATCTGAAGCTTTTAATGATGGGCGCGCTTGGCGTCGTCTATGGCGATATCGGCACCAGCCCGATTTATGCATTTCGTGAAGCACTGCACGCTTCTATCACCGACGGCAATTTGCTGCGCACTGAAATTCTTGGCGTGATCTCTCTGATCGTCTGGTCGCTGGCGCTGATTGTGACCGTGAAATATGTGTTGTTTGTACTGCGTGCGGACAATAACGGCGAGGGTGGTATTCTCTCGCTGATGGCGCTGGTGCGCTCCAGTTTTGCCAATCGACCGGATATTATTCTCGGTATCGGTATTGTCGGTGCGTCGCTGTTCTTCGGTGATGCGGTGATTACACCGGCAATTTCTGTGCTTTCCGCAGTGGAAGGGCTGGAAATTGTTGCGCCGGATATGACGCCCTATGTGGTGCCGATTACGATCACTATTCTGGTTGTGCTGTTTTTTGTCCAGAAGCACGGCACAGGACGCATGGCGAGTATTTTCGGACCGGTGATGCTGGTCTGGTTTCTGGCGCTTGGCCTCACAGGCTTTATCCATATTTTTGATGATCCGGGCATTCTGGCGGGGCTCAATCCTTATTACGCCTTTGCATTTCTTGGTGGTAATCCGGCTACGTCCTTTGCCACGATCGGTGCAATCTTTCTGGCAGTCACCGGTGCGGAGGCGCTTTATGCCGATCTCGGCCATTTCGGCCGCAAGCCGATCGTGCGGGCATGGCTGTGGGTTGTGTTTCCGAGCCTGATCTTGAATTATTTCGGGCAGGGCGCTTTCATTCTGACACATAGCGCTGCGGGCGGTGAGGAAGTGCGCAATCCGTTTTTCCAGATGATGCCGCATTGGGCGCTGCTGCCGATGGTGCTGTTGGCAACAGTTGCTACGGTTATCGCCAGTCAGGCGGTTCTGACCGGTACTTATTCGCTGGCGCGCCAGGCGGTGCAGCTGAATATTCTGCCAAGGCTTGAAGTGCTGCATACATCGGAAACATTACACGGCCAGATTTATATGCCGCGCATTAATATGCTGCTTGGTATTGCCGTTGTTCTGCTGGTGGTGACCTTCCAGAAATCGACAAATCTGGCGGCAGCCTATGGTATTGCGGTTACCGGTAATATGCTGGTGACAACAACCCTACTGTTCTTTGTTATGCGTCGTCTCTGGAAATGGAGCCTGCCGGTTGTGGTGCTGACGATTGCCGGTTTCGCTATTGTTGATCTGATGTTCTTCAGTGCTAATCTGGTCAAAGTGCATCAGGGCGGCTGGGCATCGATTGTGGTGGCCGCGCTGGTGCTGCTGGTGATGTGGACATGGGTGCGCGGCAGCCGCCATCTGTTTCAGAAAACCCGCAAAACAGAAGTGCCGCTGGATATTATTGTCAGCCAGATGGCGCGTAAGGAGCCGGTTATCGTGCCCGGCACGGCGGTGTTCCTGACCGGTGATCCGTCCAGTGTGCCGACGGCTCTGATGCACAGTCTCAAACATTATAAGGTTCTGCACGAGAATAATGTGATCCTGACCGTGGTGACAGCACCGCGCCCTTGGGTGGATGAGGATGACCGTGCGCGCGTCTCGCAATATAGCGACCGGTTTATGCAGGTGACGCTGACTTTCGGCTATATGCAGTCGCCGAATATTCCGCGTGCGCTGGGGATTTGCCGCAAGCTTGGCTGGAAATATGACATCATGACCACGTCATTCTTCCTGTCGCGACGCGTCTTGCGTATTTCTCCGCGTTCACCAATGCCGCTTTGGCAGGCGAAATTGTTTATTACGCTTGCCCGCAGTGCATCTGATGCCACGGAATATTTCCAGATTCCGACCGGTCGTGTGGTTGAAATCGGTACACAGGTCAATCTCTGAGTGTCTGACCCTAAAGACACCGGACATGGCAGTAAATGACGATATTGGCCTCGGGCATGAACCGGCCTTTGCGGTGTTGAGAATGCTGTATTATTTCCTCTGTCTGTAGCGGGCAGGGGAAATAGCCTATAAAATTTGTTTCGGCATAAAATCCCTCTTGCATTGTTGGTAAACTGACGGCATAGTCCGAACCGTAACGTACGGTACGCATGATGAGAATCTCGTCAGGCTGCTGTTCAGACAAGAATTAAGGAGCGTGGAAGCGTGCAGTTGCAGCAACCTGAGAATGTCGTGAGCAATGTCGGAACCGGCACAGAGCTGACAGATCGTCAGAAAGATGTGCTGAATGCCGCGCTGGAACTCCTCGTTGAGGGTGGTGACAGTCTTACGATGGCGGGTGTTGCACGACGTGCAAGCTGCTCCAAGGAAACGCTTTATAAATGGTTCACTGACCGTGATGGTTTGCTGACTGCAACCGTGCAATGGCAGGCGTCGAAAGTGCGTGTTGTGCCGGTGGCGCGGGAAGGGCTGGATGAAGAATCGCTCTTTACCAGTCTGGAGCATTTTGCCCGCGACTGGTTGCTGGTTCTGTCCGGCAGCACATCCATCGCGCTGAACCGTTTAGCGGTCAGCCATGCGGGTTCCGGTAAGTCGGATCTCGGTGAGATCGTGCTGAATAATGGTCCGATCGCTATGGCGCGTCGTCTCAAGCCGGTGCTTGAAACCGGACGCGATGCAGGCCTGCTGGACTTTGATGATATTAATGAGGCTTTTGCCTCGTTCTTCGGCCTTGTGGTGCGCGATATGCAGATCCGTCTGCTGCTCGGCGACCGTCATGAGGTCAGTGATGCAGAAATTATCCGCGATGCCAGAACGGCAACACGACAGTTTTTTGCACTTTACGGAAATAAAGCCGGCGCCTGATTTTGCCGGTGTGGAATAGTGCCGGTTTTGAGGAAAAACGGCACAGACTAATAGCATAGAAGGAAGGGAATATCCTATGCGCGTTTATTATGACAGTGATGCAGACGTAAATCTGATTAAAGGCAAAAATGTTGTTATCGTTGGTTACGGTAGCCAGGGTCGCGCCCATGCGCTGAACCTGAAGGATTCCGGTGCCAAGCATGTCCGCATCGCGCTGCGCATGGATTCTGCCACTGTTAAAAAAGCTGAAGCTGACGGTTTCGAAGTTCTCAGCGTTGCAGATGCTGCTAAATGGGCAGACCTGATGATGATGGCAACCCCTGACGAATTGCAGGCTGACATCTATAAAGAACACATCCATGACAATCTGCGCGACGGCGCTGCCATTGCTTTTGCTCATGGTCTGAACGTTCATTTTGGTCTGATCGAAACCAAAAAGACTGTTGACGTTGTGATGATCGCGCCAAAAGGCCCGGGTCATACTGTGCGCGGCGAATACCAGAAGGGCGGCGGCGTACCTTGCCTGATCGCTATTCATCAGGATGCTTCCGGTAATGCCCATGATCTGGCTCTGTCATACGCTTCGGGCGTTGGCGGCGGTCGTTCGGGCGTTATCGAAACCACATTCAAGGAAGAGTGCGAAACCGATCTGTTCGGTGAGCAGGCAGTTCTCTGCGGCGGTCTGGTTGAACTGATCCGCGCCGGCTTTGAAACGCTGGTTGAAGGCGGTTACGCACCTGAAATGGCATATTTCGAGTGCTTGCACGAAGTGAAGCTGATCGTTGACCTGATCTATGAAGGCGGTATCGCCAACATGAACTACTCGATCTCCAACACTGCTGAGTGGGGCGAATATGTAACCGGTCCTCGCATCATCACTGCAGAAACCAAAGCTGAAATGAAGCGCGTTCTGCACGACATTCAGACCGGTAAATTCACATCCGACTGGATGCAGGAATACCGTGCCGGTGCTGCACGCTTCAAGGGTATCCGTCGTATGAACGACGATCACCAGATCGAAGAAGTTGGTGCCAAGCTGCGCGGCATGATGCCTTGGATTTCCAAGAACAAGCTGGTTGATAAGGCTCGCAACTAATTTGCTAAGCTTTTTGGCGATCCAAGTTTTCTTTTTCTCGGCATAGCCGAGGGGGAATCTCCAAAATCAAGCTGGTTGATAAGGCTCGCAACTAATCTGGCATTGCTTAATCACTGAATATCAGGCCCGCACAAAGTTTTGTTTGTGCGGGCCTGATTATTTATGGCAGTACTGCTGACGGGAGGAGTGAAATATGAGTGAAATTACTATCCGGCAGCTGGTGCCTGATGATTTTGCAATCATGCGCGAGATCAGGTTGGAGGCATTGCAGTTGCATCCGGAGGCTTACAGTTCGGCCTATGAGGACTGGGTGAAATTCTCTGAAGCTGACTGGCGTGCAAAGTTAAGCACACCGGTTTTTGCAGCTTTTGACGGCGAGAGACCGGTGGGACTCATCGGCCTGTGGCCGCAGGCTGGTGCGCGAACTGCTCACCGCGCCATTGTTGTGATGGTTTATGTGAAAAGCGAGATGCGCGGGCAGGGCATTGCGCAGAAATTAATGCAGGTTGTTGAAGCCTATGCGCGAGACAATGGCTTTACCCAGCTTGAGCTGAGTGTGCTGGCTGAGAATAAAACGGCATGGCAGCTTTACCTGCGCGAAGGATATACAGAATTCGGCCGCAGACCGAACTGGATTTCTCTCAACGGAGAAATGTTTGATGAGGTGATGATGCTGCGGTCAGTTGCTGAAAATGCATGATTGTTAGTTTTGTGCGGCTGATTTTGTTCGAATGTAACGAAATTATCCGTCAAATCGCAATAAAATGAATAAAGGTCAGCATTGCTGACATATTTTGCTTGTTTTGTTGTGAAATACGCATAAGGTGATAACCAAAGGCACACAGCTTTTAGTTAAGTTTTATGGTCTATTTCACGGCATCTCTTTTGACTTTATGAGGAACCCCCATGCTGGATTGGGAAAAAATATTCGCAACACGTTCATCGCGTATGAAAGCGTCGGAAATTCGTGAATTGTTGAAACTGCTTGAGCGTCCGGATATTATTTCTTTCGCGGGTGGTATTCCTGATCCGAAACTGTTTCCGGCAGAAGAATTCAAAGAAGCCTATGCCGATATTTTCGCCACGGGCAAATCCGATGCAGCGCTGCAATATTCGGTAAGTGAAGGCTATAAGCCGCTGCGCGAATGGCTGCAGGGTGAAATGGCAAAAATCGGCGTGCCTTGCACTGCTGAAAATATCTTCATCACTTCCGGTTCACAGCAGGCGCTGGATTATCTCGGCAAGCTGTTCCTGTCGCCGAATGATACGGCGCTGGTTGTGCGCCCGACCTATCTCGGTGCGCTACAGGCTTTCAATGCCTATGAGCCGACCTATGATACATTGCAGCCAAACGGCAACCGTACTCCGGCTTCCTATGAAGAAGCTGCTGAGAAGGCTGGCGGTAAGGTGAAATTTGCCTATTTCTCAGCAGATTTCAGCAATCCGACCGGTGAAACCATTGATCGTGAAGGCCGTGAAAAGCTGATCGATCTGGGCGATGAAATGGATATCGCGCTGATCGAAGATGCTGCCTATCAGTATCTGCGTTTTGACGGCACACCGATCCCGCCGGTTCTGGCGCTGGAAATTGAGCGCAAAGGCTCGATTGAAAATACCCGCACCATCTATTCCGGCAGCTTCTCCAAGACGCTGGCACCGGGCTTGCGTGTTGGTTATGTCGTTGCCAATGCTACCGTGATCCGCAAACTGGTGCTGATGAAACAGGCTGCTGATCTGCATTCCTCAACCATCAATCAGCTGGCTGTGCATCATGTTGCTGCCAATGGTTTTGATGCGCAGATTGCTAAAATCCGCTCTGTCTATTCGCACCGCCGCAATAAAATGCTGGAAGCGCTGGATAAATATATGCCGAAATCGGCAACATGGACAAAGCCTGAGGGCGGTATGTTCGTCTGGGTCAATCTTCCGGATTATATGAATGGTGCTGATCTTCTGGCCGCTGCGATTGAGACAGAGAAAGTGGCTTTTGTTCCGGGTAAAGCATTCCATGCGGATGGCACCGGTGCAAATACGCTGCGTCTCGCCTATTCCTGTGCCAATGACGAGATGATTGATGAGGGCATCAAGCGCCTTGGCAATCTGATCCGTGCCCATGAGAAAAATTGAGAATAAGCAATCTCATTGAATGAAAAAAAGCCGGAGCCTGCTGCTCCGGCTTTTTTATATCTTCACGGCCGGAGTTTCAGCTGAAGTATATCACCGTTAAATGGATGTATTTAATTGCGATATGCATTGGTGCTTAACCTGCTGAATTTACGGCTTTCTTTGCAAAAAGATGCTTGGCTTTGTCCGGCAATCCTGTAGCCTGACCTTGTTATAATTTTATAAATCTGAGTCCTTATACAGCGACAGGATTCAGGCGGAGAGATTGAGGGGAAACTCATGACTATAATTAAAAAATACACGCTGGCTCTGGCCTGTGCGTCGGTGCTTGGTCTGTCAGCGGTTGCTGCACAGGCGGCAACGCCGGCGGATACGCTGGTTGTGGCAATGGCCATTGATGATGTGATTTCTCTCGATCCGGCAGAAATTTTCGAGATCACCACGTCGGAAATTCTGACCAACACCTATGAACGTCTGGTGACCACAGATCCGAAAGATCCGACCAAGATCATTCCGCAGATTGCGGAAAGCTGGGTGGTCTCGGAAGATGGCAAGACCATTACTTTCAAGGTTAAGCAGGGGCAGAAATTTGCTTCCGGCAATCCGCTGACGGCGCAGGATGTTGTTTATTCTCTGCACCGCGCGATCAAGCTTGATCTCAGCCCTGCATTCATCATCAGCCAGTTTGGTCTGAACAAAGACAATGTGGAAAAGCTGGTGACTGCGCCGGATGATTATACGGTCGTGTTCTCTACGGAAGAAACTTTTGCGCCGAGCTTCGTGCTCAATGGGCTGTCTTCCAGTGTGGCTTCTGTTGTTGACAGCAAGCTGGTTGAAGAACATGCGGTTAAAACCGAAAGAACGGAAGCCAAGCCGTTTGATACAGATTTCGGCTATGACTGGCTCAAGCGTAATTATGCAGGTTCCGGCGTTTACAGCCTGAAAGAGTGGCGCTCGAATGAAGTGATCCTGCTGGAGCGCAATGAGAATTACAGCGGCCCAAAACCGGCTGTAAAACGCGCTATTTATCGTCATGTGAAGGAGAGCGTGTCGCAGCGTCTGCTGTTGCAGGCCGGTGATATTGATGTCGCCCGTAACCTTGAGCCGGGTGATATTGCAGAATTTGCCAAGAACAGCGATTTCAATATTCTCAGTGCTCCGAAGGGGCGCACCTATTATCTGACAGCCAACCAGAATGTGCCGAACCTTGCCAAGCTGGAAGTCCGTCAGGCGATGAAATATCTCGTTGATTATGATGCGATTGAAAATACGCTGATTAAGGGTATCGGCCGCACACATCAGTCCTTCCTGCCACTTGGTATGTTCGGAGCGATTGATGACAAGCCGTTCAAACTGGATGTTGATAAGGCGAAGCAGCTTCTGGCCGATGCCGGTTTGCAAGACGGTTTCAGTGTGACGCTCGATGTGCGTAATACACAGCCAGGCGTTGGTATTGCTGAAAGCATTCAGCAGACTTTTGCCAAAGCCGGTATCAAGGTTGAGCTGTTGCAGGGCGACGGCAAGCTGACGACAACAAAAGTACGTGCGCGCAAGCATCAGCTTTCGCTGGGTATCTGGGGCCCTGATTACTGGGATCCGCATACCAATGCATCGACCTTCTCCTATAATCCGGATAATGGCGATGAAGTGTCGATGAAAACGACAGCATGGCGCAGTTCATGGGACATTCCAGAAATGTCCAAGGAAACCATGGATGCGGCAAAAGAAACAGACACTGCAAAACGCGAGCAGATGTACCACAAAATCCAGAAGGATTTTCAGGAGACAAGCCCGTTCGTGATGCTTTATCAGCAGATTGAAACGGCTGTTGCTGCCAAAAATGTCAAGAACTTCAATATGGTGGCTGATGCCAATTATATTACCGAAGTCAGCAAAGACTAAACTTCAGCGCCTGCTGTAAATCATTTATGCCCCTTCCGCGATCAATGGCTGAAGGGGCATAATTATTTGAGACGCAAATTTCAGAAAGGCGAATTGCAGGTGGTGCGGCTGCCGGCAAAAGGCTGATATGTATTATCGGACGCACGATATGAGCGGTACTGATTGCTGCACCACTGCATATGATTGATATTATCGCCCGCATTGGCTGATTTTGCCGAGCCGATGCGTTTTGTAGCGCCGCGCTGTACCAGCGGATCGCCGTTTTTATAATGCAGTACGCCGTCTTCCGTATAATAGGCGCCGCTTTCTTTGCAGAGCGTGGAGCCGTAACAGTTCCGGCTGGCAGGGTCTGCACGGTTGCCGCCGGTAATGCCGCCGACAATCAGAAGGCCGGTCGGGTTCAGAGATGGAATGCCGCCGCTGATCTGGTTGCCGCCTGCATAGGCTGATGCGCCGGAGAGCAGGGCAATGCCCACTGTGAATGCGGTTTTCAGAATGAATCTGGACATAGGGATATCCGTTCGTGAATTTATATAGCTTAAGGCTAATATAGTACAAAAATGCTGCCAATTTAAGGGGCAGGCTTTCTGAAGAAAATCAGTTGCAGGCAATATCACTGATTGCAATTCAACATATGGTGTTTAGGTTGAGTTATCGCATGCCGCGGAAAAGTGGGTGCCGGTTTATCCTGTAAGCCGGATGTGAACGCAATGATGAGTAGCTTAATGTCTGAGACGGTTTCTGCGCAATCAACACCGGTTATGGATAATGTTCAGCCAGAAGGGCCGGTATTATTCACCTTAGCGACATTCAATATTGAAAACCTGATGCGCCGGTTTGATTTTACCGGTTATCGCAATGAGTTGCGGCAGGATCGCTCATTGCAGCTCTTTGCGATTGATAATGAAACACAATACCGTCAGCTCGAACAGGCGCGGATGGTGGCGCATACGGATGATACGCGGCAATTATCTGCTCTGTCGATTGCGCAGACACGGGCGGATATTCTCTGCTTGCAGGAAGTTGATGATCTCGCTGCACTAAATGCTTTTGAATATGGCTATTTGTTCAAGATGGTGGGGCAGGGCTACAAACATAAATATCTGATCGATGGTAATGACAGTCGCGGTATTGATGTCAGCGTGATGATGCGTGACGTAACGCGCAGCGGCCACACGATTGAGCTGGTGAAGCTGGAGAGCAATGCACATCTGACCTATCAGGATCTTGGTATTTATGATCCTGTACTGTCCTCCGTGGGGATTGAAGCCCATGAGCGGGTGTTTAAACGCGATTGTCTGATGCTGGATCTGCGCATTGGCGGCAAGCCGCTGACGGTCTTTGTTACGCATTTCAAATCCATGGGCGGTGTACGCTATGGTCAGGATCCGAAACTGACGACGCTGCCGGTACGGCTGGCCGAGGCGCAGGCGGTTCGTATGATTATCGAGAAAAAATTCGGCCGTGACGGTGCTGCGGATGCTTCATGGGTGATCTGCGGTGATTTCAATGATTATTACGAGAAGCTCGCGATAAGCGGCGACCAGTGGGACGGCTATGATTTTACGCCGGTTCAGGAGCCGGATAATTGCCTGAATGTGTTTCTCAATGACAGTTTTGCGGTCAATCTGGTGGAGCGGCGGCCGGAGCTCGATCGCTGGACATTGTATCACACACGTGGCCCGCAGGAGCGCCACCTGTGCCAGCTGGATTATATCTGGGCATCACCGGCTCTGGCGCAGCGCAATGCACAGGCTGTGCCGGAAATTATCCGCAATGGTCAGCCTTACCGTACCTTATTTCCTGAAGGGCAGGATGTGGTGCGCTTCCCGCGCATTGGCTGGGACAGACCAAAAGCGAGCGATCATTGTCCTGTTGCCGTCACACTTGAGCTTTAAGGACAGGCTCAGTCTAACGGAGCAGACGAATGCAAAGCAGAGACAAGAACAGGGTTTATCCTGTCCGTGATGTCAGGATACAGGTTGTTGGCGGTGTTCCTGATTATGTTGTCCGGAATCAGAAGGCTATTAATGAAAACTGGCAGCAGGAAGTAGCAAGCAATCCGACACTCTATGACGGAGAAATTTATCTGGCAGCAGAGGCCGTTTTAGCGGACGGTATTTTGCGTGCGCCCTATCAGCGTACCAGTTTTCGCAGTCTGCTTTATTGGCGCAAAGACAAAAGTACGGATAAGCCGTTTCATATTTTCGGCTGCGGCGTCATCGTCTCCTCAGATAATCAGCTATTGCTCGGACAAATGGCCTCACACAACGCTGTCGGCGGCCGGATTTATTTTCCGGCGGGTTCCAATGATGATCAGGATATTGTTGACGGCGCGGTTGATCTGGACGGAAATGCCAGACGTGAAGTGCTGGAGGAAACCGGAATTGATCTGAATCATGCAGTGCGCACCGGCGGCTATAGTCTGGTTATGTGTGATCGCAGTCTGGCGCTGTTCCGTTGTTATTATTTCGACCGCACGGCGAATGAATTGCAGAGGCAGGCGGAGGAATTTATCGCAGCGCAAAGGCAGCCGGAATTATCGCGGGTGCTGATGATCGGGCAGGGCGGCATATTGGATGAACGCAGTCCCGATTATATTCGTACTTTCACCGACTGGTATTTTGCGCAATAGTAACGGCATATGATGCGGGCGGCTGAGATTTGAATTGCATATTATGCACTTCATGAATCATTTGAATGTTTTAACCGGCAATGCAAATGTGTTGAATCAGATACGGTACTTTTGAAAGTTCCGGAGCGGGGCGGACATGGATCATCTTAAAGGGCAGGGAATATGAACGGCATGGCTGTACAGGGGCGTTTCTACGAGATCTATGATGTTTTCACAGAGAAAGCTCTAAGCGGTAATCCGCTTGCTATTGTTCATGATTCTGAAAGGCTGGATGATGCCACAATGCTGGCCATTGCCCGCGAGTTCAATCTCTCGGAAACTGTGTTTGTTGCTCCTGCAGTTAATCCGCTGCATACAGCTTCGATACGGATTTTTACGCCGGATTATGAGTTGAATTTTGCCGGTCATCCGACCGTGGGTACGGCGGTTGCGCTGGCCTATAAAAATTGCAACGGACAAAAACCTCAGACCGACCTGATTATGACGCTTGAGGAAAAAGTCGGGCCGGTACGTGTTGCGGTTCATTGCGCAGGCTCCGGTGACACGGAAGGGCAGTCGGCTGCCTTCGCCGAATTTGACTTGCCACGCCTGCCTGAGCGCGTGAATATCACCGTAGAGAAGGAGCAGGCCGCCGCTGCCTTGCGCCTCAATACACATGAAATCGGCTTTGAAAATCACGTACCTTCGGTCTGGAGCGGCGGTAAGCCGTTTGTGCTGGTGCCGGTGAAGAATATGATTGCCGCAGCCAAAGTTGTGGTCGATCCGGTTTTTGTGGAAGATCATATGCAGGCTTTTGAAGGTCGTGCGATACCTTTCTACATTTATACCCGTGAGACACGGCTCTTTGAGAGCAATTATCATGCGCGGATGTTCACATCCGGCAAGCATGTCTATGAAGATCCGGCCACCGGTTCTGCGGTTGCCGCCTTTGCCGGTGCAATCAACGAATTTGACCAGCCTGTAGACGGGCTGACACAGTTGTGGATTGAGCAGGGTATTCAGATGGGCAGACCATCGCGCATCCGGCTGGAGTTGGATGTGGCTGCGAAGAAGCTGACCGGTGCGCGCATCGGCGGCAGTGCGGTTAAGGTTGCTGAAGGCTATCTGAAGATTTAGAATATGTTGCATTGCGTGGCTGGTTCTTGATAAAAGTCACAAGATGCAACATTTCTGTATCTGGAGTTGTCTGTGGCAGAAACCTCATCGCAATCTGATCCTCAAAATCCGGCTGATCCTCAAAACCCGTCCGGACAACGCATTCTGGCATCGCAGCGTCATGATGAAATTCTGCGCAGGCTGAATGAAGATGGCGTGGCGGGTATCAGTGAGGTTGCGGCGTTTTTTGACGTCTCACGGGAGACAATCCGCCGTGATCTGAAACTGCTGGCACAGCGGGGATTGCTGGCGCTGGTTCATGGCGGGGCTACAAAAATCCAGCTTCATGAATTGGCCTTCGGGTTGCGCAGTCAGGAAAATAGCGGAGGTAAAGCCGCAATAGGTCAGGCCGCCTGTGCCTTGATCCGTTCCGGCATGGTAGTTTTTCTGGACTCCGGCACAACGACTTTGGCTCTTGCTCAGGCTTTAACACAACAGGATAAAGCACCGAAAAACCTGACAATCTGCACCACAAGTCTGCGAATTGCATTGCAGCTTTGCCATGTGCAAACCATTCGCGTGCATATTTTAGGCGGTGAGATCAGCCCTGAAGAAGAGGCCAGCGGCGGTATTGATGTATTACAGGCGCTGGAGCATTTCCGGTTTGATCTGGCATTTCTTGGCACGGGCGGCATTACTGCCGAGGGCGAGATTACGGACTTTACCCGTAATGGTGCGGAATTGCGCTCACGGCTGTCTGTTGTTGCCGGTGAAGCATGGTTTCTGGCCAGCGCAGAGAAATTCGGACGCATGACGCCGCTGCGTGTTGCACATTATGAGCAAGCCGCAGGCATTATTACAGATCACAGACCGGAGCCGCAGTTTGTGACGGCACTGGCTGAGAAGGGCCTCCGCTTGTATATTTCATAAATGTGATTTTTTGTTGCATTTAATGTTGTTTTTTGTTGCTTTGTTTTTATAGTGATCTCAACCGGAGGGAGTGAGGTCATGACAGAGCATAATGCAGATCATAAAGACAAAGCAGACAGTTTTCCGTCTCAGGCGCGGGTGGTGATTATTGGCGGGGGCATTATCGGCTGTTCCGTTGCCTATCATTTGACCAAAGCTGGATGGACAGATGTTGTGTTGCTGGAGCAGGGCAGTCTGAGTTGCGGCACAACATGGCATGCGGCAGGACTGGTGGGGCAGTTGCGCAGCCATGCCAATATGACCGGCCTGATCCGCTATTCCACTCAGCTTTACAGCGAACTTGAGGCAGAGACCGGCTTAGCGACCGGATGGAAAAAATGCGGCTCCCTGTCTGTTGCCCGCAGCAAAGATCGCATGACCGTTTTGCAGCGCACCGCTGCCTCCGCCCGTGCGCAGGGTGTCAATGTCGAGGTTATTTCAGCCCGTGAGGCAGGTGATCTCTGGCCGGTCATGGCGACGGATGATTTGCAGGGGGCGGTCTGGCTGCCGGATGATGGCAAGGCCAATCCCAGTGATCTGACACAATCTTTGGCGCGCGGCGCACGAATGCGCGGTGCCAGAATATTGGAACGGGTTCAGGTGACCGGTATTACCGTGAAAAACGGTCGTGCTTGCGGAGTTGAGACGGATCGCGGGAATATTACTGCAGAAATTGTGGTCAATTGCGCGGGGCAATGGGCACGTAAAGTCGGACAGATGTGCGGCGTAACGGTGCCTCTGCATTCGGCAGAACATATGTATATCGTCACCGGAAAGATTGAGGGCGTGCATCCGGATTTACCGGTTATGCGTGATCCGGACGGTTATATTTATTTCAAAGAAGAGGTTGGCGGTCTGGTCATGGGCGGTTTTGAGCCGCAGGCCAAACCGTGGGGTATGCAGGGGATTCCTGATAAGTTTGAATTTGCTTTGCTGGAAGATGACTGGGATCAGTTTGAGCCGTTGATGGAAAATGCTCTGATCCGCGTGCCGCAACTGGCGGAAGCAGAAGTGAAGAAGTTTTATAACGGTCCTGAGAGCTTTACCCCTGATAATAATTTTATTCTCGGTGAGGCACCGGAACTGAAGAATTTCTTTGTTGGCGCCGGTTTTAATTCCATGGGTATTGCCAGTGCCGGTGGTGCAGGACGTGCGCTCGCGGAATGGATTATCAATGGTGCTCCGACGATGGATTTATGGCCGGTGGATATTCGTCGGTTTGCCGGATTCAACAATAACCAGCGCTGGTTACATGACCGCGTTAAAGAAACGCTTGGTCTGCATTATGCCATGCCCTGGCCAAACAGGGAGCTTGATACGGCACGGCCGTTCCGCCGGTCGCCGCTTTATCATCTTCTGGAGGCGAAGGGGGCTTGTTTCGGCTCGAAAATGGGGTGGGAACGCGCGAACTGGTTTGCGGATAAGGGGCAGAAGCCGGAGACGGTCTATAATTTCGGGCGGCAGAACTGGCATGAGAATGTCGGGCGTGAAATGCAGGCTGTGCGCGAGCGTGTTGCTCTCTTTGATCAGAGTTCTTTCGCCAAGCTGCTGATACAGGGGCGTGATGCCTGTCGGGTTCTAAACCATCTCTGTGTTGCTGATATTGATGTGCCGGTGGGGTCGTCGGTTTATACAGGCATGCTCAATGAGCGCGGCGGTTATGAAACAGATCTGACTGTATTGCGGCTTGGCGCAGAGAAGTTTCTGATTATTACCGGCTCCGCGCAGGCAGTTCACGATGCGGATTGGATTAACCGGTATATTGCTGAAGGCGATTATGTAACGGTCACCGATGTTTCCTCCGCCTATGCAGTGCTGGCACTGATGGGGCCGCAATCCCGCAGCCTATTGCAAAAACTGAGTGATACGGATTTCAGCAATGCAGCATTTCCGTTTGGTCAGGTGCGTGAAATCGGCGTGGGCTATGCAACCGCTTTTGCCAACCGCATGACCTATGTGGGGGAGCTTGGCTGGGAACTGATTGTGCCTGTTGAATTTGCTGTAGGCGTTTATGAAGCGCTGCAGGAAGCGGGGCAGGAATTCGGCCTGCGTGATGCCGGATATTATGCGTTGGAAGCCCTGCGCCTTGAGAAAGGTTATCGTGCATGGAGCCGCGAACTGACACCGGATATTAATCCCTATGAGGCCGGACTGGGTTTTACTGTAGCAATGGACAAGGCCGGTGGTTTTATCGGGCGGGATGCGCTGGTGAAGTTCAAGGCTGATAATCTTCTGAAGCGGCGCATTGTGCAGCTGACGCTTGATGATGCAGATGCCGTTTTGTGGGGCGGGGAACTGATCCTGCGCAATGGCGTGCCTGCCGGTGAAATCCGTTCTGCCGCCCATGGTCATACATTGGGCTGTGCTGTTGCCTTGGGGCTGGTCAGTCATGCGGAGGGCGCTAGTAAAGACTGGCTGGAGCAGGGGGATTTCGAGGTTGATGTTGCCGGTCAGCGCTACCCTGCGCAGATGCATTTGCGCAGTCCTTATGATCCGAAATCCGAACGGGTAAAGATCTGATTTTGATTCAATAATTTGCCGGATGATGTTGTTTTATTTATAAAAACAGATCTTCCGGCGGGCTTCCGATTGTGGAGGCGACTATGTCGGGGCGGCGTGCCGCGACCGCTGTCACAATGGCATCTGCCAACGCAAAGATTGCTGCCGGAGAATTCGGCAGCAAACGGTTCCGCGCCGGTGCGAAAAAGATCGTATCAGCAACCTGAACGAGCGGTGATGTCGGGCTGTCGGTGATTGCCAGAATCACTGCCCCTTTTTGCTTGGCAGCTTTGGAAAGCTGCACGGTATTGTTGGAATAACGCGGCATGGAAATAGCGATAACCACATCGCCTTCATCCACCGATCGCACAAAATTGTTGGAATATTGGGATGCGCCGCGTGACAGAATATTGGACACGTTTTTCTCCGTATAGAGAGCCAGTCCTTCTTCCAGCAATGTCGCCGCATAATGGCTGGCGCCGGTGCCGAGAATGATGATGCGTCTGGCATTGATAATGGCTTCAATAAATGCCTCCGATGAAGGCGTATCAATATTGGCAATCGTGTCTTTGATATTGTCGGAACAATCGGCCAGGACAGTATGCAAATAGGCACTTTGCTGACCGGACTGGGCGTTTTCAGCGTTGTTTAATCTGTTAACTGACGGTGAAAACTGAAAATCCGAGACAATTTTTTCACGGAATTCACCATAGCCGCTATAGCCCGCCGCACGCACAAAACGGGTGATTGTGGCGGTCGAGCTGCCACTGGCATGAGCCAGCCCTTCAATCGACATGGCAACGACATCCAGCGGTTTTGCCAGAACAAAATCGGCAATCCGGCGATAGGATTTGCTGAATGAAGGATATGCCGCAGACATGCGGTTGGCAAAATCGGACTTGGGATTCAAAGTTTGCGACATGATGGTTTCCGGTGTTGACGGCATAAAATTTTCATATACTCTATTTTTGAAAATAACCATGTCAAATATAATGACAATCATATCAAAAATGACATTCGTTGGGGAACGGAGACTTTTATGTATAAAAAAATGCTCGTGGCGAGTCTGCTGGGAACAACTCTGCTGAGCTCTGCTTTGATGAGCGGTGCGGCATCAGCTGAAACACTGCGCATTGCGCTCGGATCAGAACCGACTGCAATTGATCCGCATTATCATGATCTGACACCGAATAATGCTTTGGCAGTTCATATATTTGACGGACTGACCCGTCAGGATGAAAAGCAGAATGTACATCCGTCTCTTGCAAGTTCATGGGAGAATGACGGCAAGAATACCTGGACATTCAAACTGCGGGAAGGCGTGAC
Source organism: Pseudochrobactrum sp. XF203 (assembly GCF_020341615.1). Taxonomy (NCBI): domain Bacteria; kingdom Pseudomonadati; phylum Pseudomonadota; class Alphaproteobacteria; order Hyphomicrobiales; family Brucellaceae; genus Pseudochrobactrum; species Pseudochrobactrum sp. XF203. Next base: position 2,142,745 of record NZ_CP084392.1, on the reverse strand, counting down.
TTTCTCTGATGGTTCACCTTTTACTGCCGATGATGTGATCTTTACTTTCTGCCGCACGCTGAAAAACGAAACAGCAATTGCCGGTTCCTTTGCGGACATTACCGCGAATTTTGAGTCTGTTGAAGCACCTGATGCGCAGACACTGGTGATTAAGACCAAAGCGCCTGAGCCGCTGCTTCCGTCCTTTATCGGCACTGTGGGTATTCTGAGTTCCTCAATCGTCAAACATGACAAGATCAGTTTCGCACCGGAGCAGAATTGCGGTGTGACCGGTGCTTGGCCGGTGGTTGGTGATTTCAATGACGGCAAACTTGCAATCGGCACCGGCCCTTACAAGCTGAAAAGCTATGTGCGCGGTTCTGCTATCGAGCTGGAACGTAATGATAAATATTGGGGCGAAGCCGAGCCATGGGAAGCTGTGCGTTTCCTGCCGGTTCCGAATGCCGGTCCGCGTCTCGCCGGTCTTCTCGCCGGTGACTATGATATTATTGAAAATCCGGCTGCGCGTGATCTGTCCCGTATCAAGGATGACAAGCGTTTCGGCTATACGATCACACCTTCAACACGCGTGATTTATTATCAGCTTGATGTGGCGCGTGATGAAAGCCCTTATGTCAAAGCTGCTGACGGCAAAAACCCGCTGAAGGATGTGCGTGTCCGTCAGGCTATGTCGCTGGCGATTGACCGTAATGCTATTGTTGCCCGTCTGATGGACGGTGCGGCGGAACCTGCCTATCAGTTCCTGCCTACGGGCATGTTCGGTACGCTGCCAAACCCGCCGGAACTGCGTTATGATCCTGCGGAAGCCAAGAAACTGCTGGCTGAAGCCGGATATCCGGACGGTTTCCAGCTGACACTTTCCACCACCAATGACCGCTATATCAATGACAGCCAGATCACGCAGGCCGTGGCACAATATCTGACGCAGATCGGCATTAAGTCGGATGTGGATGCGATGACCCGCGCCATCTATTTCCCGCGCCGTTCCAAGAAGGAACTGAGTGTGGCAATCGGCGGCTGGGGTTCCACCAGCGGTGAGGCTTCATCCTTCCTGCGTCAGTGGCCGGCAAAACCGAATGAAGAAGGCACTTTGGGCGGCTCCAATTATGGCGGCTATTCCAACCCTGCTTTTGACAAGCTGATCTATGAAGCTGTTGCAACAATGGACGATAATAAGCGTTCGGAATTGCTCCAGCAGGCACAGACCGAAGTGATGAAAGACTATGCTTTCATTCCGCTGCATTTCGAAAGCGGTATCTGGGCGCATAAGGCCAATGTCACTTATACCGGTCGTTCAGATCAGTTCACGATGGCTATGTCTGCCAAGCCGGCCAAGTAACTGAGGGTTAAGACCGGAGCGTGTGACGTGGTTTAGTCAATGTCACCCGCTCTGGAGTCTTTCGAGGGTGCATCATCACAGTCAGACTTGTTCTTGCCTGACGGTGAAATATTTTAGCCCCAGATAATCTGAGAAGCATGTCATGACAGCTTATATTTTGCAGCGACTTATCCAGAGCGCCTTGGTGCTGCTTGCCGTGTCGGTCGCTGTTTTCTTTGCCGTATATGGCATTGGTGATCCGATTGAACTTCTTGTGCCACCGCAGGTCAGCGCTGCCGAACGGCTGGCTCTGATTAAGCGGCTGGGGCTCGATCTGCCGGTATGGCAGCAATATTTCACATTTCTGGGCAATGCCCTGAAAGGCGACCTCGGTACATCTTTCGTTCACGGTGTGCCGGTGGTCTCGCTTATTCTTGCCCGTCTGCCAGCCACATTTGAACTGGTGCTGCTGTCGATGACAGTTGCCGCCGTTGTCGGTATTCCGCTTGGACTGTTGGCTGGTCTCAATCCGGACAGCCGCCCGTCGCGTTTCATTATGGCGGGAACAGTCATCGGCTTTTCGCTGCCGAGTTTCTGGAAAGGCATGATGCTGGTGCTGCTGTTCAGCGTGGCACTTGGCTGGCTGCCGACCGCAGGGCGGGGCGAAACGGTTTCAGTGCTGGGCATTCAGACCAGTCTGTTCACCACCAATGGTCTGCGCCATCTGATCCTGCCTGCGCTTAATCTTGCTATTCCGAATATGGCTTTGATGATCCGCCTTGTAGCCGCGGGCACTACCGAAGCGATGACGCAGGATTATGTGAAATTCGCCCGCGCCAAAGGTGTACGCCGCAAGCGTATCGTCAACCGCCATGTGCTGCGCAATATTCTGATACCGGTTGTGACTGTTGTCGGCATTGAATTCGGCAGTCTTGTTGCCTTCTCCACCATTACCGAAACCGTGTTCTCGTGGCCCGGCATGGGCAAGCTGCTGATTGACAGTATCTACCAGCTCGACCGCCCTGTGGTGGTTGCCTATGTGCTGCTGGCCACGCTGCTGTTCGTCGCTGTGAATTTCATGGTTGATGTGCTCTATGCGGTTCTCGATCCGCGGGTCAAACTTTCCGGAGATATGGTATGAATAAGCCGATTATTCCGGATTATGCCAATACACCGCTGCGCCAGAAAGTGCTGCGCAGCATCCGCAACAAGCCGACAACACGCGGTGCGGGTATCCTGCTCGGGCTGCTGGTTTTGCTGGCTGTGCTTGCACCCTTTATTGCCCCGCAAGACCCTTATGATCTTGCCTCTTTGAGTGTGATGGATAACCGCCTTGCGCCGGGTTCCGCCAGCATGACGGGTTCGGTCTACTGGCTGGGCACGGATGCGCAAGGCCGCGATATGGTCAGCGCCATCCTCTATGGTTTGCGTACCAGCCTGCTGGTCGGTCTGCTGTCGACACTTGGTGCCATGACCATCGGTGTGAGTGCCGGATTGCTGGCCGCACAACTCGGTGGTGTTGCCGATGCGATCATCATGCGTGTGGTGGATTTTATGCTCGGCTTTCCGTCAATGCTGGTGGCACTGGTGCTGCTCGCATCTGTCGGGCGCGGCGTTGATAAAGTGATCCTCGCGATTATTCTGGTGCAATGGGCGCAATATGCCCGCCTGATGCGTGCTTCCGCGCTGGTTGAACGCCGTAAGGAATATATCGAAGCGGCCGTCAATTTCGGTTTGCCGACCCCTTATATTATGCTCCGGCATTTGCTGCCCAACTCCATCGGCTCGGTGCTGGTGATCTCCACCATCAGTATTGCCAGTGCCATCACGCTGGAAGCGACCTTGTCCTTCCTTGGCGTTGGTGTGCCGGTTACCCAGCCGTCGCTCGGCCTGCTGATTGCCAATGGATTTGATTATCTGTTGTCGGGCGAATACTGGATTGCCGTATTTCCGGGGATTGCACTGGTTCTGCTGATTATCTCGCTCAATTTTGTCGGTGACCGCCTGCGTCGCAGCTTTAATGTGAGGGGCGTGTGATGACAGCTTTGCTTGAAGTAAAGGGCTTAAGAACCGTATTTCACCTGCTGGGTGGCGCATGGTCGGCAGTTGACGGCATTGATCTGAGCATTGCGCGCGGCGAAGTGCTGTGCCTTGTCGGAGAGTCCGGTTCCGGTAAATCTGTCACCGGTTTCTCATTGGTGCAATTGATTGATCCGCCGGGGGAAATTGTTGAAGGCGAAATCCTGTTCAATGGCGAAAATCTGCGTGAAGCATCCGATGAACGGTTGCGTAATTTACGCGGCGACCGCATCGCTATGATTTTTCAGGATCCGCTTTCCACACTCAATCCGGTGCTGACCATTGGTGAGCAAATGTGTGAGGCGATCCTTGAACATCGTTCCTGTAGTAAAGCGCAAGCGATGAAAGAGGCTGCGGATGCGCTGGGGCGGGTTGGCATTTCCTCACCGGAAGTGCGGCTCAAACAATATCCGCATGAGTTTTCCGGTGGTATGCGCCAGCGCGTGGCGATTGCCACCGCATTGCTCAATAACCCCGATCTGATTATTGCCGATGAGCCGACCACGGCTCTGGATGTGACCATTCAGAGCCAGATCCTCTATGAGGTGCAGAAGCTGGCACGGGAAACCGGTACTGCCGTGCTGTGGATTACTCATGATCTTGCAGTCGTGGCTGAACTCGCCGATCGTGTGGCGGTAATGTATGCGGGGCAGATTGTTGAAACCGGTGCGGTCGATGATGTGCTGGACAGACCGCTGCATCCTTATACGCAAGGTCTGCTGAATTCGTCTTCCGGCACGGTAAAACCGGGGGAACGCCTGCACCAGATTGACGGCAATGCACCGCGTATTGATGACAGGCCAAGCGGCTGTCCGTTCCGCACACGCTGCGAGCGCGTCAAACCGGTTTGTGCAGAAGTTAATCCCGAACAGCAGGTGATCGACGGGCGGATTTTCCGTTGTCACAATCCGGTATCACTGCCTGTCCGTGAGGCATTTACTCAGGAGGCAAGACCATGAGTGATGCATTTTTTGAAATGCGCGGGGTGAAGAAGCATTTTCACTCCAAATCCACAATGGCTGACCGCATTCTGCGCCTGACAGGGCAGGCCGCACCGGCGCGGGTTTTACGTGCGGTAGATGGTGTTGATCTGAGCATTAAACGCGGTGAGGTGCTGGGACTTGTCGGCGAGTCCGGCTGCGGGAAGTCCACTCTGTCCCGTATGGCTACAGGGATTTATCAACCGACCGCAGGCAATGTGCTTTATGACGGTCGCGCCGTTGAAAAGCTCAAAGGCCGTGAAAAACTCGACTTTCTTTTGAAAGTACAGATGATTTTTCAGGATCCTTACGCTTCGCTTGATCCGCGCATGAAGGTCAATCAGATTGTCGGCGAGGCACTGAAGGTGCATCGCCTGATGCCGAAAGCCGAGATTGCCGGTGCGGTGAACAAAGCATTGGAGGAGGTGGGGCTGGATCTCGCATATCGTGATCGCTATCCGCACCAGTTTTCCGGTGGCCAGCGTCAGCGTATCGGCATTGCCCGCGCTTTGTCAGTTAAACCTGATTTTCTGGTTTGCGATGAGCCGGTATCTGCACTTGATGTGTCTATTCAGGCGCAGGTGATCAATCTGTTTATGGATTTGCGTGCCCGCTACGGGCTGACCTATCTGTTTGTCAGCCATGATCTCGGCGTTGTCCGGCATATCAGCGACCGGATTGCGATCATGTATCTCGGCCGTATCGTTGAGATTGGTTCCGCATCAGCAATTTTCAGCAAGCCTGCGCATCCCTATAGCGCGGCTCTGATTAATGCCAGCCCGTCGATCAGCTGTCGTAAACGTGATTTCCAGCCGCTGACCGGTGATCTGCCATCACCGCTGGCACCGCCTTCCGGCTGTCCGTTTCATCCGCGTTGCGCCCATGCCATGCCGGTATGCCGCGAGCGCCGCCCCGAACTAAAAGATGTGACAGCCGACCAGAGTGCTGCCTGTCATTTGCATAATCCGGAGACATAATGACTACCACCATTCTTCGTCCAGAAACCGGACGCAGTACGCTGCCGTTTGTTGATCAGTATCATCCGGACAGACCGCTGGAAGTAAACTTCTACTGCCCTGAAAGCTACCGTCCTGAAGATCCGGTGATTATCGTGCAGCATGGTATGCTGCGTAATGGCGATGAATATCGTGATTTCTGGATTCCGGCGTCTGAAAAACACCGCTTGCTGATTGTTGCGCCGACTTTCCCCGATGCACAATTCCCGATGGCGGAAAGCTATAATAACGGGCTGATCCTCGATGAAAGTGCAGGGCTTGTGCGTGAAAAGCAGGATTGGCTCTATGGTGTGCCTGCGCGTGTTCTTGCAGCCCTTCAGGCCGGTGGGGTAACCACGCAGAAACAGGCGCGTTTATACGGCCATTCGGCTGGTGGCCAGTTCTCGCACCGTCTGCTGGCCACGCAGGATCACGGTATTTTCTCGGATGTTGTTGCGGCCAATCCGGGTTGGTACACATTGCCTGATCTGACACGTAAATTTCCGGAGGGCATGGGCGGTATTGGTCTCGACGAGACGCAGCTTGCCCGTTGGTTTGCCTATCCGATGCATATCTTCGCCGGTGATCAGGATATTGATGAGGCTGATCCCAATTTGCCGGATCAGCCGGAAGCATTTGCGCAAGGGCCTTCCCGCTATAAACGGGCATATTTCGTCTATGACTTTGCGCAAAAACAAGCGCAAAGCTTAGGCATGCCATTCAACTGGAAGCTGATTGATGTGGCCGGTGTCGGTCATGACGGTGCGGCTATGTCGCGTGCGGCTGCGGCCTACTGGTTTGAGGGACGTATCCCACCCGCATCCGAACTGGTCTTTGAAGAAGCAACCAATCTCTAATTTTATGCAGGAATGATCCAATGAGCATGAATGATCGTCAGGACTTGTGGCAGAAGGTTGAGGACGAAAAGCAGCGCCTCATCGAAATGAGCGACCGCGTTTGGGGAATGCCGGAGGTTTGCTATACCGAAGAGCGCTCTATGGCTGAACATAAGGCCGAGCTGCTGCATCATGGGTTCCGTGTGACCGAAGGCATTGCCGGTATTCCGACCTCTGTGATTGGCGAGGCCGGTGAAGGCGGGCCGGTTATTGCTTTTATGGGCGAATATGATGCGCTGCCGGGGCTCAGTCAGGAAGCCGGTGCGTCCGAGCATAGTCCGATTGAAGCGGGTGGTCATGGTCATGGCTGCGGTCATAATCTGCTGGGTGCCGGTGCATTGCTTGCAGCAGTTGCGTTGAAGAACTATCTCGCTGAGCATAAAATTCCTGGGCGTGTGCGCTATTATGGCTGCCCAGCGGAAGAGGGCGGTGCGGCCAAAGCATTTATGGTGCGTGCCGGTGCTTTTGACGATGCAGATGTTGCAATCTCGTGGCATCCTTACAGCTTCTGGGAAGTGGCTCCGGCTTTATCGCTGGCCAATACCCGTGCGGACTTCATCTTTACCGGTCGTGCTTCCCATGCCGCTGCCGCGCCGCATCTTGGCCGCAGTGCGCTCGATGCGGTTGAGCTGATGAATGTCGGTGTCAATTATATGCGCGAGCATATGCCGTCTGATGCGCGTATTCATTATGCTTTGCTGGATACCGGCGGCATTGCGCCGAATGTGGTGCAAGCCCATGCACGGGTACGCTATTCTATCCGTGCGATGGATTTGCAGACCATGCTCTCACTGGTGAACCGCGTGAACAAGATTGCGCAGGGTGCGGCGATGATGACCGAAACCCGTATGGAGATGAAGATCGTCAGCGCGGTTTCCAATACGCTGAGCAACAAACCGCTTGAGCAGGCGCTGTATCGCACAATGCAAGAGCTTGGCGCACCGGAATTTGACGATCAGGATCGTGATTATGCCCGCAAAATCCGTGCTACTCTTTCACCGGAAGAAATCTCCTCCGTCTATAATGTGATTGGTATGCCGGAAACGGATGCGCCATTGGCCGAGTTTTTGGTGCCGCTTGATCAGCCACATAAGCCGCAGATCGGCTCGACTGATATCGGTGATGTCAGCTGGGTAGTGCCGACTGTGCAGGTTCATGCGCCGACAGTGGCCATCGGTACGCCTTTTCACACATGGCAGGTGGTGGCGCAGGGCAAATCTCCGGCGGCACATAAAGCCATGGTGCATGTGGCAAAAGCAATGGCCGCGACCGGTCTTGCTGTGCTGAGTGATCCGGTGCTGATGGCAGATGCCAAGGCAGCATTGGCGGCGCAGACCACCCGCACACCTTATATCAGCCCGTTGAACGAAGGCGTTGAGCCGCCGCTGGATATGTCCAAAGGCTGATGGTTGTTTAAAGCGCTGATAAAATGAAAAAGGCAGCCTTCAGGCTGCCTTTTTTGCTGATGATTTTGAGTGCTCTCAATCATTCGATTTGGTGCGATACCAAATATATCCGATACCAATGATGGCTATAAATGGTGCGAAAGCCCATAGCAGCGCATTGATGAATAGTTTCAGCATCATCAGGATCAGCGCATTCATCAGGAAAATATTCTGTCCCATGACAAGATTTTTCAGCTCATCCCAGACGAGTTTTGAAAACGGGAACATAAGCGTGCAGATTGCAAAATAGAAAAGCGGGGCGACCTGCGCGCCGTTTTTTGCCTGCAAAGCTACCGTGACCATTAAAGCGAAGAAACAAGCACCAATTAACCAGGCACGGATCAGATATGTGCGTTCAACACCGTTCAGAATACGCCCTAACATTTTACCTCAGTCATATTTATGAATATTGATAAAGGGGCGTATAACTTTCATGTGTCGAAAAAGTAAACAAATCAAATAATTTGGTATTACTGAGACTATGTTCATGCCCGGTACAGTTTTGAATGTTATTGTGCAACTGTAATTTACGACAGGAAGTCCGGTATGTTTTCAAAACCTATAATTATCGCTTTGGCACTGGCAGTCTTTCCGGTTTCGGCACATGCAACAACAGGACCGGGTTGTCTTCGCGTTGTGAATGTTGATGCCGGTGATGCGTTGAATGTTCGTGCGAGACCCTCTGCAAAAAGCAGAATTGTGATTTCAATTCCTGCCAATAATTATGGTGTGCTGGCTCTGAAGGGGGAATGCACACCGAAGACAATTCCGTGGGGACAGCGCTGGTGTCCGGTCAGCTATTCCTATGAAGACGGTACATTGCACGGTTTTGTTAAAGCCCGTTTTGTTCGGGATCAGGAATGCCCGTGATCAAATTCATTCATGGATGAACGGGATATGTATGACTAAAGTATAAGTCAGTCTTTTGACTGCCTTATTTGTTTTACTTGACCTTAATCAATCCCTTGGCCAATTAGACTGTGTGTATATGGTGGGGGAATCATGAAGATCAAATTAATATTAGCTCTGTCTTTGACAGTATTTTCTGTAGCATGTGCTAAAAGACCTGATGCTATAGTGCCGGTTGATATTCCGATGGCAGCTTATTCAAATTTGAACTGTCAGAGTTTGGCTCATGAATATTCCAGAGAGAAAAGTAATCTTGCTGTTCTTTCTAAACAGCAGAATGATGCCGCAACCGGAGATGCCGTTGGTGTGTTTTTAATCGGTGTTCCGGCTTCGAGCACATTTGGCGGAAATAAAGAAGGACAGGTTGCTGTGTCTAAAGGCAAAATAAATGCCATTGAAGCCGTGTGGAGAAACAAAGGCTGCAGATAGTCATTCGCAATTTTACAGACCCCGCCAAGTGCGGGGTTTTCATTGAAGCAGGAATAGAGTGGCTACAAATGTGCAGATGAAAACAACAATCACAATTGCTGAAAAAGCAGTGCTATTCAGCTGAGTTTTAGGTGGAGGCGGAAGCATTTGCAGCTTCTTTTCAGGATCTGCGTGTTTTACACTTCTGAATTTGTAGATATTATTTTTCATCGGCTAGAGCATAATTTAAAAGTGTTAGAGCGAGTTTTGTGTGCCAAGTCTGGCACACGGCGCTCTATGTCGTTTTATCTAACGATACCGCGAGAATAAATCGAACTGGGCCTGATTGATTGTCTGTTCATTCCAATCAACTTCACGCTTTGATTGCGGTATGAAGTTTCTACGGTGATCGTTGTCGTAGAATAATGTCCCGTGAATGCCAACAGCATTACGTTTCAATATCGGACGTTCCCAAAGAGGAGCCAGTACACGATTGGTTTCATCGTCACCGAGCCGTGCAATGAGGTCTTCAATCAGCTCCATATCACATTCATCCGGGAAGATGATGTTATATTCACTCTCGGTTGCCTGAAATATGCTATAAGTCGCGTTTATTGCACCGTCGATAATCTGGATATTTTTCATCATTATTATCTGCTGTTTTTATCGGACACACTATTACTGCAAGCTTATGTCATATGGATACAGGTAACAAGTAAGCGGTTTTCTGGTAATATATTCTACAGTTTATTGGCTGCCTTTTTTGTTGTCGCTGTTTCAGGTGCGGAGGTGTCGGGATCATCTGTCAGAGACTTTCCGTTGGAGAACATCCACAGGGTTAATAGTGCGAAAACGACAATGATGATTGCGACATCAAATGTGCCCATCGCACATGCGATGCCGACTGCGCCGGTGGCCCAAAGACTTGCGGCTGTTGCAGTCCCTTTGACTGAAGTGCTGAGGCGTAAAATTGCACCGCCGCCGATAAACCCCATGCCGGTGATGACACCTTCTATAATACGGGCAAGCGCTTCCGGATTGTCTGCAGTGATGCTTTCAGCTGCCTGAACAAAGCCGCAGCTGGCTACGGCAACTAAGGGGAAAGTTCGAAGGCCTGCGCTTCTTTCTTCCCTTTCCCGGTGCCAGCCTATGGGCAAAGCCAATATATAGGCCGCAGCAAGGGCGATAACATGCGGCCAGACATTGAAATTATCGGCGCTGAACGTGGTTGTGATTGCTGCCTGAAACGCTTCCATTCGCTTCCTCGCATCTTTGTGGTGATGAAGAGGAAAACGTGGTGATCTGCAGAATGTTCCAAAGAAGCGGTTGTGGCAGAAGCTCTTACAGTTCCGCGCGGATGCTCATTTTCTCAATGTGACCTTCCCGCAAATATAAGAATAATGGCAGCGCGAAGGATACGCCCGCAGCTAAGCCGATCAGAGCATAATATCCGGAAGGCATTTTAAGTTTCCGGCTCTGATGGATGATAAAGATAATCAGTACCAGTGCGGATATAGCGACATCTGCTGCGAAGAAGCGTGAGATATTGTTCGCAAATAAATGCTCAAAAAATAAAGCTGGGTTGAACCCGTTTTCGATCAGAAACAAACAGAAAAAATATAAAGGGAATCCTGCGCCTATAATCATCAATAGAAAATAAATCTGCCGCATCCTGCCCTCTGATTTAAATATTAAAACCCGAGGAGAATAAAACGCGACTTCCGGAGTAAAGCAAGAGGCGATAGCGTGTGGAACTGCAACGGTCAGGCTGGCCAATTAGTTGTCGCGTCTGCCACCAGCATAATAAAGTGCGATTGCCCCGTTTATGGCGAGTATCACAAAAATACATATCCAGAACTCTGCCATATCAATCTCCTGTCCGTGGAGAATGGCAAGTCAGAGGGCGTGTTGCCCAGCTATAATTTTCTGTAGTTTTGTTCGCTGTGAAAGTTTTGTTCTACAGGCAGGTAATCAGTTAAGACCGGTAAGCGAAGGCATGCCGTGCTAGAGCATTTCACAGTCAAGTTGGATCAACTTGACTTCTTGATTATGTCAAGTTGGATCAACTTGACGCCGGTGATAATGCGACCAAATAAAGAATCCAGAGCGAGCGCTATGATCCAATCTGGACGTAAACCGCTCTAGGTGTCGGGAACGCATGAAGAGGATAGTTGGGGCAAAATGATTTTCAGCCGGTTCTTCGCAGAAGATGTCGCTCATTTTTTATCCAAGAGAGGGAGCATAACAGGGGGTGTCTGTCTGCTTTGCGTTGTTGCTGTTTTTACTCCGGCTTCTGCCCATGCAGAAGATGTTGCAGACTGGGAAAATATAGCTTCAGGCACTGCATTTATGTCCAATCCTGCTGCTGTTGAATATAAGATCGGCTATAGCAATATTGGTTATGACCATTTCCGTTCGGAAATTATGCTGAACTGGCTTGATGGTGAGGCGCAGTCGCAGACTATTTATGAGGGGATTTATGACAGGCCACCCGCTAAAGTCTGGGGTGCCGGTGACCGTCTCTGTGTATCGATGCAAACCTGCGCACGGTATGAGGATAGCTGCACAATACATATCATAGCCTATCGCTATGATGCTGATATTAAACTGTTTTCTGAGCTTCCGGCTGGTGACAATCTATGTCTTCAAGCAAAGAAATAATTGTGCGGCTTCAATATCCGAAGTCAGTCAGAATTGTGTAGAGTGTCTGCTTTGGCGAATAGTTAAACGGTCCGGCGGGAATGGCGCGGTGCAATTATTTTTCCGGCATGGGCGGCAATCGCCATTTCAAAACTGTCGGCAATGCGGTGCGCCCGATCAATAAAGATAATGGCTGCTTCCTCAGGAAAAATTTCCCGTGCAGTTTGCTCAAACAAGCCGAGCCAGCGGTCAAAATGTTCGCTTTTTAAATTGAGTTTCAGATGAGGTGGCATCGGACGACCTTCATAGCCACCGGTTTTGAGAATGACCGCTGACCAGAATTCCGAAATCTGCGCAATGTGATGATCCCAGTCATGCACTGCATCGGCGAAAATCGGGCCAATTAATGCATCTTCACGGGCGCGACCGTAAAATCTGGCAACCAAAATCTGGATTGATGCCTTGTCGATGGATGGATGCGGTTGATTAATAAGAACAGTCATAACCGGTACAGGAAGCACTGCCCGATGGGAGGGCGCGCTTTTTTGTTGGAAGGATATAGTCGGAGTTGTACTCAAAACGGGCATGTTTTGAAAGCAAATTCACGGCTGGATCAAAAATTGCTTTGCAACCTGCGTAACCTGTCGGGTGAGATTGGTCAGTTCATTCGCTGCCAGATGATTGACCTGCCAGAACAGAGGAATTTCCAAAGCACTGTCGGGAACCAGTTCAACCAGACGACCAGATTTGATGTGTTCATGCACGATATGAACCGGATTCATACCCCAGCCCATTCCGGCTAAACAGGCATCGATAAAACCTTGTGTTGAAGGAATCCGATGCGTGGGCATATTAATAATACGCCCCATTGTCCGGTTAATCCATTCTTGTTGCAGCCGGTCTTTCTGATTGAATGAGAGTGCCGGTGCCTTAGCAATTCCTTCTGCAATACCATTGGTAAAATGCTTCTCAATAAAGGCGGGGGTGGCCGTTGCCTGATAGCGCAATGCTCCCAGTTGCGAAACACGACAGCCCTTTATTGGCTTTGAAAGTGATGTAACTGCCGCAAGCACCCGACCGCGCTCAAGCCATTCAGCCGTATAGTCTTCATCATCAATCGCAATGCTCAGTAAATAGCCTGTATCCTGCACAAAAGGAGCCATAGCCTTTAAGAACCATGTGCCTATACTGTCGGCGTTTACAGCTATGTTGATGGTAATTCGTTGCATCGCTGAGCTGCGCATCTCAGTCAGATTTGGCAAATGCTTGGCCAGCTCGCTTTCAAGCATGCTGACATGCTCCAGATGCCGGCAAAGCCATTCACCTTTCTCTGTTGCCACACATGGGCTTCCTCTCTCGATCAAAGAAACACCGAGGCGTTCTTCTATAATTTTCACACGTTGAGAGATTGCAGAGGGCGTAACATGCAGAGCTTTGGCAGCCTGTTCAAAACTGCCGGTTTGTACAACCATCTTGACAGCAAGAGCGGCAGGATAGTCAATCATGCATTAGTTTCCCTTACTTTGAATTAGATTGTTTAATTTTACTAAATTCACGCTTCTGATAACACGGTTTGCAATTCCAGCCGAGTTTAAAATTCAGATATGAGCTTATCAGTATTCATTACAGGCATGACGATGGGGCTGAGCCTGATCGTTGCCATTGGTTCGCAAAATGCTTTCCTGCTGCGGCAAGGCTTGCGCAATGAACATGTTTTTGCCGTTTCTTTAACCTGCGCTTTGTCCGATGCAATTCTGATCGCATTGGGGGTGGCAGGCTTTGGCACGATTATCGGCATGGCGCCCTGGCTTGATCCGGTCATGCGCTATGGCGGAGCCGCGTTTCTTATATTCTATGGAGCGGCTAATATGCGCTCGGCATTGCGATCATCTGAAACCCTTGCATCCGGTAATTCTGCTGAAAAGCAAAGTTTAAAAGCAGCTGTGCTGACCTGTTTCGCGCTCACATGGCTCAATCCGCATGTTTATCTCGATACGGTGATGCTGCTCGGCTCTATCTCGACCCAGTTTTCAGGTTTTGAGTTTATGTTTGCTGCCGGTGCAATCTTAGCTTCATTTTTATTTTTCTTTTCGCTTGGTTACGGGGCAAAGTGGTTGAGACCGCTATTTGCAAAACCGTCAGCGTGGAGAATTCTTGAGGCAATTATTGCATTTGTAATGTGGGGAATTGCTGCCCGCCTTCTTATTGGTTTGTGAGTAAATTACCGGAGTTTAACTGAATGCCTGTAGCCCCGTTTATTTCTGAGAAAGTAATGGCAATAGCGCCGGATTTTCGTGCGCTGAGTATCTATGTCGATACCAAGGCGGGTGTCATGAATGAGGTTGATCCAGTTATTCTGGACGATGCGTGTGCTTATGTGCTGGCAGGCGGACCAGCATGGGCAGAGGATCACCTGGCTGGTTGGGCAGACATCTATCTGAAATTTGGTGCGAAGCCTAATCGCACTCCATGTTCTGCTCAGGCACTTAGAAAACGCGTTTTGAAAGAGGGGCGCATTCCTGCAATCAATCCTGTTGTTGATCTCTATAATGCAATTAGCCTGCGCTATGCGCTGCCGGTAGGCGGGGAAAATTACGATGCCTATGTCGGGCGTCCTCAATTGATGCTTGCTGAAGGAACCGAGATTTTTGACACTAAGAATAACGGCGAGGACGTTATTGAGAACCCGATACCGGGGGAGGTGATTTGGCGTGATGATCTGGGTGTTACATGCAGGCGCTGGAACTGGCGTCAAGGAAGCAGGACGCGGCTTGATCATGCTGGAGGCCGTATGTGGTTTATATTGGAAAGTTTAAAAGCAATGCCTGCATCTGCTCTTGATGAAGCAGGGGATATGCTTGTGAATGGTATCAGGAAAATGGCACCGAACAGTGAAATACTCATACAAAAAACTGCGGTTTAGCCGGTAGGTGCAAAAAATTTTATGTCAGTATTAACCGGTCTCTCTGCGTTTCCGATCACGCCTGCCAATGAATATGGCGAAGTCTGCATAGAAAACCTATGTTCGCTAATCGAAAGAATGATTGTCGCCGGGGTCGATTCAATCGGGCTTCTCGGCAGTACAGGTACATATATGTATCTGAATTATGCAGAGCGGAAAAAGGCAATAGAAGCGGCGCATCAGCAAATTAAAGGCAGGGTGCCGCTAATTGTCGGCGTAAGTGCTCTGCGGACGGATGATGCCGTTAAATTTGCACAGGATGCGAAGTCTTTAGGGGCTACAGTAGGGCTATTAGCGCCTGTTTCATACACAAGTTTAACGCAGGACGAGGTTTTTGAGCACTACGCTAGTGTTGCTAGAGATAGTCAGCTACCGATCTGCATTTACGACAATCCCGGAACGACGCACTTTAACTTCTCTGATGCGTTAATAGCCCGTCTTTGCAGAGTGACGGGGATTGTCGGCATCAAAAATGCATTGCCGGCAGATAGTAGTGTGGAGCAGCATATATTGAAGCAGCGCGCTTCAGTACCGCCGGAGTTCTCATGCGGCTATAGCGGTGACTGGAAATGCTCCGAAGCTTTGCTCAAAGGCGCGGATGTTTGGTATAGCGTTTTGGGAGGCGTTTTTCCTGAACTCTGTGTCAGTTTAACACGTGCATCTGAAAGAAAAGATACAGAGCTGGCACACAAACTTAACGGGATTTTGCAGCCGGTTTGGTCTTTGTTCCAACGACATGGCAGTCTGCGTGTTGTTTATGAAATGCTTAATCAGCTGTCTTTGTCTGATGCTGTACTTCCGCGCCCGTTCTTGCCGCTCGATAAAAGCATTGCTGCTGAAATTGCAGTTGCAATAAGGGCAATTTCTGGAGCCACAGGGCAGGAATAAATAACAATGGCAGAGCTTTGTAACATGCGAGCCTGCCGCTAAAATCACATATAAATGCGCACGGCTTTTATATGTAACTACGCTGTTATGTTCTTGCGAGAAATCACTAAGCTATTGAAAAATTGGTGAATACGATATTGCGCACCCGTGTCCCTCTGATTAGAGGGCACGAAGGAAATAGACGAACTGTGCTATTGGTTGTGATGCGGGAATTTACTGATTATTGAGCGGGCATATTGGGCGGGGCGAAGACGATAAACGGCGTTTTTGGTGTCTGATTTGGTTCCACATATTCTGGGGCAGGACGCCCAATTTCCCCAAATGACTTCACATATTGATATAATGACCGCAACTCATGGTCAGTCATGGCATTTACTCCGTACCACGGCATAGGTGGACGGGTTTTCATTGTATGTCCGTATTTTACGAACTCATTTTCGCTCATTTTGGAGAGGGTAATGCGCAAATTAGCCGGATAAGTCGTCCCCCAAGGCCCTTGAAACCCGATTTGATTTCCTAACAGTAGTGATACCTCAGCTAATTAAATATAAGCTTTGTCATCAGACTACGCGTTCTAAACTACCGATGACACTGGGCTCAATATCTTTTATCATTAGCCCTATGGCATATATGATTGTATGGTTTAGGGCTTCTGAAGTTTTTATATCACTCAATCAGGGTCCAAAACGATCTACGCAAAATTCCAGAAAGCTTCGTAACTTCGGCGTCATTCTTCGATCTTGGGAATATAACACATGGGTGGGCCGACCAGTCGGTTCATAATCATTAAGGAGCCTTATTAGTCTTCCTGAGCTGATGTCCTGCTGAAGAAGTGGCAGCGGCTGCATTATGATGCCTAACCCTGCTAGAGCTGCAGCACGTAGTGCCTCGCTGTTATCTGTTTTAAATCTTCCGGTAACAGGTACGGTTAGAGGCCCTTTAGGACCGATAAAATTCCACTCCGTACGCATCGCTGTATGCGTAAAAATAAGACACTGATGGTGAGATAAATCTTCTGGTATATCCAGTTTGGCAGCCTTATTTAAGTATGAAGGTGCTGCGCACATGACCATTTGATACGGCGCAAGACGTCGGGCAATCAACTGACTATCGGGTAACTTGCCAGTTCTAAAAACGGCATCAAACCTTTCTTCTACCAAATCGACGGTGCGGTTTGATAAACATAGTTCCAAAGTCACCCCTGGATTCTGATTGAGATAATCTGGCAATTCAGCTGCAAGAACTTGGCTGCCGAAAGTGATTGGTGCGCTTACCCTTAAGTGGCCTATCGGTGCTGAGCGTGTCTCCGCGATAAGTGCTTCGGCTTCTTCCACATCAGCAAGAATAATTTTGGCACTTTCATAGAACGTTTTACCGACATCAGTGAGGCTCTGATTTCGTGTTGTTCTGGTTATAAGTTGAACTCCTAAGCTTTGCTCAAGGGCGCGTAATTGTTTTCCTGCCAGCTGTGAAGACTGTCCAAGATCTTCGGCGGCAGATGAAATTGATCCGGACTCCGCAATTCGTATAAAAGTCTGCATACAGGTAAGACGGTCCATTTGATCTCATTTGTTTCAGGTGTGAATATAATATGTCAATTTATTCTATTATGTTTTGAATGTACATTCCAATTCAGTTCTCGATAAAAAACGAAATAATACTGAATGAAAAAAGGTAATATGATGAAAAATTTGCCTCTCTCGCTATTGATGGCAGCTACTATAGGCTCCACAGCAATGGCGGAAACTCCAAAGAATGCAACGCCAACCGTAGTCCTGGTGCACGGCGCTTTTTCCGATGGCTCTGCATGGACTAAAGTTATTCCGGTGCTTGAAGCTCAGGGGCTGGACGTAGTCGCGGTACAGAATCCGCTTACTTCGTTTCAAGAAGATGTCGCTACAACACGCCGTGCACTGGCACGAATTAAGGGGCCAATAGTATTGGTTGGTCATTCGTATGGTGGCGCGGTAATAACAGAAGCTGGCGCAAATGATGATGAGGTAAAGGCGTTGGTCTATGTAGCGGCTTTCGCCCCATCTACTGGACAGTCGGTCAGTGATTTAACCAAAGATTACGCCACACCATCTGGGTTCAGTCATATCGATGCCGATGGCGAGGGATATCTCAAGCTCACCCGTGAAGGCATTGAGAAACATTTGGCGCAGGATGTATCGCCCGAACAAACATCTATTATGTATACTACACAGGCTCCCACAAATGGTGCTGTGTTTGGTGTAAAAATTTCCAAGTCTGCCTGGGAAAATAGGCCCTCATGGTATATTGTCAGTGAACATGACCATATGCTTGATACAGACTTGCAGAAAGCAATGGCAAGAAAAATAAACGCCCATACAACCACATTTAATACTAGCCACGCACCTCATATTTCTCAACCAACTGAAGTTGCTAGAGTCATACTAGATGCGGTAAAAAATATTAAATAATTGAGTAGTTTGATGGACGGCAACTCGTTCTGCCGCCTATCAATATCCCACGGCTTCAAAGAAATTAATATGCACTTAGATCAAGTGCTGGTGGTAGTGATAGTGCGAATACAGCGCATCTCATTGAGTGATGAGCAGTTTACTCTGTGAAAATGATCGCTGCAGTTCGTTTGTGATTCTAACTGTGCCTTGATCTACGTGTCCAGCTCCGCCGGCTCAGTTAGAATGACTGGCATAGCTTTTGGATGAATAGGAGTACAACTGTATCGGTTCAGTGGTCAGGAATGCAAACAGGGTGTGATTTTGTTTGCCCTCTGATGGTTTTCTAACTTCAATCCATTCAGTCCAGATGCCTGCAAATAAAACACTGGTTCGCTTTTATCAATCGCAAACCAGTGCCGGTGCTTTTTTGCCTGTCTTCGGATCCGGCTCCTGTACGTACTCGCTAAATGATGTTGCCAGCCACAACACAACGCATATAGCGCAAAAGCGGGTACTTGTGATGGGGGAGGATATCAAATGGTTGATCGGAATATTGGCCTCTATCGCGGTCTCATTCATCATTGCTCTGATCGCTTCATTTCGATCGTTGGCTGTATCCATCAAGGCCGACGATGATGCCCTACATGAGCGGATCAACAGAACACGTGATGATTACGTACACCGTGTTGGTCTTGACGGTCATGTGAACCAGTTACGCGAAGGTATGAAAGAGCTAAAGGAAGAGACGTGGGAAAGTGCCAAAGAGACAAATAAGCGCCTTGATCAGGTTCTGGCCGCTTTGGCTCAGGAGAAAAAATAAAACAGCCGCCTAGTCATTAGGCGACTGTAATCGCGTTAATAGTGTGGTTTAGAATTTGTATGCAATTCCCACACGGATATCGTTTGTTTTTAACTTATAAGAAACACCCTCTGCCCCACCAAAGTCAAAATCTTTGCTGCCAAAATCAGTGTACCGGTACTCGACACGAAGGATCAGGTTATCTGTGGCCGCATAGTCAAGGCCTGCGCCGATTGTCCAACCAGCAAGGGTTTCTTTGTCGGAGTAGGTTGAATTGAGAACAGTGATACCGTATGAATTCTTAACTTGGCCGAATGCTACACCGCCAGCGAGATAAGGGAGGAAACGGTCAATTGCATATCCCGCGCGAGCGCGCACTGCACCTGACCAAAGTAATTCAGTTTCGTACTCAGCTGACGAGATGGTGTGGTCTTTTTTAATGTTATTATAAGTGATGTCAGCATCAACACCGAGAACAACATTGTTTTCTAAAGCAAAGTTGTAACCAGCATAGACGCCACCAAGAAAACCGTTCGGTTTCAATTCGCCATCATTAAATAGATAGGTGTAATCTGAATCACCCCAACCATAGCCAAAATGAACGCCAGCATATCCACCAGTCCAAGAAAATGATGGTGTGACTATAGCTGGAGCAGGTTCTTGATACTGAATTGCATCAGCGGCGTTAGCTGACGAGATTCCCGATAGCGCTACGACTGAAACAAGTAAAATATATTTGATTTTCATGGCTTTTTCCAAACTATAGTGACGCCTATCCGCCGATGCAGCCAATCTACTTTTTTTGATATGAATGTCTGTAGTAATACTGCAACACATGCATTGAACTCTCCAAACACTTTCCGAAATATTTCAATGCCTCGCTTTGTAAGCTTGTTTCCCCATGACGGGGTATCATCACTCATTGTGCCGCGATAGCTGCATACATTGCAGCGCAATCTGTTGGGGGGCGTGTTGATGTCGGTATTCTCACCGCACATCATCGCCATGAAGCGCGACGGTATATCTCTGACCCGTCCGCAGCCTCCACAGGTCAGGCGCAGTAGGTCAAGATGACTTAAGCTGCGTAAGGTTGACATTATGCCAGCCCTCCGATGAAGCCCGACATTTCATCCAGCCTCACAATGGCCATGCGCATCTGACCTTTGCAGCCTCTAGCCTTGCATCGGACACGGTTTCAATTTCATTTAGATGGAGTTGTTTGTGAACTGCATGGCAATCTTCCAGCTCATCTATGTTCCTGCCAGAGATGCATAAAGAGTGCTCTGGTGCATTCAATCTCATGCTGATCAGGGAGTGAGATTGCACAAAATCTGTAAACTGATTGTAAGCTACAGCAGTTCATTCTGGGGAGGTCGCCACTAAGCTATTGAAAAGCTTGGTGGGTGCGACAGGGATCGAACCTGTGACCCGCTGATTAAGAGTCAGCTGCTCTACCGACTGAGCTACGCACCCACTTTTCTGAATAATCATTCAGTAAGTGAGCGGTTCTATAAAGTGGAGCCGAAGGCCTGTCTAGTCATGAAATTATTTTTTTGAAAAAAATGTGCAATTTTCATGTCTTGTGATGTGAGGCAGGCAAGTGACTGATCCGGATTGTGCTTTTACGCCTGACTGGGATGTTTCGGTTCATAAACCGCAAAACAAGCGGCTAAATAGCCTTGATACGTGATAAATCATTGCACATATAGTTTGCATTGCAGACATATAGGTATATCACGCTGAATTAAGTTTCAGCCTGCATATCGGATTTTTAATAATCTAACAGCTATACAGACTGCTGAATATTGTTGCTGCTGACTGGTTTTGTCATCAGAGTTTTGTCTTTGTGCCATAATTAGGCGCAAAAAAACTGGCATAGCGTCTGCTATGGTTCTGGTTAATCCGCCTTCCGGGCAGTATTAATCATTTACAGGAATGATGGCGAAGCAGCGCGGAAATTTTCATGCTTTGCATGATCTGAGGGTTCAATGGACGGTTTTATCGGCGATCTCGGGCAGTTTATTTCGGCCAATCAGGCTTGGGCCGGACCGATTGTCGGGTTGATAGCATTTGGTGAGTCTCTGGCTGTGATCGGTATGCTGATTCCGGCAACACCAATCATGCTGGCAATCGGCGGTCTGGTCGGAGCCGGTATTATCGATCCTATTCCCGTCATGATCGGTGCTGTTATCGGTGCCGTTATCGGCGATGTTATTTCCTACTTGCTGGGCTGGTGGCTCGGACGTCGGGTTATTCACCAGTGGCCGCTGAACAAATACCGTTCCCATATTGCGCAGGCACGCCTGCTGTTCCGCAAATATGGTTTTGCCGCTGTGTTTTTTGGCCGTTTCTTCGGCCCTGTGCGTTGTACCGTGCCGCTGGTTGCGGGCATGATGTCCATGGATCAGAAGCGTTTTCAGACCGCTAATATTACCTCCGCGCTGGTTTGGGCGCCGGTTATGATCCTGCCAGGTTGGTTGGCCGGTAAAGGTGCGGGCATTTTTGCACGCCTCGATGGTACTGACTGGGTATGGATGGCTGTTGCTCTTACAGTGCTGGCGACAGTTGTCAGTATTGTTGGTGTCCGCTTTATGCGTGCACGCCCGAAACATGAGCGCAGACGTGGTGCCGCGAAGAATAAAATCTCTGCAACACCGGCTGAATAATAGTTCCTGTCATAAATTTCGGGCAGTGTCTGATATACACAGACACGTAAAATTGTTGCCGCATTGCCAGAGGTTTGGCAAAATAATTACCGGACGAACTTGATTAGATTTGCATTTGTATTCATTATAAATGCAAATTATCAGTCCGACAGACAGTCGTTCAACGTGCAATGGTCTGATTTTTAAAAAGCTTTACGCTGAATGTGAAATGTTTAACCGCGCAAATTGCGCCTAAAATGGGTCTTTAAAAACTCCGATGCCGGAAGATACTTCTGACGATTCGTCTATTCCGGATTGTTGCCGCTCCGAACTGGTAACAATCCGAAACACAATTTTCCTGCACGCCGCTGGCAGACATAACAGGTCTTTGACATATCAGACCTCTGTTCCACCGGTTGTGCATGTTTCCCGTCCTGTACAATTTCTGCGTGATAAGACTGCCGGTGCTGCAGCTGTCATCGCCCGCCTGTTTTCTGCAAAGGAGACCGGCCCGCGGGATAAAATCCTTCTGTTTTTCTCGGTGATGTATCAAACCTTGTTTCAGGTGCCTGAAGCGGCTCTGAAAAAAGGGATCTCTGATCCTGCGCTATCAGCAGGAAATCACACTGCCAATAAGCATGTCCGGTTATCTGATTTCAAAACCGGTAGCGGAACGGAACTGACACGGTTTTTTGTAACCGGATTCAGTGCCGAACCAGTGCTTGCGCGTTTGGCTGGCCAAAAACAGGCTTGCAACCGCATCCCGCAACAGAAATTCTAGGAAACGACAACCCATGGAATGGATTGCCGATCCCAATGCCTGGATAGGCTTGGTTACTCTGATTGTTCTTGAGATTGTTCTTGGTATCGACAATCTCGTATTTATTTCTATTCTTGCCGGTAAATTGCCACCGAGCCAGCGTAATAAAGCGCGACTGCTCGGCCTTGCGCTTGCGCTTTTGATGCGCCTTGGTTTGCTGGCCTCAATCTCGTGGATCGTAACGCTTACACAGCCGCTCTTTACCATTTTCTCCTTTGGTTTCTCCGGCCGCGATATCATCATGATCGTCGGTGGTGTGTTCCTGCTTGCCAAAGGTACGATGGAACTCCATGAGCGTCTTGAAGGTGAAAATGCCGTCAAGGAAGGTAATCCGGTTCATGCAGTGTTCTGGCAGGTTATTGCGCAGATCGTTGTTCTTGATGCCGTGTTCTCGCTCGATAGCGTGATTACCGCTGTGGGCATGGTGCAGCATTTGCCGGTGATGATGATTGCTGTTGTCGTTGCTATGGCAGTGATGATGGTTGCTTCCAAGCCGTTGATGACATTCGTCAATAAACATCCGACCGTGGTTATCCTGTGTCTTGGCTTCCTGATGATGATCGGTTTCAGTCTGGTGATTGAAGGCTTCGGTTATCACGTGCCTAAGGGCTATCTCTATGCGGCAATCGGCTTCTCGATCCTGATCGAAGCTGCCAATCAGGTCGGCCGTCACAACCGTGAAAAACGCGTGACAACCAATGACCTGCGTGAACGCACTGCCGGTGCCGTGCTGCGCCTTCTTGGCGGTGGTCGCGGCAGCGACAATGCTCTGTCGGAAACTGTTGACGTGATTGCGGAACATACTGCTGCGGCAGATGTGTTCCGTCCGGAAGAGAAGGAAATGATCCGCGGCGTGCTGGATCTGGCTGATCGTCCGGTGCGCTCCATCATGACGCCGCGTAATGAGGTGGAGTGGCTGGATCTGGATGCGAGTGAAGAAGAGCTTCGTAATGAGTTGCGCCAGTTTGCTCATTCGCGTGTTATTCTTGCCCGTGGACAGGTCGATGAATTTGTCGGCGTGGCGCTGACAAAAGACTTGCTGCTTTATCTGGCGGATTCCGCACCGATTGACTGGCAGAGTGCCATGAAACAGCCGCTGGTTGTTCATGAACACAGCAATGTGCTGCGGGTTATGGAGCAGTTGCGCGGTTCTCCGGTGCAGATGGCGGTTATCGTCGATGAACATGGTTCTTTCGAAGGTGTTGCAACGCCAACGGATATTCTTGAAGCCATTGCCGGTGAGTTTCCGGATGAAGACGGCGATGCTCCGAGTGTCGAGACCGTCGAAGACGGTGTCTGGATTGTCGATGGCTTTACAGATATCCGCCGTCTGAGCGGTATTCTGGATCGTGATCTTGTGGATGAAGACGACCGCTATACGACACTGGCCGGTTTTGTTCTCTGGCATCTCGGCCATATTCCGACAGGTGGTGAAAAATTCACTGCCGAAGGTTTTGAGTTCGAGGTTCTGACCATGGAGCGTCGTAACATCGCCAAAGTCAAAATCACAGCTTTGCCTGCTTATGATCTTTAAGCTGGCTGATTGAAAAGAAAGAAACGCCGCATCATTTTTGGTGCGGCGTTTTTATATAAAATGCATTGTCCTATTCTGTGAACACTGTGTCGCAGGAGATAACTTGCAGTTTTTCTGAAACACTTTTAACAGGTGGCTGAAAAGAGGGCGCAGTTATGCCTGTCTGTTTTTCAGCTGAAAAAGGAAATATCCGTGCCAAAGCTTTATACAATCATTTGTGCAACACGTTCTGCGCGTCATGGCGATAAATTTGCCAAATGGTTTAATGATTTTGCAGCCGCAAATTCTGATTTCGATGCAGAGCTGGTTGATCTGGCTGAAGTTAAACTGCCGTTTTTTGATGAATCCACACATCCGCGCGTGCAGAAATATGAGCATGAGTATACCAAAAAATGGAGCAAGCTCATTGATGCCGGTGATGCATTTGTCTTTGTGATTCCGGAGTATAACTATTCCCCGCCGGCTGAATTCTTCAATGCGGTGAACTTCCTCAATACCGAATGGAATTATAAGCCTGCGGCTATTATGAGCTATGGCGGTGTGTCCGGCGGTTTGCGTTCCGCACAGGTTGCCCGTTCGCATCTGAGCACATTGCGTATGATGCCGCTGCCGGAAGGTATTCCGCTGCCGAATTATCCGCAGTTCCTGAATGAGAACGGCGAATTTGTTGCGACTGAAATGGTTGAAGCCAGTGCAAAGACTGTTCTGGCAGAGCTGAAAGTCTGGAATGACGGCCTGCAGACAATCCGCAATAAGTAAGCTTCCATCTTATTGATGTTGAATGAAAAACCGCTGCAGCAATGTAGCGGTTTTTTGTTGTTTAGCAGCGAATTGATAATCTTAAATCACATAAAATTAATGGGATTATTGACAATAGCACTGTATTGGCAGACATTAACGGAATGTTAATTCTGGAGCATTTTCAGTTTATCTTGATCATAGGAAATGCTCTGTCTCTTTGTTTTGCGCGTATCTTACCCGAAAACCGTTTCACACTTTTTGGGAAACGCTGGCAATCTGACGATACAGGAGTGTTATTCATGGCTCTATTTCAGTCTCTGAAGGGAATAATGCAGCAGCGCGGTCAGGCGTTTCAAAAATTCTGGCAGGAAATTTCTCAGGACGAGAAGACCATTGAACGGCGACGCCAAAGCCGCCTTGCACCGGATCAATCCGAAAAATTCGGCTGCTGGCGTCACCGCGGTATTTGGTAAAACCTTCCGCAAACTGCGATTTTTCAACCATGTTCCGGAAATCAAATTGCGCCATATGAATGTTTGCTAGCAAAATCTTGCTCATTCTTTTTCTGACGTATCATAGATTTCTGATTTTGTTTCTAAAAGTAAATTATCTATTTAAATCAATAATTTAGTATTGATTTCATGCCGCTGCTGCTTAATCTTTGGAGCTATAGATAACTCCAATCATTTGCCTTAGGCAAAGACACAGGCGGCGGGTATTTCATGAAAAAACTTCTGTTAGCGGCCGGGCTTGTGCTCGGTTTGGGAACTTCTTTGACTGCGGCACAGGCTGAGGATCCGAAAGAAATCCTCAATGTCTCCTATGACATTGCCCGCGAGCTGTATGAGCAGGTCAACACAGCCTTTATTCCGGTGTGGAAAGAACAGACCGGTGAAACACTCACCGTCAATCAGTCTCATGCCGGTTCCTCCAAACAGGCACGTTCTATTCTCGAGGGGCTGGAAGCCGATATCGTGACCTTTAATCAGGTGACAGATGTGCAGGTGCTGCATGACAAAGGCAATCTGATCCCTGCGGACTGGCAGAGCCGTCTGCCGAACAATTCCTCGCCTTATTATTCACTCCCAGCGTTTCTTGTGCGTGCAGGCAATCCGAAGCAGATCAAAAACTGGGACGATCTGGTGCGCGAAGACGTACAGGTGATTTTCCCGAACCCGAAAACCTCCGGCAATGCGCGCTATACCTATTTGGCGGCAACCGCCTATGCGCGTGAAGCATTTAACAAGGATGATGCCAAGGTTCGTGAATTCATCACCAAGCTGTTCAAAAATGTTCCGGTGTTTGATACCGGCGGCCGCGGTGCGACTACCACTTTCACCGAGCGCGGTATTGGCGATGTTCTGGTGACATTTGAAGCCGAAGTGCTGGGTACTCAGAAGCTGCTGGGCAAAGATAAATATGAAGTCGTCGTACCGCCAATCAGCCTGCTGTCCGAGTTTCCGGTGACAATCGTTGATAAGGTTGTCGATAAACGCGGCTCGCGTAAAATCGCTCAGGCCTATCTCGATTTCCTCTATGCACCACAGGGGCAGGAAATTCTCGCAAGCAATTTCAACCGTGTGCATGACGCTGCAACCATTGAAAAGCACAAAGCCAATTTCCCTGAGGTGAAACTGGTGCGTGTGGAAGATGAATTTGGCGGCTGGGCAAATGTGACCAAAGAGCATTTTGCCGAGGGCGGTATTCTCGATCAGCTGTTCACGGGCAAATAACGTGACCTGAAAATGACAGCCGGTGCGTCCTCAAAGGCGCGCCGGCTTTTCCCGTATCTCATACAGAGCAGACCGGTTATGAAAAGACCAATCTTTAAAGTCAGAAAAACAGTGATGCCGGGCTTTGGTATTACGATGGGCTGTACGCTGCTTTATCTGACGGTGATTGTGGCTCTGCCGCTTTTTGCTCTGATTATGAAAACGGCCAGTCTTGGCTTTGCGGATTTCTGGGCGATTATCAGTTCGCCACGCGCTGTGGCGACATTCAAGCTGACCATACTCACCTCTGCCGCCGCGACGGTGTTTAATGCTCTGTTTGGTCTGCTGATGGCGTGGGTGCTGGTGCGCTATGAATTTCCGGGCAAGCGCCTGCTGGATGCTGCCGTTGATCTGCCTTTTGCATTGCCGACCGCCGTTGCCGGTCTGGCGCTGGTAACCGTTTTATCGAAGAATGGCTGGATCGGGCAATATACTGAACCGCTTGGCCTATACCTGGCCTATACGCCTGCGGGCATAATAATTGCGATGGCTTTTACCAGTATTCCCTTTGTTATCCGAACAGTACAGCCGGTTCTTGAAGACTTGAATCACGATGTGGAGGAGGCGGCGGAGACGCTAGGTGCCAATCCATGGCAGGTTTTTGCTCATGTGATCTGGCCGATGATCCTGCCTGCATTTCTGGCTGGTAGTGCTTTGTCCTTTGCACGTGGTTTGGGGGAGTTTGGCGCGATTGTTTTCATCTCTGCCAATCTGCCGTTTAAAACCGAAGTGACTTCGCTTCTCGTTTTTGTGCGGCTGGATGAATATGAATATCCGGCAGCTGCGGCACTGGCGATGGTGATGTTGCTGATGGCTTTTGCCATGCTGCTGATAACCAATCTGATGCAGGCACGGCAGCTGCGCTATGCGGAGCGAAACTGATATGGCGATTTTGGCTTTTCCTGCTTTAGCTTCTGAAAAAACTTCACCGCAGTTTCGACGCAGACTTTGGGGACGGCGTTTCCTGATCGGGCTGGCCGTTGTGCTGTCGCTGATCGTGCTCGGCATTCCGATGGCGGTGATTTTTTCTGCAGCTTTTGGCAGCGGTATGGGACGCTTCTGGGCAGAAATTACCAAGCCGGATACGATGCATGCGGTGTGGCTGACTATGTTGACGGCGATTGTGGTTGTACCGATCAATATGGCTTTCGGTGTCTGCGTGGCATGGCTGGTGACGCGGTTCCGCTTTCCGGGGCGACGGTTACTGATCAGCTTTATTGAAATTCCGTTTTCTGTATCGCCGATTATTGCCGGTACAGCCTATCTGTTTCTCTATGGCGCGCAGGGGATGCTGGGGCCTTTGCTGGAGAGTTATGATCTCAAGATCATGTTCACCGTTCCGGCGATCTTTCTGGTCAGCCTGTTTGTCACCAGTCCTTTTGTTGCCCGTGAGCTGATCCCGCTGATGGAAATGCAGGGCGGCGAGGATGAAGAGGCGGCATTGTCACTCGGTGCCAGCGGCTTGCAAACCTTCTTCTATGTGACGCTGCCGAATATCAAATGGGCACTGCTCTATGGTGCCGTGCTGTGTAATGCGCGGGTGATGGGGGAGTATGGTGCGACATCGATTGTCTCCGGCGCCATTCGCGGTAAAACCAACACGCTGCCGTTGCAGGTTGATCTGCTGTTTCAGGATCAAAATACAGTTGGCGCATTTGCCGCGGCTTCAACACTGGCGGTATTGGCTCTGCTAACACTGGTGCTGAAAGTCTGGCTGGAACGCAAACAAGTTGATTAAAAAAGACGAAGCCGCCTCTGAAATTGATTCAAAGGCGGCTTTTATCTTTTTGTAATTGTTTGTTTTATTGCGGCTGAGCTGCTGCTTTGCGCTGTGTCAGGATCATCACCAGTGCAATCAAGATTGTACCGACAATGAAAACGAATGCAGCGGCGGCAATAGCCGGACTGATATTCTCGCGGATGGTCGAGAACATCTGTCGTGCCAGTGTGCGCTGGTTCGGACCTGCGACGAACAGGGTCAGCACCACTTCATCCAGCGAGGTTGCGAAAGCAAAGACCGCACCGGAAATAATGCCGGGTTTTGCCAGCGGCAGCGTTACTTTTTGCAGGACTATATGGGGCGGTGCACCAAGACTTGCAGCCGCCTGTTCAACGCGCCGGTCAACACTTTGCAGCACGGCCAGCACATTGATGACCACGAATGGTACTGCCACAACCGTATGGGCGATAATTACGCCGATATAGGAGTTGAGCAGGTCATATTGCGCAAACATCAGCTGCATGCCCACGCCGAGTACCACAGCAGGCACGACCATCGGCAGCAGAAACACTGTTTTGATCGAATTGAACACGAAGGAATACTGATTGCCGCGCAGCCCCAGCGCTCCGACGGTGCCCAGCACTGTTGCCAGTGCCGTGGTGCCGACAGAGATAATCAGGCTGTTGATGATTGAGCGTCGCCATGCATCGGCCTGCACCAGTTCCTGAAACCAGCGTGTGGAATAGCCTTCCATCGGATAGCCAAGCAACGCTCCGCTGGTGAAGGCCAGTGGCAGGATTGCTACCAGCGGTGCCAGCAGGAAGAATACGACCGCTGCGCCAAACAGAAGTTTGAGGAGTTTGAAGCCGTTCATGAACGTACCTCCTTCTCGGTCGAGAGACGCATATAGATCGTATAGAGCAGAATGGTTGCAATCAGCAGAACCATGCCGAGCGCACCGGCCATGCCCCAGTTTGCAGCGCCCATGGCATAGAACGCGATGACCGAGCTGATGAGCTGGTCTTTAGCGCCGCCGATGAGAGCAGGGGTGATGTAATAGCCAAGCGCTGTCATGAAGACGAGCAGCGAGCCGGAGACCACGCCACGCATAATCAATGGTAACAGCACATGAAAGAAAGAACGCAGCGGATGTGCGCCAAGTGAAGCGGCGGCTGGCATCAGATTTTTCGGAATGCCGATCAGCACACTGAACACCGGCAGCACCATGAAGGGCAAAAGCACATGGGTCATGGCGATAATCACGCCGGTACGGTTGAAGATCAGTGCCAGCGGCTCACTGGTAATGCCGATCGCAATCAGCGCATTATTAATCAGCCCCTGATCCTGCAACAGGATAAACCATGCGGCCGTACGCACCAGCAGCGATGTCCAGAGCGGTAGTAAGACCGCGCCAAGCAGCAGTTGGCGTTTCCAGCCTTCCACGGATGCCGCAACCATAGCGAACGGAATGCCGATGAGAATGCAGGCAATGGTGACGCTGAGTGCAGTGATGAAGGTACGCACCATAATGGTGACATTGGCAGAGGCATCGGATGGCAGAGAGCGGATTTCACCGGAGATGTCGCGTTCCATATCCACGGCTGCCAGCAGATTACGGTCTGTCAGTGTGGTTGAAGCCGCTGAAGCAATGGCCTGCCAGTATTGCTGTTCGCCCCATTTCTTGTCGATCGCGACGAGGTCAATCTGCGCATAATCAACCGGCTCTTCAAGCTTGGTCAGCTGATTACGGGTTTTGCTCATCAATGTGCGGAAGCCGGGTTGCGCACTGTTGAGGCGGCGTACCAGATCACCAAAGAGCTGGGCATCATCATTGTTGCGGATATCTTCCGCCAATGAGGCTTTCATTTCCGGTGTCGGCGGTGCTTCCGGATTCCAGTCGCTGACAGCCTGTGCAGTGAGCGGCAGCGCTTTAGCGGCAACCGGATCAGACACTGCCTCTTTCATCATCGTCACCAACGGAATGATGAAAAAGACCAGCAGGAACAAAGCCAGCGGTGCCACCAGTGCGAAAGATTTCAGCCGTTGTCGTTGCAGTTCATTCATGCCGCCACCTGAGAATTACGGGCAGGAACTGCAATCGGCCAGCAATCCGCCGGCAGGAAAGACAAGGTGACCGGATCGCCGGCTTTCAAATTATGGAAACTGCGGTCGGCCTTGGTGACAAGGCTCTGGCCTGCAAAATCCAGCGCTACACGCAGATGGTCGCCATGATAGACAATATCGCTGACGGTTGCTGTCAAATGATTGGCGGCACTTTCCTCTGTATTCAGCCGCACGCGCTCAGGGCGCAGCGACAGGCGTATATCCTGACCGGCATGGAACGGTGCTTCGGCGTCTACACGGATATCCTGACCATTGTTCAGGCGGATCTGGGTTTCGCCATTGTGGATGCCGGAGACTTTACCGTCGATCAGATTGGTTTCACCGATAAATTCCGCAACAAATTGCGTCGCCGGATGGTCGTAAATCTGGGATGGCGTGCCGATCTGCTCAATCTTACCGCGATTGAATACGGCAATACGGTCGCTCATGGTCAGAGCTTCAGACTGATCATGGGTCACGAAAACGATCGTCAGGCCGAGACGGTGATGTAATTCGCGGATATCGAGCTGCATACGTTCACGCAGCTGCTTGTCGAGCGCGCCGAGCGGTTCGTCCATCAGCACCACCTCCGGTTCAAACACCAATGCGCGCGCCAGTGCAACACGCTGCTGCTGGCCGCCGGAAAGCTGCGAAGGCTTGCGCTCCAGCATGGTGCCAAGCTGCACCATATCCAATGCGCGCTTCACACGATCCTGCATTTCAGACTTGGATAGCCCGCGCATTTTCAACGGGAAAGCCACGTTTTCGGCAATGGTCATATGGGGAAACAGAGCATAATTCTGAAACACCACGCCCATATTACGCTTATGCGGCGGCAACTGATCGATACGTTTGCCATCAACACTGACAGTGCCGCCGGTAGGGCGTTCAAAACCGGCCAGCAGCATCAGCAAGGTGGTTTTGCCTGAACCGGAAGGCCCGAGCATGCTGACAAACTCACCTTTGCCGATGGTTAAATCCAGATTATCGACAACTGTCAGGGAGCCGAATGCTTTGCTCACCTTGTCAAAATGAATGAAGGGATTATTCACGCGTAAAACCTCGAATGGAGCGAAACACCGTCAGACCGTTTTCGGGAGTCAAACAGGACAGTGTTTGCTGTTGTCTGCTGCGGGGCGGCAACAGGAAATGCGCTTTTGAATCGAATGACTGCCGTGCAGTCGGGGAAAAGATGACTGCTTAGCAGTCAGGAAAATTAAGCTGCGAAGTGCAGCCGTTCCGGAGAATTTGCATCCTTACGGGGGAAGGTATGCAAATTCCGGAACAACTGCATAACCGGTCACATGATTGCCGGTCTTTGACTTCAGCTTACTGGGCAAGCCATGCATTGAAACGCTGGTTCAGGCTTTCAGAATTATCTGTCCAGAATTCCACGCCAATGGCTGCTGCATCGGTCATATTGGCCGGTGTGGTCGGCAGATCTTTGCGGTATTTTTCGTCAACGAATTTATCGGCTTCGATATTCGGCAGACCATAGGTGATATATTCAGGCAGTTTGGCCTGATTGTCGGCCTTGCTGGCGAAAGCGATGAAATCCATCGACTCTTTCGGGAAAGGCGTGCCTTTCATGATTGCCCAGCTGTCGACGGCATAGATGCTGCCCGGCCAGACAAAACCGAAATTCTTGTTCTCGGTGCGGTTGAGTGCATTGATACGGCCATTATAGACCGAGGCCATTACCACTTCACCGGAAGAGAGCAGCTGTACCGGCTGCGCACCGGCTTCCCACCACACGATATGCGGCTTGATTTCATCGAGTTTTTTGAATGCGCGATCCACACCTTCCGGCGATGCCAGCACATCATAAACATCTTTCGGAGCAACGCCGTCAGCAATCAGCGCAAATTCAAGAGAATATTTGGCGCTTTTACGCAAAGAGCGTTTTCCCGGAAATTTTTTCACGTCCCAGAAATCAGCCCATGATTGCGGGGCATCTTTCATCGTGTCGCCGTTATAGGCGATGCCGGTAGACCAGACGATCGCGCCGACGCCGCAATCATGAACCGCTGCCGGAATGAATTTGTCTTTGCCGCCGAGCTGTTCCCAATTGATATTTTCATAAATACCGTCGGCACAGCCAAGCTCAAGCTCTTCAGCTTCAACCTGCACAACGTCCCAGTTGGTTTCGCCGGCTTTGACCTTGGCTTGCAGAACGCCGTAGCCGCCATCCCAGCTCTCATCGAGAACCGGTTTGCCCAGCTCTTTGGCAAAAGGTTTGAAATAAATTTCGCGCTGTCCGTCCTGATAGCTGCCGCCCCAGGAGACAACTGTAAGGTCGCGTGCCTGAGCAGAACCGGCTGCGAGAGCCAGACCGCCGAGCATGGTGCAGGCCGTGAATGCAATATGCGTAAGCTTCATTGATTATTCCCCACAGTTTATTGTTATGAAATTTGTTGCAACAAGTTTTCCATAGGAAATGCAGGGGGGCAATAGCTGATTGTGCAGTTGCCATACAATTAATGTCGCATAGAGCAGGCGCTAATTTAGCATTGTGACAATGTTGAATGAGAGCCTTTGCGGCAGCTCCTGCGCAAAGAGCATGAAGCATTTCTGCTGCCTCGATGCAGGGAAATGGTCTTGAAATCATAAAACCACAGTAAGAATGATGAGCGTTTTCCTTGGCTTGAAAAGGCTGGCTTCCGTTTACGTCACACAGATATATTACAGTCCGGAAATGGCAGAGTTGATGCGTTTTAGGAATGATTTTGTGTTTAAAATGTATGGGCTGCTGATTTTACTGAGGCTTCCGCGCACCGGAATAAATTAAAAAAATAGTTTTTATCTTTGGGGAGTTGCACTTCCCTGAGAGGATTTTAATGTGGTTCTGCGTTGCTGACGCTGCCACCTTGCCGGAGATTGCTGATAAACTCAGCCGGTTACGGACAAATGCAGCTGGTCGCCACGGGCCGGATTTTGCTTGCAGCAGACTGCCGGATTTCAAATTTGATTCGCATATGGAGAAGTGACATGGGCCAGATTGGTCGTAGCTGGACATTTTATAAAGGCAAATGGCATGAAGGCGATGTGCGTATTCTCGGTGCGTCATCACAGGCAACATGGCTTGGTTCGCTGGTTTTTGACGGTGCACGCGGTTTTGAAGGTGTGATCCCTGATCTGGATCGCCATTGCGCACGCGTTAACCGCTCCGCAGAGGCACTTGGTCTGAAACCGACGAATACGCCTGAAGAAATCATGGAACTGAGCCGTCAGGGCATGACAAAATTCGGCGAGAATGCTGCGGTCTATATCCGTCCGATGTATTGGGCGGAAGAGGGCGAAGCCAATGTGGTTCTGCCTGCTGCCGAAAGCACGGATTTTGCGCTGTGTCTGGAAGAAATTCCGATGGGCGAGCCAACCGGTTTCACCATTACCACTACACGTTTCCGTCGTCCGACAATTGAGACCATGCCGCTGGATGCCAAGGCTGCCTGCCTCTATCCGAATAATGCCCGCAT
Organism: Pseudochrobactrum sp. XF203; assembly: GCF_020341615.1. NCBI lineage: Bacteria > Pseudomonadati > Pseudomonadota > Alphaproteobacteria > Hyphomicrobiales > Brucellaceae > Pseudochrobactrum > Pseudochrobactrum sp. XF203. The sequence goes on along the minus strand of NZ_CP084392.1, from coordinate 2,109,189 downwards.
GATCCGGGAAGCCCGTGCCAAAGGTTTCGGCAATGCGCTGGTTTGCGATATGCTGGGTAATGTGGCCGAGCTGGCATCTTCCAATGTGTTCATGGTGCGCGATGGTGAAGTGTTTACACCTGCGCCAAACGGCACATTCCTCAACGGTATTACCCGCCAGCGCGTGATCGGTCTGCTGCGTGATAATGGTGTGTCTGTAACGGAAACCACGCTGAAGGTTGAAGATTTCCGTGAAGCCGATGAAATTTTCTCAACCGGCAATCATTCCAAGGTCGTGCCGGTGATCGGCTTTGACGACAGGCAACTGAGCTATGGTCCGGTTGCGCAGAAAGCCCGCAAACTCTATTGGGACTGGGCGCATTCGTAAGAGTGCCATCCTTTAACAAAAAAGCCGCGAAACTTAAGTTTCGCGGCTTTTTTGTTTTCAAGACTTGATATCAAGTTTGCGCTTTTTGGAGAATTCACTCTTCTCAAAAATCAGCACGACAATCAGAGAGATACCGAACGGTATCAGCAGATAGAGCAGGCGGAAGACAATCAGCGCCGCCAGCACATCGGCCGGATTGAGATTTGGCAGGCCGGTGATGAACAGAAACTCCAGAACGCCGAGACCACCCGGTGCATTGGAAATCAGAGCTGCCGAGAATGAGATCAGGAAAATACCCAGCACAATCAGAAAGCCCGGATGGTTCACTTCAGGCAGAGCGAAATAGATGATGCCTGCTGCACCGATCAGTTCCAGAGGGCCGATCAGCAACTGCCATGACACAACGGACAGGCGCGGATAGGACAGCTGGAATTTTGAGCCGATGCGCAAAGGCCGCAATTGCATGAAGCTGCCAAATACATAAAGCGCAACCAATACGAGAATGACGACACCGGCAGCTATTGCGAGGCTTTCAGGAATATCATTGTTAAAGCGCTGAAGCAGCTCCGGCTCAACGAGCAGAACAATAGCACTGAGGATCAGCGTGCCGAGCGCAAAGGTGAAAGAGCAGAAACCGACCAGAACGGCAACTTCCGCACCGGAAAGACCTTTGGAAGAATAGGCACGGTAGCGGACAACCGCACCGGAAATAACCGAAGCACCGATATTATGGGACAGGGCATAAGCAGTGAAAGAGCACAGGCTGATAAACAGCCATGAGATTTTTTTGTGCAAATGCTTGAGCGCGATGCGGTCGTAACCGGCCAGCGCCATATAGGAAAGCAATGCACAGGAAGCACTCAGCAGCCATTGTTTCAGGGTAATCGCCGCGAGACTGTCAATTACATCCTCAAGAGAAATGCTGCGCAGTTCATTATACAGAAGCCATACGGATACAATAACCGCGCCGATGCCGATTGTCGGCCAGATGTAATCTTTCCATTTCATCTATCAGATGACACCCTTTTGTTGTTGGTGTGGTCACACAAGTCATCACCGGAATTCCGTCTTTTAAGGGCGGATGTCTGCTGATTGATTCCACATCACTCATTTGTAACAGGTATTCACATGTTGTCAGTTTTTATACTTCGTCACTTTTAACGATTTTTATGTCTTAATCATTAATTTATGGAACTTAAGGGTTCTTCAGGTGAAGTTTCTGTCAAGTTTTTTACATAATCTGTCTTTGTTTCGGAAATTTTTCCGAGAATGCCGCGGGCAATTTCTTCTTCTGCCAGAATAATCGTACCAATCCCGAGATCACGCAGATAATCAGCTTCAACTACCGATTCAGCACGGGCAATAATATGCAGGGACGGATTGATCTGACCGGCCTGTGCAATAACACGCGCTGTCTCAAATGCATAAGGCAGAGCGAGGATCAGGCATTGAGCATTTGCAAGACCGGCTCTGGCCAGTGCATCGGCATCGGCGGCATTGCCGAGAATAACTTCGACACCTGTTTCACGTAATTCTGTGGCCGGTTTTTCGGCATTCTCAATCACGACGAGCGGGCGCTTTTCTTCAATCAGTCTGGCTGCAACACGCGAGCCCACCTCACCATAACCGGCAATGATTGTGTGACCGGTTTGTGTGGTTGCATAGGTGCTGAAATCATCTGCCGCATTGTCTTTGTCATCAGCCTCGAGATCTGTGACATCTGCTGATTGTTTCGCTCCAAGCTTTCTTTCAATAAACGGGCGCAGTTTTTCAAAGCCGATAAAGACCAGCGGATTACAGAGAATGGAAAGAATAGCACCGGCCAGCACCAGATCGCGTGCTTCCGGCGGCATGATTTTCAGCGATACGCCAAGACCGGCCAGAATGAATGAGAATTCACCGATTTGCGCAAGGCTGGCAGAAATGGTCAGTGCGGTGCCTGTCGGATGTTTGAACGCGCGCACAATAAAAAAAGCGGCAGCGGATTTTCCGATCATGATAATCAGCAATGTCGCCAGCAGGGACAGAGGATTATTAATCAGCACCATCGGATCGAATAACATGCCGACCGAGACAAAAAACAACACCGCAAATGCATCACGCAGCGGCAGGGATTCCTCGGCCGCCTGATGGCTGAGTTCCGATTCACTCATCACCATACCGGCAAAAAATGCACCCAGTGCCAGTGAGACGCCGAACAGGTTGGCAGCGCCAAAGGCCACGCCAAGCGCAATGGCCAGCACACCGAGGCGGAAGAGTTCACGCGAGCCGCTGGCGGAAATCACTTCAAGCACCCATGGCACAACTCTTTTGCCGACAATCAGCATCAGTGCAATGAAGACCGCGATTTTGATCAGTGTCAGCAGGATAATACCGGTAATGCCAAGCCCCAGATACGAAGCTATCGGATCTGACGGAACCGTGCCGGAATTACCATGTAAAAGACCGGCAATGGCTGGCATCAAGACGAGTGTCAGCACCATGACCAGATCTTCAACAATCAGCCAGCCGACGGCGATGCGGCCGCGATCGGTTTCCATCAGGCGGCGTTCCTGCATAGCGCGCAGTAGCACAACGGTCGATGCCGTGGAGAGAGCCAGACCAAAAACCACAGAGCCTGTGAAATCCCAGCCGATAATCAGGCCGAGGCCGGTGCCAAGAGCGGTTGCGGCAAAAATCTGCGCCAGCGCTCCCGGAACCGCGATGGCTTTGACCGACAACAGTTCCTTGACGGAGAAATGCAAGCCGACACCAAACATCAGCAGGATGACGCCGATTTCAGCAAGCTGCAGTGTCAGTTCCTGATCGGCAACAAAACCCGGGGTGTAAGGGCCGCAGAGAACACCGGCGAGGAGATAACCCACCAGCGGAGAAATGCGGAGGCGATTGGCGATAGCCCCGAACAGAAAGGCCAGACACAGACCAACAACAATCGTAGCGATCAGGGGAGTGTCGTGAGGCATAGCGGCTTGTCCTTATAAAACCAAAGTCCGTTGAGTGAAACTCAGTGGACTTTGGTTAAGCCCGAGTGGCGATTGAACTTTCCAAAGCGCGATGCGTAGCATCACATTGCCTTGCGATAAGCGTCTTTTGCCGTTTGTCTCAACTGCAATCTCGGCGGAATTATGCAGGTTCAGAAAAAGGGCAAAGCAGAGAAGGGGATATCGCGCGGCTTTAGAGCGCCGTGCGTCCAATTGGACGCATAAAGGACGCTCTAATATTTAAATGGAGCATCGGAATAATCCGAAAACCGAATACACTTTTCGGTCCGATGCTCTATGCCGCGCGATAAGATCGTGTCTTTGTTACTTGGCAGTCACTGCGTCGTCTGTCTCGCCGAGGCCGCGCTTATGAGTGCGCTCCCACCAGGTGCCGAGCAGCATCAGGATCGGTGCTGCAATGAAGATCGACGATGTGGTTGCAATGAATACACCGAACAGCATCGGGATCGCGAAGTTCTCAACCGCGCTGCCGCCCCAGATTGCCATCGGAAGAACAGCAAGGAAGGTACAAAGCGAGGTGTAGATACAACGGGCGAAAACCTGATTGATACTCAGATCAATGATTTCACGCAGCGGCTTGGCCTTATACATACGCATATTTTCACGCATACGATCATAGACCACCACCTTATCATTGACCGAGTAACCGACCAGTGTCAGCACGGCCGCAATCGCTGTAAGGTTGAAGTCGAGCTGGGTGATGACGAAGAACCCGACCAGCTTGGTGGTATCGAGTACCAGCGTGGCAATCGCACCCACGGCGAAATACCATTCAAACCGCCACCAGAGATAGATCAGCATCGCACCGGCAGCCAGTACCAGAGCGATAAAGCCGGAACGTGCAAGCTCGCCGCTGACCTTTGGCCCCACGACTTCTGTACGTTCGATCTTCACATCCTTGTCGATCGACTGAACAGCTTCACGAACCTTGTTAACCGCAACTGTCTGCGCTTCTTCACCGCCATCCTGACGCTGAACGCGGATCAGAACATTTTCTGGGCTGCCGGCATTCTGCAATGCGACTTCACCCAGACCAAGTCCGCCGAGCGAGGAACGTAATTGTCCCAGATCAGCCGGTTGGGATGTGGTGATTTCAACCTGAATACCGCCGGTAAAATCGAGACCGTAATTCAGACCTGGTTTGAAGAACAGGAACAGAGAGGCAATGGACAGAACCACAGATACCAGAATCCCGAAATAACGGGCTTTCATAAACTGATAATTGGTGTTTTCCGGTGCAACACGAACCCAAGGTTCAATCTGCAGAACCTTCAGCTTACGGCGGCGGACAGACCATGCCATGATGATGCGAACGACCGAAACAGCCGTAAACATGGAAATGGCGATACCGAGCATCATGGTGATAGCGAAGCCGCGAACAGGGCCGGTACCGAACATGAACAGCAGAACGGTTGCAATCACCGAGGTGACGTTGGCGTCAACAATGGTTGAATAAGCGGAGTTGAAGCCTTTATCGAGCGCAGCCATAGCGCCCATGCCTTTTTTGGTTTCCTCACGAATACGCTCGTTAATAAGAATATTCGCATCCACAGCAATACCAATACTGAGGATAACACCGGCTATACCGGGCAGGGTCAGCGTTGCCCCGATCAGGGTCAGTGCTGCAAAGGTCAGAACAATATTCAGAAGCAGCGCGAAATTCGCGATCATACCCCAAACACCGTAGAGCATGATGATGAATGCGGCGACCAGAATAAAGCCGAGAATACCGGTATAGACACCCATTTTAATGGCATCGCCGCCGAGATCCGGACCAACGGTACGTTCTTCAATAACTGTCAGCGGCGCAGGCAATGCACCGGCACGCAGCAGGGCGGACAGAACCACAGTATCTTCAACAGTGAACTGACCGCTGATCTGGCCGGAGCCACCGGTGATCGGCTCACGGATTGTCGGTGCAGACAGAACCTTGTCATCAAGAACGATAGCGAAAGGACGGTTCACGTTCTTTGTGGTGATTTCAGCAAACTGACGGGCACCCTGACTGTCAAAACGGAACGAAACAATCGGCTCGTTTGAGCGCTGGTCAAAACCGGCGCGCGCATCGGTCAGGCGTTCACCGCTGAGTGCGACCTGATCTTCGATCGGATATTTAATGTCCGGATTTTTGGAATCTTCCATAATCGTGACGCCCGGAGGCGGCGGGCTGTTCGGATCTGCATCCGCAACCATATGGAAGGCCATTTTAGCCGTTGAGCCCAGCAGCTGACGCAGCTGTGTCGGATCCTGCAGACCCGGCAACTGAACTACGATACGGTCACTGCCGACGCGCTGAATTGACGGTTCGGAAACACCGACCTGATCCACACGCTGACGGATGATCTCAAGGCTCTGGGTGAGGGCGCTGTCGAGACGGTAGTTGAAACCGGCTTCTGTCAGCGACAGACGGATCTGTTCGCCCGGCGTTGTCACATCAATATCATTGATCGGTGTACCGAAACCGCTGGTCGATACAGGATTAATCAGGGTTTTCAGTGCTGTTACCGCACGGTCACGCTGCGCAGTATCGGCAATATTGACCAGAACCGCATCGCCGGCCACACGAATGGACTGTGGCTGAATGCGTTCTGAGCGCAGCTTGCTGCGTGCATCATCCAGCAATGTACGCAGACGGTCTTTTTTCAGACCGGCAGCATCCACTTCAAGGACGAGATAGGAACCGCCGCGAAGATCAAGCCCGAGTGTGACCTGATTTTTCGGGAACCAGCCGGGCATATTTTCCAGCTGTTGCTTGGTAAAGACGTTCGGCAGGGCAATGAATATGCCCGCCAGAATGATGAGACTGTAAAGATATACAGCCCATTTGGGTGTACGCATGAGAGTAATCCGGTCCGATTGTTTGCGGCAGGAATGGCTATATTCAGACAGACCGTGCCGTAATGCAGATGGAAATTATAAGACCTGTCAGACAAATAAAGTCCAATAGGGCTTATTTTAAAAGAACTGCCGGAAAGCAGAATTTAAATTTGGAAGAAAGCAGGCGGTGCGCGGGCGCGGATAGCGCTGCGGCGGGCATCGGTCTGCGGGTTATGCTGAATGCGCAGAACGGATGCGGAAATGAAAGCTGCCAGAAGGGCAAATAATGCAGGCACAATGAAAGTGCCGTCAGCACTGAAAGGCAGAGCCTTGCTGCTGAAATAAAGCGCAGGGGTAAGAATTGCCCGAACCGGCGCTGTCAGCGTGCTGTTCGGCGCACGCCCTGAAGGATCAGTGGTCTGAACGCTTTGGCGATCCTGCACCAGAGCTGCGGTCTGATAGCTGATTGAGTTTTGATCACCGGCAGTAATTAATACCGATTGCAGAGCCAGCAGTCCGGACAGAAACCACAGCAGGCCGAAAGAATAAAGCACAGTGCGAAGAGACAGCCAGTGCTGTTCCTGTCGTGCTTTCCCCGTTATCGCGCTGCAAAGTCTGGATCTGAAAATTGTTCCGGCTCGCTTTTGTCCTGATTTGCGAAAATCATGTCTGACTTGCGTAAATTTGCAGAAGGTCTCCGGCTTATGCAAATTTACTGTTTCATCTCATTAACCATTCAGCATCTTAATCACAAGGAAAATAGCTGACATGACACGGCTTTGTTGCATTTTGCTGACAAAAAACAGTTATGTCTGCTGACGACCTGCACGAGAAGATAAACAATTTCTCTGTGACATGAAGCTGTGGCCTTAATCTTATTTGCGCCTATATTGTGCATAAGAAAGCAGCGTTTGCGCCCATTTATTTCTATGCTGTTATTTGTGGATTGACGGCTCTGAAAAAGCCCCGGAAAAGTCAATAATATGAATCGGAAGCAGCAGTTTATTGAGAGACAGATTTTGAAACTCCTATCAGCAATCTCCTTAAGGTTTTTATTGTGCTTTGTATTGCTGATATCGGGCATTGCTGCAGGGAGCGTGACCGGAAACGGCTGGGATATGGCTCAGGCGCAATCCGTGTCGCAAAATCTGGCAGCGCAACAAAAGACGATTGTCGAGGACTTGCGCGTCCAGATTGATGAGATCGGCAAAACTCTCGATAAATCCAAAAGCAATGATGAAACGCTGGCCAATATTAAGGTCAAGCTTGAGGGAATTTCCAAAAAGCTTCTCGATGCCGGTTTGGCCTTTCGCCCGCGTCTGAGCGAAATTAATTCACGCCTTGACCAGATGGGACCTCCGCCTGCGGAAGGTAAACCTGCTGAATCCGAAATTGTTGCAACAGAGCGGGAGCGACTGACGGCAGAAAAGGCCGAGATCAATACGGTTCTCGGCTTTACCGAAGATGCATCGGTACAGGCCAATCAGCTGATTGAGAAAATCGGCTCTATGCGCCGTGACCTGTTTACGCAGACCCTGTCTCAGCGTGTTGATATTAACACGGCGCTGGTGACCGAGGTTATCAATGCGGCCGGTTATGAAACCAAGACATTCTATTATCTGCTGAAATCATGGTGGGATTTCACGCTCTATCCGCGCCTGTGGACATTGCTTGGTGTTTTGGCGATTTCCGTTATTCCGGCATTGCTTATTCACTTAAGTGCAAGGCGCTGGCTCGCCGATCTTTATGAGCGCGATCCGCTGGAGGACAGACCGAGCTATCTCAGCCGTTTGTCCGTTGCCTTCTGGTCAACAGTCATTCCGTCTGTGGCGATTGTCGTGTTTCTGGGGCTGGTCTATGTGTTGTTCCAGCGTTTCGATCTGCTGCGGCCTGATGTGGCGCAGTTACTGGCTGCCTTATTTTCTCTTTTCTGTGTGGTGCTGTTTATTTACCGGCTGGCACGGGGCGTGCTTAGTCCCGATATGCCGAACTGGCGTCTGTTGCCGATTGCACCGAAGCCCGCGCAAATCCTGATCTGGTTGCTGACAGCCGCTGCGATTACGCAGAGTATTGAATATTTTCTGGAAATTCTGAATGGCGTGATGTCTTCGCCCTTGTCGCTGACTGTGGCGAAAAGTGTGATCGGCACAGCAATGGTTGGTGCTCTGCTGCTGGCGATTGCCTTCCTGAAACCGATTCAGAATCCGAGAACCGGTGAATTGCGCGAATGGCCGAAACTCACCAAGATCATTCTGATCGTGCTGGGACTAGTGCCGATTTGTGCCGCGATTTTTGGTTATATCGGTCTTGCCCGTTTTGTGGCGCAGCAGATTGTGGTGACAGGTGCGTTTATCGTCACCATGTATCTCGGCTTTCTGACTGCACGCGCCATTACCCATGAGAAAGCTTTTGCCAATACCAGTCTCGGGCGGAAGCTGCGGGACAAGTTTAATGCCAATGAGGCTACGCTGGATCAGCTGGGGCTGCTGGCGGGTATTGTCATTAATCTTATCGTTTTGCTGATTGGTGTGCCGCTGGTTCTGATGCAGTTCGGCTTCCAGTGGTCGGAAATGAGCACGAGTTTTGTGCGGATTATGACCGGTTTCCAGATCGGTAATTTCTCGATTTCGCTGCTGAGCATTCTGACCGGTATTGTGCTGTTCATTATGGGTTACTTCCTGACAAGGTTGTTCCAGAACTGGCTGGACGGCAGTGTCATGGCACGCGGGCGTATTGATCCGGGTGTGCGTAATTCCATCAAAACCGTGGTTGGCTATGTCGGTCTGGCTTTGTCGGGGCTGCTTGGTATTTCAGCTGCCGGGATCAATCTCTCCAGCCTTGCGCTGGTCGCCGGTGGTCTTTCGCTTGGTATCGGTTTCGGCTTGCAGAATATTGTCTCGAACTTTGTTTCGGGTCTGATCCTGCTGGCTGAGCGCCCGCTGAAGGTCGGAGACTGGGTACAGACTGGCACTGTCAGCGGTTTTGTGAAAAAGATCAGCGTGCGTGCAACGGAAGTGGAAACCTTCCAGCGCGAGACGATTATTGTGCCGAACTCGACGCTGATTAATGACAATGTCGGCAACTGGACGCATCGTAACAAACTTGGCCGTTCCGATATGCAGCTTCTGATCGGGTATCGTACCGATGTGCGCCGGATTCAGGCAATGCTGTTTGAAATTGCCAAGGAAACGCCGCTGGTTCTGAAAAATCCGGAGCCGATGGTGTTTCTGATTAATATGACCGAGCTGGTCAGCAGCAATATGATGATGCGCTTCGAAATCCGTATTTTTCTGGCCGATATCACCAGCGCTCTCGGTGTACGTAATGAATTGCAATTCACGATTGTTGAGCGGTTTGCAGCAGAAGGGATCAGTGTGATGCCTTTGCCGTCTCCGATTCCTTTGCCTGAGCCGCATGTAAATTCAGAAGAGGTCGCTTAGAGCTGATCATGAAGGAAATGCCAGAAAGTTGTTCGATTCTTGTCTGGATTAAGCTTTAATTAACTTCTCATTCAGTTGCGGTTCATCGGCAATGATTATAAATAAGGCCATGAAATGATGCGGTGCAGACTAAAATGTGACTGACACAGAGATTGAAACCGCAGTGAAGTTCAGAGTTTGAGGAGTGCTATGGTGAATATGAAAAAAACCGGATTTGGCAGCCTTGTTATGATTGCAGGCATTCTGGCCGGATCAGCATCTGCTTTGGCAGCATCCGTCCTGAACAGCGACAGCACAGCACAGACGCTTGTGGTGACGGAAGGTTCTTCCAAGCAGCAGGTGACAGTGCAGCCCGGTGAAACAGTATCAATCTGCCCGAGCGGCTGTTTTGTGACCTTTCCGAACGGCGACCGCGAGGCGCTGACGGGCAATGAGGCCATCACAATTCTCAATGGCGGCGGTACGCATAAATAACCGCTTCAAAGCGACTGATTTTTTAAAAGCCGCAATGGTCACAACCGTTGCGGCTTTTTCTTATGCTTAAAGCAGCAATCCTTGTTTTGACATTGCCTGCGCGGGTGAATTTACACTGCGGAGAGGTCGCGTCGCGGCGCTTTTCGGCTGTGTCGCAAACAGACCTTACAAGTCACTGAACTGACAGCATAGTAAGCGCAATCTGCTTTGAAACACCGGAAGAATGGTGCGCCTCAAGGTGGGAGATTTGCGCCCTGCCACGTTATGACCGCACCGGATAAAGGGGCTGAAATAACAGGCTGTATCAGAATGTTGCAGTGCCGGACCGCTTCAGAACAAGACGCGGCATTGCCGGTTCAGAGGATGAAGTTTCATGAAGACCCATGCCCGTGCGGTGGTTATTGGTGGCGGTGTGGTAGGCGTGTCAACGCTCTATCATCTGGCGAAGAAAGGCTGGGCAGATTCTGTGCTGATCGAGCGCAAAGAACTGACCTCCGGCTCGACATGGCATGCGGCGGGGCTTTTGCCTCTGTTCAATCTGAGCTATTCGGTCGGGCAGATTCACAAATATTCCGTCAAATTCTATCAGGAACTGGAAAAAGAGACCGGTCTGAATGTCGGTTTCAGTAAGTGCACCAATATTCGCTTGGCGCGCACCAAAGACCGCTGGGACGAATATATGTATTATGCCGGTGTGGCGAAGACCATTGGTGTACCGGTGAATATTCTGACGCCGGAACAGGTCAAAGAAGTCTGGCCGCTGGCGGAAACGGACGGTATTCTCGGCGCGATCCAGCATCCGGATGACGGTTATATCCAGCCTGCCGATCTCACACAGGCGCTGGCAAAAGGTGCCCGTGATATGGGCGCTACGATTTACCGTTACACCACTGTGACCGGTATTGAACAATTGCCGGACGGCAAATGGCTGGTGAAGACCGACAAGGGTGATATTACCGCTGATCACGTTGTGTCCGCTTCCGGCAGTTTCGCTGCGAAAACCGGCAAGATGGTCGGCCTGACTGTGCCGGTTGTGCCGGTCGAGCATCAATATATTGTCACCGAGCCGCATCCGGCAATCATAGAGCGCAAATCCAAAGGCCTGCCGGAAATGGGCGTGCTGCGCGAAAGTGACAGCTCGTGGTATATGCGTGAGGAAAATGGCGGGTTGTTGCTCGGGCCTTACGAAATCGGCGCGCCGGTCTGTTATCAGGACGGCCCGTCTGACGAGAGCGAATATGAGCTGTTTCAGGAAGATCTCGAACGCCTGATGCCATATATTGAAACCGCAATTGCGCGTGTGCCTGCCTTTGGCGAGGTGGGGATCAAGAAAGTTTATAATGGTGCGATTGCCTATACGCCGGATGGTAATCCGATTATCGGACCTGCACCGGGGCTGAAGAATTTCTGGCTCAATGAAGGCCATTCCTTTGGTGTGACTGCTGCGGGTGGTGCCGGCTGGCAGCTGGCCGAATGGATTGTCGAGGGCGAACCATCCATTGATATGATGGGCGTCGATCCGCGCCGTTTCGGCCCTTATGTGACTGAAGGCTATCTCAAGGAAAAAGCGGAAGAAGCCTATGCCGATGTTTTCACCGTGCATTATCCTGATGAGGAGCGCACGGCTGCGCGTCCGCTGAAGCGCTCACCGTCTTATGATCGCCAGAAGGCCTTGGGCGGTGTGTTCGGTTCCGTCTATGGTTGGGAGCGTGCCAACTGGTTTGCACCGGAGGGCTATGGCATTGATGTTGCATCGCTGGATAAGCCGGATGTGCTGCTGAACCATAATCATCCGGAGCCGGATGCCAATGGTAAGGTTCAGGAACTCTGGTCGTTCCGCCGCTCGAATTATTTCGAGCATGTCGGCAATGAAGTGAAGAATGTCACCAATAATGTCGGCCTGCTGGATATGTCACCTTTCGCCAAGATGGAAGTGACCGGTTCCGGCGCGCGCCAGTGGCTGGAAAGCATTCTCGCCAATCGTGTGCCGAAGAAACAAGGCCGCGTGGCACTGAGCCATATGCTGACACCGCAGGGTGGTGTGCAGAGCGAATTCACCGTCTATGAGTGGAAGCCAGGCAGCTTCTATCTGGTGTCCGCCGGTGCCTATGAGAATATCGATCATGATTATCTCTATCAGCTGGCGCCGAAAGACGGTTCGGTTATTCTGCGTCCGATCACCCAGAAATATGGTGTGCTGGTTCTTGCGGGGCCGAATAGCCGTAAAGTTTTGCAGAAACTGACCCGCACCAGCCTGTCTAATGAAGACTTCCCTTGGCTGACAGGTAAGGAAATCAGCGTCGGCACTGCAACTGCCCATGCATTGCGCGTCAACTTTGTTGGCGAGCTGGGCTGGGAGCTGCATCATCCGATTGAACAGCAGAACACGATCTATGATCTGGTGATGGAAGCCGGTGCTGCATTCGGTATCAAGCCGTTTGGCATCCGCGCCATGCTGTCGATGGGGATTGAAAAATCCTATCGTCTGATCCCGCGCGAAATGTCAGTGGAATATAATGCCTTTGAATCCGGTCTGGATCGCTTTGTTCATCCGAATAAAGGTGAGTTTATCGGTCGTGATGCAGCTGTGGCTGCCCGCGAAAAAGGCCTGCGCTGGAATTTTGTGACGCTTGAAATTCACGGTGTTGAGGATGCTGATGCCCGCGGTTCCGAGGCGATTTACAAAGACGGCAAGCTGGTTGGTCGTGCCACCAATGGCGGCTTTGCTTGGCGTCTCAATAAGAGCATTGCACTGGCAATGGTAAAGCCGGAACATGCTGCAATCGGAACGGAGCTGGAAATCAATATTCTCGGCAAAAACTACAAGGCGACGATCGTATCTGAATCGCCGTTTGATCCTGAAAATGAACGCCTGAGAGCTTAAAACTCTCCGTCATTGCAAAGACAAAATCACCGGCATTTCCTTTGAGATGCCGGTGATTTTTTATGGATTGAGCGCAAAATAAAAAGGTCGGTAAAACTGGCCTTTGCAGTGTTTCTAAGCAGCAATCAGCTGTTTTCTGTCGGCACGTTCCTGCTGTGGTGAACGGCCGTAAAGTTCGCGATAGCATTTTGAGAAATGCGAGGCGGAGACAAAGCCGCAGGCAACAGCCACTTCAACCACCGGCATAGAAGACTGGATCAGCAGATGGCGGGCGCGGTCAAGACGGATTTCCAGATAATAGCGGGCAGGGGAACGCCCCATTTCCTGACGGAACAGGCGTTCAATCTGGCGGCGGGACAGGCCGACATTACCGGCGACATCCAGTAGTGACAGAGGTTCTGTGAGGCAACCTTCCATCATTTCAATGATTGAGAGTACCTTGGAATTCTGTACGCCGAGACGGGCACGCAGTGGCAGGCGCTGGCGGTCATGCGGTTTACGTACGCGATCAGTCAGTGCCTGTTCGCAAATGCTGTTGACCAGATTTTCATCAAAATCATCGCCGATCAGTTTCAGCATCATATCCAGTGCCGCGGTGCCGCCTGCACAGGTGTAGAGATTGCTGTCGATCTCAAACAGATCCGCATAGACCTCAGCCTTCGGAAAAGTTTCAGAAAAGCCCGGCAGATTTTCCCAGTGAATAGCGCAGCGTTTGCCGGAGAGCAGTCCGGCTGATGCCAGAATATGCGCGCCGGTGCACAATCCGCCAACGGAAATGCCGCGATTATAGGATTCACGGAGCCATGCCAGTGCAGATTTATTCTGATAATTTTCGACATGAACGCCTGAACAGACAAATACCATGCTGGGGCGGTTCTCGCCGATAAGATTGCGGCGTTCATCATCCAGCGATGTGTTTGCAGCAATTTCAATATCACTGGATGCCATGACAGGCTTACCGTCTGCGGAGGCCAGCCGCCAGCGATAGGCTTCAAAACCGAGCATACGATTGGCAATGCGCAATGGCTCAATCGCCGTGGCAAAAGCAATCATAGAAAAATTCGGCACCAGAAAAAAGACAATAGACCGCTTAAGCCGTGCTTTATCATTCATGGCCATGTTCCCGCATTTTCAGAGCTGTCATGTCGTAAAACAAGATGCTCAATTATTAATTTGTGCAGATCAGATCGGGCCAGAGAAGAGCCGGGTTTATCCTTTAAGGTGCTTTTCCCGTAAAACACTCTCTGTTTTGTCTGAACCGCTTTGTATAGTTTGATCTCTGACAGGCCGGTTTTCTGTCCCACACAGACGGCGCAATCAGGATATCGGTATTGAGACATATTCTTTGGTCTTAGGGAAGTGCGGCCAAATGCCTGTCGCGAAATGGTAATTTTGTATCGAAAAATGGCGTGCAGACGCAAATTTTTTGTAATCTTAGAATTGGTGTAAAATGAAATTATGTCGCGAACGCTATATTGTTTGCGTCTCTTGATATTGTGCAAGGCACAGCCGGTAAGGCGCTCAATTATTTCCTGAATTATGTTTTAGTGATGCAACCAGAAAGGGGCGTTCCGCGTTCCTTGTCATGAAACTGTTTGTTTTCTGTCAGGAGTGATGCGGTTTTCTAAGGTTATTCTTTGGGAAAACGCCCCATATCTGACAGGCGATCAGGTTTTGGCTCATGATTTGGGAGATATCTTGATGAAAACTTCTGTATTCGCCCCGCTTGTAATTGTTATTTGTGCGCTGTCGCTGGCCGCTTGTGCCAATACGGTGCGCGGTGTCGGTAAGGACGTGAAAGACACCGGCCGTGCTGTTCAGCAGACCATTGAGTAAATAGCACACAAAATACTTTAAAAGCCTGCATTGAGGGATCAATGCAGGCTTTTGCTATTTACGCGTCTAAAGTTTAACGGCGTATCATCGCAGCCATAACTGAGCTGACAGAGGTCTGGCCGATGATGATGCCTTTTTCGCAGCATACATTGACCTGTTCAGTTTTTTCATCCACGAGCTTGCGCATTGCCTCTTCCAGCAGCGTATCAAAACGGATTACCGGCAGATTGGTGTCTGCACCTTGCGGGGGTGTCATAATTGTATCCACACGGATAACCCGCCCGCGATTGACCTCCTGCACAAAGCTTTCAATATAAGCATCTGCCGGATGAAGCACGATATCCTGACCTGTGCCTTGCTGAATAATTTCACCGTCACGCAAAATGGCAATCCGGTCACCCAGCCGCAAAGCCTCATCCAGATCATGCGTGATAAATACAATGGTCTTTTTGATCTCTTTTTGCAGATCGAGCAGCACAGATTGCATATCCACGCGGATCAGCGGATCAAGCGCGGAAAAGGCTTCATCCATTAGCAGGATCGGTGCATCATTGGTCAGCGCACGGGCAAGTCCCACGCGCTGCTGCATACCGCCGGAAAGCTGGTTCGGATATTTTTCCTCAAAGCCTTTCAGGCCGACGCGTTCAACCCAGCGATGGGCTTCTTCCAGCTGTCTGGTACGCGGCACCCCTTGTATCTCCAGTCCGTAGACGGTGTTTTCCAAAACTGTGCGATGCGGCAACAGGGCAAATTTCTGAAACACCATCGCGGTTTTGTGCCGCCGGAATGCGCGCAATTGCGCAGGCGTCATGGTGACCACATCTTCATCACCGACCAGAAGTTCACCGCTGGTCGGGTCAATCAACCGGTTAATATGGCGGATAAGGGTGGATTTGCCGGAGCCGGACAAGCCCATCACCACCTGAATACAACCCGCAGGCATATCAATATTAATGTCGCGCAGCCCCAGAATATGCCCATGCTTGTCATTCAGTTCTGCTTTGGTCATGCCTTCTCTGACAAGCTGCACATAGGCTTTCGGATCATGACCGAAGATCTTGTAGAGATTGCGGATGGAGATGCCGGCTGCAGGTGTCTCAGCCGTCGATACAGACGGATTATTGGCCATGCGTGATCTCCAGATGTTTCTGCAACCGTGCGCCATAGGCCTGACTGATGCGGTCAAAAATAATGGCAATACCGACAATGGCCATGCCGTTGAAAATACCCAAAGTGAAATACTGGTTGGAAATGGCTTTAAGCACCGGCTGTCCCAGCCCTTGCACGCCGATCATCGAGGCAATCACCACCATGGCCAGCGCCATCATAATTGTCTGATTGATACCCGCCATAATCGTTGGCAAAGCCAGCGGCAGCTGCACATTTTTGAGTTTTTGCCACGGGGATGAGCCGAAAGCATCTGCCGCCTCCAGCACGTCACGGTCAACCTGCCTGATGCCGAGATTGGTCAGGCGGATAATCGGCGGAATGGCGTAGATAACCACGGCAATCAGCCCCGGTACACGACCGATACCAAGCAGCATCACTACCGGAATGAGATAAACAAAGCTTGGCATGGTCTGCATAATATCCAGCACAGGGCTGATGACACTTTGCAGGCGGTTGGATTTGGCCATCAGAATGCCGGTCGGGATGCCGACGAGAATGGCGATAACCGTACAGACAAAAATCATCGAGATTGTCTTCATCGTATCATCCCACATGCCGAGATAGCCGATGATAAACAAAGTGATGACAGAGCCGATGGTGATTTTGATGCTGCGGCTGGAGAACCATGCGATTGCGGCAATGAGCAATAATATAACCGGCCAAGGTGTGCCTGTCATAAAGCGTTCTGCCTGAATCAGAAAATATTGCAGCGGGTTGAAAAAGCCCTCAATGGCATCCCCGTAGGCACGGGTGAAGCTGCGGAATGTCTCGTCAATGGCTTTTTTGAGATTGGTAAGTGTCGCATTGTCGAGATTGGGAAAGCGGTACAGCCAGTCCATGAAGCGTCTGTTCTCCGATTTGCAACTCATTCAATTTTTAAAACACTCCCTGTCCGGCATGATGAGGCCGGACAGGGATTTTTGAAGAGGCTTTGTCACTGATAAAAATCAGTGACTAGAGCGGTTTACATCCAGATTGGATCATAGCGCTCGCTCTAGATTCTTTTCATTGTCGCATGTTCGCGGTAGCTCAAATGAATTCATTTGAGCGCGACATGCTCTAAGGATCAGATCGCAGCTTTCACTTTCTCAGCAACATCTGCCGGAACCCACTTCGTCCACATATCTTCCTGTGTTTTCAGGAAGTGAACGGCAGCCTGTTCACCGGTTGCCTGATTGTCGGTCATCCATGCGAGCAGCTTGTTTAGCGTTTCATTCGACCATGACCGGTTTTTCAGATAATCGAGGGCAGGGCCTGCACGATCAGAGAATTTCTTGGTGACCAGTGTTTGCACACGATCTTTCGGCCAGCCGTTTTTCTTCGGATCTGGGCAGTCGAGCACTGTGTTGCAGCGTTTCCATTCGGCTTCATCAATGTCATAGCCGGTTTTCAGCATAACCATTTCATATTTGCCGAGCAGGGCGGTTGGTGCCCAATAGAAGGCAGCAATCGGCTCTTTGCGCTCATTGGCTTTGGCGATAGCGCCGTCCAGACCTGCTGCGGATCCGGTATCGATCAGGTTGAAACCGGCCTTTTCAAATTCAAAAGCCTTGTAGAACTGGCTGGTAACAACCGTGCCACCCCAACCCGGTGCACCATTATAAATAGCACCCTTGGATGGATTTTCCGGATCGGGAAACAGATCAGGATGTTTCAGCAAATCGTCGAAGGTTTTAATGTCAGGGTTTTTGTCGGCAATATATTTTGGAATCCACCAGCCCTGTTCACCGCCATCGGGCAGGGACTCGGAAACAGCAATAATTTTACCGTCATCAAAACCTTTTTTAACAATATCGGGTAGCAGATCGACCCAGCCTTCCGGAGCAATATCCGGCTGACCTTTTTCTACCATGGATGTGATGGTCGGTACTGTATCGCCGACAACGATCTCCGCATTGCAGCCATAGCCTGCGGTGAGAATGATTTTATCAAGATTGGAAAGCAGTTCTGCGGACTGCCAGTTCATATTGGAAATGGTGACTTCACCGCATTCGGCAGCTTGTGCAGACACAGACATCATACCGGAAGCCGTCAAAAGACCGGCGGCCAGAATAGTTGAAGCAAAGAGCCTCTTCATATGTGTTCTCCTATTCCCTGTGGTACCGGTTGTTATCTGTCTTCCGGTGGTACCGGTGCCGGAGACAGTTAATTTTTTATAATGATATGCAATATTCTAAGCAGCAAACTGTGCGGCTTCACAACGACGATCTGTAACGAATTAGCGACATTCCTATTTAAAGAGTGAAAAACTTTGCTGCTGTCAGTTGTTTTGTGACAGAAGAGAAATGGAGTGCTTCAGTTTTAAAAATGTGACTTATTTTGTCATGAAGATTTTGTGGATAATATTTAGCTTGGTGTAAAATCAGATAAAAATAGTGATATTATACTTTGAGTGATTTTAAGTATCACTTTGATAGTAAAGAGGTTTTTGGAAGCCGTAGGCAGCCTGTGCTACAGGCGCGAAAAAACTCGCTCTGGCATAACAGGCGGGGAAGATTTCTCAGAATTTAGAGCTGGGAAAATACAGGTGCAGGCTTGGCTGCGGCTGCGCATAGAGAGCAGATACGGCAAAAACCGCGCTATCGCTTTTAAGCTTGCGCGGTGATTGCCAAAATACGCTTGGCTTATCTGCCTCACTCAACGCGGCAGATAAAATACAACTCCGGTACGCAGTACCTGATCCGGAGCGGGAGACATAAATGTCTCTTATCCACTCTTTTAAACACACATCGTTACCGTTCGGTTATCAAGAGTTTAACGGGTGGTAAATATGCAATTTTTTTGATTGTTTTTCTCTCGGCATGCAGATTATTTCTATTGTGCAATACATTAAATAATGGGCTGCGTGACCATTATTGTTAGTAGCATCTGAAAACTCAGAAGATTATTTACAAGAAACGCAGAAGATAAAGTTAAGGAACAGGCAATGACGGAAAGCTGGCAATTCTGGGCGCTGGTATCAGCTGCATTTGCGGCACTGACAGCAATTTTTGCCAAGCTGGGTATTGCCGGAATTAATTCGGATTTTGCGACCTTTATCCGTACATTGGTGATTATCGCAGCCTTGTGTCTGTTCCTCACAATCAGCGGACAGTGGCAGAAAACATCCGATATTTCGGCCAAGAGCTGGTTGTTTCTGGTTCTGTCAGGGCTGGCAACCGGTGCGTCATGGATCGCTTATTTTCGTGCGCTTAAAATCGGGGATGCCGCGCGTGTTGCGCCGGTAGACAAGCTCTCAATCATTATGGTGGCAATTTTCGGTGTGGTTTTTCTCGGCGAAAAGCTCTCCGCGATAAACTGGGCCGGTGTGGTGATGATCGCAGGCGGTGTTATTCTGCTGACCTTAAAAGTTTAAAACCCGATCCAGAGACGCAGCGGATTGCTTGGCTCCATCAGCAGGCGGATTGTCAGCAGGATACAGGTAATAATTAGCAATGGCTTGATGAGGCCTGCGCCGACACGCATTGCCAGATGGGCACCGGCTGTGGCGCCGAACATTTGGGCGACACCCATCACCAAGCCGATTTTCCAGTTAATCGCACCGAAGGCCAAAAAGGTCAGGAAGCTGCCGAAATTCGAGGCAAAGTTGAGCAATTTTGTGTGGGCGGTTGCTTTGAGCAGGCCATAGCCTGCCAGCGACACAAAGCACAGCATGAAGAATGAGCCGGTGCCGGGGCCAAACAAGCCGTCATAAAAACCGATCAGCGGCACGATGGTTACGCCGAAGAGAAACGGCTTCATACGCTGAACGCGGCTGACATCGCCTGCATTCGGTTTCAGGGCGAAGTAAATGGCGATAGCGATCAACAGAATTGGCAGCAAGCCATAGAGAAAGTCACCCGGAATATAGGTGGCCAGCAGGGCACCAAGCACAGCACCGAGACCGGACATTAAAGCTTGCGGCAATTGCTCTTTGATATTGACATGGCCTTTGCGCGCATAAGACAGGGTTGCGGAAGATGAGCCGAACAGCGATTGCAACTTGTTGGTACCCAGTGCCTCAACAGGGGGAATACCGGCCAGCATCAGCGCCGGAACGGTAATCATACCACCGCCGCCTGCAATCGCGTCAATAAATCCGGCAATAAAACCGGCAAGAGCGAGCAGCAAAAGCAGGGAATCAATGGAGGCGGTCATAGACGCGAACATGGGGGAACCGTTCAGAACTGTGCAGCGGGTCTTGCGGAGAGGGGCAAAGCAGGCGGCGGGCTTTTATGTTGGGAGCAATTCATAAAGACTGCCGGATAGAGGTGCAAGATG
The DNA here is from genome assembly GCF_020341615.1 of Pseudochrobactrum sp. XF203. Lineage (NCBI taxonomy): Bacteria > Pseudomonadati > Pseudomonadota > Alphaproteobacteria > Hyphomicrobiales > Brucellaceae > Pseudochrobactrum > Pseudochrobactrum sp. XF203. The sequence continues at coordinate 2,088,939 of NZ_CP084392.1, read as the reverse complement.
GGACAGAACAATAACGGGATTGTTTACTTAGAGCGCCGTGCGCCTGTTTGGGCGCACACAGGTCGCTCTAACACCTTTAAAGCAGAGCATAATTCTACCTTAAACTGATCCAGGTTTAAGAAATTATGCTCGATGCTTGTCTTATTTCTAAAGAGTTGCAAGGCAGGGCTTGTCATTTGGCCGCAGTCTTGCCAACACTGCATTTCTTAAAAGACTTGCGTTTTTCGGGGACGATGATGAGTGAAACGATTTTTGAGCGTATCAGCGCTTATCTGAGCAAAAAGACTGCTGTGCAGCGCCTGTCGGAGGATCCGGCTCTGGTCTCCGAATTGTTGCTGCTGGTGCGGTTGGTTTTTGCCGACGGACAGAAAAATCAGGCTGAAATGAATGCATTATTGCGCATCATGCAGCATGATTTTGATATCAAGCCGGAAGAACTGCCTGAAGTGGCAGATTATCTGAAAACCTTCTCCTATGAGACGACCAGTACCCAGGCCGCCGCTTTGTTCAGCGAAATGGTGCCGGAACGCCGTCAGTCGCTTGTCGGACATCTGCTGACCATTGCAAAAGCGGATAATGAAATTCATCCGGCGGAAAGTGCATTGATTGCCCGTGTGGTTGAGCAGCTGAATGTTACACCGGAAGAGCTGTTTGAGCGCCGCCAGAACAGCGGACAGGTTGAAGATTAAGCACACTCACTCACGCGGGGTAATCAACAAAGAAAAAGCGCGCCCCGACCGGCGCGCTTTTTATTTATTCTCCGGCCATGTTCCAGCAGGAGAACAGATCATTTTCTCTCGGCTTGGCATGATAAACTCCGCGTGCCACAGCGCGTGCCATGGTTGAAGCCGCAGCGGCACAAAGATCAATGAAATCTTCAACCGAGGGTTCAATGCCGCTGGCACCGGTGGCGAGTGCAAAGATCAGATCACCGTCATAAGGTGTATGTGCAGGCCAGATCGCGCGGGAGTAACCGTCATGAGCAGCAATCGCCAGACGCTTGGCCTGCGCTTTTGTTAGAATCGCATCGGTGGCAATGGTGCCGATGGTAGTATTCGCGGCAGGTGGTAATGCCGTGCCGTTGTCACGGAATTTGATGCGCAGGTCTGTTGCATTTGCAGGCATAGGTGAGGGGTAACCAATCCCGCCGAATTCATTATCCTGCTCAAATGGTGCAGCCCAGAAGTGTTTTGTATCGCCGACTGTGACAGAGCCGACAGCATTGACTGCAACCAGTGCGCCCATAGTCATGCCATTCGGCAGTCTGTGAGAGGCGGAGCCAAGCCCGCCTTTGAAACCGGCGACCAGAGCACCGGCACCGGCACCATAACTGCCAAGTTCAAATTCTTCTGCCGCATTTTCCGCTGCCAGATAGCCAAGCTCGCGATAGGGCGGGTAACGTCCCCAGTCTTTGTTGCCGCCATTATGCATGTCAAAGAGAATGGCCGAGGGGACAATCGGAATATAATGCCCTGCCGCTTCAAAACCGATTTTTCTCTCGCGCAAGTAAGCCTGCACACCGGAAGCGGAATCGAGACCGAATGCCGAACCGCCGGAAAGCACAATCGCATTCACGCTTTGCACGGTATTATGGGGCTCCAGCAGATCGGTTTCCCGCGCTCCGGGCGCGCCGCCGAGCACTTGCACCGCAGCGGTGGTTTCGCGGTCGCAGAGAATAGTTGTGACGCCGGTTTTGATATGCTCGTCCTGCGCATTGCCAACCCGCAGCCCCGCCACATCGGTAATCAGATTTCGCGGGCCGGAAACAGTGGTGTTGTGGCTGTGGCTCAGCGGCTTTGTCATTTTCTGTCCCCCTATTTTGGTTTTCCCATTTTTGATTTTATTGCACCGGTTCAAAATCCTTGCCGTTAAAGCGCATCAGCCGGTAGGGATTTTCCTGCCGCAAACCTGCAGGTGTAAAGCTGACGGTGCCGCCGGCTGTTTCAAAACGGGTTGAGTATAAAAGCTCGGCAGCGGTTTTTTGCGTTTCTGACGGATCGGTCAGGATCTGTGCGGCAATTTGCAGGGCGCTATAGGCCTCTAATGCATAACCATCAGCCTTCATATCCTGCGTATCCGGTTGCTTTTCAGCCATAGCGGTAATGGCTTTAACTGCACTTTCTGACGAAGCCTGTGTAATGGCTTCAGGAATGGCACTCATCAGCAGTCCTGCTGGCAACGGGTTTTGCGGATCAACGCGCAGAAATGTTTCGCTGCCTGCTATTGTCAAAGGCCAGTTGGCAGCTGCTGCACTGCGGGCAATGACTGAAGCATCATCTCCTTCACCGCCGAGCAGAATATGGTTGATACCCGCACGTTTCAGCCGTGAGATTAAAGCATTTTGCGAGGTTTGTGCCGGACGGTAAGTGTCGGTCAATGCCGGTTCAAGGCCGCGGGATTTGAAAGTCAGCAGAGCATCGCGCGCAAAGTCACGACCCTGAACGGTTCCGTCTTCAATCAAAGCAAAAGGAGCGGTGCGCCAGAGGGGGGCGAGCTTATCAGCGAGAACTGCCGTTGCGAGCTTGCGATCCGGCTGCAACCGGAAAATACCAAAACTCTGTCTGGTTTCCTGCTCAAGAATTGTAGGCTGGCGACTGCCGAGACTGAGAATGGCTATGCCGTCGCGCGCCAGTACCGGTGCCGCACCTTCCAGCGATTCACTGCACAGATAGCCGATAACGACTTTGACTTTGGCCTGTCTGAGTTTCTCAGCTGTGGCTGCATCCTGATCTGCTTTGCAATATTCCTGCATATAGACAAGGCTGACCGGATATTGGTTTTGAATTTTAGCCGCTTCCGCACCAAGCATGATCTGTTTTGCCAGCGTGGCATAAGGCCCTTCAAAAGGGGCAACAATACCGATTTGCAGGGGAGAATTATCAGCCTGTGTCTGGCCGTGAGCAGTGCTCATGGTCAGCGCTGATAGTCCGGTACAAAGACAGTAAAGCGTGGCGGCAAGTCTCATGAGATGCGGATTCAACCTTGATAAGAAAATTCTGCCCTCAGAGGTAGTGTGTTCTGCATCTGCTTGCAATGGCTTAGTATCTGATCCAAAACCGCCTGACTTGGCTGCAAATGGCAATTTTCTCCGCTTCCGTACTCACATACATTAAGTACGCTCCGTGCGGATGCTCAAAAATCACCATTTTCGCTTGTGTCAGTCGCTTTTTGATTCAGATACTTAAACTTGTTCTGGCCACACCTGCATAACTGTGCTGATTTTCTGTTGTCGTGTTTAGAATTCTGCTTTTATAGAGTTAAACGACAGTCCTCACTGTCATTTGATTGCTAAAATCGAAGAGTTGGTACTGTAAAGTGGGCACCGGACGTGTAAGAGGGTGTTGAAATCTTATGCGCATTTTATAGTGGTGCACTGGCAGAGCGATATAAATGAATATGGTAAAGTCTATTGTGACGACAAATCAGGCTGTGGATCCGCTGAACTATCGCAATGCGATGAGCCAGTTTGCCGGTGCTGTGAATATTGTGACGACTGACGGTCCGGCCGGACGCCGTGCTCTGACGCTTTCTGCCGGTTGCTCCGTATCGGATAATCCGGCGACCATTCTGATCTGCCTGCAGCGTGTGCATACCGATAATCTGATGTTCATTGAAAACGGTGTTTTTGCTTTCAATGTGCTTCATGCGGGGCAAAAAGATCTCGCGGAGGCTTTTGCCGGCCGCAATCACCTGACCATGGAAGAGCGTTTTGCCTTGGCTGAGTGGGATGTTATGGCGACAGGCTCGCCGGTTCTCAAAGGCGCGCTGGCAAGTCTCGATTGTAAGATCATCTCACGTCAGGATCATGCCACGCATCATGTTCTGTTCGGGGAAGTGCTGGCCTTGCGGCAGATTTCTGCGGAACAGTCGCAGGCCGAGGGCAATGAAGCGCTGGTTTATCTCAACCGCTCCTATCATCAGCTCAAAATCTGAAGCCTGTTAATTAAACGAGACTTGGTTTGACAAAAAAGCCCGTGCGCAGCACTCTGCGCGCGGGTATTTTTATTATGAGAATGCTCAAGGACTAAAAGGGGAGGCTGCAAAGGGAGATTGCAGTGGGAGTTTTGGGAATTTCATTGCGACCTGCGGGGGCGCTGGTTCTGGTTGCGGGATTATTCTGCGCTGGTGCGGCTCATGCGCAACCGCAGTTACAGCCTTTCAAAGACGACTTGTTTTCTGCACAGACCGTGCTGAAAAGCGCCGATGGCGGCAATTATCTCATCCTCGATTATAATGAAATGCGCGACATTAACGGGCGCGACACCATTGTAGAGAAGCGGGTGCAGGATAAATATGTCTCGCTGAAAATACGGGCGCAGCAGAAGGATGTTGCTGTGCCGACTGCAGCGGGCGTGGTGAAGACCTATCAGGTCGGCAAATTGACACCGCAGACCTCCATGATTGTGCTCTATCTCCATGGTAAAGGCGGCAACCGCCATCAGGGCGTGAATGACTTTACATTTGGCGGTAATTTTAACCGGCTTAAAAATCTGGTGGTGCAGGGCGGCGGTGTTTATCTCGTTCCGGATTTTTCGGATTTCGCAGCCAAGGGAACTTCAGAAATTTCCGGTTTGATTGCTGCCATGAAGCAGCAGGCACCACGCGCCAGGGTGATTGTCACCTGCGGTTCAGCGGGTGGTGTGCTGTGCTGGCAATTGACTGCGGATGCAACCGCGGCGCAGCAGATTGACGGGCTGGCACTGCTTGGCTCCCTCTGGGATGACCAGTTCCGCAAGAGCGTTGCATTTAAACGCAAGGTTCCGGTTTTCCTAAGCCATGGTAGTCGTGATCCGGTTTTTGCGATTGACAGTCAGGAAGCTTTTTACCGGTCTTTGCGCAAAACAAAGGGCGGATATCCGGTGGTGATGCATCGTTATGAAAGCGGCAATCACGGTACGCCGATCCGCATGACAGACTGGCGGGTGGTATTGAACTGGCTGGTCAGCAAGGCTCCATAAAATCTGTTGCGGATAATGGCCGTGCAGGACATTTTGACTGTGGAGCATGAAGGATTGTTGGTCAGTGTGACTGTGCTGCCACTCGACATTTGGGAAAAAGCGAATAGGTTCGGCTCAGAAAAAAGTGACGATTTCACTGCAATAACATCTGTTTTATGAATGAGGCATGGTATGCGCACCAGTACAGGTTCCGCAAAACGTTTTGTACTTCTGGCAATGTTTGCTCCGCTGGTTGCCGCCTGTACCACAACATCCAACACAACTCCGGCTCCGACAACGGCTGCTGCACAGGCGCCGGTTCCGGTTGCTTCGCAAATGCCTAGCTTCCCGCAATTCGTGCGCAGCAATGTAGCGCCTGAACTGGCAAATCCGTGCATTACAGCAGCGGCTAACCGTTATTATATTCCGGAGCGCGTGGTTACTGCTGTAGACAGCCGTCCGGGCGGCGGTGGCAATACGGATGTGATCCTGAAAGTGGATTCCCGTGATGCACGCTGCACAATCAGCGCCAACGGCACTGTGCGTTCGGTTGTTGATACCAGCCCGATGAGCGCCGATCAGCGCGCAGCCAATGAAGCAGCTGCTAAAGCACCTGCAGCAACGCCTGCCAAGGCTGCACCTGTGAAAAAAGCCGCAGCAAAACAGAAAAAAGCCAGCTGATTTTTTAGAGCGCCGTGCGCCCTCCCGGGCGCACAAAGGTCGCTCTAACATTTTATAGGCTGAGAATTACAAAAAAGCCGCTCTTAATACAGAGCGGCTTTTTTGTTTGAGAAAATGATTCCGATAGTGGTGCTAACCATCTGAAATCATTGTGTAGATAAAGAAAAGGCCGCGGTCGTGAGACACGCGGCCTGATTTTTTAATGATGTCAGGAAATCAGCGTTTGAAGCCTTCACTGGCAACCATCAGATTGCGGGTATAGTCTTCTTTCAGATTGCCTTTGGCGAGATCATCCGCTTTGAGTTTCTCAACAATCGTACCGTTCTGCATTACCGCCAGCTCATCACACATATGGGTGATAACTGCGAGATCGTGACTGACCATAACGAAGGTCAGTTTACGGTCACGACGGATCTGCTCCAGCAGATTGAGCACTTCCGCCTGAACGGAAGCATCAAGCGCAGAAGTCGGTTCATCCAGCAGCAGAATGCTCGGCTCTACGATGAGGGCACGGGCAATTGCGATACGTTGGCGCTGACCGCCGGAAAGCTGGTGCGGATAGCGGAAGCGGAAGCCGGAGCCCAAGCCTACTTCATCCAATGCACGGACAATACGCTTCTCCGTGTCTTTGATGCCGTGGATAGCCAATGGCTCAAGCAAGAGGCGATCTACAGTCTGGCGCGGGTGAAGGGAACCGTAAGGATCCTGAAACACCATCTGTACCGTGTTGTAGAAGGCCTTGTCACGCGGGTTTGGTATTGGCTTGCCGTTGACCTCAATCTTGCCGGAAGAGGTTGGTGCCAGTCCTGCAACTGCGCGCAGCAGTGTGGACTTGCCCGAACCGGATTCACCGACCAGACCAAAGGAGGAGCCATTAGCAACCGTGATCGACGCATCCTTCAACGCGTGGAAGTCATTGAACAAGACATTGAGATTTTCAATGAACAATGCCGGATTGGCAGATGTTTTTGTACTGGTACCGGTCATACGCTCCACTCCGCCTGACGTTGCAGGGTTGGCAGCGGATGACGGTCAGCGCCGATCTTAGGCATGCAGTTCAGAAGCCCCTGAGTATATGGATGTTTGGCATTGGCCAGATCACTGGCAGCAATTTCCTCAACAATACGACCGGCATACATCACGATAACGCGGTCGCAGAATGAGGAGACCAGACGCAGATCGTGACTGATGAAGATCAGCCCCATACCGCGGTCTGCCACCAGCTTGTCGAGAATACCAAGCACTTCAAGCTGAACGGTGACGTCGAGAGCCGAAGTCGGTTCATCGGCGATCAGCAGTTCAGGCTGGGCAATCAGCATCATCGCGATCATTACGCGCTGCCCCATACCGCCGGATACTTCGTGCGGATAGAGATCAAAAACGCGCTCCGGATCACGGATCTGTACCGCTTCCAGCATCTCCAGAGCCTTCTGACGGGCTTCGGATTTTTTGACCGGTGCATGAGCCGACAGGGTTTCAATAATCTGGCGACCAATGGTCATAACCGGATTGAGCGAATATTTCGGATCCTGCAGAACCATGGCCACGCGGCTGCCGCGCAAAGCACGGCGTTCTTTTGCAGAGATGCCGAGCAGATCAATACCGTCAAATTCCAGACGCTTGGCTGTGATTTTTGCATGGGGCGGTGTCAGCCCCATGATGGCGCGGCCGGTCTGGGATTTACCCGAGCCGGATTCACCCACAATGCCCAGACGCTCACGTCCCAGCGTGAAAGACACGCCGCGAACAGCCTCAATCGAGCCTGTACGGGTAGGGAATGATACCCGCAGATCGTCAACGTAAAGTAACTTGTCACTCATTGGTTGTTGCCTCGCGGATCAAGAGCGTCACGCAGGCCGTCACCAAGCAGGTTGAAGCCAAGGCTGACAATGAGAATGGCCATGCCCGGTACAGCGGCTACCCACCACTGGTCGAGAATGAAACGACGGCCGGAAGCAATCATTGCACCCCATTCAGGCAGTGGCGGCTGAGCACCGAGACCCAGGAAGCCAAGACCGGCAGCAGTCAGAATAATACCGGCCATATCCAGCGTCACACGTACGATCAGCGAGGACAGGCAGAGCGGCATAATATGACGGATGACGATACGGGCAGGGGAAGCGCCCATCAGTTTCACAGCTGAAATATAGTCCGAATTGCGCAGTGTCAGTGTTTCTGCACGGGCAATACGGGCATAAGGCGGCCATGAGGTAATCGCAATCGCGATAACTGCATTTTCAATGCCGGGTCCGAGAGCCGCAACAAAAGCGAGCGCCAGAATGAGCTTCGGGAAGGCAAGGAAAATATCGGTAATACGCATCAGCAGCGCATCAACCCAGCCACCGGCATAACCGGCTACAGTGCCCACCAGAAGACCGACCGGTGCCGACAGAATAGCAACCAGCAGCACAACATAGAGCGTCCAGCGTGAACCGTAGATCAGACGGGAGAGAATATCGCGCCCCTGATCGTCTGTACCCAGCAGATAGCCCGGTGAGCCCATTGGCAGCAGGCGTGAATTGGCCAGATCACCGGAAACCGGTGAATGCGGTGCCAGCCATGGTGCAAAGGCAGCCACAAATACCAGCAGACCGATGATAATCAGGCCGAGTACCGCAAGTTTATTCGCGGTAAAACGGCGCCAGATCATGTAGGAACGGCCGAGTTTGGCCTGTGCACGGGATTGCGGACGCTCAGTGAGCAGCCATTCCCGCCATGTTTCTTTTGGAAGTGTTGTCTCACTCATCGTGCGCGCGTCCGTGGGTCGAGTGTCCGATAGAGCAGATCGGAAAGCAGATTAAGGGCAATAAACACAGAGCCGATGATAATGGTGCCGCCGAGAACAGCATTCATATCAGCGCTTTGCAGAGAATTGGTGATGTACAGACCAAGACCCGGCCATGAGAACACGGTTTCAGTCAGAACTGAGCCTTCCAGCATACCGGCATAGGACAGGGCAATCACCGTCACAAGCGGCACAGCCGCATTGCGCAGGGCATGACCCCAGATGATCTTGGTTTCGCTTAAGCCCTTTGCACGCGCTGCAACGATATATTCCTGATCCAGTTCATTGAGCATGAAAGAACGGGTCATGCGGCTGATATAGGCCAGAGAGAAATAACCGAGCAATGATGCAGGCAGAATGATATGCGAGAGAATATTCCCCAATGCATCCCACTGGCGCTGAATAATCGCATCCAGCATATAAAGACCGGTGATCGGCGTGAAGGTATATTCATAGGCCACATCAATACGACCCGGACCTGCAACCCAGCCAAGTTTGGCGTAGAAAATCAGCAGACAGATCATGCCGAGCCAGAAGATCGGAACGGAATAACCGAACAGACCGATAACGCGCACCAGCTGATCGATGAAGCTGCCGCGCTTTACAGCCGCGAGCACACCGAGCGGAATGCCGAAGACAGCGCCGATCAGCGTGCCGATTGTCGCCAGTTCCATTGTCGCAGGGAAAACGCGCTTGATGTCAGTCATAACCGGATTGGAGGTCAGAACCGACATGCCGAAATCACCGGAAAGGGCTTTTTGAACATAAATAATGAATTGCTGCCAGATCGGCAGATTTAATCCTAACTCTTCGCGGGTGCGCTCAATAACATGAGCCGGTGCGCGGTCACCGAGAATTGCAAGAACCGGATCAATCGGAATGACGCGACCAATGAAGAAGGTCACAGCCAGCAGTCCGAGATAGGTTGTGATGACGACCAGCAAGAAGCTCCCGATCCCGAGAGCCCATTTGCTGATCCGGGCGTTTTTGCGCCCGGATGCTGTAATAGTGGTTACACTCATACCGTATTATTTCTTCGATACGTCGTAGACAGAGTTGGTGGTGAAGGTCACGCCCAGCTTGTAGTTTTCGACATTATTGCGGTAAGCGGCAACTTCAGTCTGCTGGAACAGGATGACAAACGGACCGTCATCAAGCAGTTTCTTCTGCAGGTCCATATACATCTGTGTACGCTTCTCAGTGTCGCGTTCCAGAACAGCAGCTTTGGTTTCCTTGGTCAGCTCAGGAATATCCCACGCGTTGCGCCATGCCAGTGTTTTGGCCGATGCATCGTCTTTATTGTCAGGATTGCTGGCAAAGGTATCCGCATTGGTGTTCGGATCCCAGTAGTCTGTGCCCCACTGACCGATATAGAGATCATGCTTGCGGGCACGATATTTGGTCAGGGTCTGTTTGCCGTCGCCCGGAATGATTTCCATCTTGATACCGGCCTGAGCAAAAGTCTGCTGAATGGATTCAGCAATACCGGTTACAGGCTGGCTGGAACGCACATCCATAGTGATGTTGAAACCGTCTTTCAGACCGGCTTTTTCCAGCAATTCCTTAGCCTTGGCTACATCGAGCTTGTACGGTTTTTCATCCGACGCGCCGAGCAGACCCTTTGGCAGGAATGTCTGGTGCTGAACACCGATATGTTTAATCAGTGTTGATTCAATCGCGCTGTAATCAACGAGATATTTCAGAGCTTCGCGCACTTCAGGCTTGGCCAGAGTTTCGTTTTTCTGGTTGAGGCTGAAGTAATAAACGGTGCCCTTTGGTGCGGATGCCAGCGAAACGCCTTCAGTCTTGGCAATCGCATCAATGTCGCCCGGCTCAAGGTTACGCGCTACGTCGATATCGCCTTTTTCAAGCATCAGGCGCTGGGTCGCGCTTTCCTTGACATAGCGGTAAATCGCGCGTTTCAGCGGGGATTTGTCGCCACGGTAATTGTCATTGCGTTCCAGAACAACGATTTCATTGGCGCGCCAGTCGCGAACAATCATCGGGCCTGAACCGGCATAGTTGGTCTTCAGCCAGCCATAGCCGTAATCGCCGTCTTTGGCGTTTTCTTCAACCAGTTTCTTGTCAACAACCGAGGCCACGTCAGCGGTCAGGCAGTTCAGCACGAAGCTTGGCGCATAGGACTGGTCAACAGTGATAACCAGTGTATTAGCATCGGTTGCCTTGATCTTTTCTTCCACATTATCCGGCTTGAAACCGAACTGGGTGAGGATGAAAGACGGGCTCTTGTCAATTTTAACAGCGCGGATGAGCGAGTAGGCCACATCTTCAGCTGTCAGCGGGTTACCGGAGGCAAATTTCTGGCCTTCACGGATTTTGAAAGTATAGGTCAGGCCGTCTTCGGAAACTTCCCAGCTTTCCGCAACGTCGCCGATGACCTTGGATGCATCATTCGGGTCGAGACGCAGCAGGCGGTCATAGGTGTTGCCGAGGATTTCGCCGGTGGAGAGCTCGAAGGATTCCGCCGGATCCAGCGTAATCATGTCATCGAATGTCCAGCCCAGAACCAGCGTATCGGCCGGTGTTGCGGCCTGCACTGCTGCTGCGCTGACAAATACGCCCAGAGCGGCGGTGGCTGCGAGATAACCAAAACGATTTAATGTTTTAATCCCGTTGGATTTTTTAATCATTATATACCCCATATTTCATCCCAAATGATTGGCCGTTCAACGTGCCTGCGATACTGAAAACACGTGTATCGCACCGTGTTATTTTCTTTCTGCCGAGCTAATCCGGCAGAAAGATTTTTATCTATCATATGATTGAATGGCAGGACTCCGCAAGGAGGCTGACACTTGTCGTCAACTGATTGTTTTTGTGCTTTTTTATGATTGCTCAGTGGTGTTCATGCCAGGCAGAGCGCAGCACACGCAGCCAGTTTTCACGACAGATTTTTGCAAGATCATCCTCGCCATAGCCCGCTTCCCGCAGCGCCTGAACGAGATTTTGTGTACCCGCAGCGTCCGTAATACCTTCCGGTATCGGGCCGCCGTCATAATCCGAGCCGAGTGCCACACCATCGATGCCGACTTTCTTCACCAGATAATCAATATGGCGCACCATATCGCTCATCGGTGTGGCCGTATTCACCTGACCATCTGCGCGCAGCATGGTGGTGACATAGTTCAGGCCGACCAGACCATTGCTCTCGGCAATTGCATCCAGCTGTTTGTCGGTGAGATTGCGTGCAACCGGTGTCAGGGCATGGGCATTGGAATGGCTGGCAATCAAAGGCTGATTGCTGAGTTTGGCCACATCCCAGAAGCCTTTTTCAGTGATATGCGACAGGTCGATCAGAATGCCGAGGCTGTTGCAGGCCTTAATCAGCTCTTTACCGGCATCGGTCAGTCCCGGTGCGGTATCAGGGCTCATCGGATAGGAGAACGGTACGCCGTGGCCGAAAATATTATGGCGGCTCCAGACAGGACCGAGCGAGCGCAAACCGGCCTGATAGAACAGTTCAAGTGCCTTCAGATCCTTGTCGAGCGCTTCACAGCCTTCCATATGCAGAACGGCTGCAAAGTCACCGTCTGCAATGGCATTGTCGATATCCTGACCGGTTCGGCAAATTTTCCATCCGCCTGCGCGTTCAAGCTTATAGGCAATGTCGATAAATTCGCTGGCGATGTCGAAGGAATAGGTGCGGTCAAGCGGGGCAGCAAGCGGCGTGTCGTAATGACCATTGCTGTCCGGTTCGTCGAAAATTGTTTCGCCGGTAGCAGGGTTGGGAATGTAAATGGCGCAGAGACCGCCGGCAAGGCCGCCTTTGCGGGAGCGTGGCAGATCAATATGCCCCTGCGTGGTTCCTTCGATAAATTCCTTTACCGGATCTTCGCCTTTATTGCGGTTCTCCCAAAGACGAAGCAGCACATCATTATGGCCGTCAAAAACTGCTTGCATGATTAAATTCCCAATTTCCTCAGCCTAACTTTAAAATCAGGGAGCCTGTTCAAGTCAAGCTGCGGGGCACGATCAAGCTGTTGACCGGTTGAGACAACGCAAAGGCGCGTACAAAAAAGCAGTTAAAATGACGAAGACAAAGAGGAAAATGCATCGAAAAAGTTATTATCCTGACATTAATCAGGTGGGGGAATGCAAAATTTGCATAAGCCTATGCTGAAAAAACAAACCATATTCAGAATGGATACGCTTATTCAAGCTTTTGTTTTTTATAATAAAATCAATGTATTTTAGCAAAAAATCTAAAAATATGAAAAAAGCGCCGTATTTAAGAAAATACGGCGCTTTGGTTTGTTTTGTTCAAATACTCAAGAATCAGAAGCGGTAATTAACACCGGCTTTCAGAGTGTGGGTCTTGAGATTGTTTTCATAACGTGTGTCATTCACGCTGGTTTTTACGCCATTGTGACGCATATAGTTATATTCTGCTTTGACAGAGAACGGACCGGAGAGCTGCTGCTCAACACCGACGCCCATCTGTACGCCGCCAGCCCATTTGCTGCCGGATGTAACATTGTCTTTTGGTTTGAAACGGGTCAGGCCATAACCGACAGTACCGTAAACCAGAGTCTTGTCCATGGCATAACCGGCTTTAATCTTGGCTACACCGCTCCATGACTGCTGCAGACGGCCGCCATCCTGAATTTTATGTTCCGCTTCACCGAAGTTGCCTTCGACTTCACCACCATAAACGAAGTTGCCGGACTGGAAGTTCTTACCGGCGACGATACCGCCCATTGCCGAAGTACGGCTGGAGAACGGGCTTGGTGTTTTGGAAGAAGTGGTGCCGAGATGCGCGCCGACATAGTTACCTTCCCATGTCGCAGGCGCATCATAGCTGGATGAGCTGTCGTTGTAGTTATAGTCATTATTGAAGGAATCTGCTGCGAAAGCAGAAGTCTGTGTAAGTGCCAGCGCGAGTGCTGCTGTGCTGATAAGTGTAAAGTGACGCATAGTCCGGCTCCGTATTTGCCATGTGAGGCAATCTTGAAATTTGTCTGGCGCCCGAGTCTTTTTAGTCTTGCGCCTTTGAGCCGGTTATGCCGGTTAATTGTGACCAATTTGGTTTGTTTATGTCATGTTTCTGTTAAGCCGGTCTTATTGTTTTGTTTATAATTAATAATGGGTTAACCGGATTTTTGTGCGTATTTTTTCAGATAAGTCCGAGGCCGCGCATACTGATATGACCAGCTTTGCCGATGATAATATGGTCGTGGACAGCGATATTCAGCGGCGATGCAATTGAGATAATTACCTTGGTCATATCAATATCGGCGCGGGATGGTGTTGCGTCACCGGACGGATGATTATGGAATAAGATCAGGGCAGTAGAGGACAGTTCCAGTGCCCGTTTGATGACTTCGCGCGGATAGACCGGTGTATGATCGACAGTACCGATTTGCTGTATTTCATCGGCGATCAGGCGGTTCTTCTTATCAAGAAACAGGATGCGGAATTGCTCGCGGTTTTCATAGGCCATTGAGGTCATGCAATAGGCGATGACCTTGCTCCATGAATCGAGCACATCCTTTTTCATGATTTCACTTTTGCCGGAACGGCGGGCACAGGCGTTAAGCAGTTTGATATCCTGCGCCACGGCTTCACCGCAGCCTGCAACTTCCCTTAGTAATTGCGGTTCTGCCCCCAGCACACCGGCAAAACTGCCGAACCGGTTGAGCAAAGCTTTGGCCAGAGGTTTGGTATCTGCCCGCGCAATGGTGCGAAACAACAGAAGCTCCAGCAGCTCATAATCGGCCAGAACGTCGTCGCCATGATTGTTGAAACGCTCGCGCAGGCGCTGACGGTGGCCGCTATAATGAGGCTTGTTTTTCTTCACTCTTGCAGAGGTTTTAACGGGCTGTTCCGGTTGCGGAGGTGTTTCTGCCGAACAAACCGGATGGTTTTCGGTCGCTCCGGCAGGCACAGACAAGTGGCCGGAGGGCTGTTGCATTATGCCTGCCTCATTGAATATCTGCAGATGAAGTCTCTCATCAGCAGGCGGAAACAGATCTGTCTCATCCGCTGACGCAATTTTATTTGCCATACTGCAACGTGCCCCCGAATGCACAGATGGCTACCGCAGGGATGAGCGGTTTCCGTTTACAGATTAAGCGGAAAATCTCAGAATGGTCTATCGGAAAATAGGTTTTAAGAGGCAGTTTAACAATTTAAGTATTTGATTATATTTCTTAAATTGTTTTTATGGCTGAGCTGATTGCTGTGTTGTGTCTGTCAGACCCGGCCAGTAAAAAGCATCTGCAGTCGGCCTTGGGCCAAAGATTGCCTGACCGACGCGGACAATATCCGCGCCTTCTTCAATCGCCGCCTCAAAATCACCGGACATGCCCATCGAGAGTTTGGTGATACCGGAATGATGCCGCGCCGCCCGATCGCGCAGGTTGCGCAGAAGCCGGAAGCATGGACGTACTTTATCAAGATCAGAGCTGAACAAAGCAAGGGTCATCAGGCCGCGGGGTTTCAGGCGCGGATAATCGGGCAGGCGCTCGATGAATGGCAGCAGATCATCGGGATGCAGACCATATTTGCTCTCTTCACCGGATGTGTTGACCTGCACAAAGACATCCAGATCTTTGTTTTCACTTTCCAATCTGCGGTTCAGTTCCTCCGCAAGGCGAATACTGTCGAGCGCATGAAATTCTGTGGCGAAACGTGTGAGATATTTGACCTTATTGGTCTGGAGATGGCCGATAATGCTCCAGTTAATCGCAAGATCATCGAGTTTCTCACGCTTATCACGGGCTTCCTGAAGTTTGTTTTCGCTAAAATCTGTAATGCCTGCGGCAAACGCATAGCGCAGAATATGTGCGGGAACAGTTTTGGTAACCGGTAGCAGACGCACATCTTGCCAGTTGCGACCACTGCGCAAGGCTGCCGCAGCAATACGTTCCTGAACCAGCTGCAAATTCTGCGCAAAGCGAATTGCGGGTGTTTCACCAAAGCGGGCAATATCTTCGGCAGAAAGCGGGGTGAGCAGTTGATCCATGGCATGTGTCTTTCAGTCGTGCTGCCTTGAGTGCAGGCAAAATACGACACGGAGCATAGTATAGAAATGGCTGGCTTAGACCGGCCACTTTTGAATTCACTGGCAGGCCATTTGAAATTTCAGATTTTGATGTTCTGAAACGCTGTTTTGAGCTTTTTAACGGCGGTTTCCAGCTCCGCCGGTGTATAGGCCGCAAAGCCCATCAGAAATCCGGCTCTGCCGCTGCCGGATGCATGAAGCGGCGATAGTCCCTGCAATTCGATGCCGACACGTCTTGCTGCATCAATGGCTGCACGTTCCGATATTTCGCAGATCAGCAGACACGGCATTTGCAAGCCGCCGATTGGTACTCGCGGTTCAATAAATTCGCTCAGATGTATCCCGACGAGTTTTGTCAGAACTTCGAGACGCTCGGCATAAATATTGCGCATGGCACGGATATGCGCACCGAAATGACCGCCCTCCATAAAACGCGCGAGTGTAAGCTGAGCCACGGATGCTGTATGACCGTCCAGCAAGGTGCGCGCTACGGTCATGGGTTTAACCAGTTGCGGCGGCAGCACGATATAGCCAATGCGAAGACCCGGAAACAGAGATTTGGTGAAAGTGCCGATATAGATGGTGCGGTCATGGGGATCGAGCCCCTGTACGCAGGCTGTCGGCTTGCCGGTATAGCGGAACTCGCTGTCATAATCGTCTTCGATGATCCATGCCTGTTGGCGGGATGCCCATTCGATTAATGCCAGACGTCTGTCCAGAGCCAGCGTAGCACCGGTCGGGAACTGATGGGACGGGGTGAGAAACACGGCTTTGGCTTTAAGCGGGTCTTCGAGAATATGCTCGGCTATAATGCCCTGCCGGTCGACGTGAACTGGTACGGGGATCAGTCCCGCCGCATCAAAAGCTCTGCGGGCGCCGTAATAGACCGGATCTTCAATGAAAATACTGTCGCCGGCATCCAGCAACATATTGGCGCAGAGTGTCAGTGCTTGCTGCGAACTGGTAAGCACCAGCACACGGTCGGCGGTGGCACGGGCGCCACGCTCCAGATTGACATAATCGGCAATCGCACGGCGCAGCGGCTCAGTGCCTTGCGGATTGCCGTGCAGCAGTGCCTGCGTGCCGGTTTCTTTGAGAACCTGCCTTTCAAGCCGCTCCCAGAGTTGTATCGGGAAGCTGCGGGTTTCCGGCAGACTCGGTGCAAAAGGGCGGGGAACCAATTGCTCGCGCACGCCACCGCTGCGAAACATGGCATTGCCGCGTTTGCTCAGGTTCGGTGCCTGATTACGTGCCAGCGCATCGCGTTGCGAGAGCCTGCGCCCCGCCGAGAAGTCAGTCATCTCGGCCACAAAACTGCCACTGCCAACCCGACGTTCAATAAAGCCTTCTGCATGAAGCTGGCTATAGGCAGCCTCAATCGTATCACGCGAGACATCCAGCGATTTTGCCAAAGCGCGGGAGGCGGGGAGCGGTTTACCCGATGCCAATGCACCGTTGACGATCAGCTGGCGGATGGTGCGCTGTATCCGTGCATGAAGCGGCATTGTGGCATGAGCCGGATGGGCAATCCATGCTTTGACAGATTCAAGTTGGGAGTGCCTGAACAATTGGTCTGGCTCCAAAGCGATAAGTGGATGGAGATAACAGACCATTCACGGGTTAAAAGTCAAGCGCATCATGACCATCCTGTGACCGTCGGCTTTATGCAGAACCGGCAGCGCCATAGCCATATTAGAGAGCCCGTCTTATGTCTCAGACTATTCCGCCACCATCTCCTTTGCGTTTCAGCGATCTGACCCATCCGGTTGTTGCCGGATTGATTTCGGTGATTGTCAATTACGGAGGGACTTTTATTCTGGTTTTTCAGGCGGCGAAAATTGCCGGTCTCAGCCCTGAGCTGACAGCGTCATGGGTCTGGTCTGTGTCTATTGGTGTCGGTGTAACGGGGCTGATATTGAGCTGGCATTTTCGTGAGCCGATCATCACTGCATGGTCAACACCAGCAGCGGCTTTTCTGGTTACTGCACTCGCCACAACGCCTTATGCGGAAGCTGTCGGTGCTTATATTATCTCGGCGCTTGCTTTTGTCGTGCTGGGGCTTTCCGGCACTTTTGAGAAAGTGATCCGGCTTATTCCGGCAAGTATCGCTTCCGGCCTTCTGGCCGGTATTCTGCTGCAATTCGGTATTGGTGCCTTTGGTGGTGCAACCATTGATCCGCTGCTCGTTGGCGGGCTGATCGTCGCTTATGTTTTGCTCAAGCGCTTTACTGCACGCTATGCGGTGGTGGGGATTTTGGTACTGGGTATCGGTTTTCTGCTGGTGCAGGGACGGGTGGATTTCTCCAATTTGAGCCTCACTCTGGCAGCTCCGGTGTTTACAATGCCGGTCTTCTCACTGAATGCATTGCTGAGTGTGGCACTGCCGTTGTTTCTCATCACGCTGTCGGGTCAATATATGCCGGGCATGCTGGTGCTGCGGAATGACGGTTTTAAAACCAGTGCCAATCCGATTGTCACAGTCACCGGTCTCGGCTCGCTGATTATGGCACCATTCGGCTCCCATGCTTTTAATATTGCTGCGATTACGGCTGCGATTGCCACAGGGCGTGAAGCGCATGAAGACCCGCACAAACGCTGGTTCGCCGGTATCGCGGCAGGTTGTTTCTATGTGCTTGTCGGCGTGTTCGGCGTCACGCTTGCTGCGGTCTTTATGGCCTTTCCATCAACATTTATCACCACGCTCGCCGGTCTTGCTTTGCTCGGTACCATTGGCGGCAGTCTGGCAGGTGCGCTGGCTGATCCGAAAACCCGTGAAGCGGCTTTAATCACTTTTCTGGCCTCCGCTGCCAATATTAATTTGCTGGGTATTGGCGGCGCATTTTGGGGGCTGGTGATCGGTCTGGTTGCTTATATGTTGCTGAACGGACAGTTGCCGAAGCGGGATCGTGAAGCGCTGGTCGCTGTCAAAGAAGGAGTAAAGTAATGTCGCAGCCATTATCAATGCAGACATCTGTGATTTCCATTCAAAGTCAGGTTGTCTACGGCCATGTCGGCAATAGTGCTGCGGTGCTGCCAATGCAGGCGCGCGGGCTGAATGTTGCGGCAGTGCCGACGACATTGCTCTCCAACCATCCGGGCTATGAAACTATGCGCGGGCGCGTGCTGGAACCGGAACTGGTGAGTGACCTGCTGCGCGGCGTGGAAGAACGCGGCTTAATCAGTACCAGCCGCTATATTGTCTCCGGCTATCTGGGCTCGCGTGCCAATGGCGAAGTTGTTGCGGATTTCGTCAAACGTGCACGCAAGATCAATCCGGAGATTATTTATATTTGCGATCCGGTGATGGGGGACACAGGCTTAGGCGTGTTTGTCGCTGATCCGGTGGTGGATTGTATTATCAATGAACTGGTGCCGCTGGCCGATCTCCTGACACCCAATCAGTTTGAAGTCGGGCTGATTACCGGAAGCGACGCTTCATCCTTTGATATTCTGCAGGAAAAGGTGCGGCAGATACAGGCGTTTAACAATGCGCGTGTGATTGCAACGGGTTGTGTGTTTCCCGATACGCCCTATGGCTCGCTGGAGAATGTGGTGTTTGAGGGCGGGGAAGTGACAAGACTGACTTCGCCGCGTGTGCCGATTGTACCGGTGGGCACAGGCGATCTGTTTACCGGCCTGCTGACTGCCAATCTGGCGCATGGCAGCACTTTAACAGAAGCAGCCCGTGATGCGGCGTCAACCGTGCTCAACGTTGTCGGGCGCACTGCTGAACAAGGCGAATATGAGATGCAGTTGGGAGGTGCTATTACCGCCCTGTTGCCTACGATTTAACAATCTTTCACATTAAAAAATTATGGCCGCATCATTTTTAAACGATGCGGCCATTTTGTTATTTGTTACCGGTGGTGAAGAAAATATCCTTCGGCGACAGGGTGAAAATCTCACAGCCGTCTTTGGTCACACCGATTGTATGCTCATATTGTGCAGTCAGCGAGCGGTCGCGGGTGACGGCTGTCCAGCCGTCTTTCAGCACTTTCACATCCGGCTTGCCGAGATTGATCATCGGCTCAATGGTGAAGATCATGCCCTCGCGGATTTCCACGCCATCAGTCGCTTTGCCATAGTGCAGAATATTCGGGGCATCATGGAATAACTGTCCCACACCATGACCGCAAAAGTCGCGCACGGCAGAGCAGCGTTCCGCTTCCACATAAGACTGAATGGCCGCACCGATTGCACCGGTTTTTGCACCCGGCTTTACAGCTGCAATACCGCGCAGCAGGCTTTCATAGGTGACTTCCATCAGGCGCTCGGCAGCGCGCTTGATCTGGCCGACCGCATACATGCGGCTTGAATCGCCATACCAGCCATCCTGCAGGAAGGTGATGTCGATATTGAGAATATCGCCTTCACGCAGCGGTTTGTCATCAGGGATACCGTGACAAACAACGTGATTGATCGATGTGCAGGAGCTTTTGGTATAGCCGCGATAATTCAGCGTGGCAGGCACCACACCGCGATCGGCACCGAATTCAAAAACAAAGCGGTCGATCTCGTTGGTGGTGACGCCCGGTTTGACAATATCATTCAGCGCATCAAGACATTCGGATGTGATTGCGCAGACCTTGCGCATGGCTGCAAAACCTTCAGGTCCGTAAAGCTTGATCTGGCCTGTATATTTAAGCGGGGCGCTGTCGGCATTGACATAGGTTACCATCGGGTGATCCGTATATATGTTAGGACAGCACTCAGGCTGTACCGGAATTGACTGCCTTGCGACTAAGACAAAGCAAAAGATTTACAGGTTCAGAACGGGAACCGTCTGATCCGCGATAATTGATTCAGGACTTATGTGGCACCGAATTGCGTAAGCCTCAACCCCATGCTGCCGCGCATTCGCAAATGCTGCGGCATAAGCAGGATCAAGATCGCCGCATATGGACAGAGAATCGCAATCCTGACGCTGAATAACGAAGACCATAACACCACGATGACCGGCTTTGACCATCTCGCTGAGCTCAAAGAGATGTTTGGCACCACGGGCAGTTACGCTATCGGGAAACTCTGCCAGTTGTCCTGTGCGCTTAAAATGCACATTCTTGACCTCTACATATGTCTGCTGATGCGTTTCTCGAAGAAGCAATAAATCAATGCGGGAGTTCTGCCCGTATTTTTGTTCGCGCTTGAGCGTGGTGAAGCCGCATAATTGCGGAATCATGCCGGACAGGATCGCTTCCTCAGCAATTTTATTCGGCAGGCCGGTATTGATTCCGACCAGAGTGTCGTCGGCCTGTACAATTTGCAGCGTATGGGCATATTTGCGAGTCGGGCTGTCGGAGACGCTGAGCCATGCTTCTGAACCCGGCGTGGTCAGGCCGCGCATGGAGCCGGTATTGGGCACAGATGCGGTAATCAGTTCACCGCTGTCCAGCCGGATATCCGCCAGAAAACGTTTATAGCGCTGCAATAATGTGCCGCGAATAAGGGGAGAAGGAAAAAGCATGTTTCTGGTTAGATCAAAGCTGATCTGAATGCAAAACTGAATTTTTATTTTTGGAGATTTGTTTTCGGAAACTGAATTTCTCAAGAGAGAAAGTGGTACGCCCAAGGGGAATCGAACCCCTGTCTGCGCCGTGAAAGGGCGCTGTCCTAACCGCTAGACGATGGGCGCCTGCCGGTGAGCGCTGTATAGCTAAGCCGTATTGAATGCGCAATAGGGAAAATGCAAAAAAATACAAAATATGTGAAAAAAATCTGATGCTTATGAAAAAGCAACGAAACAGCCGGAATCAGAATCGCGGCGGATTAAAGCGCGTTACGAAGTTCGGTTTCGAGTGTTTTGATTTAGTTCAGAAGGGGAAATTTATATCTGATCCTGAGATCATTCATCTTCATCAGCCTGGAGAAGATGGTACGCCCAAGGGGAATCGAACCCCTGTCTGCGCCGTGAAAGGGCGCTGTCCTAACCGCTAGACGATGGGCGCCTGCTGGTGAACCGGCTTATAGCGGCATGATATTTATCGTGCAAGTGGGTAAAATAAGAAATTTGCAAAAAATGCAGATTTTTTTCATTTGGCAGTGCTCTGCCTGTGAATAAAGCCACGGAAGTGCTGCTTTTGTCGTGTGGAATTAAGTGTTTAGCGCTGAATGACGGGAACTGAGGCGTGTTCGGGTACCATTTCACCCTGCAAATAAATGCAAATCTGCCGCACAAATCACCAGAGCGGTCAGAAAATGAAGACAGGCCGGAATCAGATAGCTGATCCGGCCTGTAAAATGATTTGTCTGACGGTATTTTTTAGCCGCGACGGCAGCGCCAGTTCCAGTCGCGCTCCGGCCCGACATCGATATGTACCGATTCTGTATGGCAATAGGTGCCGACACCGCCGCGACTTGGCCATGTGCGCACCTGACGGGCGATTTCCCATTTGGAAACGCCTGGAATCTGCAAGTCGGCCGCTGAACACGACATATGCAATGAGCGTTTCGCACCTCTGACCGAACGGTTGTGCGCCGGACTGCGGTAGCCGGAGGTGATGACAACCGGTTTGCGGTAGTGGCTTTCAAGGCGTTTAATCATTGAGACCAGCTGCGGTTTCAGGCAGGAAACCTGCACTTTATCATGCTGGGTGCGCAGGCCGTTCGGCGCGAGACGCGCCATGCCGCCAGCGGAGGCGAGTGTTACCGGCGCGCTGAAATCGTCTTCATCAAGATCAATATCGCTTTCGTCGAACACTTTATTACTGTGGCGAATCTCTACGCCGCCATTCGCACGCACACCCGGCAGCGTATAATTATAGTCGCTTGCTCTTTTAGGAGTGGCAGAAGCTGTAACCGTAGCTTCCTGTTTTCCGGTGCCGCGCACACTGTTTTTTCCCGGTGAGAAAAGACGGGCTGCCGCGCCTGCGCTTTGGCTTGTTCTGTCAATTGCAGGAGTTTGTGCGGTATTTGCGCTTGCATCCGGCTTGGCAGTTTCGGCCTGAGCGGCATTATCCTGCGGCTTTGTCTGGCTTGTCGCCGGTGTTGCTGCTTCTGCCTGCGGAATCGCTGCTAAAGCAGCAGTAGGCTTGTTTCGTGTGCCGAAAAGTGCAGCCAGAGTGCTCGGTTGTTCGGCAGGGGCTGCTGCTTCCGGTGTCTGTACAATCTGATTGGTTGCGGCGGCGGCTGTATCAGCCAAGGCAACCTGTACCGGTTTTTCCATTTGTGCTTCTGCTGTCTGTTTTGCGGCTTCTGCCGTTATAGTAGAGGCCGGAGCAGTTTTTGCCGCAGCGGTTGCTGTATTTGCCGCCGGAGTTTCAGAAGCGGAATCACCGGATTTATTTTCGGCCAGAGTCGTATCATTGGCGACGCTTTCCAGCAGGGATGTGCCGGAAGATGTGGTACAGCCACTGATGCTTAAAGCGAGAATGATAGCTATGCCGCAGAAAAGCTGAGCGTTTTTTTCTCGTATACGTTTTATCGTATCGAACAAAGCAGACCCTTCATTATGCTGCGACTTGTCTGAGTGCATCTGCGGAAACTGAACTCAAATCAAAGGTTTCCTGTGCAACTGCTGGCACAAAGGGCTGTAAAGAGGCTCCGTTTGTGCAAAATTCTGGCTATTATTAATATATGCGGAATGACTGTTTTCGTCGCAAAAATTGTTAATTCTTTATTAATTGGGGCGCAAGTTATGCCCTGTAACAATTCTTTTCAAAACAATAACAATTGTTACATTTCGTGTTCGCGGGCAGACTTGGCAGAATGACGTAAATAAGAGTGTTTTTCACGGCGGAAATGAAAGCTTCCTGTTGCGAAATGCGTCTATACGTTTATTGTCCAGTTATTCGGCCAGAGTTACGACCAGAATTCGATATGCAGGGAATTTCCTCTATGAGCGCACAACAGACACATCACTTTGCAACGCTGCGTAATGCAATGTTTGCCGTGGCTGCTGTGGCGCTCGCGGGTTGCACAAGCGGGCCTTCTGCCGGTGTGCCGCAGGAGGGCGCACTGCGTACCGGAGCTTATCCGAATTTCGGGATTATGCCGCGCGGTGAAACCAAGCAGCTGACCTTTGAGGAAAAAGACCGGATTACCGGTAGCCTCAGCAGCGCCAAGGCGCGTCAGGGAAGTGCACCCGCAACAGGATCGAGCCGAGCGGAAATCGAAGCCCGCAAACGCCAGTTGCAGGCGGAAACCGATGCCACATTAAAGGCAATCGAAGCCACCGAGTAACAGGCTGATCTGACGACAGGCGTTTTGATACGCCATAAATTTATTCGCATTTTAGAATTTACAGATCGGAGTGCTGTTTTGGCGCTCTGGATTCGGGTCGTACTGATCCGGACTTTTAACAGCCGTGCAGTTTTACAAGATTATGCTGCATCGCATTTTAATTAAACGGAAGAGAGATATGTCGGAACAATTCCATAAAATCCGTCGCCTGCCACCTTATGTCTTCGAACAGGTTAACCGCCTGAAGGCGAGTGCGCGAGCGGCGGGTGCCGACATTATTGATCTTGGCATGGGCAATCCCGATCTGCCGACACCGCAGGGTATTATTGATAAGCTTTGTGAAGCTGTGCAGGACCCGCGCACCCATCGCTATTCCTCATCCAAAGGGATTCCTGGCTTACGTAAAGCGCAGGCCAATTATTATGCGCGTCGTTTTGGTGTGAAGCTCAATTCGGATACACAGGTTGTTGCCACGCTTGGTTCCAAAGAAGGCTTTGCCAATATGGCGCAGGCAATTACTGCGCCGGGTGATGTTATTCTGTGTCCGGATCCGACCTATCCGATCCATACTTTCGGCTTTGTCATGTCCGGTGGTGTCATCCGTTCCATCAGTGCAAAACCGGATGACAGTTTCCTCGTCTCGCTGGAGCGCGGTGTTAAGCACTCGATCCCGAGCCCGATTGCGCTGATTCTGAGTTTTCCGTCCAACCCGACTGCGCAAGTGGCGACACTCGACTTCTATAAGGAAGTAGTGGCCTTCGCCCGTAAGCATAATATTATCATCCTGTCGGATCTGGCCTATTCGGAAATCTATTTCGATGAAAACAATCCGCCGCCATCGGTGTTGCAGGTTGAGGGTGCAATGGATGTAGCGGTTGAATTTACCTCCATGTCCAAAACATTCTCGATGGCCGGCTGGCGTATGGGCTTTGCAGTTGGCAATGAAAGGCTGATTGCGGCGCTCACACGGGTCAAATCCTATCTCGATTACGGTGCTTTCACGCCGGTTCAGGTGGCTGCAACGGCTGCACTGAACGGCGACGGCAGCGATATTGAATATGTGCGTAATGTTTATAAGACACGCCGCGATGTTCTGGTTGAGAGTTTTGGCCGTGCGGGTTGGGAAATTCCGTCTCCTGAGGCGACAATGTTTGCGTGGGTTCCGATCCCTGAACGCTATCGTGCCATGGGGTCGCTCGATTTTTCCAAACTATTGATCGAAAAAGCTGATGTAGCTGTTGCGCCCGGCCTCGGTTTCGGTGAACATGGGGATGAATTTGTGCGCATTGCTTTGGTGGAAAACGAACATCGTATTCGTCAGGCCGCGCGTAATATCAAACGCTTTCTGGGGAATGCTGACGGAGCTGCCTGATAAAAAGGCGGCTTCAGGGGAATGTCCTGAGCCAAGCGAATAAAGTGAGGCGGGAGTATACAGTTCCCGCCCGTTGAATTAAGTATATATTGCTGAGGCACAATAATGAGTAATGCATTGCGGATCGGTGTCGCCGGACTTGGCACCGTAGGAGCATCGGTTTTGCGCATTCTGCGCGATAAAGCCGAAATGATGACAAGGCAATGCGGACGCGAAATTGTAGTGACTGCGGTCAGCGCACGTGACCGTACCCGTGACCGTGGTGTTGATCTCAGCAATATTGAATGGTTCGATGATCCGGTCGCACTGGCAAAATCAGATAATATTGATGTTTTTGTTGAGCTGGTTGGCGGCTCGGAAGGTACTGCACGCGCTGCTGTTGAGGCTGCACTCAATTCCGGTCGCCATGTGGTGACTGCCAATAAAGCCTTGCTCGCCTATCATGGTGTGGAACTGGCCAAAATCGCAGAAGCCAAAGGCGTGTTGCTGAATTTTGAAGCAGCAGTTGCAGGCGGTATTCCGGTGATTAAGGCGATGCGTGAATCGCTGACCGGTAATACTGTGTCGCGCGTTTACGGTATTATGAACGGTACTTGTAATTATATTCTGACCCGTATGGGTGAGGAGGGGATTTCCTTCACCGAATGTCTGAAAGATGCACAGCGTCTGGGCTACGCGGAAGCTGATCCGACCTTTGATATTGAAGGCAATGACACGGCGCATAAGCTGGCACTGCTGACCAGTATCGCATTCGGCACGCAGATTGCCGCTGACGATATTTATCTGGAAGGGATCAGCAATATTTCGCTCGCGGATATCCGTGCAGCGGAAGAGCTTGGCTATAAAATTAAATTGCTCGGCGTGGCGCAGAAAACAGAAACCGGTGTGGAGCAGCGTGTGCATCCGACATTGGTGCCAACCTCTTCTGTCATTGCGCAGGTGCATGGCGTGACCAATGCGGTGGCGATCGAAACCGATCTTCTCGGCGAGTTGCTGTTGTCAGGTCCGGGTGCCGGCGGCAATGCCACGGCCTCTGCTGTGATTGGTGATATTGCCGATATCGGTAAAAGCCGTCCGGGTTTCCAGCACGGGCCGGTCTTCGGTACGCCTGCAAAAGATCTGAAGCCGACAGCGCGCGCGAAAATGCGTTCTCATGCCGGTGGTTATTTCATTCGCCTGAATGTGCATGATCGCGCCGGTGTGTTTGCAACGATTGCCAAGCGCATGGCGGAAAATGATATTTCGCTGGAATCTATCGTACAGCGCGGCACGGGTGCCAATGTTGAAGAGGCTGTGATTAAGACAGTTGTTCTCGTAACCCATGCAACGACGGAATCAGCGGTTAAGCAGGCTTTGAAGGCGATTACCGAAGATGGTGATCTCTTCGATAAGCCGCAGATGATCCGCATTGAACGTGCGGGGTAGAGCATAATTCCTTAAACTTGGATCAGTTTAAGGTAAAATTATGCTCTCATTTTAAAGTGTTAGAGCGAGTTTTGTGTGCCAAGTCTGGCACACGGCGCTCTAATAAAGACAGGAACTGATAAAAACCGCCGGAATTTCCGGCGGTTTTTTGTTTGGGCAATCAGTATCTTGTCATCAGGTTTTGCTTTTGCTAGAAATAGCCAGCTCAAATGCAGTTTAAGAAAGGAGGGCCGTAAGATGTTTTCTCTGCGACATCAGCATCATCACACATTCGGCCCTGATTACGCCCTGTCTCATTAATTTGTGCAGGGCCGATTAAGACCGTACAATCTGTCTTTTTCAGCCTTTCTTTAAAGGTGCGGTTTTGCATGGAGCGAACTGCATCTGATTGAACCATCCCGTTACCAGTTCGCATCTATGCGATGTTCTGTGCGGCTATGGCAAATTCTGAGCTGATCTTATGTCCTACCTTAATCTTCAAAATCTTTCTCTCACTTTGTCCGTTGAACTGTTTCGTGATTTAAGCCTCGTTGTCGGTGAGGGGGAACGTCTTGGCGTGGTTGCCGCCAACGGTCGCGGTAAATCCAGTCTGATGCGTATCATCAGCGGTGAGCTGGAGCCAACGGATGGTCTGGTGACCCGCGCCCGTGGTCTGAAAACCGGTGTGGTGCCGCAATATGTGCCGCAGGACTGGCTGGATATTTCCTTATATAATGTGGTGCTGAGCGGGCTGGATGAAGACGCGCAGCTGCATGAAAGCTGGCGCGTTGATATTATTCTCGACGATCTGAGTGTGCCGCAGGATATGCGTGACCGTGCAATGCGGCAGTTGAGTGGCGGCTGGCAACGCCTTGCTTTGCTGGCGCGAACGCAGATTGCCGAGCCCGATCTGTTGCTGCTGGATGAGCCGACCAACCATCTGGATTTGGAAAAAATCCATCTACTTGAAGGCTGGTTGAATGATCTGCCGCGTTCAACAGCGGTGATTATGTGTAGCCATGACCGTGCTTTTCTCGATGCTGTGACCAAGCGTACATTGTTTTTGCGGCCTGAAAATTCGCAAATCTATGCTCTGCCTTATAGCCGTGCCCGTGTCGCATTGGATGAGGCCGATGCTGCGGATGCGCGCCAATATCAGAAAGATATGAAAACTGCACAGCAATTGCGCAAACAGGCGGCCAAACTCAATAATATCGGTATCAATTCGGGCAGTGACCTGCTGGTGATAAAAACCAAGCAGCTGAAGGACCGTGCGGAGAAGCTGGAAGATGCTGCCAAGCCCGCGCATCTGGAGCGGTCTGCCGGTGTTATCAAGCTGGCAGGACAGAGCAGTCATGCCCGTGCGCTGGTGGTGATTGATAATCTTGATGTGGTCACACCGGATAATCGCATTCTCTATAAAACCGGCCGTTTATGGATCAACCCCGGTGATCGTATTGTGCTGCTTGGTGCCAATGGTACAGGTAAAACGCGATTACTGACCATGGTGCGGAATGTGATTACGGGTGCCGCGCCGGAAAGTCCGGCGCTTAAAGCCACGCCGTCACTGGTGCTGGGCTACAGCGATCAGGCATTGTCAGAACTGAATGACAAGCACACACCGTTAGAAACGATCACCCGTCATTTTGATATCGGAGATCAGAAGGCGCGTTCGCTGCTGGCAGGGGCAGGTATGAATATTGATATGCAGGGGAAGGTGGTTGCACGACTTTCCGGCGGGCAAAAAGCGCGGCTTGCTATGCTGGTGCTGCGGCTGACACATCCGAATTTCTATATTCTCGATGAACCGACCAACCATCTGGATATTGAGGGGCAGGAGGCGCTGGAAGCTGAATTGCTGAACAGTGATGCCGCCTGTCTGCTGGTGTCGCATGACCGTAGTTTCGTGCGCAATACCGGCAATCGTTTCTGGCAGATTGTGAAGAATAAGCTGGTTGAAGTGGAGTCACCGGAAGCATTCTTTGAAGAAGCCGGACAGCTTGCGGGCTGAATAGTCTGATATATAACAAAAGATACCGGCAGTGTAATTCTTACGAAAATACACTGCCGGTATCACTCGTTTTCAAATGTGATGGTTTTTCAACCGAGTATAATCGATTTACTTTTTCTCCCCGCGCTTTATCCCTTGCAGGGAGAGCCCGACTTTGCCAAAAGATGGCGACCATGTCTGACAATCCCCTGTCATCATAATCGGCTACAGCAGTTTTGTATCCGTTGCGCAGCGATACTATTCCGGATTGCAGGCATATCTTTCGATAACGAATTTAGGACTGTTTAAATGGCCAATTCTGCAGATCAGACCCCGCAGGGTCTCGACCGTATTCTGACACTCGAGCTGGTTCGCGTGACCGAGCGCGCCGCTGTGGCTGCTGCCCGTCTGCGTGGCCGCGGTGATGAAAAAGCTGCGGATCAGGTTGCTGTTGACGCAATGCGTAAAGAGCTGAACCGTCTGCCGATCTCCGGTACTGTTGTTATCGGTGAGGGTGAACGCGACGAAGCGCCGATGCTCTATATCGGTGAAGAAGTCGGCACCCGCAACGGTCCTGAAGTCGACATCGCGCTCGACCCGCTGGAAGGCACCACCATCTGCGCCAAGAACCTGCCAAACTCGCTGGCTGTTGTTGCAATTGCTGAAAAAGGCAATCTGCTTTACGCACCGGACGTTTACATGCAGAAAATCGCTGTTGGTCCGGGCTATCCGCGCGGCGTTGTAGATATTGATGCTTCTGCGACTGAAAACCTGAACGCACTGGCAAAAGCCAAAGGCGTTAAGGTCAACGAAATCACTGCCTGCATCATGGATCGTCCGCGTCACGCACGCCTGATCGAAGAAGTCCGCGCAACCGGTGCTGCAATCCGTCTGATCGGTGATGGCGACGTTGCCGGTGTTATGCACACCACCAATCCGGATGAAACCGGCATTGATATCTACCTCGGCATTGGCGGCGCGCCTGAAGGCGTTCTGGCAGCAGCAGCTCTGCGCTGCATCGGCGGCCAGATGCAGGGTCGTCTGCAGTTCAATTCTGATGACCAGATCGCCCGCGCTCTGAAAATGGGCGTTACAGACCCGAACAAAGTCTATCTGATGGAAGAAATGGCTAAAGGCGACGTACTGTTTGCAGCCACCGGTGTAACCGACGGCAACATGCTCTCCGGCGTTAAATTTGCCCGCGACTACATCCAGACCCACACCATCGTCATGCGTGCTCAGTCACAGACTGTGCGTGAGATTAAGGCGCGGCACCAAGACCTCTCCAAGTTCGCATAAAGTAAAAATCGCCAGCTTGGTCTGCAAATGGCGTCTGTCTCGAAATCCGGTGCTCACGTACTAACAGTACGCTCCGCTCCGGTTTCAAAACAGCCACCATTTTCGCCGCAACCTGATGATTTTTAGCCTCGGCGCTACAAGGACAGCTACGAGAGTGGCACCACAATTAAATTCTGCTATAAGGCGACATTGAAAAATGTCGCCTTTGTTGTTTGTAAGAACTCAATGCCAACAGGAGTTGCCCGCGTGGATATGAATGAGCGTTTGTTTCTCGGAATACGT
The DNA here is from genome assembly GCF_020341615.1 of Pseudochrobactrum sp. XF203. Classification (NCBI taxonomy): domain Bacteria; kingdom Pseudomonadati; phylum Pseudomonadota; class Alphaproteobacteria; order Hyphomicrobiales; family Brucellaceae; genus Pseudochrobactrum; species Pseudochrobactrum sp. XF203. The sequence goes on along the minus strand of NZ_CP084392.1, from coordinate 2,058,987 downwards.
TCTTCTGCAACGGGCATGAAATGGGTGGATCGGTTAGGTCTGCGGGAAGCCAATACCGCCCTCGCTATCGCCCAGAATTACGGTATTCCCGATCTGGTTTCCCGCGTTATGGCCGGTCGTGGCGTTGGCCTTGAAGCCGCTGAAGAATTTCTCAATCCGAGTATCCGCTCCCTGATGCCTGATCCGCTGACTTTGACGGATATGAAACAGGCTGCTGTTCGTATTGCCGATGCTATTCAGCACCGTGAGAATGTAGCAATTTTCGGTGATTATGACGTCGATGGCGCCTGTTCATCAGCGCTGTTATCCCGCTTTCTCAATGCCTATGACATTAAAAATCTGATCTACATTCCGGATCGTATTTTTGAAGGCTACGGCCCGAACCCCGATGCCATGCGTGAGCTGGTTGCCAAAGGCGCGTCTCTGATCGTGACTGTGGACTGCGGTACCAATAGTGCTGTTTCAATTACCGCTGCGAAAGATGCCGGTGCCGATGTTGTGGTTCTGGATCACCACCAGCTTGGTGGTGCATTGCCGGAAGATGCCGCCGCGATTGTTAATCCGAACCGTGAGGATGATATTTCAGGGCAGGGGCATCTCTGCGCTGCCGGTGTTGTCTTTATGACTTTGGTGCAATTGGCACGGGAATTGCGTGAGCGCGGTATTAAAGCGGCAAATGGTACGCCGGATTTGCTGAGCTATCTCGATCTGGTGGGCTTGGCCACGGTTTGCGATGTGGTGCCGCTGATCGGTGTGAACCGCGCTTTTGTGGTTAAAGGTCTGCTCGCTGCCCGCAATCAGAGCAATGCAGGGCTGGCGGCGCTGGCGCGGGTATCTCGCATTGGTGAGCCGCTCAATAGTTTCCATTTCGGCTTTCTCATTGGTCCCCGCATCAATGCGGGCGGGCGTATCGGCAATGCTGCTTTGGGTAGCCGTTTGCTGACATTGGATGACCCTGTTGAAGCCAATACCATCGCCGAAGAACTGGACAGGCTGAATGCCGAGCGTCAGGCGATGGAAGCAATAATGTTGCAGCAGGCGGAAGCGGAAGCCTTTGCTGAGCTTTCCGGCAAATCGGGACCTGCGGTTCTGGTCACTGCCAATGAAGACTGGCATCCGGGTATTGTTGGTCTGCTGGCTTCCCGTCTGAAGGATAAGGCGAAACGTCCGACATTTGCCATTGCCTTTAATGGTAATGGTGTGGGCACAGGATCGGGGCGTTCGATCAGCGGTTTTGATCTTGGCAAACTGGTACGCAAAGCCGTTGAACAGGGCTTGCTGGTCAAAGGCGGCGGTCATGCTATGGCGGCGGGTATCACGGTGGAGAAATCCAAACTCGGTGCTTTGCGCGCATTTTTTGAAGAGCAGGCTGCCGAGCAGGTGGATGAACTGCGCGCTGAGCAAAGTCTGGCGATTGATGGTGCGGTTTCTGCCACAGGTGCCACGGTTGCGCTGTATAATGCTTTGGAAAAAGCAGGGCCATATGGTGCTGGTCATGTGCAGCCGCTGCTGGCACTGCCAAACCATACAATCGCTGATGTGCGTGTTGTCGGGCGCGATCATGTGAAAGTTGCCCTGAAAGGGCTGGACGGCAAACGCGTGGACGGTATTGCCTTCCGTGCTGCTGACAGTGATCTTGGGCGTTTCCTGTTCGATCAGGCCGGACACATGGTGCATGTTGCCGGCCATTTATCGCTCAATCACTGGAATGGCTCTGTTTCAACGCAGATCCGCATCGTGGATGCCGCGAAAGTTGATCTCTCGCGCCAATAAGAGGCAGTTTAACAGCTTGCTGAGGTTCGTTTACCAGCTGCCGGTATTTTCCATAGATGCCCATGGTTCCTGCGGTGCCAGTCTTTCGCCTTTTTGCAGAATTTCAATGGAAATACCGTCCGGTGATTTTACAAAAGCCATGCGGCCGTCGCGTGGCGGACGGTTAATGACAACGCCTTTGTCTTTCAGATTTTGGCAGAAGTCATAAATATTATCGACCTCATAGGCGAGATGGCCGAAATTGCGTCCGCCGCTATAGGTTTCCGCATCCCAGTTATAGGTCAGTTCCAGCTCCGGCGCGCGGGAGCTTTCTGCATTTGCCTGATCTTTCGACGCGCTGAGGAAGATCAAAGTGAAGCGTCCCTGTTCACTTTCCGTGCGGCGTGTTTCCACCAGTCCGAATTTTTCAACAAAAAAATCCAGTGACTCATCAATGTCACGAATACGGATCATGGTGTGCAAATAGCGCATGTTTGCCTCCTGTTTTACCCTGTTTGATCCTGTCTGTTTTAGCAGGTGTCATATTTAAAACAGGGCAGATTTGAAATAGTTCACCGCTGTTTTAGCATGCCTGCTCATAAAGTCTGTGATCGAAACAGGAATATTGAAAGTTTGCTCTTGCCGGATACGGTTAAGGAAGTGTTATCTTGAAGATGAGAATCAACCTGATTTGCCCGGCAGATGAAAGGAGGAGCGTGCCATGACTGACAAGTCTTTGTCCCATGAGTTTATGGATGGTACCAACTCCGCTGAGGATGCAACCGATATTGTCGAGATTTCCGGTGCCATTAAATGGTTCGACGTCGCGAAGGGCTATGGTTTTGTCGTTCCCGATCAGGACGGCTACGGTGATATTCTTGTTCATGTGACGACATTGCGCCGTGACGGTTTTCAGACCGCACAGGAAGGTGCGCGTGTTGTTTGCGAAATTCGCCGCGGTGAACGCGGCTGGCAATGTTTCCGCGTTTTGTCTCTCGACCTTTCCGATGTTGCGCATCCTTCAACGCTGCCGCCTGCACGCACCCATGTTGTGGTTACGCCGTCGAGCGGGCTGGAGCGGGCAATTGTCAAATGGTTCAACCGTACCAAAGGTTTTGGCTTTCTAAGCCGCGGTGAGGGGACGGAAGATATTTTTGTTCATATGGAAACGCTGCGTCGCTTCGGTATGATGGAACTGCGTCCGGGACAGGTGGTTCTGGTACGGTTCGGTCATGGTGATAAAGGGCTGATGGCGGCAGAAATTCATCCGGATATTGGTTCGCCTTTTACTAATCCGCATTAAAACCGGTCTCTGACCGGTTTTTTTATATTTGCTATAATGGTCTGCACGTATATTTTCTCTCAAACATGTTTTGAAGTATGGTTTGCCCGATGAAACAGTGGTTTGCTTATTTGGTATTTGTGGCCGCGCTTTTGGGTGGCAGTTTTGCGGTATCAGCGCAGGAAGAGCCGATGCGCGTTCCTTTGGATGCGCAGGCTTTGAAAATACAGACCGCATCGGGCGAGAAAAGTTTCGGGCTGGAAGTTGCCGATACGGATCAGAAACGCAGTGCAGGACTGATGTATCGTAAGGATTTTCCGGCTGACCGTGCGATGATCTTTGTTTTCGGTGAAGAGCGCCCGGTCATGATGTGGATGGCCAATACGCCGCTGCCGCTGGATATGTTGTTTGTCCGTAATGACGGATCAATCGCGCGGGTTGCTGAAAATACGGTGCCTTTTTCAAAAGATATTGTTGCTTCCGGTGAGCCGGTGGCTTTTGTCATTGAAGTGAATGCAGGCATTGCCGCTAAACTTGGCATCAAGGCTGGTGATACAGTCAAGCACCGGATAATATGCGGGCAATGTCAGTGAATTTGAGTCCTGTTGCGCTAAACAGGGCGGAAGATAAATCTCGGAAGTGAACTATGGTCGTGAATGTGAATGAAGTCCGTTATTTTGAACATGACGGATTAAAGCTGGCTTATCGTGACGAAGGACAAGGTGAGCCGGTTTTATTGATCCATGGTTTCGCATCTTCCGGTATGGTCAACTGGCTCAATCCGGGCTGGATTAAAACACTGACCGATGCCGGTTATCGCGCGATTGCGATTGATAATCGCGGCCATGGCCGTTCTGACAAGCCGCATGATCGTGAACTCTACTACCCGTCATTAATGGCGGCTGATGCTGTTGCCCTGCTGGATCATCTGAATATCGATAAAGCCCATGTTATGGGTTATTCCATGGGCGCGCGGATCAGTGCTTTTGCGGCGCTGGAACACCCGTTACGGGTGCATAGTCTGGTATTCGGGGGCTTAGGCATTGGTATGGTCACCGGTGCCGGTGACTGGGATCCGATTTATGATGCGCTGTTGTCGGAGGATGTGGACAGTATCACCCATCCGCGCGGTCTGATGTTCCGTAAATTCGCGGATCAGACAAAGAGCGACCGTTTTGCGCTTGCAGCCTGTGTTATCACGTCCAAAGAGCTTATTCCCGCACAGGCTATGGCGATGATCAGCCAGCCTGCACTGGTTGCTGTCGGCACGAAGGATGATATTGCCGGTGATGCGCAGGATCTGGCCGATCTGATGCCGCATGCAACGGCTGTTGATATTCCTGACCGCGATCATATGCTGGCGGTCGGAGATAAAGTTTACAAGCAGGCTGTGCTGGAGTTTCTGAAGGCGCATCCGATTGACTGAGTGCTGCCGGACAGGTTTTCTATGAAAATGTGACGATCCGCTCAGGTAATTTTACCGCAATAGCAGCAGAGGGATTTTCATCTCTTGTAATGCGGTTTAAACTCGCCCAGATAAATGCCGGAAGCAGCAGCATGAAGGACTGGCGAAAATAATCGGAAATATTTGGTTTCCGGTAAGATTTTCCAGCCATTTCAATGCATTTGGCGGTTTCCGGTGATTGAAGAATAAGTGAATGCTGTAAAGCCAGGAGTGATGCAATGGCCGCACATGGTTCTATTCCGGTGAGCAAGGTCGTCGATCATATGGATCCGATCTGGTATTCCGTGCGTGCTGAGGCCGAAGCTGCAGCCGTGAAAGAGCCGTTGCTGGCGGCGTTTCTGTATTCCACAGTGCTTAATCAAGGCAGTCTGGAAGATGTGGTTATGCATCGCATTTCCGAGCGTCTCGGTCATGCGGATGTGGCTGCTGATCTGCTGCGCCAGACTTTTGTAACGATGAGCAAAGCCTCGCCGGAATGGTCGCAGACTTTGCGCATTGATTTGCAGGCGGTTTATGACCGTGATCCGGCGGCAAACCGTTTTCTTGATCCTCTGCTTTATATGAAGGGCTTCCATGCCATCCAGACCCATCGTCTGGCGCATTGGCTGTGGAAAGAGGGACGCAAGGATTTCGCCTATTATCTGCAGAGCCGCTCTTCATCGATTTTCCAGACCGATATTCATCCGGCGGCGAAATTCGGCAGCGGTATTTTTCTCGATCATGCGACCGGTGTGGTTATCGGTGAAACTGCGGTGGTCGGCGATGATGTGTCGATCCTGCATGAGGTAACACTGGGTGGTACCGGTAAGGCTGGGGGTGATCGTCATCCGAAAATCGGCCGTGGGGTGCTGATCGGTGCCGGTGCAAAAATTCTTGGCAATATCACGATCGGTGAATGCTCAAAAATTGCTGCCGGTTCCGTGGTGGTTAAAGCCGTGCCGGATAATGTGACGGTCGCCGGTGTTCCGGCGAAAGTGATCGGCAGTTGCGATTGTGCTGAGCCTTCGCGCGCGATGGATCAGCTGATTAATGCTGCTGAATAAAAGCACGCCCCGAAAAGTGTAAGCGGTTTTCGGGTAAGGCGTGCGTAAGAATAAATGCACGCCCCGAAAAGTGTGAGCGGTTTTAGGATAAAGCGACATGTTGCCCCTTTACATATCGGGCACAGGGGCGCATGAGACAGCCCCGTAAAATGAAACAGGAGAATCCGTTTGAAACCCGAAGAAATTAAGAAACTGGACGCCTATTTCAAGCGGACTTTTGATAATCAGAACCTGACTGTTAAGGCGCGTCCGCGTAAGGATGACTCCTGCGAAGTCTATATGGATGATGAGTTTCTGGGCATCATCTATAAGGATGAAGATGAGGGCGAACTGTCCTACAACTTCTCCATGGCCATTCTGGAAATGGATCTGTAATTTTAGCAACCCTGTTTGCTGAAGTTAAAAATCTTTTGAATTACAAATATTTATGGCGGCTTATGCATGAAGAGATTCATTCGCATCAGCCGCCGTTTTTATATGTAAGCCTTCAATCTGTGTAATCAGGTCGCAATAGCGTAAAATCTCTTGTGATGTGTTATATTATAACATATCAATATCGCCTTTCCGATAATGACGGGCTGTGCGCTGAAGCGCGCATGACCCGTAACATGGCGATATTCAGGAGATGAAATGGAACAACGTTTACCTGTCACGGTTTTGTCCGGTTTTTTGGGCGCCGGAAAAACCACTTTGCTCAACCATATTCTGAACAATCGTGAAGAGGTGCGTGTTGCCCTGATCGTGAATGATATGAGTGAAGTGAATATTGATGCGGCTTTGCTGCGTGATGGCGGTGCCAATCTGTCCCGCACACAGGAGCAGTTGGTTGAGCTGACCAATGGCTGTATCTGCTGCACTCTGCGCGATGATCTTTTGCAGGAGGTGACGCAGCTCGCAAAACAGGGGCGGTTTGATTATCTGCTGATTGAATCGACCGGTATTTCCGAGCCTTTACCGGTAGCCTCGACTTTTGAGTTTCGCGATGAGGAAGGTTTCAGCCTTTCTGATGTGGCGCGGCTGGATACGATGGTAACGGTTGTCGACAGCGCCAATCTGCTGCGCGATTATGCATCGCAGGATTTTCTGAGCGATCGTGGCGAGACAGCCGGTGAGGGCGATGAACGCGGTATTGTGGATTTGCTGGTGGAGCAGATCGAGTTTGCCGATGTCGTGGTGCTGAATAAGATCAGCGAAGTTTCGCCCGCGCAAAGACAAGATATTTATAAAATTATCCGCGCTCTCAATCCGGACTGCGATGTGGTTGATGCTGACTTCGGCAAAGTGCCTTTGGCGAAGATCATGAATACCGGCCGCTTCAGTTTTGAAAAGGCCGAGCAACATCCGTTATGGTTTAAAGAACTCTATGGTTTTAAAGATCATGTGCCGGAGACTGAGGAATATGGCATCTGTTCTTTTGTCTATCGTGAGCGCCGCCCGTTTGATCCGGCTAAATTCCATGACTTCATTCAGCAAAGTTGGGCAGGGCTGATCCGCTCGAAGGGTTTTTTCTGGCTGGCCACCCGCCCGCGCTATGTGGGTGAGCTTAGTCAGGCGGGGGCATTATTGCGCACCGGCAAGCGCGGATTGTGGTGGGCGTCAATCCCGAAACAATATTGGCCGGAAGATGAGGGTTGGCGTCAGTCTATGCAGCCTTATCTTGATCCGTTCTGGGGTGACCGGCGGCAGGAACTGGTTTTTATCGGTACTGCCGCGATGGATGAGGGGGCAATACGGGCTGCGCTGGATAATTGTCTGGTTGAAGCCGATAATTTTGTGCCCGATGAATGGGCATCGCTTTACGATCCGTTCGAGCCATGGGATCAGCGCGCAGCATAATTTATTATTTTAAAACAATATTATACGCCTTTGCGTGAAGAAATAGATTCACGCAAAGGCATGACGCTTTTAAATCCCGATTGCCGAGGTTTCTTTAACCTCCTCCATCACCGGATAGGTATGGGTTTCACGCACGCCCGGCAGCGAGAGCAGGGAGTCTGCCAGAAAGCGGCGATATTGCTCCATGTCCGCTACACGCGCTTTCACCAGATAATCAAAACCACCGGCCACCATATGGCATTCCATCACCACCGGATTGTTTTTTGTGGCCTCGGCAAAGGTTTCAAAAACCTCCGGTGTCGTGCGATCGAGCTTGATCTCAACAAAGACAAGCATGGAGCGGTTGAGCATTTTTGGTGAGAGCTTTGCCGTGTAGCCCAGCACATAACCATCGCGGGTTAAACGCTTGACCCGCTCGGCCGTTGCGGTCTGTGACAGGCTGATTTTCTCGGCCAGTTCGGCATTGGTCAGCTTGCCGTCCTCCTGCAATGCACGGAGAATCTTTTTGTCCATAGCGTCAATTTGCTTCATTTTTGCTAAAATTCCGATTTTTGCAGTGATATCCACCGAATAAGGCACTTTAATTAGTGAGATAAACTATATGAGATAAAATATACAGTTAAAAACCCGTCGCAAGACTCTACAGGAGCCTTTTTATGACACTGCCCAATACAGCCCTTTCAAACGCCCCTCAGGTTGTTTCTGAAAAGGCTCAGAATACAACCCTGCCACTGCCGCCTTTTACCGCGCCTTATGCACCGGATGACCATGAACTGGTCAGTGCGTTGCTGGCCAGCGTAACATTCGATGATGCCGCCAACCGCCGCATTGATGCGCGGGCTTCGGAATTCATCACCAATATCCGCAAGCAGTCCAAAGGGATTGGCGGTGTTGAAGATTTCCTGCGTGAATATGGCCTGTCCACCCGTGAAGGTCTGGCGCTGATGGTGCTGGCCGAAGCGCTTCTGCGCGTGCCGGACAGTGCGACACAGGACAAGCTGATCGAAGATAAGCTGAAACAGGGCAACTGGTCTGAGCATCGTGCGCAGGGCGATACATGGTTTGTATCCGCTTCCGCATGGGGGCTGGGTCTGGCAGCTAAAGTTATCCGTCCGGGCGAAACACCGGAAGGCGTTCTGTCTTCGCTGGTTAAGCGTATGGGCTTGCCGACAGTTCGCACAGCCACCAAACAGGCAATGCGCTTTCTCGGTTCGCATTTCGTGCTGGGTGAAAATATTCACGATGCATTGAAGCGTGCGAAAGTCGCTGAGAAAAAAGGCTATCGCCATTCTTTCGATATGCTGGGCGAAGGTGCCCGCACTGCAGAAGATGCCAAGCGTTATTATAAATCCTATTCCGATGCGATTGATGAAATCGGCAAAGCTGCCGGCAATGGCAAACTGCCGGATCGTATGGGTATTTCGGTCAAGCTCTCGGCTCTGCATCCGCGTTATCTGGCGACCCATCATGCGCAGGTGATGCGTGAACTGGTGCCGGATGTGCTGGCGCTGGCTCAGAAAGCCAAATCCTATGATCTGAACTTCACCATTGATGCGGAAGAAGCAGACCGTCTGGAGCTGTCGTTAGATCTGATCGACCGCGTTTTCGCTGATCCGTCACTGGCTGGCTGGGATGGTTTCGGTCTGGCGATTCAGGCCTATCAGAAGCGCGCTCTGCCGGTTATCCAGCATATTGTTTCCCTGTGCGAAAAGACCGGCCAGCGCATGATGGTGCGTCTGGTGAAGGGCGCTTACTGGGATACAGAAGTGAAACGCACGCAGGAACGCGGTCTGGACGATTATCCGGTCTTCACCCGCAAAGCTGCAACCGATGCGTCTTATATTGCCTGCGCACGCTATATGCTGGATCAGCGTAAGCATATTTTCCCGCAATTTGCCGGACATAACGCCCTGACCGTGGCGATGATTCTGGAAATGGCCGGAAATGATAAGAGCGGTTTCGAGTTCCAGCGCTTGCACGGCATGGGTGAAAGCCTGTTCAAACAGGTGACAGAAGCCGGTGAAAAGATTGCCTGCCGCGTTTATGCGCCTGTTGGCGGCTATCGCGACCTGCTGGCCTATCTTGTGCGCCGCCTGCTGGAAAATGGTGCGAACTCGTCGTTTGTTTCCGTTGTGGGCGATGAAAATGTGCCGGTTGCAAGCCTGCTGAAGCGTCCGGTTGAAATTTTGAATGATGGCAGAGGCATGCGGAATGCAAATATTCCGTATCCTAAAGATATGTATGGGCAGCGTCGTAACTCTGCCGGACTTGAATTTGGTGACAGATTAGTATTGGGGACTTTTATGGACGGGATCGTTAAGGCGCGGGCGAATGTTGATGCAGTGCCATTATTTGCCGGTTTTGCTAAAAAAGGCTCCGGTCAGCCTGTATTGTCGCCGGTAGACGGTTCTCAGGTTGGTACAGTTGCCGAAGCAACTGCTGAAGATGCTGCAAAAGCTGTTGAAATTGCACGCAAAGGCTTTGCCGGCTGGTCACGCATGAGCGTTGAAGACCGCGCAACAGCGCTGGAACGTGCCGGTGATCTTCTGGAGAAGAACCGCGACCGTTTCATAGATCTTCTGTCGCGTGAAGCCGGTAAGACAATGGATGACGGTATTGCCGAAATCCGTGAAGCCGTTGATTTCTGCCGTTATTATGCTGCGGAAGCCCGTCGTCATTTTGCCAATGAAACCATTATGCCTGGCCCTACAGGTGAAGATAACCGTCTGCGTTATCGTGGTCGCGGTGTGTTCGTTTGTATCAGCCCGTGGAACTTCCCGCTGGCAATCTTCCTTGGTCAGGTGACCGCTGCGCTTGCTGCCGGTAATGCGGTTGTCGCCAAGCCTGCGGAACAGACCCCGCTGATCGCCTATGAAGCAATCAAGCTGCTTCACGAAGCCGGTGTACCGCAGGATGCAGTGATTTATCTGCCGGGTGACGGTTCCGTTGGTGCTGCTCTGACCTCACATGCCCGCATTGACGGTGTGTGCTTTACCGGTTCGACCGATACAGCATGGGCAATCAACCGTACTTTGGCCGCCAAGAAAGGCCCTATTGTACCGCTGATCGCTGAAACCGGTGGTCTGAACGCCATGATCGTTGATGCGACTGCTCTGCCAGAGCAGGTTGCGGATGATGTTGTTATGTCGGCATTCCGCTCTGCCGGCCAGCGTTGTTCGGCTCTGCGTATTGTTTATCTTCAGGAAGATGTTGCTGACGGCATGCTGAAGATGATCGAAGGTGCAGCGCGTGAAATGCATCTCGGCAATCCGGCTCTGGAAACCACAGATATCGGCCCGATCATTGATCGTGAACAGCAGACCATGCTGAACGACTATGTTGAGCAGATGAAGGGCAAAGCCAAAGTGACCAAGGTTGGCGTGACACCGGAAGGTGAATTGCAGGCCGGTCATTTCTTTGCACCGCATATTATCGAACTGAAAGATGCATCAGAACTGACACGCGAAGTGTTTGGTCCGGTTCTCCATGTTGTGCGCTGGAAGGCATCTGAACTTGATAATGTTCTCGATCAGGTTGCCAATTCGGGCTTTGGTCTGACCTTTGGTCTCCATAGCCGTATTGAAGCGGTTGTGGCCCGTGCGGTTGAGCGTCTGGATGTGGGTAATATTTATATCAACCGTAATACGATTGGTGCGGTTGTCGGTACGCAGCCATTCGGCGGTTCCGGCCTGTCCGGCACCGGTCCTAAGGCTGGTGGCCCGAACTATCTGCTGCGCTTTGCGCTGGAGCAGGTTGTGTCGGTTAACACCGCAGCAGCCGGTGGTAACGCTTCGCTGATCGCGATGGGCGAGTAATATAGCCAACGCGATTGCCCTCAATCAGGGCAATATGTTGCGTTTTATCGAAAAAGAATCGCCTGCCGCATAAAATGTGGCGGGCGATTTTTTATTTTCTGTTTTGCACAGAATTTCGTTGACGAAAAATACAACCTGAGGTAGTTTTGATCTTGTACTGAAAAGCATACTTCACTTAGTTATTTTAGATCTGAGCATAATATTTTTTTGAAATTAATTGCTTTTGAAAAGCGGGACGGGCAAATCTTCCCCATATGATCGCCTGCCTGACAGTTCGCATATCGGACATTTTAACCCGGATCTTTTTGCTGATCCGGGTTTTCTTTTGGAAGTTTTTGATTGATGGCTTGATATAAGCTTCTGTTATTGTGCTGTTATATGAAAATGTGCTCTTTACCGGCTGGGGCAGTTCTCAGAGGTTTGATGTAGTGAATGGGGTGTGAGCGTTTGAGCATTTGTAACGCGGTGGCTCATTGTGCAGACTCATGTTGTGTGTTGAATGGGCTTGATCGGCGTTTATTCGAATGAAATTTAAAATGCAATTTTAAGATGTATGTATTTGTTCTGCGCAATAATATCTTTTCCGCAAAATGATAAAACAGAAGAGCTTGCAAGGCCTGAAAAACAGAGCTAAAAATAGCGCATGACTAATTTTACTTTTGCATCTCTTATTTGGTGGTGGGCTCGCTTCTAGCGGCCAACGCAGACATTTGCATAAGTGTCATTCAGGTCGCTCAGGGGTTCACCGGGCGGCCGTTTTTATTTTCTGCCCTGAAATCCTGAAGCGCCTGAGTATCTACTTAAAATCAAAGCAGAGATGCTTTGTTGAAAAACAGGTGCGAAACCGGCCGTTTGGCAGTATAGGGATCGCAGCAACAGGAGCAGAGCGATTATGGCAAAAACTGCCGATCAGGATCAGCACGATCATATCACGCAGGGCGGCATTACTGTCGCACGCCGCCGTCATCTGGTGGATTACAAAACGGCTATCGACAAGCGTATTGATGCGCTGGATACAAGACGCGGCGCTGTCTTTTCATCCAATTATGAATATCCGGGTCGTTACACACGCTGGGATACAGCAATTATTGATCCGCCGCTGGTGATTACTTCCAAAGGCCGCTCTATGCGCATTGAAGCGCTGAATGCCCGTGGTGAAATTCTGCTAGGCGGTATCCGCCCTGTGATCGGCGCTTTGCAAGAAGTGACGATTCATGATGAAACAGAGCAAAAAATTCAGCTGACGATTGCTGAGCCGACACGCCAATATATGGAAGAAGAACGCTCGCGTATGCCGTCGGTCTTCACTGTGCTGCGTGAGATCGTCTCTCTGTTCTATTCCGAGGAAGACAGCAATCTCGGCCTTTACGGTGCTTTCAGCTATGATCTGGCCTTCCAGTTTGAGCCGATTACTTACAAGCTGAAACGCCCTGAAGATCAGCGCGATCTGGTCCTGTTCCTGCCGGATGAAATTCTTGTCGTTGACCATTATTCTGCAAGAGCATGGGTGGATTCCTACGATTTCACTGTCGGCAATAAGAAAACAGACGGCTTGCCGCGCGAAACACCGTCTGACGTGTTTAAAGCAGCTGAAAAACTGCAGGCAAAAGGCGATCACCAAAAGGGCGAATATGCTGCTCTGGTTGAACGTGCCAAAGAAAGCTTCAAATGCGGAGATCTTTTTGAAGTGGTGCCAGGGCAGATTTTCTATGAAAAATGCGAAAACCAGCCGTCAGCGATTTCCCGCAAGCTGAAAAGCATTAACCCGTCACCATATTCTTTCTTCATCAATCTGGGTGAGCAGGAATATCTGATTGGTGCTTCACCGGAAATGTTTGTGCGGGTGAATGGTCGTCGCATCGAAACCTGCCCGATCTCCGGCACCATTAAACGCGGTGAAGATGCGATTTCAGATTCCGAGCAGATTCTGAAACTGCTCAATTCCAAAAAAGATGAATCCGAACTGACCATGTGCTCCGATGTGGATCGCAACGATAAAAGCCGCGTTTGCGAGCCGGAATCGGTGCGTGTAATCGGTCGTCGCCAGATCGAGATGTATTCCCGCCTGATCCATACGGTTGACCATATTGAAGGTCGTCTGCGCGATGGTATGGATGCATTTGACGGTTTCCTCAGTCATGCATGGGCAGTCACTGTGACCGGTGCACCGAAGCTCTGGGCAATGCGTTTCATTGAAGAAAATGAGCGTAGCCCGCGTGCATGGTATGGCGGTGCGGTTGGCATGATGCATTTCAACGGCGATATGAATACCGGTCTGACACTGCGCACTATCCGCATTAAAGATGGTGTGGCGCAGGTACGGGCAGGGGCGACTTTGCTCTATGATTCAAACCCGCAGGAAGAAGAAGCCGAAACCGAGCTGAAAGCATCGGCAATGCTGACAGCGATCCGTGAGGCGCATATCAAGCCGGAATTGCAGGAGAAGGCGCAGTCTATGAAAGCGGGAACCGGAATTTCTGTTCTGCTGGTCGATCACGAAGATTCCTTCGTGCATACGCTTGCCAATTATTTCCGTCAGACCGGCGCCAATGTGGCGACTGTGCGCTCGCCGGTGAGTGATGAAATTTTTGACCGCTTCAAACCGGATCTGGTGGTACTGTCACCGGGGCCTGGTACGCCGAAAGATTTCGACTGCACGAATACAATCCGTAAAGCGCGTGAGCGTGATCTGCCGGTCTTTGGTGTGTGTCTCGGCTTGCAGGCGCTGACAGAGGCCTATGGCGGCTCACTGAAACAGCTGGAAATACCGATGCATGGCAAGCCGTCACGGATTAAAATTCTGAAAAATGGTGTGGTGTTTGATGGTCTCGGGCAGGAAGTCACCGTTGGTCGTTATCATTCGCTTTATGCGGATAAGACGACACTGCCAGCGGATTTCATCATCACTGCTGAGACAGATGACGGCGTTATCATGGGCTTTGAACATGCAAAAGAACCGGTGGCTGCAGTACAGTTCCATCCGGAGTCAATCATGACACTCGGCGGTAATGCCGGTATGCAGATGATTGAAAATGTGGTGTCGAAGCTCGTAAAGAAATAACCGCAAGTGATGTTTAAAAGAAAAGCCGCGTAACATCTGTTGCGCGGCTTTGTTTTTTGAAGCAGATATGCGTATCTGACAAATACCAAGATTAAGCAGACGGTCTCATAGTTTGCAGCTGCATACGGGCGTTTTCTTCCCGCACGGCCTTAGCCAGTTCGATGCTGACAACACGTCTGCCAACCGGCCAGAAGGAGATGCCGGCCAGTTTGAAAGATTGTATGCCGAATGGAATACCAATGATGGTTATGCAGTTGATGATACCGGCAATGATGTAAGAAAAGAACAGCACGATACCGAAGGTGCATGCCCAAAGAACATTAAATATAAAGCCTATCGTTCCGGTGGTGGCAGTGGTGGCCGTTACGCCCTTGCGGTCTAACTCCCTGACATGGACGACATCTTTACCGAATGGAAATGCAGACATTTTAGCCATTTCAATCGCCGCACGGGTCAGCGGTAAGCCAATAATAGAAATAGCGAAGACTGCTGCACCCAAAAGCCATATCAAGGCAAGAACTGCACCGCCAAAAACAAACCAAATAACATTTCCTGCAAATCGCATATTTATATCCATTATTATGAGTGAAATTATATAATAAAATTATTCATCTAAAGGTTCAAACTTTCTTTTGCATGTCCAATTTATTGGGGTGTTAATCTTTGATGTGCGATAAAATTACTTTGCCCGTTAAATCCACGCTTCGTCGCCTGTAAAACTCACAGTAATCCAGCGTTGCGGGCCTGCGCCGCCGATTTCCTCACCGATCTCTTCGCGGATTGCATCCAGCGTTGCGATCGAAGTTATCGGGAAGTTAGCGGGCAGAACGATGTGAATTTCAATGAAACGTGCGCGACCGATTTTGGCTGCATAGCTGGCATATTTTTTGAAGCCATGTTTGGCCTTCATTCTATCCATGATCTTGCGCACCCGCAGATCCATGCGTTCCGGTGTGACCAGCAAAATCTCGCGAAATGCACCCAGAACTGTTTTGAGCGGCACAAAGATAAGGCCTGCCGACAGAAACAGCAAAATGGCGGGGTCTGTATAGACCGTCCATGGCTCAAAGGCCGTGCCCTGTAACAGCCATGCCAGACTGAAGGCGATCAGAAGAGCCAGCGTAATCAAAGCGGTCATCAGCCAGCTTTGCGTATCAAGCGTGATAAAGTTCGATTTGAGCCGTTTATTGATCTTGTGCTGATAGGCCATCATGACAAAACAGATGATACAGACAATGACGGCGTAGAGAATTGCCCAGTCAAAATTCAGCTCTGTGCCGCCTTGCAGCAAGGTGCTGACGGCGTTGATGAAAGCATAGAGACAGAACAATATCAGCACGATGCCGTTAAAAGCGAGAACCAGTGGTTCAATATGCCAGAAACCATGCTGGAAGCGGCGCGTTCCTTCGCTGGTCAGGAGCCGCGCGACAAAAAGGGCAAGTATCGACATGACAGCATCGGTTGAGGAGAACATGCCGTCAAAAATGACTGCGCTGGAACCGGAGAGTATGCCGAAGACTATTCCGAAGAGGCCGATAAAGATTGTGACAAATATTGATCTTCGTAAAATCAGTTGTTCAAAACGTGCGAGACGTTGCATTTTAAAGGGTCTGCCTTTGTAGAAAGAACAACCATCTGTGAAACCGGAAGGCACAAGTAATTTATGCCGTGAAAACGGTTTAGCTGGCTGCTTTTTTTGTTTTTAGCACTTTTTCTGCGCTGATCCGGACAGATATTGTCTTATTACTGCTGTGCGTAATTTCGGATCGGGATGTTAAGCTGCGCATTTATGCATAGGCACTCTATATATTATTATTATGAAAATTAAAAGAGATGCCGCTTTTTGACCGTTATGCACGTCAGTTTCGAATTGTTCTCTGATTCGAATTGCTAGTTTTTCCTCATCTGTATTTGCAAATGATTTGCAGTTAAACCATATGTAAGTCTATGAATTTGCTGATTTATTAAAACTATAGCGCTGAGTGAAAACCAGTTGCAACTGGACGGCAGAAATTAGCGAAAAATGTCAGCTACGGTACTTTAGAGATTTGGAATTGGCACATTTTGCGCTAAGGGTAATTACATCTCAGCGAGTGCTGAATTGAATTTATTTCGATGAGGGCGGCTTTGGATGACTGATAAGCAGTCTCTGCATAAGCTGCCGAATTTTATAAACTGCAAAATTGTAAATCTCCGGCTGTCCCGTCGTTTTTCAATAAAACGGCGCAATAACATGTTCGGAGAGATAAAAGGTTTGGGTATGGATGCTAATCTGAGAATTCGGCGACTGGCTACATGGACAATTCCGGTATCCATCGGCGTGATGGCGCTTAAATATCTGGCCTATCTGCTTACCGGTTCTGTTGCGCTTTATTCCGATGCGCTGGAATCGATTGTCAATGTCATCGCTGCTGTCGGTGCATGGTGGGCAATTACAGTCAGTATTATGCCGGCAGACGGTAATCATCCTTACGGGCACCATAAAGCGGAATACCTTTCTGCTGTGGTTGAAGGTGTACTGATTGTTGTTGCGGCACTGCTGATTGTGCGTGAGGCATGGAGCGCTCTGGAAACACCGCGCACGCTGGATGAACCATGGCTTGGGCTGGGTATCAACCTGATTGCAGGTGTGATTAATATGCTCTGGGCAGGGCTGCTGATCCGTGTGGGACGCGCTGCCAAATCACCGGCTTTGCTGGCTGATGGCAAGCATATTATGACAGATGTGGTGACTTCCGCAGGCGTGCTGGTTGGTCTGGTTGCAGCAATCATCACCGGCTGGTCAATTCTTGATCCGATTTTGGCGATTGTTGTGGCGTTGAATATTCTCTGGCAGGGCTGGCATGTTATCAATGCCTCCGTGCAGGGGCTGATGGATGTGGGTGTTGAGCCTGTTGAGGAAATGCAGATCCGCGATATTATCTCCACCAATGCGGAAGGGGCACTTGAGGTACATGACCTTAAAACCCGCATTGCCGGACGTGTGACTTTTATCGAATTTCATCTGGTTGTTGCGGCCGATATGACAGTCGGTGAATCGCATATTATCTGCGACCGGATCGAAGATGCGCTGCATGAGAAAATTGATAATTCACGGGTTGTGATTCATGTTGAGCCTGAGGATGAGGCCAAGCTTCCGCCGGGAACTGCAGCCGTTCCTTTTGCATGATGGAAATTTAATGCATTGATTTTTCATAATAAAAACGCTGTCCTGTCATCGTGCGGGGCAGCGTTTTTATTTTTCTCTGAATAGGCCTGTAATTTTATTTCGTTTGCGGGGAAGTCTCTTGCAACTTGTTATCAAGGCGTATAGCATTTGTCCCATGAACAACGCGCATTATCATACCAGCTCTTTTGTGAGCTTCGGAGCAGATCAGGGCTTTGCAGCCGCTGAGTCTTGCGCGCGTCCACTCTCGCTTCTACTTCTACTCGGCCTTAGCGGCGATCGCCGGGCTCGTTGATTGGAGCGTCCGGCGGTCGTACAGAGCCGTCAGACTCATGCTCCGGTCAAAGAATCCGTTTCGATTGTGCCCGATTTTTCTGCATCTTCATTTTATAATTGAGCAGACAGGGCGTGTTTAAGGCGGCTGTATATTGCAGTTGCTGTGGCTGATGAGACTTTAAAATGACCAATATTATTTCCGCTTCCAAATCCCCTCGCAAAGGCATGCCGATTGCGGCTGAAAAATACACGCCGTTCAGAACGACAGTTTTGCAGGATCGCCAATGGCCGTCGAAAATGATCGAAAAGGCACCGATCTGGTGTTCGGTTGATCTGCGTGACGGCAATCAGGCGCTGATTGACCCGATGGGGCATGATCGTAAAGCTCGTATGTTCCAGTTGCTGATGGATATGGGCTTTCCGGAAATTGAAATCGGCTTTCCGTCCGCTTCCCAGACTGATTTTGATTTCTGCCGCTGGGCGATTGAAGAAGGCAATGTGCCGGATGATGTGGATTTGCAGGTGCTGGTGCAGTGCCGTCCGGAATTGATTACCCGCACATTTGAAGCGCTGGAAGGCGCTAAGACCCCGATTATCCATTTCTATAATTCTACCAGTGAGTTGCAGCGCCGCGTTGTGTTCGGCAAGGATGTTGCCGGTATCAAGCAGATTGCCACCGATGCCGCCAAGATGATTATGGATATGGCTGCCAAAGCAGGCGGCGGCTATCGTTTCCAGTATTCGCCGGAAAGCTTTACCGGCACCGAGCTGGAAGTGGCTTTGGAAATCTGTAATGCGGTGACGGAAATCGTTAAGCCGACTGCTGAAAACAAGCTGATCCTCAATCTGCCGTCCACGGTGGAAATGAACACGCCGAATGTCTATGCCGATCAGATCGAATGGATGTGCCGTAATCTGGATAATCGTGAAAACCTGATTATCTCTCTGCATCCGCATAATGACCGCGGTACAGGTATTGCCGCAACCGAACTGGGGCTGATGGCCGGTGCCGACCGTGTGGAAGGCACATTGTTCGGCAATGGCGAGCGCACCGGTAACGTGGATGTGGTGACACTGGCACTGAATATGTTCACGCAAGGTATTGATCCTGAACTGGATTGCTCGGACATCAACCGCATGAAGGAAGTGTACGAATATTCCAATCAGCTGGTTATTCCTGAGCGTCATCCATATGTCGGTGAGCTGGTTTATACGGCGTTTTCCGGCTCGCATCAGGATGCGATCAACAAGGGTATGAAAGCCAAGAAAGGCGCGAATACGCCGGTTTGGGAAGTGCCTTATCTGCCGATTGACCCGCAGGATGTCGGCCGTTCCTATGAAGCGATTATCCGTATCAATTCCCAGTCAGGTAAAGGCGGTATCGCTTATATTCTGCAGCAGGATTACGGTCTGAATATTCCGCGCAAGATGCAGGTGGAATTCCGTGAGATCATTCAGCAGATTACGGATGATGAAGGAAAAGAACTGCAGGCACCCCGCATTTATGAAGAGTTCAAGAAAGCCTATGTGAGCCAGCCTGGCTCGCGTCTGGAATTTGTTGATCACCACACTTTTGCGGATCCGGACAATAAAGCTGTCCGTATTATGCAGGCCGAGATCATTGATAATGGTGTGACAAAAACCATTGAAGGACGTGGCACCGGCCCCGTGGATGGCTTTATTGATGCGCTGTCGAAACATATCGGCATTGATATTTCCGTTGCCGATTATTCGGAACATTCGTTGCAGCGCGGTTCGGATGCATCGGCGATCAGCTATGTGGAACTGTCACATCCGCAGGGATCAGTCTTCGGTGTTGGTGTGAACCATAATATTGTGACGTCATCGCTTGCTGCGATTGTTTCCGCCGCAAACCGTCTGATTAAATAAGATCACTCTGAGTGATACTAAAAAGGCCTGAAACTATACGGTTTCAGGCCTTTTTGTTATAATGCCGGTCTAAAGTCATAAAATCGCCATGCATGAGATTGCCTGTAAAATGCAGCAAGATAAAAGGCGGCGGTATGAATAAAAGCGAAGATGATTTCACGATATATCCGTCTGCATCTGTGCCGGAGGCACATTTATCCGGCGAAGAACGGCTGAAGACTGCAATCCGGCAGGCGAAAACTGCACAGGCCGACCGTCACGACAGTATTACCGATATCAGAGAGACGGATATTGCCCGTCTGGAATTGCTGTTGCAGGATTTGCAGCCGGTTTTTGATGCGGTGCCGGCAACGGATGAGCAGTGGGATTTCTGCCTGAATAAAGGCATGCAACCGCGTTTGTGGCTGGATGCCAGCGCCTTTGTAATGATTGCCCGTGACCGGCGCAGCTATCGCTTTGTCCGTGATACCCGTCTGGGGCGGATTATTCTGGCCGATAATAAAGATATCAAGGTCATTTCAGAAGCGGTCACCCGCTATATTGCTTCGCGGATTCTTGAGCGTGAACGGCTGATGGATGACTGGACTTCTGAAGTCCCTGTTGCAGAGCGGCAGCCCGCTGTCGCTGAAAACACCGCTGAGCAAACCAACAGCGCAGAAATTTCGGAAAATCCGGCGCTGATTAAACTATTATGGTTTGCAGGCGGTGCTTTACTCGGCTGTCTGGTACTGATTTTTGCGCTGCACTATTATGGTATCACTCTGCCGATGCTGTCGGAATTGTTGCCGCGCTGATTTGCGGTGCAGCTTTGCCAAGCATTAATGTGCGTTCACCGATCAGCTGCACTTCAGTATTTTCACCGATAAAACCATATTGCTGCCAGTGACATTGCCAGCTTTGCGGCTGATCAAGTGCTTCAATAGAAAACAGATTATAGCGCGCCGGTGGTTTCCGGCCTTCATGACCGATCGGATAGGGCGCCTGACTGGCCGATGGCACGCAGATCACCGGCACCGCGCCATTTGGAGACGCAATTTCATTATAGGTTGCCAGATGGGTATGGCCGTGCAGCACCAGTTCGGCACCGGCTTCACGGATCACTTTCTGAAAACGGCCAATGCCGAACAACCGCTTATAGGCCGGTGTTGCATTTCGGATCGGCGGGTGATGAATCAGGATAACGCGGCACAGACCTTGCTCGCCGGTTTCAAACAGCATTTTTTTCAGCCGCGCGGCCTGTGCAGGCAAAAAATCACCGCTGGCCATGAACGGACCGGTCGCACGCGCCGAGCTGACGCCAATGATCGCCACGCCGTCACGCACACGCAAATAAGGAAATTGCGGTCGCTTTTCACGATTGTCGATGCCATCGCCGCGCATCCACGGTTCCCATTTGCAGCAGGATTTATCCAGCGCACCCGGAACATAGGCATCGTGATTGCCCGGCACGAAAGAAACGTCTTCCTGTGAGCCAAGCTGTTTAAGCCATTCAAAGCCATTATCAATTTCAAGATTAAGCGCGAGATTTACTAGATCGCCCGTAACAGCGATATGATCCGGCTTGTGGCTTTGCAGATCTTTAATCAGCCCTTCCAGCACCCAATCATGCATGGCACCTTTACGGTGACGCTTCCAGTTAATATAGCCGGTGATGCGTTTGGAGGCCAATTCGCGCAAGCGAACCTGCGGCAGCGGCGACAGATGAATGTCTGAAATATGGGCAAGTCTGAACATTGGCGAAGATTTAGCTTTCAACTGCGCATAGTCAATGAAAAACATACATATAAGAGTTTGGCGTATAAAAACGCATGCGGGCTAATAGTTTTGTCAATTGACTGGATCGTAAGCCGCACTCTTTATATTTAGTATCTCCGACCATTGCAGAAAAGCCGATTTATGAATTTTAAAAGCTGGTTCTTTCATACGTATTTTTTGTTCCGCCGTCCTATGACGCTGGGGGTGAGGGCTGTCGTGCTCGGGGATGAGGGGAAGAGTGTGTTTCTGGTGCGCCATACCTATGTCAAAGGCTGGCATTTGCCGGGCGGTGGTGTGGAACGTGGAGAAACATTTGGACAGGCTCTGATTAAAGAGCTGCGTGAGGAGGCCTGTATTGAGCTGACTGCTACGCCGGAACTTTTCGCCCTGTATAAAAACACCAAAGCTTCCAACCGCGATCATGTGGCGCTGTATATATGCCGGTCTTTTAAACAGAGCGGAACGCGCTCACCTGATTGGGAAATTGCCGAGGCCGAATTTTTTCCGCTCAGTGACTTGCCTGACGGCGTAACAGAGGCCACGATGCGTCGTTTGAAAGAGATCACAACCCATGCGGAGCCGGATGCGTTGTGGTGATTTGAGCTTGAGAAAACGGAGATACCACCATGCCGGTTTATGTGTTGGACGGCCATAATCCACAATTCGACCATCGTGCCAGTAACTGGCTGGCACCGGATGCGACGTTGATCGGCAAAGTGCGTGTCGGTGAAAATGCGGGGATCTGGTTCGGCGTTGTCGCCCGTGGCGATAATGAGCTGATTCATATCGGTAAGGATACGAATGTGCAGGAACATTGTGTTTTGCACACCGATATCGGTTTTCCGCTGACCATTGGTGAGGGCTGCACAATCGGCCATCGGGCAATGCTGCATGGCTGCACGATTGGTGAGAACAGTCTGGTCGGAATCGGCGCAATCATTCTTAATGGTGCAAAAATCGGCAAAAACTCATTGGTCGGCGCCGGTGCTCTGGTCACCGAGGGAAAAGAGTTTCCGGATAATTCGCTGATTGTCGGCTCACCGGCGCGGGTATTGCGGGAACTGACCACAAAGCAAATTGAGAAACTGCGTGATTCCGCACAAAATTACGTTGCCAATGGCAAGCGTTATCAGCGCGGCTTGGAAATCGCGCCTTAATTGCTCAACAGCATAATTTCTTAAGCTTGAATCAATTTAAGGTAAAATTATGCTGTAAATATAAAGTGTTAGAGTGAGTTTTGTACGCTCAAGAGGGCGCACGGCGCTCTAATTTCCCAGCGCTGATGTTGCAATACCGCTCATCAGCATTTCCGGTGCGTGGCGGATATCGACCCACTGGCCGCTGTGACGGGCGGACTGACGCTTGAGATAGGTGTAGTCCGTCTGGCTCCAGTTTTTGACGCTGTCTTCAAGATTATCCAGAATGAAATCACCGCGGTCTGTGCGCACTGTCAGCACAGCATGGCCTTCGCCATTGCTCTGACGGACAACAGTAATCAGCAATGTATTCACCGGAAAACCGGCATTAATCAGCATACGGCGCTTGAGCAGCACATAGTCTTCACAGTCGCCATATTGGGTCGGATAAGACCAGACTTCTTCCTTGCCCCAGATTTCCATATCGGTGCGTGGCAGAATTGCAGTGTTTACCTGTGCATTGACCTGAACGATCTTGTTCCACAGAGCCTGTGTGAGCTGCAACGGGGCTTCTGAACGGCTGGTTTGGCTGCATTCTTTTTTATACTGTTTGCAGAAGTCATAATGACCGACCGGCTGGGTTGTGCGGCCTTCCGTCTGCATCCATGGCTGAGCAGCCTGACTTGTCGTCGTGCCGCCAAACACTGTTCCTAAAACTGTCATTGTAAGCAGCAGAGTTGCGGCAGCCAGCTTATTCTTTGCTGTTGTGCTGCGGGCACTCTTTTTATGTGCTGTCTTTTTATACATTGTGACGCTCCTTGTTGAGAGCACCATGGCAGCGAGACATTGACACTATCCAAAGGGATATGAATAAGACAAAGTAAACGCAGAAGTGAAAATTCGTAAACCTTAACTGCCTGTAAAATCAGTGTTTTAACGAAAATTAGGACTTACTATACGCAAAATTCACGCAGGTTTCGGTTGTGTGAAAGCTTGAGGTTAACAGAGCGTTGTGCAGTTAACAGCGGGTTGAAATCTGCCGGATGTCCACAGCCTCTGGTTAATATGCGGTGTAAGGCGTACCGTGTGCGATAAGCTTATATTTACCTAGCCGTTTTGCGTTTTTACAAATTTGTAAAAACGAATTTCAGCGTTTGATAACTATAAAATATGAATGCGTGGCTTTTTACACAGGCTTGCCCTGAAAATGGTGATGCCTCGCCCTTTATGCACGGCATCAAAGATCACTCAGAATCATAGATACAGGGGAAAAGGGGGCTTTAGTGCCGGATCGTTTACGCGAGCCGGTTGATGAAATCTGCGCGCGTCAACACGTTCACCCGATGTCCGGATGAATATAATAGGGCAGGATTAAATGCGGGATGCTTTAGTCTTTTGGCAGATCGGTTTGCAGAACCAGAAACTCAATGCCGATGCCATCTTCAAAATGGCGCATGACTTTCGCCTGACTGTTGCCAAGTGTTACAATGCTGCGCAATGGTGGTCGCAGATTGGTGGCGACGGCTGCGCCGGACAGTGACAGATCAAGAATTTTACAGGCATGTTCCGAACCGTCATCAAGGATCAGGATCGCTTCGGTACGCGCAGGTGTATGACGGGCATGACGTCTTTGCTCTGACTGCTGACTGGTGTTTTTGCTCAGCCAGTTGATTTTTGCAGCCAGTTTATTTTTCTGATGCACAGTCTGGATCAGCTGCAGCGTGAAATCATCCCGCTGAACACTGATGACAGTGCCTTCGAGCCGTCCGATATTATCCACATAAGCAATAATATGATCATCCGCACGGATGATGATTTCATCATCGCTCAGAGTGAGGTCGGCATTATTGGTGGAGATACGCCATAATTTGCAGGCATATTCACTGCCGTCAGCACGCATGAAGCGGCCGTCCAGAGGTGATTTCAGGGTCAGTCTTACGGCAGAATCCGGTTGCTCCGCAGTCTTTGCAGGCGATGTGAATGAGGCGTGCGAAGATGGAGGTGTTTCTGCCGACATATGATTCAAAGGTGCCTTTGAGCGATTCTAAAAATATGAAAGCCGGTGTTTCCCCTTCACCGGCGATAATACGATACGATAAAATTTAACAGTACGCTACTAAAAGCTTAATTTTGTAGCGTTTTTACTTCACCATTCTATGGGGATAACAAATTTTACATCAGTACTGCCGGTTATACTGACCTCACAAATCAGGATTTGTCTTTGCCGCCGGTTATCAGCTTGAGATGTGCTGCCTTGGCTGCCTGATAGGCAGATTCGGTTTCCGGTGCCGCTGTATGAATACTTTTAATGAGATCAGCAACCGTCAGAGGAGCAGGTGCGCCGGTTATTGCCGGTGCGGGGCGGGCAGAATGCGGAACAATTTGTTCCGTTGCCCGCGCAGCCGGCATTAAGGCTTCGATCTGGGGAAGTAAGGCTCTGGCAAAAGCCGTGTCCGCTACACCGATACCGTCAATTCTGATGCTTTCATCAAGAAGAGGGGCAGTGCCCGCTGATGCGGTTTTCGCAATCGGCATATTATCTGCATTCGGCAGAAGTTCGTGATGGCGATCGAGCAAGACCTGAAGAACAGACTTCATACCTTTCGCCGCATTCAGATTATCATCCTGAACCGGTAGTGCAGCATTATTGTCCGAGAGACCCATGCGGTTACTGATGAGCGGTTCACTGCCAAGCCAAAGCGGCTGATCCAGCGCAACCATGCTGCCGATCCATGCAAGGGAACCGTCTGCCTCATGCAACGGCAATAATAATGTTTCGAAATGGCAGTTTTTTTCGTTCAGCGTCTGGCCGGTATGTTCCAGCCGCAGCGGGCGGTAATCCAGACCGGAGAGATGCAGCTGTTCAGCAAGCCATGAACGGACATCATCATGCCAGAGAGATAAAAAGCGGGTATTGCGCAATTCTCTGCCATAAATTGTGCAGAGGCGGGTACCGGCCAGCCGGAACTGCCATTGCTTTGCCTGCGGAATATCTGCGGTCTCAGGCTGCTCTGCTGCGCCGTTGGTATCAGCATCACTGCGCAGAATGAAGATATTCGGTAGCTTGCCACCCAGCGCACGCGGGCTGATGTCACGACGATCCGGCGCTGCGCGGGTTCCGCGCAACCTGTCCCAATATGTGAGCAGATCTGCCGTCCAATCATGTTTCATGATATGGCGCTGTCCTCGTATCTTCCTGCGACCGGATATTTCTGCTTTTGCAGCGGAATACCGGCTGTGTGTAACATGTTGAGCGCGCATGTCTTTCAGATTGAAACACTGCTTTCGCGAAACATATTTTAATTTTCAAAGCCCGATAAAAATTCCCAGCCGGAGCTGAGATTGACGGGTTTTTGAATATGTTTGATGGCGATAATATGCGCACAGGAACGTAAACAAGCCATGATTGAGCACCGAACATCCACGAACAATAAAATTTATGGTTAACGCTTTGCTTCGATTGCATTAATCAATTAAGTATGTTTAGATACTTTTACGCAAAAGTTGCAGGCGTTTTATTGGGAAGCTGCCAATTGCATCTTATGCTTGAACTCCAGAATTTATGTCCGGACGATATTGTCCGTTCGCCGCCTGTTTAACAGGCGGTTTTTTCTTATCTGGACAAGGTTTCAAGAATTTCACCGGAATATTTCAGGCTTGTCTCACGCCTGTATATAAATGTGCGATGTAAAATGCCGCGACAAAACCGCTTTCCACTTTTACCGGAAGTGCTCTATGTTCCTGTTTGAGCGATAAATTCCGCAGACAGACCTTGTCGCATTGTGTTCTGACAGCACTCTGCCGATAAATGTGTAAATCATAATGAGGATAATATGCAGCAGCCGGTTAATGAAACCCGGACAGAGGATGACCGCGGACAAGGCGGTTCTCAGCCGGTCTTTAATATGCCGCCGGTGGTTGTGGCATTAATCGGTCTCTGTGCCGCTGTATATATTGTGCAGTTCTATCTGCTGAGCGATCCGCAATATATCTGGTTCCTGCTGAATTTTGCATTTATTCCGCAGCGCTTCAGTGCGTGGGGCGGCTTTACCGATATTACAGCATGGTTCACTGCGATCAGCTATTCCTTCATGCATGGCGGATTTGCGCATCTGGCGGTGAACAGCGTGTGGTTTGCCGCTTTTGGTTCGCCATTGGCCGGTCGTATCGGGACGCGTAAATTTCTGCTGTTCTGGATACTTACATCCATTCTGGCGGCATTCACCCATTATGCGCTTTATCCGGACAGCAATATTCCGCTCGTCGGTGCTTCCGGTGCAATATCCGGCATGATGGGGGCTGCGGCGCGTTTTGGTTTCCGCCGTGTTACTTATTATACAGGGACGGGGCGGCAGGTACCTGCTTTCGGCGGGCCGCTATTGTCGGTGGCTGAAACCTTGCAAAACCGCACTGTTCTGACATTTGTCGGTTTCTGGCTGCTCATCAATGTGATTACAGGACTTTATGCAACGCCTGCCGGCGAATTGTCAGGCATTGCGTGGGAGGCACATATCGGCGGTTTTGTTGCAGGATTCTTCGGCATAGCTTTGTTGCTGCGCGGGCGCTCCTGAAACTGCTTTGTTTTATCGCCTTCCGCGATTCTGTGTTAGACTGAATCAACGGTCACCAGTACGCATGCTGCTCTTCCGTTCTTGTAACATTATGCAGTATTTTGTGTGCCGGTCAGCCGCCTGATGCCATAATCCTCTCTGTTTTCAGGAGGAAAATGTGATGTGTTTCATTATCGGGAGGAAATAATGACTGTACGCGCAATTCTGGAGCAGAAGGGCAGTGATGTTTTCACTGTCAGGTCAGATGCGAATCTGGAAACAGCAGCAAAACAACTTTCAGAGCACCGGATCGGTGCTTTGCTGGTTGATGACGGCAAGGGCCGATATACAGGGATTCTTTCCGAGCGGGATATTGTGCGCGCCTGCGCTAATCACGGAATACAGGCCTTGCAGCTGCCGGTTTCAAAAGCAATGACAACAAAAGTGCTGCATTGCAGCCCGCAGGACAATGTTCATTATGTCATGGAAATGATGACACGGCATCGTTTCCGCCATGTGCCGGTGGTGAATGAAGCCGGTGATCTTGTCGGTATTATTTCGATCGGTGACGTTGTGAAGCGTCGTATTGAACAGGCCGAACAGGAAACGGCCGAGATGATTCAATATATCGCCACTGCCTGAGTGCCGAATTTTACTAAAGCATGTCGCAGCTAAATGGCCTCATTTAGCGTTCGCGAACATGCGACAATTAAAAGAATCTAGAGCGAGTGCCATGAATGCTATTAATCGCGACACGCTCTAGAAAAGCCCTGCATTGAGTGATTCAGGAGAATGTCACGGTTAAAAGCGGCACTCCGCGAATCCCCGATACAGGGCTTTGTTGTTCAAACTTGTTATTTGCTCAGGAAACGCTGGGCAGCATAAAGTGAAATTGCAGCGGCGTTCGAGACATTGAGCGATTTAATTGCGCCCGGCATATCAAGCCGCGCCAATGCGGTAACTGTTTCACGGGTTTTCTGGCGAAGACCTTTACCTTCCGCACCAAGCACGAGAGCAATCTTGTCGCCCTTGAGCGTGTGTTCCATTTCCTGAGGGCCTTCAGAATCAAGGCCGATAGTCATGTAACCCAGCTCATGCAGTTCCTGAATCGCTTCAGCAAGATTGCGCACTTCGATCTGGTCGATCATTTCCAGGGCGCCGGATGCTGATTTGGCCAGAACGCCTGATTCCTGCGGGCTGTGACGGGATGTTGTAATCAAAGCATCTGCACCGAAAGCCACAGCCGAGCGCAAAATAGCGCCGACATTGTGCGGATCGGTGACCTGATCGAGAATCAAAAGCAGCCTGCCTTCTTTCAGATCCTGCAATTTACGCGGTTTAAGCGCTGCAGTTTCAATAAGAACACCCTGATGAACAGCGTCGGAGCCGGTCAGCGCATCAATATCGCGCGGCTCAACCATTTCAGGAGCGAGACGGGCAATAGTTGCTTCATCCAGTTCCAGACGGGCGAGGGCGTTTTTAGTGACCATCATACGGAAAATTTTGCGACGCGGATTTTCCAGCGCGGCTTTTACCGTATGCAGGCCATAAAGACGGGTGATTCCGTCGCCCGCAGGCGTACCTTTTACAGGTTTACGCTTAGGGAACCGGTTATTTTGCGAATTTTGTTCGCTGCCGCCGGATTTTTGATCACGAAACTGGCGCCGCAGACGCGCATAATGCGAATCTTTTGGTGTGCCGGAGGAGGAGCCGGATGAGTCCGGTGACGATTTTTTATCTTTCATGAGCGCTCTATACCGATTTTCCTGTCTTCAAGGTAGCATCTTTCCTTATTCACAGGCAGGAAAGTTTCATGATGCGAAAAAACTACCCCTGAAAAGCCCTATATTGTGGATGATTGATAAGCCTGTGAAAATTTTGTGCATTTTTTTCAAAAAGAGCTGTTGACTTATCAGGGTGTTATCGGCATAACCCGCCTCGTTCACAGCGACAAACGAGCCAAGCGCTACGGGGTCACAGTGAACGGAATGCCTAGTCGCTCAACTCTGCTTGCAGTGAGTTTCTGGAGGAGTGCCCGAGTGGTTAAAGGGGGCGGACTGTAAATCCGCTGGCTTAGCCTACGTTGGTTCGAAACCAACCTCCTCCACCACTGCCAGAGCAGGAGTTTAGAGTGCGCGGGTATAGCTCAATGGTAGAGCAGCAGCCTTCCAAGCTGAATACGCGGGTTCGATTCCCGCTACCCGCTCCAGATTTATTTCAGGGCGGTTTGGCGTGAGTAACTTGGCGGGCTTTGAATAAAGCTTAAGCCGGAAGCGAGTTGATAGAGTTCCGATCCGGTAGCGGGGCGGGGCTTTAGTTCTACTATATAATATCCTTGACTGTCAGGTCGTAGGGTAAGTTATATGGCAATTAAAATTGTTGCAGCGCATTAAATTAAGCGTTGTGGTGAAAGAGAGCGACAGCGATGGCAAAGAGCAAATTTGAACGTACCAAACCGCACGTCAATATCGGCACAATCGGTCACGTTGACCATGGTAAGACCTCGTTGACAGCTGCAATCACCAAATTCTTTGGTGACTTCCGCGCTTACGACCAGATCGATAACGCACCGGAAGAAAAAGCCCGCGGTATCACCATTTCGACCTCGCACGTTGAATATGAAACAGAAAACCGCCACTACGCACACGTAGACTGCCCAGGCCACGCTGACTATGTTAAGAACATGATCACCGGTGCTGCGCAGATGGACGGCGCGATCCTGGTTGTTAATGCTGCTGACGGCCCGATGCCACAGACCCGTGAGCACATTCTGCTCGCTCGTCAGGTTGGTGTGCCTGCGATCGTTGTGTTCCTGAACAAAGTTGATCAGGTTGATGATGCTGAGCTGCTCGAACTCGTAGAAATGGAAGTTCGTGAACTTCTGTCGAAATACGACTTCCCGGGCGATGATATTCCAGTTGTTAAGGGTTCGGCTCTGGCAGCTCTGGAAGACAGCAACAAGACAATCGGTGAAGATGCAGTTCGTGAACTGATGGCCGCTGTTGATGCTTACATTCCAACTCCGGAACGTCCTGTTGACCAGCCGTTCCTGATGCCAATCGAAGACGTATTCTCGATCTCCGGCCGTGGTACAGTTGTTACCGGTCGTGTAGAACGCGGTATCGTTAAAGTTGGTGAAGAAGTTGAAATCGTTGGTATCAAAGCTACCGGCAAGACAACTGTTACCGGCGTTGAAATGTTCCGCAAGCTGCTCGATCAGGGCCAGGCCGGCGACAACATCGGTGCACTGGTTCGCGGTGTAGGTCGTGATGACGTTGAACGTGGTCAGGTTCTCTGCAAGCCAGGTTCGGTTAAGCCACACACCAAGTTCAAGGCAGAAGCTTATATTCTGACCAAAGACGAAGGTGGCCGTCATACACCATTCTTCACAAACTACCGTCCGCAGTTCTACTTCCGTACAACTGACGTAACCGGTATTGTGACCTTGCCAGAAGGCGTGGAAATGGTTATGCCGGGCGACAACGTAACTGTTGATGTTGCGCTGATCGTGCCAATCGCTATGGAAGAAAAACTCCGTTTCGCGATCCGTGAAGGTGGCCGCACCGTTGGTGCAGGTATCGTCGCTTCGATCATCGAATAATAGATTTCACAAGGCTGGTACGCCAGCCTTGTCCGCCGGTCTGATAGATTAGGGCGGAAGAGTTTAGGGGTATAGCTCAGTTGGTAGAGCGACGGTCTCCAAAACCGTAGGTCGCGGGTTCGAGCCCTGCTGCCCCTGCCATTTTCAGAAAAGCGGTGCTGTATTGATTTACAGTGCCGCTTTTTTGTGCTTAATAGGTGCCGAGCTGGTCTTGTGTGTCAGCGCAGTCGTTTTATAAATAATATTAACCCGCCGCAGGGCAGGGGCGCCATGCACTTTCCGTGCATGATATGCGGGAATTTATTATATCTTAGCATATGGGCTTGTTTTTTTATGGAATCGGCTCTATGTAGGGCAATACGTAAACGGTGCGTGGGATTGAGTTTTCGTCCGACGTGCCGTAATCTTGTGAGTTCTTTCTGATTAATACATTCTTAACGGCTTGTTTTGATTGGGATTAATTTTTTTCAAGCGCAGAGTGGCAAATGGCGTCCAAAACAAATCCGATTACGTTTTTCCGTCAGGTTCGTGCTGAGACGGCTAAAGTAACGTGGCCAACCCGGCGTGAAACTGTTATTTCAACCGTTATGGTTGTTATTATGGCTTTTCTGGCGGCGCTGTTTTTCTTTTTTGCGGATCAGTTGATGGCTTATGGCGTTGAATTGCTTCTGAGTCTCGGTCGTTAATATAGGCTTGGTTGGCATTTGGCTGGTGTGAGCTATACGGGAGAAGCATAATGACTGCGCGTTGGTATATCGTACACGCATATTCGAATTTCGAAAAAAAGGTTGCTGAAGCAATCGAAGAAAAGGCGAAGCAAAAAGGTCTGTTTCATCTTTTTGAAAAAATTCTGGTGCCTACAGAAAAGATCGTGGAAGTGCGCCGCGGCCGTAAGGTTGACGCAGAGCGCAAATTCTTTCCGGGCTATGTTCTGGTTCGTGCCAATCTGACAGATGATGTCTATCATCTGATTAAGAATACCCCGCGCGTAACCGGCTTCCTCGGTACAGAGTCGAAGCCTGTTCCGATCAGTGACCGTGAAGTTCAGCAGATTCTTTCTCAGGTGGAAGAAGGTGTTGAGCGTCCACGTGCTTCTGTGTCGTTTGAAGTGGGTGAATCTGTTCGTGTTTCGGACGGTCCTTTCGCTTCCTTCAACGGTATTGTGCAGGAAGTTGATGATGATCGTTCGCGTCTGAAGGTTGAAGTGTCGATCTTTGGTCGCGCAACACCTGTTGATCTCGATTTTGGTCAGGTTGAAAAACTCTGATCATTTCAGCCTAAGGGCTGAATTGTCACTAAGGTGACAAATTGGGTGGAAGGGGCGCAGGCTTAGCCGCTCTGTTAACCGGACCACCCGCTGCAACGCTGCATATGCAGTGGTGATAGAGTGCCGTAAAGGCATTTAACATTGCCCTGAGGGGCAAGAAAAAAGGCAGATAGTAATGGCTAAAAAAGTTGCAGGCCAGCTGAAGCTTCAGGTAGCTGCTGGCGCCGCAAATCCATCGCCGCCAATCGGTCCGGCTCTGGGTCAGCGCGGTATTAACATCATGGAATTCTGTAAGGCATTTAACGCTGCCACGCAGGAAATGGAAAAAGGTTCGCCTGTTCCGGTCGTGATTACCTATTATCAGGATAAGTCCTTCACATTCGTGATGAAGACTCCTCCTGTAACCTACTTCCTCAAGAAGGCTGCTAATCTGAAGTCCGGTTCGAAAGAGCCTGGCAAGATTTCTGCCGGCACGGTTTCCCGTGATAAAGTGCGCGAAATTGCTGAAGCCAAAATGAAAGACCTGAATGCGTCTGACGTTGAAGCTGCAATGCGCATGGTTGAAGGTTCTGCCCGTTCGATGGGTCTGAAGGTGGAAGGCTGATACGATGGCGAAAATTTCAAAGCGTGTCGCTAAAATCCGTGAAGGCGTAGAGCCTATGAAACTTTACGACCTGAGCACTGCTCTTGGTCTCGTAAAGGAGCGTGCTGTTGCGAAATTCGACGAAACTATCGAAGTTTCGATGAATCTCGGTGTAGATCCACGTCATGCTGACCAGATGGTTCGCGGCGTTGTTAATCTGCCAAACGGTACAGGCCGTACTGTTCGCGTTGCTGTATTTGCCCGTGGTGACAAAGCTGAAGAAGCTAAGAAAGCCGGTGCGGATATCGTTGGTGCGGAAGACCTGTTCGAAACCATCAATGCCGGCAATATCGATTTCGATCGCTGCATTGCTACCCCTGACATGATGCCACTCGTTGGCCGTCTGGGTAAGGTTCTCGGCCCGCGCGGCATGATGCCAAACCCTAAAGTCGGTACTGTGACTGTTGATGTTGCCGGTGCTGTTAAGGCTTCCAAGGGCGGCGCAGTTGAATTCCGCGTTGAAAAAGCCGGTATCATTCATGCAGGTATTGGTAAGGCTTCTTTCGAAGTTAAGGCTCTGGAAGAAAACATCCGCGCTTTCGCAGATGCAGTTCTGAAAGCCAAGCCAGCCGGTGCAAAAGGTGAATACCTGAAGCGCGTTGCGGTTTCTTCGACCATGGGCGTTGGTGTCAAGGTTGAACCTTCGAGCGTTAAAATCGCCTGATTTGCTTTTACGGAATAAATCTGTAAAAGCCTGATTCAAATGTTGCCCGAGTAATTGCGACATTCGAATTGAAACAAGTTTCCGGGGCCTCTGGGCCCGGATCACCGGAAGTAAAATTCCGGTATCCTGTCCGAGATTGCAGGTGGTTCGCCTTAATTTTATGAGCCTGCATGAGACGTGGAATGACCTTATTTTTTGCAGCTTTGCTGTGTTTTAAGGTTTGAACCGTAGTTGCCTTGACCGGATCTGCTCTCGGGCGGTGAAGGGGAAGGGGACAGGAACCTCGTAAGTTGGATAGCACTTCTTACACGCTATCCGGCAAAGGCAACCCGGTAAGAATACTCCTGTGTATTCTTATCAACTGGAGAGAGACAGTGGAAAAAGCGGAAAAGCGCGAATTTGTCACTTGGCTGAACGGCACTTTCAAAGAGTCCGGTTCGGTCGTCGTGGCCCACTATAGCGGTCTCACAGTTGCACAGATGAGCGATCTTCGCGAAAAAGTCCGTGCAGCAGGCGGCGCCGTTAAAGTCGCGAAGAACCGTCTTGCCAAAATCGCTCTTCAGGGCACGGAGTCCGAAGGCATTGCAAATCTGTTCACCGGACAGACTGTAATTGCTTATGCAATCGATCCGATTGCAGCTCCGAAAGTAGCGGTAGAATTCGCTAAGACCAATGACAAGCTTGTCATTCTTGGTGGTTCTATGGGTGCGACTACTCTCGATGCAGAAGGCGTGAAAGCTCTTGCTTCCCTGCCGTCGCTCGACGAACTGCGCGCCAAGCTGGTTGGTATGGTTCAGACACCAGCCACCCGTCTCGCTGTGCTCACAAGCGCGCCAGCAGGTCAAATTGCTCGCGTTATCGGCGCACATGCCCGGAAGAACGAGGCGGCGTAAGGCCGTTCTCGCTGTTATAACAGTTCAAACCTTAATCAAAGGAATATACAAATGGCTGATCTCGCAAAGATCGTTGAAGACCTGTCCGCACTGACCGTTCTGGAAGCTGCAGAACTGTCCAAGCTTCTTGAAGAAAAGTGGGGCGTATCTGCTGCTGCTCCTGTAGCAGTTGCTGCTGCTGCCGGTGCTGCTGCACCAGCCGCTGAAGAAAAGACCGAATTTGACGTTATCCTCGCTGATGGCGGCGCAAACAAGATCAACGTGATCAAAGAAGTTCGCGCGATCACCGGTCTGGGCCTGAAAGAAGCTAAGGACCTCGTAGAAGGTGCTCCTAAGGCTGTTAAAGAAGGCGCGTCGAAAGACGAAGCTGAAAAAATCAAAGCTCAGCTCGAAGCAGCTGGCGCTAAGGTTGAACTCAAGTAATTTGAGTGATCCGGCGGGCTTAACGGCCCGCCGTTTTCCGCTTATGAGCGGACGTTTTTTGTAAGCGCCTGATTTTAGGTGACAAACAAAAATGGATAGCATAATGAACTGTATATGTCTTTCATGATACGTGGCAGATTTTATAGTTCAAACGGTTACAAACCCTTTTCCTGACAGAAGAGCAGCTGTCAGGAAACGGGTTTTGACCCGTTCATAGGACCGTCGTAAGGCGGCAAGCAACAGGCCCTGGTATTCCCACGGGCTCAGAACGCCGTAAGGCACAGAACGAGGAGCGACGATGGCTCAGACCCACTCTTTTAACGGTCGTAAGCGCGTACGCAAATTTTTCGGCAAGATTCCAGAAGTCGCCCAGATGCCGAACCTCATTGAGGTTCAGAAGGCATCCTATGACCAGTTCCTTATGGTCGATGAACCTAAGGGTGGACGTCCTGACGAAGGTTTGCAGGCTGTTTTTAAGTCGGTGTTTCCGATCTCGGATTTTTCCGGGGCCTCTATGCTCGAATTCGTCAAATACGAATTCGACGCGCCAAAGTTCGATGTGGATGAGTGCCGCCAGCGTGATCTGACCTATTCAGCACCGCTGAAAGTGACACTGCGTCTTATCGTTTTTGATATTGACGAAGATACAGGCGCAAAGTCCATTAAAGACATCAAGGAACAGGATGTCTATATGGGCGATATGCCGCTCATGACCGACAATGGTACCTTTATCGTCAATGGTACGGAGCGTGTTATCGTTTCGCAGATGCACCGTTCGCCTGGTGTGTTCTTTGACCATGATAAAGGCAAAACCCATTCTTCGGGCAAGCTCTTGTTCGCTGCGCGCGTGATCCCGTATCGCGGTTCCTGGCTCGATATCGAATTCGATGCCAAGGATATCGTTTACGCACGTATCGACCGTCGCCGTAAGATCCCTACCACATCGCTGCTGATGGCGTTGGGTATGGACGGTGAAGAAATTCTTTCGACCTTCTATAACGCTGTCCCTTATACACGTGACGGCGAAAACTGGCGTATTCCGTATTCGGCTGACCGCTTCAAAGGTATGAAAATCATCGGCGATATGCTCGATGCTGATACCGGTGAAGTCGTTGCTGAAAGCGGCCGTAAGCTGACTGCGCGCGCTGCCAAGCAGATCGCGGAGAAGGGCGTTAAGGCGATCCGTGCGACGGATGATGATCTGCTCGGTTCCTATCTGGCAGAGGACATCGTCAACTATGCAACCGGTGAGATCTATCTCGAAGCCGGTGATGAAATTGACGAAAAGACTCTGAAGATTCTGCTCGAAACCGGTGGCAACGAGATCAATATTCTTGATATCGACCATGTGAATGTGGGTGCTTACATCCGTAATACGCTGGCTGCTGACAAGAACCAGTCCCGTCAGGATGCGCTGTTCGACATCTATCGCGTGATGCGTCCGGGTGAGCCTCCGACAATGGATTCCGCAGAAGCGATGTTTGAATCGCTGCTGTTTGATTCAGAACGTTACGATCTGTCGGCTGTTGGTCGTGTTAAGATGAATATGCGTCTTGACCTCGATGCAGCGGACACTGTTCGTGTTCTGCGCAAAGACGACATTCTCGCTGTTATCAAGACGCTCGTTGAGCTGCGTGACGGCAAGGGCGAAATCGACGATATCGACAATCTCGGCAACCGTCGTGTGCGTTCCGTTGGCGAGCTGATGGAAAATCAGTACCGCGTCGGTCTGCTGCGTATGGAACGTGCGATCAAGGAACGTATGTCCTCGATCGAAATCGATACAGTGATGCCGCAGGATCTGATCAATGCGAAGCCGGCTGCTGCCGCTGTTCGCGAATTCTTCGGTTCCTCGCAGCTGTCGCAGTTTATGGATCAGACCAACCCGCTGTCTGAAATCACCCATAAGCGTCGTCTGTCGGCTCTCGGACCTGGCGGTCTGACCCGTGAACGCGCAGGCTTTGAAGTCCGCGACGTTCATCCGACCCATTACGGCCGTATCTGCCCGATTGAAACACCGGAAGGTCCGAATATCGGTCTGATCAACTCGCTCGCAACATTTGCGCGCGTCAACAAATATGGTTTCATTGAAAGCCCTTACCGTAAAATTATCGACGGTAAGATCACCAATGAAGTCGTTTATCTTTCCGCTATGGAAGAAGCCAAGCACTATGTTGCTCAGGCCAATGCTGAAGTGGGCGAAAATGGTGAATTCGTTGAAGAATTCGTAATTTCACGTCATGCCGGTGAAGTTCTGATGGCGCCGCGTGAAAACGTGGATCTGATGGACGTTTCGCCGAAGCAGCTGGTTTCTGTTGCTGCTGCGCTTATTCCGTTCCTGGAAAACGACGACGCCAACCGCGCTCTTATGGGCTCGAACATGCAGCGTCAGGCCGTGCCTCTGGTACGTGCGGAAGCGCCGTTTGTCGGTACCGGTATGGAGCCGATTGTTGCCCGTGACTCCGGTGCTGCTATCGGTGCACGCCGCGGCGGTATTGTTGATCAGGTGGATGCGACACGTATCGTTATCCGTGCAACTGAAGACCTCGATCCTTCGAAGTCCGGCGTTGACATTTACCGTCTGATGAAGTTCCAGCGCTCCAACCAGAGCACCTGCATCAATCAGCGTCCGCTTGTGCGCGTTGGTGACCGTGTAGGGAAGGGCGACATCATTGCTGATGGTCCGTCGACCGATCTGGGTGATCTGGCGCTTGGCCGTAACGTGCTCGTCGCGTTCATGCCTTGGAACGGCTACAACTACGAAGACTCCATCCTGCTTTCTGAAAAGATTGTTTCGGATGACGTGTTCACTTCGATCCATATCGAAGAATTCGAAGTTGCTGCCCGTGATACCAAGCTCGGACCTGAGGAAATCACACGTGATATTCCGAACGTTTCGGAAGAAGCACTGAAGAACCTCGACGAAGCCGGTATTGTTTACATCGGTGCCGAAGTTCATCCTGGCGA
Organism: Pseudochrobactrum sp. XF203; assembly: GCF_020341615.1. Classification (NCBI taxonomy): domain Bacteria; kingdom Pseudomonadati; phylum Pseudomonadota; class Alphaproteobacteria; order Hyphomicrobiales; family Brucellaceae; genus Pseudochrobactrum; species Pseudochrobactrum sp. XF203. Next base: position 2,021,502 of record NZ_CP084392.1, on the reverse strand, counting down.
TATTCTCGTCGGTAAGATCACACCAAAGGGTGAAAGCCCGATGACGCCGGAAGAAAAGCTTCTGCGCGCTATCTTTGGTGAAAAGGCTTCTGACGTCCGTGACACCTCAATGCGTATGCCTCCGGGAACATACGGTACTGTTGTGGAAGTTCGCGTTTTCAACCGCCACGGCGTTGAAAAAGATGAACGCGCAATGGCGATTGAGCGTGAAGAAATCGAACGTCTGGCAAAAGACCGCGACGACGAACAGTCTATCCTTGACCGTAACACCTATGGTCGTCTGGCAGATATGCTGGAAGGTAAGATTACTGCTGCTGGTCCTAAGGGCTTCAAGAAGGGCGTTGCGGTTAACCGCGATATCCTGACTGAATATCCGCGTTCCCAGTGGTGGCAGTTTGCCGTTGAAGACGAAAAGAGCCAGAGCGAACTCGAAGCTCTGCGCAACCAGTATGACGCATCCAAGAAGCTGCTTGAAACACGCTTCATGGATAAGGTCGAAAAGGTTCAGCGCGGCGACGAAATGGCTCCGGGCGTCATGAAGATGGTTAAGGTCTTTGTTGCTGTTAAGCGCAAGATCCAGCCAGGCGACAAGATGGCCGGCCGTCACGGTAACAAGGGTGTGGTTTCCCGCATTCTGCCAGTAGAAGATATGCCGTTCCTTGAAGATGGTACCCATGCGGACATCGTGCTTAACCCTCTGGGTGTGCCGTCCCGTATGAATGTGGGCCAGATTCTGGAAACACATCTGGGCTGGGCATGTGCCGGTATGGGTAAGAAGATCGGGCAACTGATCGAGGTCTATAAAGAGACCGCAAATATCCAGCCGCTGCGTGACACTCTGGAACATATCTATCCGGACAATGACCGTAACGAACCGGTTCGCTCTTATGATGACGACAGTGTCCTCATGCTTGCAGATCAGGTGAAGCGTGGTGTGTCGATTGCAACACCGGTCTTTGACGGTGCTGTTGAAGCAGACATCAATGCGATGCTTGCTGATGCAGGTCTGGCAACTTCCGGTCAGTCGACGCTCTATGACGGCCGTACAGGCGAACCTTTTGATCGTCAGGTGACAATGGGCTATATTTATATGCTCAAACTGCACCACCTGGTTGATGATAAGATCCACGCCCGTTCGATCGGACCTTACTCGCTCGTCACACAGCAGCCGCTGGGTGGTAAGGCGCAGTTCGGTGGTCAGCGCTTCGGTGAAATGGAAGTCTGGGCGCTTGAAGCCTATGGTGCAGCTTACACGCTGCAGGAAATGCTCACCATCAAGTCTGATGACGTGGCAGGCCGTACCAAGGTTTATGAAGCGATTGTTCGTGGTGACGATACATTCGAAGCGGGTATTCCGGAGAGCTTTAACGTTCTCGTGAAGGAAATGCGTTCGCTTGGTCTGAATGTCGAACTCGACGATACACGCGACCTGGTAGCGCCGACAGAGCTGCCTGACGCAGCAGAGTAAAAACAAAGGCGTGACGCGGTTTTCCGCGCCACGCCATTATTGCCATTATTCGGCAGTATGTTTTGAAAGAATGACGGTTTCAGGCGCTGTGTCTGGCCGTTGCGCAGATTAGGGCAATTGCCCGTCAGAGAGTATCTGGGCGCTAAAGCCTGTGCCGGATACTGCTCTGCATATAGATTCAAACGCATGATGCTGTCGCGAAGTAGGCCAACTTTTGTGAAGCATGATGCCCTAAGGAGAACGGCATGAACCAAGAGGTCATGAATCTTTTCAATCCTCAGGCTCCGGTGCAGACATTCGATTCCATCCGGATTTCGATTGCCAGCCCTGAGAAGATTCTGTCCTGGTCATACGGCGAGATCAAAAAGCCAGAAACGATCAACTACCGTACGTTCAAACCTGAACGCGATGGTCTGTTCTGTGCCCGTATCTTCGGCCCGATCAAGGACTATGAGTGCCTGTGCGGTAAGTACAAGCGCATGAAATACAAGGGCATTATCTGTGAGAAGTGCGGCGTTGAAGTAACGCTGTCACGCGTGCGCCGTGAGCGCATGGGCCATATCGAACTGGCTGCTCCTGTTGCCCATATCTGGTTCCTGAAGTCGCTTCCTTCGCGTATCGGCACATTGCTTGATATGACGCTGAAGGATATCGAACGCGTTCTGTATTTCGAAAACTATATCGTAACAGAACCAGGCCTGACTTCCCTGAAAGAGCACCAGCTGCTTTCGGAAGAAGAATATATGATCGCTGTTGATGAATTCGGTGAAGACCAGTTCACAGCGCTGATCGGTGCGGAAGCGATCTATGATCTTCTGGCGACAATGGAACTCGAAAAGATTGCTGTGCAGCTGCGCACCGATCTGGCCGAAACCACTTCGGAACTGAAGACCAAGAAGCTGATGAAGCGTCTCAAAATCGTTGAGAACTTCATGGAATCCGGTAACCGTCCTGAGTGGATGATCATGAAGATCGTTCCGGTGATCCCGCCGGATCTGCGCCCTCTGGTGCCGTTGGATGGCGGTCGCTTTGCGACTTCCGATCTGAACGACCTTTACCGTCGCGTGATCAACCGTAACAACCGTCTGAAGCGCCTGATGGAGCTTCGTGCGCCTGGCATCATTATCCGTAACGAAAAGCGTATGCTGCAGGAAGCTGTTGACGCGCTGTTCGATAACGGCCGTCGCGGTCGTACCATTACCGGTGCGAATAAGCGTCCGCTGAAGTCACTTTCGGATATGCTGAAAGGTAAGCAGGGTCGTTTCCGTCAGAACCTTCTTGGTAAGCGCGTCGACTATTCCGGTCGTTCGGTTATCGTGACCGGTCCTGAGCTGAAACTGCACCAGTGCGGTCTGCCGAAGAAAATGGCTCTGGAACTGTTCAAGCCGTTTATCTACGCACGTCTTGACGCCAAGGGCTTCTCCTCGACTGTTAAACAGGCGAAGAAGCTGGTTGAAAAAGAACGTCCGGAAGTTTGGGATATCCTTGATGAGGTTATCCGCGAGCATCCGGTTCTGCTTAACCGTGCGCCGACGCTGCACCGTCTTGGTATTCAGGCTTTCGAACCAACGCTGATCGAAGGTAAGGCAATCCAGCTGCACCCGCTCGTCTGTACTGCGTTTAACGCGGACTTCGACGGTGACCAGATGGCTGTTCACGTGCCGCTGTCGCTTGAAGCACAGCTCGAAGCACGCGTTCTGATGATGTCGACCAACAATATTCTGCATCCGGCAAACGGTCTTCCGATCATCGTGCCGTCGCAGGATATGGTTCTCGGCCTCTATTACCTGTCGATCGTTGCTGAAAACGAACCTGGTCAGGGCATGGTCTTCGCCGATATGGGCGAATTGCAGCATGCGCTGGAAACCAAGACCGTTACGCTGCACACCAAGATCAAAGGCCGCTTCAAATCTGTTGATGCGGAAGGCAAGCCTGTATCGAAACTCTTTGACACAACACCGGGTCGTCTGATCCTCGGTGAATTGTTGCCGAAGAACGCCAATGTTCCTTTCGATATCTGCAATCAGGAAATGACCAAGAAGAACATCTCCAAGATGATCGATCTGGTTTACCGTCATTGCGGCCAGAAAGAGACAGTGATTTTCTGTGACCGCGTGATGCAGCTCGGCTTTGCCCATGCCTGCCGTGCCGGTATTTCCTTCGGTAAGGATGACATGGTCATTCCTGATGCCAAGGCGAAAATCGTTGCCGATACAGAAGCTTTGGCCAAGGAATATGAACAGCAGTACAATGACGGTCTGATCACTCAGGGCGAAAAATACAACAAGGTTGTTGATGCCTGGGGTAAAGCGACTGACAAGATCGCCGACGAAATGATGGCCCGCATTAAGGCTGTTGAATTCGATCCGGAAACCGGTCGTCAGAAGCAGATGAACTCCATCTATATGATGTCGCACTCCGGTGCCCGTGGTTCGCCTTCGCAGATGCGTCAGCTCGGCGGTATGCGCGGTCTGATGGCCAAGCCTTCGGGCGAGATTATCGAAACACCGATTATCTCGAACTTTAAAGAAGGTCTGACCGTGAACGAGTACTTCAACTCGACACACGGTGCGCGTAAGGGTCTGGCCGATACGGCTCTGAAAACCGCTAACTCCGGTTATCTGACACGCCGTCTCGTTGACGTTGCGCAGGATGCGATCATTTCTGAACCGGATTGCGGTGCAACCGTTGGTCTGACAATGAACCCGATCGTTGATGCGGGTCAGATCGTGGCTTCGCTCGGCATGCGTATTCTGGGCCGTGTTGCTCTGGACGACATCAATCATCCGGCTACGGGTGAGCTGATTGTTGCTTCCGGTGACATGATCGAAGAACGTCATGTGGAAGTGATCGAAAAAGCCGGTATCCAGACCGTTCGTATCCGTTCGGCTCTGACCTGTCTCACCCGCTCCGGCGTGTGCGGCAAATGCTATGGTCGTGACCTTGCACGCGGTACTCCGGTGAACAAAGGTGAAGCTGTCGGTGTTATCGCTGCGCAGTCGATCGGTGAGCCTGGTACCCAGCTGACCATGCGTACGTTCCACCTTGGTGGTACAGCGCAGGTTGTGGACAGCTCCTATCTGGAAGCTTCCTATGAAGGTACTGTTGCACTGCGTAACCGCAATGTGGTTCGCAATTCCGACGGTCATCTGGTGGTTATGGGCCGTAACATGGCCGTTCTCATCATGGATGCATCCGGCAAGGAACGTGCAAGCCATCGTGTAACTTACGGTTCGCGCCTGTTCGTCGATGACGGTGATGCAGTGAAACGCGGTCAGCGTCTGGCCGAGTGGGATCCGTATACCCGTCCGATCATCACCGAAGTTGAAGGTGTGATTGAGTTCGAAGATATGGTTGACGGTCTGTCGGTTGCTGAAAACACCGATGAATCCACCGGTATCACCAAGCGCGTTGTTATTGACTGGCGTTCGACCCCGCGTGGTTCGGATCTGAAGCCTGCTCTCGTTGTTAAAGACAAGAACGGCAAAGTTGCGAAACTGTCGAAGGGTGGTGAAGCCCGCTTCCAGCTCTCCGTTGAGACCATTCTCTCGGTTGAGCCAGGTGCAACGGTTCGCGTCGGTGACGTGATTGCCCGTCTGCCTATGGAAAGCGCGAAGACCAAAGATATTACCGGTGGTCTGCCACGTGTGGCTGAACTGTTCGAAGCTCGTCGTCCGAAGGATCATGCGATCATCGCTGAAGTTGATGGTACAATCCGTTTCGGCCGCGATTACAAGAACAAGCGCCGCATCATTATTGAACCGAATGACCATAATCTGGAGCCGGTTGAATATCTGATCCCTAAAGGCAAGCCTTTCCATCTTCAGGATGGCGATGCGATCGAAAAGGGTGATTATATTCTCGACGGTAATCCTGCACCGCATGACATTCTGGCGATCAAGGGCGTGGAAGCACTTGCTTCTTACCTCGTGAACGAAATTCAGGAAGTCTATCGTCTGCAGGGTGTGACGATCAACGATAAGCATATCGAAGTGATCGTTCGTCAGATGCTGCAGAAGGTTGAGATCACGGAATCCGGTGACAGCACCTATATTCCGGGCGATCATGTTGACCGTATTGAACTTGACGAAATCAATGATCGTCTGGTTGAAGACGGCAAGAAGCCTGCTGAAGGTCTGCCGGTTCTGCTCGGTATTACGAAGGCATCGTTGCAGACACCTTCCTTCATCTCGGCTGCTTCCTTCCAGGAAACAACCCGCGTTCTGACTGAAGCGGCAGTTGCTGGTAAGATGGATACGCTGCAGGGTCTGAAGGAAAACGTGATTGTTGGTCGTCTGATCCCTGCCGGTACCGGCGGTATGATGAGCCAGATCCGTCGTATTGCGACAGCCCGCGATGATTTGATTATCGATGAGCGCCGCAAAACTTCCGGTGCGGATGCTGCAAATGCAATGCTGGTCGACATGACCAATAATGCAGCGGAATAATCCGACCTTATAAGAAATGAAAAAGGCCACCTTCGGGTGGCCTTTTTTGTATGCGAGCAGGAGAAACTGTTCATAAAAAAAGCGCCGCATGAAGCGACGCTTTTTTATCGTTAAGGTGAGGGACGATTATTCTTCGTCTTCATCATCTTCATGGGAACCGTCAAACTCGATCATCGCAACCTGACCGGAGAGGGCGGTATTGTAACCGCTCAGATATGGTTCTTCTTCCGGCTGCTCGGTCAATGTACCGATTTCGGTAATTTCGGCTTCAGCAAAACCTTCATTGGCAAGGATTTCCAAAGTTGCCTGAATGACATCTTCTTCCGGTTCCGATTTCAACAGGATGTGGACATTGACGGGATCGCTCTCGCCGTCCTTCCATGCATCTGCAATAATGAGAAACACTTCATTCGAATCGGGATTTGTGTCTGACACGGGGCATTCCTTAATTTCCGGTTAAACTCGCCCTGTATCAGGGCCTGAAACGGCTGAATCAGACTGTCTGCATAAAAGATAATCATCCAAAAGGACAGTCGGATAAGGATTCTGCCGGTATTTTATGTGATTTGCATAACAAGTGATGCAATTTCAGACAAAATTACCCGCTTTTGAGGGGGGAAATTCCGATTTGTCTGTCATAAATCAGAAAACTCCGCTGCCGGTCTTGACGAAACGCGCCTTTAAGCGTATCAGCACACCATCTGAGCCGATGTGAGGCTGGCTGTTCCGGAGTGACATACTCTGGAGTTTGTCTCAAACAGGGTTCGTTTTACGATCTAAAATGCAAATTGCCGTTCGCATGAAGGTAACTTCCTCTGCTTTTGTTCGGGCATGCCAGCGCTAGCGTTGGCACAATGTCCGATTTTGTGCATATGCATAACGGTGAAACGGCCCATTTGGGCAAAAGATACGAGTTTATTTAGTAGAGGAAGGTTCAATGCCTACCGTAAACCAGCTGATCCGCAAACCTCGCCAGGCGCAGGTTAAGCGTAATAAGGTTCCTGCTCTGCAGGCAAACCCACAGAAGCGCGGCGTATGTACCCGCGTTTATACAACAACCCCGAAAAAGCCGAACTCGGCGCTGCGTAAAGTAGCAAAGATTCGTCTGACCAACGGCTTTGAAGTTATTGGTTATATTCCGGGTGAAGGTCACAACCTTCAGGAACACTCGGTAGTTATGATCCGCGGCGGCCGCGTCAAGGATTTGCCGGGTGTGCGTTACCACATCATCCGTGGTGTGCTCGATACCCAGGGTGTTAAAAACCGTAAGCAGCGTCGTTCGCTGTATGGTGCTAAGCGTCCTAAATAATAATTTTCCGGGGATACCGGCCACCTGATCCTCAGGTGAGTTGAGCCCGATGTAATTAAAGAGACAAATATGTCCCGTCGTCACAGTGCTGAAAAGCGTGAAATCAATCCGGATCCAAAGTTTGGTGATCTGGTTGTGACCAAATTCATGAACGCAATCATGCTTCATGGTAAGAAATCTGTTGCAGAGTCCATCGTTTACGGTGCTCTGGATTCTGTTGAAGCGAAAGCTAAGCAGGATGGTCTGGTGATGTTCCATCAGGCGCTCGACAATGTTGCGCCGCATGTGGAAGTGCGCTCCCGCCGTGTTGGTGGTGCGACTTATCAGGTTCCTGTTGATGTTCGCCCTGACCGTCGTCAGGCGCTGGCAATCCGCTGGCTGATCAATGCCGCTCGCAACCGCAACGAAACAACGATGATTGATCGTCTGTCCGGCGAATTGCTTGATGCTGCAAACAACCGTGGTTCGGCTGTTAAGAAGCGTGAAGATACGCACCGTATGGCTGAAGCTAACCGCGCATTCTCGCATTACCGCTGGTAATCGTCGAACTCTATTCAAAGAGCAAATATTATGGCCCGCGAATATAAAATCGAAGACTACCGTAATTTCGGTATTATGGCGCACATCGATGCCGGTAAAACGACAACGACTGAGCGTATCCTGTTCTACACAGGTAAGAACCATAAAATCGGTGAAACGCACGACGGCGCCTCCACAATGGACTGGATGGAGCAGGAGCAGGAACGTGGTATCACGATTACTTCTGCTGCGACCACCACATTCTGGGAAGGCCGTGATGGCAAGAAGCGTCGCTTCAACATCATCGATACTCCTGGTCACGTTGACTTCACGATTGAAGTTGAGCGTTCCCTGCGCGTTCTCGATGGTGCGATCGCACTTCTCGATGCTAACGCCGGTGTAGAGCCGCAGACTGAAACCGTATGGCGTCAGGCTGAGAAATACCACGTACCACGTATGGTTCTTGTCAATAAAATGGACAAGATCGGTGCGGATTTCTATCGCTGCGTAGAAATGATCAAAACCCGTCTGGGTGCGACTGCTCTCGTTATTCAGCTGCCAATCGGTGCTGAAAACGAATTTGGCGGTGTGATCGATCTCGTTGAGATGAAGGCCCTGACATGGGATGGCTCAATCGGCGCTCCGACGCAGGTTGGTGAAATTCCTGCTGACCTTCAGGCAAAAGCAGAAGAATATCGCGAAAAGCTGATCGAAACTGCTGTTGAAATCGATGAAGCTGCAATGGAAGCTTATCTGGAAGGCACTCTGCCAACCAATGATGAGCTGCGTGCACTGATCCGTAAGGGTACAATTGCTGTTCAGTTCCATCCGGTACTTTGCAGCACCGCGTTCAAGAACAAGGGCATTCAGCCTGTTCTGGATGCAGTTGTTGATTATCTGCCAGCTCCTAACGAAGTGCCTGCGATTAAAGGTATCGACGTAAAGACTGAAACAGAAACAACCCGTGAATCTTCAGACGAAGCTCCGCTTTCTCTGCTCGCATTCAAGATCATGAACGATCCGTTCGTTGGCTCTCTGACCTTCGCACGTATTTACTCGGGTAAGCTGACCAAGGGTGTTTCTCTCGAAAACACTGTTAAGGGCAAGCGCGAACGTATCGGCCGTATGCTGCAGATGCACTCGAACTCCCGTGAAGATATCGAAGAAGCATTTGCCGGTGACATCGTTGCTCTGGCTGGCCTCAAGGAAACCACAACCGGTGACACGCTCTGCGATCCGCTGAAGCCTGTTATTCTGGAACGTATGGAATTCCCTGATCCGGTTATCGAAATCGCGATTGAACCAAAGACCAAAGCTGACCAGGAAAAGATGGGTATCGCCCTGAACCGTCTGGCTGCTGAAGATCCTTCATTCCGCGTTAAGTCGGACGAAGAATCCGGTCAGACCATTATTGCCGGTATGGGTGAACTTCACCTCGACATTCTGGTTGACCGTATGCGTCGTGAGTTCAAGGTTGAAGCTAACATTGGTCAGCCGCAGGTTGCCTATCGTGAAAGCATCACCCGTAAAGCTGAAATCGACTATACACATAAGAAACAGTCCGGTGGTTCCGGTCAGTTCGCTCGTGTTAAGATCGTATTTGAGCCGCATGAAGGCGATGACTTCATCTTCGATTCCAAGATCGTTGGTGGTGCTGTTCCTAAGGAATACATCCCGGGCGTTCAGAAGGGTATCGAAAGCGTTATGGGTGCAGGTCCTCTGGCAGGCTTCCCGATGCTCGGTGTTAAGGCGACCCTTATCGATGGTGCATACCACGATGTTGACTCGTCTGTTCTGGCCTTCGAAATCGCTGCCCGTGCAGCATTCCGTGAAGGTGCACAGAAAGCCGGCGCTCAGTTGCTCGAACCGATCATGAAGGTCGAAGTCGTGACTCCTGAGGATTATGTTGGTGACGTTATTGGCGATCTGAATTCCCGTCGTGGTCAGATTTCCGGTACTGAAGCCCGTGGTATTGCTACTGTAGTTAACGTAAATGTTCCGCTGGCCAGCATGTTTGGTTACGTGAACAACCTGCGCTCGATGTCACAGGGCCGCGCCCAGTACACCATGCAGTTCGACCATTATGAGCCGGTTCCTGCAGCAGTAGCCGCAGAAATCCAGAAGAAGTTTGCGTAAGCCTTTTGGCTTACGCTCGTTAAAATAAGAATGCCTGAGCAGGCTAAATTTATGGAGAGCTCAGATGGCAAAGAGCAAATTTGAACGTACTAAACCACACGTCAACATCGGCACAATCGGTCACGTTGACCATGGTAAGACCTCGTTGACAGCTGCAATCACCAAATTCTTTGGTGACTTCCGCGCTTACGACCAGATCGATAACGCACCGGAAGAAAAAGCCCGCGGTATCACCATTTCGACCTCGCACGTTGAATATGAAACAGAAAACCGCCACTACGCACACGTAGACTGCCCAGGCCACGCTGACTATGTTAAGAACATGATCACCGGTGCTGCGCAGATGGACGGCGCGATCCTGGTTGTTAATGCTGCTGACGGCCCGATGCCACAGACCCGTGAGCACATTCTGCTCGCTCGTCAGGTTGGTGTGCCTGCGATCGTTGTGTTCCTGAACAAAGTTGATCAGGTTGATGATGCTGAGCTGCTCGAACTCGTAGAAATGGAAGTTCGTGAACTTCTGTCGAAATACGACTTCCCGGGCGATGATATTCCAGTTGTTAAGGGTTCGGCTCTGGCAGCTCTGGAAGACAGCAACAAGACAATCGGTGAAGATGCAGTTCGTGAACTGATGGCCGCTGTTGATGCTTACATTCCAACTCCGGAACGTCCTGTTGACCAGCCGTTCCTGATGCCAATCGAAGACGTATTCTCGATCTCCGGCCGTGGTACAGTTGTTACCGGTCGTGTAGAACGCGGTATCGTTAAAGTTGGTGAAGAAGTTGAAATCGTTGGTATCAAAGCTACCGGCAAGACAACTGTTACCGGCGTTGAAATGTTCCGCAAGCTGCTCGATCAGGGCCAGGCCGGCGACAACATCGGTGCACTGGTTCGCGGTGTAGGTCGTGATGACGTTGAACGTGGTCAGGTTCTCTGCAAGCCAGGTTCGGTTAAGCCACACACCAAGTTCAAGGCAGAAGCTTATATTCTGACCAAAGACGAAGGTGGCCGTCATACACCATTCTTCACAAACTACCGTCCGCAGTTCTACTTCCGTACAACTGACGTAACCGGTATTGTGACCTTGCCAGAAGGCGTGGAAATGGTTATGCCGGGCGACAACGTAACTGTTGATGTTGCGCTGATCGTGCCAATCGCTATGGAAGAAAAACTCCGTTTCGCGATCCGTGAAGGTGGCCGCACCGTTGGTGCAGGTATCGTCGCTTCGATCATCGAATAATAGATTTGTGCAGGGCGTTTGGTTTGGTGGTTTAAAATCATCTTCAAAGCCAAACGTCCCGCGTAATAAGGAACAAATCAAATGAACGGTCAAAATATCCGCATTCGCCTTAAGGCGTTTGACCATCGGATCCTTGACGCTTCGACCCGCGAAATCGTGTCGACTGCCAAGCGTACCGGTGCCAATGTGCGCGGACCGATCCCTCTGCCAACACGGATCGAAAAGTTCACAGTTAACCGGTCGCCGCACATCGATAAGAAGAGCCGCGAGCAGTTCGAGATGCGCACTCATAAGCGTCTTCTCGATATCGTTGACCCAACCCCACAGACTGTAGATGCGCTGATGAAGCTGGATCTGTCGGCTGGTGTTGATGTCGAGATCAAGCTGTAAGGCTTGAGGACGGAAGGAACGAACCGATGCGTTCAGGTGTTATTGCACAAAAGCTGGGCATGACCCGCGTTTATACAGACGCTGGCGAGCATGTACCGGTGACAGTACTCCGCATGGAGAACTGCCACGTTGTAGCTCAGCGCACAGTAGAAAAAAACGGCTACACAGCCGTACAGCTTGGCGTAGGATTGGCCAAGGTGAAGAACACGACCAAGGCTCTGCGCGGTCACTTCGCGAAGGCTGAAGTTGAACCGAAAGCGAAAGTAGCTGAATTCCGCGTTTCAGAAGACAATCTTCTGGATGTAGGCGCAGAAATCACTGCTGAGCATTTTGTAGCCGGTCAGAAAGTTGACGTTACAGGTACAACAATCGGTAAAGGTTTTGCCGGTGTTATGAAGCGTCACAACTTCGGCGGCGGCCGCGCAACTCATGGTAACTCGGTATCCCACCGTGCCCATGGTTCGACCGGTCAGCGTCAGGATCCAGGTAAAGTATTTAAAGGCAAGAAAATGGCCGGTCACATGGGTCAGACCCGTGTAACCACGCAGAATATTGAAGTCGTTTCTACCGACCTCGATCGCGGCCTGATCCTTGTTCGCGGTGCTGTTCCTGGTTCCAAGGGTGCATGGATCTATGTTCGTGATGCTGTAAAAGTATCGCTGCCAGAAAATGCTCCTAAGCCAGCTGGCCTGCGCCAAGCTAAAGGTGAAGCTGCTGCGGTTGCAGAACCTGCAGCGACTGAGGGAGCCGAATAATGGATCTCACAATTACAACACTTGAAGGCAAGGATGCCGGTAAAGTGCAGCTGTCCGAAGAAATCTTCGGTCTTGAGCCGCGCGATGACATCCTTCAGCGCGTTGTCCTTTGGCAGCTCGCTCGCCGTCAGCAGGGTACCCACCAGACTCTGACCCGTGGTGAAGTTGCACGTACCGGTGCAAAAATGTACAAGCAGAAGGGTACCGGCCGCGCCCGTCACCATTCCGCTCGTGCACCACAGTTCCGTGGCGGTGGTAAGGCTCATGGCCCTGTAACCCGCAGCCATGCACATGATCTTCCTAAGAAGGTTCGTGCTCTGGCTCTGCGTCACGCCCTTTCGGCTAAGGTTAAAGCCTCTGATCTGATCATCATTGATGATCTGGCAGCTGCAGAAGCCAAGACCAAGCTGCTGGTAAGCCAGTTTGCTAATCTGGGTCTGGAAAACGCACTGCTGATCGGTGGTTCGGAAATCGACGCCAACTTCAAGCTGGCTGCATCCAATATCCCGAATATTGATGTGCTGCCGGTACAGGGCATCAACGTTTACGACATTCTTCGCCGTGGCAAGCTCGTCCTTTCCAAGGCAGCTGTCGAAGCCCTCGAGGAGCGTTTCAAATGACAGATCTTCGTCACTATGATGTGATCGTTAGCCCGGTCATTACCGAAAAGTCGACCATGGTTTCCGAATTTAACCAGATCGTCTTTAACGTAGCCCGCAAGGCCACGAAACCAGAGATCAAAGCTGCAGTAGAAGCGCTTTTCGGCGTGAAAGTTACAGCTGTGAACACCACTGTGCGTAAAGGCAAAGTGAAGCGTTTCCGCGGTATTGTTGGGCGCCAGAGCGATGTCAAGAAAGCGATCGTAACTTTGGCTGAAGGCCAGAGCATCGACGTTTCGACTGGTCTCTGAGAGGCCGTGGAGTAAAGACAATGGCACTCAAGCACTTTAACCCGATCACTCCTGGCCAGCGTCAGCTGGTCATCGTGGATCGTTCGGAGCTCTTCAAAGGCAAGCCGGTCAAAGCATTGACCGAAGGTTTGACTAAAAAGGGCGGTCGTAACAACACCGGTCGTATCACTGTTCGCTATCAGGGCGGTGGTCACAAGCGTACGTATCGCTTTATTGATTTCAAGCGTACGAAACACGATGTGTCCGCTACTGTTGAGCGTCTGGAATACGATCCAAACCGTACCGCATTCATCGCGCTGATCCGCTACGAAGACGGTGAGCTGAGCTACATCCTGGCACCACAGCGTCTTGCTGTCGGCGACAAGGTTATCTCCGGCGCACAGGTTGACGTTAAGCCAGGTAACGCGATGCCACTCGGTGCGATGCCGGTTGGTACCATCATCCACAACGTGGAAATGAAGCCAGGCAAGGGCGGTCAGATCGCTCGCTCGGCCGGTACCTATGCACAGCTCGTTGGCCGTGACCAGGGCATGGCGATCCTTCGCCTGAACTCCGGTGAACAGCGTCTGGTACATTCCGGTTGTCTCGCAACTGTTGGCGCTGTATCCAATCCGGATCACGGCAACACCAACGACGGTAAAGCCGGTCGTTCCGTATGGCGCGGTAAGCGTCCACACGTACGCGGCGTTGCCATGAACCCGGTTGATCACCCACACGGTGGTGGTGAAGGTCGTACTTCGGGTGGTCGTCATCCTGTTACTCCGTGGGGCAAACCTACGAAGGGCAAGAAGACACGCTCGAACAAGGCGACGGACAAATTCATCATGCGTTCGCGTCATCAGCGTAAGAAATAAGAGAGGTAGTCTAAAGTGGCTCGTTCAGTTTGGAAAGGACCGTTTATTGACGGCTATCTTCTCAAGAAGGCTGAGAAGGTACGCTCCGGCGGTCGTAATGAGGTCATCAAGATCTGGAGCCGTCGCTCCACGATCCTGCCGCAGTTTGTTGGCCTGACCTTTGGTGTATACAACGGTAATAAACACATTCCTGTGTCCATCTCCGAAGAAATGGTCGGACACAAGTTCGGTGAATTCGCTCCAACCCGTACCTATTACGGTCACGGTGCGGACAAGAAAGCGAAGAGGAAGTAAGTATGGGCAAGGCCAAGGCTCCGCGCCAGCTTAAGGATAACGAGGCGAAAGCCGTCGCCCGCACGATTCGCGTTAGCCCGCAGAAACTTAACCTTGTCGCGGCTCTGATCCGCGGCAAGAAAGTCAACGCGGCACTTGCTGATCTGTCATTCTCGCGCAAGCGCATTGCAGAGACAGTTAAGAAGACGCTTGAATCGGCAATCGCCAACGCAGAAAACAATCACGACCTCGATGTTGATGCTTTGATCGTCGCGGAAGCTTCTGTTGGCAAGTCGATCGTCATGAAGCGCTTTCATGTGCGTGGCCGTGGTAAGGCGAGCCGGATTGAACGTCCGTTCTCTCACCTGACCATCGTTGTCCGCGAAGTCGCCGAAAAAGGGGAGGCCGCATAATGGGCCAGAAGATTAATCCGATCGGTCTTCGTCTGGGCATTAACCGTACCTGGGATTCGCGTTGGTACGCGAATACCGGCGAATACGGTAAGCTCCTTCATGAAGATCTGAAGATCCGCAAATACCTGACTGAAGAACTCAAGCAGGCTGCGATCTCCAAAATCGTGATTGAACGTCCGCACAAGAAGTGCCGTGTGACCATTCACTCGGCTCGTCCGGGCATCATTATCGGTAAGAAGGGTGCAGATATCGAAAAGCTCCGTAAGAAGCTTTCCGATATGACCAACTCTGATGCGGTTCTCAACATTGTTGAAGTTCGCAAGCCAGAAGTTGACGCTACCCTGATTGCTCAGTCGATCACTCAGCAGCTGGAACGCCGTGTGGCATTCCGTCGCGCTATGAAGCGTGCTGTTCAGTCCGCAATGCGTCTCGGCGCAGAAGGCATCCGTATTAATTGTTCGGGTCGTCTTGGCGGTGCAGAAATTGCTCGTATGGAATGGTACCGTGAAGGTCGCGTTCCTCTTCACACTCTGCGCGCTGATATTGACTACGGTACAGCTGAAGCACAGACCGCTTACGGTATCTGCGGCGTGAAAGTTTGGGTATTCAAAGGCGAAATCCTTGAGCATGACCCAATGGCTTCCGAACGTCGTGCGATTGAAGCCGACGCTCAGGGTCCGCAGTCGAACCGCCGCCGCGAAAACGCTTAATTTTAAGCGTTTTCGGTTAGAATATTGGAGTAGAGAACAATGTTGCAGCCTAAGCGCACAAAGTTCCGTAAGCAGTTCAAGGGCCGTATTCACGGTGAATCCAAGGGCGGTACGGATCTGAACTTCGGTGCTTTCGGTCTGAAGGCAGTCGAGCCTGAACGCGTTACCGCACGTCAGATCGAAGCCGCTCGCCGCGCTATTACCCGTCACATGAAACGTGCCGGTCGTGTATGGATCCGGATCTTCCCGGATCTGCCAGTAACTTCCAAGCCTACCGAAGTCCGTATGGGTAAAGGTAAGGGTTCAGTTGATTACTGGGCATGCCGCGTAGCACCAGGTCGTGTTATGTTTGAGCTTGACGGCGTACCTGAAGATGTGGCACGTGAAGCTCTCCGACTCGGAGCTGCGAAGCTGCCGATCAAGACGCGTTTTATTCAACGCATCGCTGAATAAGAGAGACAGCTATGAAAGCCGCAGACATCCGGGCGAAAAGCCTCGACCAGCTGACTGAACAGTTGGGTGGATTGAAGAAAGAGCAGTTTAACCTGCGCTTTCAGAAAGCCACTGGTCAGTTAGAAAAAACCGCACGTGTGAAGCAGGTTCGCCGCGACATCGCACGTATTAAGACTATTGCCCGCCAGAAGGCGGCCGAAAGCAAGGCATAAGGAATTTAAATAATGCCTAAACGCATTCTGCAGGGCGTTGTCGTCAGCGACAAGAACGACAAAACTGTCGTTGTTAAAGTGGAGCGCCGTTTCGCGCATCCACTGCTTCAGAAGATTATTCGTCAATCGAAGAAGTACAAAGCGCATGACGAAAACAACCAGTTCAAGGTTGGTGATCAGGTTTCCATTCAGGAATCTGCTCCAATTTCGAAAGACAAACGTTGGGTAGTTCTCGCGAACTAAGCAACGGGCTAACATTAAACACGCAGCTTAGGTAGGGCAGGAGCCCTTAACCAGCTGAGAGATAAGAAGGCGGCCAGTCATGATTCAGATGCAAACAAACCTCGACGTGGCGGATAACTCCGGCGCACGTCGTGTCATGTGCATCAAGGTGCTGGGCGGCTCGAAACGGAAATACGCTTCCGTTGGTGACATCATTGTGGTGTCCATCAAGGAAGCGATTCCTCGTGGCCGCGTTAAAAAAGGTGACGTAATGAAAGCGGTTGTGGTTCGCACAGCTAAAGACATTCGTCGCCCAGATGGTAGCGTTATCCGTTTTGATAACAATGCTGCTGTTTTGATTGACAACAAGAAAGAGCCTATCGGCACTCGTATCTTCGGACCGGTTCCGCGTGAACTTCGCGCTAAGAGCCACATGAAGATCATCTCGCTGGCTCCAGAAGTTCTGTAAGGGAAGTTCGACGATGCAAAAGATTCGCAAAGGCGACCGCGTTGTTGTGCTTGCCGGTAAGGACAAGGGCCGTACCGGTGAAGTGATCAAGGTCTTGCCGAAAGAAGATCAGGCTTTCGTAAGCGGTATCAATATTGTTAAGCGCCACCAGCGTCAGACACAGACTCAGGAAGCCGGCATTATTTCGAAAGAAGCCGCAATCCATCTGTCAAACCTGGCGATTGCTGATCCTAAAGACGGTAAACCAACCCGCGTTGGTTTCGTCGAGAAAGACGGCAAGAAGGTACGCGTAGCAAAACGTTCCGGAGAGTCGATCGATGGCTGAAGCAAAGAGTGAACCACGCTTCAAGACGCTTTATAAGGATACAATCCGTAAAGCTATGCTTGAAGAGTTCAAATACAGCAACGAAATGCAGATTCCACGCGTTTCGAAAGTTGTAATCAATATGGGTGTTGGCGAAGCCACTGCAGACTCCAAAAAGCCTGCGCGTGCTGCCGAAGATCTGTCTCAGATCGCCGGTCAGAAAGCCGTTGTCACCCGTGCACGCAACTCGATCGCTACCTTCAAACTCCGTGAAGATATGCCGATCGGTACGAAAGTCACCCTGCGTGGTGAGCGTATGTACGAATTTTTGGATCGTCTGATCACGATCGCGCTTCCACGCGTTCGCGACTTCCGCGGTCTGAATCCTAAAAGCTTTGACGGTCGTGGCAACTTCGCCATGGGTATCAAGGAACACATCGTGTTTCCAGAAATCAACTACGATAAAGTTGATCAGATCTGGGGCATGGACATCATCGTTTGCACGACTGCACCAACGGATGATGAAGCCCGCGCTCTTCTGCGCGCCTTCAACTTCCCGTTCCGCCAGTAACGGCAAGCGTAGCGAGGTAATCAAAAATGGCCAAGACTAGCGCAGTCGAAAAAAACAAGCGCCGCGAAAAGTTGGTTAAGCGTCATGCTGAAAAGCGTGCACGTTTGAAGGCAATTGTTATGGATCAGTCCCTGCCTCTGGATGAGCGCTTCCGCGCTACCATTCAGCTGGCTGAGATGCCACGTAACTCCTCCAAGGTTCGCATTCGCAACCGTTGCGAAGTGTCCGGACGTCCACGCGGTTTCTACCGCAAGCTTAAGATGTCGCGTATTGCGTTGCGCCAGCTGGGTTCGCTCGGCCAGGTGCCAGGCATCGTGAAATCGAGCTGGTAAGGAGAGTTATAATATGACTATGTCAGATCCTATCGGCGATATGCTGACCCGCATCCGTAATGCTATCGGTCGTAAAAAGACCAAGCTTACAACCCCGGCTTCCAAGCTGCGTGCACGCGTATTGGACGTGTTGCAGGCTGAAGGCTATATCCGCGGATATA
Source organism: Pseudochrobactrum sp. XF203 (assembly GCF_020341615.1). NCBI lineage: Bacteria > Pseudomonadati > Pseudomonadota > Alphaproteobacteria > Hyphomicrobiales > Brucellaceae > Pseudochrobactrum > Pseudochrobactrum sp. XF203. Next base: position 2,003,353 of record NZ_CP084392.1, on the reverse strand, counting down.
CACAGACTGATTTTGACAACGGTAAATCCGAAATCGAAATCGAACTGAAATATTACGAAGGTATGCCAGTAATCCGTGAACTGACCCGCGTTTCCAAGCCGGGCCGTCGCGTTTACGTTTCAGTAAAGTCGATTCCTCAGGTCGCTAACGGCCTTGGTATCAGCATTCTTTCCACCCCTAAGGGTGTAATGGCTGATCATCAGGCTCGTGAGCAAAACGTTGGTGGTGAGCTGCTCTGCCGCATCTTCTGATGTGGCTGAGTGGTGAACATAGAAACGGACAGGGTTAACAATGTCTCGTATCGGTAAAAAACCCGTGCCGGTTCCGGCAGGCGTGACCGCCAGCGTTGATGGTCAGACTGTTACTGCCAAAGGCACGAAAGGCGAACTGAAGTTCGTCGTAAGTGATGAAGTAAGCGTGAAGATGGAAGAGGGCGCAGTAAGCGTTACTCCTCTGTCCCAGTCGAAAGACGCCCGCGCTAAGTGGGGCATGGCCCGTACCATGATCAGCAACATCTTCGTCGGTGTTAAAGACGGTTTCGAAAAGAAACTTGAAATCTCCGGCGTTGGTTATCGTGCTGCTATGCAGGGCAAAAACCTTCAGCTTTCGCTGGGTTTCAGCCATGAAGTTGTATACGATGTTCCAGCTGGCATCACTGTTGCAACACCTAAGCCAACGGAAATCGTTGTCTCCGGTATTGACAAGCAGGTTGTCGGGCAGGTTGCTGCCGAGATCCGCGAATACCGTTCGCCAGAACCTTATAAAGGTAAAGGCGTTAAGTATGCCGGTGAAGTTATCGTCCGCAAGGCCGGTAAGAAGAAATAAGGAACACGTGTTATGGCATCGCCTAAACAAACTATTCAGCGCCGTGCTGCACGCGTTCGTCGTCAGCTCAAAGCTGTTTCGAATGGCCGCCTGCGCTTGAGCGTACATCGTACATCTAAGAATATCTATGCACAGATTATCGATGATGTACGTGGTCACACTGTTGCTGCTGCTTCCACCCTTGACGGTGACCTTAAAAAGTCCCTGAAGACTGGTGCAGACAGTGCAGCTGCCGCTGCAGTTGGCAAGCTGGTTGCAGAACGCGCCGCTAAAGCCGGTGTAGCAGAAGTTGTCTTCGATCGTGGTGCATATATTTTCCACGGCCGTGTGAAAGCTCTTGCAGACGCAGCACGCGAAGCTGGTCTCAGCTTCTAATAAAATTAAAAAATGTCGTCAGGTGCTTGCATTTGACGACATTTTTTCTGTATTACAGCGCCGTGAGGCTTAAGTGACTCACTTTTTATTGCTGTAAGCTGACTACGCATCATATTTTCATAACCGTTTACGGTTCTGGTCTGATGTAATGACACTTCCGGTTTGGTTTCTGATTTATCAGAGAGCTGAACTGCGGGTGTCAATTTGTGCATTTTCGGGTTTAATAGCTTGTTAATGTTTCACTTGTGCTTCCGGAAAAGAAAAAGGAATTAGGAAATGGCACAGAAAGAACGTAATCGCGAAGATCGCGCCCGCGAAGAGCGTGACAGCGAATTCGTCGATAAGCTGGTACACATCAACCGCGTTGCCAAAGTTGTTAAAGGCGGCCGTCGTTTCGGTTTTGCTGCTCTGGTCGTTGTTGGTGATCAGAAGGGCCGTGTAGGCTTTGGTCATGGTAAGGCTCGCGAAGTGCCTGAAGCAATCCGTAAGGCAACTGAAGCTGCCAAGCGCGATATGATTTTTGTTCCGCTGCGCTCAGGCCGTACACTGCACCACGATGTGCAGGGTCGTCATGGCGCCGGCAAGGTTCTTCTTCGCTCGGCACCTGCCGGTAAAGGTATCATCGCTGGTGGTCCAATGCGTGCGGTTTTCGAAACCCTCGGCGTTCAGGACGTTGTAGCCAAGTCGCTTGGCTCATCCAATCCATACAACATGGTGCGTGCAACTTTTGATGCGCTGAAGCATCAGATGCACCCGAAAGATATCGCTGCACAGCGCGGTATTAAGTATTCCACACTGCAGGCTCGTCGTCACGACGTAGTTGCCGGTGAAGAATAACCATTGGGTGAGGGGCGTTAGCCCCACAAGGACTTAAGGAACAAAGTTATGTCTTCGACTAAAGGCAAAACGGTTACCGTTGAACAGATTGGTAGCCCAATTCGTCGTCCGAAAGAACAGCGCGCTACGCTCGTTGGTCTCGGTCTTAACAAAATGCGCCGCCGCAGCACACTGGAAGATACACCTTCCGTTCGTGGTATGATTGCCAAGGTTGCGCACCTCGTCCGCGTTGTGGACGAAGCTTAATCAAGCGCAGGAGAATTATCATGAAACTTAATGATCTGCGTGAAAACCCAGGTGCAACCAAGGCCCGTAAACGCGTTGGCCGTGGTATCGGTTCCGGCTCCGGCAAGACCGGTGGTCGCGGTGTGAAGGGTCAGAAGTCCCGTTCAGGCGTGTCCATCAATGGTTTTGAAGGCGGCCAGATGCCAATCTACCGTCGCTTGCCAAAGCGCGGTTTCACCAACATCTTCGCTAAGAAGTTCAATGTTGTGTCGGTTGGTCGCATTCAGGAAGCTGTGGATGCCGGTAAGCTGGATGCAAAAGCATCCGTTACCTCTGAAGCCCTGATCGCTGCTGGTATCATCCGTCGCGCTCTGGATGGTTTCCGCGTTGTTTCCGATGGCGAAATCACAGCTAAGCTGGTGATTGAAGCTGCCGGTGCTTCTAAGGTTGCGATCGAAAAGATCGAAAAAGCAGGCGGTTCGGTAAAATTACCTGAAGCTGCTTCTGCCGAATAAGGCCTCAGAAATACCTTCAAGACGGCGGCCTTAGTGCCGCCGTTTTCAACTTTATGCCTATTGATTGCATGTGCCTACTTGCGCCTTGTTGTCTATGGGCATATCTGGGGAGGGGCGTCAGATTCTGACGTACGACAGACCGGAGTAATCTCATGGCATCGGCTGCTGAACAGCTTGCATCCAATTTGAATTTTTCAGCCTTCTCGAAGGCGACTGAGCTCAAGAAGCGTATCTGGTTTACGCTCGGGGCTCTGCTTGTGTATCGTTTTGGTACCTATATTCCTTTGCCGGGCATTAATCCTGACGCGCTGGCCCAGTCGTTCCAGCAGCACAGCCAGGGTGTGCTGGGGCTGTTCAATATGTTCGCCGGCGGTGCTGTTGCCCGTATGGCGATTTTTGCGCTCGGGATTATGCCGTATATTTCGGCATCGATTATCGTACAGCTTATGACCTCTGTGGTGCCTTCTCTTGAAGCGCTGAAGAAAGAGGGCGAAGCCGGACGTAAAGTTATCAATCAGTATACACGTTACGGTACGGTGCTTCTGGCGCTTGTGCAGGCCTATGCAATATCTGTGGGGCTTGAATCCGGCAGCGGTATTGTGTCTGAGCCGGGACTGTTCTTCCGTATCACTTCGGTGATTACGCTTGTCGGCGGTACAATGTTCCTGATGTGGCTCGGCGAACAGATCACTGCGCGTGGTATCGGTAACGGTATTTCCCTGATCATTTTCGCAGGTATTGTTGCAAACCTTCCGCAGGCTATCTCCGGTACGCTCGAACTCGGCCGTACAGGTGCTTTGTCAACAGCGCTGATCCTTGGTGTGATTGTTCTCGCAATTGCGCTGATCGCAGTGATCGTGTTTGTTGAACGCGCACAGCGTCGTCTGCTGATCCAGTATCCGAAGCGTCAGGTGGGTAACCGTATGGCGCAGGGCGAAACTTCGCATCTGCCGCTGAAGCTGAATACTGCCGGTGTTATTCCTCCGATCTTTGCATCTTCGCTGCTCTTGCTGCCTGCAACTGTTGCCGGTTTCGCAAATACAGAAAATATGCCTGCCTGGGGAAGCACGCTGCTGGCCGCTCTTGGTCACGGTCAGCCGATCTATATGTTCCTCTATGCGGCGCTGATGGCATTCTTCTGCTTCTTCTACACAGCGATTGTCTTTAATCCTAAGGACACTGCTGACCAGCTGAAGAAACATTCGGGCTTTATTCCGGGTATCCGTCCGGGTGAACGCACTGCTGAATATATTGATTATGTTCTGACCCGCATTACAGTGGTTGGCGCTATCTATATCGTGATTGTCTGTCTTGTACCTGAGTTCCTGATTTCAGCGGCCGGTGTACCTTTCTATCTCGGTGGTACGTCCCTGCTTATTGTTGTCAACGTAACACTTGATACAGTTGCTCAGATTCAGGGTCATCTCATTGCTCATCAATATGAGGGGCTGATTAAAAAATCCAAACTTCGTGGGGGAAGACGGGCGAGATGAGACTCATACTTTTAGGACCTCCGGGTGCAGGCAAGGGAACTCAGGCAAAAATTCTTACAGAAAAATATGCCATTCCCCAGCTCTCAACCGGTGACATGCTCCGTGCGGCAGTTGCCGCACAGACTGAAGTCGGTAAACGTGCCAAAGCAGTTATGGATGCAGGTCAGTTGGTTTCGGACGAGATCGTGAATGCGATTGTTTCGGATCGCATCGATCAGCCGGACTGTGCAGGCGGATTTATCCTTGACGGTTATCCGCGTACAGTGCCTCAGGCGCAGGCGCTGACAGGTATGCTGAAAGAAAAGCATGCTGAACTGGATGCAGTGATTGAACTGAAGGTCGATGAGACTGCTCTGATCAAGCGTATGGAAAACCGCGTTGCGGAAACCATTGCTGCAGGTGGTACTGTCCGTTCAGATGATAATCCTGAGGCTTTCCGCAAGCGTCTGGTTGAGTATCGTGAGAAAACCGCACCTCTGTCTGATTATTATGCAGGTACCGGTGAACTGAAGCTGGTAGATGGCATGGCCGCTATGGCTGATGTTACAGCAGAGATTGAAAAGCTTCTGCTTCCTGCCTGATCGTCGGATCCGGTCTTTTTGAAAATCCAAAGCGCTGATCTGATAATATCGGGTCGGCGCTTTGACTTTTAGAAGCAGGTGTTTGCAATTTAGTTTTAACGAAATGATAAGCATTTACGCCTGTTCTCTCTTAGAGGTTGACTTTTCCTCACGATTCCGTCAAAGACAGCGACAATTCGCTTAATTCAGATGGGCGCAACCGGTTTTCCGGTTTCGTTCATTTTTATGCTGTCTGTATCCGGTGGTTCGGTGCAGGCATAGAGAACAGATCCGGCTTTGTTGAAAATCCGGTGGATCTCTTGGATTTCGGACGTGTTATTAGCCGTTAACTCGCAGATTTTTGCGAGAACAACTTGCGGATAGCGTTCGGTAGAGCTCATTACAGCGTGAACCGGCTTTCCGGTGCTGTAATATTTTAAACTACCGTATGATTATAAAACATGCCGATGCGGCTGTTATCTTGCGGTTCATACAGGAGAAAGCGCATGGCACGTATTGCTGGCGTAAACATTCCAACGAATAAGCGTGCGATCATTGCACTTCAGTATATTCACGGCATCGGTCCTAAATTTGCTGCTGAAATCATGGAAAAGGTCGGCATTGCGCTTGATCGCCGTGTAAACCAGCTGACAGATGCTGAAGTTCTGCAGATCCGTGAAACCATTGACCGTGATTACCGCGTTGAAGGTGATCTGCGTCGTGAAGTTTCGATGAATATCAAGCGTCTGATGGATCTGGGCTGCTACCGCGGTCTGCGTCATCGTCGCTCCCTGCCGGTTCGCGGTCAGCGTACCCACACCAATGCTCGTACCCGTAAGGGTCCTGCAAAGGCAATCGCCGGTAAGAAGAAGTAATTTGCTGGTACCGGAGCTGTTTTATAAAACGGCTCCGGTATTTGCTCGTCTCTGCCTCACTTTTATGGAGCGGGTCAGAGACACGCGCAGATTATGCTCCGTTTACGGGGCGTCTTAAAAATTTGGCTCCGAGAGGTGCCAATAAACAGATCCAGATATGTCTTGCCTGATGGCTGGATATGTCGGTGGAGCCGCTGGTATTACGGCGGTGTCGAGATCAATTGGAAGGACTAGTTATGGCTAAAGATGCCGGTCGCGTTCGTCGTCGCGAACGTAAAAATATTTCCTCGGGTGTTGCTCACGTTAATTCGTCGTTCAACAACACACTGATCACTATCACTGACGCACAGGGCAATGCAATTGCCTGGTCTTCAGCTGGTGCACAGGGCTTCAAGGGTTCGCGTAAGTCGACTCCTTTTGCTGCTCAGATCGCTGCTGAAGATTGCGCCAAGAAGGCTCAGGAACACGGCATGCGTTCGCTGGAAGTTGAAGTTTGCGGTCCGGGTTCCGGCCGTGAATCCGCACTTCGCGCTCTGCAGGCTGCCGGTTTCACAATCACTTCGATCCGTGATGTGACCCCGATCCCGCACAATGGTTGCCGTCCACGCAAGAAGCGTCGCGTCTAATCAGTCCATCGCCGCAAGGGCCCGAACTTATGTTCAGGTCTTTCGTGGTTTCCGCTCTCTGTTGCCACGATTGGATAGTGGCAAAGCTAGATTAAAGGAAAGCACATGATTCAGAAAAACTGGCAGGAACTGATCAAGCCTAACAAGGTTGATTTTCTTACCCAGGGCTCGAAGAATAAGGTCACTGTTGTGGCTGAGCCGCTTGAACGCGGTTACGGTCTGACATTGGGTAACGCGCTGCGTCGCGTTCTTCTTTCTTCGCTACGCGGTGCTGCGGTGACTGCTGTTCAGATTGACGGCGTTCTGCATGAATTCTCGTCGATCAACGGCGTGCGTGAAGACGTAACCGATATCGTACTGAATGTTAAAGAAATCGCTATCCGTATGGAAGGCGATGGACCTAAGCGCATGGTTGTCCGCAAGGAAGGACCAGGCGTCGTAACGGCTGGTGATATCCAGACGGTTGGTGATGTTGAAATCCTTAATCCGGATCACGTCATCTGCACCCTCGATGAGGGCGCTGAAATCCGCATGGAATTCACTGTCAATACGGGCAAGGGCTATGTGCCTGCTGACCGTAACCGCGCTGAAGATGCTCCGATCGGTCTTATTCCGGTTGACAGCCTCTATTCACCGGTACGTAAGGTTTCCTACAAGATCGAAAACACCCGTGAGGGACAGGTTCTCGATTATGACAAGCTGATCCTCAATGTTGAGACCAACGGCTCTGTCACTGGTGAAGATGCAGTTGCTTATGCAGCCCGCATTCTTCAGGACCAGCTTGCGATCTTCGTCAACTTTGACGAGCCGCAGAAGGAAGCTCCGCAGGAACAGGTTGCTGAACTCGCATTCAATCCGGCTCTGCTTAAGAAAGTGGATGAACTGGAACTGTCTGTCCGTTCTGCAAACTGCCTGAAGAACGATAACATCGTTTATATCGGCGATCTGATCCAGAAGACAGAAGCCGAAATGCTGCGGACTCCGAATTTCGGCCGCAAGTCGCTGAACGAAATCAAAGAAGTTCTGGCGTCGATGGGACTCCATCTCGGTATGGAAATCCCGACCTGGCCGCCGGAAAATATCGAAGATCTCGCTAAGCGCTACGAAGATCAATATTGAGACCGGTTGCGACCGGAAGATAGATTTTAAAGGAGAAGGCTCATGCGCCACGGAAAGACACTCCGTAAGCTGAACCGGACTGCAAGCCACCGTAAGGCAATGTTCGCCAATATGGCTGCTTCGCTGATTGAACACGAACAGATCGTAACAACTTTGCCTAAGGCAAAGGAAATCCGTCCGATCGTTGAGAAGCTCATCACTCTCGGCAAGCGCGGTGATCTGCATGCACGTCGTCAGGCCATTTCGGCTATCCGCGATGTACAGCTGGTTCAGAAACTGTTCGACGTTCTGGCAACCCGTTATGCTGACCGTCACGGCGGCTATATCCGCATCATGAAAGCCGGTTTCCGTACCGGTGACAACGCTCCGATGGCTGTTGTTGAGTTCGTAGAACGCGACATCACTGCTAAAGGCGCTGCTGATCGCGCACGCGTTGAAGCTGAAGCTGCTGAAGCAGAAGCTGCATAATATCTGTTTAACGCAGATTATATAAATTAAGGGGCCTCACGGCCCCTTTTTATTTTTAGGTTTAATATTCTTGCCTTCCGAGATGAGGGCTTATTATCCACTTTTGTCTAAGTTTTCGGTTTTGCGATGATCTTGTATTCTTCTGAGAACAGGGGATTTATGTGAAATCGCTTCTAATGCACTGTTTTATTACAATAATTTAATTTTATGTTTGTTGTCCGGCCTCTTTTCCGTCTGGTTTTGAAGCCTATATTCATCCTAATCAGTCGGTTTCCGAAAAGTGGGATACAAGTATGGCTTCACATCTGCAGAATGATCCGGTCAATAAATCGGGGCGCTTAGGTAAAATTTACAAGGCCGGTCTGGCTGTTTTACTCACCGGCGTTATTGCAGCGGGAACAATTTCTGTGTTTGCGCCTGCCGTGAGTACACCTGCAATTGCCGAGAAACAGGTGCCGCAGTCCCATAGCGATATTCAGCTTTCCTACGCGCCTTTGGTAAAATCGACTTCTGGTGCGGTGGTGAATGTCTATGCCGGACGCAAAGTGCAGCAGCGTTCGCCATTTGCCGGTGATCCGTTTTTTGAACAGTTCTTCGGCGGTCAGATGCGTCCGAATAAGCCACGTTTGGAGCAGTCGCTGGGTTCCGGTGTTATCGTAGACAGTTCCGGTCTGATCGTGACCAATAATCACGTTATTGATGGTGCGGATGATATTAAAGTCGCGCTGGCTGATGGCCGTGAATTCTCATCAAAGCTGCTTCTCAATGATGTGACGACCGATCTGGCGATTCTGAAAATTGATGCCAAGGAAGAATTGCCAACGGTTAAGCTTGCTGATTCCGACAAGGTTGAGGTCGGTGATCTGGTGCTGGCAATCGGTAATCCGTTTGGTGTCGGACAGACCGTGACCAGCGGTATTGTTTCTGCGCAGTCACGTACACAGGTTGGTGTCTCGGATTTCGACTTCTTCATTCAGACCGATGCAGCGATTAATCCGGGTAATTCCGGCGGCGCGCTTATTGATATGAACGGTAATCTGATTGGTATCAACACGGCGATTTATTCGCGTAGCGGTGGTTCTGTCGGTATTGGTTTTGCTATTCCGTCGAATATGGTTTCAGCTGTGGTAAAATCTGCGGAGAGCGGCAGTGACACATTCGAGCGCCCTTATGTCGGTGCAACTTTTCAGGCGATTACACCGGATATTGCTGCCGGTCTTGGCCTGAGACAGCCTTCCGGTGCACTGATTACTGATCTGGTTGAGAAAAGCCCTGCGGCAGAAGCCGGTATTAAAGTCGGTGATGTGATTACAGCAATTGACGGTGTGAAGGTCGATAATCCGGATGCGCTGGCCTATCGCGTATCCACTGCCGGTATTGGCAAGACAGTGCAGATGACTGTGCTGAATGACGGTAAATCCCGTGAGGTTGCTGTTACGCTTGCCCAGCCGCCAAAAGAAGCGCCTGCACGGGAAGTCACAGGCCGCAATCCGCTGGCTGGTGCGCAGGTGCAAAATATTACACCGGAACTGGCACGCAAATCCGGCCTCGCACCGACAACACGCGGTGTGGTTATCAGCGGTGTAAAAAACAACACGCCTGCACAGGCGATGAATTTGAAGGCTGGTGACATTGTGCGCGGCGTGAATGGTACAGCCATTGCCAATGTCGACGATCTGCTGGCTGTGCTTTCTGCCGGACGCAGTGCATTATGGCGTTTGGATATTGAGCGCGATGGTGTAATTTACCGTCAGTTTGTTCGCTGATTTTTATCACAAGCGGTTGAGGGGAAACCTCATTTTCTGAAATCGCTTGTGCATGATTGAAACGGGGAGGCCGGTTTGCGAAAGCAATCCGGCCTGTTGCTATGAGTGATTTATTTTCATCTGCTGTTGATCCTTTAGCCGATCGTAACCGTCCGCTGGCCGACCGTATGCGTCCGCGAGACTTGAGTGAAGTCACAGGACAGGAGCATCTGACCGGTGAGCAGGGCATTCTCTCGCGTATGATTGCTTCCGGCAGCCTCGGTTCAATGATCTTCTGGGGCCCTCCCGGAACCGGCAAGACCACCATAGCGCGATTGCTGGCCGGTCATACAGATCTGGCCTTTGAGCAGATCTCGGCAATTTTCTCCGGCGTGGCTGATCTCAAAAAAGTTTTTGAAACGGCACGGGCACGGCGTATGTCCGGCCGCCAGACATTGCTGTTTGTCGACGAGATACATCGCTTCAACCGTGCGCAACAGGATAGTTTTCTGCCGGTTATGGAAGACGGCACGGTTGTGCTGATCGGCGCGACGACCGAAAACCCGTCATTTGAGCTCAACGCCGCTCTGTTGTCGCGTGCGCGGGTTTTGACCTTCAAGCCGCATGATGAGACAAGTATCATCACATTACTCGCCAAAGCCGAAGAGGTGGAGCAGAAGCCTTTGCCGCTGGATGCTGATGCCCGTGCCAGTCTGGTGCGTATGGCGGATGGTGATGGCCGTGCAGCGCTAACGCTCGCTGAAGAGGTTTGGCGTGCGGCGCGGCCTGATGAAGTGTTTACCGCCGAGCAATTGCAGGATATCGTGCAGCGTCGTGCGCCGGTCTATGACAAAGGGCAGGACGGGCATTATAATCTGATCTCGGCTCTGCATAAGTCTGTACGCGGTTCTGATCCCGATGCGGCACTCTATTATCTCAGCCGGATGTTTGATGCGGGTGAAGACCCGCTTTATCTCGGACGTCGTCTGGTACGTATGGCGGTGGAGGATATCGGTCTTGCCGACCCGCAGGCGCTTGTCATCTGTAATGCTGCCAAGGATGCCTATGATTATCTGGGCTCGCCGGAAGGGGAGTTGGCACTGGCACAGGCCTGTGTCTATCTGGCAACCGCACCAAAATCCAACGGTGTTTATATGGCCTATAAAGCCGCCAGACGCGCTGCCAAAGAAAACGGCTCTCTGCTGCCGCCGAAGCACATTCTCAACGCACCAACCAAGCTGATGCGGGATGAGGGCTATAATGAAGGCTACCGCTACGATCATGATGAGCCGGATGCCTTTTCAGGTCAGGATTATTTCCCTGAAAAAATGGGGCGTCAGCAATATTATAATCCGCCGGAGCGTGGCTTTGAGCGGGAAATCCGCAAACGCCTCGATTATTGGGCGAAGTTGCGGATTGAACGTAATCAAAAATAATATCGTATAATACAATAAAACCCGGTGGTTAGAGCGGTTTGTACATGAGTTGAATCATGCACACCGCTCTAACCCTTTTTTGAGCCGCATTTGTACGACGCTAAATAAATATTTAGCTGTAAAATGCTCAAGCCGGGTTTCCTTGTATTTAGATTCTGAAGTGCTTTATGCCGAAGCTTTTGAAGGGAAGCGCGTGACATTGCTGTTTTCATCAATGTCATTTGTCAGGTCTGCTTCTTCGGCCATCAGGCCGCCTGCACGCAGCAGAGAGGCGAAACGACCGCCTTTGGCTGCCAGCTCATTGAAGCTGCCGCTTTCGATGATGTGACCTTTATCAAGGAACAGCACCAGATCGGCATTGCGGACAGTCGAAAGACGGTGCGCGATGATGAAGGTTGTGCGGTCAGAGCTCAGATCATCAATAGCCTGTTTGACCATGCCTTCGGTTTCCACGTCGAGCGCAGAAGTAGCCTCATCAAGCACCAGAATTGGTGCATCTTTGAGGATAGCACGGGCAATCGCCAGACGCTGACGTTCACCACCGGAAAGCTGCGACCCGCGCTCACCGGCAACCGTGTCATAGCCTTCGCTTTTTGCGAGAATGAACTCATGAGCAGCGGCAGCTTTGGCAGCGGCATGCACTTCTTCATTGGTCGCACCTTCCGCACCGATACGGATATTATCCTCAATCGAGCGGTTGAACATACCGGCATCCTGAAACACCGTTGCCATGGCTTTGCGCAGCGATGAACGGCTGACATTGCGGGTATCTGTGCCGTCAATGCTGATATGACCGGCCACAGGATCATAAACACGCTGCAGCAAATTAATCAGCGTGGTTTTACCCGCACCTGTCGGGCCGACAATCGCCACGGTCTGACCGGCTTTGGCGGTAAAAGAAATGTCATAGACGCCCTGACCGGAATTGCGGAATTCATAGGTCACTTTGTCGAAGACGACTTCACCCTGCACATTTTTCAGATCATTGGCAGCTTGTGGCTCTTCATGCACAGCCACTGCATCTTCCATGGCGAAGAATTCTTCGAGTTTCGCGCGTGAAGAGGCGGTCTGGTTGATGAAGTTGCTGATCTGGTCGAGACGGCCGATCATCAGCTGGGCAAAACCGATAAAGGTAATCACTTCACCGACGCGCAGCTGGCCTTTGGAAACCAGATAGGCACCGATCAGCAGCACGATCACCATAGAAATGGTGGAAGCCATACGGTTCAGACCGCTGGCCAGTGCCCACCAGTTCAGCACTGGACGCTGAGTTTTTTCCAGAGTTGCCGCATAATCACGTAGGGCAGAGGCTTCCGCATTGATGCGGTTATAGCTCTGCAACACGGAAATATTGCTGATTGTATCGCTGATATGTTCAAACACTTTGTGATGGTGGCGCTCAACCGCAGCCTGTCCATCTTTGGTTTTCTGAATAACCAGCTGGCCGATCATCACATAAATCGCACCGAGTACCATCAGCACCAGTGTCAGGCGCGCATCCATGCTCAGCGCGGTCGGGATCAGCACAGCCAGCGCCACAATGGTGGTGAGGTGGTTGCGCATGAATTCCAGCCACAGCGTGAACAGCGTGTCGGTTGCACGGATCAGCGTGTGCAATGCATTGGAGGTGCCGCGCTGCTGATGCCATGCCAGCGGCATGGTGATGATGCCTTCGTAAGATTTGGTCAGGACGCCGAGACGGCGCTTATGCGCCAGCCGGTCAGCGCCGCGTGCAACCAGTACCACGGCGATAATGTTGAACACACCGAGACCTGCCCACAGAGCGAGGGTCGGGATAATCACGGTCTTTTGCGAAATCGCATCAATGACCCGACCGAACAGCACAGGTTCAAAAATGGTGATCACGCCAAGCGCAATATTCGCCAGCACGATAAGCGCTGTCGCTGTTCTCTCGGCTGAGAGATATTGCAGGGATCTCCAGTAAACGCGCACAATAGACACGGGCCACTCCGGTATAATGTCTGACCGAATTATATCCGCCAGTCAGATTGCGGTCAGAAAAACAAATGTTTAGCGGCAGCGGGAACATGATCCTGATTGCCTGAAACTGCAATGGAAATTGGTGTTCATAAGTGGCAATTTAAGTGCGAAACCGACCATAAATTACAACGGATTGTAACCTGCTGTGATAGTTTTATGTAACATGCTGAAAATGCATGGTTTTATAGAATGTTCAGAAAGTTTAATGGATTTAAATATTCGGTGAGAATCCGGTGCCAGAGAGCTTATTCTTAAGTGTTTTTGCGCTTTACGGTTACAGACGGGGGCAGGTCGCCTTTAAGCATGAGTCCGTGCAGAAAACATGTTCTGAACAGTTCCTGTGTCATCTAATGTTTCCATTTGGCTGCGAAATGCTCTAGGAGCATATTTCAGAGTATATTGGCTGCACGGAAGACATTGCATTTGTCGCCGTGATTGTGCCCCGAATTTTAGCGGAATAAACAGAATATGGCTGGCGTAGAACTTAAAACTGTAGATGCAGACGAAACAGGCATGCGCCTTGATCGCTGGTTCAAAGTGCATTTTCCGGGCTTGGGCTTCGGGCATTTGCAAAAGCTGCTGCGCTCCGGCCAGATCCGCGTGGATGGCGGGCGGGTGAAAGCGGACAGCCGTTTGCAGGCAGGGCAGTCCGTGCGTGTTCCGCCGCTGGGTCTCGATGAAAAAGAAGACAACACTCCGCTGACCGGCAAGACCATCCGCAATCAGGGTGATGGCGATGTTCTCAAAAAAATGCTGATTTTTGAGAATGAGAAGGTTTATGTGTTTAATAAACCATCCGGTCTGGCCGTGCAGGGCGGTTCTGGTGTGGTGCGTAGCGTCGATTCGATGCTGGAAGCATGGCGCAATAAAAAAGGCGAAAAGCCGCGTCTGGTGCACCGTCTTGACCGCGATACATCAGGCGTTCTGGTCGTGGCGAAAACCCGTGGTGCCGCACAGGCGCTGACCAAGGCTTTCCGTGAGCGCGACACCAAGAAAACTTATTGGGCTCTGGTGAAGGGTGTACCGCGCAAGCGCGAGAACAAAATCTCCACATGGCTGGTAAAAGACAGCACGCCGGATGGTGACCGTATGCGCGTTTGCCAGCATGGTGAGCCGGATTCCGATCACGCTGTATCGTTCTACCGCGTGCTGGAAACAGCCGGTCAGAACCTGTCCTGGCTGGAAATGGAGCCTTATACCGGCCGTACCCACCAGTTGCGCGTACATGCGCAATATCTTGGTCATCCGATTATCGGCGATCCGAAATATTTTGAAGCTGATATCAACTGGGATTTCCCGGGCGGTGTGCAGAACCGCCTGCATCTTCATGCGCGCCGTATCCGCATTCCTAATCCGGGTGGCGGTATGATTGATGTTTCTGCGCCTTTGCCGCCGCATATGGTGCAGTCGTGGAACCTGCTTGGTTTCGATGCGGATGCGGAACAGGACTGATAGTTGATTGTATGTTCCGCCGCATAACAGGCCGGAATGTGTTTGAAGCGGGGATGAAATGGGCAGGGCAGCAGGGAGCGCGGCGTCGGCAACAGGACGGCTGGTGACAGGTTATGAACGCCGCGCGACGATAGATACAATGGGCGTGGCGCTGATGCTGTTTATCTGCGTCAGCTGGGGGATGAATCAGGTTGCCATTAAAATCGGCAATCAGGGCTTCAACCCGATGTATATGGCCGCTGCGCGCTCTTTCGTTGGCGGCTTTCTCGTTTTCCTCTGGTGCCGTTTTCGCGGTATTGCCCTGTTTGAAAAAGATAAAACGCTTATTCCCGGTCTGGTGATCGGGCTGCTGTTCGGTCTGGAATTTGTTCTGATTTTTGCGGGGCTGGATTTCACCAGTGCCGGACGCTCCACGCTGATGATGAATACTATGCCGTTCTGGGTGGCAATTGGTGCGCATTTTCTGCTGGGCGAGCGGATGCGGGTACTCACCGTCGTCGGAATGATTGTTGCATTCGGCGGTGTGGTGCTGGTTCTCTCGGATGAATTGTCGATGCCCGGCGAGAATGCCATTTACGGCGATATTCTCTGTCTGATTTCCAGCGTGTTCTGGGCGGCGACGACACTGGTTATCAAGAAGACACCGCTGAGCGACGCTGCACCGGAAAAAACTTTGCTCTATCAGTTGCTTATTGCGGCGATTGTACCTTTGCCTTTTGCGCCGATGCTGGGGGATGCGGTTCGTGATCCGACTATGCTGACCTATGCGGCTTTTGTGTTTCAGTCGGCCTTTATTGTCGCCTTTACCTATCCGCTGTGGTTCTGGATGATCCGTCGTTATCCTGCTTCGGCCCTGTCGAATTTCGCATTGCTGATCCCTGCCTTCGGGGTGATGCTGAGCGGACTGGTGCTGGGTGAGCCTATGAGCTGGAAGCTATTTGCAGCGCTGGGCCTGATCGCAGGCGGATTATTTATTGCCAATTATGCGCAGCGTATCGCGGTGCGCAAAGCAGCGCAGCAATTTGATACGGATTTGGCAAAAACTATGCAGGAAAAAGCCTCACTATGAAACTGGTGCTGTTTGATTGTGACGGAACGCTGGTGAATAGCGGCGGCGTTATTCATCGTTGTATGGCCGAGACTTTTGCGAGTGCAGGTCTGCGCGTTCCGGAACTAAGCGAGACACAGGAAATTATCGGCTTGACGCTCAATCTGGCGATTTCGCAGATTTCCGGTATTCCTATGGGCGCTGAGGTTGAGCATCTGACCGAGCAATATAAGCAGCAATTTCGTAAAATCCGGCTGGAGCATGATTTTGACGAGCCGCTTTATGACGGTATTACCGAATTGATTGATGCTCTGGCGCAGCAGGATGATATTCTGTTGGGCATGGTGACAGGAAAATCCCGCCGTGGCGTGATCTCGGTGATGGAACGCCATGGTTTCGACCGGAATTTTCTTGTATCCCGCTGCGCAGATGATTGTCCGTCCAAGCCGCATCCGGCAATGGTGCTGGAATGTTGCCATGAGACGGGTTGCGATGTGTCGCAGACCTTTGTAATCGGTGATACGACTTACGATATGATGATGGCAGGCAGTGCCGGTGCTACAGCAATCGGTGTAAATTGGGGCTATCATAAACCGGACAGATTAAGTGAAGCGGGTGCCGCAACTATATTGCATCATCCGTCGGATTTGTTGGGTCAGCTTGCCCGCTGATGGCGTGGTGAGATTTTGAACCGAAATATTTAGGAAATAAAATGCGCAATATTCTTGAAGATATCGAACAGGCACGGCTCGATCATGAGGCGATGCTGTCTGATCCTGATCCGGTTATCCGCGCACAAAAGCAGATGCTGACGCCATTGCCGAAGCGTTTCTATAAGGACGTGACTGTCGGTGCCTATGAAGCCGGTGGTTTTGCCATATTGCTGGATGGCAAGCTGGTCAATACGCCGCTGCGAAACAAGCTGGTTCTGCCAACGGAAGCTGCTGCGCAGATCGTGGCAGAAGAATTTGCCCGTCAGGATACACATATTAATCCGGCAGATATGCCGGCAACCCGTCTGGTCAATACGGCGATTGATGGTGTTGCTGCGGAAACGCAGGCGGTGCTGGAAGAAATTCTGCGCTTCGCCGGTACTGATCTGCTGTGCTATCGCGCAGACAGCCCGAAAGAGCTGGTTGACCGCCAGCGTGAACATTGGGATCCGCTGCTTGATTGGGCCGCGACACTCGGTGCGAATTTCGAGGTTACAGAAGGCCTGATGCATGTGGCGCAGCCGCGTGAAGCACTGGCTGCTTTCGGCGCGCATCTGCGTATGGTTTCTGATCCTGTTGCGCTGGCTGCTCTGCATGTGATGACCACACTTTGCGGCTCGGCAATCACCGGTCTGGCATTGTTTAAGGGTGCCATCAATGTGGATACGGCATGGAAGGTCGCCCATGTCGATGAAGACTGGACGATTGAACAATGGGGTGAGGATGAAGAGGCGCAGGCACGCCGTGCATGGCGGGAGCGGGAAATCCGTGCAGCTGATGCGCTGGTGCGTGCACTCTAATCAATGCTGAAATTGCTATGAATTTAAGCCGCGCCGGTTTGTCCGCCGCGGCTTTTCATATCGATAAATATAAAATAATCAGCATCTTACATGGATCGCCTGCCAATTAGATTCATTGATTGTCAGGCAAATAAAAAACCCCGCCATTGGCGGGGTTTCTTGTTTCGGGAGGATGTATCAGCAGGAGTAATACATATCGAATTCAACCGGATGCGGAGCCATTTCAAAGCGCATGACTTCCTGCATTTTCAGCTCAATGAAGCTGTCGATCTGATCGTCGCTGAACACATCGCCAGCTTTGAGAAAGGCACGGTCTTTGTCGAGGCTCTGGAGCGCTTCACGAAGCGAGCCGCAAACGGTAGGAATTTTTTTCAGTTCTTTAGCTGGCAGATCATAGAGATCTTTATCCACTGCCTGACCCGGATGAATCTTGTTTTTGATACCGTCAAGACCAGCCATCAGAATGGCAGCAAAGCAATAGTAAGGGTTTGCTGTCGGATCAGGGAAGCGGACTTCCAGACGCTTTGATTTTGGCGAATTGCCAAATGGAATACGGCAGGAAGCTGAACGGTTGCGGGCGGAATAGGCCAGCAGAACAGGCGCTTCATAACCCGGAACCAGACGCTTATAAGAGTTGGTCGAAGGGTTGGTGAAGGCATTCAGTGCTTTGGCATGTTTGATCACGCCGCCGATGAAGAACAGGCAGCTTTCTGACAGACCGGCATATTCATTACCGGCGAAAGTCGGCTTGCCGTCTTTCCAGATCGATACGTGAACATGCATGCCCGAACCATTGTCACCGAAGATTGGCTTCGGCATGAAGGTTGCGGTCTTGCCATAGGCATTTGCAGTCTGGTGAACGACATATTTGAAGAGCTGCATCTTGTCGGCATTAGCGACGAGCGTGTCGAATTTCACGCCGAGTTCGTGCTGAGCGGCTGCAACTTCATGGTGATGCTTTTCAACGGTTACGCCCATTTCGGACAGAACTGTGAGCATTTCCGAGCGCATATCCTGACAGCTGTCGATTGGCGGAACAGGGAAATAGCCGCCTTTAACGCGCGGACGGTGACCCATATTGCCGGTTTCGTAGTCGGTGTCATCATTTGATGGCAGTTCGCTGGAATCCAGCTTGAAACCGGTGTTGTAAGGGTCGTTTTTGTATTTTACATCATCGAAGATGAAGAATTCAGCTTCCGGGCCGATGAAAACAGTGTCGCCGATGCCAAGCGATTTCACATAGGCTTCTGCTTTCTTGGCAGTGCCGCGCGGATCGCGGTTGTAATTTTCGCCGGTAACAGGATCGAGAATATCGCAAAGCAGAACCAGAGTGGACGCTGCAAAGAACGGATCCATGTGTGCGGAAGCCGGATCAGGCATCAGAACCATGTCGGATTCATTGATGGCTTTCCAGCCGCCGATGGAGGAGGCGTCGAACATAACACCGTCGGTGAACATGTCTTCATCAACCATGCCCACATCCATAGTCACATGGTGCAGCTTGCCTTTAGGGTCAGTAAAACGCAGGTCAACGAATTTTACGTCGTTGTCAGAGATCAGTTTCAGAATGTCATGGGCGGTCGTCATATGCATTTTCCTATTGAACGACGTTAAACTGAGAAAATTTGTCCGGCAAAACCGGTGACTTACATATCAGATAGCATCAGGGCCGGTTTCGCCGGTACGGATGCGGATCACTTCTTCAACGCTGGAGATAAAGATTTTACCATCGCCGATACGGCCGGTTTGTGCGGCTTTGCGGATGGCTTCTACCGCTGCGTCCACTGCATCATCGGCAAGCACGACTTCGATTTTTACCTTTGGCAGAAAATCGACAACATATTCCGCGCCGCGATACAGTTCAGTGTGGCCTTTTTGACGGCCGAAACCCTTAGCTTCCAGAACGGTGATACCTTGCAGGCCGACGTCCTGAAGTGCTTCTTTGACTTCATCAAGTTTGAAAGGCTTAATGATAGCTTCGATTTTTTTCATCAGAATGCTGCCTCCGTTTATTTCTGAGCCTTACATGGCCTTGAAATATCATAAGCATAAATCGTGCCAAAATCTGTGAATTTATAATCTGACGGGTAAAATTTTATAGTTTTTTATGGGCAGGCAGAATTTTAATTGGCAACTTTTGCTGCAGCTTGTTGAAATGTTTGGTTTATTTTTAAATGATGCCGAAAGGTGAATTTCAGCTGAGGCAAAGAATGTGCAGAAATTTCAGGCAAGGCCGCATCTGCGTTGCCTTTGCATGAAAAAATGGCAGTGATAAATATGATTGCCGGATTATGATTGCCTAAAATTTAGGCATTGTGCGTTTTTAATAGGCATGTGTGAAGCAGTAAGCGTTCTTACAGGAGCCTGATATGGAATTATTGACGCCGGAAGAGATGGGGCAGGCTGACCGGATTACCATTGCGGGTGGTATTGCAGGCTATCATCTGATGCAGCGCGCCGGACAGGCGGTGCTTGAGGAGATTGTCAGATTTTGGCCTGATGCCTGTTCTGTCGCTGTGCTTTGTGGTTCCGGCAATAATGGCGGCGATGGCTATGTCGTTGCAAAGCTGCTGCGGACTGTGGGCATATCTGTGGCTTGCTTTTATACGGAACAACCCAAAACGAACAGTGATGCGGCTCTTGCCTATGCTGACTATGTGTCTTTGGGCGGGCAGGTTCTGCCGCTTCATCATTTTATACCTGAAGATTATTCGCTGGTTGTGGACGCTTTGCTCGGTGCGGGGCTGGTGCGTGATGTAAGCGGAGAGCTGACAACTTGTATCACAAGGCTGAACATGTCCGGTATATCTGTCTGTGCGATTGATCTGCCAAGCGGTGTATCTGGACTGGACGGGCAGATTAAAGGCGCTGCTGTGCAGGCGCAGCACACGGTTACGTTTTTTCGTAAGAAGCCCGGACATTTATTGCAGCCGGGACGTGAGTTATGCGGCGATGTCAGTGTTTGTAATATTGGCATTGAAGATACGGTGTTCGAAACAATACCGGTCAGGCTTTATGAAAATCTGCCGGAGCTCTGGCGTGATGTTCTGCCTGTTGCACAGATCAATGCCCATAAATTCACACGTGGCCATGTCGGGGTGTTTTCCGGCGGGATGATGTCCACCGGTGCTGCACGTCTGAGTGCTTCTGCAGCTGCGCGCACGGGGGCGGGGCTGGTGACAATGATTGCGCCTCCGGATGCATTGCCTGTTCATGCCGCACATCTGACGGGCACGATGCTGTATCCGTTAGGTGAAACTGTTGATGTTCTGAATTTTATCAGAACAAGAAAAGTCAAAACTGCGGTTCTGGGGCCTGCCTTTGGTGATCTGCTAAGAGCGCGGGATTTGGTCTGTGCATTAATGGCGGATAGTGCAGATGAAACCGGTTTGAAAACACTGGTTCTGGATGCTGATGGGATCACGGCATTTAAAGATCAGCCGCAAATACTGTTTGCTGCCGCAGAACGATCAGGCTGTTCGCTGGTGCTGACACCCCATGAGGGAGAGTTCCAGCGGTTATTCGGTGGGTTGGTTACGGATAGTCAGAGTAAAGTTGAGAAAGCGCGACAGGCTGCTCAGCTCAGCCATAGTGTAGTGATTTATAAAGGTGCGGATACGGTAGTTGCCGCACCGGATGGTCGTGCTGCAATTAACAGCAACGGTAATGCATTACTGGCAACTGCCGGTTCCGGTGATGTACTGACCGGTATTATTGCGGGGCTATGTGCGCAGGGTATGCCAGCCTTTGAAGCTGCCTGTGCGGCTGTGTGGATACATGCGGAAACTGCAAATTGTTTTGCTGAGGAAGCGCCGGTCGGTTTAATCGCCGAAGATATGCCTGACCTGATTGTACAAGTATGGGCAAGGCTTGAGAAATACGGCTTGCTCTCAAGTGACAGCATATCCCTGAAAAATGGGAAGCACTGAGATAAGAAAATCAGTTCACAGCGCTGATTTTCGTTCCCGTATCATTTAATAAAAACGCCGCCTATTTTATCAGGCGGCGTTTTTATTTATTCAGCTGCGAGTGTTTTGCCGTCAGGGCGACGTTCCAGCAGTTCTTTAAGGAAGTGGCCGGTATAAGAACGCGGTTCGGCGACGATATCTTCCGGACGACCGACGGCCACAATCTCACCACCGCCGTCACCGCCTTCAGGGCCGAGATCCAGCACCCAGTCCGCCGTTTTGATGACTTCGAGATTATGCTCGATAACAGCAACGGTGTTGCCCTGATCGACCAGTTCGTGCAGCACTTCCAGCAGTTTGGCAACGTCATGGAAATGCAGGCCGGTAGTGGGCTCATCAAGAATATACAGCGTCTTGCCGGTTGCGCGGCGTGATAGTTCCTTAGCGAGTTTAACGCGTTGGGCTTCACCGCCGGAGAGCGTGGTCGCCTGCTGGCCGATCTTGATATAGCCAAGACCGACGCGGTTCAGCGTTTCCATCTTGTCGCGGATACTTGGCACCGCAGCAAAGAATTCCACACCTTCTTCAACCGTCATATCAAGAACATCAGCGATGCTCTTGCCTTTAAACAGAACTTCCAGTGTTTCGCGGTTGTAGCGTTTGCCGTTACAGACATCACAAGTCACGTAAACATCAGGCAGGAAGTGCATTTCAATCTTGATAACACCGTCACCCTGACAAGCCTCGCAGCGCCCGCCTTTGACGTTGAATGAGAAGCGACCAGGCTGATAGCCACGTGCCTTTGCTTCCGGAAGACCGGCGAACCAGTCGCGGATTGGTGTGAATGCACCGGTATAAGTGGCCGGATTGGAGCGCGGCGTACGGCCAATCGGGGACTGATCAATATCAATCACTTTATCCAGCAGTTCCAAACCTTCAATCCGGTCGTGTTCTGCCGGATGTTCGCGGGAGCCCATGATTTTACGTGAGGCCGCTTTATACAGGGTTTCGATCAGGAAGGTGGACTTACCGCCACCGGATACGCCGGTTACTGCGGTAAATGTACCGAGCGGAATTTCACCGGTTACGTTCTTCAGATTATTGGCGCGGGCGCCGACAACTTTAATACGCTTGGACTTTGTAATCTTGCGGCGCTCCGCCGGAACCATAACCTGCATTGCACCGGACAGATATTTGCCGGTGATAGAATTTGGATTGTTTATCACTTCGGACGGTGTGCCCTTAGCAATAATCTGACCGCCATGAACACCGGCTGCCGGACCAATATCGACCACATAGTCCGCAGTGAGGATGGCATCCTCATCATGCTCAACCACAATTACGGTATTGCCGAGATCACGCAGATGACGCAGTGTGTCGAGCAAACGGGCATTGTCGCGCTGATGCAGACCAATGGATGGTTCATCCAGCACATAGAGAACGCCGGTCAGGCCTGAGCCGATCTGCGAAGCCAGACGGATACGCTGGCTTTCACCGCCGGAAAGCGTGCCGGAATTACGCGACAGTGACAGATAATCCAGCCCCACATCATTGAGGAAGCGCAGGCGCTCACGGATTTCTTTCAGAATACGGGCAGCAATTTCGTTCTGTTTATCATTGAACTGCTGGTCAATCGTGCTGAACCACTGATCTGCATTACGGATCGACATTTCCGTTAACTGACCGATATGCATCATGCCGACTTTAACCGCCAGTGCTTCCGGTTTCAGGCGATAGCCTGCACAGGAAGGACAAGGTGTGGCCGACATATAGCGCTCAATCTCTTCGCGCGACCAGTTGGAATCGGTTTCTTTCCAGCGCCGCTGCAGATTAGGAATAACACCTTCAAATGTCTTGGTTGTTTCGTAAGAGCGTGAGCCATCCTTATAAACAAAGGTAATTTCTTTGCCTTTTGTACCATGAAGCACAGCCTTTTGGGCATCTTCACTCAAATCCTGCCATTTATCGGTCAGCTTGAAACCATAGGCTTTGCCCAGTGCTTCCAATGTCTGATTGTAATATGGCGATGAGGATTTTGCCCAAGGTGCGATTGCACCGTCTTTCATACGCAGGGTTTCATCCGGCACAATCAGGTTCGGGTCAATGGCCTGCTGAGAGCCAAGACCGTCACAGGTCGGGCACGCACCAAACGGATTGTTGAAGGAGAACAGGCGCGGCTCAATCTCGGCAATGGTAAAGCCAGAAACAGGGCAAGCAAACTTCTCCGAGAACAGCACGCGCTCATGGGTGTCATTCTTGGATTTATTGGCGCTGTCTGCTGCGGTTGCTTCCGGTGGCAGCGGCCTATCCGCAAATTCTGCAATCGCCAGACCTTCGGCGAGTTGCAGACAGGTTTCCAGACTGTCGGCCAGACGCGAAGCCAGATCAGGACGCACCACAACGCGGTCAACCACCACATCAATATCGTGCTTGTATTTCTTATCCAGTGCCGGTGCGTCAGCTATTTCATAGAAAACACCGTCAATTTTGACACGCTGAAAGCCTTTTTTCTGCAGTTCAGCGAGTTCTTTGCGGTATTCACCCTTACGGCCGCGTACAATCGGCGCCATGATATAGAGGCGGGTGCCTTCTTCAAAAGCCATCACACGGTCAACCATCTGGCTGACTGTCTGGCTTTCAATCGGCAGGCCGGTGGCAGGGGAGTAAGGTACGCCAACGCGTGCATAGAGCAGGCGCAGATAGTCGTAAATCTCGGTAACAGTACCGACCGTTGAGCGCGGGTTGCGGCTGGTGGTTTTCTGCTCAATGGAAATAGCCGGTGACAGACCGTCAATCTGGTCAACATCCGGCTTTTGCATCATTTCCAGAAACTGGCGTGCATAGGCTGAAAGACTTTCGACATAACGGCGCTGACCTTCAGCATAAATCGTGTCGAAAGCGAGCGATGATTTACCGGAACCGGACAGACCGGTCATGACAATCAGCTTGTCGCGCGGCAGATCAATATCAATATTTTTCAGATTATGTTCGCGGGCGCCGCGAATGGAAATAAATTTTTGATCGCTCATCAGCATTGTGCCTGCGGTTGGTGCGTAACAATTTGGCCGGAAACAGGAGAATGGCAGGATTTACAATGCCTCAGCCGAAACTCAGACATTTATATAGGTGTGCTCTGCTCAAACTCAATATTGACCGGATTTGTACTCTGTTTTGCGGAACCGCGCTGCACCAATGACAGTCCAGCTGCTCTCCCGCAATTTTGCAAAAGGTTATAGAACAAAATATGAACTTAAGTCCAGTCAGATTTTGGTTGTAATCGCAGCAAAGCAGAATTTCTTGTCTAGAGCGGTTTACGTCCAGATTGGATCATAGTACTCGCTCTAGATTCTTTATTTGGTCGCATTATCACGGGCGTCAAGTTGATCCAACTTGACTGTGAAATGCTCTAAGTTCATCAAATGACGATGTAATATAATGTGAAAACCTATCAGTTGACGATGCGCTGTCCTGAGAGCACACTGAAATTGTCTTCAGCATCAGCGGAGGAAAGGGATGTAAAGTCCCGAACAGCTGAAGACGGGCGAAAGCCCAGACAGGAACTTATACTGTTCCGCGCGAAACAGGAGGAATATAAGGATGAGTCCACCTGACCATGCATGACGATATTGTATCGTCGAAAAATAATGTTTTTTCTGAAACTACCGGATTTCTGTAAGGACTATCTGTGAAGATAGTATGTATAGAAAGATCAATGACTATATTCACCGGTCTGTGTGCTTCGGCAGCAAATCGCAGAATATAGGATTTGCTGAAAGTGGTAAGGTTCTGAAAATTATAGCTGAATGCTATATCTGCGGTTCAGAGCCAGACTGTCACAAATGAAAGTTGAAGTGTGGTTTTATTGAAAGAGCAACAATTTATCATTTCTGCAGATAACCTGCCTTTAGGGCAGCTTTCTGAAAGCTTGTCGGCGAATGACTACCGACAAAATGGGATGAACCCCAATCAAAAGCCCTGCGCGCCAAAATAAGTGAGCGGCAGGGCATTTTTGTATCTTGCATAAACTTATTGCCGAGGCAGATGTGCCTCTATCCTTTCTCATCTTCTCTCCCAGCTTAGTAGTGATGCGATAAGCCTGCTGATAACGGCGGATGAAAGCAATTGCGCGGATAAATTTGCGGTGCTTATATGCCGGTGGTGGTATCGGGGAGCATGACGACATACCGCCACGGAGGGTTCTCAAAAATCAGGGCAAAGACGCTGTGTTTTTGCCTGAAGACAGTTTGCGACAGCGGCGGCTCCTGCTTCTGGCGGAATTGTTTTGATTGCAGAATATGGAAATAATTTTAATGACAAGCATATCGCATAAACCGCGCGCACGTGATCTCGGTATTCCGTTTACAGGCACAACCGGCCCGAATAATGCCATTACTGATGTTGAAGGCGTGACGGTCGGTTTTTCGACAATTATCGAGGGTGAGGGCAAGTTAGAGACCGGTAAAGGCCCTGCACGCACCGGCGTTACAGCCATTCTGCCACGGGGGAAGACATTCAATCCGGTTTTCTCCGGCTGGTATTCTCTCAACGGTAATGGCGAGATGACCGGCACAACATGGGTGGAGGAGAGCGGTTTTCTTGAGGGGCCGATAGCGATCACCAATACGCATAGCGTTGGCGTGGTGCGGGATTCTGTAGTGTCATGGCTGATTGATAATGATTTGACGGGGCCGCATTTCAAAGACCTTTACTGGCTGCTGCCGGTGGTAGCTGAAACATGGGACGGTATCCTGAACGATATCAACGGCATGCATGTGAAGAAAGAACATGTCTATGCCGCGCTGGATAATGCTGCTGGCGGTAGAATTGCAGAAGGTAATGTCGGCGGCGGCACCGGTATGAACCTGTTTCATTTTAAAGGCGGCACTGGCACATCCTCCCGTAAACTGAGCGATGAAGAGGGCGGTTATACTGTCGGCGTCTTGGTGCAGGGTAATTTCGGCAGACGGCAGGATCTGATGATTGCCGGTGTGCCGGTTGGTGAGGAAATTACCGAGCTGATGCAGGATACCTCATGGACGCGTGAGGAGAGCGGCTCGATTATCGTTGTCGTGGCAACGGATGCGCCGCTGCTGCCGCATCAGCTGAAACGGTTGGCACGTCGTGTGCCTGTTGGCATTGGTCGTGTCGGTGGTTTTGGAGCCAATGGCAGCGGTGATATTTTTATCGCTTTTTCAACGGCCAATCCTGATGCTTTCAGCCGCGAAGAAACCACACAAATGGAGATGGTTTCCAATAATAAAATGGATCCGCTCATTCAGGCTGCTGCTTTGGCAACCGAAGAGGCGATTATTAATGCGATGATTGCCGCAGAAACAATGAAAGGGCGCGACGATAATATCTCTTACGCGCTTCCGCATGACCGGCTTGTTGAAGTTATGAAGAAGTATAACAGACACTCTGAATGAAATTTGTGACCGGGAGGCGGCTGAAAAGCCGCTTCTTTGTTGCGAACAGGGGCAGTTCGCTTTATTCGAGGCTCTAACAGCAGTTTTTTGCAGCAGAGATATTATGAATATTCACGACACAGCCCTGAATGGCGGCGCAGTTTCAGATGAGCAGGATCAGGCAGCGAAACCTGCGCCGGTTTCCGATATCAGTCAGGAACTGGATGATTATGCATCCATGAGTGATGAGGATATGAGCGGCGACGGTTGTCACCCGCTGTTCCGTAATGTGCCGTCCTCGGTCGGGTTCAACAAGCTGCGCAAGCGCCTGCTGCGTCAGACCCGTCAGGCGATGGATGATTTCGCCATGGTGCGTCCGGGCGACCGCTGGCTGGTGGCACTGTCCGGCGGTAAGGATTCCTACGGTCTTTTGGCGCTGCTGCTTGATCTGAAATGGCGCGGTCTGCTGCCGGTTGATCTGATTGCCTGCAATCTCGATCAGGGACAGCCGAATTTTCCGAAACATATTCTGCCGGATTATCTGACCAAAAATCAGATTACCCATCGCATTGAATATCAGGACACCTATTCGATCGTGACGGATAAGGTGCCGGAAACCCAGACCTATTGCGCACTTTGCTCCCGTCTGCGTCGCGGTAATCTCTACCGCGTTGCGCGTGAAGAGGGTTGCTCGGCGCTGGTGCTTGGTCATCACCGTGAAGATATTCTCGAAACCTTCTTCATGAACCTGTTCCACGGTGGCCGTCTGGCTTCAATGCCGCCGAAATTGCTGAATGATGAAGGCGATTTGCTGGTGTTGCGCCCGCTGGCCTATGCGGCGGAAGATGATCTGGCAAAATTTGCCACAGCGATGGAATTCCCGATCATTCCTTGTGATCTGTGCGGCAGTCAGGACGGTTTGCAGCGCAATATGATGAAGGCGATGCTGACCGATATTGAAAAGCGTATGCCGGGTCGTAAAGATACGATGATCCGCGCGCTGGCCAATGTGCGTCCGAGCCATTTGCTGGATCGTAAGATTTTTGATTTTGCGTCGCTGGTAGCGCCGGAACTATCCTCCTCCTCAGAAGAATAACGGAAGCAGACTATGTTTGATCATCACGAGATTAACTGGCTGGCTGATTTGCTCAGCTCGACCGCTGACACTGAAATTCTGCCGCGCTTTCGCCGGCTGGACAGTGGCGATATCCGCCAGAAAACCTCGGCTGCTGATTTGGTGACTGAGGCTGATGTTAATTCGGAAAAGGTGATCACTGCTGCTCTGCGTGAGCGCTTTGCCGGTGCGATGATTGTTGGTGAAGAAGCCTGCAGTGACAATCCGGCGCTGTTGGATGGTCTGAATTCTGCGGATCTGGCTTTCACTATTGATCCGGTGGATGGCACATTCAATTTCGCATCCGGCGTGCCGCTGTTCGGCGTCATGCTCTCGGTTAATATCAAGGGCGAGACCGTTGCCGGTATCATCTATGATCCGATGGGGCGTGACTGGCTGATCGGTGTTAAAGGGGCGGGTAGCTATATCCGACGTGCCGATGGCAGTGAACATAAAGTGCGTGTTGCTGACGCTCCGGCGCTCAAGGAAATGACTGGCTGTGTGTCATGGCAATATCTGCCGGAGCCGGATCGTACGCTGGTTGCCGGTAATCAGGCGAAGTTTCTCTCGCATCTCGGCTATCGCTGTGCAGCGCATGAATATCGCGTGATTGCTACCGGTTCTGCGCATTTTGCGGTCTATAACAAGCTGATGCCTTGGGATCATCTGCCCGGTAATCTGATCCATCAGGAAGCCGGTGGTTATACTGCGCGGCTTGACGGCAGTGCTTATAGACCGGGTCATGTTGATGGCGGTTTGATTATCGCGCCGGATACAGATAGCTGGCAGGCGATCAAACAGGCGCTGTGGCAGAAGTAATTATCTGTTTAATAAAGAAAAAGGCCGCATTAAGCGGCCTTTTTCTTTTATTTCTCAATCACATGCTGCGGTGAAGGCGATACCGCGCGGAACAATTTGCCCTGTTCCGCAATCAGCACAAACACCATCGCGATAGCACCGACAATGAAATAGCCAAGTGCCATTGGTACGGTTGTGCCGTTGAAGGACTGGCCGATCAGCATACCGATGGCTGCACCGGTCAGTGACTGTACAAAGCCGAGCACGGAAGAAGCCGTGCCTGCAACCTGTCCGAGCGGTTCCATCGCCAAGGCGTTGAAGTTACCGCCGATAGAGCCGAAGCAGAACATAATCAGTGCAAAAATCACAATATAAATCGGGAATGGCACAGGGCCTTCAAAAAACACTGACAGCAGGAACAGTAGCAGGCTGAGGCTGATAAATGTAATCAGCAATACCTGCGAAATACGGCGCATGCCGAAACGTCCGACCATCCGTGAATTCAGGAAGGCGGACAGTGCCATGAAGGCGGCAACGGCAGCAAATGCCACCGGAAAGCCGCGTCCCAGATCATAAATGCCGACATAAATCTGCTGTGCAGAATTGATGAAGCCGAACAGCGAGCCGAGCATGAAGGATGCGGCCAGCGTGTAGCAGAATGCCACGCGGTTACCGATAACAATGCCGAAGCCGCTGATAATGGATTTGGCTGTGAAAGGACGGCGGTTTTCCGGTGCCAGAGTTTCCGGCATACGGGAATAGGCCCAGAAGCCGATCACACAGGCAAACAAAGCCATAAAGCCGAAGATCATATGCCATTCGGAGAAGATCAGAATGACCTCGCCGGTTGCCGGTGCAATCACCGGAACAATCATGAAGACCATCATCGCCAGCGACATAATTTCAGCCATAGCGCGGCCGGAATAGCGGTCACGCACAATCGAAACAGTCATGACGCGGGTAGCAGCAGCACCGATCCCCTGCAGGAAGCGCAAAACCAGCAGCATATTGAATTCCGGCACCCAGACGCAGGCCAGCGAGGTGACGACATAAATGCCGATACCGATCAGCAGTGGCTTCTTACGGCCAAAACGATCACTAATCGGGCCATAAAGCAGCTGTGAGACTGCAAAGCCGAACAGGTAAACTGTAACGACATATTGGTGATGGTTCGGTGTCAGAACACCGAGAGAATTGCCGATTTCGGCCAAAGCGGGCAGCATGACATCAATAGCCAGCGCATTGATTGCCATCAGTGCCGCGATAAGGGCAATAAATTCCGGTCTGGATAATTTAAATCCGTCGGAGGCTTGATTGCCGGATGCAGATACCGCATCTGCAGGAAGTTCACTTTTCATCTTTTACATGCCTTGTCCGGCCGGAAATACGGTCGGAAAAATCTATTGCGGATCAGCAACCGGCAGACTGATGATGACACAATTTGCTATTGTTGTGTCTGTGGCCGGATACTGAAGCGATGTTCCGCAAACCGCTGAAACTCGGATTGTTTACGGAACAGAGGTGTTTTGAATAGCGCGCAGGCAGAAACAGTCCGGTATCTGCCGAGCTATAAAGGGCGAAAGCCGTGCAGCCTCAAAACGGTTACAGGGGCGTCCGCAATCTTGTGACCTGAAACTTCAGGAAGGGCATTTACCGCAGCAATTCGATGCAGCCTTATGCAGGCGGTGCCGCAGATAAATACTGTTTGAAAATATTGATACCGGAAAAACTTTTCGCCGCATTCGTGAGATACTGCGCTCAAATTTCTGGCGAAGCAGTTTTACAGGCCGGTATATTCCAACATATAGGGATTTGCGCAGAGCGCAATCTGGCCGGAATGATAAATTCTATTTAATAGTTTAAATGAAAAAAAACGGCAGAAGATCTGCCGTTTTTTGATAATCACATATTCGTGAAGTCTTTGCTGCGGATCAGGCTGCCTTGGTGGCAATGCCTTTTTCAGTCAGCAGAGCCTGCAATTCACCGGCCTGGAACATTTCACGCACGATATCGCAACCGCCAATGAACTCACCTTTTACATAAAGCTGAGGAATAGTCGGCCAGTTGGAATATTCCTTGATGCCCTGACGGATTTCGTCAGAAGCCAGAACATTGATGCCTTTGTAGTCAACGCCGATATAATCCAGCACCTGAACAACCTGACCAGAGAAACCGCATTGCGGGAAATCCGGTGTGCCTTTCATGAAAAGCACGACATCGTTGTTTTTGACTTCATTATCGATAAGCGCAGTGATGCCGCTCATGGGAGTGTCCTTTCATTGCCGGCGGGACAAATTCCGCCAGAGTTAGGCTTTAGAGCATTTCCGGTTTTGATTGTATCAGAGTAAATGCTCTATTTCTTTGTTTTAACGCATTTCCTGACGCAAAACCGGTTCCCACTTTTGCTGGAAATGCTTTAAATAGTTGCTGCTTTTTAAGCGATGCGGGAACCATTTTCCAGAACGCCTGTTGCCGCAGGGTATTTTGTGAGCCTGACTGCACTGCACTCAGGCTCAGTGAATTGTTATTCCGGTGCGCGGGTCTGCAATGCCAATGCGTGCAACACGCCGCCCATATTGCCGCCAAGTGCGTCATAAACCATCTGATGCTGCTGAACGCGGGTTTTACCGCGAAAGGCTTCCGCTACGACTTCGGCAGCGTAATGATCACCGTCTCCGGCAAGGTCGCGGATGCTGACAACAGCGCCGGGAATGCCTGCCTTGATCATGTCTTCAATATCACCAGGTGCCATAGCCATATTAAAATCCTCCGAGAGCATTTTTTCTGATCAGAGTGTGCCGCGACCGATCTGTTCTGTCGCACCAGCTCTGTTTTTTTGTTTTAGCATCTTGTCCAAAACCTGTCTTAAGCTTTTGGGGATACTCTTCTTAAATTGGAGCCTGCGTCTCGGTGTTTCAAGACGCAGGCTCCGTTATTAACGGGTATTAAAATCTAGAGCGTGTCGCGTTTAATGGAACTGATAGCGATCGCTCTAGATTCTTTTCATTGTCGCATGTTCGCGAACGCTAAATGAAACCATTTAGCTGCGCCATGCTTTAGTATCAGATTTCGCCGTTCATATAGTCAGGGAACCATGATTCATAGGCCTGATGCAACTGTTCAACAGATACGGGCTTTGCGGAACCGAGGATAACAGACTTACCACCGGTGCGACCGATGAATGGTGCTGCAATACCGGCTTTTTCTGCGCGGCTCTGTACCTGTGCCAGATTGGCTTCGGTCACGGTCAGCACATAACGTCCCTGATCTTCACCGAAGAAGGTGAGAACCGGATTATGGGCTGCCGGTTCATTAATGGTTGCGCCGATTTCGCCTTTGATAGCCATTTCAGCCACAGCCTGAGCCAGACCGCCCGATGAGCAGTCGTGAACAGCTGTCACCAGACCATCTTCGATCAGGCCGCGAACGAAATCGCCGGTCGCTTTTTCATGCGCCAGATCAACATGCGGAGCAGGGCCGTCGATGCGGTTATGAACGTCACGCATATAGGCGGACTGGGCAATATGTGTACCCCAGCCTTCCGGTGCGCCTGCGAGCAGAATGGCTTCGCCTTCGCCCGCAAAGCGGATGCGTGCCATTTTCGACCAGTCTTTGATCAGGCCAACGCCGCCGATGGTCGGTGTCGGCAGAATGCCCTGACCATTGGTTTCGTTGTAAAGCGATACGTTACCGGAAACGATCGGGAATTCCAGCACGCGGCAGGCTTCGCCGATACCCTTGATCGCATGAACCAGCTGGCTCATGATTTCTGGACGCTCAGGATTACCGAAATTGAGGTTGTCGGTCGAAGCAAGCGGTGTAGCACCGGTTGCTGTCAGGTTGCGCCAGCACTCGGCTACAGCCTGCTTACCGCCTTCAAACGGATCTGCTTCCACATAACGCGGTGTTACGTCGGAAGAGAAAGCCAGCGCTTTGGTTTCATGACCGTCAACACGGATCACACCGGCATCGCCACCCGGCAATTGCAGGGAATTGCCCTGAATCAGCGTGTCATATTGTTCATAGACCCAGCGGCGGGATGAACCATTGGCGGAATTGAGCAGCTTGATCAGGCTGTCAGCAATATCGGCAGCCGGTACATCATCGGCAGCCAGCGGTTTTGGTGCAACAGCCGGTGTCCACGGACGATCATATTCCGGAGCCTCATCACCGAGTTCCTTGATCGGCAGATCGGCAACCTGTTCACCCTGATGGAAGACGCGGAAACGCAGGTCATCCGTGGTTTTACCAACGATAGCAAAATCCAGACCCCATTTTTTGAAGATCGCCTGTGCTTCTGCTTCCTGTTCAGGACGCAGCACCATCAGCATGCGTTCCTGACTTTCCGAGAGCATCATTTCATAGGCAGACATCTGCTCTTCGCGCACCGGTACGGTGTCGAGGTTCAGCTCAATGCCGAGATCGCCTTTGGCGCCCATTTCAACGGCGGAGCAGGTGAGACCGGCAGCGCCCATATCCTGAATGGCGATAACCGCACCGGAAGCCATCAGTTCAAGACAGGCTTCAAGCAGGCATTTTTCAGTGAACGGATCGCCAACCTGAACAGTCGGGCGCTTTTCATCAATCGATTCATCAAATTCAGCCGATGCCATTGTCGCACCGCCAACGCCGTCACGACCGGTTTTCGCACCGAGATAAACAACCGGCAGGCCAACGCCTTCAGCCTTGGAATAGAAAATCGCATCGGATTTTGCGAGACCCGCTGCAAAAGCATTGACGAGAATGTTGCCGTTGTAACGGGCATCAAATTCAACTTCACCGCCAACTGTCGGTACGCCGAAAGCATTGCCGTAACCGCCAACGCCGGAAACAACACCGGAAACGAGGTGGCGGGTCTTCGGATGGTCTGGCTCACCGAAGCGCAGAGCATTCATGGCTGCAACCGGACGCGCACCCATGGTGAATACGTCACGCAAAATACCGCCAACGCCGGTAGCAGCGCCCTGATATGGCTCGATATAAGACGGGTGGTTGTGGCTTTCCATTTTGAAAACAACGCAATCGCCGTCATCAATATCAACAACACCGGCATTTTCACCCGGGCCCTGAATAACGCGCGGGCCGGTTGTTGGCAGAGTGCGCAGCCATTTCTTGGAGGATTTATACGAGCAATGCTCGTTCCACATTGCCGAGAAAATACCCAGCTCCGTAAAGCTTGGCTCACGACCGATCAGGTCAAGAATGCGCTGGTATTCGTCGGGCTTGAGGCCGTGTGAGGCAATCAGTTCCGGTGTGATCGGGTAATCATTACGGATTGACTTTTTGCTGTCCATATCGGTGTCGCTGTCTTCTTTGATCTATGAGCCGGAGCTCGGATATGTGATAGGTTCGATGCTTAATTCTTATGTGCCGCCAGCTTCGCTGGCATAATCGGTTAGCAGCTTTTTTGTCCGGAAGCCCAGCGCGCTGTATCGCGCTCGATGCGTTCGGAAAGCGGGCTTTGCATTAACGGGCCGAAACGCTCCATCCGTCCCGGATTGCCTTCTGCCTGCACAACCAGCAAAGGCCGGTCATTCGGGTTCTTTGCTGGGACGACGAGAATACGCGGTCGGCCGGTATAAGAAACCAGTTCCGGCGCCAGCGTATATTGGCGGAACTGAGGGTCGCCGGATTTAAACCAGCATTGCTTAGCACCAAGCGCCACGCGTTCCATGGTCGCCAGAGCTGTATGACTGACATTACCCGATGCGGGAGACGGGGATTTTTTAGACGCGAGACATCCGCTTAAAGCAACTGCGGACAAAGCCATTACAATTATATGCGCCAATTTCATTAAAGACTGAGCTCCGCAGAGGAAATGATTGTATGGTATTTCAGCATTTGCAAAGCCTGACCATTGTTTGTCAGGCTTTGCATATTTTGGGCATTAACTAGCTTTCGCCAGAGCTTTGCGGGCATCTTGCATTTCGCCTAAAACGGCAGCGATTTCAGGAATACCTTGGGCATTGGTCTGATAGCCTTCAATATTCGGGCAATCGTCCAGAATGGTTTCAAAACCCGGAAAACGACGCAGGCTTTCCAGCAGGAAGCGCGTTGGTGCAAGCCATGCATCCGCCAGTGTCACATGCTCACCCAATGCATATGGGCCGGAAGAAATACGGTCTTCAACGGTTTTTAGCGCATGGTGTACATGGTTGAAGACTTTCGCTGCTTTATCCGCAGGAAGCGGATTGGCAGGGCCTGCCAGCAAAACAGGGATGATCGACGGCAGCACATCCAGATCGAGCAGACGCATAATGATGCGAATTTGTGCGCGGTCTTTTGGATCAGCGGGCAGCATCGGTTTTTCAGGGAAACGCTCTTCCAGATATTCTGCAATTACAGAGGCTTCGAACAATGTTTCACCAGAACCGGTGACCAGCACAGGAATGCGGCGCATCGGGGAGATTTCACGGAAGCTCTCCGGCAGCGGTGGTCCGGCAGGCGCATCGATCAGTTTCAGCGGCAGGTCTTTGACCTCAGCAATAATGCGGATAAAGGCGCAGTAGGGTGATAAAGGCTTGTTATAGAGCTTCATAGTACTTCCTCCCGTTTTGCTGTTATGCAGGTCATGCTGCTGTAAAAGGAAATGCCCGCGCCGCGTTATTGCGCAAAGCGGGCATAACCTGATTTAGGAAGCCAGACGATCCAGCGCCGATGCAAACAGCGCGCGGCCGTCGGTACCGCCATGCGCCTGTTCGATCAGATTTTCCGGATGCGGCATCATGCCGAGCACATTGCCTTGTGCATTGGTAATACCGGCAATGTCATTGACTGAACCATTCGGGTTGGTGCCTTCCGCATAACGGAACACAACCTGACCATTGTCTTCGATCGATTTCAGAACATCGCTTTCGGCAAAATAATTGCCGTCATGATGGGCAACAGGGCTGCGGATGATCTGACCCTGTTCGTAACCGCGGGTGAAGACTGTCTGATTATTGGCAATTTCGAGCTTTACTTCACGGCAAACGAATTTCAGCGAAGTATTACGCATAAGCGCGCCCGGCAGAAGACCTGCTTCGAGCAGAATCTGGAAGCCGTTGCAGACACCGATGACGCGCACACCGGCTTCTGCCTTTTTGCGCAATGCCTGCATCACAGGCATACGGGCTGCAATCGCACCGCAGCGCAGATAGTCGCCGTAGGAAAAGCCGCCCGGAATAACGATCAGGTCAACATCAGGAATTTCTGTGTCGGTCTGCCACACGGTCTGCGGAGCTTTGCCACCGATTTTCGTCAGTGCGGCAATCATATCGCGGTCGCGGTTCAGGCCGGGAAGAAGGATAACTGCTGATTTCATAGTGCAGATTACTTTCTTTTAATCCAACGCAGTAGCGGACGGATCGGAGCGGAAAATTATCAGCCGGCGAACTGCCGGTAATCTGATTGCCCGTAAAGGCGGTTTCCGCTTTTCCTGCAACTGCTTTAACTACTCTTCATAATATGATGTCAGATGACATCAAAAGAAAGAGATCAGGCGATGTCGAAGCTGTAATCTTCAATAACGGTATTGGCGAGAAGCTTTTCGCACATGGCTTTCAGCTCGGCTTCAGCCTTTGCTTTGTCCGCAGTTTCAAGAACAACATCAAAAACCTTGCCCTGACGTACAGAATTGACGCCATCAAAGCCGAGGCTGCCGAGAGCGCCGACAATGGCTTTACCCTGAGGGTCGAGAACGCCGTTTTTCAGTGTGACGGTGACGCGTGCCTTAATCACTTTGTTATCCTGTATTTTAGAAGAGGGAATGTACAGTCTCCGCAACGCGGAAATACTGCCTGAAAGACACAGCCCGGAAAGCGGCAGACTTCCCGGGCTGAAATGACTTATTTAACCAGTGTCGGGCCGGTAGGGCGCGGCGGCT
This sequence comes from Pseudochrobactrum sp. XF203, assembly GCF_020341615.1. Lineage (NCBI taxonomy): Bacteria > Pseudomonadati > Pseudomonadota > Alphaproteobacteria > Hyphomicrobiales > Brucellaceae > Pseudochrobactrum > Pseudochrobactrum sp. XF203. The sequence continues at coordinate 1,967,151 of NZ_CP084392.1, read as the reverse complement.
CATTCTCGTTGATAATGCCGAGACGGCGTGCCACTTCCTGATAGGCCTCAACCAGACCACCCATATCGCGGCGGAAACGGTCTTTGTCCATTTTCTCGTTGGTGGCAACATCCCAGAGACGGGCTGAGTCCGGCGAAATTTCATCGGCCAGAACCACGCGCATCATGTCACCTTCGAACAAACGGCCGCATTCGATTTTGAAATCGACCAGCTGAATGCCGACGCCGAGGAACAGGCCGGTGAGGAAGTCGTTGATACGGATGGCAAGTGCCATAATATCATCGAGTTCCGCAGGGCTTGCCCAGCCAAACGCAGTGATATGCTCTTCGGAGACCATAGGGTCATCGAGTGCATCGGCTTTGTAATAGAATTCAATGATTGAACGCGGCAGAACGGTGCCTTCTTCAATCCCCAGACGCTTGGCCAGTGAGCCGGCGGCAACATTGCGCACAACGACTTCAAGCGGAATGATTTCGACTTCTTTAATCAGCTGCTCGCGCATGTTGACGCGGCGGATAAAGTGGGTCGGAATGCCGATCTTGTTCAACTGCGTAAAGATGTATTCGGAAATGCGGTTGTTCAGCACTCCCTTGCCATCAATCACTTCATGCTTTTTGGCATTGAAAGCGGTGGCATCATCTTTGAAAAACTGAATGAGCGTGCCTGGCTCCGGTCCTTCGTAAAGGATCTTGGCCTTGCCCTCGTAAATACGGCGGCGTCGATTCATGGGGTTTAGGAACCTCTGGGGTTTGCTGAGACCGTTTTGAGACGTCTCGTCTCATCCCGATGTTTCAGGAAGCGGCCACTGCAGCCGCAATGTCTGCGTTCCCTAGCGCAAATGATAACTTTTAACAATCATCCTTTATGCCGCTATGCTGTTTTTCAGTGATTGTTTTATGCTTTTTCTGTGCGCAGCCTCTGGTTGTGCCATTATGCGAACCCTATATGCCTAAAGCAGCCACGCATTACACTGTGATTTCGTTGCGGGCGGCGTATAATAAAGATCAAGAATAAACCGACTAACTGATATGTGAGGGACCTATGAGCGGAATGGACGAACGTCGCAATACATTCGAAAACAAATTTGCCCATGACGAAGATCTGCGGTTCCGCGCGATTGCCCGGCGCAATAAAATGCTTGGCCTCTGGGCTGCTGAAAAACTCGGCAAAACCGGAGAAGACGCACAGGCTTATGCCGGTGAAGTGGTTCGTGCAGATTTTGAAGAAGCCGGTGACGAGGATGTTATTCGCAAAATTACCGCTGATTTCAGTGCCGCATCGGTCAATGTCAGCGACGCTGAATTGCGTGTGCAATTGCTTGATTTGCTTGAGGAAGCTGCCAAGCAGATCAGCGCTGAATAATCAGTCTTTATAGAACTTCTGAAAAGCCGCACGGAACGCTCCGTGCGGCTTTTTTATTTGATGTTTACTGTGAAGCGCATAGACGCCTTTTTCATTGCGCTCTAAGGTGTCCGTCGGGAACATTCTGAAATATAAGACACATACAGGTGCATTCATGACAATATCACACTCTTTGGCCACCCGTTTGCGCTCCGGCGAAACGGTTCGTTCCGCTTGGAGTACTATCTCTGATCCGCTTTTGCTGGAGAATATCAGCGCTCTGGGCTTTGATGCGGTGACGATGGATATGCAGCATGGTTCGCATACCGAGGCCAGCATCTGTCAGGGTATCGGCACGATAAAAGCTGCCGGTAAGCCTGCTATTGTGCGTATTCCAGTTGGTCGCTTTGATACAGCCAGCCGCGCTCTGGATTTCGGAGCCAATGCGGTGATTGCCCCGATGATCAATTCCGTTGAAGATGCGCAAGCCTTTGCCGCTGCCATGAAATATCCGCCGGTAGGAGAGCGCTCATGGGGGCCGCTGCGCAGTGATATCAGCTACGGGCAGGCCGGTTCCAATGAATATTTGCGCACGGTCAATCAGGAAACATTGAGTTTTGCGATGATTGAGACCCGTGCAGCCTATGAGGCACTGGATGATATTCTGGCTGTGCGCGGAATTGATGGTGTGTTTGTCGGGCCAGCGGATTTCTCAATTGCATGGAGCAACGGCCGTGAAGCCAATCCGCTCTCCGAAGATATTGTTGAACCGCTGACGCGGATTGCGCAAAAAGCAGCCGCAAGCAACAAGCTGGCCGGAATTTATGCTCCCAACAGCGCATTCGCCAAACGGTATAATGCTCTGGGCTTCCGTTTCATAACGCTGGCCTCGGATCGGGGCTATCTGGCCGCCGGTGCATCGGCAATGCTTAAAGCATGGGATTAATAATAAAAAAGCCGCTTTTAAGCGGCTTTTTCTTTCAGAGCTTGGACAGAAACTGGGTGAAGACCATGGTGCCTTCAGGCCATGGGCCATGTCCGGATTCCGCATTAATGTGACCGGCTTCACCGGCATCAATCAGCAGCGAGCCCCATGCATTCGCAATATCTTCTGCCGACTCAAATTTTGAGAACGGATCATTGCGGCTGGCAATGGTGATGGCCGGAAACGGCAGGCGCTCACGCGGATAAGGGCCGAAAGTCATCAGATGTTTCGGACGAATCGTTTCATCCAGCACATCCGGCGGCGCGACGAAAAAGCCGCCGACAACCTTGTCTTTGATATGCGGAATAGCATGCACAGCTGTTGGCACACCCAGCGAATGCGCGACCAGCACGACAGGCTTGGTTGCTTCCTCAACATGCTTGATGAGGGAAGCAACCCAGTCTTCGCGAACAGGCTTTGACCATTCCGCCTGCTGCACACGGCGGGCGGTGGAGAGCTTATTCTCCCAGCGTGTCTGCCAGTGGTCAGGACCGGAATTGGTGTAGCCGGGAATGATGAGGATATCTGCGTCTTTAACTTTCATATGCCTGATTTACTCTGCCTGAAGCGTTTATTCAATATTGCTTCTGCGTATCTCTGCCTGGCGGAGAGCGCAGTTTTCACTGCCATTCATATTATTATTCAGAGACATATTTTAAAGATGATGCCGTAAATTGTTTCATCTCAGTGGACAGTTTTGCGATTTATGCAGTGATTGTATTTTATTTTGTGAACAGCGTGTTTGCCGCTCTGTGTATTGCAACTTGTCCGGCGACGAGCGATTTATAGGTTATCTGAAAGTAACCGCTAAGCCTGTTATTGCTGTCGGCAGACAATTCCGCGGTGCAGAAACGGGGATGAAATTATGACAAGATTACCATTTGCAGTGACACGTCCGGCCTATGTTGAACGCGTCGGACTGAAGTCGCGCGATGCTGAAACGCTGGCGCAATATTATGAAAATATTGTCGGTCTGCGTGAAATGGCACGCCGCGGCTCCTCGATTATTCTTGGCGCAGGCGGGCGGGAGTTGCTGGAGATTGAACAATCCTCGGCATTGAAGCCGGAAGATCCGCGCAGTGCCGGTTTGTTTCATACCGCTTTTTTGTTGCCTGAACGCGCTGATCTGGCACGCTGGATACGTCGCGCTATTGACAAGCAGCTGCCGGTTGCCGGTGCATCCGACCATGCGGTGAGTGAAGCTGTGTATCTGACCGATCCTGATGGCAATGGTATTGAGATTTATACTGATCGTGCGCCGGATACATGGAAGTGGAGCGGCGATCAGGTGCATATGGTGACCGATGCAATGGATGTGAACGGTCTTTTGCAGGAGTTGAACAATGCGCCGTCTGAGTGGACAAAAGCGCCGGAAGGCACTGTTGTCGGCCATGTGCATCTGCGTGTCGGGCAAATTCAGCCTGCGGATGACTGGTGGCATGATGAACTGGCATTCGATACCGTAGCAAAATACGGCTCAAAGGCGGTGTTTCTGTCTTCCGGCGGTTATCATCACCACATTGCCAATAATATCTGGCAGAGTGCTGGTGCGGGTAAACGTGATCTTGACCGCAGCGGCCTGTCTTTTGTGCAGATCAATGATACGCGTGACGTAAAAACGCGCGTGATTGATGATCCGTGGGGGAATGAAGTCCGCATCAATAAAATCTGAATGTCTGATCTAAAAGTCGCCCGACTTGGCTGCAAATGGCGTCTGCCGCTTTTTGATTCAGACATTGGTCGCCTCTATGCAAAAAAAAGCCCCGCCTGAAATTTCAGGCGGGGCTTTTAATTGCTTGAATATAAGCTCGATTATTGAAACACGGTATTATTTTGCTTGCGTGTTAAACACGCGGTTGAAAATCGTATCAACGTGTTTGGTATGATAGCCGAGGTCGAATTTCTCGCGGATCTGCTCTTCGGAGAGTGCTGCGCGGACTTCCGCATCGGCCAGCAGTTCTTCGAGGAAGTCTTTGCCCTGTTCCCATACCTTCATCGCATTGCGCTGAACGAGGCGGTAGGAATCTTCACGCGATACGCCGGCCTGAGTGAGAGCCAGCAGCACGCGCTGCGAATGCACCAGACCGCGGAACTTATTCAGGTTGTTCATCATGTTCTCAGGATAAACAAGCAGCTTCTCAATTACGCCGGTCAGACGGGCAAGGGCGAAGTCGAGCGTGATCGTCGCATCAGGGCCGATCATACGTTCAACGGAAGAGTGCGAAATATCGCGCTCATGCCACAGAGCCACGTTTTCCATCGCAGGCAGCGCCATGGAACGAACCATGCGGGCAAGACCGGTCAGGTTTTCTGTCAGCACAGGGTTGCGCTTATGCGGCATTGCCGACGAACCCTTCTGACCCGGTGAGAAATACTCTTCGGCTTCCAGCACTTCTGTGCGCTGCAGATGACGGATTTCAACAGCCAGACGCTCAACAGAAGAAGCGATAACCGCCAGAACCGAGAAATACATGGCATGACGGTCGCGCGGGATAACCTGTGTGGAAACCGGCTCGGCTTTCATGCCGAGCGACTTGGCAACATGTTCTTCAACGCGCGGGTCGATATTGGCGAATGTGCCAACCGCACCGGAGATAGCGCAGGTTGCGATTTCTTCGCGTGCAGCAACCAGACGGGCGCGGCAGCGTTCAAATTCCGCATAGGCCAGTGCCATTTTAACGCCGAACGTAATTGGTTCAGCGTGGATACCATGGCTGCGGCCAATGGTGATGGTGTCTTTATGTTCGTAAGCGCGGGTTTTCAGCGCTGCCAGCAGCTTGTCGAGATCAGCGAGCAGCAGGTCGCTGGCACGCATCAGCTGGACGTTGAAGCAGGTGTCGAGAACGTCCGACGAGGTCATGCCCTGATGGATGAAGCGGCTGTCAGGACCGACAAATTCAGCCAGATGGGTGAGGAATGCGATCACGTCATGTTTGGTGACAGCTTCGATCTCATCAATACGGGCAACGTCAAATTTCGCCGCGCCGCCTTTTTCCCAGATGGTTTTCGCGGATTCTTTCGGGATAACGCCGATTTCAGCCAATGCATCACAGGCGTGAGCTTCAATCTCAAACCAGATGCGGAATTTGGTTTCCGGCGACCAGATGGCAACCATTTCAGGGCGGGAATAGCGCGGGATCATGTGCGTTTCCTAACAGCAAAGATAGAAGTACCGGTTGCATTTACGGGAGAGATGAACCGGTTGGTTAAAAATGCATCAGGCGGATATTGCTATCCGCCTGATGATCAAAGTTTTAAGCGCGGCCTTGCTCCGCAGCCTTGCGGATTGCCTCGACATTGGCACGGTAACCTTCAAGATTGCCGGCCTTATAAATGGAGGAACCGGCCACCAGAGAATTTGCACCGGCTTTGGCTGCAGCACCGGCATTTTCTGCCGTGACACCACCGTCAATCTGCAAATCAATCGGGCGGTTGCCGATCAGTGCATTGAGCTGTTCGATTTTTGGCAGCATGGAGGTGATGAATTTCTGACCGCCGAAGCCCGGATTAACAGTCATTGCCAGAATGAGATCAACATCATCAATCACATTTTCCAGCACCGAGGCAGGGGTACCCGGATTGATCGCAACACCGGCCTTTTTGCCGAGGTTGCGAATGGCCTGCAGCGAGCGGTGCAGGTGAGGGCCTGCCTCTGCGTGAATGGTGATGATGTCCGAACCGGCCTTGGCAAATGCTTCGAGATAAGGATCACAAGGTGCAATCATCAGATGGGTGTCAAACACTGCATCTGTATGCGGGCGAATTGCCTTTACCACATCCGGACCAAAAGTGATGTTTGGTACAAAATGACCGTCCATCACGTCGATATGTATCCAGTCTGCACCGGCAGTCACAACATCTTTGATTTCCTGACCAAGCTTGGAAAAGTCAGATGCGAGAATGGAAGGTGCAATGATAATCGGGCGGGACATGAGGAGATCCTTGTTTCTAAGCCTTGAGCGAGGCTCTGTTCCGTTTGCAGGCGGTTAGCACGCTATGCGCATCCATACAAGTTTATGTGAAGTCGCATGTGCCTAAAGTCATGGATTAGCCCCAACGTTTGTGGAACCACATCCATTGTCCCGGATATTCACGCACCCATCCTTCAACCGTGTCGTTGAGCAATTGGGCAGTGGCAGCAATATCCACCTGACCATTTGCATCACGCGGCAACTCCATCGCTTCCGACAATTCCAACCGATAGCGACCGCCGGGAAGACGGATGCAGCGTGCCGGATAAACATCGCAATCATATTGACGCGCAAGTTTGGCCAAAAGCGGATTGGTCTTCACCGGCAGGTTGAAGAATGTGCTCGGCACGCCGCGGGCGAACTTCTGGTCAACCAGCATACCCACATTGTCATCCTGACCGAGAACAGCAGCGAGTGACCATGCAGCACCGGCTTTGGATGGTACCAGATGCCCCATATTGGTTCGGCGGGCTTTCAGCACTTTGCGGGCGATGAACGGATTATTCGGCGGGCGAAAGAGTGCGGTGACATTGAGGCCGAAAGTTGCAGCGCAAATCGGCAGCAATTCAAAATTGCCGGTATGGGCGGTGAAGAAAATATGCGGCTTTTTCTCATCGAGCAGACGACGGAAAATCTCTTCGCCCTCTACTTCGATCAGACCTTTTTCTTTCGCATCCGGATCAAAATCGAAGATCGCATCGAGAAATACATATTCAGCCAGCAGACGCGCCATGCTGTCCCACATTTCCAGCGCGATTTCTTCAATCTCCTGAGGAGATTTTTCCGGATAGGCATTGGCGAGATTGCGTGTTGCCACTTTATGACGCGACGACAGCGGGCCGATTTTGCGGGCAACCCAAGCGGAAAACCGGATGGCGGCTTTGGCAGGCAGCAAACGAAGCAGCGCCAGCAAAATGAAGACTGCCTGCGCCCACAGCCAGTAATTGGCAACTTTCAGCTTTTGCCAATATTTGAACGCAAGGAGTTTCAGCTTGAACATGTGGTGCCTTAAGTCTTGATAAATTTACAGCGACCTGTGCGTTAAAACACAGGGCGCTGCAAGATAATCCGCATTGATAAATTGAGGATCAGTCAATTTTCAGAATGATTTTGCCGAAGACGTCACGGGTTTCCATGCGCTTCAGAGCTGTGTCGATATCTTCAAAGCCGACCACAGTATCAATCACCGGAGAAACGATGCCCTGAGCCATTTTCTGCATGGCATCGGCCATGTTTTCCATACGGCAACCGAAGGAACCGAGCAGTTTAAGCTGCTGCTGGAACAGCATCATCAGGTTCATATTTGTCGAAACACCGGAGGTGGAACCGCAAGTGACCAGACGGCCGCCACGCTTCAGCGACAGCATGGAGCCAGCCCATGTATCGGCACCAACATGCTCGAATACCACGTCGACGCCTTTTTTCTTGGTGAGCTTGCGCATAACACCTTCAAAACGGTCTTCACGGTAGTTGATAACGTGATCGGCACCGAGCGCCTTGGCTTTTTCGATTTTGTCGTCTGAACCAACTGTGGTGTAGACGGTGCAGCCCATCTTCTTGGCAAGCTGAATAGCAGCCGTACCAATACCGGAACCACCGGCCTGAATGAGAATGCTTTCACCCGGCTGCAGCTTGGCATTGTCGAACAGCATATGTTCAACGGTACCGAAAGTGACAGGGGCAACAGCCGCACCGATTGCATCAACACCCGGAGGTGCAGGGATCAGCAGGCGTGCTGGCAGATTAACAGCCTCACAGGCGAAACCATCGAGGTGGAAGCCATGAACACCGGAAACATGTTCGCAAAGATTGTCGCGGCCTTCGCGACAGGCTTTACACAGACCACAGGTGCGTGCGCCGTAGATTGACACCAGCTGACCCGGCAGAACATTGGATACGCCTTCGCCGATTGCGGTGACAACGCCCGATGCTTCCGCACCGATCACCAGCGGCATTTTGCGTTTGGCAAAAGCCATGCCGCGCCAGCCCCATACATCGATATGGTTGAGGGCAACCGCTTTGATATTGACGGTAACTTCACCAAAGCCTGGCTTTTCAGGAGCCGGAATGTCGGTGATTTCCAAGCGGCGGTCATCGAGGAGCTGTAATGCGCGCATGTTTGAGTTCTATCCTTATTAAATTTTGAGTGCCTGATCGGGGAGCGCAAAGCCGCTTAAAGCGGCGCTGCAACCACGAGGCTGGCATTCTGACCGCCAAAGCCGAAAGAGTTCGACAGAATGGCAGTAACATTGGCATCCCGTTTTACATTCGGCACCACGTCAAGCGCGATAGCCGGATCAGGATTGTCGTAATTGATGGTCGGCGGCAGTGTGCCTGTCTGAATGGTCAGCAGCGAGAACACGGCTTCAATCGCACCGGCAGCAGTCAGCGTATGACCGATCATCGACTTGTTGGAAGAGACCGGAATTGAGCTGATGCGTTCACCGAAGACGGAGGACAGAGTGTGATACTCCATCTTGTCGTTTTCCGGTGTCGATGTGCCATGGGCGTTGACATAGCTGATATCGTCAATGGTCAGACCTGCATCATCCAAGGCTGCACGTACGGTGGCGATAGCAGGTGAAGCATCTGGGCTGGAACGGGTGCGGTGGAAATCATCCGCCTTTTCGCCGCAGCCTTTGAGAATACCGAGAATTTTTGCACCGCGGGCAATAGCGCTTTCCAGCGATTCCATCACCAGAGCGCCGGAGCCTTCAGCCATCGCAAAACCGTCACGGTCTTTGCTGAATGGCTTGGACGCTTTATGCGGCTGATCGTTTTGTGTGGACAGCGCCGAGAGCAGCGAGAAGCGGATGAGTGCTTCGGCAGAAACAGAACCGTCTGTACCAATGGCCAGAACGCGGTCGCTCTCGCCACGGCGAATGGCTTCAACGCCGGACTGAATAGCGGTCGCACCCGATGCGCAAGCTGTGGACATGGTTACAGGCAGGCCGCGTGTGCCGAAAATATCTGCCAGACGCTCGGCAATATAGCCGAACTGCGTGGTGTTGAATTCATCCATACGCGGATTGTTGCGGCAGGCTTCCAGCAGCAGCTGATAGCTTGGCTCACCCTGATTTTTCACCAGAGCATCCAGCGCAAAGCGGCTTTTCCAGTCGAGTTCAACCGGTGGTGCAGCCAGAAACAGCGGGCCGCCGAAATCGGTGACCGACAGACCGGACTGGGCAATGGCTTCTTCACCGGCGAGACGCGCCAGTTTTTCAGACAGAGCAGACGCGCCGATTGTGCTTTCCGGCAGAAAATCAACAGTACCGGCGATGCGGGTCTTGAGATTTTCTATTGGGAAGCGGTTGATTTCGTGAATACCGGACTGACCGCCGGTCAGGGCGTTCCAGTTATCTTCCTTGCCGGTTCCCAGCGGGGAAACAACACCGGCACCGGTAATGGCTACGAGAGGGCGGCCGAGATGATCGGTAAATTTTGACATGGTGACCTCCGATCAGGCTTTTACAATAATGGCTGCACCTTCGGAGCGGGTGGCTCCGACGGTCAGTGCTGTGGCGCGGTCAAGCGCACCGCTGCGTGCTGTTTCATCACCGGAAAGCGGAGCAAAAGCTTCGCCTTTCCAGACGCTGAGCGCGGCGAGTGCGAGTGCCAGCGGGAACTGTGCTTCACGCATATGGCCGAACAGGCCGGATACACCGCGATAGCTGGCACCCTTGGCACTCAAAGCTGCTTTTTCTGCGGCTGTCGGCTGCTGGGCACCTGATGCACCGGTCACAACAAAACTGTTGTCTTCAATCAGTGCTGAAACAGTTGCGGTAAGATCTTCTTTACCACGACGGATTTGGCCGCTGGAGATAGATGCAATCTCACCATAGGCGCGGGCACCACGGGCTTTGGCATGTTCTGCTTCTTCGAGAACGAGGAAGATGCCGCCGGAACCGGTGATCATACCGCCGCCCTGCGAGCCTTCACGTGCCCAGACCGGAGCCCAGCCGTCGGACTTCAGGAAACCGCCGAGCTCATGGCCGAGCAACATGTCGAAATGTTCCGCATTGTAAGAACCGCCCACGAGCGCATGGGTGCTCTGGCCGGTACGGATGCGGGCTGCTGCGGTTTCCACAGCGGAAATGCCGGAGCCTTCTTCACCCATGAAAGTGCGCGATGATCCGGTAACTTTATGAACAATCGAAATATTACCGGCAAGCAGATTGGAAAGCTGCGCCAGAAACAGCGTCGGGCGCAGTTCTGTGGAGAGCTTTTCGTTGAGTATCAGACCCGGTTGGTTATTGCCGCGGCCTGCATCGAGAATTTGTGTGTCGACGCTGATATCGCGTTCGCCGCCACCGGCGCTCACAATCATATCCATTGTGGAGCAGAGCGCTTCATTCTCTTTGATGCCGGCATCCTGCAGGGCAAGACCTGCTGCATAGGTGCCGAGACGCTGCCATGTTTCCATCTGGCGCTGGTCGGAGCGCTTCGGAATCTGCTGAGACCAGTCAACTTCACCCAACGGGTGAACTGTGTAAGGAGCGAAATTCTCTGTATCGAGCTTCGGCTGCGTCCCTGCTGATGTGAGGGCAGACCAATGGGCTTCCACGCCTTCACCCAGAGAGGTGATGAGGCCGATGCCGGTGATGAGAACTTTTTTGCTGTGCATGAGCTGCTCGCTTGATTTCCGGTCGTAACTTACCCGAAGGCAGGATCTTACAGTGGTATAATGATGACAGGGACAGATTTATCCCTGAAACATACTTATCAATGACAAAAGCCGCATCAAGCGGCGATCAATGTTTTGTGATTTACTCACATTTATATAAACCACTGCCTGTAAAAAAACGCGCGGTATGGTTTGTTTTCCACACTGCGCGTCAATTTAACTTAAATTAGGCCTGTTTGGCAGCGACGAGTTCGTCGATTTTTGCGCAGAGATTCTTCAGAACGAAATATTCTTCAGTATCTGCTTTGCCTTCGTTCACTTCCTGAGTCCACTGTTCCAGAGGAATCTTGATACCGAAAGCTTTATCAATTGCGAAAACGATGTCGAGGAAATCGAGGCTGTCGATGCCCAGATCGTCGATTGTATGGCTTTCAGGCGTAATGGAAGCGCGGTCAATTTCGCTGGTTTCAGCAATAATATCAGCTACTTTGTCAAATGTTGAGGACAATTTGAAAATCCTTGTATCAGGCCCGAACCAGCAGGCATCGTTGTTTAATCAGGGCGTGTCTAGCGTTTTTCGCTCAAAAGGGAAAGATATATTCCCCCTCTGAGTAAGACCCTGAGAATATGAAGATCTTCCGCTTGTGCCATTTTGCAACAGCTTGTCTGATAAGCGGGGATCAATTTACACATATTATATTCTGAAAACCGTTATGCAATTTTCAGAATATGCCCTGACTGATCTTTCATATTGCGCAAATTTATGAAGAAATCAGCAAGAGTTTGGCGATTTACAAGAAATTTGTAAATCTGCGCAGGAATCAAGAATGCTTTAAAGCATAATTTCTTCGCGGCATTGCAGATAAGTATGGTGAAATATGGGTCTCGCGGCCACAATTACAATTATCTTCAGCATTATTATGCTTGGCTACCTATTTGCGAGGCTGAAGATATTGAGCGATACGACCGGAGACGGTCTTGCTGATTTCGTATTTGTCGTCTCTACGCCGTTGTTGCTTTTCCGCACAATGATGACTGCCGATTTTCAGTCGAGTAATCCTTGGGAATTGTGGCTGGTCTATTTTACCGGTGTCGTTATTGCATGGACTGCCGCGCATTGCGGAATCCGTTTCATGTTCGGCCGTGACCGTCGTGCAGGTGTGGTCGCCGGTGTGACCGGCGCTTTTTCCAATCTGGTTTTTCTCGGTATGCCGCTGATGCTCGGCGTTTACGGCGAGGCGGGGCTGGTGATTATTTCGCTGATTATCAGCATTCATATGCCGCTGATGATGGCCGCATCGCTGATGCTGAATGAATGGGCTTTGCGCAAGGACGGCATAATCAGCGGTGAAACTAGCCGTTATGACACGGCGGTTAAATTTATCACGTCTTTGCTGCGCAATCCGCTGGTTATCGGCATTCTCGCCGGATGGTTGGTACGCCTTTCGGGCTTTTCCATTCCGCAATTGCCGATGCAACTGATTTCAATGCTGGCAGATGTATCGGGGCCTTTAGCACTGTTTGCGATGGGGATGGGGCTGAAGAAATTCGGCATTTCCGGCAATGTGATTGCCGCCGGTGTGAATGCGTCTTTCAAACTGATGCTGATGCCTGCTGTGGTTTTTGCTATGGCATGGCTGGTCGGGCTGCCGCCTTTGACGGCTAAGGTTGCGATTACCGCTGCGGCGCTGCCGTCGGGCGTTAATTCCTATCTGATTGCCACCCGATTCGGCGTGGGGCAGGGCTTGTCTTCAACCTCGATGGTGCTGGCGACGGCCGCATCTGCCGTTACGCTGGCAATGTGGATCGGTCTGGCGCAGGCGGTTTGGGGGTGAGGCGGTTTTTCGCGCTGATCCCTTGACATTATCCGCGCCAAAGCCCTTGATCTGAGCGGGAAACAAGCATGCGATTTTGAGGGTAATTGCATGTATTGTCGTGAGGAGAGAAGTTATGAATGCGAATACCAGCCGGTTTATCAAACAGGCTAATCTGATCGGCGGCCAGTGGGTGGCTGCAGATAGCGGTGCCACGATCGATGTTATGAATCCGGCGACCGGCAAGGCGATCGGTACCATCCCGAAATCCGGTAAGGCAGAGACCGCGCGCGCGATTGAAGCTGCAGCGCAAGCTTTTAAAACCTGGCGCAAAACCACAGCCAATGAGCGCTCGCAGAAAATGCGCAAATTGCATGATCTGATTTTGGCCAATCAGGATGCTCTGGCTGAAATTCTGACCATGGAGCAGGGCAAGTCGTTCACGGAAGCCAAAGGTGAGGTAGCAAGCTCTGCCGCCTATATTCTGTGGTATGCGGAAGAAGCGCGGCGTGTTTATGGTGATGTGGTGCCGTCCCCTTGGGCAGATCGCCGTATTATGGTGACCAAAGAACCGGTGGGCGTTGTCGCAGCGATTACACCGTGGAATTTTCCGTCTTCTATGCTGGCACGCAAGATCGGCCCTGCTTTGGCAACGGGCTGTACAGTCGTGGTGAAACCGGCAACGCAGACACCTTATTCCGGTCTGGCATGGGGCGTGCTGTGTGAAGAAGCAGGGATTCCGGCGGGGGTAGTCAATATTCTCACCGGTTCTGCCAGCGAAATCGGCGGCGAACTGACCCGTAATCCGCAGGTTGCCAAACTGACCTTCACCGGCTCGACCGAAATTGGCAAGCTGCTGATGAAACAGACAGCAGGCACTGTCAAAAAAGTCTCGATGGAACTGGGTGGCAATGCGCCGTTTATCGTATTTGATGATGCTGATCTGGATCGCGCGGTTGCCGGTGCGATTGCGGCCAAGTTCCGCAATTCCGGCCAGACCTGTGTTTGTACCAACAGGTTCTTCGTACAATCCAAAATCTACAGCCGCTTTGTTGAGAAATTCACAGAAGCTGTGGAGCAGCTTAAAGTCGGCAATGGTATGGATTCCGGTACCCAGCAGGGGCCGCTGATTGATATGAATGCAGTCGAAAAGGTTGAAGAATTCATCGCTGATGCGACCAAAAAAGGCGGCCGCATTGTCACTGGCGGCAAGCGCCACGCACTGGGCGGCAGCTATTTCGAACCGACCGTGATTGCCGATGCCAAACCGCGTATGCGTTTCACTAAAGAAGAAATTTTCGGCCCTGTTGCTCCGGTTTATAAATTCAAATCCGAAGAAGATGTGATCGAACAGGCCAATAATACCGAATACGGCCTTGCCTGCTATTTCTATACGCAGGATCTCGGCCGCGCCTTCCGTGTGATGGAAGGGCTGAAATATGGTCTTGTCGGCGTCAATGAAGGACTGATCTCAACCGTTGAGGCACCGTTTGGTGGTCTGAAAGAGTCCGGTCTTGGCAAAGAAGGCGGACATCAGGGAATCGAAGACTATCTCGACACCAAATATGTCTGCATCGGCGGATTAGGCCTGTAAGCCTGAGCATATTTTAAATCGCCGGATGGCATATGGATATCAATGCCATCCGTTTCAGGCTGAGATTTTTGGCAGTTATCGGAAATCTTTTCTGACCTATTTTACCAAGGTGATTGCCGGACTGGCCAAAAGACGTTTAACTCTGTTGATTCAAAACGTCTTTTTGTAAAAACCTGTCCGGTGTTTTTCAGTTTTTTGGGTATTGAGGCGTTTTTTCAGCATCTTGTCATAATAGGTGCGGACTGTGATTGTATAGAGCCCGCATCATCAGGCCACTTATGGCAAAGCATGGTATGACATCGTCTGACATGCCGGTTCGTAAACCTGTGAAAAAGGGATTTTTATGCGATACGGAATATATTTCACACCCTCTGCTCATGATCCGTTGCTGCGGGTGGCTGCAAACTGGCTTGGCCGCAATGCTTTTAACGGTATGGTTGTGCGCACGCCGGTGATTGGTTCCGTCAGCCCTGATGAGGTCAGTGCTCTGACTGAAGAGCCGCGCCGCTACGGTTTTCATGCGACGCTGAAAGCACCGTTTCGCCTGCATGATGATTATGAAGAACATCAGCTTCTCTCTGCGATGATGCATTTTGCCTCCAGCTATCAGGCTGTACAGCTGCCTAAGCTTAAAGTTTCGCAGATTGGACCTTTCTTTGCGCTGGTCGTGTCCGAGCCTTGTGCGGAGCTTCAGCAGCTGGCTAATGATGTGGTGGTGCATTTTGAGCGCTTTCGTGCGCCGTTGAATGCGCAGGAACTGGCCAAGCGCAAGCCCGAGAAAATGGATGCGATCCACCGTGCCAATCTCGACCAGTGGGGCTATCCTTATGTGTTCGAGCAATTCCGCTTTCATATGACCCTGACCGGCGCAGTGCCGGAGGAAAAACAGGCGCATGTGCGTAATGTGCTGGAAGAGTTTTTCGCGCCCGTGCTGAATGAACCGGTCAAGATCACCAATCTGGCTCTGTTTACCGAGGCAGAATCAGGTGTACCATTCGAAGTGCACTCGCTTCACCCGCTGACGGGTAAGCCGGTTGCTGCGCAGAATACGGTTTCAGCGGAATTGCAGCTGGAAAAAGCCGCGGCTGAATAGTCCTATAAAACTTTAAGAGAAGATATGTCCGCTCCAAACCAAAGTAAATCTGCCGAAACAATTCTGACCAATGCACGGATCGTGCTGCCTGATGAAATTATCAGGGGCACGGTTGTCATGCGCGACGGAAAGATTGCTGCGATTGATAATACAATCTCGGCATCGGGTAAGGATATGCACGGGGATTATCTGATCCCCGGTCTGGTTGAGTTGCATACGGATCATCTTGAAGGCCATTATGCACCGCGCCCGAAAGTGCGCTGGAACCCGCTGGCGGCTATTCAGGCGCATGATGCGCAGATCGCCGCCTCGGGAATTACCACGGTTTTTGATGCGCTGCGTGTCGGCCATGACGGCGAATGCGAAGTCGTGATTGATGATATGCTATTGCTGGCAGATGCCTTGCAGGCTGCACAAAGCAAAGGCCGTTTGCGCGCCGAGCATTATCTGCATCTGCGCTGCGAAGTTTCGTCCAATGATTGTATCAGTGCGTTTGAGCAGCTGCGCGGCGCATCGGGAGTGCGCCTTGCATCCCTGATGGATCACGCACCGGGGCAGCGGCAGTTTCCGGATATGGAATCTTACCGCATCTATTTCATGCGCAAGAACAAAGTCAGCGAAGACGATTATCAGGTCTATTGTGACCGCCGTGTCGGTGAATCACAGCGCAACTCCGCGAAAAACCGCGCGCTGATTGCTGATTATTGCCATGCCAACGGCATTATGCTGGCAAGCCATGATGATGCGACGCAAGCCCATGTCGATGAGTCCGTGGCTCATGGTGTGGCTGTTGCCGAGTTTCCGACAACTGTTGAAGCCGCTGCGGCATCGCACTCCAACGGTATCGGCGTGATGATGGGCGGGCCGAATGTCGTGCGCGGCGGTTCGCATTCCGGCAACGTTTCTGCTCTGGAACTGGCCGAAAAAGGCTATCTGGATATTATCTCGTCGGATTATATCCCTTTCAGCATGTTGCAGGGCGCTTTCAACCTTGCTCATGTGGTGGAGCATATTGATCTGCCGCAGGCTATCCGCATGGTCAGCACCAATCCGGCAAAAGCTGTCGGTATGACAGATCGCGGTTCAATCGCAGAAGGCCTGCGTGCTGATCTCGTGCGCGTTCACGCCATTGACGATGTGCCGGTAGTGCGCTCAGTCTGGCGAGAATCTAAAAGAGTGAGTTGATCTGCCCTCTGATGGCCTGCAAATTGCACCTTTTTCCGCTTCCGGTGCTCACGTACTATAAGTACGCTGCGCTCCGGTTCTCAAAAGGCACAATTTTCGTCTCACCATAAGGCAGATTAGGTCTGCGCTTTATATTTGCAGAATAGTTGCAATTATTCCGCTGCCTGTTCCGCACGGGCGGCGTTGTTTTCTTCTACCTCGGCAGCGGTTTCAGACATCACCTGATAGGCTTTGCGGATGATCTTGCTGTCCGCATCATTGCGTGTGGCATCTGTCGAGAGAATTTGCCGCCAGCGGCGCGAACCCGCCTGACCCTGAAACAGCCCGACCATATGGCGGCTGATATGCGCAAGACGGCCGCCATCCGCAATATGCCGGTCAGCATAATCACACATCATGTCCAGCACTTCTTCCATCGACATCGGTGCGGTTTCATCACCATAAACGAGGCGATCCACATCACGCAGCACCATCGGTGTGTGATAAGCCGTTCGACCCATCATCACGCCGTCTGTATGCTGCAAATGGGTTGTGGTGTCATCAAGGCTGGTAATCCCGCCATTAATGCCGACAAAATGCTGCGGATAATCCTGTTTCAGCCGGTAGACGCGGTCATAATCCAGCGGCGGGATATCGCGGTTTTCTTTCGGCGATAGTCCCTGCAACCACGCTTTACGCGCATGCACCCACAGTGCATCTGCGCCTTCCGCAATCACCATGCGGCTGAGGTCTGAGAGTGCGGCTTCCTGATCCTGATCATCCACGCCGATACGGCATTTCACCGTTACCGGAATTTTCACGGCCTGTTTCATGGCTGCAACGCAGTCTGCCACCAGTTGCGGTGTCAGCATCAGGCAGGCACCGAAAGCACCCGATTGCACGCGGTCTGACGGGCAGCCGACATTGAGATTGATCTCGTCATAGCCGAAGGATTCGCCGATTTTAGCGGCCTCGGCAAGTTTCACCGGATCAGAGCCGCCAAGTTGCAGAGCGACAGGATGTTCCTGTTCCGAGAAGCCGAGCAGGCGGTCACGTTTGCCGTGGATGGCAGCATCAGCCACCACCATTTCCGTATAGAGCAAAGTATGTCGCGTGAGCAGACGGTGCATAAAACGGCAATGCCTGTCCGTCCAGTCGAGCATAGGCGCGATGGAAAAGGTTTTGGCGGCATAGAGTTTTTCTGGTCTGGTCACAATGATCTTCTTTACGGCGTCTTCTCTGCGGATGTTTCTGCGCGGACATAATGGTTAAAGACCGGCCTGTCCAGCTTGACGGCTTTTTCAGTCTGTCAGGATCAACTGATCGCGCTGCACAGTATAGGCGCTCAGGCTGTTCATGAAATTCATACCCAGCAGGCTGCCGCTGAGCTGGCCTTCCTGTGAAACCAGTGCGCGCAGGTTCTGACGGGTGATATTGCCGATGCGGATTTCCTGCAACCGCACCGATGCTGCCATAGTGCGGCCATTGGCTGTGCTGACAGGATTCGTATAGCTGAGACTGCTGACATCAATACCGACTTTTTCAGCATCAGCCTGTGTCAGCACGATTGTGGAGGCACCGGTATCGACCATGAAGCGCACGCGCTGGTCGTTCACCAGTGCATTGACCTCAAAATGCCCGTTGGACGACTGACCGATACTGACAGTTTCAGCACCATCAACGCTATTTCCGCTGATTGCATTACCGGGTATCAGCCCAGCGGTGACGCGATTGGCAATATTGGTCAGTTCATACTGATATTGATAGCCGGTGACGAGGCCGAGAATAATCACCGCCCAGATCGCAATATTGCGCATCATATGATTGAGCGGAATACCGGAACCCAGCAAACCGGCAGCCACGACAATGCCGAAAATGCTCATATAGGCCGCATCGGCAAAATCATCATTGGCAAGGCCGAGTGTTGTGCCGCTCTCGTCATTGACGATCAGAACGAGCAGAAGAATGGCAATTGCTGCGATAACCAGCCAGAATAAACGGTTCATGAAGTCATTGTTCCTGAGACTGTCGGATGATCCTGCCGAAGCAGAGCATGTCTTTATATGGAGGCTTTGGCCTGCGGGCACAATAATTTCATTTTTCTGCACTTTGAAAAACTGTGAGCAGGGCGTATAGCAGGCGCAGATGAATTTCCCCCACTACGGCTAAAAGACGGATTTGATAACGTGAGTACCAGCGGACTGCCATTTGATGATTTTCGTGAACTTATCAGCCAGCTTCCGGAAGCGAGTGAATTCGCTGGCGAAGCAGTGCGTGAACGTGAAGCGCGTTTGAGCAAACCTGTCGGCTCACTCGGGCGTCTGGAAGAGATCGCGGAATGGCTGGCTGCATGGAGCGGTAAAGCCAAGCCGCAGATCATGCGTCCTCTGGTGGCAATTTTTGCCGGTAATCATGGTGTGCTGGCGCAGGGTGTAAGCTCGCAGCCGCAATCGCTGACTATGGATATGGTCAATAATTTTGCTGCCGGCGGCGCTGCCATCAACCAGATTTGCATCGCCAATGATCTGGGGCTGAAGGTTTTTGATCTGGCGCTGGAGCATCCGACTGAGGATATTACCGTGACTGCGGCGATGGATGAGCGCACCTGTGCGGCAACTATGGCTTTTGGCATGGAAGCAATTGCCGGTGGTACGGATCTTTTGTGCATCGGTGAAATGGGCGTTGGCAATACAACCATTGCGGCTACGATTTCTCTGGCGCTGTTTGGCGGTCAGGCTGAGGACTGGGTGTCACTGGCAGCCGGTGAAGATGCAAGTGTGTTGCCTGCAAAAATCGCTGCGGTGAAAAAAGCCGTTGCTCTCAATGAAGGTAATCTGCGTGATCCGCTGGAAGTGCTGCGTCGTCTGGGTGGCCGTGAACTGGCTGCGATCACCGGTGCAATTCTGGCCGCGCGTGCCGAGAAAATTCCGGTGCTGATTGACGGTTATGTCGCCAGCGCCGCCGCAGCCATTCTGCTGGCGATGAATGGTGATGCGCTGGATCATTGCCTGTTCTCCCACGTGTCTTCCGAGCAGGGGCATCGCCTTTTGCTGGAGAAAATGGGTAAGGCACCATTGCTTGATCTGAATATCAGCCTTGGTTCCGGTACAGGTGCTGCACTGGCAGCCGGTCTGGTGAAAACCGCTGCTCAATGTCATGTCTCTATGGCAACTGCTGAAGATGCCGGTATGAACGGCCGCAGCGTTTCGTAATTCGAAACATAGTCTCAGAAATAAAAAAATCCGGCCGTGTGAGCGCGCCGGATTTTTTGCAACTTTGAGGCGGTGCTTTTTCGGTAATTTTTTATTGGGATTCAAAAATAATTTGCCAAAACTGCAATTAATTGCGGTTGTGCGCAGCCTGTCAGTTTTTAAGATAGATGCGTATTGGAGTATGAGGGTTTTAAGAGCAGGCGACAATTTTACTCAAAGTAATATTTGCTGAGAAGTCAGCCGAAGGATGTATTTACGCTGGTATATCCGCTGCGTTTTTTACAATTTATATTGGCCGGTATTTCATGTCGCCTGTAGCAAAAGTGGCACTATCCTTGCCGTGGGATAGTGCCATTTTTTGTGGAGCCGGGCATTTCCTTTTGGAATTGTAATACGGGAAATGCTCTGTCTGTTTCTATGTTGCTTCACCGTTTGGGGATGGGTTTAGTTACCGTCTTTATCAAGCACCATATAATCCAGCGGCAGTTCTGTCGTATATTTGATCTGCTCCATCGCAAAAGATGAAGAAACATTACGGATCTCGATTTTGCTGATCAGGCGCTTGTAGAAAGCGTCATAGGCGGCAATGTCCGGCACGACAACGCGCAGCAGATAATCGATATCGCCGCTCATGCGGTAGAATTCCACCACTTCCGGAAATTCCTGCACGACTTCAGCAAAACGCTTCAGCCATTCATGGCTGTGAGAGCTGGTGCGCACCGAAACAAAGACTGTGACACGCGCATTGATCTTGACCGGATCAAGCACAGCGACGCGGCGCTTGATAATGCCGTCTTCTTCCAGTTTCTGAATACGGCGCCAGCACGGAGTGGTGGACAGGCCAACTTTTTTGGCAATATCTGCTACTGCCAGCGTTGCATCTTCCTGCAACAGACGGAGAATTTTTCTGTCAAGTCTGTCCATTTTGCCTCACATTAAGCGCCGAATTGTATAATTTTGAAACTATATACCTTATGGATGAGCGCGCGATTAAACGCGAAGAATATAATACTATCAAATTGCATTAAGTTAGAAATTATTTTTATCTCGACAATAAAGGCCGGATTTTTTGACGAAGCACCGGCAAAAGCTCGTTTTCAAACCACGGATTACGCTTCAGCCAGCCGCTGTTTCGCCATGACGGATGCGGCAGCGGCAGCACGGCAGGGCCGTCATTCTGATTGCTCTCGATAAAGCGCCGCCAGTTTTTCACAGTCTCGGTCATATTGAGCGGTTTTTGCTGTGCCTGTAAATATTCGCGATAACTCGGATTGCGGGTGAGATGATATGCCTGTGCATGGCTGCCAATGGCAATAATCAGCTCGATTTGCGGCATGAGATCAAACAGCCGGTCATGCCATGTCAGGCGACATTCACGGCGCGGGGGCAGGTCGCCGCCATGCTTGTCATAGCCCGGAAAGCAGAAACCCATGGGAATGATCGCAAAGCGCTCTGCGTCATAAAACTTTTCCGGCGTCACATCGAGCCATTGGCGCAACCGCACACCGGAGGGGTCGTTAAACGGAATGCCGGTATTATGCACACGGATACCCGGTGCCTGACCGCATATGGCAATTCTGGCTGTCGGGGAGGAGATGCATACCGGCCTTGGCTCATGATCCAGCGGGCGTGGACCAAGCGGCTGGTCGCGGCAAATTCTGCAGTCATTGATCTGATGTTGCAGCGTCTGCAATGCCGTTGCCATATTACTGATTGCTCCGGTTACGCTCATTCTAGAGCGTGTCGCACTTAAGTGTATTCATGTCACTCGCTCTAGAGTCTTTGTTTGGTCGCATTATCACAGCCGTCAAGTTGGTCCAACTTGACTGTGAAATGCTCTAACGTGACTGATTTTCCCGCCGCCATTTGCCGGGGCGTTCAAATTCCCCCGCCCATAATCCGCGTTTATTCTTGCGTGCCTGTGCTTCCTCACGCTGATAGAGTCCATAGGACACTGCCCAGCCTTGCTCGACCATCGTGCGGTTGAGATCCGTCTCTCCGGCCTTGCAGAAGGCAAGGATACGATCATACTGGTCGCGTCCGTCCGCTGTGCAGGTAACAGTCTGATTGCCGATCAGGCGGCGTAATTCCGCAGTCGCATTGCGCCCGCAGTTATAATCTTTACCGTCCATATTACAGTTTTGTTGGGTTTCCGGCGTATCCATGCCTTTCAGCCTTATGCGCTGCCCCTGTATGGCAATTGTATCACCATCGTAAATATGCAGACTTCCGCCGCGACCGCTCAGTTGCGCAGGCAGGGCTTCATTCTTGTTCGCACGAACAGGCTGACGCGGCTGATTGCTGCCGGAAACAGTTTCTGCCCATTGCGGCATAAAGGTCTGCATCAACGCATATATGCCCAGTAACAGCAGTGCAGACATGATCCCTGACCGGCGAAGGAAGGAATAGGGTTTGCGATAGTGCCTGCGATTGCTGCGGCGCTGCGGCTGTCGTCTGTAAGGTTGAGGTCTGCGCCCCGAAGCAGATGGTTTCATAAGGCGGACTATAAGGCGCTGTTGTCTGAAGAAAAGAGGATTATCGCAAGCACGGCTGAAATCGTATCTGCATCTCTGCTGATACACAGAGAATCGATTCTGGATAGCGATTCTTCAGAAAATCCTGCTTCTCTATAAAACCAAGATTTATAATCACTTGCTTAACTATGTTTCGCAACGGGATGACAACTATGACGCTCT
This sequence comes from Pseudochrobactrum sp. XF203, assembly GCF_020341615.1. Classification (NCBI taxonomy): domain Bacteria; kingdom Pseudomonadati; phylum Pseudomonadota; class Alphaproteobacteria; order Hyphomicrobiales; family Brucellaceae; genus Pseudochrobactrum; species Pseudochrobactrum sp. XF203. Next base: position 1,944,657 of record NZ_CP084392.1, on the reverse strand, counting down.
GAAACCGGATTGTTTCGTGGTTTTGAGGGGGCAATTTTATATATCAGCGTAAATTTGTGTTGTTTTGGTAACAGTATTTACCTTTCAGCCGCGCTAAGGTTCACGGAGACGAACTTGGCCTATTTCCCGCCATAAATGCGGAGCACCGATAGGAGGCAGGCAAAGTTTAGTCCTGACAAAATGTGAAACAATCTTTGCCCTTCATTGAGGTCGGTAATTGCAGAATTATAGTTTTTCTCAAAAAAATCCGCAGGTTAGCGTGCAGTCTTGCATGATGACTTCAGGTGCGGGCTCTGCTGAAGGAAATCTGTTTAGCCGACTTTATTCACAGGTCGCAATCTTGCCTGAAAAAATGGCTAGTTTTTCTCATCTTGTTAACTTGTCCTTTACCAAAGTTATTTTGGCAAACGATAATGAAAGAATGCTGTCGTGATCGGGTCGTTTAAGAAAATCGCGTATTCTGTGTGTGGAGCCGGTGTTGCACTCTATCTGGTGTGCAGCAGCGCGTTTGCCTTTGATATTCCGGACAATGCGGACAAGAAGAGCAATCCGTTTGAGGTTTTCAAATTCGGGGTATCCGCCTTTAAGAACGGCCATAAGGATGAAGCGCTGAAAGCTCTGCGCTATGCGGCAGATCAGGGACATCCGGGCGCGAACTGGAAACTGGCGAGCATGTATGCTCAGGGCGACGGTGTTCCGGAAAACGATTACGAAGCCTATAAAATTTTTGAAAAAATCGTCCATGAAGGCGCAGAGCCGGGTTCGCAGAACGAATCTTATGTGGCCGGTGCACTGGTGCAGATGGCGCGCTATCTCAAACGCGGTATTCCCGGCACCCCTGTGAATTCCAATCCTGATATGGCCCGTGATCTCTATGTGCAGGCCGCATCCAATTTTGGCGACTCGACTGCCCAATATGAGCTTGGCGCTATGCTGCTCAAAGGTGACGGGGTAGAGAAGAACAAAACGCAGGCTGCACGATGGTTCCAGCTGGCTGCCAGAAAAGGCAATGCCAATGCGCAGGCTATGCTCGGCAATATGCTGTTTCAGGCCGGCAAAACCGTTCGCGGCCTTGCGATGCTGACGGCTGCTTTTGAGCGTTGTTCGGATCAGGATTGCGAATGGATCCGTGCGATGCAGGAACAGGCGTTTTCGGTTGCCGGTGAGGCTGACCGCCGTAATGCGATTGCACTCGTCGGCCAGCACTAGCACTTGTTTGTTTTACTCTGAGTAGAAATAGTTGTGCAGGCACCGCAACTTAGCAAAATGATTCAGGTTGCGGCGCTATGGTCTTCTAATCTTTGAGATAATTTATTTCAGCAGCTAAGCTGAATAACAACCGGCACATGGTCGGACGGTTTGTCCCATGCGCGTGTGTGTTTCTCGATTTCCGCACCATCCAGCAGATTGGCAGCTTCCGGCGACAGCATCAGATGGTCGATGCGGATACCGTTATTTTTCTGCCATGCACCGGCCTGATAATCCCAGAATGAGAACATCTGTTCATCGCTGACATTGCGGATTGAATCATAGAAGCCGAGATTTTCCAGACGACGGAATGCCTGTTTGCTCTGCGGCAGGAACAGCGCGTCATTCACCCAGTTTTCCGGATGTTTGGCATCAATCGGCTGCGGGATGATGTTGTAATCACCGGCGAGCACCAGCGGCTCTTCCAGTTCCAGACGGGTTTTCGCCCAGTCTTCCAGACGCTGCATCCAGCCGAGCTTGTAAGGGTATTTTTCTGTATCCACCGGATTGCCGTTTGGCAGATAGAGCGAAACAACACGGATCACACCTTTTTCAGTGGTGAATACGGCTTCGATAAAACGTGCCTGCTCATCGCTGTCGTCACCTGGTAACCCGCGATTGACTTCAACCGGTGAGACCTTCGAGAGAATGGCAACGCCGTTAAAGCCTTTCTGGCCGTGAGTTTCTACGTGATAGCCGAGGGCTTCAATTTCCAGTCTCGGGAACAGGTCGTCCACGGATTTGATTTCCTGAAGACAAGCCACATCAGGCTGGCATTCCTGCAACCAGTGCAGCAGATTTTCGATACGTGCTTTGACACCGTTAATGTTCCATGTGGCAATTTTCAAAGACGTATCCCCGTATTGAGTTTTATAAAAAAATCTGCCGCATTTCAGATTATGCGGCAGCTATTCATGGCAGAAACCGGTCAGATTGCGAAACTGACACCGCAGCCGCAGGATGATGTGACATTCGGATTGTTGATCTGGAAGGACTGTCCCATCAGATCATCAATAAAATCAATAACCGAACCGTCAATATAAGGTACGGAAATGCTATCGATCAGCACTTTGGCACCGTCTTTTTCAATGATCAGATCATCATCATTGGTATCGCTGACGAGATCGAATTTATAGGAAAAGCCTGAACAGCCGCCGCCCTCAACGGAAATACGCAGAGCTGATTTGTCGGCTTGTTTTTGCAGAATTTTGACAATGCGTTTGGCCGCCGCATCCGATACGGAAATGTCCGTCATAATAGTCACCTTAAAATCATGGGCGGTTCAAGTTCCGCACAGGATATATGTTGATAGGACTATAATATAGGTCAGAGGCGCAGAGGGTGCAATCTCCTGTCACACGTCATTTGCCCTAAAGTTTTATACTGCACTGCATATCAAACCTGTTATTTTGCACTGCAATCATGATAATGCAGCAGAGTGCAATTGTTGCGAAAGGCCTGATGTGCTTTGCGCAAGCTTGCAGATTTTTGGTTGATGAAACACAAATCATAACAGGAAGAATGATGGACAGTATTGGTTTCGGCTATCGTGAACGTGCTCCTTATGCATGCGATCCTGCGCAAACGCGCGGACGCTTGGTGCATGAGACCGAGAGCCGAACACGCACGCCTTATCAGCGTGACCGCGACCGCATTATCCACTCTACTGCTTTCCGACGATTAAAGCACAAGACACAGGTGTTTATCGCCCATGAAGGCGATCATTACCGCACAAGGCTGACGCATACGATTGAGGTGGCGCAGATTGCCCGTGCTTTGGCGCGCGCATTGCGGCTGGATGAAGATCTGGCTGAAGCCGTGGCGCTGGTGCATGATTTCGGTCATACGCCGTTTGGCCATACGGGCGAAGATGCCCTGAATGAGAAAATGGCAGACTATGGCGGCTTCGATCATAACGCGCAGTCGCTGCGCATCGTGACCTTGCTGGAAAAACGCTATGCGGAATTTGACGGGCTCAACCTGTCATGGGAAACGCTGGAAGGTCTGGTCAAACATAACGGCCCGCTGACCGGCCCTTATTCGGATGGTGAGCCGGTTCCGGGGTCGATCCTCAAATATAATGAGCGTTTTGATCTGGAGCTTTCCGGCTTTGCCAGTCTTGAGGCGCAATGTGCGGCCATTGCCGATGATATTGCCTATAATGCCCATGATATTGATGATGGTCTGCGTTCCGGTCTGCTCACGCTTGAGCAACTGGAAGAAGTGCCGCTGACCCGCGATATTTTGCAGGAAGTGCATCGCCTTTATCCGAAGCTTGATCCGGTGCGTCGTGGCCATGAACTGATGCGCCGGCAGATCACCCGTATGGTTGAGGATGTGATTGCGCATGCGCAGGATCAGATCAAAAAATTCAATCCGCAGAGTGTGGATGATGTGCGTGCGGCCAGTGAGATGATGGTGGGCTTTTCGCCGGATATGGCGATTGCCGAGAAAACCTTGAAGAAGTTTCTCTACCGGAATCTCTATTTCAACGCGCAGGTCGTGCCGATCCGCAAAAATGCCGATCAGGTCGTGAAAGACCTGTTCGATGCTTATATGACGGCGCCGGATGCGATGCCTGCCGACTGGCGGGCAGGGATTGCCGGTAACGAGACTTCAGCCTTTGCGCGCCAGATTGCGGATTTCCTTGCAGGTATGACTGATAATTATGCCGTGCGTGAACACCGACGATTGTTTGACCATACGCCCGACTTGGCTTAAACGGGCTGCAAAACTGCCATTTCTGACTGTGTGATTTGCGAGGCGCTGAGCTTCCCCATTGCATGACGTTCAATTGATTGAATGTGAATTGCGGCTTGCTCCGCATTTATGTTCCGACAGGACAGATTATGAATATCTTTGCTGATTTCGACGTTAAAATTAAAAAGACACTGCAAGATCTTGGTTTAAAAGACAAAGACGGTGGTGAACTGGATGTTTCCCGTGTTGGTGTTGAGCCGCCGCGCGATGCCACACATGGTGATATTTCCACCAATGCGGCCATGGTGCTTTCCAAGGCGGTTGGCAGCAATCCGCGTGAACTGGCAGCCAAAATCGCTGAAGCGCTGAAAGGCGATGCAGATGTTGCATCCGTTGATGTGGCCGGTCCGGGCTTTATCAATCTGCGTCTGAATGATGATTACTGGCAGCGTCAGCTGGGCGTTATGCTGGCAGAAGGCACTGATTACGGTCGTTCAAAAATGGGCGGTATGCGCAAGGTCAATGTGGAATATGTTTCCGCTAACCCGACCGGTCCGATGCATGTCGGCCATTGCCGTGGCGCGGTTGTCGGCGATGTGCTGGCCAATCTGCTGAAATTTGCCGGTTATGACGTAACCAAAGAATATTACATCAATGATGCCGGTGCGCAGATTGATGTTGTCGCCAAATCCGTGATGCTGCGTTACCGCGAAGCGCTGGGCGAAGATATTGGCGAAATTCCTGCCGGTCTTTATCCGGGCGATTATCTGGTGCCGCTTGGTCAGGCACTGGCCAAAGAATTTGGCTCGTCGCTGCTGGAAAAGCCGGAAGAAGAAGTTCTGCCACTGGTAAAAGACCGTGCGATTGATGCCATGATGGCGCTGATCCGTGATGATCTGGCCTCCCTCAATGTGCATCATGACCTGTTCTTCTCCGAGCGCAGCCTGCATGCTGACCATGCCAAGCTGATCCGCACCGCGATCAATGATCTGACGCTCAAAGGCCATGTCTATAAAGGCAAGCTGCCGCCGCCAAAAGGCCAGCTGCCGGATGACTGGGAAGATCGTGAGCAGACATTGCTGCGTTCGACCGAAGTCGGCGATGATATGGATCGTGCGCTGGTTAAGTCTGACGGCAGCTTCACTTATTTTGCTGCGGATGTTGCCTATTTCAAAAACAAGTTTGATCGCGGCTTTGAGGAAATGATCTATGTCCTCGGTGCTGATCATGGCGGCTATATCAAGCGTCTGGAAGCGGTGGCGAAAGCTGTTGCTGAAGGTAAGGCTGAGCTGACAGTACTGATTTGCCAGATGGTCAAGCTGTTCCGTGATGGCGAGCCGGTGCGTATGTCCAAGCGTTCAGGCCAGTTTATTACGCTGCGCGATGTAGTGGATGAAGTTGGTTCCGATGCTGTGCGTTTCATGATGCTTTACCGCAAGAATGACGCGTCGCTGGACTTTGACTTTGCCAAGGTCACCGAACAGTCCAAAGACAATCCGGTATTCTATGTGCAATATGCATCTGCGCGTGCGAACTCGGTTTTCCGTCAGGCGAAAGAACAGCTTGGTCTGGAAAAAATCGAGCGTGAAGAGGCGGCAAAATACCTGTCTCTGCTCACCGATGAGAGCGAAGTGGCGCTGGTGCGTAAGCTTGCCGAATATCCGCGTCTGATTGAGACTGCGGCTATCCATCAGGAGCCGCACAGGCTCGCATTTTACCTCTATGACCTCGCAAGTGCGTTCCATTCTCAGTGGAATCGTGGCTCGGACAACCCGGACTTACGTTTTATTAAGGTTAACGATACAAACTTGTCACTTGCCAGGTTAGGGCTGGTGCAGGTTGTTTCTGATGTCTTGGTATCCGGATTGTCGATTATCGGCGCGGATGCTCCGACAGAAATGCGCTGAATAGAGTGAGGGCGGTTTAAGTTACCGCCTCTGATATTCAGGTAAAGACCGGCACGAAAGGCGCATTTGCTGCGTTTTCGTGCCGTTTTTGCAGGAAACTACTGTCAAGTTTTGCCCACATTGCCTTGCTATATTAGCAATGATTAGGGAGACGTCGGCGGGCGCTCCAGTTGAAATTAGGAAAACGCCATGACTGACAGTAGCGTGACGGGCCGCAATCAGAATCACAGTGATATTCGCGACGAATCGGCGCGGGATAATGATCCGCTGTTTGAATTGTCGCGCATTTTTGGCTTTGATGAACCGGCAGAACAAAAAAATATGCAGAATGCGCAGGCTGAACCGGAAATGTCTTCCGAGATGAGCCTTGAGCGGGAACTGATGGCAGATTTTGATGCTGAATTCGCGGCGGACTTCGCTGCTGAACCGGCACAGCCAGCCCGCAATTTCCAGCCGCAGGATGAAGTGTTCAGCCCTGTTCAGCAGACAGCTACAGAGAGCCGCTCTTACCAGCAGGCTGTCGAGCCGCGCTTTACCGGCTATGCGCCGTTGCAGCGTGCTTATGCAGAAGAAAAAGCACCGGAACAGTCCCAGCCTGCTTTTCAGCAGGATATTCCGCAATATTATGCGGAAGAGCAGGATTATACAGCTGCGGAACCGCAGAATGCGTATTATGAGGCCTATTCCGATCTGCCTCAGGATGCAGCATTTTCAGAGCCTGTGCAGGCTGCGAATGAAGATTATTTCTCTTCGCTGGAAAATGAGCTGAGCCAGAGCTTTGAACCGGAAACCGCTTTGCAGGTTGCTGCTGAGCCGTATTATCAGGAGAACCAGTATGCCCAGCCTTATCAGTCGGGTTATGGTTCCAATGCGCCTGAATATTCTGAAGCCGCGGCCAATGTTTCGCAAGAGCAGGCCGCTCAGGATTTTGATCTGCCTGAACTGAATACAGACGATTTCGATTTTTCTGATATCGGCCGTGAGCCGCAACAGGAATTTGTTGCCCAGAGCTATGACAATGTTTTTGCGGAAAGCGAGGCTTACCGCCCTGTGAATGCAGCACAGCAGTCTGATACCAGCTTTGAGGATGAACTTTCATTCCTGCTGCAGGATGAAGCACCTGCTGCGGCACCGGCTCAGACGGATAATTATGCTTATCAGGTACCGTTTGAAGCAACACCAGAAGCAGCGGCCTATGCTGATCCGGTCGTGGCTTATGAGGATGAAGTTGTTCCGCTAACCGATATCGAACCATTGTTTGATGCGCCGTCCATTGAGGTTGCCCCTGCTGTTGCCGATTTCGACGGTCAGGAGCCGGTTGCGGATCATTATGCCCATACAGATATGCAGGGCGAGGATGATTATACGCAGGCTGCACCGGTGCAGAATTACGATCAGATTGATGATGAGTTCTTTGCAGCTCCTGATCTGAGCCGTTTGCCAAACCGCACAGCCAGCGCCCAGACCAATTGGGAAGAGGACAGTGCAGATACAGCTGAAGCTCCGGCAGCCAGTTCCTTTGCGGATCTGTTCGGCGCCAGATCACAGTCTGATTACGCGGAAGAAACAACAGAAACCTATGAGCCGGAACAGGCTGTCGCTTTTGAAGAAGATCAGCAAACTGAAAATTTCAACTTTGGCGATGATTTCTACGAAGCAGAAGAAAATGCGCCCGTTGCAGAACAGGCCATAGAGCAATCTTATGTGCCGGAGCCGGAGGCTCCATTGACGTATAATGAGCCGGTGGCTCCATTGGCGTATAATGAGCCTGTGACTCCGTTGGCGCATAATGCAGTGCGTGGTTATTCTTCCTACACATTCGGTGCGGCGACACCGGCAGCTGCGGCTGCAACCACATCTGCTGCAAGCACAGCAGAACGCTCCGTCAGCAGCTTTGCGGATACGATTGCTGCTATTCCGTCTGCCTATGCTTCGCAGCCTGTGCGTGAGACTGCTCCTGCTGCAGCTTCCTACGAAGAACCGGCTTATGAAGAACCGGCTGCGGCGGATAATTTCTTCAGCAATGATGATTTCGATTTCTCATTTGATGAAGACCTGCAGCCTGCCGATGATTTCGCCGTTGCAGAAGCATCGGAAGAGCTGCCGCTTGATCTAGATCTGAATGATGAACCGGAGATTCCGGCCTATCAGCCTGCTCAGAGTGCAGCCTCCAAGCCGTTTGTACCGGCACCGGAAATCGAATCCGTTGTTGTGTCGGAAAACAAGGTTGAGCAGACACAGGCGCTCGATCTGCCTGAGGTCAGCTATGGCGATGATGTTAAAGAAACAGGGCTGAACAGTCTCGAATCAGAATTTGCAGAAATTTTCAGCACGATCAGTGTGAATGAAGCTGCCGCACCGGATACAACCAGTGAGGCGGATAAGGCTTTTGAAAATATCCTGCAGGATAATTTCGCAGACTATCATACGAGCGTCAAAGCTGAGCCGGAAGAAACCGGTTCAACTGGTGCAGGTTTCGGCACTATTGCCGGTGCTGCAGCTGGTCTTGCCGGAGCAGCCGTAGCGGGTGCAGCATTGCGTGGTTCTTCCGCGCAGAGCGGTGCAGGCCAGACAGGCAATGCCACGCAGGATGATTATTATAATCACTGGGCGGCTCAGGGTGCGCAGAATAATGATTTCGACACCTATAATCTGTCCGAGAATTTTGCCCGTGATGAGGATGACTATACGGAAGCCCGTCCGCGTGAAGAGAACCCGTTGCGTAAACCTATCCTCTGGGCATCAGTCGCTGCAGCAGCTCTGATCGTTCTGGGCGGCGGTTACTATATGCTCAAATCCGGCGGTGTTGTCGGCGGCGAACCTGCAGTTCTGCGGGCTGACAGCCAGCCGGTTAAAGTCCAGCCGGAAAATCCGGGCGGTATGGTTGTACCAAATCAGGACAAGGCTGTTTACGATCAGGTTTCCGGTACCAAGCCTGCTGCGCCTGAACAGAAGACCCTTATCAATACGGAAGAAGAGCCGGTTGATGTAGGCCTGTTGCAGGGTGCAGATGCGGAAGAAGACCGCTTATTGTCAGATGAGCCGGAAAGCACCAATAGTGCGACGCCTCCTGCTGCCAATAATCAGGCACAAGAGGCTGAGCGTGAGCTGGTAACACCGCGCACGGTCAAAACTATGGTTGTGCGCGCTGACGGTACAATCGTACCGAGTGAAGCACCGGCGGCCACTGCGCCTGCAAATAATAATGCAGCTGCAACCGATAATGGTCTTGATGAGGCATCCCGCCTGATCAGCCAGAGCGCTGTTCCTGAACGTCTGGGTACTGATGCACCGGCACCTTCTGCACAGAGTGCAGCAGCACCGCGTGTTGTACAGACACAGACTTTCACCGCTTCCGGTGAACAGGTCAAACCGCGTGAAGTGACAACAGCTCCGGTTGTGCCATCCCGTCCTGCCGAGCAGCCGGTTAATGTTGTAGGCAATGTGGAGCGTCCTGCACAAAATACTGCGCCACAGCAGGTTGCCAGCGCCACTGCGCCTGCGGCCAATGTTTCGGCCAATGTTCCTGCGGGTACATGGTTCATTCAGATCGCTTCGCAGCCGAGTGCAGAACTGGCACAGAAGAGCTATGCCAATATGAGCTCGCGTTACGGTAATGTTATCGGTGGTCGTGGTGTTGATATCAAAAGAGCGGATATTGCCGGTAAGGGTACTTATTACCGTGTCCGTATTCCGGGTGGCACCAAGGCTGAAGCCGCAGCGCTCTGTGAGCGTCTGAAATCTGCCGGCGGCAGCTGCTTCCCGACACTCTGATCTGAAAATATGTAAAACAAACATGAAATGCGCTGTGTATCTTTAAAATACGCAGCGCATTTTCTCTTTATGGGTTATGCAGAGAGCATTATCTGATTTGTCATATTCCAATAGGCGAGGAGCATTGCCGCAATGACATTTAAAGCCATGATTACCGGTTTCGAAGGTACAATGCTGACCGAAGCCGAGCAGGAATTGTTCCGTCGTGTGCGTCCGTGGGGCTTTATTCTGTTTGCCCGCAATGTGGAAAGTCTGGAGCAGTTGCGCGCATTGACCGCGCAAATCCGCGATGTAACCGGACGGGATGAGACACTGATCTTTATCGATCAGGAAGGCGGACGTGTGCAGCGTCTGCGCCCGCCGCTGGTGCCGAATTATCCGTCAGCATCGCAGATCGGTGCGCTTTATGAACAGGATGAAGAACAGGGTATGCGCGCCGCCTGGTTGCTTGGCCGTCTTCATGCTTTTGATCTGATGGGCGTTGGCATCAATGCCAATTGTCTGCCGGTGCTGGATGTGCCGGTTGAAGGCTCTCATGAGGTGATCGGTTCGCGCGCTTATTCCTATGACCCGGAAACTGTTGCGGTATTGGGCAATGCGGTTGCTGAAGGACTGATGGCCGGTGGTGTGCTGCCGGTGATGAAACATATGCCGGGGCATGGCCGTGCATTTGCCGACAGTCATAAGGAACTGCCGAGCGTTGATGCGCCTTTGAGCGAACTTTGTGCCCGTGATTTTGTACCATTCTGCCAGCTGGATGATCTGCCGGCCGCTATGACTGCGCATATTGTTTACAAGGCGCTTGATCCGGAACGTCCTGCAACGCTGTCACCGGTGGTTATCAATTGCGTGATCCGTGATATGCTGGATTATGACGGCTTGCTGATGAGCGACGATATTTCCATGAAGGCGCTGTCCGGTAATCTGGATGATATTGCCCGTGAGATTATCGCTGCCGGTTGTGATGTGGTGCTGCATTGCAGCGGCGTGCTGGAAGAAACCATTGCCGTTGCCGCTGCTATTCCTGATCTGCAAGATGAGAGCCTGCGCCGTGCGGAACTGGCTGAAGTCTTTGCAGGTGAAGCGGATCTGAGCAATGAGGCAGCGATCCGTGCGGAATTTAACGCTTTATTCCCAGAGGTCGCTGTTGCCTGATAGTCGGGCAGAACTTCAATAAATAACAGGCCGGATGATGAGTACCGAAACCGCAAAGACGGATAATCCCCAGACACCAAAGGCCGATGTGCCGATGGATGATCTGTGGCAGTCGGAAACGGCACTCATTATTCCGCCGGATAGTGCCGAAGATCTGACTCTGCATGTGGATGTGCAGGGTTTTGAAGGCCCGATGGATTTGCTGTTGCACTTGGCACGCAATCAGAAGGTTGATCTGACACAGATTTCCGTGCTGGCGCTTGCCGAGCAATATCTGAAATTCATTGAGCTGGCGCGCGACCGTAAGCTGGAACTGGCTGCCGATTATCTGGTGATGGCGGCATGGCTGGCCTATCTCAAATCGCGTCTGCTGATCCCCAAGGTCAAAGATGAGGATGGTGAGACCGGCGAACAGCTGGCTTCTGTCTTGCAATTCCGGTTGAAACGGCTTGAAGCGATGCGTGATGCGGCGGGCAAGCTGGTCAATCGTGACCGGCTGGGGCGCGATGTATTTGCCCGTGGTATGCCGGAAACGGTGCTGGTGGAAAAGACCAGCCTTTACAGCGCTTCGCTTTATGATCTGCTCACGGCCTATGCTTCACAGCGTCAGAGGCAGGCGGTTTCCCATGTGCAGATTGCCAAGCGCACAGTCTGGTCGCTTAAAGAGGCGCGGGTGCTGCTGGTGCGCATGGTTGGGGAATTGCAGGACTGGGTGGCGCTGGATGCATTTCTGCTGGATTATATTGCACGGCCGGAAGACCGTGCGAGTGCGATTGCCAGTTCTTTTGCCGCCAGTCTTGAGCTGGTGCGTGAAGGGCGGATGGAATTACGCCAGAATGCAGTTTTCGAACCGATTTTTGTACGCGCTGCCGAACGCAAGCCGGTGAGCAGTGTGCCCGATGATCTGAAGACGGATCACGAAGATAAGGATGAAGCGTGAGCGAGACTGAAATTTTGACAGCTGCTGAGGCTGAAATGCCGATCATATCTTCAGATGATGCCAATCCGTCCGTGCCGTCACGCGAGGCGCTGGGTGATGTGGTGCGTATGGTTGAGGCGATTATTTTCGCATCTTCCGAGCCGGTGACGGAGAAAATGCTGTCGGAGCGATTGCCGCTGGATGTGGAACTGCTGCCTGTGCTGAAAGTGCTGCAAAGTGAATATCGTCTGCGCGGTGTCAATCTGGTCAAAGCCGGTGACGGCTGGGCGTTTCGCACAGCATCGGATTTAAGCTTTCTGATGAGCCGCGATCTGGTCAAACAGAAGAAACTGTCGCGTGCGGCGCTCGAAGTGCTGGCGATTATTGCTTATCATCAGCCGGTAACCCGTGCGGAGATGGAAGATATTCGCGGCGTGGAAACCTCAAAAGGCACATTGGATGTGCTGATGGAAACCGGCTGGGTGAAACTGCGCGGTCGCAGACGCACACCGGGACGTCCGGTGACCTATGGCACGACAGACAGTTTTCTGGATCATTTCGGTCTGGCAGAGATTCGCGATCTGCCGGGTATGGATGAGTTGCGCGGGGCAGGGCTGCTCTCCGCACGTCTGCCTTCGAATTTCTCTGTGCCGGTGCCGAGTGTGCGGCCGGATGAGTTGCTGGCGGATGAAGACCCGCTGACTGCCGGTGATATTGAAGAGCTAGGTCTTTTCATGCCGAAGGTCGAGGATGAACAAGATAAATAGCCCCTTTTCGCTGCTGTTACTGTTAAAATTGTCATAATTCTGTGCTTGTTAACTTTTAAGCAGCGGCAGGGTTGCAGCCATTTCAAACAGCGGCACGTTACCGGACAGGGGCTTCAGCGGGGTTCTGCCGGATAAATGTTTTTTATTTTTGTAACTATGCTGTAGAACAAAGAGAAATTTCACCGGTTCTGTTTGAACAATGCTGTGATTGCGCTTAAATAGAGACTGAATTTGGATAATCCTGCTCCGGTATGAATATGCCGCGAGAGCATTTAGGGGATATAAGATGGGTAGTTTTTCGATCTGGCACTGGCTTATTGTTCTGGCGGTTGTGCTGCTGTTGTTTGGCCGCGGCAAAATTCCTGAACTGATGGGCGATGTTGCCAAGGGCATCAAAAACTTCAAGCAGGGCATGAACGAGCCTGAAGAAACCGATGTTGCTTCTTCCAAGACCATCGACAATGAGACCGGCGAACAGGTCAAGCCGACGAAGAAAACGACAAAACTGTAATTACAGATCATTCTGCCGGACTGTGCCGCCTTATGCGGCGCAGAAAGACTTTGGCCACGCGTTCGCTTTGAACACAGGCCAAAGGCGGACAGATGGTGAAATGGAACGCCGATGTTAGATATAGGCTGGTCGGAGCTTCTGGTAATTGCGGTTGTTATGATCGTTGTTGTCGGCCCGAAGGATCTTCCGAAAATGTTGCGCGCCTTTGGCAAGGCAACAGGAAAGCTGCGCGCCACGGCGAACGAGTTCCGGACGCATTTTGATGAAGCTATGCGCGAGGCAGAGCTGGACGAAGTCAAAAAGACAATTGACGGCGTGAAGCAATATGACCCGCGCAAAACGGTGACGGATATTTTTGAACCGGTGCGCAGCGCCGGTGATGATTTGCGTGCCAGCCTGAATAATGCATCGCCGAAGCCGGAGGAAACACCGGCCGTGCCTATGGATTCGCCGCTCGATCTCTCTGAAATCAAAGAGGAAGAGGCGAAAGCAGCAACGCCTGCTGCACAGCCTGTTGCTGCAAAGCCTTCAGCTGCTGTTGCCGAGCCTGCTGCTGCAGAACCGGTGAAAAAAGCCGCGAAACCCAGAGCTTCAAAAACTACGACTGACACAGCGACAAAACCTGCAGCAAAGAAAGCGCCGGCAAAAAGCGATTCTGCGGTTAAAGCTGCACCGGTAAAGCAAGCCGCAGAGAAAAAAGCTGCTGCGCCCCGTACAAAAGCTGCAGCGAAAACAACAAAAAAGACAGGAACTGAGCAGTGAGCAGTGATCAGGATGAAATAGACCAGAGCGCTGCGCCTTTGCTTGAGCATCTCATTGAGCTGCGCCGCCGCCTGATCTGGTCGATTGTGGCCTTTTTTCTGGCCTTTGTACTCTGCTTTGCTTTTGCCAAGCATCTCTTCAATTTGCTGGTTCTGCCTTATCAATGGGCGCTGGATTGGGCAGGGATGGATCGCAGCAAAGCTGCATTGATCTATACCGCACCGCAGGAGTTCTTCTTCACGCAGGTGAAAGTGGCGATGTTCGGCGGTCTGGTTCTTGCCTTTCCGATGATTGCTTCGCAGATTTACAAGTTTGTTGCGCCCGGTCTTTATAAGCATGAGCGTATGGCATTCCTGCCGTTTCTGGTCGCTTCGCCTTTGCTGTTCCTGCTGGGTGGCGCACTGGTTTATTTCTTCTTCACACCGATGGTGATGTGGTTCTTCCTTGCCATGCAGCAATCGGGTGCGGATGGCGAAGTGCAGATTTCCCTGCTGCCGAAAGTGTCGGAATATCTCAGTCTGATTATGACGCTGATTTTCGCCTTTGGTCTGGTATTCCAGCTGCCGGTTATCACATCGCTGATGGCCAAGGTTGGGCTGGTGACTGCGCAGGGCCTGCGGGATAAGCGCAAATATGCGATTGTGATTGCCTTTGTGGTGGCTGCCGTGCTGACACCGCCGGATCCTGCAAGCCAGATCGGTCTTGCTATACCGGCAATCCTGCTCTACGAAATCTCGATCTGGCTGGCACAGATGATTGAGAAGAAGCGCGCTCAGGCCGAAATTCTCAATAATCTCACACCTGCAGATGATAATGAGCAAAAATCGTCCTGATTTTCGTATCATGTGATAGAAATTGAAGGCAGCATTTATGCTGCCTTTTCATGCATTGCAGCGGATCAGTTGTGATCGTGTTGCGATATAAGAGCCTGCCGTAACCGCTTGTTGTGATTACGGTGAACCTGAACCTAAAAATAACGGTACTTCCAATGCTGGACATTAAATGGATACGCGAAAACCCTGAAGCTCTTGATGCTGCTCTGCAAAAGCGCGGAGCCTCTGCTGTATCCTCCGATGTGTTGGCGCTGGATGAAGCCCGCCGTCAGCATATCGCCAAGGTGCAGGAAGCGCAGGAGCGCCGCAATGCCGCGTCGAAAGAGATTGGCAAAGCGATGGGCGAAAAAGATATGGCAACCGCTGACCGCCTGAAGGCGGAAGTTGCCGAGCTGAAGACCTTTCTCACCGAAGCGGAAGAAGAAGAGCGTCGTCTCGATAAAGCGCTGAATGATGTTCTCTCGAGCCTGCCGAATGTGCCTTATGACAGCGTTCCTGTCGGTAAAGACGAGAATGATAATGTCGAGACACGTCGTATCGGCAATATCCGTAACTACGGTTTTGAACCGAAAGAGCATTTTGAACTGGGTGAAGCCCTCGGTCTGATGGATTTCGAGCGCGCTACCCGCATGTCCGGCTCGCGCTTTACCGTGCTGAAAGGTGCGCTTGCGCGCCTGGAACGCGCGCTCGGTCAGTTTATGCTTGATCTGCACACCACGGAACATGGTTATTCTGAAACCATGGTGCCGCTGATGGTGCGTGATGATGCGGTATATGGTACAGGCCAGCTGCCGAAATTCTCGGAAGATCTGTTCCGCACCACTGACGGCCGTTGGCTGATCCCGACAGCGGAAGTGCCGCTGACCAATCTGGTCAATGGCGAGATTGTGGATGGCGCTGAATTGCCGATGCGTGTGACTGCGCTGACACCTTGTTTCCGCTCGGAAGCCGGTTCTGCCGGTCGCGATACACGCGGTATGTTGCGTCAGCACCAGTTCTGGAAAGTGGAAATGGTATCGGTCACCGATGCGGAAAGCTCGGAAGACGAACTTGAACGCATGACCGGTTGTGCTGAAGAAGTTCTGAAGCGTCTCGGTCTGCCATTCCGCACTGTTACACTTTGCACCGGTGATATGGGCTTCGGCGCACAGAAAACCTACGATATCGAAGTATGGCTGCCGGGTCAGAACACATTCCGCGAAATCTCCAGCTGCTCGGTCTGCGGTGATTTTCAGGGACGCCGCATGAATGCGCGTTACCGTGCTGCCGGTGAAAAAGCGAACCGTTTTGTTCACACGCTGAACGGTTCCGGTGTTGCTGTCGGCCGTGCGCTGATCGCTGTGATGGAAAATTATCAGGAAGAAGATGGCAGCATCACCATTCCTGAGGCTCTGGTGCCTTATATGGGCGGCATGACCCGTATCGAAAAAGCCTGATATTCAGGTCTGGATTAAGGAAATGCCGGAGGCGAAAATGTCTCCGGCATTTTTATTTCTTCGCATTATCTCTGAATTTACAATTTTAAAGGATGATGCTGCCTGATCGGCTATAAATCTGACTTCGGGCAGGGTTCATGAATATTCACATGCAGGCAAATACGGGCAAATATCGCATGAGCGGCAAAGAAGGTTTTGCCTCTTTTGTATTGCGTATGCGCAGTCGTGGATTGCACGATCCGCGTTTGTTTGCAGCAATTGAAGCCACGCCGCGTCAGCATTTCATCAATTCCGCCTATCAGGATTTTGCCTATAGCAATCGTGTTTTGCCGCTGGCTTGCGGCGAATCAATTGAGGGGCTGGACGATCAGGCACGTTTTCTCTCTGCTTTGTCGCTTGAAGCGGGACATCGCGTGTTGGAAATCGGCACAGGCTCGGGTTTCACTGCCGCTGTCATGGCGCGCCTTGCCGCGCGTGTGACAACGATTGAGCGTTATAAAACTTTGGCAGAAGCAGCGCGTAATCAGTTTCAGGCGCATCAGATCGAAAATGTTGTTTGCAAACATGCAGATGGCCGCCACGGTGTAGCCGGTGGTCCTTATGACCGTATTATCGTTTGGCTGGCTTCGGATGCAATGCCGCGGCAATATCTGGATTTGCTGGCAACGCATGGCGTGATGATTGCACCGGTCGGGCAGGGTGACGGGCAGCAGGTCATGTGCCGCATGGCCAAAGTCGGCAGCCGTTTTGAGCGCGAAGACCTGATGATGGTGCGTTATCAGCCGTTTATCGAAGGCTCTGCTGCGTTTCTCTGAAACTTCGGCTGATTTTATTTCCCGGTTTTTATAGTTGTCACAGTGCTCTGACAGGCTTCGGAGTAGCATGTCGTGTATCAAATTTGCCTGATTTAGCGATTATGGTATCCGTTTGATGAATCTTTTAATTTTTTTACAGCAATTTTAACCAGCAGGTAACATTAACGCGCTTTAATAAGTCTACTTAGAGTTTCGGGTATGGACGGGTTGAATATGCGTAAAAAAGTTTTGCATCATGCGTCCGAGCGTCTTCTGCGTCATAGCGCGGTCATCCTGCTTGCAGGTGTGGTTGCTGGCTGTAGCGGGGATATGACACGCTTTACGGATGGCCTTACGACTGGATCGACGAATAATCAGCGCGCGATTATGCAGTCACAGAATCAGTCCTATCAGCAGAATAACGGCGCGGATAATTATCCGTCGATGCCGGCTGCGCAGCGTGTGGCTTCCGGTAATGTGCAGCGTAACGAGTTGCCGCCGGTAGGAACTGCCGCACCGATGGGCGCTGCACAGGTTGTGCAGAATAATGTTCAGTCCGTACGCGATCAGGCGACACAGCAGGTTGCAATGGCTGGCAGCAATATGACCAATGCTGCGGCAAGTTCGGTTAATAATGCGATGGTGCAGCCGGGTGAAACACTTTACGGCGTTGCCCGCCGGTTTAATGTGTCTCCGAATGATCTGATGGCTGCGAATAATATTACTGACCCGAATATGTTGCGGGCAGGGCAGACACTGACAATTCCGGGCGTTAAAGCCGCTGCCGGCGGCGCATTGGTTGCTGCTGCCAATGGCGGTACGCAGACCCTTGGTCAGCTGAAATCAAACGGCACACAGGCTGTTGCCAATGCTCAGCAGGCTGCGACGAACAAAGTGAATAATGCTGTTGCCAATGCAGGCGCAAAAGTAGCTGCTGCGACCGGCGGTTATACTGTGCAGAGCGGTGATACGCTGCATGCGATTGCCCAGCGCAATGGTGTGACGGCTGCAGCTCTGAAACAAGCGAACGGCATGAGCGACGGTACAATCCGCGTTGGTCAGTCTCTGGTGATCCCTGTTGCGGCGACTGCTGCAGCAACGCAGGTCGCGGCTGTTGCCAAGCCGGTTCAGGCCGCAGTTGATACGACAGTAAAAACAGCTTCAACTCCGCCTGCAGCTGCAAAACAGGTGCCGGATGGCAGCGTGAAGCCTTATACACCGCCGCAGGCGAGCAATAAGGTGATTGAAGAAGCCGAGCAGGATGTCGCCATGGCGCCTTCTGCAACCGGTATCTCGCAGATGCGCTGGCCGGTACGCGGCAAGGTGCTGACCAGCTTTGGTCAGCGTGACGGCGGTACTGTGAATGACGGTATCGACATTATGGTGCCGGAAGGTACGCCGGTTAAAGCAGCCGAAAACGGTGTGGTTATCTACGCCGGTGACGGGCTGAAGGAATTCGGTCAGACTGTTCTGGTGCGCCACGAAAATGGTCTTGTGACTGTCTATGGTCATAACAGCAAGATCAATGTGCAACGCGGTCAGAAAGTGCGCCGCGGTGAGGAAATTGCCCGTTCCGGTATGAGCGGCAATGCAAAATCACCAAAGCTGCATTTTGAAGTGCGTAAGAATTCTACGCCGGTTAATCCGTCGAAATATCTGGAAACTTAATTCTGAGAATATAGAGCGCCATGTGCCATGCAAAGGACGTTCTAACTCTTTAAAATTATGCTCTGAATTGAAAAAAAGCCCGCTGCATCATGCAGCGGGCTTTTTTGTTTATGCATGAATGGAAATGCCAAGCCTGCCTGCCAAATCTTGTACATATTGCCAGGCAACGCGGCCTGAACGGTTGCCGCGTGTGGTTGACCATTCAAGGGCTTCCGCATGCAGCTTCTCAACCGGATAATTGAAGCCGTAATGCGCGGCATAGCCGTCGACCATTGCCAGATAATCATCCTGATTGCATTTATGGAAGCCAAGCCACAGACCAAAGCGGTCGGAGAGCGAGACTTTTTCTTCTGTCGCTTCAGACGGATTGATAGCGCTGGAACGCTCATTATCAATCATTTCACGCGGCATCAGATGACGGCGGTTGGATGTGGCATAGAAAATCACATTATCAGGACGGCCTTCGACACCGCCTTCAAGCGCAGCTTTCAGTGATTTGTAAGATGTATCGTCATGGTCAAAGGACAGGTCGTCACAAAACAGAATGAAACGGTAGTCACTCTCCTTGATGAGATTCATCAATACCGGCAGGCTGTTGATATCTTCGCGGTGAATTTCAATGAGCTTCAGCGGTTTTTCGGCGGTTTGATTGACTGAAGCCTGCGCGGCTTTGACCAAAGAGGATTTGCCCATGCCGCGTGCGCCCCAGAGCAGCACATTATTTGCAGGCAGGCCGCGGGCAAAGCGCTCGGTATTGCTCACCAGCTGGTCGCGCACATGGTCAACACCATGAATGAGACCGAGATCAACACGGTTGACCTTTTTGACCGGTGCCAGTTCAAGGCGGGAGGGCTCCCAGACAAATGTATCGGCACTCTCTGCCTGCAATGGTTTCGGGGCAGGTGGTGCCATGCGCTCAAGAACAGCCAGCAGCTGATCCAGTTTTGCACTCAATATTTGCTCAGTCGTGTTCATTTTAAAGCCTGTATTCTATCCGCGGCACTCTTGTATCCGGTCATCAGACTTATGGCGGGATGCAAGAATGCCCGGATTTTAAGTAAAGCACTTGAGCATTCGCTGCCGGCTTTACCGGACTGTTTCTGTTTGCTTCTTAAAGACTGCCTTCAAGAATAGTCTGACTTTATCAAGATTATTGTCTTTGAATAGTACCCATGGGTACGGTTGTGTGAAAATATTGTATTTGTGCCTGTAGCCAAGGCCGGAGTGAAAAAAATGATGGCCGCACTGGTAAAGTGGATTAAGAATTTGCATCTATGGTTGCATAACGGCGTATAACCGTTGTAATGCGCAGTGAATAAATTTGATGCATGCCGGTGAAATATGACGGCTTTGGCTACATAATTCCCTAACCCGCAATCGGTTTAAGGAATTCTGCAGCCGAGAAGCATCGGACAGTTTTCAGTTTGACGAGGAGTCACTTTCATGTTTGTTACCCCTGCTTACGCTCAGGCCGCCGGTGGTGCCGGTGGCGCGGATATGCTGATGAGCATTCTGCCGTTTATCCTTATTTTCGTTGTTATGTATTTCCTGATTATCCGCCCTCAGCGTAATCAGATGAAAAAACGCGGTGAAATGCTGACCAATATCCGCCGCAATGACACGATCATTACCGGTGGCGGCATCATCGCTAAAGTTACCAAAGTGATCGATGATAATGAGCTGGAAGCTGAAATTGCTGACGGTATCAAAATCCGCATTCTGCGCTCCACCATTGGTGATGTGCGCACCCGTGGTGAACCGGTTGCCGACAACAAAAACAAGTAAGCTTATTGCTGATTGTTATTAAAGCCCGCTTTGAGCGGGCTTTTTTATTGGCCTGAAACTATAATTTGATGTGCTGCAATAGCGCATCATCAGCTTAAAATCTGCGCCATCCGCCTGTGTGCCTGCTGAGATTTGTACGAATCACGTATAAGATCAGAAAATGAGGTGGTGTAAGCAGAATTTGCCGTGTTTTATTCGGCAGTTATTCTCAAAACATTACTGTTACGTCTGATCCTGTCTGTTTTGCGGGTTTGCTGCAAAGCGGCATCAATTTTACGGATGGATTGCCGATGCTCTATTTCCCGCGCTGGAAATCGGTACTGATCTGGCTGGTCGTTCTGGCCGGTTTTATCTTCGCATTACCTAATTTCTTTTCCGCTCAGCAATTGTCGGGTCTGCCTGACGGTTTCCCGAAAGGGCAGATTATCACCGGTCTTGATCTGACAGGCGGTACGCGCGTTGTTCTGGCATCGCCGAAAATTACTGCGGAAGATCTGGATAAAAGCGCAGCCGTTATGGCCGATCGTTTGTCTGAGCTGGGTTATGATAATGCCCGTATCAATGTGCAGAACAAAAACCAGATACGCGCTGAAGTGCCGGATGTTTATGATGCACAGCTCATCAAAGATCTCCTGAGCCTGAAAGGCGATATCAATTTCCGTCAGGCGAAAATAGTAACGACGCCTGATCCGCTGGCTGAAGGGCTGGTTCCGCAGGATTCGGAAATCATCTATTCATTTGATGATCCGCCAGTTGGCTATATTGTTAAAAAAGCACCGGTTCTTACCGGTGAAGACATTGCCGATGCGGAAGTCGGCGTAAATACCGCGCAGGATTCAGTGATTACCATCTCCCTGACGGAAGAGGGTACAAAGGATCTGGCCGACTTTACGACCAAGAATACCGGCTCTGTTCTTGCTGTTGTGATTGATAATCAGATTGTGTCGGCTCCGCGTATTCAGGAAGCGATTACGACCGGCAATTTGCAAATCACAGGTGACTTTGATCTGGAAACATTGAGCAATCTTGGTGTTGTTCTGCGTTCGGGGCCGCTTGCAGCTCCGGTTCAGGTTCTGGAAGAGCGCAGCATTGCTTCGGCACTTGGCCAGAATTATACAAGCTACGGACTGATTACTGCACTGAGCGCGCTTGTGGTTGTCGCTCTGTTTATGGTGCTGTCCTATGGCCTGCTTGGTCTGATCTCTGTGATTGCGCTTGGCGTCAATGTCATGCTGATGATTGCCGTGGTGTCATTCTTCGGCGTTGCAGTCGGGTTGGCAACCATTGCCGGTCTGGTGCTGACAATCGGTATGGCGGTGGACAGCAATATCCTGCTGTTTGAGAAAATGCGTGAAGATCGCCGTAACGGTTATTCTGTTGTACAGGCGATTGAATCCGGTTTTTCCCGTGCGCGTGCCTGTGTGGTGGATGCCAATCTGACAACGCTGATCGCGGCATTGGTATTGCTGATGTTTGGCAGCGGGCCGTTGCATGAATTTGCGATCATCGTGACCATCGGTGTTGCGACGTCACTTTTCACAACCTACACCTTCTCCCGTCTCCTGATTTCTCTCTGGGTTCGCCAGTCGAAGCCAACAGTGATTCCGGCACGTTTCCTCAAACTGGTGCCAACCAATACCAAGATCGGCTTTATGAAACTGAGCGGCATTACGGCAATTATCTCTGCCGCTGCCTGTGTTGCTGCCCTCGTGTTCTATTTCACCATGGGACTGAATTACGGTATCGATTTCGACGGCGGTTCTTCTGTCGAACTGCAGTCGCGTGAAGGGCCTGCGGATCTGGATGATATTCGTTTGCGTCTGTCCGAGCTGAATATTGACGGTGCGCGGGTGGTGCAGGGTAAAAATGAAAACCTTGCCGAGCTGCTGATCGGCTCGCAGGATGCCGGTGATGATGCCGAGCAAACCGTAGTCGTGAAATTGCGCGACGAGTTCGAGCAGGATTATGATTTCCAGCGCGTTGAAGTGGTTGGGCCAACGGTTTCCGATCATTTATCGCGGATTGGTAATGCAGCGCTCGGACTGGCACTGATCGGCGTTTTTGCCTATTTGTGGCTGCGTTTCCGCTGGCAGTTCGCTGTTGGTGCGGTACTGGCAACAACGCATGATATTATCATCATGATCGGTGTTTTTGCGCTGTTCCGCTTTGAATATAATTTGTGGAGCCTTGCGGCGCTGCTGACGGTTATCGGCTATTCACTTAACGATACTGTGGTCGTGTATGACCGCGTGCGTGATAATTTGCGCCGCTATCCGCAGACGCGGGTTAGTATGCTGGTGGATGCTGCGATCAATCAGACGCTGTCCCGTACAATTCTGACCTCACTGGTCACGCTGCTGGCGCTGATCCCGCTCTACATCTTTGGCGGTGCGGATATCGGTTCCTTTGCAGTGATGATGTCGCTGGGGATTATTATCGCGACCTATTCGTCGATCTATATTGCGGGGCCGTTGCTTTGGCTGCTCGGTATCAGACCGTCGGATGTCAGTGAAAATGCGGAACCGCAAACCGCAAACTGAGTAATCAGCAAAATATAAGAATAAACATTGCCCGCAGGTTCTCCTGCGGGCAATGCTGTTTTAATCAGGCTGAAATGCACTGTAATGAACTGGTAAAACTCCCATATTGTTGTAGAAGGGGCGCATATTATTGCTTGCCATCCATGCGGGGCTGAGCAGATTATAGCGATCAAGATAAAGAGAGACGAAATGAACACTGGCATTGAAATCCGTGAGGCGCATTTTCCAGGACGGGCACCGATTGATGCCTATGGAAATGGCGGGTTTCGTTTTGCGGAAATGTCGCATCGCGGTTCATTAATGTGTCTGCCATCCGGCATTCATGGTTGGGAGCCAAAACAGTCACCAATTCTGACGGTGGCTGATCTGGATATGATCCTGCAACAGGCAAGCGATATTGAAATTCTGCTGGTTGGCACGGGTATGGATCTGCGCCGGATACCGGAAGATGTTAAGGCCGTGTTGCGTGAGCACCGCATTTCCTCCGATCCGATGAGCACCGGCGCTGCTGTGCGCACCTATAATGTGCTGCTTGCGGAAGACCGCGCCGTTGCCGCCGCTCTGATTGCCGTGGAGTGAGAGTGTGGCTGAAACTGACAATAAAGCCGTGACATTTTCAGCGGCCGAGACCGGACATTATCAGCATTGCCTGCAATTTTTGCGCCAGAGTGATTTTGACCGCTATGTGGCAGTGCTTTATGCGCCGGAAGATAGGCGGCCTGCGCTTGCCGCACTTTATGCATTCAATGCAGAAATCGCCCGTATCCGTGATGTGGTGCATGATGCATTGCCGGGGGAAGTGCGCCTGCAATGGTGGCGTGATCTTATCAATGGCACCGAACATGGTGCAGTGACCGGCAATCCGGTGGCTGCTTTATTGCTGCAAGCCATTCAGAATTATCAGCTGCCGCGTTCCGTGTTTGATGCTTATTGTGAGGCACGGATTTTTGATCTGTATAATGATGCAATGCCGAGCCGCAATGATCTGGAAGGCTATTGCGGCGAAACTGCCTGTGCAATTTTGCAAATGGCAGCCATGATATTGGATGCCGATGCGGCAAAATCCTCGGCTGAACTCTCCGGCCATGCGGGTGTTGCGCAGGCTGTCAGCGGTTTGCTGCGGCTGATGCCTTTGCATCGCCGTCGCGGGCAGGTCTATGTGCCGGAAGATATGTTGCAGGCGGTGGGTGTTACAACAGAGCAATTTATCAAGGGTGATGACAAAGCGGCGATGCAGCGTGTCGTGGCTGTGGTGACAGCTCTGGCGCGGGAACATTACGCGGCTTTTGAAAAACAACCGATGCCGGCAAGCCTGAAAGCAGCCTATCTGCCGGTGCGTTTGGTTCCGTTGGTGCTGAAGCGCGCAGAGCGCAAAGCTGATCTGGTGGCCGAGCAGGGCATTGACTTGTCACAATTACGGCGCCAGTGGATTTACTTAAAGTCCTCACTCAAATCATAAGTAATAAAAAGCCGCCTCTAGAGCGTGTTGCGTTTAATCTGTGGCACTGTGCTCGCTCTAGTGCTTTGTTTTTACGCATGTCTTTACCCCAAAACAGGTACCCGCTTTTGGGAGACATGCTCTGGAGGCGGCTTTAAAATGTTATTGCTGTTCTTGCAGCCAGACTTTGAAGTCACTCAAAGCGCGGGCACTAAGAGCGCGTTTTTTGGCCTGTGTCTTTTCCTTGCCGCGCAGACGCACACCTTCCTGTTTCGGAACTGTAACTTCCGGAAACAGGCCGAAATTCACATTCATTGGCTGGAAAGAACGTTTGCCCGGTTCATCATCGCTGACAAGATGGCCGCCGGTAATGTGATTGAGCAAGGCGCCGAAAGCTGTCGTGACAGGCGGTGGCGGCAAAGTCTCGCCACGCTGCTGTGCAGCCGCAAAACGACCGGCGAGCAAGCCCATCGCTGAAGATTCCACATAGCCTTCACAACCGGTTATCTGGCCTGCAAAACGGATCTGCGGGCGGGATTTCAGGCGCAGGCTGGTATCAAGCAGGATCGGTGAATTGAGATAGGTATTGCGGTGCAAACCGCCGAGGCGGGCAAATTCTGCATTCTCCAAACCCGGAATCATGCGCAAAATCCGGGTCTGTTCGCCATATTTCAGCTTGGTCTGGAAACCGACCATATTATAGAGCGTGCCGAGTGCATTATCCTGACGAAGCTGCACAACTGCATAGGGCTTCACATCGCGATTATGGGCATTGGTCAGCCCCATCGGTTTCATCGGGCCGTGGCGCAATGTTTCAGGGCCGCGCTCTGCCATCACTTCAATTGGTAGACAGCCGTCGAAATAAGGTGTGCCTTCCCATTCTTTGAACTCGGTCTTTTCGCCGTCAATCAAAGCCTGAATAAAGGCCTGATATTGCTCTTTATCCATCGGGCAGTTGATATAGTCTTTGCCTGTACCGCCCGGACCAACTTTGTCATAGCGCGACTGGAACCAGCAGATATCCATATTGATACTGTCAAAATGGATGATCGGCGCAATCGCATCAAAGAAGGCGAGGGAATCGGCTTCAGTTTCCTGTGCGATTGCCTCTGCCAGTTCTGCTGCGGTCAGCGGGCCGGTGGCGATGATGGTATTGCCCCAGTCTTCCGGTGGCAGACCTTCGACCACTTCACGCTGAATGGTGATGAGCGGGTGCGCTTCAAGCTTTGCAGTGACCGCATCAGAGAAACCGTCACGGTCAACAGCCAGCGCACCACCGGCCGGAACCTGATTGGCATCGGCGCAGGCCATAATCAGCGAATTGGCCAGACGCATTTCAGCATGGAGCACGCCAACGGCATTGGTTTCAGCATCATCCGAGCGGAAGGAATTGGAGCATACAAGCTCAGCCAGTCCGTGGGTCTTATGCGCATCTGTACCGCGCACTGGACGCATTTCATGAATGATGACGGGAATGCCTGCTTCAGCAATCTGCCATGCCGCTTCGCTGCCTGCGAGGCCGCCGCCGATAATGTGAACAGGTGAATAGGATGATAAATTGGACATGCTTTGTCCAATACCGCTTTTGCAACGCGGCATCAATCACCTCTGTGCCAGATCACAAGCTTTTGCGGATAGGAATAATGGATAAAAAAATAGCCCTGTCGCAGGAGGGAGGGCGACAGAGCTATCTTAAGGAGGACTGATATGGGGGGATATCAGTCAGCGCAGAATGGAGGACATAGTCCTGACAGCGCTATGCCTGCTGAAAAACGGGAGGGACAACAGCAGGCAATAAAACATGACCGGTACGGGAGGAGGAATACCGGTCATGAAAGGGGAGGATGTTTATCCGTCTGTGCCGGTGGTTGAAAAACTCCGGCACAGATATTTCGTGGCATACATACTATCAGTTCAGGCGAATTCCCGATCCTGACAGTTTTAGCAATGACTTGCTTTAATTACATACCGGCAGTGTTGGACTTGCGGGCGATGTAAGGAATGTCGGAGCGGGAGATACCGAGGTCACCGAGTTCACGGTTGGACAAACGGTTCAGTTCGGAAACTGTGTCACGGTAACGGCGCCAGTTGTTGAAAGAGCGAATGATGTTCATTTTTAAAACCCTCGATTGTGTTCAGTTGTGTTGTGTAATCTGTTGTCCTGTATATAGCCCGGGTAATCAGAAATGAGGAGAGACAAGATTGCATAGCTCCTCTGCGAGCCTTGCAGACCTCATTTAAACGATTTAAATCGCTATTTAGTCGCTATTTGGACAAAATTGGTGTCGGTCGCAATTTTCGTTCGTTAAACTGTGATTGCGGGTAATTTAAATGCGATATTGCGCATTAAGCCTCACAAAAATATCGCCTGTGGGTTGTGTAGAAATTGTGACATTTCAAGAGCTATGCAAAGCAGCACGGCATTAAGGTTAGCGACTGGTAAAATTGCGGGCTGGTTATTGAGTGGCAGTGCGATTTTTGGATACTTGAATGCGGGGAATTTTCGTGGGAACCTTGTTTTCATGAAGGGGAACGGCTTGTTTATAGGGGGAGATCAGGTCGCTTGCTGAGTTTGCCTGTACTCATTGGCATGATCGTCGCCGGTATTATCACCGGCGCAGTGGCTGTTCATCTGCTTGGCGGTAACCGGCAGGCGGTTTTAGACAGCGATAAGGATGTGCTGGAGCGTTTCCGGCAGGATTATCCGGAAAGCCTGATCACCCGCATTTATTATACTCAAGACCGGCGCACTGCTTTTTTCGACCTGCCGCAGCAGGGAACCGGTATTGTTCATGCGGTGGGTGCTAAATTTTTGACACGCATTTTAAAAGCGCAAGATATTGCGGAAATCCGGAAGCAGGGCGAAACAAAACTGTTTCTGCAGATGCATGATTTTACATGGCCCGCGGCTGCTTTTTCTTTCGATGACAAAAAGACACGTGATCAGGTCTGTGAATGGCTGGAGCATTTCACAGTCAAGTTGGATCAACTTGACGCCCGTGATAGTGCGACCAAATAAAGAATCTGGAGCGAGCGCTATGATCCAATCTGGACGTAAACCGCTCTAGCGCGGCCTCAACAATAAAAAGGGGAGTTGTCTTAATGAATGATCCGGCATTCTTGGACGTGACACTGCTGGCAGTGCCCTTATATCTCCTTGCGATCATGATTGAGCTGGTTGCGGTGCGCTATTGGCATCGCAAGGGCGAATTTGAAACCCGTGATGCACTGACCAGCCTGCTAATGGGCACCGGTAATGTTGTGGCAGGGCTGTTGCTCGGTTTTGTTTCTGTCACAGCTTTGCTGTGGGTCTGGCAGTTTCGTTTTTTTGACCTCGGCCTGCATTGGTGGGTCTTTATCGCTGCCTTTATTTTCGATGATCTGCGCTATTACTGGTATCACCGTATTGCCCATCGGGTGCGCTGGGTCTGGGCGGAGCATGTCAATCATCATTCCAGCCAGCACTATAATCTGACCACGGCGCTGCGTCAGTCTTGGACAGGGCAGATTACCGGCATGTTTATATTGCAGGTGCCGCTGGTATTGCTGGGCTTTCATCCGGCAGTGATTGCTTTTGTCTATGGCTTTAATCTGATCTACCAGTTCTGGATTCATACTGAGGCAATCGGCAAAATGTGGAAGCCTATTGAATTGATCTTCAATACGCCGTCGCATCACCGAGTGCATCACGCGACCAATCCGCGATATCTGGATGCGAATTTTGCCGGTACCTTGATTATCTGGGACAGATTATTCGGCACATTTGTGGAGGAACTGCCGGAGGATATTCCGCGCTACGGGATTGTGCGCAATATCGGTACTTTCAATCCGGTGCGGGTGGCATTTCATGAATGGGCGGGGATGATGAAAGATGTGTTTGTGCCGGGGCTGAGCCTGCGGCAAAGGCTGATGTATATGGCAGCGCCGCCCGGCTGGAGCCATGACGGCAGCCGTAAAACATCGGAAGATCTGAAAGCGGATTATGTGCGCCTGAACCCTGATGAAGCCGGCAAACCGGGATTGCCTGAGCACTCGTCTTAATTTAACACGATAATAAAGCTATGCGCTCGTCTCTTGCATCGGGCAGGTTTGTTCTTATGCAAGCCGCAGCAACCATTATAACAGGATCGCCATTTGTCCATTTTTGTTTCCCTTGCAAGTCAGATCGACCAGTGGCAGTCACAAGGGCTGCTGGATCAGGAAACCGCAGACAGGCTGCGTCTTGATGTTAAAACCCGCAAGAACGGCTTTGGTATTGGCGGTGTTCTCGCCGTACTTGGTGCATTATTGCTTGGCGCAGCGCTGATCCTGTTTGTTGCAGCCAATTGGGAAGTTATACCGCGTGTCTGGCGCGTGGCGCTTATCCTGTTTGTCATGTGGAGCGGTTATCTTGGCGGCGCATGGTTGCAAAGGCGCGGTGAAAGCGGGCAAAGCAACACATTGGCGGCGATTTTTGCACCGGCGCTCTATCTGCTCTCGGCAATTACCTATGGTGCCGGTATCGCGCTGATCGGGCAGATGTATCATATGTCCGGTGATATGACGACGGCGGCACTTGCATGGGGTGTTGGTGTGCTGATTGCTGCGGTGCTGCTGCGCGCGCCGATTTTGACCGCTGCGGCATTGGGTATCGGTGGCTTTTATCTGTCAACCGTGCTGAATGAGCTTGGCGGGCAGGTCAATCTGGTTGCATCTTATCGCTGGATTATGCCGCTTTATATTCTCGCCTGTATTGGTGCCATTATCTACACAAAAGCGGATAAGGCAATGCATTTGCTGGCAGCACTGACACTGGCCTATTTCCTCACTTTGTATTTTGACATTGAAAATCAGGCGATCCTGATCCTGATGATTGCCCTTGGCGCTGTGCTGGTGATTTGTCAGGGGCGCTGGCCGGCTTTTGAACGCTACAGCTACGGATTTGGCTCGCAGCTGGCCGGTTATGGTCTGGCTTCTCTGCTGATCGCGCTGTTTATCTTTCAGGTTGAGCATAAAGACCTGTTCAATAGTTATGAGGCCGGTGCCGATGCGGTCTATTCGCTGGTGGCAATTGCTGTCTGTATTTTTGCGCTGATTATCGCCGGTGAAAAAAGCGGACAATTACGCTGGTTCGCCTATGCGGGCTTCTCTCTGCATGTGTTGTATCTGGCGACCGTGACTGTGGGGACGATGATTGGCACGTCCGGTGTCTTCCTGATTGGCGGTCTGCTGGTGATGGGGCTGGCTTATCTGGTTACCCGCATGGAAAAATATCTGCATGGCACACCTGCAAAAGCGGTGTCCGTTCATGATGGGGAGCAGCAACCATGAGTTTTCTTAAAAAACGCTGGCTTTATGTGGCTGCAATTCTTGCGGCATTGCTGCAGTCGGGTGTGATGCTGGCAGGTGTTCAGCAGCGTATCAGTATTCTGCGCAGCGGTTCGGAAGTGGTGCTGCGGACTTTGCCGGTTGATCCGCGTGATCTGATGCGCGGCGATTATGTTATTCTGAGCTATGAAATTTCCCGCTTGCCTGCACATATGATTAGCGGTCAGCCGAAACGCAAAAGCGGACTGAATTATATTTATGTCGTGCTGGCGAAACAGGCTGATGGTTTGTGGGAGGCGAAGCGGGCGCAATTTGATGTTCCGGATGCATTAAAAGACGGCGAAATCTTTTTGCGCGGGGAGGTTGAGGCTCCGTTTCAGCTCTTTGACAGCTATTCAATCCTGCCTGTTGTTTATGGCATTGAGCGCTATTATGTGCCGGAGGGCGAGGGGCTGGCCGTTGAAAATGCCCAGCGCGACAGCAACGTGGATATCGTCCTGTCAGTGAATGAAAAAGGCGTCGCGGCGATACGTGCGCTCAGAATTGACGGCAAACAGGTTTTTGATGAACCGCTGTTCTGAGGTGAGGAGGCAAAGGGGAAGTGATAAGATCTGTGTATGACAGTCTCTTATCAAAAATAATCTGTTTTTCCCCTTTGAAGCCTGAAAATTGAATGCTATAGAGCGGCGCACATCAAAGCATACGTGCTTCGGTTGCGGATATGGCGAAATTGGTAGACGCACCAGATTTAGGTTCTGGCGGGAGACCGTGGGGGTTCGAGTCCCTCTATCCGCACCACTTTTATTCTCTCTGTTCTTTGTAAATCTTTGTAATTGCTGCGTATTTGATGCTGCAATTTTGGCGAAGGTGCGTTTTTGGCCGGTTTTGTGATACAAACCGTGTTACAAATTGGGTTGCAATGCAGTTTGAGATGTCCTCTTTTCTCATTGCCTGCTGTTTATAGTCTCCGCAGCAAATATATCCTGCCGGATCGTGCTGAATTTCATCAATTCTAAAACTTTATGGCCGAAGTTTCCGCATAATATATTTATGCTGATGCAGTCTTATCAAAGCTTTAGAAAGGTTTGAGACTATGGGAAACTATGGTGCGCGTTACGGGCAATATGCTCATGGATTTGGATGCTTGTGCCATAGTCCGGCAATCACACAGCTGAATGAACGCATTGGTCGCGGGCTGAGCCGCCGTTCTGTCCTGAGCGGTCTTGCGGCTGTAATGGCAGGTGCTGTGGTGGCTGATCCGGTTTCGGCACTGGCTCAGACGCCCGTTTCTGTTGCAGGCCAGCCTGTTTTGCTGAAAAATCTGCGTATTTTCGACGGAAAATCCTCAAAGCTGATTGAAGGGCATAATGTTCTGGTGAGCGGCGGAAAAATTGCGGATATTCTCAAAGCTTCAGAGAATGTTGCTGAGGTGCAGGTGATTGATTGCGGCAATCGCGTGCTGATGCCGGGTCTGATCGATGCCCATTGGCACAGTATTCTGGCGGCTATTCCGCAAATGGTGGCGATGACGTCTGACATTGCCTATGTGCATCTTGTTGCTGCACAGGAAGCACAGCGCACTTTGATGCGTGGCTTTACGACCGTGCGCGATATGGGCGGGCCTTCCTTTGCGCTGAAGCGTGCGATTGATGAAAAGCGTATTCCGGGACCTCGTATTTATCCGTCCGGCGCGATGGTGTCACAAACCTCCGGTCATGGCGATTTCCGCCAGCGCAGTGATATTCCGCGCCATAGTGCGAATGATCTGAGCCTTGCGGAATCTGCCGGTATTGCTGCGATTGCGGATGGTGAGGCCGAAGTGCTGCGCCGCGTGCGCGAGCAGCTGATGCTGGGCGCCAGCCAGATCAAGATTATGGTCGGCGGCGGTGTGGCATCGGCCTATGATGCGCTGGATTCCCTGCAATTTACCGAGGCTGAAATCCGTGCTGCGGTCATGGCTGCCAAGGATTGGGGCACATATGTCTGTGCGCATGTTTATACCTCAGCCGGTATTCAGCGGGCGCTGGCTTGCGGTGTGCAGTCAATTGAACATGGCCAGCTGGCCGATGAGGAAACCGTCAGGCAAATGGCTGATGCCGGTGCATGGTGGAGCATTCAGCCGTTTCTGGCGGATGAGGATGCCAATGTTTATGCCTCGCAGATACAGCGCGACCAGCAGAAAATGATTGCCGAAGGCACGATCCGTGCATTTGAACTGGGGCCTAAATATAATGTCAAAATGGCATGGGGGACGGATATTCTGTTCAACCCGAAGGGCACAGCCTCGCAGGGACGTCAGCTGGCGAAACTGGCGCGCTGGTTTGATAATGGTGACGTGCTGAAAATGGCGACCGGCACCAATGCCGAATTGCTGACGCTATCAGGAAACCGTAATCCTTATGGTGCAGCTGTCGGCGTTATCGAAAAAGGTGCAATGGCGGATATGCTGCTGATCGACGGTAATCCGCTGGAGGATGTGTCTCTGATTGCTGATCCGGACAAGAATATGAAGCTGATTATGAAAGACGGTATTGTTTATAAAAATATACTGACTGCATAATCCGCATCGGTAAAAGGCCGATAAAATCCGATGGATTGCAGGGTGAACATTCAATCGCATCTTGTATTTTGCGGGCGCTGATTGTAATGGGTTTGCGATAAATGGGATTCTGGCGCAATGCTGTCGCACGGGCTCTGTTACGAAATGTGACTTTATGCCGGTGAATGAGCAGATATTGTGCAGGAAATTCAATAGCAGAAATCAGGTATGGCTGCTTAAAATCCGTACCATTTATATATAGAGTCACTGTCATAATCCGGCAGGCTTTATATCCGTTCCGGGATGTCCCATAGCCTTTGCGCATATTTGTGCGCGGTATGTGACAAACAGAAAAACAAGAAATTTCGCTAGCCACGGCGGCTACGGTCATGTGGCCGGTCATGCGAAACGAAGACAAAGTGAAGGTTTTGACATGCAGGTTACCGAAACGCTCAATGAAGGGCTGAAGCGCGAGATCAAAGTCGTGGTTCCGGCACAGGATCTTGAAGCAAAGCTTGCTGAGCGCCTCGAAACCGCTCGCGGTCGCGCTAAGATCGATGGTTTCCGTCCTGGTAAAGTTCCTGCAGCACATCTGCGTAAGATGTACGGCAAGTCTTTCATGGCTGAGATCGTTAACGAAATTCTGAACGATTCAACCCGTTCGATCCTTGCTGACCGCAACGAAAAAGCTGCAACCCAGCCAGAAGTTGCAATGAGCGAAGACGAAGCAGAAGCCGAAAAGGTTCTGGCCGGTAAAGCTGATTTCGAATTCACCATGAATTACGAAGTTCTGCCGGCAATCGAAATCAAAGACGTTTCCGGTCTTAAAGTGACCCGTGAAGTTGTTGATATTTCGGACGAAGAAGTTGAAGAGCAGGTTAAGAAGATCGCTTCTTCCGCTCGTACTTTCGAAGCGAAAAAAGGCAAAGCTGAAGACGGCGACCGCGTTACCATGGATTACCTCGGTAAGCTGGAAGACGTTCCTTTCGAAGGCGGCGCAGATCAGGATGCACAGCTGGTACTCGGTTCCGGCCAGTTCATTCCGGGCTTTGAAGATCAGCTGGTCGGCGTAAAAGCCGGTGACGAAAAGCAGATCAAAGTAACTTTCCCTGAAAATTACGGCGCTGCCCATCTGGCCGGTAAAGAAGCAACCTTCGACATCACTGTGAAGGAAGTTGCTAAAGCTGCTGAGCTGGAACTGAATGATGAAGTTGCGAAGAAGCTCGGCATTGAAAGCCTTGATCGTCTGCGCACTGTTGTTCGTGAACAGATCGAAGGTCAGTACGGCCAGATCACCCGTCAGAAAGTTAAGCGTCAGATCCTCGACGGTCTGGATGCAGAATATCAGTTCGAAACACCAGAACGTCTGGTTAATGCTGAGTTCAACAACATCTGGCAGCAGATCAATTTCGACCTGCAGCAGGCTGGCAAGACTTTTGAAGACGAAGAAACCACTGAAGAAGCTGCTCGCGAAGAATATCGCAAGCTTGCTGAACGCCGTGTACGTCTTGGTCTGGTTCTCTCCGAAATCGGCGAAAAAGCCGGTGTAGAAGTAACCGAAGAAGAACTGCAGCGCGCTGTTTACGATCAGGTTCGTCGTTACCCAGGTCAGGAACAGCAGGTTTATGAATTCCTGCGTAAAACTCCTGATGCAGTTGCTAATCTGCGCGCACCAATCTTTGAAGAAAAGGTTGTTGATCACCTGCTCGGCACAATCTCCGTCACCGATAAGAAAGTGACCAAAGAAGAGCTGACAGCTGAAGAAGAAGGCGCAGCAGAAGAAGCAAAGCCTGCTAAAAAAGCTGCTCCAAAGAAAAAAGCAGCTAAAAAAGCTGATGATGCAGCTGAATAATCAGCCCGCATAAAGTTATGAGAAAGCCGCGTTGCAAAACGCGGCTTTTTTGTTTGCTGTCAGCGGTGCTTTACTGCCGGCCGTGTTGCGCTATTGTGGTGTAATGCAACCAAGACCGTATTATCATTTATGTAAATCGCTGAGTGACGAGCCGCCGCAGCCTGTCTGGTCAAAGAATGTGGTTTTATCCGCCTTCCGGCCGGATATGATTGCAGAACTCCATGTTTTGCTGACGGCTTCCTATCAAGCTGTTGGTAGTACAGTGCCGCCATTGCGTGACTGGTGGCAGGCACTGTTCAATGATGAGGAATATGATGCCGGTCTGATCTTTCCGGTGACAGATATCCAAGGGCAACTCATTGCTTTTGCGCAATGCTGGAGCAGTGCATTTATCAAGGATATTGTCGTGCATCCCGACTGGCGCAGGCAGGGCATTGGCGAAGCCTTATTGCTGCATTGTTTTCAGGTTTTCCAATTGCGCGGTGCGGAGAATGTTTGTCTCAAAGTGGAGGGTAATAACCCCTTTGGAGCAGAGCGGCTCTATCGCCGGCTTGGTATGGTCGATATATGACCGTGGTGTGAGGTCATTTATCTTTACAAGCCCATGCTTTGTTACGGGAATTTGTACTTTTTCCGTCAATGCAGGGTGCACTGTTGCACCATAATGTTTATAGTCCGCGCCATGATCGTTTATTGATGCTGAAACAGTGCTGTTGTGATGCACAGAACACTTGCCAGTCAGGCCGGTTTGTTTTAGCCAGAAGCATGAGAAAACGGCGGAGTTTAACTCGCGCCGCAAAACAGAGATTTAAGAGCCCATGTCCCTTATCGATACACGCACGCCAGACCCGAAACGCCTGATCTCCGGTGCCACCGGTGACTGGGAAATCGTGATCGGGATGGAAGTTCATGCGCAGGTGACTTCCAATTCCAAATTGTTCTCCGGTGCTTCCACCGAATTCGGTGCCGAGCCAAATGCCAATGTTTCGCTGGTGGATGCCGCGATGCCGGGTATGCTGCCGGTTATCAATGCGGAATGTGTGGCGCAGGCCATTCGTACCGGTCTCGGGCTGAAAGCACAGATCAATCTGAAGTCGGTTTTTGACCGCAAAAACTATTTCTATCCGGATCTGCCGCAGGGCTATCAGATTTCACAGTTTAAACAGCCGATCGTGGGTGAGGGCACTGTAACTGTGTCTGTTGGCCCTGATTCCAAAGGCCAGTTTGAAGATGTTGAAGTTGGTATCGAGCGTGTGCACCTGGAACAGGATGCGGGTAAATCCCTGCACGATCAGCATCCGAGCATGTCCTATGTCGATCTGAACCGTTCCGGTGTGGCGCTGATGGAAATCGTTTCCAAGCCGGATATCCGCTCATCGGATGAAGCACGCGCTTATATGACCAAGCTGCGCAGCATTTTGCGTTATCTCGGCACCTGTGACGGTAATATGGATCAGGGCTCGATGCGCGCAGACGTGAACGTGTCTGTTCGTCGTCCGGGTGGTGAATTTGGCACCCGTTGCGAAATCAAGAACATGAACTCGATCCGCTTCATCGGTCAGGCGATTGAATATGAAGCGCGCCGTCAGATCGGTATTCTTGAAGATGGAGGGAAGATTGATCAGGAAACCCGTCTTTATGATCCGGTAAAGGGTGAAACCCGCTCGATGCGCTCGAAAGAAGAAGCGCATGATTATCGCTATTTCCCTGATCCTGATCTGCTGCCGCTGGAATTCACACAGGCTTATGTGGATGAATTGGCATCAGCTCTGCCGGAACTGCCGGATGACAAGAAAACCCGTCTGGTCGAAACCATGGGTCTGTCTGTCTATGACGCATCCATCCTGATCACTGAAAAAGCCATTGCTGACTATTTCGAATCGGTTGCAGAAGGCCGTGACGGTAAAGTTGCTGCAAACTGGGTCATCAATGATCTGCTCGGCGCTTTGAACAAGGCCGGTAAAGATATTGAAGATGCTCCGGTTTCTCCGGAACAGCTGGGCGCTATTCTTGATCTGATCAAGGAAGGCACAATCTCCGGTAAAATCGCAAAAGACCTGTTTGAAATCGTCTGGAACGAGGGCGGTGATCCGAAAGAGATCGTCGAAGCCCGCGGCATGAAGCAGGTGACTGATACCGGCGCGATTGAAAAAGCCGTTGATGAAATCATCGCTGCGAACCCTGAAAAAGTGGCTCAGGCAAAAGAAAAGCCGACACTGGCGGGTTGGTTTGTTGGTCAGGTGATGAAGTCAACCGGCGGTAAAGCTAATCCGCAGGCTGTGAATGATCTGGTTAAAGCGAAACTGGGCATCGAATAATGTGGCTGCGCTCTGCAAATAAGGATGATCTGAAGGCCGTGCATCAGTTGCTGGTCAAAACCTGGCACGCCACATTTGATGATGTGCTGGGTATTGAGACCGTCAATAAGGTGACAGGTGAATATCATTCTGTTGCTGCGCTGACACGCAATCTGGCCAAGCCTTATTCGGAATTTGTTGTGGCCGATGACGGCGAGGGCAACCTCGTCGGCATGGCTTATGCCAGCCAGAGCAAAGACGGTATTGCAGAGCTGCACCAGCTTTATGTCGATCCTGAGCAGCAGGTTCAGGGTATCGGCACCATGTTGCTGGCGGAGATTGAAATGGCTTTTCCTGATGTGGAGAAGCTTGCTCTCGAAGTGATTGCCAAGAATCAGAAAGCTCTGGACTTCTACACCCGCAAAGGTTTTGAAAAGACCGGCGAGACGAATGACTGGGGTACACTGAAACTGGATATTCCGGTTATTAAAATGGAAAAGTCTCTGACAGGCTGGTCTATGTAACCGGAGCATCCCGCATTTAATTGTGCCTGTTGCGCCCGTACAAAGTTTTGTGAGTTAAGTGTTCTCTGGTGTTAAATGGCGCCACTTAACTGCGAAATGCTGAAAACAGCGGCAACTTGACCCTTGCGACACGCCTCAGATAAGGGCATAAGCAGGGAATAATCTGCATGATCCTGTGCCTTTATGGTCAGGATAGTTCAGGATCCGGAAGTGCTATGAAAAAATTTATTATTCAGGTCTTTACCTGGTGGAACAGCCAGACTATCGGCACCCGTCTTCATACATGGCGCAAAGGTAAGCGCGTCGGTGAAGATGAGTTCGGTAATGTTTATTATACCGGTGGTAAGGATTCTGAAGGCCGCACCCGTCGTTGGGTTATCTTCAACGGCTATAGCGAAGCCAGTGCAATTCCTGCCGGCTGGCATGGCTGGATGCATCACCGCACCGATACGCCGCCGACTGAAGAAAACTATCAGCCACGCGAATGGCAGAAGCCGCACCAGCAGAACCTGACCGGTACGCCTTATGCTTATCGCCCGCAGGGTGCGATCTCCGCATCCGGTCAGCGCCCTAAAGTGGGCGGCGACTATGATGCATGGACACCGAATTAAGTTTCAGTCCTGATAGATTTGACAGGCGGCATGGTTTTTCAACTGTGCCGCCTTTATCTTTCCCCTAAATTGACGTCCTGTGCAGCTGTCTGCCGCTCTGGATTGGGGAAAACCCTGTCCGGCGAGTCTTTTTCTCACAAATGCCGCAAAGAACAGGCTAATTTTCCAGCGGGTGTTTTCTCCGCATCCGTTTATGCAACCAGTACCAAAGGCAGAATGTGTATGAATGTTTCTTCCGGACGATCTTTTGGAACAACATTTCTGCTGGTTGCAGGGCTGGCACTTGCCGGTCTGGGCGTAGCATCTGAGGCACGTGCCGAGCGTATTTCCAATAAAGTTGCGGAATTTTCCGGTCTGGACAAGATCACCGGCCGGATCACAACTTTTGACGTTTATATAAATGAGACAGTGCAATTC
The DNA here is from genome assembly GCF_020341615.1 of Pseudochrobactrum sp. XF203. Lineage (NCBI taxonomy): Bacteria > Pseudomonadati > Pseudomonadota > Alphaproteobacteria > Hyphomicrobiales > Brucellaceae > Pseudochrobactrum > Pseudochrobactrum sp. XF203. Next base: position 1,906,873 of record NZ_CP084392.1, on the reverse strand, counting down.
GGTGCGTTACAGGTAACGCCGAAGGTTTGCTACAGCCGCTCGGATAATGAAGCACCGCGCACTGACAGCTTTGTGCAGGTGGATGAAATCACACTGGATCGTAAAATCCGCCGCATCTTCTCCGGCTGGATGTTTGCCGATAGTCCGGGTCTGAATGCTGTGGATCATCCGGTGTATGATATCTGGCTGAAAGACTGCAAGCAGACGTCAGACATTCCTGCGCCGCAATAAGGTTTGGCAGCCTCAGAATTGCGCCGGCGTTAAAATCGCTGGCAGCAACATATCTTCATAATCCTTTGCAGGAATTTCAACAGCGCCAAAACGCTGTAAATGCCCCGTAGTAAACTGCGTATCCAGCAGTTTGAAACCATGTGCACGCAACCGCTCCACCAGATGCACGAGGCAGACCTTGGAAGCATCGGTGACATGGCTGAACATGCTTTCACCAAAGAATGCGCCACCCAGCGACACACCATAAAGACCGCCGACAAGTTGCCCGTCCTGCCATGCTTCAACAGAATGGCAGTGTCCGGCTTTGTGCAGGGCAATATAGCCGTCACGGATCGTCTGATTGATCCATGTGCCGGCATTGGGATCCCGCCTGATCGCACAGCCTTCCAGCACCTGTTCAAAAGCGGTGTCATAGCTGATCTCGAACGGGGAGCGCTTCAGTGTTTTTTGCAGACTGCGGGAAATGTGGAACTTGTCGAGCGGGATAATGCCGCGTTGTTCCGGTCGTACCCAGAATATTTCCGGATCATCAGCACTTTCTGACATAGGGAAAATGCCGGAGGCGTAAGCCCGGAGCAAAAGCTCCGGACTTAAATTTTGAGGCGGAGGGGATTTGCGTCCCGCCACCGGAGTTACTGACCCGATGCGTTTTTCTTTTCCAGATATTTTTCAAGCCAATGGATATCATAATCGCCATTGGCGATATCCGGATTGGCAATCAAATCCTGGAAAAGCGGCAGGGTTGTATCAACGCCGTCAACGACGAATTCATCCAGCGCACGACGCAGACGCATCAGGCATTCCACGCGGTTACGGCCATGCACAATCAGTTTGCCGATCATGCTGTCGTAATATGGCGGGATTTTATAGCCGCTATAGACGCCGGAATCGACACGAATGCCCAGACCACCCGGTGTGTGATAATGCTTAATCGTGCCCGGTGACGGTGTGAATGTGCGTGCGTTTTCCGCATTGATACGACATTCAATCGCATGACCGGAGAAACGTACATCGTCCTGCTTGACCGACAGGCCAAGACCGGCGGCAATACGGATCTGTTCATGAACCAGATCAATACCTGTGATCGCTTCGGTAATCGTATGTTCCACCTGAAGACGGGTGTTCATTTCGATGAAATAGAACTCGCCGTTTTCATAGAGGAATTCGATTGTACCGGCACCGCGATAGCCCAGTTCTGCAACCGCATTGGCGCAGATCATACCGATCTTGTCACGGGCTTCGGAATTCAGGGCAGGGGAATTGGCTTCTTCCCAGACCTTCTGGTGGCGGCGCTGCAGCGAGCAGTCGCGTTCGCCCAGATGAACAGCTTTGCCTGCACCGTCGCCAACGATCTGAACTTCAATGTGACGCGGCTTTTCGAGATACTTCTCGATGTAAACAGCATCATCACCGAATGCAGCAGCTGCTTCCGAGCGTGCAGTATTATAGGCAACAGAGATATCTTCTGCCGATTTGGCAACCTTCATCCCGCGGCCGCCGCCACCGGAGGAAGCCTTGATGATGACCGGATAGCCGATTTCAGAAGCAATACGAATTGCATCCTGTTCACTGGCAACCCCGCCGTCAGACCCCGGAACAACCGGAATACCGAGGCGTTTTGCAGTCTTCTTGGCTTCGATCTTATCGCCCATGATGCGGATATGCGCAGCGGTAGGGCCGATGAAGGTAATATCGTGCGCTTCAAGAATTTCAGCGAATTTGGCATTCTCGGAGAGGAAGCCGTAACCCGGATGGATTGCATCAGCACCGGTGATTTCGCAGGCAGCAACAATCTGGTGAATATTCAGATAGCTGTCGCGCGATGATGGTGGTCCGATACATACGCTTTCATCTGCGAGGCGCACATGCATGGCATCGGCATCGGCAGTGGAGTGAACGGCAACAGTCTTGATGCCAAGCTCCTTACAGGCGCGCAGCACCCGCAGGGCAATTTCGCCGCGATTGGCTATGAGGATTTTTTGAAACATCGGAGCTCCTGCCTCAGGCATAATCTGAGACAGACTATGCATTAATTCAAATTGGTCAGCGATGGCTGTATGTTTAAAAATACAGCCGTGATCTGTGAAAGATCTTATTCGATGACGATAAGAGGTTCGCCGAATTCAACTGGCTGGCTGTCGCTGACCAGAATAGCAGTCACTGTACCTGCACGCGGAGCAGCAATCTGGTTCATGGTTTTCATCGCTTCGATGATGAGAACTGTCTGGCCTTCTTTAACGCTCTGGCCGACTTCCACGAACTGCTTGGCACCTGGTGCCGGTGCGAGATAGGCTGTACCAACCATTGGCGAAGGCACGGCATTCTTGGATTTGTCAGCAGCTTTCGGTGCTTCTGCAGCCGGAGCAGGCGCAGCGGCGGCAACCGGTGCTGCGGCAGCAGGTGCAAAATATTGCTGAGGTGCTGCAGCCTGAACAGTGATATTGCGCGATACGCGAATGCGCAGATCGTCCTGTTCAACTTCAATTTCTGTCAGATCGGTATCTTTGAGGATGTTCGCGAGATCGCGAATGATCGTCTGATCGATACCGGAGCTTTTGTTCGTCATGGGTCTGGCCCCTTTACCGCTGATATATATTGTTGTTTCTTCAGAGCCTATTCCGATCCGGTTAAGGCAGATCGGAATAGGCTCCCATTTTTATTTTCGCAGTTTTGAACGGAAAACCGGTTCCCGTTTTTGCCTTAACTGCTTTTAGCATATGCCTGACGGTCAGGGTACATTATGCTGGTTAGGTATGCGTGGCATAATCCACTCTGAAAATCCGGTCAACTTTCGCGATTATGCTGATAGCCGGCGAGAGCCCGCAGGCCCATCAAATAACCTTCCGCACCGAAGCCGCACAGTACAGCTTTGGCAACCGGAGAAACGAAGGATTTGTGGCGGAACTCTTCACGGGCGTGAATATTTGAGAGGTGAACCTCAACCACTGTCACCTGAGCTGCGCGAATGGCATCAAGCAGCGCAATGGATGTGTGTGTATAGGCTGCAGGGTTAATCAGAACCTGCGCGCCTTTCTCACCGGCTTCCTGAATCCATGTGACCAGATCGCCTTCGTGATTAGACTGACGGAAGTCAATTTCCACACCCAGCTTTTCAGCTTCTTTGCGGCAGTTTACGTGAATATCATCAAGGGTCGTCGAGCCGTAAATTGCCGGTTCTCTTTTACCCAGCATATTCAGGTTCGGGCCGTTCAGAATGAAAATCACTTGTGCCATCGGGTGTGGTGTCGCTTTACGATTCCGTTATTCGTATGAATTCAGCTTGTCTGAAGTCTTTAACTCTTCCCATATAATGGGGAATGCTTTGCGGTTAAAGCCTGTAAATTGTATCCGTACAGGCTTTAACTGCATTTTCCGGCACTAAATTCAAATTTTATAGATAAAATTATGAATTTTATTTGTTGCCGGTGTTTGATTGGCGCTGTTCAGCGATTTTTTCAGACAATGTTTCCAGACCGACCGCACCCGGAACCAGCTCATTACCGATAATATAAGACGGTGTGCCGGAAATATTCAGCGCCTGAGCAACATTATAAGCGCTCTGGAAGGAGGTCACGACCTCTTTGCTTTTCATCAATTCACGCAGTTTCGCTTCATCAGCGCCCAAAGAAGTAGCAATCTTCATTGCGCTCTCTTCGGTAGAGCTTTTCGGCTCTTTCATCAGCGCTTCGTGCAATTCCATGTATTTTTCAGGCATCAGACGCTTGAATGCCTGTGCAACCAGATGGGTGCGCATGGAATCCGGTCCGAGAATCGGGAATTCTTTCAGGACAAAGCGGACATTCGGGTCGGCTTTGAGCAGCGCCTGCATATCCGGCATTGCGCGTTTGCAATAGCCGCAATTGTAATCGTAGAATTCAACGATGGTCACGTCGCCTTTCGGATTGCCGTAAACGGCATCATTGGCATCGTTGAAAATCGAATCATGATTTTCTGCAATAATCTTGGACTGGCTGTCACGGGCTGATGCAGCCTGTTTTTCTTCCAGAGCGTCCTGCACTTCAAGCATCACTTCCGGATTGGCGATCAGATATTCGCGGACGATTTTCTCAACGGCAGCTTTATCGAGCGGCTTTGCTTCTTGTGCATGGGAAGCTGCAACGGCAGAAACCAGAGCAGCTGCGCCGAAAACAGTGGTAGCTAAACGGCGCTTGAAATGAATGGTCATAGGATCACTCCGGATAAACCGGCCTTGTCGTTCGGGTTAATGGTGGTAGTCCGCCATACTGGCGAAATGTGAAGTTCTGTTACGGAAAACCGATATTGGTACCGTGGTTTATTTCTTTTTGGTTTTGGTATTGATAATGTCCTGCGCCCGCAGCCAGTCCGGCGAACCGGATTTCAGACGTGTCTGCGCACGGGTTGCGAAAATCTTGGCCTCATTGATGCGGCCTGCATAATAATGCTGATCCGCTGTTGCGAGGTCCGAAAGCCCCATCTGTCCGGACTGGCCATAGGCCTGTGCCAGATAGCCGTAACCTTCCGAAAATTCCGGATCACGTACCATACCCGCTTTCAGCTCGCGGATAGCCGCTTCCATATTGGCTTTATTGCCGGTCAGCATCAAAGCGCGGCCATAGCTCATACGGATCAGGCTGGATTTGCGCGGATCAAGCGCGGCAGCCTGTTTGAACTCGGCAGCAGCACCGGCCGGATTATTGGCTTTCAGCAGCATTTCGCCCTTTATTTCGCGGAAATAAGGGTTTTTGGGCTGTTCTTTGATTAATGCATCAATTTTCGGAATGGCATTACGGGGATTGCCATTGAGGAATGTGTAAATCGCATCGCCGTAACGTGCGCCTACGCCACGCGGATTGTTGCGGAACATGCGTTGCAGAGAGCCGAGGCCACCGGAATAGGCCGCGATTTTTGCCCGTGCCATATCATGACGAAGCTGCAGGGCTTCCGGGTCTTTTTTCTCAAAATACGGGCTTTGATGAGCCAGAGTCGTCAGATTGGCAATACGGTCACGTGGCAACGGGTGGCTGATACGATAGGCATCAACCTGCGTGCCGCTGATCGACAGGGCACTGGCAAAGCGCTCGAATGTTGTCAGCATGCCTTTGGCGGACTGGCCGGTTTTATTCAGATAATTGATTGCCGAACGGTCAGCTGCTGCTTCTTCCGTTCTCTGATAGGACAGCAGGCTGCGCATGGCGATTTCACCGCCGCCTGCAGCAATACCGCCGCCGGCACCGGCAATGGCGCTGTTACGGGTGGCTGCACCGGCAATCCCCGCACCAAGGCCGAGCAATGTGCCGATAACAGCCATGGTTTTGGCCTGTTTGAGCTGTTCACGCAGACGATCCTGATGGCCGCCGGCAAGATGGCCGGTCTCGTGGGCGATAACGCCGATAATCTCATTCGGGGTTTCAGACTGGAGCAGGGCACCGGTATTGATAAAGATGCGTCGTCCGTCGACAAAAGCGTTGAAGCTCGGGCTGTTGACCAGAATTGTACCGATACGCTTTTTGCCAAGGCCTGCGGCATTGAGAATTGGGGTCGTGTAATCGGTAACCAGGGCTTCAATTTCTGCATCACGCACGACCGGTACTGAGCGCGACTGCGCCGAGGCAGTGACTGCGGAACTGGCCAGAATAGCGGCGGAAATCATCAGGGAAAGCGGGCGGTGCAGCCTGTTGCTGACGGGAACCGGCGCCGGTGCTGCCGGTTGCGGCGCAGGGGCTGTATAAAGAAGAGCGGTTTCGGCCATCAATAAAATCCTGTTTTAAAAACGATCAAGAGCGGTAATACGGTATCGCATTCGCTCCGGACACTTTCATTTACCGCATGATGTATCCAAACAGGTCAGTTTGGACAGGGACATGCATCAGGTGTGAATCAGCTGCACTATTTATAATGCTGTTCTAGCTTACAGGATGCGAAAAACAGAATGATATATTCCGTCAGGAATCCGCAGTTGTGAACCACAGTTTATTTCATGATATTTCAGGCCTTTTTTATGACCTGAACTGAAGTCAGGCTTAAGAAGTTTAAAGTTTCGGCTCGTTTTGCTGTTTTATAGCTAATATTTTGTGATTGTTATGCTGTTGTTGCACTGTGCAGTTCGGGCTATGGAACATCCGGTGTTTAAAGCTTAACCGGTTCTGCAGGCTGTTGTTTCATACAAGTGGCAGGGCAGGTGTTTTTTGAGGGCAGAGAAGTGAGAGTTTTTTCCTACCGGAGTGAAGTTGATCCGTTTCATGCCATGGATGTGCTCGCTGAAGCGAACCGGCGCCGTGCAGAAGGCGCGCCGATGATCTCTATGGCGGTTGGTCAGCCTGCTGATCCGGCACCGCTCCGTGTGCGTGAAGCAGCGCAAAAAGCCCTGATTGACGGCAAAATCGGTTATACGGATGCGCTTGGCCTGATTGGTCTGCGCGAGGCGATTGCTGCTCATTATGCTGAGCAATATGGCGTTGAAGTCAGCCCGCAGCGCATTGCCGTGACGACCGGCTCATCGGCCGCGTTCAATTTGGCCTTCCTGACCTATTTTGATGCCGGTGACCGTGTGGCGATTACCCGTCCAGGTTATCCGGCCTATCGCAATATTCTGAAAGCGCTTGGCGTTGAAGTTGTTGAAATCGGCACCGGTGACGGTAAAAGTGCCAATCTGACCGCTGAAAGCCTGATTGCTGCCCATGCGGAAAAGCCGCTGAAAGGTGTGCTTTTCGCCAGCCCTGCCAATCCGACCGGCGCAATCATTGAAGATGATGAACTGAAAGCCATTTTGGAGGCAGCTCGCGAACGCAATATTCGTGTGATCTCCGATGAGATTTATCATCGCCTGACCTATGATCGTCCTGACCAGACTGCACTGGCCTTTGATGATAGTGTGACGGTGATTAATTCCTTCTCCAAATATTATTGCATGACCGGTTGGCGTATCGGCTGGATGGTGCTGCCGGAAGAGGCGGTGCGCCCGAATGAGCGTATTGCGCAAAGCCTGTATATTTCTGCGCCGGAACTGTCACAGATTGCGGCAATTGAAGCCTTTAAGGCAACGGATGAGCTGGATATTATCAAGCAGCGTTATGCGCTGAACCGTTCTATCCTCGGTGAACATCTGCCGAAAATGGGGCTGACACTGGCTGCGCCTATGGATGGTGCTTTTTACGCCTATTGTGATGTGTCCCGCTTTACCAATGACAGCATGGCCTTTGCCCGCAAAATGATTGCCGAGATTAATGTGGCCGCTACACCGGGGCTGGATTTTGACCCGCTGGAAGGTCACCGCACAATGCGCTTCTCCTATGCGGGTACAGCTGATGAAATGCGTGAAGCAATGCGCCGCTTGGAGAGCTGGCTCTGAGGTCAGTCCTCTTTTTGTACAAATTTGAAATTTAGTATGTATACGAAATAAAAAAAGCCGCCGGAAATTCCGGCGGCTTTTCTATTCTATGGGTTCTATCGGCAGGGCTTAAAAGAAGCCCTTTTTCTGCCACCAGCCGCCGCGCTTAGGCTGCTCTGCCGGTTCTTCCTGCTTTTCAGCCTGACTGATCTGCGAGGTCACAACCGGCTTGGATGCTTCCTGTGTGCTGCTGCGTTTACGGGCAGGCTTTTCTGCTTGCTGTTCCGCCGCAGGTTCTGCCACTTCAGTCACAATAACGGCTTCAGCAACTTCGGCCTGTGTTTCTGCAACCGGCTCCGCTGCTTTTATAGCGCGCGGCTTGCGGGCAGGCTTGGCCGGCTTTTCTGCAGCTTTTTTGCGTGTGGTTTTGGCCGGAGCTTCATCACTCACAGTTTCAGCTTCCGCAACCACTGCTTCTGCAACAGCCGGTTCAGCGGCAGGTTCTGCCACTTCAGTCACAGTTTCCGCAGCGGTTTCAGCCGTTGCTTTTGCACCGCGTGGCTTCGCAGGGCGTTTACGGGCAGGTTTTGCAGTCTTCTTCTCGGATTTTGCCTCAGTCTGCGGGGCTGCTTCAGTCTTGGCCGGAGCATCCTGTGTCAGGGCCGCAGCCGGAGCCGCTGATTTCACCTGCGGGTTAAAGCCCACAAATTCCGGTGAAGGCAGAGGAGCCGCAGCTTTTTTCACAGCCTGTTTATAGGCAGTCAGACGGGTGACAGCTTCATCGCGGCTGAAGCCGACAAATTCCACCGCAGGCATGCGGTTGTCATTGTCATATTCACCACGACGGTTTTTACGTCCGCCACGACGGCCGCGACGACGCTTCTTGCGACGGTCTTCTTCCGACTGGGAAGGTGCGTCATCTGCGTCTGCATCATCGCCTTCATCTTCATCAGAAGCGGCTTCGCCCTGTGTTTCCGAATTATCGCGTTCACGGGCACCGCGACGGCGACGGCGGCGACGGCTGCGCTTGCGGTCGTCATTATTATCGTCGCGTGTGTTATCTTCATCGCCTGATGTTGCTTCGGTTTCCGCATCATCTTCCACATCGATGATTTCCGGATCATTTTCCTCATCATAAGGCATGAACTGGATTGTCTGCGGAACCGGATTAACAGGACCGGCAGCCGGTGTGCCCTTATCAATCGCCAGATGCTGATGACCAACGGTTTCATCGATCTGCAGTTCAATTGTCAGGCCGAAACGGCTTTCCATTTCTGCAAGCAGGTGGCGCTTGTGGTTCAGCACATAAAGTGCTGTGGCCTGCGGTGCGCGAACAGTAATATTGTTCTGCGAATTGCGCTGCAGGAATTCTTCAATCGAGCGGATGACATAAAGCGCCATCGAGGAATCCGAGCGGATCAGACCTGTGCCTGCGCAATGCGGGCAAGGCTGCATGGTGCTTTCAAGAACCGATGCACGGATACGCTGACGCGACATTTCGAGAAGACCGAAATGCGAAATACGGCCAACCTGAATACGGGCACGATCATCTTTCAGGCAATCTTTCATGCGTTTTTCAACGGCACGATTGTTGCGCTTTTCTTCCATATCAATGAAGTCAACCACAACCAGACCGGCAAGGTCGCGCAGACGCAGCTGGCGCGCAACTTCTTCCGCGGCTTCCAGATTGGTCTGCAATGCAGTTTCTTCAATCGAATTTTCACGGGTTGAACGGCCGGAGTTGACGTCAACCGCAACCAGAGCTTCAGTCTGGTTGATGATGATATAGCCGCCGGATTTCAGTGTAACCTGCGGATGCAGCATCCGGTCAAGCTGGGCTTCAATCCCGTTGCGGGCAAAAATCGGCGTGGTTTCACGGTAAGGCTGGACGACGCGCGCATGGGTCGGCATCAGCATCCGCATGAAATCTTTGGCTTCGCGGTAACCGGCTTCACCGGCGACCAGAATATCCGTGATATCCTTGTTATAAAGATCGCGGATCGAACGCTTGATGAGATTGCCTTCTTCATAGACGAGGGCAGGTGCCTGCGACTGCATGGTCAGCTGGCGGACATTATCCCACATACGCATCAGATATTCATAGTCACGACGCACTTCTGCCTTGGTGCGGTTGGCACCGGCTGTACGCAGGATCACACCCATGCCCTGCGGCACTTCGAGTTCCTTGACGATATCTTTCAGACGCTTGCGATCCTGAATATTGGTGATCTTGCGTGAAATACCGCCACCGCGTGCGGTATTCGGCATCAGTACGGAATAACGGCCTGCCAGCGACAGATAGGTTGTGAGAGCTGCGCCTTTATTGCCGCGCTCTTCTTTAACCACCTGCACCAGAATAATCTGGCGGCGCTTGATAACTTCCTGAATCTTGTAGTGCTTGCGATGCGCACGGTTGCTGCCCGGCAGTTCTTCCATTGCATCTTCAGCGCCGACCGATTCAACCTGATCGTCTTCATCATCGTGATCGTCATCGTCGTCACTGTCTGATGCGTGCTGTTTGCGCGGTGCTTTTTCACGGATTACCGGCTGGTCGGAAGAAGCAGCCATGACGGATGCATTATCATCTGCATCATCATTTGCCTGTTCCTGAGCAGCATTGAGCAATGCCTGTGCATAGGCTTCCTGCGCTTCGGCAGCGAAGTCACCGACAAATTCAGGTGCCGGTACAGCCGGTGCCGCAGCATGATCTCTGCTGTTGTTGTGATGACGGTGACGACCCGAGCCGCGACGGTCATTGTGACCACGGCGATTGCGGCGTGGTGCTTCTTCACGCTCTTCATCATCTTCATCACGTGCAGCGCGGGCTTCTGCTTCCAGCAGCGCTTTACGGTCAGCTTCCGGAATCTGGTAATAGTCCGGATGAATTTCGGAGAAGGCGAGGAAGCCATGGCGGTTGCCGCCATATTCCACAAAAGCAGCCTGCAATGACGGCTCAACGCGGGTTACGCGTGCCAGATATACATTGCCTTTTAACTGCTTCTTATGCTCAGATTCAAAATCGAATTCTTCGATCTTGTTACCGCGCACCACTACGACGCGCGTTTCCTCCGGGTGGGAGGCATCGATAAGCATTTTGTTCGACATAAGTGTTTTTCCTTCCGGCGGAAAAACGCAAATCAAGAGGAACCGGAGACGCTTCGGGAGCGCCGGTTCGTATATATTCGCGGTTGCCGGATAAATTAAGGTTCGCCGGAACGCAGAGTACAGTCTTCACGCGCTGATGCCTTGCGGCAATCGCGATTTTCAGGCTGGCAATGGTCAAGTCTGCGTGACCCATAGCGGTTCCGATCGAAACGACCTCGAAAGACCTGATAAACAGGCCGATTATAGTGCCGCACAAATCCCAAAGGATAAAATATGCAGCAATTCAAAAGTGTTGCGGCATTGTAAACTGCGTTTCTTACAACGCGTGATGCCGCAGATAACAGATTGCCGATTATGATTTCTCACATAGTCCGCAGTCTTTATGAGCAGTGGCCGGGGGAACCGTGCCAGTGCTGAATCCTTGTTCAGTTACGCTGAGCCGCCGGATAATCTTTCAAATCAGAATTATCACAAACGGCCGTTCTGCAGTTTTCTGACGGTTGTAACGTCAGGTTCTGAGCTGATCTGCCACGATAAGAGCCTGTCCGCGGGTGTTAACCGGACGCTGGACAGAGAATGATTCCGATGGCGGATCTGTAACCTGATAATGCTTTTAGGACCTGATCGCCCCTCTGACAAGCAGAATATAATAATGCGTCACACTCCGTTCAAACTAATCAGGCATGAATTTTATAATTTCGACATTTATCTCAATGTTTTAGAGTGATTTTCTGATGTCGCTGACACGGGATTTAAGTGAAGATACGGCGGGCGGAATCTAAGCCGGCTTTATTTCATGCGTGATTTGTGCACGCAGCTTTGTCAGTTGCCGGTTGCGACGGGAAATGGCATTGAAATTTTGTAATCATGAATGCCGGATGCAGAGGCAGATTTGATGAAATTTGCAAAGGCTTCATTAACGATAAAGCTCTAGCATATCTGTGTTACGGGCGGTTGCAGCATCCGGCAAGAGCGGGTGAGGCAGTGTGGTTTTTCTGAAACAGGAGAAATGAAACTGCTCAGACGTCACCGAACTGCCGCAAAGGCAATCATAATGCCCGATCGCGGGCGGGTGTTCGTAAATGCTGATTTGCGGGCAGGGGATTGCAAATGATGTGCAGGATCTGAACGAATCTCAGCTTTGCAATAATTTGATCGAGACGATGTTTTTACGAATTCTGACAGCCAATCTTTTTTCTTTAAAACCGGCTTTTCGCAAGTTTTTGCGGCGGCAGGCGCTGCTTTCGGCTTTTGTGGCAATAATACCGATAAATTCTGCATTTTCAGCGCAGGGCGGCAAATCTGAACTCTCTGCACTGACCTTCAAAATGGCCGGTGATGATCTGCGCAGCCGTATCGTGGTTATGTTTGACAATGAGCCGAATGTAGAGACGCATCTTCTGGAGCGTCCGCATCGTCTTGTGATCGACCTGCCGGAAACCAGTTTCGGTTTTGACAAGGAATCACTGACGCCGCGCGGTCTGATTTCCGAGGTGCGCTACGGATTGATTGCGCAGACGCGGTCGCGATTGATTCTCAATGCCAAAGGGCCTTTCAAAGTTGAAAAACTGGAAGTTGTAAAAAACGAATCTTCGTCCGGCTATCGTATGGTTGCCGATATTGTTGCCAGTTCCGACCGAGAATTTGCGCAGGCTCTTGCCGATCAGAAAGTGACTACGGCCTCATTAAATGCGGACACTGGCGGGGCATCTCCTGCCATCAGCGATACGCTTGGCTCAAGCCACCAGTTTACTGTGATGATTGATCCCGGACATGGCGGCATCGACAGCGGCGCGGAAAGTGTGAGCGGCACGCTGGAAAAGAATGTGACGCTTGCTTTCGGGCGCGAGCTTCGTGATGAACTCATGAAGAACAAGAATATCAATGTTCTCATGACCCGCGAGGATGATACTTTCCTGCGGCTCGGGGAGCGGGTGCGTCTGGCGCGCCAGCATGAGGCGGATCTGTTTATCTCGCTTCATGCCGATACGATCCGTCATAAGGATATCCGTGGTGCAACGGTCTATACATTGTCTGACAAGGCATCGGATGATGTGGCCAGAGCTATGGCGGAACGTGAAAATAATTCTGATGCCAGTGCGGGTATTTACAGCGAAGAAGCGCCGGTTGTTCATGATATCCTCATGGAGCTGACCCAGCGTGAAACCCATTCTTTTTCGCTGAATTTTGCTGACGGGCTGGTCAAATCTCTGCAGGGCAAGGTTAATCTGATTAATAATCCTCATCGTTTTGCCGGATTTCAGGTGTTGCGTGCACCGGATGTTCCTTCGGTTCTCGTCGAAATCGGATATTTGTCGAATAAAGACGATGAGAAGCTGCTGAAAGATGCTTCATGGCGCAAACGTGCGGTGGAGCGTATTTCCCATGCAGTGGATAAATATTATACGCTGCGCAACAATGTTCAGGCGCAGCCGTAAAATCTGTGAGGGCTGCGTCAAAAGCGTCACAGAAATGAATAAAGAGTTAAAAACAGTAAATTCATCTTGTCTTTGACGTATTTGCTGTTCACTACCACGCTGTTGGTCTGGCTTAACGCCGGATCAGGGTTCAGGTCAGGGCTCAGAGATGAATGGCTTGGAAGGGTTCATCAGGTTGAAAACAATTTTACGCTGCAAAGCCTGCTAAAATTGCCTGTGAATTTTTACCGGAGCGGATTACGTCCAAATTGGATCGCGGCATTCGTTCTGGATTCTTTAGTAGCCGCATTATCACGGTCGTCAAATTGATCCAATTTGACTGTGAAATGCTCTAAGTTAATGATATGTAGCAGATAATCTGAAACGGACACCGGATAAAATATGGTACGGCTCATCGGATATTTTTTCGGCATCGGAACGGTGCTGATGCTGATCGTTGCGGGAGGCGTTGCCTTCTATGTCGGCAGCATAAGCAAGGACTTGCCGGATTATGAAGTGCTGGCCAAATATGAGCCGCCGGTAACAACGCGCGTGCATGCCGCAGACGGTAGTCTGATGGCGGAATATTACAAAGAACGCCGCATGTTCCTGCCGATTCAGGCGGTTCCTGATCGTGTGAAAGCAGCCTTTGTTTCAGCGGAAGACAAGAGCTTTTATCAGCATCACGGGCTGGATTATCTCGGCCTTACCCGTGCTGTGTCCACTAATATTGTCAACAAGCTGACCGGTAATGACCGCCGCCCTGTGGGCGCGTCGACCATCACGCAGCAGGTTGCCAAAAATATGCTGCTCACTTCCGAGCAGACCTATGACCGTAAAATCAAGGAAGCGATTGTTGCGCTGCGTATGGAGCGTACTTTCAGCAAAGACCAGATCCTTGAGCTTTATCTCAATGAAATGTTCTTCGGTATGGGCGCTTACGGTATTGCCGGTGCTGCGCTGACCTATTTCGACAAGTCGGTCAATGAGCTGACCATCAGCGAATCTGCCTATCTTGCAGCACTCCTCAAAGGCCCTGCCAATTATCATCCGTATCGTTATGCCCAGCGCGCGATTGAACGCCGCAACTGGGTGATCGATCGTATGCAGGAAAACGGCTATATTTCTGTTGAGGATGCAAAAGAAGCCAAAGAAACACCGCTGGGCGTGAAGCCGCATAATGCGGATGGCCGTCTGTTTGCCAGTGAATATTTTGCTGAAGAAGTGCGTCGTCAGATTGTAACCCGTTACGGCAATGCTTCGCTGCTTGAAGGCGGGCTTTCCGTGCGCACAACGCTTGATCCGCAATTGCAGGTCATGGCGCGTAAAACATTGCATAACGGTTTCATCCGTTATGATGAGGCGCAAGGCTATCGCGGCCCTGTCAAACATCTCAATCTGAGCACAGACTGGGGTCAGGAACTGGGTGAAGTTGCCGGTCTGACCGACGTGCCGGAATGGCATCTGGCTGTTGTGCTGGACGCCACACCGGATGCGCTGGAAATCGGATTGCAGCCGGCCCGTGATCCGTCCGGTAAAATCAGTGAAGAACGGGCGACCGGCCGCGTTGCCGCTGCGGATATGAAATGGGCGATGCGCATGAATATCGGCGGCAAGCGCTCGACAGCGAAATCACCGGCAGGTGTGCTTGAGGTCGGCGATGTGATTTATGTGGAGAAAAAAGGCGAGGGCAGCGATGCTTACCGTCTGCGTCAGGTGCCGAAAATCTCCGGTGCGCTGGTTGCTATGGATCCGCATACCGGCCGCGTGCTGTCTATGGTTGGCGGCTTCTCCTATGCGCAGTCGGAATTCAACCGCGCCACGCAGGCCTATCGCCAGCCGGGTTCGGCCTTCAAACCGTTTGTTTATGCGGCAGCGCTGGATAATGGCTACACACCGGCATCCGTGGTGCTTGATGGTCCGATCTCTGTCGATCAGGGCGGTTCGCTCGGCGTCTGGAGCCCGAAAAACTATTCCGGCAAATTCTCCGGCCCTTCAACCCTGCGTTATGGTATCGAGCAATCCCGTAACCTGATGACTGTGCGTCTGGCACAGGATATGGGCATGAAGACCGTTGCGGAATATGCAGAGCGTTTCGGTGTTTATGACAAGATGATGCCGGTGCTTTCCATGTCGCTTGGTGCCGGTGAAACAACTGTGCTGCGCATGGTCACCGGCTATTCGATCATGGCTAATGGCGGACGGTCGATCACGCCTTCAATGATTGACCGCGTGCAGGATCGTTACGGCAAGACTATTTTCAAGCATGACATGCGTCAGTGCCAGAATTGTAATGCGGAAGAGTGGAACAATCAGGAAGAACCTGAATTGGTTGACGAGCGCGATCAGGTGCTCGACCCGATGACCGCCTATCAGATCACATCGATGATGGAAGGTGTTGTTCAGCGCGGTACTGCGCGTATGCTGCTGAGCCTGAACCGTCCGATTGCCGGTAAAACCGGTACGACAAATGACGAAAAAGATGCGTGGTTTGTCGGTTTCACGCCGGATATGGTTGTCGGTCTGTATCTCGGTATGGATCAGCCTGCACCACTCGGCCGCGGCGGTACAGGTTCCGGCCTCGCTGTGCCGGTGTTCAAGGATTTCATGACCGTGGCAATGCAGGGAGCGCCGAAAGTGGACTTCCGTGTGCCTGAAGGCATGACCATGATTGCGATCAACCGCCGTACCGGTATGCGTGCAACGCCGGGTGGCCCTGATGTGATTATGGAAGCCTTTAAACCGGGGACAGGCCCAGCTGACAGCTATTCTGTGATCGGTGCCGACAGCTTCCAGGAAGGCTCGCCGGTGCAGCCGCAATCGCCGCAGGCGAATAAGGCAATTAATTCCGGATCTGGCGGTCTTTATTAAGCCTGCCCTGAGCCTGAAATATTGACAGGCTTAAACACAATCAGCATACAGGCCTATAGAGCGGTTATTTTTCCTAAGCAGGAAAACCGCTCTATATCTTTATATTAACGCAGTTTCGGACGAAAAACCGGTTTCCACTTTTTCTGAAACTGCTTGTAGCGCCTGTATGCTTTTTTATTAAGGCCATGTGCTGACTGCGAAATTATTAAGACTGACAAAGGAGCCGCAGCTATGCGTGCCGAGATTGAGAACTTGGTTGACGAAATCAAGCAGGCCATAAGCCTGCTGAGGAGGCATCTTTGACTGGGATCAGTCACTGAAGAAACTCGAATATCTGAACAGCCGTGCTGAAGATCCGACCCTGTGGAATGACCCGCAGGAAGCACAGAAGCTGATGCGTGAACGCCAGCAGCTGGATGACAGCATTAACAGTATTCTGGCGCTGACCCGTTCGCTCGATGACAATATCGAGCTGATCGCGATGGGTGAAGAAGAGGGCGACAAGTCCATCATCACCGATGCGGAAAACGGTATTCGCGAGATCAAGGCGGAACTCGACAAGCGTCAGATTGAAATGCTGCTCAGCGGTGAAGCTGACGGCAATGATGCTTATCTGGAAGTTCATGCCGGTGCCGGTGGTACGGAAAGTCAGGACTGGGCGTCCATTCTGCTGCGCATGTATTCGCGCTGGGGTGAGCGCGACGGCCGTAAGGTGGAAGTTCTGGAAGTTCAGGCAGGGGAAGAAGCGGGTATTAAATCCGCAACCATCCTCGTGAAAGGCCATAATAGCTACGGTATGCTGAAAACGGAATCAGGTGTGCATCGTCTGGTGCGTATTTCGCCGTTTGACTCCAATGCCCGCCGCCACACATCCTTTGCCAGTATCTGGGTCTATCCGGTGATCGACGACAATATTGAAGTCGAAGTATCGGAATCCGATGTTCGTATTGATACTTACCGCGCCTCCGGTGCCGGTGGTCAGCACGTTAACACCACAGATTCGGCGGTTCGTATTACGCATATTGCCACCGGTATTGTGGTGCAGTGTCAGACCCAGCGTTCACAGCATAAAAACCGTGAACAGGCCTGGTCGATGCTCCGTGCGCGTCTTTACGAAGAAGAGCTGAAGAAGCGTGAAGAAGCCGCCAATGAGGTGAATTCTTCCAAGACTGATATCGGCTGGGGACACCAGATCCGCTCTTATGTCATGCAGCCTTATCAGCTGGTCAAAGACCTGCGCACCGGTGTTGAAAGCTCAAGTCCGGACGATGTTCTGGATGGTGATCTGGATGAGTTTATGGAAGCTGCTTTGGCGCAGCGCGTACACGGCAAGGATGCCGATGTACAGGATATTGACTGATCTGAGTTGATTAAATGAAAAAAAAGCCGCCGGTGAGATGATCTTACCGGCGGCTTTTTTATGATCGGTTATTTCGGAACCGGGCCGGTGATGAAAGGATCAATTCCGGCAAAACTGGCAGCGGTGTTCAGATCAACAGCGCCTTCGTGGAATCTGGCATCATAAATCTGATCCGGCATTGGCGGCATCGGCTGAGCGGTGACACTCTTCTCAGATTTCAGCATGGTCAGGGATGTGTCAGGCAGCGGAGCCTGAGCCGGCAGAACAGACGCAGCCAAAGCACCGGCAACCAGCACACCTGCACTCACACCATAGCCGATGAGACCGGCGAGCAGAAAATTGCCTGCGCGGGACGGCAAACGCAGTCGCGCAACCGATGCGGAGAGTGGTGAGAGATAACGGGTCATGATCTTACCTGTGACTGACATAGTCTTATCCCGTAAAGCCTGCTGTTCGTTCTGCTTTTCATCAAATAAAAGCAGCTCTGTGATATTATCTCAGACAGATTTGCGGGTTTTGTATGGCAGAATAAGCTGCCTTTACTGCCTCGCAAGTACCGTCTGAGCAGATCACTTCTTAACTATAACAAACTGTGCGGACGGGTAAAACTATTCTGGACTGTTGCGCAGATCATACACCGTAACAGAGTTAATAAAGGGTTTCCGTGCCGTATATTTTCGGTCTTCAACCGAGTTTACGGGCGGCTTCAAGCACAGCCTCGGCATGACCGGCAACTTTTACCTTGCGCCAGACCTGTGCGATTTTTCCGTCTTTGCCGATCAGGAAGGTGGAGCGCTCAATGCCCATATATTTACGGCCATACATGCTCTTTTCTACCCAGACACCATAAGCATTGCTCAGAGATTTTTCTTCATCAGCAAGAAGCTCAATGGTGAGATCATGTTTATCGATAAATTTGTCATGCTTGCGCACGCTGTCAGGGGATACGCCGATAATGCTGACATTGATGGCATTAAATTCGGGTTTCAATGCGCTGAAGTCAATTGCCTCGCGGGTGCAGCCGCTGGTGTCGTCTTTCGGATAAAAATACAGCACATAGGCTTTGCCCTGAAGAGAGGCAGATGAAAGCGTGTCATCACCGTTTTTAGGCAGGGAAAATGCCGGAGCCGGATCACCTGCCTGCAAAGCAATTGCGGCAACATTATCTGTCGGGTTGGTCATAAGTGCGCCTTTCTTCATCCTTATGGGAGCAAGGACTGAGCGTGTAACGTTTCATCTGATCCGCGACACCCGCTCTGCCTGTTATTCATGTGAATGGTTGAGGATGTGTTCTACAATGATTCTGCACGAGGATTAATGTTGTGCCGGATAATAGAAAAACTCAAAGCATCCGGTGTCATTTTCTCGGGGGTAGGTGATTTGATTTATTTCCGCGACTTGTAATCATGTGTTGTTTCTGAAATTTTGTCAGTTAATCAGGGCTTTGAAATAACGATTCATCAATGACAGCAATCTGATCTGTTTTATATTGATGAGAAATGACAGAATTTCTTTTGAAAATTATGCAGTTCAGGTGCAGCCAATCCGGATAGTGATTTAAGTTTTTGAAAGAAAAACCAAGAAAAATCCGCTTTAACAAGCGTGACATACAGCATCTTGATCAGTATCCGTCATCCGGTGCGGGGCCTGAGAATAAAGCTGTGCTGAAAGACTGCCCTGATTATAAGACCGGCTTACATAACAGAGCAGCCCGCAAGGCAGCGCGCAGAAAGCGCAAAGGCTTTATTGCGAAATGCTGGCGCGCTTTCATCTCTGTCAGTTTCGCTTTGATTGTATTGGCCGGCATTGGTTTTCTCGTACTGCGTACCGGTATCAGCAGCGATATGTTGCGCGATGAAGCACAGCAGAGATTGCAGGAAATCTTAGGGCCTGATGCCGGTGTGTCGATCAGCAAGGCGCAGGTTTCGCTGGACGGTAACAGACATCTGGCAATTGAAGCGCGTGATGTTGCTCTGAACAGTCGCATTCAGGATGTGTCCGTAGAAAAGCTGGGCGTTGTCAGACTGGGGCTGGCACCTTTGCCGCTGCTGACCGGCTCAGTTCAGGTTGCCCAGATTGAAATCGGCGATGCTTTAATCCGCCTGCAAGAGGGGGAAACCAAGCCGAAGCCTTTTATCCGTTTGCCGTTTAATGACAGGGGACTGGTCGATTTTGATCAGCTGTCACGTGAAGTCTTTGCCGGTATTGATCAGACGCTGGCGCTGCTGGATATGCGCGGCACAAAAGCAATTGCATTGCACGATGTGACATTTGCTTTTCGCGCGATGGAGAAAGATCAGGAAATCCTGATCCGTAATGCGCAGGTCAGGCAGAACGGGCAGAAGGTAACGCTGGATGCCGAATTTGTCTGGCAGGGCAAAAGCACGGCATTGCAGGCGGAAATGATCCGTTCCGATGATCCCGCACATGCTTCTAACTTCTCCCTGACACTGGATAATATTCCGGTCAGTCTTGGTTCACCGGAAGAGGTCATGCCGCAAATGGGCAATGACCGGCCAAATCCGGCTTATTTTCATGTGAACAGCACGGCATCTCTGGCTTTAACCGGACAGGCCTCTACTGAGGTGCAAAAGGAAACCCTCTCCGGCCAGCTGACGCTTGATGATGCTGTCGTGGATATGGGGCGTGAGCGCGGCATCAAAGGCAATATGGCACTGTCTTTTGAGCATATAGCCGGTGGCGAGAAACTTGAAATTAAGGCGCTTGATCTCAATCTTGGCGGCTTATCCACGGTGCTTGAAGGTGCATTCGGGGTAGAGCCGGTTGCTGAAACGGAAAGTGCAGCCCAGAAAATCCGCGAACAGGCAGCGCGGATTGCGAATGGTGAAATGCCAGCTGCAGGGCAGCAGACAGACACTCTGCCTGTTTTGAAGAGTACGCGATCTGCGGTTACGCAAACGGAAACCGATATTGCGGAGAAACCGGCTTACCGTTTTGAGCTGGTGTCCAGAAAAGCCGTCAGTGCGCCGGAAAATTCTGCCGAAGCGCCTTTGCCATTCGGCGTGAAGATTGCCGGTCGTCTGATGCAGAATGCCAGCCGCGTTGATTTCAATGATCTGAATGTCAAAACAGATTCCGGTGAGCTTTACGGGCAGGGGCGCATGATCTTTGGTCACGGCTCTCCGGCGATGATTTTTATGCTGCGCATACCGGGTATGCCGGTCGCACAGGCCAAGCAGCTCTGGCCGCTCAATGTGGCTGACGGCGCGCGCGACTGGGTGCTGAAAAACCTGTTTGGTGGTCATATGACCGAAGGCCGGATTGATATTGCACTGCCTGCCGGTCACTTCAACGGACCGGGACTGCCGCCGGATTTGACAGAATCCGATATCAAGGCTGATTTCAGGGTTGAAGGCACACGGTTTGACGTGATCGGTGAGATACCGCCGGTGCGTGATGCAACGGGCACGATTGCGGTGCGCGGTGCGCATACAACCATCAAGCTTGAAAAAGGTACGGCCTTTACACCGGTTAACCGCCAGATCAATGTGGATGGCGGAACATTATTTGTGCCTTGGGGACGTCAGCGTCCGGTGATTGCGGATCTTGATCTCGATCTCAGCGGTGAGGCACCGGCGATCACAGAGCTTGTTGGTTATAAGCCGATCAATGCCTTGCGCAAATTGCCTTTCAGCGCGGAAGATCTCAACGGCAATGTGAATGCGAAAGTAAAAGTTGCGTTTTCGGTTACCAAAGATGCACCAAAGGATAGTCTGAAATGGCAGGCTGATCTGGCTTTCAGCGATGTGACTTTGAAGAAACCGTTTAACGGTCAGAATGTGACGCAGGCCAAAGGCACTCTGAGCGTCAATGATGATGTGGCTAAAATCGATGCGACTGCACGGCTGAATAATATTCCGGCCAAGCTGGCACTGGTTGAGCCTTTGGCGGATACAAATATCAAGCGTCAGCAAAATATCCGGCTGGAGCTGGATGATAAAACGCGTGAGACTTATTATCCGGGGCTGAACGATATTTTTAAAGGCCCGCTGACGCTGGATCTGGGCGAAGAACAGGGTGAGATGCGCAAAATCTCCGCTGATCTTGGCAAGACGCAGGTCAATCTGCCATGGCTCGGCTGGAAAAAAGGTACAGGCATTCCTGCGAAGCTCACAATGGATATGAAGCTGCCGAAGGAAGGCAAAGGGCCGGTACTGGTTCGTAACTTTATCTTTGACGGCACCGGTTTTCATGTCAGCGGTGATCTGACGCTTGAAAATAATGAATTGCAGAGTGCAAATATCCGCAAGCTCAATCTGACGCGTAATGATGATCTCAGCCTTGAAGTGCGCAAATCCGGTAATGGCTTCCGTGCGGATGTTCGTGGTACGGCTTTTGATGCGCGGGCGCTGATCCAGCAGGCGGTTTCAGGCAATACGGATGAAAAGAAAGCCGGTCAAAGCAAAAACGGGGTGATGCCGCGCATTGTCGTCAATGCACAGATTGATGATGTGAAAGGGTTCTATGATGAGAGCCTGCGTAATGTCACCGTGTCTTATGAAACCGCAGGGGCAAAAGTCTCCGGCGTGTCGCTGAATGCGGTGACGGGCAATGGTGCACAGGTCAGCGCAACGTCCAGCAACCAGAAAGGCGCCAGTTCTGTGGCGCTGAGCTCGGCCAATGCCGGAGCGGTGCTGCGCTTCTTTGATTTTTACGACAAGATGCGCGGCGGCAGAATTACCGTTAATCTGACCTCGCAGGGCACGGGGCCGCTTTATGGCGCAATTGATGCCCGTGATTTCTCGGTCATTAATGAGCCGCGTCTGGATAAGCTGGTCTCTAGCAGTTCCAATGGCGGCAAGAGCCTCAATCAGGCAGTGCGCGGTAATATTGATGTGACGCGGGTCGATTTCGAACGCGGCTATTCGCAGATTGAAAAGGGCTCCGGCTATCTGACGCTGAAGAACGGCGTCCTTCGCGGCCCGCTGATCGGTGCTACTTTTCAGGGCATTCTCTACGACCGCAACGGCAATATGTCCGTTACCGGTACATTCATGCCTGCCTATGGTCTGAACCGTCTGTTTGGTGAAGTGCCGGTGCTGGGCGCAATTCTCGGCAATGGCCGCGACCGTGGTCTGATCGGGATTACCTATAAGCTGGCAGGCAATGCCAAGCAGCCGAATATTATCGTCAATCCGATTTCTGCGATTGCGCCGGGGATTTTCCGCTCGATCTTCGAATTCTAATCGGCGAAGCTTTTATAATAAAAAAGCGCGGATTACTCCGCGCTTTTTGCGTATTTGTATTAACGCTGGTTTTATTCCGGACGTACCAGAATGTGCTTTTTCTTACCCAGCGATAGTTTGATGATACCGTCTTCGGTAACGTCACCGGCAGTGATACCGGCGCGTTCATCCTGAACAGCCACATCATTGATGCGCACAGCACCGCCCTGAATGTGACGGCGCGCTTCACCATTAGACGATGCAAGACCGGCTTTAACCAGCAGAGCCTGAATACCGAGACCAGCCGACAGCTCGTCTTTAGCAATGCTCAGGCTTGGCAGATTGTCAGAAATTGCACCTTCTTCAAAAGTTTTGCGTGCAGTTTCCGCAGCCTGTTCCGCAGCTTCACGACCGTGGAGCATGGCAGTGATTTCGGTGGCCAGAATCTTCTTGGTTTCGTTGATTTCCGAACCGCCAAGTGCTGCCAGACGCGCAATCTCATCCATAGGCATGGTGGTGTAGAGCTTGAGGAAGCGTTCTACGTCGGCATCTTCAGTATTACGCCAGTACTGCCAGAAGTCATACGCGCTCAGCATGTCAGCGTTGAGCCAGACAGCGCCATTGAGCGACTTACCCATTTTCGCACCGGAAGAGGTGGTCAGCAGCGGCGAAGTCAGCGCGTAGAGCTGCGGCGTGCCCATGCGGTGACCGAGATCAATACCATTGATGATATTGCCCCATTGGTCAGAGCCGCCCATCTGCAGGCGCATATCGTAGCGCTTGCTGAGTTCAACAAAGTCATAAGCCTGAAGGATCATGTAGTTGAATTCAAGGAAGGACAGTGACTGTTCACGATCAAGGCGGGTTTTAACCGAGTCAAAGGACAGCATGCGGTTGACGGAGAAATGACGGCCGACATCACGCAGGAACTCGAGATAGTTGAGACCTGCCAGCCAGTCGGCATTATTGACCATCAGCGCGTCGGTTTTGCCTTCGCCGAAAGTGAGGTAATTGGTGAAAACCTTTTTGATACCGGCAATATTGTCGGCAATGGTTTCAACCGTCATCAGCTTGCGGGCTTCTTCTTTAAATGACGGATCACCGACCATACCGGTGCCGCCGCCCATCAGCGCAACCGGACGATGACCGGTTTTCTGCATCCAGTGCAGCATCATGATCTGAATGAGGCCGCCCGCATGCAGACTGGATGCTGTCGGGTCGAAGCCAATATACGCAGTCACAGTTTCCTTGGTGAAGAGTTCATCCAGACCTGATTCATCGGAGACCTGATGAATAAAGCCACGTTCGGAAAGTGTGCGTAGAAAATCGGACTTAAAGCCGGACATTGATTTTTCCTGTCTGACAAAGGATTGTGATATGGGAAGACCCCAGAGAGCAGGCCGTGAATATTATTCCGGTGACTGACACAATCCAGCGTTTAACATTATTGCAGGGCAAATCACAATAAAGGTGTGACATCGTAAAAGGCGATTTTATCGCAAATTGCTGTCGTTTTGTGCCGTTTGTGTGGTTTATGTAACCTGCTTGTACCTGCCAACCGTGCAAAACCGGAAATATTGAAAACGGAAAGACAAAGATGACTGCACTCTATCGCGCACTCGGATTGATGAGCGGCACCTCCATGGACGGTATTGATCTGGCGCTGATCCGGACAGACGGTGAGCAGGTGGTTGAGCGCATTGCTTCCGGCAGCATGAATTATTCCGATGCGTTTCGTGCCCGTCTGAAACAAGGACTTGTTGATGCTCGGAGCGTCACGCAGCGTGATGAGCGTATTGGTATTCTTGAAAAACTTGAGCATGATCTGACATTGCTGCATGCGGTGGCGGTGCAGGACTTTTTGTTCGCCAATCGTCTAAGCGCAGATGATGTGGATGTCATCGGTTTTCATGGGCAGACGGTGCTGCATCGTCCTGATAATGCGCTGACCGTGCAGATCGGTGACGGTGCATTGCTGGCACAGGAAACCGGCATTGATGTGGTTTATGATATGCGCGCTGAGGATATGCGCTATGGCGGGCAGGGCGCGCCGCTGATCCCCGCCTATCATGCGGCCTTGGCACATAATCTGGAGCAGCAGCCGAATATGCCGGTTGTTTTCGTCAATATTGGCGGGATTTCCAATCTGACCTATGTCGATGAGACAGGGCGGCTGGCAGCTTTTGACAGTGGCCCCGGCAATATGCTGATCGACCAGTGGATGGAACTGCACGGGCAGGGCAGTTTTGATGCCGGTGGTGCACTGGCATTGAGTGGTGCTGTAAATACCGAGTTGGCCGCGTATTATCTGAGCAATGCATTCTTCGCCGGTAATCAGCGTCGCTCGCTGGATCGCGGAGATTTTGCTGTGCCTTCAATCGGTGTTGTATCGGTTGAGGATGGTGCCCGTACATTGGCCTATGTGGCAGCGGCTTCGATCCTGCAATCAGCATCCCATCTGCCACAGAAGCCTCGCAGTTATGTTGTGAGTGGCGGCGGGCGTAAGAATGCAGCGATTATGGCTGAACTCTCTGCCTTGGCGAAAGCTGAAGGTGCCGCGGTGATTGATGCGGATACAGCCGGGCTGGACGGTGATTCCATGGAGGCTGAGGCCTGGGGCTATCTGGCTGTGCGCAGTTTGAAAGGCTTGCCGCTGACTTATCCCTCAACAACCGGTTGCGACAAGCCGGTGAGTGGCGGGGTCTTGGTAAAGGCATAAATAAAAAAGACCGGCGATTAGCCGGTCTTTTGCTTTTGTCGATTAGCGCAGGCGCTTTTGGCGGACCTCTGTCAACTCGCCCATCAGGCGGCGATCAAGATATTCCGAACATTCCGCAATCAGCTCATCACCCATACCGGAGAAGAAGTGATTGGCGCCGGCCATGGTGTTCTGCGTAATCGTGATGCCCTTCTGGGTTTTCAGCTTATCAACCAGAACCTGCACATCTTTCGGTGGTGCAACCTTGTCCTGATCGCCGTGAATGATCAGACCCGATGAAGGGCAAGGTGCGAGGAATGAGAAGTCATAAGTGTTCGGCTGCGGTGCAATCGACATGAAGCCTTCGATTTCCGGACGGCGCATAAGCAACTGCATGCCGATCCACGCACCGAAGGAATAACCGGCAACCCAGCAGGTTTTGGAATCAGGATGCAGCGACTGCACCCAGTCCAGTGCGCTTGCCGCATCGGACAATTCACCCGCGCCGTGATCAAATTCACCCTGACTGCGTCCGATTCCGCGGAAGTTAAACCGCAGAGTCGTGAAATTGCGGCTCTGGAACATGTAAAACAGATCATAAACGATCTTGTTATTCATGGTGCCGCCGAATTGCGGATGCGGGTGCAGGATGATGGCGATTGGTGCATTCTTCTCGCTTGAAGGCTGATAACGCCCTTCAAGGCGACCCGCAGGACCATTAAAGATGACTTCTGGCATATGTACTCCGCTATAACCGCCGGGTTGCGTGACCATTTGGCCGGTTCGCAACACAAGTGTCGTATTTGTTATTTATAAGCCTGATTGTTACCAATCATGACTTTACGGCTTAAATTCTGAGCAAATCCTTGACTGTTTCGCTCATAAATCTTACAACCGACTTTAGAATCTTTCAAAACTGGAGGGTGTAAAAAAACACTCATGCAGCTTAATAGTCTGCTCTGGTTTGAAATTTCAAGATAATTGCGCGTTTAACGCAAATATGGTGCTTCGCGAAAGAGTCTGCAATGCCAAAGCCGCGTATCTATTTCGATTATAATGCCAGTGCGCCGCTGAGTGAAGCTGCGCGCGAGGCTGTGGTCGCGGCATTGAATGTGACAGGTAATCCGTCTTCTGTGCATCAGGAAGGCCGTGCAGCGCGTGCGCTGGTTGAATCAGCACGACGTGACGTGGCAGCCCTTTGCGGTGCGAAGCCGGATCATGTGTTTTTCACCTCCGGTGCAACCGAAGCAGCAAACACATTGCTGACTCCGCTTTATAAGATGGGGCGCTCGGAACTGCGCCTGTCGCATCTTTATGTTTCGGCGACTGAGCATCCGTGCATGTTATCCGGCGGGCGTTTTGCTGCGGAGAATATGACTGTGCTGCCGGTCGATCATCAGGGCATTGTTGATCTTGATGTGCTGGAACAGGCGTTGAAAGCGCATGATAAATCCAAAGGCCTGCCGCTGGTTGCAGTTCAATGGGCGAATAATGAGACTGGTGTTATTCAGCCGGTAGAAAAAATCGGCGCGCTGGTAAAAGCTGCCGGTGGTTTCTTCATTGTCGATGCCGTGCAGGCAGCAGGGCGCATCGCGCTTGATATTGCTGCAGCTTCTGCCGATTATCTCATTCTCTCTTCCCACAAAATCGGCGGCCCTAAAGGTGTTGGTGCTGTGGTTGCGATCTCTGATCTGGTTATGCCGTCTGCGCTGGTGCGCGGTGGCGGGCAGGAGAAAGGGCATCGTGCCGGTACTGAAGCCTTGCCGCTGATCGCCGGTTTTGGTGCAGCTGCACGCGAAGCTTTGGCAGCACAACAAGAGGGCAGCAATCTGCCACGCTGGTCGGATACAATTCGCACAACAATTGAGAACGGTGTGCGCAAACTGGCAGATGATGTGCTGGTGCATGGAGATACTGTGCCGCGCCTGCCGAATACAAGTTTTATTTCCTTGCCCGGTATGAAAGCCGAGACTATGCAGATCGCTTTTGATCTGGGCGGTATTGCACTTTCTGCCGGTTCTGCCTGTTCATCAGGTAAGGTTGGCGCAAGCCATGTGCTTGCGGCGATGGGCTATGAGGATGAATGCGGTGCATTGCGCGTTTCGACAGAAAAGTCGACGACAATGCAGGACGCAGAAGCATTTCTGACGATTTTCGAAAGACTGGTAGCCAGACGGGATCAGACACGCAGTCAGATTCAGGCGCAGTTTTCGGGCGAATCGGAAAATAATGCCGCCTGAGAGGGCAGGTATTTCTGAATGGCCATTGTGGTTTTGCGCACAGTAATGTGATGCGAAACCGGCCGGAGTTCAAAGTCTGAGGCGGTGCTCTTTAAAACATCGCCAGCTGACAGGCTTTTACAGCGCATCAATGCGCACTATATGTTTATGACAGCAAAATCTTTGCTGCCATAGCGTTTTTAACTGTCGGGCCTTGACCCTGACAAGGATGGAGAACGGCGATGCCTGCAGTGCAGGAAACGATCGATCAGGTCGCCACGCTTGACGTGGACCAGTACAAATATGGTTTTGAAACAACCATCGAAATGGATAAGGCTCCTAAGGGGCTGAATGAAGATATTATCCGTTTCATTTCTGCTAAAAAAGAAGAGCCGGAATGGATGCTGGAATGGCGTCTGGATGCTTACCGCCGCTGGCTCACTATGGAAGAGCCGAAATGGGCGCGTGTTGATTATCCGGAAATTGATTTTCAGGATATCCGCTATTATGCGGCTCCTAAAAATCAGACCGGCCCTAAGTCTCTGGATGAAGTTGATCCGGAACTGCTGCGTACCTATGAAAAGCTCGGAATTCCGCTGCGTGAGCAGGAAATTCTGGCCGGTGTACGCAAACAGGGTGAGCCGAGCGAGATTGACGGCAATCCGGCAGACAATGTCTATGCATCAGGCCGCGTGGCTGTTGATGCGGTGTTTGACAGTGTTTCCGTTGTCACCACTTTTAAGGCTGAGCTTGCCAAAGCCGGTGTGATTTTCTGCTCGATTTCGGAAGCAATCCGCGAATATCCGGAACTGGTGAAGAAATATCTGGCTTCTGTTGTGCCGGTTTCGGACAATTATTACGCCACACTCAACTCCGCTGTCTTTACGGACGGATCATTCGTCTATGTACCAAAAGGCGTTCGCTGCCCGATGGAACTGTCGACTTATTTCCGTATCAATGAAAAAGACACCGGCCAGTTCGAGCGTACGCTGATTATTGCCGAAGAGGGCGCTTATGTGTCCTATCTTGAAGGCTGTACAGCGCCGCAGCGTGATGAAAACCAGCTCCATGCAGCTGTTGTTGAGCTGATCGCGCTGGATGATGCCGAAATCAAATATTCCACCGTCCAGAATTGGTATCCGGGCGATAAGGAAGGCAAAGGCGGTATCTATAACTTCGTGACCAAGCGCGGCGATTGCCGTGGCGACCGTTCGAAGATTTCCTGGACGCAGGTCGAAACCGGCTCTGCGGTCACATGGAAATACCCGTCCTGCATTCTGCGTGGTGATGATTCACGCGGTGAGTTCTACTCGATTGCGGTATCCAACGGTTATCAGCAGATCGATAGTGGCACCAAGATGATCCATCTCGGTAAGAACACATCGAGCCGCATCATCTCCAAGGGTATTTCGGCAGGTAATTCCAACAATACCTATCGCGGTCAGGTTTCTGCCCATCGTAAAGCAACCAATGCCCGTAACTTCACCCAGTGTGACAGTTTGCTGATCGGCAATGATTGCGGTGCGCATACGGTACCTTATATCGAAGCGAAAAACTCGACTGCGCAGTTCGAGCATGAAGCAACAACCTCGAAAATCTCTGAAGACCAGCTGTTCTATGTGATGCAGCGCGGTATTCCGGAAGAAGAGGCGATTGCTCTGATCGTGAACGGCTTCGTTAAGGAAGTTATTCAGGAACTGCCGATGGAATTTGCCGTGGAAGCTCAGAAGCTTATCGGTATCTCGCTCGAAGGTTCGGTTGGTTAAACAGGGATGGCGGAGTGAGACTTCGCCCCTTTAACTAACATTCATTGATATTTTCGGATCCTGAGAGATCCGGTATAAAAGGTTACACTCATGTTAGAGATCATTAATCTGCACGCCAAAATCGCTGACACGGATACAGAAATCATCCGTGGTCTGAACCTCACTGTTAAAGCCGGTGAAGTGGCTGCGATCATGGGCCCGAACGGTTCGGGTAAATCCACGCTGTCTTACATTCTGGCCGGTCGTTCGGACTACGAAGTTACCTCCGGTGATATTCTGTATAACGGCGAAAGCATTCTGGAACTCGATCCTGCGGAACGTGCAGCCAAGGGCATCTTCCTTGCATTCCAGTATCCGCTGGAAATTCCAGGCGTTGCCACAATGGAATTCCTGAAAGTTGCGATGAATGCGCAGCGTAAGGCTCGCGGTGAAGAAGAGCTGAAAATTCCTGAACTGCTGCGTCGCGTTAAGGAAGCTGCCGGCGGCCTGAATATGGATATGGCCATGCTGAAGCGTCCGCTCAATGTCGGCTTTTCCGGCGGTGAGAAGAAACGTGCGGAAATTCTGCAGATGCAGCTTCTGGAACCATCACTCTGTGTTCTCGATGAAACCGACTCCGGTCTGGACATTGATGCGCTGAAGATCGTTTCCGATGGTGTGAACGCTCTGCGTTCGCCTGACCGTGCTGTGATCGTTATCACTCACTATCAGCGTCTGCTTGAATATATCGTACCGGACAGTGTGCATGTTCTTTACAAAGGACAGGTGATCAAATCCGGCGATAAGAGCCTCGCTCTGCATCTGGAAGAAAACGGATACGCTGAAATCATCGGCGCAGCTGCTTAAAGAGAGGGATGAATATGAACGTCCATCTTCAGAAGGTCAGAACGCCGGCTGAGAGTGCATTGATTGATGCATTCGCTGTCCGCGTCGGTGATCTGCCGGGTGATACGGAAGTCGTAAGCGCCCGCGATAACGCACTGGAAGCTTTGAAAATCAACGGTCTGCCTGGCCGTCGTATTGAAAGCTGGCACTATACAGATCTGCGCACATTGCTGCGCTCGGTTGCACCGTTTGATGCGAATGTGAGCCATAAATCTGTTGCGCCGCTGCTTGACGGTTCTGCCGTGCTGACCGTTGCCAATGGTGTTGCGCAGAAGCCTGTGCAGATCGAAGGCGTACGTGTTGAAGCGATCCGCGATATTTTGGGGCAGGGCATTGCTGCCCATACCCTGAAAACCCGTGGTGATGATGATGCGATCGGCCAGATCAACGCAGCCTATGCCAGCGATGGCTGGGGCCTGTCCGTTGCTGACGGTACCGAGCTGGAACAGGCTGTTGAGCTGCAGAATTTGCAGCCTTCCGGTCAGTCCCATGTGCGTTTTCCGGTCAAGATCGGCTCGAATGTCAAAGCGACATTTATCGAGCGCCAGATCGGCGGTGAAGCAGAAACTTTCGCAACCAGTATCGGTCATGTGACCATTGCTGATAATTCAGAGATCGTCTGGGTTATCGTGCGTGAGCATACGGATCTCTCCACGCAGTTGTCGCAGATCAATGTGACAATTGGTGAGAATTCCAAGCTGATCCTGTTCGTGATGAATGCCGGCGGCAAGCTGGTGCGTCAGGAAATCAATGTGGATGTAAAGGGCGAAGGCTCTGACTTCCAGCTGCGTACACTCAACCTGCTTGGCGGCGAAACAGTGACTGACGTGACCATGAATGTTGGTCATCTCGTTGAAAACACCACCTCGACCGAGGTTGTGCGCAATGTGGTGACAGACAAAGCGCGTGGTATTTTTCAGGGCATGATCCGCGTTGCGCAGATCGCTCAGAAAACTGACGCGAAAATGGCCTGTAACACTTTGCTGTTATCAGATGATGCGGAATTTGCGGCTAAACCTGAGCTGGAAATCTTTGCGGATGACGTGGCCTGCGGTCACGGTGCGACTGTGCGTGAGATTGAAAAGGATCACCTTTTCTATCTGATGGCGCGCGGGGTGCCTGAAAATGCAGCCCGTGGCCTGCTGGTCAAAGCCTTTATTGCAGAAGTGATCGAAGAGCTGGAAAACGAAACCCTCGTTGAAAAGCTTGAAGATATCTTGCAGGCGTGGCTCGAAAAACACGCATAATAATGCATATAGAGAGCGGGAAATTTCCCGCTCTTCTTCCCTGATATAGAGCACATGGTGCCTTATTGATTTTTGTGAGCACCCAGTGCTCTTGCCTGCTTTTTTGAGCACAAAGTGCTCAGGAGTACGATTATGAATCAATTATCGTCTGTACTGCAAAATTATGATGTTGAAGCAATCCGCCGTGATTTCCCGATCCTGTCGCGTGAAGTCTATGGCAATCCGCTGATCTATCTCGATAATGGTGCCTCGGCACAGAAGCCGCAGGCGGTTATTGATGCGATAACGCATGCCTATTCCAACGAATATGCCAATGTGCATCGCGGCCTGCATTACCTCTCCAATGCCGCAACCGATGCCTATGAGCGCTCGCGTGAAAAAGTACGCGGCTTTCTCAATGCCGGTTCTGTAGACGAGATCATCTTTACCAAATCGGCGACAGAGGCGATCAATACGGTTGCCTATGGCTATGGTATGCCCAAAATCGGTGAGGGTGATGAAATCCTGCTCACCATTCTTGAGCATCATTCCAATATCGTGCCTTGGCATTTCATTCGTGAGCGTCAGGGTGCCAAACTGGTATTCGCGCCGGTGGATGATGAAGGTGTGTTCCACCTTGATGAATTCGAGAAATGCATTACCCCGAAAACCAAACTGATTGCGCTGACTCACATGTCCAATGTGACGGGTACGGTTCTGCCGATTAAAAAGATCGTCGAGCTTGCTCATGCACGCGGCATTCCGGTGCTGGTGGATGGTTCTCAGGCTGCCGTGCATATGCCGGTAGATGTGCGTGATCTCGGTTGTGACTGGTATATTATGACCGGCCACAAGCTTTATGGCCCGTCCGGTATCGGCGTGCTGTATGGCCGTATGGAAATGCTGGAACAGATGCGCCCGTTTATGGGGGGTGGTGAAATGATTGAAGAGGTGACAGTTGATAATGTTACCTATAATCATCCGCCGCATCGTTTTGAGGCCGGAACACCGCCGATCGTGCAGGCTATTGGATTGGGCGCGGCGCTTGACTATATAGAGAGCATAGGTCGTGAGGCTATTGCTGCCCATGAGGCTGATCTGCGTCTCTATGCGCATGAGTCTCTGGCGAAAATTAACTCACTGCGTATTGTCGGCAATGCACCGGATAAAGGCGCGATCATTGCGTTTGAGATGCAGGGTATTCATGCCCATGACGTTTCAACTCTGATTGACCGTGCAGGAATTGCAGTGCGGGCAGGCACCCATTGTGCTCAGCCATTGCTGCAGCGCTTTGGAGTAACATCGACCTGCCGTGCTTCCTTCGCTATGTATAATACCCGCGCGGAAGTGGATGCTCTGGTTGCAGCGCTTGAAAAAGCAAGACAGTTTTTTGGATGATGAATATGGATACTAAACAGCAAGTGCCGGTCGCAGATGTGATCGCAGCAGATGAAGAAAACAGTGCTTCAAAAGTGTTTTCCGCTTCCGCAATTCCGGAAGAAGAATTGCTGCGCCTGACCGATGATATTATCGGCGCGCTGAAAACTGTCTATGATCCGGAAATTCCGGCAGATATTTATGAGCTCGGCCTGATCTACAAGGTTGATATTGAAGATGACCGTACGGTCAAAATCGATATGACTTTGACTGCGCCTGGTTGTCCTGTGGCCGGTGAAATGCCGGGTTGGGTGGAAAATGCCATTGGCGCGGTTGAGGGTGTTTCCCATGTGGAAGTGACCATGACCTTTGATCCGCCATGGACACCGGACCGTATGTCCGAGGAAGCTCAGGTTGCTGTGGGCTGGTACTGATTTTAAAAACGCTGCGGAAACGCAGCGTTTTTTATTTAGCGGGCATGTAAGTTAAGATAATCGGATACGAGTAGCTTGCTGGAAGGGCTGATCTGCTGCTCGCCGTCCTGCATGAGATCGGCAACAGTCTGGCTGCGTAAAGCATCGCGCCAGAGCTGTTCCGCGGCCAGCATCCGCGATTTGATGAAACAATCTCTCTTATAGTTGCAGGGATCTTGTGATTTTCCCGGTGCGCGGCGGCGAATTTCCCTGCAAATAAAGGCCGGTTCTTTGCCGTCAATCGCTTCCACAATATCGAGCAATGTA
Source organism: Pseudochrobactrum sp. XF203 (assembly GCF_020341615.1). Lineage (NCBI taxonomy): Bacteria > Pseudomonadati > Pseudomonadota > Alphaproteobacteria > Hyphomicrobiales > Brucellaceae > Pseudochrobactrum > Pseudochrobactrum sp. XF203. The sequence continues at coordinate 1,873,483 of NZ_CP084392.1, read as the reverse complement.
ATCTGTTGCGGAATATGTGCGAGCCGGTAGCCGCCACGCGGCCCCGGAACAGCTATAATCACATCAGCAGCGGTGAGGGCACGCAGATGTTTGAGCAGATAGCTCTCGGATACGCCATGCAGCTCCGCCAGATGTTTTCCCGCCAGAACCTTATTCTCCGGCAGCCCTGACAGTACGAGTGCGCAATGCAATGCCGCCTCAACCCCGTCGCTCATTCTGCGCATATCATACCTTTAAGATTTGTTAATTTCTTATCATCGATATATTATATCGATGATTCTAGGGCAAACTTTTATTTCGGACAAATGATATGCAAAGCAGAATGAATATCGCGAAAATTACACCAGAGCTTTATCAGTCAATACAGGCATTGGACGCAGCTGTTGATGCAGCGGGGTTGGATAAGCGTCTGCTGCATCTGGTGAAAATCCGCGCTTCACAGATTAACGGCTGCTCCTATTGTACGGATATTCATGTCCGTGATGCTCATAAAGACGGTATGGATATGCAGACTTTATATATGACAAGCGCATGGCGTGAATCGCCGTGTTTTGATGCGCGTGACCGTGCTGTGCTGGAATGGACCGAACATCTGACGCGGGTTGCAGAACTCGGCGTGCCGGATACTCTTTATGAAAGTGTCAAAGCGCTGTTCTCCGAAGAAGAGATTGCCAAGCTGATTGTGGCTATTGGCATGATCAATTTGTGGAACCGGATTGGTGTCAGCACGCAGCTCATTCATCCGCGTAAGCCGTAAAACAAAAAAAGCCTGTCAGTGATGACAGGCTTTCCTACAGGTGATCGACAGAGGAGTTACGGAGCACCGCATTCCTCAGGCACGCTTTTCTCCAGCGGCAGCGGTGATTTCGATAATGTGCCAGCCATGATTGCCATTGGCTTGAATGGCGGCATTGCCTGCATGGCAGGGTTGCTCATGCTGATCGTATAACAACCGGTATAAACCTGCGCTTTGCCTTCAGCCAGTTTGGATTCAATAGCGATCGGCACTGACCAGTAGATTTGTCCTGCACCCGGATCAGGCTCGCTGCTGCCGAGCTTGATGCTGACAGATTCTGTACCGGCATAGCCCTTGGCATATTTCTCAAAATCATCGCCTTGCTGGCCTTCAGCATAATAGCTGTAGGCACGCACATATTCTTTGCGGTTAATGGCATTGTAATAGGATTCCAGCAATTTCTGCGGTGTGCTGCGGTCATCCACATAATCGGGCAGAACCAAGCCTTCAGCCACTTCTTTTGTGGCTTCAGGTGCCGGAGCTTCGGGCTTGTCTGCAGCTTCTGTGGATTTTTTAGCATCCGGCTTATCTGCAGGCACAGCATCTTCTTTTGGCTTTTCAGCTTCAGTTTTCTCCGCTTTGGCTTTTTCGACCTTAGCTTTTTCTTCCTCAGAATCTTTAGCTGCTGCTTCACCGGCCTTTTTCAGAGCATCGGGCTTTACCTTTTGCTGTGCTGCAGGCTTGTCTTTGGTTTCAGCTGTCCCTGCCGCCTTGGCATAAATCGCACTGCCGGTCAGCAAAGCTGCACCGATAATTGTGGTTCCAAGCAGTCGCATGATTGTAAGGCGCTGTTGTTGAGCGCGACCCTGTGTGATGGCCAATGCAACGGGACGATGCGATGCGGGGTTATGACGGCTCTGCTGAATACCCATTAAAATCTCCGCTTAGCTGAGGCAAAGAACCTGAGATGCTCTTTTATTCGCAAAAGACTGCAAACAGATCATGGCAATTTTACGCGTTTTGCGAATTATTCATTTTATTCTTATGCGCTGTAAAGAACAGAAAATCTTGCGTTAAATGCAGGATCAGAGCGTTGCTTTACTTGCAGTCAGGACTGTGTGAGACTAGATAGAGTATCAGAGGTAAACCGGACAATCGGGGCTGAGTGCAGGATTTCAGGTTGGCCTCGCAAGTTGAAACTACATGGCCTTGAACCATGTAACAGATACAAGTGAGAAATTTTATGGGACGTTTTTCCATCATGACCCTGACCGACGCAGCAGCGGAACGCGTGCGCGAAATTCAGGCCTCTCATGAGGATGCTCTGGGTATCCGTGTGGGAGTGAAAAAGGGCGGCTGCGCCGGTATGGAATATACGATTGCGTTGGCTGAAGAAGCCAAAGCCGGTGATGACCTCATCGAGCATGAAGGTGCAAAAGTCTATGTGGCACCGGAAGCTGCGTTGTTCCTGCTTGGCACACAGATGGATTTTGAAGTGACAACTCTGCGCACAGGTTTTGTTTTCAATAACCCGAACCAGACATCGGCCTGTGGCTGCGGTGAATCCGTTGAGCTGGCACCGGTTACACAAGAAGCACTGGATGCTGCGCATCGCGCTGCCTGATTTTTAATCTGACTTACAGATAATAAAAAACCCGCCATTCGGCGGGTTTTTCTTTTTTAAATGTTGATTGGTATCAGCATGAAGGCCGGAATATCATCGCCGAAGCCCAGCGGTGACGGCTCATCATCAAAATCACGACGATGGCGTTTATTCTGCTGACCATTCTGGTTGTGGTTCTGGCGGCGATCTTCATGGCCGTTTTTGTGCGGAGCAGGGCGAACCGGTTCCGCTGTAACAGCGGTGCCGATGGAGACATTGTCCGGCAGAACAGGCTGCGGCGCATTAAGCGCGGAAATGTCTGCCACAGCCTGAGGTGCTTCAGCAGTTTTTTCTTCTGCAACGCGTGGCTGTGTCTGTTTTTCCTTGTGATCTTTATCACGGGATTTCTTGCCGTTCTTACCACGGTTGTTGCGGCCGCGGCGACCGGTTTCTTCGGTCTCTTCCTGTGCAGGCAGAGTGGAGAGATCACCGTCCAGCCATTCAATCTTTTCGCCGATCATTTTTTCGATGGCATCAAGATATTTGGTATCTGCACCGGTGATGATCGAGAATGCCTTGCCCGAGCGGCCTGCACGACCGGTACGGCCGATGCGGTGGACATAATCTTCCGCATGGATCGGAATGTCATAGTTGAACACATGGCTGACATCCGGAATATCCAGACCACGGGCAGCCACATCGGAAGCCACCAAAAGCTGAAGATTGCCGTCTTTAAAATTGCTCAGCATGGTCATGCGCGCGCGCTGATCCATATCGCCATGGAGCGCACCGGCATTGAAGCCGTGCTTTACCAGCGAGCGGAACAGTTCTGACACATCCATTTTGCGGTTGCAGAAAATAATCGCGTTTTTCAGCTCATCGCCTTCGGCCTGAATAAGATCACGCAGCACTGCGCGTTTATCCCATGGCTTCTTGGCCGATTTAACCAGACGCTGCGTCACCGTCTTTGCGGTTGTCGATGCTTTGGCAACTTCAACGCGCGCTGGTGAATGCAGGAACTGTTCAGTCAGCTTGGTGATTTCCGCAGGCATGGTTGCCGAGAAGAACAAGGTCTGACGCGTGAAAGGGATCAGCTTGCAGATACGCTCGATATCAGGAATGAAACCCATATCCAGCATACGGTCTGCTTCGTCGATAACCAGAATTTCAACACCGGTCAGCAGCAGTTTACCGCGCTCAAAATGATCGAGCAGACGACCAGGTGTTGCGATCAGCACATCAGCGCCGCGTTCCAGCTTGCGCTCCTGTTCATCAAAGGAGACGCCGCCGATCAGCAGAGCGACGTTAATACGGTGATTAACGCCGTATTTTACAAAATTCTCTTCAACCTGCGCTGCGAGTTCGCGGGTTGGTTCCAGAATGAGTGTACGCGGCATACGTGCGCGTGCACGGCCTTTTTCAAGCAGATGCAGCATCGGCAATACAAAGGATGCTGTTTTGCCGGTACCGGTCTGGGCAATACCGAGAACGTCTTTACGTTCCAAGGCCTGAGGAATGGCGCCAGCCTGAATAGGAGTAGGGGTGGTGTAACCGGCGGCTTCTACCGCTGCCAGTATTTTCGGTGACAGACCGAGTTCTGCAAATGTCGTCAATGGAGGCGTAGCTCTCTTTTTGGAAGAAGCGCACTGGACCCGACCGGTAATGTCCGCATGACAACAGGACAGGAAAAGCGCTTATGTTTGCGCATTGCGTTAAAATTAATAAAGCCGTTACGGGGAACAGGCCAAAAAGTCAACAAAAATGCCGTTTTTGCTTCGATTTAGGTTGATATAATTGATATTCCGTCAGCCCACAACTGTATGATCTGCCAATAGAAGCATCGCATTGTTATAAAGCGATGCTGTTTATCTCTGTTTTATCAGTGGTTTTGCAGATCCGTGTATGACTAACTATGCGGTTTTGACCGGATTTTTCTTGGCTTTCTGACTAGTACGAGTTTTGTGCGCCAATAGGCGCATGGCGCTTAATAACGGAACTGCTCATTGAGGATGCGCTCATCCCATGTATGCTCTTCATCAAAAAGCAGGGTGACACGGTTTTGCGTATCTTCGCGCACGGTTACAGAGGTGACGGATTTCACTTCTGTATGATCCGCAACAGCATTGACCGGCCGTTTGTCGACTTCAAGAATATCCATCCGCACAGTCACTGATTTCGGCAGCAATGCGCCGCGCCAGCGACGCGGACGGAAAGGGCTGACGGGTGTCAGAGCCAGCAGCGGGGAGTCGAGCGGCAGGATTGGTCCCTGAGCGGAAAGATTATAGGCGGTGGAGCCGGCAGGGGTGGCCACCATCAGTCCGTCGCAGATCAGTTCTTCCAGCCGTACCTTGTCATCAATGCTGATGCGGATTTTCGCTGCCTGGTAAGATTGGCGCAAAACGGACACTTCATTAATGGCCAGTGCTTTGACCGTACCGCTCTCACGTGATTCAGTAATCATTTCAAGAGGGCGGATGGTTTCGGCATGAGCGGCTGCAACACGCTTGGGTAAGTCTTCCTCGTGATACTCATTCATAAGGAAACCGACCGAGCCGCGATTCATGCCGTAAATCGGGCGCTCGTGATTCATATGATCGTGCAAAGCCTGCAACATGACCCCGTCACCGCCCAGCACAATGAGGGCATCTGCTTCATCTGCAGGTGATTCACCATAGCGATTGCGTAATGATTCCGCGGCCGAGACCGATTCCGGAGTGCCTGAAGTGATATAAAAGAATTTTTTATACGGGTATTTCATCAGTTTCTGCCGAAAAGCTGCATGATTGGATGAGGATTTGTAGCCTAAATGTGGATAAGAGGCAAAACATTGTTATTTTTTCTGCGTCTAAGCGATTTTCCGTTTTACAAACAAAAAGAATATGCTATCTAGCCGTCAGTTGCCCTTATAGCTCAGTTGGTAGAGCACCTGATTTGTAATCAGGGGGTCGGGAGTTCGAGTCTCTCTGGGGGCACCACTTACAATCTTCTCATTGTAATTGTTGTGCTTTTTCAACTAATCTCAGAATTGAGATTTGATAATACGAAGCATTTATAATCTTTTCCCACGCATGTTATTGTTTAATGCAAAGGCTACTCCTGCCATCTCTTTGGCAGCATGTTTGATGCTGTTCAGTCGTTGATTGTTGAAGGTTGATTCTCCGCAGTCAGGATTCGGTTTCCTGTTCACTATTGTCAGAGCGCAGAAGAGATTAAAATTATAGTTTTGTGGGGCAGCTTAATGGCTGCTTTTTTTATGGACGAGCCATAGATGCAATATCTGCAAGCCAATCATTGCAATGCCCAGAAAAATAAGGGATTGAGTTGTTGACTGCTGATGCTCTGAAATACTGGTGAGAATAAGCGCAGAGCTGATCACCGCAAAAATGGCAGGAAATGAAGCCAGTGCTATAACTCTCGGAGCTGACCAGTTAACCTGTCCGGAAAGTCTCCATTGCATCGGAAGTCTATGCAGATGATGAAGTTTATTATTTGCTGCTATGGCAATTAAACTCATTAACAACAGAACGATAAACCCAGCAGCATACATTATCGACCTCGGATGTCGGGGAATTCATTTATTCACTTTGATCATCGCTGCAATGTGTGAAGTTTTGGTGCGGATAGTGCCTGCTCCCGATTAACATGTCGGCTGAGAGGCTGAATTGCGTCTGACAGTTATAATTATCCGTTTACTGCTTAAGCCACCAGTTCAGGATGTTATGTCAGTGTTCTAGCCGTCGATAATTGCGGGGCTTTAATTGTGGCCTCAGAACTGGGATTTATTTCGTGCCAAACTACAATATTATTAATTTTGTATATTGGAGGGTGGATATATGAAGAAATCTATTATTGTCGTATTTTTAATAGCTTCAATGGCTACCGGATCAAGTCTCGGGGTCGCAAATGCTGGCCCGTGGTGTGATGCTGCCCGAGAACAACAAATTAAGCCGCCATCGGGAAATCCTGCAGTTGGAAACCCGTACAAGAGTGGGGAAGCCGGTGCAAATTGGGGCAGTTTTTTTGCTCAAGTGATTTTTTGCGCTTTTGATTTGTAGAATTAAAGAGACGTGCTGTTTAGTATATGAGCTTGCGAAACTTTACCCCGCTTCGGCGGGGTTTTTTATAATGTCGCTGGCATTTGTTGTGGCTGATGTGTCCGGTGTTAAGTAGGCTCCTGAACTTATTATAGCATCGCATATTATGGCTGCGTTGCCGGCTCAGTCGGGTTTGAGCAGGGCTCTTGTCCTTTGAGGCTTTTGGACATGCAGGCGTAACGGTCAAAGCTTTTACCTGAGTCCATTGCAACTTTGCCCGCGCCGCAGGCCGTTAATGCGAGGGCGGCAATGAGCAGAGGAATAGCTCTTTTCATTTCAAAACAAGCTCTTATCAAATTTTCATTCCTGTGCGGCGTGTTGCAATGTTCAGATAAGGAAATACATGGTGCGATTTTGGCAATTATACGTCGGCTGATTGATCGATACCTATATTTACCGTGCCTTTTTATTACGCATAGTGAGTGCGAGACCTGCCAATATAAGTGAGACACCGAGCAAAAATTGTAAGCCAATATTGTCACCGAACAGGATGGCTGAAGCAATGATCCCAAATACTGGCTGAAGATATTGAATGCTGGCTGCAATCGGTGCCGGTACATTCTTTAAAATACTGATCCATAAGAATAATCCGGCCACACTCACGATTAATCCAAGATATGCAGCTGCACCGAGTGAAACGGCCGTGAGTGTGAAGGGAGCCTGATAAGTTTCCCAGGCAGCAAGCGGGATCATTGCCAGCAGCCCGAAGAATGTGCTCCATGTTACGACTACAACAGTTCCATATTTAAGCGTCAGTTCAACACTCCAGACATAATAGAACGCAACCGCAATAGCCGAAATCTGTATCCAGACAGGCCCTGAAAACGTGGTGGTTATGTCAGAGGATGTGTTCTCAAATGCAACAACGACAATGCCAATAAACGCTGTCGCAACACCGCATATCTGAATAATCGTGATCGGCTGCTTTAACCGGTATGTTGCAAAGATCACAATAAACAAGGGAATGGTTGCGGAGAGAATGGTTCCGACTGATGCCGATGTACCATTTACACCTATTGTCTGCGCGACCTGTCCCAAACCAATGCCGATGATGCCAAGCATAGCCACGGTGGGGACTGCTTTCCACGGTAAAGGCTTTTTCCCGATTAACAGCAATAGCATAAACGGCACGGCGACTGCATAACGCAATGCGGTGAGTGTCAATGGTGGTGTTGAGTTTAAACCCAGCTTGGTTGCTGGTATCGAGAGCCCCCACATCAGCGCCAGAAGCAACATAGCACCAAAGCTGACAAGCGTGACCGGCTTGTGAGAAATTGCCATATATGCAGTTTTGTTGCTTAAGGTTTGACTCATTGAGAAATCCTCAAAATAGCGCGGGCTTTTCTTAAGATTTACCGCTCTCAGCCTCTTGCAGACAAACCATTTATAATCACACTATGCGTGAGATTTTGTCATGTATGGATGTAAAATATGGCAGGCCATCTTCCTCCGCTACAAACGCTTCGTGCTTTTGAGGTTACGGGCAGGCGATTAAGCATGACGCTTGCTGCAAAAGAGCTGTGTGTTACGCATGGAGCCGTCAGCAGGCAGATCAGGGCATTAGAGGATGATCTTGGGTGCAGGCTGTTTAAGCGCTTGACGCGGAAAATTGAGTTTACGGATGACGGGGCAAATTACTTTGCCGCAGTTACTCACTTGCTGTCGGAACTGGCGCGGGAGACTGAAAATATCCGGACTAGAAATACTGACGCAAAACTGGTCATAAATTGCAGTATTTCATTTGCGAGCAAATGGTTAGCGCAGCGTTTGCACCGCTTGATGAGTTGTTACCCCGATTACGATATCCATCTAGAGGTGAATGAAAATGCTGTCGATTTTAATGTTTCCTCTGCGCATGTCGTTTTACGTTACGGGAATGGCATATATCCCAATGCGGATAGTGAGCGCATCATGGACGAGACTGTAAGTCCGGTTTGTTCCCCTGCTTATCGTGAGAAAACGGGAGGTATAGCCACTGCCTCAGATTTGCTTTCCTGTAAATTGATACATGAAAACGGAATGAAAACAGACTGGCATCGTTGGTTTGAGCTCTTCGGGGTAAAAGGCAGTAATATACGCGGTGCCGGTTATAGTCATGGAAGTATGTCCATAGAGGCAGCAATCAGAGGCGAGGGCGTGGCACTGGGGCGCAGCGTACTTGTCGCCGAGGATCTGGCCTCAGGCCGGCTGGTGGAGCTGTTTCCTGCATTCCGTCTGAATGTTGAGCATGGCTATGATCTTATTTACGCAAAAGGCAGTCGTGATCATCCGAAAGTTTGTGCATTCAGAGATTGGATGAATGAGGAAATCCGCCGGTTTAATATGCCTGAATAGCACTCTTATCCTCGGATAAGTGCTTGGCGTGCCAATCCTTTTCAATGAGAAGGATAATACCGAAGGGCGGTTTATAAAAAGAGGCTGGAATATCTAATTGTGTTTATAAAATAAAAACACGGCGAGATGTTTGATTTCCCGCCGTGTCCCGTGAGCGTAGCTGAATGGATAGTATTTTGATGACTGGAGGTCATAACCAAGTCTAGACTACGCTCTTAGGGAGATGTGTTATATTCATCCCCCTAATAAATTTTATTAGAACGAACGCTGGAAGCGGATCATACCACCGAATGCGCCTTCGCCACGAACGGCTGGAGCGTATTTGTCGGTGTCTTTCCACTTGGTGTAGGAAACTTCAGGAGTAATTGTGAAGCCTGGAACCAGCTGGTAAGCTACGTTTGCAGTGTAAGCCTGTTTGCCGAAATCTTCGTAAGCAGCCTGCAGGTTGAAAGTAGCTTTGTCGGTTGCCTTGTACTTCAGACCACCCCAGACAGCCCAATCGCCGCCCCAGTTGCCGTACATGCCAACAGCTTCTTCGTAAGAAGCGTAACCGCCCTGTACCCATACGGAGAATACGTCAGTTACGTTTACGTCGAGGCGAACTTTACCAGCCCACTCTTCGATTTCAGAGTCGTAAGCTGCAGCAGCTGCGATCGAGCCCCAAGCCTGTTCGAACTTCAGACCACCAACAACGTGTGGCATGTAGTCGTCGATTACGCCGTCATACTTGTTGCCGTTGATGTCGGTAAAACCAGCAACTTTTTCACCCTGTTCAGCAGAGATGATTGCCGAGAAGCCGTTGCCGCCTTTGAAGGTGTAGCTGATGATGTTTGTGTTGTATGCACCTGGCGATACAACGTCATCGTTGATTACGTCGCCGAGGTAACCTGTGAAGGTGTGGAATGCTGAATCGGTTTTACCGATGAGCAGGCCGCCCAGCTGAATGTAAGCGTGCTTCAGAGTGTGGCTGCCCTGTGCGCCGTCACCGAAGTTGAAACGGTTTTCGGTGAAGGTCTTCAGAGTACCGAGTTCGGTTTCCGAAGCTGTGTGTGTGCGCAGTGTGAAGCGGGTGTTGGTTGACCATGTTTCGCGGTCACGGCCGGAATACACATCGTCGCCAGCTTTAAAGTCAGCGCGAACATAACCGGAAAGACGCAGGCAGGTTTCTGTGCCTGGAATGTAGAAGTAGCCAGCGCCGTAAGCGTCGCAAACGCGCACATATTCTACTGCTTCTGGTTCTGGTGCAACGATGGCGTCGGCAGCCTGAGCGCCGGTTGCTGCAACGAGTGCTGCAGCGGAGCCGAGAAGAAGGCTCTTAATGGTCATTGTGTATTCTCCCGCGTAAGCGATTGATTGTTGAGACTTTCCAATTTTGAGATTCGGAAACATCTTGCGCTTCGGTTGATATGGAAGGCGGGAGGGTATGGAAATATGAAAAATTACTGAAATATGAGATGGAAATGACCCTGTATCTTTTTGGTCACAATTTAGTGAGTGGTAAAATTGTTGTGAGATTGGCGTGGAAAAATACCTGATCGAATGAGACCTTTTTAAAGAGGTGCCTTACCTTAAAATTAGTGTCATGAATATGGAGGGTCGTAAAATTACTAAATAAAATCAATTACTTGAATTGATGTTGCTCGAGATGATTATCGTTGGTTTTTATGATATTTGTGACATGTTTATTACAGCGCTATTTTCAATGACTGGCAGCACTTTTCTTTACTCACAATAAGTTGAAAGCAGTGTTTTTCATCATGCGTTAGCTTTCCTGAACTTTTCCGAAATATCGCCGTCTGTAAAATAATTGGCGGACAGGCATGTCGCATTTTGACTTGAAATGCGCATTGAATATTCATGATTCTTGTAGTGAGCTGCTTTCGCTAAGTGCAAATTATGTGCTGGTGCGCATGTATTCGCGCTTTATTTGTAAATGGCAATTCGTTGCAGACCTTGCAGCAGTCTGGCTCTGAAAACGCGAATATTGACCTGTATTTGGCCTGCAGTTATCATCAGGCGGTCAAAAACAGGTTAGGTTCGGGAAGGTTGGCCCGGCCCCCGCTTTGCGGGTCCTTCTGTCACAAAAGCTGACGGCCCATGACTATTGAAGTGTCCGTATGGTGCGGACGCTAAATAGGAAGGGTATGGATATGAAACCACGTATTTCTGTTCTCACACTCGGCGTGGCCAATCTCGAACATTCTTTTTCATTCTATCATGATGGGCTGGGATTGCCGTCTGAAGGCATTTTCGGGCGTGAATTTGAGCATGGTGCCGTGGCGTTTTTTGATCTCTCCGCTGGCCTGAAACTCGCAGTTTTCGCGCAGGATGATCTGGCCTATGACTGCGGATTGCAAAAGCATCCGGTCAGTTCTACCGCTGTCAGTATCGGGCATAATGTTCTGCTGCGGGAAGAGGTCGATGACGTAATGCTCAAAGCTGAGCGTGCAGGTGCAAAAATCGTGAAGGCACCGCAGAATACTTTCTGGGGTGGTTATGCAGGTTATTTTACTGATCCCGACGGGCATTTATGGGAAATAGTCTGGAACCCGAAGATGCTGCCAGCGGATTGATATCTGCCAGCAATAAGTCCTAGCAAAATATAGCCTGATTATAGCATCAAATATGGCGGCCATTCGGAGTCTTGAATGCGGGCTGTATTGCACGCGACCGTCAGTTCAGGCTTTTGTTGAGGCAAAGCAAAGCCCTGCCGCATATGGCTGCGGCAGGGCTGTTATTTAAATCTTATTCGTCGTCTTTATCCGGCTGAACCAGATAAATCAGAACCAGAATGATGGTCACGAAGAAGCGGAATGCGTCAGGTACGCCATTCCACTGTTTGGACATCCACATTCCGAACCATTCACCGCCCACCGACATAAAGGCGACCTGCCATGTCAGAAAGCCGAGGGTGAGACCTGCAACTGCAAGGTTTTTGCTTTTATTGAAAACTTTGGCAGGTTCATTGCGTGCTGCCAGCAGTTTGAAACCGGCAACCCAGCAGATAATGGCAGTCAGTGTTTCGAGGGTTATAATGCCAATATAACCTACGTGATGAAGCCATTCAGATTCAATGGCTCTGTACTTGATTGTTGCATCAGGAAAGATTGTATCCATGAGGAATACGTGATGCACAAATGCAAAGTTTGAGCCGTAATCTGTGATGTTGCCAAATGCTACCAAGGATGCAAATAGGGCAATTGCCATCACCATAAATATTTTTGATAGACGTATGATCATATTGTAACTTTCTTTATTTATCGGGCGCGTAAGCACTCGGATATAATAAGCGCTTATCTGCGGGAGTGCTTAGGTTGGTTTTATAATTAAAACAATAATTTTAAGCTGATATATTTTTTATAAACAAAATACTCGCATTCAGATGCGGGATTTTCTGCGAGGATATGCCGGTATTATATTCTTTTTTGGTGCTTAATGATTGTCAAAAGTAACTCAGACGAACTGATATCTTGAAAACTTCTTGTTGATGAATTTACTGCGCAACTATTGTTTAAATCATGGAAGATCGCAGATAAATATTCGAACTCGCCTGATAGCTGCAGTCGTCGTGGCACTCATCGTCGGTTTCGGTTTTATGGCCTATGATAAATATACGGATGCAGAGTGGGTTGTTTCACCGCAGACAATTGAACAGGCGCGCAATGATGGCCAAACGGGCGTAGAAACGCGTCCAGGTACTGTAGCCGTTCGTGCTATACGCAGCGAAATCGCTGATCTGCTGCCTTATAAATGGGCTGCCTATGGTTTTGCAGCAGGGCTTTTGGTGTTCTTTTCTACCCGTCAGCGCAAAACGGCCTGATATGAGCTCAGATCAAGCCTCACGGTGCGGGCTTATCTATATAGCTGTATTTCAAGAAAGCGGGCTCCTTAGAGGATAAGGAGCCCGTTATATTTTAGCCTTTTATGGCAGACAGTAAGTCATCATATGCCTTACATGCCTGAGAATCATCCGCGCCATTGTATTTTGTGGCAAGTTCCTGAACTTTTGCCGACAATTCCTGCACTTTAGTCGGGTCTTTCATGATCGACTCTTGTAAGGCAGCATTCAGTTCCTGCGCTTTCTTGGCAATTATTTCCGGTGTGCATGCTGGCTCCTTCGAGCAGCCAGCTATTGTTGTTGCAGCAACAATAAGAGCAATACCTAAAATGCTTTTCATCGGTGTATCTCTCTGATCTGTGAATGAGATTTATTAACTGCCTGATCCTGATAAAGAGCAGGTGTCTCTTTCAGTATGAATTTTGCTTGGGAATCGGCAGTAATACCGGTTCAGGCCAAAGATTATCTTGGAAACTGATGCATTCTAAATCACTACTTGCGATATTCTGATGCAATATGTGTATTGTCTTTAAATGCGGGTGTGATTTTAAAATAACTGTTTAAGTGAGTGTGCGAATTATCATGGCGCCAAAGATAAAGCACAGCAATCCTGTCAGAACATAGGTGACGGAGAAGGCGAAGAGCCAGCATTCGTTCAGGTTGTAACGAAGCATATCCGCCTCTGTAACTGCTCTTGTTGCCAGATATTTCTTATATTGTGTTGATGCAAAAGCGATCAGTAACAAGAAACCGAAAATCAAAAAATAGGCTACGATCTGTAAGAACGGAAAGAAATTCCGGTGAATGCCCGGAACGCTCATTGTTGTGCGAAACAGGGCTTTCTGATGGGATAAGGGCGCAAAGATCAGCAATAATGAAATGATTGCGAACAGATACAGAGCGATGCGAAGCAGATGAATGCTTGCCGGATTTTTTACATAAGGAACCGGCGGAACCGCTGTGCCCCAAGGCGGAATTTTTGAGTTTGGATTATTCTGCACATACCAAAAATACCGGTGCATGCCGCGTTGCATAAGCGGCATTGTCAGCAGAACTGTGATGCCGACGGTGACGTAATTCATCACATCTTCTAAGGTAATCGTCGAATCCGGATAATATTTATTGATGAAAATCAATGTGCCAATCACGGCAAACATAACCACTGCCGTCATGGGCATGGTAATGAACATGACTTTCAGAATTTCAATAACGGTTCTGCCTGGTGTTTTGGGTGCAAAAGATGACATTGAGAGCCGTTCATTGATTTTATAACGCGCGGGACTTCTGTTCCCGTATTCTGAAGTGCTGAAATTAAAGCACAGACCATTCGCTGTGAAGTGCAGGGCAGACAGATATCTGTACGGGGGTACCTCATTTTCAGGAGGCGACAGCAAAGATAAAAGCGGCCGTCTTTGCAGAGGCCGCTTTCAGGTCGTGCATACCGGCCAGTTCTGACCGGCACTATGTTGCGCTGTTATTTGCAGCGTGCGGTATAAATCTGGCCGCGGCTGTTACGGTATTCACAATAACCGTTACGCAGATTGCGAACCAGAAGACCACCGAGAGCGCCTGCACCTGCGCCAATCAATGCGCCTCTGCCGCCGCCGGCAATGCCGCCGATGACTGCGCCTGCCGCTGTACCAACGCTGAGATCTTTTTCTGTCGTTGTGCAGCCGGAAAGTGCAACAATGGCGGCCACAGCAATTATAAACATACGCATGGTAAGACCCTTATTGTTTGAGACCCTGACCTGTAACTATCAAAAACTTCCGGTTTTGTGGTTTCTGTTCTGCCAGTACCGGTTTCGCATGCGCGGTGCCATGAACCAGGCGATAAATGGTGTAATCAGAAAACTGCAGCCAATAACCAGAGGAATAAGATATTTGGCGTTTTGCGCCAGATCAGGGATTGTGAGAACGATGATCATCCCAATTCCGAAAAGAACTGCGTTAATCGTCAGGCTGAGTAAAACGGCAATCTGAAAACGAGTGGACATTTCATTGCCTCCCTTATGCTCTGTCATATCAACGTAACCACAAAGAAATGGTTCCGCTGACATGGTTCTCAGGGCAAGATCTGAGGAGCAATGTCAGGATAAATCAAGTATTTCAGGCAAGCGGAAATTTAGCAAGTGATTGCTGATATGCTCTCACATTCTTGATGCATATTCTGCAGATGCGATATTTATGCTTCACCTGCAGAATACAGGGTCTTACCGTTGTATCCGGGTTGCAACATACCACCCGATAACCGGTGTGATGAGCAGAGCCGCACCGACAACCGCCAGCATCGGATAAATAGGTTTTTGTGCCAGAGAAGGCACTGTCAGAACGACAATGAATCCTGAGCCGACCAGAACAATAAATGCGATTGAGCCGATCATTGATGCCAGATGGAAATTAGTCGACATTTGTCCCTCCGAGAGTGGTTCTCAATATGAACCAGAAGCTCTGTGCCTTTGTCTCTGGCCGGTTTCGTGAAAAGCTGCAGGCAGATGTGGGTTGCATTCGCAGGCTGTTCTCTGCACAAGCGGCAATTTCCGAAGCGGTCAGTTCTTTCAAAGATTACAGGGAGGTTTTATCGCGCAAGTGATGGTGGTGCATTGATTAGGATCAAGCAGAGCAGGTTTCAGGCAGGTTCAGGAGCGGAGATTTTCAATGCGGGCGATCAATCCGGCGATTTCCTTCGGGTCTTTTATTCCGCTTTCATAAATACGAATGACGGTACGCGCTAACTGATCTTTATTCTCGTCCGTTGTCGGGCAATAACCGAGGATCTCGCAGACCTCATTATAGGCGGTCTGAAGTGTCTTTATTTGTTCAGGTTTGTAAATTCCAAGATAATCAGTCTTTTGAAAAGGCATGATATCTCTCCTGTTTCTATAATTTGGTACTAAAATAAAAAGAAAATCAATGACTAAAAATTTCACTTTTTGATGAGCGGGACGGGTTTTTGCTCGAGAAAAAAGAAAGCCCGGCATTAAGCCGGGCTGTTGGTTTTATGGCTTCGGATGTTCACCCTGACCATGTTTGCCATGGTGTCCGTCTTTGCCATGGCGCTTACCGGCTTTTAACTCGCTCCGATCCAGTTTGCCGTCTTTGTTTTTATCCAGTTCGGCAAAGCGTTCCGCGCGCTTTTTCTCAACGGCTTCAAGCGAGATTTTTCCGTCGCCATTCACATCAAGGCGGCGCTCCATGCGGTCTGCCGAGCGTTTCACCATCATTTTGAGAGCATGGGCTTCAATTTCTTCGCGGGAGAGGATGCCGTCCTTGTCGGTGTCGGCCGCTTTTAACTCATCCATGCGGGAGAATTTTGCGAGATCAATCGGCTCACGCTCAGGCTTTTTGGAGGTCTGTTCAACAGTTTTTTCAGTATTCGTTTTCGATGCATCCTGTGCAAGAACAGGTGATGCGAGTACAGATGAAGCAACGAGTGCAAGAATTAAAGTTTTTGTATTCATGGTAATTATAACTCCGTCACAAATTAACTTGAGCCTTTAATTGGCATAGGAGTAATATCTAGCTGTAAATGTGTACTGAATATGAACAAGCCAATTACAAATTTGTAATGTTCTGCAGTATGAATTTCAGGCTGTCATATTTTCAATCCGGCCTGTAATTTGCCATGACCAGATAATGCCCGATAATAAATGAATGTTGGTACTGATGCGTATTTTGAATAAGACGTCTGAACTACTTTATCTCATTGCATTTCTTGGCAGTTTTTTAGCGATGCAGCTTTATGGAATGGCCAATGTGATGGCGGCAGAGCAGGGTGATCCGGTGACTTCAGTTTTTGATATGCGTGCAAACGGGATTGATTACCGGATTTTTGTTGCTGCGCCAAAAACTGCGGAAAATGACAAGCCCATGCCGGTCATCTATATGATTGACGGCAATTCGACCTTTCCGATGGCCGTGGATGTGGTGAAAAAAAGGCCGCAATTGCGCGCACTGATTGTCGGTATCGGTTATCCGACACAATCGCGCGAAGATATTGTGCGCTCCAGATATTATGATCTGACACCGGAAACACCTGCGGAGCTGATCCCTGCGCGCGGAAATGATGCTGATCTGCCGCGCACCGGAGGAAATGCCGCATTCCTGAATTTCATTGAACAGCAAGTGAAACCGGAAATAGAGCGGCGCTATGCCGTTGATAAAAACAATCAGACCCTGTTCGGCCACTCACTCGGGGGCTTATTCACGCTGCATGCGCTTTTTAGTGAGAAAGGTAGCTTTCAGACTTATAGCGCCGCTGATCCGTCTGTCTGGTGGAATAATCGCTCAATTCTGAAAGAGAAGGATCGTTTCATTGAGCAGGCAACGGAGACGGGTAAGCCGGTCAAAGTGCTGATTGAAACGGCAGGCAAGTCAGTGATGCGCGAAGGCGTTGACAAGGATCGTGCAGCGCAGCTGAAGGCATTGCGTGGCGGACCGAATGGCAGGGATATTTATCAGGAGCTGGTTGCGTTGCCTGGCGTTTCAGCAAGCTTCCATCAATTTGCAGGTGAAAGTCACGGATCAATGCTTCCTTATGCCGTTGAAGATATGCTGCGTTTTGTACTGGAAGATGTGAAGCCGGTTCAGCCGCCAGAGTAAGCGGCGGCTGAAGGTCTCTGATATTTTAATGGGACGGATGCAATGCATCATTCAGATACATGCAGGTGAGCATGGTGAAGACATAGGCCTGAATCACTGCCATCAGAAATTCGAGAGCGGTGATACCAACCGTCATTGCCAGCGGCAGAATGGCGGTGATAACGCCCAATGTGCCAAGGCCTGTCAGCGAGACAACAAATCCTGCGAAAACTTTCAGCGTAATATGACCTGCAAGCATAACGGCGAAGAGACGAACCGAATGGCTGACCGGTCTTGAGAGAAAAGACATAATCTCAATCGGTACAATAATCGGCGCCAGAATAAGCGGCACGCCTGACGGCATGAAAAGGCGGAAAAATTTGGTTCCGTTGCGCACAAAGCCATAGATTGTCACGGTCAGGAAGACAGTCATGGCAAGGCCGAATGTTACAATAATATGCGCTGTTACAGTGAAGGCATAAGGGAACATTCCGAGCAGATTGGCCGTGAGAATGAACATGAAGAGGGTAAAGACCAGCGGAAAGAAACGTCTGCCTTCTTCACCGGTATTATCCCGCAGTGTCGTGGACACGAATTCATATAAAATTTCGGACGAGGATTGCCAGCGGTCAGGGATAAGGGTTCTGCCGCGTGCCGATAAAAACAGATAGGCACCGGCGCCGATTGTGGCAATCAGCATGAACAAGGCTGAATTGGTAAAAGCGATCTGAAAGCCGCCGACTTCACCAAATTCTGCCAGTGGTTTGATTTGAAATTGTTCAATTGGTCCGGCCATATGATGTACTCCCTGGCAGGCGGGGTCGTCCCCGTTGGGTTACACCGGCGCAGGTCGTCCTGCGCTATGTACTTGCAGCAGAGTAGAGCGATTCGGACAGGGCACGCTATCAATTGTAGAAAATAATTGGCCGGTCAAAAAAAGAGCATTTTCAATATATGAGATTGAAAATGCTCCTGAGGACTGTGTTTTCAGCCGCTATGCGAGATATCAGGCCTGCTGGCTGAGTGCCTGTTCAATCTCGTCTTTCAATGCAAGACGACGCTTGCGCAGAGCTGTTTCATTGTCCTGACTGGTCGGTTCAATCTTTGTCTCTGCGCGGTGAATCTGATCATTCACGTCGTCATATTCCTCAAGCACTTTGGCAAAGCGCGGATCAGCGGCTTTCAGAGCATGAATCTCATCCAGTTTGCCCGGAAATTCTTCGCCAAGTGTATGCGGTGTGTTGGACATGCTGTTTCCTTCCTTGATTTATTTTGTTGAAGGATTCTTCGCATGAGTCTGCGCTCTTTACATTGATCAGGATCAATCAGAACTTGACTGACCAGCGTTCAATATCATTGCTCTGACCGATCAGTGCGAGACCGGTGGCGATGGAGTCGAACTGGTTGCTGCTGGAAACATCCGCATGTTCAAACTGCTGCGAGAACAGGGTTTTAATCGCCGGCACAAAGGATGTGCCGCCCGTGAGGAAGACGCGGTCAATATCTTTGTCTTGCAAACCGGCATTCCGTACTGCGCTGTCAACGGAGGCGGAGATCGCCTGCATATCTTCGGCAATCCATTTTTCAAAATCCGAACGCTGAATTTGGGCTTCGATTTTAAAGTTCTCGGCTTTGAATTGCAGATCGGATGTCTGGGATGAGGACAGGCCTGCTTTGACATCAGACACGACGCGGTAAAGCTCGAAGCCGTAATCGCCTTCAATCATTTCAATGAAGTGGTTGAGGGCTTGCGGATGTTCTGCCTGCGATGCAAGCTCATGAAGCTCCCGAAGTGTGGACGGGGAATTCATCAGAAACAGGGTATTCCAGCGGGCAAAATTCGCAAAATAATGGTTCGGAACCTGCAGTACTTTGCCAAAAGACTTGTAATTGCTCTTCTTGCCGAGTTTCGGAGAGACCACATTATCAATGATACGGTAGTCAAATGTATCACCGGCAATGCCCAGACCAACCTGACTGAGTGGTGTTGAAGTCAAACCACTTGCGCCCACCTCAAAATTTACGATCGAAAAGTCGCTCGTTCCGCCGCCAAAGTCGGCAACCAGTACTGTCGATGTATCTGTCAGCTTTTGTGCATAGAAATATGCCGCTGCAACCGGCTCATAAACATAATGAATATCCGTGAAGCCGAAGGCGCGTAGCGCTTTCTCATAGCGTGCCATTGCCAGCGCTTCATCAGGATTATGGCCTGCAAAAGTAACCGGACGACCGACGATGACTTTGTTGCCGCGGGAGGGCAGTCTGTCTCCGAGGCGTTCGGCCAGTGTTTCCAGAAAAGTCTGTAACAGATCTTCGAATTTAAAGCGCTTGCCGTAGACCGGCGTATCGGTGAAGGATTTGCTCGCGGCGAAGGATTTGAAGGATTGCAGGAAACGGCAATTATGCGGATCAGCAATGAAGCGATCCATCGCCCACGGGCCGCTCTCGACATTGCGATGGCCTTTATTACCATCCTGCCAGAAGCACAGCACGGAACGATAGGCTGAAACGATAGCATCATCTTTCGGGAAGCTCATAACTTCGGCAATGCCATTACCGTCTGCTACGGCAATAACAGTGTTGGTTGTGCCGAAATCGAGGCCGAGGGTTATCTTCTCCGAGGGTGAGTGATTTCCCGCAGTCATTGTTCAAATCCTTGCATCTGTGCCCGAGAGAGATATTGGGGAGGCATCTTTGAGAAAGCCGCCTTTATAGCCGTTTGGAACGCAGGGTCAATTGAACAGAGAGCAGGATTTCAAGAGTGAAGAGACTTATTTCACGCCTTGTGTGCTTAGCCAGTTTTGCATGCGGCGGATGGCCAGATCCGGCCTGTCGAGCACATTGGCCTGATCTGCCAGCCGGAAAATATCGGTGTAATGCAACAGGCCGCGTGCCGATTGCATACCAGCAGGCATGGTGAAATGATTTTGATGGCCGTTGAGCCATGCCAGAAATACAACGCCTGCCTTGTAATATTGTGTAGGTGCCTCAAAAATTTTACGTGATAAGGGCACGGTCGGCTCAATCACCGAACGGAATGTTGCATTGTCACCGGCTGCAAGCGCACTCAGCGCATAGGAGGCGGAAGGAGCGACAGCATCGAAAATGCCGAGCAGGGCATGACTGTAGCGATTGTCGTCTCCCTCAATGAGTTCTGCATAATTAAAATCATCGCCGGTGAAGCACAGTACATTCTCAGGCAGGCGATTGCGCAGTGCAATCTCGCTGGCACTGTCGAGCAATGAGATTTTAATGCCCTCAACACGGGAACGGTTATCATTGATAATCGCCAGAACATTTGTGAGTGCATCTTCAAAGGGACTGTCTGCCTGACCCGTCCAGTAACCGCCAAGTTGCGGATCAAACATTTCACCCAGCCAGTGCAGGACAATTTTGTTCTGCGCCTGAGACAGAATACGGCTATAGACAAGCGCATAATCATCGGGGCTGTGGGCGATATGTGCCAGAGCGCGACTGGCCATCATAATGGCGCGGCCGCCATGTTTCTCCACAAATTCCAGCTGGGTTTCATAGGCTCTGATCACATCATCAAGAGATTTGGCCTCAACTGGTGCAAGCTGGTCAGTTCCAATCCCGCAAGCGAGATCTGCACCTTTGACAGTACGGGCGGTTTCCAGCGAGCGGCGGATGAGTTGCTGCGCGCCGTTCCAGTCCAGCCCCATACCGCGTTGTGATGTATCCATGGCTTCAGCGATTTTGAAACCGAGGCTCCAGAGATGATGACGAAATGTCATGGTTGCGTCCCAGTCGATGGCGGGGCGGTTCCACGGATCAGTTTCACGCAGCGGATCGGAGACAATATGGGCGGCAGCATAGGCGATGCGATTGAACTGCGGCGCCGTTTGCGGACGAGGCACGACAGTGCCTGTCAGATGATAGTCTGTGATAGTGCCGTCTGCATTCGGAAGCCGCAACATTGCCATGGTGCTGTAATCTCCGGAAAAGCGAAAATAATTTAGATCGTTCCAATTTTTGAAAGAGTAATTCATTTTTTTACAGATGCAACAGGCAATTTGCATCGATTTTTCGGATTAATCTTCACTTGACAAATTTGGAACGATCTAATTTTATGGAGGAAGACAGGGAGAATGCCGTGAATAAAAAGCGTGTCACCGTTGTTGAAATTGCACAGGCTGCGGGCGTGTCCAAGTCGACTGTGTCGCTTGTTCTGCAAAATTCTCCGCTGGTAAATGAGGCCACAAGAGCTAAAGTGACCGCTGTTATCCGCGAGCTTGGTTATGTCTATAATCGCGGCGCGGCCAATCTGCGCCAGTCCGGCTCCAATTCAAAAATTATCGGCCTTGTCGTCAATGATCTGACCAACAGCTTCTTCGCAGAACTTGCGGTCGGGGTTGATATGGTGGTGCAGTCGGCAGGCTATGTGCAGTTTCTCTCGCATACGGGAGAAAGTCCGGATCGTCAGCGCGAAGTCATTACTTCTATGCGTGAGCACGGTATTTCCGGACTGATTGTGTCGCCTGCGCGCGGCACGCAAGCCATTGATCTGAAGCCGCTGATCGTAGGCGGAATTCCGGTTGTTGCGACTGTGCGCAATGTGGCTGGTGCCAAAGTTTCTTCTCTGATGTCGGATAATCACGGCGGGGCAATGGCTGCGGTTGAACATCTGGTGGTGCTGGGGCATCACCGCATCGCCTTTCTCGGCGGTTTTGCCGATACAGGCGTGTTTACTGAGCGCTATCAGGGCTATGCGGATGCTCTGCAACGGGCAGGCATTGTGCTCGAAGAGGCGCTGATTATCGGTTCTGCGCCATCCCGCGCTGGTGGTGTGGATGCCATAATGCGCGCAATGCAGCTTGCGGACAAACCGACAGCCGCGCTTTGTTTCAATGATGCGGTGGCATTAGGTGTGTGTGACGGGTTGAGGGCGCAGCGCTTGGAGCCGGGTGCTGATTTTGCCGTTATCGGTTTTGACGATGTGATTGAGGCCAAATCTGCGGTTCCGGCACTCACCACGGTCTCCGTCGATCCGCAGGGCATGGGGCAGAAGGCGGCACAGTTACTGCTCAAGCAAATCAATGCGGGGCAACCGGAAGCCGAGGCGATTGTCAGTTCCGTGCGCCTAGTCGTGCGGGAAAGCTGCGGTGCGACAAGGCAAGGGGAACAGCGGAGGATTACAGGATGACAGTGCGGTGGGGTCTTATCGGCGCAAGTACAATCGCCTCAGAATGGGTGATGGATGCAATCCGTGCAACTGGTGGTGAGGTTGTCAGCGTGATGAGCAGCAGTGCTGAGCGCGGCGAAACCTATGCGGAAGAGAACAGAATTCTCCGATCTGTCAGCACGCTTGATGCGCTGGTCAATGATGCGGAAACCGATGCTGTCTATATCTCGACAACAAATGAGCTGCATCGCAATCAGGCTATCGCCGCGATAAAAGCAGGCAAGCATGTGCTGTGTGAAAAACCGCTGGCACTTTCCCTTGAAGATGCCCGTGCCATGGTTGAGGCGGCCAGAGCGGCGGGGGTGGTTTTTGCCACCAATCATCATTTGCGCAATGCTGCCAGTCATCGTGCCATGCGTGACGCCATTGCTGCAGGCAGGATCGGCAAACCGCTTTCCGCGCGGGTTTTTCATGCGGTTTATCTGCCGCCGCATTTGCAGGGCTGGCGGCTTGATAGGCCGCAGGCCGGTGGCGGCGTTATCCTCGATATAACCGTACATGATGCGGACACACTGCGCTTTGTGCTGAATGATGATCCGGTTGAGGCGGTGGCTTTCGGTCAGTCCGGCGGGATGGGAAAACAAGGGCTGGAAGATGCGGTAATGGGTGTCTTGCGCTTTAAATCCGGTGTGCTGGCGCAGTTTCATGATGGGTTCACCACGCAATTTGCCGAAACAGGTTTTGAAGTCCATGGCACAGAAGGCTCACTGATTGCCCGTAATGTGATGACGCAGAAGCCTGTTGGTTCTGTCATTTTGCGTAATGCGGAGGGTGAGCAGGTTTTGCCGCTGGAGCAGCGTAATCTTTATGAAACCGCGCTGGAGGCATTTCACAATGCAGTTAAGGGCAAAGGCGCAGTTTCTGCCAGCGGTGAAGATGGTGTCTGGTCACTGGCAACCGCGCTTGCCGTGGCGCAATCCGTGAAAAGCGGCAGTGCCGTGCAAATCAGAACCGGTTTGGGAGAATGATAATATGAACAAGCATATTACTCCCGCACAGGCTGCGGCTCTGATCCCCGATCATGCAGTGGTTACCGTTTCCTCATCAAGCGGACTTGGTTGCCCTGATCTGATGCTCAGAGCTATCGGTGAGCACTTTGAGGTAACGGGGCATCCGCGCAATCTCACGACGCTGCATCCGATTGCGGCTGGGGATATGAGCGGTATCAAAGGCATCGATCATATTGCCAAAAAAGGTCTGCTGGCGAAGATTATCGGCGGGTCTTATCCGTCCGGCCCGTCATCGGCAGAACCGCCGCTGATCTGGCAGATGATCGGCGCGAATGAAATTCCTGCCTATAATGTACCTTCCGGCATTCTGTTCGATATGCATCGTGAGGCTGCTGCCAAACGACCTGGCGTGATAACTAAAATCGGACTGGACACTTTTGTCGATCCTGACCGGCAGGGCTG
Organism: Pseudochrobactrum sp. XF203; assembly: GCF_020341615.1. Classification (NCBI taxonomy): domain Bacteria; kingdom Pseudomonadati; phylum Pseudomonadota; class Alphaproteobacteria; order Hyphomicrobiales; family Brucellaceae; genus Pseudochrobactrum; species Pseudochrobactrum sp. XF203. Next base: position 1,849,683 of record NZ_CP084392.1, on the reverse strand, counting down.
CGCCATGAACGAGGCAGCACAGCGGGAGCCGGTTGTGCGTAAGATCGAATTTGCGGATGAAGAATGGCTTTATTTTCCCAATATCATACCGCAGGTCGCCATTATTAGGGCAACAACGGCTGATGAACACGGCAATCTCACTTATGAGCATGAGGGAGCCACTCTCGGCGGGCTGGATCAGGCATTGGCCGCCCGTAACAATGGCGGCATTGTTATCGCGCAGGTGAAGCGCATTACCAAACAGGGCTCGCTGAAACCGCATGATGTGCGTGTTCCGGGGATGCTGGTCGATTATATTATTGTTGATCCGGAGCAGAAACAGACAACGCAGACAGTTTATGATCCGGCGATTTCCGGTGAGATTTTCAGACCATTGGAGAGTTTCCGCGTGCCGGAATTCAATGTGCAGAAGGTCATTGCACGCCGTGTTGCGCAGGAGCTTGAAGCGGGAAGCTGCGTTAATCTCGGTTTTGGTATTTCTGCCAATGTGCCGCGTATTCTGATGGAAGAGGGGCTGCACGGCTCTGTCACGTGGGTGATCGAGCAGGGCGCTGTCGGCGGTGTGCCGCTGCTGGATTTTGCATTCGGTTGCGCCTCCAATGCTGATGCCTATATGCCTTCGCCTTATCAGTTTACCTATTTTCAGGGCGGCGGCTTTGATGCCTCGCTGCTGTCTTTTCTTGAGATCGGGCGTGACGGCTCCGTCAATGTATCGCGATTGTCTTTCCGCCCGCATGTGACAGCGGGCGCCGGTGGCTTTGTCGATATTACTGCGCGGGCAAAGAAGATTGTCTTTTCCGGCATGTTTAATGCGGGCGCAAAGCTCGGCATTGAGAGCGGCGGACTGGTCATTGAAAAAGAAGGCAAGCTGAAGAAACTGGTCAATGAAACGGAGCATGTCACATTTTCCGGCAGTCGTGCCGTCGCGCAGGGGCAGGATATTACCTATGTGACTGAACGCTGCGTGATGAAGCTGACACCACAGGGCATTATGCTCACGGAAATTGCACCGGGTGTGGATTTGCAGGCGCATATTCTGGAGCAGTCGGAATTTCCGCTCATCATTTCGCCGGAACTGAAACTGATGGATGCCGCTTTATTCAGGGATGAGCCTCTTGGCCTGACTTTGCCGGAAAAGCCGCAACGTATTTTACAAGAGCAGATTATGGGGGCAGATCATGGCTGAGCCGCGTATCATAACCTCCCGTGACGGCGCCATTGCCACGATCACTGTCACAAGGCCGGATAAGCTCAATGCATTTGATATTGAAATGCTGAAGGAATTATCAGCAGCTTGTGATGCGGTTGAGGCGGATAGTGCTGTGCGGGTTGTTATTCTCACCGGCGCGGGCAAAGCTTTTTCCGCCGGTGGTGATATCAAAGCATGGGGCGCGATGCAGGCCAATGAATTCGGCCATCAATGGGTGCGTTTAGGACATCGGGTTTTTGAGCGGCTGGCAACTTTAAGAATGCCGCTGATCGCCGCGATAAACGGTCATGCTCTTGGCGGCGGGCTGGAACTTGCCGGAGCTGCGGATATCCGCATTGCCGAAAAGCATGTTACAATCGGCCTGCCGGAAACATCACTCGGCATGGTTCCCGGCTGGTCCGGCACACAGCGTCTGGTGCAGCGTTTTGGTGCGCAGATTATCCGGCGTATGGTGCTGGGCGGCGAGATGTTCACTGCTGAAGAAGCCTGCAAATTGGGGCTGGTGGATCAGGTTGTTGAAAGCGGCTCAGCTTTGGAGGCTGCCAAGGCCTATGCAGCACGTATTGTGACACGTGGACCTGCGGCGCTTGAAATATCCAAGCTGATGATCGGTGTTGCCAATGGCGAGGATAATGGCGCAGCAGTTGAAACACTTGGTTCCATGCTGGCCGCCAAAACCGGTGATCTCAAAGAAGGAGTTGCGGCTTTCAGCGGCAAACGTCCGGCAAATTTTAAAGGAGAATGGTAATGGCCGTTCTGATTGCGCCCAAGCCTCCGGCAGATATTGCTGTTCGTGATTTTAAAATGCTGATTGCTGGCGAATGGGTGGCCGCAGCATCCGGCAGGATGCTGGAACGCATTGCGCCGGGGCACGGAGTGCCGGTGAGCCGTTATCCTGAAGGCAGTCATATTGATGCAGAACGCGCGATTGCAGCTGCAAAACAGAGCTTTGATACAGGAATATGGCACAGCAAAACCGGTGCCGAACGCTCCAATATCCTGTTGAAAATCGCGGATATGATTGAGAAACGTGCAGAAGAACTGAGTTTCTGGGATGCTGTCGAGGCGGGAAAGCCGATCAGTCAGGTGCGGGGCGAGATTGCCGGTGCTGTTGATATCTGGCGCTATGCGGCGGCACTTGCCCGTGATTTGCATGGTGAGAGTTATAATACGCTCGGTGACGGCACGCTGGGCGTTGTGTTGCGCGAGGCAATCGGCGTTGTGTCGATGATTACGCCGTGGAATTTTCCGTTTCTGATTATCAGCCAGAAGCTGCCTTTTGCTCTTGCTGCCGGATGTTCCTGTGTGGTCAAACCTTCGGAAATGACATCAGCTTCCACACTGATCCTCGGTGAAATTCTGACCGAAGCAGGTGTTCCTGCCGGTGTTGTAAATATTATCACCGGTACAGGTGCCGGTGCGGGTGCACTGCTGAGCACACATGCTGATGTGGATATGGTGTCTTTCACCGGTTCAACCGGTGTCGGTCGTCTGATTATGGCGAATGCAGCGCAGACACTGAAAAAAGTGTCGCTGGAGCTTGGCGGTAAGAACCCGCAAATTGTCTTTCCTGATGCTGATCTGGATGCATTTATCGATGCTGCGGTATTCGGAGCTTATTTCAATGCCGGTGAGTGCTGCAATGCGGGTTCACGTCTGATTCTGCATAAAGATATCGCGGATGATGTGATCTCCCGCATTATTGATCTTACCAAAAAGGTGAAGCTGGGTGATCCGCTTGATCCGCAAACGCAGGTCGGTGCCATTATCAGTCAGCAGCATCTGGAGAAAATCAAAACCTATATATCCGGTGCCAAAGCGGATGGCGCAGCAGTGAGTGCCGGCGGCGGAACCGTGGATTTTGACAGCGGTCAATATATGGAGCTGACTTTGCTGTCGGGCGTTACGCCGGATATGGCCGTGGCGCGTGAGGAAGTGTTCGGCCCTGTCTTGTCTGTACTGACATTTGAAACTGCGGAAGAGGCAATTCATATTGCAAATTCCATAGATTACGGCCTGTCAGCCAGTGTCTGGAGCCGTGATTTCGACACATGTCTGACTGTGGGGCGCAAGGTGCGATCCGGTACAATCTGGATGAACACTTTTATGGATGGTGCATCGGAATTGCCGTTTGGCGGCTATAAACAATCCGGACAGGGCAGAGAGCTTGGCCGCCATGCTGTTGAAGATTACACGGAAACAAAGACTCTGAATATGCATATCGGCTCACGAAAAACGCTTTGGGTGCGTGGCGGGAGCGCGGCTGAAGAATAATATTTTAATCGATTTGAATTTTGCAGAACACTGCTTGACGAACGGAGAATTGTAACGTCCTATTTCGCCTGACGGTTGGTCGTAAAAGAATAGCCCGATCAATCTTGCGAGCCGAAAATTTATGCTGTTCGGGAGGACAGCAGGTAATGACCAAGCGGGAGGATTCCGCTGCTGACAACTTGCAAACGGGAGGAATACGATGCGCAAGTTTATGACAACAACAGCAATGGCTTTAGGTTTTATGGCAGGTGCGGCTCAGGCTGCGGAGAATGTAGAGGTGCTGCACTGGTGGACAGCCGGCGGCGAAGCGGCAGCTCTGGATGTATTGAAGAAAGATCTCGAAGGTAAAGGGATCGTCTGGACGGATATGCCGGTTGCCGGTGGTGGCGGCACAGAAGCGATGACCGTTCTGCGTGCCCGTGTTACCGCGGGCAATCCGCCGACCGCCGTGCAGATGCTCGGTTTTGATATTCGTGACTGGGCAAAAGAAGGCGCACTCGGCAATCTGGATGAAGTCGCGGGTAAAGAAGGCTGGGAAAAGGTTATTCCCGCACCGTTGCAGGAATTTGCCAAATATGACGGTCACTGGATTGCCGCTCCGGTGAATGTTCACACCACCAACTGGATGTGGATCAACAAAGCAGCACTCGACAAGGCAGGCGGTAAAGAACCGGCCAATTGGGATGAGCTGATTGCACTGCTGGACAAGTTCAAAGAGCAGGGCATTACCCCTGTGGCTCATGGCGGCCAGCCATGGCAGGACGGCACGATTTTTGATGCCGTGGTGCTGTCATTCGGCACGGATTTCTACAAAAAAGCCTTTATTGATCTCGATCCGGAAGCCCTTGGCAGTGATACGATGAAACAGGCTTTCGATCGTATGACCAAGCTGCGCTCTTATGTGGACGACAATTTCTCCGGTCGTGACTGGAATCTGGCATCAGCGATGGTGATTGAGGGGAAGGCCGGTCTGCAATTTATGGGCGACTGGGCAAAGGGCGAATTTGTCAAAGCCGGTAAGAAACCGGGTGAGGATTTCGTCTGTATGCGTTATCCAGAGACACAGGGCGCTGTAACTTTCAACTCCGATATGTTTGCGATGTTCAAAGTTGCGGAAGACAAAGTTCCGGCGCAGCTGCAAATGGCTTCCGCGATTGAAAGCCCGACATTCCAGTCCGCTTTCAATGTCGTTAAAGGCTCGGCACCGGCACGTACCGATGTACCGGATACCGCCTTTGATGCCTGCGGTAAAAAGGCAATCGCCGATGTGAAGGAAGCCAGTGAGAAGGGCACAATGCTCGGTTCCATGGCGCATGGCTATGCCAATCCTGCCGCTGTTAAAAATGCGATTTACGACGTTGTAACCCGCGAATTTAACGGTGAACTGACTTCGGAAGAAGCTGTGAAAGAGCTTGTGGCAGCCGTTGCTGCCGCTCAGTAAACTGATTGCAAAACCGGAGGCTGCCTTTGCGCAGCCTCTGTGATCCGGCACCGATTGTGACCGGTCATTTATTGACAGCATTTGAAATTGAATTTTTTTAAGCGCCTGTCCGGTTGTCTGGCCGGATATGTGCCAAGTGTGGTGATTGACCATGAATAGCCGCAGCTGGTTGCAGGAGCTGTTGCCAAAACTTGTCTTGGCTCCGAGCTTTTTTATTATCCTGATTTTTGTGTATGGCTTCATTGCCTATACGGGGCTTCTGTCGCTGACAGACAGTAAGATGCTGCCATCCTATAATTTCGTAGGATTGGAGAATTATTCCAAGCTCTGGGCGCTGCCGCACTGGTGGCGGGCAATTTCCAATCTGGCGATTTTTGCGTCGCTTTATATCATTATCTGCTCGGTAATCGGGCTGTTTCTGGCGATTATGCTGGATCAGAAGATACGCGGCGAAGGTTTTCTGCGCCCGATTTATCTTTATCCGATGGCGCTGTCTTTCATTGTAACCGGCACGGCATGGAAGTGGTTTCTCGATCCGGGTATCGGGCTTGAACATACGATGCAGGTATGGGGCTGGGAGAGCTTTCACTTCAACTGGATTAAAGATCGTAATTACGCGATTTACTGTGTGGTGATTGCAGCTGTCTGGCAGTCTTCCGGTTTTATTATGGCGATGTTTCTGGCCGGTTTGCGCGGCGTGGATAATGAAATCATCAAGGCCGCGCAGATAGACGGCGCATCGACATTCACGACCTATCGCCGGATTATTATCCCGATGATGCGACCGGTCTTCCTGTCGGCTTTTGTGGTGCTCGCGCATCTGGCGATCAAGGCCTATGATCTTGTTGTTGCTTTGACCGGCGGCGGCCCCGGACAGGCAACCGAAGTGCCGGCAACCTTTATGTATTCCTATACATTTACCCGCAATCAGATGGGGATCGGTGCTTCATCGGCGATTATTATGCTGGCGATGATTTTCTCGATCATCATCCCGTATCTTTATGCAGAAATTCGCGGAGGGAAGCGCTGATGAGTGGTTCTGACAATCCGCAAAATGCAATCTCGCATAAAAGGCTGACACGGGCGCTGATCTATACGCTGCTGCTGATCTTCGCTGTTTATTATCTGCTGCCGCTTTATGTGATGGTGGTCAATTCTTTCAAGCCGCTGGAGGAAATCCGGCAGGGCGGCATGCTCAATCTGCCGCAAAGCTGGACGATCGAGCCGTGGCTGTCTGCATGGTCTACAGCGCAGATCGGTGTGCAGCCAACCGGCGTGAAGCCGTTCTTCATCAACTCCATTCTGATGGTGGTGCCTGCTGTTGCGATTTCCACCATTGTCGGTGCGCTCAACGGTTATGTGCTGACCAAATGGAGTTTTCGTGGTTCGAATATTTTCTTCGGATTACTGCTTTTGTCCTGCTTCATTCCGTTTCAGATTGTGCTGATCCCAATGGCGCGTATTCTCGGAATGCTGGGGCTCTCCGGTTCAATCTGGGGGCTTATCATGGTGCATGTCATCTATGGTCTTGGCTTCACAACGCTGTATTTCCGGAATTATTACGAAGCATTTCCGACAGAACTGGTGCGTGCGGCCCAGATCGACGGGGCAAGTTTCATGCAGATTTTCCGGCGTATTCTGCTGCCGTCTTCAGGGCCGATTATCGTGGTTTCGGTGATCTGGCAGTTCACGAATATCTGGAATGACTTTCTGTTCGGTGCGTCATTTTCCGGTGCGTCATCCACGCCGATGACGGTGGCGCTGAATAATCTCGTCTCATCCTCAACGGGGGTGAAGGAATATAATGTTCATTTTGCAGCGGCGATCCTCGCGGCGCTGCCAACGCTGATCGTTTACATCGTTTCCGGTCGCTATTTTGTACGCGGTCTGATGTCCGGTGCTGTGAAGGGATAATTCATGTCATTTCTTAAAATCACAAACCTTCGCAAGTCATACGGGGCTGTAGAAATTCTCAAGGATATCAGTCTTGAGGTTGAGGAGGGCGGTTTTCTGGTGCTTGTCGGGCCATCCGGCTGCGGAAAATCCACTTTGCTCAACACGATTGCCGGACTGGAGCCGATCAGCGCAGGTGATATTGCTATTAATGGTCAAGCTGTCGCTGATCTGCCGCCGTCCAAACGTGATATTGCCATGGTATTTCAGTCCTATGCGCTTTATCCGAATATGACGGTTGCCGGAAATATCGCATTCGGCATGGAAGTGCGCGGCGTTCCGAAAGATGAACGTGAAAAAGCCATCCGCGACGTATCGGAAATGCTGCAGATCGGGCATTTACTGGATCGCAAACCCAGCCAGCTCTCCGGCGGTCAGCGCCAGCGTGTGGCAATGGGGCGGGCGCTGGTGCGCAATCCGCAGGTCTTTCTGTTTGATGAGCCATTATCCAATCTTGATGCCAAGCTGCGTGTGGATATGCGCACCGAGATCAAACGTCTGCATCAGCGTATGAAAACCACAATCGTTTATGTGACCCATGACCAGATTGAAGCGATGACACTGGCAACAAAAATTGCCGTTCTCAAAGACGGGATTCTGCAGCAATTCGGCACTCCGGCAGAAATTTATAACAGCCCGGTCAATATGTTCGTAGCGGATTTTATGGGCTCCCCAGCCATGAATTTGCTGACAGCAACCGTAGAAAACAGTGCGCAGGGGCTGCAGATTTCACTTGAGCGACCAGATAGCGATCCGCTGAAACTGCCGGTGCCTGCGAGACAGAAGGAACTGGATGCCTATGCCGGTAAACAAGTGGTCTTCGGTATCCGTCCTGAGGCGCTGACTGATCCTGACGGTACAGACCGCAATGCGGGCACAATCGCGGAAGGTGACTGCCATATTGAAGTTGTCGAACCGGCAGGATCGGACACTTTTGCGGTGACCAAGCTCGGTGGTAAGGAAGTGGTAGCGCGATTGCGGGCAGATGCGCATATCCATGCAGGGCAGACCGCGCGGCTGGCCTTTAATCTGGATAAAGCCGTGTTCTTTGATCCGCAAACGCAACAGCGTATTGCGTGAGATAAGTGCATGGGTATTTCTTCATCCAGGCAGCCGGATATTGTCATTATCGGTTCAGGCATCGGCGGGGCAACAATCGCTTCGGGGCTGGCGGCGAGCGGCGCTGATATTCTGATCCTTGAGGCTGGCGGGCATTTGCCGGACAGACCGGAAAATCGCGATCAGGCTGCAATTTTTCAGCGCGGCTTTTTCCGGCCCGACGAGTTTTGGTATGAGAAAAGCGCCCGTGCAGACGGATATACAGCTTTTAATCCCGGTAATTATTACAATGTCGGCGGCAATTCAAAATTCTATGGTGCGGTGCTGTTGCGTTACCGTGCCGAGGATTTTGAGGAGATGCAACACAGGGAGGGCGTGTCTCCTGCATGGCCGTTCGCCTATGAAGAGCTTGAGCCGTGGTATTGCGAGGCCGAGCAGCTTTATCAGGTGCGGGGCGCTGCGGGTGATGATCCGACTGAGCCGAAACATTCTTGGCCTTATGCCTTTCCGCCTGTGCCGGAAGAGCCAGCAATTGCCAAGGTAAGGGCACGGCTGAAGGCTAATGGTTTGCAGCCTTTTTCACTGCCGCTGGGTGTGGATGTGGAGCGTTGGTTGCGCAAGGCGAAAACGCCGTGGGATGCGCATCCCAATTGCGATGACGGTAAAATGGATGCCGAAACGACTGCGCTGGCCAAAGCTTTGCAGCATTCCAATATCCGCTTACAAACGGGGGCACGGGTTACAAAACTGAACACGGCGGCTGACGGCAGGCATATTGAGAGTGTCTGCTATGTGAAAGACGGCACTGAGCATCGCCTGACACCGAAACTGGTGATCCTGTCTGCGGGGGCAGTGCAATCTGCCGCTTTGCTGCTGCGCTCAGCCAATGCGCAGCACGTTCAGGGATTGGCCAATTCCTCAGGACAGGTTGGCCGTAACTTCATGAATCATAATGCGAGTGCGGTTCTGGCCGTGTCGCCATGGTATAAAAACACGTCTGTTTATCAAAAGACTTTCGGCCTCAATGACTTCTATCTTTCCGATGGTCAGGGTGGCGCACCTTTAGGGAATGTGCAGCTTCTGGGACGTGTTTCCGGGCAGATTCTCAAAGCCAGCCTGCCGCAAGTACCGCTATGGATGCTGAACAAACTCTCCGCCCATGCCATCGATTTCTACGCGATGAGCGAGGATCTTCCGCATCCGGACAGCCGGATTATGGTGGATGGCGAACGCATCATCATGCAGTGGCAGCGTACCAACTGGCAGGCGCATCTTGATCTGGTGAAAAAGCTGAAGACAGTGCTGAAGGCGGCTGGATTTCCGCTCGTTTTGTCCCGTGTTTTTGACAAGCGTACACCGTCACATCAATGCGGAACGGTGCGGATGGGGAATGATCCAGCACAGGCACCGCTGGATGTTTTTTGCCGTACCTATGACCATCCCAATCTGTTTGTGGTTGATGCATCTTTTTTGCCGACATCTGCGGCGGTTAATCCTGCACTCACAATTGCTGCGCAGGCATTGCGGGTGGCCGCACATATTTCTGCAAAGGATTTGCAGTCATGACAGATGCACAGCGTCCTGTTGCTTTGATTACCGGCGGCCGTCGCGGTATTGGCTTCGCGACTGCCAAAGCGCTTGCGCAGTCGGGATTTGATATAGCGGTCAGCGGAATAGAGGCCGTTCAGGCTGACGATCCTGTACTCGCGGAACTCGGTGCACTGGGTGCCGATGCGCATTACTGGCAATCGGATTTATCCGATATCGACGGGCATCAAACAACAGTTGATGCTATATTTCAGCGCTTTGGCACAATTGATTGCCTTGTGAATAATGCGGGTATCGGCTCTGTTATTCGCGGGGATTTTCTGGAGTTGCGTCCGGAAAATTTTGACGCGGTTATGAATGTTAATCTGCGGGGTACAATCTTTTTTACGCAGGCTGTTGTCCGCTCAATGTTGGCGGTGAAGCACAGTCAGAAACCCCGTACAATCATTAATATTACCTCGGTTTCCGCATCTGCCAGTTCACCCGAGCGGCTGGATTATTGTGTCAGCAAGGCAGGTCTGTCGGCTTTCAGTCAGGGGCTGGCATTACGGCTTGCTAAGAGTGGTATTGCGGTTTTTGAGGTTCGTCCCGGCATTATCCGCACAGATATGACTGCAAAAGTCTCAGAAAAATATGATGCTCTGATTGCTGAAGGACTGGTGCCTGCCGGACGTTGGGGAGAGGCGGCGGATATCGGAGCGATTTGTGCCGGTCTTGCTTCCGGTGCCATGCATTTTGCCACGGGAACAGTGATTGCTGCGGATGGCGGCCTGTCAATTGCGCGCTTCTGACGTGCATTTCTGAAATGACCTGATTTAAGGATCAGAACCATGCATTATGATTATATTATCACCGGTGCGGGGCCTGCCGGTTGTGTTCTGGCAAATCGCTTGTCAGAAGATTCTGATGTTAAAGTTTTGCTGCTGGAAGCCGGTGGCAGTGATCGCAATCCGTTGTTTCATATGCCTGCAGGCTTTGCCAAGATGACCAAAGGTGTTGCCAGCTGGGGCTGGCAGACTGTTCCGCAAAAACATATGAAGGGGCGGGTGCTGCGCTATACGCAGGCTAAAGTCATCGGCGGCGGTTCGACGATTAATGCCCAGCTTTATACACGCGGTAATGCGGCGGATTATGATCTCTGGGCTGAAGAAGACGGTTGCAAAGGCTGGAGCTATCGCGAGGTTCTGCCATATTTCAAACGTGCTGAGGATAATCAGCGTTTTGCTGATGACTATCATGCCTATGGCGGGCCGCTTGGTGTGTCGATGCCGGTTTCTGCCTTGCCGATTTGCGATGCTTATATCCGCGCGGGGCAGGAGCTTGGTATTCCTTATAATCATGATTTTAACGGTAAGACACAGGCCGGTGTCGGGTTCTATCAGCTGACACAACGTAACCGCCGTCGCTCTTCGGCAGCTCTTGCTTATCTTGAGCCGGTGAAAAACCGCAAGAACCTGACAATCCGGCTCGGTGCTGCCGTAACGCGCATTGTTCTGGAAGGATCTCGGGCAGTTGGTGTGGAGATTGCCACAGCAAAAGGCACAGAGATTATCCGTGCCGAGCGCGAAGTGCTGGTGTGCTCCGGCGCTATCGGCTCACCGAAATTATTGTTGCAATCGGGTATCGGCCCTGCGGATCATCTGAAATCTGTTGGTGTGTCAGTTCAGCATGATCTGGCCGGTGTGGGGTCCAATATGCAGGATCATCTTGACCTGTTTGTGATTTCAGAATGCACAGGCGATCATACCTATGACAATGTTGCCAAGCTGCATCGCACATTGTGGGCAGGGCTGGAATATGTGTTGTTCCGCTCAGGGCCTGTCGCATCCAGCCTGTTCGAGACCGGCGGTTTCTGGTATGCAGACCCACAGGCGCGTTCACCGGATATTCAGTTTCATCTTGGCCTTGGTTCCGGTATCGAAGCCGGTGTTGCAAAACTTAAAAATGCCGGTGTCACGCTTAATTCCGCCTATCTGCATCCGCGTTCACGCGGCACGGTGCGGTTGCGCTCGGCTGATCCGGCGGCTGCGCCGCTGATTGACCCGAATTACTGGTCTGATCCCCATGATGTTAAAATGTCGATTGAGGGATTGAAAATCGCGCGCGAAATTTTCAATCAGGCGGCTTTGAAGCCTTTTATTCTGGCGGAAAAACTACCGGGTAAGCAGGTGGTGAGCGATCAGGACTTGTTTGATTATGGTTGTGCCAATGCGAAAACCGATCATCATCCGGTAGGCACCTGCAAAATGGGAACGGGTGAAGATGCAGTTGTCGGTCTTGATCTTAAAGTTCATGGGCTGGAGGGACTGCGTGTCTGTGACAGTTCGGTGATGCCACGCGTGCCGTCCTGCAATACCAATGCGCCAACAATTATGGTGGGAGAAAAAGCGGCGGATATTATCCGTGGTTTGCCGCCATTGCCTGCCGCGATTTTTGCCGATGAGCGCAATGATTTCCGTCCGCGTGCACGCACACAAATTCACTAGAGCATTTCTGATTTATATTGAATCATAGAAATGCTCTGTCTTTTTTGTTTTACGCGTATCTTATCCGAAAACCGCTTCACACTTTTCGGGATACGCTCTAGAGCGGCTTACGTCCAGATTGGATCATAGCGCTCGCTCTAGTTTCTTTATTTGGTCGCATTATCACGGGCGTCAAGTTGATCCAACTTGACTGTGAAATGCTCTAGGAGCCCTTATGATCCGTCACTGTGTTTTCATTCACTTTAAAGCATCGGTTTCACAGGCTGAGAAGGATGCGATTTTTGCAGAAATCGCGGCATTAAAATTTCGCTTAAAAGGGCTCCTCGCCGTGCATCTTGGTAAGAGTGTCAGCCCTGAAACCGGCATGGATAAAGACTATTCGGAAGGTTTTATCGTGGATTTTGCTGATGCTGCGTCCCGTGATGCCTATCTTGCTGATCCTGAACATCAGAAAACCGGCGCGAAAATTGTAGCTGCGGCGCAGGGCGGTACAGGTGGTGTGCTGGTCTATGATCTGGAAATAAAAACCGTTTGAACATTGCTTGCTGTTGCAGCTTTTTTAATCCGCCTATTCAATTTATTTTTGTCTTATATGTTAATTATTGGAAATGCCGGCTGAATACTTCGGACGGAAGTTGACCCGCTGCCATAATCATCTATTTTCTCAATAGATTCTTAATTTATCGGCAAGGGGCATGCCTGCTTATGCGTAATATTGCACTTCTCACGACTTCAGCGTTTTCCGGTCTGGCTATGATGTGTAACGCAATGGCTGCCGATGTGGCTCAGCCGCAATATATTGCCGAAGATGGCTGGAAGATTATCGTCAGTCCTTATGTCTGGGGTGCTTCGCTCAAAGGTAAATCTGCTCTGGCCGGTATTCATACGGATGTGAATATCCCGTTCTCCGAGATTTTTGATAATCTTGATATGGCGGTGATGGGAAATGTTGAGATTGTTAAAGGCCCGCTGGGTTTTTATATCGACGGTCAATATGTTTCCACCACACAGGATGAAAACCTGTTCGCCAATGAGCTGGCTCTGAATGTGAAGACAACCTCGATTGCCGGTGGTGCATTCTATCGCGTTTATGAGCAGGAACTGGGCGGCGTAACCGTTTTCAACGATCCGCAGCGTTTTACAGTCGAGCCGACAGTGGGTGTACGCTGGACAAAGATCAAAGCTGATCTTGCTGTCGGAAGATTCAGTGTCACCAAAAAAGCAGAATGGACAGACCCGTTTATCGGTGTGCGTCTGAAAACTGATCTGAACGAGCGCTGGAACCTGTCCGGTGAGGCTGATATCGGCGGTTTCGGTGTCGGTTCCAAACTCAGCGTGAATGCACAGGCCTATCTCGGCTACCGGACTTTCCTGTTTGACCGCCCGACCAATCTGCGCATTGGCTACCGCGTTCTGTCGCAGGATTATCAGGGTGACGATTTTACCGGCCACACCTTTAAATGGGATGTCGTGCAGCACGGTCCGGTTCTCGGCCTGTCCATGCGGTTCTGATCTTATTCAAAAAGCGGGGTTTTCTGATGTTTCTGCACCGTAAAGCGGTTCGTTCCGCGCTTGTGGCTAAAACAGTTGCATTGTCCTTATTCGCTTCGCCGCTGATTGCGGAAGCCTGCACGCGTGTCGTCTATCAGGGCGCAAATGATGATGTGATTACGGCTCGTTCCATGGACTGGAAAGTGGATGTGGCGACCAATCTCTGGCTGTTTCCGAAGGGCATGAAGCGGAATGGCGAGGCCGGTGAAAACTCGATTGAGTGGATATCGAAATATGGCAGCGTCATCGCTTCGGGTTATGATATTGCAACCACAGACGGTATGAATGAAGTTGGGCTTTCTGCCAGCGTTTTGTGGCTGGTAGAGTCCGAATATCCGGAATTCACAAAAGATAAGCCCGGCCTGACAATTGCGGCATGGGCGCAATATGTGCTTGATAATTATGCAACGGTGGAAGAGGCCGTCGCCGCGCTGAAGACCGAGCCTTATACGATTGTTACCGATAAGGTTCCGGGTGAAAGCAGACTGGCAACGCTGCATCTGGCCATTTCCGATGCGAGCGGTGACAGCGCAATTATCGAATATATCGACGGCAAGCAGGTTATTCATCACAACCGTAAATATCAGGTCATGACGAATTCCCCGACTTTTGACCAGCAGTTGGCACTGAACAGCTATTGGCAGCAGATCGGCGGCACAGTCATGCTGCCGGGCACCAATCGTGCCGCAGACCGTTTTGCCCGCGCATCATTCTATATTAATGCCATTCCGAAGAGCGAAAATCCGGATGTGGCGCTGGCAAGTGTGTTTGGCGTTATTCGCAATGTGTCGGTGCCATATGGTATTACCACACCGGATCAGCCGAATATCTCTTCTACACGCTGGAGAACTGTGGCCGATCAGAAGCGCAAACTCTATTTCTTTGAGTCTGCACTCACACCCAATACATTCTGGGTCGATCTGAAAGGCATGGATTTCTCCGCTGAGACCGGTAAGGTCAAAAAGCTCGATCTGGGTGAAAATCAGACCAATGTCTTTGCCGGCAATGTGAATGAGCAGTTTAAGGAAACAGAACCGTTTCAGTTTCTCGGGCTTGAATAAGCACTTTCACTAGCACTCAAACGAAAAAGACCGTTCTGCAGACATTGCGAACGGTCTTTTTTGTGGCTTGATATGTCCGTGCGCTAATAATCGTCTTAACCGGTGGTGTTGCGGTTTTGGCCGAGGCTTTGCTGGTTGAGTACCACCTGATTACGGCCGTTTGCTTTTGCCTGATACAGGCTTTGATCTGCCATGCGGATGAGCTGTGCGGTGGTCACAATGCCGGAGGAAAGGGCGATGCCGATGCTGATTGTCAGCGGATAAGGCTGATCCGGCAGGGGCATGAAATTGATTGCCTCAACGCTCTTGCGTAATTGCTCAGCAATATTCTGCGCCTCAGCCATATCGGTATTGCTGAGGAATACGGCAAATTCTTCACCACCGATACGGCCGATAAGGTCATCCACCCGCAATGGCGAGCGGAGCGCGTTGACAATTGCAGTCAGAGCTTTGTCACCGGCGTGATGACCGTAAAGATCATTGATGTTTTTAAAATTATCGGCGTCTATCACCAGCAATGCTGCTTGCGTGCAGTTTTTGTTGGCGTGTTTGACCTGCTCGAGAAAAGCGTTTCTGTTCAGAAGACCGGTCATGCTGTCGGTGTCGGCGCGTATCTGCAACAGCCTGTTAGCCTCAGTCAGCTCGTCTGATGTCTTCTTCAGTTTGGCATTTTGTATGAAAATATACATGCTGATCGGAAAGCCGGTCAGTACAGGCATGATTGAATTCATCAGAAAAACAAAAGCAGTGAAGGGCTGGCCGGATGCATAACGGATGCTGAATGAAAATATCTGGCTCAACGCGACGACCATGGCAGTCACGAATGTTGCTTTTAAAAGAATTTGATACACATCAGCCCCCAGACCATTGCTAAGGTTGCTCTTAAGCAGCTTTCCTAATTATGACCAGCAAGTTTGCCCGATTATGAGGGCAAGTTTTTTAAATTGCTTTTTTATTTTGAGAGCATATTGGCTCTGTTTTAAATTAGATAATTCAAATATTTATTGCTTTTTTTAAAGCTAGTAATTTATGCTGTTTACAGCAGGAACACGCTCAAAATAATTTATGCGGATTTTCATTCTTGTGAAAGCTGATGGTTATGACTGGCTTCGAAATTAAACCTCTGCCTTATGATAATATACATATCGCACAGCTGCGCGATCTTCTGGTTGAAACAGTCGCCAGCGGCGGCTCTGTCAGCTTCATGCATCCTCTTGAGCCGGAAACGGCAGAGGCATTCTGGCAGGGTGCGATGAGCTCTGCGCAGAGCGGAGAGAGGATTATTCTCGGTGCTTTTGACGGTGAGAAGCTTGCCGGTACAGTCAGTCTGGTTCTGGTGCAGACCGCGAACCAGCCGCATCGTGCGGAGATCAGCAAGCTGATGACCTCTGTCTCCTGTCGCGGGCGTGGTGTGGCAACATTGCTGATGCAGGCTGCGGAAGCTCTGGCATTGCAGCATGGCCGCACACATCTGATGCTTGATACGGCAAGCGACAGTCTTGCAGTGTCAGTCTATGAGCGGCTGGGCTTTAAGCGGGTCGGCGAGGTGCCGGATTTCGCTCTCGATCCTTTCGGCACTTTGACCGGTACGATCTATTTCTGGAAAGACCTGAAATCTGTTTAGGGCGCGTGCAATTAAACGCGACACGCTCTAGTCCTGCGCGACAGTGACTTCGACATGTTCAGGATGAATATCCACGCGTATCAGCGGTGTGCCGTTTTCAATAATTGCGCGGTCGCGGTCGGAAAGTGAGCCTTCGGAAAGCATTTTCTCCAGCTTTGCGCGGTTCGCCTTGTCGTTGAAAAACACGTCGGATTCATCTTCCGGATCCATTTTGCCAAAAATGTAAAAATTGGCGCGATCCTGACGGATAATCGTGGCTGCGGAGTTCAGCGCCACGCCTGATGAGTTGTAATGATCCTGTTTGCTCAAGCGTGCCCAGTATGTATCTATGGGCTGTGCCCAGACATTCGTCGTCATACCCAGTACCGCAACAGACAAAAACACCACTCGCAACATATTGCTCCCCCCATAGTCCTGTTGCTTTCTATAATCCATTTTCGGCAGAAATGGAAATATTGTCACTGGCAGGTGGTTTTTGTTTTAACTGAAAATAATTTGTTATTTTGAAAGATAAAAACACCAACATAAGCTGCCGGTGCATAAAATATTGCTCGTTTATCGACAGATCATAAAGAGAGATACTTCTATGAAATTCAAAACACTGGTTGCTGCATCCTTTTCTGCACTGCTCATCTCTGCTGCTGCAAGTTCCGCAGCATCTGCCTGCACGCAGGAAGAACTGACCAAGAAAGCAACAGACTTAACTGCTGCAATTCAGGAAGTGTTGACGAAAGATCCGAGCCGCGCTCAGGAAATTATGACAAAGTCGCAGGAAATGCAGACCAAATATCAGGGTACCACTGATATGAATGAAGCCTGCAAGGCCTATGACGAGCTGCTGGAAAGCATCAAAAAATAATATCCGGTCTTTGTTCAGGAGCAGGCGGCGGTTCCCGTTTTTGCTTTTCCGGCGATTAGGTCCCGACGGAAAAGTGTGCTCCGGAATAATGATTGAGATAAAAAAAACGGGGAAGACCGCAAGGTCTTCCCCGTTCTCTTTTCTAGGCCGATTATGCGGCCATTTTTTTCGGCAGGCGCGGCAGCAAGATTGTCAGCACGCCGAGCAGTGGCAGGAATGAACACAGCCAGTAGACATATTCAATGCCGTGGCTGTCGGCGAAATCGCCAAGCAATGCAGCCCCGATACCGCCCGCACCGAATGCGAAGCCGAAGAATACACCGGCGATCATGCCGACACGTCCCGGTACCAGCTCCTGTGCAAAGACCACAATTGCGGAGAATGCCGAGGAGAAGATAATACCGATGACAACGGCCAGAACACAGGTCCAGAACAGGTTGGCATAAGGCATCATTAGGGCGAAAGGAATAACGCCGAGGATCGAGAACCAGATGACGAAACGGGCGCCCATTCTGTCACCGATCGGGCCACCGATGAAAACACCGGCTGCCGATGCACCGAGGAACAGGAACAGCATCAGCTGGGCATTTTGTACCGTGACATCGAATTTCTCGATGACGAAGAAGGTGAAATAGCTGGAAATACTGGCCATATACACATTCTTGGTCGTGGTGAGCAGCACCAGAACCAGAATGGCGAACATCACGCGTCCCTGCGGCAGCGGCAGAGTGCGGTCTGCAGCAGGTTTGTTTTTGCTCTGACGCTGTTTTTCAGCATACCAGCGGCTGACGCGGGTGAGCGCGATAAAGCCGAAAACCGCAATGATTGCCAGCCATGCAACGCTCGACTGACCATTTGGCAGAATGATGAAAGCGGCAAGCAGAGGGCCGAGTGCGGAGCCGAAATTGCCGCCGACCTGAAACAGGGACTGAGCAAAGCCGTGGCGACCACCGGAGGCAATACGCGCCACACGTGAAGCCTCTGGATGAAAGATCGCCGATCCCAGACCGATCAGGCTGGAGCCGATCAGCAGTACCGTATAGCTGTCGGCATTGGCGAGCAGCAAAAGACCGGTGAATGTGCTGACACTGGAGAGTGGCAGAGAATAAGGCATCGGCCAGCGATCGGTGATAATGCCGATGACCGGTTGCAGAAGGGAGGCCGTGATCTGGAAGGTCATGGTCAGGAAGCCGATCTGACGGAAATCCAGATTATAATTGGTTTTAATCAACGGATAGATCGCTGACAGCAGCGATTGCATAATATCGTTGAACATGTGGCAGAAGCTGACAACCACAATCAGTGAAACAGTTGTGGCTTCAGTTATTTTTGGTGACTGGCTGGTCACGGTCGTCATTGCAAGTGCTCCGGATATGTTATGCCTTTTTTTGAAGTCACGCGCTGTCCGGCGTCAGCCGGATATATGCATTCTTTCTGTAAGTCAGAGGTCAATATTTCATGTAGCGTTCAGCGCCGGATAAAGATGATGCTCTGTACCTTATCTGACCGGATGCCGCTTTTTGATTTTTCTCTGACTGGCAGCATTCTGCTTAGTCCGCTTTTCTCTGGCCTGCTTTCGTGCTAAGGACGTAAAGTTTCTTAACTGGGCCAAATCATGCATTTAAATAGTCCTGATGATATAAATACACTGATTTCGCAGGGTTTTCATCTGATCGAACATGCCGCTGATCCGGTTGTAGCCCTTGCCAGACAATATCCGGGCGGCTTGCTGATCCCGATGCACCGCCATTCCCGAACGCAGTTTCTTTATGCGCGTTCAGGCGTTGCACTGGTTGTAACTGAGCGCGGGCGCTGGATGATCCCGCCGGATCATGCTTTGCTTATTCCGCGCGGTATCGAGCATCGGGTTGAAATGTTCTCCGGTGTTGAAATGCAATCGGTCTATATGCGCGACTATGACCATAGCGGTCATCCTTGCGTGTTGTCGGTTAATGAGCTGGTGCGCAGCCTGCTCGCAGAGGTAGTGAAGCTGCAAAAACCTGATGCGGATGATGAGCGCAGTGGCTTGCTTTTTGACCTGCTGCTCCATGAGATTAAGCGCCTGCCGGTGCGTGAGCTGGGACTGCCGTTTCCGGAAAAGCCGGCACTGGCTGCATTGTGCAAAGCATTTTTAAAAGCGCCTGATCCGGCTGCGGATATTGACAGCTGGGCAGAGAAAATGGGTATGAGCCGCCGTTCTTTTACAAGGCTGTTCCGTGCGCAGACCGGTGTGAGTTTTGTGACATGGCGTCAGCAGGCCTGTATTTTCGCATCACTGCCAAAGCTTGCTTCCGGTGAGCCGATTACATCGGTTGCCTTCGATACCGGTTATGAAAGTGCTGCGGCCTATACGACAATGTTCAAGCGTATGCTCGGCAGTTCTCCGCGAGATTATATGCGTCAGCAAGCCGGTTATGCCGGATAAAAAGGGATGAGATATTCTTTGTTTTTACGCATGGCTTGGTACTCAAATCAGTCCCCACCTTTGCGAGACATGCTCTGGCATTGAACTGTTATTTAATGTACGGCAGTATATTGTGCAAACAGTGAAGAGAGCGCAAAAGCACTCCGGACTTTTTAAAATATAGTTTGCGCGTTATTTGCTCGGAGGGGGCAGAATGCACCATTTGTTCGGTATATCACCAGCTTTGATGTTCTTGCTGTTTTGTGTTTGTGGCATCATTTTCTATGCAGTCGGACTGGTGTTTCTGCGCATTTTCGCAAGACAGGCATCGAAAGATATTCTGACGCTGCCGATCGCAGCATTTGTCGGTACAATTGCAACGGCATGGGCTTTGGCGCTGGGCTTTGTCGCTGCTGATATCTGGACGGTGAATGGCCGTGCAGATCAGGCCGCTAGCGAAGAACGCTCATCTATCACCCGTCTGATCGGTATGGCGCGGCCGGAGGCTCTGAATGATCCGGTTTTGCTCAAGGCGCTCACAGTTTACCGTGTGACAGTGATTTCTGAGGAATGGCATAAAGGCTACAACACTCAGCCCGCCCGCGCGGTTGAGGAGGCGTTGCAGAATATCCGTGTCTCGATGATCAGCCTTGCACGCGGCGATATACCGGGGGCTTTGATGTCGCAGATGGTGCGGGATTTTGATGAAATGCAGGATGCCCGCAATGCGCGCCTTGCGTTGGGATCAAGCTCTGTCAATCATTACAAGTGGTATCTGGTATTTTTCCTGACCGTTTTGACTCTGGTCGTTATAGCTTCTGTTCATGCGGATCGGCCGAAAGCAGGGCGCAAAGCGCTCGCCATTTATATTGTGACTGCAACAATGAGTATGTGGATTTTGGCGATCCATACCAGCCCTTATCGTGGTGTCGGGCGTATTGATCCGACCGTGCTGTTTACGAGCCAGAAAAATGCGATGAGCTTGCCGGAGGCTTTCCATAAAAAAGGATAGCCTATTCATTATCTGATGCCGGTTATACCGGCATCACGTCAAGCTCAGCCAGCATAGTCGCGCTGTCAGTTCACGTGCGGTGAACCGGTTTTCCTGTATAGGAACCCGCATTTTTCGCATTGCGCTGTTGCTGGATACGGTCGCGGAACTGGTCGACTGTCATTGCCCCCTGAACATCCATAATCTGGCTGACCTGTGTTTCAGTGAGGTTTCCGGCTCCGCCTTTCAGGCGCAGGCTGACAATCGTATTGCCGAGCTTGGAAGCTTCAATGCACAGGCGGGCATCTTCCTTGCTGATGCCGTGGGAGGCAAAGGAGCTGATAACACTGCCGATAATGCCGCCTATGGCCGCGCCGGTCAGCATACCGATTGAAGCGGCAACCAGCCAGCCGGCAGTTAAAGCCGCAGAGCCGACAACCGGCACCGCGATCAAGCCGAAACCTGTAATCAAACCGGCAATACCGCCAATCACAGTGCCGATACCGGCATAGTTGACGATTTCATCGCACATGGTTGTATCTTCTTCCGCAAATTTGCGGCTGACAATGACAATGTCAGAGTGAGGAAAGCCTGCAGCCTCAAGATTATGCACGACCTGTTTTGCAGAGCCGTAATGATCGTAAATTCTAGAAATAAGTTTCATTTTATTTCTCCTGCAGCGTTTGAGTACCTTTCCGGAATAAAGTCTACCTTCTTCAAAGTTATTATCTTTGAAGTAACATGATAATTTTACCATGTTACTGAAATGATGGTATCACAATATTTTATTATTTTAAGTTGTAATTGCCGGTAATTCTTGGATCTCTGCCGTTTTGCGCTATTTTGTTGATCTCTATGTGCGGAATCCGGCTTCACACATGGTATTATGCGTTTTAAGATAAAATCTGCTTCAGCGTGAGGTTTACTGATGCTTTGGCTCCGGCTTCACTGAAGACAGGTCATTTAACGGGGCAGGGACAGCATAATGTATAAGCATATTTTGATTGCTACGGACGGATCTGAGCTTGCACAAAAAGGTCTGGAACAGGGGCTGCAACTGGCCTCTAAACTTGGAAGCAAAGTGACTATTCTGACTGTGACCGAGCCGTTTCCGATGATGGCAACTGCCAGCAGCGCAGGCTGGATTGCCAGTCCGAAAGATATCGAAATCTATAATGAAAATCAGGCGCGACAGGCGCAGGATATTCTCAAAGCAGCCGGTGAGGCGGCTACGAAAGCCGGTATTACTGCCACGCTGAAACATATTGATGAGCGCTGGCCTGCCGAGGCGATTATCGATTTCAGCCAGCACAGTGATGTTGATCTGATTGTAATGACATCCCATGGCCGCCGCGGTATCGGCCGCTTGTTGCTGGGCAGCCAGACCAGTGAAGTGCTGACACATACCAAAACGGCTATTCTGGTTGTGCGCTAAAAGGCAACCTCTTAGCAACAGGATATGAGAACGGCCGCAGATATAAGTCTGCGGCCGTTTCTGTTGGCTATTCTTTTGAGGCTTTCAGCACATAGTTGGTATCCGGTGAAATGATGAAATCTTTCACCTTGTTGGACACAACCGCCACTTCGTTCAGCTGATAGATCATGGTGAACGGGCTGGTATCGCGGAACTCTTTCTGAAGATCCAGATATTGCTGTGCGCGCTTGTCTGCATCTTTTTCCATGACAGCGGCCAGCGTTTTCTGGGTCAGTTCAGGGATTTCCCATGAATTGCGCCATGCACTGGTTTTTGAAACCGCATTGTCGCTATTGTCCAGATTGGTCACGAATGTATCGGCATTGGTATGCGGATCCCAGTAATCGATGCCCCACTGGCCGATATAAATATCATGCTTACGTGCGCGATATTTGGTAAGTGTCTGTTTGCCGTCGCCCGGAATGATTTCCAGTTTGATATTGGCTTTGGCAAAAGTCTGCTGAATGGATTCTGCAATACCGGTGACCGGCTGTGTGTTGCGTACATCCATGGTAATAGTGAAACCGTCTTTCAGACCGGCTTTTTCCAGCAGTTCCTTGGCTTTTTCAACATTAAGGCTGAACGGGTTTTCGTCCGTTGAACCAAGCATACCTGCTGGCAGGAAGTTTTGATGGATCGTGCCGATACCTTTAATCAGGGTGGACTGAATAGCGCTGTAATCCACCAGATATTTTACAGCCTGACGAACCTCCGGTTTGGATAATGTCTCGTTCTGCTGGTTGAGACTGAAATAATAGATGGTACCTTTCGGCGCGCTGGCGGTGTGGAAGCGCTCATCTTTGGAGATGGCTTCAAGATCACCCGGTTCCAGATTGCGGGCAATGTCAATATCACCGGCATCCAGCATAATTCGCTGCGACGCGCTTTCCTTCACATAGCGATAGATAATGCGCTTGAGCGGCGGTTTCTCACCATCATAAGACTCATTGCGCTCCATCATAATGATTTCATTCGGACGCCAGTCCTTGATTGCATAAGCGCCGGAGCCTGCATAATTACGCTTCAGCCATTCATGGCCGAAATCATTATCTGCATTGGAATCCGCAGTCGGTGTGACCGGCTTGGCATGTTCTTTGAGCAGCTTGCTGTCAACAACAGAGCCGACTGTGGCAGTCAGACAGTTATAAACAAAGCTTGGTGCAAAGGCTTTTTCCGAGGTGAAAATCAGCGTGTCATCATCTTTGGCAAAGACTTTCTCATCCACATTGTCTTTGGTCAGGCCGAACTGGCTGAGAATGAAAACAGGACTCTGATCGAGCTTCACCGCGCGTTGCAGCGAAAAAGCAGCATCATGTGCGGTAATCGGATTGCCGGAAGCAAATTTCTGACCCTTGCGGATTTTAAAGGTGAAAGTCTTGCCGTCTTCGGCAACTTCCCAGCTCTCGGCAATATCTGCAACCAGCTTGGACGGGTCTTTATAGTCTGTGCGCAGCAGGCGGCCATAGCTGTTGGCCAGAATTTCTGCGGTGGTAATTTCAAAGGATTCCGCCGGATCCAGCGAAATCACATCATCGGTCGCCATGGCGATCACCAGCGTATCCGCCGGTGTGGCTGCATTGGCTGCGCTCATCAATACCGAGCCTGTTAAAGCTGTGCTGAATGCCAGTGCCAGTGCGAGCTTGTTCAGCTTGTGTTTTTTGACTGTTGTCATCAGTGTCATGCTGTAGTTCCCCTCATTCACGCGGCCGTGTTTTTGTTTTTGGCCGGCGCGGTCAGGAGCGTAACGCAACAATCTGAAAGATCAAACGAATTCTGAATAATTTTATTAGTCATGAGGATAAAATAAACCCCGCCGGTGTGATCACCGGCGGGGCGTAATGTCTGGCAATAAAATAATGTCAGATAACCAGATGGGTCACAAATTTTGTGGTCAGATAGGCATTGATCGCTTCTGAGCCGCCTTCTGTACCATAACCGGAATCCTTGATGCCGCCGAACGGCACTTCCGGCAGTGCGAGGCCGAGATGGTTGATTGTTGTCATGCCAGCCTCAATGCGCATGCCCAGTTCGCGTGCATTTTCAGCGGAACGGGTAAAGGCATAGGACGCCAGACCAAATGGCAGGCGGTTGGCTTCATCAATCACTTCATCCAGTGTCTTGAAGGATGAGAAGACAGCCACAGGGCCGAAAGGCTCTTCATTCATGATACGTGCGGTTTTAGGTGCATCGGCCAGCACGGTCGGCTCAAAGAAATTGCCGACATTGCCGATACGGCGGCCGCCGGTCATCAGACGCGCGCCATTGTCCACGGCATCCTGAATCAGGGATTCAAGGGCAGGGATACGACGTTCATTGGCCAGCGGCCCCATCTGCACACCTTCGTCAAAACCATTGCCGACTTTGATGGCTTTGGCTTTTTCAGTGAAGGATTCAACGACCTGCTCATAGACCTTTTCCTGCACGAGGAAGCGGGTCGGCGAAACGCAAACCTGACCGGCATTGCGGAATTTGGACATAGCCAGTGTTTTAACTGCGCCTTCCACATCGGCATCGTCAAAGATGATCGCCGGTGCGTGGCCGCCGAGTTCCATGGTCGAAAGTTTCATATGCTGGCTGGCAAGACCGGCCAGCATTTTGCCGATTGGTGTGGAGCCGGTGAACGAGATTTTGCGGATCACCGGATGCGGGATCAGATATTCGGAGATTTCTGACGGTACGCCATAAACCAGATTGACCACACCGGCCGGAATACCGGCATCAACAAAAACGCGGATCAGTTCGGCAGGTGAGGCCGGTGTTTCTTCCGGTGCTTTGACAATGATCGAGCAACCGGCAGCAATGGCAGCGGAGAGCTTGCGCACCACCTGATTGATCGGGAAATTCCATGGTGTGAAGGCCGCTACAGGGCCGACCGGCAGTTTGAATGCCATCTGCGATACACCGGCAGCGCGTGCCGGAATGATCTGGCCATAGGTGCGGCGTGCTTCTTCAGCAAACCAGTCGATAATATCTGCACCGGCAAGGATTTCGCCTTTGGCTTCCGTTACCGGCTTGCCCTGCTCAAGTGTCAGGATCGGCGCAATGGCATCTGCCCGCTCACGCAGCAAATCTGCCGCGCGGCGCATGAATTTGGAACGGTCGAATGGCGAGCTTGCGCTCCAGATTTTAAAGCCTTTGGCAGCGGCATCCAGTGCTGCGTCGAGATCAACTTTCTCAGCATGGGCAACCTTGCCGATGACTTCGCCGGTGGCCGGATTGAACACATCAATTGTACGCCCGCTTTGCGCATTGCGCCATTCGCCGTTGATCAAAAGCTGGGTATCTGGATAGCGCGGTGCAGTCTGAGACATAGTTCCTCCGGTATATATGCTTGAGAGCAGTAAATGACATGCCGCAATGTAATTCTGTAGAACTCACTATAGAAGCTCTGCCCCGTCATTTGGCAAGAGCGGTATGGTAAAATTATGAGCAGCTGAGACGCTTTGTCAGGGGTCGTCAGAAAATAAAAAAGGCGGGAAAAATCCCGCCTTTCTGAATGTGGTATCCGGTTAACGCAGACGACCCGATGCATGTGCCAGCATGGTGTAGACTTTGCCTGTATCGGATGTGAGATAGGTCTGGGTGACCATATTATCACGATCATTACGGGCAACATCTTCCAGCAGGCGCTGGAAGTCATCCATATAGCGGTCTACCGCACGGCGGAAATCACCATCCATCTGGTATTTGCGTTTGATCTCTTCAAAAGTCTGCTGACCTTTCAGAGTGTAGAGACGGCGGGTGAAGACATTGCGTTCACCGCGACGATAGCGATCCCAAAGCTCTACCGATGCTTCATGATCAATCGCACGGGCAATATCAACCGACAGGGAGTTCAGGCTGTCGACCACATGGGCGGCTGAACGCTGCGGTGTTACATTGCTCTGGTTGCGCGGTGCCGAAGCTGTTTCCTCATCTGCGGAAGCGCGTGCCAGCAGATTGGAAACCCAGCCGCCGCGTGCGCTTTCCTGTGGAGCAGGTGCTGCGGAAACTGTGTAGCTCTGTGGCTGCTGTACCGGAGCCGCAGTCTGCGTGACCACTGGTGCAACATAGGCCGGAGCAGGCTGCGCTGCGGCTGTCTGTTTAGCAATAGTGCGGTCTGCACGGCTGTCGCCCACATCGACCAGACGACCGGATTTGTTGACGATGGATGCCAGTTCTTTCAGCGCATTGATCTGCTCGGAAACCGCCTTGCGCATTGCAGTGGTGGATTCCTTGGCTTCCGCCGGCATATCCAATACGCCGCGCTTCAGCTCGCCACGGGTTGCATCCAGTTCACCGCGGATTTCAGCGGCCGAACGGCGGATTTCATCCGTTGCTGTTGCAAACTTCTGGCTGGCCTGTTCCACAACTTCGGAAATGGCAGCGCGCAGCTGTTCGGTCGAATTGCGGGTGCGGCCTTCTGTACGCTCCAGAGCAGAAGTAACAAGGGTTTCAAAGCCCTGCATCACTTTCTCAATGTTCTCAGATTTGGCAAGGAGACCGGCAGACAGACGTTCCAGAGCATCCTGACGGTCGGACAATGTGTCAGTCAGGCCATTCTGAGCTGTGTTGATCAGGTCTGATGCACGGGACAGAACCGCACTGTGATCTTCAAAGCGCTTGGCGATATCCGCAATCTGCGACAGCGTATTGCCGGAGAGCGAGCGCAGGGCACCGATATTATTATCGATCACAACGCTGGAGCTGGAGAAGATCTGCGCAGCCTTGTTGGTGCTGTCAGCAAAGTTCGACGTTGTTTCAACCAGACGTGTATCAATATCGTTGAGGTTGAGCGTGGCTTTGTCGATCAGCTGACCAAGTTCCGCATTGGAGCTTGCCAGACGATCAATCAGGCCGCCAACACCATCGGACAGGCTGGACTTGGCTTCCTGCACCGCAGAGATGGTCTCAGCCGTACGGCTGGCCAGTGCATTGACCAGTGCTGCATTTTCCGAACGCAGGCGGTCGGTTGCTGCATGGGTTGCTTCTTCCAGCTGGCTTGCAAGACCCTGACCGCTATCGGCAAGGCGCTGTACCAGAGGTTCTGCGGTATCGGCCAGAATACGGGTGATTTCCTGCGAGCGGGCTGCGAGAACCGCATTCAGCTCACGGGTACGTTCTTCCAGCGTGGAAGAGGTATTCTGTGTCGCATCGGAAATGCGGGCTTCGATCACACCAAGTTCACCGGTAATGCGCGAACCGATTTCACCAAGACCCATCGCAATCGCATCAGCGCGTTCAGTCAGGCGTGCTTCGGTACCGGAAAGGTTTTCCAGAACACGGGCGCTGAAAGCTTCACTATGGGAGCCGAGAACATCGCTGGCGCGGGAAGCGGTTTCCGCAATCCGTGTTTCAATGCCGCTGAGGTCACCGGTCAGACGGTTGCTTACATCATTGATGCCGGAAGCAATGGCTTCCGCACGTTCAGTGAGGCGGGCTTCAGTGCCGGACAGGTTTTCCAGAACACGGGCGCTGAAAGCTTCGCTATGGGAGCCGAGCACGTCACTGGTACGCGATGCGGTTTCCGCAATGCGCGATTCAATGCCGCTGAGTTCGCCGGTGAGGCGGGTTTCAATCGCTTCCAGACCGGATGCAATCTGGCTGGCGCGTTCGCCGAGACGGGCTTCTGTACCGGCCAGATTTTCAATCAGGCGGTCGTTGAAGTTTTCACCAAAGCCATGCAGTGCATCACCGGCCTTGGCAGCTTCTGCGGTGAGGGAACCGGCAGCTTCTGTGATTTTCTCACGCAGTGTTCCGGCAACCACCGAAGCG
Organism: Pseudochrobactrum sp. XF203; assembly: GCF_020341615.1. NCBI lineage: Bacteria > Pseudomonadati > Pseudomonadota > Alphaproteobacteria > Hyphomicrobiales > Brucellaceae > Pseudochrobactrum > Pseudochrobactrum sp. XF203. The sequence goes on along the minus strand of NZ_CP084392.1, from coordinate 1,821,994 downwards.
CTCTGCTCCAGCGATTTACGAACATTGTCCACACCGATGCTCAGAGCGCGTTCCATGGTGGAAGTGCGTTCTTCAATAATACCGGTCTGATTGTCAAACGAGCTTTGCAATACGCCGGTTGCATTGGCAACAGCATCCTGCAGGGCAACAGTGCGCTGTACCAGCGTATCGCTGTGCTGACGCAGATTGGCATCAAGGCTTTCAGAACCGCTCAGCATTGCTGCCTGCAATTGCGAGGCGCGATCACCGACAGTATTGATATGTTCATTCAGCAGCGAGCTGACAGCAGCGCTGTTATTCTGCAGGCTGTCAGAGAATTGCTGATTACGCTCATCCAGTGCCCGCGCATATTCCGCATGCTGCTGGTCGAGCGAGCTCTTGAGAGCAGAAGTGCGGCCTTCGAAACGGCCTTCCTCTTCCGCAAAAATATCGTTGAGCTTGGCATTATGGGCAGCCATCGCTTCACGCATATCATTGGTGCGCTGTTCCAGAATGGCGGCATGCTGGCTGGCAGTCTGGTCGAGATTGGCTGTATTGCCTGCAATGGCACGTTCAATATCGGCACCACGCTCTGTAATCGTCTGGCTGTGCTGCTGCATTGCAGCTGCAATGCGGTCAGCTTCACCGGAGAGTGTCGATGACAGGGATTCACGGCTGTCAGCAATCTGAGCGATGAAGTGACCGGCGCGATCATTGAGCAGACCGGCAACAGAATCTGTAATGCCGGACAATTCGCCGTTGAGCTTGTCTTTGGTTTCGTCAACCACAGTGCTGATGGACGAACGAACACCGGAGAAGGTTTCTGCGATCTCACGGGTACGGGCAATCAGATTTTCATTGATCTGACGCGAACGGACTTCCAGAGCGGCATTGAGTTTCTCAGTGCTGCTGTCGATTGCCTGTGCGCGGCCTTCAAATTCATTGAGCAGCGAGTGACCGCGTTCGGCCAGTGTGGCGTTCAGATTGGCCAGACGCTGATCGAATTCGGTGACCATATTCATGGTTGCATCGCCGAGCAGCGAAGCGATGTTGGATGTACGTGCATCCAGCGCTTCGGTCAGGGTCTCGGTGAGACCGCGTGAACGTTCTTCCAATGTGGCGATACGTGTATCAAGGATTTCAACAAAATCACCGCCCGAAGAGCTGATGCGTGTTGAAATATCTGTGCTGCGGGTATCAATCGCCTCGGAAATGGCCGCGCCGCTTTCATTCAGGCGGCTGATCATTGTTTCACCTGCATGGGACAGGGAAGAGGTCAGCTCGCTGGAAACGGTGAGAACATTGTCACGGATGATATCGCTGGCCGAAGACAGTTCAGTCTTGAGGTGCTCATGGGCACCGGAGATCGAGGAGCGTACGCGTTCTGCATGGCTGATGACCGCCTCACGCTCATTGCCAAGTTCGGCAATCAATGCGCGGATGCGCACTTCATTATCGCTGTAAGCGCGCTCAAGCTGGTGCACTTCGGTCTGAACCAGAGTTTCCAGTTCAACAGCACGGGCGAGTGTGCGCTCGATACCTTCATTCATCGCTGCAACTTCACGGCGCACGGCCTGACCGAGCGTGGAAACACGGTCACCGGCTGCGGCTTCAGGCGAAGCGAGGCGCATAGCGGCGGCAGTCATCTGACGGGCAGCGGATTGCAGTTCCTGTGCACGGCGCACCATCTGGGCAAAGCCCCAGAACATCACAACCGGCACGGCAATACCGGCTGCAACACCGATACCGGCCGGAGTGCCGAAGAAATCTTTGATTGCCGAGAAAGAGGTGAGACCCTGCGGGCTCAGCGCATGGGCAAGGGTAAGACCGCCTGCTGTCCAGAGGGCGCTGATGGCTGTGGTAGTCCAGAACACATTTGCATTGCGGCCATTGGTGCGACGCAGCAACAAGTTATCGTTGCGCAGATCGTCATTGGCCGGTGTAAACGGGGAGGCTGCGGCAGCAGGTGCTGCCTGAGTGGCTACAGGGCGTGCAGCTACAGGATCTGCCTGCATTTCTGCATCGCTGCGTGCGGATACTGCTTCAGATTTGGCACTGTGAACGGGGGCTGTGGCTTCCGGCTGGTTTGCGGCCTGTAAAACAGTCACGCTGCCCGGGGTATTGGCAGAGGCTGTAACAACAGGAGGCGCAGCCGGTGTGACCGGTGCGGCAGGCAGAACGGTTTTTTCTGCTTTTTTCTCTTTAACAGGTTTTTCCGGCTCTGACTGTGCCAGCGTCTCAGCTTTGCCTTTCACGACGGCAGCAGCAACGGCAGTGCTTGCAGTAGCGGCGGCTATTGTTGAAGCGCCGTTCTGTTCCAGTGCCAGTTCTTCTGCTGCGCGTGAAATCTGGCTTTCCAGATCATCAAGCGAGAATTCTGCTTCAGGTGCGTCAAAATTCAAATCCAGCTCAAAGTCATCGCTGAAATCCAGATCCAGCCCGTCAGAGAGGGCCTGTTCCATATCAAGCTCAAGCTTTTGCGCTTTTGTATTTTGTGCCATAGCCGTTTTACCCCGTACTCATACTTATACGCAAAAACCATGCTCTGAGTTGCTGCCGCTCAATTCTTAACGGCAGATACAAAGACACGTTGCGCAGTCTATAGGTTAAAACTTCCGGAGCCATATGGGAACTACGGAAATTGCGGTTGATGAAATGTTTAAAGATAAGGTTAACGCGGCACTCGTAGGGGCATTGAAAACAAAGCAAATGCGGGCTTTTTTAAGCGTTATCTAATTGTGGAAATCTTTAAGCAGACATCAGATATGAATATAATATGCCCTGAATTGTGGCATATTTTGCCATAGTCCGGCAAGAAATTAGTGCTTCTGCACCGGTGACACAGCGCTCAATCTTTCGGAAATGATTAACATATATAGTGACGAAAGGCTCTGCCTTTTTGTTTTACTATGTGTCTCATCCGAACACCGCTGCATAGTTTTCGGAATGTGCTTGAGTGATCGAATTGACGCAGACGGGCAGGGAGGTGCTGTTTACAGCTTGAACTCCTTGGCTGCAGCACGTATCTGCCCTGCAACGAACATTTTTACAGAGTGTCAGCTTTATCGGCTGCGGTTTGCACTGCACCGGATGATTTTGCCGGCATTTTACAGGATGACTACATGACCAAGATCACATTTGTTTCTGCTGACGGCGCGATGCGGAATGAAGTTGAAGCTGAAAACGGCTCCACTGTTATGGAAAATGCCATTCGCAACGGTATTCCGGGTATTGATGCGGAATGCGGCGGTGCCTGCGCCTGCGCAACCTGCCATGTTTATGTCGATGAAGACTGGACAGATGTGGTTGGCGGTCCTGAGCCGATGGAAGAAGATATGCTGGACTTTGCCTATGATGTGCGCGGCAATTCGCGTCTGTCTTGCCAGATTATCGTGCGCGACGAGCTTGAAGGTCTGGTTGTTCAGGTGCCTGAGCGTCAGGGCTGACCTGTCCGGACAATTCGTTACGGTTCCTAAAGCGGTCTGCATAAAAGGCAGGCCGCTTTTTATTTATTTGTTTTGGCGCAATATCATTCCGCATTCAGCGGTTTAAACACAGTTTTGTGTCTGTATCTCTGTTTTTTTGTCAGGCATTAGAATGAGTGCCGTAACATGCCTGTAAAAAGATCAGGTATTAATCAAATCAATTTCGGCAAAAACTATAGGCATTTGAATTAAACTTGACTATAGAACTCGTGTTGAATTTTGTCCGGTGCTGTTTCATCTGAGTTTTTCAGATGCATTGCACAGGATCGCCGGAGATCAGCGGGTTTCCGGTATTGATGTTGCCCCACTCTCCCGCGGGCAGCACTTACAGAGCATGTTCTGTGTGACAGCTGGCAGAGCATAAGATTAATGTGACAGATCGTAATGGCTGGCGCAGCTGTTATGATTCAGTGAGATTGAAGATATGAGCGAAGTTATCCGCACAGATGTTGTCATTATCGGTGCCGGTCCTGTCGGGCTGTTTGCTGTTTTTGAACTGGGTTTGTATGACCTGAAATGCCATCTGATTGATATTCTGGATCGTCCGGGCGGCCAGTGTGCCGAGCTTTATCCTGAAAAGCCGATTTATGACATTCCGGCATGGCCGGAAATCTCCGGTCAGATGCTGACCGACAAGCTGATGGAACAGATCAAGCCGTTTTCGCCGCAGTTCCATTTCAACCGTATGGTGACCAAGCTTGAGCGTATGGAAGACGGTTCTTTCCATGTGGAAACCGATGAAGGCGAAGTTTTTGAAACCAAGGTTGTGGTGATTGCCGCCGGTGGCGGTTCCTTCCAGCCGAAGCGTCCGCCGGTACCGGGCATTGAAGCCTATGAAGGCAAGAGCGTTTACTACGCCGTGCGCCGTGTTGAAGCTTTCCGCGATCAGGATGTGGTGATTGTTGGTGGCGGTGACAGTGCTCTGGACTGGGCGCTGAACCTGCAGCCGATCGTAAAAAGCATGACCGTTGTGCACCGTCGTCCGGAATTCCGTGCGGCACCGGACAGCGTGAAGAAAATGTTTGAACTGGTTGATGCCGGTAAAATCCGCTTTGAAGTCGGTCAGGTATCCGGCCTTGAAGGTGAAGATGGTGATCTCTCCGCTGTGAAGATCAAAGGTGCTGACGGCGAAACCGTTCTGCCGGCAACACGTATGCTGCCATTCTTCGGTCTGACCATGAAACTCGGTCCGATTGCAGACTGGGGTCTGAACCTGCACGAGAACCTGATCACCGTTGATACCGAGAAGTTCGAAACTTCCGAACCTGGTATTTTTGCGATTGGTGATATCAACTGGTATCCGGGCAAGCTGAAGCTCATCCTTTCCGGTTTCCATGAAGCCGCACTGATGACACAGGCCGCCAAGCGTATCGTCAGCCCGGGTGAACGCGTTGTGTTCCAGTACACGACTTCATCGACTAGTCTGCAGAAGAAGCTCGGCGTTAGCTAAAAAGCGAGAAAAAGCGCCATGCCGGTCTGCAAATGGCAATTTTTTACGCTTCCGGTGCTCACGTACTTTAAGTATGCTCCGCGCCGGTTCTCAAAAATCACCATTTTCGCCACGGCCTGACACTTTTTACGTCGGCGCTTGATGCGAGTTAAAATTAAAAAGCCCTGCATTTGTTATGCAGGGCTTTTTCTTTGTCTGAAACTATCTCAGGATTTCTTCTGCTGCCGCAGGCGTTTCTCAAGACTTTTGGTAATCAGATTTTCAAACCGCGTTTCAAAATTGATGGTTTCCACGCGGTCAAAATATTGCTGTGCTTTGTCGTGCTTGGCAAAAATCCGGTCAGTGATCTTGTCGACATTGGCGCGCAATTTTGCGCAGTCACGCTCATTGCGCATGGAGCGGATCTGCCGCTCAAGTTCCGAAGCATGGGAGCGGGCGATGATGATATGGCTTTCTTCGTGACGGCGGATATCTTTCACCAGCACATCCCAGACCATTCTTGTGTCGGCACTGGCGCGGCGACGGCTCTGCCAGCTTGGCAGTGAGATAGTGGCTGTCACATTGGCGCGCACATCAGAGACACGGCAATATTTGCCGTCGGAACGGTATTTTACACGGGCATCAAAAGCGATCTTTGTCGCGCCCGGATGACTTTCACCACCATTATTGAGTTTCGGGCCGTTCTTAGCCAAAGATTTGTCCAACTGCTCTGCCGTCGTGCCATAAACCGGAAAATAGCGATATTTCCGTGTCACTGAGGCCGCATCTGCCGTTGTAGAGGCGAGCGTGCCGGATAACAGAACCAGACCGGTGAGGGTAAGCGCGAGAAATTTGCCGGACATTGTCTGTTCCTTTATTGCGGGCGCTCACGGAATGAGCACTCAGAAATTACCGGTTGTAGCACAAATTACGGCAGAATTGTCTTCTGCTGCATTATGCTGTTATCAGCCATTGGCTTTTATCAGTCCATGAAATGTGTAAAGAACTTATGGCTGGTTTGGAAAGCAAAGCAATTTTAAAAGGTTAATTCCGAATATGATTAAGAGTTTCCCTATAAAACGAGAATGGCGGCTGGCGCACGGACGCGTTCTTGAAACGGGTGTTCAGTCAGTAATTATGGGAATTCTCAATATTACGCCGGATTCTTTTTCCGATGGCGGGAGCCATAAGTCGCTTGATGCAGCGCTGAATTCTGCCCGTGCCATGCTGGATGCCGGTGCGGTGATTATTGATGTGGGCGGCGAGTCGACCCGTCCTGATGCGGCGACTGTGACTGCGCAGGAAGAACAGGATCGCGTATTGCCGGTGATTGAAGCGCTGGCGCGGGAAACGAGTTGTCTGATCTCTGTCGATACCTATCGGACGCAGACTGCAAAATTGGCAGTCGCAGCAGGCGCGCATATTGTGAATGATGTCTGGGGATTGCAGAAAGAGCCTGATATTGCCAATCTTGCGGCTGAAACCGGTGCCGGGCTGGTGATTATGCATACCGGACGGGACAGAGACGTTGCCGCTGATGTGATTGAAGATCAGCATGTGTTTTTAGAGAGCTCTCTGGAAATCGCGTCAGCAGCCGGTGTTGATCGGCGGCAGATCATGCTTGATCCGGGCTTTGGTTTTGCCAAAGACACGCAGCAGAATGTGGAGCTGATGGCACGATTTGAGCAGTTGCAGAGTTTTGGCCTGCCATGGCTGGTCGGCACCTCCCGCAAGCGTTTCACCGGTGCCGTTAGTGGTCGTGAAATTGCCGCTGAAAGAGATGCGGCAACAGCGGCAACCAGTGTTATGCTGCGTCTCAGCGGTGCGGATATTTTTCGGGTGCATAATGTTGCACTGAACCGTGATGCGCTGATGATGGCGGATGCGGTTTTAAATGCCGCAGCTCTTACAAAAAAAGCGTGAACCGGTTTTTCAGAATTGCGGTATAGTCTGCTGACGAATGAATGGCAGACGATTATGAACTTTGGTTGTGAACACCTGTTTCATAACGAAAAAGTAAAGAAATGAGGGCTTTTTGTACACGATCCGTATGAAAAATTGCGCGTTTTTTGCGCATCACGGCGTTTTTGAAGAAGAAGAAAAGCTCGGCCAGCGTTTCTATGTGGATGCCGCGCTGACGGTTGATCCGGGCGACTCGCTGGATAATGATGATATTGATAAAACAGTGCATTACGGTATTGTCTTCTCTATGATCGAGAAGATTATTACGGGCACCCGCCGTTATCTGATTGAGGCTTTGGCACTGGATGTAGCCAAGGCACTGTGCGATGCATTTCCGCAAATTCAGCATGCAGAGATTACCGTGCGTAAACCGAATGCGCCGGTTGCCGGTGTGCTGGATTATGTTGAAGTGACGGTCGGGTGGCCGCATAGATGAAAGCACGCGAGGTTCACAAAGCCTGGCTGTGTCTGGGCGGTAATATCGGAAATGTTGTGCAGACAATGGCACAGGCGCTGCAACTGCTGGATGAACGGCAGGATGTCAGGGTCATAACCGTTTCGCCGGTTTTCCGTACACCGCCTTGGGGAAATACCGATCAGGACTGGTTCTATAATGCCTGTGCTGAAATCTCGACGATATTAACGCCGCCGGAATTGTTGGAAGTGACCCAGACGATTGAGCGGCGGTTGAAGCGTGTGCGCAGTGAGCGCTGGGGACCGCGCACGATTGATATTGATATGCTGGCTTATGAAAGCGTTTTTGCGCTCGAGATGCCGGATCTGATTTTGCCGCATCCGCGCATTGAGCAGCGTGCTTTTGTGCTGGTGCCACTGGCAACAATTGCTCCCGAGTTGAAAATTCGCGGCGAGATTGTCTCTGACCTCCTGCAAAAAGTTGACAGTAGTGAGATACAGCGCCTGAGCTATGGCCATCGCTGGTGGCAGGATACCGGGCTGTAAAATCCCGTTACTGTCATTCTGCTGTCTTTCCGGCATGGTACCAGTCAGCTCAAAATTCAGGAGTGATTATGTACCAGTCAGAAGATCAGTGGAAACAGGTTGATGCCTATATGGCTGGGAAGCTGATTGCGGAAGATCCGGTTATGGATGCTGTGTTGCAGCGCAATGCGGATGCAGAGCTGCCGAACCATGATGTCGCGGTCAATCAGGGCAAGCTGCTTAATCTGTTTGCACAAATGTGCGGTGCCAGACATGTGCTGGAGATTGGTACTTTCGGCGGCTACAGCACAATCTGGCTGGCGCGGGCGCTGCCTGAGGGCGGCAAGGTGGTTACGCTGGAATATTCCGCAAAACATGCCGAAGTCGCACAGCAGAATATTGATGCCGCCGGTGTTGCGGAAAAGATAGAAATTCTGATTGGTGCTGCAGCGGAAACCTTACCGCAATTACAGGATTGCGCGCCGTTTGATCTGATTTTTATTGATGCCGACAAGCCGAATAATCCGGTCTATCTGGAATGGGCGCTGAAACTTTCCCGCAAAGGAACAGTCATTATCGGCGATAATGTCGTGCGCAACGGTGCTGTGACTGATCCGCAATCAGAGGATGCCAATGTGATCGGTGTCCGGCGGTTTTTTGATATGATGGCGGCCGAGCCACGCCTTGAGGCAACAGCGTTGCAAACCGTAGGTTCCAAAGGCTGGGACGGTTTTACGCTGGCGATTGTGAAGTGAGTTCCTGATATAAAAATGCCCCGAGAGTGAAACTGTCGGGGCAGGGGTCTAATTCCGTGCAATGCTGCTGACGGTGCCGCCGTCAACGCGTTTCAGGCTCATGCCGACAACCGGTACCATTGTATCTTCAACTTTGACCGACACGGTAACATTCATGGTGTTTTGGTCGGTGACGCGTGCCAGCATCGCGCCGTTGAGCTGCTTGCGTGCGAGTGACAGCACTACGCGGTTACCGTTGACCGAGCCGGACGTTACATTCAGGCCTTTGCCTTCAGCGCCGTCATTGAAAGTGCCGCTATAGCTTTTGCCGGTGCGCACTACGGTTGCTTTCATCGGCTGCGAGAAGACGCCGACGCGGCAGGTGCCGTCGAGTGTCATGCCAATGTTGCCATCCGGCGTGGTGCCGGAGAGATTGCAGACGAATTTCGTGCCCTTGTATTTACCGGCAACAACTTCACCGGGGCCGCTCCACTGACCTTCGACATTGCGGAAGAAAGCTTCATCCTTATCCGATGCGTGCGCAGAAACAGTGCTGGCCGCAGAAGCGAATAAAATAAGGCAGGCGGCAGTGGCACGTGTAATCATAACAGAACTCTGTTCCGGATAGTTTGAGGGCGGCTTTTCAGTTCTTTGCAGGACCTGCATCATCACTTTTCAGGGCGCGAAATGCTGTCAAACAAGATACCAAAACCAGCCCTTATAATCGGCCGGAATGGTTAACAGCTGGTTTCTAGCACGATTAAAACAAGGGATAAACAGGTTTCAGAGTGGTTTTTTCTGAGTTGTGGCTTTTACGATATCGCTGACAAAGTCACTGATATTCGGTCGTTTTTCCGCATCAAACGGCAGCGGGCGCACAATATCCATGGCGGAAATGCCGATCCGTGCGGTCATCATGCCGTTTATCACACCTTCACCGAGTTTGGCAGAGAGGCGCGAGGCGAGACCCTGACCCAGCAATTGCTGAACCACGCTGTCCCCCATGGCGATGGTGCCGGTAATGGCCAGATGGGCAATCACACTGCGGGCAAGGCGCAAAAAGCCTAAAGAACCCGGACGGCAGCCATAAAGCTCAGAGAGGCGGCGGATCAGCCGCGATGATTCGAAGATCACATAGGCAATATCCACTAAAGCGCGCGGGCTGACGGCTGTGACGATAGAAACGCGTTTCGCGGCGTTGAGGATCAGCATCCGCGCTTCACGATCCAGCGGATGCAGAATTTCCCGCTCGGTAATGCGGATAAGATCACGGCCGTCGATAATATCACCGCGCAGTGCTTCTAATGTTGTGCGTCCGCGTGCGGTCTGCGGCAGGCTGGCTGCCACTTCCAGCAACCTGTCTGTGACTTTGCGGGCTTTCTCCGCATCATTGCGCTCGGTGGCCTCTGCTGCAGCGAAGCGCAGTTCCTGCACTGCTGAGAGGCGGCGCAATGCCAGTCCTTCGCGCACCACCAGTGCAATCAGTGAGGCAAGGGCGATGAGTGCAACGCCGAATGTGAGCCAGCCGAGCCAGTCGGCACGGCTGAACATGGCGCGGATCAGATCCTCCGTCCAGATGCCGACGGCAAAGCTGAGTAACAGGCCCAGTGCGGTGAAAAACACGCTGCGCAGAGTAAAGCGCCGCTTGAGGAGACTTGCAGGTGGCGGGGTCAGTTGCGCACCGGCATCAATCGCCTCCTGCTCGAACACATCGACCGGCTCTGCTGTGACTGCGGACAGGTCGCGGATGGCAACCGGTTTGCGTGGTGCCTGCGGCTGGCTGTTATCGGCCTGTAAGTCTACGTTAAAACTCGTGGGTTTTCTTGGCTTATCCGACATGACTGCTCCTTATGCCAGCCGGTCGCCGAGCAGAAACTGCATGGCGCGGTCAAGGCGGATATGCGGAAGCGAGAGATGAATACCATCCAGATCCGCTTTAATCGCCGGTGGCCTGAAACGGACGAAGCGGATCGGTGCTTCATGCGCACGGTCGCGTGGTGATAATTCCGGCTGGTCAAAAATTGCCTGCACATTGTGTGGCAGATCACCCGGAAAAATCGCAGTTTCCGTTTCGCCGTCAAAGACTTCACCGTCGATCACTTCGCCCTTCAGCGGGGTGCCGACGATGACCGGTAATGTATCACCATTCTGGTTGACTGTCGCTTCGCGGGTGGCGCGCACCGCGGCCATGGCCAGAACATCAATCTCAGCGCCGGACATGTCCGCATTCTTGGCGGCGCGGTCAACCAGTCTGCGCACGATGGCTTCAAGCCGGTTATGGCTTTCATGATGCAGATGATCGGCTTTGGTCGCCGCAATAAGAATACGGCCGATACGCTTCTGGATCAGGCCGGTGAAAATATTGGAGCGTCCTGCACGGAAACAGGCGAGGATTTCGGTGAGTGCGCGCTCCAGATCGCGTACAGCAGCACCACCGGCATTAATCGCCTGCATTGCATCAACCAGCACAATCTGACGGTCAAGACGGGCAATATGCTCGCGGAAGAATGGTTTCACCACATGGGTTTTATAGGATTCATAACGCCGCTCCATCATCGCCGCCAGTGAGCCGGTTTTGAAACTGCCTTCAGGCAGGTCGGGCAAAGGCGCAAAGGTGAGAGCCGGAGAGCCTTCCAGATCACCGGGCATCAGAAATCGCCCCGGTGGCAGGGTAGATAATGCTTGTTCATCGGATTTGCCTGCACGCAGATAATCGGTGAAACTGCGTGCCAGCCGTTGCGCCGTCATTTCATCAGCAGGAGCCAGCGCATCAGCGGTTGCAGCCTCCCGCAACCAGTCTCCGGCAAAGCCGAGATGTGCTGTCTCATTGGCGAGCGCAAAGGAATCGCGGGAAAATTCGGCATAGCTTTTGCCGAGCAGGGGCAGGTCGAGCAGCCATTCCCCCGGATAATCGACAATATCAATCGACAACTTGCCCGCAGAGAGCATGCGCCCCCATGAGGAAGCCGACTGATATTCAATTGTCAGGCGTAATTCGGAAATCGCACGGGTGGAATCCGGCCAGATACGGTCTTTTACCAATGCCGCCAGATGATCTTCATATTGGAAACGCGGGACGGCATCATCCGGCTGCGGCTGGAGATAGGCGCGGGCTATGCGGCCGGATGCATAGGCATCAAACAAGGGCAGGCGTCCGCCCTGTACCAGATTATGCACCAGTGAGGTGATGAAAACGGTTTTACCGGCACGGGAAAGACCTGTAACACCAAGTCGCAGTGACGGTGTTGCCAAGTTGCCGGTGCGCTCCATCAATGTATCAAAAGCAATTTTGGCTTCATCCGTTAAAGTGGTCAGTCTGGCCAAAGATGCCCCCGTAAAGACTGTTGATATTCGCTAAGCGCAATACGCTCTGGTGTTTAACGCAGTTCCCTGAATATAGGATGTGAAATCCGTAATTGCAGGGTGTTAAACCATTATGCTGATTTATATCCGCATTATCACGGTCAATTATGTTTTATAAACAGCCTGTAAGACCTTAGTCTTCATGCGGAAGATAAAGAGCTGTCAGTTGTGCATTTTCAGGAGAAAAGGCTGAAAAATCTGCCTGTGTTTTAATTTCGGCCAGTCCGGCTGTTGGGAAACCATAGCCGATCCGCTGTTCAAACTGATGGCTGCTACGCGCAAACAGCAATGCGCAATCTTCAATGCTCGGATTGTGCCCGACTATCAGGGCGCATCGGGATGTATCCGGTATCTGACTGCGGATTTCCTGAATGTAACCGGCGGCATTTGCACGATAGAGCGAGGGGGCTTCCTGCAATGTGACCGGATGAGCGGGGTGTGCATTGGCGAGAGCAGTTTTGAAAATATCTGCCGTCTGTCTCGTGCGTGATGCCGGAGAACAGAGGATAAAATCGGGCAGAATACCTGCATTAATCAGACGCTTTGCCTGATTTTCAGCATCGGTCTCACCGGCCGCATTCAGGCGCCGGTCAAAATCTTTTCCGCTGCTGTCAGGCAGAACGGCTTGGGCATGGCGAAGGAATAAAATTGTGCGCATGGGAGCAATTTTGCAGGTTTTGCACTGAAAAGATAGGGTGCTGAACAGGCTAAAAATAAGGGCCGAAAGCGGATTTCGGGTAACTTGTTTGTTATGTCAGCAGCGTATTGTTTTTGAAGTTATTGCCGGATTGAGAGGGAAATATATCAAAAAAGAAATTTATCCGGAGGTTGTGACGGAAAAAATTCTGTAATTCAGGATATAATATTGAGTAATTATATCGTTAATTTTTAGGTTTTTATTTTTATACATTGATATTTAAAATAGTGTCATGTGAAAATTTTGTTTTACTTAAGTTGATGCGGTATCTTCGATTTTAAATTTTGCAGATATCTGCTTATATGACTTTAGGATAATGCGGCTATTTTTTCAGGTGCAGGTTGAAAATACTTGAGCTGCTGTTTTTTCAGGTTGTATCGTGTCGCTTATAGACCTATAAGGCGCTTCGTCTCCTAGGTGTGGGGTGATTCAAAATGAGTGAATTAATCGACCTTAACTACAAGCCCACGGATGACGAACCGTTCATGAATGAACGGCAGAAGTCATATTTCCGTGCCAAGCTAATCGCTTGGAAGAATGACATTTTGCGTGAAGCACGCGAAACGCTGGAAGCATTGCAGCGTGAAAATGCTAATCATCCTGATCTGGCTGACAGGGCCTCATCAGAAACGGATCGGTCTATCGAGCTGCGTGCCCGTGACCGCCAGCGTAAGCTAATCTCCAAAATTGATGCGGCTTTGCTTCGTATTGATGAAGGAACCTATGGTTTTTGTGAGGAAACCGGCGACCCGATCAACCTTAAGCGACTGGATGCCCGTCCGATTGCTACTTTGTCGATCGAAGCGCAGGAACGTCACGAGCGTCGTGAAAAAGTTTATCGCGATGACTAAATTATAGGGTTTTGTGCTTCGCACATACTCGCGAGAAATTAAAAAACGCAGTGCTGGAGGGCGCTGCGTTTTTTTATTATCTGTTTTTCGGAGCTTATTTGCGCGGAGAAATATCAAGCATTCCGGCTGGCAAACTCGATTGCTGTTTTTCTGCAGGTTCCGCTTTTTCCGTGCTTGCGAAATGCTGTTCCATTTCGGACGAGAGCAAATCTTCAAAGGAAATTTCGTTGTCGGATGACAAGTCCTTATCCGACAGGGCATCCGCGACCGCGCTTTCAAGATCAAGCTCAAAATTCGGCTGCACTGCAGGCTTGGCAGCCGGAGCAGGCGCGGTGCTGAAGGATGGTTCCTGCTGTGCCGGGCGTGCGATTTGCGGAGTTGCCCGTTGCAAGACCAGAGGCGTGCCTTCTGCCGTTTTTGCATCAGGACCCGGACGCACATCATCAAGCGAAGGTGAGGCGCTGCGATTATCGCGCTTGGCGGCGGCAATCAGCTCCTGTTGCGCTGCATTGCTTGCTGCGGCCAGACCGGATGTTGCTGCAACCACACCACGAGAGACCTGACCCAGCGGATAAACCGGATGCAGCTTTGGTGCTGTTTCTGCCGGTCGCGCAGCCGGAGCCTGACGCTGCTGTTGCTGGCGGGCGGCAGCCGCCACCTGCTGGGCATGGGTTTGTAAAGGCTGGCTTGGTGCGGCAACAGGTGTTTGCGCAGCAGCGGTCGCCGCTGGGCGCGGCTGTTGTGCAGGTGCGGCTTCTGCTTCCGGCTTATAGGCCGGTACGGCTGAGATAATATCAGCCGGAGCAATATTGAGTTCCGGTGTTGCAATCGCCGCAGCGATTTGCGGGGCAGCAGGTGCAGCAACGATTGTTGCAGTAACCGGAGCAACCGGTGCCAGTTCTTCCTGCGGACGAGCGCGGGGTGTCGCCTGTTCAGGCTGATTGCGCTGATGGCGGGTAATATTCTGCTCAATCACAATATCGGATGGTCCGCCGATCAGGATCAGGTGCTCCACATCATCGCGGCGCACCAGAACGAGGCGGCGCTGGCCGTCAACGGCGGCGGCATCAGTTACGGTCAGGCGCGGAGCCGCATCATGGTTTTTGGTCACATAGGTTCCGGCTGTCATGCGCTTGATAGCAGCAAAAACAACAAAAACACCTGCCAGAAACAGTGCAAAAAGCCCGATAAAGCTGATTATATGAGCTGTATTTTCGCCCACCAGCCCGCTCAGCCAATCCATCATATTTAATCGTCCTTATAAGAATCATGCAATTTCTGCAGCGTTTCATAAACGCATAATCAGACAAATTGCATAATCGGCTTGTTTTTCAACACGGTTTTCAGGCCGTAACGGGCGCTTGAAACCGGTATCCTGTAAAAAATCGGAGCATAATCTGCATTTGTAAAAACGCATATTGCCCGGAAAGTAAATCTTTAAGCTGAATGAAACTTTAAAACATATTTATCGGCTTGAAAATGCCCGTGACTGACGCCTGTCATAATTGGTATTTATGTCTTTAAAATGCGCAATTTAACAAGAAAACAGTCCGGAATTAATGGCTTGTGAAGACTGTGCAGGCAATAATGGCACTATGAGATAATTCCATTTGACTGTGAAATACTCTAAAGCATAATTCTGAAAAACCTCATAAGGCTACGCTTTATCAGAATTGTTCAGGCCTGATATCACAAGCCTGATCCGATAGGCCGATGCCCGAAATTGCGGACGACGCATCAGCGACGGGTCTGCTGAACCGCCGATGTTACGGCGCAAGAAAAGGGATAATGGGGCTTATGTCTCAGCCATCACGGACGCATTCTTTTCCGAAAACCACTGCTCCTGCCAAGAAAAACCCCGCTGCACTCAGATTGCTGACACTGGGTATTCTGCTGATTGCCGTAGCGGGATTATATTTTGTGTTCCGTGAACAATTGGGTGATGCCTTTTTGCTGATCCTGCTCGGTCTGCTGTCGATTATGGGGGTTTTCTGCCTGATCGGCTGGGCAACCGGCCTGATCCAGTTCAGCCCGCGTGAAGATCATGACGATGTGGTCGATACGCTACTGGATTCCATGCCTGAAGGTACGGTAATCACCGATGCCAAAGGGCATATTGTCTATGCCAATCAGGCCTATGCGCAGATGATGGGGGCGGATAATGCGGCAGAATTGCCGACACTTGATGCTGTGCTGGCCGGTGAGCCTTCGGCGCTTGAAGCGGTTTATCGTCTGAACAATGCTGTGCGTGACGGTCTGGCCGCACAGGAAGAAATCCGTCTCACCGGTGCCTCGCCGAAGGGGATGGAAGCCGCTGCATGGTATCGTGTGAAAGCACGGCCGGTGATTGCACCGCAAACCAATCCGCTCAGCGAAACCGCAGGACCTTTGTTTGCGTGGCAGATTACCGATATTTCGGAAGAGCGTGCTGAGCAGGAGCGGTTTTTTCAGGATTTGCAGGAAGCAATCGACCATCTGGATCACGCGCCTGCCGGATTTTTCTCAGCCGATGCGCAAGGCCGCATCATTTATATCAATGCCACGCTGGCTGAATGGCTGGGAATTGATCTCACCAAATTCACCGCCGGTTCGCTGACCTTGCAGGATATTGTTGCCGGTAACGGCATGTCGCTGATTAATGCGGTTCGTGCCGATCCGGGCTCCAGCCGCAATACGGTGATTGATCTTGATCTGACAAAGAGCAACGGTCAGAGCCTTGCTGTGCGCTTTTATCACCGTGTGCAGCAGCCGCGTGACGGCTCACGCGGCACCAGCCGCACCATTGTGCTGAACCGCGCCGAGGGCAATGATTCCTCCGCTGCACAGCGTTCCGCCGAAGTGCGCTTTACCCGCTTCTTCAACTCCGCGCCGATGGCGATTGCTTCGGTGGATGTGAATGGCCGTATTCTTTCGACTAATGCACGTTTTCTGGATATTTTCGGTTCTGATGTGGATCGCGATACGCTGGATAAACAGATTTCTCTGGAAAGCGTGGTGCATCCGCGTGACCGTGAGACGATTTCCCGTGCGCTGGCATCTGCCTTTGCGGGGCAGGCAACGATCTCGCCGATTGATACGGTTCTGCCGGGCAATGATGAACGTCATATCCGTTTCTATGTCAGTCCGGTGTCCGACATTGGCGGCGAGGCGATAGAAGAAGCAGCGATTGTTTCTGCGGTGGAGACCACAGAGCAGAAGGCGCTGGAAGGCCAGATGGCGCAGAGCCAGAAAATGCAGGCTGTCGGCCAGCTTGCAGGCGGCATTGCCCATGACTTCAATAACGTACTGACAGCTATTATCATGTCGTCAGATCTGCTGCTGAGCAATCATCGCGCGTCCGACCCGTCATTTCCTGATATTATGAATATCAAGCAGAATGCCAACCGTGCCGCCTCGCTTGTGCGCCAGTTGCTGGCTTTCTCGCGCCGTCAGACCTTGCGTCCTGAAGTGCTTGATCTCACCGATGTTCTGGCTGATCTGCGTATGTTGCTGGCACGTCTTGTCGGTACGGATATTGCCCTGAAAATTGAACATGGCCGTGATCTGTGGCCAGTGAAAGCTGATCTTGGTCAGTTTGAGCAGGTTGCGGTCAATCTCGTGGTCAATGCCCGTGATGCGATGCCGGATGGCGGTACGATTACAATCCGCACCCGCAATGTTGAAGAAGCCGAGACCGTTGCGCTTGGCTATCGCGAATTGCCGCAGGCCGATTATGTGCTCTATGAAGTTGAAGATTCGGGCACAGGTATTCCGTCGGATATTCTTGCCAAGATTTTCGAACCATTCTTTACGACTAAAGAAGTAGGTAAGGGCACAGGTCTCGGTCTCTCGATGGTCTATGGCATTATCAAACAGACCGGCGGCTTCATTTTCTGTGACTCGACACTGGGTAAAGGCACGGTCTTCCGTATCTATCTGCCACGTTTCATTGAAGAAAAAGCACCGGTTATACTGGATGCCAATGGTCAGCCTGATGAGCAGGCCGTGGTCGCCAAAAAGCCTGCTGCCGTTGAAAAGAAAGCAGAAAAACAGGCCGATCTGTCCGGTTCTGCAACCGTGCTGCTGGTTGAGGATGAGGATGCGGTGCGTATGGGCGGTGTCCGCGCATTGCAGACCAGAGGTTACACAGTTCATGAAGCTTCGTCCGGCGTTGAGGCGCTGGAAGTGCTGGAAGAACTGGAAGGCAAGGTCGATATTATCGTTTCCGATGTGGTTATGCCGGAAATGGATGGTCCTACGCTGTTAAGAGAGTTGCGCAAATCCTATCCAAACATTAAGTTTATTTTCGTTTCAGGCTATGCTGAAGATGCTTTTGCAAAGAATCTGCCTGAAGATGCTCAATTCGGGTTCCTTCCGAAGCCGTTCTCCCTGAAGCAGCTGGCAACCGCTGTGAAGGAGATGCTGGAGAAAGAAGACTGAGTGTCTGACCAGTTATTGGGACAGGCGGGGGGCGAGGTTGAACCGGTGCGCAACTTTAAGCGCATACGGGGCTTATGTTTTAACTGTCCCGTTGGGGACTGTATTGGAGGAAGAAATGCGTCTGTCTTTATTATCCGGAGTAGCCTTTGCTGCAACACTTGCGTTTGCTTCCCAGGCTCAGGCTGATATCACCATTGGTTTGATCGCACCGGTTACCGGCAGCGTGGCTGCCTATGGTATTCAGGTGAAAAACGGTGCCGAAACCGCTGTAGAAAATATCAATAAAAACGGCGGTATTCTTGGTGAGAAAGTCGTTCTGAAGCTTGTTGATGATGCGGCAGATCCGAAACAGGGTGTTTCCGGCGCCAACCAGCTGATCGGTGACGGCGTTAAATTTGTTGTTGGTCCTGTGACCTCCGGTTCGGCAATGGCCGTTTCCGATGCGCTGGCTGAAGCCGGTGTGGTTATGGTAACACCGACAGCAACTTCACCTAACCTGACAAATCGCGGTCTGGAAAATGTTTTCCGTACCTGCGGCCGTGACGATCAGCAGGCCGTTGTTGCTGCTGAATATGTAGCGAAAAATCTGGCTGACAAAAAGGTCGGTGTTCTGCACGATAAAGCCCCTTACGGTCAGGGTCTTGCAGACAGCTTCAAAGACAGCCTGAACAAGGCCGGTGTGAAAGAGGTTCTGTATGAATCCCTGACACCGGGTGAAAAAGATCTCAGCGCACTGGTGAGCAAGATCAAAAACAGCGGCGTGGAAGTGCTGTATTTCGGTGGTTATCATCCGGAAGCCGGTCTTCTATCCCGTCAGCTTTCAGATCAGGGCGTGAAACTGCTGCTGATCGGTGGAGAAGGCCTGTCCAATACTGAATATTGGGCGATTGCCGGTGAAACCGGTGCAGGCACACTCTTCACCAATGCTGTTGATGTGACGCAGAACCCTGCTGCTGCTGAAGCTGTGGACGCGCTGAAGGCCAAGAATATTGCGCCGGAAGTGTTCACACTGAATGGTTATGCTGCTGTTCAGGTGCTGAAAGACGGCATCGAGAAAGTCGGTAAAGCCGATGATCCGGCAGCCGTTGCCAAGGCTCTGCATGATGGTCTGGAAGCCAAAACAATCATCGGTAACCTGACCTATGACAAAAACGGCGATCTGACTTCCCCGACCTTCGTGGTCTATAAATGGGAAGACGGTAAAATCGTTGCCAATTAATCAGGTCTTTTGAGTTAAAGAGAAAGCTGGCAGAACGATGGTTCTGCCGGCTTTTTTATTGGTTGTATTTATGGTCTCAGGTGCCGCTGCGGCGTGCATCCCACAGGGCAATTGCCCAGATGATCAGACCGCCCAGCGCCAGTGCGCAGCCGACGAAGCCGGAGGAGGCAAAGCCATAGCCTGCGGCAATGGAAAGGCCAGCCAGCCACGGGCCAAGGGCATTGGCGACGTTGAAGGCGCTGTGATTAAGCGCTGCGGCAAGGGTCTGAGCATCCTGCGCCACATCCATCAGACGGGTTTGCAGCACGGTGCCGAGGCCGCCGGTACAGCCGATCAGGAAAACCAGCGCGGTCAAAATCCAGACATTCATCACCACGAATGGGAAGATTGCCAGAAAGATTGCATTTGACAGCAGCAGAATACCGGCAGTTGGCATCAGGGCGCGGTCAGCACCCCAAGAGCCGATCAGCGTGCCGCAGGTCATACCCGCACCGAAAACAGTCAGCACAACCGGAACCCAATAGGGCGCAACGCCGGTGACTTCCAAAAGCGTTGAGGCAATATAGGAATAGACTGCAAACAGACCACCAAAGCCGACCGCACCAATGCCGAGCGTTAGCCAGACCTGACGGTTCTTCAAAGCGGCCAGTTCACGCAGTGGCGTGGCTCCGGGGCGGGGCGGGTCTTTCGGGGCAAAAGCCATAATCATCAGAAAAGTGAGCGTGGCCAGAATACCGGTAACACCGAAACCCCAGCGCCAGCCGAGATGCTGCCCGAGCCATGTGGCAAAAGGCACACCGATCACGGTTGCGATAGACAGGCCGAGCATAACACGGCCAACAGCCCATGCACGGCGGTTCATCGGTACCAGTGAGGCGGCCATCAGCGCGGCCACACCAAAATATGCGCCATGCGGCAGGCCGCTCATAAAGCGAAACAGCAACATCCAGTGATAGGATGGCGATAGAGCGCTGAGCACATTGGCGACGGCAAATACAGCCATCAGCCCCATTGCCAGCGTGCGGCGCGACATACGGGCAAAGAAGACAGCGAGAATTGGCGCGCCGACGACAACACCCAGCGCATAGGCGCTGATGACATGACCGGCGGTTGGCTCATCAATGCCTAAGCCTGCGGAGAAATAAGGCAGCAGGGACATGGCCGCAAATTCGGTGGTGCCGATAGCAAAGCCACCCATTGCCAGTGCCAGCAAAACCAGTTTGAAATTTGTTGTATCTGCGCTTGTAGCAGATGTTTCAGCATCGGCCAGGGCTGGGGCGTCCAGCACCATGGCGGGGGAGGAATTTGTCATTTCATTTTTCCTGAAACAGCATGTGCGACTGTTTCTGATAGGGGGCGGACACAAATGAAAGTGTCTGAGGCAACTCTCATTATGTGCGTTTATTTTAAAAGCTCAGGGCAGTAATCCTGCCTGAAGAGGAATTCAGTCAAATCCGTTTGTGCCTCCCACACGCGCGGCTCGTCTGAATTTTTGTCGCCTTCCCATTACATCGAAAGATGCATGGTTGGAAGAAAAGAGTTTTTATAAAAATCTCTACCGGAGAAATGTGAAGCTTATTATGGCCGGTTTCTGAAGCGCAGACCTTCCAGTTCTTTAATACGCGCGGCACTGTCTTGTTCCAGCTGTATGGTCATTTCGCGAATGATGCTTTCCGCCAGTACGAACAACGCGGCGGAAGAATCCCATGCCGAGGGAACGCCGGTGCGCCCTGCAATCACATGACGGGCAAAACGGGCAATCGGCGACAGCCACTGATCCGTTATGAGCACAATATCAACGCCACGGCTTTTGGCGGTTTCAGCCAGATGCAGCAGACTGTCCTGATAGCGGCGGATGTCGAAGACAATCAATATATCCTTTTTGCCCATATCCAGCAGCCTGTCGCGCCATGCGCTTTCCTGCCCCGACAGGTGGAAAACATGCGGGCGGATCACGGTCATATGCGCAGCCATATATTGCGCAATGGGATCGGTAAAACGCCCGCCAATCAGATAAATATTGCCGCGGGCGCAGGCCAGCGCAGTGACGATATCGCTTAATTGTTTCTCACTGATATGGCGGAAGGTTTCGCGGATATTTTCAAGACTGTGTTCGACCGCCGGATAATCGGTGTCCGGCTGGCTTTGCCGGTTTTCATTGCGGTTATGGGGAGATTGCAGCTGAGCGGCCAGTTCATCCTGCAAACGCGCCTGAAAATCGGAATAATTCTGAAAACCGAGCCGGTTGATAAATCGCAAAATAGTCGGGGAACTCACTCCTGCCTGAGCAGAAAATTCAGCAACGGTTTTAAGGCCAAGCATCGGATAACTGGCTATCAGCGTTTGTGCGGCATTGCGCTCACCCGGAGGCATTGTGTCAATCCGCTCGGTTATCAGTTCGGCGATACTGGTGAAATTGTTCATCATAAAACACCTGTTTGCATCAGTGGACTGAATGGCCCGCTTTTTGATTCAACCCATTTAAAAATACTATTTGACAAAAGATAATAATGCGTATGAGATGATACACAATAGTGCGAAATAAAAAATAACGTAACATAAGTTACATGTGTAAATGATAAAATTTACTCGCATGAGGGGGGAAGAATGGCGGAAATTCGCGATTCTCACGGCAATGATATGCATACCCGTTATTCTGATGCCGGTGACGATATACCGGCTGTTACTGTTCTCAATGAGCAGGGTGAAAGCCCGTATCTGCTGATCTGTGAACATGCCACGAATTTTATGCCGGAGAAATTTGCACGCCTCGGATTGAGCGAGGCTGATATGTCCGCCCATATTGCATGGGATCCGGGTGCGGCTGAGGTTGCGCGACGCATGAGCAAGACGCTGAATGCTACGCTTGTTGAGGCCGGTCTTTCCCGCTTGCTGATTGATTGTAACCGGCCGCTTTCCGCGCCGGATCTTATTCCTGAGATCAGTGAGTTTACGGTGATACCGGGCAATCACAATCTGTCAGAGGCGGAGCGGCAGGAGCGTATATCCCTGTCGCACAAGCCTTTTCACGATAAAATCGAAGAAGTTATTGAGGCGCGCAAAAAACGCGGACAGGAAAGCCGCGTTATAACCATTCACTCCTATACGCCGGTTTATAAAGGTGTCGGGCGGCCATGGGAAATCGGGATCATTCATGATGCTGATGACAGGCTGGGTGCGCGTATGATCGCGGGTTTGCGCAAAGACGGGGAAAGCTCAGGCATCAATGTTGGCGTGAACCAGCCTTATTCGCCGGATGACCGTGTTTATTACACCGTGGAATGTCATGCGCGTAAACGCGGTGATCTCTGCGCGATGGTGGAAATCCGCAATAATGAAATTGCTGACGAGAAAGGGCAGGCGCTTTGGGCTGCACGATTGTCATCAATCTTACAGGAAATTGAGCTGAAGTGAGGAGATGATGACCTTGAGCATCGTCTGTTGAGGAGCAGGCGGGGTTCAAGGGAAACAGGTAACTGGTGAATACAGGCAAAAGAGCCGGAAAACCGGTCATAAAACGCCTGAAACAACGGGAACAAAAAAGTGCCGAAAATACTCAGACTCTTCGTAAAATATGTCGATGCGCTGAATTATCGGGTCGGTCGCTGTGCGATGTATCTTATCTTTTTGATGGCAGCCTGCCTGCTTTACTCCACCTTTTCGCGGGTTGTGCTGGGCGCGCCGGTGAACTGGGTGCTGGAAATGTCCCAGTTCATTCTCTCGGCCTATTATCTGCTGGGCGGTGCCTATGCGATGCAGCAGGGCGCTCATGTGCGGATGGATTTGTTTTATGACCGTTTCGCGCCGAAGAAGAAGGCGCTGACAGATGTCATTACCATTCTCTGCGTGATTTTCTATCTCGTTGTGATGTTCGCGGGCGGGCTTTCCAGCACCAATTACGCCTATGTCTATAATCAGCGCAATTACACGGCATGGGCTCCGGTTTTGTGGCCGATCAAAACGCTGATGACGCTCGGTGTTTTCCTGCTGCTGCTGCAGTGCATCTCCAATCTTATCAAAGATTTCGCGATCTGGCGCGGCACGCCGATCAAACCTGCTGCTTACATACCTGATGCCGCACCGCAGGAAGGGCAAACTGTATGAGTTCGGAATTCATTACTCTTTTCATGTTTGCCACAATGATGGTGCTGCTGATGACAGGGCAGCGCGTATTCGGTGTGATCGGCTTTGTCGGTTCGCTGGCGGCGCTGCTGCTCTGGGGTAACGGCGCGTTTGAAATGCCGTTCAATGCCACTTTTGCGGTGCTGAACTGGTATCCTCTGATTACGGTGCCGTTCTTTGTATTCATGGGCTATATGCTCTCGGAATCCGGCATTGCCAGCAATCTCTACCGCATGTTCCATGTCTGGTTCGGTGGTATTCGCGGCGGTCTGGCACTCGGTACCATCGGGCTGATGGTTGTGATTTCCTCTATGAACGGCCTGAGTGTGGCCGGTATGGCCATTGGTGCAACCGTTGCTCTGCCGGAGCTGCTGAAGCGCGGCTATAACAAGATTATGGTGACCGGCGTTATTCAGGCGGGTAGCTCGCTGGGTATTCTGATCCCGCCGAGTGTGGTGCTGGTGCTTTATGCGATGATTGCGCGTCAGCCGGTATTGCAATTATGGCTGGCCGGTATCGGGCCGGGGCTGCTGATGGCCACATTATTTGCAGTCTATATCTATATCCGCTGCAGGATTAATCCTGAGCTCGGGCCAACATTGCCTAAAGAAGAGCTGGACAGCATTACTTGGGCGGAGAAGTTTTCAACGCTGCGCGCCGGTCTGCTGCCTCTGATTATTTTCGGCACAATGATGGGGCTGTTTCTGACCGGTGTAACCAGTCTGGTTGAAAGCTCCGTAGTCGGCGCTTTGCTGGCAACATTGGCGGCATTGTTCACAGGGCGGATGACCAAAGCAGTTTGGGAAACCACAACCCGTAACTCGCTGATGATCTCTTGTATGTTCCTCTGGATCATTCTCGCGGCGCTGTGCTTCTCATCCGTTTATGATGGTCTTGGCGCAGTAAAGGCGATTGAAAAACTGCTCATCGGTACATTTGATCTGTCGCCATGGACAATTCTGATCCTGATGCTGCTGTCCTTTGTGGTGCTCGGCATGTTTCTGGATGACACAGCGATGCTGGTTATCGTGGCGCCGCTCTATATTCCGCTGGTTAAAAGCCTCGGATTCAATGCGATCTGGTTCGGTATTCTCTACACGATCACCTGTCAGATTGCCTATATCACCCCGCCTTTCGGCTATAACCTGTTCATGATGCGGGCGCTCGCACCGTCCAGCGTGACCATGGTTGATATTTATAAATCTATCGTTCCGTTCTTCTTCCTGATGGTGCTGACGGTCATCATTCTGATGATCTTCCCGCAGATCGCTCTGTGGCTGCCAAACTGGTATTCGGGACGCTGATAAAGTGTGAAGTGCATAACGCAGTTCAAAAAAAGGCAACAAGCCAAAACTGCGGTGAAGGGAACCAAAACTGAATGTGAAGTAGTTTGTTATCGCAGTTTCAAACTGAGAGAATTGGCGAAAAACCGGTTACCACTTTTCTCAGAAACTGCCCATTGCGACGGGAGACACGCAAATGAGTGACAGCAAATTTCTGAATAAGCGCGACTTTCTTAAAAAGTCTGCATTGACCACTGTCGGGGCTGTTGGCGCAACTGCACTCGCCACCCCTTATGTGAAAGCACAGAGCCCGATTAAATGGCGTCTGCAAACCTATGCAGGGCCTGCTCTGGCTGAACACGTCATCAAGCCTTCCATCGATGCTTTTAACAAGGCTGCCAATGGCGAGATGGTGATTGAGCTTTATACTTCCGATCAGCTGGTGCCGCAGGGCGAATTGTTCCGTGCGGTGCAGGCGGGTACCATTGATGCGGCGCAGTCTGATGATGACTCCATGGCATCACCGGTGGACGTGTCGGTGTTCGGGGCGTATTTCCCGTTCGCTTCACGTTACAGCCTTGATGTGCCGGTACTGTTCAACTGGTACGGCCTGAATGAAATCTGGGAAGAAGCCTATAAGGAAATTCCGGGTGTCACATGGCTCAGTGCCGGTTCATGGGATCCGTGTAACTTCGCAACCACCAAGCCGATCCGCTCGCTGGAAGACCTGAAAGGCCTGCGCGTCTTTACCTTCCCGACGGGTGGTCAGTTCCTTACCCGTTTTGGTGTGGTGCCTGTGACCCTGCCTTGGGAAGATATTGAAGTGGCCATTCAGACCGGTGAACTTGACGGCGTGTGCTGGTCGGGCGCGACCGAAGTTTATACAGTCGGCTGGGCTGATATTAATAAATATTATCTCACCAATAATATCAGCGGTGCCTGGGCAGGTTCCTATTTTGCCAATACGGAAAAATGGAATGCCGTGCCTGCGCATTTGCAGCAGCTGTTTAAACTCAGCATGGACAGCTCCCATTACTACCGCCAGCATTGGTACTGGTGGGGTGAAGCCCATTACCGCACCACCGGCGGCAAGCTTGAGCTGACAACTATTCCGGAAGCGGAATGGGGCAAAGTTGAAGATGAGGCCATGAAGTTCTGGGATGAAATTGCGGCCAAGAGCCCGCGCAATGCCAAAGTGGTTGAAATCCTGAAGAAATATCAGGAAACCATGCGCAAAGCCGGTGCACCATATCGCTACGGAGCATAACCAAAATTTACAAAAACTGTCGCCGCCGGAGGGGCGGCGACACTCCATTCTAATAAAATGCCGATGAAGCACGGAGTTGTAAATGACCGGAAACCTGACTTTTGATGCGCTGAAAAAAGCGGTCGCTAATGATGAGATTGATACCGTGCTCGTCTGCCTGACAGATATGCAGGGACGACTGGTTGGCAAGCGTTTCTATGCGCAGTTTTTTGTTGAATCTGCCTATGATGAAACCCATGGCTGCAGCTATTTGCTGGCCGATGATATCGATATGGAACCGGTTGCCGGATATGAGGCTGCCAGTTGGGATCAGGGCTATGGCGATTTTGTCATCAAGCCGGATATGTCCACGCTGCGGATTGCGCCATGGCTGGAGAAAACCGCTCTGGTATTATGCGATGTGCTCGACCATCACGATCATTCCGATCTCGCGCACTCACCGCGCGCAATGCTGAAGAAACAGCTGGCACGGCTGAAAGAGCGCGGTTACCGCGCCTATTTTGCCTCAGAGCTTGAATTCTATCTCTTTGATGAGACTTATAAATCTGCCCGCGATAAATACTGGAAACATATGGATACATCCTCTCCGTATATTCAGGATTATATGATCCATCTGACCAGCAAGGAAGAACCGGTGCTGCGTGCGATGCGTAATCATCTTGCGAAAGCCGGTATTCCGATTGAGAATTCCAAAGGTGAGGCTGGTTCCGGTCAGCAGGAACTCAATGTGCGCTATGCGGAAGGGCTGGATATGGCCGACCGCCATGTCATCATGAAAAATGCAATGAAGGAAATTGCCGAGGCGCAGGGCAAATGTATCACCTTCATGGCGAAATATGATTATTGCAAAGCTGGCAGTTCCAGCCATGTGCATAATTCCCTGTGGAGTCTGGATGGCAGCAAGTCACTGTTTTACGATCCGGATGCACCTTACACCATGTCGCTGCTGATGCGCTCATGGGTGGCCGGACAGCTGAAATATGCGGCGGATTATACCTATTTCCTCGCGCCTTATGTCAATTCTTACAAGCGCTTTCAGGCAGGCACTTTCGCTCCGACCAAGATCACATGGAGCCGGGATAACCGCACAGCCGGTTTCCGCCTTTGCGGCGAGGGTACCAAAGGTATTCGTATTGAATGCCGTATCGGCGGTTCTGATCTCAACCCTTATCTGGCTTTTGCGGCACTGATTGCTGCGGGTTTACGCGGTATTGATGAGAAGCTGGAACTGGAAGAACCGTTTGTCGGCGATGCCTATGCGGCAGTGAAGCTGCAAGAAATTCCATACACCCTGCGCGATGCCATTGAAACGCTGAAGAATTCTGAATTCCTGAAAGAGGCTTTGGGCGAGAAGGTTCTCAATCACTATGTCCATACGGCTGATTGGGAACAGGTTGAATATGACCGCCGTGTCACTGACTGGGAGCTGCATCGTGGCTTTGAACGCTATTGATTTAAGAATTATAAAAGGAATGAAGCCATGAGCGAAGTGGCGAGATTGATTTCTCCGATTGACGGTTCTGTTTATGCGGAGCGTGCCTGCCTTGATCTGGGGCAGGTGCAAGCCGTTGTCTCTGCTGCCAGACAGGCGCAGGCAGGTTGGGCAGCACTGAGCATTGCCGAGCGTGCAAAATATTGTTCGGCGGCACTCGCTGCTCTGGCTGCAATGAATGACGAGCTGGTGCCGGAGATTGCCTGGCAGATGGGACGGCCGGTACGCTATGGCGGAGAAAATGGCGGCGTGCAGGAGCGCGGCCAATATATGATTAATATAGCCGAAGAGGCGCTTAAGCCTCTGGTGCCGGAAGAGAAAGACGGGTTCCGCCGCTATGTGAAGCATGTGCCGCTTGGTGTGGTGATGGTAATTGCGCCGTGGAACTATCCGTATCTCACTGCGGTGAATACGATTATTCCGGCGCTGATGGCGGGGAATACGGTTATTCTCAAACACGCCACGCAGACATTGCTTGCCGGTGAACGCTTTGCCAAAGCATTTGAGATTGCCGGTCTGCCGAAAGGTGTTTTCAGCAATGTGGTGCTGGGACATGCAACCACGGAAGCGCTGCTGGCCTCCGGCACAATTGACCATGTGAATTTCACCGGTTCAGTCGGCGGCGGGCGTGCGATTGAAAAAGCCGCTGCCGGTACATTTATGAGTATCGGGCTGGAGCTTGGCGGTAAAGATCCGGCCTATGTGCTGCCGGATGTTAATGTCGAGCATGCAGTTGCCAATCTCGTGGATGGCGCATTTTTCAATTCCGGCCAGTGCTGCTGCGGTATTGAGCGCATCTATGTGCATGAGGCGGTCTATGACAAATTCGTTGACGGCTTTGTTGATCTGACCAGTCAATATGTGGTGGGCAATCCGCTGGATGCATCCTCAACATTGGGGCCAATGGCACATGCGCGTTTTGCCGATCTGATCCGTGAGCAGAAGGCGGAAGCACTGCGCAAGGGGGCAAAAGCCCATATCAATATGCAGGTTGAGAATGATCGTGCCGGTTCGCCATATATCGCGCCGGAAGTGCTGACCAATGTTGATCATCAGATGAGCGTGATGCGCGAAGAAAGCTTCGGGCCGATTGTCGGCATCATGAAAGTGCGCAGCGATGAAGAAGCTGTTGCGCTGATGAATGACAGCAATTTCGGCCTCACAGCATCACTCTGGACACCGGATACGGATCGTGCGGCTAATATTGCCGATCAGATTGAAACCGGCACCGTGTTTATGAACCGCTGTGACTATCTCGATCCGGGACTGGTCTGGACCGGTGTTAAAGATACGGGCAAGGGCGCTTCGCTCTCTTCTATCGGTTACGGCAATCTCACCCGTCCGAAATCCTATCACCTGCGTGAAAAAATCTGATCTGCCTTTGAATTTTGATGTGAAAGCAAATGCAATGACAACATTGATCTCAAAATGGAACTTTCCGACCACTGTGCTGTTCGGTGCCGGTCGTATTAAAGAACTGCCTGCAGTGCTGAAAGCTGCCGGTATCAGTAACCCGCTCTTCGTCACCGATCCGGGACTGGCGAAGCTGCCGGTTGTGGCATCGACTTTGGCAGTTCTGGATGAAGCCGGTGTAAAATACGGCACTTTTACCGAAGTGAAGCCCAATCCGGTGGAGAGCAATCTGACAGCCGGTGTTAAAGTCTATAATGACGGCAATCATGATGGTGTGATTGCATTCGGCGGTGGCTCGGCACTTGATCTTGGCAAGCTGATTGCATTTCAGGCCAAGCAGACACGTCCGGTCTGGGATTTTGAAGATATCGGCGACTGGTGGACACGCGCAGACAGCGCAGTGATTGCACCGGTGATTGCTGTGCCGACGACAGCCGGTACCGGCTCGGAAGTCGGCCGCGCCGGTGTGCTGACCAATGAAGCCACGCACACCAAGAAAGTGATTTTCCATCCGAAGATGCTGCCGGTGACTGTGATTGCTGATCCGGAGCTTTCCACTGGCATGCCGCCGTTTATTACAGCAGGTACAGGACTTGATGCTTTGGCGCATTGCTTGGAGGCCTATTGCGCACCGGGCTATCATCCGATGGCGGATGGTATCGCGTTGGAAGGTATCCGTCTGGTGTTTGAAAACCTGCCGGTCGCCTATGCAAACGGGCGCGATATTACAGCGCGTGCCAATATGATGGCGGCAGCGGCAATGGGCGCAACAGCTTTCCAGAAGGGGCTTGGCGCTATCCATTCACTGTCGCATCCGATCGGTGCGCTTTATGATACGCATCATGGCATGACCAATGCGGTCTTTATGCCTTATGTGCTGCATCATAACCGTGCGGCAATTGAAACCCGTATCGGACGGTTGGCTGACTATCTTGGTATTGCAGGCGGGTTTGACGGCTTCGTTGCAGCAGTGATGAAATTGCGCAAAGAGCTTAATGTACCGGACAGCCTGCCGGAATTTATCAAAGGTCTGGAAATGGATGATGCCCGCAAGGATATGATTGCGGAAATGGCCATTGTTGATCCGACAGCCGGTGGCAATCCGGTTGAGCTGACAAAAGAAGGCGCATTGAAGCTGCTTAATCAGGCACTTAAAGGCACAGTCTGACAGTGTGAGTGACTGTACAGAATAAGGCGGTAGCATGAAGCTGCCGCCTTTTTGTTTTTGTGGGATGGATTATTTGTCGGAAACAAAATCAAAGACCAGCGAGCCCCGATCGGCCAATAGCGGCGCAACAAATTCTTTGAACTTCTGATGTTCCGGATCGTAAAAAGCCGGATCAATTACAGCCGGTGTGCCGACATAATAGTTCCGGTCACCTTCAGAGCGGAATTTGACAATAAATGCCTGATCGAAACCCTGACCAAGATTTTCAAAACTGTTTTGTCTGCCCGCATGAATGGAAACAATATAAGGCTCACCATTGCGCCTTGCTGTGTGCTTCATATTCCGGAAACGCAGTAAAACGGCCATGCGTTGTGCATCACTTACATCAGGCCTGTAGCGAAACAGGACAATGTGGCGAATGACACCGGGTTTATAGTCCGGCGCTGTAAAAATTTCCGGTTTTTCATCCTGCTGGAATATAACGGGAATATGATTGCCGTGCCAGATAGATTGCGCCTGCGCGGAAGGGGTGAGGAAGAGTAATAATGCTGTGGCTTTAATGAATTGATGCATAATGGCCTCAAAATTTATTTTATGATATTCAATAAGTATTCTGAAATTAAAGGCACTTTAGTATGAAATATTATGGCTTTGAGAAATATACAAAATATGATTTTAATAAAAGTGTTTTTTGTAAGTTGTTGTATTTGCGGCGCAATTGACGGTTAACTGGCCGGATGCACCGGCAAAATTACAAGATTTTGCCGGCATGAATTGATGCAGTTAAGGGCGTGAGCCTTCTTCGGCCAGTACCGGCACCGGATGGCCGCTTTCATCCACCGCTACCATGGTGAATTCACCTTTTGCAGTCATCAGGCGTTCGCCGCTCATCAGATCTTCCGACCAGAGTTCTGTGGAAACAACGACAGAGCTGCGACCGGATTTGATGACTTTGGACACGAGTTCAAGAATAGACCCCACACGCACCGGATATTTGAAATCCATTCTGCGGGAAGAAGCCAGCACAGTTGGCAGACGGCAATAACGGGTAGCGGCAATGAAAGCGCTCTTGCTCATTTCAGCCATAGCCTCACCACCGAACATGGTGCCATAGGAATTGGCCTGATCCGCAAATACCACATCCGACATGCGCAAAAGTGTCGGCTGGTCGTCAATAATCTCTGCCGTTTCTGTCTTCGGCATAGGCGGCAGGCTCCATGCTTTGTCTTTTGTCAGCTCTGTCTTGGCAACCATGTGAAACAGTCCGCGAGTACACAGCACGCGCTCGCCGCCGATCATATTTTCTGCCACCATTTCCACTTCAACCGAAAGCGAGGTGCGGCCGACACGGATAACTCTGGCCGTCAGTTCAACAATCTGCCCGAGCTTAACCGGCGCTGTATAATCAATACGTTCGCAGGAGGCCGTAACAAAAGGCACACGGCCATGACGGGTGGCAGCAATGAACGCCACGCGATCCATCAGCGCAAAGCCTGCGCCGCCGAATAATGTGCCGTGATGGTTGGTGTCTCCGGGGAAAACAACCGTCACGAGACGTGAAATCAGAGGCACATCCTGACCGTAAATCATCTCATCAGATGGTTGGATTTTCTGGTCATCATTCAGGGGCGCTGTCATGGATTTGTCCTTGCATGCCTCTGTCGGATTGCAGAAGGCATGTCCTTATCCGGTATTTAAACACTAAAGCGGTTACGTCCAGATTGGATCACAGTGCTCGCTCTAGATTCATTTAATTGTCGCATGTTCGCTGACGCTAAATGAGTCCATTTAGCTGCGCCATGCTCTATCTTTCGCGCTTTTACGGCGCATAAGGCCATTATACAAGGTTTGGTGACGGCATAGTGATACCGGTTATTGACCCGTTATATCAGGAAGACATTCCATCTTATTGTTTTTCAATATTCAATCCGTATTTGTCACATAATGAAAAAGCCGTGACAGTGGGGACTGTCACGGCCTTTATCTTGTTTGTGCTGCTTGTCTTTATTGTCAGGCAGCGGCGCGCAGCTGACGGGCAGCTTCAACCAGATTGACAAGAGCCGGTTTGGTTTCTGCCCAGCCACGGGTTTTCAAACCGCAATCCGGATTGACCCAAATCTGCTGCGCCTTGAGTTTCTGCGCTGCTTTTTCGATCAGATCGACCATTTCTTCCACATCAGGAATACGTGGCGAGTGAATGTCATAGACCCCCGGACCAATTTCGTTCGGATAGCCCTGTTCGGAGAAAGCGCTCAGCAGTTCCATTTTGGAACGAGAGGTTTCAATCGAAATCACATCGGCATCCAGTGCTGCAATCGCAGGCATAATGTCGTTGAATTCCGAATAGCACATATGGGTGTGGATCTGGGTTTCATCTTTCACGCCGGCGGCGCTAAGACGGAAGGCTGTCACAGCCCATTCCAGATAGGCAGCCCAGTCGCTTTTACGCAGCGGCAAACCTTCACGCAGAGCCGGTTCATCAATCTGGATAATGCTGATACCTGCGGCTTCGAGGTCAGTCACTTCATCACGCAATGCCAGAGCAATCTGAAGGCAAACCTCGGAACGTGGCAGATCATCGCGTACGAATGACCATTGCAGCATGGTGACAGGGCCGGTGAGCATACCCTTCATCGGCTTGTCGGTTTTGCTCTGGGCGAATTTTGCCCATTCAACGGTCATGGCAACCGGACGGGAAACATCACCATAGATTACCGGAGGGCGTACATAGCGCGAACCGTAGCTCTGTACCCAGCCGGATTGGGTGAAGGCATAGCCGTCAAGCTGCTCACCGAAATATTGCACCATGTCATTGCGCTCAAATTCACCGTGAACCAGAACGTCAATGCCGATTTCTTCCTGCCAACGGATCGCTGTTTCGGTTTCCTGCTCAAGGAAGGTCTGATAGTCGGCAGCAGACAATTCACCTTTAGTAAAGCGTGAACGTGCCTGACGAACCTCTGTGGTCTGCGGGAAAGAGCCGATAGTTGTTGTCGGGTAAAGCGGCAGTTTCAGGTGGTTGGCCTGCAATTTGACGCGTGTATCAAACGGGCTGTTGCGATGTGACTGCGCATCGGTAATCGCTGCAACGCGTGTCTGCACTGCCTTATTATTGACCTTGGCAGAGGCTTTGCGGGCAGCAATTGCTTTATCCGAGGCTTTCAATGCGGGCTCAGTAGCTTCCGGCTTGTCGCCAAGAACTGTGCCAAGCACGGCAAGTTCTTCCAGTTTCTGCACGGCAAAAGCCAATGACTGACGGATTTCCGCATCGAGTTTCTTTTCCGATGCCAGATCAATCGGCACATGCAGTAACGAACAGGATGGTGCAATCTGCACAGTATTGGCGCCACGCTTGGCAATGACTGATTTCACGCGCTCGCTAATGCCACGCAGATCAGCGCGCCAGATATTGCGGCCGTCGATTACGCCGAGTGAGAGCACCAGATCGGGGCGGGCGATTTTAGCAGCGGCATCAAGATCCTGTGGTGCGCGAACCAGATCAAGATGCAAACCGGCAACCGGCAGTGTGATTGCGGTCAGCAGATTGTCGCCATAGGAGCCGAAATAATTGGCCAGCAGGATTTTCAGTTCCGGCAGTTTTTCCGCCAGAAACTCATAGGTCGTGCGGATAGCGTCATGGTCGCGGGCATCAAGATCAAGGCTCAGAACCGGCTCGTCAATCTGCACCCAGTCAGCGCCTGCCGCATGAAGCTGGGCAAGAATTTCCGTATAGACCGGCAGCAGGGCTTCCAGTGTCTTGTTCAGATCAAAATTGGCATCGTTGGATTTGCCGAGCTTGAGGAATGACACTGGCCCGAGCAGAACAGGGCGGGTGTGAATGCCGAGTTCTTTGGCTTCATTGAATTCGTTGAGCGCTTTATTGTCGGTCAGGGTGAATGTCTGGCCGGCGCTGAATTCCGGCACCATGTAATGGTAATTGGTGTCGAACCATTTGGTCATTTCCAGCGCGGGTACGCCATTACCGGAGGCGCCGTTGCCGTGATCACGGCCGCAGCTGCAACTTGCCAGTTCTATCGGTATAATGACCTTACCCCCGCGTGCCAGTGCGAAATAGGTGTCCAGATCAACCTTGCCGCTTTTCCAGCCATAGACTGCCGGAATAACGCCGAGCGTTACAGCCAGATCAAGCACATGGTCATAGAGGGAGAAGTCATTGGACGGAATGTTCTTAATGCCTTTTTCCTGCTGCAGCTTCCAGTTGGCGGCGCGCAAGAATTTGGCCGTGGCAAGCAGGTCTTGCTGTGAGGATTTGCCTGCCCAGTAAGATTCAAGGGCGAATTTGAGTTCGCGCTGTTTTCCGATACGCGGAAAACCGAGATTGGCTGTAGTAACGGTCATTTCAATACCCCGACGAATGCTGGCAAATTGGTGCTGCGGCAGGAGGTGCGCATCTTTTTTGTCTCTTAAAAATGTAACGGGCAGGTTTCCTGACTTGCGGGTCATCATTCGCTCCAGCCTTCCCGAAATGTTGCCATTTCAGTTGCCTGAAAGCCGATTTGTTGGCCGCTCCGCATTCCCTCTTAGCTTTCATACAATCGGGCAAAGGTTTGGGAGGATTGCGCAATTGCAGGAAGAACCACGATATGGAGAGACTGCCTCATCAAAGAACGAATGTCAATAATGATATAAAGATTTGTTTATATGGATATATAGTTATGAATTGCAGTGGAGTTGCGCAATGATGCGTAAAAATCATTGGCAGGACATAGAACTGAAATCCCGCTGATACGAATCAAGTGGTGAAAATATGCGTGGTCAGGGATTTGTGCAGACACGGTGTCAGATTATTTTTCTAATATACATTTCCGCGTCAGCGCATGTCGCATTAATCATGTGCTTACGGTCTGATATTGTGCTGATTTTGCATAATGTCAGTATAGCTGCCATATTTTTATTGCGCGAATGGCTGGCAAAAGTTATGCAAAACGTAATTTTTCATGCTGCAATCGCAAGAAAGGGAAATTTCGATGTCGCAGGATAATCCTCTCGAAAATGCACTTGTTCGTCTTGATGAAGCCGCCAGCCATCTGGATATTGACGCGGATGTTATCGAAAAGCTGAAATTTGCCCGAGAGACTACCAAGGTGCGACTGATGATCCGTATGGATGACGGATCACGAAAATCCTTTATTGCATGGCGTTGCCGCTATGATGATACACGCGGCCCGACAAAAGGCGGCATCCGTTACCATCCTGAATCAACAGCTGAAGAAGTGGAAACACTGGCGTTCTGGATGACTTTTAAATGCGCGGTGATGAATCTGCCTTATGGCGGCGGCAAGGGCGCAATTCAGGTTGATCCGCGTAAACTCTCCAAGGCAGAGCTGGAACGGTTGTCACGCGCTTATATTCAGGCTTTTGCCCGTATTCTCGGGCCTGATCGCGATATTCCGGCACCGGATGTTTACACCAATTCGATGATTATGGGCTGGATGGCTGACGAATATTCGCAGATTGTCGGCCAGTCATCGCCTGCGGTGATTACCGGTAAGCCGATTGCGCTCGGCGGTTCGCTTGGCCGTGATGATGCAACGGCACGCGGCGGTTTCTATCTGGTGCGTCATCTGGCTGCCGATCTCGGGCTGTCAGAAGAATTGCATGTCACCATTCAGGGCTTTGGTAATGCCGGTCAGCATATGGCCAAGCTGATGACCAGTGATGGTCATAAGATTGTTGCGGTGTCGGATTCTGAAGGCGCGGTTTATTGTGCATCCGGTCTGGATGTTGCCGCACTGATCCATGCGAAGCAGAATGGCCGTTCGGTTCTGGCTACGGTCGGACATGGCGGTCATGAGGCACTGGCAGCGGAAGATCTGGTCGGCGTTGCTTGTGATGTGCTGGTTCCTGCGGCGATGGAAGATATGATCCATGCACGCAATGCCGGTTCTGTGAAAGCCAAGCTGATTGTGGAGCTGGCCAATGGTCCTGTGACACCCGAAGCCGATGCTATTCTGGAAAAAATGGGCGTAACCATTCTGCCGGATATTCTGGCTAATGCCGGTGGTGTAACCGTTTCTTATTTTGAATGGGTCCAGAACCGTCAGTGCTATTATTGGGAGCTGGAAGAAATCCATTCGCGCTTACGCGTGATTATGGAGCGGGAAGGTCGCGCTATCTGGAATGTTGCCAAGGACAAAGGCGTAACCATGCGCACCGCCGCTTATGTTCATGCGCTGTTGCGTCTCTCGCAGGCGATTGAAGCACATGGCACGCAAAGTGACTTTGTTGCGTAAAACGCAACGGGGATGACTTTGTTGCGTAAGACGCAACGGGGGCGACTTTGTTGCCTGAAAAGGTAACGGGAATTAATCCCCGATGCATATATGAAATATAATGAAGGCCGGTGAAAACCGGCCTTTATCATTTTATGAAGAAGATGAAATATCTATTTGATTATTTTAAAGATTGTTTCCAGAAGAGAATGATTTTTCCGAGTGTAACACCGGCAATAGCACCAGCGGATTTGACAATGAAATCCGAGATTTCGCCATGTCTGTCGGGCGTCAGGCGCTGCATCAGTTCAAACAAGCCGGCAGCAGAAATCAGCATAATCAGAACCAGCGCCCAGCGCTTCGGATAGGCCAGACAAAACAGCAGGCCGATTACCAGCAGCATTGTAAAACGCTCGGCTGTCACATAGCCCGGAATATGCGGGCGAAAGCCGATCGGACTAATGGTTACTGCAAGAAGCAAGGCCAGCATCAACCAGGCAAGAACAGGCAATACAGGAAAACGGCGCATTTATTCCTCGTCAGTCGGTAGCTGCTGGGTTTCATCCTCATTGCAGGGAAGATACAGCATTTCGGTAAACAGCGTTTTGACAGTCTCGCCGAGAAGGAAATCACGGCCGGCGATTTCATCGACGCCGATGCACCATTGCACGCCACGCGGAGAAAGGCCAAACTCCGTCGAGAGATAGGATTTGGCATATTCTACGCCGTCTGCGCAATCTGTCTGACGGGTGTCTTTACAAAACCCGCCTTCCTGAGCAAGCTGTTTCAGAGACTGCTGTCCGGCAGACATTGTATAGAAATAGGTGCCAGCGCAGGATGCTGCGACCACACCACCAATGCCGATCAATGCAATGACTGCTTTTCTCATCGTAAACCTGTCTGGAGCGGGTTCGGAAGGCTTCTGTCTGCCGCGTTAGCACGGAGGGGGATTGAGGGCTAGAGCATTTCCCAGTCAAGTTGGATCAACTTGACGCTCTTAAATTCGCCAAGTTGACCCAACTTGACGGCTGTGAAAATGCAACCAAATAAAGAATCTGGAGCGGACGCTATGGTTCAATCTGAACGCAAACCGCTCTAGACTACGCTTGAATGAATTATGACAGCTTTACAGAGCAGATTTATGGATGAGCGCTTTTTGCCCATATTCCAGCTGTGTTGCACATCGGACATATTGGTGATGATAAGTCATTTTTCCGGTGGTTTGCTGCGGTGCAGTACCTTGTTATTATGCGTATGGCTTTTTATAGAGTTGCTGTGCGCATTGCACAGATACGACACAAAACGGATATACAGTTCTGTTAGACGCTGTTTTCCTGATTGCGTTCTTTCCCGTCCATTTTCTGCTCTCTCACTGAAACGGTTCATATGCAGCACACTGACCCGTCCCAAAATATTGATTCCGAAAAACATATCCGCGACGATGTGTATGATGAGGACGGTTCTGTCAGTGAGGCGCTTGTAACCCGTATTGAGGCTGCGCTTGAAGCGCGAGATGCCGATCTTCTGCGCGATGAAGTGCGCGATCTGCACCCTTCAGAACTCGGCCATTTGCTTGAAGCGCTGGATGCCACTGAGCGTCAGTCGCTGGTGGAATTGCTCGGCGAGGAATTCGACTTTGAAGCGCTGACCGAGGTTGATGAAGCGATCCGTCTTGAGATCGTGGATGCCATGCCCAACGAGCAGATTGCCGAGGGCGTGCAGGAACTCGATTCCGATGATGCGGTTTATATTCTTGAGGATATGGACCAGCAGGATCAGGACGAGATTCTGGCCAAGCTGCCATTTACCGAGCGTATCCGGCTGCGTCGTGCGCTGGAATATCCGGAAGACAGTGCAGGGCGCCGTATGCAGACGGAATTTGTCGCCGTGCCGCCATTCTGGACGATCGGGCAGACGATTGACTATATGCGTGAGGATAATGACCTGCCGGACAGGTTTTCGCAGGTTTTTGTAATCGATCCGGCTTTTCATCTGCTTGGCACGATTGATCTTGACCGCCTGTTGCGTGTGCAGCGCGTTGTGCGTGTGGAAGACCTGATGGTTGAGGCACGCCACGCTATTCCCGCGACGATGGATCAGGAAGAAGCCGCACAGATTTTTGAACAATATAACCTGCTGTCCACTGCTGTTCTCGATGAGAATGAACGTCTCGTCGGCGTGCTGACGATTGACGATGTGGTGGATGTTATTCAGGAAGAAGCCGAAGAAGACATTATGCGTCTCGGTGGTGTGGGTGATGAAGAACTGTCCGACAGCTTCATGACGATTGCCCGCTCGCGCTCGCCGTGGCTGTTCGTCAATCTGTTTACGGCTTTTCTGTCTGCCTCAGTGATTGGTCTGTTTGACGGTACCATCCAGCAGATGGTGGCGCTGGCTGTGCTGATGCCGATTGTTGCCTCAATGGGCGGTAATGCGGCGACCCAGACCATGACCGTGACTGTGCGTGCGATTGCCACCCGTAATATTGATATTCACAATGCGGCACGCGTTATCCGCCGTGAGGCGCTGATCGGGCTGCTTAACGGCATGATGTTTGCAATTATGATCGGCACAGTTGCGGGTTATTGGTTTGATAACTGGCATCTCGGCGGCATTATCGGCAGTGCAATGATTATCAATATGCTGGCGGCAGCCTTGGGCGGAATTCTCATTCCGCTGCTGTTGCACCGTCTGGGTGCGGATCCGGCCATTGCGTCTGCGGTTTTTGTGACCACCGTGACGGATGTGATCGGCTTCTTCGCCTTTCTCGGTCTGGCGACCTGGTGGTTCGGCTTCTCGTTCTCTTAAATCCCATGCGTTTTAAAGTTGCGTAATATGCGCCTTATGCGATTTTTTGTTGCGTATTTTTTATTATTTAATATTGAATGATATTTTGCTTTGTGAGCGGGGATTTTCGCGATTTACAGCAAAAATGAGATTTTTACAGGCCGGATTGTTTTTCGGGTACTCCCAAAAACAATCCGGCAAAAATAATCCGGCAATGACTATCAAGCAATTGCGAATGAAATATTGACTTTTACGTAAATGCGATGTCACAAAGAGAAGAAAACAAGTTGGTGGACTGAATGCGTGAATATTATTCGATTACGGAGCTGACGAGGGAGTTTGGGATTTCCACACGAACTCTGCGCTTTTATGAAGACGAGGGGTTAATTCATCCTCTGCGTCGTGGTCGGACACGTCTTTTCCGTCCTTCAGACCGGCATTTGCTTAAACAGATTATGCGTGGCAAACGGCTCGGCTTTTCGATTGCTGAAATTCACGAAATTATCCAGATGTATCGCGAACCGCCGGGTGAGGCCGGTCAGCTGCGCCTGCTCATTAAGCGCGTTGAAGAAAAGCGCGAGGATTTGCGCCAGAAACGTCGCGATATTGACGAGACATTGAGCGAGTTGGATCAGGTTGAAGAAGCCTGCATCGGACGCATGGCCGAGCTGGGTGTGCGTACCTGACAGCACGTTTAATTAATCGGAAGGGCAGTCTATTCTTATTGAACAGGCTGCCCTTCTTGCGTTTTGGCGACACATTGCGCGGAGAATGTGCTGAGTTTTTCGCGCTCTTCATCTGTTGTGGTGCTGCTTTTCAAGAGATTGGTCAGCTGGTTGCTCTGGATATTTTCCAGCATACAGCCGCAATAGATCCGGCATAGCTGCGGATCGCTGTCGGCGCTGCACTGAACAGTGCATTGCTGGACAAAATTGGCAGCCTGAATTGCCGGTGACGGCGGGAAGATTGCCGAAAATCCATAGAGCAGACCGATCAGAACCGGTTGATGCACCAGATAAAAGATCAGGCTGTGACGGCCGATAAAGATGAGCAGGCGTTCCAGCCATTGCGGATTGATCCCGCCTTGCAGCAAGCGCAGCAAACCGGTTGACTGCATGATGCGCGCCGCCGCAATGCCAAGCAGCACTGCGCCAAACCACGGAAACAGCGGCACATAATCATTGGAAACCGGATTAACGGTCGAAAGGCCAACCCACCACAGTGCCGGATGGTCAAAAATTTCTGCGCGGAAATAAACCGGTGTTGCTATGATTGCTGCGGCCAGTGCAACAGTGATCCATACGGGCATGCGCAGGAATAACAGGCCGAGCAGGCTGGTCAGTGCGATCTGATGCAGAATGCCGAAGAAGATAAAACCCTGCGGCATGAAAAACCATGTCAGCAGGCTGATTGCTGCGGCGGCAATAACCACTTGCGCCAGACGTTTGAAAAATGGCTGCCAGCGAATGGCGCGGCCATGGGCAAGCACCAGACTGAAGCCGACCAGAAAGAGAAAGCTGGAAGCGATGCAGCGGGCAAAAATCCGCCACCAGCCCTGACTGGCGCTGCCCTGCACCAGATAACCGAAAAATTCCAGATCCCAGCCGAAATGATAGATCGCCATGGCAATCAGTGCCAGCCCGCGGGCAATATCCAGCCGTCCGAGACGTGACCCGGATTTCGTCGGTGTTACAGCGTTAAGAGCAGTGCTGGCCGGATTCATTGCAGACTTTCAGCTGAGGCGTTTGTACGGATTTGATTGTCTATAGCTATAATGAGTTCATGCCGGTGACAAGCTGACAGATGACCGGAGATTTGTCGTGATTTGGTGGTCAGGCTGGCGCGGTAACGGAGGGTAACTGGCTTTAATGTGTGGTTATTGCATGCAGTTCAGACAGAATTTGGCCGAAATGGTAAATATGACAAGATGAGGTTTTACAATTAATTTATTGAATTTAAATAACAATTTCTATCATGGTAAATTTGCATAGCTGCTATGTCATGGTTTCGTCGCAATTGCAGATTGCTTGTGAACCGGCTTTGGATTATAAATAAAGGACAGGCATAGCAATGAGTGCGGTGCATGTTCTCATGAATGAAATACCGGAAACGAGTAAAATATTCCATGGATGAAACAGTTCAGAAGTCCTGCTGGGGTGTAACCCTTTGGGCAGTTATTGGATTGGCCGCTGTAATTTTGTTGACCTATTTGTTCTCCGTGTAATTGCGGATATTCAAAAGAAATTTCAGAGCGTTCAGATCACCGGTGCTTTTAAGCCCGGTGATTTTTTATGTGCTGTCGGTTTTGCTGGATCCTGCTTTTTCAAGGGCGATATTTCAAGCATTGTCGCTTTCTTGCTGTTTTTTGGTGCAATCCGCGCATGTTGCCACCATATTAAATGAGACACTTATCTGATCCGGTTTTACAGAACCGCATAACGGGTTATATAGAGCTTGAGATGAGGGAGTTTGCGGGCGGTGATTTGCCTGCGCTTTTTAGAGCGTGTGGCGCATAATTATAGCTACAACGCTCGCTCTGGATTCTTTGCTTTGTCGCATATTCGCGGACGCTAAATGAGTCCATTTAACTGCGATATGCTCTGGATATGAAAGAACGGTATCTTCTATGTTCCTGTCAGTTTTTGATCTGTTTAAAATTGGCATCGGGCCGTCCAGCTCCCATACAATGGGGCCGATGACGGCAGGGC
This sequence comes from Pseudochrobactrum sp. XF203, assembly GCF_020341615.1. Lineage (NCBI taxonomy): Bacteria > Pseudomonadati > Pseudomonadota > Alphaproteobacteria > Hyphomicrobiales > Brucellaceae > Pseudochrobactrum > Pseudochrobactrum sp. XF203. The sequence continues at coordinate 1,780,444 of NZ_CP084392.1, read as the reverse complement.
ATCAGTTTCTGAAAGAGCTGAAAGACGGCGAGTGGCCACGTCCGCATAATGCGAAAGTGACGCGTATCAAAGCCTATCTGCATGGTTCGCTGGCTTTTACCGGTATCGGCCATGCGACGGATCGGGCGGTTATTCTCGGTCTTTGCGGGTTTTTGCCGGCCAATATTGATCCGGATAAAATGGATGATCTGCTGGCCAAGGTGAATGAAGAGCACAAAATTCGCCCGAGCGGTCATCCCGCCTATGATTTTGACCCCAAAGCCGATCTGGTAATGGATCGTAAAGTGGCTTTGCCGGGTCATGCCAATGGTCTGGCTTTTGAAGCGCTGGATCGTGACGACCGTGTTTTGCTGCGCCGCGTTTATTATTCGATCGGCGGCGGCTTTATCGTTACCGAAGAAGAGCTGAATGCAACGCGTGTAAGCGGCGGCAAGAAGCAGGTTGACGATAATGTGCCTTATCCTTTCTCCACAGCGAAAGAAATGCTGCAAATGTCGGCGGCAAGCGGCCTTTCCATTGCGGAAATGAAACGCGCCAATGAAGAAACCCGCATGAGCCGTGAAGAGCTGGATGCGGGACTGGATAAAATCTGGGATGCTATGCGCAGTTGTATTGAGCGCGGACTGACACAGGAAGGCATTATGCCGGGCGGGCTGAAGGTGCGCCGCCGTGCCAAGCAGTTGCATGACCGGCTGAATGAAGAATGGCGCCAGAACCGTCATAATCCGCTGCTCGCTAATGACTGGCTGTCCGTCTATGCGATGGCGGTGAATGAAGAAAACGCTGCCGGTGGCCGCGTTGTTACCGCACCGACCAATGGTGCGGCTGGTGTTGTACCTGCCGTCATGCGCTATTACCTGCATTTCCATGATGATGCTGACCAGAAGGGCATTCGTGACTTTCTGCTGACCTCTTCAGCGGTTGGCGGTATTATCAAACATAATGCTTCGATTTCCGGCGCTGAGGTTGGCTGTCAGGGTGAGGTTGGCTCGGCTTCGGCTATGGCTGCCGCAGGGCTTGCTGCTGTGCTGGGCGGAACACCTGAGCAGATCGAGAATGCGGCTGAGATCGCACTGGAACATCATCTTGGCATGACCTGCGATCCGATTGCCGGACTGGTGCAGGTGCCTTGCATCGAGCGCAATGCGCTGGGTGCGGTAAAGGCTGTGACCGGTGCATCATTGGCTGTGAAGGGCGATGGTACGCATTTCGTGCCGCTGGATGCCTGTATCGAAACCATGCGCCAGACCGGCGTGGATATGAATGAGCGCTATAAGGAAACCAGTCTCGGCGGACTTGCCGTGAATGTGGTTGAGTGCTGATTTGAGCTTTATAGAAGACAAAAACTCCGCATGATGAATGCGGAGTTTTTTATTTATATCAATAAGATATGATAATATTTTAATTTTTTGAATCAGGTTTATTCAGCCGTTCGGCAATCCGTGCTTTATTGATGGCAATTGCCGATTCATCCGGCTGCCAGTCAGCGCACCATTGTTGCGGAATGCCTTCAATGAGATGTGCTGTAGACTGATAGGACGGCTGATAGCCGCGGCGCAGCATTTCATCAATCAATGCCTGTTGCCTTTGCACGAGAAAGCCCAGACGCGGATAGAAAAACCGCACATGGCCTTTGCCCAAAGTGTAGCTGCGCGGATTGCGCGGATCATCCGGCTTTTCTCCGCGCTCAATGGCTGCACGGGCAAGTGTGAAAATCCGCGGCAGTTCACGATATTCAGCCACCAGATGCGGACCGGTCAGTTCCTGCGGTGGTATACAATTGATACGGGTCATCAGAGCGCGGCGGCTTTGCTGTTTAATTTTGCCGCGAGGGCAACTGCACCGGTCAGAGCGTCGGCTTCTGGTGCGCGCAGGCGCGGCTGATAGCGTGCAGACAAACGCGGGCCGTAAAGCGCGCCGAGACCGCCGATCAGAGACAGAACCGGCTGATCATCACTCATGGATACGTCGAGAGCGGCTTCAATCGTCTCGACCGACTGTTTGAGAATTTTTTCTGCCAGCGGGTCATTTTGCGCAGCATATTCAAAAACCATCGGCGCAAAACGGCCGAAATCATTCGGGCGTGCATCATGCGCGAAGCGCACAATGGCATGCGGCTCATTGTCAAAATGATCAAGCAGCGCATTGCTGAGCGGTGTGCGCTGATAAATACCGTCATAGGCCAGCAGGGATTCTTCCAGAAGCTTCTGGCCAAGGCGTGCACCGCCGCCCAGATCACTGACTTTGAACCCCCAGCCACCTTTCATAGTGACAGTATGATTGCGGCGGGAAATATAGACAGAGCCGGTGCCGAGGATAACCACAACGCCGTCCTGATCGCCGATAGCGCCCTGTAACGCGATAATACCGTCGGAGACCACGCTGCTTCTGGCAAAGGGCAGGGCTTGCTGTAACTGTTCGGCAACGCCGGAAACATTGGCACCCGCCAATCCAAGACAGGCGGTAATGCGGCTATAGGATTTTACCGGCAATTCGGCAGCAAGCAGTGCGGCATCGGTAGCCGCAAGAATATTCACCACAGATATATCCATATCGGTCATGATATTGGCAGGGCCTGCCTGACCGGTACCTAAGACTTTACCTGTTGTATCTGCAATTGCTGCACGGCATCCGGTGCCGCCACCGTCTATGCCAAGAATATAATCCGCCACATTGTGCTCCCGATTCTCTGCCCGTTTCTGATACGGGTTTTATTGCAGGTAACACAAATTGCCAATTCCGAGAATATTTTCATTTAAACCGTTTTAAATTATCCGTAAGGCCAGTTAATTGCCCGCCAAATGCTTTTGCGAGTCGCATCACTCAGCTTTCACTCCGGTTACGTGAATTGGTATTCAAGGATGGTCTTTTATGATGATCCATATGGTCGAAAAAAATAGAACCAATATTGCTGTTTGAATAAGACGACTGCCCGAGAATGCAAGTAATGGTGATAAAATCTTTGCTTTTGCTGGACAGGAAAAGATATTTACGCATTACTCTGTGTGAGGACAGACGGGAGAAGAGGTCTTAAGGGAGCTGTGAGTGCCGGACGGGGTATTTTGAGGAATATACCGCAACCTGCATCATGAAAATTCCCGAAGTTTTTCTTTCTGCAATCAATGGTTCTGTTCTGAGGCTGAGGGACATGATTTTTTGTCCGTATGCCGGAATTGGCAGCTGATAATGAACAACCGGTGCAGCTTTTTGCAACGGTAAATCTGAAAGTGACTATCCGGAAAATCGGAAGTGCTCTGAGAACAGAAACAAACATATTTCAATGACGCCTCTGAATGAGTGCGCGCGGGGAGAGTAAAATGAACTTTAAAAACTTCAGTTCCGCTTTGCTGGCATCAAGTGTTCTTGGTGCTTCCGTATTGGGTGCTGTATCGGCCGCTTCGGCGCAGGATGTAACGCTGACCATTGAAAGCTGGCGTAATGATGATCTGCCGATCTGGCAGGAAAAGCTCATTCCGGCTTTTGAGGCAGCTAATCCTGGCATTAAAGTTACCTTCAATCCTTCTACACCAACCGAATATGATGCGGCGCTGGGTGCCAAGCTTGATGCCGGTACTGCCGGTGATATCATCACCTGCCGTCCGTTCGACAAGTCACTGGCGCTTTATGAAAAAGGCCAGCTGTCTTCGCTCAACGATCTCGATGGCATGAAGAATTTCAGCGATGTGGCAAAATCCGCATGGCAGACCGATGACGGTAAGACATCTTTCTGCGTGCCGGTTGCCTCGGTTATTCATGGCTTCATCTATAACAAAGATGCCTTTGAAAAAGTAGGCGTCAGCGTTCCTAAGACTGAAGAAGAATTCTTCGCAGCGCTCGACAAGATCAAAGCTGACGGCAATTATATTCCGATGGCTATGGGCACCAAAGATCTCTGGGAAGCCGCAACGATGGGCTATCAGAATATCGGCCCGACATACTGGAAGGGTGAGGAAGGCCGTAAGGCTCTGATCGCCGGTACACAGAAGCTGACCGATGCGGACTGGGTTGATCCTTATAAGACCCTCGCAAAATGGAAAGATTATCTGGGCGACGGTTTTGAAGCACAGACCTATCCGGACAGCCAGAACCTGTTCACCCTCGGCCGCGCCGCAATCTATCCGACCGGTTCATGGGAAATCAGCGTTTTCAACCCGCAGGTTGATTTCAAAATGGGCGCGTTTCCGCCTCCGGTTCGTAAAGACGGCGACACCTGCTATATCTCCGATCACAACGATCTGGGTATCGGCATGAATGCCAAGACCAAAAATCCGGAAGCGGCTGCCAAGTTCCTGAACTGGGTGGCATCGGATGAATTCGCAACCATTTATGCGAATGCTCTGCCGGGCTTCTTCAGCCTGTCTTCCAATGAAATCAAACTGGAAGACCCGCTGGCTGCGGAAATGGTTGGCTGGCGTAAGGATTGTAAGTCGACCATCCGCTCGACCTACCAGATCCTCTCGCGCGGTACACCAAATCTGGAAAACGAAACCTGGATTGAATCCGCCAATGTTATCAATGGTACAGTGACACCTGAACAGGCCGGCGAAAAGCTGCAAAAAGGCCTCGACAGCTGGTACAAGCCTGCGAAATAACATGAATTGAAGCCATTCGCCGCAACCCGTGCCATTGTCTGATGAAGATGTGTGCGGGGGCAGGCGGATGGCTTTTTTGCCGTGTTATTATTGTTACCTGTTTTTTATGCATGTTCCGGCACAAGACAAAAGTCGCTCTGCCGGAAATGCCCTGTTTGAAAGCTTACGACCGGTATGGCGCGAAATTCGACAAGCAAACCGCCTTTCCGCTGGCATATAGCGGTTTTTCTGGCACCGGCGGTGCTGGTTTATACGGCTATTATGATCCTGCCGCTTTTCGGAACCATGCAATTGTCGCTGTTCCGCGTTGAAAATCAGGAAAGCTTTTTTGTCGGTCTGGATAATTTCCGCACATTGCTCGGTGATGAGCGCTGGTCGGCGAGTTTCTGGAACGCGCTGGGCAATAATATGTGGTTCTTTATCATCCATATGGTGGTGCAGAACCCGATCGGTATTTTGCTTGCCGCATTGCTCAGCCATCCGAAACTGCGCTTTGCCGCTTTCTACCGCTCGGCGATTTTTATTCCGACCATTCTGTCCTTTGTGATTGTCGGTTTCGTGTGGAAGCTGATCCTGTCACCGCTTTGGGGCGTGGCGCCGAATATGCTGGATCTGGTGGGGCTGAAGAGCCTGTTCGCACCATGGCTCGGCCAGAAAGAATATGCGCTGACAGCACTTGGCCTGATTTCGGTCTGGCAGTTTATCGGTATTCCGATGATGCTGATCTATGCGGCGCTGCTGTCTATTCCTGATGAGATTATTGAAGCTGCGGAATGCGACGGGATTACCGGCGCATCACAGTTCTGGAAGATCAAGCTGCCGCTGATCCTGCCATCCATCGGGATTATCTCCATTCTGACCTTTGTCGGCAATTTCAATGCGTTCGATCTGATCTATTCGGCGCAGGGTGCGCTGGCAGGGCCTAATTATTCCACCGATATTCTCGGCACATTCATGTTCCGCACCTTCTTCGGTTTCCAGCTTCAGGTTGGCGACAAGAATATGGGTGCAACGATCGCCTCGCTGATGTTCTTCATCATTCTGATCGGCGTCTGTGTCTATCTGTTCGGTATTCAGCGACGTCTGCGTCGCTACCAGTTCTGAGGATAATAATATGAGCCGCGCAAACCAGTCTCCGGTACGCAGTATCGCCGCCCATGCGATCCTTATCCTCTATACGCTGATCGCCCTGTTTCCGGTGGTGATTATCATCATCAATTCCTTCAAGACCAAGGCAGCAATCTTCCGTTCGCCTTTGTCATTGCCGAATTCGGAAACATTCAGTCTGATCGGCTATCAGACAGTCACGTCGCAGGGGAATTTCTTCCTCTATTTCCAGAATAGTATGATCGTTACAGTGGTTGCGATTGCGCTGGTGCTGATTTTCGGGGCAATGGCCGCCTTCGCACTGTCGGAATATCGCTTTCGCGGCAATACGCTGATGGGGCTATATCTGGCACTGGGCATCATGATCCCGATCCGCCTCGGCACCGTTTCCATTCTGGAACTGATGGTTGCCAGTGGTCTGGTGAATACGCTGACATCGCTGATCCTTGTTTATACGGCGCAGGGACTGCCGCTGGCGATATTCATCCTGTCTGAATTTATGGGGCAGGTGTCGAAAGACCTCAAAGATGCCGGCCGTATGGATGGTCTGAGTGAATATCGTATTTTCTTCCGCCTCGTGCTGCCGCTGGTGCGTCCGGCTATGGCAACTGTTGCGGTGTTTACGATGATCCCGATCTGGAATGATCTCTGGTTCCCGCTGATCCTTGCGCCGTCTGAGGAAACCAAAACCGTTACGCTGGGCGCACAGATGTTTATCGGGCAATATGTAACCAACTGGAATGCGGTTCTGGCCGCGCTGTCGCTGGCAATCCTGCCGGTACTGATCCTGTATTTCATATTCTCCCGTCAGTTAATTCGCGGCATTACCGCAGGAGCAGTCAAATGAGTGAAGTCGGGGCAAAAAAACTGCGCGTAATGGTCGCCGGTCTGGGGAATATGGGCTTAAGCCATGCGCTGGCCTATCATAAAAATCCGGGCTTCGAGATTGTCGGTCTGGTTAATCGTTCAAGCGTTAATCTGCCGGAGGAACTGCGCTCCTATCCGCTGCTGACCTCCTATGAAGAGGCATTGCAGCAGCTGAAACCTGATCTGGTTTGTGTTGCGACCTATTCGGACAGCCATGCGGACTATGCGATTATGGCAATGGAAGCCGGCAGTGACGTTTTCGTTGAAAAGCCATTGGCGACAACCGTGGCGGATGCGGAGCGTGTAGTTGCAAAAGCCAAAGAGACAGGCCGCCAGCTCGTGATCGGCTATATTCTGCGCCATCATCCGTCATGGGTACGCCTGATTGAAGAGGCGCGCAATCTCGGCGGGCCATATGTTTTCCGTATGAATTTGAACCAGCAGTCCAGCGGTGCCCATTGGCAGACGCATAAACAGCTGATGAAAACCACATCGCCGATTGTTGATTGCGGTGTGCATTATCTGGATGTGATGTGCCAGATCACCGATGCCAAGGCTGTAGAAGTGCGCGGCATGGGCGTGCGTCTGAGCGATGAAGTTGCGGAAGGCATGTATAATTACGGCCATTTGCAGGTGCTGTTCGCCGATGGCTCGGTCGGCTGGTATGAAGCAGGCTGGGGGCCGATGATGTCGGAAACAGCTTTCTTCGTGAAAGATGTGATCTCGCCTAAGGGCTGTGTTTCCATCGTGATGGAAGAGGGCGCAAGCTCTGCTGATATCAATACCCACACCAAAACCTCTGTGATCCGCGTGCATCAGGCTGAAACCGATGCAGAGGGCAAGTTCAAAAGGCAGGACGAGCTTTTATCTATGCAGGGTGAGCCGGATCATCAGGAATTGTGTGACCGCGAGCAGGCTTTCATGCTGAAAGCGATCACTGAGAATATTGACCTGACCCGTCATATGGACGATGCGGTACAGTCTTTGCGTATTTGTCTTGCCGCGGATGAAAGCGTGCGCAGCGGTCTGGCTGTGAAATTATAAAACAGCCTGCGATTTGCATTGCGTAGCTTTGGCCTTGAAAACATTCTGACAGGAAAACGACTTTGGGAACTCTGAAACTCAATAATATCCGTAAATCATATGGTCAGGTCGATATTATCAAAGGTATCGATCTGGATGTGCGGGACGGGGAACTGGTCGTTTTCGTCGGGCCGTCCGGCTGCGGAAAATCCACACTGCTGCGTATTATTGCGGGGCTGGAGGATGCCAATTCCGGTGAAGTGCGTATTGACGATCAGGTGGTTAATCAGACGCCGCCTGCCAAGCGCGGTATTGCCATGGTGTTTCAGAGCTATGCGCTCTATCCGCACCTGACGGTTGAAGCCAATATGGGGCTTGGTCTTAAACAGGCGGGTAAACCGGCAGCTGAAATCAATGAACGGGTTACGCAGGCTTCCGGCATGCTTTCACTGGAGAGCTATTTGCAGCGCCGTCCGGCCGAACTTTCCGGTGGTCAGCGTCAGCGTGTGGCGATTGGCCGTGCGCTGGTACGTGAGCCGAAATTGTTTCTGTTCGATGAGCCGCTTTCCAATCTTGATGCGGCATTACGTGTGAATACGCGTCTGGAAATCGCCAAGCTGCATCGCCAGCTGTCTGCAACCATGATTTATGTGACCCATGATCAGGTGGAAGCGATGACGCTGGCAGACCGGATTGTTGTGCTGAATGCCGGTAAGATTGAGCAGGTCGGTGCACCGATGGATCTCTATAATGCACCGGACAATGAGTTTGTCGCAGGCTTTATCGGTTCACCGAAGATGAACTTCGTCGATGCTACTGCGCTGAATGACGATCAGGCAAAGCGCATCGGTATCCGGCCGGAACATATTACGCTGGATACAAATTCAGGTCAGTGGAAAGGCTCTGTCGTTCACGTTGAACAACTCGGTGCTGATACCAATGTCTATCTGGATACGGAGACTGCAGGGCTGCTGACAGTTCGTATTTTCGGCCAGTATCGCGTGGAACCGGGAACTGCGATTTATGCGACGCCGGAGAGCGATAAAGTCCATCGCTTTGACGGCGAGGGGCGTGCGATCCGCTAAGCGCTGCGATTCTTGAAATAAGCGTAAAATCCTTGCGGATTTTCCGGTTGCATTTCTGTATTGCCCAATATTACGGGCAATTATGGATGTAATTATCAGCTTTAAAGCGTGTTTATTGAAGTGTGAAACTTTAAAACACGCTTTTCGCGATATGAATTTGACCTTACGTCCAAAATTAACCAACATGCTGCCGTATTTGCCGTTATCCTGCGGCACATCTTGAATCAGGAAAATTGAACCATGTTGAAAAAGATTGCTATTGCCGCAACCGCAGCGACCTTTCTGGCCGGTTGTACAACAGATCCTTATACAGGCGAACAGAAGATCTCCAACACCGCCGGCGGTGCAGGTATCGGTGCTGCTGTCGGCGCGCTGGGCGGTCTGATGGTCGGCGGCTCGAGCACTGCGCAGCGTAATGCTGTTCTGATCGGTGCCGGTCTTGGCGCGCTGGGTGGCGGTGCAATCGGTAACTATATGGATCGTCAGGAAAATGAACTGCGTGCTCAGCTGCAGGGCACCGGCGTTTCGGTTACCCGTAACGGTGATCGCATTATCCTGAACATGCCTTCCAGCATTACCTTTAACACCGATCAGGATGTTGTAATGCCGCAATTCTATTCGACACTGTCTTCAGTGGCGATTGTTCTGCGTAAATTCGACAAGACACTGGTTGATATTAAAGGCCATACGGATTCAACCGGTTCTGCTTCACATAACCAGAACCTGTCGCAGCGCCGCGCTATGTCCGTTGGTAATTATCTGAGCGGTCAGGGCATCGATGGCCGTCGTTTTGCGATTATGGGCTTCGGCTCAACCCAGCCGGTTGCTTCCAATGCAACACCGGATGGTCGTGCGCAGAACCGTCGCGTGGAAATCGAGATTTCTCCGCTCAAAGGCGTGTAAGGCTTTTAAAGCTGTTTCAAAGAGCCGCTCCGGTCATGCCGGGGCGGTTTTTTATTGCCTGCCGGAAGAGGGCTAAGTCTGTGCCGCTACGACAATATGATCGAATCGACGTTTGGCTAAATCCGTTCCCGTCTTGTTTTAATTTTCGAAATCTTTTTTAGCGTTGCATTATTTATAAATTAGAACATCAGAAGAACAAAATGTTATATTGATTTAAAATCAATAGCTTAAGCCTATTGCAGATTGAGAACAAATAGGATACATATTATCCATAAAGTTTCATTCTGCGGACTTCAAGTGACGCAAAGGGATAGTGTAAAATGTCTCAGAATTCATTACGACTTGTTGAGGATAAATCAGTGGACAAATCAAAGGCTCTGGACGCGGCACTGTCACAGATTGAGCGCTCATTCGGTAAGGGCTCGATCATGCGCCTTGGCCAGAATGACAAGGTAGTGGAAATTGAAACTGTCCCGACCGGTTCGCTGTCTCTGGATATTGCGCTGGGCGTCGGTGGTTTGCCTAAAGGGCGTATTGTTGAAATTTACGGGCCTGAAAGCTCGGGTAAAACAACAATGGCGCTGCACACCATTGCTGAGGCGCAGAAAAAAGGTGGCATCTGTGCATTCGTGGATGCGGAACATGCACTTGATCCGGTCTATGCCCGTAAGCTCGGCGTTGACCTTGAAAACCTGCTGATCTCGCAGCCGGATACCGGTGAACAGGCGCTGGAAATCACGGATACGCTGGTGCGTTCCGGTGCGATTGACGTGCTGGTTGTCGACTCCGTTGCAGCTCTGACACCGCGTGCGGAAATTGAAGGTGAGATGGGCGATTCCCTGCCGGGGCTTCAGGCACGTCTGATGAGTCAGGCTCTGCGTAAGCTGACCGCTTCGATTTCCAAATCGAATACGATGGTTATCTTCATCAACCAGATCCGTATGAAGATCGGTGTGATGTTCGGCTCGCCTGAAACCACGACCGGTGGTAATGCGCTGAAGTTTTATGCTTCTGTTCGTTTGGATATCCGCCGCATCGGTTCGATCAAAGAGCGCGATGAAATCGTAGGTAATCAGACCCGCGTTAAGGTTGTTAAAAACAAGCTGGCTCCTCCGTTCAAGCAGGTTGAGTTTGATATTATGTATGGTGCCGGTGTTTCCAAAACTGGTGAGCTGATCGATCTTGGCGTAAAGGCCGGTATTGTTGAGAAATCCGGTTCATGGTTCTCTTATAATTCGCAGCGCCTTGGTCAGGGACGCGATAATGCGAAAAACTTCCTGAAAGAAAATCCGGAAGTGGCCAATGAGATCGAACTGACTTTGCGTCAGAATGCCGGTCTGATTGCCGAGCAGATGCTCGACAATGGCGGCGGTGAAGATGATGCACCGGATGCCGCTGAAGCGTAATTGATTGCGCTCAGGTCATTGATAAGATCGCAATACCCCGCATTACATGCCGTGATGCGGGGTATTTTTGTTGCTGCGGCACTTCAATGCATGCAGATATATGGGCGGATATCTGGACACTGCATGATCATCTGTTTAAAAGCAGGCAGTAACAATAACGGATATGGTTACATGCTGAAGGCGATCGGGTAATTATCTGGCCGGATCAAGCTGTTGCGCAAACCGGATCCCATACTTATTTGAGATATGACAGGCCGTGTTACTACGGTTAAAATCGGGCAGAACCCAAAGGTGAATAATGAGCGGCGTTAACGAGATCAGGTCAACATTCCTCGATTATTTTCGTAAGAATGGCCATGAAGCGGTGGCGTCGAGCCCGCTTGTGCCACGCAATGACCCGACTTTGATGTTCACCAATGCCGGTATGGTTCAGTTCAAGAACGTCTTTACCGGTCTTGAAACGCGCCCTTACAGCCGTGCTGCAACTGCGCAGAAATGCGTGCGCGCCGGTGGTAAGCATAATGATCTGGATAATGTCGGCTATACTGCACGCCACCACACATTCTTTGAAATGCTGGGGAATTTCTCCTTCGGCGATTATTTCAAAGAGGAGGCAATTACCTTTGCATGGAATTTGCTCACCAAAGAATTTGGTCTGAACAAAGATAAGCTGCTTGTTACCGTTTATCATACGGATGACGATGCTGCGAATTACTGGAAAAAGATTGCCGGTCTGTCGGATGATCGTATCATTCGTATCGCTACCAATGACAATTTCTGGTCGATGGGTGATACCGGCCCTTGCGGCCCTTGCTCGGAAATCTTCTTCGATCACGGCGACCATATCTGGGGTGGCCCTCCGGGATCAGCAGATGAAGACGGTGACCGTTTTATCGAGATCTGGAATCTCGTTTTCATGCAGTTCGAGCAGATTACAAAAGAAGAGCGCATTGATTTGCCGCGTCCGTCGATTGATACGGGTATGGGACTGGAGCGTGTTGCTGCCGTCTTGCAGGGCGTTCACGACAATTATGATATTGATCTGTTCAAAGCACTGATCCGTGCTTCGGAAGAAGCAACCGGCGTTAAAGCTGAAGGCGGACAGCGCGCCAGCCATCGCGTAATCGCCGATCATCTGCGTTCTGCCAGCTTCCTGATTGCCGATGGTGTTTTGCCGTCGAATGAAGGTCGTGGCTATGTGCTGCGCCGTATTATGCGTCGTGCCATGCGTCATGCGCAGTTGCTTGGTGCACGCGACCCGCTGATGTATCGTTTGCTGCCGACACTGGTTCGTGAAATGGGACAGGCTTATCCGGAGCTGGTGCGTGCAGAAGCTCTGATTTCTGAAACGCTGAAGCTTGAAGAAACCCGTTTCCGTAAAACACTGGAACGCGGCCTTGGTCTCTTAAGCGATGCAACAGAGAATATGAGCGAAGGTCAGAGCCTTGATGGTGAGACTGCGTTCAAACTCTATGATACCTATGGTTTCCCGCTTGACCTGACGCAGGATGCTTTGCGCCAGCGCGGTATTACTGTTGATACCGATGGTTTCAGCGCTGCGATGGAACGCCAGAAGGCTGAAGCCCGTGCCAATTGGTCAGGCTCCGGTGATGCGGCAACGGAAAAAGTCTGGTTCTCGGTACGCGATAAAGTCGGCGCGACAGAGTTCCTCGGTTACGATACCGAAAAGGCTGAGGGCGTTGTAACCGCTCTGGTTCGTGATGGTCAGATCATCGATAAAGCTGCACAGGGTGAAACTGTCAGCATTATCGTCAACCAGACACCATTCTATGCGGAATCCGGTGGTCAGCAGGGTGATGCCGGTTTCATCTATGGCGATGGTTTTGTCATTGAAGTGACCGATACTGTGAAAAAAGCTGACGGTGTTTTTGTCCATCAGGCAACAATCCGTGAGGGTAAGCTCGCAACCGGTGATGCTGTTGAGCTGGTGGTTGAACATGACCGCCGCAGCCGTATGCGCTCCAATCACTCGGCAACCCATCTGCTGCACGAAGCTCTGCGCGAAACGCTTGGCGATCACGTGGCGCAGAAGGGTTCTCTCGTTGCTCCTGAACGCCTGCGTTTTGACTTCTCGCATCCGAAACCGATCAGCGAAGAAGAGCTGCGCAAGGTTGAGAGCATTGCCAATGAGATCATTCTGCAGAACTCACCGGTAACGACACGCCTGATGGCCGTGGATGATGCAATCGAAGCCGGTGCGATGGCTCTGTTCGGTGAGAAATACGGCGATGAAGTCCGCGTGGTTTCCATGGGTACTGCGACGCAGGGCGAAAAAGCCGGTAAAACCTATTCTCTGGAACTGTGCGGTGGTACGCATGTCCGTCAGACCGGTGATATTGGTTTGGTACGCATCGTATCGGAAGGCGCGGTTGCAGCCGGTGTTCGCCGTATGGAAGCGCTGACCGGTGAGGCCGCACGTCTTTATCTGGAAGAACAGGATGACCGTGTTAAAGCGATTGCATCTGCTTTGAAGACCACGCCGTCTGAAGCGCTTGATCGCGTGAACAGTCTGATTGATGAGCGCCGCAAACTGGAAAAAGAGCTGACGGAAGCCCGTAAGAAACTGGCTCTCAGTGGCGGCTCTTCCAAATCGGACAATGAAGCGAAGACCATCAATGGTGTTCAGTTCATGGGACGCAGTGTGACCGGCGTTGCACCGAAAGACCTGAAGCCATTGGCGGATGAAGGTAAAAAAGCACTCGGCTCCGGCATTGTTGCTTTCATCGGTGTAAGCGAAGACGGTAAGGCCAGTGCAGTTGTTGCGGTGACGGATGATCTGACATCCCGCTTTAGTGCCGTTGATCTGGTACGTGTTGCGTCGGCAGCGCTTGGCGGTCAGGGCGGCGGCGGACGTGCAGATATGGCGCAGGCTGGTGGTCCTGATGGCAGCAAGGCTGATGAAGCACTGGCTGCCCTCGTTAAAGCCATTGAAGGCTGAGCTTTGAGAACATGCTGAGATAAGAAAGCCGCCGGAATTTTCCGGCGGCTTTTTGTTTATAAAAGATATGAAGATGCCGGAGGAGGTATCTTCATCACGAATTTGGGTTGAGGAAACGGGCGGAGAACTATGAGTAAAGTTGTTCTGATTACAGGTGCAAGCCGTGGTATCGGGCGGGCGGCAGCAATTTTGTGCGGTGAAAGAGGCTGGTCGGTCGGGATTAACTATGCCGGAAATCGCGAAGCTGCAGAGCTGACTGCCGAGGATGTGCGCAAAGCAGGCGGACAAGCGATCATCTTACAGGGCGATGTCGCTGTTGAAGCCGATGTCATCGCGATGTTTGACGAGACTGAAAAGCAGTTTGGTCAGCTGGATGGCGTTGTGGTCAATGCCGGTATTGTTGCGCCGTCACAGCAATTGGCTGATATGAGTGCGGAACGGCTGAAACGCATGTTCGACGTGAATGTGCTGGGTGCCTATCTCTGCGCACGTGAAAGTGCACGACACCTGTCTGTTGAACGGGGCGGCAAGGGCGGTTCGATTGTTCTGGTGTCATCCGTTGCTTCGCGGATTGGCTCGCCGTTTGAATATATTGACTATGCCGGTTCAAAAGCTGCCGTGGATACATTGGCGCTCGGCCTGTCAAAAGAACTCGGCGCTCAGAAGGTGCGCGTCAATGCTGTGCGGCCGGGTTTGGTGAATACGGATATTCATGCCAGCGGCGGGCAGCCGGACAGAGCGCACAGGCTGGGTGTGAATACGCCAATGGGGCGTCCGGGTGAAGCCGCTGAAATTGCCGAAGCAATTGTCTGGCTGCTGAGTGATGCTTCATCTTATACATCCGGTGCGCTGCTGGATGTATCCGGTGGTCGCTGAAGCATAATGCCCAAAACCGTACTGATTTAAGCAGAGACGAAAATGCAGGGCGCCCTGCAGCATTGCAGTGGAAATCTGAGACAAAGTAAAAGGCGCTGTGCTTGATGCACAGCGCCTTTAAAATCAGAACGAGTTTGTGTGCCAAGTCCGGACACGGCGCACTACTGAAATTTATTTGCTGTAGATGAAGTCCGGCAGGTTCAGCAGCAGTTTTTTCAATTCCGGTTCATCAACACGCGCTGCGGCTTCTTCAGGGCTGACCCATTCACTGATACGCTGACCGCGCTCCGGCCAGTTCTTCGCCATGCGTTCAAATTCAACGGCATAGACATTAACGGTAAAGCTTGGAATGGCTTCGGCTGGCAGATCATATTTCATATAATCAAACTGGCCAACAGGATCAGGATTAACAGAGCCGCGAATGCCCGCTTCCTCAAAAGCCTCACGCAGTGCCATGTCATGCAATGTCTTGCCGGCTTTAGGCCAGCCTTTTGGTGTAATCCAGCGACCGGTGCCGCGACTTGTAATCAACAGAATTTCAGGAGAGGGGCCGGGATTTCGATAGACCAATGCCGCAACCTGCAGAAGACGTCCTGCAGCTGTTAAAATTCGTTTATCTGTCGCGACAATTCCGCTTCCCTGTATATTCACTGAGTTTACTTACCTTTTTATATATTTTGTTGGCCATTTTTGAATATATGGCATTTATTCATATGCTTATTCTGATCTGCATTTTATTTATGCAAATCATTATCCTCATCAATGTGGTTTTTAATTGTCTGAGGTGTGATCATCTTAAAAATAAGACGAGTTATATTTGTTAAGTTCCGGCGCTTTGTCTGTCAGGAAATCATGTTGACCACCCATTCCGGTCAGTATGATCTGGCAGCGCTTATTTTTTGTAGTTTACGCAGATAAAAATTTAGCACAGCTGCCGGTTTTATCAGTTGTTCGGAGCCGGCATTGCAGTGTCGCCATCAGAAAAATCTGACGGCGACACAAATCATTTAACCACGATGGCCTTTGGCAATCGGTTCCTGATAGGTGAAACCCATATCCCAAGGGAAATAAATCCATGTGTCCTGCGAGACTTCGGTGACGAATGTATCAATCAGCGGGCGTCCCTGCGGCTTGGCATAAACAGTCGCAAAATGTGCTTTTGGCATCATATCGCGTACAATTTTTGCGGTCTTGCCGGTGTCGGTGAGGTCATCAATGACCAGAACGCCTTCGCCGCCGTTTTCCAGCAGTTTTTCACCGATGGATTTGATAACGCGCAATTCACCCTGTTCACTGTAATCATGATAGGAGGCAATGCAGACGGTCTCGATCATGCGGATGCCAAGCTCACGGCAGATAATGGCTGCCGGTACCAGACCGCCGCGGGTGATGGCGACAATTGCGTGCCAGTCTTTACCCTGTCCGGAAATACGCCATGCGAGTGCGCGGGCATCGCGATGAAATTGGTCCCAGGAAACCGGGAAAGCTTTATCAGGCAAGGACATCGAAATGCTCCGTTTATAAAATAGTCTGACAGATCCGCCGTCTCAGATGAAAGTTGCGGTGGCTCTGTACTGTTGTTTCGTTTCAGTATGATTCAAACCGGCAGAGAGTTTGAAAACAGTAAAATATCCGCCGGGAACCGGATTCATTACATCCGCTTCTTATCAGAAATAATGACGGTATTCTGGCAGAGTACAAGACCCTAAATTCGGCACATCATTGCAGATTTACCGTTTTCAGGTGATTTACCGTGATAAACGAAAAAGCACTTTTCTGGCAATATTAACTTTGCCACAACCGCAGATAAATCTGCAGTTGTGCGTGATTTTCACTTGTTTTCGTTTTCTTTCGTTTCTGGCGCCGGATATAGAGCACTTCTGCGCTGGAGCATGTCGCGGAAAAGGGGTGCTGGTTTTCCGATAGTGACATGCGTAAAAACAAAGAGATAGAGCGAGCGCAGTGAATGCAATTCAACGCAACACGCTCTAGAGCGGTTTACGTCCATGCTGGATCGCAATACTCGCTCTAGATTCTTTAGTTTGTCGCATTATCCTACGCAAAACCGCTTCGCACTTTTGCCGGAAATGCTCTGGAAACAAGGATCAGCGTGAAAACAGTGTCAGGCAGGGCATATTCGCCAAAAATGAGCGTGTGACACCGCCAAAGATCAGCTCTTTCAAGCGCGACTGGCTGTAAGCCCCCATAATCAGCACATCAATTTCATTGGCTTCGACATAGGCGCGCAGGCGATCCTGAACGGTTTGCCCTTCGGAAGGGATCAGATCAATTCTGGCTGAGATATCGTGGCGCTGATAGGCCTGCTGCAATCTGACCGCGATTTCCGGTGCTTCGCGCGGCGCGTCAGGGTCGCGGTGCGGGGCAGGGATAACCGTTGTTGCTGCTTCTTCACTCTCGGGTTTTGGTGCGTTGACCCAGACAATGCGCACGGTTGCGCAATGGCGTGCCAGCGGCAAAGCATCGAAAGCAGCGCTGGACGCTTCATATTTTCCGTTAAAAGCGATAGCGAGCTGGCGGATGCTGCGGGGCGGATGGAAATTATACGGCACGATAAGTGTCGGGGTTTTGGTATTATATACGAGCTGATCCAGAGGGGTGATCTGTGTGTCCGGATCATCCGGATCGGCCTGTCCGGCAAGGATGAGATCTGCAGCCATGCCGAATTCATTGATGGTCTGGCTCGCATTGTCGCTTTCGGAGCGGACGATCAGGAATTCAGACGTTGTGGCATAGCGGGTAATCTGTTCCTGAAAGAGGTGGGCAACAGCCTCGGCATTTTTCTGATGATGCCGAAGATGCCCTTCATAAAAACTGGCATCTATAAAGCCGCTTGCATCAGAATAAATAACCGGTGTCGGAATAACATAGAGGCCGGTTACATGCATGGGCTCCCCGTCTTGCGCGAGCAGCGCAAGAGCCCTGTATATTCTCTGCAATTCCTGTGTGCTGCGGATATAGGCGATGACGGTACGATAGGACATGGATAACACTCCGTATTCGTTACGCGTGAAAGCTGCGCAAATTCAGATGATTTTATTTCTCGGCATCAATCCCCCTTTTATAGCGGGGGATCAGTCATAATCTGCTGTCCGTTTCCTCAATAATACCTGACGTGTATTATAACGTATTTTATGGCGGTGATAAACGCAAATGCTTGCAATTATTGCTGAATATCTGCCAGCATTTTCTCAACAGCTGCGGCTGCCGCGGCGAGTTTTTCCTCATCGCGTGCACGCACAACCAGCTCTGTCGAAAACTTACCGTTCTCGAATTTCGGATAAGAGCCGATGATTGTTTCAGGATGGGTTTCCTGAACTTCACGCAGGGGAATGCCGATCACGCCCTCGCCAAACGGGCAGATAATTGTGCGGGAATGAAAGCGGCTGCCGGTACGCAAAGTTGGCAGAATATTCTCGACCATTGCCTGAAAAACGGAAGGCACACCGGCCATCACATAGACATTGGCAATAATGAAACCGGGGGCAACAGAGACCGGATTGTCAATATGCTGTGCGCCTTGCGGCATACGCGCCATGCGCTGGCGCGACGGCGTGAATTCCATGTCTCTGGATTTATAATGAGCAGCCAGCAATGCCATGGCTTTTTCATCATAAATACAAGGCAGGCTGAAAGCGGCGGATACGGCATCCGCAGTGATATCGTCATGGGTCGGGCCGATACCGCCGGACGTAAACAGATAATCATATGCTTCACTCAGCTCAAGCACGGCCTTAACAATGGCCGGCTGATCGTCGGCGACAATACGAACTTCGGTCAGATCAATACCGGCATCATAAAGACGGTCGGCCATATAGCCGATATTTTTATCTTTGGTACGGCCGGAGAGCAGTTCGTCGCCGATTGCCAGCATTGCCGCACGGATAATCACGGGTTGTTTATTCGTCATGGGAGACTCCATTCACAACCAGAACATGACCGGACTGGGCACCGATCGTCAAGTGATCCTGATGTGCTGATTTACGATCCGCATTGTTTCATAAAGCGGAAGCATTGCTGTGTTAACAGCCGGTTATTGTCCTGAATGTTGAACAGTGCGTCCTGTAAGTCGCGACTGGTGCATTTCAATTTCTGTATTAAATAGGATGCATGGATATCAATGTGGTTGTCGGTTTTGTCTCAGAACAGCATCGGCAGACCTGATTAAAACGGAGAATTTTCGAATATGGCTAAGGTTCTGGTACTTTATTATTCCGCTTATGGTCACATGGAACAGATGGCTAAAGCCGCTGCAGAAGGTGCGCGCGAAGCCGGTGCTCAGGTGGATATTAAACGCGTTGCAGAACTGGTGCCTGCTGAAGTTGCCAAGGCTTCCGGCTTCAAGCTGGATCAGGAAGCAGAAGTTGCAACACCTGCAGATCTCGAAAATTATGATGCGATCATCGTTGGCGTTTCTTCGCGCTTCGGCACCATGTCTTCACAGATGAAAAACTTCTTTGACCAGACCGGCGGTCTGTGGGCCAAAGGCGCATTGGTGAATAAAATCGGTTCCGTTATGGCTTCGTCTGCAACACAGCATGGCGGTCAGGAACTGGCGCTGATCTCCACCCAGTGGCAGCTGCAGCATCACGGTATGATTATTGTTCCGTTGTCCTATGCCTATCAGGGGCAGCTCGGTAATGATGTTGTTCGCGGTGGCGCACCTTATGGTATGACAACCACTGCCGATGGTGACGGCTCCCGCCAGCCTTCCGAGCAGGAGCTCGAAGGTGCACGCTTCCAGGGCAAGCGCGTTGCTGAAATCGCCGCTAAAGTTCACGGCTGATTATAGAGCAGGGCAGGAATGCCCTCGCGGATAATCTGAAAAAGCGGCTCCGGCCGCTTTTTTTATTGCGCGTTCACGGCCGGAAACTTGCGTGAAAAATGACCGGCAAACAGGTGAATTCTGGCCTGTCAGCGACAGAATCCCTTAGCAGTCTGCAGATTCGCAATGCCGGCATTTCGTGCCTTGGATCGTGTAAAATTGGGAACCTCTTGGTGCTACAGAGGGCAAAATGCCGGTTTTCAGGGGTTATTTCTGTGTTTAACCCTGCTTTTGCGGGGTCGAAAAGGAAAACTCTGCTTGGTTCAGCTGTTTCTTTGAATAAACTTCGCCAATCCGGCTGAGTCGTAACCAGCGGAAAAAAACACGAAAGGAATTACCTCATGAACAAGAATGAACTGGTTGCTGCCGTTGCAGAAAAATCAGGTCTCACCAAGACCGATGCTGCTTCAGCCGTTGACGCTGTGCTTGAATCCGTCACCGGTGCATTGAAGGACGGCGGCGAAGTTCGTCTGCCAGGTTTTGGTATTTTCTCCGTCTCCCATCGCGCAGCTTCCACAGGCCGTAATCCTTCGACCGGCAAGGAAGTTGAAATTGCTGCGCGCAACGTACCAAAATTCTCGGCTGGTAAAGGCCTGAAAGACGCTGTTAACAGCTAATCAGTCTGTGACGAGGGCAGGGGAAATTCAGATTATTCCTGCTCGGCCAGAGATCTGCGGAAACGGCATTGCTGTGATTTTAACAAGAGCAGCAAGTGCCGGTAATTTCCGGCCGATCTGAATTGATATAAAAAAGCCGCGAAGACTGTCTGGTCTCTGCGGCTTTTATTTTATGCAGGAATATATGTGGCCCGAATTTTGAGCGGCGCTTGTTATTTATTGCTCGGCGGATTGTTGCCGATATCCATGATGATCGAGCCGCTGATTTTCACTCTGGTCTTGCCGACCATAAAGCTCCCGTCCGGATTGCTCTGAAGATAGGTTTCATCCGGTTCTGCCTGCGGCGGTGTCACAATGGGTTTGGCAGGTTTAACACCGGGCAGGGAGTAGACAGGTTCGGGAGTTTCCTGCGTTGCCTTTACCGGTGCGCGCATGTCCTGAGCCGAGGCGGGCAAGGTCAGCAGCAGGGCTGCCCCTGTCATGAATGCGGATAATGTTGCCGTTTGTCGTTTTCTCATGGGAAAGCATTGTCCGTTTGTTACAGGCTGAGATGAATTTGGCATAATAGCTGTCTTCATAATCAGCAATGAATCATGGCATAATATAGTGCAGGAAAACAATTCCCGTAGTGCACAGCCGCCGGATCGCGCCGGCGGAATGGTTAAAATTCATAACAATTTCGTGAGTAATGCCGGAAGATGCGCGGCCGATAATATAAGGTGTAAAAATCCGGTTTTTAGTCTAAGCTTCAAAGAGTTGATGTGAAAACGGCAAAAATTATATTGATCGGAGATAAATTTACCGTTTGCAGACAAAATCTTGTGCCGAAATTGGGCAAATCCTGACATTTCTGATCCGCATTTTCCTTCTTGTGAATGCGTTGAGCCGGAAACGGGTTTATCAACCGGCCTGATATGAGCCGGTAATTTCGTTGCCGGACAATGCTGATGACCATAGCGTGACCAAGCATGAGTTGACAATTTTCAGCTTAACGTACAGTTATCGCACCCTATTTAATAAAAACGTGTGTCCAGCCATGCCGATTGGACATTCTTCGTTCTGTATCCATTCTGCGGCAGGAGTGCCACATAAGATGATTAAGCGTTTCATCATCGCGATTATATTGCTTGTTCTGGTATGCGGAGGGCTGATCGGGTTTAACCTGTTCCGTGCGCAGGCCATTAAGGACTTCTTTGCAAATATGAAGCAGCCGTCACAGGCCGTTTCAACCCTCGAGGTCAAACCGGGCCAGTGGCTGCCCGGCGTTGAAGCAATCGGTTCCGCCCGTGCTGAAGACGGTGTCAATCTGACTTTCCAGATCGACGGTATTGTCAAAGAAATCCTCTTCAAGCCTAACCAGCACGTCAAAAAAGGCGATCTTCTGGTGCAGCTGGATGATGAAATCCAGAAAGCTGATCTCGCAGCAAGCAAGGCTGAAGCCGAGCTGAGCGAGCAGAATTACAAGCGTGCGCAGACATTGCGCACACAGGGCGTCGGCGCTGTATCCAATGTTGATACAACCGCTGCGGCTTTGTCTTCTGCAAAGGCAAATGTTGCCAAGGCACAGGCAACAGTTGATCTGAAGCGTCTTATTGCACCTTTCTCCGGTGTGATCGGTATTTCCCGCGTGGATATTGGTCAGTTCATGGCACCCGGCAATGTTGTGGCAACATTGCAGAATGTTGACACGATGCGTGTGGACTTCACCGTGCCGGAACAGGAACTGAAGAACCTGTCGATCGGTCAGGAAGTTCAGATCGGTGCATCCGCTGCAGATTACGCTTTCAAAGGCAAAATCATCGGTATTGATCCGAAAATCGACCCTGCAAGCCGTCTGGTTTCCATTCAGGCACAGGTTGATAATTCTGAAAAATCACTGGTACCGGGTCAGTTCGTACAGGTTCGTGTTGTTCTGCCGGAAGAAAACAATGTGATTGTTCTGCCGCTGACCAGTGTCGTGACCAGCCTTTATGGTGACTATGTTTTCACTGTGGTGAAAAAAGAAGCTGCGAAAACCGATACCGCGCAGGCAGCAGAGGCACCAAAGACAGATGCAGCAGCAACAACTGATGATCTGATCCTGCATCAGGTGTTTGTGAAGCTTGGCCGCCGTACCGGTAATAATGTTGAAGTTCTGAGCGGCGTCAAGGAAGGCGATATTGTCGTGACTTCCGGCCAGAACCGCCTGAGCAACGGGATGGGTGCGCATATTGACAATAAGGTCAATCCTGCTGATGCCCAGAAGAAACCATAAGGTCGAGAGATGAGCTTTTCTGATAGTTTTATACGCAGGCCGGTTCTTTCGATTGTTGTTGCACTGATGATTATCCTGCTTGGTTTGCAGGGGATTTTCAATCTGTCAGTGCGGCAGTATCCGGAAGTGGACGAAACGGTTATTACCGTTACGACCGCCTATGCCGGTGCCAGCGCGGAGCTCATTCAGGGCTTCATCACCGCGCCTATTGCGAAAGCAGTGGCGACGACTGAAAATGTTGACTATGTGACTTCCAAAAGTAGCCAGTCACTCAGCACTGTTACGGTTCAGATGAAGCTCGGGGCTAATCCCGATGCGGCGC
Organism: Pseudochrobactrum sp. XF203; assembly: GCF_020341615.1. Lineage (NCBI taxonomy): Bacteria > Pseudomonadati > Pseudomonadota > Alphaproteobacteria > Hyphomicrobiales > Brucellaceae > Pseudochrobactrum > Pseudochrobactrum sp. XF203. The sequence goes on along the minus strand of NZ_CP084392.1, from coordinate 1,757,590 downwards.
TGACAGAGGTTATCTCCAAGGTCAATCAGGTTCGCGGCGATCTGCCGAGTGAATCGGAAGATCCGGTCATCTCCAAAGGTACCGGTCAGTCCTTTGCGACCATGTATCTGGCCGTACAGAACCCGAATATGACCAATGAGCAGATCACGGAATATATTGACCGCGTGATCCGTCCGCGCATGTCCACCATTGAAGGTGTGGCTGATGCGCAGATCCTCGGTGGTCAGGAATATTCCATGCGCGTATGGGTTGATCCTATCCGTATGGCTGCCCGTAATGTGACAGCTTCGGAAGTGCTGGCTGCGATTAAAGCATCCAACTTCCTGTCGGCACCGGGTAAGACAAAGAACGAATATTTCGCAACTGCGATTACTCTGCGTTCCACTTTGCAGACGCCTGAGGCTTTTGCGGAGATGCCGATCCGTGCGGAAGGTTCCGATATTATCCGTATGCGCGATGTTGCCAATGTTGAACTGGCCGCAAAGAGCACGGATACTGTTGTGACATTCAACGGTTCCAGCGGTACATTTATCGGTGTGTTCCCGACGCCTTCGGCTAACCCGATTGACATGGCAACAGCCGTGAACAAGGAACTGCCGAGCATTCAGGACAGCCTGCCGCAGGGCATGAACATCATTCTGGTTTATGATGCGACCGAGCAGATTTCTTCTTCGATTGTTGAGGTTTTCAAGACAATTGCAGAAGCGATGATTATCGTTGTTATCGTGATCCTGCTGTTCCTTGGCTCGTTCCGTTCGGTTCTGATCCCGATTGTTACCATTCCTATCTCGCTGATCGGTGTGTGTTTCTTCCTGTTCATTCTCGGATTCTCGATCAATCTTCTGTCCTTGCTGGCGATGGTTCTGGCCATCGGTCTGGTGGTGGACGACGCGATCGTGGTGCTTGAGAATATTCACCGCCATATTGAAGAAGGTCTGACACCGATCCATGCATCCTTTGTGGGCATGAAGGAAATTACCTCTTCCATCGTGGCGATGACGATTACACTGGCTGCGGTGTTTGCACCGCTCGGCTTTACCGGTGGGTTGACCGGTTCGCTGTTCCGTGAATTTGCGTTCACACTTGCCGGTGCGGTTATTCTGTCCGGTGTGGCGGCGCTTACCATCTCTCCGATGATGTGTTCGCGCATGCTGAAACATGGTGAAGCCAGCCGCTTTGCCCAGTTTGTAGACCGTTTGTTCACCCGTTTTGAAAACGGCTATGAACGCTGGGTTTCCGGTTCTCTGAACTATCGTCCGATCACCATGCTGGTCGTTGTGTCTCTGGTTGGTGTTATGGGCTTCCTGTTCGTGAACACCTCATCGGAACTCGCTCCTGAAGAAGATTCCGGTGCGTTGTTCTCGATGTTCAGCGGCCCTAAATATGCGACATCAGACTATACCAAGCTTTATGCAGACCAGATCGATGAACTGACAAAAGATCTGCCTGAACTGAAAGCCCGTTTTAACATTGTCGGTTTCGGCAGTGCGACAAACGAAGGTATTGCTCTGTGGGCATTGAAAGACTGGTCGCAGCGTGACCGTTCGCAGAAGCAGATTCAGGAAGACCTGACCAAGCGTATTAAAGATGTGACCGGCGTACAGGCCTTCATCTTTGCTCCGCCGTCGCTGCCGGGTACCGGTGGTGGTCTGCCGATTTCGATCGCTATCCAGTCGACAGGTTCGTCGGATCAGGTTTTCGAAATCTCTGAGGAAATCAAGAATGAAGCGCAGGCTTCGGGACAGTTCATCATTGTTCAGAACTCCCTGTCGTTCAATTCTCCGCAGACAACGATTGAAGTTGACCGTGAACGTGCATCCGCAATGGGCGTGACTGTCAGCGAAATCGGCGCGACCCTCGGTCTGATGACCGGTGGTGGTAAGGTTGCCCAGTTCGACCGTGATAATAACAGCTATGATATTATCATGCAGGTGCCGGATGAGTATCGCCGCAATCCGTCCAAGCTCGGTGAATTCTATGTTCGCAGTGCTTCGGGTGAGATGGTGCCACTGTCTGCCGTGGTGAAGATTGTAAATCAGGCTTCCCCGACTGCAATTGAACAGTTCAACCAGCTGAACTCCTCAACGATTTCGGCTCTGCCGCTGCCAGGTGTTACAACCGGTGACGGTCTGAAAACGATCCTTGATATTGCCAATGCCAAGCTGCCGGAAGGCTTCTTCATTGACTATTCGGGTCAGTCACGTCTGGAAATCGAGCAGGGTAATACAATCCTGATCGCCTTCTCGCTCGCTGTTATCGTGATTTATCTGGTGCTGGCTGCACAGTTCGAAAGCTTCCGCGATCCGTTCATTATTATGATGACCGTTCCGCTGTCGATTTTCGGTGCGATTGTGCCGCTGAACCTTGGTCTCGGTACGCTGAATATCTATACGCAGGTTGGTCTGATTACCCTTGTGGGGCTGATTACCAAGCATGGTATTCTGATGGTGGAATTCGCCAATCAGCAGCGCCATGAACACGGACTGAGCCGTCACGATGCGATTATCGCTTCGGCTAAAACCCGTCTGCGTCCGATCCTGATGACAACTGCAGCTATGGCGCTCGGCGTTGTGCCGCTGATGATGGCAACCGGTGCCGGTGCGGCAGCGCGTTACTCCATGGGTCTGGTGATCTTCACCGGTCTGATGGTCGGTACAATGTTCACCTTGTTTGTGGTGCCGATGTTCTACACGCTGATCTCTGCGAAGACCGTTAAACCTCTGGTTTCGGTTCCTACAGAGGAAGAGCTGAAGGCGGAAGTGCAGTCTGCCCATCACTAAGATGGTTCTGTAAAATAAGAAAAAGGCCGGTCTTTATGACCGGCCTTTTTATTTTGAAGATATTGCTTCCGGATTTATTCAAAGAAAAATACAAAATTATTCACTGTGGTGATTTGAGGCTCTGGTATTGTGTAGTCATTACTATATATATGATGCATGACCAAATTTTCCGTTCTTGATCTCGCGCCGATCACACTCGGCAGCACCGCAGCACAAGCCATGCAGAACAGCGTTGAGCTTGCACAACATACCGAGAAACTCGGCTTCCGGCGTTACTGGCTGGCCGAGCATCATAATATGCCGGGCATTGCCAGTGCGGCGACAGCTGTGCTGATCGGCCATGTGGCCGGCGCCACAAAATCCATCCGTGTCGGGGCAGGCGGTATTATGCTGCCCAACCATTCGCCACTGGTGATTGCCGAACAATTCGGCACCTTGGCCTCGCTTTACCCGAACCGTATTGATTTGGGACTAGGGCGTGCGCCGGGCACGGATCAGGTGACATCCTATGCCTTGCGGCGCAATTCCAGCTCGGATGCGCAGTCTTTTCCGCAGGATGTGGTGGAGCTGCTGGGTTATTTCGGCGAGCCGACTACAGAACAGCGGGTGCGTGCTTATCCGGGTTCGGGCCTGAATGTGCCGGTGTGGATTCTCGGCTCCAGCCTGTTTGGAGCACAGCTGGCGGCTATGCTTGGTCTGCCTTATGCTTTCGCTTCCCACTTTGCCCCGGGTGATCTGGATGATGCGATTGCGCTTTACCGGCACCGTTTTGAACCGTCGCAATATCTCGATAAACCTTATGTGATGGCCGGATTTAACGTCTTTGCAGCTGATACGGATGCGGAAGCCCGTTTGCTGTTCACTTCCATCCAGCAGGCTTTTGTGAATTTGCGTACCGGTAATGCAGGGCAGTTGCCGCCGCCGGTAGAAGGCTATGAGGAAAATCTCGATCCGCGCTTTGTGCCGATTATCAAGGCCGCACTTGCCTGCTCCGCTGTGGGCAATAAAGAAACGATACGCCAGCAGATTGATGCTTTTGTTGCCCGCACCGATGTTGACGAACTGATGATTACAGCGCAAATTTTTGACCATCAGGCGCGTCTGCATTCATTTGAATTGCTGGCGGAAGCAGTCGGACTAAAACCGGAATAAGAGCATGGTTGGATTGGCAGTACGTACCAGAGAAACAGGCGCAGTAGCGACATTACAGGGGCAGGAGAAGCCGCTGATCCGCTCGCTGACCGGCGGGGAACTGACGCTGGAAAATACGGTTTCCGGTGCGGGTTTCAACGCGATTGATCTGCTTTATGCGTCTCTCTCGGCCTGTCTGGTGATGAGTGCACGTATAGCCGCGCGCAAGCTCGGTTTGATTGAGCGTATCAGCAGCTATGAGGTCAAAGTCAGCGGTGAGAAAACGGAGCATGAGCCATATCGCATCACGCGGTTCAATGTGCAGTTTTTGATTGCCGGTGAACTGTCTGATGATGAGCGCCATGAACTGGCAGAAGCGGCTGAAGCCATGTGTACGGTCAGCAATACACTGAAGGCCAATGCTGATGTGGCTTTCACGGTCTCTGGATAAATTAAAAAGCCTGCCGCGATTATCACGGCAGGCTTTTTCATTGGGTGGAATATTGGCGATTAGCTATTGAGCTTCAACCAGTCTGCCAGCGATTTTCGGCTGTTACCGTCACGGCCGGTAAAGCTCTCTGCAGCGCACATGGAATTGAGAATGGCTTCCTGTGTGGATTCTGTAGCTGCACGGAACAACTGGTCAATCTTATCTTCATGCAGCGCCTGCATGGTCACCAGATCGGACTTCTGGTCGTGATCAATAGTGTTGCCGGTGGTAAAGCCGATCACAATATCCCCGCTGCCATGACCCCAGAATGCACCAAGACGTGCGATACCCGCGCCGCAGCGGCGAATGACGCGCTGTAACTGGCGGTGCTCCAGCGGAATATCGGTTGCCATAATCATCATGATCGAGCCTTTTTCTTCGTTGTCGGGGAAATCCGGTGTCGGATGACGGCCATCCGGCAGTGTCAGATCGCCTTTGCGACCGAAATTGGAGAGTACCAATGTGCCCAGATGATAGTCTTTGCCATCCAGTTTGATGCGGCGGGATGAAGTGCCAATGCCGCCTTTAAAGCCGAAACAGGTCATGCCGGTGCCAGCGCCGACATTGCCCTGTGCCACTGCACCGGTGGTTGCAGCATCGAGTGCCGCATAAGCGTGCTCTTCGGTAACGGCCATAGCCTGAATATCATTGAGCGGGCCGTCATTGCATTCGCCGACAACCGCATTAACGGTTGAGGTGGTGCGGCCGATATCGCTGTTCGCAGCAATAGCGCGCTTGATAAGTGCATTTACGCAGGTGCCGGTGCTGAGTGTATTGGTCAGCAGGATTGGCGTTTCCAGTGAGCCAAGCTCGTTGACCTGCACAAGACCGGCGCTTTTGCCAAAGCCATTGATGGATTCTGATGCTGCCAGAACCTTCTTGCGGAACATATTGCCGTCATGCGGCACAATCGCAGTAACACCGGTATTGATATTGCCTTCACGGATGGTGGTGTGACCGACTTTAACGCCCGGAACATCGGTAATGGCATTATGCGCACCGGTCGGCATGATGCCGCAAACAATACCGAAATCGCGTGCTGAAGCAGACATAGGATACTCCTGTTAAAGCATTTCCAACAAAAGTGCGAAGCGGATTGCGTCGGATAATGCGTGAAAACAAAGATTTAGAGCGGTTAAAAATCCATCTTAAATGCAACGGCTCTAAATCCGTAGAGGCATGAGGTAAGAAACAGATCGCAGATAAAGAATGACAGCCCGACCGGTTTCCGGAGGGGCTGTCAGGGCATTATCATCAGGCATTAAAAAGAAACGTAGTATCACTTCTGCGGCGATACTGCCGTTTCAGTGTGGTGCTAATGCCCGACATATGATCAGTGCCAAGGAAATTAAACGGTCTTTTCCGGGGGAGGCCCAAAAGATCAGAACCGTTTACGGGGCGCTTGCGATCATGACGGTATCCGGCCAGAATTACGAAATTATGGCCGGATGAATTCAGTTTTATCGAAAAAATTAAGCCGACAGTTTTTGAAACACAGTTTTCAAAGAAAACCGGTTCTGTTTTTTAAACTGCTTTAGCAATCTCGATATATTTTTCCTGCAGGCTGCGGGTAATTGCACCCGGCTTGCCGTCTGCAATGACTGTGCCTGCAATTTTCACAACAGGGGTCACAAAACCGGAAGCACTGGTCTGGAAGGCTTCTTTCGCTTTGAAGGCTTCTTCAAGCGTAAAGCGGCGTTCTTCAATCTTCAGGCTCTGTTCTTCAGCAATTTTAAGCATGGCCAGACGTGTGCAGCCCGGCAGAATTGCATTCGAATTCGGGCGCACAATCAGTGAGCCTTCTGCGGTGATGATGAATGCACTGGAGGACGCACCTTCAGTAATATAGCCGTCTTCCTGCATCCATGCGTCCTGACAACCATGCGCGGTTGCTTCCTGCTTGGCAAGTACCTGAGCCAGCAACATCACAGTTTTAATGTCGCGGCGCTGCCAGCGGATATCATCCACAACGTGAATGGCAATACCGTTCTGCTGGGAGGCGGAACCGATCAGCTTTTTCACCTGTGTGAAAGCAACCAGTGTCGGTTTCATATCCGCGCTGTAAACGAAGTCACGATCCGCAGCACCGCGGGTGATCTGCATATAGACCACACCTTCAGTGAGATTGTTGCGCTTGATCAGCTCTTTTTGCATGGTGATGATGTCTTCGTCGCTCATCGGCGCCGGTACATCAATCATCTTCAAAGAACGGCCGAGACGCGCCATATGGGCATCATTGTCAACGAGCTTGCCATCGATAACTGCACTGACTTCATAAATCCCGTCTGCGAATACGAAACCGCGGTCAAAGACCGAGATCTTGGCTTCTTCTTCAGGGACATAGGCACCGTTTACATATACAATTCGGCTCACAACGCATTCCTTGGCGTTAAAATTTTATGGGAATCTGCTGAAACTGAAGCTATGAAAAAAAATCCGGCAGAGCCAATGCTTTGTTTTTTGGTTGTTATGCAAGATTTGCATATTCTGCATGACAGATATTCTGTCTGTGATAATGCGACATAAAATGCCGGAAAAGCGTGTTTCGGGGCGCAAAAAGAGCAATAACTTTTAATAGCGGTCAAGTCATAACCACGGGTTATCGGAACCGCTATTTTTTATGCTCTCGCTGGCACGGCCAGTTTGCCTAAGCTGATAAGCATAAGAGGAACTATGCCGGTTACAGGCTCTCAGCCTGTCCGGTTTATAAATATGTATGACGGGCTTTGTTTTATAACAATAAAAACAGAAACAAGCCGGACGGCATAAAGCGTCGGTCTGCAATCAGATAAAAGAACGCTGTGATCCGTCGAAATATCCTGTGCCGGTTGTGCAATGTTGCGGACAGGCATGGAGAATGCATAAGGGGAGAAACTGCGGGTGAAAACCAGTCAGAAAACGGTTATCCGGCTTGAAAAACTGCAAAAGCATTATGGCGCGCATATTGTTCTCAAAGAGATCGATCTGACTGTGACCTCCGGTGAGGTGCTGGCGATTATCGGGCCGTCCGGTTCGGGCAAAAGCACATTGCTGCGCTGCATCAATTATATTGAGCCGCCGGATGCCGGTATTGTCACGGTTGGTGATGTGACCCTGCAGGCCGAGAAAAAAGCCTCTGCCAAACAATTGCATGATCTGCGCCATTCGATCGGCATGGTGTTCCAGTCGTTTAATCTGTTCCCGCATATGAGTGTGCTGCGCAATGTCAGTCTGGCACAGGAGCGTGTGCTTGGCCGCTCGAAGAAAGAGGCCGATGAGCGCTCGATGGATCTGCTGGAGAAAGTCGGTCTTGCTGACAAAGCGCAGCAATATCCGATGCGCTGTTCCGGTGGCCAGCAGCAGCGGATTGCTATCGCCCGCGCTCTGGCACTTGATCCGAAAGTGATGTTGTTTGACGAGCCGACCTCGGCGCTTGATCCCGAGCTGGGGTTGGAAGTGCTGAGTGTCATGCGCAGGCTGGCTGACAGCGGCATGACCATGATTGTTGTGACCCATGAGATGGGCTTTGCCGAGAACGTCTCTGACACAGTGATGGTAATGGCCGACGGTAATGTGATTGAAAGCGGGCCCAGCCGCGAAGTGATGCGCAATCCGCAGACGGAGCGGGCGCAGCGTTTCCTCAAAGCGGTGAATGAGCGTTAAATGCTGGCAGATTTCTCCTATATCATTCGCGGATTGCCCTGGACTGTTGCACTCACGGTCTCGGCTCTGGCTGTCGGTACGATACTCGGACTGATCCTGATGCTGATGCGGCGTTCCAAGTTCTGGCCGCTGCGCCTGCTGGCAACCGCCTATATCAATCTGGTTCGCGGTATCCCGCCTCTGGTGTGGCTGTTTGTGATCTTTTTCGGTCTTGGCACCGGTTACATAACAATCAATCCGTTTATGGCGGCGCTGACCGGTTTTGGCATGATTGCCGGAGCCAATATGGCGGAGATTTTTCGCGGCGGCATGATGGCTGTCCATCACGGGCAGTTTGAAGCTGCAGAAGCGCTTAATCTCAGCCGTTATCATGCTTTCAAGGATGTGGTGGCACCGCAGATGCTGCGCGTATCGCTGCCATCTGCTGCCAGTTATGCGATTGGCCTGCTTAAAGACAGTGCGATTGCCTCAGCCATTGGCGTGACAGAACTGGCCTATCAGGGCAGCCAGCTGTCACAGATGACCTTCCGCGGCCTTGAGGTATTTGCCGTGGTGGCTTTGCTTTACATTCTTCTCAGCCTGCCGGTTGCATGGCTGTCACGGACTGCGGATATCTATCTGCGGGCAAAGGTGGCGCGTTGATTGATTTTCCGATTGATGATGTCATTTCATGGATGCCGGAACTGCTTGATGGTCTGGCTCTGAGTGTCAAAGTCACACTGGCCAGTCTGGCGATTGGCATTCCTTTTGGCTTGCTACTGGCGCTGGGTGTGCAGGCAAAGTCGAAATTCACGCGCGGGCTGTGTCTGGTGATTGTCGAAATCGGGCGCGGTGCTCCGGCTCTGATCCTGCTGCAATTCATCTATTTCGGATTGCCGAGTGCCGGTATCACGATGACGTCGATTGTGGCAGCGATTGCGGCGCTGAGCTGGAATACCGGTGCCTATACAAGCGAGATCATCCGTGCAGGGCTTGAATCCGTGCCTGCAGGGCAGAAAGAAGCGGTGATGGCTTTGAATATGAGCCGGATTGACGGTTTGCGCTATGTGATCCTGCCGCAGGGATTGCGTGTGGCTGTACCGGCTTTGCTCGGTTTTTCGATCCTGATTTTTCAGGCAACATCTCTGTGTTTCACCATTGCCATGCCGGAACTGATCAGCCGTGCCTATGAAATCGGTTCGACGACTTTCCTGTATTTTCCGGCTCTGCTGGCGGCAGGTATTCTCTATGCAATGATCTGCATTCCGGCATCTATGCTGGTAAGCTGGGTTGAAAAACGTGCGGGACGTTTCTCGCGGTAAATATAACAATAAACAATATGGGGCAGTGATATGAAATTAATGGGAAAAATGATCGTCGCAGCATCGGTTTTTTCCGGTGCGACGGCACTGGCTGCAGTGCAGGCCAATGCACAGAGCTGCACACCGAAAAACAGTTTTAAAACTGTTGAAGAAGGTGTGCTGACCATCGCTGTTACCACTTATGCGCCTTATTCCTATCTCTCACCGGAAGGCGAAGCCAAAGGCGTTGACGGCGATATTGCCAATAAGATCGCCGAGATGGAATGCCTGAAGGTTAAGGCCGTTGCCGTGGATACCGCTGCCGGTATTCAATATGTGTTGTCTGGCAAGGCCGATATCACCACCGGCGACTGGTATCGTACGGCAGAACGCGCCAAGGTGATGAACCTTTCATGGCCGCTCTATAATGACCAGATGGGTATTTATACCAAGGAAGGTTTTGAAGAGGTCAAGGATATTGAGGGGAAAAGCGTTGGTACCGTGCAGGGGTATCTTTGGGTTGCTGACCTGAAGAAGCTGCTCGGCAGCAATCTCAAGCTCTATCCGAATTCCGTGAGCATGCAGCAGGATCTGGCTGCCGGACGTATTGCTGTTGGTATTGACGGCTATTCTACCGGTGTTGTCGCCAAGAAGGCCGGAGCCATGCCGGATATTGAAGTGAAGGTTGCCAAGAGCGACGATCGTGTGAAAGCCACGACTGAGGCCGGACAGGGCAGCTTCCCTTATTCCAAGAAAAATCCGGAACTTGGTGCAGCGCTTGATGCCAATATCAAGGCACTGCATGAAGATGGTACAATCAAATCTATTCTGACTGCCAATGGCATGGAAGCTTCAGCCGGTGATGTCGGCGAGCCACGTCTGATTGACTAAAAATAATAAAAGACCGGATTAATTTTAGTCCGGTCTCTCTTTTGCAGAAAGAAAGCTCATGGCGCTGGATCATTATTATACGCTTGGTCGCTCAGGTTTGCGGGTTAGCCGGATGGCGCTCGGCACCATGACTTTCGGCAATGCAGCTATTCGCGGGATCAGCGGCAGCTGGGGCAGCGCCGATGAGATATCGGGCGCGATATTTGATCATTATACCGATATGGGCGGCAATTTTATTGACACCGCCAATTCCTATGGTGCAGGTGCCAGTGAAAGCCTGATCGGGCAGTTTATGCGCGAGAAAGGTAATCGTGAACGGCTGGTGCTGGCGACCAAATATAGCAACAGTCTTGAACCCGGCAATCCCAATGCAGGTGGTAACAGCCGCAAAGCGATGATGCGGGCGGTTGAGGATTCTCTGCGCCGTTTGGGAACGGATTATATCGACCTCTATATGGTGCATACATGGGATCGGATAACGCCAGCGGAAGAGGTGGTGCGCACGTTGGATGATCTGGTGCGGGCAGGAAAAATTCGTTACGGCGGACTGTCTGATGTGCCTGCATGGTATGCGGCTCGGGCACAGACATGGGCGGAGTGCCATGCGCTGACACCGCTGATCAGTCTGCAATTGCCATATTCACTTGCCGAGCGGAATATTGAACAGGAATTTGTGCCGCTGGCGCAGAATATGGGCTTGGGCATTACCGTCTGGAGCCCGTTATCCATGGGGCTGCTTTCAGGGAAATACCGCGTTGAGGGTGATCGCTGGGCAGGAGAAGGTCGCCTGACTACTGATGCATCCGGCAAAGGCATGGGGCTGTTTACGGCGCGCAATCACGCCATTCTCTCGGCCTTGCAGGATGTGGCAGCAGAGCTTGAGCGTCCGATGGCACAGGTGGCTTTGAGCTGGGTGCTGAATCGCCCGTCTGTTGCATCACTGATTATCGGTGCGAGTAAATTGGCACAGTTGCAGGATAATATTGCGGCCTTTGAACTGCAGATACCTGCGGAACTGAGCGCAAGACTGGATGCCGCAAGTGCTCTGCCTTCACCGCAGCCTTATGCTTTGTTTGATGCGGATTATCAGGCGGGGGTGCTGAATACCGGTACATCGGTTGGCGATAAACCTGCCTCTTACGCGCCGCCGCAATGGATGCCGAAGGTGGATGATTTCACCTATGGCAAAGGCTGATTTTTATTATACGGAGAGCGGTATATATTGCCTCTCTATTTAAATTTATACCTTAAGAAATTTAAATAAATTTTTGAATTATAACAATTAATTATGATTTATTTACTTGGCGTGATGTGCAAGGCAACAGCATTTTATATATGAGATTTTTATATCTCTCCTTCTTTCCCTCTCTCGAACCACTATGCGTTTTGGCGCCATAGTTCCGCCTGATTTCGGCTCGTCGCGCTTAGCGCTGCTGCCGGAAGTGGCCGCTGCACTTGCACCGGCTGAAATTCAGGAGTTCGAAAAATGGATGTCATCATGATTGCCGCAGGCGCCGGATTTATCGGCCTGTCTTATTTTTACGCCCTTGTTTGCGACTGGCTGTGAGGGCGCGTCATGTGGTTTGATTATGTTCTCGGCGGCTCGGTAGCCGCATTGCTCAGCCTCTATCTGCTTTACGCACTGGCACGACCTGAGCGCTTCTAACACTTTGTTTTGCCGCATTGTCCTACGCATCGAAGCGGGAACAGAAATCAGTCCGGTGAACTGATTTCCCCGCGTAGGCGCTTCGTACTAATGCTTTAAAAGACAGAAAGTATCTTCCAATGACTTTCAACGGAATATTGCAGATTGCGATCCTGTTCGGGCTCACAATTCTGCTGGTGAAACCGGTAGGCGGATATCTGACCCGCGTGTTCACCGGTGAACGAACCTTCCTCTCGCCGGTGATCGCACCGGTTGAACGCGGCCTCTATAAACTGGCCGGAACCCATGAAAAAGAAGAACAGCACTGGACGGTCTATGCGGCATCGCTGCTGATGTTCAGCATTGCCGGTTTTGTAGCGCTCTATTTGTTGCAGCGTCTGCAAGGGGCATTGCCTTATAATCCTGCGGGTATGCAGGCTGTGGAGCCGACATCTGCCTTTAATACGGCCATCAGCTTTATGACCAACACCAACTGGCAGGGCTATGGTGGTGAAAGCACGATGAGCTATTTCACCCAGATGGCCGGAATCACAGTGCAGAACTTTGTCTCTGCAGCGGTAGGTATTGCCGGTGCTATGGCGATTACCCGTGGTTTTGCCCGTTCTTCGAGCAATACAATCGGCAATTTCTGGGTCGATCTGACCCGCGCCACGCTCTATGTGCTGCTGCCGATCTGCATTATCGGCACGATTGTGCTGGTCTGGCAGGGTGTGCCGCAAAATCTCAATGCCTATACGCTTGCAACCACACTTGAAGGTGCGCAGCAGACCATTGCGCAAGGGCCTGTGGCCTCGCAGATGATTATCAAACATCTGGGTACTAATGGCGGTGGCTTCTTCAATGCCAACTCAGCGCATCCGTTTGAAAATCCGACTGCACTGACCAATCTTATTCATCTGCTGTCGATTTTTGTGATCTCTACCGCCATGACCAATGTGTTCGGCCGTATGGTCGGCAATCAGCGTCAGGGCTGGGTATTGTTCGCCGTCTTCGGTGTGTTGGTGGTGCTGGGGACTTCGGTACTCTATTGGGCTGAATCCGGCGGTAATCCGCTGATGCAGGCGCTTGGTGTTGTTGGCGGCAATATGGAAGGCAAAGAAGCGCGCTTTGGCATTGCGCTGTCGGCGCTGTTCTCTGAGGTCACGACTGCGGCCTCCACCGGTGCGGTCAATAATATGCATGACAGCCTGATGCCGCTCGGCGGTCTGGTGCCGCTATTCAATATGCAGATTCCAAATCTTGGCGGTATTGGTGCCGGTATCTATGGTATGTTGCTGTTCTTCATTCTGGCGATCTTCATTGCCGGTCTGATGGTTGGCCGCACACCGGAATATCTGGGCAAGAAAATCGAGGCCAAAGAGGTCAAGATGAGCCTGCTGGCCACGCTCGGACCATCGCTTGCCATTCTCGGTTTTGCTGCATTGGCTGTGGTTCTGCCGCAAGGACTGTCGAGCATTCAGGATGCAGGTCCGCATGGCTTCAGCGAAGTGCTCTACGCTTATTCTTCCGGTGCCAACAATAACGGTAGTGCCTTTGCCGGTCTCAATGCCAATACGCCTTTCTACAATCTCACCATTGGTTTTGCGATGCTGATGGGGCGCTTTCTCCTCATTGTGCCGGTGCTGGCGATTGCCGGTTCACTGGCCGCCAAAAAAACTGTCCCTGCCTCTGCCGGTACATTGCCGACCACAGGTCCGCTGTTTGTCGGGCTGGTCTTTGGCGTGACGATGATTGTCGGCGGTCTGACTTTCTTCCCGGCCTTGGCGCTGGGGCCGGTTGTCGAGCATTTCGCGATGCTTTCCGGTCAGCTGTTTTAAAGGTGCATGATGGCGAAGAGTTCCTTTCTGATGAAGCAATTGTTCCGTTCGAATACTGCACAGAAGCAAAATCTGTGCGGCTCCAATACCGCGCAGAAGCAAAATCTGCGCGGCACGGACAAGGATGATTGTCCCAAACTCACCAGTATCATGCTGATCCTTGTGCTGGCGATGCTGGCCGGTGTTTTCCTCGTGAAGGCGCTGACCGGAGTTTAAGTTAAAACATTAACTTATCACTCTATATCAATGAAAATTCTATGCAGTTTTGAATTAACTTGCATAAAATCAAGACGGAGGGCTCTCATGAGCCAGTCAAAATCTTCCAGTATTCTGGATGCCAAAATCCTGCTGCCTGCCATTGGCGGCGCTTTTCGCAAACTCGACCCGCGAAGCCTCGCTAAAAATCCGGTGATGTTTGTCGTTGCCGTTGTCACACTGTTGACGACTGTGCTGTTTATCAAAGATATGGCAAGCGGCGGCTCTGATCTGGGCTTCTCGTTCCAGATTATTCTGTGGCTGTGGTTTACTATTCTGTTTGCCAATTTTGCCGAAGCGGTGGCTGAAGGGCGCGGTAAAGCACAGGCGGAATCCCTGCGCCGCACCCGTACCGAAACCGAAGCCAAACTGCTGAGCGGTGACAGCAAAACCAATTATACGGTTGTTGCGGGTAACAGCCTTAAGGTCGGCGATATTGTGCTGGTGGAAGCCGGAGACATTATCCCTTCCGATGGTGAGGTTATCGAAGGTGTGGCCTCGGTGAATGAGGCGGCTATCACCGGTGAATCCGCGCCGGTAATCCGTGAATCAGGCGGTGACCGTTCGGCTGTGACCGGCGGTACGCAAGTGCTGTCCGATTGGATACGGGTGCGTATTACCGCTGCTGCCGGATCGACCTTTATTGACCGGATGATCTCATTGGTAGAAGGCGCAGAACGCCAGAAGACACCCAATGAGATTGCACTGAACATTCTGCTTGCCGGTATGACGCTGATCTTTGTGCTGGCTGTGGTGACCATTCCGAGTTTTGCCACTTATGCGGGCGGTTCAGTGCCGGTGATTGTGCTGGTGGCTTTGTTCGTCACGCTGATCCCGACCACTATCGGAGCTTTGCTCTCAGCTATTGGTATTGCCGGTATGGATCGCTTGGTGCGGTTTAATGTGCTGGCAATGTCCGGTCGTGCGGTGGAAGCTGCCGGTGATGTGGACACACTGCTGCTCGATAAAACCGGCACAATTACGCTTGGTAATCGTCAGGCCACAGAGTTCCGTCCCGTCACAGGTGTCAGCGAACAGCAACTGGCTGATGCGGCGCAGCTTGCCTCACTGGCCGATGAGACACCGGAAGGCCGTTCCATCGTTGTGCTGGCTAAAGAGAAATACGGTATCCGTGCCCGCGATATGGCAAGCCTGCATGCAAGCTTTGTGCCTTTTACCGCACAAAGCCGGATGAGCGGCGTTGATGTGGATGGCAGTATCATCCGCAAAGGCGCGGTGGATGCGGTGCTGAAATATGTCGAGGCAGAAGGCAGTAAAGCTTCTACACCTGCCCAGCTACAGGAAATCCAGTCAATTGCCGCGCAAATTGCCAAGGCAGGCGGTACGCCGCTGGCTGTGGTCAAAGACGGGCAGCTGATGGGCGTTGTCTCGCTGAAGGATATTGTCAAAGGCGGTATCCGTGAGCGCTTTGCGGAACTGCGCCGTATGGGCATCCGCACAGTGATGATTACCGGTGATAATCCGATGACAGCGGCGGCGATTGCTGCAGAAGCGGGCGTGGATGATTTTCTCGCGCAGGCAACACCGGAGAACAAGCTGTCGCTGATCCGTGAGGAGCAGGCCAAGGGCAAGCTGGTGGCAATGTGCGGTGACGGTACCAATGATGCGCCGGCACTGGCACAGGCTGATGTGGGCGTGGCGATGAATACCGGTACGGTAGCTGCGCGTGAGGCGGGCAATATGGTCGATCTCGATAGTGATCCGACCAAGCTGATTGAGATCGTGGAAATCGGCAAGCAATTGCTGATGACGCGCGGTGCGCTGACAACCTTCTCGATTGCCAATGATATTGCCAAATATTTCGCGATTATTCCGGCAATGTTCCTCGCTTTCTACCCGCAGCTCGGCGTGCTGAATATTATGGGGCTGCATAGCCCGCAGAGTGCCATTCTCTCGGCCATCATCTTTAATGCGTTGATTATCGTGGCGCTGATCCCGCTGTCACTGCGCGGGGTTAAATATCAGGCGGTTGGTGCGGGTGCACTGCTGAGCCGCAATCTGATGATCTATGGTCTTGGCGGGATTATCGTGCCTTTCGTAGCGATTAAGTTGATTGATATGGCGATTACCGCTCTGGCACTGGTATAAGGAATAAACCCATGTTGAAACAATTACGTCCTGCTGTGGTGATGATTGTCAGTCTGACTGTGATTACTGGTGTTGCTTATCCGCTGGCTATGACCAGCGTGGCGCAGACCCTGTTTCCCTCTCAGGCCAATGGTAGTCTGATCGTGAAGGACAATAAGGTGATCGGCTCATCCCTGATCGGCCAGCAATTCACCTCTGAGCGCTATTTTCATGGTCGCCCAAGTGCTGCTGGCGATGGCTATAATGCTGCATCGTCCGGCGGTTCCAATCTGGCGCCAACCAGCGCTGCGTTACTGGATCGCGTAAAGACAGATGTGGCCAAACTGAAGTCTGAGAATCCAAACCAGCCGGTGCCTGTTGATCTGGTAACTGCATCCGGCAGCGGGCTTGATCCGCATATTACGCCGGAAGCGGCTTTGTTCCAGATACCGCGCATTGCCAAGGCACGCGGACTGGATGAGGCCAAGCTCAAAACATTGGTCGATGCTCAGATACAGGAGCGTTTGCTGGGCGTGCTCGGCGAGCCGGTTGTGAATGTGCTTGCGCTTAATCTCGCACTGGATCAGGTTAAATAAGACAGAACATGCAGAGTCCGGATCATAATTGATGAATGATGACAGTCAGCTGCAGGAAAGCATGCGCAATGGTGACAACAGACCGTCGCCGGATGCGCTGCTCGCCAAAGCCGAACAGGAAACACGCGGCCGCCTCAAGATTTTTCTCGGGGCGGCTCCGGGCGTTGGTAAAACCTATGAAATGCTGATGTCCGGCCGTAGTCTTTTGGCTGACGGCGAGGATGTGGTGATCGGGGTTGTCGAGACTCATGGTCGTCAGGAAACGCAGGCTCTGACCGAAGGCTATGAGATTATTCCCCGTGCACGTGTCGATTATAAAGGTCATGTACTCGAGGAGATGGATCTCGATGCCGTGCTGGCGCGTCATCCCAAGCTGGTGCTGGTGGATGAGCTGGCGCATACCAACGCTCCGGGCAGTCGACACCCCAAGCGCTATCTCGATGTTGAGGAACTGCTTGCCAACGGCATTGATGTTTATACCACGCTGAATATCCAGCATGTCGAGAGCCTTAATGATGTGGTGGCGCAGATCACCCGTATCCGTGTGCGCGAAACCGTGCCGGACAGTATTATCGACCGCGCTGATGATATCGAGATTGTTGATATTACACCGGAAGACCTGATTAAGCGCCTGAAAGAAGGCAAGGTCTATCTGCCCAAGACGGCGAAACGCGCGACACAAAATTACTTCTCTGCCGGTAATCTCACTGCTTTACGCGAACTTGCCCTACGGCGCACGGCACAACGTGTCGACGATCAGTTGCTTAGCCATATGCAAGCCAATGCCATTTCGGGACCGTGGTCTGCCGGTGAACGTGTGCTTGTTTGCATTGATGAACAGCCGCATGGCGCGGCACTGATCCGCTATGCCCGCAGACAGGCCGACCGGCTGCGTACGCCGTGGACAGCGCTCTATGTGGAGACATCCCGCGCGGCAACGCTTTCGGAAGAAGAGAAAGACCGTATTGCCGCCACCTCACGGCTGGCAGAGCAGCTCGGCGGTGAAATTATTACGCTGACCGGCCATGATGTGGCGCAGGACATAATCAACTATGCTTTGGCGCATAATTTCAGTCATATTGTTATCGGTAAGCCGAATAAGTCGCGTCTGCGTGAAATGTTTGAAGGGTCAGTCTCGCATGACCTGATCCGTAAGGCCGGTAATCTCAGTATCCATATTATTTCCGGTACGCAGCAGGAAGCTGCGCCGGTGCGTCAGGTGGCGACCGCAGAGGAAAAAGCATTTTCGCTGCGGCCTTATCTGCTGAGCCTTGGCTATATCGCGATTGCGCTGGTTGTTGGCACTTTGCTCGATCATGTGCTGGATGTACGCAATATCGCGCTGGTGTTTCTGATGGCCGTGCTGGCGACGGCTGTGGCCTCCGGTCTGCGGCCTGCCTTGTTCGCTTCGCTGGTCAGTGCGCTTGTTTTCAATTTCTTCTTCCTGCCGCCGCTCTACACTTTGCATATTGCAGGGCCGGAGAGTGTGATTGCACTGGCATTCTTCATTTGTGTGGCGCTGGTCGCCAGTAATCTGACTGCGCGTGTGCAGCGGCAGGCTGCTGCAGCGCGTAACCGTGCCAGAACAATGGAAGGGCTCTATCAGTTCAGTAAAAAGCTGGCTGGTGCCGGAACGCTGGAAGATGTGCTCTGGGCAACGGTCTATCAGATTGCAGCGCTGCTCAAAGTACGTGTGGTGGTGCTGTTGCCGGATGAAGGCACAGCCAATACGTCTATTTCCGTGCGTGCCGGTTATCCGCCGGATGATACGCTTGCCGATGCAGATATTGCTGCTGCCCGCTGGGCATGGGAGCATGACCATCCTGCAGGGCGTGGTGCGGACACCTTGCCTGGTGCCAAGCGCCTTTATCTGCCGTTGCGTGCTGTCGGTAATACAATTGGTGTGGTCGGGCTGGATGATGACCGGCAAGGGCCGATCCTGACGCCGGAGCAGCAACGTTTGTTTGATGCACTGGCAGAGCAGGCGGCACTGGCGATTGCGCGTATTCAACTGGTGGATGATCTGGATCGTGCGCAGCTTGCAGTGGAGGCAGACCGGTTGCGCTCGGCCTTGCTGACCTCGATCTCTCATGACCTGAAAACGCCGCTCGCTGCTATTCTTGGCGCTGCGGATACGTTGAAGAGCTATTCCGGCTCTCTGCCTGATACTGACCGTGCAGAACTGCTGACAACTGTGGTGGATGAGTCCGAGCGGCTCAACCGCTTTATCGCCAATCTGCTGGATATGACGCGGATTGAATCAGGTGCCATGCAGCCGAATAAATCGCTGCATTATCTGGGCGATATTGTCGGCAGTGCTTTGAAACGTGCGGCGAAAATTCTCCAACATCACCGTGTTGAAACCGATATTGCCGCCGATCTGCCGATGCTGAAACTTGATCCGGTTTTGTTTGAGCAGGTGTTGTTCAACTTGCTGGACAATGCCGCTAAATATGCACCGGAAGGCAGTCTGGTCTATATTTATGGGCAGGCGGAGCAGGGCGATATTGTGCTGCGCATCAGTGATGAGGGCGCGGGCATACCGGCGGGTGATGAATTGCGGATCTTCGACAGTTTTTACCGCGTGCGCAAAACCGATCAGGTGCGTGCCGGTACAGGGCTTGGGCTGGCAATCTGCAAGGGCTTTACAGAGGCGATGGGCGGCACCATTACAGCGGCCAATCGCAGCGACCACGGTGGTCGCAGTGGTGCTGTTTTTACAATCCGATTACCGCTTAGCAGCTGCGCTGAAATGATGAGCGGAACAGAAGAGGGATTATCTCCCCGATGACACAGAATATCGTCAAAATCCTTGTGGTGGATGATGAGCCGCCAATCCGTAAACTTTTGCGCGTCGGGCTGGGGACGGAAGGTTTTTTGATCCTTGAGGCACCATCCGCAGCTATCGCCAGAGAGATTATGCGAGATGACCGGCCTGATCTGGTGCTGCTGGATCTCGGCCTGCCGGATATGTCGGGACATGATCTTCTGACGCTATGGCGCTCGGAACTGATTGATCTGCCGGTGATTATTCTTTCCAGCCGTACGGATGAAAGTGGAATCGTCAAAGCGCTCGAGCTTGGTGCGGATGATTATGTGACCAAGCCATTTGGCATGAAAGAACTGGCAGCGCGAATCCGCGTGGCACTGCGTCATAAATTGCAGGAGCAGGGTGAAAAGCCGGTCTTCCAGACCGGTGAGCTGTCGGTTGATCTGGTGAAGCGCATCGTACGGCTCAAAGGGCAGGAGATTAAGCTCTCGCCGAAAGAATATGATATTTTGCGGATCATGGTGCAGCACGCAGGCAAAGTGCTGACGCATAGTTTCATTCTTAATCAGATCTGGGGCGGCATGAGTGATGTGCAATATCTGCGCGTTTATGTGCGCCAATTGCGCCAGAAACTCGAAGATTCGCCCGATCAGCCGTTTTATATTCTGACAGAGACAGGTGTCGGCTACCGGTTGCGTGAGCCGGACGCTTAAATGTGATGGATTCGCCGGAGATTTTATAAAGTCTCTGGCGAAACGTATTTTATACGCGTCAAGAAACTCTGAGTGATAGAACTAGGATAATTTTTGATCGGGAGATTTGTGCAGATTGGAACTCTTAAAGAAGAGTGGCTCCCCGGGCCGGATTCGAACCAGCGACCAACCGGTTAACAGCCGGTTGCTCTACCGCTGAGCTACCGAGGAATAGTTGCTCTGCATTTGCAATGACAGCCGTATAGCAACGCAAAATGCTCTTGCCAAGCCCTAATTTTGATATTGTACAGGAAAAAAGCAGATTTATGACGGGGAGTATTGTTTTTCAGTTTGAAAGACAGCGGCCATCATCTGAAAATGATAAAAATCATTTATTTCAAATAATTAGATGATGCGTGAAAACGAGCACTACGATACGCAGTATAGGTATTTCTGATTTTAGTTTTTGGAAATTTTATGCACGCTCTTTATGAGAAAAGAGTGGCTCCCCGGGCCGGATTCGAACCAGCGACCAACCGGTTAACAGCCGGTTGCTCTACCGCTGAGCTACCGAGGAACAGGTGCTCTTGCTTTCAGCGATTTGGCGTATAGCAAAAGCATTTTGGTTTTGCCAAGCCCTTTTTCGCTTTTCAATCAACTTTTTAGCGGAACTGTGGATGAGGCGTGTATTTCAGGTGTTAAAATCTGAAATATCGCAGTTTAAAGACGCTGCTTTGAGTGTTTCCAACATCTTAGAGTTGCTGGCGCTGTGCATTGCACGCAACGCGTTGCGGAATCAGGAGTAATGATTATGCGCTCTGATTCCGCAACTTGGCGGATAGTATTTCATGATCCCATTCACAGCAGTCGTAATTTTCAGAAAAATGCAGCTTTGGCGGAAGTGGTATTTTTTTGAACAAAAGGACACTTATATAAGGGGCATATAAACAGAGAGAGTGCAGGCAGGGCAGACAGATTGCTGAAACCGGATGCTGATATAAATAATGCTGCAGAACAGCAGAGTACTGAAAGCGGGGAGGCTGCTACGCAGCACCGGATCAGATTGTTCGGGAAACATTTGCCGCTCCCGCAATCTGTCTGGCTCAGGCGAATCCTTGGCGGCGGACTTATTGTCGGTGGTGTATTCAGCTTTTTGCCGGTGCTCGGCGTTTGGATGTTGCCGCTCGGACTGATCATTCTTTCCCGTGATTCCAGACGCATCAGACGGATCAGGCGTAAGTCTGAGGTTGGTTTGTTGCGCCGCTGGCGTGAATACCGGACGCGTAAGAAAGCAGAGAAGGCGGAGCAGCATGAGTAACCGGCTTTTCCTGAGTGATTATTGTATGTGCTGTGAATAAAACCCCGGCTATCTGCATTATTTTGATAGGAAATTTAAAATTTCGCGGAAAGCATGGCGGGGGTACTTGACGAGTCATGCGGCTTAACCTATTCAGCACTCAACCACATACGGATGGCCTCGTGGCGGAGTGGTTACGCAGAGGACTGCAAATCCTTGCACCCCGGTTCGATTCCGGGCGAGGCCTCCATCCAAATTCTAAGCAACTGTTATATATGATTTATTTTGCTTAAATCCCTCACTAATGAACGAGGTGAGGGCAAAGTGCGTAGATAATCTCTGAATTTCTATCATGAAAAACAATGAAATAAAAAAGCCAGCTAGAGAATTAGCTGGCATTAATGGTTGTAAAATTCCATTTTTAATCGGCTTGTTTTTTATTTTTTCTTCTTGAGCGGGTGAGAGCGATTTCACTCTCAATCTGGTCTGCAACGCGTCTGGAGTTTTTAATGCCCAGGCGCACTCTGTCTGCGCCTTTGGTGTAAAGTTCTGCTTGTTTAACATTTGACCAGCCATATTGTGCCATTAGCTCATGTGTGGCTGCACCGGCTTCTGCAGATAGAGTTGCAGAAAGTTTGCGCAACCCGTGTGCGCTTTTCTTGATGCCGGCATCATTACATCTGTCTCTGAACCAGTTTCCAAAACTGGCAACTTCAAATGCATTACCAGCTTCACTGATGAGGAATGTGTTGATGCCGGTTTCAGTAACGGAAATCACATCCAGTAACGCCTTAGGAAACTCTACGGTAATCTGGGAGCCGGTTTTTTGAGTTTTAATGCTGAAAATATTGCCGCGCATGTGCTGGCGGCCAGCGCGCACAACGTCAGATCGACGCAATCCGGTATGCAGTAACAATTCTACCGCAAGACGAGCTTTGGTCCCTACTGGCCATCGATCATAGAACTGTAGCAGATCTTCCATTGTCCATGGCGCGAAACCAACGGTTTTGTATTTTAACGGCAATACGCCTGCAGTTGGATCAATGGTCACATAATCATTTTGGAGTGCCCAGCTGAAGAGACCTCGCATTGCTTTCAGGAAGTGATTAGCTTGGGCAGGCGTGTCAGCTCGTGCTTCAAGAGCCATAACCATCGAGCGGCGGTCAATTGCTGTGTAGCGGGTATTATTGGAGCGTTTTATTGCCTCAATAAAAATGTTCTCTCGTTGGCGCTGTGTTGCAATCGAAAATGCTCTCCAGGTGGAGCTTTCGCGATAACGGTCAATAAGCCATCGCAAGCTATAGGGCTGGGCAGGAATACCACGCGGGGCTTCTTCGATTATATAGCCCATTACAGCCTGCTTGTAGCCTTCTTTGAATTCCCGTGAGTTAACATCATCGGGCAGGCGCACGCGCAAACCTTTCCCGATCCGGTAAAAATATTTCACTTTGCCGTGTCTGCTCACTTCACGCACAACATGAGGTGGGAGTTTACGTCTCAGTTTGGTCATTACAGCCGCACTATATTTTTATGTTCAATCAAATGAGGATAGGTATCTGTGAGTGGTGCAGGTTGCACTGATAAAGAGCCGTCAGCTTCTAGGCGCACACTCACGCCCTGCTCTTTGGCAATGATTGCTGCACTGCGGATTTGCGCGCGGGTGTAACGCATTTTCTCTCTTTCGGCTTTGTGATCCATGCTTACTCACCTCCCTGTGCCAAAGCGGCACGCATTCCCGGCCATTGTCTGATTAATAGATCGGCCGGTATCTCCGCTTTTCGTGACATTTGCTTCATGAAGAACGACCGGTTAAGGCTGGCGCATTGATGCTTCAGCGATCGAAACCATTCCGGATTCGCGTATCGCGCTTTATGAGCGCCCTGATCTGTTTCTCCACCGGTGATAATCCAGTCCGGCGCGTGCGCATCCAGTCGTATAGGACTGAGCAGGGGTTCGAAGCTGCCAAAGGTGAATACAGGCTCCCGCCGCTCCTTTACCTCCTTAAGCTTCCAGTTATCCCGATCGTATTCCTCTTGGTTCGCAATGGTCGCGCCGATCGCCACATTATTCGGCAGAAGAGGGTTGCCGCGCATTGGATCTGTCATTTTGATAACATTGCCAATGCGCTTAGTCAGCAACAGCCACGTAAGGTTCGGTGTTGCCTCGATCAGCTTAAACAGATCTCGCCGCCAAAGGTCATCAACTTCATTGTCGAACACATCGGCAAGTGATGCGCAAAACACCAATGACGCGCCGGTTAGGCCAGATGCTGCTTTGTCCCATGCCAAAGGCTTGCGCCAATTGCTTTCGCTGGTGCGTCGCCTGTCTTCGCCGGCACCCCATTCAACACGACCGAGACGATTTGCCATGAGGTTTTCAGCATAGCAGCCGTCACATGCAGGGGAAACTTTGGTACAACCAATCCACGGATTGAACGTGTGGTCAGTCCATTCGATTCTACTGTTTTCAGCCATTACCATAATCTCCTTGCGCCAAGGCTGTGCGGCCTGAGAGGCTTAATACACATGGATACTGGTTAAGCGTGTCGTTACGCTGCCCCCATGTAGCCAAACCCATTGCAATTAAACGTCCAACAACCTGAGGGTTTGCGCCATTTATACGCCATGCTGCATACCCATGATTTGCGCGGTAGACCTCACCGTTATCGATAAGTAAAAGCGTTTCCTTCTGTGCGATTGTCAGTTTCACTTGCCTGCCTCCAATAGTGCTGCATGGCCTGTGAATAGCTGGGAGAGAGCTGTTTTTGCGGCCTTATAAACGGACAAAATCAAATATTTGTAGCAAGATTGGCGGTGATGAATCGCGCTGGAACGCGATCCATCACCTCTCATTCCTTCATGGAAACAGCACAAAGGAACGGTCTGAATGAATAGAAATCTTGTCATGGCCGCACTAACTCAAACAGGTCGTTTGGCTGGCAGTTTAATATCTGGCATAATGTAGCCATCTGCTTGTAGGAAATGGATTTGGACTTGCCATTTATGAGCAAGGAGACATTTGGCTCCGTGATATTGAGCAGTGGTGCCAATTGGCGGCCGCGGATGCCTGCTTGAGCTATACGAGCTTTGATATTGACCTTAATTTGCATACAAGTTCTCCTTCTGCCGGAAGGTGCGGCAGTTGTGGCAGTGTCAGATTGTTGGGGTGGCTTAGTCAGGTTCGGTTCTGCAATTCAGAATAATCTGAATGATTGCCGCTTCTAAGTCGCTCACATCACCGTTTTAACTGAGCGCTTGCGGGCAAGGTTGGCGGCTTTGAGGCCGTAGTGGGTAATGTCGGCTATTGTGTAGCCACGTCCGCGCAAGTTATCCGGTGTAACGGCTTCACCTGCAGCATCCATGTCCTGCATGATTGCGGCCATGCCAGAGACGATGCACAATTCTTGAATTGATGGTGCCGGAGCAGGGCGGGTTTCATAGATGATCATATTTGCACCTTAATATTGGGTCGGTGCATAATGGGTATTATGTGTACCCATTACTGTCAAGTCAAAAAGGTATTTTAAATACCCAAATTTAAAATGGGTATGTATAATATACTAAATAACGACTCTTCACTTGACCAATTTCAAACTGATCATTTAACATGAACGAAATGAGAACAAATATTCTCTGTGAGGGCGTTTCATGAGTACGGAAGTAGACAAGGAGAAGCTACGAAATGATTTTATTCATCTGCTTGGTTGTCTTCCGCCTGCTTGTCTGCTTGAGTTTGTGGAGTGCTTAAGGTCGCAAGCGTCCTCATGTTCTGAACTACAGCCTCCTGTAGTGCAGCAGGAAGACTATCAAAAAGATTGATTGCTTCAATTTTTAGTTCGTCGGTATCTGTGAAAGTTTCTTCTACTGATCCGATGCCAAAATTCAGCCAAGTGACTGAAACGTTGTATGCTTTTGCATACTTTTTAGCATCAGCAATCCCAAAACCATTCCGCCCTGACTCATGGGCTTTATAGTTGTTAGCATTCCAGCCAAATTTTACTGAGGCTGCTTTTGTGCCGCCTACATTGGCTCTCACCCGCGCTAGAGTTAATCTTTCTGCGCGGCGTTCTTTTTCACGTTGTTCGCTATTGTTTGTCATGGTGCAATTTATACCCACTGACAAGGGTATAAGTAATATCCTATTGGCTTGACTGGCGTGGGTATTAATAGTACCCATTGAAGCCATGACGCACTCAGATATCATTGACCAGTGGCCCTCCTTGGCCGAATTCGCCCGCGATCTTTCGGTTCCATACGGGACTGCAAAGGCAATGCGTCGTCGTGGTTCTATTCCAGCACAGTACTGGAATTCGACAGTTGCATCCGCTGCAAGGCGTTCCATTAACGGCATTGGCCTTCAGCAATTGGCCGATGCTATTGCAGTCACACCCGTTGCTGTATGTGTTAATTTTCAAAGTCATGAGGTGGTGCAATGATTGCTTCGCCTCACAGAACACGGCTGCACTGCAGCTGTCACCGAAAATCACACAAAAGATTTTTCCCTTATCTCTGCCGGCACCTCCCACGGCAGATGCTGGCCTGTCTTCGTGCTTTGGCTCCCGTCAGCGCGAAGACAGGTCTTTTTTATGAGGTTCTGTCATGGTGAAAATTCGCCCGACAACTGAGCAAGATCGGCAGGCTCTCAAGGCTGCTGTACGTCGATTGCTGCCGATGGCTGGCGGTGTTTCTGCTTTTGAAAAGGTGACGCGGGTCAATGCTTCGGCGCTTTCGCGTTATGGTGCGCCGGATGAGGCGATCAACCATATGCCGATTGATGTGGCTATGGATTTAATGCTCGACACGCGCTCGAACGGCATTGTTTCCATTATGGCCGCACAGCTTGGCTATAAACTGGTGTCGCTTGGCAATCAGAATTTCGGCAACACCTTGCCGGATATCGGGGATATGTCCCGCCTGAGTAAGTCTGTATCTGATGTGATGCATGAATACGCGCAGGCGATTGCAGACGGTTCAATCACACCCCGTGAAAAGCAGCAAATTGACATTGAAATTGAGGAAGCCGTG
Organism: Pseudochrobactrum sp. XF203; assembly: GCF_020341615.1. NCBI lineage: Bacteria > Pseudomonadati > Pseudomonadota > Alphaproteobacteria > Hyphomicrobiales > Brucellaceae > Pseudochrobactrum > Pseudochrobactrum sp. XF203. Next base: position 1,731,171 of record NZ_CP084392.1, on the reverse strand, counting down.
CAAATGCTTCGAGCATTTCAACGGAAGGTTGATGGCGCGCTTTCAAAAGGCGGTGACGCATGATGTGTCACTTTCGCTTCCACGGCTCCGAACCGTTTGTTTCCCACTCTCGGTATGGTGCGGCCAAATCTAAAGCCGTGCTGAAAAAAATTCCTAATAATGCTGACCGGCTGGCGCGGCTGACCATAGAAGGCCGTTTGCAGCGGCTTTGTCTCGTGCCTGTTCGTTCCGATAAAAAGCGGAGGCAAGATCATGACTGAAACATTTTATTATTTTTATGGGGTTGCACTGCTTTTTCTCGCCTTAGCTTTTATAGCGACGTCCATTTCGGTGCGTTGGCTCTGGTTGTCCATGGACAGGAGGCTCACAAAGATTGAATCCGAATTTTCGTTTTTGTTGATCCATGTGCGTAACTTAGAAAAGCGTGTGCGCACTGGTGGTTCCAAATGATACCAGAAGCAGAATCTAAACTTGGAGTTGGAGCGTATCTCTCCCATGAGTTCAAAACTCTCTGCGGCGCTCTTGAAGTCAGTGGTGGAATAAATTCTTTTAATTCCGCTATCAATCAGATCTCCATAAGCAAATTGAACCATCATTGGGTTGTTGCGACTGCGCATATGAACGGTTTCAATGAAGATGCCCAGATCTCTGGTATTGACTGTTACTGTCACCCAAATCCAATTATCGATTTCTCCACCTATTATTGCATGGATAACAGGCAGATTTTTGCTCATTTCTGCATTGTGGTGAAGTCGCAATTGAGTGCGCGTGAGGTGAACATTCCAGAGTGCGGCACATGCTGCAATTACCGAGCCAATGACGGTCAGAAGGTTCAGAAAGTTAGTCGCGATCCATTCATGCATCTTTTAATTCTGCTCGTTCCTTCGTTTTTGTTCAGTGATCTTTTAGTCCGACATTACGTTTTGTCATGTTTTTGTACATCCGAATCTTTTGCGGAGGCAAGATCATGACTGACGATGTTGGAGGAGACAGCTCGCAGACCATCGCAGTGGGGCAACTTCGTGCTTTTATTGAACGAATTGAGCGTCTTGAGGAAGAAAAGAAAACTGTCGGTGATGATATCAAAGAGGTTTTTGCCGAACTGAAAGGCTCCGGCTTCGACACGAAGGCTGTACGCACGATCATCCGGTTACGCAAAAAAGAGGATCATGAGCGGCAGGAAGAGGAGGCCATGGTGCAGCTCTATGCTGATGCGCTTGGCATGCCTTTGTTTCGGGGGCTGATATGAATTTCAATCCTGCAGTTATTGCGATGCGCAATGCGACAGCCGTCAAATTCGAGCGGTTTATTGCTTCCGTTGTAAATGACGCGGCGATGATTGCGCAAATGCCGGGCGATAAGGGGTATAGGCCTCGTCTTGATAAGATTGCGCACCGGTTCTGCCGTGTGTTCAATGTCAGCTTAACGGAAATCCGTTCTCAACGCCGTGATAGTGAAGTCTCTATGGCACGGCAGGCCATCTATTATTGGGCTTGGCGCCTGACCGAGCTTTCATCCTCCCAGATCGGCCGTCGCATGGGTAATCGTGATCACACCACCGTTTTGTATGGGATTAGAACCTACCGGCGCAAACGGGCTGCTATGGGGCGGAATTTGCGCGAACTGCGGAGGGCTGCACAATGAGCATTGCAGTCATGTCGCGTCTTTTCAAGGCGCAGATCGGTTCTCCAAGCCGCAAGATACTTGCGATCCGGCTAGGTGACTTCGCTGATGATGAGGGGCGCGGAATTTGGCCGACTGTTGGACGGTTGGCAAACGAAACTGAGTTGTCAGAGCGTACCGTGCAGCGCCTTCTGAAAGAGTTTGTTGATGAAGGTCTGTTGATCGTGGTCGCTGAGGGCGGCGGTCGCCCCGGACAGGCTACACGATACGATTTCGATATGATGAAATTGGAAGCTCTTGTGAGGGGTAAAACTGTGTCTGACGGGTGTCACCATGTCACGGGTGACACCACGACACCCGTGACACTGGATGCAGAGACGGGTGACACTGACGACATAGACGGGTGTCACCATGTCACCCAAACCGTAATAGAACCATTAAATAAACCATTACTTGAGAGAGGGCGCGCAAGCGAACTTGAAAACAGGGAAATCAGGAGGGCAAACGAACGGGCTTTCAAAAAAGCTTACCAGCAATGGCCGACATTCGTGACGGATAGTGAACCGAAGGCGTTTAAGGCATGGATGCGTCTGAGTGACGATGATCGTCAACAGGCTTCTCAGGAACTTGGTCGCTATCTTGAGGCCTCCAAGGTTTCCGGTCGGAGCAAATTTTGTACATTTGCGGTCTATCTTAGCGAAAAGCGTTGGGAAAAGTTACCGGCGAAGGCTGAGGTCGTTGCCAATACGCTGGATCGGGCCGCACCATTTGGCAAAATGTGGGCTGCACGGGTTTATGAGCAACTGATTGCAGGTTCGACACATATCGGCAGGCTGACTGCACTTGAGCAGCGAATGGTTGATGACGGCACTTTCACGGCTGAGAGACTGCTTTCCGAAAAGCAGGTTAAGTTTGGTTTTCCAGTTGTGAATGAACTGTTTGAAAACGCTTCTGTTCGTCGCGGTGCGCTTGTTCCGGCCTATTTGCAGCCGGTGGCTGAGCGCATGGTTGCGGTGAAGGTTGGTGGCGATCTGTGGCAGGCGTGGTTTGATGCTCATGCTGCGCGTGGCTGGCCTTGGCTGCCTAATACCGGAACTATGGAATATGTCTATCTGCCGGAGGGCGGACCCGATGCATTGAATGAATTGCAGGCTCTGTTGCGAGGAATTGAAAAATGATGATGCCAAATAACAGACCATTTGAGGAAGCGCGTATCTTGGAAACAGCACGACAGCTTGATGAACGGGATCCAGATCGCATCAAAATACGGATGCAAGAGAAATTTTTGGCTATTGCAGCCGGTAATGAGCAGTCTGAAAAACAGTGGTTTGTTCTCAAAACTGCGAACAAACAAGAGAAAGCTGTTAGTAAATCGGTGAGTAACTTTGGAATTGAGACATGGTTGCCCATGAAAAAAGCCTTGCAGCCACGTCGATATACCCGTCCTGCAAAGGAGATTGAGGTGCCAGTATTTGGCGGATATCTCTTTGTTAAAGCTGTTCCGTGTGCTGAAAGTTGGGTAGGCCTGTCGCGTATTGATGGTGCTATTTCTGTTGTGTTTGGCCAATGTGGCGCTTTGGTTGTTAGCGATAAATATATGAATGATCTCAAATGTTTGAATGACGTTGGTTCATTTAATGATTTAAAGAATTTCCCACGTTACAAAAACGGTGAACGCGTATCGTTTCCTGTTGGCTCTGCAGGTGTTTTTGAGGGCGTCATAGAAGGCTATGTCGGGGCAAGAGCAGCCCGTGTTCTTGCCTTCATATTTGGTCAAGAGCGGACAATAGAAGTGCCTCTTGCCAATTTGATCAAATCGGCATAGCCATAGTCGCAGAGACGACTGTGGACTGTGGAGCGTAGTGCTTCCGATACCCTGTAGCAGCCTATATGGCAGAGCTCGGCACAGACCTCGGAGAAGCGACCGGAAGACCGGCAACCGCTTCTCCCCAAGTGCGAAGCTATGTGGAAATTTCGAGCCCTAACAAATCAATACACCCGCATCATAGCTGAGTTGTGGATTATATTCGTATGATGCACAAATGTTGGTGTTTCTGAAATCCATATCGGTAAAACTGCATCGCGGATTAAAAAGCTAGATTGCAGTTTTTTTAATAAGATATGATCCCGGAAGGTGGGGCGGTTGTTATCGAAGTTTGTGTTGAAACGAACGGCAATAGTCGCAGTATTTGCAGCGGCTATTTCAATATCATTTTCAACTGGTGTTCGAATAATCACGGGAACAGAGTCCGATTTAATAACGGTCTTTGTTAGATTGACGCTACCATTTCTGATCGCGATACCGATTGGTATTTTTTGGTTTTCTCGTCTGGAAAAACTGGAACTCTCTTATCGCAGCGCCATCCGCAGAGCCAATGAGCTTACGCGCATCGCGAGTGTGGACCCTTTAACCGGTATCCTTAACCGCCGTAGTTTTATCGAGCAGTTTAATGCAGCAAGTGCAGCGGGTGTTCGAGGCTGGTTTATGTTAGCTGATATTGATTATCTGAAAGTGATAAATGACAAATATGGTCACCTTGTCGGTGATGATGCTGTTGTTTCTGTCGCTCAGGCAATGGTCAACGTATTGCCGTCAGATAGTTTGATTGCGCGTATTGGTGGGGATGAGTTTTGTGCTTTCATACCAAAAGCATCATGTGCTGATGTTGATGGAGCAATTGAGCAGATGAATGCGAAAGCGCATGATGAGTTTCAGCATCGACAGACTGGTATTACGCATGTTTTATCGCTTTCTGTTGGATATATGCCATTAAAATCTAATCAGAAATTCAAAGATATTATGTCTCTTGCTGATGAGCGAATGTATCGCAAGAAAAGAGCAAGATAGCGGCTCTATGGCAGGCACAAACCAGATAATGAAGGTGCTTAGTGATGGGTGCTGCTGGCTGAGGGGAAAGGGCGTGACTCTTCCTAAAAGTTAAAGGAAAGCTGATTAGGATGTGAGCGAAAATGCGCACATACATATTCTAACTTTCCATATCGCTTACGAACATAAGCCCGAACGGCGACTAACTTGCGTTTCAACTTTGTTTCCATTGTATTCACACTCCGGTGCAGACGGGGTCGAGCCCGTCACTCAAGCCACGTTCTAGTCGTGACCTTGCTGCACGTAAGTACAATAGAAATTGCCGACCGGATTATTTTCCCCGCCAGCAGCATCTTTCACTAATCATGCGAATATTATTCCGTCAAATGCGTATGAATTAATGTAGTGCGCGGTAAAATGCGTGCGGACCATGAGTGTTGAGATTCATGCACATTTCAACATGCGCGAATATTTGGCGGTCAGGACTGAGTATTGCTGATCTCTCTTTCACTGGAATAATTGACCATGCTGAATGTCACCTCATCATTGAGTGGACCATTGTTATCTGATGGTCCATCCGTGTTCATGAGTTTTGACACGAAGGGGTGGGAGCAGGAGCTTGACCGGTTCGAGCAGGAAGTAGTTCCAAAGGCAACGATCAATGCATTGAACAGAACCGCGGCAGTTGGCCGATTGGCTGTGCAGGATGAGATGGAGGCTAAGCTTGATCGAGTGACACCTTTTGCAAAACGGGGTGTTGCCTATGAGCAGGCAAGTAGTTCTAGTCTTTCAGCAGCTGTTATCATTGCAGGAAAGTCATGGGCTAAGAATTCAACGCCGCCTGCTAATTTTCTGACGCCGCAATTTTTCGGTGGTCAGCGCAATCTCAAATCCTTTGAGCGCCAGCTGATCTCCGCAGGGCATATGGACAAGGGGCTTTATGCCGTTCCTTCAAAGGATTGTCCTCTTGATCAGTATGGCAATGTTCGCGTGGCATTGATTGTACGCATTCTGGCTGATTTGCAAATTGCTGAACGTACTGCTGGTTATAATCGTAAGCGAACGGCAGCTTCCACCAAGCGCAATGCGCGATACAAGAATGCCCGGTTCTTTGTGCCAGAGCGCGGATCACATTTGCATCCGGGGGTATGGCAGCGAAACCCCATGGATAACTCAATAAAACCCATGCTGCTCTTTGTTCGTATGCGCTCCTATGTTCAAACCGTTAACTTCCATGAGACAGTAAAGCGCGTGGCAGAAGAACGTTTCGCCCGATACTTCGCGGAAGAGGTCGGCAAGCGAAGCCACCGATAGTTGGTCAGTCGATATGGATCATTTCTAACATTTCGGGTCCTTCCTGACGCACCTTGCCTGCGGGTATTTCGCACCGCGGGTCTTGGTCAGTCTGAGCGTGAAATCAAAGCCTAAAGTCGAAGGCTAAAGAACTAAAGTCAGGCACTAAACTCAGAGGATTAAATATCCGGCTGTATTCTCAGGAAAAGTTATGACGGCCATCCAGTCAGATCAGACGATGAGCAAGGGCGAGTTTGCCAAGCTGATCAATGTCTCTGCCGGACGAATATCTCAATATATTGCGTCCGGCCAGATTGGACCGGATGCTTTGCAAGGCGAAGGACGAAGCGCCCGTATTGTAGTGGAACGCGCCAAGCGCCACTTGAGCGGGCGCCTTGATGTCTCACAGCGTGTAGGCATTAATGGTCTAGGCACGCGAATATCTGTTTCACCGGTACCACGCGCTGCAGTCGAACAAACGGATGCACCTTTACTGCAGAATGCAGAAAAGCGGCCACCGGAAGTGTTTCAGACACCAAGTGATCTGGTTGCTGACCAGATAGCCCGCGAAAAGCTTGAACAAGCCAAAATGCAGACAGCGCGTGCCAAACGCGAAGAAGCATTAGCATCTGGCCGGTTCATGTTGGCGGATGAAGCCAGATCAGAAATCACGCGATCAGTGGCGATGGCTTACCGTGTGATGGAGGGCGGGCTGGCTGATATGGCAACGCATCTGGCCGGCCAGTTTGAACTACCACAACGCGACATCCTACATCACCTGCAGCAAGCTTTCCGCAAAGTACGTGAGCGAGCAGCACAGGGTTTCATAGAGCAACAGGCTTCAGAGCCGGAAAACGTGATTGATCCTGATTTATTTGAAAGTGAGGATCAACACCCAGACTGAATGGTTGGTACATGACACTGCTTTGCAATCCGGCATGGCTGACATATTCCATTCTGGCACAGGAGACGATGCCACCGCCACCGGTTGATTATCTAGCTTGGGCAAAACAGAATATTGTCTTTTCTGATCGTATCACACAGTTTCCTGGTCCCTATAATGAAACGCTGTTTCCGTTCTTCTCGGAGATATTGAAAGCTATTTCACCGGAAGACCCGTGCCGGATTGTGACTATTGCCAAATCGGCACAGGTCGGCGGCACGGTGCTGGCGAATATCTTCACGCTCGGCACTATGGATATGGATCCGTGCGATTTTCTGTATGTGCATCCGACAGAGGAAAATGCCTCTCGTTGGTCGAAACAGAAGCTGATGCCGCTGATCCGCGAAACTACGTCTTTGACGGCACTGTTTCCTGAGAAAAGCCGCGAGGGTGGTAATTCCATCCACTATAAGGAGCGTGCAGACGGGCGCGGGGCTATTCAGGCAGCGGGCGCCAATTCACCTTCCGGCTTGTCGATGATCTCACCGCGTAAGCAGGTGCAGGATGATCTGTCGAAATGGCAAAACAATGAGGCAGGTGATCCGGAAAGTCAGGCAGAGAGCCGGTCAAAAGCATTCATCGCGGCGAAGATCCTGAAAATCTCAACGCCGCTGATTGCGCCGGGCTGCCGTATCAGCTCCAACTTTGAGCAGGGCACGCAGGAGCGTTACCATGTGCCGTGTCCGCATTGTTTGGAGTTGCAACCGCTCGAATGGGAGCAGATGCGTGATCACATTGATCCGGAGCATCCTGAGAAAGCGTGTTTTTACTGCGTTAAATGTGGCGGCGAAATCAAGGAGCATCATCGCGCATGGATGGTAGCGAGAGAGAATGGTGCCAAATGGATTGCTAAATATCCGGAACGAGCACGCTATCATCGCTCATTTCATATCTGGGTTGCCTATTCGCCGTTGGAAAGTTGGGAGGCGCTGGCGCGTGCCTATCTCAATGTGCAGCGCGGTGGTCCCGATGATAAAGGTAAGAAGGCCGGTGCTGAGCAGGTATTCTTCAATGACTGGCTGGGACAACCCTTTGAGACTGACGGGGAATCTATTGGCTGGGAAGTGTTGCGCGATAGGGCAGCGCAAACTGGCCTGCCGCGTGGGATTATCCCACCAAAGGCACTGATCCTGACAATTGGCATAGACGTGCAGGGGGATCGTGTTGAATGGCTGCTGGTTGGTTATGGCAAGAACCGTTACCGCGTGGTGATAGATCGCGGGATATTTGACGATAATACCGGTCGTAATCTACCGGGTTTTACAGCGCATTCCGGCCATATCTCCGAGCCTGCAGTGCAACAGGCATTGTCGCAACTGGTTAAACGTGAATGGCTGGATTGTTGGGGTAATCGGCGCAAGGTCGATCTGACGGCGATTGATGGTAATGCCTATACCGAAGATGTTTGGGAGTGGGCGCGGTGTCATCCGATCACGGATGTGATTATGGTGCGTGGTGATAATCGCGAAGCCGCTCCAATGCTGGCGCAAGTTAAAAAAGAGAAAGACAAAAAAGGTAGGCAACTCAAATACTCACGGCGCTTTTTTAACTTCAATGCTTCGGTGATGAAAGCAGCTCTTTACCGTTCATACCGCAAGGAAGATCCGGAACAGACTGGCTATATCGATTTTGTGCATGGTTTGGGGGATGACTTCTTTGAACAGGCAACATCCGAGATACGTGTTCAGCGCCGTGGCCGTTCTGGCCATCCTTATTATGAATGGGATTTGCCAGCTGGAAAACGCAATGAGGCGCTGGATATGCTCAACCAGTCTTTGACCGCGACCCTGCGCTTAGGGATCAATTACTGGACTGAGGATGAATGGGACGCATTGGCAGAACGTCTTTCACAAGAGCAGCCACCGGCACAGCTGGATCTTGAAGACCAGCTTTTACGCCAGCCTCAGGTGTCGGTAGCCAAACTTGCAGATGAACAGAAACAATCGCCCTTGGTAAAAGCGGCAATCGCCCGTGCGATGGCGCGTGCCAGTCGCCGCGGCTGATCGGAAACAACATGACAGACAGAAGCATTTTATTGGCGCGCCTCACAGAAGCAGAGGCAGCGCTGCATAAACTCATGGTTGGTAAAGCATCAGTGCAACTCAGCTATCAGGGAGAAAGTGTGACTTTCACCACAGCAGATGAAGGGCGGTTGCGGCTTTATATTGGTGAGCTACGGACTCAGCTGGGGATTGCCAGTGCAGCACGTACCCGCTCGCGCCGTGTGGTGTTTCTATGAGCGAAACGGTTATTCTGGACGCTCACGGCGCTCCAATGCCACCGGAGGTGCGTGTTGCAGCCCGCAGACGTTATGCGATGAATGCGGCAGCTTATAGCGCTGCCGGTTCGGATCATTCGTCTATGGCTGGTTGGCGACCTGGTACATATTCCGGACAAGCTGCACTCACATTGTCGCGCGATGTTGTTATTGATCGTGTCAATGATGCGGTGCGCAATAACGGTTGGGCATCGGCTGGTGTGTCCCGTCTCGTGGATACAGTGATTGGTTCCGGATGGCGCTTATCCAGTCAACCAAATGCCAGAACTCTGAATTTGAGCGCTGATGAGGCCGATGAGATTGGCGACCAGATCGAGGGGCTATGGTCGGATGTGGCGACCGATCCCGGTAACTGGTTTGATGCAGAACGTACCAAGTCTGTTGCTGGCCTGTTGGGTCTGGCAGCACGACACCGATTTTCTGACGGCGAAGCCTTTGCGGTTTTGCCATATCGGATGGGAGCCAATGGTTATGGTACCTGTGTGCATGTGATTGATCCGGCGCGGATCTCCAATCCGAAAGGGGCGATTGATAGCGAGTTTCTGCGTGATGGTGTTGAGCTTGATGCCTATGGCGCGCCACTGGCTTATCATGTGCGACGCACACATCCCGGCGATATCACCAGACCGATGCATGATATGTTTATCTGGGATCGGGTAGAACGGGAGACTGAATGGGGCAGGCCGACAGCTGTTCATGCTTTTGAGGCCAGTCGTGCCGGTATGACACGCGGTGTCAGCCCTTGGGCATCAGTGTTGCAGCAGCTCAAGCAAGTCTCTGATTACAATGATTATGAGCTGCAGGCAGCATCACTCAATGCGGTAATGGCGGCTTTCATCAAAACGCCGCTGGATATGGATCAGCTGGCTGATAGTTTCAGTGCCGGTGATAGTGGCAAGTCGATTAACGCATTTTTTGATGCGCAGGCTTCAGCTCAGGCGGCAGCGTATAAAGCTGATCCGATCCGCCTCAAGGGTGCGCAGCTCAACTTCCTCAATCCGGGTGAGGATGTGGTTTTTACCAAATCCGAACATCCGAACGCTGCGTTTGAGGTTTTCGTCAATGCAGCATTGCGCAATATCGCATCATCCATTGGCCTGACCTATGAGCAGCTGACCATGGACTGGTCAAAGGTCAATTATTCCAGTGCGCGTGCGGCACTTCTGGAAATCTGGCGCGGGCTGACTGCACGCAAAACCAGCTTTGCGCATAGCTTTATGCAGCCGATTTATATGGCATGGCTGGAAGAAGTGTTCGATCAGGGGCGTATCAAACTACCAGCACATGCCGTTTCCTTTGAGGCCAATCCGATTGGTTGGGCAAGAGCGGCTTGGATCGGCTCGGGGCGTGGCTGGGTTGATCCCGAGAAAGAAGCGCGTGCTGCCGCTATTCGTTTGGCTACTGGCCTTTCAACGCAGGAATCCGAGTCCGCCGAACAGGGGCGCGATTGGAAGGAAGACATGCTGCAACGTGCCCGTGAACAACGGTTTGCAGCCAAGCATGGTGTTACCTCCGGTGAAGTGGCCAGTTCCGGCGTGGTGTCACGCTTTGGAAGTGAGACACCGAAAGATGACCCGGAAGAAACCAATTAGGATCAGAGTAAATGACATTTGCAATGCCGGAAATTGCGGCGCGTTTGTTCGATACGCCGCTGTTGCTGCATGAGGCCAAAGCCAATATTATCGCTCGCGCTTTCGGACCGCGTGTGCTGGGGCAGAATGTTGCGATGGCAGACACACCGGAAATGGGTGTGCTGTCAGAGAATATGCGGGAACTGCGTGACGGTTGGACGGGCGAGAAAATCTATAGTGGCCCCAAAATGGTTGGCAATGTTGCAGTCATTGAGGTGGAAGGGTCCCTCGTCAATAAGGGTTCATGGGTGGGGAAAACCTCCGGCATGACCTCATATGAGGGGTTGAATATCCAGATCGCTGATTGTCTTGCCCGTGATGATATCAGGGCTGTTGTCTTTGAGTTTGACAGTTTCGGTGGTGAAGTGGACGGATGTTTCGCCTGTGCCGAGGAGCTTTATGCACTTTCACAGGAAAAACCGACGATTGCCATTCTCACCGATCATGCGTGTTCTGCCGCATATCTCCTTGCAGCAGCCTGTCGCCAGATCGTGATCCCTACCACCGGTTATACCGGCTCGATTGGTGTCATCACCATGCATGTCGATGCATCCGGCTGGGCAAAAAATCATGGGCTTGCAGTTACCATTCTACGTGCCGGTGAAAAAAAAGCCCGCCCTGGCATGTTCGAGACGATGAGCGAGGAAGAATATTCCGAAGCCGTCAATGATCTTGAAGCCATGCGCACTTTATTTGCTGAGACGGTTGCGCGCTACCGTGGTTCACGTCTCTCGGTAGAGGCCGCACTTGCCACGCAAGCGGATACGTTTCGTGGGCAGGCGGCAGTTGATCTTGGTCTTGCCGATGCGGTGGGGCGCCCAAAACAAGTCTTCGAGGCATTTCTTGCCGCGATGAGTGCCTGATCTCTCCCCTTTAAAAACTCTCAACATTATCAAAAAGGAACACGCTGATGTCGCTTGCAAGCGCTATCCGCGCGGCTGTTGGTGGCCGCAATACACGCAAACGCCTCGAAGAGGATAAGCCGGAAGAACTGGAAGACGATCTGCAGCCGGATGAGGCTGAGGATGATCCGGAAAATCCCGACGCTGAAACCGATCCAGATCCGGATGCAGAGGAAGAGGAGCCAGTTGCCGATGATGAAGAAAAGCCCGGCGATTATGCCCGTGGCCGCAAGGCTGAGCGTAGTCGCATGTCGGCAATCTTAGGCTCGGCTAAAGCGGAACAGAACCCGTCACTGGCAGCTCATTTGGCGTTCAATACCAATATGTCGGCCAAACAGGCCGTCGCCACATTGGCGGCTTCCGGCTCTTCCCGTGCAGTTTCCAGCCTGTCTGGCCGTATGCAGGGACGTGTACCGGCGCTTGGTAATGGTGGTGCTGCCCCTAAAGCCGGTAGTGCTGATGAGCGCCTGGTTGCCCATGCCAAAGCGCGTTCCGCATCACGTAAACCGCAGCGTTAAGCTCGGTAATTCTGTTCCCTTAACTTTTTCAGGAGTGTCGCTATGCGCACTGAAACTTATATTCCCGGCGATTTGCTCGTCGGTGATTTTCCCGTTGCTGTCCGTGTTGTGCCTATTGCAGGCGGGCAGGGTGTTCTCAAACGTGGCACAGTGCTGGGTGAGGCCAGTGGCAAATTCCTGGTCTCAGCCTCTGCATCCTCGGATGGTTCTGAAGTGCCAAGCATGGTGCTGGCTATCGATGTCGATACCACTGCCGGTGATGTGATCACGGATGCCTATGCATCCGGTAATTTTGATGCGGCCAAACTGATCTACGGGGCAGGCCATACGGCAGCGAGTGTCGAAAGCGCATGGCGCAAAGCTTCTGCTCCGCTCTTCCTGCACAATCTCGCCTGATCCGGCGCTCATTTAAGGAAATCTCAAATGGATTTATTTAGCACAGCCGCGCTGTTGACGGTGATTGAAGCCCGCGACCGGCCAACAGCCTTTATCCGCGATACATTCTTCCCGAACGGTTTTCAGTCCGATGCGGAAGAAATCGCCTTTGATAAACTGAAACGCCGCCGCAATGTGGCGCCGTTCGTCTCGCCTTTGGTGCCGGGCAAAGAACGCGCCATTCGTGGCCGGCAGACCTCAACATTTACGCCTGCCTATGTAAAGCCGAAAAACACAGTGCGCCCGGGCGAAGGCTTCCGCCGCCGTCCCGGCGAGCCGCTCAACGGCAATATGTCTGCGGAAGATCGCTACCTGCAGACTGTCACCGACATTCTGGCCGATCAGGATGATGAGGTGACGCGCCGTGAAGAAGTGATGGCGGCAGAGGCACTGCGCACGGGCAAGATCATCGTCAGCGGTGAGGACTATGAAACCCAGATTGTTGATTATAATCGGCCAGCAAATCACACGCTTGCTCTGACCGGTGCGGATCGCTGGGGCGAGGCGGGCGTATCCATCCGCAAATCTATCCGCTCATGGGCGACACGTGTTGCCACCACATCGGGCGGTGCAGCCACAGAAGTGATCCTTGGGGCAGAGGCAGCAGAATTGCTGCAAAGCGATCCTGAAATTCGTGAAATTCTGGATAACCGCCGCCAGATGGGCGGTGAAATGCAATTCGGCCCTGTTGCTGCCGGTTCTGAGGATATGGTGGCGATTTATCTTGGCACTGTCGGGCAGTTCAACTTCTGGCAATATACCCAGCTGTTTGAAGATGATCAGGGAAACAATCTTGAACTGTGGCCAAGTTTCGGCGTTGGTGTGGTTGCTCCAAGCCAGTTCCAGGGCTTTATGGCGCATGGTGCCATTCAGGATGTGGCAGCGCAGATGAGGCCGTTGTCTCGCTTCCCGAAAATGTGGAATGTCGAAGATCCGTCGGCAACCTTCCTGATGACACAGAGTGCGCCACTGCCGGTACCAGGTGATGCGTCTGCATCGCTCTTTGCCATGGTTCGCTAACCACTTAATTTGAGAGGAATGAAACTATGGCGAAAGTCAAAACTGTGCGGCAGGCCTATGCGGTAACGCTGACCATTGCTGGTAAAGATGTGCCGCCTGGTACCGCAGTCACCCTGCCACAGGAGGAAGCGGATAAAATCGCCGCTTTGTTTGGCACTGTGCCGGAGGATCGATCTCTACCGAAGCTACAGGAAGTGACAAAACCTCCCGCGCCGGTAAAGACTACTGATCTGGATGCGCTGAATGCGGAACTTGAAGCGGCTCAGCTTGTCTATGACAATACCAAGGAAGCGCTTGCAGAGCCGGATGCCGGTGATGAGCAGCTCGCGGCTTTTGAAGCAGCGGAAGAGCGCCTGAATGCTGCGGAAGCGGCATTGGAAAAGGCGGGCGGCGAATGAGCCGTCCTGCCATTTTCTCCGATATGGCCGATGCTTTTGTCTCTAGTCTCGGCAACGTCGAAGCCAGTGTCACTATCAAGGGTAGTCCTGTCCTGTTGACCGGTATTTTGCGAAAAGTTCGGGAGACAGATTTGCTCGACATCGAAGGTATGGGGCTGGAAGGGGTGAGCTATAGCTTTGCAGCTTCTGGCACAGCGCTCGATGGTGTTCGTCAGTCTGATACGATCACAATCATTCGTAGTGATGATGCGCAGGATATCGGTAGGGTTTTTGTGGTGGCTGGTCATGTTGATGACGGGCGAGCGATGAAACGCCTACTTCTGCATGAGGATGAATAATCATGGTGCATCTTCGACAAACGATCCTTGATAAGATCAGAGAGCAGCTCCAGCCGGTCGCAGCACAATATCTGGGCATTGTTACACCAATGCGCTCAACGGCAGTGCCGGAGGAGGATTTGCCCTCCTTCACAGTGCTCTACACCAGTGACCAGACGACGCCTGATGGTGTGGTCTATGATGATGTCACTCGCCAAGAACTGACGCGGCTCAATCATCGGCTTACCGTCAATGTGGTCATTCATTTTAAAGGTCGCAAAGATCCGTCTGCAGAGTTTGATCTTTTGGCGGCGGCTGTCGAGAGCGCATTGCCTCCATCAGATTTGGGCGGATTGGTCATCGATATGATTTTGTCTGCCACAGATCATTTTATCGATGCCGGTACGGCGCAGAGTCTTGGTGCGGGACGCATGGTGTTTGATGTGATTTACCGCACATATGCAGGCTATCCCAACTTGCAAGCCTGATCGCAAACCATTTATTCCATTTATTTAAACAGGAGATAAGTCCATGGCTTTAGGTCGTGAGCTTGTGATCAAGCGTCTGATGACGCCGGATGATTTTGTCTCGGTGTGTGTGACAGAATCCCGCTCATTGGAAATCAACAATGAAGAAATCGACATCACCAAGCCCAATTGTGCTGATCCAGGCAGCAAGCTTTTGTTGCAGCTGATGTATGGCATCCAGCGTATCAATGTGCAGCTTGACGGTGCTTTCGTCAGCAACACTGCCTCCAAGGCCATGATCGGTGATGCAGTCAATCAGGTTGTCACGCCGTATCAGGTGGTGGTGCCCGGGGTCGGGACATTCGAAGCTGACTTCCTGATTTCGCTGACATTCTCGGGCGATAAGACCAATGAGCTGCAGTGTCAGGGGCGAATGTCTGCAACCGGCACTGTTGGCTTTACTCCGGCAGTATCACCATGACGGATGCTTTACCCAATCCTCTCCGTGGTGAAGCTGCCTGCCGGATCGGCAATACGGATCTGGTCTTGGTTGTTGAATTTGGCCGGTTGGCAACGCTTTGTGAGGTGGCTGGTTGTGACACGATGGATCTGCTCTATACGCGGTTGATCGGCTTTCATCCCAAAACTGTGATGGCAGCCCTACGTGTCCTGACCAAGCATCCGGATGGCGACAAGGTAACGCGTGATCTGGCGCACAAAGCCATCGCAGAGCTGAGTGCCGCGGATGAACAGTCATTCCGCAAAGCTATCACCAAAGCTCTTTCCGGCCATATCAATGATGGCAAGAAACTGCGCGGTGAGACCGATCATCTCAATCAGTTGGAAAAGGCATTTGAGCAGGCCACATCGGGAAACGCACTGAGCCCCTCGTAATTACTAATCAAATCCAGCAAATGCTTAGTTTTGCAACCGGAGTATTAGGGTGGTCGCCGGAAGTCTTTTGGCGATCCACATGGCCGGAGCTGGAGTCGGCTATCGAGGGGCGTACCGGTAAACGCTCAAAAGACATTATCACACCGGCAAGGGCGGCAGAGATTGCCCGTCATTATCCACCTACCAAATCCATCAGATAGGGGAATTCATGTCCCGTAATGACATCATGGCGTTTATCGGCGCCAATGCCCGTGGCTTCCATGATGCCATGACCCGTGTACGCGGTGATACCAAGGCAACTGCCAAGAATGCGCAACGGGAATTCTCTGATCTATCTGCTGGTCTTAACCGTTCTATGTCTTTGGTAAAGGGAGCATTGGCAGGTCTTGGTATTGGCCTTTCCATTCAGGGCGTTAAGCAAATTGTTGCCGATATCGGCAATATTGAGACTGCTGCTAAGCGAGCTGGCATGACTATTAAGTCATTCCAGCAGATGAAATATGTCGCTGAAACCAACCGCATTGAAGTTGATGCGATGGCCGATGCCTTTCGTGAGTTAAACCTGCGGGCAAATGAATATGCCCAGACTGGCAAAGGCTCCGGTGCAGAAGCTTTTGCTCAGCTTGGTATGTCTCCGGAGGAGGTCAAGCAGCGGCTCAAAGATCCTGCAGATTTTATGCTGGAGATTATCGATCGTACCCGCCGCCTGAAAGACACTGCCGCCGGTATCCGTATTTTTGATGAGATCATGGGTGGTCAGGGTGGTGAGCAGTTTGTGTCCCTGATTGAACAAGGGCGCGATAAGCTCACCGAAACCATTAAAGAGGGCGAGGAGCTTGGCCGTGTTCTCTCCGATGATGTGGTGCAGGCTGCTGCCGATGTTGATAAAGCCTTCGTTGATATCACGAATACAGTATCAACGAGTTTGAAAGCCGCGATTGTTTCTGCGGCTTTGCAACTTCGCTACTTTCTTGACTTGTTCAATACAGTTGAGAACCGATCGCTGGATACTCTTATGAAACAGCGGGATGAGAAGCAGCGTGCCTTAAATATGAAAACAGGCGATTATCGCGGCGCATTTTTGCCTCCTAAAGAGCAGATTGAAAAAGAGCTCGCTGAAATTGACGCTCAAATCAAGGCACACAAGGATAAGCAAAAGCTCCCTAATCAGCCTGATGATAGTATCCTGCCACCTGTTACGCCTTATATTCTGCCTGAAGATAAAAAGAAAAAGACCGGCGGATCGCGTTTGGCAAAAATTACCGATGCTGAACGTGAGAAAAAAGCGATTGATGATCTGATTACCTCACTCGAAGAGGAGTTGGCGCTTGTCGGGCTTACTGATGAGGCACGAGATAAGGAAATTGCCCTTCGTAAAGCCGGTGCCAGTGCAACGGATGCTCAGCGTAATCAGATCACAGCACTGATTGAAGCGCGTTATCAGGAGCAAAAGGCGGTCGAGGCCGTGGAAGAGCAGCTTCGCCGCAATGCTGATGCAGCTCTTGATCTGGCTGATATCTCCATGAATATGATCGACACAATCATTGATGGTTCATTCAGCGCAAAAGAAGCATTAGCTGGGCTGCTCCGACAAATGGCGCAAGCTCTGCTTATGGGGCAGGGTCCATTGGCAAACCTGTTTGGGATATCGCCTCAGTCTTCTGGTCTCGGCGGTCTGTTTGGAATGATGTTCGGCGGCGCGCGCGCAGCGGGTGGGAGTGTAACACCCGGCAATCTCTATCGCGTCAATGAGAAGGGGGAGGAATTTTTCTCTCCCGGCACTCATGGCCGCATTATTCCGCATGACGGTGCAGGCGGTGGCGGTGCATTCTCTTTCGCGCCGGTTTATCAAATTGATGCACGTGGGGCAGATCAGGCCGCTGTAACAAGATTGGAAGCTGGCCTGAAGAAGACCAATCAGGAAATGCAAGCGCGGGTGATCCAGACCGTTCGGGAAGCTCAAAGCAAATTTGTAAAGTTGGGATAGGGTGCTCAGGCTTGGCAATGCCAAACCTGAGCCCGATTTATGATGCAGTAGCTTGTCTCTGATCGCGTTTAGCCTGATTAACGCTAGCTGCTTTTTTCTGTCTGCCACGTTCCATAGGGTTGATGAGGCTTTTTACCTGCTTGTTGGGAATATTACGCATTCCTTCATGGGCGTGGCGTGTATTAAACGGAATTTTGTTGGCTTCAGCATGTTTCTTTAGCTCGAGAGCGTGCTGCGCATTTTCAACAAGTTCTTGTTTGGCGGCCATCTGACGGCGGCGCTCAACTTCAGCATTGGTTCGGCGCATCGCCATTGCCAGAACGCTTAGTTTAGTTTTTGAGCCATCATCTGCCTTTGATGCGGCACTGCCTTTTGGTGCAGTTTTGCCCCTGATTTCTCGTCGTCTTTGGTGCGCTTGAGTTTTAGCTTTTTCGCGCCGCTCACGGAGCAGTTTAACAACTGAGGTTAGATCAGCGTCGGGGAGGGATTGAAGAGCCGGATGGCGTGTTTTGTCCACCAATGCAAGCTCATCTGCATTTAGCGCACGTTCTTCTTCTTTGCGGGTGATTGCCACGTTCCTTTACCTCCATACAGTCACAAATATCGAAAACCAACGTCACAGTTTTGAAAAGGTTCCATATTCGTTATGGCTCTTACCTACCCATTAGATATTCTTGCTGGTTTCCCCGGTTGGTCAACGGAGTTCGATCTGTTGTACAGGCAGGAATATAGCCGGACAGCAGGTGGTACGACGATTGCCAAGGATATGGGCACGCCACTGTGGAAGGCTTCTTTTCAATCCGTAATATTGCAACCGAATGAGCTTGATATCTGGCGGGCACGTTTAAAAGCGGTGGACGGCAGTTTACAGCAGTTTAGTGGCAGACCTATGAGCCGTTGTTTTCCGATTGCTTATCCGAATGGTACGGGCATTGGCGATGTATCTACAGCGAGTATTGAAGGTATTGGGGCAGATAACAAATCTATCGCTCTTCAAGGTATGCCGGTTTGGTTCTCGATAACAATCGGTGATTATGTGCAAATCGGAACAAAACTTTATCAGGTATTAGAAAGTGCAGTTGCGAATGCTTCAGGTAAAACCACGCACTTCGAACTACGCCCGCATCTGGCTCCCGGTACAGCTGTTGGCAATGTGGTTACACTAATCAAGCCATCGGTGCCGATGATCATTCTGCCGGGGTCGCTGACCACATCTACAGAGCTGAGCACAGGGCGTGGCACAATCTCGTTTCAGGCGGTGGAGGCTCGTTAGTTCGTTTTAACTTTTTTAACTGAACGCTTAGAAGTAAGTTTTTTTGGAGTGGCTAGCAAACTTGCTTCGTGAGCAAGGCGTTCATTTTTTAACCGGAGTGTTTTGGCTACTCGTTTTTTATACTCAGTCTCGATTATAGCGATTGCGATTTTGTGCGTAATAGTAGCTTTAGACTCCGAGGCTGAGGGAGAGGTATTCTTAAATGTTTTTTGCATAAGATCTTCTTGGTTTGTATTATTCACATTATGCTCCGTTTTTATTGGTACCGATAGTTTAGGGGCGATGCCTAGATAGCCCCCCGCCAATTCTTTTCAGAATGCTGCCGAGCTTAGTAGCGTCCTTTAATTGCGAGGCTGAACTTTTATGAGCTATTGAAATTTGTTTTTCAGTAGCAACATCTTGATGAAAATGACGCTGTTCTATGATTGCATGTGGAGGCTGTCTCCCTCCAATTGCTTTTAGAATATTACTCATGATATTCCTCCCAGTGTATTTAAAATGAAGATGTAAATGAGAAAAGTCGGAACATGAAATGATCACTTAACCATCTCATTTATCTTCAAATTTTGTATGTTAGATTTAATATAATACAGAAAATATGTGATATAACTTGTTATAATTATTATATAATATGTAATTGTGTCTTATTTGCAGTGATTGACCGTTTGTTATGTTTTTGATCGAGTCAGATTTTCTGAGATCAGGAGATACCTGGCCAGTTTGTAATTTTTATCTGCTCATATATGCATCTATCAAAGGCAACGATTGATATGATGGCTCATTGTTTAAGGAAGTGACATCTGGGTAAAATTTGAAGTCAAATGGCTCAGAAAATGTTCGTTTTATGCGCAAGAACAATCTTTAGAGCTGTGTTTATGAGGTTTTATCGAAAAGGTGAAATTCTTATGCCAAAATCCCAGATACTTCTGCTGCATGTTTAAATGCAATCCGCGCACTTTGCGTGCTTCCATGATCATGTGAACACTTAAGGCAGGCTGTTATAGCTTCTCCCATACTATCCAGATCAAAACGCTGCCAATCGGAAAGCATAAAATTCTCCGCATCAGCAATATTACCGATTGAATGTGTGATGCCGTCTGAAATTTTAATAACGACGGCTTCATCCCAATAAATTAAATCCATGAGTTCATACCTCCTATTAAGATAACGCAGAGTTATCCAGAGTGTTCCTGAAGAAGGTGCAGCAATGCGATATATTTCAGCAGAAAACCAGCATGCGCTTGAACAGCGGATGTTGGTAGCGCGTGACTTTCTCTGGCTTGTTGCACGTGACCGACAGACTGGTGCTCCGGTAACGGAAGGTCTGTGGTCTGACGTGGGGAATATCACGGCAGATGTGGTCAATCCGGATAATGGTATACCTGAAACACGTGATTGGTATGGAACAGGTTCTCTGGTTTCCATTGACGATATTCCGCTCATCGCCAATCTTTCCGTGCAGAATGTCACAATCCGCATGTCGCAGGTGCATGAGGAAGTTGAACGGATTGTCCGTGATTATGATTGCCGTCAGGCGCGGGTAGAAGTCTATCGTGGCCTGTTCAATCCGGAAACACGTTTGATGGTCGCTCCGGCTGAGTGCCGGTTTGTTGGCTTTGTCGATAAGATTGAACTGAAAACGCCGTCTGAGAATGAGGATGGTGCAGTCACTATGACCTGCGCCAGCCACACACAGGAATTTACCCGCTCCAATACAGAGACGCGAAGCCATGCCTCACAAATCCTGCGCGACCCGAACGATACCTTTTACAAGGATGCGGCCACGGTTGAAGAATGGGAAGTGTTCTGGGGTTCCGAAAAGGGCAAGGTGCCGACACAGAAGAAGCGACGCAAATTTTTGGGGATTTTCTGATGATCCGACATGCCGTCACTTCTGACAAAATCTCCTGCTTGCGCTTGCTGCGTGAAAGTCATGAGGCTGCGGGCTTCACTTCTCCATTCAGTGCAGCCCATGCCTCGGCTTTGTTTGATTATCACTATGCAAGTCCGCAGGCTGGTCTTCTGGTTTTAGGTGATAAACCGGCGGGGCTGTTGATGGCAGGGTGGTTTGAGCATCCGTTCGGTTTTGGCCGTTATGCCAAAGAAACCGTTTGGTGGATAACACCAAGTGTTCGAGGGAGATGGGCAAGCAAGATGCTTGATGCCTATGAAGCATGGGCAAGAGAGCAGGGCTGCGTGGCTGCTGGCATGGCCTCACTCGCTACCAATGATGTTTCCCGCCTCTATAAGAGACGTGGTTATGCACCGGTCGAAACACACTTTCTCAAAGTCCTCTGAAGCTTAGTTTTCAAAGAGATTATTCATGGCAATTTTTACCGGTATCGCATCTGCGATAGGCGGCCTGATGGCCTCTACCTTTTTGTCAGGGGCGGTCGGCAGCTTTTTGCTTAAAGCCGCCGTTGGTATCGGCCTCAATCTGCTTGCGCAATCCATTGCAGGCAAACCGCAGGAACCGGTATTTTCCATCAATGGCAGCCTGCAAGCCGGTGGTGACCTGCCGCGATCCTTCCTGATCGGGAGAACGTCAACAGCCGGTTCTCTGGTCTGGGTCAACACATGGGGGCATGACGGCGATACACCAAACGCTTATCTGACACAGGTTATTGCACTGTCTGATCTGCCGGTCGCTGGCCTGCGGGAGGTTTGGGTCAACGGTCAGAAAGTGACCCTTGATTACAATACGCCGGATATGTCGTGGGGTTGGCAGGTAAAAGAATATCGCAACGATGGTGATAATCTTTGGGTCAAATTCTATGATGGTACCCAGACTGTAGCTGATAGTTTTCTGGTCAATACCTGCTCCAATCAGAACCGCCAATGGGATGTGAACCGTGTCGGTCGTGGTGTGGCCTATGCCATTGTGACGGCGCGTGTCAGTAAGCAGATGTTCTCCGGTATTCCGAATTTCAAATTCGAGCTGGATGGCTTCAAATTCTACGATCTGTCAAAAGATAGCACCGCAGGCGGAAACGGTTCGCATCGGTGGTCTGATCCGTCCACATGGGGTGGTGATGGCGATCATCTGCCAGCTGTACAGGAATATAACCTGCTGCGTGGCCTCCGCTGGAATAATCAGTGGTTCTATGGTGTGCAGGGCATGTCTGCTGCGCGCCTTCCAGCTGACAACTGGATCAAGGCCATTAATAAGTGCCGTGCACCTATTTATGGGGCAAATGGCTTAGAGCCGACCTATCGGGCTGGTGGCGAGATCACTATTGATGCGCCTCTCGCAAATGCACTTGAAGCATTGAACACGTCCTGTCAGGGGCGTATCGCGGAAGTCGGCGGTTTCTATCAGATGTTTCTGGGCAGCCCCGATGCGCCGGTCATTCATTTCACCGATGACGATATTCTCTCGACCGATGAGCAGACATTCACCCCGTTCTTCGGTCTGTCGGATACGATCAATGGTGTCTCCGCAACTTATCCGTCCTTCACTGACGGTTGGGTGATGAAGTCCGCGCCATCCTTGTTCCGTACTGATCTGGAAGCCTTGCACGGCAACCGGCGCTTGATGGCTAAAGTTGAACTGAACTTTGTGCCATATGCTGAACAAGTGCAGCGGCTTATGAAGTCGGCTCTTGAAGAGGGCCAGCGGGCGCGGCGGCACACTCTGGTCATTCCACCGAAATTCTGGGCGTATGCTGTGCCTGGCGTTATATGGGCATGGACTTCCAAGCGCAACGGTTATGTCAATAAGCTGATGCGGATTGATGGCTCGGTTGACCGTGCCAATCTTGATGTTTTGGCCGATATGACTGAGGTTGATCCGTCCGACTATGATTGGGAAAGCGGCTCGGATTATCGCCCGCCGGTTGACGGGGCAGTTGGTGCAATGCGTCCGCTGCCGACACCCATCTTCGATTTTGCTGTTACACCAGATATTGCACAGGACAGTAACGGCAATAATCGCCGGTGTGGCATTCGATTGGTCTGGGATGGTGAAGTGACCGGCGTTGATACGGTTATGTTTGAGGTGCGTCTCAAATCATCGCTGGCTGAAATCTATAAAGGCCGAACTGAAGATGTAGAGCGCGGGGCGCTATTGATTGCTCCAGGCATTCTTTTGCCGAATATGCTCTATGAAGTCCGCGCACGTTATTCATCCTATGATGGCAGTACGCCCTTTGTCTGGTCTGATTGGATTGAGGTGCGCACTGCGGATATCCGTTTCGGTCCACTTGATATTTACGCTATCAATATTGAACAGCTCAATAAGGACATCAGCGATGTTCTGAAAGGTTTGGGAGAGACAGATCGGTATGTTCAGGAGGAGTTGGATCGTATTGGTGCGCTGGCAGCTGAGCAGGAAGCTGGCAATGCCGGTATGTTCAAACTGCTACGTGAAGAAGCGGCGGTCACTGCGGGCAATCTAAAGGCAGGTTACACAAGGCTTGTTTCCGTTTCCATCGGTCCCGGCAGTGCAATTGCTTCCCGTATCGAAAAGCTAGAGGCAAAAGTTGATGAGGATATTGCTCAGGCTGTTAGCCAACTGACAACGCGTATCAATACAGTTGGCGATACTGTTGAAGCTCAGGCTGAAGCAATTACCCTGCTCACTGCTGATGTCGGCAACTTCTCCGCTAATGGGCTGATACGCATTACCAGTGAAGCGACAAGTGGCAGTGCTTTGTCTCGGATTGCTTTCAGTAGTTACGTAGAAGCTATGGGGCAGACTGCACAGGCTGCGATGTGGTTGGAAGCCTTCACAGGCGACGACGGCCAATTGTTGAGCCGGATCATGACGAACTCGGATCAGTGGATTGTAACCAATGGTGTGAACAGCATGGCGCCAATGACGTTCATTAATGGTGAACTGACCCTGATGGTGGCAAAAATCAAAGAAATCATTTCAGGTCTGATCCGCTCACCTGACAGCAAATTCGTCATTAATCTTGATGAGGGTTTTTTGAAGGTGTCTGACTGATGAGTACAAGACTGCACTTAACAAAAAATCATCTGGTGGTTTCAAAACAGGGATTTGACGCGGACAATCCATCATTGGCCGAGGGTGACAAGCTCTTTGACAGTGATTGGTTGTTCTCCAGCACGATTGTGGAAGTTGGTCTGCATATTGATCAATCCAGTTATAAAATGGATCCACCGCCGCAGAATTTGACCCGTTGGGATGAGCAAACGGATTGGTCTGCGCCGCAGATTATCAACTTTCAGCCATTGGATTATGTTCCGACAGTGTTGCTAATCAGCCTGTCTGATCCTCGGTATTGGGGCAATCATGGCATGGTATTGCTAGGGGCTCAGCCTCTCATCAATCGGCCAAGTGACTATTGGCGCACGGGCGAAATAACCGTCACCAATAGTCGCATAACAATCCCGCGAATTCGCAACCCTGCTGGTTATTATCGGGAGAGCTTTATTTATCTGGTGATGGGGATATGACATGGATGAAAATATCCTTATCGGCAAAAACGGTAATCAGCATGGCATCTGGGTAGCCAAGCAGGGAAAAACCGTACAGCAGGGCGGTCAGATGCTGATGTCATCTGTCCAAGACATGCTGAAAATCCATGCGCAAGGCTCTGTTCCGTCATTCGGTTTCAATGAATCGCAAGGTTTATGGCGGCATCAAATTGAAGTCCCGTTTCAGGAGCTTCCGTTTATTCCGCTGGCATTCATGGGCTTTAAATCTTCCTCTGCTGAGCCATTTCAATTCCCGCCTGATCTGAGCGGTATTGTGGCTACGCAATCATTTGGCGGGAATATTGGCTTGGTCAACTTTATGCCTGTTGTTGGCATCTCTCATAACAAGCTGACTTTTAGGGGCTGGGTGCCTCAATATGAATGCCGGTTCAATTATACCGTCTTTTTAGTCAAGCTACGTGAGAAGTTCTGATGGCGGGGCGGGTACTATTCCAGCGTGGTGCCAACTTTAAATTCCGCATTTCCAAACCCGGAAAAGACGTTGATAGCACTGATCTTTTTGACTTTGTGCTGCATGAGGGGATCGGCACTGTTGCCCCATATGTAACAGGCTCGGTTCAGGTGCCAGCAAATAGCAATGTGTCCATTCCATTCGGACGCACCTATCAGCAGCCAGCACTGATTATGCTTAAACCGTCCGATGGTGTTGTCGCGTTTCTATCGCAATTTGAAGCCCGTATTCAAAGCGATATGGCTTCAATGAGGATTTACAACAAAACCGGCACAACGCGCTATGTCACCTATTACGTCTATTGGAATTCGATAGGCGGTTGACTTTCCTTACTTCACTCACAGCAATCACCCGCTTTGTGCGGGAAGGAGAACGCATGTCTGCAACACAGACCAATATCACTCCACCAATACAAATTCACCCGCTGGCTGAACTGCATGAAACGGCGTTTCAGCTTGGCATTATCCGTCAGCGTAATCTGATTTTGGCTTCAGAAAATCTAATGATGAAAGAACGCATTCAAGTTCTGGAAGCGGAAAACAAAGAACTGATTGCAGAGCGTAAGGAAGGGGCAGATTAATGGCTATTCGTCCCGACTGGATGACCGGCACGCTTAATCTCGTTGCCGGAACACCTGACTTCACCACAACAGGCTCGGCATTGCAGACCGCAGCCATTCAGGCCGGTGATGCGATTATCACCGCAACAGGCTATGTGCTCATTATTGCTGAAATCACCGGGCAGAACAGCGGTCGGTTATTTGATAATTGCCCTGTGGCAGCTGCCGGTGACGGGCAACCCTTGCGGGTTCGCTATCAGCCGGATGGTAGCCGCATGCAGGCTGCAGTTCGAATGGTCAGAGAGCTTCTGACAACCGGTAATCTTGAAGCATTTGCTGCGCTCGTTGGTGAAGAAGATGCAGTACCGGTCTTTGTTGGACCAGGTGTTATGAAACTGGTACCGAAATCAGAATTCGGACCCGATGATACCAAAGGCAATCTGGCCGCTCTCGCTGCCTTGGAGAATATTGCAAATCTCACAGAGCTTGCAGCAATTGCGAAAGCGAATGATCAGTTCATCGTCATGGGGGCGGACGGCACAATCACGCTGAAGTCAATCAAGAGCGTGACTGATGCGATAGCCGAAAATGCGACTGCAATTGGCGAAAAGTATACACTACCGGCGGGCGGTACTGAGGATCAGCTGATTGACGCAACCGGCGCTGCAATCCCAATGGCCGATTTGCCGATTTCAGATGTAACTCAGGGAGCGCTGGATTCTAAAGCTTCCTATAACTGGATCATAAATCCCGATTTTACCATCAATAATCGTGGTGGTGTTAAGAAACCTGCCAATGCTGTGTATGGTTTTGACCGCTGGAAGGGACACACAAACGGGATTGAGCAAATCATCGAGGCTCTGCCTGCTGGTAAATATACGCTCACATGGTCAGGTGGTGGTAGCGGTTCATTCGGCGGCCAAACAAAAGTATCACCTATTGTGGCGACGGTTGTTGGCGGTGATACTCATGTAGTGGTTCCTGCGACTGCAACTAAAGTGAGCGTTGTATCTGGGGATGCTGCAGCTTCTGACCCGTGGGTTATATGTAAAAGAACTGATGCTATTGAAGATATATTATGCAGGCGATATTTTCAAAGGTTCGGTAGTGTTAGAGGTGTAGGCGGATCAAACAATAACGCTTACATTGGAGGCTTTTGGCAGTTTCCAGTATCAATGAGAGCTTATCCGACCATCAAATTAGACAATGGTTCTGGAGTTGCAAACTTAATATCGACTGAAGCTGGTGGGAATGCCGCAATTGCTGCGGGTGGGTTTGCGGCTTCACCTGTATCTTTCAGCGTTGACGCTATTCTCGACAGAAATGCTGGTAACTGGTGGATGTTTACCATGCTTCTTGATGCGGATTTTTAAAATGATTAACAGTGCAAAATACACAGAGCAAGGTTCAATCTTCGCAATCATTGGCGGTCAAGTAATGACAGTTCCTGACGATATGGCAAACCGAGACCGTGCCATGATTGCAGAGTGGGTGGCGGCAGGAAATGTAATCGAACCTTACGTGCCGGAGCCATTGCCGGAGCCTGTAATCGTCATTCCTTCTGTCACTCTATGGGAGCGCATGACAGATGCTGAAGCAATTCAGGTGAATGATGTAATGGCTGCGCAGCCAATCCGCACTCGTCAGGTATTTCTCACAGCCAATACATTTCGCTCAGATCATGAGCTTTGGCCTCTCCTGCAGCAGGTTGCTACTAATCTGTTTGGTGTAGAGCGGGCAGCAGAGTTGCTGGCCTAACCTCTAATTTTTATGCTGCTTTAACAGTAAATTTCACAGGAAAATTCAGATGGATAAAACCGTGCCAGCTGGCGCGGCAATCCTGCTTGACTTCATTCGTAAGACTGAAGTCGGGCGGACTGATCGCGCGTCTTATGATGTTATCTATGGTCACAATCAAGATAAACTGCCGAAACCAATTACCTCGATGACAATCGGTGAACTGGTTGATGCGCAGGCCAGTTTTACCAAGCGGTTCAAATCATCGGCCTCTGGTGGTTATCAGTTCATGCGCAAGACTCTGCAGGATTTATCGCGTGAGCTGCGCCTGAACGGGCGGCATATGTTTGATCCGGATTTACAAGACCGGCTCGGCTATCACCTGTTAAAACGCCGTGGCTATGAAGAGTTCATGGCCGGTACAATCTCCGCGGCTGAATTTGCCAAACAGCTGGCAATGGAATGGGCTTCGTTTCCGGTACTTACCGCGACGAAAGGAGCGCACGGCCAGCTAAAGCGCGGCCAGTCATATTATGATGGAGATGCTCTCAATAAGGCTCTGGTGAAGCCAGAAGCCATTGAGGCGGTGTTGCGTAAAGCAAAAACTGCAGGCAATGGCTTGCCTGTGCCGGTTTCTGAAAGTCCGCAAGCGGAAACGCAACTACCTGAGCCTGAAAAGGCAAAGCCTGTTTCTCACTCAAAACGTTTTTGGACATGGCTGACGGCAGCTGTTTTCCCAGCTCTTGGATTGCTGGATTGGCGGGTGCAGCTGGCTTCCGTGGTTGTGGTGGGTGGTATCGCGGCCTACGCGATTTATTCCATGCCGTCTGTGAAATCCAAAGTCGAAAAACTGTTTGAGGCGCTCTGATGCTGGGACGGCTCCAAATAATTCTCGCTGTGCTGGCCGTGGGTGCTGTTGCGCTCACGGGTGCTGTTCAGCTGGGTAAATACAAAGAGCGGCAACGCAGCGCATTTCAGCAGCTGCAGAGTGATATCCGTGTAGAGCGGGAGAGGGTGAAGGATGATGCGAAAACGCGCAATCTATCGGACTATGATTTCTGTGTTCAGTCTCTTCGCCGTCGCGGGGTGCAGTCCGCAGACTGTGAGCAGCTGCGCGGGTTGGCGCAAGAATGATCTTTCTCCGGCTGGACTGGTGGCACTGACAAAGGCTGATCGGCCAGCTGCAGAACGGGTGGAAGGTAATGACCAAATTGGAAAACGGCAGGGGTGCTGGTAATGAGAGAACAGGTTGTTGAACGTGCTACAACGGCCATTGCTACCGGTGCTGTTATTGGCCCTTTGTGGTTACCACATATCGAAAAGGCACTCTCGTTGAGTGTATCAACTTTAGGTATTGTCTGGTTATTGATACAGATTTTTTACAAGATAAAAAACGGAAAGTAGAAATTTGGAGAGTTTCAGCGATAATGTTAGCAACGAGTTTTTCAAGGAAGCTTGTTTTCACGGATTGAAAAGGCCAGAGTAGAAATTACTGAATAGATCGTGGCTATAAATTAAATGGTCACGTACGTACTGGGTCATATAGCATTTCATGAATTCGTCATGTAAGGCACCCTTGAGAAAAATCCCGTGTATGTCCGCAAACGAATTGTCGGATTCTCGCAGTGACTAAAATGGGGCGCGCTTCAAATCAAATAGGTCGTAGCTTTGATGATTAGCCCTCATGTATTGTAGTAAATTAAAATGAAATTCATTTGAGAGTTCATAAGG
This sequence comes from Pseudochrobactrum sp. XF203, assembly GCF_020341615.1. NCBI lineage: Bacteria > Pseudomonadati > Pseudomonadota > Alphaproteobacteria > Hyphomicrobiales > Brucellaceae > Pseudochrobactrum > Pseudochrobactrum sp. XF203. The sequence continues at coordinate 1,702,424 of NZ_CP084392.1, read as the reverse complement.
GAGGGGTTATGCAGACTTTGCCATTTACAGGTGAAAGGTATGTTCCTGAAATTGCTGGTGAAATTAGGTTGGAGCATATTCATCGTTATGCATGGGCACGAGATCTTGTTAATGGTTTGGATGTTCTAGACATCGCTAGTGGAGAAGGATTTGGTTCTGCGATTCTTTCAGAAACCGCTAAAACTGTAACAGGGGTGGATATTTCGGAGGAAGCAGTATTACACGCTCAAAAACGATACGGTAACCTTGCTAGTTTTTTAGTTGGAGCCGCAAATGAAATTCCTATGGAGGATAATTCGGTTGACGCGGTTATTTCATTCGAAACGATAGAGCATGTTTCAAATCATGTTTCTATGCTTGATGAGATAAAGCGTGTTTTACGACCAAATGGTTTTTTGATGATTTCTTCTCCAGATAAAGAAATATACACAGATAAAGCGGGTTATGTAAATGAGTTCCACGTATCTGAATTAACATTTGGTGAATTTAAAAATCTCTTAGAGGTAAATTTCAACAATGTTAGAATGTTTGGGCAAAAAATAACAGCTTGCTCAATTATAGTAGACCTACTTCATGATGTTGAAAATTCTAATGGAGTATTTTACACGGATGGATCTAATGGAAGTGTGATGAAAGGATTGTTGGATAAAAAGGAATGTAAATATATCATTTCTATAGCCGCGAATTGTTCAGATCATTTTCCTATTTCATCCAATTCAGCCCTGTTCTCGCAAGTTGAACAACAAGTTCCTAATCTCATTAAATCAAAAACCTACAGAACTCAACGCGATGATATTAATGGATTAAGTGAAGATATTTATCGGTCTGAACCAGCTCTTAGAATTACGTTATCGAATAAATTTGATCATAATTACTATGCGCTGGAATGCGGATTGTCAGGCATGACCCGTCTTGAATTGGCAATGAATTATCTCATGGTAGGAGAAAAGGCAGGATTTTCGGCTAGTGAGCACTTTAACGCAACTAAATACCTGGCTGTAAATCCAGATGTGAATGATTACCCTGCTGGGGCGTTATGTCATTACATCGACTACGGAGAGTATGAGGGGCGGAATCTTTGTTGATGCAAAGGGATTACAGCTACAATGAGACAGCAAAATGCCATTTAATCGTATAGTTGAAAAAGTAATGAAGTCTAAATTAATTAGTCAGTTAAAGAGGGTGCTCCGCGGTCAGACAACTTGGCAGCTAGCGTCCTCTATGTATTTTGATAGAAACTATTACTCTATTCAGGCAGGTCGAGAATTTTCATCCCGTTTTGAGGCGATTAGGCATTACAAAAAACATGGTGAGAGGAAGGGGTTAAAGCCATCCCCCTTATTTGATCCATTGTTTTACAAATCTGTTTACCCAGATGTCGCTCATCTACCATTCTTGTTTTCGCACTTCGTTGCTTATGGCGTTAACGAAGGGCGCGTGGGTGTTTTTAATATTGATCACATTTTAATCAAGGGGGGGCGTGAGTACAATGCTAGTCTACCGACTGTAGTTGTAATCACCCATGAGCTCAGTGAGACTGGTGCTCCTATACTTGCTTGGAACATTATAAATAATATACCAAGTAATTGGAATGTTATTTCAATAAGCATAAGCGATGGACGGCTCAAGGAGGAGTTTACTGAAAAATCCTGTGTCTTTTTTAATTTTGGTAATCTAAGTAGCGGTAATTACAATTCGATATTGGCAATTAATTTTGCTGTTAAAGAGATTCTTTCTCGATACAATATTGATTTTGTAATATCAAATAGTGTGGTCTCTGAAGTAGTGGCGACATCATTCGCAAAATTATCAGTTCCAGTCATTACTCTTATACATGAGTTTTCCACCTATATACCAAAAGAAATCTTGATTAACTCTGTTCTATATTCTGATCATGTTGTTTTTTCGTCCAAGACAATATTGAGTGATGCAGAGAAAAAGCTTGGTTTTTCGTTAAATCATGCGAGTGTTATTCCGCAAGGTAAATCTATAGTTCCTAAACAGAGCGACAGCAATAATGATAGTTATTTACTTGATATCATTGATGCTGAAAGGAAAAATGGGAAATTTATTATAATCGGATGTGGTCACGTACAGATCAGAAAAGGGGTGGATCTTTTCATCGCGGGGTGTGACCAGATAGCCAAATCTATTGGTACCGACAATGTGCATTTTGTTTGGGTTGGTAATGGTTATATGCCAGATACTGACTATGGGTATTCTATATGGTTAAAAGACCAAGTTGAAAGAAGTTCCTTAAATAATTGTTTCAGTTTTATTGCAGGGCTAGATTCAAGAGAATTGGAGCGCCTTTATTCGTTAGCGAATGTGATGTTTCTAAGCTCGAGACTGGATCCTTTACCAAATGTCGCTATTGATGCGGTGTCAGTTGGTATTCCTGTTGTCTGTTTTGATAAGGCAACGGGGCTGGCTGAGTATTTGGAGGGTTTTGAGAGCCTTCAGACTCTTATTGCTCCTTATTTAGATGTCCATAAAGCGGCGGATATTATTGTTAATTTGTTAAGGAAGCCGGCATTAGTGCAATCTATGCAGGAAGATCTATCAAAGCTATCGAATATGACTTTCTCGATGAAGTTTTATGTAGAGAGGCTTTTAAAGTTTAATGGTGTTTTGCGAGAAAGACAGGGGGCGTTGGCTGCTGAAATCGTCGAATTGATGGATTCAGGATTAATAGAGCAGGAGACGCTACAGGCTCCCGGGCAGATGGCTGATCTTAAGGATTCCGTTGGCTATCAAATTAGGCTTGATTGGATAGCTAAGCATGGGGTTAATGGAGGAGTTCGTCGTCCATTCAGTGGTTTTTCTCCACATATTTATCGTGAGGCTAATAATCTGACACTCGCCAAGAGTTCGACAGTAGACTGGTTGCGCCACAATCGTCCAGAGGGGCCTTGGAAAAGAGATGTCGTAAACTTGCAACAGCTAGAAGTGAAAAATATCACGACAAATCATAAAGTTGCGATACATATTCATGCTCATTATGAAGATCAGTTGAGGTTTATAATTAATGAAATTGCCTTGAGTGATTGTCAGCCGGATATTTTCATCTCAAGCTCTTCTTTGGATTTTAATGTTATTGAGCGTGAATTGAGGGGGCTTTACTCAGGGGAAATTGCTTTTATTAGGGTGCCTAATTCTGGGCGAGATATTGGTCCTATGTTGAGCGCATGTGCAGAACATTTACTAAGGTATGATGTTGTGGGGCATGTTCATACCAAAAAATCTTTACTAGTCTCTGATAGAAAGAGTATCGATAATTGGGTAAGGTTTCTGTTCGATAATTGCATTGGTAGTAATACTAAATCAATTGATAAAATTTTAGGTTTGTTTGCAGAAAATCCACGGCTCGGTCTTTGCTTTCCTGAAGATCCCAATATCGTTGGTTGGACGGAGAATTTATCTTCGGCAAAAGGCTTGTTGAAGGACGTTGATTTGACATTGCATTTACCAGATGCAATCGAATTCCCTGTTGGGAATATGTTTTACTTTCGTCCAGTTGCATTAGCGCCGCTATTTAATCGTGAATTTTCAGCGTCTTGCTTCCCTTCAGAGCCTCTTGCCTATGATGGTACAATGCTGCACGCTATTGAGCGTTTGTTGCCATTAATTGTAGAATCTCAAAATTTTGAATGGATTACGACAAGAATACCAGGTGTAACTCGATGATATTTAAGCGTAAGTAGGAGAATTGTTGTGAGGTATGTTGTTACCGGAGGTAGTGGCTTCATTGGTTTGGCGGTATCTAAGTTGCTTAAGTCATTAGGGCATGAGGTAATCATCGCATCACGTCGAGTTCATGATACTGATGGTTACGAATGGGTGGAGTTTGATAATAATCGAACAGAAACAATTTCGAATATTACATCGTTGGAGCCAGATGGAGTTTTCCATTTGGCTTGGTCTTCTATACCCTCAAGCGCCCAGCAATCACCTGGTATGGATTTCCGTACTAACTTAGCTGGAACTGCCGAATTATTTAGTGCTCTCTCTAGAGCAGACATCAGAACTGTTTTTACTTCTTCTGGGGGGACGGTGTATGGGCAGGCGAAGATTGTACCAACGCCAGAAGATCATCCTCTGGCCCCAATTTCAATGTACGGTGTAGGAAAGGTTTCTGCCGAGGTATGCGCACGCTCTTTGCAGGCGGTCTCTAATTTCGATGTTCGTATAGCTCGTATATCAAATCCTTTTGGTTCGACAAACTTGAATGGTAAAGCTCAAGGGGTGGCGTCTATTTTCGCGAGAAGGATTTTGCTAGGTGATGAAATCACCTTAATGGGCGACGGGGCTGTTGTGCGGGATTATTTGCATGTTGATGATGTCGCTTCAGCACTATTCGCAATAATGGAGGCAAATATTATTTCGAGTATTGATAATGTTTTCAATGTTGGGTCTGGTGTCGGTTTAAGTATAAATGATATTGTTGATACCATATCTCATGAGGCTGGTGTTCGTCCCAATATTAACCGCCGACCTTCACGCAATTATGATGTGAAGGTAAGTGTTCTTGATATTACTAAGGCTTATGAAACTTTTGCGTGGAGGCCCAAATACATTGGTGCAGATGGATTATCTTATTTGGTAAAGGAAATAAAAAAAGAATTATCATTGCTGAAATCAATTTAATTTAAATAATCATAAAATGAATTTTATTTTGCTGCGTTATATTTTTGTAATCTAAAATTTAATTTTATACTAAAATAAAATCTTGCTTATAGAGAAAATTTCATTTCTTGGCTTATTATAGGGGGGGGGCAGCATCGCTGATGTGTAAAAGTGATGCTCTCTTTTAACCTGTAGCCGGGAGTGTGTGCTGTTTATTATTGTGTTTAGTTTATGTATTTTTCTGCACGGCTTGCTGTGGGATTTTCATGAAAGAGGATGTATATCAAGTTGTTATGCAAGGGATGTCTCAAAGGCAAATACCTTTTGTGTATACCTAAGTTTTGATGCTGTTTCTTACCGGGTATCAAAGGTATGTTGAAATGTGACGTCTAGATACTACCGGTAGAGTGATTTGATGTCTGGTTTAGATGCTCAAGATGTTTGGTAATTATCCAGTGTATAGGGTGCGGTTTCCAGTGTGAATTGCTCTTAATTAAAATGGAGTTTGATGATTTGTGCGCTAAATTCAAAGTAAATGATGGTAACATCAATGTGCCTGATGTGCAGACAGAGCGCAAATTTATCTCAAAGGTAACTATATTAAAAAGGCTTTGGAGATCTGCAAGTAAACAGCGCGTCCGTAGAGCGTTAACATGTATTATCCGTGGTGATTTTAAATTTTTATGGCATCAAATTAATAGATTTTCTTTGATTGATAAGAATTTAGTAGAGCGTGGTATTGATCTTGAGATTGTGTTGAAAGCTTTTTCAAATAAGCATGATATATATGATCCGCTTTATCGATGTGTTGATTTGGTTGTACCTGTATATAACGGCTATGAATATTTAGAGGCATTGATTTCTAGTATAACTAAGAATACGGCTTCACCTTATCGCTTAATTGTTGTTGATGATGCTAGTCCTGATCCTCGTGTATGGCCGCTATTGCAGTCCTTGGTTTTAGTTAATGAAAATGCGATTTTATTGCGAAATGAAAAAAATTTAGGATTTGTAAAGACTGTAAATAAAGCCACTCAATACGTTGAGGGGGATTTTGTTCTTCTTAACACAGATGTTGAGGTGCCGGAATTTTGGTTGGAGCGACTAATGGAGCCTATTCGTCGTGACCGCAGTGTCGCGACAACTACTCCATTTTCGAATGCGGCTACAATATGTAGTTTTCCAAAAATGAATATCGATAACGAACTTCCATCAGGTGTCGATTTTCAAGAACTTGACTCATGTTTCAGAGCGTTAAGAACTGATTTGCCTGAGGTTGTTGCTCCTACAGGTGTTGGATTTTGTATGGGAGTTAACGGCGATATATGGCAGGAAGTCGGTGGGTTTGATGAGTTGTTTAGCCTCGGATATGGGGAGGAAAATGATTGGTGCCAGCGTGCACTTTCAAGAGGGTACCGTAATATTATTGTTCAAAATTTATTTGTTTACCACAAGCATGGAGGATCTTTCGAGACCGAAACTCGAGCAGCTTTAAGAGAAGAAAATTATAAAAAACTAATTAAGCGGTGGCCAAAATATCCAAATGAAGTCCGCTCTTTTATTGAGGCGGATCCGCTCGAGCCTGCCCGTAATATGGCTATTATGTTAGCCTATTGTAATAAAGGTCACATGCTCCCTACGTTAATTATTGATCACGAGATCGGCGGTGGGGCTAATACATATCGCCAAAAACAGGTGGAGGAACGATTGGCTCGTAATGAGCCGGTTTTTGTTTTGACGGCACCTCAACTATATGGCGCAACAGAAGAGCAGCTAACTCTGGATTTTTACTACGGTGAGTACCGTCAGCGTTATGAAATTAAAGAGTATAATTTTCTTTATGATCTGTTCAAGGTGGTTCGTTTAGGGGAAATTTTCTTTAATAATATTATTAGCTATAAGAATCCATTAAGTATGGTGCGTCTTATGATGAAGTTGAAGTCTGATACAAAAGCTCGTTTGATACTAGCTCTACATGATTTCTACATGCTTAATCCTTCTTATACATTGCTTAATACGTCTGGTGTTTACCTCGGTCTAGATAATATTGATAAAAGCTGGATCGACATTAATAACAATACTTATGCGTACAATCCGCAGAAAAATACGATTGCAGAATGGCATTCTGTGTGGGGAAGTTTAGTAGCAAGTGCTGATGAGATCTTATGTTTTTCTGATAATAGTCGGAAACATCTTTTACAGGTTTACCCAGATTGTAAGGAGTATACTTTTGTACGTCCTCATAAGTTGCCTATTAAATTTACTCAAAAGCCAAATTTAACTAATAATAAATATGTCAATATCGCAATTGTAGGTAGCATAAGTTACGCTAAGGGGGGTGGGGTTGTTGCGGAGCTGGTGCGTCTTATGGAAAAGCAAGACAAATATGCGCGTATTACTGTCGTAGGAATTATGGAGGCAGCTCCTAATCGCCCTAATCTTCATATCACTGGACCTTATCAAGCTGAAAATTTACCTCGAATTTTGGAGGAGAACGACATTAATGTGTGTTTGTTGCCATCGATCTGTCCTGAAACTTTCTCATATGTAGCTGAAGAGTTAATGGCTTTGGGGGTGCCACTTGTATGTTTTGACATTGGAGCGCCAGCTGAAAGAGTTGCGCAATATGAAAAAGGTCACGTGGTAAATGGGGTAACTGCAGTAAATGCCCTGGAAGGTATTAGGGTGCTGCTTGAGCGTTTGAATATTTGTAGCAGCAAAGCTAATTGAGTAATATTTGCGCAAACTTTGTAGGGTGCGGTATTAGTGTTGTTAAGTGGCGCAAGCTGTGAAGACAATGTTAAAAATAATATGGATATGAGTATGGGCTTGGGATTATTAGATAAAGATGGCGCGAATATCTCGTCATTAGCGCAACCAAAAAGTGGCTTTAAAGTCGCACTTAAGGATATTGGTGAGGCTTTTGAAAAATATCGCTTGGCTTTAATCTTTGGCTGGCAGGATGTTGCTCAGCGCTATAGACGATCGCGAGTGGGGGCCTTTTGGCTTACTCTTAATATGGCCGTCTTTATTGGCGCCTTGGGGCTTATATTTGGTACGATTTTTCAATCTAATATGCAAGAGTTTCTGCCGTACTTATGTGCGGGTATTATTGTTTGGACTTTTATATCAACCGCATTAACCGAAGGATGCGTTACTTTTAGTTCTTCTGATGGAATGATACTGCAAGTTAAAATGCCGCTATTTATACATATTATGCGATCATTATGGCGCAATATAATAATATTTGGACATAATATTGTTATATTTCCTGCGCTTTTAATTATTGTAGGTGGTGGAGTAAATTTTAATATTGCTTGGATACTGCCGGGATTTTTACTGCTTTGCATTAATTTAGCATGGATGATGCTGGTTCTCGCTGTTGTTTGTGCTCGTTTTCGGGATATGACACAAGTCACAGCTAATATATTACAGGTTTTATTTTATGCTACTCCAATTATGTGGATGATAAAGATTTTACCTCCTCACGTGTCGAAGAATTTTATTAACTGGAACCCTTTTTATCATTTAATTGAGTTGATAAGGTCACCTCTATTGGGGGCATCCCCAACAGGTTTAAATTGGGGTGTGGCAGCTGTTATGGCGGTGATAGGTTGGATTGCGGCAATTGCATTTTTTGGTAAATACCGTTGGCGCGTAGCATATTGGTTGTAGGTTATGAGTTTAATTCATCTGCAAAATGTAAGTGTCGAATTTCCTATTTATAACTCGACAAGTCGATCACTTAAGAATCGTGTGCTCAGTATAGCTACAGGAGGTAAAATTGAGCGACGTACAGATCGTTTGGTCATCGTGCGAGGGCTTGATGATGTGTCCATGACGTTCAAGGATGGTGATCGTATAGGTTTGATCGGACATAATGGTTCGGGGAAAACGACATTATTACGAGTACTTTCCGGTATTTATACGCCTACTCATGGTTGCTCAGTAATTGAAGGGGATTGTGTTTCATTGATTAATATCAATCTTGGAATTGACCCTGATGCAACAGGCCGTGAAAATATACGTCTCCGTTCAGCTATGATGGGTTTGAACCCAGCTGAAATTGCCAGTAAAATTGATTTAATATCGGATTTTTCAGGGTTAGGTGAGTTTCTTGATGTGCCATTTAGGACGTATTCTACGGGTATGCAGTTGAGATTGGCCTTTGCAGCTTCAACTTCTGTACGACCCGAAATACTTATTATGGATGAATGGTTGTCGACTGGAGATGAAGACTTTAAAGAGCGTGCCAATAAACGCATGGTTGATTTAGTAGATTCTACTAAAATATTGGTGCTTGCAAGTCATTCTCGGGAACTGTTGGAAAAAAACTGTAATAGAATAATATGGCTTGAGCATGGACGGGTAAGGATGGATGGTGCTCCAGGTGAAGTTTTATCAGCTTATTTTGGATAGGACCACCTAAAATTTATCCAAGGTTCTTATTTTTGAGCCTTGGATAAATGATGTATAAATTTTTTAGCAGAAGTGTTGTTCTTTAGTTTTGTGTATTTTTTAATTGATCAATTACAAGGCGCGTAGAAGATTTCCAATCCTGAATATCTAAAGAGAATGCTTGTTTTAATTTTTTATTGGAGAGTCTGGAGTTTTGAGGGCGTTGTGCTTTAGAGGGGTAGTCAGTGCTATTAATTGGGTGAATGATTGCTTTGTATTTCGCAATTTTTATTATATAACTTGCCCACTCAAACCATGTGGTTTCTAAATCATCAACTAAATGATAGATACCCCAATCTTTAAAGTTCCCTTTACTAACTGATTGGCAAACTTTTAAAATCGTAGCCGCAATATTTTCTGCTGAAGTTGGATTGCCATGTTGATCTGAAACCACTTTGATTTCATCTCGTTCACGACCTAACCTTAATATAGTTTTCAAAAAATTATTACCATAAGGGCTATACACCCAAGCCGTCCTTAGGATTATATGCTTAGAGTTATGTTTTTGAACTAGATATTCACCCTGGAGTTTGCTGGCTCCATAAATTGTTGTGGGGTTAGGTTGGTCGGTTTCAGAATATAATCCAAATTTCCGACCATCAAAAACGTAGTCCGTTGATAGGTGTATGATGGGGATATTAAGTTTAGCTGCTGCTGCTGAGACTGCACCGGCGCCGTTTGCGTTTACAGTATATGCGAGTTCAGGCTCATCTTCAGCCTTGTCGACAGCAGTATAAGCTGCTGCAGATATAATGAAGTCTGGTTTGACAGCAGCCAAAGCAGAAAAAATAGTCTCAGGAATAGCTAGGTCGAGATCTGGTCGTCCTAGAGCAATAACTTCATGGTCTTCATCTGCTAATGCAAGCAGACTCTGAACAACCTGGCCATTTTTGCCTGTTACCGCGATTTTCATATTGATCTTATGCCTGCCCTAAACGTTCCCCGGTATATGTTTTTTCTCTGATTGGTCGCCACCACCATTCATTTTCAAGATACCATAGAATGGTTTTTTCTAATCCAGTTTCAAAAGTTACAGTGGGCTTCCAGCCAAGATCAGCTTCAATTTTGCTAGCATCTATTGCATAGCGTCGGTCATGCCCTGGTCGATCAGTTACAAAGCGGATTAGTTCGCGATAATTTTTTCCATTGGTCCTGGGTCTTTGATTGTCCAGTATGTCGCAAATGGTTTCAACGACAGAAAGATTTGTGCGCTCTTCACGACCACCGATATTGTAGCTTTCGCCAATAGCACCTCTTGACATAACGAGTGCTAGAGCCTCAGCATGATCCTCCACAAATAACCAATCTCTTACATTCTTTCCTTCGCCATATATTGGTAGTTCTCGCTCGTGTAGAGCATTGAGAATAACCAATGGAATAAGCTTTTCAGGGAAATGAAACGGCCCATAGTTATTTGAACAGTTGGATAGTACCACTGGCAAACCGTAGGTTTCATGCCAAGCTCGTACAAAATGATCTGACGCTGCTTTTGAGGCGGAGTATGGTGATGAAGGAGCGTAAGGAGTAGCTTCCGTAAAAATTCCTTCATCAAATGGAAGGTCTCCAAAAACTTCATCGGTAGAAATATGATGGAAGCGAAATGTTTCTTGTTGTTCGGCTGGAAGTCCGCGCCAGTAAGATAATGCCGCACTCAACATGCGAAATGTACCGATAACATTTGTTTCAACAAAGGCTGCGGGACCATCAATTGATCTATCAACATGGCTTTCTGCTGCCAAGTGCATGACTTTATCAATGTTCTCATCTTTTAAAATAGAAAGTATTTTATTTTCATCACAAATGTCTACGCAATAATGCTTATAATTTGCCGCTTTCTCAAGATCTCGTAGCGATTGTAAATTGCCAGCATAAGTCAGCTTGTCTACGTTTATAACGTTATTTTCGGGGTTTTGTGCTAATAAGCGGCAAACAGCTGAGCCAATAAATCCTGCTCCACCGGTAACTAAAATATTCATTATAATTAAGCTCCGCTAATCCCGATTATTCAAATACCTGAGCAGACTGCAAAAATGGCGCCGCTGTATCTTTGTCTGAGAGTTGATAATTCACATCCAGTATTGGCCATTTAATAGCTAAATCTGGATCGTCGTAACGAATATTACGATCGCATTCTTGAGAGTAATAGTCGCTAACCTTATAGGCTACAATGGTATGTTCCTCTAGAGTGACAAAACCATGAGCGAAGCCCTTAGGTATCAGAATCTGATTGCCTTGTTCTGCAGTTAGCTCAAGTGCGACCCACTTCCCGAATGTGCTAGACCCTTGTCGGATATCCACAGCAACATCATAAACTCGTCCTTTAAGAACACGTACAAGTTTGTCCTGAGCGTACGGCTCAAGTTGATAGTGCAGACCTCTTAATACACCTTTTCGGACTGAATAAGACTGGTTGTCCTGAACAAACTCCATAGAGATGCCATAAGGCTCCAATTTTTGTTTGTTGTAGGTCTCCGTAAAATACCCACGGTCATCACCAAAGCGTGTAGGTATAATTTCGAATACACCTAGTCCTAATTCATTTACTTCCAACATTAAAGAGATCCTTGAACCACACGGCGCTTGAGGTATTCTGCATATTCAGTTTTGCCGAGTTTGGCAGCGCGTTCTAAAACCTTTTCAGATTGCAGCCAGCCCATTTCAAAACCGATCTCTTCTGGGCAAGCAATCTTCATGCCTTGTCGATGCTCGATAGTGCGTACGAACGATGAGGCTTCGTGGAGGCTGGCGTGTGTACCTGTGTCAAGCCATGCATAACCGCGGCCCAGTCTTTGTACGCGTAATTTTCCTTGCTCCATGTAAATATTATTTACTGTCGTAATTTCTAATTCACCTCGTTCAGAAGGCTTAATGCTTGCTGCAATGTTTACAATATCATTGTCGTAAAAATATAGACCCGTCACGGCCCAATTTGATTTTGGTGATGCTGGTTTTTCTTCAATGGAATGGGCAATACCAGTTTTACCATCAAAAGCGACTACGCCGTATCGTTCAGGATCGTCAACATGATAGGCAAAGACTGTTGCTCCGGATTCCTGAAGAATAGCATCTTTGCAAAGCTTAGGTAAATCTACGCCATAATAGATATTATCACCGAGTATCATCGCAACAGAGTCATTGCCTATGAACTCACGACCAATAATAAAGGCTTCAGCTAAGCCATTTGGTTGGGCTTGTTCTGCATAAGATAATTCAATACCAAACTCTGAGCCGTTACCGAGAAGTTCTTTAAAAACAGGAAGATCTCTAGGCGTGGAGATAATCAAGATCTCTCTTATTCCCGCTAGCATTAAAGTACTAAGCGGATAATAAATCATTGGCTTGTCATAAACCGGTAGTATCTGCTTTGATACAGCCAGCGTGAGAGGATAGAGCCGAGTACCGCTTCCCCCGGCTAGAATTATTCCCTTCAATTCAATCTCCTGTACAAACACTCATAATTTGCCGATTAGTGCTGTCACATATAATATAATATTTGGGACACGCGTTTGACGTTTTATGTCATTTCGAAACAAAAACAATAGTCGGTTTATTAAAATATCTTTACGAGCTATTTTGAATTCATTTACTAAGTTAATGTTGTGAATAAGTAATAAATCTTGGCATTTCTCTAAAGATTCTAGATTTATATCTATCCAATTAGAAAAATCACCATTTAACAATGCACTCAATCTACGCTTAATCGAGTGAATACCATTATTACGTCCAAAAACATTATTTCCATGCTGACGATAATCAATACTTGGCACAGGATCATAAAGCACAGTTCCACCCGCCCCAGAAATCAGTTGATAGCACCACCAGTCGTGACTAAAAAAGTGTGTTCTTTGGGCACTCTCTCTGACTAAGTTGAAAGCTGCTGCATTAAGCACTATCGTGTTGCCACCAGCGATACTTTGTACCAATGCGTTTTCAAAGCTGGGTTTTTTTCTGAATAAAGGAGAGTAACCAATCGGTTTCGACTCCCTATCAACCAATCTAGATCGAGAGCCGTACATTACCTGGGTATCATCGTCCAATTGACTCAAATGTTCCATTGCTTTTGCTAGTTTATCAGTATGCCAAATATCATCCTGATCGCTAAAAGCTACATAACCTTGATTGTCATTGAGAGATAAAATTAGGTGGCGAAAGTTGTCAGCATATCCCGTTCCTGGCCCCTGAATTATCTTAAAACTCCCCTTTGGCCAGTTTTTTTGCCATTTCTGCAGTATTGGAAGCGTTTCATCTGTTGAGCCATCATCGCTGACAATCAGATCTATATTATGCTGCGTTTGTTCAAGAAACGAAGTTAGTTGCTCTTCTAAAAACTTGGCTCCATTATATGTTGCCAGCAGAATAGTGACCTTAAAATTTAACAAAATAATTCTCTTGAAATCAATATTGCATCTGAACTCATGATCACAAAAAGCCATTTATGTGGCTAGTTCCTCCATACTGTTAGTATGTTTTCATTGCTCTTTCTAGCCTTATAAAGTGAGGGAGTTGAAGTTAAATTAATAAAGATTATCAAAACCCTTGTTGAAAGGTGAGGGGAAGTTATAAAACTGTTTAATAATGCGGTTGTCTCTTCGGGCGAGGCCTCCAACTGCCACACTGTGGCAGTATAAGTAGCTGAAATAGCTCATTTATTTTTCCTTGTTTTTATCGCGGAACTCCTCACCCGAATTTGGGTGTGGCAGAACGCTGTCTAAACTTCCCCAATCGATCTTCGCAACGGCCTGTCTTGCCAGCTTCGAGCGTTGAGCGCTTCTGGTATAGATTTTGGATGTTTTGCTGTCCTTCCATCCAAACATTCCCTCAAGCATCAGGTCTGTTGCTTCATTCTCAGCAATGTTCGTCGCCAAGCCTTTGCGAACGCTATGTGCAGTCAAGTGCGGTAGCCCTGCTTGTGTGAACCAGTCCGAGATTCGATTGCCAAGACCTTTAATGCTGAATGGCTTTCCGTGGTCAGTGGTTACATAGGTTTCAGTATCTGCAGGGTGCATATTCAGTACTGTATCGAGAATTGGATGCACCGGTAAATCCAATATAACTGGATTGCGGTTACGGTTTTTGAATACACGCAGACTTATGATATCGCCGCGTCTGTGGCGTGGTCCCATGAATGCCAGATCAGAGACGCGAACACCGGTGTACATAAGGATGGTCAAGGCTAATACAGCCTTTGATTTTACACCGTGCTTCGTGATGTATTTGGCGATGTCGTCTGAATGTAGGGTAGCGTGCCCCTCGGTCTTTTTCCTGAATGATTTCACTAGCTTTGCGTGGTTTTGTTTAACCAGTTTGGGAATTCCTGCTTCAAATATCTGGCGCAGGATTTTCAAACGCTCATCAGCAGCGAAAGGCGTGTCTTTCTTGCGGTCGCGCAATACTTCAATATTGCTCACATCAAGCTCACTGGCCGGCATATTGGCAAATATAAGGGGGCTGTTCGGCGAGAGCTTTTCCAGCAGCATACTGTCAATGATTGCCCGCCGTTTGGCCTGTGTGGTTTTATCCAGTGTCTTGAAAGAGGTCGACTGCAGATAATTGATGCACAGGTGATGGAATGTGCCCAGGCGTGGTGCGTCTGATGCGCTATATGCTTTTTGATTGACGGTTCCGTCTTCGATGCCGTTTCGTATGCGCCAGTACTCAGTTGTAAACTCCGGGCTTTCAGGATTGTCCGGCAGGCGGGCAATGCGCTTTCCTTCAAAGCGGTAATAATAGCGAACTTTATGATGCCGTGAGACATTGCGCTCGATGTAAGGCAGGTTGAGTTTTGTCATGGTTTCAGGTGGATGCACGCCATTGCGACGCATCAGTCTCCTGTCTCTCTGCGGTCGGCCATTCGTTCATTGCTGCATCAATCTCGGTTACACGCCAGAACTTGCGGGAATGCCAGACACGAGGTTGTGGCAGTGCGCCTTCTTTGACCATAGCATCGACAGTATTCGGAGCGACACCTAGTGCCAGCGCAACTTCTGACCGGTTGAGGCCAAGGCGTGGGATGTTCTTTGAAGTGATAGATTTCATTCCCGACCTCCTTGTGCTGCGGTTGCATCCCCTGCGGGTACAAACATCGCACGTGGTGGCAATGTTTTAGTAGATCTCGTCTTTGGTCGTTTCCGGCCTGCTAATGCAGACTTTGGTCGTACTGCGCCGCTGGCCTTGTCACGCTGCCGGTCTGACTTGCGAATGGCCTTGATATCTCCGGACGTCTTTTCAACATGGCAGACACGGCAGAGCAGGCGGCCATTGGCAACTGTTGCTTCGCCACCAAGAGCGCAAGGCAGAATATGATCGACTTCGCCTTCACCGGTTTTCAGTATGGCAGTGCATTTTTCACACTTGCCGTTTGCACGGGCGATGATCTTTGCCTTGTCCTTACGAGAGAACTCCATGCGCTTGCTCATGACTGAACCTCATTGAAGTTGAGGGTTGACAAAGCTGCAGCCAGTTCATCAGCCAGAATATCGGAGATCCGATCATTCAATCGTTTTTGACGATTGGCTAGCACTTCGGGAGCGTTCATCAGGTCAGTTGTTGAGCGGATATGAGCAAGTGCCAGCTTTTTGCTGCGTCGAAACTCATAAGGAGCGGTAAGGGGAACTGTCTGTATCATGCTGCTCTCCTTTCATCATTGAAAACCACACTGTTCTCAGCACCCCATGCCGACATGAATTCAATCAGATCGGTCATTTCTTGCTTGCTGAGATCGGATGATGATTGCCCATATGGAATGAAGCCATGGCCATCGAGCGTCGGCAGTAGCCGCATTTCACGGCCACAAGCATGCATGAAAATGACTTTCCATTCGTCAGTTGTGTAATCTGTGCCGCGCTTACGCATGACTGCCGCGATATCCGTTAGCATTGCCCACATGCGGTCATTTTGTGGCGTGGTGCGCTTTGGCATTTTGAACTCAATACGCATGCCTCGTGGTGCTTTGCGTAGCCAGTTGATGGCCTTTTGAACCGTCAGGTCATTATGGAGTATGAGTGTCCATCTGCTCATGCTGCGGCTCCTGTATCGATTGCAGCAAGGCAGCGCTCTTTGATTTTAAGAGCGACGTCCTGTGCATGATCATCACCTTCAAGAACTGATAGCGGGTCGTGTGACGACCAGATATCCTCGAGTGTTTCAATGTCGCCGGCCACAGAGAGTGCTTCTTCGAGCTCGGTTAGGAAAGCTGTGCTATCGAATGGAACAGTTGGGGCTTCATGATCGGTCGACATCGTTGGTGGCGGAGCCATAACCACTGCGTGAGTAATGACTTCTGGCGAACGCTCAGCTTCATCCGGATCAATGATCCCTGCAAAGCCGAAAGCGTAACGAGCACATTGAATTGCAGCTTTGTGACGAAGCATACGCTTTGGCCACTTTTGCCATGGCTCTGTTGGTCGCTTACATTCATCCATATATTCGGTTACGACTGTCGGACGATTGCGGTCTTTGCGGTAGATGGAGCATTTGACGGCGATCAGATTACGCTTGTCGTCAAACTCATCCTCAAAATCGATGCCGTCACATTGCGGGTGTGAGTTGATCAGATTGAACCAGCCATCCACGCCAACGATCGGCTGGACGCCGCCACCCTTCTTGGGGAAGGCGTAAATCTCGCGGGTGATCGGATTGAGCCCGTATTCCTTGGCCACCATCAGAAACGCTGCAAACTCTTCATTGCTTGCGGTGTTCGGTATGCAAGTGGCTTTAACGGTATCTGCGAAAGCCTTAGGCTCCATCCCGTACTGAGAGGCCATAGAGGTAATCAGTGATTGTTTGGCTGCAGGAATAGTTGTGACTTGTGTCATGCTGCTTTCTCCGGCCATTTTTCATTGGCGTGCCAGTAGGCATATTCGTGATAGGTGATTGGATATTTAGCGACATACGGCCATGCCTGATCGATCTCGACTGGTTGGCCAGCTATCTCTGCTTTGAAAGCGCCGTCAGGCTCTTTCCAGATGGCTGCTGCAATGAACGGGCGCTTGATTGGCGCCAGATCTTTGTTTAGACCGCGCCGGTCACGGATTTTGAAGTACCCACACTGAGGTTCTCCTTCGTGAATAGGCATTTGCCGGCCGTCGAGCAGATTGCTCCACCATTGATAATCCGCATTCACGTCAAAGCTCCGATATAGATGACCATGACTGTTACGAAGATGATGATGGAGACGAGGGCGCAGAGATCCTGAATAATGCCTTCCATTATGCAGCCTTTCTGCGCTGAGAGAGTTTCGTAACGGATGAAGCTTGGACTGACGCCATGGCGGTCTTGTCGTAATCACGCACGACTTGGACAACTCGCTCGAGTGCGAGTTTGGTGTTGCCTTCATCCCAATAGGCGTTCCAGACGAGTGTCATGAGTTCCTCATCCATTACGCAGCCCTCGGAAACTGAACTTCTTCATCTTCAATGAGACGTGTTAGGAGATCATCGTCGCGCTCAGCTTTGTCCGCGATCATGTGAACGAGAAACTGCGATGCGCTTTCGCCTTTGGACAGGTTTGCGCCGTCAACATAGACCGCGTTCACTTCAAGAACCGGCTCGCCGTTATCCCAGATCAGGGACACATCGACTTCACATTCAAAATCCTGAAACAGTGTCATGCCGAGAGCTTTATCGCTCAGATCGGTGCAAAACGGGTATCGCATGTTTCTCTCCATCGGTTAGCGGATCGGCGTTTGCTTCTTCGCGCTGTTGATGGATACAATATACACGCTTCTGCGTGCATTACAATAGAATAAACGCAATAGCGTGTATTTTAAATTACTCTACACCCCAGCCATGCTAGAATCAGGGCAGCAAAAAGCCCGCGCAGGGCGGGCTGGGTGAGGGTGGCAATTTGAGAGATGCGACTGAAACCGTGATGATAATGGTTGCTACCTATTAACTACTTTAAAACATCAAATATATAACATCGCCGGCATATGCGTTTGGCACATCAGTCTTGGGGGTGGTGCTGTATCTCTGGCTGGAGTTACGCGATGAAAACGTAAAAGAAAAACACCTGAATGACATAGAAGAAACCCCGCCAAAGCGGGGTTATCATTAAGCGTGGACGTACACCTTGTTGTTGCTAGCTTTGCGTACGGTGTTGGCTTTATGTGATACTTCCGTTACTGTTTTAGGGATGTTTTGCTGTGCAATAACCACACGTATCAATGACCCAAAAAATGGCGACTTAGCCGTAACAGCTGTAAACCAGAGATAATGAAGATCTAGATGTTCTTTGGTTAGATGATCACTAATCCTATTTGGGCGCACCTTATTTTCAGGTTTTTTCTTCTTTTTATCAATCAAGATTTGTAAGAAAACCATAGCAGTTTCATGTCTATTAATCGTCGATACCATATCGTCGATAAAATCAATATCGCCACTACTTAGTTTTTCGTTCTCAAGCAGGGAGTTTGCCTGAGTGTTAAACTGTTTGACTGAATCCACGTATTGCTGGTGTTGATATTTGTAAAATTTAATTAGCCAAAGGCCAAAGCGAAGCAGACTATAGCTGACGGTTATCATCAGCAGAGCTGCGATCCATTCAAGCATTGTCCTTCTCCTGTTTTTTTAAGGCTATTAGCCTTGCCTTAAGTTCAGCTTCTCTTTCGAGTAGTTCAACATTATCTCTGCGTCTCTGCGACATAGCACTCGATATAGCTGTTATATAGGCAGGCCCATAATGGAGTAAAAGAACTGAAATGGCAAATATCGCCACAAGCCATGGCCTGTTGCCTATCGCACTTAATATAGCATCAATCGCTTTTTCCATATCGCTCATTTACCATCAGTAGGCAGTTAAAGCAGATTTATCCGATTCCCATCAGTTCATCCACAACCCTATATCCCTTCATTTATAGTTCCAAAATCCCCCACCACCACATCTAGCGTATCCTTAACCATCCATTAAAAATCTGTTCGCTTATGTCAATTTGTTCTTGATATGTTCTAATTTTGTGGAATGATAAGCGCTTGCGGGAAACGAGATTCTTGCAAGTGCAGTTAGCGTATTGTGAGAGGTTGCCCACGGAGTTGGTGAATGATTAAGTTTGCTCGCATCCAAAAAGGAAAAGAAGCCGACAAGCTGGAGTTGCTACGCGTAGCTACGCTCAATGGCGGTCTACTGGCGGCTATGAGGAAGGTCGATTTCCAAGCTAAGGAGCTAGCTGAATCTATGGCTTTGGCCCACGGCGGGGAGTGGCGAGCTCAAGTTGATCATCAGAGGATGACTGTTCTTGTTTGGAAGACTGACGATTGATGACTGTGTCGATCACGGAGAACACAACTTCCACGCCGCGCTGATCCAATCCTTCAATCCGATGCAGAGTTTGAAGTATCTCTTTATCCCCGCGGATAGGCGATTTGTCTTGATCGCCACCCCACAGTACATAGCCCAGGTTTAAGCCAAGCTCCGCTGCAAGTTTAAGAACTTTATCAATGCTGGGCGATTTATCAGTATTACGCAGTTCGTTAACTGTATTCACGCCAAGACCAACCGCCAAGCTGATCGCTCGGTCGGAACGCGGATCTTCATCTACAGCCTTTAAAAGGCGAGTTTTCCAGTTTTCTTCCATGAGTCATTTTTATCATATGCACGAAAAAGCGTGTGCACGTAGTTGCGTGTATTGTGTATGCACGCGATTGCGTGTATATCGTAATTATGAGTAAGAAACTTCTCGATGAAATCGAAACCTTTCTATCTGAAACCAGCACCGGCGCTTTCCGATTTGGAATTAAAGCGTCCAAGAACGGGCGTTTGGTTGAAAGACTTCGCGCAGGCGGCAGGGTTTGGCCTGAAACGGAAAATGAAATTCGCACGTTTATGCGAATTGAAAGAGCCAAATCTCGTCAATCGAAGAAAAAGGATCGCGCAGCATGAGCCACGCGACCCCATTCATCAGTTTCATATCACCGGTCACTTTCCCCGCCGGTGAGGCCGAGGCGGCTCTTTGCCCCCGCTTGATCGTCTCGGCCATCAATTCCCGTCCTTTGGCGGTGTATCTGCACATGTCTGTTTTTGTACAAAATGCGCAGAGCAATCTTTCCCACTGGCTCCATGCACTGGTTGCTCCTGTTTCGTTTGTCCGTCGCAAGGTTAAACGTAGCAAAGGAGCCACCCATGAACGTGGGAATATCATCCAAGAACGTGGATTTTTCAGCCAAGGAGCCGACGATGACTGATGTCGATATGGCCGCTTCTCTGCTGGACGAAATCATTGGTCAGCGCGGAGTTCGCGAAACGATCAAGTCCATGCTGGAACGGGCGTATTCCGATTTGAGTAAGCGCAACGGTGCATGGACGCGCCGCAGAGTGAGGGCTGTCTTCAACAAAGAAGCTAGCAGGATTGAAAACCGAGAAATCGAAGAAATGAAGGCAATCCTCGATGGGAGAAAAAGACAAGCCGCATATCGCGCCGAAACCGCCCGTATTGCTGCGATGGCTGTCATTCAGCCGGCGGCACAAGATCGCCGTCAGTTTTAGAACTTGGGCTGCAGGTGCAGCTGAATGGATTTGCCCGGAGTTGAGAGAATGACAGAGGAATTGAAAATGCCCCGCTTCACCAAGCCGGTTCTTTCTCGTCTAGAGGGGGGGGCAACGCTAGTGCGTGAACATTCACAAGAAATTCGCGCCGTCGAAAAGGGCGGCGGGTACGTCTATTTTACATTGCCTGACTGCCGAACAGTACCGGTTATCGTTGGCCGCTGGCTGATTGATAGTGGTCTTTTGCAGCCTGCTGGCGATGATCTGTTTGGCGGCTCTCAAACTTATCGGGTGCCGTATGACGGAAACTCTTAACCTGCGCACGATGAGAACGATTGCGGAAGGTGAAATTCAGTCACTACGCGATTTCATATTGCTTCACCGCCGCAAGAAGACTCGCGGTGAGGCGTGGTTCATTCAACAAGAGCAGATTTTGCAGCATCGCCGTCAGGTTGTGACTTTGATTGATACTGAAATCACCAGCCGCCGTGAGCGCGAAAGTGAGGCAGCATGAAACCCGTACTGATGTCAGTCACTACAGATGAGTTTATTCTCTGGCAAGCTTATGTCGATGCGAAAGCAAAGGCTGACCGAACAGGTGTATTTTCCGACGCTGTTGAAGCCAAACGATGCCTGAAAGCTTTCTATTGTTATGAAAGCCCCATCATTCAGCAGAACTTGGGTGCACTATGACGCTTGCACTGAACCAGTCAGATTTTGTCGTTGAAATTGAACAAGAGGTTCTTGGCTCGCTGATGCTGGGCGGCTTTGGCCGTGTGGCATCTATGCTGGAAGCCAGACATTTCATTGAGCCCGTTCATCAGCATATCTATCAGGCCATCGCTTCGGCTCATGAGCGTTTTAATTCCGCTCGCCCGGATATTGTCGTGAAACTGCTGCCAGAGCCTGTCAGAGAAGCTCATGAGCAGTCTACAGGGCTAGGCATATCGAATTATCTGGCTCGCATGGCTACTTCATCCGTGCTTGGCTCTGCCAATATCGAAAAGAGCGCCAAGCAGGTTATTGAACAAGCCGCACGACTGGCTCTGGCTGATCAAGCAGAAAGCCTGAGTACCGCTGCCCGTGACCCTAATTCTAATCCGGCTGAGCTTGTTACCAAAGCTGGCGTGATTTTTGACGATATCGTTTCAGATCTACGTCGAGGTTCCAAGCGAAAGTCGCAGGTGTCTGTATCTCACGCAGCATCGAATGCTATTATTGCAGCTGAAATCGCCATGGCGACTGGCACCGGCATCACTGGCTTGTCGTGGGGATTGTCGGATATCAATCATGTGACCGGCGGCATTCATAAGCGCGATCTGACGCTGATTGGTGCGCGCCCATCTATGGGAAAAACTTCCGTCGCAATGTCCGTTGCCTGCAAACTTGCGAAGCAGGGACATGGTGTTGGCTTCATTTCGCTTGAGATGGATGCTGAGAAGCTAGCCGCCAGAGCTGTGTCGGATCTGGCCTATGACGACAATATCCGTATTCCTTATCAGGATTTAGTCACAGGTCGATTATCGCAGCCAGACCTCTATGCATTGAAGCGCGTTCAGAAAGAAATGGACGGCTTGCCGCTGCTGATTGAAGAACAGTCGGGGCTTTCTATTTCAGATATCCGCGTCAAACTTGAAGTGATGCTGGAAGCCTCTGAAAAGGCCGGTCACGCTCTTGATTGCCTGATGATTGATCACCTTGGACTTATCCGTGCGAGTAATCGTTATTCCGGCAACCGCACAAATGAAATTGCGGAAATGACCGGTGCGCTCAAATCTATGGCGCGCGAGTACGATATCTCTGTTGTACTTCTTTCGCAGCTCAATCGTGCCGTTGAGCAGCAAGCCGATAAGCGCCCTCAGCTGTCTGCATTACGTGATAGCGGCGCTATCGAGCAGGATGCCGATACAATCATCTTTCTTTACCGCGAGGCTTATTACCTCGAGCGTGAAAAGCATGATGACGTTGATAAGGAAATCGCCCGCCAGGACAGGCTTGCAGAAGTAAAAAACAAGCTTGAATTTCACATTGCAAAGCAGCGCAACGGACCGGTCACACAGGTTGATCTTTTTATCGATGTCGCTTGTTCTGCTGTCAGAAACGCAGCGAGGTATGAAGCATGAATGGCCTCCCATATTACAAGGCATATCCACGCGATTTTATCGAGGGCACTATCGGCATGGATTTCGAAACGAAGGCTGCTTATCGACTGGTGCTTGATCTGATTTACATGCAGGGAGGCAGCCTCCCTGACGATGCTCGTTACATATCCGGCCTGCTTGGATGCACAATTCGGAAGTGGAATTCCTTGCGCGGCGCTCTTGTATCTATGGGCAAGATAATCGTGAATGGCGAGTTTCTGACAAATGAACGTGCAATTATCGAGCTCGAAACTCTGAGAAAACTTCAGGATAAACAGGCTGAAAATCGTTCTCGTCCTAATAAAATCAAAGAGTTAAAATCACCACGGTTCGACCATTCAGAATCAGAACCAAAAGAAGCTAAAGCTTCTAACGCGCATGTGCGCGAGGCTGCTGCTGATCTTTCTCAAAAGCAAAATGTTGACCTCAGGGATTTAACGAAAAAGCTGACGGAAGCGGCGGACGGTAAAATCCAGCCGCATGGCTCACTGGTTGTCGGAACTATCTTGGAGCTGATCAACAATGGTGTTGATCTGAAAGCGGATATTCTACCGACAATCCGCGCTGTTGCGTCCCGAATGTCTAAACCAGCCAATTCCTGGGCATATTTCGTCGGCGCAATCCGTGATGCCTACAATAACCGGATCAAAGCCGGTGTGGGATTGGCGAAGCCTGCAACTGTGACCAAGCTTGATGTTTTCGCGCTGCCGCAGGCTGAACAGGAACGCAAGCTTGAGTTTTTCCTTGAGCAAGCAAGGCTGCATCGACGCTGGAACCCGCGGCTTGGCGCTTTGCCATGGCAAGACGGTTGCCGCATCCCTGAGCATCTTCTTAAGCCCGATGATGGCAAGGGCTGGCAGATTATCGGTGTAGCAGCTTGATAATTTTAATCGCAATTTATTCAATCAGGTAGGAGCAGTAAGATGAGTGACGACATTACAGGCGACAGCGCACAAGCGATAGCAGCCGGACAGTTACGTGCTTTCATCGAGCGTATTGAACGTCTTGAAGAAGAAAAGAGCACTATCAGTGAGGACATCAAGGAAGTGTTCGCGGAGCTGAAAGGTTCAGGCTTTGACACCAAAGCTGTTCGCGCAATCATCAGGGCTCGTAAGAAAGAGACACATGAGCGTCAGGAAGAAGAAGCGATGATCCAGATTTATATGGATGCGTTGGGGATGGCGTAAGGGATATAGCATGACAGCATACAGCAAAGCAGAGAAGCTGAGAGCAAAGCGTGGCAGGCCGTCACTGCCGGCAGTAGCTCGGGAAGCTAACGGGCGCAAATCACGCCGGAAAACAACTGTAGCCCTAAGGCTTGTCGAAACTGAGAAAGAGGTGAAATCTGTGGCTGTTGCAAACCGTATGAAGATGGGGTTGTCCGCGAAAGTTGCCGGCACTCAGGAAGCAGGATCTGTGCTGGGGCGGCTGCATCTGCTTAATCCGGATGAAATCACCAGAGCGCAATTCGAGGCCGGTATGCGTATGGCCGGGGATTATGCGCGATACTATGCTTTGACAGGTATTCCGTTCCCGAGCGTCAAGGCAATGGATATCGCCCGTGTACGTGGATTAGGTAATGCAGACAGACCTGATGCCGCACGAGTTGCAACAAACCGCGTTATGAAGATTGAGATGGCTTTGGGACTGGTGGATCTCGCTGGAAAACCAGTGACATCCGTTACCAAAAAGGTCTGTGTTTTGGATGAGGGCGAGGGAATGCAGATGCCGCATATGATAGGTTATCTCAAGCGTGGTCTGCTCGCATTGGTTGAGCATTATGAAATATGCGCATGAACATAGAGTGACTCATTCATGAACTTGACGAGAACATGAATAAATGTCATCGTTTATAGCATAGGAGAATTCTGATTTGAGAGGCAGCTTAAAGGCTGCCTTTTTTGATTTATACGTTTTGGTCTGGCTACACGAGGCGCTTATTTAAGCTGCCAAAGTCTAAAGTCTTTAACATTGCAAAATAATTAGGAATCATCCCACGTTTAATTAAGTTTAGACGGGGGATGAATTATGGAAAAAGAAGATCATCTGGATAAAGAAACTGCCGTTTCTTTTGACTTGACGGAAACGGGCGGTAGCATCAAAGCTAAAAGCCGCTTGATATCAGCAATTGATAGACTGGGGGGAAGCTTAGTGGAGATTATTAGCTTCCCGGCGGAACGTAGAGTTCAGCGGAACAGAATTGAATTAGATACTGAAAAAGAAGTTATGGAGGCCGCAGCGAAGAAGCTTGTTGAGGCAATCAAAACGGATGATGCTATCGCTAATAGAGTTCTGGAAGCTAGATTTAAGAAAGATGTCAGAAAACAATTAAATAAAGACGGGGTGATTGCGTATGCCCTCGATGACCTACGTAATATCTCTCCAGAAGTGAGTGAAACAGCTGAGGCTCCAGAAGAGCTTGGCGAGGAGTTTTTGGAGCGTTTTGAACACTATGCTGAAGACGCGTCAACTGATGATTTGCGGCAGCGTTGGGGACGTATTCTTGCTGGCGAAATACGTAAGCCAGGGACTTTTAATCGTAAAGTGTTAAGAGCGGTGGATGAAATTGATAGTAGAACAGCGAAGCTATTTGAAGGGCTAGCTGAGGGCGGACTGGGAAATGTACTGTTTAAGTCACTGATACGACATACTACATATAATGAACGTATTTTATTACATAGTTCAGGCATACTCACTGTTGTCTCTGACGATCAGCACCGATTTTTTGTTGATATGACATTAAATTCTGGGGAGCGTGTTTGGTTTTTTGGCTTATATGATTACGCAATAGCATTTTCTGTAGATATTGAGCCAAATTATGAAGATAAAGACATCATTTTGAAATATGAAAATACACCATGCTTACCTATCTTTTTATTGACAGATGTTGGTGAGGCTTTGTTGAATATAATTATAAGAAATGAAATTGATATTGTCCGTAATTTGGCGGAAAAAGTAAACTCTGTACTCCCTGAAAATAGTTTAATGTATTTCGTGAAAAATAAAAATAATAATTTGTTTTTTAGGGTAAGGAATTTTAATAATCTTTAAAATAAGCGTTATAATTAATTGCCCACGCCGTTCCTCACGGTTCGGCGCGGGTGCTCATTTCTATCTCCTCAGAGAGGGGGGGGGTGAGAGTTATGTTTCAATGAATCCAACTAGTTCCAGTTCTCCAGTTGAAAGAGGAGCTGCTACATCAAACTCGATATTCTCTTTTCCATTAAGGCTCGGAATTTTTTTGCAGTCTTCTTTACTGAAATGAATTGTGAACTCAGGCGGGAGTATACTGACGTTATTATTGTCATCAACGACGCTATAACGACGTGAATAACCGGTATAAGTACCTGCTGGAATTTCAAATTTTTCAATCTTACATTTATCGAATTTTTCGACCTTGAAATTCTTGCTTGCTTTAAAAGTTTCTGTTTGTTCAGTGAAGTTTGATTCAGACATAATACATGCTCCGCTAATTTGCTCTCATTGAACAAAGCTGACTCTTGCTTCCATAGCAATAACTTGCACTTCGCTCACTGGCGAAAGGATAACTCATGCCCTTTCTTGAATTCACCTTTCAATCATTCTGGCACTTTACCGGCATGATCATTTTAATCTGGGCGGTATCCGCAGGTCTTGTAATGGTCGCTGCTGTTGTAAGGGGGAGTTAATTGTTTTTTGATTTGAATAGAGGAGCTAAGCTTGGGTTTAGCTCTTTTGTAAGCGTATCAGTTTCTCTTATCTCAAGGCAGGCCGTCTCTTTATTATTTGAGATTTCTTGGCGGCTTTCTGCCAAGAGTTTAATAAAAATCGGCTCGTTGAATGGTTCTAGGCCTGTAGCGCTTATATAGCCGTTGTAATACTGATAATTGCCTTTGAAATTTTCACAGCCTTCGTGTGCAGCAACTGTGACCGCCAACTGCAATAAAAACTCTTCTTTGCTTATTGTACCTGGTGGATAGAGCGACTGTTCAGTTTGATGCTGTTGAGCAATGGAAGTCTGGGATGAGAAGAGCAGTATACCAAATGTTAAAATAATGCTTCGCATAGCTGGCCATATTAGAGAATTTTAAAGTATAGCTTAGTCTTAAATTTTATACCAAGCAAGTAACGAACATCCTCATTGAAGAGCTTAATGGTAAGGGTGTTAAACCAAATCAGAAATCAGAAATCAGAAATCAGAAATCAGAAATCAGAAATGAGAAATCAGAAATGAGAAAGGCAGCTTAAAGGCTGCCTTTTTGATTTTGTAGATTAAAATATCTTCAGCAAGCGCCTTGTTCTTTTAGCCAGTTAATAGATTTTTGTAAATTATCTATTGCTGATTGCTCTCTGTTAATAATATCTTCGAAAGCTGGCGCTCCAATAGTAATTCCATATTGTTTTAATTCTAATAATTTACGGATATGATTTATATGATTATCGCGCATTTCTTCTAATACATTGCAAAAAGTTTTTTCTGTCATTTTAAAGCTCCTGATTCTTCTTTTATTTAATTAAATATATTATTTAATTTTTATCAATAAGTATAATTATTTTATAGAGTTGTCGCTCAAAATCATTGTAATTATTTAACTTTACGCAACTATGTGCGGGTGCATTGGGCGTATGATGATATGTTTGAGGCAGGCGATTAAACGCCTACCTCAATTTCATGACGTGCGGCTTGAGCCAGAAATGACGAGCGGGTTAAGCCGCGGTCTTTGGCTACATTGTCGATTGCTTTAAGAACTCCACGTTCAAAAGTGACATTCACGCGGACAACGGCGCTGTCGTCTTCGATGTATGGCACAGAGATGAGATATGCGCCGTCATTCAATGCAGAGCGCACATCATCACGCGCTACGATGTCAGCATGACTGGAAGCTTCAGGTAAGGTTTCGTCTTCTGCATAAAGCTGTAATGCTTCAATCGCGTTCTTTACGATATCTTCGGCCTCATCGGACGCAGAAAAGACGCTTGGTAGATCAGGAAACTGAATACCATAAGCACTATCGGAATCTTTATGCACCAATGCAAAGAAGTGTTTCATAGGGTACTCCTGTTTGTAGGGAGATTATTAGACAGTTGATTGTCACATATAAGGGGGCCGGTTATTCCCAGCCCGCTTGTTTCGCTATTGCCTTGGCCGTTCCGATCGGAAGGTCTTTCTTGGGGTGAGGAACTATGATGGTCATGTCCCCTTTTCTGAATTTGTGGTGAGAGCCTTTCACCGATACTAATTCGAACCCTTCATTTTCAAGGCGTTTAACAATCTTCTTACTGTCTCGTAGCATCTTCCCTCACTGTTATTTCGGTGAGTATATAAATACACATCTTAAGGTTAGTTGTCAATTATGATGTGTAACAAAATACACATTGCAAAATACCGTGACAGGATAACTCATGACCGATGAAGCGCCGGATATTGGTAGGCCGACAGAATGACACTTACTGCAAAGCAAGAGCGTTTTGTCTCAGAATATCTGATTGATCTCAACGCCACACAGGCAGCGATACGCGCCGGCTACAGTGAGAAGACTGCACAGGAACAAAGCTCACGCTTGTTATCAAATGTTATGGTGCAGCAAGCGGTATCTGATGCTCAGAGCAGAGTAGCCGAAAAAGCCGAATGGAGCGCCGCTGACAGGCTTCGCATGCTTGCAGACATAGCCGATGCCAATATCAAAGACGACCCGCGTGTGGCTGTCTCTGCCATTGCAGAAGCCAATAAGATGCAGGGTAGTCATGCTCCGACCAGGACAGAACATACCGGCAAGGATGGTAAGCCGATAGAGGTTAAGACACTTGCAGACTTCTACGCCAACCCTCAATCCGGTACTTCGTGATTTCTGGCTGACGCCGGCACGCAACCGTGTTCTCTATGGTGGTCGTTCAAGTTCTAAATCATGGGATGCCGCTGGGTTTGCTGTCTATCTGGCCACACAGTGCAATATCCGTGTTCTGTGTGCCCGACAGTTTCAGAATAAGATTGCAGAGAGTGTCTATACGCTTCTCAAAATTCAGATCAGCCGCTTTGGTCTGACTAATCAGTTCGTCATCACTGAGAACACCATCCGGCATAAAGTGACCGGTGCGGAGTTTATGTTCTATGGTCTGTGGCGTCATATCGATGAAATTAAGTCGCTGGAAAGCATCGACATATGCTGGATCGAGGAAGCTCATAATCTCACGCAGGAGCAGTGGGACATTCTGGAGCCGACGCTTCGTAAGGAAGGCTCTCAGTTCTGGATCATCTTCAATCCGCGGCTGACAACGGATTTTGTCTATAAGCGGTTTGTGCGAAACACACCGCCGGATACGATTAAACGGCATATCAACTTCAACGAAAACTCGTTTCTGTCTCAGACCATTCTCAAGGTCATTGAGGCTAAGCGGGCAGAGGATGAAGAAGAGTTCCGGCATATCTATCTGGGTGAGCCATTGGAAGATGACGAGGCGGTTATCATCCGCCGCTCATGGATACTGGCAGCAGTTGATGCTCATAAGAAACTCGGCATTGAGCCTAAGGGCATCAGGCGTATTGGTTTTGACGTTGCTGATAGCGGCAATGATAAATGTGCGACGGTGGCAGCACAGGGTTTTCTGGCCATGCAGGTGGATGAATGGAAGGCTAGAGAGGATGAGCTTCTCAAATCTGCCGGTCGCGTTCATGCCCTGGCACGAGAACTCGATGCCGAAATTGATTATGACAGCATCGGGGTCGGAGCCTTTGCCGGTGCGCATTTTCAGGCGCTGAATACTGAGCATGAGGTGAGGATCGGGTATTTCCGGTTTAATGCCGGCGCGGCAGTTTTAAATCCTGATGCACAGGTCGATCCTGATGACCCTAAATCGCCGAAGAACAAAGACTTCTACGCCAACCTGAAAGCACAGGCGTGGTGGAGCGTTTCAAAGAGGTTTCGCAATACCTATAACGCGGTGACCAAAGGAGAGGTCTTTGATGAAGACGATCTGATCGCGATCTCGAGTGATTGTGAGCATCTGGATGGTCTCATCGATGAGCTTTCAACTCCGCGCAAGGACTTTGATAACTCCGGCCGTTCAAAGGTTGAGAGTAAGAAGGATCTTGAGAAACGCGATGTGCCTTCTCCCAACAAGGCAGATGCATTTGTAATGG
This sequence comes from Pseudochrobactrum sp. XF203, assembly GCF_020341615.1. Lineage (NCBI taxonomy): Bacteria > Pseudomonadati > Pseudomonadota > Alphaproteobacteria > Hyphomicrobiales > Brucellaceae > Pseudochrobactrum > Pseudochrobactrum sp. XF203. Next base: position 1,672,604 of record NZ_CP084392.1, on the reverse strand, counting down.
CCTTCGCACCACGTGATAAGGCTCCGTCCGCCGGCATGTTCCTGACTAAGAGGCACCGATGAATGTAATCCGAGCTATGGCAAATGCTGGAGCACGACGCCTTGATGTGATGTTTCCCGGATATTTTATGGCGGCCAAACATAATCACTACAGGGACTTCGGCTATCCGGATAAAGTCACTTTCGACATGCTCTATGCCATGTATACCCGCAACGGTATTGCAGCAGCTGCAGTTGATAAGACCATTCTGAAAACATGGCAGGATGTTCCGTTTCTTCAAGAGCAGCAGCGTGACGGTACGCAAGGTGCCCATACCAAGGAAACAAAAGCTGAAGGAGAGATCCGGCAGCGTTTTGAAGATCTGCGTTTATGGTCGCGTATTGCTGAGACTGACCGGCGCTCACTGGTCGGATCATATTCCGGTCTGATCCTGCGGTTTGCTGACGGCAAAACATTCGATATGCCGGTTGACCGCGTACCGGGCGGTCTTGCGGGACTGGTTGAAATCATACCGGCATGGGAAGGCCAGCTGGCTGTGTCCGAATGGGACACAGATCAAACCAGTGACACCTACGGCGAACCGAAGATGTTTCAGTTCAATGAGGCCAGTGTCGGTGATGATATCCGCCAGCCAAGGCAATTTATGCTCCATCCGGATCGGGCCATCATCTGGTCACGGGACGGGACATTAGATTGCCGGTCGCTGCTGGAGGCCGGTTATAATGACCTGATGACTTTGGAAAAGGTCAGCGGGTCGGGCGGTGAGGGATTTTGGAAGAATGCCAAATCCGCACCGGTGCTGGAAGTCTCGCCTGAAGCCCGCATTGATGAAATGGCAAAGGCAATGGGCGTCTCGGTAGATGAGATAGCCGATAAGATGAATGAGCAGGTGGCAGGCTGGCAAAAGGGTTTTGACCAGCTGCTGATGATACAGGGCATGGAAGCCAAAAGCTTAGGTGTTACCCTGCCAAGCCCTGAGCACTTCTTCTCGATCGCGCTGCAGTCATTTGCGGCTTCGATCGCAATGCCGGTTAAGATCCTGATCGGGTCACAGTCCGGAGAACGAGCCAGCACAGAAGACGCCAATGAATGGTCTCAGACCAATATGTCTCGTCGCACTAATACAGTACGGCCGAACATTATGGCGCTGATTAATCGGCTTGAGCGATTTGGCATTCTGGCTGAACGCGACTGGTATCTGGACTGGTCAGATCTGACAGAAGCCTCAATGACGGAAAAGATCGAACGGGTGTCCAAGATGGCAGACACCAATCAGAAAATGCGGGAAACGGGTGAACTGGTATTCACGCCGGATGAATTGCGTGAGGTCCTGGGCAAAGAGCCGCTGACCGAAGAGCAGCGTTACCGCAATGAAGATGATGATGACGAAGCGTCAGTGATGCCGCGTAAACCTCCTGCGGCTGAGGAAAAATAACAATGAAGACAGTTCGGGTGAATATCCGCACGCTGGCTAACGCCGGCGCGATACGACGTGAAAAACGTAATGGCCGCGATGTGGTGATTGTGCCCGGTGCAACGCTACCGGACAACATCGTTATGAACGGTATCATGTATCCGGCTGAAGAGATTGAAAAGAGTTTCAGCAGTCTCAGCCGTAAGCCGGCACCGCTTGGTCATCCGGTGATCAATGGCAAATTTGTATCAGCCAGTGATCCGGAAGGGCTCAATCTCGGCTGGATAGGCGCATGGAACGAGAATGTCCGGCGTGAGAACGGCCGCGTCCTGCTTGATAAGATTATTGACGTTGAAATGGCAAATCGCAGCGAGGGCGGCAGGGCTGTACTGTCCGCAATTGACAAAGGTGATCCCATCCATACCTCAACCGGCCTCTACTGCATGATGGAGGCCGCTAACGGTGACGTTTCTTATAAGAACATCGCCCGCAATATCCAGTTCGACCATGACGCTATCCTGCTGGATCAGGATGGGGCGGCCACGCCTGAACAAGGTGTGGGAATGCTGGTTAATTCAAGCGGTGATCCGGAAGACATCGAAGTCATTAACTCCGCACTTGATGAAGCAGAGCGTGATCTCGACTGGGCATTGGATTCTGCAGTCCGCGCACTGGAGAAGCGTCAGCGGGCACCACTGCTGGAGCGTTTGAAATCCGCATTAATCGAGGCTTTCGGCACGGGTCGGGAAACCTCTGCAAACAGAAAGGAAACAGACATGACTGTATCGAAAGAACAGTTTGAAGAGCTGTCCGCTAAGGTGAATACCCTTTCGGAAAGTTTCAGCACGATCGGCAACACTATCTCAGAGGCCGTCGCATCTGCGGTCAAACCTCTGACTGATAATCTTGCAGATATGCAGGCCAATCAGAAAGCTCAAAATGACGCAGAAAAAGCCGGTCTGGTGGAAAAGGTCGTAAAGGCCAACCTGCTGACTGAAGCGGTGGCCAATGAGCTGACGCTCAATGCGCTCAAAGAGCTGGCACCTAAGGCAGCACCGGCTCACGCAGCTGCACTCAACAGTACCTACAAGCCCGATAACGGCAAACCTGCCTATCAGCTTCCGGAGGGTAATTGATCATGGCACGCTATAATAAGATTTTTGCGGGTCCTGTTACTCAGACCACGCCACAGGTGACAGAAGCACCGGCCTCAGTAGCAATTCTGCCAGGGTCTGTTCTCATTCTGACTGACGGTAAATTCGTTCCGGCCGGTGCCTCTGCCACAGGCAAAGTCTATATCGCTCAGGATAATTACCTGACACTGGGCGGTGTGGATGAGGCATATGCTGCAGGTGATGTAACTATTGGCATGGAAATGCTGGATCAGCAGTTCTTCAATGCCCGTGTAGCTGCCGGTATTAATCTCTCAAAGGGAACAGCTCTTTCGCCCGGTGCGGATGGTGCGCTTACGATTGCTGCCGCTGGCTCGAAGATGGTGGTCGCATTCTCTGATGAGACTTTCAACAACACAACCGGTTCAGCTCAGCTTGTTCGCGTACGCGCGGCTAAGGGCTATCTGACGGCTGCAGAATAAGGAGAACCGGTAATGCGTTACTTTGATAAAGAGCTGGTTGCTAACTCTAAGGAACATGCAACCTGGTGGAATGAAGTTACTGCAAACCGTGAGTGGTTTCATCAGACCGAAACTGCAATGGCTGCAGTTCAAAATGCTGCCTCTATCTTGCCGCGTGATGCCTGGCTGGATCTGGACGGTATTACCCGTCGTGTCATGCGCAACGATGAAGGTCAGGCCTATATGGCGGATCTTATGCCTTTGGCAAAGGCCGTGAATATTGGCAAGCTGGTACATATGAACCGTGTTTCCTCGGATGCCGGTGCTGTGGTGCGCTCGCTTTCCGGTCAGGTTCCGACTGCGATGGATAAAGTCGTCTACGACTATCGCGGCTCACCGGTGCCGATCTTCTCGACCGCTTATGGCCGTGAATGGCGGGAGTGGAATACGCTGCAGTCTGAAAACTTTGACGCACTGTCGGATGATCAGGAAGCGCATACAGCTAAGATCCGTCGTGACATGGCGCTCTATGCACTGGACGGTGATACGAATATCTCTGTCAAAGGCTATAAAGCCACTGGCATTCGTACCAGCCCGTATTCCAAAGCGATCAATCTGGGTACCGGTGCCGGCGGCGCGGGGATCGATCTGACCACAGCCGGTTCTGATGAAGTTGATACCTTTATCACCCAGACCCTCGGTGCGATGCTGGATGCCAACCTGATCACTGCAAAGGTCAATCTGTATATCTCACCGGAGATCGGCCGTAACTTTGATAAGTCTTATTCCGGATCGACAGGCTTTAAGGGCGGCACATTGCTGTCCTATCTGCTGACCAACCGCCGTATCAATAAGATCGCAGTGACGCATGAGCTTAAAGGCAATGCGTTCTTTGGTTTTGTACCAAGTGCGGAATATATCCGGCCACTGGTTGGTATGGCTGTGAATACGACAGCCATGACACGGCTTAATCCGACCGACAATTACCAGTTCCTCATCATGGGCGCGATGGGGATGGAAATCCGTGCGGATTATAACGGCAAATCCGGTGTGTTCTACTCCACTGTTGTCAATTAACCGGTTGCCCTGTCTTCGGGCAGGGCGTCTCTGTTCAGGAGAGCATTTATGAAAATTCGTATTACAGGCGCCGGTATTTACGGCAAATCCGGTGAAATCGAAGTGGGTACCGAACTCACAGTTCAGTCCGAGCCAAAAGGCTGGGAAGGCCGGTACCAGATCATCGAAGGTGATACTGCGGGTAAGACCGAAGTTATCAACCGTGACGAACTGAAGAAGCAGGCTGATGAACTCGGCATCGAATATGCCCGTAACGTCAGTAACGAAAAGCTTCAGGAACTCATTGACGCTAAGCTGGCGGAATAACGCACATGGCCGGTTACGGGACGGATGATCAGTTCACACAATGGCTGACTGATAATGGTTATACGCTGCCGGCCGGATCATTCGCGCCGGCAGTCTTGCGTCAGCGGGGCAGTCAGTATGTTGATGCACTTTATGGTGACCGGTTTATCGGTACGTTAGCTGCGTTTGATCAGGAACGGGCATGGCCGCGCACAGGAGCATCTCTGCGTGGCGTTCCGGTGTCTGCAAGTGCGGTACCGCTGCCGGTCATTCATGCTTCATTTTTTGCGGCTTTAACAGAAGCCCGTAATCCGGACAGCCTAAACACTATCGGTTCTGCTTCTTCAATCGTTGTGCGTGAGAAGGTCGGGGCATTGGAAACACAATTTGCCGGCGTTCAGGGAACTGATGTGGCTGCAGCACTAACTCCGTTGATTTCGGTTGTAGATGGTATGCTCACACCATATCTGCGCAATCCGCATACTGCTTGCTTCGGCATCCAATCGGTAGGCTGAGATGGTTGGTTTTAATTATGCTGCCGGCAGGGCTACTGCAGACCGCCTGATAGCCCGCTTTGGTCAGACCGGAGTAATCCGGCGTACGGAAGATAAACCGGATAATCCAGAGCCCTGGAAGCCTGAGCGAACAGAGGCGGACTATCCGTGTAAGCTCGTTGTGCTGGAATACAGTGCATATGAACTGCAAGGCACACTGATTGAAGCGAATGACCGTAAGATCTACGTGGCAGCAGGAGGTCTGGAAGTTGAGCCGACAGTTGCTGATAAGCTGATTGTCGGTGGTTCCGAGTTCACAGTCATTCGCGTGTCGCCGCTTAATCCGGCAGGCGTTGTGGTTTATTATGAACTGCAAGTAAGGGGATAATATTTCAGGATGAACGCATTAAGTTTTACGCTTTTGATAAGCTGCATTCAGTTCATCCATAGTTGGCGGAATGATGCGATACCAATTCTCCGCATAAACCTTCTCTCTCTGGGCATGCAGATCTTCATGCGTGGAAAAGCCAGATCCTGGAAGCCCGCTTTTTGAGTTCACTACCAGTACAGTTAACGATGGCAATTTAGAATCTTTGCACCAGTGCAGTATGTGATCGAGTGGATGTGAAAATACTCCTGCACCATCAAAGTTCATTATTTCAGCAAGTTTTTTATAAGTAATGGTTTGGCGATTATACGCTAACCCAATCAATATATTGAAAATTTGTACTGCTCTATTAGTTGAACTGACGATATCGTCGTACATCCGTACGCTCATGAACACCTCCCATTGTTTTGTCGCTTAAATGTTTGTTTGGACACTAACATACGTGGATGATTACTAAATGCTCAGACGTTTAAGTCAACGTGATCGCTTTGAACTGCTGATTGCTAATTTCGAACCGTTGATCCGTTCAGCATTCATGGCTGCTATTACTGATATTAAATCCAATGTGCAGATGCGCCGGATTGTTGAACGACTGGAAAAGAGCGATATTAGCGGTGCAATGGAAGCTTTGCACATTGATCTGGCTGTTTTCCGGCCATTGGATAAAGCGATAGCAGATACTTTTGAGGGCGGAGGAATTGCCGCATTATCCGGTTTGCCGAAGTTTCGTGATCCGGACGGCAATGTGCTGGTGATCCGTTTTGATGTGCGTCACATCGGTGCTGAGCGTTGGCTATCCGGCCAGTCAGCAGGTTTAATCCCTTCAGTTGCCGATGATATGCGCAATGCAGTTCGTAATGCACTGATCGCGGGTATAGAGGCAGGTAATAACCCGAAAACAACAGCTCTCGATGTTGTTGGGCGTATCAACCGGGCGACAGGCAGGCGCGAAGGCGGGATACTTGGCCTGACTGAGGCGCAGTCACAGTATGTCCGGAATGCCCGTCTGGAACTGCTCTCCGGTGATCCTGCTTCATTGCAGAACTATCTGACGAGAGCACGACGGGATAAGCGCTTTGACCGCACTGTGCTAAAAGCAATTCAAACCGGTGAAAAACTACCGGCTGATACAATCGTACGGATGCTCGCCCGATATGAGGACAGTTTATTGCGTCAGCGTGGTGATACGATCGCCCGTACGGAAACGCTGTCTGCATTGAATGCTGCTAATCATGAAGCGTTCAGGCAGGGACTTGAGAGCACCGGATACACTGAGCAAGATGTTACCCGCGTATGGAAAACAGCTTCGGATGAGCGTGTGAGACATGATCATCGCCTCATGGGCGGAGTTGAGGTGCAGGGGCTCAATACTCCTTTCACTTTACCGGATGGTTCTCAGATGATGTATCCGGGTGATACCAGTCTGGGTGCGTCTGCCGGTCAGGTTATCCGATGCCGGTGCACACAGTTCATCAGGCTGAACTTTCTGAAAAACATCGACTAATGGTTCAACAGAACTTTGCTGCACAGGTGGATGCATTCGTGATGCAGACACAGCGCCGGATGCTGGCTGTATTTCGGACTGCCGCACAATTTGTCATTGAGGATATGATCGATCGTGTGCCGGTGGACACAGGATTTCTGCGGGCAAGCGTTGTGGTGTCCCTTGACGGTGCAAGACCTCCTGACAGGCCGTTACCCGCCGGCAGTAAGCCAAAACAATATGAATTGAACCCGCAATACACTCTGGCAATTGCCGGAGCGGAAATCGGTAACACGATCTGGGCGAGCTTTACCGCAAATTACGGGGCACATGTTGAATACGGCACGAACGGCCGGCAAGGGCGCGGCATGGTGAGACTGGCAGCTCAGAACTGGCCGGTTCATGTAGCGCGGGCATCAGATGAAGTCAGAAAGCAGAGTGGCGCATGAATGTTGATCTGATCATTTATGAAGCTCTGCTTGAACAACTGAGAACGGTCAGTTTCGCACCACATAAGGTCGATATTGCATGGCCTGGTACAGACTATAAGCCAAAAGCCGGCGTCACGTATCTGCGACCGTCAGTTCTGCCGAATACGACGAGATCTCCTTTTCTCGCACTCGATGCTGAAAACCATTATCTCGGACTATTTCAGGTTCTCATCTGTGATGTGAGCGGGAGCGGCGGCATTAAAGCCCGTGAGATTGCAGGCCGGATCACACAAGCGTTTGCACGCGGTTCGGTCATCACCAGAGACAATGTTTCAATCCATGTCAGTGCATCGCCGACGGTCGGTAATGACATGCAGGAACCGGACAGGCTCATAGTTCCGGTAACAATCCCTTATTTTTCTTTTGCCTAACAGGAGACTTCACCATGGCAAATACCAACATGGGTACAAAGTTCTATATCAGCGCGACAATCGCTCCGAATGATCTCGCGCTAACTGATTTTGAAGCCATTGATGACTGGGTTGAGGTCGCAAAGGTCGGCAATATCGGTGAAACCGGCTCACAGGTGAATATCCTGAACTATGACACCATGGATACGACAGTGACCCAGAAAGCAAAGGGTATCATCAATGCCGGTGATCCGGCGATTGAGTGCTCTTATGTACCGACAGATCAGGGGCAGCTGGCCATGCGGGCGGCAGCGAAGACGAACTTCAATTATGCGTTCAAGATCGTCCACAATGATAAGCTGACGCCGGCAGGTACGGGCACCACGCATTTCAACCGTGGCTTGGTAGCGGGACCTTCAACACCTAACGGCGGTGTTGAAGATTTCATTCTCAATGTGTTCACATTGGCGCTTAATCAGGAGCAGCTTACTATTCCGGCGGCGTGATCTGGGAAGACACGTGTTGATTTATGTATGAGAGCGCAACAATCGTAAAAGATCGGAAGGAAAGTACAAAATACGGAGGATCATAGGGCCGTCGGCGATATAAAGGTTAACTTTGTTTTGAGAAATGTTTTGTAGGATATGCATTTATAGTTTCGATTTTGCATGTTGTTAAATGATGGTGGACAGGATGATGTCTGCTGTCGCAAGAATAAATCAAGTAGGAAGGCGATTCGAACTTAATAATATTTTCGATATATATCGTTCAATCCTATGGGTGACGTTAAATTTGGCCATGTTTGGTGGAGTTGGACGAATGGTATTTAAGCAATATAAGATATGCCATGGGAAATAATTACGATTATCGGCGACAATTACTTGCTCTGGATGATGACCAATTAGAGGAATTTGTTCGGCAGTGGGCGCTAAAAAAGGCCGAATATATCAAAGTCGAACGCTTTACTGGTACAGGGGATATGGGGCGAGACGTAGTTGGCTTTTTGTCATCACAACGGCATGAAGGGGCTTGGCATAATTATCAGTGTAAGCAATACGCCCGTACTCTCCCCACTGAGGCTGGTATCTCAGAGCTTGGAAAAGTTCTGTATTATAGCTTCAAAGGTGAATTTACGGCGCCTGATAAATTCTTTTTCGTTGCGCCACGTGGAATAAATCGAAACCTGAAGTCTCTTATTTTTAAACCATTAGCGTTCAAAGAAAAAATGATCGCGGAGTGGGATAAATATTGCGCTAATTCAATTGTCGAGAAGAAGTATATCCCCCTGGATGATGAATTAAAGGCGTTTATTTTAGCATGGGATTTTTCTTGTATTGATCCAATTTCTGTTGACATCATGCTTGCTGATGAAGCCGCCAAGTCGGTGCTATATCACTGGTTTGGTGCGGATCCGGGTCCGGCACCGGTCGGTATCACTCCGGCTGATATTCAGACTGTGGAACTGCCTTACATCCAAGGATTACTAGATGCATACAGCGAACGAGAAGGCTGTATCTTTGCCGATTTTGCCGTTGCCGGCGCGCATAAAATGCATGGGCCGCATTTGAATATACAGCGTGAGAGGTATTTCGATGCCGATGCATTTACTCGATTTTACCGTGACAACACTACTGTGAAGGATACCGAAGATCTCCGAAATGAAATTCTACACGGTATCTATGAGACGCACATTTCCAAACATGAGGACACACTTTCGCGCATCAATGCGGTGATGACTCAAGCCGGTAATACACAACCAGCGGGGCCGCTTGCAAAATATGCCCGAACCCCCGTCAAACAGGGCATTTGTCATCACTTTATTAATGAAGGACAGCTGAAATGGAAGTTGTAGAGACAACTCAATCTACACCGCTTTTCAATAGTGCACTGGAAACGGGGGTACGCGCATTAGTTTTTTTGAATGCTGCGTTTCCTAAAAGTTTCGATCTCACTGAGTTGACATGGTTTGACCACCTTGTGGTACACACTGCTGATGTTGGAGGCCCAAAGAGCCTTCATCCGGACTTACCTCAGCGAACAGGCGAATTACTGGTACGTCGTCGCGTTGTTGAGGAGGGCGTTCACCTGATGCGGCGTCTACATATGATCAATGCTGTAGCCGGTGATAATGGTATTGCTTATTATGCGTCTGATGATGCTTCTGCGCTGGTCGAGACTATGCACACCCCCTATGCTTTGGAGCTTAAAATCAGAGCGGAATGGTTAACAGCCCAGTTGAAAAACTTTACAAGTGAACAGCTCACAGATCTTATCGAACAAAAAATTGGGCGGTGGGCAGTTGAATTCCATGGTGAGGGTGGATTGGAAAGGTCTACGTCATGACCACTTCCAATCATTTTATGTCCATTAAGGGCCTTTCATTTACTGGGCCACATCGACCATTAGCCGATGTTGATTTCGACCATGGCCTGAATTTGATATTTGGTGCTTCCAACACTGGCAAATCCTTTATGGTCAAGGTACTGGATTTCATGCTCGGCAGTTCTCGGCCGATTCCTGAGATCAGCGAGCGCGATGGTTACGATCGTGCCTGGCTTTCCTTGACCCTGCCCACTCATGGCGATGTTACGCTAACGAGGGCACTCGCTGGAGGTGCTTTCGAGCTCCACAATGGGCATGTATCGTCACTTATGATGGACCAGAATGTTCGTGCACTTTCGGCGCGTCATGATCATTCTAACAATGACAATGTCTCGCAATTTCTTCTCAATGATCTTGGCTTTGGCAATAAGTACATTGCTGTGGACGCCAATGGAAAGAAGCGAAGTTTGAGCTTTCGCGATGTTATCCGTTTTTGTTTAGTCGATGAAACTACTATCCAGAGTGAAACGTCTCCTATAGAGGCAGGACAATATACAACCATGACAGCTGAGCGTAGTGCGTTCAAGCTGTTGTTGACGGGGGTTGACGATAGCGCTGTCGTTCCTGTCGTGAATAAGACTGTATTCAAAACTCAGACGAATGCAAAGTTGGAGGTCCTCGATGAGATGATCGCTAGCATTGACGAAAATATCGCAGCTGATTTTCCTGATATTGAGGGGTTAGCTGAGCAGGATCAAACGCTGAGTGGGACATTTCTAGTGGTACAGGAAGAGGTGCAACTCTCCCAAGATAACATAAGAGCACAGCTTGATCGTAAGAGAGATGCAGCTCAAATAATGGCGACGATTCAGCAGCGACTAACTGAGGTTACCGTTAATCTGTCTCGTTTTGCTCAACTCGACGAGGTTTACACGTCAGATGTACGGCGACTGGAGGCAGTTGAGGAGGCCGGGTTTCTATTGCTTTTGGGGGGCGATAAAGATTGCCCTTTGTGTGGCGCAGTGCCAACTGCACAGCTCCACGATCACGGCATAGCAGATGTCGAAAAAATTCGTATTGCCTCTGTCATGGAAATTGAGAAGATCGTCAAACAGCGAGCCTCGTTGGAAGAGACAATTCAGTCATTAAAAATAGAGCGAGAATTACTAACTACGGAATTTTTTGCACAAAGCATCGAACTGGATCTGGCGGACGAGGAAATTCGTCGATTGTCGCCAGAAGCGCGAGAAAAACAGCGGCTTCTTACTGAACTTACAGGAGTTCGTGATCACGTTAAGCGAGGGATAGGTCTCTTGGCTCAGAGGCAGGCTTTGCTCGATAGACGAGCTGAGCTAGCAAGTATCAAGCCTGCCTCTAAATCTGATAAACCACGCCTTGGTGTATCAGGCACCGTAGCTCATGACTTCGCTCAGACAGTTAGTGACGTTTTGGGTGAATGGCAGTTTCCTGGAAAGCGTCATGTAACCTTTGATGATGTTACCTATGATCTACGCATTGATGGTAAACATAGACGAGATAACGGTAAAGGTGTGCGTGCTATAACGCACGCAGCCTTCAAGGTAGCGTTGCTAATCTTTTGCCATGAAAGAGGTCTGCCGCATCCAGGCTTTCTAATACTTGATACGCCTCTGCTAACTTACCGTGATCCTATCAGATCAAAGGAAGGTCCTTTGGCTGCCGACGAACAAGACCTTCGCAATACTTCTCTACGTGACTTCTTTTTTGAGCATTTAGCTAGCCTTTCTTCTTTTGCAGAGTTTATTGTTATTGAGAACATTGATCCGCCAGCGGGTATCGAAAAATTAGGGCATACTCAGGTGTTCACATCAGATCCTATGGCAGGGCGCTTTGGCCTCTTTCCGCCTGGAAATGGTACATAGTGACATCGATCAGTTCTCCGGGAGAGATTTATCACAGCATAAAAGAAGGCGGCTCAGGTCGCCTTTTGTTTCAAACACAGCCTCGCTCACGCGGGGCTTTTTTATTGGAGGTCATAATGGCGATTTCAAATATCGTAAAATATGAGAGCTCATTCGATTATGAGCTGTTGCACCCTGTGAATGGTACGGGGCTGAAAATCTGGTTCACACTTGTGTCTTCGGCATCAGATAGTGTGAAAAGCGTCATCCGCCGGCAGATCGATGCCAATTATGAACGGCAGCGTAAGGGAAAGTCACTGAAAGCCAGTGATGGTGAGGTGCAGATCATTGATCGTATCGCTGCATGTTTTCAGTCATGGAATTGGAACGGACAGGAGTTCCGCGACGGGCAGGGTGTGCCGGAGTTCACACGGGAAAATATTCTGGATGTTCTCTCAGTTGATTGGATCTTTGATCAGGTCAACAAACAGGTGAATGACATTGAAAATTTTACCGGGAGCTAGAGGCGGGGCTTGTTGAAGCCGTCTCGACCTTTATCCGGTACGATACGCTGGATGAAACCGGTGAAACACGGCGGCAGCGCAATGAACGGTTTTTCGCTGCTGATAAAAACAAGAATGTCGTGATACCTGAAGCAGGTCATCATTTGTGGGGCTGGTTCTGGCAGCTCTCTAATGTGCGGGCGAGTACAAAGCAGCCGATAAGCTATCCGGACATCGATAGTTGGGCTCGGATTACCGGTACACCGGTTACGCCTGAAGAATGTTCAATCATCATCGCTATGGACGCCATGTTCCGCAAAACTCTTGAAGAAGAGATTGCGGCGAATTCTGCGCGTGCTGAAGCTCGTCAAAAACAGGGAAATAAATCTCATGGCCGGTGATATTGCCTCTCTTGGTATCTCTGTTTCTGTTGACGGTGCCAGGCAGGCAGTTTCAGATCTGGATAATCTGTCGTCATCATCCGGAAAGGCGGAGAAAAGCGCTGCAGGGCTTACAAGCGGACTTGGACTGCTAAAAGGAGCGCTTGGTGCTTTGGGTGTCACTCTGGGACTTATGGTTTTTAAAAACGCAGCGGACGGCTGGTCAGATATGACAAGCCGGCTGGCTCTTACCGTTGGGAGTGCTGAGAAGGCGAGCGCTGTTATGGAGCGCTTGCAGTCTGTGGCCAAGAATACCTATTCGGATATCAATACGACGACTGAAAGCTTCATTGTGAATGCCGGTGTGTTGAAAGAAATTGGGTAAGTCAACCGCACAGGCACTTGATTATACAGAGGCTTTAAATAACGCTCTGGTTGTATCCGGAGCAAAGGCAGAGACCGCGGCATCTGTTCAGGAAGCACTGTCCCGAGCCATGGCGCTTGGTAAACTGCAGGGCAATAATCTGAATACTGTTTTGGCGAAAGGCGGGCGTGTCACTCAGGCTTTGGCTGATGAACTCGGCGTTTCAACACTGCAGCTCCGTCAGCTTGGCGCTGATGGCAAGATCACCGGTGATGTTCTTTATAATGCGCTGACAAAACGAGTTGTTGAACTGCGTGAAGAAGCTGAGAAGATGCCGGCCACGCTTGGCGATGTGGGAACGGCCTGGGGCAATGCGTTTACCGTGATCATCGGGACAGTTGATCAGGCGACCGGTGCTTCCGGAGCGCTCGGGCAGGCTCTGTATGACATGGGCTATGAGGTTGCCGGTTATGCCAATAAAATTGCTCAGGTCTTTGTTGCAGCACAGATCATTATTGGCAATGCATATACTGTCATCTCAGGGGCTCTTAGTTCTCTCACTGGTGATTTTGATAGTTCAAGTGCACTGATAATTGCCGGCACCGGTTTGCTATCTATGGCCTTTGCCCAGCTATCATATGTTCTGCTGACATCAGTAGTCGGAGCTTTTAAAGCAGTTGGTGCGGCCATGCTGGCCAATCCGTTCGGACTGCTGATCGGTGCAATCGGAGTTGCAATTACAGCGTCATATCTGTTCCGCGATGAACTGGCTCAGATATTCGGTTTTGATGTGATCGATGCTGCCAAAGACAGCGTGAACAAAATCATCGGCGCGTTTGTTGCCGGCTATAACATTATCGTAAAATACTGGGAAAACCTGCCCGCCATGTTCTCGGCGATCGGTGCAAAGGCATGGAATGCTCTGATTGAGCAATTTGAGGCCGAAAGCCTTTGGATTGAAATCGGCGGCAAAAGGTTCACGTTGTTTGATGGACTGGATTTGTCAGGTTTCAAGAAAAACGTGACGGATACTCAGAAGGATATCATCGCAGATGCGAAATCAATCTGGGATGACGCATTAGCTGAGGATTATGTTGGTGCACTTAGCACAGGGCTGGAGAAAGTCTGGAAGTCTGCTGATGAAGCCGTCAGTAAGATCAAAGACCTGAATGCTGAACTTGAAGGTGATGCCAAAGAGCCGGCAGGCGGGGCACTGGGTGCATCCGGTGATAAAGGCAAAGGCGGCAAGGGAGGGCGCTCCCGCGCGGATCGCGCCGCAGAGAAAATCGCCCGTGAAATGCAACACCGGCTTGAAGCTTTACAGGATGGTTTGCGCACGGAAGAAGAAGCGCGGGCAGCGGCCTACTTGCGTGACCTTGAAACTCTGCAATGGCATCTGGAAAACAAGAAGCTGACAGAGCAGGAATATCTGTTCTGGCGGGAACGGCTTGAGGCTGATCATCAGGCTAAACTGAATGAAATCCGTGTGCAGCAATATACCGGTGCTCTGGATGCGGCTTCTGATTTCTTCGGAGCCATGTCCTCGATGCAGGATAGCGGTAATGCGGGCATGCTAAAGGCTCAGAAAGTCTTTTCTGCAGCTTCTGCGCTTATTAATGCTTATCTTGCAGCCTCTCAGGCTCTGGCTGATCCGACAATTCCGTTCTGGGGTAAGTTTGCTGCCGTTGCGGCGGTTCTGGCAAAGGGCATGTCCCTTGTGGCGGCAATCCGATCAGGATCAAAGTCCTCATCCGGAGGTGGCGGAGGCGGATCGGCTTCTTCACCGCAGGCAAGTGCGGCACCACCGGAAAAACAGCAAAATAGGCAGCAAGCCATTGAGCTCAAAATGCATGGCGAAGTGTTCACTAAGCAGACGGTTGCGGATCTCATTGAGAAGATCGACGAGATGGGCAGCGACAATCATCAGCTCATTATCAGGACTGCCTAATGTCAGTTGTTATTTCTCAAAATATTGCTCTTACACAGCTGGAAAGCGGTGGAGCGAATAAACCGCTGATCGGTTGGCATAATCTGGTGCAGAGGAGCAATATCCGGGCAGACATTGAGGATCAGTACTTTCCCGCGATTAATCTGGCCAATCCTTCAACCGCTCAGCAATGGCGTTCAACGGCAACAACCGAACAGTCGCTGTATGTGAGTGTCCAATCAACCGTTCCCGTGGATTATATCGGCATTGGTCGTCACAACCTTGGCAGCAGTGGTGCAACAGTTTCTGTTGAGGTTCGATCTGCAGATATTCCGGACGAGTGGCGAGTGGTGTTCACCGAAACTATTCTGCCGGATGACAGCCCTGCTATTTTGCGCTTTGAACCGGTCATTGCATTAGAGGTGGCTGTCCGGATTAAACCAGCATTTTCGCCGCCGCGAATTGGTGTGCTTTATGCCGGCCGGTTGACTGTCATGCAGCATGGTATGGCACAAGGTTTAACAGCACTGCCATATGCATATGACACTGAGGTGGTGACCGGACAGGCCGAGAGCGGTGATTATCTCGGGCGCATTGTTACGGGACAATCAAAATCCCTGAGTTTCGAGTTCGAATATATCAGCTACAAGTGGTTCAGGCAGCATCTGGACGAATTTGCAAAGGCTTCCATGGTGAAGCCTTTTTTCTTTGCGTGGCTTCCCCAGGAGTTTCCCCGTGATTGCGGGTTTGGCTGGCTGGAAAGCGATATCCAACCCGTCACAGAACGGTTTGAGAATGAGCTCATTGTGAATTTCTCCCTGCAAATAAGAGCGATAGCCGTATGAAACGACTGACCTTCATAGAGATCGATCTGGACTACTGCGCTCTGCGTTTCGGTGAGGGCGCTTGTAATGCAGCAGTCGGCGAGAAATGCTTTAACACCAAGGCGACATGCAAGGCGCGGCCGCGTTTTGTGAATGAGCCTGTGACGCTACGGTTCGCTATAGGTACAAGTTACCTGCCCGAGAGTGGTATCGATTATACGGCGGCCTGTATTGAGGATATCTCCTTCATGCCAGCAACAGTTTCGCTTGGCGAGAATCTTGGTACGAGAGCGTCTTTGGATGTCACGATGAGTGATTTCCTGTATCCGGATACGGGGAAAGGCTTCGATAAATATGTGCAGGAGCGTAGCTATGATCCTTTTGAGAAAGGGACATTCTGGGGGAAGTTTCGCGCCCGCCATCCTTATCTGCGCGGACGGGCAATCCGGCTGATCCGCGGGGAGCTTGGACAGTCTCTTGAACAGATGGAAATACGTCACTTTGTGATGGAGAGCTTTCAAAGTGCATCACTTGATGGCCGGTATAAGATCGTCGCTAAAGACGCTTTGAAAATGGCTGACGGCGGCAGAGCAAAAGCACCGGTGGTTTCCCGCGGGTTTATTGTATCGGGTATCACAGCGAGTGCTACGACGGCCGTTATTGCACCTGCCGGTATCGGTGATCTGGAATATCCGCAATCGGGTGTGGTGAATATCGCGGGTAAGGAGATCTGTTATTTCACCCGTTCAGGAGACACACTCGTACTGACCCGAGGGCAGGAAGGCACTCAGGCTATCGAGCACAAGGCGCAAGATCGTGTTCAGGTCTGTATCCGCTACAATGGTCAGGATCCGGCAGATATCATTCGTGATTTGTTCGTGAATTATGCAGGCGTGCCGGCTGAATATATCCGGCTTGATAACTGGAAAGCGGAGACCGGTGCGTTCCTGCGCCGGCTCTATATCCGAATTATTGCTGAACCGACTGCCGTTGATAAGCTGGTCTCTGAACTTATCGAGCAGGCGGCTTTATCTGTATGGTGGGATGATGTCAGCCGGACAATTCGTCTCGCGGTTTTGCGCAAGATTGAAACGGATGCTGCCGTGTTTGATGACAGCAGTATTCTCAAAGGTTCGCTTCAGATTACTGAGCAGCCACAGCGCCGCTTGTCTCAGGTCAGTACATATTTCGGTATCACCAGTCCGCTGAGTAAGGCGTCTGAGCCTACATCTTATCACTCAATGCAGTTTGATGTGAACTTAGAGGCAGAGGATGATTATGGCGGCGCAGCAATCAAAACAATCTATTCGTCATGGGTACCACGCTTCGGCCGGCCGATTGCTCAGCGTGTGAATGAAATCATGCTCGGCCGGTTTGTGGATCCGCCACGGCAGTTCCGGTTTAGCACTTTTCTCGATCCTGATATTCAGCCGCCGGTTCTTGGTCGCGGCTACCGGTTGTTTGCACGTCCGCTTCAAAATGCTGCGGGTGATCAGGAGGCGGTACCGATCCAGATCACACGGCTTCTACCGACTGATACAGGCTTTGACATAACCGCAGACGAAATGCGCTTTGTTGAATTCTCAAGTGAAGATCTGGATAACCGCACGATCATTATAGACAGTAATACGCTGAACTTTAATTGGCGCGTGGCTTATGATCAGCTGTATCCGTCGCCGACTGCTAATGATGATATCGTCTGTATTGTTTCTGCTGGTGTCATTGTTGGCTCGCAGAGTGTTTACCAGCCGGCATTTGATGTTGGTAGCTGGCCATCCGGATGCAAACTGACCTTGCAGGTTAAAGGCCGCATTCAGGGTAAAGGCGGTAATGGTGCTTTCATAAACCCTGATATTCAAGCTGAAACCGGTGGCGATGCTCTCTACACACGTTATCCCGTGCGCTTAAAGGATAATCATCAGATCTGGAGCGGCGGTGGCGGCGGCCTTGTGCAAACTGCCGGTGGCGGTTTCCGCTACGGCGGTGGCGGCGGGCAAGGGTATCTCGCCGGATCGCAGATGCTGAGCAATCTTGCAGCAAGTTCAGAGCAACCGGGAATGCCCTCCATAGGATATCCCGGTGGCGCTGCAGGACAGACAGGTGGTGGCGGTAACCCCTTTGCAGACTGTGGCAAGGCAATCAACGGACATTCATTTATTATTTTCGACGGTGGTCAGGGCGATATTCGCGGGCCACGTGTGAACTGACGGGATTGAGCTATGGCATTTGCAAAGTGGCATTCAACCATCACTGATTTGCAGGGCAATGTTATTCCCCGTGCATTTGTAACTGTACGGGATGAAGCGACCGGTGCTTTGGCCGTACTGTACGAGGATCGGGAAGGCGCCATTGGTCTTGGGAATCCGTTTCAGGCCGATAGCGAGGGATTGGCAAGCTTTCATGTACGTGGCGGCGCTTATCATATCGCAGCCTCTTTCCAAGGCTCAGGGCGGGAATGGCGTTATGTTGGTATCGGTACTGCTCAGGAGCTGGATGCGGGCGCTTATGGTGCAGCGATTGGCTGGGATGCAACGGAATTAACGCCGGACGGTCTGAATAAACATAGCGGTGCTGTCACAGGGTTTCGTGTTCTGGTCATCGATACCGGGGATCAACGTGCAGCTGTTTATGAGAAAATTGCGAATGGCTGGAGCTCGCCGATCTATCTTACGGGAACTCAAGGCAAAGACGGGGCTCCGGTACAATTGTCTATCGGTACTGTTGCAGCAGGTGATACCCCATCAGCTACGATAACAGGGGAAAGTCCGGAACTTGTTCTGAATTTGGTTCTCGTGCCAGGACCTGTTGGTGATGTTACTCCGGCAGCACTTGCAGCTCAGACCGGAGCAGAAAAAGCTGAGAATAATGCAGCTGCAAGCGACCTGTCTGCAGCACAACATGCAGCGGATGCAGAAGCCTCGCAGATGCTGGCGGATCAGCAGGTAGTCTTTGCTCGTGAATGGGCTCAAGCGCCGGTTGATGAGCTGGTGGATGATGGTGAGCATCAAGGGTTCTCAGCTCGGCACTGGGCTGAAAAAGCCAGAGAGAATACTGGTAGCGGCGTAAAAAGCGTAAACGGTCACAGCGAGGCCGAAGTTCATCTGACGGCTGCTGATGTTGGTGCGGCCACAACAGAACAAGGCGAGTTAGCGGAAACCGCTGTACAGCCGGAAGACTTGAACACTTATTACACCAAACAGGAAATTGACCAGCTGCTCAGTGATTATGCGAAGAGCGCAAATCCTCAGTTCACAGGAATTGTGAGAATCGACGGAGACCTCATGGCAAGTGGGGACATCGGAGCCAATGTATCATGACACTACCTCTTTCCGGTATGATGACGGCAGCGATGATTAATGCAGAATTAGGGCGTGCTTCTAACGCGCATTTTTCATTAAATGATCCTGCTGTCCGAGCCTTAGCTGAAAAACCATCAGGGAAGATCATGTTCAGTGATTTCTATGGCAAGGCCAATGAGCTCGTTGTTAAAGTCACAAGCGCCACGCAATATAACACCCTGATTAAGAGCTTTTTCACGCCCGATGACTGGGCAAGTGACAAGGCTAAAAGGCTTATTATCAGTGGTGTTGATTTTGGCAGCATGTCGGGAGCAGCGGCATTAGCCATTACAGATGCAACATCAGGGCAAGCCGGATCGTTCGGCGGTAAACTGACACTTGAGATTGAGGCCGGAGCCTTCATATCGGGAAGTGGCGGTAAATGGCCTGTAGCCAGCGCAGGTAACGGCGGGATTGCTCTTCATGCCAATTTTAAAGGAAGAAACGGCAACAATCTTCAGTTGATTAATAAGGGGATTATTCGTGGCGGCGGTGGCTCGGGCGGACAAGGCGGGAAGGGCGGCGGCGGTACCTATGCTCAGAATGTTACTGTCAGAGAACCAACGGAGGGGGATCTTCGCGGCAATGGTTACGGATGGACCTGGGTTAATAACTTCAGTCGCGTTATTATTAGCTGGGGTGGGCAAGAGCTTTTAAGGTGGGATAATCAGAGTTTTAGTACAATGTTTTATGACATAAACGGAGCGAGATATTACAGAGGAACTCCGGATGGTGGGGTGAGCGGAACCTCATTCTTTAAGATCTATCGTACATTCGAGCAAAACCAGAATGTTTATACTGACGGTGGCACCGGTGGTGCAGGCGGGACTGGGCAAGGTTTTAACTTGGCGTCAGGTATCGGTGCCTCGGGTAACGCCGGAGGAATGAATGCCGGCCGCGGTGGAAATGGCGGTCATGGCGGCATGTGGGGAAACTCAGGAGCCAATGGGGACGCTGGCATAAACGGCAATAACGGGAATGGGTTGGTTGGCTCGTCGGGCGGTATAGGCGGTGCTGCAATCGACAGTATAGCCAATGTGGATATTGTCGAAAACAGTGGCCAGATAAATGGTCGGCAGGAATAAGCATAAGTGGATAAAGCCAGGTCAACTGTCGTGGCGCCCCTGCTTGGCTTCAGTATTCGGACTGAAGCCAAGCAGGCAGTCTTTTTACAGCATTCGGCTGAAAAGAGCATATGCAATAGCGCCGACGCAAAGCACGATAATTGTGATTAGACCGGCATACTGTTTCATAGCTTCACCCCATAAAGATTAACGATGAAGCCTTCCCATAGGATGTATGTGCCTGGAAGGCAAATTTCCCAAATAGCCGCCCCTTGAGGCGGTTTTTTATTATCCAAAGGAAGCTCCATGAATATGAATCTTGGCGATACTCGTCTCTTGATTGAGGCGGGGCGAGAGCATGGACTATTGCGCAATCAAATGGCCTATGTGCTGGCGACTGCGTACCATGAAACCGCGCATACTATGAAGCCGATCAATGAGAAAGGCGGTGACCGGTATATTCGTTCAAAGAAATACTGGCCTTATATCGGGCGCGGATATGTTCAGATCACATGGCGGGAGAACTACGTGAAGGCTGGAAAGGCGCTTGGTGTTGACTTCGTGGGTAATCCTAAGCTTCTGTTGAAGCCGGAATACGCTGCGCCAATCCTCATCATTGGTATGCAAGAGGGCTGGTTCACGGGTAAGAAACTGTCCGATTACATCACTTTGCAAAAGTCTGACTTCCGTAGTGCTCGACGCATCGTCAACCTGATGGATAAGGCCGATCTGATTGCAGGCTATGCCCGTGCGTATGACAAGCTGTTACTTGCTGAGGGGTATGGCGTTGAACAGGTTATCGAAGCGCCGGCCAACGAGGTTCTGCCGGTACCAGAAAACACCGAGCCAGTCGGTAAGTCCAAACGCTTCTGGACGTGGCTGACGGCTGCGGCTTTACCTGCGCTTGGTTTGCTGGATTGGCGCGTACAATTGGCTTCCGTGGTCATTGTCGGCGGTATTGCGGGCTATGCAATTTATTCCATGCCGCCGGTCAAAGCCAAGATCGCTAAACTGATTGAGGCTCTCTGATGAGGCTGACACTTCAACACATCATTGGCGCGGTAATCGGAGGGGCAGTTTCAGGCCTCTTTTTTTTATGCACTCGGAATTCATGACGGCAAGCAACGGGCGGCAATGAAAGCCGCCCAAGCTGTGACACAGGCAATCCAGAACAGGGCAGGGATTAATGAGACAATCGACAATATGGATGGCATTGCTCTGTGTATTGAGCTTGGCGGGATGCGCGACCAGTGCGAGCAATTGCGCGGGCTGGCAGAAGATCAGAGTTAAGCCGGAGACGGCGGTCTATTTGGCTGTAAATGATCAGAGCGCAGGCAAAGGCGTTGCGGGTCATAATGCCTATGGGAAAAAAGCGGGGTGCTGGTGATGGCAACGCCGACACAGGACACGAGAGACAGAGTTATCCGTATGGAGGGGAAGGTTGAGCAGCTTGAGCGCAAGATTGATGATCTGGACGCAAAGGTCACAGAAATGCATCAGCTACTCACTCAGGCGAAGGGTGCCCGCTGGATGCTGATGCTTATGATTGGTGTAGGTGGGTTTGTAGCAGCAAAAATCACACCGTTGTTCCATTTAGTTTTCGGCAGATGAAAATGATAGCGGTGTTTATTTGCAAAGATATATAAGCAGACAGAAAACAATCAGGCCTTATGTTTGGATCTGAATTTTGCAGACTGATCTTTTATGCGGATAAACTAAATTGCTTGCCAAGGATAGAAAGTACCTTGGTAGCCATCGCTTCAGTTTCTTTCCATCCTGGTGTATAGGAATCCGGAGTTAGACAAAGTGTTATGACAGATATTTTGTCTTTCTCGTTCAGTCGATTTATAGTTTCGAAAATATTGCTAATATATTCGTCGCTAAACATTTGGATGCACGTTTCATCCTTTGTCGCATAAAAATAATCAAGATCAATGTTTACAATCAGTTTATTTGGATTGTTTTCTAGCCAGTATTCTAAATTATCAGGAATTGCCCAAGGCATTTTTTCGGTTATGTTTTTATATTTTGGTTTGTCTCCCTCATTATGTGTTGCTGAAATGAAGTCAGTCAGGTGAACACCAAATTGTTCAATGTGAATCGAGAGATAGTTATCCCATCGGATAACAGGGCATGAGATGTCATTAATTCGATAATTGGCACCTAAATAATCGTCGATGCTTCCTTTAATGTCAGGAAGGCGTTGTATCCACTCATCTAATTGACCGGTTAGAGTATCGTAATGCCGGTCTATGTGTAAAAGTTGGTGTGGTTGGGAGAGGTCTGTGAGTTGTGCCCAGCACCAAAGAGCAGCCCTGTGATTGTCCATTACAAAAATGTTGTCGGATTGATATAGAAAATTTTGGTTTGATGAGCCGGAATTGTTGTAACCTTTGAACGGAACATGCTGTATCCATTTTATCGTCATTTTTCACCGCAATATTTTTCAAAGAGTTGGATGGTTTTGTTAAACTGAAAATGTGTTTACAACGATCCTTTATGCTAAACAATTCTTAGTTAAAGCCATATAGTGCTTTGCATATGTAAAGCGCGTTAAGCACATCTGTTTATGCGTAGTAATAATTCGGACTTTAAAGGAACCTGCTTTGGTGGCGGAAAATCGCGGGAAAAAACCGACAGCTATTGATCTTTTTTGTGGAGCCGGCGGGCTGACACTGGGTCTTAAGCAAGCTGGGTTCAAAGTCTTGGCTTCAGTTGAACTGGAGGAGATCCCGCATAAAAGTTATCTGCTTAATCATCCGGACGTAATAAGCTACAAACGTGATATTCGAAAACTTGGGGTTGCAGAATTACGTAAGCAGCTAAATCTTAAACGTGGTGAGCTTGATTTGCTGGCGGGATGTCCCCCATGTCAGGGCTTTTCAACGCTAAGAACAAGAAAAAAAGCACTGTCCTTTAATGATGATCGTAATGAATTGATGTTTGAGTTTTTACGGCTTGTAGAGGGACTGCTGCCAAAAGCTGTGATGATGGAAAATGTTCCGGCTTTGGCATATGACGCGCGCATGGTTGTTTTTTTGCGACGTCTGTCAACTCTTGGTTATAAGGTCGGACGAAGGACAGTTCAAATCGAAGATGCAGCTGATTATGGTGTGCCTCAGCGGCGTCGTAGAATGATAATGATGGCCACAAGATTTGGGCAGGTCGAAGCAGCCCAAAAGACGGTACATGCGACAGTTCGTTCGTGTTTGACAAGAGCAGCATTAGCTCCGGTTGGCTCTTCCGGAGATCCGCTTCATGATCACATTCCCATTCGTGCTGATAATGTACAGCAAATTATTGAAAGCATACCTGTCGATGGTGGCTCTCGAGGTTCGTTACCTGAGCATCTTGTTTTAAAGTGTCATAAAGACAAAAAAACAGGATTTCGTGATGTGTATGGACGAATGTGGTGGGATCGGGTTGCTCCAACAATGACGAGTGGTTGTGATAATCCATCCAAAGGGCGTTATTTGCATCCTGCGGAAAACAGAGCAATTACTTTGAGGGAGGCAGCATTGTTTCAAAGTTTCCCTGCATACTATAAATTCGACCTGTCAAAAGGACGAGGTCGTGTTGCATTAATGATTGGTAATGCATTGCCGCCTGAATTTATCAGGCGGCATGCACTTCAAATTAAATCGGTGCTTATTTCCCAAGAATAAACTATTCACGAAAGGGCTCAAATTGATCATAACCAACACGAGCCAGTTCATGACTTACAAGCTGTGCAAGTTGAAGGGCTTTCTTATACTTCAAATTTGCAAGCCACCGATATTCTTTACCATCCTCTGCCTTGATCAAGTATTTTTTAGAACTTTGATTATAAATCACGTCAATATAAGGCTTTTCTTTGGTTATTGCTCCAAACGGAATTGATAAAGATTTTGTATAGCATCTCTTAGGGATAACTAACTCAATAAGATTGTCATCTGAATCAGATGTTACATTGGGAGTAATGATTTGAGCAACTGCATTTTTTTCAGCAATATCAAGTGGAATAAAGAAAAAATATCCATCTCCACGCACAGTGTCACATGTAGCTTGCAAACAAAGATAATATTCACTGTCGGAATTTTGCAATACCGATCCTAAGCCTAATCTAGGAGGAGTTTTTTTATGGATTTCACTTAACTCAGTTGATTGGGTGCTGGTAATAAGCATGAATTTTTTCATGGAATTACTTGCATCAGTTGAGTTGTCATGGAACGTATTGGTAAGATTTTTTTCTACATCTCCTTTCGATGGAATGCTATTATTAGTGTTATCTTTTATTGATTTTGCTTCTTTTCTGCTTTCTTCGGACCAGCCATCGTAGCCTTTAATGACAATATCATATATATCTTCTTTTCTTAAATTAAATACTTTTTGCCCTTTTTTGCTCTCGTAAGTAAATTTAAATGTTGAATTATTTGATTTATAGAGATCAATTCTATTTTTTATTGCTTCTTCGGATGTATATGTTTCTGTAACTTTTGATTTTTCTATCTCAGCTTTTAAAGCGCTAAGTATGATAGATACCGCGTAGTCTTTTGAGCTTTCGTTGCCCTTCAATTTTGAGTGGTGATGGAAATATGGTGCGTCCATATCAGACGTAAATTTACTCAATATATGATGAGTTGTGTCTCTCAATTGAGCAATGGTTGCTAGTGCTACATTCGTCAGCAGGCCAGATGAGAGTTTAGAAAACTCTTCAAGTAATTCCTTTGGTAGGTTCTCCTCACTTACACCCAATCCATCTTCTCGAGAGTTTGTTTTCTTTTTTTTGAATACAATTCTTACATTTTTTTTGTATGTAAGAGCATTGTCGTCAAGTGAATACGTAAAAATAAAACTTTTTTTTGCTAATGCGGTTTTGATTGAATTATAGATCTTTTCACTACTTACTTCACCACTATATATGGCGATAAGGCGTAATCTGGAACCGATTTCTAAATCCTTCTCCAATATACGCGCAATTATTTCAGTAGCTAGTTTTCCATTATCACTTGGCCCTGATGAAGATTGAATATTCCAATCAAGAGATATTATGTCTGCTCTGCGAGCAGCCATAACGACTCCTTCAACAACATTGTCTTCGTCGCCAGTCGGATTGACAACCGAGCAGATTATTCCCGACTTAATTGCTGCTTGTACTAGTGCTCTAGCGTTGAGCGGATGAGATGGCAGAGGTGCACTTTCTGTATCCTCGCTCACTGGTAAAGTAGAGCTAGTCTGATTTCCACGGCTGGGTTTACTTAATTTTTCTACATTGGAAAAATTAATTTTTCCATCACTAGGTTGATCATCAAAAACAATCATTGTTTGAGCGAACGCGTGGGCCGCAGCCAATTGATCATTAGAAAATGCCATTTTGCTTCTTCTTATTCATACCAAGAGTTATACGGAAGGTTGCACCATTGTTAATTTTTGGCTCGTCAACCATTAAGTCGTGACCTAAGCGATGTAGTATTTGTTTGGTTATGTGTAGTCCTAAGCCTCTTCCTCCTGGTTTTCGACTGAAATTCATCTCAAATATATTATATATATCTTTATGACTGACACCAGGCCCTGTATCTCGTATACAAATATCACCATCATCAAGGATTAATTCGACTTGTCTCTCATTGTTGTTTGATTGAGTTGCCCAATAGAGTGCATTGTCGACAAGATTGATGAATACAGGGTAGTAATCAGATCTATAGCCTACAAATTCTTTGTTCTTAAAATCATCACTTGCATGCAGTTTTATGTTTTTATTTTGTATCGTCTGTTGAAAAACATCTGTTAAGTATTGATATATTTCAGATCCATAAAAAAGTACTTTTTTACGTTCTAAACGACGGTCTAGTGGCGTGAAAAGATTTAAATAATTGTCAAGGTGTTCAAAACTGACACGTAGATCATTGTACACTTGCTCAAGATTCGGATTGGCATTTGCCCAAGAGCTTAAACGGCGAATTCCGTCTCTTAAGCTAGCAGCAGTTTTACCAAACTCATGATTGATGGTGTTGAGCGCCATACCTATTTGGGTAAGCTCTAAATCTACATCTTGACGCTCTCGCAGAGCAATATTCTCTTCTTCTAAGGCTTCTGTTACATCGACCAGATTTACGCTTTGCTGATAGGTAAATGAGAGTACAGACTCTAATTGCTGATATAATGCATTCAGCTGATCTTCCTCTGATTGATATGTATCATTTACGCGCTCTTCAAAGTTGTTTCTTTGTGAAGTATAATCAAACTCAGCTGGGAGGTCATTTCCGAGGCGCTGCAATTCGCCCATAATTTCTTCAACTGTTGAGCTCATAGTACGAAAACTTTTTTTCGTTTTTTCTCGGACTGATGAGTTAAGTTGTGTTAAGGTTTCTTCGGTTTGTTTTTTTAGAGTGTGAATGCTTTGTGATGCACGCTCACCTAAGCCCTTAATTGTTGAGTCTAATCTCTCTGATACACTCAGATTTATAACGCCTGAGTGAGCATAAGACGTAATCATTTTCTCAAATTGATCTTCGACATCTTGGAATAGATGGGTTTTTAGTTGTGCAAATTGATTTTGATAGGAGAGCCATTTATTTAGCTGTTCTTTACTCAACCCTACGCCTGAAGGTTTTTTAATTTGAGCTTTATTTCTTATTTGTTTTAGCTCTGACTTGAAGTTAGCTTCGATCAGGCTAACTGTATGACTTTTTTGCTCAACAGTTCGATCACTAGTCGCTTCACGATTTAATATATCAACAAAATTTGAATGTAGGGCTTTAACTTCAGAGTTAAACTCATCATTATCACACCTATCAAAAAACGTATCTAAATGCTTTTCAAAGCTATCCTTCTTGCCTTTTGATTGCTTTTGATATTTTTTTCGTACAGCATCAAGTCTGGTTAATTCGTTTTTAACTTCCGACCATTCCTCAGAATACTTTCCACCTTCATTGAAAAAATCAGTGGCAGTATTTGTAAAGAAATTTATTAGTATACTTCTGAATTGCCGATAAGCTTTGTCTTCTCGGAAGCCTTCACGACCAGCTTTCTCAACTAAACGATTGTTGTCAAATTGATTAAGAGTAATTGCTCCCATCATGTTGCGGAATGAATAATAATGTGTAGATGCTTTTTTAGTTCTTCTTCTTTCAATGGCGAGAAAATCATAATCCGATCCGCCATAAGGTTGTACACGTATACCATCCTTATATATATATAGTCCTCCGTGCCGATTCATTTTAGTTTTTATACTAGCATGTATTGCATGGTCTACACGTGTATGTTTTGTATCTGGTTGGATAACTGCAATTGAAACACTAAATGGTCCGCATAGAGTCTTGCGTCCGTTAGTATTTGGTCCATTTAATACATAATCAACCGGTTTTTTTTGATAAATACTTATAGTTCCTTGAAATTGACCATATTCATCGAAATGGCCATGGAACTGATGGTCAACAGACAAAAATTCTTCAGGCGTAAAGAATATCTGATCCCCTAGGCGCTCAATAGGCGCACCTTCGTCAATATAGTCTCTAAATTTAACAGCAATGTTAGGGGGAGAGATATTAGGTGTCATAGTATTAGTGAAGCCAATCAGATTTCGTTCAAAACGAGTTGGCACGTCGGATTCCTCCCGTGTATCAATATCATCTTGAATAATACTATCTGCTGGTAGAATGAAAAAATGAGTTCCTGTTTCATCATCTTTGAAGGTGGATCCTGATAAATATGTGTAAATATTTTCTGGATCTACTGTGAAATTATCCATTTCTTGTAGAATAGAATTCAGATTATCAGCAGATATACGGGATTCTAATGGCTTGGAATAATTCAATATTACCTGAAGGGCATTTGGATCAATATTTTTTTGTACTAATTTTGCCTGATTAATCAGTGCTTGAATAGATTTAAAGCTGATTGTGTTATTGGTTTGGTATGACCCGAGCTCTGTGCGTTTTGCTTCGTAAAGCAAAGTTTCTGGCTCAATTGTCTGGTCGGATTTTATAGCCGTGTTTATTATATCTTGAAGCGCTTCGACATTTATCATTCTGGCTAATTCTTCAAGGCTATTCTTAGCTTGAGAAACCATAGCTTTAACGTCATGGCCGTTAGGTATTTTACCGATGTCAAAAACTTCTACAGGAATTGTTAATTCATCTAGATCAATACCAGGGAGCTCAAATAATCCCCAATGAATGTATGCAGCAGTGATATATGGTTGAGATTGTCCGTCAACTTTAGCTCTGGTTAGAACTAAAACTTGACGTCCAATCACTGCAATAGCTAATCGGCCGATACCTTTTTCACCTAAAAGAGGTCGCGCTGATTTATTCGGATCCGCAGGAGGACTGGAAAGGCCAGCTTTGGATCCTACTTTGCTGTCGGTTCCGATAGTGAGCCATCTTTCCTCAAACGCTTCACGGGTCATCCCTAGGCCGTCATCCCTGAGTATAAATAACCCGTCGTCACGAAAATAATCTACCTCAGCATTATCAGCATATGCGTCGTGCGCGTTTTTAAATAATTCACTAATTGCCGTTGATATGCTGGCAATTTGCTGCCGGCCTAATAAATCAATTGTTCTGGCCCGAATGCTAAACTTAGCCACAATAAAATCCTCTTAAGGCGAAATGCGGGTTACGCGAATCCGTCTGCTGTTTATCAAACATTATTCACAAAATATAAATCTTACAAATATTGTGAGTTTTTTCATTCTAAAATTGTCAAAAATGATGTTGATGAACTTCGCGGAGTTTCTGAACGTCGAGATATTTAATAAAAGGTAGTTGAGATATAGAATGATTTTGATATTGAAATTTTGTTATTTACATTTTCCTGATATATTTACTTCATTGGAAGCAGCATATAGCCAATCCACTATAGTGTTATAAATTTGGTTGTCTGATAGTTTAGCAGGTCCTTTTAAGCTGCATTCCCAAATAGTACAGACACGCCAACCGGCCGAGATGAGTGCGGTTTGATGCAGTTCGTCATTTTTCTTATTTCGGCTGAGTTTATTAATCCAGAACTCCTGATTGGATTTTGGTAATTTGAATTGATCACAATCGTGCATGTGCCAAAAGCAGCCATGCACGAAGATTACCGCTTTGTATTTGGGTAAAACGAGATCCGGCTTTCCGGGAAGATCTTTAACATGAAGACGATACCGGAAGCCGGCCGCGTGCAGCATCTTCCGGATCTTCATTTCGGGCTTTGTATCTTTGCCCTTGATCGCAGCCATGTTTTTGCTGCGTATTGCAGGGCTGTGCACGTCGGTCATATGTGTCGGCGACCTTTAAATTCTGTTATGGTTTTATCAGACCCATTAACCGCAAGAAACCACTGTTATCGTCAGCGCCTTTCCATCTGTTCGCAAATTTACAAACAATCTGCAAATTGCCTTTTTCATAATGGCCATTGCTGTCAATTCTATCCAGAGAAGCACTGAGCTCAGGGTCATCCAGATCAGTATCAAATTGAAGTGGTAGCTCTGTTAGAGCACATATGCCTTCTTGATCAGAGATGAGATCCTCTACGTGTTTACGTAGTTCCTCCTCAGTGAAATCGATAATGTTTTTGATCTTTGCGGTAGATTCAATCGTTCTTCCGTCTGCCTTCTTGACTGTTTCAAATGCTGTACTAGCCATTCTGTATGCCGCAATTTGTTCTGGTGAAAAATGCGTAACAGGATTTTTCTTCGATTGTTTAGCGTCTGAGGTCCATTTAGGCTTGGATGTCCATGGGCTGACATCATGGTCATTGATGAGTGCAATTATAAATTCAGCGACCTCTCTATCAGGGCTGATTTGTGTGCTTTGATTTGTAATTGATCTGACAACGAGAGAAGGTAATGACGATAATCGTAACGGTACACCTTTTTTGCTTCTGTCAGACCATTTCTGCGAAGCTTTATTAATTGATATAAACGGCCCGGTTATATGGGGTGGACGTGCAGGTTCATTGAGGATGTAATAATCTTCATTTTTTGTAATGGTCCACCAGAGCTTATCTTCTTCGCGATGCAACCACAGGTCACCGTTTGTGTTCGAGGCACATTCTGAGAAGTTATACCACCTTGATGCCGTACTACGGGGAACCGTATTGCCTCGGCTCGATTTTACAAACTTAATAGCGTAGTCAATAAATCCGTTCCGATCTTTTTTTTCCCAATATGGAAACATCGCAGGATCTATAATTGTAAGGATTTTGCTGTCCCTGAGGCAGTCATTCCATGCAACATTGTTATTTCCGAACAAAGATACGATTACCCGCATACCAACCTCGAGCTTTATGCTTTTAAAAGTTTGATTGTTTTGTTTTTCAGATAATTTTCCATAACCGTATTGATGCTTAGGTAGTAACAGTGAACAGGTGGAAAATCAGGTACAGTTTTCTTCCCTGATGAAAGAAATTCTATCCGGTCGTAAGTGCTGTGATGGTTTTCTTGCGTTGGGAAAACGAAGCATGTTTCAACAGGTACGTCGGGCTCAATGGTTTCTATGGCCGTTTTGTAAGCAATTTGCTTAATAATATCCGGAATACCAGGTGAATTTTGAGTGCTGGTGCCTGCATAGTATTTTGCATCGACCACTATAAGCCGATCAGCATGGCGCAATACGATATCCGTACGCATTCCAGAAGCCTCATAAGCCACTCCAGTAGTGGTTATATAATGTGGCTTTGGTAACTTAGTATTCCATAAAGGTTCCGCGCCGGCCAGCGTTTTGGCCAGCATATGTTCCCATACTGTATGGAAATCGCGTAATCCGCAGAAAAAGGATCCTTCAGGATTATCATTCTCTGCTTTAAGGTATTCAATCAGCAGTTTGGCGAGGTGAATGGATCGTGCGGAATAGAGGCCGCGCATGAATTTTCGCAATAGCTGTGGCCATTGATCCCTATGCCAACGTACTCGTTGCGGTGAGGGGCGCTTTGTATTCCCGAACTCTTCCTTAAGCCACCAAAAGTGTTTGTCGTATATTTCCGCTATAATTACGGATTGAATTGTAGCGAGAAAATTATCCTCTGAGCGCAGGGGCTTTGTTGTGCGGAAGTCTATATACACTGCTGTATTACCGCTCGGGTAGGGCAGCTCTTTAGCTATGGTTGCGGGCCAGTTTGTTTTTCCAGCATTAATCCCATGCACCTTAAGGCGCTCGCTATATATACCGTGCTCGCGGTAATCACGCGCAAGTTCGGATATAACCGGCGCAATAATACCGGATTCACCTTCGCTGTAATGGATGGCTGCTCTTTGTGCACTGGTGCCGAATTTTTTAAGCACATTCATCGTCAGCTGAGCGCATTGAATTTCTTGCGAGATCGTTGCCCCGCTGACAGGAAGTGACTTTCTCGGCACAAAACAGTAAGTTTCATTTGCTCCGAGTGTTACCAGACCCGTGAATTGAACTCGCTTCCGATCAGGAGATATAGCTCCGTACCGGACAAGATAATCGTACAGCCGCCAATGCTTTTTCTTAAGTTCATCGGCGGAATGACGATCTTTAAATATTTGCGGATGCAAAATTTTTAACTTCATATTATCATGACTGGTTGAAAAATCATGAGTTTGATATCTCTAATGCATTTTCCTCATCTGAATCAGAACTTGTAGTTTGAAGTTCTGGACCTAATTCATCAAGAAAGTCTTTTGAGAATATTTGTTGTGTGTATTCATTCGCCTCGTGCAGACTTCCGTATGTTTGATAAGCTGAGTTGAATAAAACGTCTCGTTTGTGATGACGAAGTAAATCATCCCAGAGATATATTAGCAGCTTTCCTGACAGCTTTTCTTTTTTAAGTTCGTAATCAGACATGAACCTATGGCCAATAAGCCGGTCTTCATCGATTTTAAGTTGTTTTATCAAGTAGTCGTTTAGATGCGCGAGGAAGTTACTCCACTTATAATATTTCTCTCCACCTTCTCTTTGAATTTTTATAATGCCATTCGGAGCTTTAGATGGAGTAATCGCTATATATTCAGAAAGCCATCGGCGTCTAAATGCGGTGTCGAGTGGAAATACGCCTTGATCTGCTGAGTTCATTGTTGCGTAAATGGAAAGATTCTCAGGTAGGCCAAATTTCTCTGCGTTGTCGCCAGTCTTTTCTTTGTACCAGTTTTGAAATTCCTCTGAAGGAAAGTCTATCTCGTAGGAGCTGCTTCCGTCGGATTTCCGATCTAACAATAAAAATATTTCACCAAAAACTGCCGCAGCAGGTGCCCTATTAAGTTCCTCAATTATTAAGTATATATGTTTATCTGGGTTCAGTTTTGCTTTCGCTAAGGCTTTAGCAAATGGCCCAGGTGAGAACCGGTAGGATAGAGTTCCGTTGTCATTCGCGGGCTTTAGGGTTCCCACAAAATCACTATTCTGTGTGTCAGGATGGAATACAGTGCGGACTGTTTCCTGGTCCTTTGTGTTCTGATCTATCTGGTAGCTCTTACCTGTGCCCGGAGCGCCGTAATATAAAATATTTTTTCCCCGCACCGAGGCCGGGCTTGTATTGGATGAGTAGTGAATTTCATCGGATATAAATTCGTATAAATCACCCGCTTCACATATATCAAATATAAATACACCAAAATATTGTGCATTATTATTTGGTGTATTTATTGCAGATAGTACTCCTGAAGAAAATACGTCCTCAGTCGATCTAGCAATTAATTTTCCAGACTTAATATTAAATGCGGATTTTGTTATTGAGTTATTTTTTCCCGAAAATAGATTTGAAAATAAAAGTATATCCTTATCGTTAGCGAAGTGAGATGATAGTGAATTATTATTTGATATTATTTCATATAATTCATCTATATTTTGATTTGTTTCATTTGCTTCCTTTATGATGTCGTTTCTTATTTTTTCATAAAGTTTTATGTAAGTATAAAGTGATTCTGCGTATGGCTTGTAAATACGTGCATAATTAACATACTGACTTGGGAATAATGCTGTATTATTCCCCTTTATTTTTTTGGAAAAAGTGTAGTCATTGAACTTGTAATCTTCACCAAGTTTTGTTTCGAGTTTATTCTTTATTATCTGTGGAATTTTAAAGTCAGTCAAATTCTCATCTGATAATGTAATGTCTGGCCGAATTGCATCTAGATCGAAAAAATTAATTGGCATTCATTACAATCCTTAGTGCCTTACATCGCAATGCATACTTTATAGCATGAAGGATTGATTCTGTTACTAATCAAATTGGCCTGGTTGTGAGTTAGAAACTAATTGGGTTATACTTTTAGCAATAGCCCTGATTACCGGTACTGACACAGAATTTCCGAATTGTTTGTAAAGTTGTACGTCAGAGACAGCACTTAAATCATAGTTCTCTGGGAAGCCCTGAATACGCAGACATTCCTTTGGTGTCAGTTTCCTTGGGTTTTGCCCGATATCAGACTGATCAATCAGGATCTCACTGCCGTCCTTGTAATAACGCGCACTGATCGTGTTGCAGTACGGGCTCTCCTTAGTGAAGAGGCTGTATCCGAAACCATTGCCTTTGGCTTTGTGCTCTTCTTTGCGCCTTATGTGGCCGGCATAGAGGCGGTCAGAGATCGTATATTTAGGATCTACGTTTTTGTTGTTCTCCAGAACAGTCCCAAGCTTGGCAGTGCCTGGTTTCTTAAGGCTGCTGAAGAAATCTTTCAGGTTGATATCCGGAAATTTGTCGCGGTTGAAGCCGACGATATAAACGCGCTCACGATTTTGCGGTACACCAAAGTCCGCAGCCCGTAATACCTCATAGCTGACTTCGTAGTTCAAGCTCTGTGAGAGACTTGCACGGGCTTCCTCGGACATCGGAATATCATCGGGTAAATCAGGCACTGTGCGGCCGTTGAGGATATCCAGAATGGTTTTAAGTGTACGTCCTTTGTCGTGACCACGTAACTGCTTCACATTTTCAAGCAGGAAGGCTGCCGGCCGGCGCGCAGCAAGGATACGCTGGATTTCAAAGAACATGGTTCCGCGGGTATCAGAAAAGCCCTGTCTTAAGCCTGCCTGTGAAAACGCCTGACACGGAAAGCCGGCCAGCAGCACATCATGTTCAGGAATATCGCGGGCAGGGATCTGGGTGATATCTCCGCTTGGTTTCTCGCCGAAGTTTGCCTGATAGGTCTTCTGCGCAAATTTATCCCACTCAGATGTGAAGACGCATTCACCGCCGAGTTCCTGAAACGGCAGACGGATGCCTCCGATGCCTGCAAACAAATCGATGAATTTAAAAGTCGGATTCTCAGGGGATGGAAAGCGCGGCGAACTGGTCAAATTTTTAATTTCCAAAAGCATATGTGTATTCGGGGCATGTTCACCGTTTTCCCATCCGCGAACGGTTCTTTCCCCGTTCTCTTCAAGGCCCAGACGAACAGCCAATTCTTTTTGCGTTAATTGTAGTTCTTCACGTTTTGTTCTGATAATGATTGATGCAGACATGAATCGCTCCGCTATGCAGGGTACCGTAGATTACGTGTATCGCCGGGTCAATAACAGGATAAGTATGGGGGCGGTAATTTATCTGTTATGAGCAGATTTTTTATCCGGATTGTCTCTTTTTAGGTGTGGCACCGCTTCTTGTAAGTCATTGATATTTTAAGAGTGCAAAAACTGCCACACCATGACTTAAAGCATTGATCGGCATAAAAAAGTCTGCTTCGGGCGATACCTTAATTACCGACTTTTTGTGATCAAACTTTGTCTAAATAAGGCACCTGCCATCATTTGAGAAAGTCCAATCAAGACTTTGTCTTCTTCTCAAAAACAGCGATAATGCGTTGGGGAGGAGAGCCGGATGAACACAGGTGTTAATTCGAACGGAGCTGGTTCCGAGCCTTTATGGCAGCCATCGGCACAAAAGATTGCTGAGGCAAATCTGACTGCTTTTGCCGTAAAAGCCCGGAGTATCAGCGGTTTACCTCTTGAGACCTATCAGCAAATGCATGACTGGTCTGTTGAGCGACCGGAAGTGTTCTGGCCTCTGATATGGGATGAGTGCGGTATTATTGGCCATAAAGGCGCTCGCATTCTGATTAATGCCGACAATATGCTGGCCGCGCGGTTCTTTCCCGATGCGAAACTGAATTTTGCTGAAAACCTGCTGCAAAAAACCGGCAGTGATGATGCTCTGGTATTTCGTGGTGAGGATCGTGTCCGTTCACGCCTGTCCTGCGATCAGCTGCGGGATGTGGTCTCGCAATTACAGCAGTTCATGTTGGCGCAAGGTGTGCAGGCCGGTGACCGCGTGGCGGCCATGCTGCCCAATATGCCGCAAAGCATTGCCGCTATGCTGGCCTGTGCTTCCATTGGTGCAGTCTGGTCGTCCTGTTCACCTGATTTTGGTGTACAAGGTGTGCTGGATCGTTTTGGTCAAATATTGCCTAAGCTGTTTATCACTTGCGATGGCTATTGGTATAATGGCAAGGCGCAGCCAACCGGTGAAAAATTAGAACAGATTGTGCCGCAATTGCCGTCCCTGCAAGCGGTGCTGATCGTTGATTATCTGGGCACTGCTGAAGACGTTTCCCGTGAGATTCAAAATGGTACACCGGTAAAATGTCTGACTTTCGATCAGGCTGCGGAACAATTCGCACCATCAGAATTGCAGTTCAATCAACTTCCTTTTGCCCATCCGTTGTTTATTCTCTTCTCATCGGGCACAACCGGCATACCGAAATGCATTGTGCATTCTGCTGGCGGCACCTTGCTGCAACATGCCAAAGAACACCACTTGCATGCGGATATTAAACCAGGCGACCGGCTGTTCTATTTCACGACCTGTGGCTGGATGATGTGGAACTGGTTGGTCTCGGGGCTGGCTGCAGGCGCGACCTTGCTGCTCTATGACGGATCGCCGTTTTATCCCGATGGCAATGTGCTGTTTGACTATGCGCAGGCCGAAAACATGACCCATTTCGGTACTTCCGCTAAATATATTGATGTTTTGCGCAAAAGCGGGCTCGAGCCTGCGACCAGCCATCTTCTGCCGCATCTGCGTGCTGTGTTTTCTACCGGATCACCACTTTCACCGGAGAATTTCTCCTATATCTATCAGTCTGTTAAGCAGGATATCCACCTTGCTTCCATCTCCGGCGGTACAGATATCGTATCTTGTTTTGTGTTGGGTGTGCCGGTTCTGCCGGTGTGGAGCGGTGAAATTCAGGGGGCAGGTCTTGGTATGGCCGTTGCCGTTTGGGACACGGACGGCACGCCGTTGATGCATGGCAAAGGCGAGCTTGTCTGTACCAAGCCTTTTCCCTGCCAGCCAACAGGTTTCTGGAATGATCCGACTGGTGAGAAATATCGCTCGGCTTATTTCGACCGTTTTGCAAATGTTTGGTGTCACGGTGATTTTGCCGAACTCACGGAACATGGCGGCATCATCATCCACGGGCGTTCTGATGCCACGCTCAATCCGGGTGGTGTGCGGATCGGCACCGCCGAGATTTATAATCAGGTCGAGCAAATGCCGGAAATTGCCGAAGCAATCTGCATCGGCCAGAATTTTGCAGATGATGTGCGTATTGTGCTGTTCGTGCGTCTTGCCGCGGGGATTGAGCTTGATGATGCCTTGCGGGAACAAATCAAACAACGCATCCGCAGCGGTGCTTCGCCGCGCCATGTACCGGCAAAAATTATCGCAATTGCTGATATTCCACGCACGAAATCAGGAAAAATCGCTGAAATCGCGGTGCGCGATGTTATCCACGACCGCCCGATTAACAACAAGGAGGCGTTGGCCAATCCTGAGGCATTAGCTTTTTATGCAAACCTGCCGGAATTGCAGATTTAGTACCCTGTCTGGGACTTTTTTCTGAAAGCGCTTGGTGTTTCATTCGTGCGGGAGCGGAATGCACGGGAGAAACTTTTTTCATTGCTGAAACCGGCAAGGAAGGCCACGCGTTTGATCGGATGGGCTGAACGCGTGAGCAGCTCTTTGGCACGTTCCGTCTGCACTTGTTCTTTCAGTGCGCGCAAAGATGTTCCTTCCGCACTGAGATGGCGGTGCAAACTACGTACTGACAGGTTGAAGACACTGGCCACATCCTCGGCCACAGGCAGGCCGTTTTTCGCCATGCGCAACAAGCGCCGTACCTGACTTGTCAGCTGATGTTCGCTTTTATAGGGCAGAACAGTGAGCGGCAGAGCGCGTTTGAGCATGCTGTTAATTGCTGCCTCATCCCGTTGCAGCGGGCGTTCTAAAAACACTGCATTGAATTGAATACGTGCGTTTGAGGCTGAAAACTTTAGCTTTGGTGAGAACAGCTTGGGATAAATATCGACATGTTGTGGTTCCGCATAGGGAAACTCGGCGGTTGTAAGCGGTATTCTCTTGTCAATTGCCCAGCAGGCAAAGCCTAAAACATAGCGCAGCAATGTCACGAGGCAGAACTCGCGATAAGCTCCCAGATTCCGCATCTCAGTGATACTGATCGAGGCAATGCCATCGGCAATATCCAGATTGAGCAGTACATCATCCGTGAGCAGGCGATGATGGCGCTTCCAGCGATGGAGGGCAATGCCAAGCGTTGCGGCACCAAGGGAGGCGCGGCAAAGCATACCATAGGTGCCCCACGGTAATTTGCGGGAAAACCAGCCCAGAGCTTCATCATCAAGCTCCTGCATTGCCTCCCAGTTCAGGTCTTCAAACTGATCCGGTGTAACGCGTCCGTTCTCATCGGCAAGGCTTTCTGGCGGAATTTGTGCCTTTTCCAATGCTGCGGCAGGATCTGCCCCATATTTTACGTAGGCCTGCAAAATACAACGGACAAAGGCCGCAGGGATGACCGCAGCTGCTTTTCCTGTGTGAGGTGAGGCCAAAATTTGATCCGTCATAGTCGTAGTTTGTAGGTAAATGGCCGATTTTGCAACCTGTCTGGCCAGTCAGATACCGGCTTATGGTACAACATAGGCAAACTGCAAAACGGTTTGGGAGGACTGTTGTTGATGACACCAAGCCTTGACTTCCTTTTGGGAGAGGAAATCGCCCAGCTGCGGGATAGTGTACGTGCATTCGCTGAGGCGGAAATTGCACCCCGCGCGGCATATATCGACAGCAGCAATCAATTTCCTGCCGATCTGTGGAAGAAGTTCGGGGAGATGGGATTGCTTGGCCTCACCGTACCGGAAGAAGATGACGGCACCGGCATGGGCTATCTGGCGCATATTGTGGCGATGGAAGAGATTTCGCGCGCCTCCGCCTCTGTCGGCCTGTCTTACAGTGCCCATTCCAATCTTTGCGTCAATCAAATCCGCCGCAACGGCAATGCAGCGCAAAAGGCCAGATATTTGCCAAAGCTGATTTCAGGGGAGCATGTCGGTGCTTTGGCTATGTCAGAGCCGGATGCGGGCTCTGATGTTGTTTCAATGAAATTGCAGGCGCAGAAGCAGACAGACCATTATAGCCTCAACGGCTCGAAAATGTGGATTACCAATGGCGGTGATGCGGATGTGCTGGTTGTTTATGCCAGAACCGGCGCCGGCAAAGGGGCGGAGGGTATCACTGCTTTTCTTGTCGAGAAGGGTATGGCCGGTTTCAGCCATGGTGCCCATCTTGATAAGCTTGGTATGCGCGGCTCCAACACATATCCTCTATTCTTCGACAATTGCCTTGTGCCTACGGAAAATGTGCTCGGCGGCGAGGGCAATGGCGTTAAAGTTCTGATGTCGGGGCTTGATTATGAACGTGTGGTTTTGAGTGGTGGACCACTTGGCATTATGGCCGCGTGTATGGATATCACGCTGCCTTATATGCATGAGCGCAAGCAATTCGGCCAGCCGATCGGTGATTTCCAGCTCATGCAGGGCAAGTTGGCCGATATGTATTCCACATGGCAGGCCGTGCGTGCCTATGTCTATGCTGTCGGTGCGGTATGCGATCGCAATGATCACTCCAGAACCCTGCGCAAAGATGCGGCAAGCGCCATTCTCTATGCTGCGGAAAAAGCAACATGGATGGCCGGAGAGACAATCCAGACACTCGGCGGTTGCGGCTATACGAATGATTATGCCGCGGCACGGCTGTGGCGCGATGCCAAATTATACGAAATCGGTGCAGGGACTTCAGAAATCCGCCGGATGCTGATCGGGCGGGAATTAATGGCTGAAACCAGATAATCGGGGCATGGATATGAGTGTTCTGAAAACCGCTCTCAATGTGCATGGTGATGAATTTACCGTTAATCACGCTGCCATGCGCTCTCTGGTGGAAGAACTGCGTGACCGCAGTCAGATTGCCTGTGCCGGAGGCGGGGAGGCTGCATCGGCACGGCACAAGGCGCGGGGCAAATTGCTGGCGCGTGAGCGTATTGATCTGCTGCTTGATGTCGGTACGGCTTTTCTGGAAATCGGACAGCTTGCCGCAAATGGTCTTTATGACAATGATGCGCCGAGTGCCGGTCTTGTGGCCGGTATAGGCTGCGTTTCAGGCACACAATGTATGATTATCGCCAATGATGCGACAGTTAAAGGCGGAACATATTATCCGCTCACAGTCAAAAAACATCTGCGTGCGCAGGAAATTGCCGAGCAGAACTATCTACCCTGCATCTATCTGGTGGATTCCGGTGGCGCTTATCTGCCGAGGCAAGATGAGGTGTTTGCCGATCGTGAGCATTTCGGCCGGATTTTTTATAATCAGGCGAATATGTCGGCAAAAGGCATTGCGCAGATTGCGGTGGTGATGGGCTCCTGCACGGCGGGCGGTGCTTATGTGCCTGCAATGTCGGATGAAACGATTATCGTGCGCAATCAGGGCACCATCTTTTTGGGCGGGCCGCCACTGGTCAAAGCAGCAACCGGTGAAGTGGTCACAGCGGAAGAACTGGGTGGTGCTGATGTGCATACAAGCCAGTCCGGTGTGGCCGATTATCTTGCGGAAAATGATGCTCATGCGCTGGCAATCGCTCGCCGTATTATTGCCAATCTGAATATCACGACAAAACCTGATCTGCTCAATGGCGGTGAGGAACCGCTCTACCCGCCTGAAGAACTCTACGGCATTATTCCTGCAAATCCGCGCCATCCTTATGATGTCCGCGAGGTGATCGCACGACTGGTTGACGGCTCACGCTTTGACGAGTTCAAGGCGCGGTATGGCGCGACGCTTGTGACCGGTTTTGCGCAACTCTATGGCGCAACGGTCGGTCTCATTGCCAATAATGGTATTCTGTTCGGTGAATCCGCGCAGAAAGGTGCGCATTTTATCGAGCTTTGCGCGCAGCGGCATATTCCGTTGGTTTTCCTGCAAAATATTGCCGGTTTTATTGTTGGGCGAAAATACGAGAATAACGGTATTGCCAAAGACGGCGCAAAGATGGTGACGGCTGTGGCAACGGCTCAGGTGCCTAAAATTACAATGCTGATCGGCGGTTCTTTTGGTGCCGGTAATTACGGCATGTGCGGCAGAGCTTATTCACCGCGTTTTTTGTGGACATGGCCAAATAGCCGCATTTCAGTAATGGGTGGTGAGCAGGCCGCAAGCGTGCTTGCCCGTGTGCGGCGTGATGCCTTGGAAGCGCGCGGAGAAAGCTGGAGCCTTGCGGCTGAAGAAGCGTTTCAGGCGCCGATCCGCGAGCAATATGAAACGCAGGGCAATCCCTATTATGCAACAGCCCGCCTTTGGGATGACGGGATTATTGACCCCGCCCAAAGCCGCCGCGTTCTCGGCCTGTCACTGGCTGCTGCGCTGAATGCTCCGGTGAAAGAAACCAAATTCGGTCTTTTCAGAATGTGAGGCAAATCATGTATGAGGCCTTGGAAATTACCCGCGACGGCTCCGTGGCAACCATCTGGATAAACCGTCCGCAACGGCATAATGCATTTGACGCAGCGCTCATTGCCGAACTGACACAGGTCTTTACACAGCTTGGTGCGGATGACGAGACTCGTATTGTGATCTTGGCCGGTCGCGGCAAAAGCTTTTCCGCAGGCGGTGATCTCAACTGGATGAAAGCTGCGGGTGAGGCCGGTTTTGATGCCAATCTTGCCGATGCGGAAAAGCTGGCGCAGATGTTCCGCATACTGGCTGAGATGCCCAAGCCGACAATCGCCCGTGTGCATGGTGCAGCATTGGGCGGCGGCATGGGGCTCGCCTCTGCCTGTGATATTTGTGTTGCTTCAACGCAGGCAAGTTTTGCCACATCCGAGGTGCGGCTCGGCATTATTCCGGCAGTTATCAGCCCCTATGTGCTGCGCGCTATCGGTGTGCGGCAGGCTTCACGGTATTTTCTGACTGCGGAGCGCATTGATGCTGCAAAAGCCCTGCAAATCGGTCTTGTGCATGAAGTGACGGAAGCGGAGACGCTCGATGCTGCGATTGATGATCTGATATCGGCTCTGCTGAAAGGCGGCCCGCAGGCACAGGCCGCCGCAAAACGACTGATCCGCAATGTTGCAGGCAAGATGATGGGCGATGCATTGGCGCAGGAAACCGCGCATAATATTGCTGCTCTGCGTATGAATGCGGAAGCCCGTGAAGGCCTGAGCGCCTTTCTCGATAAGCGGGTACCGGCATGGATAAACCGGACAGGATCAGATGATGTTTGACAAAATTCTGATTGCCAATCGCGGCGAAATTGCCTGCCGCATCATCAAAACCGCCCGCCGCATGGGTATCCGCACGGTTGCTGTGTTTTCAGATGCCGATGCGCAGGCGCGGCATGTGCGGATGGCGGATGAGGCCGTTTATATCGGCGCTGCGCCACCAAAAGAATCCTATCTCGACGGGGCAAAAATCATTGCTGCGGCGCAAGCCACCGGCGCACAGGCCATTCACCCCGGCTATGGCTTTCTTTCGGAAAATGAAGCTTTTTGCCTTGCCTGTGAGCAGGCCGGAATTGTCTTTATTGGTCCGCCGGTTGAAGCCATACGCGTCATGGGTTTGAAGTCACAGGCGAAAAAGCTGATGGGTGCGGCGGGCATTCCGCTGATCCCCGGTTATCACGGAGAAGAACAAACACCTGAAAAGCTACAGCGGGAGGCCGATGCAATCGGCTATCCTGTCCTCATCAAAGCATCTGCAGGTGGCGGCGGCAAAGGTATGCGGCTTGTTGAAAGGCCTGAGGATTTTACACAGAGCCTGTTTGCCTGCCAACGTGAGGCGCAATCGGCTTTCGGCGACGATCATGTGCTAATCGAGCGCTATATTACCCGCCCGCGCCATATTGAAATTCAGGTTTTTGGCGACAGTCACGGCAATTATGTTTCGCTGTTCGAGCGGGATTGCTCGGTGCAGCGCAGACACCAGAAGATCGTTGAGGAAGCGCCGGCACCGCATTTCTCCGAACAGCAACGCCGCATCATGGGCGAGGCCGCTACAAATGCCGCACGTGCAGTGCATTATACGGGTGCGGGAACGGTCGAATTTATTGTTGCGCCTGACGGCCAGTTTTATTTCATGGAGATGAATACCCGCCTTCAGGTGGAACATCCGGTGACGGAAATGATAACCGGCCTTGATCTTGTGGAATGGCAGTTGCGCGTTGCGAGTGGTGAGCCGCTGCCGGTTGCGCAGGAGGATTTGTCCCACTCCGGCCATGCCATAGAGGCGCGTATCTATGCGGAAGATCCGTCAGCCGGATTTCTGCCGTCAACGGGCAAGCTCGTGCATTTTCATCTGCCTGAGCAAAACGCTCATGTGCGTATTGATGCAGGTGTTGAGGAGGGAGATGCGATCAGCCGGTTTTATGATCCGATGATCGCCAAGTTGATTGTCTGGGATGAAACGCGTGACAAAGCCCTGCGGCGCATGGAACGTGCACTGGCCGATATGCAGATTGCGGGCATTGCCAGCAATATTGAGTTTCTGTCGCGTCTCGTGACTTGCCGTTCCTTTGGGCAGGCTGATCTTGATACGGGCTTGATTGAACGAGAAATTGCGGCGCTCTTTCCTGAAGCGCAGGAACCGCCCGCTGAAGTGTTTCTGTTAGCGGCACTGGCGCAATTGCTGCATGAGGCCGATGAGGTTCCGCTCACCTCTTTACTACAGCGGCGCGACAGTTTCCGGCTCAATATACAGGCCAGGCGTGATCTGAATTTTCGCTATGGTACGGCACAGTACACTGTCACTGTGACCTATCTGGGCACAGGATACCGGTTGCAGACGGGCTCACTTGATGTTGTTGCTTCCGGCCGCCAAGACAAAGGCAACCGCATCACTGCCGAGATTGATGGGCTGCGTAAAACATTTACGGCAGTCAGATCAGGCAATTTAATCCACCTTTTCATAGACGGACAAAGCTGGAAGCCGGAATGGCTCGATCCGCTTGATGTGTCGCCGGAACACGCAACTGCCCATGACGGGCTCGTGGCACCCATGCCCGGCAGTATTACCGCCTTGCTGGTGGAGCAGGGGCAGCAGGTTGCCAAAGGCACGCCGCTTCTGATCGTTGAGGCCATGAAAATGGAATTCAAAATAACCGCACCAAGTGCGGGCTATGTGAAAGCCTTCCGTTGTTCCGTGAGCGATCAGGTTAATGA
The DNA here is from genome assembly GCF_020341615.1 of Pseudochrobactrum sp. XF203. Lineage (NCBI taxonomy): Bacteria > Pseudomonadati > Pseudomonadota > Alphaproteobacteria > Hyphomicrobiales > Brucellaceae > Pseudochrobactrum > Pseudochrobactrum sp. XF203. The sequence continues at coordinate 1,629,015 of NZ_CP084392.1, read as the reverse complement.
AGGAACAGAACTGGCGGATTTTGAGCTAACAGACGGAGAAGCAAAGGAGCAGCTTTCGCTGACCTCACAGGAGGAATGAAAGTGACAGAAAAATTGAGCTTGGTGAAAGGCGCGACGGAATATCCGCTGATAGAAGCCACAATCGGCCAGTTTTTCGATGAAACCTGTTTGCGATATCCGGATGTTGATGCCTTGATCTCAGTGCATCAGAATATACGGCTGACCTATGCCGAGCTCCGTCAAAAAGTGGATGCTCTGGCCTGCGGCTTGTTGCGCCTTGGCCTGACAAAAGGCGATCGGGTAGCGATCCTGTCACCCAATAATGCCGAATGGGTTTTAACGCAATTTGCCACGGCAAAAGCAGGACTGATCCTCGTTAATATCAATCCGGCCTACCGCCTGACCGAACTTGCTTTTGCACTCAGCAAGGTGGCGTGCAGGGCGATTATCCTGTCTCCTCGTTTTAAAAGCAGCGACTACATTGCGATGCTCTGCGAATTAGCGCCGGAAATCCCTGTTTCAGACCCGTATAATCTGCGGATTGAGCGTTTCCCGCAATTGCGATGGGTTATACGCCTCGGCACAGACAAAACATCCGGCATGATTAATTTCGACGATCTGCTTGTTGCGCCGGAAGTGGCAGAACTGGACACATTGCAGCAGATTGCTGCGGGTTTGAATGCGTATGATCCCATCAATATTCAGTTTACCTCAGGCACAACCGGTTCGCCGAAAGGGGCGACACTCACGCATCGCAATATTCTCAATAATGGACGGTTTGTCGGCGATGCAATCCGCCTGCAAAGCCGCGACAGGCTGTGCATTCCCGTGCCGCTCTATCATTGTTTCGGGATGGTGATGGGTAATCTCGGATGCCTCACACATGGCGCGACGATTGTCTATCCGGCGGAGTCTTTTGAACCTTTAGCCGTGCTGAAGGCCGTGCAGAATGAGCATTGCTGCGCATTATATGGTGTGCCGACCATGTTCATCAACATCCTCGATCATCCTGACTTTGCAAAATTCGATGTTTCAAGCCTGCGCACCGGTATTATGGCTGGCAGTCCCTGTCCGGTTGAGGTGATGAAGCGTGTGATCGAGCATCTGCATATGAAGCAGATCACAATCGCCTATGGTATGACAGAGACATCGCCGGTGTCGTTTCAAAGCAGTGTTGATGACAGTCTTGAGCGCCGTGTTTCAACCGTTGGCAGGGTTCAGCCGCATTGCGAAGTGAAGATCATTGATAGCAGCGGGACGATTGTGCCGCGCGGGGTATCGGGAGAACTCTGTACGCGCGGTTATCTGGTTATGCATGGCTATTGGGACGATCAGCGCCAGACTGATGAGGCCGTGGATCAGGATGGCTGGATGCATAGTGGCGACCTCGCAACCATTGATGATGAGGGCTATTGCAATATTGTCGGGCGGATAAAGGATATTATTATCCGTGGCGGCGAGAATATTTATCCCCGTGAGGTTGAGGAATTTCTGTTTCGCCATCCTGCAATCAGGGATGTGCAGATTGTGGGTGTTCCTGACCATAAATATGGTGAGGTGGTGTGCGCATGGATTATTCTGCGCTCCGATGCCGAACTGACGGCAGAGGATGTCCGCGCCTTCTGCGAGGGGCAGATCGCTTATTATAAAATCCCGCATCATGTTAAATTCGTTGATCAGTTTCCGATGACGGTGACGGGTAAGATTCAAAAATACATTATTCGCGAGCGGATGATGCAAGAATTGGGTTTGAGGAAAGCAGAACAGCGTAAGCTTACGGGAGATCATAATGGGAGAGCGTGTCAGAATTGTTGAAGTTAGCCCGCGCGACGGTCTGCAAAATGAAAAGCAGATCATTGATACAGGTATCAAGCTTGAACTGATCAAACGTCTGGTTGCAGCCGGTTTGCGCAATATTGAGGTGACGGCTTTTGTATCTCCGAAATGGGTGCCGCAAATGGCAGATCAGACGGCGGTTATGCAGGGACTGAAAATCCATGAAGGTATTTCCTATTCGGTGCTTACACCTAATCTGCAAGGTTTCGAGGCGGCGGTGGCCTCAGGCGCAAAAGAGGTTGCTATTTTTGCTGCGGCTTCGGAGTCTTTCAGCCGGAAGAATATCAATGCCAGTATCGCGCAATCACTGGAGCGTTTCGCGCCGGTAACAGAACAGGCTCTGAAAATGGGACTAAAAATACGCGGCTATGTCTCCTGTGTGCTGGGCTGTCCCTATGAGGGAGATATTGACCCGCAAGTGGTCGCGCGCATCTCCAAAGAAATGATCGATATGGGCTGTTATGAAATCAGTCTGGGTGACACAATTGGTGTCGGCGTGCCGGATGGTGTTAAGCGGCTGATCGAAACTGTTGGTGCGCAGGTTCCAGTTACCGCGCTTGCCGGACATTTTCACGATACTTATGGCATGGGCGTGGCTAATGTCGTGGCTGCTTATGCCTCGGGCGTAAGAACTTTTGATGCCTCGGTCGCAGGACTGGGCGGCTGTCCCTATGCGGCAGGCGCTACGGGCAATGTGGCAACTGAAGATCTGGTCTGGCTGTTTAACCGGACGGGTGTGGAAACCGGTATCGACCTGAAACAGCTGGTGGATTGTGCAGACTGGATCAGTACTCAGCTTGGCCGCTCGCCATCCTCACGGGTTGCACGGGCAATCAGCCGTCAATCTTCTGCAGGAACGGCGTGATGCAGTGCTAATTCCGCAACCAGTCCGGCATGTAAGATAGTTCCGTCAGCTTCAGAAATGATGCGATGCGTTCCAGCTCGGCCTGTAAGGCTGCAATGCGGTTTTTACCCGTTTTGATATTTTGTTCCGGCCAGAATGCAGTAATGACGAGCTTTTTATCTTCCCGCTTAGCATCAATACGGCCAATAAGCCTGTCTCCCTGCATGACCGGAAATACATAATAGCCATATTGGCGTTTCGGTGCTGGCACAAATATTTCGATACGATAATAGAACCCGAACAGTTTTTCAGCCCGTGCCCGATCACGCAGGGCAGGGTCAAAAGGCGATAATATCCGCACACGTGATGATGGTTCCGGCAAGTCAGATACGGAATTCAGAAGTGTCTCTGTGGAGTAGCAACGCCGCAGAGAGCCGTCGGCCATTTCAACATCAAGCTCGACGAGACGACCTGCAGCTTTGGCTTCAATGCACCATTGTTTTGCCTCTTCGCGTGTTGCAATGTCAAAGAATGCAGCAAGTTCACCATGCGTTGCAAAGCCAAGACGATCCATTGATGCGGACATTGCCCAGTCAATTATCTCAGTTTCATGCATTTGCGAGCGTTGAAACGGTTCCGGTATGACCCGCTCCGTCAGATCGTAAAACTTGCGAAAACCTTCGCGGTGACTAATCGCCAGCCGCCCTGAACGCCACAAAAATTCCAGAGCGGTTTTTGAAGGATGCCAGTTCCACCAGCCACCGGATGAGGCAGGCGTGTCGCCACGGACATCGGAGGAGGTGGTTGGTCCGTGCTTTTCAACATGGTCCAATATTTCATCAAACTGCGAAGCCCAGCCGTCCCGTCGCCAGCTTGACCATCTTTGCTTCATACGGGCTTCGTCACGGGCAAATTTCAAGCGCCACATCGGAAAAAACTGCATGGGAATGATTGCAGCATCATGGGTCCAATGTTCAAATGCATTGCGCTCAGAGGCAATCAGCTTGTTGAGTGCTTCGGGCTGATAGCGGCTGCGGCGCGACCACAGAATAAAATCATGCGCCCGCGCAAGTGTGTTCACGCTGTCGACCTGCACAAAGCCGAGATCTGTTAAAACACCGGACAAATCCGCACCTTTGCCTGATCCGGTTTCTCGACATAAAAGCTGATGCCGGTGAAGAAAAAGACGGCGCGCATCACGGTTGTTTAATAATGCGTCAGGCATTGGTGATCCTGCTCATGGAAGATATTCGCAATTTTTAACATGACATGTGCAGTTATTCCATGATGTCTTTTTCCGCGAAATATATTCAGCATTTCAGAATTTCAGGCTGAAACAAATTATGTGCCCGTACTCGCAGTGATTTCCGCGATATTCTCTTGTCTTAAACCTCTGGTGCATTAAATTATTGACGGATAAAGAGCTATTTCACCATTTTCGCTGCTATCAAACATTAAACTGAAGATGACACATGCAGGAACAGACAGCTGAATTTATTCAAAATACCAATGCCCTTGCCATCCAGATTTCCAATCTCGTTTTAAGTTATTCGCTTTCAACAATCGGCGCGATTATCATTCTCAGCGTTGGCTGGATTATCGCAGGGATTTTGCAGCGTTGGACGCGGCAATCCCTTTCCAAATTCAAAGGCTTCGACCAGACGCTCGTTGTGTTTTTCAGCGCATCTGTTCGCTATGGCATTCTGGTTGTCGTTCTGGTGATGGTGCTGGGACAGTTTGGTATCCAGACTGCTTCAATTCTCGCCGCATTGGGTGCTGTTGGTCTGGCTATCGGCCTGGCATTGCAAGGCACATTACAGAATATTGCTGCCGGTATTATGCTGCTGGTTTTGCGCCCTTTCAAAGTCGGTGAATATATTAATGCGGGCGCGATTGCCGGTACTGTTCAGGAAATCGGGCTGTTTTCGACAGAGCTGAAAACCTATGACGGGTTGTTCGTCATGGCACCCAATTCGGTTCTCTGGAATACGCCGGTTACCAATTTCACCCGCCACAAAGCCCGTATGCATGATTTTAAAGTCGGGATTGGTTATGAGGATGATGTGCAAAAAGCCTTCACTATTCTCAAAACCATTATTTCTGAACAAAAAGGCGTGCTGAAAACACCGGAACCGATTTATTTTGTCTCCCAGCTGGCAGACAGTTCTGTGGTCATCAGTTGCCGTTACTGGATTGAGGCGCCGAATTATTTCACGGTCAGCAATACGACAACGGAACGGGTAAAATCCGCATTCAGCGATGAGGGCATTAACATTCCTTATCCGCAGGTCACTTATCATCGTTCCGAGGTGACGAGTTAATTCTGTTGTTTATGCGTGTTTGAAGGATGTGCGGGCGATCAAAATTCTGTCCGCACATTACTCTATTCAATTTAGCTTGATCTGATTAGTAACGGCTCATCTGTTGACATATCCGGTTGAGGCTCTTATTTCTGAATTTCGCAGATGGAAAACCGCGATCTGCTGATTTTTTCCCGTTTTTATGAGTGCCGGGGCGTGCCGGCTCACAAGTCAGATTTTCAGGATGTGTCCCCGTTAAACGGATACATTTAACGCTTTGTGGCATGCGCATCCGAGAATCCAGAACGAGCAGAGTGGGCGCAGTGAATGCGACATATTCTGCTCAGGAGCTGTCTATGTTCGTGCTTAAACCGCTTAAGCGGCGTATTGTCTATGTCGGTACTTTTGAACTTATTGCGATTGCCGCTTCAACTTTGCTGCTAATGTTTTTGAGCGGCGGCAACGCGCAGGGCTCTCTGCCGGTTGCTGTTGCCGTTTCTCTCATCGCTGTGACGTGGAATTACACATTTAATCTCATGTTTGAGAAATGGGAGGCACGCCGTCAGTCAACCGGACGCAGTGTCTGGGTACGTATTGCCCATGCTTTCATATTTGAGTTCGGCCTGTTCGTGATTATCATTCCGATTTATATGGTCTGGTATTCTGTCGGCTTCTGGAAAGCCTTTCAGATGGAAGCTGTGCTCTTGCTGTTCTTCCTGATTTATACGTTTGTTTTTACGTATATTTTTGACATGATCTTTACGCTGCCGCAGGCAATGGTTGCCGCTGAATAATTCAGCCATTCTCAGGGCTGGGCTTGATGACCGGTCGTATCAAGAACTGATATTCTGAAATATAAAGGTTCTAACGGCCGTTCCTCACCCCGCAAAATGGTTTTGACATAAGCGGGTTCCCACCAGTTCGCACCGGCTGCCAGCAGCTCATGTGCGTGATAATACAGGCTGTCTTTGCTCAGGGATTTGGGTATTTCCTCAAAATGACCGGAAATAACCAGACAGCGCCAGTTATTGGAGCCATGAACATCTGAGAAGCTGACGCATACATTGCGGTTGGCTCTCATGAGCTCCATTTTCTTCCCCTCGGAAGTCAGGGAATAGAGATAACCGTTGCTGTGTATGAAACGGAGCGGCACTACATAGGGCTTGTCTTCAACCGAACAGGCCAGATAGCCGATGCCTACATGGCGCAGCATTTCCTCAACTTCCGGACGGGGCATGTCATGGATTAACATCGTGACCTCCGTGAATGTGCGGGTATAATTCAATATAGCACATCCGGAAGTTTACGGCTCAGATTTTATTCTTCCTGACGGCGCGTGGAAGTGCGGTTTCGCTCATATGTCCTCTGTAGCGGGAAGGGCGGAAGCCATGCTTCACGGCGAATAGTCCATAATTCATAGGTTGGTATGAATTGGTTCGGCTCATCAAGTGAGCCCAGATTTATTTCAATTTCGTCATCCGATCGTCCGAAGACCGTAGAGCCGCATTGCGGACAAAAATAACGTTCTGCATAGCTGCGGGTATCACCGCTGATAGTGACAGCCTCCTGCGGGAATATTGCTGATGCATGGAAAAGAGCGCCGTGATGTTTGCGACAATCCAGACAGTGGCAAATACCAACCCGATAGGGCTTTCCTGTAGCGGAAAACCGCAGATTTCCGCAAAGACACCCGCCTGTAAACGTCTCCATGGTTTTTCTCCTTTGAGATAGGCAAGTCATTATTCCGTTTAAGCTCTGTTAAAAGCAAGAACAGCGTTGGCCTGAGCGTTGTGATTGTGGGTTTTTGTCAGGTATTTGTCGAGACTTGAAGGGGTCTCAAAGTGGAGCGCAAATATCTCTTGTGCATCACTTCTGTCAGCCATATCTGATTGTTCTGCAACGTGATTGCAGTATGTTTGAGATAAAAGCGGGGTATCAGGATGACAGTTACTTTTTCGCCGGATGCCGGCGGGCGTAAGCCGGCTGTACACGGAACAAATTTTCAGTTCCGACTGGTATCACTCATGGTGCGAATGCATGGCATCGCATCCATAGGATCGCTTTTATATGCAAAAATTAGAGCAAAAGGCCTATCCGGCCGCTCAGGCCATTCTGGCTGAACTTTCTTCAATTCATGTCACTATCGCTTCCGTTCTGGACGGATCAATCGACGGGGAAGTCTGGGCGGACAGTCCGGTAAACCCTAAGCTTGTCATTGTCATCAATGGAGACGGGTATTTTCTGGCCGGAAATCCGGATATTTCGCAACAAACTGCGAATGATATCAGGGATATCATTCCGGATTGGGCTTATCTGTTTGCCGAGGAATGCTGGTTTCCGCATTTCACCAAAATCTGGGGCAATCAGTTTGTCGTGCCGCATCCCCGTATCCGTATGGGATATGTTGCAGGCAATGCGCTGCCGGAACCCTATCTGCCATCAGCAGAGTTTGAAATCGTTCCGATTAATCAAGAACTCTTTAGCCGTAATCCGGAAAACATTGAGTTGCTGGAGGAGAAGGCGGAAGGATGGGGTTCTGCGGATGCCTTCTTTGAAAATGCAGTCGGCTTCTGTGCTTTACATCAGGGGGCAATGGTCAGCCATTGCCTGACGGATAGTGTTTCTGGCACGCGCTGCGAAATTGGTGTGGACACAGATCCTGCTTTCCGGCGTATGGGGCTGGGACGCGCAGTGTCTTCTGCAACTCTTGCGGAATGCATCCGACGGGGCATTCACGGTATAGAATGGCACAGTCATGCTTCGAACAAAGGATCGCTGGCCATTGGTAAAGCTGTCGGACTGACAGAGCTTGATCACCATATGGCCTATAGTTGCAGCCTTCCTGCTGAAAATATCGGTGATTTGACCTATGAAACCTGTCTGAATCTTGCTTTGCATTTTGAAAAGGCAAGTCAGGAGATCAACTGGTGTCATTTCCACGCTGCCGGCGCGCATGCGCTCTCAGGGGACAGGGAGAATGCGCTTAAGAATATCCGCCTGCTGATCGAGAGTGATTGGGAGGGAGAGGCTGAATGGCTTGAAAGATTCTGGGCACTCCAGTCATTGAGCGGTGATCCGGATTTTCACGCTTTGCTCAGACGCAAACGCGAAACGGAAGCCAGCTAAAACCTGAAACTTTGACGCATCGAAAGATGCGTCAAAGCACCTGATTGGAGCCAACAACGGGCATGGGGGCTGATGAGACAATGCGGAGGATGACTGTATAGCCAGCGGGAGAAATCGTGCCAAATTATGGGCAGATGAAGAAGTAAAAGTCAGTTGCATAGCTTCAGTTGAAGCAAATCTATTGTTGCTGTAAAATGTATATATGAGGATGCATTTTTCGGGGGAAGACGATGCAACAAACTCAGGAACATCAGTACTTCAATATCCGGCCGTCTTTTATTGCACTCATATTGGCGAGTGCAATTGCCATTCTTATATTTTTTCATTCTGTTGTTATGGTGTGCTGGTATACCAAAGCCTGTGGGGTGGCGATGGACCCGATTAACCGCTTTGGCCATATGTTCGACCTCAACCGGGAAATGAACATACCAACCTGGTTTTCCGTGATCCAGCTATTTGTGACAGCTTGTAGCTTGGCGCTGGCCGCATGGGTTCAGCGATTACGATCACGCTCTGCAATCGCATGGTGGGGTTTGGCAGTGATATTCTTTTATATGTCGCTTGATGAGGCAACCGATATGCATGGTTTGTGGCGGATAGATGGTTATGTAGTTCCCGGTACAACACAGGCACTTTTTTCGTGGATCATTCCGGCTGTTTTTGTCGTGCTTATCATTGCTCTGATTTACATCCGGTGGCTGATTACACTGCCACGACGCACAACAATATTGTTCTTTATAGCCGGTGCTGTTTTTGTGACCGGCGCCTTGATTTTCGAAGGGATCGGCGCTGTTCTGGCCGATGAAACCTTTTTCACCCCGTCCTATCTCATTGTTTCGACGATGGAAGAAACATTGGAGCTATTTGGCGTTCTAATCATGTTTTATGCGGTGCTTGATTATCTTCAGGAGCAGGGACTTAAAATTGCACTCGTGCCTGAGTCATCCAGCTGAAAATGCAGAGATTTGATAACGGAAGTCCGTGTGCGAAACGGAGGTGATGTTCATCTATGCAGTAAGCCGGATTAAACAACATTTTATTCATGCGATTGATTTTTATGGCGCACCCGACAGGATTCGAACCTGTGACCTCTGCCTTCGGAGGGCAGCACTCTATCCAGCTGAGCTACGGGTGCGCAGTCGGGAACATGGTCCCTAGGATATCAAAGCTTCTAACTGAAGCCTTGCCCCGCATCAATGGGGCAAGGGATAAATTATTATGGAATATGTGTAAAATCTGCGTTGGCAGAGACCGCAGCTACGAATTCTGCTATGTGCGCTGTGCCGACGTTTTATAAAATAAGATCCGATGTTTGTTTTTAAGGTTAGTAGTATATATTTATAAGTGATTCTTTATTGCAATCAATCTCAACTCAATTTAAGGTTCTGGCGCCGTATATTAGTTAAAGATAACTTAATTGCACATAGAATCTGATGAGAAATTGTAATGACGCAAGATTATATAAACAAAAATAATTCTAAAAATAAAAATCAACTTAGTGAAGAAGAGTTATATTTTAGAAACTTAGATGAAGAATCTTTACAATTACGAAAAAAACTAATTGAAACACAAGATAGATTAGAAATGCAGAGTGCAGAAATGGCGCTTGAACTTTCATCTAGGTCTAAAGGCTATGAAAAGCAGCGCAATGAAATGATGAGGGAAATTTCAGGGCGAGAAAAAGAACTTGAAAAACAACGCAATGAAATGATGCGGGCACTTTCAGAGCGAGAAAAAGGTCTTGAAAAACAGCGTCATGAAATGGCTCTTGAATATTCATCACGTGAAAAAAACTTAGCTCGTAATACTGATGAAATGCGCAGGAGCCTTGCCGAAAGAGAAAAAGAGTTGGAGGCGCGCTATCAAGAAGTTCAGTTGAGAGCGGAAGAAAATGAGCGAATTCATTTTCATAGACAGAGAGAAATAGATTTAGAACACCAAAATAAGTATAACGATATTCGTATTAAACAAGAGGAATTAGATAAAAGTCTAGTTGATTTTGAAACTGAGAAATCTAGATATAATGAAGAAAACAAACTGAGACTACAGATTAATTCTGGTGCGTTTGTCAATGAAACTATATCTAAATTAGAGTCTAAAGAAAAAGAATTTAGACTTGTATCCTATGTTTGGTCTGGAATCGGTGGATTTGTTTTAATTTTAGGAGTTTTATTTATCTCTTATATTACATATAAATCACTAAAGGATATTATAGAGACAATAACTTGGCAGGTTTTGACTTATTATACTGTCAGGGGTGCCGTTGTGGCCGGATTAATTGGCGTTATATCAAGATACTCATTCGTATTATCAAATAATTATATGAAGGAAGGGCTACGGACTGCCGATAGAATTCATGCAATCAAATTTGGTCAATTGTATATTGAGACTTACGGAGCTGCTGCTGCGTGGGATGAAGTTAAAGAAGCCTTTAAGAATTGGAACGCTGATGCTGCTACAAATTGGGAAGACAATACTAAAATAATTAATGCTGGATCTTCAATCGATGATCTATCAAGTTTAATTGATATAATTAAGAAAATGAAACCTTAAATTAAGATTTCTTAGTTTTTATCATTGATAATTTTCGATCAATTTGTGCATCTCAGAATCTGTCGAACCCCATACCCACTTTAATTCGTTCACGAATGTGTGTTGATATCCTACCATAGACTTTATCATGTTAAATAATAACTGATCAAGCGTCAAAAAGTATTCTGATAATTTCATAAACTTTGTTGAACGAGACCTAAAATGGCCAAGCAGCCAAAACGCGATAAAGCTTATTATGAAGAGCGTTTGCTAAAGGATTATCCAGCTCACTATGTTGATTATATCGACGGAAAATACAGAACTATCACGGAAGCAGCGATTGCGTGCGGTTTAAAAACCTCGAGAACACGACTTCTTGAGCTTAAAAATGCATGGCAAAAGGCAAGCGCCAATGAACGTAGAGAGTTCGAGAATTGGCTACATGCTCAATATGGTATAACTACGCCTCATCCCGTCACAACTAGTAGCACCATTCCCCCAATTGCGATTGACCGCAGATTATCGCCATGGGCAAAGTCACGAATACTAGCAATCATTGCAAAACGTCATTTGCGCAAGGGTGATGTCATGCATGAGATGGGCTTTAAAAAACTGAATCCTTCTTTAGGGAGGGCATTAGATCGTGATGACCGTCTACAGCCAGCCGTTTTGATTGCTTTAGAAGCATGGTTGAACGCCAATAAACATATTTGCTGATGGATTAATCTACCAATTTATCACTGTTTTTTACGAACTTCATCCGCGAGAAACTCAAGATCACGATCTACACCTCTGTCAATAACCTGCTTATAGCGCTGTAAAAGAGCATCTGTGCAATCCAAACCACCTAAATGAGCATCAGTCTGATATGCTTGTTCGATGCCTTGGCTTGCGCTGAGGATATCAACATTGGGCAGTCCACTGAGGACTGAGAGCATTCTGGATTTATAATCGACATGCTCCTGTATCGGTTTATCACATGCAATGGATGCTCTTTTCAGCACCGCGTAGTGCTGAGAGGCAAGATAAAATGCCGTATCTAACCCATCTGCAAATGCTGGTGTGCTGCCGAGTAGTGCTGCGAAAGCCAAGGTTGCCTTTGATAAGTATTTTTTATAGGTTAGATGCAAACGACCGTTTGTTTTTTGCTTATTAATACGCATTGGCTCTCCGACAGGTGCACTATAATCACCGCACAAAAGGGAACCCTTCTCCTAGTGCTTGAATAGCTATTTTCTAATGACCGGAAGTCCTTGATTTTTATAGGCAGGCTTAAACGGTCAACAACTAAACCCATGCCGCACGAAAGGGTTCCTTTTCGTCAAGAGGGGAACGGGTAGCTTCATCTCGGAATAGCTGAATATTTATTGCTAGTTATCCGGAATGAGTAAGATGAAGAAAATAGGATATGCCCGTGTTTCGACCAGCGACCAAAACCTTGATCTACAGCTCAGTGCATTGAAGGCCGCAGGGTGCACAAAGGTTTATACCGATCAGGGCGTATCCGGTGCTGAATTTGAACGGGATGGCCTCAGCAAGGCACTTAAGGCGTTACAAACCGGAGATATGCTGGTTGTATGGCGGTTAGATCGTCTTGGACGGTCATTGGTTGATCTGGTTCGGCTGATATCTGAATTGGGTGAGCGCGAGGTGGAGTTTCATTCCTTAAGTGAAGCCATCGATACGTCCTCATCCGGTGGACGGTTGCTGTTTCATCTGCTTGCTGCGATGGCAGAGTTTGAACGGTCATTGATCAGTGAGCGCACCAAAGCCGGAATGGAAGCTGCACGTGCACGAGGGCAAAAGATCGAGCGCAAACCTGCTATGACGGCTACACAGCTCCGGAGTGCACATATTGCTCTTAAGGATGGTTCTGCTTCTGTGGAGGCGCTCGCCAAGCGCTATAATTTGCATCCACGCACGTTAGTTAGAGCACTGAAGGATGTTGCGTAACAGGATACTGTTATTTGACTCGTAGCGGCTTGCTGACTCATTCCTTTGTGCGGCTTGATAGAAGTGCTGTCCGGAAGGCAGCGCGTGCAGGTGACTCTCTATGGCGTTTTCGGTCAATGTGTAGTTTGAGCCAACAATATTAAACGACCAGCGCACCAGCATAATAGAAATGCTTGCTCTATGAGATGTGCTAACTCGCTTGAAGCGCTGGACTGAAACCACTCTATTCATTCCGGGGTGGCTCTCATGGATAGAAAGGATAAGATTGCGACCGAGAGCGCCTTTGGTTGAGTCATAGAGAGTCACCGGCGCGCTTGCTGAGGTCCGCGAGGGTTTTGTTGTCCGGAAGAGTTTATTTGCTGGTAAGCTGTTACGAAGGTTTCTCGTGATCCGGAAAGTTGTTTTAAAATCCGGAATGTTAATTCGTTTGTTTGTAAGGTGGCGAGTACCTATACGTTTTTTAACGCCGGAGTAGTTTTTAGGATCCGGAGATAAAAGAGAGAAAGTGTAACGGTAAGCCTATAGTTTATATATTTAAGAATAAGAAGAGATATAGGCTAACCGTTACACAAACACGCTCCGGCTTATCCTGACACACTTCCGGGAAGTTTCTTCAGTTCTGCTTGTTTAGCTCTGTGTCTCGCGGTTCGGCGGCGCTGCCCTTCTTTTCGCTTTTCGTCCCGGCTATCTTTAAGAGGTGAAAGGCTACCGTAGCGCTTTACCATACGTTCGCCCACAGTCTCGCACATCGAGGTGCAGAGTTCAGCAAAGGGACAGTTAGAGCACTCCGGCGTTGTGTGATCCAAAGCCGAGGGAATACCACAGCAGCTGGGCACTAAACTAATAGACAGCAGTTTTTCAATCGGAGCTGGAGTGGGTTCTGCCCTGCGGATACTAGATCGCAAGCTTTCAATGGTAGTCTTACGCAAATCCTTCGGCACCATGTAAAGTGTTTCAGACAGCGGCAAGTATCGGCGCTCAATACAGTTTTGGATAATCTTACGATCCCACTGTTTGCCGGGACGAGCAATTGCCTCACGGATAAACTCCCGGAAGTCGTCTTGGGATTGCAAACCACGATAGTTTTCGCTTCTATACTGAGGGAGATCAGCTAGCTCCCGGGTGAACTGAGTAAAGTGTTCCTCGGCGTAGCTCTTAAACATTTCAAGCCAGGTTTCGCCTGAATTCTTACTTCCAAACAACTGTCCGGGTCTGGGAGCAGCTCGCCATTTGCGACGACCTGCGAAATGAAAACCAAATTCAATGATTAGACCATAGGGCACCCCCATTTGATCGGCTTTCAGACGTGTATTCCAGAACTCGGTCAATGAGGCACTTGGCTTACCAAAAAGATTTCGCCCCATCCCACGAACCTTCTCAGCAGCTTCGATATCTTGGTGCATTCGGGCAAAGGCTTTTGCTTTTTGACTATAAAGCTCTGCAAAGTGTTGTGTGGCTGCAAGCGGGGACATGAACTGGTATTCGTAAAATTTTTTGCGCGCCACCTCTCTTTCTCTTGCCAGCACATCCGGCATGATCAGCTTGCACGCTTTTGTCGAATCCATAAGGCGTTCGAACTCTTCCAAGTGAAATTTAGACATAACTTCTCCATCACACCAAGCGGTGCGCTAAAACGGGTTAATTGTCAGTTGAGCACTAACGTTTAGCCTATAGCGAAAATGAAAAGGGATGACGGAGGTTTTTGCAATGCTATGATTGAAGCGGTGGCAAGCCAAAATTATTTGACGGCTTCAACAGGACTGAGAAGCTGTTTTCAGCACTCTCAATACGTTTCATCGTCCGGTCATGCATGAGGGCATAGATTAATCTACCCTATGAGCACGAAAATGCTCTGATCGGCGCATTTCTGTAAACTTACGGACAAGATAGCGACAACATTTTTCTTATTCCATATAAGAAGCTCATGAGCTGTAACCGTGCCAGTTTATAAAGCCTCAGCGTGCTCTTGAGCTACTTTTCTGCATCGAAGTTTACATAATGGAAAGATAAGTTGCAGCTCAGGAGCGGTGGTTACGTTTCCGGACTGCTACGGCGCCAGAAACCATCCCCTAAAATAAATCCGGATTTTTCTAGGACTTCGTGAATTCCTATGATCGTTTGAAAATTCATGAGAGTAGATTGATCTACCCTAAACGATCAACCAGATCGACTGCACGCAAATGGCTGTAGCGTTGCAACATGCGCAGTTCCTTGTGTCCGGAAATGGTTGCAGTCTCGATGACATTCAAACCCTTCTCTAAAAGTCGCGAGATTGCCTCGTGACGCAGATCGTGAAACCGGAAGTCGATCATATCGGCGCGATCACGAAGATGCTCCCACGCCTGTCCTACGGCTGATTTTGTTAATGGAAATACACGCTGATCAATGCTGCCTTCTTGAAGCTCTATGAGCGTTCGTAAAGCAAGCTGTGATAGTGGTATGTCACGGCTTTCACCGTTCTTGGTCATATCCAAATGAGCTATCCGGCGATTAAAATCGATGTCCTGCCATTCAAGTGAAAGAATTTCGCCTTGGCGCATAGCTGTTTCAAGTGCGATGATAATGAGTGAGCGCATATAAGGATTGCGAGCAGTATCAGCGGCTTCTAATAGCTTTTGCTCTTCACCTTCCTCTAGTCGTCTCTCACGTCCTCGTGGCGGTGATGGTCGCCTGATCATCCGGCATGGATTTTGCATAAGATGAACACCCCATTCTTTACGACCAATGTCGATGGCGTGCGCTAGCGTGTTCAGCTCTTTAAGTATTGTAGACGTAGCAACAACCTTCAATCTTTTATCGCGATAGAGCGCTATGTCAGTAGGGCTAAGCATGGCAAGCGTGCGATACGCGATTTCATGTTTCATTAGGACGCGAATGCGATAAGTCTCAGTTTGAGCACTGCGTTTTTGCGGCGTAATCTCTGTAAGATAGCGCTCAAGCAATTCCCGGAGTGTCATTTTCTCGGCAAGGCGCGTATCGATGAAGCCACCGCCACGATCCAATTCTGTTTCGAGATTACGCGCCCACTTCTCAGCGTCGGCTTTGGTATCAAAACTCTTGGCTCGCGGTTTGAGGCCCTTACGGCGAACCTGTGCCTGCCAGCGTCCACGTAATTTACGAATTGTAGCCATAGAAACTCCATCCGGTAGTTCTATAGTCTGTAGGATGCCCCTTTATAGGTGCCAAGGATAAAACCGAAGGCTGAGCTTGACGATATCATCCGGCTTTGCATCATGGTCACACGACCGGAAACATAGGTGCCATGGAGAGTGGCGAGGTTGTGCCGATTGACCCGTTTTATGACTGAAAAACACGTCGGAACATCGAGGGAACCAAGGTTTTTAAAATTGCCTCATCCTGATTTTCAGGGCAGCTCTTTCTCGTATATTGGCACTTAACAAGGACAGTAACTGCGCTTGTCTACCTGAGTTGCGGAGATGCGCCTGAATACAATTGTGACGCTATAAAAGCGTGGTCACCTTGTTTAAAGTATTGAAATAATAGAAAGGTTTTAGAGCTTGATCGCGACCCTCGGACTCTTCAGAGGGCAGCACTCTATCCAGCTGAGCTACGGGTGCGCAGTCGCTTTTGATATAAAGCAAAGCCGTTCTAACCCAAGCGATCTTTCGTATCAATGGGGTATGGCCGAATTGATTGCAGATTATGTGCGTAACTTTGCGGTTACTATCATTGATTTACAGCGCACCGCCTTATCCCTGTCGGATCTTTTTCATCGTGCCGCATTTATGCAAGCGGATGTGTGATTGCTTTTTCTCAAAGGGTGGAGATCGGGCAGGCTTTGATATAGTTGGAGCCGATAAGCCGCGCTTATTGCTGTGTTTTTACGGTGCTTGTGATTCTGCACCGGTGCGATTTTGAAATAAAACGGAATAATCTCATGCCTCAGCCGTTAGCCCTGACAAGAAATATATAAGGGCTCAGGCTAATGGCAGAACAATCACTTCATAATATTACAAGACTTACACCGGCTAAACTGGCTGACAATTCATCAAAAGCTGTCGTGCCAGTGACTGCAATGCCGCTGAAACAAGTGAAGCAAATCATTGCGGCACTGATCCTTGGTTTTTCGGCTCTTTTGATTTTTGGAGCAATTGACGGGCTGACCATGCCAATGCGGGTGTCCGTTGCGGTTTTCGTCGTCACGCTTGTTTGCTGGGTGATACTGGATCTGCCGGAAACACCTGTGGCGCTCAGTGGGGCAATAGCACTGGCTGTTACCGGAACCGTAAGTAATGAGGCTGTCTATGCGGCGCTTGGCAAAGACATAATCTGGCTGATGCTGGCGGCCTTCATTCTTGCTGCTGTCTTGCAGGCCTCGGGTCTGATTGAGAAGTTGCTGCTGCGTAATCTGACAAGGCTGAAATCCGTCCGGTCACTATTTTATCTGCTGACATTATTTGTCTTCATGACGGCCTTCATCATTCCTTCCACCTCCGCACGTGCAGCAATTTTGCTGCCTGTCTATATGGCAATTGCCGGTACGGCATTCAGTGCCGGTTTCACCCGCGCTTTGGCCTTGTTGTTCCCCACGATTATTTTGCTGTCTGCCGGTGCGTCACTCACCGGTGCAGGCGCACATCTGGTAGCTGCGGATTTCATCAGCCGAACCGGTGGTCGTGAAATGGATTTTCTCAGCTGGATTGCTTTTGCTGCGCCATTCTCACTGCTTATCAGTCTGATTGCCTGCGAGCTTATTCTGCGCCTGTTTTTGAATGCTGAAGAGCGCAAGCAATCGCTGCTGCAATGGACGGATAAGCAGGACGAAACAACACTGACACGCCAGCAGAAAATGCTGTTGCTGATTACCGGCGCAACAGTGGTGATGTTTGCCACTACGGCATTACACGGCATTGATATGCCATTGATTGCCTTGATTGCCGCATTGCTGGTGACATCTGAAAAGCTCTCACCGGTTTCCTTTAAAAAAGCACTGAAACTGGTGGAGTGGAACCTGCTGCTATTTTTAGCCGGTACTCTGGTAATCGGCGAGGCGCTGCTTACCACCGGTACTGCGGAACTGATCGCACAGCGGATGCTGAATGCTTTTGGTGCCGGACTGGCCGGTTATCCGGCGCTCATTATCGGTTTTGCTGCGATCACGGCGACCTTGGCGCATATTGTCATCAATTCCCGAACTGCCCGCGCTATTGTGCTGATACCTGCGCTTTGTCTGCCGCTGGCCGGTCTCGGAATTGCAGTCACGCCGCTTATTCTGGTGGTTACACTGGCCAGCGGATTTTGCCAGACACTGCTGGTTTCCGCAAAGCCTGTCACATTGTTCGGCACAGCTGATCCGCAACCTTTCAACCAGCGGGACTTGCTGCGGCTGGCACTCTGGTTGATCGTGCCATTCATTGCCTTGTTGATGATATTCGCCTTGCTGATATGGCCGATACAAGGGATGAGCCTGAAATAATTCAAAGAGTTACATAGCCCCGATAAAAATCGGGGCTTTTTTTATGTTTTTTGAAAATAAATAAAATTTTGCGGAATAAACCGCGTCAGCCCCCGTTCTTCCCTTGCAATTCAATTGTCACAATTTGCAAAGGAAACTGTCACAATGTCTATCACTGTTCTGGTTGCCCCATCAGGTTTCAAAGAAAGCCTGTCCGCGGACGAAGCTGCAGATGCGATTGAGAAAGGCATTCGACGGGCTGTGCCGGATGCACATATTATTAAAGCGCCGATGGCAGACGGTGGCGAAGGTTTTACCAAAGCGCTGATTAATGCCACGCAAGGTACATTGCATGAGGTAATGGTAACGGGCCCTGTCGGTCTGCCGGTGAAAGCACATTTCGGATTTCTGGGCACACGCGGTGCCAATGGTGGCGCCAAGCGCACGGCCGTTCTGGAAATGGCCTCGGCCGCAGGGCTGAGCCTCGTGCCCCGTGACCAGCGCAACCCGTGCCTGACCACCAGTTATGGTGTCGGTGAACTGGTCAAAGCTGCACTGGATGCCGGTGCCGAGCGCATTCTGCTGGGCTGCGGTGACAGCGGTATTAATGACGGCGGCGCAGGTATGGCGCAGGCGCTCGGTATTAAACTGCTCGACAGTGCAGGGCTCGTGCTGGATGCCGGTGGCGCTGCTCTTGGCAAACTTGCCGCAATTGATATCAGCAATCGCGATCCGCGTCTTGAAACTGTGCAGATTGATGCGGCTGTGAACTGGCATAATATGTTGCTGGGAGAGCGTGGCGTGGCTCGTGTTTTTGGCCCGCAGAAAGGCGCTACGCCGGAGCAGGTGGAAATACTGGCCCATGCTATGGAAAATTATGCGCATCACATCGGTCTGGCGACCGGTATAGATGTTGGCGCGGCGCAAGGGGCAGGGGCTTCCGGCGGCTTGGGTGCTGCGGTGCTGGGTCTGCTCTGCGGCAAGCTGCATCCGCGCTATGAGATCGTTATGCAATATCTCGATCTTGATCGTTATCTGACGGATGCTGATCTGGTGATTACAGCTGAAGGCAGTCTGGACGGGCAGACACCATTCGGCAAAGTCCCTGCAGAGGTGGCCTTACGCGCCAAAAAACGCGGTACTCCGGTGATCGCGCTGGCGGGTACAATCGGGAAGGGCGTACGCCTCAATCTCGATCACGGTATTGATGCTTTCGCATCTATCCTGAGCCGCCCCTGCTCACTGGAGGATGCGATTGATGCCGCCCCTAAATTATTGGCACATGCCTCGGAAGATGCCGTACGTATGGTGATGATCGGTATGATGATGAACCATCGGATGGCCGCCTGAACAAAACAAGCGCCTTAATTATAAGCCCTGCAATATCCATTGCAGGGCTTAATTTTTATTAGCTGGTGCAAAGAGCCTGCGCATTAATCAGCCCCCAGCCGAAGACAGGGTCATGACCGGGTTTTCCCATATCTTTGGCCTGACGGCTCAGTTCTTCCGCAATTTGCCGGTTATCCAGATCGGGCTTTTCAGCTTTCAGCCTTGCTGCTGCGGCAGTGACAAATGGTGCTGCAAAAGATGTGCCGGTCTTTTGCCGTGCGCCGGATATGGAGGCTGCCGTCCAGACACCCACACCCGGTGCAGCCAGATCAATATGCTCGCCGCGCACAGCGCGCCTGTAAGGATTGCCGTTGCGGTCAACCGCGGTTACCGCAATCACATTCTGATAGGCGGCAGGATAAACCGGTTTGGCATGAGGGCCTTCATTGCCCGCAGCTGCAACCAGTGTTATTTTACGTTGTGCCGCCGCCTCTACGGCCTTTTGCAGCAATAAATTATCCGGTCCTGAAAGGCTCATATTGATGAGTGGCACCTGTTTTTCCGCCAGAAGATCAATTGCGCGGATCAGGTCATAGGTTGTGGCACGGTTATTATCGCCTTTGGTGCCGTGAAACACATCCACTGCAATTAGTTCTGCCTGCGGAAGCAAGCCCGGTGCACGGCTGTTTTCAGTGCCGACAAGCAGAGCCGCAACGGCTGTACCATGCTGCGTGCCTGATTGCGGTAGCTCATCATCACTGAGGCGGATGATTTCCAGACGCGCCTGTTTGAGCGATTCATGATCCGGATTAACTGCCGTATCAATCAGGCCGATCTTTGGCAGTGTGGTGCAGGTTGCGGCACCGGCTTTCGGCTCATTCCAGCCGATCAGATCACGCATCAGCGTGCAGTCTGTGCCGTTGCAGGCTGCGGGAGCCGGTTTTGCTTCCGTTTTCGAGGCGGTTGTCTGTTCCGGTTGGTAATAATGGTTGAAATCAACCACCGCATCCGGCACGAGCGCGGATACCCGCTGGCGTGCAGTTTGCAATGACATTTTTGTCGGTATTTGCAGGCGCGTGAGCTGTGCTCCTGTCAGGCGCATTTCCACTCTGTCAGCCACAGAGAAACCCTGTTGCTGTAATTGTGCAATATTCTCATCGCTGAGACCGAGTGCCACAAGTCTGCGGGGCTCGTAAACAGGTGCTGCCTGTTGACGTTTCTTTACCGTGCTGCGGGTTCTGGGCGCCTGTATCTGGCGGCGGTTGTCCAGATAGTCCATCAGCGTCTGCGGCCCGCGAAAGCGTTTGCCGCCGTCACTGCCGGAGCGCCCGCTATTACCGGATCCTCCGTCATCATCACTGCTGCCACCATCACCGTCATCATCATCTGCATAAGCGGCACTGACGACAGAGAACTCAGCGGAAAGCATCAGCGACGGAGCGGTTGTTACAATACCCGTCGCAACAAATAAAAGACTGGCAGAGCGGAGAAGCCTGCCGGTATGCCTGTATAGACAATTTAACATTGATCTGTTCCAGTTTTCTGTTGATGGGCTTTATCGTAAGATTGCCCAAATGCAGAACGTATGGCTCGGTGTTTTATTCGATTTTTCGGACAGAATCCTCTTATGACAGATGACGGACTAAGTTTTTCACAGCGTTTAATAGGTTTTTTACCGAATTTACGCCGTTTTGCTATCGCTTTGTGCCGCTCCCGCGAGTTAGCGGACGATCTGGTGCAGGCCGCCTGTGAAAAAGCACTGGCCGCAGAACACAGTTTTCAGCCCGGCACACGCTTTGATGCATGGATGTTCCGCATCCTGCGCAATATCTGGATTGATACATTACGCAGGCAGAAAACTGCCGGTATCAGCGATGATATTGCCAATCATGAAGATATCAGTACACCATCAGGTGAAGATGCGGCTATTGCCCGTATGACCCTGCAAAATGTGTCGGAAGCAATCGGGCATTTGCCTGACGAGCAGCGCGAGGTGCTGCTTATGGTCTGTGTGGAAGAGCTTTCATACAAGGAGACTGCGGAGCTGCTTGAGATACCGATAGGTACTGTGATGAGCAGGCTGGCGAGAGCGCGGAAAAATCTTGCTGAACGAACGGGAATAGACAAGGATCCCATGCGTTTATCCCCTGTGAAAGGCGGTAATCAATGACACAATCCCAACCGCATAAAGATTTCAGCGATGAAGAGCTGATGGCCTTTGCCGATGGCGAGCTGGATGAAGAGACAACGGCGCGTATTGAAGCCGCTATGGAGCATGACGATGCGCTGATCGCGCGCGTGGCGCTGTTTATGGAAACCCGCGCGGCTGCACAGGACGCTTTGCGGCCGATGCTGGATGAGCCTGTGCCGGAGGCATTAATGGCTGCTGTGCAGGGCATGGTTGCACGCCATGAGCAGGAAAAACAGCAGAAAACTGCTGAAGTGGCAGAGCCGGTTTCAGCGGATGCAGAGCACGAGAATGTCATTGTTCCGTTTCGTGCAAAGCCGCGCAAACCGCTTTTTGCAGCCAACTGGTCGGCAGCCGCTGCAGCTGTTTTGCTGGCTGCGGTTACCGGTTTCAGCGGTTATTTCATGGGGCAAAGCGGCCTGCAAAATGCGCAGCCTGAAGGCGCAGGTCTTGCTTCGCTCACAGCATCTGCCGTGCAGGCGCAATTGCATAAAGTGGCTTCCGGCGAGACTGTCAATCTGGCTGAGCAGAATGCCTCAATGCAGGTGATTGCCAGCTTCCGTGACGGGGAAAATCATCTCTGCCGTGAGTTTCGTCTGAACAGCGCGGGGCAGTCCGGCTATGTGGCTGTGTCTTGTCTTGAACAGGAAGATTGGAAATTGCGTTTTGCTCTGGCTTCACAGCAGGATACGCAAAATTATATCCCTGCCTCAGCACAGGAAACTGTCGATATTTATTTGCAGTCCATTCAGGCCGGTGCGCCGCTGTCAGCGGAAGAGGAAAGGGCGGCACTCAAGCAGTGATGCATCACAGGAAAGTCTTATTGTGCGGGCATCTTTGGGAAATTGTTTAAAGATTTTTCAAAGATGTCAGGAAAAAACAATGCAATATTCAAAGCAGATTTTAGCCGCAGCTCTGGTCTCAACACTGCTGGTTGCGCCTGCATCCGCCAGAAATGCGGTGATGATGCCACTGCCGGATAAACGGATTGCAGTGATTTCAGAAGGTGATCTGGAACCTGCATCTATCGGCAGTTACACGGTTGCGCTCTATAAAGATGACGGGCTGATTGACTATCTTGGCGGCGGAATTTTTGCACGCGACGGCTCTGTTTTTGGTGACAAGGGCGAGCCGCGTGTCAGTTTTGCGGATATTACCGGCGACGGTAATCCCGAGATGATTATCGCCAAACTAACCGCAGGTTCCGGCAATTATCTGGATGTGGATGTGCTGAAACTCGGTGATAGCACGGTTGAGCGGGTGCTGAATTTTGCAAGTGACACCAAGAAAGACCTGCTGATTGAAGCCAAACGTGCCTATAGCCAACAGCAACAGAACCTGAAGAAACCATAAACGGTTTTTATTGCCGGCTCAGGCTCAGTGACTCTGACAGATAACCAACAAGAGCACGGATATTGGGTGCCTGCGCTTTGGTTGAGGGATATACAGCATGAATTACCGGCTCATTAAGTCGGTAATCGGGAAACAACTGTATCAGCTGTCCTGTTTTTATATCCCCGCTAACAATCCAGAGCGGTAATTGTGCGATACCCAGACCGCGTATCACTGCATTGCGCAATGTTTCATGGCTGTCTGTTATCAGTCGCGGCACATGTCTGATGCGCTGCGCACGACCGCGTTCATCACGGAATGACCATTCATAGTGAGGACGGCCGGCGCTGACAGCACGTTCAATTTTGGGAAAGCCAAAAGCAAGGGTCGGAAATCCTGCGAGATCTTTCGGTTCTGCCGGCGGAGACGCATTGCTGAATAAATCCTTGCCGGCGACGAGATATTGCGGATTTGCACCAATCACACGGGTCACAAGCGCATTATTCTCCTGATATCCGTTATTGTCCTCGCGAATAACGAGATCATATCCTTCGCCGATCACATCTACATTTCTGTTCATGCATTTGAGATGCACATCAACCTTGGGAAAGTGCTGCATGAATTCTGTAATCAAATCGCTGATTTTATAATTGAGCGGCCCGACGGGGCAGACAATGCGGATGGTGCCGTTTGGCTCCTCGTAATTGCGGTCGATGATCCGCTGTGCAGCCTCAATATTTTCGAGCACAACAAGACATTGGCGGTAATATTCAGCCCCGACCTCAGTGAGTGCAAAACGGCGGCTTGACCGGTAGATCAGCGTTGCCTGCAAAAACTCTTCCAGATTGGTGATGTGCCTGCTTAAGGTCGATTTTTGCACGCCCGTTATCCGTGCCGCAGCAGCATAGCCGCCGTGCGTGACCACTTGGACAAAATAGAACAAGTCGTTCAGGTTCTGCATCGTTGCAAATATAGAATGCTGCGTTTCAGTATTCAAATCTTTTCTAATAAAGGCGCCGATGTTACTATTTCACCGCGTTGTTGTTTTTTCAAAAAACAACGGTCGGTAAATTTCGTCACCCGCAAGTAACTATCATCTTATCTGCTTGAAATTAAATCAGAATTGCGTTTCGGCTGAGGTTTTGATGCTTTCGGTTCGGAACGTTGTGGAATTGTTTTCCCTGTGTTCGAGGAGACTATGCAATGACAAGCGAACCCATTCGTGATCCTGTAAAAGACCGGCTGCTCAGCCCTAAAAACTCAGCCTTTATCATTATTGATTACCAGCCTGTGCAGGTGAACTCCATTGCCTCCATGGACAGACAATTGCTTATCAATCATATCGTTGGCGCATCCAGAGCTGCACGCGTTTATGATTTGCCGATTATTCACTCAACCGTGAATGTAAAAACCGGTCTCAATAAGCCTCCTATTCCGCAAGTCCGCAAAGCCCTTGAAGGGATTCCGACGATTGACCGCACCACAATCAATTCATGGGAGGATGTTGAATTCCGTAAAGCCGTAGAGCAGGCCGGACGCAAAAAACTGATTATGACAGCGCTCTGGACTGAGGCCTGTCTGACATTTCCGGCGATTGATGCGCTAGCTGAAGGCTATGAAGTCTATGTCGTGGCTGATGCTGTGGGCGGTACTTCGGTACAGGCGCATGAAGCTGCATTGCGGCGCATTGAACAGGCGGGCGGCAAGATGATCAGCGTGGTTCAGCTGTTCTGCGAATTGCAGCGTGACTGGCAGCGCAAGGAAACAGTTCCGCAATTTATGGATCTGTTCATCCAGACCGGCGGTACCGCCGGTATTCAGTTCTCCTACGACAAAGCCGAGTAAGCTTTGCTTCCAATGCGGGCAGAACATTTCCGGTTTATTCTGAACCATTGGAAATGCTCTGTCCGGATTGAACAGGCAAGGATTTCAAATGAGAGGAGCATGTTTATGGGCGATCTCTTCGTTGTTGTCAGCCTGCGCGCCAAGGCGGGTAAAGAAGGAACATTACGGCGCGATCTTAAGGCGATTGTCGATCAGTCACGCAAAGAAGAGGGGAATATCAGCTATGATCTATTCATTGATCGTACCGACCCGTCCCGCTTTGTTTTCATAGAGCACTGGGCGTCTCAGGAACATCAGCACAAACATCATAATGAAGGGCCGCATATTCAGTTTTTCCATGAAAACGGGGCGCAAAATGTCGAAAATACAGAATTCGCCTATTTCCTTGACCGCTTGGAATGACACGGCGCGATTTTCCCGTACAAGCCCGCGCATAATAAAAAACCCTGCCGCAAGGGCAGGGTTCTGATTATTATATGGCCGGTTCGCTTATTGTGTGATTTCGAACTTTACGGTCACATTCACATTGTAGCTGTTTTCACCGGCTGAAACCGGTACTGAATCAGCCATTGCTTCCTGAGCCATTGCGACCATTTTGGTGCGTGCCATCGGCATCGGGCGCGGATTATTGCCATATTCGGTGATTTCAAGCACGCGACCGAGTTTTGCACCGGCAGTTTCGGTCAGAACTTTTGCCTTTTCCATGGCATTTTCCATGGCTTTTTTACGGGCATCCATCAGCACTTTTGACGGATCATCATTGACGAAACGCAGGCCGCCGCTCTGGTTGACGCCGAGATCAATGGATTTATCTAGCAGATCGCCGACTTTATCGAGATCACGCACACGCACGGTCAGACCGTTGGTTACGTTATAGCCGATGATTTTTGGTGCTTTCAGGCCGTTTTTATCGCTCGGATAAGTGTAGGTCGGCTGAATATTGACACCGGAGGTTTGCAGATCACGGTCTTCAATACCGGCTTCTTTCATCGCAGCCAGTACCTGAGACATTGCCTTATTGTTGTCGGTCATCGCTTCACGGGCGGTTTTAGCTTCCCGCAAGACGGTCAGGTCGAGAATAGCCATATCCGGAGCGGCCTGAGCTTCACCTTCACCGGTGATGACAATGAATGCCTGCTGTTTTTCTGACACATTTTTCTCCTGTGCAAAGGCCGGTTGCGAAAGCGCACTGGCAAAAGAAACCGCAAGAAATGCTGAAGCGAAAAGGGCGGCTGTTTTACGGTGTGTCATAGTTTCTCCTGATAATGAAATCGGTTTAACTGCTATATTTCAATGAATTACGGATGTTTTTAGGCTAAAAGCAGGCAATCTGATTATAGTTTTGCGACAGGCATAAATTCCTTGCATAGCGGCAGCAAATAATTCTCCGTCAAAGGTGCCAGCGGCAGTTCCACTTTTTGCAGCGGATCAACCCAGACAATTTCTTCAATTTCTGCGGCCTTGGCGACCGGCTGGGTGAGGGCAATGCGAAAGACCTCAGCCTCAACCGTATAGCCCGGTTCATTTGCAGCCGGTGCCGAGAAGGCCCCGAGATAATGCGCCTGATCCTGATTGACCGTCAGTCCCAGTTCTTCACTAAGCTCACGCTGCAATGCTGCGACCGGCGTTTCTCCGTTTTCAATCTTACCGCCTGCCTGCATGAATGCGGTTGTACCCGCTTTGCGTACCAGCAAAATCCGGTTGTCCGGTGCCATCAGAATTGCAGCTGCAATGCGGATACGGTTTGTCGGGGTAGTTTCTGCGGACATGAGAAAAATTCCTGAGGGCAGTGTTAAAAGGAACTTCAGACAAGCGACAGCTTCTTATAGCGACGCAAATATGAAGCCTGGATGAATGATTTTCTGCAATATAGTCTGATTTGAGCAAAAATCTTCGTCTATCAGGCAACAAAACAGCGGTTCATGCATTATTCAGAAAATCAGTGGGCAGAATAAGCGTTTCTGTAGAATGTGTTTTTTCATTCTGTCAGCCTGAAGATTTTGATTGGTATAAAATTCTACAATAGGACAAAATTAGGAATTTATTTTTGCATAATAAATTGCAGGACGTGGAATTATATCTGTGATGGTTTGAGTGGCCGTGACATCTTATTCGCAACACGGACTGCACCACAGCAGCTCCGCCCGGAAAGCTTTTATAAGATGAGAATAACCTTTTCAGTGAAAAGGTTGCGTTTAAAAGGACAAGGTATATGAGCTGGTTTAAGTCTATTCTTGCAGTTGGTGTGTTGCAGTCAGCTGTTCTGGCTTCGGGCGTTATGACCAGCCAGTCTTTCGCTGATGCTGCTCTGGATCGCATCAAAGCGGAAGGCGTTCTCAAGATCGGTACAGAGGGCACTTACGCGCCGTTTACCTATCATGATAAAGACGGCAAGCTGGTCGGTTTTGACGTGGAAATCGGTCAGGAAATTGCCAAGCGTCTCGGCGTTGAAGCCAAATTCCTTGAAGGCAAATGGGACGGCCTGATCGCCGGTCTCGATGCAAACCGTTATGATGCGGTTATCAATCAGGTCGGCATTACGCCGGAGCGCCAGAAGAAATATAATTTCTCCGAGCCTTATATTGCTTCAAAAGCTGTGCTGATTGTGAAAACCGGCAATACGGATATCAAGAAATTTGAAGACCTGAAGGGCCGCAAAGCCGCACAATCGTTGAGCAGCAACTATGGTAAAATTGCCCGTGAATATGGTGCGGAAATTGTTGCCAATGACGGTTTTGACCAGTCGGTTCAGCTGGTGCTGAGCGGCCGTGCGGAAGCAACCGTGAATGCCAGCCTGTCCTTCCTCGACTTCAAAAAACAGAAACCTGATGTGCCGCTGGAAGTTGCTGCCGAGCTTGAAAATGCTGATCGTTCCGGCGTGTTGCTGCGCAAAGGCGAGGAAGATCTGCTTGCCGAAGTCAACAAAGCGCTTGAGCAGATCAAAACCGATGGCACTTATGCCAAAATCTCCGAAAAATATTTCGGCGCAGACGTCTCTAAATAAGTTATCCTCCCGGAACTTTGATACCGGCGATATATTATCGCCGGTTTTCCGTTGCGCAGGCAACGGGGGCAGGAACCATTTTCAGCCTCAGCAATTCCGTCTGAGGGGAAACAATTATGACGGGGACGCATTCAATGTCTGACGTTTTATCGCTTATGCTTGAATCTTTGGGGCCGCTGTTGTGGGCAGCTCTGGTTTTCACTATTCCGCTGACATTATTGTCATTTCTGTTCGGCACAACACTCGGTCTTTTTGTGGCTCTGACCCGATTGTTCGCGCCTCGTCCCGTTGCAGCAATCGTCAATTTTTATGTCTGGCTGATCCGCGGCACACCGCTGCTGGTGCAGCTGTTCCTGATCTTTTACGGATTGCCGAGTGTCGGTATTACGCTGGATGCATTTCCGGCAGCGCTGATCGGCTTTACTTTAAGCATCGGTGCTTATTCCTCTGAAATTTTCCGCGGCGTGATTGTCGCTGTGCCGAAAGGGCAGTGGGAAGCAGCCTATGCAACAGGCATGAGCTGGGGGCAGGCGATGCGCCGCACGATCCTGCCGCAAGCTGCGCCCAATGCCGTGCCGCCACTGTCCAACAGCTTTATTTCTCTGGTTAAAGACACATCTCTGGCCGCCGCAATTACCGTGCCTGAAATGTTTCAGGTGGCGCAGCGTATCGTTGCGGTTACCTATGAGCCGCTGATCCTTTATGTGGAAGCCGCGCTGCTTTATCTGGCACTCAGCTCTGTGTTGTCTTATCTGCAAACCCGTCTGGAAGCACGTCTGAAGCGTTATGGCGGCTTTCTGGAGGTCCGTTCATGATGATCGAACTCAAAAATATCGTAAAAAAATTCGGCGACCATACCGTGCTCGACAATATATCCCTGTCGATTGCCGAGGGCAGTGTGACAGCCTTTATCGGGCCGTCCGGTGCCGGTAAAAGCACGCTGCTGCGCTGTCTCAATCTGCTGGAAGTACCGACTTCCGGTGATATTGAAATTGCGGGTGACAGGCTGAGTTTTTCTCCTGAACGCAAAGTCAGCCAGAAAGAAATCCACCTGATCCGCCGTCATTCCGGCATGGTCTTTCAGAATTTTCAGCTGTTTCCGCATCGCACAGTCACCGAGAACATCACTGAAGGTCTGATTACGGTTCAGAAATGGCCAAAGGAAAAGGCGAGGGAACGGGCAAAACAATTGCTCGAAAAGGTCGGCCTGTCGCAAAAGGCTGATGCATGGCCTGCAACCCTCTCCGGTGGTCAGCAACAGCGTGTGGCGATTGCCCGTGCATTGGCTCCGTCGCCTAAAATTCTGCTCTGCGACGAGCCGACTTCAGCGCTTGATCCGGAATTGTCCGGTGAAGTGGTGGATGTGCTGGCGCAGTTGGCCAAAGAAGGCACCACAATGATTATGGTGACCCATGATCTGCGGCTGGCATCGAGAATTGCCGAGGATGTGCTGTTTATCGATAATGGTGTGATTGTTGAGCGCGGCACCGCGCAGGCAATCTTCCGCTCACCGAAAGAAGATCGTACCCGCCGTTTCGTGAATACGCTGACCCATGAAGGTCAGGGTTTCAGTCAGGGCGCGGGTATTTGATTGAATTTTTTGCATTAATAAATATAGACAACACATTGTTATAAATAGAAAAACCTGCAATCAGATGATTGCAGGTTTTTTACTGCTGTGTGAAATTAGTTTGGAAATGACAATGATACTTCAGAGCATTTTCCATTTTTGGGAAATGTTTTAATCAACCTGATCGCTGTCGACTTCATTCTCGGCTTTGGCAAACACGTCGACATCTTCGTTTTTACCGGATTCTACTGTAAATTCACGCTGATAGAGACGGTCTTTGTTTTTGGCCACAGCGATATAATCACCGGATGCAAGCACCAGCGATGCATAGGCGCTGACACTTTCATAGACGATATCACCATTGGTATTGACGATATTCCATGATGTATCGGCAAGCGCTTCCCCACCGACATCACGCAGCAATTTCAGGGTGACTTCCGCCGCATTATGCTCAACAGTTGCCTCCGTCAGCTTACCGGCGCTGACCACAATTTCAGCGCGGATTACGGCATTGGCATTGCCGTAATTGGAAACCACGTGATAGGTGCCGCTATTGAGGCGCACTACCGTATCCGGTTTGATATTCGGTACGATCAGCGAGCGCTCATTGCCTTCATCGTCATTTTCATAAATCGAGAAGCGCAGGAACTTGTCAGAAATTTCCTTACCGTCCGGCAGTTTGGCACTGAGTTTCAGACCGCCTGCATCAAGGATCAGTTTTTCATGGCGACTGGCATTGCGCACAGTAATGCGCTTGGTGGCTCCGGCGCGGCCAAAGCTGACATGCACGAGATAGCTGCCTTCCGGCAGTGAAAAGCTGGCAGTGCCGCCTGTTGCTGTTGCAATCAACGGCAGCTTGTCTTCACCATCCGGTTCCGGCGAGAATACACGCCATACCAGCCCCTGGCTCAGAGCAGGACCGTCCGCTGTCAGCTGTGCTTCCAGCAGCAACTCATTCTGATTGGCCAGCGGTGAGTTCTGCAGGCTGCGCGGATCAGCGTAAGGTGTGATGCCTGCTGCCGGAGTTGCCGGCGACATAATTGCACCGGTCGGCGGTGTGTTGTCCGGTGTTCCGCCTTCAGGCACTGAAATTTTAGGTAGTTGCAGCTTGTCGAATTGTGCGCCCGGCACAACGCGCATGGAAAAACCGTCCTGCGGTTGAGGCAGTTCCTGAGCTGACGCTGAACCACCGATCATCAGACCCGTCGAAACCAATGCAAAAGCGCAGAGATAGCGGCATTGCTTTACACGCCGTGTGTTCTTGGCTGATAAGTTTCTGGCGTGCAGAACAGGGCTGAATTTCATAAGCCGGTACTCATTTGAATTTCCAAGTCTCAAGTCTTTATTGTTTGACCGCAGTGTAAAGGCATTTTCAAGGCTGCGCCCAGCAAAATATCGCCCGTTTGCATTATAAACACATATTACTGCATATGCGCTCTGTCATTGCAGAGCAGAATTGGCAATAAAGACGGTCATAATGACGGAATCGAACAGAACAGGCAGGAAGTAACGTGTCAGATCTCATTGATTTTTTGAAAACCCGCAGCTCCACACCGATTGTCGGCCTGATTGAGCCTGCACCATCGGCTGATGAACTGGCGCAGATCCTGACCATTGCCTCCCGCGTGCCGGATCACGGTAAGCTCAATCCGTGGCGCTTTATTATTTATCGCGGCGATGCCCGCATCCAGATTGGTGAAATGCTGGCAGAGCGTGCAGCACAGCGCGCACAGCAGCAGAATGAAGAATTTAACGACAGCCACCGTGAGAAAGAGCTGAAACGCTTTTCCCGTGCGCCGCTTGTTATCGGTATTATCTGCAGCCCGCGTGATACAGACCGTATTCCTGAATGGGAGCAGTTCTTGTCATCTGGTGCTGCGGCGATGCAGCTTTGCAATGCTGCCAATGCACTGGGCTATGGCAGCAACTGGATTACCAACTGGTATTCCGATGATGAGGAGGGCAAACGCCTGCTCGGAGTTGCGCCCCATGAAAAAGTAGCCGGTTTTGTGCATTTGGGTACGCCTAAAGCTCCGGCGCCGGATCGTCCGCGTCCTGAGTTGCAGGCAATTGTTTCGGATTATAGCGGGCCATATCAGGGCTGAACCGGCTTGCCGGAACGGAAAAGCAGAGTAATTTGATGTTTTATGAACCGCAAAACGGCCATGGCCTGCCGCATAATCCGCTTAAGGCCATTGTTGCGCCGCGTCCGATCGGCTGGATCGGCACGCGCTCGAAAGAGGGGGCTTTGAACCTCGCCCCCTATTCCTTTTTCAACATTGTCTGCGATACGCCGCCTTTGCTGATGTTCAGTTCGTCAGGCTACAAGGACAGTGTGGCTTTCATTGAGGAAACACGGGAATTTACGG
Organism: Pseudochrobactrum sp. XF203; assembly: GCF_020341615.1. Taxonomy (NCBI): domain Bacteria; kingdom Pseudomonadati; phylum Pseudomonadota; class Alphaproteobacteria; order Hyphomicrobiales; family Brucellaceae; genus Pseudochrobactrum; species Pseudochrobactrum sp. XF203. Next base: position 1,597,371 of record NZ_CP084392.1, on the reverse strand, counting down.
CCAATATGGTCGGTGAACATCTGGCAAAACAGATGAATGCAACATCCGTCAATGCGCCGCGCGGTGCCAGCGAGTTCGACTATGCAGGCCTGACTGCTGCTGCCTGTGAGCAAATTGCTGCGCCGCGTGTAGCGGAGGCCTATGCATCGCTGGAATGCGTTGCCGTGGATATTCGGCAGTTACAGGGCAGGGATGGCCAGCTGACGGATTCCTATATGGTGATCGGCGAGGTGGTCGGTGTGCATATTGATGAGGCTATTCTCACCGATGGTCTGATTGATATCAGCAAATCCAGACCGGTAACCCGTCTTGGCTATATGGATTTCGCCACAACCGACACGGTTTATCAGATGTTCCGCCCCAAATGGGGCGAATAATCTGTTCCATAATCTGGGGGCAGGCCGGAGAATTGTAAATCTTACTTTCCGGCCTGTTTCGCTTTATTCCAGAGTGCTTCCATCTCATCGAGAGTGGCAGCTTCCAGCGAATGACTGTCACTGTTCAGTTCGTCTTCAATGAAGTGAAAGCGGCGTTTGAATTTCTCATTGGCTGCGCGCAGCGCCATTTCCGGCTCCAGTTCAAGATGGCGCCCGAGATTGACCATGGCGAACAGCAGATCACCATATTCTTCCGCAATATTGGCCTTGTCCTGATTGTCCATCGCCTGACGCAGTTCCTGCGTTTCTTCCGCAACCTTATCCAGAATAGGTGCTGCTTCCGCCCAGTCAAAACCGACGCGCGCAGCTTTCTGCTGATATTTCAGCGCGCTGACCAATGAAGGCAGATAAGTGGGCACGTCATCGAGAAAGCCTTTTTTCTCAGTGGTTTCAAGACCAAGCGCGGTGCGGCGGGCAATGCGCTCATCTTTTTCAATCTGTTTGATGCGGTTCCATGACCCTTTGGCCATACCAGCCGAGCGCGCCTCGTCATCGCCAAAGACATGCGGATGGCGACGGATCATTTTGTTGGTCACTGCTTCCACAACATGACCAAAATCAAAACCGCCTTTTTCTTCGGAAATACGGGAATGGAACACTACTTGCAGCAGCAGATCACCAAGCTCTTCACGCAGGTCGTCCATATCATCGCGCTCAATGGCATCAATGACTTCATAGGCTTCTTCAAGCGTGTAAGGCGCAATAGTGCTGAAATCCTGCTCCACATCCCACGGGCAGCCGGTTTCAGGATCACGCAGCGCCACCATAATGTCTAAAAGGGTCTGAATATCGCGGGAAGGCTGCATGTCTGGTTCCTGTCTCAACAGCGACCGGAAATAATTCCGGTTTATGATATGGCAATTTAAACCTACTGGTGCCATAAAATTGGGCACAAGAAAACCGTCTGTAAACAAATCAACGAGAGACGAATGACAATTCTGGTAACCGGCGGTGCCGGCTATATTGGCTCGCATACTTGCGTTCGCCTGCTTGAAACCGGCCATGATGTGGTCGTGGTTGATAATTTCGACAACAGCCATCCGGAAGTTTTTCAGCGTATTGAGCAGATCACCGGAAGAATGCCGAAGCGCGAAACCGGCGATATCCGTGACCGCGAGTTTCTCCAGAAAGTCATTCAGACCTATCAGTGTACATCGGTGATCCATTTTGCCGGTTTGAAAGCTGTCGGTGAATCGACCCAGAAGCCGCTTTATTATTATGACTGCAATATGCTCGGCACTTTGCGCCTGCTGCAGGCCATGCGCAGTACCGGCGTGAAAAAGCTGGTCTTTTCTTCCTCAGCCACTGTTTATGGTGATCCGCAGCATCTGCCGCTGGATGAAAACCATCCGCTATCCGCGACCAACCCTTATGGCCGCACCAAGCTGATGATCGAGGAAATGCTGCGCGATCTCTATAATAGTGATCCTGAATGGAGCATTGCCATTCTGCGCTATTTCAATCCTGTCGGCGCACATGAAAGCGGGCTGATCGGCGAGGATCCGAAGGGTATTCCGAATAATCTGATGCCGATTATTGCGCAGGTTGCCACCGGCCGCCGCGAAAAACTGAGCATTTGGGGTAATGATTATCCGACACCGGACGGTACCGGTGTTCGTGATTATATCCATGTGACCGATCTTGCCGAAGGGCATCTCAGAGCGCTTGCAAAGCTGGATGAGCCAAAATGCATGGCTATCAATCTCGGCACAGGTGAGGGCTATAGCGTGCTCGATGTTATCAAAGCCTTTGAGCATGTTTCCAACCAGCAGATCCGCTATGAAATTGCACCGCGCCGTCCCGGCGATGTTGCATCTTGCTATGCGGACCCTGCTCATGCCAAAGAACTGCTTGGCTGGAGTGCCAAGAAAACTCTGCGTGAAATGTGCGCCGATATGTGGAACTGGCAGTCAAAAAATCCCAACGGATATGCGGATTAAAATTGCCTGAAAGATATTTGCTTTGCATCACTCTGATGGTGCAAAGCAACAATTATATCTGCCGTAAAATCATTTAATTATAATGATATATGTCATTATTTTAATTGATTACATTAGATTCAGAATACGGAAATGAGTTTGGATATATGCGTTTTCTTCCCGATAAATTTATCTCGACTCTCATTCTGGCTATTCTGGTCGCTTCGCTCTTACCCGTCAAAGGTGAGGCTGCTTACTGGTTCGGGCTGGCGACAAAATTTGCAATCGGATTGCTGTTCTTCTTGCATGGGGCAAGATTATCGCAGCAAGCCGTTGTGCAGGGCATTGTGCACTGGCGGCTACATCTCGTCGTATTGGCGGTCACTTTTGTTATATTCCCGCTGATCGGGCTTTCACTTGGCTGGGCTATTCCGGGTTTCGCTAATTCGGCATTTTATGCGGGAATTCTGTTTCTCTGCGTTCTGCCATCTACTGTTCAGTCATCCATCGCGTTCACCTCCATCGCCAAAGGCAATGTACCGGCCGCGATTGTTTCTGCTTCCGCATCCAATATTCTCGGCATGTTTCTGACGCCGCTGCTGGTCGGATTGCTGTTCACAACACAGGGTGAGGCGGGCATTTCGCTTGATGCATTAGAGTCCATCCTGCTGCAATTGCTGGTTCCTTTTGTTGCCGGACAGATTTTGCAGCCGTGGATCGGACATTTTATACGCCGCCATAATAAAGCGCTGGGGCTTGTCGATCGCGGTTCTATCGTGATGGTCGTTTATCTCGCTTTCAGTGAAGCGATGGTACAGGGATTGTGGACGGAAGTTTCCGGTCATGATCTGGCAATTATGATTGCCGTGAATATCGGTCTGCTGGCCTTCATTCTGTGGTTTACCGGCTTCATTGCTAAAATGCTTGGCTTCTCGCGTGCAGACCGGATTACAATCATTTTCTGCGGGTCTAAAAAGAGCCTTGCCAGCGGCGCACCAATGGCCAGCGTGATCTTTCCGGCTGCGATGGTGGGCGGAATTGTACTGCCATTAATGATTTTTCATCAGATACAGCTGATGGCTTGTGCTGTGCTTGCCAGAAGATATGCGGCACAGGCGGATGCGCTTGAAAGCAGTCAGGCAGAGCAGGGACTTTGACAGTACAAGAGAAGAGGGTGCATCACCCTCTTCTCTTTAAGTTTATGATATATATTGATAATTTATGCGTAGCCATTAAGCCTTATCGACGAATTTTTTGATTGTATCTTTAGCTTTGCCTTTGGCCTGCTGGGCTTCACCTTTCAGTTCCTGTGCACGGCCTTCAGCCTCTAATTTTGCAGAACCGGTAGCCTTGCCAACTGCCTGCTTGACATTACCGGCGGCTTCGTTAGCAAGGCCTTTGATTTTATCTGTTGTGCTGTTCATGATAATCTCCCTTGAGGGTGTGATGTGAAATGACTTCACCGGATCAACGTATAAGCAGCGCAACAGTTCCGGTATTTGTGCAGCGTATTCCTAAATACAGAAAGTTATAAAACATGTCTGAGACGCCGATATTTGATGAAGACGCGCTGGAACAAGCCTATAATGAAGCACTGAAACTGGAAAAATCCGGTGATTTTGACGGTGCTGCAAAAGCCTATCAAAAGGCGCTGGAGATTGATCCGGCAGACCATGGCGGCGCTGCTGTAAGACTGGCCAGTATGGGACGAGGCGCTGTGCCTGTGAGCGCGCCTCCGGCCTATGTCGCCACTTTGTTCGATCAGCATGCAGAGATGTTTGACACGATCCTCGTAGACGAGCTGGGTTATGATGTGCCGCTGCAGCTGGCCGACCAGCTGGAAGAAATTGATCCTGATGCACATTATGCCCGTATGCTCGATCTGGGCTGTGGCACCGGTCTTGGTGCGGATGCCTTGTTCGAAATGACCGAGCATCGCACCGGCGTTGATATCGCTGAAAACATGATCGCGATTGCGGATGAAAAAGGCGATTATAATGCGCTCTATGTCGGCGAAGTTGTGAATTTCCTTGACCAGACAACCGCACCGGCATGGGACATTATTATCGCTACGGATGTGCTGCCATATATGGGTGAGCTGGAGTCGTTTTTCTCAAAAATCCCGTTGAATTTGAACCGCAACGGTATTTTCGCATTTTCAAGCGAAACGCTGGCTGACAAGGATTTTGCCGGCCGTGATTATACTGTCGGGCCGCATCAGCGTTTTGCGCATAAACGGGATTATGTTGAAAAGCTGCTGCTGAGCCATGGCATTAAAATGCTGCGTGTGACGGATATCACTGTGCGAAGCGAACAAGGCAAGCCGGTTCCTGGCCATTTGTATATTGCCCGTAAGGTTTAAGCCTTAAAATCCAAGGATTACAGGACGGCAGATATAACATCTGCCGTTCTTCTATATCGCATTTAGTTCCATAATCTATCTTATGTGATTTAAGCATATGGCTTTGACCAATTGGCAGTGAGCCGCCTGACCGTCTCGGATTAGTCCAGATTTTCCTGTTCGAACTTGTCGGTGACATGAATATCCGTCATCTCCAGACTATGCGGGCCGAGATTGACATATTTATGCGGAATGTTGGCTGGTCCGAAGATGATCTGTCCCGCTACAGCCTCAAACTGCCGGTCACCGACTGTGAACAAAGCGCGGCCCTGACGTATGATAAAGATCTCATCATAAGGATGTTTATGCAGCCTTGGTCCGCGCCCGATATGCTCGGTCGTATAAAACATCACTGATACATTCGTACCAAAACGCTTTCCTTCAAACTCTCCGTGCCAGACATCAGGCTTTTCAGCCCATTCTGTACGCTCGAGAATTGCTGCTTGTTTTTGCATGTGGTTCACCTCAACCTCATTCTGAATGCAGTCTTTATTTACCATAAAAACTCAAAAGCCGCGGCTTCCAAGATTGTACATCTTTGAAACTAAATATGGCCGGATTTCCGGAAAATGATCCGGTTGAAAAATGATATTCATTATCTCCCGCATCTTATTGAAAATATTGATATTATGGATGGTGTTATGACCGGAAAACAAAGTAAATTACGTATTGCTGTGCTGTTTGGCGGCCGCTCGCCGGAGCATGATGTTTCTGTGCTTTCTGCTACCAATGTGATGCAGGCGCTGGATGCTGATAAATACGAGGCCGTACCGGTTTTTGTGACCCGTGAAGGACAATGGTTGCTCAGCGCCTATGAGCAGGGACAATTGGCGAAGCCCTCCTCCGGTACTGAAATTTGTCTTGTTTCCGGCGGTTACGGGCGGATTATCGGCATTGATGCACATAAAGGGCTTCATGAATTGCCTAAAATTGATGCTTTATTTCCTGTTTTGCACGGTCTTCATGGCGAAGACGGTGCGGTACAGGGATTGGCTGAAGTTGCCTGCGTTCCGCTGATCGGCTGTGGTATTCTCGGTTCTGCCGTTGCGCTCGATAAGGACATGACCAAGCGTGTAAACAGAGAGGCTGCAGTTCCTGTTGCCCATGCTGTGACGCTCCATTCGGGAAATGTACCGGAATTTGCAGAGGTTGAAAATGCGCTCGGCCTGCCCTTTTTCGTGAAGCCTGCACGGCAAGGCTCATCCGTGGGCGTCAATAAGGTTGCAACGCCGGCAGATTACAGGCTGGCGCTGGATGAAGGTTTCCTGCACGACAATAAGCTTCTCGCAGAAGAATTTATCCGTGGCCGCGAGATTGAATGTGCTGTGCTTGAGGATGCTGACGGTACGCTGTTCGTTTCCCGTTGCGGCGAAATCACACCGGCTGAAAGCCATGGTTTTTATAGTTATGATGCGAAATATACGGATGAGAACGGTGCAGCTTTAAAAGTACCGGCCGACTTGCCCGCATCTGTTGAAACGCAGATCCGTGAGATGGCGAAAAAAGCATTCCGTGCTACCGGCTGCGATGCAATGGCGCGCGTGGATTTCTTTGTGACGGATGATATGCGTATCATACTCAACGAAATTAATACGATTCCGGGCTTTACCGATATCAGTATGTATTCGAAAGTAATGGCTGTGAGTGGCATCAGCTATGCTCAGATTCTCGACCGGCTCATAGCTCATGGTCTGAAACGCGGCAGTTGATGAAGAATATGACTTATAAAATCAATGAAATGCCTGTTTTATAAGGATATCAGTGATGAAAACACCGCAACTCCCTTTCAGCGGGCAATGCCGCTGCGGAAAAGTCAGAATTGAGGTCAGCGCAGCACCGATTATGACGGCGGCCTGTCATTGCACAGGCTGTCAGACAATGAGCAGCAGCGCGTTTTCGTTGACGGCGATGATCCCCTCTTCCGGCTTTAAAGTTACGGATGGTAAGCCGGTGATCGGTGGTTTGCATGGCCCGCAACAGCATCATTATTTCTGCGCCTATTGCATGACATGGATGTTCACGCGCATTGAAGGCGTTGATGCTTTCGTCAATGTCCGGCCATCGCTGTTTGATGACCATAGCTGGTTTGTACCTTTCGTGGAGACCATGACAAAGGAGAAGCTGTCCTGGGCACAGACACCGGCACTTTATCATTATGAAGCTTTTCCGCCTTTAGAAGACTATGAAAAGCTGATGGGTGAATTTGCACGGCAAATGGAGTGAAACTGCCCGTTTGTCTGAAATTTTATCCCATCAGGATGCGATCATGAAGTTGACTTACGATGCGGCCGCTGATGCCGTTTATATTCAGTTCAAATCAGATGAAGACGAAACTGCCTTCGGCTTTACCTATTGCTGTGATCCGCGCGAAACGGACGGGGAAATCAATCTGGATTTCAATAGCGACGGGCGGTTGACCGGGATTGAGATATTGCAGGCCAGTAAGAAATTACCTGCATATTTGCTTGCATTATCGCAATCCTGATCTGTTCACCGGAAATCGTTGAAACCGGAAAAGTTTTATAGAATTGTTCCGAACTCCATACTCTCAGGCTCAATCAGTGCCAGAAAAGCATCGCAGACCGGTTGATTGCGCCAGCTTGCACAAATTGCCTTTGCATGATCCTCAGTCAGCGCAAAAGCAATATCAAGAAAAGCACCATCGCCCAGCTTTACCAGATGCTGGTTGCACCAGCCATTCTGTTTGGACAAATGGCTTGCAATCATCAATTCATAGGCAGTGTGCATATCCGCTTCATTGACACCGTTTTTAAGACGAAAACGCCCTAATTCGAGACCGGATATTTTTGCCTGAGGGGATGTCTGGTTTTTAACTGATTGCATTGCATTAACTCCTTGTTTGAGGAGCGTTGCATACAATAATTCTCCTGACAGTTTCTGTCAGGATGCTGTATAGACACTCCATGCGTACACTTCGCCTTTTTGCTCTCCTCGATCATTTGCGTGGCCGAACAGAGCCGGTTTCAGCAGAAATGCTGGCACAGGAACTGCAGGTTTCAGTTCGCACAATCTATCGCGATATGGTGACTTTGCAGGCTAAGGGAGCGCCCTTGCGCGGTGAGGCCGGCATTGGCTATCAGCTGGAAAAGGGGTATTTTCTGCCCCCTCTTCATTTCGATCCTGATGAACTGGATGCTTTGATGCTCGGAACCCGCCTGATCGCTTCCCGCGGTGATGAAGCACTGGCTGCGGCTGCCCGACGTGTCTCGGCCAAAATCAGTGCTGCTATTGGTTGCGATAAAGGTGAAGCCTATACGCGCCTGCCATTACGTGCTGTTGCAAGACAAAGTTCTGAGAGTGACAAGGCATCCGGACATCTTACAGTCCTGCGCACTGCTTTACGCGATAAAGCCGTATTAAATATTACCTATTGCGATTTGGAGAATAAACGCAGTCAGCGAAGCGTTCGCCCGCTTGGCCTCACGATGTTTGAGCAAGTCTGGCTTCTGACTGTCTGGTGTGAGAACCGCATGGATTTCCGTAATCTGCGCGCTGATCGTATTGAAGCCATTCAGCTTGCAGGCAGAGTATTCCGGGATGAAAAAGGCAAGCGTTTTGAAGACTATCTCAAAACGCTTGCCTGACGAATTTACCGCGCCTGCTCTTTCTTCGGAGCAGAGAGAATAACAAGACAGGATATTACCAGCAAAGCGCCAAGCCATCCGAGCAGCGACAGATTTTCACCAACGATCACAACAGCCAGCAAAGCGGCAATCACAGGCTCTGTTAGTGTTATTGTTGTTGCGGTACTGACGGAAATACGCGCCAGCGCATAGCCAAATAAGACATAGCCGGTAAACATCGGTATGACGGCCATATAGGCGCCGACAAGTGCATTATTCCATGAGGTCAGTAATGCCCCGCCGGTCAGCAGCAATACCGGCATCAGCAACAGGCCACCTGCTCCGAAAATTGACCCCATCGCTGCTTTTGAGGAAATGCCTTTACACATCAGCCGGTGTGCTGCCCATGCATAAAGGGCATAGGTCAGTCCGCCAACAAGTCCCAGCAATACGCCTGCCGCAGTCGCTCCCGCAGAAAATGTAACAGATGTTGATTGATGGTCGCCGCCACCGAAAAAGCAAAGCAGAACAATGCCGGAAAGCCCGAGAGCCGCGCCGAGTATCCATTGCTTGCTCAGGGTTTTACGATCAATCACCCATTCAATCAGCGCGGAAAATAAAGGTGCGGAACCGATTGTGACAACCGTGCCGACTGTGACACCCGCCAGATACATCGACGAATAAAAGGCCAGCGGATAGACAGCCACAGAAACCGCGCCGAACAAGACGAGAAGCCATTGTTGCTGTAACTTGCTGTAATCGCGTTTCAATGCCCGCAAAGCGAGCAGGGCTTGCAAAAGCCCGCCTACTCCCATGGCAACCGCGCCGATGGCCATGGGCCCGACTTCGGGTGCAAAAGTTGCAGCAGTGCCGGTTGTGCCCCACAGAAAGGACGCGATTAAAACGCAGACAATGCCAAGCCCTGCACTATCCGTTTTGATAACTGATACATTGCTCATAAACCGGCCAAAATACTTTCTGCAAGACGTCTTGCATGTTGAACACGCTTACTATCGCCTTCAAGACCGGCGCGGGAGAATGAGCCTTCCAGCAGAAATGCCAGATGTTCTGCGGTCATTTCCACCTGCTCCGCTGTCAATGCTTCACCTGTTTGAGTGCGCCATTCCTGCAGATGCTGAATAAGGAAATGCTCTACTTCTTCCTTATGGCGACGCACAGCCTCCCTGCCCTTATCGCCTACGGTGAGTTCAGCCGCGGCATTCAACAAGCCACAGCCGCGAAAACCGTTCTCATAATCATATTCAGCATGGTCTCTGTAGGCATCAAACACGGCCATAACCCGCTCTTTCGGGCTGGCGGCAGGTGCTAAACGCACAGCATATAAATCAAGCCACTCCTGATGCCTCAGCTCAATAAAGGCGGCGACCAGCTCTGATTTTGATGCGAAATTATTATACAGGCTCATTTTGGCCACGCCTGCTTTTGCGGTAATCATATCAATGCCGGTTGCGTTGATCCCGTAATTATAAAACAGGATACCCGCCGCATCGAGCAGACGATCACGCACAGATTGAGCTTTGGATGGCTTTGCAGAGGCAGACATAATTTCTCTTTTCAATCATTAGGTAGGTCAGTCTACATAATTAATTTTCATCAGACAAGCGGTAATATATTTGTGAACGGAGTATTCATTTAAAAACAGCTATTTAAGCGTATCATTCATCAACAAGACATAATAATGAGAACACTTGGCGGGGCTTAAGCCGGTATAATTATGATCTCTGACTGACAGCAAACAGCGTGCAATCTGCGCGTTGCAGGGAGATTTGCATCTGCCGGAATGAACGGTTTGATACCATTATCGGGCATGCTCTTTAACAGAGTTTAAGGCATTTTCAGTTAGGGGAACTTATTGGAATTGCTTTGGTTTTTGAAATTATGCGCATTCTTAAAGCCGGAAACAGATCAAAAGTTTCGGATTTTTAATACGCGCTCCAGCATATGAGTGATGAAGCTATGACGGTTATGAATGTCCCTGCTCTGCCTACAGAGATGTCCGGTGATGATATCCGTAATCCTCATATCTGCCTGACGCCTTCCGAGAGCGAATGGGTTCAGCTCATTCATAGTCTGCCTGATAATCTTGCAAAGCAGCTTGCCTGTCTGATTGAGGCGGATAAAGACCGTCTGGTTGGTGTTTTCTACGACAGGCTGCTGCAAAATCCGGATGCAAGTCCGTTTCTCTCTCAGGATGTGGTTCACGACCGTTTGCAGCATTCGATGCGCGGCTGGCTGCGCCGCCTTTTTGTTGAGCGAACCATGGATGTTGCGGTTTTTGTGGCTGAACAGCGCAAGATCGGCGAGGTTCATGCGCGTATTCAGGTGCCTATTCATGTGGTTATGCAGGGCGCGCGCCTGCTGAAAAATGAGATTGTTTGTCAGCTGCAAAGTCAGACAATCAGTCTTGGTGACTTTGCTGTCATGGCCGATTATGTCGGCAATGCCATTAATATTGCTATTGAGTTTATGAGTCAGGCTTTTGTCAGCAATACCAAAAGCGATGCACAAACGGATGAAGCCTATCGCGCTTTCGCACTCAGTCAGGATGTGACACTGGAACGTGAAATCCAGCGTGCCAGCCTCATGGAGTGGAGCCAGTCGGTTCTGTTCAGTCTCTATGGTAACAGACGCGAAGCTGTGCTGCCCCTGCTCTCCAGTTCTGATTTTGGCCTGTGGCTGCATCATAAAGGCGATATGATTTTTCATGGTTCGCCGGTTCTGGAAAATATTCGTGCAGATATGAAATATATCGACACCGTTTTGCTGCCGGCCATTGCCAGTGCCGATGCGGATCAAAATCTAACAGAACTGATTGAATCCTTTAAGAATAAAACCGGAGAGATCAAGTTTCTGCTGGCAGAACTCTTTCAGGCCGCCGCTGCGATGGAAACCGGTCGCGATCCGCTGACACGCACCTTGAACAGGCGTTTTCTGCCTTCCATTCTGTCGCGTGAGGTTAAAATGGCTTCACAAAACCGGATGGATCTGAGTGTCATGATGGTCGATATCGATAATTTCAAACGTATCAATGACACTTACGGCCATGGTGGCGGGGATCATATTCTCCAGCAGGTGGCAGAAAGCATTTTCACGCATTCCCGTGCCAGCGATTTTGTCTTCCGTTATGGCGGCGAAGAGTTTCTTGTGGTGCTGATTGAAGCAAGTGCAAAGACTGCTTTGGAAACGGCTGAAAAACTACGACTGAAAATTGCCGGTCAGCAATTCTCACTGCCGGATGGCGGGTCGCAAAATATTACGCTGTCGATTGGTGTTTCCACATTCAATGGTCATCCTGACTTCAGCCATTTGATTAAAACCGCAGATCAGGCACTGTATCAGGCTAAACAAAACGGCAGAAACCGCACGGAAGTTGCTATTCCTCTGTCTTGATGAGTGGAGGTTTACTCGCTAATGGCGGTGGCTGATATACCTGTCGGGATTGCCGGTACTATTGCATCAGCTATATGCTTGTCTGTTTTGAAGTAATAGGGAATTTTTGCTTCATTGAGTGCAGCAATGAAATGTTTAATGATGAGTTCAATATTGGATTTCTTGTAATAATTCTGTGACAGGGTACATACTGCCACAGTATAGGATGTTCCGTATTTTACCGGCCAGTGGCACAGCAAAAACACAGACAAATCGGTCCAGCAGGATATTTTAAATATCTGCCCTTGCACCGGCTCGACAATAATAAAGAAGTTCCAGTCTTTCTCCATGTATTATCCATCGAAGATTGCGATATGCATGATGATACTTCATTTTTTCAAATATTAAAGCGTATATTTATAAAATTTAATATTGAATATTTAACAATAAAAATTTCATCTGTTTTGCGAAATTTTTGATCTTTTACTTCATACTCAATCAATATTGCAGATTTTTCATCTGCTTTTGTATCATGGATATGGTGAGAATCTCCTCTGCATCAAATGCAGTTTCATAGGCTCATGGGGGCTTGTTTTATAGCTGCGCTACCTTTTTCTGATTATGCGCTGCGCCCTGAAAACATAGGGTTTTGCAGCAATTCCCATATGTCGGGTGGACTTTTTTCGATATTTCTATATATTGTTGAATATCAGTTTAGATTTATCTGCAATTTCTAAATGAAATTTAAAGCATAATCTTTGCATTAATTTCGCAGATATTTCTCTTATTTAAATAAAAAAGGAGAATAGGTCTGCCATTATGGCAGGGTTAACTTATTATATGGCTGTTTATACAATTAATGAGAGTATGAATGAGCCAAAGTCTGTAAAACTATCTTTAAAAGATGTTTTTAAAGTCTTTGGTGAAAAGCCGGAAAAAGCAATGAGCCAATTGCGTTCCGGAAAAAGCAAAACAGAGATCCACAAGGATACGGGCTGCACTATCGGCGTTGACGGTGCGAGCTTTGAAATTATGGATGGCGAGATCTTCGTCATTATGGGATTGTCCGGCTCCGGCAAATCCACACTTCTGCGCCTGCTGAACCGGCTGATTGAGCCGACCTCCGGCACCATTGCCGTTGATGGGCGTGACATTACCAAAATGTCCAAAGGCGAGCTGATCGATCTGCGCCGCCGTGATATGAGCATGGTTTTCCAGTCTTTCGCATTGCTGCCAAACCGTACTGTTCTCAACAATGCTGCCTTCGGCCTTGAAGTTGCCGGCATGGCTGAGGCCGAGCGCCATGAGCGCGCAATGCAAGCGCTCACGGCCGTCGGTCTGGAGCCCTATGCCCAGAGCATGCCCGACCAGCTTTCCGGTGGTATGAAACAGCGTGTCGGCCTTGCCCGCGCTCTGGCCAATGAGCCGACAATCCTGCTGATGGATGAGGCGTTTTCCGCGCTTGATCCCCTCATCCGCACGGAAATGCAGGATGAGCTGATCCGCCTGCAATCGGAGAACAGCCGCACGATTATCTTCGTGAGCCACGATCTGGACGAAGCCATGCGCATCGGCGACCGCATCTGCATCATGCAGCACGGCAAGGTCGTACAGGTCGGCACACCGGATGAGATTGTTTCCGCGCCAGCAAATGATTATGTGCGCTCCTTCTTCAAGAATGTGGATGTGTCTCATGTGTTTTCTGCCGGTGATGTGGCGAGGAAAACCTTGCTGACGATCTTTGATCGTCAGGGTGTTTCTGCCGCTTCCGCATTGGAGCAGATGGAAACTACGGGGCGTGACGTTGCCGTTATTGTCGGCCGTGACCGCAGCTATCACGGCATGATCAGTCAGGACGGCCTGATTGAGAAGGTCAAAGCCAAATCCCCGCATCCGTACAGGGAAGCGTTCTTAAGCGATATCACTCCTATTGAAGCAAGCGAACCGCTTTCCAACGTGCTTGGCCGCGTTGCTGAAAGCCGCTGGCCGGTTCCGGTTGTTGATGAAAAAAACAGATATGTCGGTGCGATTTCCAAATCGGCACTTCTGGAAACGCTCGACCGCGCCGGTTGAGCTGAAACGGACGGATATAAATGGATATGAATTTTAGTATCGGCAAAGGTGCCGATATCACTGTGAATTACATTCTCGACCATTTCACACCGGCGCTGGATATGATTGCTGCGGTTATCGGCTTTGTTACCGGCGGTATTCAGGGCGGATTGCTGGCAACTCCGGCTGTTGCCGGTATTGCCATTCTGACATTGCTGTCGCTGTGGCGTGTCGGCTGGAAGTTTGCAATCTTCACTGCTCTCGCACTGGCACTCGTCCATCATATGGGACTGTGGTCGGGCACGATGGAGAGCCTGTCACTGGTGTTGGCCGCAACAATCATTGCCATTGTCATTGGTATTCCGCTGGGTATTGCCATGGCGCGCAGCGAGTTGCTGGCATCTTTCATCCGCCCTGTGCTCGACCTGATGCAGACTATGCCTGCCTTTGTGTATCTCATTCCGGCGGCCATGTTCTTTGGTCTTGGCGCCGTGCCCGGTACAATCGCGACTGTGATTTTTGCCATGCCGCCGGTTGTGCGCCTTACCAATCTCGGTATCCGGCAGGTGCATGGAGAGTTCGTTGAAGCCGGTCTGGCCTTCGGCTGCACGGCAAAACAGCTGCTGTTCAAAGTGCAGCTTCCCAATGCCCTGCCCTCCATTATGGCTGGTATCAACCAGACCATTATGCTGTCGCTGTCGATGGTGGTGATTGCCTCGATGATCGGTGCGGGTGGTCTGGGGAATACAGTGCTCACCGGTATTCAGCGTCTTGATGTCGGCACCGGTTTTGAGGGTGGACTTGCCGTGGTCATTCTGGCCGTTGTGCTTGACCGGATCACTCAGAGTTTCGGGAAACCGCAACCAGGCCTGTTTAAGCGCTTTGCAGCGCTGCGCAAACAGCCGGAAGCGGAAACCGGAACCAAGAAAACAACATCCCTGCGCAAGCAGGAAGCTTAATTCACCTATAGAAACCTTAAAGGAGAAGATATGTTCGGGAAACTGACACGTCTAAGCCTGGCGGCATTGCTGGCGGGAACCATGGCAACTTCAGCATTGGCTGCAGGCGATGCCAAAGTGGTCAAACTTGGCTGGGCACCCTGGTCCGATGCCGAGTTTGTAACCAAACTCGCGGCTAAACTTATTCAGGATAATCTGGATCAGAAAGTTGAACTGGTGCAGACAGATGTTGCACCGCTTTATCAGGGCGTGAGCCGTGGTGATCTTGATGCGATGATGATGGCTTGGCTGCCTGCAACACATGCGGATTATTACAAGCGTGTTGAAGGCAAGGTTGAAGATCTGGGCCCGCTCTATGAAGGTGCAAAACTTGGCTGGGTTGTGCCCGCCTCCGTGCCCGAGAGCGATATCAAGTCGATTGAAGACCTGAAGAAAGCCGATATTCACGAGAAGCTGAAAGGTCAGATTCAGGGTATTGATCCGGGTGCCGGTCTGACCCGCCTTTCAGAAGAAGCGATCAAGAAATATGGCCTGAATTACAAATTGCAGATTTCCAGTGAGGCAGCGATGCTGACCACTGTTGACCGTGCAACCCGCTCGGACGGCTGGTTTGTGGCGACCGCGTGGAGCCCGCACTGGATGTTCGGCAAATATAAGCTGCGCTATCTGGAAGACCCTGAAGGTGCGCTTGGTGCCGCAGAACATGTGAATGCCCTCGCCCGCAAAGGCTTTAAGGAAGATAATCCGAAGGTCGCCTCTCTGCTGGAAAAGATGAATATCCCGCTGGAAGACCTCGAAAAAGCGATGTTTGAGGCGCAGGAAACATCATACGATAAGGCCGTTGATAAATATATTGCCGACAATCCTGATCGTATCAAAGAATGGCTGGCTGAATAATTTCAGCCTGAAGAGCATAAAGCGGCGGTGCGCAAGCGTCGCCGTTTTTCAATTTTTGCTTATAATATTCCTGTTTAAAAATGCTGACATCACCACGGGGGAGTGATAAAGCACTGCGCAGATCATATTTTTCCTGCAATGAAAAGGTGATGTTATGAGTATGATACAGTGGGTATTTCTTATTCAGGGTATTATCGCTTTCGGTCTGGCCGGTTGCGTTGCCTATGTTGTCCTGAACCGCAAACGCTGAGAACAGCCCTGTGCCAGTCGCATTCTTACAGCAAATGAGTGACGGCACCCGCAATTTCAGCGGCTTAATATGTGACGGGGCTGATTTATCCGGTCAGGATTTATCTGACTGTGTTTTCACAGAATGCATATTTACAAATTGTAATTTCAAAGCCGCAATCCTTACTGAAACGCAATTCAATAAATGCCGTCTCAGTGGTGCGAACCTGTCCAATATTGATGGCAATAGCGCACAATTTTACGATTGCGATCTCTCCAATACATTCTGGAGCCGATCCAATCTCAATGGCGTGAAATATTCACGCTCCAAACTTACCGGTGCGGATTTCACTGATTGCAGCCTGATCGGCACTGATTTTGAAGAATGTTTGCTGATTGCAGCTTTTCTGCCGCGCGCGTCATTTCGCAATAAAACTCTGACAAATATGGATTTCAGCGAAGCTGATCTCAGAGAATGTGATTTCCGCGATACGGTCTTTCACGATTGCCGGATGCGCGGCGCCACTTTACGGCTGAGCAAATTCAAGGGCGCTGATCTGCGTGGTTGCGATCTGGGCAGCCTGACATTTCACGATGCCGCTGTGCTCAAAGGTGCCATCATCTCAAAAAGTCAGGCAACGGATATTCTCAGTGGCATCGGTCTGCTGGTTCTGTAAAGACTATTTCTCAAGCACAGCAACAATTTCAGCAAAGCCGCGCTTTTTAGCATGCTGAAGTGCTGTTACACCTTCATTATCAGGGATAGAAAGATCGGCACCGGCGGCTTTCAAAAGCTTTACAATTTCTACGTGAGCAGGCCCGCCATCGCTCAGGATTACGGCTTCAATCAGCGCTGTCCAGCCGAGACGATTGACGTGATCGACATCAACACCGGCCTCAATCAGCGTGCGTACCGTTTCCACATGACCGCGCTCGGATGCCGGAATAAGTGCCGTACCGCCAAAGCGATTGGTGCTTTTCAGATCGGCACCATGCGAGAGCGTCATTTTCAGAATTTCCAGATGGCCGCGTGCTCCGGCATAGAGATACGGGCTGTCCTGTATCATGTCTTTGGCATTCACATCGGCACCGGAATTAATCAGAACTTTAGCCGCTTCAACCTGATTATTATGGGTTGCAACCAGCAGAGCAGTCTGGCGGTGGTCGTTGCGTGTATCGGCTTTCACACCATCATTCAGCAGGCTCTGAATGGTTGCGACATCACCGGTGGCAGCAGCATCCAGTAATTTGCGTTCTTTGCTGGCTGAGGCGGACATGGCAACTCCTGTGATTGTCAAAATAAAACCGGCAATAAGCAGAGTGCTTCTGAAAATATTCCGCAGGGACAATAAATTTGTCATGTCTCTCTCCTCATTGAAAATACATCATGCGTGAACCGCCACACTGAGACAACAGTGCGGCGGTCCGGATCAATTATTTAAGCTGGTCTTTGACCTTATCGAGTGCTTCAACTGCACAGGCTTCGTCCAGATGGCCGCCCGGTGCGCCGCCGACGCCGATTGCGCCGATGGTTGCATCGCCAACTTTAACCGGCACACCACCAGCCAGTACGAGGAAGCCCGGAATGTTAGCCAGTTCTGCCGCTGCCGGATTTTTCTGGATATTTTCAGCCATGACACCGGTTGGAGTGCGCGAAGAGGCCGAGGTGAAAGCCTTGGCGGTCGCTGCCGCTGGTGTAACAGCTACGGCTACATTATAGCCTTTGGCAGAGCAGGCAGCGATTGTTTCATTGGCAATGTTTACCGCAAGATTGAGCGGCATGTTCTTTTCCTGCAAAACCTGCGCGGAAGCAGCTGAGGTCAGTACAAGTGCCGCAGCACCGGCAAACAAAATGCGTTTCATGATCGTCTCCTGAGTGTTGATGAAAGCAACCGGCTTTCTGACACTCAATCTAGTGAAACACTCATTTTGCGTGAATCCGCGATACCGCTGAAAGCTCTAGGTAGAATTACGGATGCCCTGCACTGCTGCCGGATAATTGCAGCCGCACAAAATCCACCACCGAACTGGTTTCCAGCTTTTCGGCAATATTGGCGCGATGTGCATCAATGGTGCGCACGGAAATATTCAGTGCAGCAGCAATCTCTTTGCTGCCGAAACCTTTGCAGATCAGATCGAAAATCTCATGCTCGCGGTCAGTCAGTCTGGCAATCAGTTTTTGCGCTTCCGCCCGTTCCAGAATTTTATCCAGCTCCTGAGAAGCTGTCTCCAGTGCCTCCAGCAAAACCTGCTCATCCACGGGCTTGGACAGAAAGTCGAGAATACCTGCCTTGAATGCGCGGCGGCAGGCATTGATGTCCCCGTGACCGGTAATCATGATGGCTGGCCAGTCGATCCCGCGTTCCAGCAGTTTTTGCTGCAACTGCAAGCCGCTTATCATCGGCATACGCAAATCGAGTAGCAGGCAACCGGGCTTTTGCGGATCAACATGCGCCAGAAATGTCGCCGGATCACGAAATGTCTCCACATGCATGCCATAGGTCTGCAACAGCAGCGACAATGCCTCGCGCACGGCTTCATCATCATCAATCAGATAAATTTTGAGATTTTTCATTCTGCTGCCTTTGAAAGCTCAGGCTCAGCCATCGGAATGGTAATTGTAAAGATTGCACCGCCGGATGGTGCATTTTCTGCTGATATTTCCCCGTCAATCCGCTCAATCAGTGTTGCGCAGAGCGAAAGCCCCAGCCCCATACCCGCTTCACGGGTGGTGAAAAACGGCTCGAATAAACGCGGCAGAATATCATCGGCAATGCCGCCGCCATTATCGGCAATACTCAGAACGAGCTGCCCGTCTCTGGCTTCAGCTGTCACAGTAATGCGTTTATCGCTGATCTCGCTCTGGCTCAGACTATCGGCAGCGTTGCGGATCAGGTTATACAGCACCTGCTCCATCTCAACCGGATCAGCAGTAATCAACGGCGATATTTTCTCGGTTTGCTGATGCAGGCTGATATTGCGTTGCGCCAGATCCGTGCGCAGTAATTCCGCCACATCGCGGATAATCTGGTTTATTTCTACAGATTTACGCTGTGGTTCATGATTGCTCATATAATTGCGCATACGCTGTAAAATCTCACCGGCACGCGATGCTTCCCGCACATTGGCCGCCAAAGCCTGTTTTAATAATTCAGGACGCTCACCGGATGCTTCAAGGCGTAATGCGGCCTGACTTTGGCTCAGCAAGGCTGTCAGCGGTTGTGTCAGTTCATGAGCGATGCCGGAGGCCAGCTCGCCCATAGAATTCACCCGCGCCGCATGAGCAAGCCGCGTTTCATGTTCCGACAACTGTGCTTTCTGCTCGGCCTCTCTGGTCGCTTTTTGAAAACGCCAGAGCGCATAAGCACCGGTCAAAGCAATTAATGACAAAACCGCGAATAATATTGTGCGCAGCGGATCAATCACATCTGACAGCGCCATCGGACGGCTGAGACGCAGCAAAAGCGGCTGGTTCTGACTGTCGATTTTCTGCGAAAAGACCGGCTGCTCCAGAAAGTGCGATGCCACTGTTTGCAGACCGGATTGTTGTTCAAGAATAATCTTATCATTGATGGACAGGGTCAGATCTGCCCAATCCGGCCGCTCATTCGGTTCAATCATCAGAGCCGGATTGATAGCCATGAAAATCGCATAACCGGGATTGGCATTGTCAGATTTTTTGCCCAGATAATAACGGTCTGCCAGCTTATCTGACAGATAAGTGCGCACCTCGCCCGGTTTTTGTTCTGCGACCTGCGCGGCAAAATCAACGGCGAGATTATCATGCTCAGTCTCATCAACCATCAGCACAGGCTCAGCATTAACCTTGGAGCCGGTGCGGTTCAGCAGCATGACATCGATTACGCTGATGCGCGGGTAAAAGCGGATAATATTGCGCGATACCTGCCGCAAAGCATCCACCGGCGCCGGACTGGCAGAGAGGATCAGTGCGTTCAAACTGGTGAGGTGAGCATCATGCTGTGCAGCACGTTGCGACAGAACACGATGCAGCGCTGTGCCGGTTTGCTTCACCTCGTCACGCGCCTGATTAATGCTCTGGCGGGCAGTGAAAGCAATAAACAGCAATAGCAATATCAGCCAGATAACCGATATTGTCAGATAGGATTTCCAAATCTGCTTATTGCCCGTCAAACGCTTCCCCCATACACAATATTGTAATTACGCTTGAATATCGCTGACATAATATAGTGCAACACGCAATGCACAGGCCGAAAAACTTCTTCTTCATACAGGTTTGGGCTTGTCAGCGCGCTGTACTAAACGGCATAAAACGCATCCGGCCGGAGGATGAAATGATTAATTTGCAACCCGTCAGAAGAACAGATGCAACCGAACTGATCGCGGGCAATCTTGCGAGCCGCAACCATCATCATCCATGGATGCGCAATTTTACTGATCTCGCCGGTTTTGAAGACTGGTTCGGCAATCTGCAAAGCAGCGCATCACAGGCACTTGTTGTGCGCGATACGGAGAGCGGCAAGATTGCCGGTGTTTTCACCTTCAGCCAGATATTCATGAAGGCGTTTTGCAGTGCCTATTTGAGCTATTACAGCATGGTGCATCTGGCCGGTCGCGGATTAATGACCGAAGGCCTGAAGCAGGCGGTGGCTTATGGCTTCAGGGAAATCGGCCTGCACCGGATTGAAGCTAATATCCAGCCGGACAATCTACGCTCCCTCGCCCTTGTCGAACGTGCGGGCTTTCACAAAGAAGGCTTTTCACCGCGCTATTTGTTTATCAATGGCGACTGGCGTGACCATGAACGCTGGGCGATTATCAACGATCAGTAGCATTATTCGCAGCGGATATATTTCAATACACCGACATAGGGCGGCCTGTTTGCTGATTTGTCATCAGACGGATGATTAATGCCATCGGTGACAAGAACCTCATCAAAATCAAACGGACTGACGCCCTCAAGACAAGCGGCATTAATGCCATATTGCTGCGGATTGGAACGGCGCTGATGATGGGTATAAATCCCGCAAATTGAGCAGAAATAATGTTTCGCCGCCTTGGTATTGAACTGATAGAGCGTCAGCGCATCTTCGCCGTTGATAATCTCCAACCCGCCAAGTTGCGCTGAGACAGCTACAGCTCCACGCATCCGGCAATAGGAGCATGTGCAACGGCGCGCGGTGTTCAGTCCGTCGGACAGTTTCACCCGAAACCGCACTGTCCCGCAATGACAGGCACCGTTGACTGTTTCATTTGTCTCGCTCATCGCTCAGTTCTCCCATAAATCTCATGTCAGGTTAAAGCAAAAAGGCATCCACCTGAACAGGTGAATGCCTTTTCATTTCAATAAATTTTGATGGAAAAATTAGCCGAGTGCTTTTTCCAGTTCAGGAATGATTTCAA
This sequence comes from Pseudochrobactrum sp. XF203, assembly GCF_020341615.1. Lineage (NCBI taxonomy): Bacteria > Pseudomonadati > Pseudomonadota > Alphaproteobacteria > Hyphomicrobiales > Brucellaceae > Pseudochrobactrum > Pseudochrobactrum sp. XF203. Next base: position 1,576,122 of record NZ_CP084392.1, on the reverse strand, counting down.
ACAGATCGCCAACGAGTCCGTAGTCGGCAACCTGAAAGATCGGTGCTTCTTCGTCTTTATTGATTGCCACGATTACTTTGGAATCCTTCATCCCTGCCAGATGCTGGATAGCACCGGAAATACCGGCAGCGATGTAAAGATCAGGCGCGACCACCTTACCGGTTTGTCCGACCTGCCAGTCATTCGGCGCATAACCGGCATCCACTGCTGCGCGGCTTGCACCAACGGCAGCGCCGAGCTTATCCGCCACCGGCAGCATGACTTCCTGAAATTTCTCTGCGGAGCCAAGCGCACGGCCACCGGATACAATGATCTTTGCCGAAGTTAGTTCCGGACGGTCTCCGCCGGAAAGTTTTGCTTCAACAAATTTCGACAATTGCGGGTCATTGGCATAAGCGATATTTTCAACCGCAGCCGTCCCGCCCTTTTCTGCCGCGACAAAACCGGCAGTACGCACAGTAATCACCTTTTTCGCATCCAGTGCCTGAACGGTTTGCAAGGCATTGCCGGCATAAATCGGGCGCTTGAATGTATCCGCCGAGATTACCTCGATAATGTCCGACACCTGCATCACATCAAGCAATGCGGCTACACGCGGGAGCACATTTTTACCTGTTGTTGTGGCCGCAGCGATAATCACATCATAATCCGCGCTCAATGTCTGAATGAGATCAGCCAGTGGTTCTGCGAGCTGGTTTTCCAGTGCTGCATTTTCTGCCAGCAACACTTTGCGTACACCTTTGAGGCTTGCTGCTGCATCAGCCGCAGATTTGGCATTCTGCCCTGCAACCAGCACATCCACATCACAGCCAATTGTAAGTGCTGCGGTCAGCGCCTTTGCTGTCTGTTCTGACAGGGTCTGATTGTCATGTTCCGCTAAAAGTAAAATTGCCATGATCTTATTTCCCTATCAAATCAGCCCGGCTTCATTTTTCAGTTTCGCAACCAGTTCCTGCACATTGGCCACTTTAATACCTGCCTGACGGCTTTCCGGTTCTTCGGTTTTCAGAACTTTGAGACGCAATCCAGTATCAACACCAAGTTCTGCCGCGCTCTTCTCATCAAGCGGCTTTTTCTTGGCTTTCATGATATTTGGCAGCGATGCATAGCGCGGCTGGTTGAGACGCAGATCAACAGTCACCACTGCAGGCAGTTTCACTTCAATCGCCTGTAAACCACCGTCAACCTCACGGGTCACACCGGCTTTGCCTTCACCAAGTTCCAGTTCGGATGCAAAGGTCGCCTGCGACCAGCCCAGCAGTGCCGAGAGCATCTGGCCGGTCTGGTTGGCATCATCATCAATCGCCTGTTTGCCGACAATCACCAGTTGCGGTTGTTCTTCCTCAACCAGTTTTTTCAGGATTTTAGCAACAGCAAGCGGCTCAACAGCATCATCAACTTTCACCAGAATGCCGCGATCAGCGCCCATTGCCAGTGCTGTGCGCAGCGTTTCCTGCGCCTGGGTAGGGCCAACAGAAGCCACAATCACTTCCGAAACCTTGCCCGCTTCTTTGAGGCGCAGCGCCTCCTCCACGGCAATTTCATCAAACGGGTTCATCGCCATTTTAACATTGGCAAGGTCAACACCACTGCCATCGGCCTTAACGCGGATTTTAACGTTGTAATCAACAACCCGTTTAACTGCGACCAGAACTTTCATGATTTTATCCTGTAAATTCAATTTATTGGATTGCTAAAACTACATTTTGCAACGCAAATTGGTCGGGTCGTAGAGCGACTCTTCAACCACTTTTGCCTTACGCCATTCACCCAGCACCTGAACTTCCAGTTCCAGCCCGGTCTGATTGCCTAATTCCGGCGGCAGCAGAGCAAGGGCGATATCATGGCTGAAATGGCAGGAATAACCGCCGGAGGTAATGCGACCAACCAGTTTGCCATTGTGATAAACGCCCTCATTCATCTGCACACTGGCACCATCTGTGGCGATGGTGATGGTGCAAATACGACGCTTCAGCCCCTCTTCGCGCTGGCGGATGAGAGCATCGCGGCCGATAAAGTCGCCTTTATCGAATTTGATGAAACGGTCGAGACTGCTTTCCAGAGCCGTCAGTTCGGCATTCATATCGCGATACATCGCGCGGTAGGATTTATCGAGACGGCAGCATTCCAATGCGGCCAGACCGACCATGCGGATGCCAAATTCCTCACCGGCTTTCAGAATTTCATCCAGCAGATGACGCTGATAACCGATCGGATGATAGAGTTCCCAGCCAAGCTCGCCTTCATATGTTACGCGCAGCATCCGCACATCACTGGCAAGACCAATGGTGCCGGTCTGCATGCTCATCCAAGGGAAAGCCGCATTGCTCAGATCAACCTCGGTGATCTTTTGCAAAACATCACGCGCCTTTGGCCCCACAAGTGTGAAAGCACCGCGTTCCATGGTGACATTGGTCAGTGTAACGCTGCGGTCATCCGGCAGGATCTTTGACAATTCATCAAAATTCAGCCGTTCGCCACGCGGTGTGGAGATCAGATAAAATGCATCCGGTTTGAAGCGGATAACCGTATATTCACTGACCACGCCGCCGTTTTTATTCAGGTGATGACAAAGACCGATACGTCCGAGCTTCGGTAGCTTATTGGCGAGAATGCCGTCCAGCCAGCTTTCAGCCCCCGGCCCCGAAACCTCAAATTTGGTCATCGGTGTCATTTCGATCAGGCCAACGCCTTCACGCACCGCTGTGACTTCTTCACGGATATATTTTGCCGCGCGCTGAGTGTGGCGGAAGCTCAGATCAGGAATAGCTTCCTCTTTGCTTGGCGCAAACCATTGCGGCATTTCCCAGCCGTTCAGCACATCCCATACAGCGCCCATTTCGGTGAGGCGGTCATAGGAAGGCGCGGTTTTCTGCGGACGGGATGCAGGCATGGTCTGACCCGGAAATTTAATATCCGCGTGTGTGCCCCATGTTTCCTGCACCTTGTGGCGCGTCCAGGTTTTGTTGGCATAGTTAGAGAAACGACGCGGGTCGAGTTCCGACATATCTTTGGACGGCGCACCATCGATAATCCATTCGGCCAGATGGAAGCCCAGTGTGCCGCCCCAGAGAATGCCTCCCGGCACACCTTCCGCAAGCCATACATTTGGCAGATCCCATGCTGGGCCCGCCAGCGGCAATTCATCAGCAGTCATCTGGAATGGCCCGCGCACATTGGCTTTAATGCCGGTGCGGGCAAGTGCAGGCACATAATCTGTGGCTACTTCCCAGTTCCATTCAACCGCATCGAAATCCTCTTCCACCAGATCAGCGCCGAACCATTCCGGCACACCGTCCACGGCAAAGAGTTTCAGATGCTCTGTGCGCTCATAAGGGCCGAACATCAATCCGTCACCCTCCTCGCGCAAGTATCCGGCAAAGCCTTCATCACGCAGGATCGGCATTTCCGGCAGACCCTGTTTTTTACGCTCAATAATTTCCGGTACCGCATCGGTGATCCAGTATTGATGCAGGATCGGGATCGCCGGAATATCAATACCGAGCAATGCGCCGGTCTGGCGGGCATAATTGCCAGTCGCGGAAACAATATGTTCGCAGATAATATCGCCGTTATTGGTTGAGACTTTCCACTCGCCGTTTGGCAGGCGCTCAAAACTGTTGACCTGCGTATTCTGATAGATTTTCTGCCCCATATCACGGGCACCTTTGGCCATCGCCATGGTCACGTCAGCCGGTGCGATATGTCCGTCATCCGGATGATAGAGTGCGCCGATCATATGCTTGTTGTTTTCCAGCAGCGGCCAGAGTTCCATAGCCTCTTTTGGCGAAACCAGACGGGCATTGGTGCCCTGCGCCTCGGCCACATCCATATAGCTCTTATATTCATCCATCCGGTCGCGCGTATTGGCAATACGCAGCTGACCGCATTTATGCCAGCCAACATTCTGACCGGTTTCGGCTTCCAGTCCTTCATAAATCTCAATGGTTTTCGCAATCATACGGCCGACATTATTGCTGCGCGCATAAGAGGGAATAAGCCCTGCCGCATGCCATGTTGAGCCTGCTGTCAGCGATGTGCGTTCCAGCAGCGCACAATCTGTCCAGCCGCGTTTGGCCAGTGCATAGAGAACGGAAACCCCGACACAACCGCCGCCGACAACCACAACCCGCGCATAAGTTTGCATAATTCCACCCGATTTATTTTTATGAAAGACCGGTGCACCTCTCCTTAGTGCAATGATCTCAGACTGTTTTCATGTTTTCTCAGCGCGCAAAATTACGGCTGATTTTGATCTCACAATAGGATGCGGCAGATGCTTTGTGATCTTGTAAAAAAATAGTCCGAGGTATAACTTCAGATTATGCACAGACTCCGTAATCTCATTCCTTCCGCCAATTACCTGTTTGCCTTTGAGGCGGCAGCACGGCGTTTAAGCTTCACTGCTGCGGCCAAAGAGCTGAATGTCAGCCAGCCAGCGGTGAGCAAAACCATACGGTTACTTGAAGAATCGACTGGATTGAAACTGTTTCGCCGTGAGAGTGCGCGGCTGGAACTGACGCCGGAAGGACAGCGGCTCTATCAGGAAGTGCAGGCCTCCTTTGATCATCTGCATATGGTGATTTCGTCCCTGCAGCGAAAATACCAAAAGGATATTGTGCGCGCCTCATTCTCGGCGGTGTTTATCTCGCTATGGCTCTTGCCGCGCCTTGCAGATTTCAAAAACCGCTATCCGGAAATCGCGCTGCATATTGAGGAAAGCCCGAAAGATTATATTGATCTCGGCGAAGAGGATATCGACCTCTCCGCCCGTCTTGGTAATGGCGAATGGCAGGGCTTGCGTTCATGGCAGCTGTGTCTGGAAGAAACGGTCTGTGTGTGCAGTCCGGAATATCTGGCTGCTCATGGTCCTATTCATGCGCCGGCCGATTTACTTAACCACCGCCTGCTGCATTTTGAAGAAAAACATCGCTCCCGTATCGGCTGGCGTGAGTGGCTTGAATATCAGGGTGTTTCCAGTGCCAAACTGCCTCATGATGTGGTGTTCAGCGATAATCTCGCTTCAATGCAGGCGGCAATTCACGGTCAGGGTATTTCGCTCGGCTGGCGGCATCTGATTGGCAGCTATCTGGAAAGCGGCAAACTGGTTATACCGCTGGAGAATTCCTACAAAGCCGGAAAGAGCATTTTTCTGGTGGCTCCGGCATCACGCCAGATCAAGTCCGGCACTGAGAAATTCCGTGACTGGATTTTGGAGCAAATGCATCGGGAGTTGCCGCTTAACAATCCATAGCGGGTTTCTCTTTTAGAAATTACTTTATCCAACATCTTTAGAGCATTGATTAAATGGGAGTTACTATGGCTAAAGTTGCGTTTATCGGCCTCGGTGTTATGGGCTATCCGATGGCTGGCCATCTCAAAACACGCGGCGAACATGAAGTAACCGTCTATAACCGCACCACGGCTAAGGCACAGGCCTGGGCGCAGGAGTTTAAAGGCAGTTTTGCTACAACACCGGCCGAAGCTGCCCGTGGTCAGGATTTTGTGTTCTGCTGTGTCGGCAATGACGATGATCTGCGTTCAGTCACCCTTGGCGAAGACGGTGCATTTCAGAGCATGGGCAAAGACACTATCTTCATCGACAATACCACAGCCTCTGCTGAGGTTGCCCGTGAACTCGACAAAGAAGCCCGCCAGCGTGGTTTCCATTTCATCGATGCGCCGGTATCCGGCGGACAGGCCGGTGCTGTGAATGGCGTTCTCACTGTGATGTGCGGCGCTGATGAAGCTGTTTTTGAAAAAGCCAAGCCGGTTATTTCTGCCTATGCCCGTTCGGTTGGTTTGATGGGCGCTGTTGGCAATGGTCAGCTGGCCAAAATGATGAACCAGATTTGTATTGCCGGTATTGTTCAGGGACTGGCTGAGGCCATTCATTTCGGTAAATGTGCCGGATTGGATATTCAGACCGTGATTGATGTGCTGTCCAAAGGTGCTGCCGGTTCATGGCAGATGGAAAACCGCACGCCGACAATGATTAAAGGCGAATATGAATTCGGCTTTGCTGCTGACTGGATGCGAAAAGACCTGAAAATCTGCCTTGAAGAAGCGGATCGCAATGGTGCCACGCTCGCTCTGACTGCCCTCGTGGATCAATATTACAAGGATGTGCAGAAACTTGGCGGCGGTCGCTGGGATACATCATCCCTGCTCGCGCGCCTTGAAAAATAAACCGCTAAAATCCTGCTTTCACATATAAAAAGGCGCTGCGATCACCACAATCGCAGCGCCTTTTCTTTATCCGATCATGCGATCAGAAACGGTATTTGGCCGAAAGTGTCATACCGCCGACAACATCGGTGCCAAAATCAGCCTTGGAACCAGTCGGGCTGCCACCATTAGGGGCACTTGTTGTGTTATCCAGAGTACCGGAGGTCAAGATACCGACAGCACCTGCAAGGCGGAATTCCAAATGTTGTGTTGCCTTGTAATTCGCACCGAGACCCAGCAGCCAAACATCGGTCTGTGAGGTCAGACCAGTTGTTGTACCACGATCCCAGGTAACAGTTGCCGCACCCGACCACTTATCGTTAAATTTGTGACCGATACCACCCATAACGGTCCAGCCGTCTTTGTAGTAAAGATCAAGAGACGTTACTTCGGCACCTACAGGGAAACGGCCGAGGAACGGCCCTGTACCGCTGTTTTCGAAACCGATTTTGGTAATGCTCTTCCAGTCTGTCCATTTGATGGAAGCAAGCGCCAGCCAATCCGGAGCAATACCGGTCTGGAATTTGAATTCAACAGATTGCGGTGTGGCTACACTACCGTTGACCGGTGTAATAAAGCTCAGAGGCGCACCGATCAGAGACACGCCAACGGTGCCATCCAGATCATAATTGACCTTGGACTGATAAACCAAACTGGCGCGCAGAGCGATTTCAGGAATTTCATAAGCTGCACCCAAGCGCCAGCCAAATGCACTGTCGTCAACATCCAGTGTACTATTTGCGAAAGTCAGGTTTCTTGGATTGTTTGGATCCAGCGGTACGCCGGAGATTTTTGTCTGCCGGCCTTTCAGCTCCTGATAGCTTACGCCACCGAGAATACGGAAAAAGCCTTTTTCACCGGCAGAGAAACGATAAGCGCAGTTCAGACCATAATCGCGCGAAGAAATTTCCTGCTCAATAGCGCTGAACATACGGGCATTGTTGATGCCTGAATCTGTATCAATACCCCATGGTTCACGATACTGAACCGCACAGCCCAGTTCATCAGTCAGCTGGATTTTTGCCGAAAGCTTCGGAACCCAATAGGTCTTACCTTCGTCAACTTCTGTGTCGAAAGGTTTGCCGAAATTCTGATTTGGAACAGGATTGGCAGGAAAAACACTGCCGCGAATGTTCTTCAGCTTACGCTGCGGCGCAACAAAAGTCGCACCGGTTTCCACCACATTGCCTTCTTCAAATAAAATATCGAAATCCTGAGAACTGCGCTCCAGACCACCGGCATGCGCGGTCAAAATTCCCCCCGACAATGCCAGCGACACGGCAGATAATTTCAAGGCAGTTTTAAGCATATTGTCCCTCAATTTTTATACTTAATTTTGACGTGAGCGTAACATGCCGAATGGGTTCTGCAAGTACAAGAAAGTTGAAAACGAACCACCGGTTCGTCACAGAGTCGACCGAAAATCCGATTTTTGATCGTCTTACTCAGTTTTTTTGTGAGTTGTCGTATAAATTCACATCCAAAACGTCAGTTTTGACCTGATTTTGCCTTCAAAATGTGCGCTGTGCCAAATATGTCACGCAAAAAAGACAATCGTTTTTCACCTCTTGAAACCTATACCGCGCCACCGGTTCTGCGCATTTCAAACGTGATGCAGCAGATCAGTTTCAGCATCATTGTTTGTAAAAAGGCTGCATTCGCATTACAGAATTTCACTTCAAAACTCAATAAACATAAATAAATCAAATGGTTGTAAAATTTATGAATAAACCACAGAATCAATCTGATTAACCCGCAGTCTGATTTGCCGGTTACTGTTTGAATGAGGCATCAAAAGAAAGCGCCCTCAAATCAGTGTGATTTGAGGGCGCTTTTGTTCTTTAGACGTCTCTAAAAGTCCGGTTTATTCGGCATCTTTCAGGCGCTGCATGGCAATTGCAATTTTGCCCTGTGCTTCCTGCAATTCAGCGAAACGGGCACGGTCTGCTTCCACAACTTCCGGCTTGGCATTGGCAACGAATTTCTCATTTGAGAGCTTCTTGTCAATTTTCTCCATTTCGGCTGTGAGCTTGCCGCTTTCTTTTTCAAGACGCAGCATTTCCGCACCAAGATCAATCAGGCTGCCAAGCGGCATGCAATAGGTCGCCTCGCCGACAACCAGCTGTGCAGAGCCCTTTGGCGCTGCATCAGACAGGCTGATATCAGCAACACGGGACAGACGTTTGATCGCCGCATCATGATGCACCAGACGTTCTTTGGTCAGCTCATTGGCTTCAAGAACCGCAAGCGGTGCCTGTGCTGACGGCGGAACATTCATTTCCGAGCGAACGGAGCGGATACCGCTGACCAGTTCGATCAGCCAGTTGATATCATCAGCTGCGGATGCATCTTCGAAGGACAAATCAGGCCATGGTGCATGGGCAAGCAGCGTATCGCGGCTCTGGCCCTCACCGGCTGTCAGGCTCCAAAGTTCTTCCGTCATAAACGGCATGAACGGATGCAGCAGCTTGTAGATTTCATCCAGACAATATGCTGCACAGGCCTGCGCTTCACGCTTTGCATCTTCATCATCGCCCATGAAAATCGGCTTGAGAAGTTCCAGATACCAGTCACAGAACTGGTTCCAGACAAAACGATAGGCAGAACTTGCCGCATCATTATAGCGGTAAGTTGTGATGCCCTCAGTAATGGCTCTCGTCGCGCGTGTCAGCTCGGTCAGAATCCAGCGGTTAACCGCCAGTTTCGCATCTTCCGGCTTGAAGTCCGGCTGGCGGCTCACACCGTTCATCTGCGCAAAGCGTGTCGCATTCCACAGCTTGGTGCCGAAGTTGCGGTAACCGGCAATACGTGCCGGATCGAGCTTCACGTCGCGTCCCTGCGCGGCCATGATTGCCAGCGAGAAACGCAGCGCATCGGCACCATATTCATCAATCAGATCAAGCGGATTGATAACATTGCCTTTGGACTTCGACATTTTCGCGCCGTTCTTGTCACGAACCAGAGCGTGAACATAAACGGTGTGGAACGGCTCTTCTTTCATGAAGTGCAGACCCATCATCATCATACGGGCAACCCAGAAGAAGATGATGTCAAAACCTGTTACCAGCACATCTGTCTGATAATAGGTGTCGAGTTCCGGTGTCTTATCCGGCCAGCCAAGGGTCGAGAAAGGCCACAGCGCTGAGGAAAACCATGTATCCAGCACGTCACAATCGCGGGTCAGCGATGTCGGTTCACCATAATGTTTCTGAGCCGCAGTCAGAGCTTCTGCTTCGCTCTTTTCTACGAAAATTGTACCATCCGGACCATACCATGCAGGGATCTGATGACCCCACCACAACTGGCGGGAAATACACCATGGCTGAATGTTTTCCATCCAGTCATAATAGGTCTTTTCCCATGTTTTCGGTACAATCGCTGTGCGGCCTTCGCGAACAGACGCAATGGCCGGCTTGGCCATTTCCGCAGCATTTACATACCACTGGTCAGTCAGCAATGGTTCAATCGGCACACCGCCGCGGTCGCCATGCGGCACCATGTGGGTGTGGTCTTCGATTTTCTCGAGATAGCCACCTTCTTCCATCATCTCAACAATGGCTTTACGCGCCTTGAAGCGATCCTGATCGTGGAAGCGTTCAATCAGCGCATCCAGCTCAGCAGATGGTGTCAGGCCTTCCGCAAAGTCCTCATTGTCCTGAAGCAAAATGGTAGCAACAGGTGACATGATGTTGATTTTACGTAAGTTATTACGTTTTCCGACTTCCGCATCATTAAAGTCATGCGCAGGCGTAATTTTAACCGCACCGGAACCGGATTCCGGATCAGCATAATCGTCACCAACGATCGGCAGCGCACGGCCAACCAATGGCAGTACGGCATTTTTGCCGATACGGGACTGATAGCGCGGATCTTCCGGATTAACCGCAATACCGCTATCGCCCAACATTGTTTCAGGACGGGTTGTTGCAACAACAATATAAGTGTCCGGATTTTCCGCATCAAAAGCCACGCCTTCCAGCGGATAGCGGAAGTGCCACAAATGACCTTTGATTTCACGCTGTTCAACTTCGATATCCGAGATTGCTGTCTGCAATTTCGGATCCCAATTGACCAGACGTTTGTCTTTATAAATCAGGCCTTCTTTGTAGAGCGTGACGAAGACTTCCAGAACGGCTTTGGACAGACCTTCGTCCATCGTGAAGCGTTCGCGCGACCAGTCACAGGACGCACCAAGGCGACGCAGCTGATTGAAAATCAGGCCGCCGGATTCTTCTTTCCACTGCCAGATGCGCTCAACGAATTTCTCACGCCCCATCTCATGACGGTTCGGCTCCTGCCGTTCCATCAGCTGGCGCTCAACAACCATCTGCGTTGCAATGCCGGCATGATCCATGCCCGGCTGCCACAGCACGTTTTTGCCGCGCATGCGCTCAAAGCGCACCATAATATCCTGAATGGTATTATTGAGGGCATGGCCCATATGCAGAGAACCGGTGACATTCGGCGGCGGGATCACCACAGCAAACGGATCCGCACCCGGCTTGGAACCTGCACCGGCTTTAAAAGCCTGCGCTTTTTCCCAAATATCAGCAATTTTTGGCTCGGTAGCCGCGGAATCGTAGGTTTTCTCTAACATAAAAAACTCTGTCTCTTTATATGAAGGCAGGCGCAACGAAAGCAGTGATCGTTCAATCCTGCCTTAACAGCAGCAGATCCGACCACCTATCCGGTACAAACAAGTCTCAGTGATATGTTTCAAAGCAAGTTTGAAACAAAGAATCAAGGAAAACTGCGTGCCTCACACTGCAAATCACGGTATTTCCGTATTCTATATAGGATGGCTTTAAACATAAAAACAGCCCCGTTTACAGTGGTAAAGGGGCTGTAAATCCGCAATTGAGCATTCTTTCCGTCAGCCGCGGCGGACGACACGCTCGATTTCCTCACGCACCAGTCGTTCGACAAGCGGCGGCAGATTGGTATCAAGCCATTCCTGCAACATCGGGCGCAGCATAGCTTCCATTTTCTCATTGAGCAGACGCTTCTGCTCTTCGATAAGAGCCTGACTGAGACTGCCGAAAGATGCTGCAACCTGCTTTTCCGCTGCTTCTGAAATCAGAGACTTGTCCTGTACAGGAGCGGATACAGTTTGCGGAGCGGTTTCAAATGCTTTTTCAGACACAGGGGCAACCTCTTCTTTTGCGGCTGGCTGGGTCATCGACACAACCCGCTTTTCTGCAACCTGCATAAGAAGTGCCTCTGACATTTTTATGGCATCACTCTTAGGTTGTTCGGCCGCAGCAACAACAACCGGAGGTGCCGGCGGATTGACCGTCGCAATACGCACATGAGCAACATTGCGCTCATGCATTTCAGCCCGTGTCAGTTCCTGCTTTTGTGCTGGTGATGCCTGTTCCTGAATGCTGCCACGCAAGATCGCATCCAGCGTGAATGAAGGCGCTGGCTGAGTTTCAGCAGCTGTGATTTCTGACGAAACAGCAGCATTACTAGTTGGCGCTGTTTCCGAAGAAACAGCGTGGTTGTTTGCTTGTACTGTTTCCGAAGAAACAGCACGGGGAAACTGGGCAACCTCCCCGCGTTTTTCTTCTGCAGGCGGTTCTGAAATCTTAACTGTTTCAGCGCGGTTTTCAGGCTGTGCTTTTGCAGCCGGAGCTGATGTCAGATCAGCTGTTGCCTGTTTTGTGACATCGCTGTCTTCAATAATTCTGCGAATGGAAGCCAGAATTTCTTCCATGGACGGTTCACGTGTTGCGCTGGAAGTCTGAGCCATATCGTGCAGCATCCTTTGGCTGTCGCTTATCTGCGGAAACGGCTTGTTTAGCCTTAGGTTTTCTCCGGCAGAATAATGCGTAAAATTCTTCAGTCTGAAAATTCAACGAATCTTAGCTCTAAAGTACAGAACCAATGCTGATTTGAGAATCCCTGCAGACCCCGCTGCGGCGTAAAACACAGATTTCTTAAGTGATTTTTAACTATTGCTGTCATTGTGGCCGCGTAACGCTCGCGGAAATGTCAGCTGAAAATAAAAAAGCGGCGCATTATGCGCCGCTTTTTAAAAGCTTGAATCTAATCCTGATTAGCGGCCGTCCGGCGTACGCAGACCGATCCACTTATCTTTCACAGCATCATAATGCTGTTCAGGCTTATATTCTGCAACCTGCAGACCGATCTGGCGTGCTGTAAGGCGGCCAACCGATGAAAGCACGGCATAGCTTGCCACAACAACATCGCGTTCAGCCTGAACCTGCTGGATCTGAACATCGACCAGATCATTCTGGGCGTTCAAAACATCAAGAGTTGTACGCTGACCAACATTGCGCTCCTCAATCACGCCGTCCAATGCAAGACGTGCTGCGGAGATACCGTCGCGATAAGCAGAGAGAGATGCTTTTGCGGCTTCAAGCTGCGACCATGATGAGGCCACGGCAGCACGCACCTGATCCTGCACAACATCAATCTGAATACGCGCCTGACCAAGCTGTTCTTTCGACTTACGAACAGTTGCAGATGTTTTGCCGCCCGAATAAATCGGAACAGTAACGCCGACACCGATCGAAGCGGAATTGCCGTTACCTGCCATTGGCAGGCCGGAATAAACCGATGAATGCGAAGCGGAAGCTGTTACGCCGACAGTCGGCAGCAATGCACCTTCTTTAGCTTTCACATTATGACCGGCAGCATCCATGGCAAATTGCATTGCCTTAACACCAGGGTGACCGGCTTCAGCAATCGCATAGGCCTGAGCAATGCTCTTTGGCAGCGATTTACCGGCAGGCTTGGCGGCCTGCAATTTATCCGGAGCAGAGCCGGTTACCTGACGGTAGACTGCTTCTGCCGATTTAACATTGGCAAGAGCAGCGTTGAGCTGCGCAACAGCAGCGGAGCGCTGCGCATCGGCCTGCGCTACGTCAGTACGGGTGCCTTCACCAACATCCAGACGGGCTTTGGCTGCACGAACCTGTTCGTTCAATGCGGCCAGATTTTTCTGGCGCAGAGAAGCGATCTGGCGGTTCTGATAAACATCCATATAGGCCTGAACAGCTTCGAACAGACGGTTCTGCTCGTCATTGCGAAGATTTTCGCGCTGGGCGTATACGTTACTTTCGGCCGCCGCCACGCTGTTTTTTGTTTGGAAACCATCGAACAGTGTCTGGTTCAGCTGAATGCCGACCTCGCCTGTTGTCGAATACATATCAGTCGTGCCGTTACGGCTGCGGCCATATTTATATGTGCCGCTCAATGTCGGGCGGTAGCCTGATTTGGCAATTGCCACATCTTCATCAACTGCGCGCAGACCGGCGCGGGATGAATTGAGCGAAGCATTATTGTGATATGCTTTTTGCATTGCTCCGAACAGCGTTTCCGCCATGACAGGAGCCGGTGCGAGTACCGTGCTCGCTAATAGTGCAACAGCTAAAACCTGTTTGCGTAAATTGACCACGGTTTACCCCATACAATTCGAATCAAATTTCCCAAACTCATTCGGGCATTTGCTAATAACGGGTAAAAATCGGATTTTCCACCCATCAGCTTAATTCATTAATAAACAAATTGTTATTGTTGCCAAAACAACAATTTCTGGTCTGCCACAATTTTTACCCTTTTGTAAGCGGCGAGCTAAAAATAGTGGTTTTCAACGAGTGTGACAATATCAGGTTACACAGAGATTTTAAGCTTAAATATCGGTAATAAACAAAAAGCCTGCCGCGGAGATCCGTGACAGGCTTTCTGAAAAGAATTTATTGCGTATCAGAATACGAATTCGGCCGCATGACGGAAGCCCGGCAGCAGTTTCACCGCAGCATTAAATACGCCGCGACGGGATACGATACCGTCTTCTTTCACATAAATATGCGCAACGCCCATATTGCCCTGCCCTTCGATAGCAACCAGACGGCCGCCGTCTCTAAGCTGTGCCTGCAGAGCTTCAGGAACAAAATCAACCGCGCCTTCAATGATGATGACATCAAACGGGGCTTCTTTAGGGTAGCCGGCAGTCAGCTCACCACTGACAACCACAACATTGTCGCAACCCAATGCCTGCAGTTTTTCCGAAGCCGTGGCAGCGAAATCCGCATTGCTTTCAAGAGCGATCACCGAGCTTGCAAGCTGCGACAGAACCGCTGCCAGATAGCCTGTGCCGCAACCGATATCGAGAACCACATCCTGTTTTTTGACCGATGCGAGCTGCACCAGACGGGCTGCCGGTGATGGTTCCATCAGATAGCGCGCGCCTTCCGGTGTTTCTGCCAGCAGCTGATCTTCATCAATATAGGCCAGCTCACGACGGTGCGCCGGTACAAATTCTTCACGCGGAACTGCCAGAAAAGCATCCAGAACAGCAAGATCCGTCACATCCGTCGTGCGGATCTGCGTATCAACCATATTAACACGAAGCTCGCGGAAATCGGCTGTCATAGCCCTAAACCTTTCCTGTGCGTTTGACGCACGTAATAATCTCAATCTCACATTGCAGCTTACCTGACCGCGGCAGCAATGCCTGATCGGGATTTAAAATTTGCTGCAACATTCTGCAATAAACACAGAAGCATTATACAGGCAGAAACCTGCACTTCCATGAAAATCATTTTCGCTGATTTGGCAAAAATACACCGCGCAGTCAATCAAAGACCGACATTCCTACCGCGCTCATAGTGCCGCATGGCTGATAAACCGCTCACATTTGCGTTTATCAGCGGCAAGATACAGAAATTTATCTTGTAAAATTATAGTGCGTCAGTGCTGCAAAGAGATCACGACTTTTTTGTTTTGGCGCTTTTCACGAATATCCAGAACCGTCTCATAAGGCTGGCCGATACGGCTGGCAGCACAGACTGCCGGAAGATCAAACCCTTTTGCTTTTAGCTGGCTTAGCGCTGCATCCGGCAAAATACGTGCAGCTATCCGCACCAGCGGAAGCGGAACATTCGTCTTCTTCCCGAGCTGACCTTCGGTATATTTTTCAATAATCAGCTTTGCCATTACAAACCCTCTCATTTTCGCCTGCCATATCCGGCAGGTAATCAAGCAAGTGCAATTTATATACAGGGATCGGGAGCGGCAAACTGATACTTGGTTTCAGGCAGAACAGAGACAGTACTTTGACAATATGCTGACAAATATCTAAACAATGCGCATCATGAGTACAGTCGAATCCGCAACCCGCTCAGCCGTAAATTTCATCATCTGAAGAAAATTTACGGCGTAACATTCAGAAGCCACGCTCTGCCGGTCGCTTAAGCACCGCTGCATGATTGCTTTTGTATGCACGCCTCACAGCGTGGATTCGACATATGTCTTTCTATAAAAACAAGTCTTTGCAACCCGCAGAGGGCATTCTGCCGGTGCAATGGAATTTTAGTCTTGCAGCGGCACTGGTTCTCATGGCGCCGTTTGATCTTCTGGCATCTATGGGAATGGATATTTATCTGCCCGTTATTCCGCATATGTCGGAAGCGCTGCAGACCAGCCCTGAAATGGTGCAGCTGACACTCAGCCTCTATCTGGGCGTACTGGGTACAGGTCAGCTTATCTTCGGCCCGCTCTCGGATAAAATCGGGCGCAAACCGGTTTTGCTGGGTGGCGCGCTGATCTTTACCTGTGCCTCTGCCGGACTGGCAATCACCGGTTCTGCGCCGGCCTTTCTGGCATTGCGTCTGCTGCAATCCGCAGGGGCTGCGGCAATGCTGGTGGCAACTTTTGCTACGGTGCGCGATGTTTATGCGCAACGTGCGGAAAGTGCGGTCATCTACAGCCTGTTCAGCTCCATGCTGGCTTTTGTACCTGCACTTGCACCGCTGCTCGGCGCTTTGCTGGATATTCAGTTTGGCTGGCGCAGTATTTTCTGGGTGCTGGCAGCGCTTGGTGCTTTTGCGGGTTTGCATGCCGCATGGCGCTGGCCGGAAACCCGCGTGCCAAGCCTGACAAAACCGCAGGGAAAGCTGCGTTCCATACTCGGAAGCAAGCCGTTCTGGACCTATACAACCGGCTTTAGTGCCGCAATGGGCTCGTTCTTTGTTTTCTTCTCTACTGCGCCGCTCTTGCTGGTCAACGGGCTTGGTCTGTCTTCGGTCACATTCAGCCTGTGTTTTGCCAGTATCGCCATTGTTATGGTGGTTTTCGCCCGTTTTGCCGGATTTTATACGCAATGGTGGGGACTGCGCGGCACATTAAGACGCGGTATGCTTCTGATTATGTGCGGTGGCGGGCTGTTGTTGCTCTTCGGCGGAGTTATGCAATTGTCTGTGCCAGCCTTCATGGTCGCCATGTGGGTGGTCGCGGCGGGCATTGCCCTCACCTGCTCGGTAACAGCGAACGGAGCGCTGAAGAGCTTCGGTGACTATGCAGGCACGGCTACGGCCATTTATTACTGCATTGAAAGCCTGATCGTCAGCATTGCCGGAACACTTGTGGTCGTGCTGCTTGGCGGCAATACAATTATGCCTCTGGTTGTTTTCACCATTACATCTGCACTCCTTACTCTGGTGCTGACAAAAACCATCAGCGCATAAATATCAGGATATGGCACCGGCACCATTTGTTGACCGGTGCCATATTGCGGCAGGCTGTAATCCGGCGTAGATCAGCGAAAACGGATTAAAGACTGACTGGTATCTGACATGCTCCGCCTGTTTAAAATTTCACTTCTTGCTTTTTGTCTGTCGGCACCGGCGACAGCATTGGCAGAAGGCGACATCAAGAACGGCGAGAAAATTTACCAGAAATGCCGCTTCTGCCATATTCTCAATCAGCCGGCTAATCGCATGGGGCCGCATCTGATGCAGTTGCAGGGGCGCAAAGCAGGCACGATTGAAGGTTTTCAATATTCTGCCGCCATGAAACAGGCCGGTGAAAACGGTCTGATTTGGAATGATGCGACACTCAAAGAATTCCTGACAGCGCCTAAAACCATGATCCCCGGCACAACAATGCGTTTCTGGGGGCTGTGGGAGGGGCAGATTGACGATTTGCTGGCCTATCTTAATGCGCAAGCGGAAGCTGCATCTAAGCCATAGTTGACGGAACTGTTTCTTTTGTCCTGAATAGCGGAAATATGTGCTGTTCCTCTGTACCGGACAGAAATTTCATGGAATGACTGTTGCATCAGCATCAGGACGGATATTTCATGTACACGCTCTATATTGCGAATAAAAACTATTCCTCATGGTCACTCCGGCCATGGCTTCTGATGAAGCAGCTGGACATTCCGTTTGAAGAAATTCTGATCCCTTTTGGCAGCCCAGACTGGGATAAAAACCCGTCTCCGACAGGGCAGGTTCCCTGCCTCTCGGAAAAGCAGGCTGACGGCAGCTTTATCTCAGTCTGGGATTCGCTCGGCATCACCGAATATCTGGCGGATAATCATCCGCAAATCTGGCCGCAGGATAAGAAAGCCAGAGCCTGGGCACGTTGTGCGACAGCAGAAATGCATTCCGGTTTTCACTCTCTGCGCTCAATATGCACCAATAATATCGGATTGCGGATTGATGTCAGTGCGCAGACAACACCTGCCCTGCAGAAAGATATCAGCCGCATTGACCAGCTCTGGAATGAAGGGTTGGATGATTTTGGCGGACCATTTCTGGCGGGTGCTGAATTCAGTGCTGTTGATGCATTCTTTGCGCCGGTTGCTTTCCGCTTCCAGACCTATGGTATCAGGCTCAGCGATAAAGCCGCAGCCTATGCTGCCCATTTGCGTGAACTGCCAGTGATGCAGGACTGGTATGCTGCAAGTCTCGCTGAGGTCTGGCGCGATGAAGCGCATGAGGTTGAAGCGCGCAATGCAGGGCCATGGCTGCAGGATCTCAGAGCAGCCGGATAAAGAAGATCGCCCCATACAGCGGTCACGCAGGATCGCTGTATGGAGATGGTTTCAATTGATCTTAATCCGTATCAATCGAGGTGTTGAAGCTCTCAAAACGCCAGACTACCTGAGCAACGGATTCATCATAGGGATTATAATCCGCCCTTGCCCGCAGAAAGCGTTTTTGGGACAGCGCCACATTCGAGATCAGCGGAACATGAAACTGCTGCCAGCCGGCCTCGCTGCGATGCGCGATAACCCAGCCATTCAGAACCATATTTCCCTGTGCGGAATAGCCGAGCAAATATGGCTCGATGATCCAACGAAATGATTTATAAATAAAACGAACTTGTCTTCTCTGCCGGATTGCGTCGCAGAGTATTGGAAATGCCAGCATGCGGTACCCCTCCCGCGTTTGGGCGTGCAATGACAGAAGTCGGGGACAATTTCAATAAAAACCACACGAATATAGACTATAGTCGCAAATAAAATCGAATATCAATATAAGTAATATAATTAATGCCTAATATTGAATGTTTAATATATGAAATATATTCAGCAACATAGGCGGATATCATGATTCATTATTGCAATTGATGCAAAGGCCTATAGATTGAAGCTCTTGTTATTAAACAGAAATGGAAAATCAGGAGTATGAGATGATTTTTAAGGCAACCACGCTCATTGTTTCTCTTCTGTTTATCGGGCTGCCGCTGTCGGTTGTCATCGCAGCCTTTGCTGAAAGAAAATATCTTGAGGCAAAATCCGGCTCTCAATATGCAGAAATCAAAGCTTTCGGTGTCTGGGTTATTTCCCTGATCGTTATTTTCAGCATTATTCTGTTCTTCACCAATATGGTTGCGGCCTATATCTGATTGCATCAGGTATTTCAGATACAGTCACTCCGCTTAAAAGGAGTGACTGTTTGTTGCATATTGCTCACCAGCAATTGCGGGCTCTGTAGCGGGAATAGAGGGCAAATACTGCCAGGCCGCCAATAACTGAGGCATGTTCCAGAGCGACAGTCATATCGCGGAATGCCTCTTCTCCTTCCTTCGCCCAGAACGGGTGCGCAACTGGTATCGTCAGCACCGTAAAGACCGCCAGTGCGCCGGTTGCCAGCCAGACGCCTTTGTTACAGATAATCATCAGCGAAGCACCGATTTGCAGGATCAGTGTCACGAGATTATAAGCCCAGCCCGGTTGCAGACCGAAATCATCCATAATCCCCGCATTGGCAGTGAAGTCGAATAATTTTGCCAGACCGCTTGTCCAGAAAACCAGTGTGAGCAGAACTCTCGCCAGAATATCAAACCAATAGGAATCCAGTATTTTTTCGATGATATCCGGCATGGCTTATCCTTTGCCTCCGGTGAGGCGCACGACTTTCATCGCCACAAATATAGCCAGAACCGGAGCCGCTGCAAAAAGACCCGCCAGCCATAGCGAGGCATTGGACGCACCGGCAATATCACCCGCATCCGATATACCGGCAAAATTGGCAATCATACCGGCGCAGGCTGTTCCGAATGCAATGGCGAATAATTGCACTGTGGTCATGCCTCCTGAAGCAAGATCCTGTTCAGTTGCCGGTGCACTCTGATAAACCCGCGTGACCAGACCTGGCCATGCCAGACCAATGCCAAAGCCGATCAGAACCAGCCCGATGCAGAGAGGCAGCAAATATCTCCAGTCTCCGCCACCATGAACCGGCATGAAAATGGCAAGCAGGATCAGCCCCGCCAGTACCATGACGGGACCTGAGAAAATCAGAAAACCACCGCTCTTTTGCCAACGTGAGCTGAGGAAAGAAGCCGCTGTCCAGCCGATTGCCATCAGTGCTGCAAGATAGCCTGCCCAGAGCGGAGTCTGACCATGCAGTTTCTGCAACAGATAAGGCACATAAATTTCCGGCTGCATGCTCATCATCAGCAGAGCAATCATCAGATAGAGCGCCCCCAGCGGTGTGGAAATATTGAAAGCTTTGCGCGGTAACAGGCGGGATCTGGCATTCATATCCACGAGAGCTATGGCGACAACCATAGTCAGCGCTCCGGCCAGACCGATCATATTCCATGACAATTCTTTTGACAGGCTGCCGGCTGAAACCGCCAGCACTGCACCGGTCAGCAGAATAAGCTGTAAAACCGGTATGGAGGATTGCTCATTCTTATCCCAGCTGCGCTTTGGTAAAGTTGTGAAAGCCAGCACGGCAAACAAAGCAGCAAAGGGCAGTAAAGACCAGAAAGCCGCACGCCATGCGCTATACTCGGCGAAAACGCCACCGATTGCGGGGCCAATCAGAGTTGCCATACCAAACATAGCCGAGATCAGGCCAATCGCCCGCCCCCATAGGTGCTCGGGCAGCACGATCCGTGTCAGGCCATAGGCAAGCGCATAGAGAAAGCCGCCGCCCAGTCCCTGTACCGCACGTCCGAGCAGCATAACCGGCATATTGATCGCCAGTGAACAAATCAGCGTGCCGGTGCCAAATAACAATGTGGCGACCAGATAGGCACCGCGCGGCCCTGTGCTTTTCAGTAATTTAGCGGTCAGAGCCGCGCCCAGAATAGAGGCGACTACGAATAAGGTTGTTGTCCATGCATAAAAATCGAGCCCGCCGATTTCAACGATCACGGAAGGCATAACCGTCGTAGCGATATACATATTGACGGCATGTAAAGTTACGCCACCGGCAAGGGCAAGCGCATAAATTCCGTTTTTTCCGCTGAATAATTCACCCCAGCCGGCCGGAGCATTATCTCTTTTTACCATGGCGGCATCAGCACCGGCTGGTACTGCGCCCGTCGTATCATTTCTCATGTCGGCTCTCCAAAATGCGTGTGAACGCAAAGGTTCCTTTGCCGCCGCAGACCTCACCGGATTTTTCACGGAGAAATTCATGCAGCATCTCAAAAGAATGCCGTGACAACCGGCCAAAAATGACAAGTCGTCGCAAGCACCGACACGCTTATAGAACCTCAACCAAAGTTGAGGTCAAGCCGTATTTGTATTGTTGTGTTAAAGTTTTTTTCTCAGCAGGCGGCGCGGCCCTGCCCCTTGTTCACCAAGTTCATCATCCGGATTGCGCAACGGACAATCCGCCAGAGAAAGGCACCCGCAGCCGATACAGGTGGCAATCTGATCGCGCAGCTGCATCAGGCTGACAATGCGCTCCTCCAGCATATCTTTCCATGCATTGGTAAATTGCCGCCAGTCCCGTGCTGTCGGCACATGGTCATGCGGGAGATCTTCCAATGCATCACGGATAATCGACAGGGAAATTCCGGCACGCTGGGCAATGCGGATAATAGCAATACGGCGCAGAACCGCACGGTGGTAGCGCCGCTGATTACCGGCGGTGCGCCATCCGGCTATCAGCTCTTTTGCTTCATAAAAATGGATAGTGGAAACAGGAACACCACTGCGGCGGGCAACATCGCCCACCGTCAGCGTTTCTTTGAGTTTACCCGATGACATAATCAAACCTCAAGGATGGATGAGGTATGGTAAATCAGGCTGCGCAATAAATACAGGCACTCACGAAAATGTCAGGCTGTATAGCGCTGCTCGCCTGCCATCCATGTTTCGCTGACTTTGATTTTGCCGATATCTTTCACGCCGCTAGTCGGGTCCTGTTCCAGTATGGCGAAGTCCGCATATTTTCCGGTTTCAAGGCTGCCAACCTTATCATCCATATGACAATGCCATGCAGCGTCAATGGTTACAGCACGCAATGCGGCTTCTGCCGGTATGCATTCGTCGGAGAAGAAGACACCGCCGCCCTCATTCATCACACGGGCAACCGCATCCTGCACATAGCGCAGAGGTTCAATCGGCGTTACGCTCCAGTCGGAATGCAGCGAAATGCGCAAACCGGCGGCTAAAGCCGAGGCGCAAGGGTCATAATATTTCGCCCGCTCCGGCCCCAGAATGCGATTACGGAAGGCCTTGCCCCACCATCGTACATGGCCGACGAGGAAAGACGGCGACAGGCCAAGCCGCACCATTTTCTCCATCTGCTCAGGATGCAGAACACTGCAATGCTCAATCCGGTGGCGCAGATCATTCGGTGCCGAGCCTTGCAGCACGGTCTGATAGGCTTCAATCACCGTGTCAATTGCCCCGTCACCATTGGCATGAACGCCGACCTGCCAGCCGCCATCATGCGCACGCTTTATGACTTCGGTGATTTGCTCAAGGCTGTAATTCAGTGCCCCGCGGCTATTGCTGCCCAGATAATTCTCGCGCTGATAGCCGGTTTCTGCCTGATTGGAACCGTCTGCCCAGGCTTTGATACCATCAATACGGAACAGGTCATTGCCATGACCGGGTTTGATACCAAGCTTGTCCCATTCATCCATCAATGTTGAAATCAGCATCCCGCGATAGCGCACCGGCGGATTATCAGCCATCACGGCATCAAGAAGCGCAATATCATTGACGCCGGACAACATACCAATGCTGCAATCATGCAGGCTTGTGCAGCCCACAGATGCCGCATGATCGAATAATCCGCGAATGCGCTTCTGTACTTCCGCTGCCGTTGGTTGCGGCATCTTCTCGATAAATGGTTCCTGCGCCGCGCTCTCTTCAAGCCTGCCGCTGAGTTTGCCATTTGCATCACGCACAAAGCGTGCACCGGAAGGGTCTTTGGTGTCTTCCGTAATGTCAGCCAGTTTCATGGCAGCACTATTTGCATAGGCAATATGTCCGTTACTCTCCATCATGAAAAACGGATTGTCCGGCGCCAGTGCATCAAGCTCTGCCATTGTCGGCGGGCGGGCATCTTTGGTGATGCTGGGGTCAAAATTCTTCGCCCGAATCCAGTCACCTGATTTTGCCTTGTCTACACCAGCTTTCAGCTGAAGCCAGACATCCTTAAAGGTCGGTGTGGCCATCGGGCTGACGTCAATCCAGTCATCCAGCACCACAAAGGTCGAATGCATATGCGGATCAATCAGACCCGGCATTAATGTGCGGCCGCCAAGATCAACAATGCGCGTCTTAGAGCCGCTTAAAGCCTGCATATCCTCAGCCGTTCCGACGCCGAGAATAGTATCGCCGCGAATGGCAATAGCTTCAGCGCGGGCATTCTCCTTATTCATGGTGAGGATAGTGCCGCCCTTAAAGATCACATCAGCGGATCCGTCAGCAGAAGCTGCGGCCAGCGCTGTTCTGCTTTCCATAACTGAGGCGGCGAAAACAGAAGTGGCCGCCACTCCCATATATTTCAAAAAATTACGCCGTGATGCGGCGTTTCTCAGAATGGCTGTAACTCCGGGATTGCAGGCTAAACACATCGGATATTTCCCCTGTAAGGATTATTTGATGCCGGATTATTCCTGAACGCACATATATGTAAGATCAAATAAAACTAAAAATAATAATAATTTTAAAATCACAATAAATACAAATGAAATTTATATAAAACAGCTTTGAATATACACAAAATCAAGTTCGTTTAAACAATTTTATTGACTGAGCAGGCAGTTTCTTGACCGCCTGCTCAGCAAATATTCATTGAATGTAGATTATCCGCCGAAGCCGCGCAGAAAATGCGTGAGATTTCCGCCCAACTGATCGCAGATATAACCACCTTCCTGCACAATCACTGTCGGTAAATTCAGGCTTGCGCATTTCTGAGCAATGCTGGTGAAACCCTGCTCATTGACGGTAAAACCGCCAAACGGATCATGCTCGGAAGCATCAAGCCCAAGCGCCAGAACCAAAGCACCCGGCCGATAGGCGCGGATACGATCCAATGCCAGATCCAGCGCATCCAAAAATTCCTGATTGCCGGAACCGCGAGCCAAAGGCAGGTTGTAATTATAGCCAAGGCCTGCGCCCTCACCGCGCTCTGAGGCATGCCCCCAGAAAAACGGATAGAAAACCGCCGGATCAACATGGATGGAAACTGTCATCACATCGGCACGGTGATAGAAAATGCCTTGCGTGCCATTGCCGTGATGCAGGTCCACATCGAGAACAACCACGCGGTCATGGCTCTCGCGCAGTACCTGTGCAGCAATGGCGGAATTGTTCAGAAAGCAGAAGCCGCCCGCCATGTCGGCATAGGCATGGTGACCGGGCGGACGGCACAAAGCATAGGCTGCAGGCTCGCCATTCTGCACCAATCTGGCTGCTTCAATTGCCGTCTGCGCACTCCAATAAGCAGAATTCCACGTATCTGCAGCAATCGGACAGGCCGTATCGGCCATATGATAGCCAGCACGACCGACCGGTGATGTCGGATAGGAAAAATCGCGGCGGTTCGGATGGATATTCGGAATGACCTCATCGGATGCGCCACTGATTGTCTGCCATTGCCCGTAAATGACCTGCAGGAATTCCAGATATTCAGGGCTGTGCACGGCGCTGACCGGTGCCAGACCGTGATCCTGCGCTGCAATCATTGCAAGTCCGGCATCATTAGCGCCGGTTAAAAGCCGCTGTATGCGCTCAGGCACTTCCGGATTGGGTTTGCGGGCACCGGCAGATAAAAACATGGCCGGATTATGCGCGCGCTGAGGCTCAGCAAATGTAAATTTCATAAATCAGTTTCCTCCTCATGCTGCAATTATTGCTCCATATCTGCGATATGGCCTCCTGAAATAACTGCACGACAGGAAACTACGGAGAGGATTGCCCGATTGCAAATAAAAACAACAGGCTGAGCTAAATCAGTGATTTGCGGGAACTTCAAAAACCATACCGTCATAGGCTGGCTCGACATTCTCGGGTACAAGAGCGCGCACTTCATCATAATCCAGCGGCACATGCATATGGGTGAGAATGGCACGGTGCGGTTTCAGGCGTGAAACCCATACCAGCGCTTCATCCAGACTGAAATGGCTTGGATGTGGCCTGTATTGCAGAGCATCAATCAGCAAAACATCCAGATTTTCCAGAGATGCTGCTGTTTCCGGCGGAAATTCATTCACGTCCGAGCAATAGGCCACATTTTCAATGCGAAAGCCGAGACTGGTAATATCGCCATGCACCATCGGCATTGGCTTAAAGCGGATCGGACCGCCTGCCCCGTTAATGGTAAAACTCTCGGTATTACCGATTTCATGGGCTTTAAGAATTGGCGGATAGCTTGAGCCGAAGGGCGTGGCGAAACAATAGCCGAAAGCCTCATAAAGCCGGTTGAGCGTCAGACGATTTGCATAGATTGGCATCAGGCTCTTACTGTCGAGCACAAAACTGCGCAAATCATCAATACCGTGAATATGGTCGGCATGAGGATGCGTATAGATCGCCGCATCGATATGACGGTCAGTTTTGCCTGCCAGCCCGTCAATGATTTGTGCGCGAAAATCCGGCCCTGTATCGATCACCACACGCGTCGTGCCATGAGGGCTGACACGCTCCACCAACAGTGATGCACGGCGGCGGCGGTTTTTCGGATTGTCCGGATTGCACTTACCCCAATCGCCATTCGGACGCGGCACACCCGGAGATGAGCCGCAACCAAGAACCGTAAAGCGATAGAAGTCAGACATGTGCCAGTTCCGCTTTTATACGCCTTTTAATAATTAAATATCAAAAGGTTGAAATGATTATCTGATAGTTTGAACGAACATAATCAGCGAGGTATTTTAGTAAACAGACGCAGCACATTCTCACCGGTCATCCGGCGGATATCCGCATCGCTCACACCGATTACATCCGCCAGAACCGCAGCTGTATGCGCAACATAGGACGGCTCATTGCGTTTTCCGCGATGTGGCATCGGTGCCAGATAAGGTGCATCAGTCTCTACCAGCAGACGATCATGCGGCACGATTTTTGCCGCTTCACGAATTTCGGCAGAGTTCTTGAAAGTGATGATACCGGAGAAAGACACATAGCCGCCAAGCTCAACGCCGGTACGCGCCAGTTCAATGCCAGACGAGAAGCAATGCAAAATAAACGGAAACGCGCCTTTGGCGGTTTCCTCACGCAACAATGCTGCCATATCCTCATCCGCACTGCGCGCATGAATCACAAGCGGCAATTGCGTGCGGCGTGACGCTTCAATATGTGTCAGCAGGCCTTGGCGCTGCGCTTCCGGTGTTGAATAATCATAGTGATAATCCAGACCAGCTTCACCGATTGCCACGACTTTCGGATGCTGCGCAAGACGTACCAGTTCATCAGCCGTTACATCCAGCTCTTCATGGGCAT
This sequence comes from Pseudochrobactrum sp. XF203, assembly GCF_020341615.1. NCBI lineage: Bacteria > Pseudomonadati > Pseudomonadota > Alphaproteobacteria > Hyphomicrobiales > Brucellaceae > Pseudochrobactrum > Pseudochrobactrum sp. XF203. The sequence continues at coordinate 1,549,937 of NZ_CP084392.1, read as the reverse complement.
TATTCGGATGGGTGCCGACCGAGCAATAAACCGGATCATAGCTCTCCGCGAGCGCTAAAATCTGATCGAATTTCTTCACACGGGTGCAGATGGTGATCATCTTTTCGACACCGGCATCGAGAGCACGCTGAATAATCGCGTCACGCTCTTCTGCAAAATCAGCGAAATCGAGATGGCAATGGCTGTCTACAAGCATAATAAAAGTCCTGCCCGAGGCTTAGCACTCGGGAAAATGATACGGGCGATAATTCGCCCGTATCTGATATAAGATATTACTCTTCAGTTTCCACATAACGCGGGAAGATCGGCTCCGGTGCAGGCAGTTCAGCACCGCTGATCAGCACATCGCCGAGATCAGCGAAACTGCGCTTATCCTCTGCAACACCCAGAATATTGAGCAGCTTGGCTGAAGATGTCGGGATATAGGCCTGAGTCATAATTGCAACGCGGCGCAGCACTTCTGCGGTCGTATACAAGACTGTGCCCATACGTACCGGATCGGTCTTGCGCAGTGCCCAAGGTTCCTGAGCTGCGAAGTAACGATTGGCTTCGGATACAACATTGAAGATTGCCGCCAGCGCCTGATGAATGGCCTGAACCTTCATCGCATTGCGGGCAAGTTCAATTGCTTCTTCAGCCAGTTTCAGAATAGCCGTATCTTCCTCATGGAAGTTAGCTTTTTCCGGCACTTTACCTTCGCAGTTCTTGGCGATCATCGACAGCGAGCGCTGCGCCAGATTGCCCAGATCATTGGCCAGATCGGCATTGGTACGGTTGACAATCGCTTCGTGATTGTAGCTGCCGTCCTGACCGAAAGGCACTTCACGCAGGAAGAAGTAGCGCACCTGATCCAGACCATAGCGGTCGATAAATGCAAACGGATCGATCACATTGCCGACCGACTTCGACATTTTCTCGCCGCGGTTGAACAGGAAGCCATGGGCGAAAACACGTTCCGGCAGCGGCAGTCCGGCAGACATCAGGAACGCAGGCCAGTAAACCGCGTGGAAACGAACAATGTCTTTACCGAGAATATGGGCAGTTGCAGGCCAGAACTGTGCCTTCTCCGCATCCATATCCGGATAACCGATAGCGGTGAGATAGTTGGTCAACGCATCAACCCAGACATACATCACATGCTTGTCATTGCCCGGAACCGGCACGCCCCAGTCGAATGTGGTGCGGGAAACGGACAGATCACGCAGGCCGGATTTGATGAAGCTCAGCACTTCATTGCGGCGCTCAGACGGACCGACAAATTCCGGATGCTTTACGAAATAATCGATCAGCGGCTGCTGGTATTTGGACAGACGGAAGAAATAGCTTTCTTCTTCATGCCATTCTACCGGCGAACCGATCGGCTCACGGCGAACGCCATCTTCACCGACGGTTGTTTCGCTCTCGTCGAAATAAGCTTCCTGACGAACCGAATACCAGCCTGCATAGCTGTCGAGATAGATATCGCCATTCGCGACCATACGCTCCCAGATATGCTGACAGGCTTTGTAATGGCGTTCTTCCGTGGTGCGGATGAACTGGTCATGGCTGGAACCGATTTTCGCCAGCATTTCGCGGAACACGGCGGAGTTTTTGTCAGCCAGTTCAAGCGGCGTAATGCCTTCCTTCTCGGCGGTCTGCTGCATTTTCAGACCATGTTCGTCTGTACCGGTCAGAAACAGCACATCTTTGCCGTCCAGACGCTGGAAGCGCGCCATGGCATCGGTGGCAATCGATGTATAGGCATGGCCGATATGCGGTGTGCCGTTCGGATAGAAGATCGGGGTAGTGATGTAAAATTTTTCGCGGCTCATGTCGGATCCGTCTTGTCGAGATATTTTATCTCATGAAGTCAATATGATGATAACTGATAAAACCGGCATATCGCATGTCAGACCGTAAGTCAGCCCTAAATGCATCGAATTCAGAAACTCATGCTTGTTTATGCGGTTTCTTGATCCTGTGAATGGCATATTTCTGCCCTTTCACAGTGACCGGTTTGCTCGGCGGCATCAGCCGGTCTCAAACCTTAGACCGGCATGCCGCTGCGCATAGCGCGATGCATCTTTTCCATCATAATCAGTGCCGCCTGTTTGCGGTCAAGATTATAGCTTTCCGTTTCCATCGCCTCGCGACGCAGATCATCCCAGAATTGCGACCATTGACTGGCTTGCACCACCTGCCCTTGTTCAGCAAGACCAAGTGCCTGCGCGGCAGCTTTATCCAGCAAATATTCAAGGAAAAGCTGGTTCTGCACATCGGCTTCACGGCCACCAAGCACAGCGGCAAGCGCCTGCGCCTTTGGCAGATCAAAGTGATTGCCGCTCAGCACAGCATCGACTGTATCAGTGATTTCTAAACCGCCATGCGCTACCAGCAACAAAGCTTTGCGCACAGAACCTTCCGCCCGCGCGCTGAGTGCAGTGAAATAAGCCTGATCCTGTACATCAATGCCGACATCTCTGCCTGCAACTTCCAGCGCGCGCTTCAGCTCATTATCATTCAGCGGCTTGAAAGCCAGTGACTGGCAGCGCGAGCGGATCGTCGGCAGCAAACGGCCGGATGAATGCGAAATCAGAATAAACAGCGCCCGTGCCGGTGGTTCTTCCAGCGTTTTCAGCAAAGCATTGGCAGCATTGCGGTTCATATCATCCGCAGGATCAATAATAACGATGCGCCATGCGCCGTCACCGGACGTGCGGCTCAGAAAATGCGTGATACGGCGGATTTCTTCAACGGTAATCGCCGTGCGGTATTTGCCGGTTTTCGCATCAAACGGTCGTGTAATATGCAGCAGCGCCGGATGCATTCCTTGTGACATTTGACGATACGGCGCGGCATCCAGATCCGGCGTGCTCAGCTGCTGCGGCGCTGATGCACTGTCGGGATATTTCAGCATATGTCCGGCAAGATGAAATCCGGTTGTCGCTTTACCTATGCCCTGCAAGCCTTCGAATAACAGCGCATGATGCATGCGACCTTCCTGATAGGCCTGCGCGAGAAATGTGCGCACTTCCTCATGCGCAGTCAGAAAACTGGTCGCATTGGGTGCAGGAACACCATCAATCGCATCATAGGTACTGTTGGGTGCCTGTTCAGCCATGGGCAGACACCTCTTGCGGGCTCAGAACAGCATCGGCGAGTGCAGCTACTTCAGCGCTGATCTCATGCACCGAGCGGTCCGCATCAATTACCTTGCAACGTTGCGGCTCTTCGGCGGCGATAGCCAGAAATGCCTGACGACGCGCTTCGTGGGTGGCGATAGTTTCTTTTTCGAAGCGATCTGCCACTTCATTGCCGCGACGCAAGCCTGCTCTGGCTAAGCCCTTATCTGCCGGAATATCGAGAATGAAAGTCAGATCAGGCATAGTGCCATCAATGGCAATACGCTCAACCGAGCGCATGAATTGCGGATCAAGATTGCCGCTGATGCCCTGATAAACACGGCTTGAATCAATAAAACGGTCGCAGAGCACAATCTGTCCGGCTTCAATCGCAGGGCGGATTTTCTGGTCAATATGATCGCTGCGGGCGGCGGCAAATAGCAGTGCCTCCATCGCAGGGCCATAGGTTTCTGCCGCACCGCTCAGGATGACATGGCGCACAGCCTCTGCCCCTGCTGAGCCGCCCGGTTCACGCGTGACCATAACCTCAAAGCCTTGAGCGCGCAGATGATCAGCCAAAGCAAGAATCTGCGTGGATTTCCCCGCGCCTTCTCCGCCTTCAAATGTGATCAGCAATCCTGACAAAGCTCTGATTTTCCTACGCTGTACACCGTTAATAATTATAAGTTTAATGAGGGATAGGCATAGCTTTGTCAAATAAAACTGACAAAGGAAACAAGCAGTCTTATTTCAGCAAACGACGTATCCAGCCTGTCGCCAGCTCATAGAGCGCATCCATCGACTTGTTGCGCAAAGTTCCCTCACTCACATCCTGCGCAGCAAAGACAGGGCGTTCGAGCAATATTTCCTTATCCCGCAGCACTTGAATCCGGCCGATTTCCTGTCCTTTGGAGACCGGTGCCGATACCGGCCCCTGATAAATCACTTGCGAGCGCAGTTTGCCTTTATCCTGAACAGGCACAAGCACGGAAACCGCATCATGAACCACAAGCCCGACTGATCCTTGCGTTCCGCCATAGAGTGAGCCCTGAGCCACTTCTGTACCCGCAGTAAAAACCGGCAGTTTAACGAAATCATTCATTGCCCAGCGGATCAGCTTTTCAGCATCTTCGGTTCTGTCCTGAATGGTTTTGGCTCCGTTCAGCCCGATAAATATGCGCCGCCCACCGGATTCAGCGGATGCGACAAAAGAAAAGCCGGAATCCTTGGTGCCGCCCATAGCCAGACCATCAGCACCCAGATTCAACCGCAGCAAAGGATTGCGGTTGCGCTGCATAATATTATTCCACGTAAAGCTTTCCTGCGCATAAAGCGGATAATATTGCGGATAGGTTTTGTGCAGATGCTGCGCGAGTTTCACCATATCGTTCAGCGTTACTTTTTGGGTAGCACCATCCAGTGGTAAACCGGTCGGGTTCGCAAAAACGGAGCTTTTTAACCCCAGTTCCTGCGCCCGTTGGTTCATCAGCACGGTGAAAGCCTGCTCACTGCCGCTCATGCCCTCTGCCAGTACAATCGCGCCGTCATTGGCGGATTGCACTGTAATGCCCTGTATCAGGTCATTGACTGTCAGCTGTGATTTGATTTTGGCAAACATTGTTGCCGTACCCGAAGGTGCACCACCGGTGCGCCACGCATGTTCACTGACTGTAAAACTGGTTTCCGGTTGCAATTTTCCGGTTGTCAGCGCATGAAACGCAACTTCCGCGGTCATCAGCTTTGCCAGAGAGGCCGGCGGAAACGGCGCATCGGCTTTGCGGGCGAATAAGACGCTGCCTGTATCGGAATCGAACAGCAAAACCTGTTCGGACTTCACCGCAAATGGCGGCTCGGCGCCTTGCGCATGAGATAGTATAAACTGGCTCACGATCAGCACAGCAGCAAAACGCAGCTTTCCTGCAGATTTTGTCTTTTCATATGTGCCGGTAAAGCAGGCCACCTTGTTCTCCGGTTGTGATTTCTCTCTGTAACAGACTCAAAAATAGTTCACGATGATTGACGATCAATGAAGCTGAAACAAAAACGTCCGGCATAGCCGGACGTTTGAACACGATATATCACGCTGTAAAAAATTACTCGGCACGCACCACAAAAGCATCATTTGCACCGGCAGCCCATGCGGCCTGCAACAGCGCGTCATTATTGCCGCTGCGTGATTTTGCAGTCAGGCTGTATAAATCGCCCTGAGCCTGCGGGGTCATGCTGCTGCTGATTGTTCCGATATTTTTAAGCGCAGAGGCAATACGGTCTGCCTCATCCTTGCTGCTGAAAGTACCGAGATCAACAAACTCACCCTGCTCCGCACCGGCCTGCAGATATTTTGCAGCCTGCGCATTGCGCCATTCGGCAGAGGCTGCATCCGGCATCAGCACTTTGGAATAGATACCCTCATTGGCCTGAGCGATGCGGTTTCCGGCATAGGCGCTGACCAGAATATCATTCTGCGCAGATGCATAGAGGCCATATGGCTTATCCAGCGGCACAGGAATAACAGATGGCAGCACAGGCGCTGCGCCGTCAGCGTAACCGAAAGGCAGTTCCGGCTGTGCGGAAATCTGGTCAAATGCGCTGGCCGCACCCTGTTCTGCACGGTTTGGTGCAGATGTCGGTGTCGGGCCGTTCATGGCCATCATCACGCCTGTCGCAGGCTGGCCGATGCTGTCGCCACCCGCAGGGCGGTAAGAAGCGAGCAGGAATGCATCATCCTGACCATGCAAAGGTGCACGGCCAACATATTCCACTTTAACATTCGCGGTGCCGTGATGCTTGTAATCCAGCATTTCAGCCGCTTTTTCCGACATGTCAATGATACGCTCGTTGGAATAAGGGCCGCGGTCATTCACGCGTACAATAACTGAACTGCCATTGGCGGTATTGGTGACGCGGGCATAGCTTGGCAGCGGCATGGTCGGATGCGCGGCTGTCAGGTGGGTCATGTCATAGACCTCGCCATTGGCGGTCAGACGGCCATGAAAGGCCGAACCATACCAGGAAGCGCGGCCGACCTTCACATAATTCGGGTCTTCCTTCGGCTTATACCACTTGTCTTTGACTTTATAAGGCTTGCCAACCTGATTGCGGCCGCCGCCGCGCGGGATTTTCTTGCCATTGGCTACACGCGGGCTGGCTTTTACGCCATAGACGGATTCTGCAAAATATTCCTTGGAGCGCTTTTTCTTCTTCACTTCCGGCTGGGGAGAGGCACAGGCTGTAACCAGCAATCCCACCACACCAAGACAAAGAATATGTTTCACCCGAGAAGAATGCAGCATCCGGCCCCCGCTCTTGTTCATTGCAACAGGCCCATGCGGCTGTTTCTGAAATGACTTCATTACGCTACTCAAACCCATTACAAACAACAACATTCAGTCTGCAACAAAACCGGCATTTCCCCTGTCATTTATACCAGTCAGACAATGCCAGCCTGTCACTTGTAAAACGAAACAGTTTCAAAACCTTTATCCCCGCCTTTGTTCAGAGCGGAAAATGCACAACATTTGGCGACTGTTCGCAAGAATTAATTGATAGAATCTTAAAAATCCGCACAAAGCAAATCCCCAAACCTTGCCCGCCGGTTTTTTCGCCTACATATTTAAATCAGATCTTTCATTATTTATGTGCATTTCGGGGGATAATTTCTTTTTTGATAATCAGCAGAACAACAAACCCTATTTGATTAACTCGCTTTATTAACAATGGTTTATTGCCATGAAGAAACAAACGAATATCTGCCAGCAGCTTTATCCGCCCCAAAATCCCGGCACCGGATTTCTCTTGATGTGCCCGCGTTAACCAAGTTTATATTTCGCTGGGGACAGATGAAATTCCGCTTTGATCTTTTCCTGAAATAAACCGCTGTCAGAAATGCTGCGGACATGCATCTGCCTCCGATGAAGGAAGAAGAGTTTGAGTACAGAACTGAACCTTGCTGTCGTCATGCTTATTGTAGCAATTATTCAGGTTTTGCTTCCCGCGTTTTTCCGCAACGGTGAGACAGGTCTGGATTATAATGCCGGACCACGTGATGAGGCGGGGCCGCCTGTCGGCATTATCACCGCACGGCTGGAACGGGCGCAGCGCAATCTTTATGAAACCCTGCCCCTGTTTCTCGCTGCCGTGCTTATTGCCCATATTGCCGGTCGGGAAAGCGGCCTCACTGCTGCAGGCGCGTGGATCTATGTTATCGGGCGCATCTTTTATATTCCCGCTTATGCTTTCGGGATTCCTTATGTGCGAAGCCTGATCTGGGTTGTCTCTCTGGCCGGACTTGGCATGATAATTTTGGCACTGACGGGGCTATTCGTATAATGCAGGTTTATGTATCGCTAAAATAAAAAGCTCTTATTTATAAAGAATTTACGCCAATTCCTGATTTTAATAGGCTTGAAAGAACTATTCCTTTATGTGGAGGAGAATATCGGGTTGGCCAGTAATTTCTATTCAGCATTTCCAGTCATTAACTGAAATATTCAGACTACAGCATACGCTCAGGGATATTTGAACAGACTATGAAATCAGCTCTTATAAAAGCCTTTATTGTTTCTGCTGCGGCTGCGCTGCTTTGTGTTGCAATCAACATGATTGTCGGGCTTATCCGCAATGAGCCGGTTGGCACGCTCAGCATCAGCCTGAGTCTGATCCTCCCTCTGATTACCGCTTTTCCGGCAATGACGGTGGTGTTTCACCGTAATACGCAGCTTTCAAAAGCATTTTCCGATCTGGAGAAAGCCCATCATGAATTACAGGCGCGTTCAAAGATCGATTATATGACCAACCTCTATAATCGAGAGGCTTTCTTTGAAATGATGCGCACTGTCCGCTCCCGTCAAGATGCAGGCGCGTTACTGCTTATTGATGCGGATCACTTTAAGAATATCAATGATAAATACGGCCATACAGTCGGTGACCGCGCCTTAAAGCTGATTGCCTATGCTTTGCAGAATGTGACCCGTAAGGGTGATCTGGTTGGCCGTGTCGGCGGTGAGGAATTTTGCGTTTACCTGCCCAATGCCAGCCGCGCTGCCGCTATCAGCGTTGCCGAGCGTATTCGCGTGGAAATAGAGAACACGCCGTTTTATGTATCACAGAGCCATGTTGAACCGCTGACAATCAGTGCGGGCGGTGCCCTTGCCCATAAAAGCGACAGCAATTCGCAGATTTTCAGCCGTGCCGACCATTGTCTTTATGAGGCAAAAAATCAGGGGCGGAACTGCATTGTTTTTGAACCGGCAGAAACAGCTGAAACAGATGCCAGGAAAATTCACCTGATTTCAGATGCAGAAGAAAGCCGGGACCGGCGCAATTTCTGACGGATTACGCTCTATTTCCAGAGCGTAATCACATCCTCAGCCGTGGAAACGGGCGAAAAGCCCATGCGCTGATAGAGCTGTAAAGCGCGGGGGCTATCAAGCGTATTGGTTTCAAGGCGCAGTTTTTCCGGATTATGCGACCATGCTGCTGCCAGAGCCTCGGCAAAGAAGAATTTTGCCAGACCCCGCCCCTGATAATCCGGCACCAAACCGAAATAGAGCAGATCAACGCTCTCCGGCAGATTGAGCCGCATTTCAGCAAAACCTGCGGGACAACCATCCACATAGAGCAGCAGAATGCGGGTTTCCTCGGCCTGAATGATCGAGGTAACAGTCTCATCATTCTGCATACGGCGCAGCATCCAGTGATGCGGCTTGCCGATGACCTCATAAAGATAGCGATAGAGATGCACCGGCATATTTTCTGCCAGCATGATTGCCAGCCGGAGACCTGCAGGCAAAGGCACCGCGACATTTAACGGTGCAGCCATTTCCAGCCGGGTAATATTAACGCTCACTTCATCAGCGAGCGTTTTATCGTCGTTATCCGTAGGATCGCTCATAGGGTTCCGATCTTCATTTCAGGGCGTGCATATTTCATTATGCACGCCGGATCGCTCAACTGCTTTGTTTTCCTGATAATGACAAGGAAAAGCAGCGATATTATGCCGGAGCCTTACCGAAACGGATACGATAGCGGCGGTTTTCTTTGCCTTTTTTCTCAACCTTGCCGATATGAATTTCACCGATTTCGGAGGTATTGGCCACATGCGTGCCGCCGCATGGCTGTGAGTCTACGGAACCATTGTCGCCGATCAGCACTAAACGGATACGTCCCTGCCCGACCGGCGGGCGCACATTCTTGGATTTTACCAGATCAGGATTGGCAGCCAGTTCTTCATCGCTGATCCAGTTTGTAGTCACCGGCGATGCGGCATTGACCATTTCCATCAGCTTTTCACTGACCTGCTCTTTTGTCAGGTCATTGCCCTGCATGTCGAAATCAATGCGGCTGTCATCAATATTAACTGAAGCGCCGGTCACCGGAAACGGACAAATCACGGAAAGCAAATGGCAGGCTGTATGCATTTGCATCAGCTTGAAACGGCGCTCCCAGTCGATCTCTGCAATCAACTCTTCACCAAGCTGCGGCAGTGTTTCACCTTCAGCAGGCACATGAATGAAATCATTCTTGGTTGCGCCGTTAACAGTGGTGGCAATCTGAATGATGCTGCCGTCTGCACGGCGCAGCAAACCGCTGTCACCCGGCTGACCGCCGGATGTGGCATAAAACACGGTCTGATCGAGAATAACGCCGCCTTCATCCGTGAGACCGATCACCTTGGCCGGCGTCGCTTTCAGATAAGCATCTTCGCGGAAAAGCGGATTGGTTTCCAGACTCTGTGTCATCATACCCTCATGCAAACATTTAAGAAAAAGTCTTTTGCGAGAGGTTTAAAGCAGTTTCAGGAAAAGTAAAACCGCTTTTCCTGAAACTATGATAACAACATAGAGACTAGGTTTTACACCTCGTAAGGAACTGCAATGTCTGAACGTGTCAGAAGCCATTGCGGCACCGGCAGGCCACGCTCTTCAAGGAAGGCCGGATTATACATTTTTGACTGGTAGCGATTACCGTAATCAGCCAGAATTGTCACAATCCGTGCGCCTTTGCCGAGATCTTTCGCCATGCGGATAGCACCGGCAATATTGATGGCCGATGAGCCACCGAGGCAGAGACCTTCTTCCTGCACCAGATCAAAAGCGATTTTCAAAGCATCTGCATCGCTGATCTGATAGGCGAAATCCGGCTTGAAACCTTCGAGATTACCGGTAACGCGTCCCTGCCCGATACCTTCCGTGATGGATGATCCCTCAGCCTTCAGTTCGCCCGTGGTGTAATAGGAATAGAGCGCCGCGCCTTCCGGATCAGCCAGACCGATTTTGATATCTTTGCTGAAGCCGCGCAGCCCCTCTGCCACACCGGCCAGTGTGCCACCGGAACCGACCGCACAAATGAAACCGTCAATTTTGCCCTCAGTCTGCTGCCAGATTTCCGGTGCTGTTGTCTCAATATGCGCCTGACGGTTGATCTGGCTGTCAAACTGGTTTGCCCAGATCGCGCCATTCGGTTCGGTTTTGGCCAGTTGCTCGGCCAAGCGGCCGGAGAGCCGGACATAATTATTCGGGTTCTTGTAAGGAACAGCCGGAACTTCAATCAGTTCCGCACCCAGCAAACGCAGAGCATCTTTCTTTTCCTGACTTTGTGTTTCAGGGATAACGATAACAGTGCGATAGCCAAGTGCTTTGGCCACCATGGTCAGGCCGATACCGGTATTTCCGGCAGTGCCTTCCACAATCACGCCGCCTTTGCGCAAAAGCCCGCGTTTTTCTGCATCACGGATAATATAAAGCGCCGCGCGGTCTTTGACGGACTGTCCCGGATTGGCAAATTCAGCCTTGCCGAAAATCTCGCAGCCGGTGAGCTCTGAAGCTTTGTTCAGGCGGATCAGCGGCGTATTGCCGATCGCCTCGATCACAGAATTTGTTACACCTGACTGCACCATTATATTTGTCCTTTAATTCTGCGCAGAAATACGCATTGCTGCGCCGAACCTATTGTTGCTGAACAGCTTATTCAAGGTACAGTTTTCCGGCAAGCCTGCATCCGACAATAAAAAACACCGCCGGAAAGCGTTCCTGCGGTGTTTTATTTCACTATTATGCAAGGTTTAGAACAGACTTATAAATTAGCTGTTCCAGTCCTGACCCGCACGTTTCTTATTGCGGTGGAAGGTCTTTTTATTCGCAGGCTTGCCGCTATTGGCCTGACCGGAATTATAACCGGCGCCCTGAGCGGAGCTTTTGCCGCCACGACCGGAATGATTGCGGTTCTGACGGCCACGTTCGCCCTGTGCAGGCTTTGCTTCGCGTGGCTTGGCAGGTGCGGCATCATCATAAAGTTCACGCACATCGGAAAAACCAGTGGTGCGCTGCGGTGCTTTATCCAGATTTTTATACGGGCGCGAGGTTTTACGCTTGCCGGTGGCACGCGGATCAGGCTTTGGCCATTCGTGCTCGAAGGTTGGTTTTTCTGTGCGTTCCGGCAACGGACCAAACTGCGGTGGCAAGTCTTTCAATGTCAGCTTATTGCGGATAACACGCTCTACAGCCTTGAGCTTTGCATGTTCTGTACCGCCGTCATAAAGCGTAATCGCTGCACCGGAGGCACCATTACGACCGGTACGGCCAATACGGTGCACATAGCTCTCCGGCTCATCCGGCAGGTCATAATTGATGACATGGCTGATACCCGGAACGTCAATTCCACGCGCAGCAATATCAGTAGCAATCAGCACGCGCACAGAACGGTCTTTAAAGCCGTTCAGCGCACGCTGACGGGCGTTCTGCGATTTGTTACCGTGAATGGCAGCAACGGAGTAGCCGTCTTTTTCCAGCGTGCGAGTTACCGCATCCGCGCCATGTTTGGTACGGGTAAAGACAATAACGGTTTCAAGCTTCGGATTGGTCAAAAGGCCGGACAGCGCTTTTTTCTTGTCCTTGGTCGGTACGGTATAAACTACCTGTGTAATTTCAGCTGCAGTTGTACCGGCAGGCGAAACTTCAACGCGCACCGGATCACGCAGCAGGCCTTCAGCCAGTGCCACGATTTCCTTAGGCATGGTTGCCGAGAACAAAGCTGTCTGACGGTCAGAGCGCGTTGCTTTGGCAATGCGTTTCACATCATTGATAAAGCCCATATCCAGCATACGGTCGGCCTCGTCCAGAACCAGCCATTTAGTAGCGGACAGATCAACGCATTTATCACGCACCAGATCGGTCAGACGACCCGGTGTTGCCACCAGAATATCCACGCCCGGCGCCATTTTGCGCACCTGAGAGGCACGAGAAACACCGCCCAAAATCAATGCGGTCGAAAGATGTGCGCCTTTGGTGAGCACACGAACGGTTTCTTCAATCTGCACAGCCAGTTCGCGGGTTGGTGCGAGGATCAGAGCGCGGCAGGTTTTAGGCAGACGCTTATCACCAAGTGCCAGAATCTGCTCGATGATCGGCAGGGAGAAGGCCGCAGTTTTGCCGGAGCCGGTCTGCGCGATACCCAGAATGTCTTTGCCCTTAAGCTGGGCTGGCAGGGATTGCTGCTGAATTGGCTTTGGCGAAGTCATGCCCGCTGCATCCAGATTTTTCAGCAAAAGACCGGTAATGCCCAAAGCGGCAAAGCCGGCATTATCTTCAGTTTTAGCGGCGAAGCCGCTGGTATCCTGAATTTCCGCAACTGCGGTCAGGTCGGTTTCATTTTGATTTGTCAAAATATAAGCTTTCGATATGCGCCGCCGGTCGGGAGAACCGGACACACGCATCATCAGACCACCATGCGCAGCTGGCAATCCGGAAACAAATTTTTATACGACGAAGCGCCGGAACATTGATGTTCTCACGCGACTTGCGCTGCCGTATCCGGTACGGAATGACCGGATTATTTCACCTCTTCATGAGGCAAAGTTTCAAGACGCAACGAAGTCCAGCATGGAAAGCCCTAATGCAATAGCTTGCATCAGACCCAAGCGCCTGACCTGCATATGGGCGCTTTCGTTTTAAAAAGCAAATGAAATAAACAACAGTGTCCTATGCAAATAAACATAGGACACTGTTTAAACCTTCATCAGATGATGAAATCAGCCAGAACCTGATTATCGGTAATATCCTGATAGGCCCAGCCCGCTTCCTTGAACTTCTTATCGAGAATAGCGAAGTTCTTCGCATCTTTCGTTTCAATGCCGATCAGCACAGAACCAAAATTTCGCGCCGATTTTTTCAAATATTCGAAACGAGCAATATCATCTTCCGGCCCCAGCAGATCGAGGAACATACGCAACGCACCCGGACGCTGCGGGAAGCGGAAGATGAAATATTTCTTCAGCCCTTCATAGCGCAGCGCACGTTCTTTGACGTCCGGCAGACGTTCAAAGTCGAAATTACCGCCGGAAACCACCAGAACAATGGTTTTGCCTTTGAGTTCGCTCTTCTTGAAATCTTTCAGAGCATCAATTGCCAGAGCACCGGCTGGCTCCAGCACCACGCCTTCAACATTGAGCATTTCCGTCATCGTGCCGCAAAGACGGTTCTCCGGCACATTAATAACGGATGATGCCGGATAGGTTTTGAGAATTTTGAAATTCTCTGCGCCCAGCTCACCAACAGCCGCACCGTCAACAAAATTATCGACGGTCTGCAGCTTGACGCGCTTGCCTGCTTCAAGGCTGAGTTTGAGGCTTGGCGCACCCTGCGGCTCGACAAAGCGAAACTCTGTCGGCCAGCCCAGTGCTTTCACATAAAGTGTAACGCCGGCAGAAAGACCACCGCCGCCAACCGGCAGCATCATCAGATCGGGGATTTTGCCTTCCGGCAATTGCTCGGAAATTTCCTGCGCAACCGATGCCTGACCGGTGATGATGCCCATATGATCGAATGGCGGCACCATCACCCCGCCTTCAGCCTTGGCATAATCCTGCGAGGCGGCATAGCACTGGTCAAAAATATCGCCGACCAGACGGATTTCGATAAACTCGGCACCGAAAGCGCGGGTCTTGTCGATCTTCTGCTGCGGCGTTGTCACCGGCATGAAGACCACGCCCTTGCGGCCGAAATGGCGGCAGACATAGGCGAAACCCTGCGCATGATTGCCTGCAGACGCACAGACAAAAACCGCATTCGGATCGGCTTTTTTAATCGCGGCAGAAATAAAATTGAATGCACCACGGATTTTATAGGAGCGTACCGGCGTCAAATCTTCGCGCTTCAGCCAGATATCCGCACCATATTTGCGCGACAAATAATCATTGCGCAGCAAAGGTGTTTCGCCGAACAGGCCGCGCATTTGCTGCGTAGCCTGTTTTACCGATTGTATAAAATCACTCATAGGAACAAATCAACTTTCTCGAAGCTACGCACATCCACCAAACCGATATCGGAAATGCGCAGTTCCGGTATCACCACAAGAGCCAACAGCGAGTGCTGCATATAGGCATTATTCAATGTGCAACCCATCGCAGCCATGGCTTTCACCAGCTTGTCCGCTTTTGCTGCAACGATCTCGGCACGTTCATCAGACATCAGTCCGGCAATCGGCATTTCCACACAGGCCAGTTCCCTGCCCTTGGAATAAAGCACCACGCCACCACCGATTTCACCCAGACGATTAACGGCTTTCGCCATATCTTCCTTATTGGTGCCGACAGCGATGATGTGATGGCTGTCATGGGCAACGGTTGAAGCCAGCGCGCAATCGAGCGTATAGCCAAAGCCGGACACGAAAGCATTGGTAATCTGTCCTGAACCGCGATGGCGTTCCACCAGAGCAATCTGGCAAACATCATTACGACGATCCATCTGCACAATGCCGTCGCTCACGGAAAGTTCGGCTTCCAATGCACGGGTCGGCGCCTGATTTTCAATGACACCGATAACGCGCGCCGTTACATTTTTAGTTGGCTTTGGTGATTGAATATCAAAGTCTTGTGCCGAGAACTTACGACCAAGCTTTACCGTGTTTTTCGCTTTTGCCGGATATTTATAAGGTGCAATTTCCGCAACCAGTTTGCCCTGCTCAGCCAGCAACACACCGCGTCCGTAAACGCGCTCAATCGTCAGCGCCGAGAGATCAGACACGATCAGGAAATCCGCACGGCGACCCGGTGTGATAGAGCCGATTTCGCGCTCTAAGCGGAAATGCTGAGCCGTATTAATCGTCGCCATCTGAATGGCCGTCACCGGCTTCAAGCCTTGCGCAATGGCATGACGCACAACGCGATCCATATGGCCTTCATGCACCAGAGTGCCGGAATGGCTGTCATCGGTGCAGAGCACAAAATTACGGGAATCCAAGCCCTGCTCGGTAATCGCTTTGACCTGTGTTGCCACATCGAACCATGCGGAACCAAGGCGCAGCATTGCGCGCATCCCCTGACGCACGCGGGCAATCGCATCTTCCGCGCGTGTGCCTTCATGGTCATCCTCAGGGCCACCGGCCACATAGCCGTGGAACGCACGGCCAAGATCAGGCGAAGCATAATGGCCGCCGACAGTCTTGCCTGCATTCATGGTGGCATCAATCACGCCGCGCATGGTCGGGTCATTATTGGCAACGCCGGGGAAGTTCATCACTTCACCAAGACCGATAATATTCGGCCAGCTCATGGCTTCCAGCACTTCTGCCGCACCGATTTCCGCGCCGCCATTTTCCAGTCCCGGTGCAGAAGGCACACAGCTTGGCATCTGCACATAGACATTGACCGGCATGGCCATAGCTTCATCATGCATCAGCCGCACGCCTTCAAGCCCAAGCACATTGGCGATTTCATGCGGATCAATAAACATGGAAGTTGTGCCATGCGGAACAACCGCACGGGTAAATTCTGTGACTGTCACCATGCCGCTCTCGACATGCATATGCGCATCACACAGACCCGGCACCAGATAGCGGCCTTCGGCATCCACAACCTTGGTTGTCGCACCAATGCAATGGGTTGCATCATGGCCGACATAGGCAAAACGCCCTTCGGCAATGGCAATATCAATGCCCGCAACAATCTCGCCTGAATAGACGCTGACCAGACGACCGTTGCGCACTACCAGATCGGCCGGTTTGCGCCCCATGGCAACATCAACCAGAACAGGCGCAGATGCTGCCCATGATTTGATTTCAGTTTTTGACTTTTTAAGATCTGATGATGACAAGATAGCCTCCATGGCATGACCGGTCATAAATATCCGGCGCAGGCAAAAATCAGTTTTGCCAAGTTTAGCCGGAAATTACCAGTTTGTTTTGATTGTTTAAGCAATTATCTCATCGGATTACACAGCTAAGCGGCGTCTCTCAAACAGCACAATAATTATTATAACACTGACTATATAATACTTTACAGCAAAAGCATTTTCATGGCAGCTTCAGGAAAATTCAAATCGGGAGCGATAGAATATGGACGGAAAAGTAGCGATTATTACTGCCGGTGGTTCAGGTATGGGCGCAGCGGCAGCACGCAAACTGGCGGATAACGGCTATAAGATTGCTGTGTTATCCTCATCTGGCAAAGGTGAAGCGCTGGCAAAGACCTATGACGGCATCGGCGTAACCGGCAGCAACCAGTCTAATGATGACCTGCAAAAGCTTATCGACAGCGCACATCAGAAATGGGGTCGCGTAGACGTATTGGTGAATAGCGCGGGCCACGGGCCACGTGGCGGTTTGCTGGATTTTTCAGATGAAGACTGGCATCGCGGCATGGATGTTTATTTCATGAATGTGGTGCGCTCTGTGCGACTGGTAACGCCAATCATGCAGGCGCAAAAAAGCGGCTCGATCATCAATATCTCAACATTTGCAGCCTTTGAGCCGGATCCGGCTTTTCCGGTCTCCAGTGTGTTCCGCGCCGGCCTCGCCTCCTATACCAAGCTGTTTGCAGACAAATATGCTGCTGACAATATCCGCATGAATAATATTCTGCCGGGCTTTATCGACAGCCTGCCGGAAAAGCAGGAATTCAAAGATCGCATACCAATGCAGCGCTACGGCACCGAGCAGGAAATTGCCGAAACCATCGCATTTCTGGCGTCTGACGGCGCGGGTTATATTACCGGCCAGAATATCCGCGTTGATGGCGGCATTACGCGTTCAGTTTAAGATTATCTTGCCGCGACCGGCATAGTCCGGTCGTGGCCACTCTTATGTGACGTGAGTTACATGAGACTAAATTACTGATTTCAATCAATATTGATTTTTGCAGAATATATTTATGCCGAGTGATATTCCGGCAGATTTTTCACTCAGCGCGCAATCTGCGCCTTGACTTCCGCCAGCAAATCACGGATCAAAAGGCAGGTTTCAGGTGCATAAAACATCTTGCACTGCGGACGTGGAGAAATCGGTAAACTCAGCAGACTTAAAATCTGCCGCTCTTAGAGCTTGCGGGTTCAAGTCCCGCCGTCCGCACCAGCTATTTCAATGACTTAGCTGGTGCTATTTTTTTAAGCGTTCTGCACGTTCTGATATCATTATCCTCTCAATGACAAAACTTGCGCTGATAAGGCGCTGTTTTCAGTATGAATTATTATTTGTCGAACCAGTCAGAGGTTTCCGCCTGCAATTTGTGTAAAATCTTACTGCTGATCTAAAACATATCAAGCATCAGTTATACGCGAACAGACTATATTGTCATTTTGGATATTTTATCATTAAGTGGCAATCGCATCTCTGAGTTGCAAAACAATATACGAAACATTGTTTCTTTGCTTTAACCATATTATCATGAAGATATCTTGCTTAATCAGCACACTCTTCTCCCATTATTTTATCGATATAATAGATGTGCTTTTGTCAGGTATATTATCCGTGGTGGATTTTTTATTTATTATTACAACACTGCTGCAAGTTTCTGCATTTTCTGCAACAATGTTTGGGCGAGTGCCTCATAATTCCCGTCAAAATGATGCCCGCCGCTGATTTTCATAATATCCGCACCTTTTAAAGCATCCGCAGTACAAGCCGTATCCTCTTCATCTTCACCATAGTCGCAGACGACCCGATCCTGTGGTATGGAAAGAATAGCCGGCAGCGTTTTCTGTTCCCCTTCAAAACCGAGCCATCCCTGAACGGAAATCTGAAAAGATGTTGTGGTTGAGACTCCCAGCAATCCTACCATTCTGATCCGGTTTTGCAGTGCCGGATCAAGATATTTCCATGCAAAAGGGAATGTATCAGCACCGAATGAATAGCCCAGAACCGCTATAGGTAACTTTCCGCCCGGATCTGCTTTCTTCAGTAAAGCTGTTGTATCGCGCGCAATATCCTCGGGTTTACGCTCGCTCCAGAAATAACGCAGAGAATCCACACCAATCACATGCACACCCTGCGTCTGCAACCACTCCCCGATGGATTTATCAATATCGCGCCAGCCGCCGTCTCCTGAATAAAAAACCGCTACATATTTTGCTTTGCCGCCACGTGCAGGTAAATCAACAACCGGCATAGCTGCATTTTGAGCATCCTGCCCGGCCATTGACAGCACCTCATCAGCGGCCACGCGTAAACGCTGATCCGGATCAGGCATATTTTGCAATATCGCAATATTCTGTTCGCGTGCAGCTTCCGGCTGGTTGGCTTGCAAGCCTCCCGCTGCAATAAGCAAAGCAGAAACCGGAAGTTCCTTACCATATTCATAAGTGAAACCGCCGTCCGGCGTTTTGCTGGCCAGCGCCTGTTCGGTACAGGATGGCAGACGTGTACTGGCGGGCACGGGATCAATTCCGACAGCACCGGCAATTGTAGCATCGGGTGAATCTGACGCAGCGGCGTAAGCAATCGTCGCCCCCTGCCCGATACCGGTTACAACAGGATGAAAATAAACATTCAGATCCAACGTACGCAAAGCCTCTTTGGTGATCGCTTCAAAGTCTGAATCGAGATAATTAC
This sequence comes from Pseudochrobactrum sp. XF203, assembly GCF_020341615.1. NCBI lineage: Bacteria > Pseudomonadati > Pseudomonadota > Alphaproteobacteria > Hyphomicrobiales > Brucellaceae > Pseudochrobactrum > Pseudochrobactrum sp. XF203. Next base: position 1,531,017 of record NZ_CP084392.1, on the reverse strand, counting down.
ATTCACCATCCTCTTTATCGAGTACTGCACGCCATTGCCGGAGATCAACCGGCAAGACAATCAGGTTGCGTGCCAGCAGCGCATCGGCAAAACGGCGTTCACGATCGCCGCCTCCGTTAAGATCGCTGATAATAATCGCCAGTCCTGCCGGATCGCCTTTCGGCATATAAACAGGAATCTCTGACAGCCGCTCCGCACTTACATGCGTTACCGGCTTGTCCGAAACAGTCAGACTTGCCCAGAAACGAAGCACTTTGCCCGGATGCATAGAAAAATAGATACCTGCTGCAATCAACACCAGCAATCCGAAGAGTCCCACAAGCCGTTTTGCTTTCATTTGCGAATAAACTCCAGCGGACTGCCGTTAATCAGTTTCGTAACGTCCAAAAGTGCGCGCGGCGTTTCAAATCCGCCGGGGCAAACCATGTAATGCGGTGTCCAGACAGGTTCGAATTTTTCCTTAAACGCCTTTAACCCGTCAAAATGATAAAGATCTGCGCCACGTCTGTAGACAAAAGAACCAAACCGGTTCCATCGGGAAGCAAGCCTGCTGCCACTTAAACCTGACAGAGGCGCTGCTCCGAGATTAAACCATTTATAACCCTGCTCTTTGCTGTAGATCAGCAATTTGGCAAAGAGCGCATCCATCAGTAATTTATGCGCATTCGGCATATAACGCATCAGATCGACGGTAATTTCGTATTTGTCACCACCGCGCCATAAATTGGCAAAAGCAACGATTTCGCCTTGCTGCCGGAGCACAGCCAGATCAAACCGCTTGAGGTAATCTTCATCAAAATATCCGAGTGAAAAGCCTTTTTCACTTCCGGATTTAAACTCCAGCCAGGCATCAGAAATCTCACGCAAGCGCGGCAACAAAGGCGGTACATCTGCTGCAGAAATAACTTCAAAGACTAACCCGTCTTTACTGACTTTACGATCTGCATAGCGGAAAGGCTGACGCCGCGCGCCCTCAAGAGAGAAATCCGCCAATTCCACCCGCGCCACTTCACCCAGCTTAAGGGCTACCAATCCCATATCCAGAAACAATGGCAGACTTTGCGGACCTACTCCGTAAAACACTGTGCGTAATGCCTGCTGATCTGCCAAAGCGTGAAATGACCATGCCAGTTCTTTTGCCGTAGAGATTTGGCCAACCGGTTCACCCAATGCAATCAGACTACCGCCCGACTGCGCATACATGATGAAAGCACTGTCGTCAGGCGCAAGGAGAAACTGTTTATCCCCCACCATAGCAAGAGCCGCATCCGTATGAGGACAGGCCGCAACTAAAGCAGGCACGGCTTCAGGAATGTCATGATTGGTATTTTGTCTGCGCTGGCTATGACGGTTGATTAATGTATGCAGACCAAAAGCAGCGACAACAGCGAAAACCAGTACTGTGGCACGCAAAAAACGTGGTGCATTGCTATTCCATGCAAAATCCCACCAAAGATCACTGGAATATTCGACATGGCGATACACAAAGAAACCAAGCCAGGTAGAAACCAGCAATGTTGTGCCAACGGTCACAATCCAATGCCAGCTTAGCTCAAAACTACCGGTGATCGGGCGACGATAAAATGAATCGCGAAACTCCCAGAGCACGACAGAAAAAAGACAAAGCGTAACAGCTTCTTCCCAATCCAGCCCTTTCGAAAGGGAGAAAACAGCGCCGCTTAAAAGTAAGAGCAATGCCGCCAGCCATGCACGCTCCAGCCGTTTTGCCAGCCCCCGCGCAACAATCAGCAAGGCAACCCCGACCAAGCTCGCGGCCAGATGAGACATTTCAACCAGAAATTCCGGCACAATGTCAGACAGCAATTCCACACGATAGCGCTTATCCGGCGTGGCTCCGGAAATCAGCAGGATAATTCCGCCCAGAAAAATAATACTGGCGCTCAGTCCCGGTATCAGCGGCTCAACCAGACGTTTGGCAAGTCGTGCCTGTTTGCCGAGCATATGCCGACGGCGCATGATCTCCCAGAATAACAGACCGGCTGCCGCGGTAACCAATGGCAAGACCGTATAGATAACGCGATAGGCAAGTAAGCCTGCAATGGCTTCCGGATTGCCGCCAAGGCCAAGACCGGCAATGATTGTTGCCTCAAAAGCACCAAGCCCGCCAGGTGCATGACTGGCAATACCCAGCACCACCGCAATTACATAAACAATAGCAAAAACCGCAAAACTTGGAACCGCGCCATCCGGCATCAGCACATAAAGTGTAGCAGCTGCAGCACCGACATCAACCAGACCGGCGAATATCTGAACCATAGCACCTTTTGAATCCGGTAATCGCAGGCTGAAAGTGCCGATCCTGATATGGCGTTCGCTGTGTGACAGCCAGTAAATAAGCCAGCCGATGCCACCAAGAATGACAAGTCCGGCCACAATATCAATACGGCTGTCAAAAGCGGACAGCCAGGGCACGTCCTGAGGGTCAATCAACAGTGCCGCGCCAACCATGATAATCAGGGCGAACCAGATGGCAAACCATGATGTGCCGACTATTTTGCCTATATCGGCAAGGCTGATGCCTTCCGCCGCATAAATACGGTAACGCAATGCACCACCGGTAAGCAGTGAAAAACCAAGCGCATTAGAGATTGCATAGCCTGCCGCTCCTGCAATCGCTGCAAGACGTTTTGGAATCTGCCCCGGAGCAATCGTCTCGACTGCGACCACGTCATATAGTGCAACAGCGGCATAGCTGAGCATTGTGAAAAATATGGCAAGGCTGATTGTTTGCCATGAAATCGTATGAAACGCCGCCATTGTCTGTGAACGGGACGTATTCTGCAGCATATTTTCCAATACATAGATTGCCAGCAGAACGACAACGAAACCGGCAACAGGAAAGAAAAAATGCTGATAGCGCTTTATCAGGTCAAAGCGTCGGGATGACTGTACAAGCCCTTCAGGCTGCAGTGTTGTTTCGGAATGTGCGTGTTGTTTTTTATCATTCGGAGCCGTCATTTATCGCTGCCTGCGCCATGAGAACGGGCGGATATTACGGCGCAGATTATGATAAATTTGTGGTGAAGTTTCAACGTGCGCTAAACCACGGAAAACTCTCAGAGTAAGGACGATAAAGCCAATATTCGTACTCACTCCGGCCGTGTGTATAGCTATGAAACATTTCTAATGCATTCATAGCTTCCACAAATGATATCAGTTTGCTGGGGGATAAAATGCCAGCCTGCTACTTAGCGACAAGAATTACTCGAACCCCATTTCAAATAGCTGTAACAATACATGAGGTAGATCCAGCAAAAATACTATCCCTTGCAAATGCCTCTTGCCTATAATCAGGTATCAAGACATCAGGTCAAAAAATGACCAACAACGCAATGAGGGGATTTCTCCTCACTATAGGTCACATGATGAACACAGTGTCCTATTTGCAAGCTTTGCGCCTCTTCCACCCGCATACTATATCAAGACCAATTGCTATTGAAACCGCTTGAGCGGCAGGAGTAACTCTATGAGAGCCTTTGGTTTTTTAAGTTTTGGTCACTATGTGAATGCACAGGGTTCGCAGGCGCGGACAGCCAGTGACATGCTGAAACAAGCAGTCGATATCGGCGTTGGTGCGGACGAACTTGGTGTGAACGGCGCTTATTTCCGCGTGCATCACTTTGCCCGTCAGCAGGCATCGCCAATGCCATTGCTGGCAACGATTGCAGCGAAGACAAAACATATCGAAGTCGGTACCGGTGTTATCGATATGCGCTATGAAAACCCGCTATATCTGGCTGAAGAAGCTGCTGCTCTCGATATTCTCGCAGACGGACGTATTGCACTGGGGATCAGTCGCGGTTCACCGGAAACAGTGGTGCGCGGTTACGAAACCTTTGGCTATACCGGCTCAACTGATCCGCGCGGCGCTGATATTGCACGCACGAAATTCGATTTGTTCATGCGTTCAATTGACGGCGAACGACTGGCACCGGGCGAACGTAGCACGACCGGCGGTCAGATGATGCCGATTGAACCGCGCTCTTCTACGTTACGCGATCATATCTGGTGGGGTTCTGCGACCCGTGAAAGTGCTGAATGGACAGGACAACAAGGCCTGAACATGATGTCATCTACTTTGTTGACGGAAGATGCGGGAATGCCTTTTGATGAGCTTCAGGCGGAGCAGATTATTCGTTTCCGCGAAGCCTATCGTGCGGCAGGTCATACCGGCGCTCCGCGTGTTTCTGTCAGCCGCAGCATCTTCCCGATTGTGAACGAACAGGATGCCGCTTATTTTGGTAATGCATCTGAAAGATATGACGGGGTTGGTATGATTGACGGTTTCCGTTCAACATTCGGCCGTACCTATGCTGCCGAACCGGACCGGCTGATTGAAGAGCTGAAAAATGATCGCGCCATTGCACTGGCAGATACTCTTATGCTGACAATTCCGAACCAGCTTGGGCCGGATTATAACCTGCATATGCTGGAATCTTTTGCCAAATATGTGGCTCCTGCCCTTGGTTGGAAACCAAACTGGGAAGGCCCTGTCACCGGCGATATAATCGGCTAAAAAACTATCCCTCAAGCCAGCGATGGCTTGAGGGATTATTTTTGAGTATTCTCATCACTGCGAAAACAAAACAGCCTTGGACTCAGGAGCAAAGCAGCGTGATTTATTTAGTTCGTCACGGCCCAACGATTTTTAACGCTGCCGCACGCTGGCAAGGACAAGTCGACTCTCCGCTAACCGCGCTCGGATTACGTCAGGCTGCTGCTGCAGGTGTAACTCTTCGCAAAAACATCATCTCCGATGATATTGCTCTCTTTTCCAGCCCGCTAGGCCGTGCGCATAGCACTGCAAAAATAATCGCCGAAAAACTGGGCAAACCGGATAAAATCATACTCGACCCGCGCCTGATGGAAATTGGTATGGGGTCATGGGAAGGTCTTACGGATTACGAAATAGAGCAGGAATGGCCGAATGCCCGTGATGGATTGGAACGCCATGAATGGTTCTTTCACTCTCCGGACGGTGAAAGCTTTGAAGATATGTCCGCCCGCGTCCAAGACGTACTGACTACTATTGAAGAACATCAGGCTCAGATCAAAATCATCGTTTCGCATGGTGTGACCGGCCGGATAATTCGCAGTATTTATGCCAATATCCCGAGAAATGAAGCACTGAAACTTGAAGTCCCTCAGGATGTTCTGTTCGGATTATCCGGTAACGGGACTATTGAGCGGATTGCTTACAACATATGAGCCAGCAAACACCCTCGCGCAAACAAAACTGGTGCCTGTCTGCAATCATATCCGTGATTTTTGGCGCGCTGACGGCCTTTATATTCTATTATCTGGTCTTTTTCGGTGCGGGAAATGACGGCTATGCGATTATATATTGCGTTTTTACGGCGCCAATCGCCTTAATTTTCGGCCTGTGGGGTGTGTTTTACTGGCGCAGCAGTATCGCCGTTGCCGGCCTGCTTCTGGGGCTTTCACCGCTTATATATTTATAAAATGCTTACAGCACGAGGCACCCTGCCCGCTATGAACAGAGTGCCAAAATCAGTATATTATTTCAGCTGTTCAACCAGAGTTTCCTTAACAACAGTATCGAATGAATCTCCGCCACTGTCTTTGCTCAGCTCAGCTGTTTTCTTGGCTATATAATCATCACGCTTGCTGATGAGACCTGCCATTTCCCCTTCAAGTTTCGTGCGTTCCTGTGCATTGCGGTCGAGAATTGCCTGTTTCTCCTGACCGGATTTGCCGCGCATATTTTCCGGCAATTCCTCATCCTTCACGGCATCCAGTTTTTGTTTGCCGTTCTGCACATCCGCGACAAGATCACCGCTGCCGGTTACAACCTCTTTAGCGCCGCCTTTTTTCGAGTAATAGCGTGAATTATCAACCTTTACAGCTGCAGGAGCGGCAGATTTTGCATCCATCTTACTGAAAAGCTCAGCCTGAACTTTTGAACTACCATAGGCAATCACGGTTTTATCAAGATTTTGCTGAACAACGATAATTTCGTTGTCAAACGGCGTTTCCATAACAGTGATATTACCGCCGTCCTGCGGAATTTCTATATAACGCCCGTGTCCGAGCTGGGCAATTTCCCGCCAGACTTTGGTCGTGTCAGGATCATCACCGGCCTGAATTGTATTGACGGTGATTTTATCTTCTTTCGCACGTTTCAGAATTTGCGGATATTGCCATGTGTTCGGATAATCCATATGCGGCGGCGCATCTCCGACAAGGAAGATGATCCGTCTGGTATTGTCATTTTTAGTCCATTGCAGCTTGCGGACAGATTCATCCAGCGCTTCATTGACGGATTCGGGTGTATCGCCGCCGCCGTCGGCCTCAAGCTTAATCAGCTTGCCGTACAGCCCCTGAACATCCGCGCTCATATCATAGGATTTCACGACATATTCATCGCCCTGGTCACGATAGGCCACCAGTGCCATACGAATATCCGCATCGGGATTCACATCAATGATGGTATTGGCAATCGACCAGATCTTCTTTTTGGCCCCGTCAATAAGACCGGCCATTGAGCCGGTTGTATCGAGTACAAAAGCGACCTCAATACGTTGGTTCTGGTCATTACCGGCTGCAAAAACCGGTGAAGCCAATGCAGTGACAGCAAGACCGGCAGCAAGTGTTTTTCCGAAAGCGCGCAAAGAACGAACCATTATTTTCCCCGAAGAATAAACGATGCCTATGCTTTGCGGCGGAATGAGGCATAATTGGGAGCCTGATCGGACAATATTATGACCCGCAGGTTTTTTATTATTTTTTGCAATATTTATTTAGCTGTCTGTACAATTTTAAATGTAATAGTAAATTCTTCGCGCTTAACTGAATAAAAGCGCCACTATGACAATTACAAGAGAACAACCGAGATCAACGCATGATACGTATTCTGTTTCTTTTTCTGGGTCGTGAAATCATCCAGAGACATTGGAAAACACTGTTCGTCATCGGCGTTCTCTGGCTTCTTGTCGGCCTTGCTATTCTGATTGATGCACTGGACGGAGATACCCTGCTCCGCCCGTATCTTTTTGCTTATTTTCTGGTGCCGGAAGCGGCTCTCAGCCTGCTTGCCGCAGCCGGTAGCGAAGGCACAGCCAGACAGATGCGCATAGTGCAAGGGATTGCATTATTTGCTGTCGGTATTCTTATTTACACTTCCAGTGCCGCCAGCAATTTCTTTCTGGCCATGGTGTTTGGCCTGTGTTTTCTCGTTGACGGCAGTATGCGTATCGCCAGCGCGTGGGTTGTGCGCTATCCGCGCTGGAAGGCCGGTATTGCCGGTGGTGTGCTGGAACTTATTCTGGCGGTTGCAACCTTGCAGCCATGGCCGACCTGGTATGAAGGCACTGTCGGCGCCAATGTCGGCGCGGTTATCATGCTCACCAGCTTCGGTATTATCCATGTTGCGCTTCGCATTCATAGTCTTGAGGCCGGTGCGCCGCTTTCACGTCTTTTCGGTCGCAGCAGCCTGCTCTCCGCAATGACAGCGCATCATGAAACGGATGAGAAAAACCCTAAACGCGGCGAATTAATCGTTCATGTCTGGACACCAACCGGCACGGCCATGACACCGCTGCGTCAGCGCGCGATCAGCCGCTATATCGCTGCCGTTGATGCCAATGGCGTTATCTCCACCGGCCATGCGGCTCTGGAGCTGGTGCCTGATGTTTATATCAGCCACTATCCGGCGGTAGAGATTGACCGTTCTCCCAATGAGTTCAGCCGCACTTTGCGCGCCACAGCCGATAATAATATCGAAGGCAGATTTTTACCTGATTATAAATCGGAGGCCGCAGACTGGTGTGAATCTACGGTACAGGTGGTTATCAATAATATTGATGAAGATAAGCTGCGTGCTTTCTGGAAGACCTACAAGGCCGACAATACCTATAATCTGACAAACCGCAATTGTTCCAGCGCAGTGGCTGATGCTCTGGATGCCGCATTGGAAGGTGTTTACCGGAATAAACGCTGGCCGGTCTTCTCAGCATTCCGTGCGATTGTTTATCCGGAACTCTGGGCTGCCAGCATGATGCGCAAGCGCGCAGAAACCATGGCATGGACACCGGGTCTCGTTCTTGATTATGCCCGTGCGCTGAGTGCCATCGTTGACCCGAAACCCGGTTTCTGGGTGCCTAAAATATTCCTGAAAACAAGATCAGAATAAAACGCAGGCATATATTGAATATGCACGCGCCGGAGCAAAAGCACCGGCACGTTTTATTTTTTGCGAAGATCAGACTTTCATTTAGCGATCAGGGAAAGCCGCGTTCAGGTTCCTGTCAGGAAAACCATTCACTCGTTTGTCCAAAGTACAGAACTTCAAGGACGACGAGTCATGGCATTGAATATTCCGGCAGAGTTGCGCCGCCCTCATATCGAGAGCGTAACCTTAAGTATCATCACGGCCGGCTATCTGACCGCAGTAAACAATGCAACATTCTGGCACCGCTCAGAGGAGCTGCTGCCAACCGGCGCGCTTCTGGCGCTTGTTGCGGGCATATTCTGCCTGTTAACAGCGCTCTGCATCACTGTTTCCGTGAAATATCTCACCAAACCGCTGTTTATTTTTCTCATTATGGTTTCGGCCACGGCATCATGGTTCATCGATCAGTTCGGAACCATCATTGATGTGGAAATGCTGCAAAGTGCGATCGACACAACCAATGCCGAAGCGGGACATCTCATCAGCTTCGGCTTCATACGCCATGTCGTTATATTTGGCATTCTGCCTTCCCTGCTGATTTTATGGGTAAAAATCGAGCACCGTTCCTTCCTGCAAAAAGTGAAGCAGAATTCTGCTTTTATCTTTCCTGCGCTTTTTGTTGCTGTGGCGCTCTTTATGCTGAATGCCAGCACTTTTACCTCGCTGGGGCGCGAACATAAGGAATGGATTGCAACGCTCAATCCGGTGATGCCGATTGGCAATGCTGTCAAGCTGGGCATCCGCTCCGGTAAAAATCAGAATATTATTGTGCAGCCGCTCGGTACGGATGCCAAGGTTGCCAATGCTGTTTCAGGCAATAGAAAACCGCGTCTGACGATTGTTATTGCAGGTGAAACTGCCCGTGCAGAAAGCTTTTCCCTCGGAGGCTATAAGAAAAACACCAATCCTGAACTTGCCCGTCAGGACATCACCTATTTTTCCGATACCAGCAGTTGCGGCACCATCACAGCGGTATCCCTGCCATGTATGTTCTCGGTTTACACACGCGATGAGTACACCCATGAGAAGGGTCTGGAGACGGAAAACCTGCTCGATGTGCTGAAACATGCCGGTGTGCATGTGGAGTGGTGGGACAATAATACAGGCCACAAATCTGTTGCTGATCGCGTGACAAGTGAAGCGCTGTCGACATCAGACAATCCGAAATATTGTAAAAACGGCGAATGTCTGGACGGGATTTTTCTGGATAAACTCGATACATGGATGTCCGGCATAACACAGGACACAGTGCTGGTGATGCACCAGCTTGGCAGTCACGGTCCGGCTTATTATCTGCGCTATCCTGATGAATATCGCCGTTTTACACCGGATTGTCAGAGTGCTGAATTTTCAAAATGCAGCCGCGAAGAAATTCTCAATGCCTATGATAATAGTATCGCCTATACGGATCATATTATTTCATCGGTTATCGACCGGCTGCGCGACAAGCAGGACAAGCTCGACACCTCGCTGATTTACATGTCAGACCATGGTGAATCCGTTGGTGAATTTGGCCTCTATCTCCATGGTGCCCCCTATTTTGTAGCACCGTCACAGCAGACTCACGTGCCTTATGTGCTGTGGCTCGGAAAAGATGCCAAAGCCACAATCAGGCAGGATTGTCTCGCGAAAGAAGCAACCGAGCCGCAATCTCATGACAAGCTGTTCCATACAGTTCTCGGTCTGATGCAGGTGAAAACACAGGTTTATTCTCCGGCTCTGGATACGCTCTCTTCATGCCGCGTGAACGGGCAGACAAATCCGCAGGTTGCTAATTCTGTGGCTGTTCGCAGATAGAAATCACATTATATACTTGAAACCGGTTACAGGGTGACGGATTGTCTGCGGATAATCCATCACCCTGCCTGTTTTCAGACTATCCGCCGGAGATTGCTGCTTGAGAGTTCTTCTTGTTGAAGATGATGATACACTTGGTCAGGCCGTGCGCGATCATGTTCTGGCAAGCGGTCATGCTGTTGACTGGATGCAGACGGCTGAAGATGCGGCATTGGCTGCGACAAGCGTTGCTTATGGCCTGATCCTGCTTGATCTGCGTCTCCCTGACGGCAGCGGCCTCACCATTCTCAAAGATTTGCGGAGCGCCAATAATCCGGTGCCGGTTATCATATTAACGGCGCATGACCAGATATCAGACCGTATTGAAGGGCTGAATGCAGGCGCAGATGATTATCTGGTAAAACCGTTCAATCTCGATGAGCTGACCGCACGTATGCTGGCCGTGTCACGCAGATATGGCGGCAACAGCGCATCGGTTCTGCATGTCGGTGATCTCGAAATCAAAATCTCCGAGCGCAATATCCTGTCCCCGCAGGGTGAAATTATCCTCTCGGGACGCGAATGGGCAGTGCTGGAATGTCTGCTCCACCGCTCCGGTGCTATTGTTTCCAAAGCCCAGATTGAAGAAGCGCTTTATGCATTTGGCTCGGAAATTGAGAGCAATACGGTCGAGGTCTATATCAGCCGCCTGCGTAAAAAGCTCGGTCATGACCGGATAAGTACGGTGCGTGGTGTGGGTTACAAAGTTGAGGACAGAACATGAAGTCTCCCAGCCTGATCGGACGTCTCATGTTTTCTGTAACCACGGCTGTGGTGACATTTTGGGTCGTCGCCGCTGTCGGCGGCATATTGGTGATGCGGGACGAATTTGCTGAAATTTTTGACAGTGCCTTGCAGGAAACTACCGAACGGCTGACGCCGCTCATCGTCGACGACATTATGCATCGTGACCAATCCGGTGCAGTTCTGTCGCTGGACAACGGCGCTCAATCCTCATCCCGCCAATATCTGACCTATCAGGCCAGAGACGCCAGCGGCAAAATCCTTGTTCACTCCTCGGATATTATCGACGGTGCCTTCCCTGCGCCATTGGCTGAGGGTTTCTGGGAGGATGATACTGCGCGCTACTATACTGTCGCCGCAGCCGATAATACGATCTTTGTTCAGGTCGCGGATCAGATGAAAAACAGGCGCGAAGCCATCAATGAAGGTGCGCTTGCCCTGCTGCTGCCGATCCTCGTGCTTGTGCCGCTCAGCCTCTATATTATCCGCCTTGTTGCGCGGCGTTCGGTTAATCCTATCGGCGATTTGCGACAGGCAATATCCGAGAAAGACAGCGGAGATCTGACACCGATAAAAGCTGAAGGACTGACGATCGAGCTTCAGCCGATCGTGCATTCGGTCAATATTCTAATGGGACGCGTGCAATCTGCTCTTGAAGCAGAGCGGGCATTCACCGCAAACAGCGCCCATGAATTGCGCACGCCGATTGCCGGTGCATTGGCGCATACGCAATTGCTGATGACAGAAGTGAAAAGCGCATCGGGCAAAGCGCGGGTCGAACAGATCGAATCATCGCTGCAAAAACTGAAACGACTGGTTGAAAAACTGATGCAGCTGGCACGTGCAGAAGCCAATATAGCGCTTGCGGATAAGCCGGTGAATCTCCTGAGCGTCCTTGATCTTCTGGTGGAGGAATTTCAGCGTAAAATGGCTTCCAATGACCGGATTATTTATCAGCGCCATGCTGAAGCCAGTCTGATGAAGCCGGTCAATGAAGACGCTTTTGCTATTGTCATAAGGAACCTGCTTGAAAATGCATTGCTTCATGGTGCGCAGAATGAACCGGTTATCATTCAGGCCGATAAAAACGGTACGATCCGCATTATAAATAGCGGCAAGAACCTTACTGCGGAAGAATTACTGCGTGTTCAGAAAAGATTTGGCCGCGGCACAACTGCAGCGCCGGGTTCAGGACTTGGTATTCCCATTGCCACTGAAATTGCCGGTCAGATGCACGCCCGCCTGCAATTTTCCTCCCCGCCAAGCGGGCAGAAAAACGGCTTTGAGGCTATACTCAGCTTCTGACAAGCTGAATGACGTTTAAATTTGTGAAATCTGCGGAACCTTATGGAACAACCGGCATCCAATAGTCTCTGAGAGGAGAAAATTCATGTCTGTTTTGCTGCCCGCCGCTGAACCGCAAGAAGCGGCTCTCGTCTCCCGCGCTGCCGCCGGAGAAACGGAAGCCGTCCGTCAGATCATCAAGACGCATAACCAACGCCTCTACCGGCTCGTACGTGCGGTGTTACGCAATAATGCGGATGCCGAAGATGTGTTGCAGGAAGCCTATCTAAACGCCTTTACCCATCTTGATACATTTGAAGGCAGTGCTTCGCTCTCGACATGGTTGTCGCGCATTGCGCTCAACGTGGCACTGATGCGACTTCGGGCACAAAAGCGCCTGAAGCGCACAGCAGTCACTGTGCCAACTCCAACAGCGGGACACATGGATGCAGAGATTATTCCCTTTCCGCTTTCCCATTCCACCACTGCCGATCCGGAGCGTATCATGGCGCAGCGCCAGCTTCTCACTCTCGTCGAGGAAGCCACTGATGCGCTTCCTGAAAGCTTTCGTCTTGTCTTCGTCGCCCGTGTGATTGAAGGGCTGAGTGCAGAGGAAACTGCCGCTGCGCTCAATATTCCGGTCGCTACGGTCAAGACCCGCCTGCATCGCGCCAGAAAACTCATCCGCACACAGCTTGAAGAACAGATCGGGCCGATATTGATCAACGCCTTCCCATTTGCCGGCACACGTTGCGCCCAGCTGACTGAAGCCGTGATTACAAAACTAGCTCTCGAAAAATAACGGGAACCTCTCCGGCGGGCTGACATCAAATGTAGTGTCAACCGAAACAGGCGCTGAGCAAAACGGCGCCAAGGAGAGTCCGATGAAAACTCTGATCGCTGTACTCGGCACTGCCGCCCTTGCATTCACCAGCTCGCTCGGGTTGGCTGCTGACAAACCGACCGATCCTCAGATCGCCCATATCGCCTATAGTGCCGGTGCCATCGATATTGAAGCGGCCAAGCTTGCACTGTCAAAAACGACGAATCCCGAGGTTAAAGCCTTCGCGGAATCGATGCAGAAAGACCATGCAGCCGTCAATGAAATGGCTCTGGCGCTCGTCAAAAAACTCAATGTAACGCCGGAAGATAATGCCACCAGCCAGTCACTGGCCAAAGCGGGTGAAGAAGAACGCGCCAAGCTAGATAAGCTTCAGGGAGCTGCCTTCGACAAGGCTTATATCGATAATGAAGTCGCCTATCACAAGCAGGTGAATGGCGCACTGGAAACGCTGCTGATCCCTTCTGCTCAGAATGCAGAGCTGAAAGGCCTGCTGGAAACCGGTTTGAAGCTGTTTCAAGGCCATGAACAGCATGCCGAACATGTTGCGGCCAGCCTGAAATGACCGCGCTCCTTCTCAACCGACGGCAGCTACTCGCTGCCGGTGCGGCGACACTCGCCGCAACACAATTGGCTCGCGCCCATAACGGCACTGTCCACGTGGTCCTTGAAAAGCTGGCCTTCGTGCCAGCCACGATCGCGGTAAAGGTCGGTGAGACCATTGAATGGACAAATAAGGATCCTTTTGCCCACACTGCCACAGTTAAAGGCGGCTGGGAGGTGATGATCCCGCCCGGCAAAGTGGCAACTCACATCGTTACCGCTGACGATACGGTCGATTACTACTGCCGCTTTCATCCCAATATGAAAGGCAAGATTACGATATCGGGTTAGAAAAATATCCCTGTCGGAATAAAACCGGCAGAGTCATTTCGATATCTACTGGCAGTGGTTGCTCTGCTTGGCGGCCACTGCCATAACTTTTTATGCCTTACAGGCTCTTGGAGGGTTATGGCCTGATCCGGCCAATACTGCGTTGGAAACCAATCTCACCATAAGTCTGAGGGCGAAAAATATGGGAGTTTTGGGTAGGCATATCAAAAAAGGGCTGCGGGAGCGCAAGAACAACTCTCTGGTCCTCAATATGGCCCCTGAGCAGGGTCGAGAGCCTGTCTTCCTCCCTCGTTCTGGGAAAATCCGTCTGCGGCCGACACGCTCCACGCTTTTGATTATTGTCTGCAAGAAGATTTGCAGAGCCCGAATTAGGGCAGTGATGCTCGAAGGTGGATTAGCTAGTCACTAGTCAAGAATGAGATCCAGGCCGTCTCGTACTTCGCCATTTGGAAGATGGCAGTACACCTCCTTCGGTTGGACCTCCAATCGCCAACCCAAGCGGGTGCAGTCCGCTCTGTCCTGATCAAGGGTTGTCATGCGATGTTGTGTATTGGCATAAGAGGTAACGATCAAAACAACAAAAATAGCCATGACTATTCTCATATTGACCTCATTGACAAACAACTACCGCCAGGACGGCGCAGAAAGTGAGCACGCAAGTGTTACACAGGATGCGGACGGTTATAACCGCAGGGAGCTTTCTGGAAAGGGCAATTAATGAATCGCAATCTAGCTAGATCCCGCTGGCTTCGTGCACGAGGGTGCCATCAAAGCTGCAACTTGCGCCATGATAAAAGGTACAGCCGGAACCCTCTTCGATTTGCAACGTATACTTATCGCTGAATTTGAAGTTCACTTTGCAGAGTTTGCTGTTTAGTACGGATTCGGCTTCTGATGCGATGAAACCCTCATTGGGAATCGATAGCGTTCCTGCATCGGCCTCGATAGCGATTTCCCCCTTGAGACCGCCGCCGCAACCGGGCCGCTCGCCACTGATGGGGACTGTCGTGGAAATTTCGACCGAATAGCGATTGCCAGAGAGATGGGTCAGGTCGGCTGTGAGGGACTGCCCTCCTTCGCTTTCATAGCGCCCCGCGTGATTGTTTTCTTCGTTCTGAGCAAGAGCCGGTATGATCATGAGTGCCAGCGATGTCGCTATTACAGTGCATTTAAACATAGAACCTCCAATGATAATGATCTGCCAGACTGATGTTGATTCCGTGCCAGAGGCATCGGGTTGTAAAGGGATTCAATCCAGCTCGTACGGCATTTGCGCGGATATCTTTTTGGCTGACATTGTAATCGAAAAAAACTCATCTCCATGCTCGCGTCTGACAGCCTCTTTAAGGGAATCGTCACCGAAGTCGCGAAAGCGTTCCATTTTGGCGCGAGGGTAGTAGCCTTCCCAAAAGTACCGGGTATCTGTGCCTTCAGCGGCAATGAGATTCGCAGGAAGGCTCATAATATGGGTTGTACTGACATTGTCGGCATTCGCCTTGAACGATGCACTGACATTCGTCAGTTTCCAGTGGCAGACATCGCGGCCGTAATAACTTTCATCAATGAGCTGGTCGGCATAGACGATGCCTCGATAGGTCGTGTCGGATATTTTAGTCAGCTTGATTTCCTGATGGCTGGTAACACGGGAGATTGTGCCAGCCAGACGAATTGATTTGCCGCAGCGGGCATAGTTTTCAGCATCATATTGAGCGCCGGCGGTGACGACTTTAAATGGACCGGGAGCTTCAGCAAGGGTGACTGTGAATTCATAGCCTTGCGACGGTGCCGGGTTGAGTGCAGGCTGATCCGAGCCTGCGGCTTGAGCCGGTGTAACGACAGACACAGCCACAAGAGCCAAGGCAGCCGCGCAGGTGACGCGGACAATAAATCCAGAATCGGCGATATGGTGGTGCGCAGACGAAATAGCGTTGATCGAAATTACAGCCAAACTCTTACAGCTCCCGCTAAGTGCATGCAGCACATCGAATACTTCTCGCAACGGACCACAAAAAAAATGTTAGCGCAACGCAAAAGCGATGGCAGGCACTATCGCTACTATGTTTGTTCGATCAAGGCGCGGCGAGCATATCGTCGAACTGAAAAAGCGCAGCGTGTCGATATTTCCGAGCGAGAGGTGTTCATAAAGGGGTCGAAAGACGAGCTATTGCGGATATTTGTTGTAGTAGGTAGCGGGAAATTGACCGGTTCAGCAGTGCTCTGTTCTGTACTGAAATGGCGGAGGGGGTGTCCGAAGAACTCCTGTTTGAGTTTGTCCGTAATTGTTCAACAAATCCCATAAAACATAGGTTTTAATAGCCTATCTGTCTATCTGTGTTTGTCATTATGCGCTATAATCCCTAACTCAAGTTAGGGGTAAAGGTGGGGACGCATGGCAAGGGCAATTAATAAGCTAACAGATGTTCAATGCAAAACTGCCGCTATTGCTGGCAGGATTAGTGATGGTGGCGGCCTTTACCTGCATGTGAAGCCATCAGGTGCAAAGTCATGGGCATTTATATGGAAGCAAGGCGGTAAGCGCTATGAAACCGGACTTGGTTCATATCCTACTGTCAGGCTTGCAAGGGCGCGAATAATAGCCGCCGCTTATCGACAGATGGTTGCTGATGGCCTCAACCCAATTGATGAAAAGAAAAAAGAATCTGAGCCAACATTTGGTGAATGCTGTGATTTATTTTTGAATGCCAAGCTCGATGAGTTTCGTAATGAAAAGCATAAGGCACAATGGCGTTCAACCCTCGAAACTTATGCTGCTTCAATAAGGCCTAAACGTGTTTCTTTGATTGATACTGATGACGTTTTAAAGGTACTTGAACCAATCTGGCAGGAGAAGAATGAAACCGCTTCAAGGCTACGCGGACGGATTGAACGGGTGTTAGATTTTGCAAAGGCTAAGGGGTGGCGGCAAGGTGAGAATCCAGCTTTATGGCGTGGGCATTTAAAGTCAATCCTTCCTGCTAGGCAAAAGCTTAGCAAAGGGCATCACGCTGCAATGCCATATGAGCAGCTGCCGAATTTTATGGGCCTTCTTGCAGGTAAAGATGCAATGGCTGCACGTGGCTTGGAATTTCTTGTTTTGACGGCTGCCAGATCGGGTGAAGTGTTAAATGCCAGATGGGATGAGATCGAATTTAAAGGTGCTATTTGGACAGTGCCAGCGCATCGCATGAAGGCTGGTAAGGAGCATAGAGTCCCCTTGTCTTGTAAAGCAATTGAAATTCTTAATTCCCTGCATGCATCTCGAACTTCGGAATATATTTTTGCAGGTCAAAAGGCGGGCAATCCATTATCGAATATGGCGTTTGCAATGCTAATGCGCCGTATGAATTATCAAGATTTTACGGTTCACGGTTTTCGTTCGGCTTTTCGTGATTGGGTTGGTGATGAGACCGCATTTCAAAGAGAGGTTGCAGAGCAGTCTTTAGCGCATAGAGTGGGTGATGCAACTGAACGCGCATATCGTCGTGCGGATGCACTTCAAAAGCGACGCGAGTTGATGGAAGCTTGGGCTAGTTATGTTTGCGCTAACATTTGTTAGATCCCTGAAGGTACGGTAAATGAACGATGATATGAAGGCGTTAGAGGACAAGCCGCTGCGAGGCTGGCATGTCGAAGCGATAAAATGGCTGCTAAGTGAGGTGTCGGCTGCGGGTGTGGAAATTCCTGAAAAGTTCACTTCTGATCAGCCTTCTGCCAATAAAGCATGTCGTGATTTAGGCCATGAGTTATCAATCGCTTTCTCGCTACCTAATATCTATCCAGAGTTAGCAAATGACTCTAGACAGAAAAAACGACAGGAAAAATTGAAACAGTTAATATTGCATCTTAGTAAGGCTGCGAATATCCTGAATGATGATTTAATCTTGCGCGGACGCTTGTCTATTCACCTTCAAATGAACAAAGCGACTGATATTGATATCTATGAGATCATTGACCAGATTTCTCTTCTTGAGAAAAAAGCGAAGGATGAAGCAAGTTACAGTGATAAGAATGGTTTTTTAATCCTTGATGAGCTGAGTGGAGTTAGTCAACAAAAAATGATTTTAACTCAACTTTCGGATATTTATGAAAATAACTTTAAAGTAAGTAGAAATTATTTATTAACAAGGACTTGGGAGAATTTAAAAGGCCCGTTCATCGAATTTATTGCTGCGTCTTATATTTTAGCTGATTGGAAGCCCCTTAATGGAGCGGCCATTTATAAGGCTCTTGATAGAGCAGGACTTCTAAAAAAAGAGACAAGCATTTAAAAAATATAATTTGCTGTCCTTTTGTTCTCATGGATGCAGGTAAGTATTCTTAGGTCGTGTACAATCAAAAAGGCACGATTTAATGAAACCAGAACAACGCATAGCACTCACAATTCCTGATGCCGTATCATACAGCGGTATTGGACGATCTAGCCTGTATAAGCTTTTTTCAGAGGGTAAAATTGTGCCCCGCAAAGCAGGCAAACGAACCCTCATTCTCCGTAGTGACTTAGATGAATTTATTTTGAATTTGCCAAACTCACAACAGTAACCAACGCCGAGTATCGGGCGAAGGTTGCTATTGGTAGATGTGTAAGAACACTATCTTAGTATGTTTCGCTCGACTCGCAATAGTTGAGCTAAAAAATGAAAATTACTCAGTTAGCTAAACAAAAAATAAGCCTTTGCTTCCATAGTTATCAGCCGTGGCGCATGGTCGATAGGTTTAAAAATAATCATGCCCTCTATGTCATGCGCTCTCATGTTTCACGAGTAGAGACAGAAGGGAGCGCAGCATGAACACCAGCGCCCGAACAATCACAAAAGCACTGAACGGACATTGGCATGGCCGTTATGGTATTTGCCTTTGCCCTGCCCATTTCAACACCAAAAGTCCAGCCCTGAGTATTTCAGATGGTTATGATGGACGACTATTGCTGCGCTGTCATGCAGGTTGTGACTTTCTGTCCATATTGGAGGCGCTCAAATGTTTAGGGTTGGTTGCAGGATCGAGCAATTATGCGCCTCCGTCAACTGAAGAAATGGAGGTGCACCGTCTTAAAGAGTTGGAAAAAGTCAAACGACAGGAAGCGCGAGCGCTTCAGTGTTGGAGTATGACGAAGCCCCTTCAAGGTACTTTGGCAGAAACATATCTACGTTCCCGAGGCGTAACTTGCCTCATTGGGGATATTCTAAAATTTCATCCTTCTTGCTGGCATCCTAGCGGACAGCAGCTTCCAGCAATGGTGGCGCTGGTCGAGGGCGCTGAAAGATTTTCAATACACCGGACATATTTAAGTGCTGACGGCATGGGCAAGGCTCTGGTTGAACCTGCCAAGGCAATGCTTGGTTCTGTCTCTGGTGGCGCTGTACGGCTCTCTGGTGGGACTGACAGGCTGATTGTTTGCGAAGGCATAGAAACTGGCCTTTCGCTTCTTTCTGGCCTTGTGCGAGGCTCCGTGTCTGTCTGTGCGGCCTTATCTACTAGCGGCATGAAAGCTTTGTCTTTGCCGGACAAGCCCGCAGAGTTGACCATTGCAACCGATGGCGATGATGCAGGACGGCAAGCCGGACATTCGCTTGCAGAGCGTGCCTCTGCGCTTGGCTGGCAGGTTTCAATGCTTCCTGCACCTGACGGCCGTGATTGGAATGATATTCTTACCATGAAAGGGGGGCTGCATGAGCGCGCTCGAACCTATCCCGTTTCAGCCTGAAGGCCCCCAACCTTTAATGCGTGAGATACCTTGCGGCCAACCTTTCCCAGTCGACGCACTGGGGCCATTAAAGGCGGTGGTCGAGGCTGTGCAAGATATTTCACAAGCCCCTTTTGCAATTGCGGCACAATCGGCGTTGTCCGTTGCGTCTCTAGCTGTTCAAGGGTTCGCAGATGTCGAAACATTAGGCGGGGATGCTCCCTGTTCACTATTTTGCCTAACTATTGCCGAAAGTGGAGAGCGTAAAAGCACCTGCGACCGGCTCATGATTGGCGGTTTGCGAGAATACGAACGTACCCGTGGCATAGAGCATCTTAAAGCCTATAGCGAATGGGAGAAGGTGCATAAAATTTGGGCAGAGAAACGCAAACGACTGATTACCGAGGCTGCTGGGAGCAAGGCTGATAAAGCTTCAACTGCTGAAATTGAACTTTTGGATATGGGGCCAGAGCCAAAAGAACCATTATATCCGAATGTCACGGCAATGGAGCCAACTTTTGAAGGCTTGTTGAAACTTTACCAAGTAGGCCGTCCTTCTCTTGGATTGTTTTCTGATGAGGCAGGCGGGTTTATTGGTGGGCACGCTATGAATAGCGATAATAGACTGAAAACGATGGCTGGTCTTTCAAGGCTCTGGAATGGTGAAGCTATCGACCGCACACGTGCTGGTGATGGTGCTACAATCTTTAGGGGGCGCAGACTGGCTGCAAACCTCATGGTGCAACCAGTGGCGGCAAGACCGTTGCTCTCGGATCCAGAAGCATCAGGACAAGGCTTTCTTGCTCGCTTTTTAATATCTGAGCCGCAAAGTCATATCGGTCTGCGTTTGCGGCGTGGGTTTAACGACGGAAGCAAAGAAATTATCAGCAGGTTTTCAGACCGACTACAACAAATTCTAAATTCGCCGATGCCAACGAGTGAGAACCCTCAAGAGTTGGCGCCTATTCACTTGCCGTTGTCAGGCCCAGCAAAAGAACTACTTTGGCGCTATCATGAGTATGTTGAGAAGCGGCAAGGAACTGGGCAAGAATTTGAACAAATCAGAGCTTATGCAAGCAAGGCAACAGAACAGGCCGCACGAATTGCGGCTGTTTTGACGCTATGGGAGAATTTGAATGCACCAGAAATATCAGCCCTAGTTATGGGACATGGCATTACGCTGTCACAATATTACCTTTCAGAGGCAAAGCGCCTTGCTGATGCCGGAGCAATCTCTGCTGAAACGGACAAAGCTGAGGTATTGCGCAAGTGGATTTTGGAAAGCTGGCCGCACGATGAAATTATACCGAGTGATGTTGTGCAGTATGGCCCAAACCAATTGCGTGAAAGTCCAACTGCCAAAGCTGCTTTAACAATTCTTCAAAAACACGGATGGCTCGTTCGGTTGCCACAAGGTGCTGTTGTACAGGGAAAAGCACGAAAAGAGGCCTACAGAATTGTGAGAGCGCAACATGAAGTTTGAGGTTCAAGCTGCTCTGGATGAAATTTTAACTGAAAGCTTTGCACCTGCTATTTCCGCTAATCCCGCTATTCCACACCTCAAGTTAGCAGGAATAGCTAGAATAGCAGCATGGAGCGTACAAACTGAAGATATTGAGTTTGACACCAAGGCAAGGCATGATGACCATGAAGTCTACGCCGAAGCTTTGCGCATTCATGGCCCTATGGTTGAACGCACCCTTGCATGGCTGGGCCGTTGCCGCAGATTGGTCAAAGACTTCGAGAGAACCATCGCTTCTGCTGAAGCGTGGATTTATATCGCAAATATCCGCATGCTTACAAGGCGCATCGCAAGATGCTGATAGAAATGAATTTTTTATGATTCAGCCTCGGAGCAATTTACAGTGCGTGGCATTCATCAAAAAGGCTGGGCTGGCTTAACGGATATAGAAGTTGTGGCAATGTCGGTTGAGTTGCTGGTTGAAACTAGGCATTGCAGAAAGGTCCATAAGCAGCCTAATCAGAACGGGGGAAGGCCAACAGATAGTTATTGTTGGACCCTCTTTTGCAGAAATTATAAACTGTAAAAACTTAGAAGTTCAACCTTCAAAACCCTCAAAACTATCGCGCAATTAGTTTTTGAAGGTTTTGAGTGTGGTGCTTTGGTGTTTATAGTGAATTTATATTTTAGTTACATCTAACTGTTGGGGTTGGGCCAGGAACTTGCGAGCAAGTTATTGATTGCTGTGTAGGTCTAGAAGCCGCTGCTCTGTAATAGTTATTGGACATATTCTGCATTCCTTCAGAGAAGGCTTGCGCTGCTTGCTGGCCTCTAACTGCATTTTGTTTTCTTTGGTAAGCTTCACGGCTTAGCTCGGTACGAAAGCAGTTGTTGTAAGCCTCCGTTAATGGTTTTAAGCCGTGTTTCTCGCATATAGCTTGCAGTTTTTTTCCTAGTTCAATTTTTTCTGCATAGCTCATAGCCTCTATGGGCTTTGTCTGACACCCTGAAAGTATAGTGCTAATAAGTAGTGTTGCGAATATTGATTTTAGTAGTGCCATTGCCCCGCTCCGCTGTTTTTTTTATTGCGGGTTAATTTAGGTGATTCCAGTGCCATAGCAATGGGGTGTGTATAGCTAGTTTTCAATTATAGCGTATTCCGTCATGATGGTTCTTCATTGCGCTACCAGTACGCGCGCGTGCGCGAGGGGGTATGGCTGGCATCATTAAAATGCCAGTTAGGGATAAAGGTAGGGATGAACTAGATGTGATTTATAATTTATTAATTAAAACAATGGCTTGCGATTGTATAATGGCGGAGGGGGTGGGATTCGAACCCACGGTACGGTCTCCCGCACGCCGGTTTTCAAGACCGGTGCCTTAAACCACTCGGCCACCCCTCCTCAGGCAAATCAGCCTGAAACGCACTGTGATGGCGAATGAAGGCTACATACAGGCACTCTTGTCGTTTCGTCAATCGCCTCCGCTTAAATTATTGTGCTTGTTTGCAAATAATTGTTGAGGCCGGATGATGTTCTGTACCATCATGCAGGCAATCCCGAAATTCAGAACCATTCCCCTTTGATATGACTGTTCTGACGAAAGCGCACAGGAAATCTCATGAGCCTTGAAACTGTGAAAGCCTTTTTTGCTGAAAAAGCACCGGATGTGCAGGTTATTGAGCTGGAAACCAGCACTGCAACAGTTGCTGAAGCCGCTGCCGCTCATAATGTGGAGCCTGCACAAATCGCCAAAACACTTTCACTCAAACTTGGTGAAGATATTATTCTGCTTGTTGCTCGCGGTGATGCACGGCTCGACAACCGCAAGTTCAAAGATCAGTTTCAGAACAAGCCGCGCATGCTGGATTTTGATTCTGTTTTGGAGGCCACAGGTCATCCTGTCGGCGGGGTCTGCCCTTTCGGTGTTGCTGAACATTTGAAAATCTATTGTGACGTTTCGCTGAAAGCCTTTGAAGAGGTTTTGCCTGCGGCCGGTGCTGTTAACAGTGCTGTGCGCATTAATCCGCATCGTCTGGCCGAACTGACCAATGCAAAATGGGTGGATGTGTGTCAGTAAGCCTCTGACAGATATTGCAAATCTCTTGCGGAATCAGCAATTTCGCTTCGGCTGAAGTCAAAATTACGGCCTGTAAACGGTCACCGAAATGTGACTTTAAAACAAGGGCTGTGCAAAATCACTAAAACATGATTAATTTTAGTGACTTTAATTTCAAAACAGGACTTCATATTTATTCAGAATAGTTCTAAACTGCGCTCATGTTTTTAGCAGCGCCCTGATGCGCTGCGGGAAAGGACCTGAAATGCGTCTTACCAGACAGACCAATTATGCTATTCGGATGCTGATGTATTGTGCAGCAAATGAAGGCAGTCTCAGCCGTATTGCTGAAATCGCCAAGGCCTATACGGTCTCGGAATTGTTTTTGTTCAAGATTTTGCAGCCGCTCGTTGAAAACAACATTGTCACAACAGTACGCGGACGCAATGGCGGCGTGAAACTCGCCCGCCCTGCTGCGGAAATTTCGCTGTTTGATGTGGTGCGTGTGACTGAAGATAATTTTGCAATGGCAGAATGCTTCGACAGTGACAGTGAGTGCCCGCTGATTGACAGCTGTGCGCTGAATTCTGCTTTGCGCGAAGCACTGAATGCTTTCTTCACAGTGCTTGGCAAATACAGCATTCAGGATCTGATTGATGCACGGCCGAATGTACGCAAGCTGCTGGGTATTGATGAGCTGGAAGTCCGCGCAGTCGCTGCGGCACACTAGAGCATTTCACAGTCAAGTTGGATCAACTTGACGCCCGTGATAATGCGACCAAATAAAAAATCTAGAGCGAGCACTATGATTCAATCCGGACATAAACCGCTCTAATCCCGTTTATCCATGAATTTTAAAAGCCCTGAAACATCAGTTTCAGGGCTTTTTTATTTTAACCGAATACCGAATGCGGCAGCACAAAAGGCTGACCGGCAGGCGGTGCGACACCAACCTGCAACGGACATTCATAGACCCGCAGCAAACGGTCATTCGTCAGTGTGTTTGCCACGGAGCCGCTGGCATCTATTTCACCATTATGCACCATCACAACATGATCTGCATAAAGGGCTGTCAGATTAAGATCGTGCAGAATCGTAATGACACCGCCGCCTTTGGCCGCAAAATTACGGGCAATATCCATCACCACAATCTGATGGCGGATATCAAGACTGGAGACGGGTTCATCCAGCAGCAGGAAGCGTGGCTGACCATCGAGCACCGGTTTCCATACCTGACACAGCACGCGCGCGAGTTGCGTGCGCTGCTGCTCTCCGCCGGAAAGCTCCTGATAATAACGGCCGCCGAAACCGCTCAGATCGACCAGCTCCAATGCCTGATCCGGCAAACGGATTTCTTCCGCTGCCGTCAGGCCGGAACGACCGCCGGTCAGGCCGAGATTAACAATCTCACGCACAGTAAACGGAAAGGACAAAGCGCTGTTCTGAGGAAGCACTGCACGGCGTTCAGCCATCTGCCAGGGCTTATAGGTTTCGAACAATGCACCATCAAGCAGTGCCTGCCCCGTATAAGGCAGATCGCCTGAAAGTGCACGGATCAGCGTTGTCTTGCCGGAGCCGTTCGGCCCGACAATGGCTGTCACCTCACCGGGTTTAGCTGCGATATTAACATTTTTCAGAATGGTTTTGCCGCTGAGATGAACGGCCAGATTTTTTGTTTCTATCATGATTACAAGTCCAGCAAACCACGGCGACGCAGCAAAATCCAAAGGAAGAACGGAGCACCGACAAATGCAGTGACAATGCCGATCGGGATTTCAGCCGGAGCAACAATAGTACGGCTGACAGCATCCGCCAGCAGCAGCATCGAAGCGCCCAGCAATGCAGAGGCAGGCAGCAAATAGCGGTGATCGGGCCCGATGGAAAGACGCAGCAGATGCGGCACAACAATGCCGACAAAACCGATGCCGCCACTGACTGCAACTGAGGCACCGGTGGCTGCGGCTACAAGAATGATTGCTGTGTTTTTAATACGCTGAATTGGCAAGCCCAGATGATTGGCTGTCGCCTCACCCAGAGCCAGAGCATTCAATCCGCGTGCCAGAAACGGAGCCGCAAACAATGTCAGCGCAATAATCGGTCCGGCAGTCAGAATTTTAATCCATGTGGCACCGGCCAGCGAACCCATCCCCCAGAAAGTGAGATCGCGCAGCTGTCTGTCATCCGCAATATAAACCAGCACTCCGCTGAAAGCGCCGGTCATGGCACCAAGCGCAATACCGGCAAGCAGCATTGTGGCAATTGAAGTTCTGCCTCTGCGCGTGGCAACACGATACAGGATCAGTGTTGTCGTCAGGCCGCCGATAAAGGCTGCCAGCGGCAATGTATACATGCCGAGAAATCCGAGTACCGGTGCAAGGAATGTACCACCTAAAACAATAACGACAATCGCACCAAGGCTGGCGCCGGAAGAAACGCCGACCAGTCCCGGATCAGCCAGAGGGTTGCGGAACAGACCCTGCATTACCGCGCCAGAAACGGCCAGTGAAGCGCCGATCAGAATGCCGAGAATGATGCGCGGCAGGCGGATATCCATAATGATGATATGATCGCGCTGCGCTGTAATATCATCAGGATTGATCTGTGAGGAGAACAGGGATTTCAGCACCGACCAGCTTGATGCCTGCGAAGCACCGGCTGTCAGGCTGAATAATGCAACAGCCACCAGCAGAACCGCGAGAAGTGCTATCAGAATACGCGCCTGACGCGAACGGTCACCTTGCATGACAGCTGCGCCTTTACCGCTCTCAGCAGGCTTTATCGCATTTGAGGATGCCGCGACTGTATTGCGTTTGGCAAAGTGGGAAGCAGGCATATCGCCAACAGTATCAGTCAAAATCTTATGCTTTCCGTTTCAGCCATGCAGCAGGCAAATCGAAAAGCTGCTGCGAATGTGAAATTTGATGAAAACACATTCCGGCAGAAGACAGCTTCTTACCTTTTCAGAATGCGTTACCCGCTGCCGAATAATTTTCCGGCAACGGGCTGAACCAATTCAATGTCTTATTGAACAGCCTTGCCATAAAGGCCTTCTGCCAGATCACGCGCGGCTTCAGCAGCGCGCGGCCCAAAGCCGAGCAGATAGAGCCCGTCCATGGCCAGAATAGCTTTATTGCGACCTGCCGGTGTGGCAGCCAGCGCCGGATTGGCAAGCAGATCCGAATAATCATTCGATGCTTTATCCGGACCGGTATTCATCAACAGGATCATGTCCGGAGCAGCTTTATCAAGCGCTTCATCGGTCAGCTGTTTGTAGCCCTGAAATTCGTCAATCGCGTTGATGCCGCCAGCCATCTTAATCATGCCGTCAGCCGCAGTTTCCCGCCCTGATGCCATGAGGCGTCCGCCTTGACGGGAGAGAATAAACAGGACACGCTTTTTCTCAGTGATTTTGCTGGTGGCGGCCTCAACAGCCTTCAGATCAGTGCGAACTTTTTCCGCCAGAGCCGCGGCTTTATCCTGAGCACCTAATGCCTGTCCCACAGCATTGATTTTATTGGTAATGCCTTCAGCGGTATATTGATCCTGCACAATAATCATCGGCACAGAAGCGCGTTTCAGCACATCCATAGTTTCCGCGGGGCCGCTGCCTTCAATCACCAGCATGGCTGTCGGTGCAACAGACAAAATACCTTCCGATGAAAGCTGACGCATATAACCGATATCAGGGAGTTTTTTGACTGTTTCCGGATAAATACTGGTACGGTCGCGGGCAATAAGCTTGTCTTCAAGACCCAGCGCATAGATGATTTCTGTCAGCGCGCCGCCAACGCTCACCAGCCGTGTTGTATCCGTAAAGGTTTTGACCTCTTCTGCCTGTGCAGGTGAGATCATACCGGCGACCGGCAAAACGCCTGTGGTGGCAGAAAGCAGACCGGCAGCAAAAGCTGCAACCAAACGATAAGACCTGATCCGGGATGAAAAAAGAGTGCTGCGGGCAAAAGACATTGGTCAATCCGAGACTGTTCCGGCCAAAGATAACTATCCTGACCGTCATTGATAATACTCACCGCCAAGGGAGACAGCGGGCAATTTTAAAAATGAGCCATGCAGAGCGGTATAAACCACCCTGCATGGCTTTCAGATATTTCAGGCTGCGGCGGAACGTGCCAGACGCGGCAGTGCCTCAACCAGCTCGCGCCAGTCTGTGCGCTCTGCTTCACCTTCGTGACGCTCGCCAAAGAACTGGGCAATCATTTCGCCCTGCTCGTCATAGGCTTCCAGCGATGTCACATGGCCGTCTTTGGTAGGCTTACGAACAGCCCAAACGGTGTGAACGTGGTCGGTGCGGAAATGCATATGGAAAGTCGGGTCCATAACATTGAGCCACGGACCCATCATTTTGATCTCTTTAACCGGGCCGGTATGGATCTGAATGCAGCCGTTATTGCCGACAAAAACCATGATCGGCTGACCGGTTTCGGAAACCGTATTCATCATGCTTTCAACCGTACCGGCTTCCAGTTCCCAGGCGAATTCTTCACCGGCCAGCTCAACAGCCTGTTTGCGGCTGACAGCGTAATCACGCAGGATCATCACGAACTGATGTACGTCAGTCATGTTTGTCCAGCGCTCACGGAAGCCGTTTACATCAACTGTATCAATGTCTGTCGGCTCTTTTTGCGTTGCAGCTTTGGTTTCAACTGTCTGGCTCTGATCGTCCGAGCGCAGCTGAGCAACCAGTGCTTCATAGGCGGCCAGATCAGATGCATCGCGCAGATGGATTTTGTGAACTGCATCACCGGCCTTGTTGAAGAACTGCAATGAGCGGCGGATGTTATTTTCGCTGTCAGTTTTCTCTACAGCAAAACCATAGGCCCAGGCTTTCGGGAAAATACGCAGATCGATCTGCTTGCCGAGCACGAGAGACGCATGCGGTCCGACGGATACTTTTTCATAAGGTCCGATTTTTTCGTGCACAACGCTTTCATTGCGGGTCAGCGCCATAACTTCGCCGAGTGTGGTTGCGCCGTTCAGAATTGCAGCAATGTCCACATTCAGGCGAATAGCAGATGTGCCGACATGGGCAGCAACATAATCAGCCTCGGTAATACCATGAGCCTGAGCAAAGTCCCTCTCACGGGATTTCGGATTTTCACTGCGCAGACGCAGGATATCATGCGGTGTCAGGGACTGAGAATGTGTTTGCGTTGCAGTCATTATTATACGCCTGTACCGACCACATCCGCCGGATGCAGTCTATTAGTGTCATCGTCAAATCCGGCTTTTCAACAAAACTGCCGGATCAGTTTATCGGCGCCTTCTGGCCCCCGTTGCATCAATGCAACCATCCTGTTTATTTTCAGGAAGTTTTCTTGACACAAAATATCATATTAATTATTGGAAGCAATAGTGGACTTTAAGAGTCATATTAAAAATCATGTGATTGTCCATAAACTTGTGTGGAAAAACAGAGGATATCTGGCCTCCGCATAGTACAGAATTGAACCTGCACCAGCCGGATCAGGGAACTCGCAGATCAGTACGGAAAAGCTGCTGATTGTTGCTGAGAACATTTTTCCGATGCAAGCGCCAAGGTTCCGAACGCAATTTTAATGCCTTGCTTGCCCCGCCAATAAGCGGCAACGATGCGGAGACTTTCAATGCAGCAGCCTTCCAACCTCTCCAGATATCTTAAAATCGGTCTCGGCAGCACGGCTATCAGCCTTGTGGTAATAGCTGGCGCAGCCAATGCCCAGCAGGCACAGGCTCAGACTGCAAAACCGGCTGCAGAAAATGCATCCGGCGACGTGCAGCTCAACACAATCAACGTTAAAACCGTTAATCCTCAGGATATTACATCCCGTCCGGCACCGGTCAGCACAATCTCCAAAACCGAAATCAAGCTGAACGGCCGTGAAAAACTGGATACGGTTCTGCGTGAAACTCCGGGTGTGTTCACCCGTATTAACGGCTCCAATCCGGGTGTTGCAGTCAATATTCGCGGCTTTGAAGGCTCCGGCCGCGTGAATATGATGATCGACGGTGCGCCGCAGACTTTCCGCACCACGGCACATGATGCTCAAGGTTACAGCTATATTGATCCGAATCTGCTGTCCTCCGTTGATATTACCCGCGGTGCAGTGACCACTGAAGGCGGCAGCGGTCTTGCCGGCAGCGTTAATTTCAAAACACTCGGCGTTGATGACGTATTGATGGAAGGCAAGGACAAAGGCGTTCTCGGCCGAGCATCATGGGGCAGCAACGGCGTCGGCTTCTCTGAAATGCTTGCCGGCGCGATGCGCGTCAATGAAGTGGGCATTGTTGCCGCTCTCAGCCGCCGCGATTCCAATGATTATAAAAACGGTGACGGCATCACCCAGAATAAAACCGGTCAGGAAATGACTTCCGGCCTGTTCAAAACAGAATTCGGATTTGCCGAAGATCACAAGCTGACACTTGGCGGCGTGATTTATAACAATAAATATGGCACATCGCAGACGAATTTCATGCCTGTGCCGCCGACAATTGACTATGATCTGCTGCTGCAGAACCGTACATTTACAGCCAATTACGCCTACAAGCCTGTCGATAATGATCTGATTGACCTTGCGATCAACGGTTATTTCAACAGCACAAAACTGACTTATGTCGGTGGCAACAGCCCTACTCTGTCGAGCCTTGGCCGTGAAATCAAAAATGAATCCATCGGCTTCTCGGCCGCCAACACTTCCCGTTTCACAGTCAATGATCTGTATATCGACTGGAAATACGGCGTTGAATACAATCACGACAATACCGGCGGTGTGAAAGTCGGCGTTAATCCGGTTGATTCAAGCATGAACCGCGGCGCAGCCTTTACTCAGGTCGAATGGAATTACGACCGCCTTCAGGTTCTGACCGGTCTGCGTTATGACTTCTACAAGCTGGACGGTACAGCCGATAGCGGTATTCCGGGCTTTGAAGATAACGGCATGTATTCCGCCAATCAGTCCAAAGGCTTATGGAACCCTAAAGTTACACTCGCTTACAATGTAACTGACTGGCTCCAGCCATATGTGACCTATTCGCAGTCAATGCGCGCGCCAACATTGCAGGAAACAATGATCGGCGGCACGCATCCCGGCGGAACAGCATCCAGCTATGTGCCAAACCCTTATCTCGCGCCTGAAGAGCAGCGCGGCTGGGATATCGGTCTGAACATGAAGCATGATGATCTGATTACCACAGGCGACACAATCCGTTTCAAAGCCAATTACTTTGATATGGATGTTAAAAATTATATCGCAGCGCAGCGTAATACGACTTTCAACAAGCTGCAGTTTGTTAACCTGCCGGGCACATCCCGCGTGAAAGGTCTTGAACTCGAAACACATTATAATTCCGATTATGTGTTCGGCAGCCTTTCCTACACCCATAACAAGTCTGACCTGCCGTCGCAGACACCGGGTCTTGGTGCAAGCCAGTATCTGCCGGATGATGTTTTTGCGGCGACCCTCGGCGGTTATTTCTTTGATAAGAAGCTCTCTGCCGGTGTGAAATATTCCTATGTTTCCAGCGGTCTGGTTGCTGCTGCAGATGCACGGGGCAATTTGCTGCCTCCGACAAAATCCGACTCCTATGATCTGGTAGACATTTTCGCGACCTATAAATTCAATGAAAATGTTGACCTGTCCCTCAAAGTCACCAACCTGTTTGATAAAACATACACACCGGCTCTCAGCACATCGGGCTCCGGTCAGGGTCGTACATTCGTTGTCGCCACTCAGTTCCAGTTCTGAGTTGAACCGGATATAGAAGATAATGCAGCGCGCCCTTCGGGGCGCGTTGTTTTTTTCAAAATCCTGTTGAAATTCCGTTTTTATACGCAGTGTGACAACACGCCACAGCGGTATGATTTTACCGTAAATTCTCCGTTCTGCCGTTTTTCCGTACCGAATAGTTCAATTAATATGGGTATTTAACTCAGGTTTAAAATCATTCTAAATTGTTGATTTTTAGAATGGTTTTAATCTGCACAATTTGACAAGCCTGCCTCTGTGAAGCATTAGAAAATCAAACAGTTACAGTGCAACTTTAAATGTTTGGCCTTGACCCATTCATTTGGAGGAATGATGAATCAGTATAATTTTATGAATGCAGCCAAGGTTGCTTTCTTTTTCAGCGACCATGATGAAAATCAGAACATGATTTCTTCAGGTCATTTGCATATTTCAAATTCATTTTCCGTATTTTCCGGCTTAAACACCGCTTTTTCTATGCATGGTGCAGCATGCTAGTCTGCCATTGCAATGTAATTACTGCCAAAGAAATCGAAAATACTATCATCCAGATGCTGGATGAAGATTGCTGGCAATTGATTGTTCCTGCCAAGGTCTACCATGCTATGAAGAAGCGTGGCCGGTGCTGCGGCTGCTTCCCAAATGTTGTTGAAACGATCATAAGAGTGACTGAAGAATATCATCTTCGGCGCGAGCACAATGATTCTGAGTTCATTGTCTATATTGATCGCGTTCGTGCGTTACGTGAACAATTCGGGAGCAAATGGAATGAAGGGCGACAAAAAGGTCATCGAGCGGCTTAACGAGGCACTTTTCCTCGAACTCGGCGCAGTAAACCAATATTGGCTGCACTACCGCCTCCTGTCTGACTGGGGTTATACCCGTCTGGCGAAAAAGGAACGCGAAGAGTCGATTGAAGAAATGCAGCACGCAGACCGCCTCATCGACCGCATCATTTTCCTCGAAGGCCATCCGAACCTGCAGACTGTTGCGCCGCTGCGTATCGGTCAGACTGTAAAAGAAGTTCTGGAAGCTGATCTGGCCGGTGAATATGACGCCCGCGCCTCTTACAAGAAATCCCGCGAAATCTGCGATGAAGCCGGTGACTATGTCAGCCGTCAGCTTTTTGACGAATTGCTGAAAGATGAGGAAGGCCATATCGACTTCCTCGAAACCCAGCTCGAACTGCTCGGCAAAATCGGCGAAGAACGCTACGGTATGCTCAATGCCGCACCGGCAGATGCAGCTGAATAAAATCGTTATTGCGATTGCAATGAAAGGCTCCGTTCTGCGGGGCCTTTTTTATTACCGGATACTCCGCAACAATCTTACAAATCAGAATTTGAAAAGCAGAATTGCAGTGTTTCCGCTTTGTATCTGCAATTTAATCCTCCTGTTATTTACAGGAGACTCTCTATGGATTTTCGTATCACAGGGCTTTCACCGGAGCCGTTTCGCCACCTATTTGGCTTACCCGATCATAAACTGAAACAGCATCGTGCACTACGCGTATTTGCTGAAGACAGAGGTTATCCTGACCGTATTGAGATGTGTGAGGCTGAAATAGGTGAAAGCCTGCTGCTGCTCAACCATGTCTGCCAAAGCGCAGAAACACCCTATTATGCAACTCATGCGATTTATGTACGCGAGAATGCAGTGGCAGCCTATGACCGGATCAACGAGGTTCCCTCAGTCATGCGCACGCGGCTCCTGTCTTTGCGTGCCTATAATGCTACAGGCATGATTATAGGAGCTGAAGTTGTGCAGGGTACGGATATTGAAGCGGCAATTAAACGTCTCTTCAGCGATCAGAACGCCGCCTATATTCATGCGCATAATGCCGGACGCGGCTGTTATTCCGGTCGTATTGACCGCGCCTGAACCATATAAAAAAGGCTCCGCATTTGCGGAGCCTTTTCATTTCTTCATGTAAGCAGCTTATTGCGGCAGCTTATCGTCAATGCCCTGAACATAGAAGTTCATGCTGACGATTGCTTTATCATCGGCGGTTTCACCGGCTTTGAGCCATTCAGAACCATCCTGCTTTTTCAGCGGGCCGGTAAACGGCTTCAGCTCGCCGGAGGTCAGCTTCTTGATGGTTTCTTCAGCCATTGCTTTCACATCGTCAGGCATATTGGTCAGCGGTGCCATGGCAACCAGACCGGTATTCATGCCGTTGAATGTATTCTGCGACTTCCATGTGCCATCGAGAACAGCTTTGGTGCGCTCGATATAATATGGCGACCAATGGTCGATTGTCGCTGTCAGCTGGGTTTCAGGGCCGAATTTGATCATGTCCGAAGCCTGACCGAATGCCTTGATACCGCGTTCTGCCGCAACCTGAATTGGCGCAGTGGAATCTGTATGCTGGGTGAGAATATCAACGCCCTGATCAATCAGCGCCTTGGCAGCATCTGCTTCTTTACCCGGATCAAACCATGAGTTTGCCCAGATGATCTTGATTTTGAAATCCGGATTAACGGACTGCGCGCCGATCATGAAGGAGTTGATAGCCTGCACAACTTCCGGCACCGGCACGGAACCGATGAAGCCAGCCATACCGTTTTTCGACAATTTGGCAGCGATCTGACCCTGCACATAACGGCCTTCATAGAAGCGCGCATTATAGGCAGATACGTTTTCTGCTGTCTTATAGCCGGTTGCATGTTCAAATTTCACATCAGGAAATTTTTTCGCAACTTTAATGGTCGGATCCATATAGCCGAAAGATGTCGTGAAAATCAGCTTATTGCCTGCACGGGCAAGACGTTCAATCGAACGCTCAGCATCCGCACCTTCCGGCACGCTTTCCAGATAGCTGGTTGTGATCTTATCACCCAGTTCTTTTTCCAGCTCTTTGCGGGCTTCGTCATGCTGGTAGGTCCAGCCGAAATCACCCGGAGGGCCGATATAGATAAAGCCGACCTTCAGCTTTTCTTCAGCCATGGCGGTGCCTGCCATGGCAAGCGTTGCCGCAGTGGCAAGAATTGTTAGCGTTTTCTTCATTGTCCCCGTTCTCCTGTTAAGGTCCGTAATCAAAAAACTGTAAAACGACTTTGTATCAGCCGTCTGGTACAAATAGGCCTCCGGATTATCTATCCGGCACGAAAGGCTTGCCGAGTGATGCCGGTGTATTCATCATTGTCAGGCGGCGGTTACGCGAAATGATCACCAGCACAATGATTGTCGCCAGATATGGCAGTGCCGACAACAGCTGCGGCGGCAGGCCGATGCCGAATGCCTGCGCATGGAGCTGACCGATCGTCACTGCACCAAAAAGATAGGCACCAATCAGCACACGCCAAGGCCGCCATGAAGCAAAAACCACCAGAGCCAGCGCAATCCAGCCACGGCCAGCCGTCATATTTTCCACCCATTGCGGCACATAGACGAGGGAGAGCTGCGCACCGGCGAGCCCCGCACAGGCACCACCGAACAGTACGGCCAGATAACGTGTGCGCACCACATTGATACCGAGCGCATGGGCGGAGCCGTGATTGTCGCCGATAGAGCGCAGTTTAAGCCCTGCCCGTGAGCGGAACAAAAACCAGCTCACGCCAATAACCAGCAGCAATGCGATATAGAAAATCGGGTCTTGTCCGAACAGCAATTTACCGATCAGCGGAATATCGCTCAGATAAGGAATATAGATCGCGCCAAGGCGCACCCCCGGAAGACCGACAAAGCCCTCACCGATCACAGCCGATGCCCCCAGCCCGAGAATGGTCAGAGCCAGACCTGTTGCCACCTGATTTGTGACCAGTGTCAGTGTCAGAAAACCGAACAGCAAGGCGCAGGCTGCCCCCGCAAAAATTGCTGCCATCATGCCGAGCCATGCATTGCCGGTTAAATGAGCGATACCGAAACCGGTGACCGCGCCCATCAGCATCATGCCTTCAACACCGAGATTGAGTACACCGGAGCGTTCAACGACCAGCTCGCCGATGGCGGCAATCAGCAGTGGCGTGGCCGCTGTTGCAATAGTCAGCATAATTGCCTGTGTCATATCCATGGCTCAGGCCTCCCCGCGCAGATCATGCTGACTGCGACTGACAAAACGAATGCGGTAGTGAATGAAAGTATCGCAGGCCAGCACAAAAAACAGGATCATCCCCTGAAACACGCGCGCGGATTTTTCTGAGATACCAATAGAAAGCTGTGCTGCCTCACCGCCGAGATAGGACAATGCCAGCACCAGACCGGCCGCAATAATGCCCAGCGGATTAAGTCGCCCGAGAAAGGCAACAATAATCGCCGTAAATCCGTAGCCCGGTGTAATTGTCGTACGCAGCTGTCCGATAGCGCCGGACACTTCGCCGATACCGGCAAGACCTGCCAGCGCACCGGAGACCAGAAAGGCAAAGAATGTAATCTTGCCCGCACTGAAACCGGCGAAACGCGCTGCACGCGGGCTTTGCCCGACAACCTTGATCTGAAAACCTTTCAGGGTGCTGTGCAGCATGAACCACAGCAGGAATGCAGCAATAATGGCGAAGATGAAGCCCCAATGCGCACGCCCTGCGGCTGACCAGATTTCCGGCAGCACCGCATATTCATGAAACTGACGGCTTTCAGGGAAGTTATTACCTTCCGGATTGCGCCATGGCCCGCGCACCAGCCAGTCCAGAAAGAACTGCGCTACATAGACCAGCATCAGGCTGGTCAGGATCGTATTGGCATTAAAACGGGTTTTTAAAAGCGCCGGAACCGCACCATAAAGCGCACCGCCGACCATCCCCATCAGCAGCATCAGCGGCAGAACATACCAGCCCTGCACGTCCGGATATAATATCGGCAGGATCGAACCGGTAATCGCGCCCATGGTCAGCTGACCTTCGGCACCGATATTCCAGTTATTCGACAGATAACAGACTGAAAGCCCGACAGCGATCAGGATCAGCGGCGCAGCTTTGACCAGCAATTCATGGATCGACCACATATCCAGCAGCGGCTCAATGAAGAACGCATGGAGCGCCGCAAAAGGGTCTTTTCCCATCAGCGCAAACAAAATGGCGCCGCAAATCATTGCAAGCGCCAGTGCTAACAGCGGAGAAATTGCGCTGAACCAACGTGAGGGTTGTGGTCTTTTAATCAGTTCAATACGCATCAGACTGCCCCGCCCATCATCAGGCCGATTTTTTCAGCCGTTACAACATCGCGCGGCATGGCTTCGGATAACTGACCATGATGCATCACTGCGATACGGTCACAAATTTCAAATAATTCATCAAGGTCCTGACTGATGACCAGCACTGCAGAACCCTGACGTGACAGATCCACCAAAGCCTGACGAATACGCATTGCCGCACCGGCATCCACGCCCCATGTCGGCTGATTGACGACAAGAACAGACGGGTTGCGGTCCAGCTCACGACCGATAATGAATTTCTGCAAATTGCCGCCGGACAGCGCACCGGCCACCGGATTTTCCGCATTTTTGCGTACATCCATCATCGCATTGATGCGCTTGGCAGCGGAAGACAATGCAGATTGCGAGATGATTTTGAGCCAGCCACCCTTCAGGAACATTTTTGCATCGGTACGGTAACGCGACAGAAACAGATTATCCGTCAGCGGCAGTTCCGGCACAGCGCCATGTCCCAGACGTTCTTCCGGCACAAAACCTGCTCCCAGCATTCGGCGCTGTGTGATACCGGCAAGACCTGCCTGCTGCCCGCGAATACGGATGGTCGATGCCTGATCCTGCCGCAACTCGCCGGATACAGCTTCAAAAAACTCGCTCTGGCCGTTACCGGCAACACCGGCAATGCCAACCACCTCACCGGCAGCGACATTCAGGGAAATATTACGTAAGGCTGTTGAGAATGGTCCGCGCGGTGCCTGTGAAAGCCCGTCAATCTCCAGCAATGTCGCTTGTTCCGCTGACTTCAATTCAGCTTTCGGACGTTCAACCAGTGCCACATCCTCGCCAACCATCATACGGGCAAGCGACGCTGCGGTTTCCTGCGAAGGCGTGCAATGGGATACGACTTTACCGTGGCGCAGCACGGTTGCGCGGTCGCAAATCTGCTTCACTTCTTCCAGCCGGTGGCTGATATAGAGAATGGATTTGCCTTCGCTTTTCAGGCGATTGAGCGTGATAAACAGCTTGTCCGCTTCCTGCGGTGTCAAAACAGATGTCGGCTCGTCGAGAATAATAAGTTCCGGCTCCTGCAACAGGCAGCGGATAATTTCGATACGCTGGCGCTCCCCGACCGATAAATCGCCGACAAGCGCATTGGTATCGACCGGCAGACCATAAGTCTCACCGATCTGCGAAGCTTTTTGTGCAACTTCATTAAGGGAGAGACCCGCATCCAGTGACAGCGCGATATTTTCTGCAGCGGTCAAACTGTCAAACAGAGAGAAATGCTGAAAAACCATACCAATGCCGAGCTTGCGGGCATAGGCCGGATTATTCATGCGGACTTTGCGTCCCTTCCAGAAAATCTCGCCATCCTGTGGCTGCAAAGAGCCGAACAACATTTTGACAAGCGTGGATTTTCCTGCGCCGTTTTCCCCCAGCAGCGCGTGGATTTCGCCATGTTCAATCGTCAGATCAATCTGGTCACATGCTTTCAGCGCACCAAACTGTTTGGTTAAACGCCGTACATCCAGTAATTGCTCAGCCAGTAATTGTTGAGGTTTTGCGGAAGGTTCTGTCATGTGTCCCCTAGACATTTCTTCCGCCCACCTTATGCCACAGTCAAAAAAATAGGAAAGCCGAAAAGTAATTTATAACAATTCTATGAACACTTTTTGCAAGATGCATAAAGAAATTCCGGCGAAATCAGATTTCGCCGGAATATTGTTTTTCAAATCTGAAAATGATTTTACGGGATCAGTATCGTTGTGCCGGTGGTTTTGCGCGCTTCGAGATCGCGCTGCGCCTGTGCGGCATCCCGCAATGCATAGGTCTGATTGACATTGATTTTGACTGCGCCGCTGGCAACCACATCAAACAGCGCCTGCGCCGCACGTTCCAGCTCTTCCCTTGTGGCAATATAAGAACCAAGCGTCGGGCGGGTTGCATAAAGCGAACCATATTGATTGAGCAGTGCCAGCTCGAATGGCGGCACCGGCCCCGATGCATTGCCATAGCTCACAAACAAGCCACGCGGCTGCAGAACTTGCAGCGACGCAGGGAACGTATCTTTGCCAACACTGTCATAGACCACCGGCAGGCCTTTGCCGCCGGTGATTTCCTTCACCTTCTCGACGAAATTATCTTCACGGTAATTGATAACATGGTCATAGCCGAGGGACAGCGCGAGATCGATTTTCTCCTGCGATCCGGCAGTGCCGATGACCGTTGCACCAAGATGCTTCGCCCACTGGCCGGCAATCTGCCCGACACCGCCGGCGGCGGCATGGATCAGGATCGTATCGCCCTTCTGCACCTTGTAGGTCAGGTTAATCAGATAATAGGCTGTCATGCCTTTCAGCATCATGGATGCGGCAAGGCGCAAATCCATATTATCCGGCACTTTAACCAGACGATCCGCAGCAATCAGCCGTTCATCCGCATAAGAACCCATAGCACCTGTATAGGCTACACGGTCACCGACCTTCACATTCGTCACGCCTTCACCGACAGCGACGACTGTACCTGCGCCCTCCTGCCCCGGAATGAAAGGCAGTTGCGGTGCTTTATAAAGACCGGTACGGAAATAGACATCGATAAAATTCAATCCGACCGCTTCATGGCGGATACGTGCCTCGCCTGCTTTAGGCTGCCCAAGTTCGACCTGTTCATATTTCAGAACATCAGCACCACCGGTTTCACGGATCAGAATTGCATTTATCATTGTCAGAATTCCCTGTTATTTCGCAGCAGTTTTAAGACCAAGATTAGGCAGGAACTGCATCACGATACCGATGCAGTAGAGATAAATACCGGTGACGGAAATACCGATGCGCACCCAGAGCGGTGCATCCATCTGATAGAAAATACCCGCCACACCGAAAACGCACCATAGCAGAAACACTGTGAGATTGAGCGGACGCAGACGCACCACGCGCACCGGATGCAGAAAATTCAGCGGCATGAAAGACAGGATCGCCGAGACAACAACAACCGCAAAAGCTGTCCATTCACCCGGACCGACGATGAACAGGGTGAAGACCACCATATTCCAGACCACAGGGAAACCCTTAAAGAAGTTTTCTTTGGTCTTCATGCCGGTATCAGCATAATAAATCGCACTGCTGATAACGATGATCGCGCCTGACAGGAACGACAGGCCGTGCCCCATGAAACCGCTCTGATAAAGCGCAAATGCAGGGATCAGCACATAAGTGACATAATCGATGATATTATCGAGAAGCTCGCCCGACCAGTTTGGCAGGACATATTTCACTTCCAGCTTGCGGGCGATCGGCCCGTCAATACCATCGACGAAAAGTGCCAGCCCGAGCCAGAGAAACATTGCCGTCCAGTTTTCTTCACTGGCAGCAACCAGTGACAGAAAGGCCAGAAAGGAGCCGGAAGCCGTTAACAGGTGAACAGAAAAAGCCCTGACCTGAGGCAGAGTGACTTTTTTAGCTTTCAGTTTGTCTGTCAGTTTCGCTTTCAAGATCTTTGCCGATTCTGTTACAAAAAATTAATGAATTATCAGTCCTGACAGCTTTTGTCGAAAAACACCAAAAGTGCAAGAAAAGCTGACTTGAAAAACAGACAAAATGTCGCTCATCCAAAGAAGTTACCTGCTATAAGTGACTATCTCCGCTTTAAGCATATGTTTTTAGTGTCGTAACGGCGACTTATGGCCTAAAAGAATGAGCAGGCAAATCTGCTTATGGTTTTTAAAAATTAGCAGGATATTCCGGTGATTTGACTGTTGGATTGTCAAAATCCGGATAACAAAGAGGTGCATTATGTCAGGCTCCGTTCATTCATCAGAGT
This sequence comes from Pseudochrobactrum sp. XF203, assembly GCF_020341615.1. Classification (NCBI taxonomy): domain Bacteria; kingdom Pseudomonadati; phylum Pseudomonadota; class Alphaproteobacteria; order Hyphomicrobiales; family Brucellaceae; genus Pseudochrobactrum; species Pseudochrobactrum sp. XF203. Next base: position 1,491,362 of record NZ_CP084392.1, on the reverse strand, counting down.
TCACTTCGGCGCGCATTCTTGTGAGCGGCAGCGGCCCTGCGGGAATGATTGCGGCACTGGCGATGGCGCAGGCGGGCTATGATATTCTGCTCGCGGGTCCGGTAAGCGATCAGGATGACCGACGCACCACAGCATTGATGATGCCTGCTATTGAATATCTCGACAGTCTCGGCGTTTGGCAGACGATCCGTCCGGATACAGCCGCCCTCGCCTCCATGCGCATTGTTGACGGCACGCGCAGACTGATCCGCAGTCCTGCGGTGACATTCCGCGCTTCGGAAATCGGCACGGAAGCTTTCGGCTATAATATTCCCAATCTGGTGCTGAACCGGGTGCTGCATGAAGCTGTAACCGCGCATCCGCGCATTGCCCGTAATTTCAGCAATGCTACCGCCTATCAGCACAATAGCGACAATATTTCTGTCACTTTCAGCGACGGACAGGTTGTGAGCACTCCACTGGTCGTGGCAGCTGACGGCCGCAATAGTCTGGCACGTGATGCAGCCGGCATTCAAACCCGCCGCTGGCGCTATCCGCAAACGGCAGTTGTGTGCTCGTTCAGCCATAAAGTACCACATCAGAATATTTCAACCGAATTCCACACCGAGGACGGTCCTTTCACGCAGGTGCCGCTCCCCGGCAATCGCTCCAGCCTCGTTTGGGTTGCCAATCCGCGCTATGCTGAAAAGCTGATGGCGCTCGACAGCGAACAGCTTGCCCGTGAGATTGAAACAAAAATGCAATCCATGCTCGGGCAGATTACAGTTGATACCAAACAGCAGGCATGGCCGCTTTCCGGTCTGGTACCGCTGAAATTTGCAGCTAAGCGTACCATTCTGATCGGCGAAGCAGCGCATGTTTTCCCGCCGATCGGTGCTCAGGGACTCAATCTCGGTACCCGCGATGTGGAAACTCTGATCACCGCTCTGAGCAAAGACAAAGAGGATGCCGGTTCTGACCGCGTTATCCGCGCTTATGATAGCGGTCGCCGCCCTGATATTCTGGCACGTACCGGCTCGGTCGATGTGCTGAACCGCACACTGTTGTCAGACTTCCTGCCTGCGCAGATCATTCGCGGCACCGGACTGGAAATCCTGCGTGTTGTACCGCCGCTGCGTGCTTTTTTCATGCGTGAGGGGCTGCGTCCCGGTGGCGGCTTCAAAGCCCTGCTGCCGTCGTTCTCCGCAGCAAATAAGAAGACGACACTGCCAACTGTCACGCCACATCACGACGGATCACAATGAGTGCTTTTGAAGTAAAATATGCACGTTTCCAGATCGGACAGGTGGTGCGTCACCGCCTGTTACCGTTTCGCGGTATCATTTTCGATGTTGATCCGGAATTCGCCAATACGGAAGAATGGTACATGTCCATTCCCGAAGCCTCACGCCCGAAACGTGAGCAGCCGTTTTATCATGTGCTGGCAGAGAATGAGGAAACGGATTACGTAGCCTATGTTTCCGAGCAAAATCTGGAAGAGGATGAAAGCGGCGAACCGCTGCGCCACCCGCAAATCGGTGACTATTTCGACATCGACAGTCAGGGCGAATATCGCTTTAAAGCTGCACCTCTGAATTAAAGTCCGCTTAAAAGCGGTGAGCGCCATTGTTCAAACCGCTCTTTGAGGTGATTGAGTTGCAAACTATCCGGCAGGATGACATCCATTCCGCCGTCATAAACATAAAATAGCTGCGCTTTTTGATTTACAAACAAAATGCCTGATATTTTCCCATGGAGAATGAGAGGAAATAGCTCGTCAAATGCGCCGCTTTTCCAATGATCTTGTTTATAGAGAAAACGGGATTTGCACTTATCTCCATCATTGTCAAAATATGTTTTTATACCTGAACTTTTAAAGCCCATCCTGAAAAAGCTTAAAGTTTTACTGGTTGCAGATTTTTCAATGTCAGTATCATACACCAACCAAAGTGGTTCATTATCAGTGAAAATTGCAGAGGCAATGCTGTTAAATCGCTCTAAAATCTTCTGCTGCTCAGCAACATTACAAGGATAGCGCTTTCCTTCAGGCAATGCGTAAAATCGTACCCATTGCTGCCGTTTTTCTTCCCGCAGAAGATACATCAAAGGCAGCGAGCCTGAATATATACTATTCCAGAATTGTGAAAACGGGGTGCTGCGCATGGATACCTGCTTTAAACGATAAACAAAAAGGCCGGATTGCTCCGGCCTTTTCTTATTTCAGTTATGCGCGGCGAAGATCCGGCGGTGTTGCCTCTTCGCGCAATGAGCTCAGCGCTTCATCCAGCGTCATTGGTGTCTGGTCGCGGGAGCCGAGACGACGTACATTCACTGTACGCTCTTCTGCTTCACGCTTACCAAGCACCAGAATAACCGGCACTTTCTGCAGCGAGTGTTCACGCACCTTGTAGTTGATCTTTTCGTTGCGGAAGTCAGTTGTTACCTGCAAACCTGCTTTTTTGAACAGGTTAGCAACTTCCTGACCATATTCATCCGCTTCCGAAGTGATCGTTGCCACAACAACCTGAATTGGTGCGAACCACAGCGGCATATGACCGGCAAAGTTCTCGATCAGAATACCGAGGAAACGCTCCATCGAGCCACAAATAGCGCGGTGGATCATAACCGGCTGCTGCTTCTCGGAATTGTTGTCGATATAGAAGGCACCGAAGCGTTCCGGCAGATTGAAGTCAACCTGCGTTGTACCGCACTGCCATTCACGACCGATCGCGTCTTTCAGCGTATATTCGAACTTAGGACCGTAGAACGCACCCTCACCTGGCAGAATGCCGGTTTTAATGCGACCGCCGGAATTGGCTTCGATTGTTTTGAGCACTTCGCCCATAACGCTTTCTGCACGATCCCACAGCGCATCATCACCCACGCGCTTTTCAGGACGTGTGGAGAGCTTGACCGTGATCTGATCGAAGCCGAAATCGGCATAAGTCGAGAGGATCAGGTCGTTAATGCGCAGGCATTCATCCGCCATCTGCTCGTCTGTACAGAAGATATGCGCATCATCCTGCGTAAAGCCGCGAACACGCATCAGGCCATGCAGTGCACCGGATGGCTCATAACGATGAACATTACCGAATTCCGCCATTTTGATCGGCAAATCGCGATAGGATTTCAAACCATGTTTGAAAATCTGCACGTGACCCGGACAGTTCATCGGCTTCAGCGCGAAAACGCGGTCATCCTCAGTGTCATCACCGGCAGTGGTGACCTTGAACATGTTGTCTTTATACCAGCCCCAGTGACCGGATGTTTCCCAAAGGGACTTATCCAGCACCTGCGGTGCGTTGACTTCCTGATAGCCATGATCGTCGAGACGACGGCGCATATAGCTGACAAGGCTCTGGAACATGCGCCAGCCCTTGGAATGCCAGAACACAACGCCCGGACCTTCTTCCTGAAAATGGAACAGATCCATTTCACGGCCAAGGCGGCGATGGTCGCGCTTTTCAGCTTCTTCCAGCATGGTCAGATATTGCTGCAGATCAGCATCATTCGCGAAAGCTGTACCGTAAATACGCGTCAGCATCGGATTATTGCTGTCACCGCGCCAATAAGCACCGGCAACTTTCATCAGCTTGAACGCATTGCCGATCTGGCCTGTGGACGCCATATGCGGACCACGGCAAAGATCGAACCAGTCGCCCTGATAATAGATCTTCAGATCCTGACCTTCAGGGATCGCGTCAATCAGCTCAACCTTATAGGATTCACCCTTATCCGAGAAAACCTGCTTGGCTTTTTCGCGTGTCCAGACTTCGCGTGTGAACGACTTGTTGCGGGCAATGATTTCACGCATTTTCTTTTCGATAACCGGCAGGTCATCGGGTGTGAAAGGCTCATTGCGGGCGAAGTCATAATAGAAGCCGTTTTCGATAACCGGTCCGATTGTGACCTGCGTGCCAGGGAAAAGCTCCTGCACAGCTTCAGCCAGAACGTGGGCGCAGTCGTGGCGGATCAGCTCCAGCGCACGCGGATCTTCACGGGTGAGAATCTCGACTTTGCCTGATGCGCCAAGCGGCTCGGACAAATCACGCACGGTGCCGTCAACCGCATAGGCGACAGACTTCTTAGCCAGTGATTTGGAGATGGATTCGGCAAGCGCCAGACCGGTCATGGCCGGATCATATTCGCGCTGTGAGCCGTCGGGAAATTCGAGAGTAATAAGATCAGACATTGTCATCCTCATCCAGTCCCGCCAACGATTGCGGGTGGTTATTTAGAGCAAAATAAACGCTTTCCGGCTCCTGCAAAACGAAGTGCAGATGCGACCGGCAGCGTCTCTATAATCAATCTAAACGGGGAAATAAACCTTTCCCCCGTAAAAGCTTAGTCATTATCGGGTTTTGCAGCGGAAATGTGCCAATAACGCCACGGAAAATACCATTTATAGCACGGTTCCAGCACTTCCGGCACGCGGTCTATGCCGCAGGTGCCGAACGGCCCGCAACGCATAACCCGAAACAAGCCCATCCAGCCGCCGGTCCACAAACCGTAACGGGCAATAGCCTCATAGGCATATTCGGAACAGGTAGGCATATGACGGCAGGAATTGCCGATAAAGCCTGATAAAGTCAGCTGATAAAGCCGCACAAGACCTGTACCCAGCAAACGATCCGGTGTTTTACGCCATGCGCCCTGATAATTACGGCTGTATTTTTTGCGGGGTTTGGTTTCAGGCTGCGGGCACATATCGCTTACACGGCAGCTTTTGCGGCAATCTGATCCAGACAGTCAACAACAGCATCAAATGTCAGCAAAGTAGATGCATGACGGGCTTTATAGTCACGCACCGGCTCGAAAAAACGCAAATCTTCAAAGCGGCCTTCAGGCGGCGCACCATTATCTTTCAGCATTGCAGTCATTTGCGCCTGCAATTCACGCAGTTCAGCTTCTGTGGAGCCGATAATATGACGTGCCATCACCGAGGATGTCGCCTGCCCCAAAGCACAGGCCTTTACCTCATGCGCGAAATCTACGACAATACCATCTCTGACTTTGAGATCGACAATCACTGTAGAACCGCAAAGTTTTGAATGCGCCTTAGCTGTTGCATCCGGCGACTGAAGACGACCAATATGCGGAATGTTACCGGCAAATTCGAGAATCCGGGCATTATACATATCATTGATCATCCGGTTTCTCCTTCAGCATGTTCCGGCGCATTGCCGGACATGATTGTATAAGTGGCTATATAAATATTTCATTTCAAGCCGCTATAGAGAATAGCACAACCGAAATACGACATAAATCGGCTGTCTTTGCTCTTTTAATATCTTCGACATACTTTATATAGGACAGGCATTTGCCTTTTGCGGATATTTCCGCGACAGTCAATGCAAACAGGCAGAGCAGGCCTTTGGCTGTATTCTGCAAAACGCCAGATAACTGCCCCGACATAAATGCCAAGCCTTCAGCGGTACAGCTAAGATTACCGCCTGAGCAAGCTTCGTAACAGTGTCCGTTTAACTCGTCTCTCCACAGAGAGAGACTACGGGAGCTCGATATGAACAAGCACATTTCCGATTCACAGACCAGCAATGTTGCACGCCCGACAAAGGCTGAAGCAGAGGCCGCTGTAAAAACATTGCTGCTCTGGATGGGAGAAGATCCGTCGCGCGAAGGGTTGCTTGAAACCCCGAAACGCGTGGCAAAAGCCTATAAAGAACTGTTTTCCGGCTATCATCAGTCACCGGAAGAAGAGCTCGGCACTGTTTTTGAAGAAGTTGCCGGCTACAAAGACATGGTTCTCATCAAAGACATCAAGTTCTTCTCGCATTGCGAACATCATATGGTGCCGATTATCGGCAAGGCACATATCGGCTATCTGCCGAATGGCTCCGTTGTCGGCCTGTCGAAAATTGCGCGTGTCGTTGATATGTTTGCCCATCGCCTGCAGACACAGGAAAGCATGACTGCGCAGATTGCTCACAGCATTCAGAATATTCTCAAGCCCCTCGGCGTTGCTGTCTTGATTGAAGCGGAACATATGTGCATGGCTATGCGCGGCATTCGCAAACAGGGATCAACCACATTGACAACCACCTTTACAGGCGCTTTCGAGCAGGATGTTGCCAATCAGGTTCGGTTCATGACCATGCTGCGGAGCGGTTCATGACCAAGCTGCCTGCCGATTTCCCTGCACAGACCGACAAGCACAGCACCGAAGAAGGTGCTGTCTTTGCGCCCCGCTTTGACAGTTCAGGTCTGATAACCGCAGTTGTGACAAGTGCGGATGACGGCGAATTACTGATGGTTGCGCATATGAACAGTGAAGCCCTGCGGCTGACACTGGAAACCGGCATTGCCCATTACTGGTCGCGGTCACGCAAGTCGCTTTGGAAGAAAGGCGAAACCTCCGGCAATCTGCAGACTGTTATTGAGATGCGTACAGACTGCGATCAGGATGCCCTGTGGCTCAAGGTCAGAGTTGCCGGTAATGGCCCGACATGCCACACAGATCGTCACTCCTGTTTTTACCGCACGGTAGACATTTCAGGCAACAACGTCATTTTACATAAATAAATCAAACTATTAGATTTATTGTTTGATACAAAACACAAAAGCCCTGCGTAATATTAATTACGCAGGGCTTTTTGTCTGGAGGACGGTTCTTTCGCCAAATATCAAATCCGGCGAAAGAAATCTTGAAGACATGAGAGGCGTCCTTCACCTCCCGTCAGATTATCAGAACTTGTAGTTTACACCAACGCGCACAGTGTGGAAGTTGGTTTTAACTTTGGATACATCTGCACCGTCGCTGAACTTAACTTTGCCCAGATCAGTGTAGAGATATTCTGTCTTCAGAGTTACGTTGTCAGTGAAGGCGTGTTCTACACCGGCACCGGCAGTCCAGCCAGCGCGGGTCTTGGAAGCGCTTTCAGACGCATCCAGAGCAGCACTATAACCTTCGATCTTCACTTTACCGTATGCAAGACCGGCTGTACCGTAAAGCATGGTGCGTTCAGCAATGTCTGCACCCAGACGACCACGAACAGTACCGAACCACTGGACTTTACCTTTTACAGTACCTTCATAAGCGCCGGCTGCATCATAGAAATCAACCGATTTCTTCATGGTCGAGCCCTGGAAGTCAGCTTCGATACCGGCAACAACCTGATCGAACTGCCAGTTGTAACCAGCCTGCACACCACCAACAAAGCCACGTGGCTTGATGCTGACGCCGTCTTCTTTCATTTTACCAAAACCGTAACCGGCATTGGCACCAACATAACCACCTTCCCAGCTGAAGGTATTCACTTCAACGGCTGGTGCAGGTTCGTTGTAAACGATAGCGTCTGCAGCCATTGCAGTGCCGGAGAACAGAACAGCTGCGGAAGCAGCGAGGATGACTTTATTAAACATGGGAGAACCTCAAAAATCTTTCTTGATCTTGTTTTACACCAACCGGAAAAAAATGCTGTAACAATATTGCAACACGAATATTCAGAAGAACTTATGGTTACTATTGCGTTAATTTACAAAATCAAAGTAAACACAAATAAAATTCAATATAATTACTTAACTGAAAATTAATAATAATTAAAATTACATTAAATCAACATAATTCATATTGTTTTGTGCGTTTTCTGCAATTTATAGCTGTATGAATTGCCTTGCACTGCAATCGCATGAAAGCCATAGTCTGAATATACTTGTTCCTGTATTCTGATTGCAAACACAGGTATATTCGGGAGATATTGCATGCTTTCATGGGTACCGCGCCGCCGCACGACTGCTGCTGCCAATGCACCGGCTCAGGCGGAAATTCCCAAACCTGTTATTCTTAAAACACCCCAGCCAATTGCTCTTGCTTTAGGCGGCGGTTCGGCACGCGGATGGGCACATATCGGCGTATTACGCGCACTCAATGAAGCCAATATCAAAATATCTATGATTGCAGGCACCTCAATAGGGGCACTTGTGGGCGGCTGCTATCTGGCAGGAAAACTGGATGAGCTGGAAGAGTTTGCACGCTCCCTTACACGCAGACGCATGTTCAGCCTGATGGATATTACATTTCGTGGCAGCGGATTATTCGGCGGCATGAAACTGGATCGCAAATTGCACCAGCATCTCGACGGATTGAATATTGATGACTTGCCCTGTCCTTATGTGGCCGTCGCCACTGAATTACGCACGGGTCACGAAATCTGGCTCTCCACCGGCTCACTTATTATGGCAATGCGCGCCTCTTATGCATTGCCGGGCGTTTTTGAACCGATCCGTTACGACCACCGGCTGCTTGTGGACGGCGCATTGGTCAATCCGGTTCCGGTTTCCGTATGCCGCGCCTATGAGCAGCAATTGGTTCTGGCCGTCAATCTCAACTATGACCAGTTCGGCCGCGCAGCCGTTGTCAAATATACAAGTCCAGCACGCGCCGGACAGGAAGACACAATCAACCCCGCTCAGGCAGGTGTCATAAGCCATGAATCGCGCTTGGGCATAACCGGCGTCATGATGGACGCTTTCAATATTATACAGGACAGAATCTCGCGCGCCCGTATGGCCGGCGATCCGCCAGACATCGCTTTGATGCCAAGCATCGGCCATATCGGCCTGACCGAGTTTCACCGCGCGGCTGAAACTATTGATATCGGCTATCAGGAAACCCGTAAACAGCTGGAAAATATTGAAAGACTGCAACGCGTCATCTTTTGAATCAAAAATTCCGGCTCAAAAGACGAATCTTTTCAGTTTTTTGACAGTTTGATTCCGGAAAATATGGCTGACTAAGTACCCAGTGAAGAAAATAGCCCCGCTTCATCCTATTGAAGGGATTATAAAAACGCGGTTTTGCGGGTGAAAAACGGGCTTCTGTGAATTACTTTTAAAAAAATGCAATGAAACGAATAATTTGGCTTGTCACTGCAATAGTGATTTGCTACATCGCCCTCACCGAAGCAGTTCGGTTTCTACCACACAGTGCGGTCGTGGCGGAATTGGTAGACGCGCAGCGTTGAGGTCGCTGTGGGGCAACCCGTGGAAGTTCGAGTCTTCTCGACCGCACCAATTGGCTTTCATTTCCCCTTATATTTCAATGATATAACAGTTTTAGCACTTCTCAAGTACACATTCGAGTACACAGGAAGTACACAATGGGTTTGTCGCTGAAATACGTAGTTCTGACAAATGCTGGCACTTGGCATTATCGCCGCAGGGTTCCTAAGGCAGCTCGGACAACCTTCCCTCAGAGTGAATTTAAAAGACTACTTGGTGACACTCGACGTGAGGCTTTGCGCAACTGGCCGCATGTCCATGCTGAGTTTGAACGTCTGACCTCGAATCACGCGGCACAACAACGCCCTTCCCCCAGAACGACTGACCAACTGCGCTCTATGGATGTATCGACAGACTCTCACTCAGAAGTGATTGCCAACACCCTACCACTCAAAGCAACAAAGAACAGCCACCACATAGCCAAAGCCCTGAAACCAACTTTGGCAGATGCAAAACAGCTGTATCTTCAAGAGCGCATTATCGGGGATATTAACGAACGTCATAAGACTGCCCGTATTAAGCGCGTTATGACGCACCTTCATGCAGTGATTGCGCCTGATTGCTTGTTGTCTGATCTCACCCGCAGTCATGCGCGTGAAGTGCGCGACAGGATGTTGACCGAACTCCAAATGACACCGATCACAGTTAAGCGCTATCTATGCGATGTGAGCGCTATGGTGAACCTTGGCCTCAGGGAGTTTGATGTGCGCGACGCAATCAACCCGTTCCTCAATTTGCCAATCAAAATTGATACCGTCGCAAGAGAAGAACGCGACCCGCTACCTGAGGAAGTCCTTCAATTCATGAGAGAACGGCTGGCCGTCCATGCCGCCCCCGATATATTCAACATATGGCAGATTGTTGAAGGAACGGGTTGTCGTCTTGGCGAGGTGACGGGACTACTTAAATCAGACGTCCATACAGACGAAGCCATTCCCTATATTGATCTAGTATTCCATGACCACAGACGACTAAAGACAAACGGTTCAATCCGTCGAGTACCACTTGTCGGAGACGCATTAATTGCAGTCAATAACGCCCTCAAAGAAGCCGGAGACAGCACCTTTTTGTTTCCCCGCTATGGTCGTGTGCGTGGCGCTGACAGTGCATCAGCAGCCCTTATGAAGCACCTCAGGGCTATATCAGATAACCCAAAACACACCATCCACTCACTCCGTCACGGCATGGAAGACAAACTGACCCGTGCAGGTGTATCGGAGTTTGATAGAAACCTTGTTCTCGGACATTCAAGCGGTGGCATGAGTGAGCGTTATGGTGGCGCTGAGGTGAGATTGGAAATGGCATTTAAGGCATTGATGAAACTTGATACAGTTCAATAGATATAAAAAAATACAGACACCCTGATAAAAAAGTCAGCCTTAGCACCTTTTCGCAGCCATCACCTCGAAATACCATCACTTTCTATAGCGTTAATTATTATGGAAAGTACATGTTTCAGATCACTCGACAAAAAGATTAACACTACTTAATACTGTGCATATGATTGGTCGGGGGATGGTCTTGCGTTTTTTCCTTTTCATTTTAACACTTCTAATTATCTCATCGCCTGCTCAGGCGAATCTCAGCTATGATTCACTAGCAGATAGTGACCTACCTACCGTATTAATTGTTAAGGGAACTTTTGAGCACGATGATGATTTGTCTGTATTTTTAGAGGCAATCCGAAAGCACAATACAACGGCCATCATATTTAATTCTGGTGGCGGGAATGTATACAAGGCAATCGAACTCGGCAAAATCATCAGGGCATTAAAACTCAGTACAATACAGCCTCGCAGCATGGAATGCTCCTCCGCCTGCTCCCTTGCCTTTTTAGGTGGTATCAACCGTTTTGCAGAAGCTGGCTCAATCGGAGTTCATAAATCATCTTTCATCAATGCTAGTGGCATGGATGCTAATGATGCTATTTCAAGCATCCAGAAAGCAACTGCTGACATTATGGGGTACATGACTGAAATGGGTGCGGACGCGAACCTGCTTCAACTAGCCTTGCAATACGATAGTGATGATATGCGCTATTTATCACGCAGAGAAATGGAAAATTTCAAAGTTGTAACCGAACAGGAAACTAAACAGCCTTCGTCTCCTCCACAGGTTGCAACTACTCCACCTACAACTACTCACACTGCTCCATCAACATACTCAGCACCACCGCAATCTAGCTATCAGCCAGCTTATCGTCCAAACATGAGTATTCCTGCTGCCCATTCAGGCATCGTCCATCATCCAAAGAAAAAAGCTGAAATCAAGTTTGACCCCGACAATAAATCACGCACTTTAGTGGAACTGAGAAACGGTGCTACGGTGTACTTACAACCTTACGATAAGCAGTGGTACATGGTGGCACATGGCGACTACAGAGGCTACATGCACCATTCATGGGTACACGTCGATCAATATGAATTGCCAAAATCAGAAAGACGATACATTCAGATAAGTAGCTTTGATAATTATGAGGCTGCCTTGGAATATATAAACAAATCAGACCTCAATCTGGACATCTATCTTTCGACAAATGGTTGGCTGGCCGTCACTCTACGTGGAACATTCAGCCAATCCGATGCAATTAAAATCACTAAAGAGTTAAAAAACGCAAGAAGAATACCACAAGATTCCATATTAAATTATGGAAACACATACATAAGAAAACTATAGATAAATTAGAATCTCAAATATTATCCGCATGAGAGAGATAGGCACAATTATTCTGTTTACTCGTTCAAAGCTCAGTAGACCGTGGCTTTGCTCAGTCTGATCTTCCTCTGAAAACACATAATCACCCCATAACAATCACAAGCCCCACATTGCCAAGGCTTTCTCTGCCGCTGCTGGTTCGTCCTTAATGCGGTAGATGGTCTGGCGTGTGAGGCCGGTTTCGGTTGCCGCCTGAGTGACCGAGGCACCTTTGCCCAGTAGATCAATCACTTGATCGTATTGGTGACGGCTGTAGCTTGGCTTTCTGCCCTTGTAGTCGTTCGCATCAGCTTTGGCCTTAGCACTGGCAATACCAGCCTTCTGAGCCTCTTTCGTCGCTTCTGCTTGTGCTTGTGCTGTTGCAGCCATGAATGCTATCAGCGCGTCTCTTACGGCCATTTGAATGGGGTCTGTAGTGGAGCCGTCAAAGGTCATGTTATTGATGACAGTACGGATAATCACGCCCCGACGAATGAACTCCCTGATCGTGTCGGTCACGTCTGCATAGTTACGGCCAAGACGATCAACCCAGCGAACCACCAGCACGTCACCAGAGCGTAGCATATCAAACAGACGCTTGCCCTCTGGTCGGTCTTTCATAAGCACGTTAACACCGGAAACACCACGATCAGCAATCACATGATCAAAGGTGAAGCCTGCCGCTTCTGCCTGTGCCTGTTGGTGGTCGAGGGTCTGCTCTGCTGTCGATACACGAGCATAAAGTAAGGTTGCCATGTGGCCTCCGTATATGTCCATTAGGTTATTGTCCGAATGAATATCTGTACGAAAACTAATAGTCAACCCTAACGGACAAAAAGAAATGCACTTTACGGACGACCGCTGAGGTATACCCTTATGGACAGCAGCGCTAGCTTGTCCCCAGACATATCTCCGGAGACAAGATGATCTATAACAACTAGACGTTGCCTTGTTTTTTAATCACTTGGGCTGCATTCCATGCGCCATTGGCGCCAGCTTCATTGGCTTTGAACATGACCACTGTCACGCCGACATTCGCTGTTGGCGCATAAATAGGAGTGGCGAAACCGGATGAGTTATAGGAGCCGTAAACGCTATTCCCATATGCAGTGCCGCTATAACTACCATTGTTTGACGTGCTAATACCTGCAAGCTGACGACCTTGAGAGGTTGCCGCCTGCTCAAGACGAAAGTGTGTGTAACCGCGCTTTGCCGTGGCTTCTGCTGCTCTGAGCAGGGTAATGCGTCCTGCAGAACCGGTAAACATAGCTCCTGATGCTTGAGTGTCTAGACGCACTACGTTAGGCGCAAGCGGCATTTCATTGGTTGTTGCGCAGCCAGAGATGATACCGACAGCGAGCAGACATGCAAATTTGTTCATATAGATTACCCCGTTTGATCAACGGAACATAACGAGGAAGCAATTTGCCTTCAATATACATAAATAAGTATTTGAAAAGAAGAAACTGAAACCAGACATAGTGCAATGAACAAATGCGCAGTGACACCACCAATTGCAGGTAACAACTAAAAATATCACAATAGGCTAAGCCCTGAAAATGGCCTAATGACTATGTTTTATTGTTGGTCTGAAGGGGTAGAGGGGGATACTGTGGTTTCCATATATCTGATTTGGGGTCTCAGATTTTTTCACCAAACATTTCCCCCTATACCTATTCTTATGGCATTTCCCGACGAGGCAGCTCAGCAGTCAGGAAATTGAACACCCACTGCATAGGCAAGATACGTTGCATCGGCAGAAGATCGTAAACAGACTTAGCGTCTGGACGTGAGTAGTCATCACCAAACAAAGCAGTAATAATACCGGACGTGGCATTTCCAGCAGTACCGATAAGGTCGCCTGTCGGGTTACTTGTCCATAGACCTGCCAGGCCACTAGAGCGATAGTCCATCACTGTCTCGCCGGTCGTGAAGTACGCCCCTGTGTCGACCATCATCGGCACCAAAGATGACTCCGAAGAGCGCATGAAACCAGCCAGAGCCAGATTACCGAACTCCAATCTCTGTGCCAGCTTGCTCTCCCTGTCAGGGTCGCCAATGAGCTGCAAGTGTGACTGACTGGCATAGACCAGACTGCCAATGATAGAACCGGCAAGGAACTGCATAGCTGCTGGAAAGTCCCGCATGTTGATACCCTGCATGAGACCACGAGTGTACGCGCCTACGGCAAATGAGCGGAACTGCAAGATGACCTTACCCAGCGGACTGGTCATCCACTTCGCAAACTGACCAGCGTCATTCTCCAAGATCATACCCTTAATGCCCCTGTTAAGAGCGTCTTCGTAGTCACCACGGACGGACGTAGGCCAGTTTCCAATGCCGAGTTCGGTCAGCCTACCGTTCTCACTTTTGCCGTGCTTACGGATAGCATCGTAGATACCGTTAACCTGTGTGTCAGACATACCCAGCAGTCGTAGTCGTTCGGTCGATAATACTTTACCGCCATTAGCAGCCTGAAACATTTTCTGAGAGAACGCTCGCGCTGCCCACTTCTGCAACAGGTTGTTGATAGGAACCATACCGGAACCTAAGGCCACCGCACGGTTGATACGGTGCATCTTAGGTTCAGCCCAGCCCATTGCCTGACTTGCCTTTGAGTCCCTGCCATTAAGGTGCATAGGAACACCGAAGTCGTCCGTATGAACCAGCTTCTTGGCAATCTCAAAATCACGGCCAATAGCAACCATGTCATCAATCTCAGCGCCCAGCTCGTCTGTGAGCTTGCCAGTCCTGATGGTGTTCATCAGCTGACGGAAAGACGGCAGAGCGTGGTAGCTGGTCTTGAAGCCCATCTGCACCACTGCACGGGAACCCTCAGGTATCTGAGAGAAACCCACCTGTCCCATAAGACGACCAAAGTTGAAGTCTCTGAGCAGCCGTAAGAAGCGATGAAGGTCTCCGGCTTCCTTGTGGTTAGGGATACCGGCAACAGCATTGTAAGCGAACCTCAGGTTCTCAATGTCACGCTCCGTCTTGAGATTGGCATTGCCAGCCTTACGTTCCTCGTCAGCGACCGCCTTCACCTTCTCAATGAAAGTATCCAAATCACCAGACTTACGGAAACCATCAACCAGCAGCTCGCCGGTATCAGAGAGCGGGTTAGGTATCTTAATGTCAGCCAAAGCCAGCTGACCGGACATTTGGTTGTTATACATCTTCATGAGCAGGTTACTGTCACGGATATAGAAGTCACTGACCTTGACTGCATATTCCTGACCGTTCGGGTCTCTCAGCTTCATCTCGTGGTTTTCATCCAGCATGATACGATGTTTCACCCGAGAGCTACCGCCAGCGTCCTTATTAGGCTCAGAACGCTTCCGACTTACTGCGCCCATGATTTCTTCAATCTCAGCGTCTGAGAGAAAGTCACCATTGGCTTTGGTTTCTGTGAGGAAGTGACGGAGGTCATCCATATCTTCACCGGACAAGGCACGAGCTGCTGTGTATTCCTGACCATTGCTGAGTTTATACATGCGGTCAGCAATAGCGAAGCCCATCTTATCGGCCAGCTCAGGTTTAATCTCAGGCTGGTTCTTACGGATAGCCTCAGAGAACAGCTTTGTTACACCGGTATATTCCCCGTTAGTAGGGTTCTTCTGAAAGCCGAACTTGGTCAGCAGGTCGATTGAAGCACTGCGATCAGGGACACGAGGGACGTAGTTCTGTGCGCCAATCTCAGAACGAACGATACCGGCATCACTGGCCTTCTGCCACCACGACTGCATGATCTTGTTCCACTGCTGCCCAGCCGCCTGCACTTCCTTAGGGAAAGCAGCCTTAGCCAGATCATCAGCACGGACGTAATCAGTGACCATATCGGAGAACTTAGAAAGCTCCTGCTCGGTCTTTGTCCACGGCACGTTATTGTTCTTTAAGAACGCCTTGCCCTGTTCGTTGAAGGTCATCGCCCAGTTTGCATCAGCTACACGTTGATACCGGCGTTTACGCTCAGTCGCAGCGATAGCCGTGACCTCGCCCTTCATGGCATTGCCGGTCGCATCTTCAACAAAGTATTTGCCGACACCGCGAACCATTGGATTGCCAGACTTGCCTAGCTGAGCAGCAAGATCGAAACGAGCCTGCCCGAAGGCCAGCTTGTAGGTCTTGTCAAACTCTTTCCATGCACGATGCTGCTCACGGGCATCGGTACGTAAGGTCGGCTCCACATAACCTACCTGCTTAGCACCGGCAGACGAGCCGAGAGTGTCAACTTGTGGTGCCGGTTCTTTGTGGAGGTTACGCGCCATATCTTCAATCAGAGCGTTCTCATCTGCCAATACACGGTCAGCGTGGCGATACTGATTAAAGACACCACCCAAGATGATACCAGTGCCAATGGAATATAAGAGGTCTGTGCTGTCTTTTGTCGGGTTTGCTGCAATTAATGGAATATCCACGATAGTATTTGCAATTGCACCCTCAGCGGCACTTAATGTTGCTGTGCCAATACGCCCGAAACGAGCACCCAGAGCTGCTGGAGCGCCGATACCGCCAGTTGCAGCCATAACACCCGCTGTTGCTGCCCATGCAGCTGGGTCAGTCACAGCAGCTGCGATATTAAGAGCAATACCAGTACCGCCCATCATGGACAGCTGACGGTTGTTCTCCAGCTGGTTCATCAGGCGACTACGAATAGCGTCTGCATGTTGCGCTGAAACTGCCCCTTCAAACTCTTTCAGGTACTCGGTCGGAACACCCTCACCGACCCGCTTCATCTCCTTTTCATCAAAGGTATAGTCGGGGTCATCAGGCATGTTACCGAGGAACCGGAAGGGAGCCAGCAGAGACCATTCATTCTGGACAGCAATCTTTGCACCTTGCCAGAGAGTTGGGGCTTCCTTCTCACGGCGCTCGTCTTCCTCAATCTGTTTCTGACGAGCCGTGAACTGGTCGTCTTGGCGGGTCGTATCAATGTCACCCATCGCTACTTGAGTTCGGTTAGGGTTGATACCGTCATGAGAACGAAAGTCACTGGTAGCGTCAATTGAGCCTGTTGTAGTGCCACCTTTGACAAGCGGAGTGCCACCGACTGAATTGAGTTTCTGCGTCCACAAATCAGCAAACTGCTTGCCGGTCATGGTCATGGCTTCACCACGACGAGCGGTCGGGAGATTGCTTGCCACAGCCTTTTGACCGACCAGCTTATAGGCCAGCTCATCGCCACGGCGGAGAATTGCAGAAGCACCGCCAGCGCCTTGCTGATGTGCCATATAGATTTCACCACCTGTCGGTTCACGACCAAGACGGTTAGTCAGGACTTTCTTGTTTGCCAAGAGAAGACGCATAGCTGCATCAGCATTGGCCTCAGGGTCGAAGGGAGAAGCCCCGTTACCGTACTGTTGCCATGTTGAGGGAATGAATTGAAACAGGCCGGAAGCCTTACTGCCCTTGTTAAAGGCGCGTGGGTCGAACGTCCCGCCTGTCTCAATATGCGCAATGCGCGTGGCTAGATCAGGGTCGATACCGTAGCGGGTAGCGGCAGACGTAATGATTTCCTTTGACGTTCTAGCCATAGGTTACTCCGTTATTTCTTTTGATTGGTTTTGATGACCACCACGAAGACAGCAAAAAACGCTCTGACACCGAAATGGTGCAAAGTGCCGATGATCAGAATTGTTCGTGGTGGCGGGGGAGTATCAGACCAGATTACCTATGAGGTCGGTTGTCATGAATGACTGCTGGTCGTGATTGTCAGTGTTTGACGGTGTTCAAGTTTGTTTTTCGGGTGGTTGTACTCTTGTGTATATACCCCGTACAACTAGGGTAAAAACATATTGGCTTTCATCTCTCTCAGTTCAGACAACTGCTTAGAGCGCGTCTTAAGAAACTTGCTGACCACCTGCTGAGTTACATCAAGAACACCGGCAATCTTTTCCTGTGTTAGCTGGGGCAATGTATCAGTCAGCCAACAGACCATCATTTGTACGGTCATGTCATTTCGACAACGATCAGATTGAAACCGTCGCAATGACTCTCTGGCAGCAACAATCTCTGTGGTGTAGGTCTTATCATGGTAGTCTTGAACAGCTTGTTCCCAACGCTCTATGAGCCAAAGAACAGCATCAGGGCTAACCACATCAAAAGGATACTTATTACCCCTACAATGTAGACGTTTACCCCAGCCCTTGGTCGTCAGCCAGTCGGCCAATCTGTGACGGTTATATCGTCCATCATTCTCTAGCTGTAAGAAATTTAGCTCTTTGAGGATGACGGTCATCTCCCTGCGACCACAGGAAAGAAACGCTGCAAGCTCTTTTAGTGTCAGCCAGTCACCAGAACTGACGGAAATAATCTCTCCTGTTTTACGATCTATAATTTCGTTTGTATATTCCATGTTCATTCTGCTGGTTACACAACGACACGACAAAACACCCCGCTGGTCATATAGACAGGCAAGGCTCTGATCGCGATTGTGATTTTGGTGAGTGTTGTAAGACCATATCCCTAATTGTCGGGTGTCATGATTGACTGTGGTCTTGATGCTCTATGGTGGTGATGTTCACTCTGACAGGATTGTTAAAGAGATAATAAAGGTATCCTTAGGGTATCTATACAAGGAGGTTATGATTTATCACCATCACTACCGCCTAAAGAAAATCAAAAGATAATCGTATTCTCATACTCTCTTTAAGTCCTTTAGATATGGTGGTCTCAGAAATCATGTGTCTGTGTATGTAAACGGGAGGGGGAATTTTCTCCCCTTCCATATGGAGGGGGTAATTGATTTCATCATATAGCGTCACTGACGAGATTTTATTTGTAAGAATATCCTCTTTATCCAAGGCAAATAAAAATTTGTCAGTAACGCAATATGACTAAACATCCCGCTCAATTATGAGGTGTATTCCGCACCTCCTCAAAGGCATCAAGAAATTCTTGTGCAGTAGCGCGGGATTTTCGTCCATATAAACCACTTATGCGCATAAGACTGTTGAAACCAGATTTTGTCATATTGAATGAAGTCACACGGAACACGCCACTAGAAAGCGTATAGGACGCGGGTAGAAATTCATCTGCAAAACTGGATTCGCTGTAAATAAGTTCTTTGATTTTGCTCAAAACAGCCTTGTGTGACTTACCGAACATTTCAGCTACATGGCGGCTATTAGCTGTGGCTGGTGCATCAAAATGATCGTTTACGATTGGTGTGTTTATATCGTACATTTGAATAATCCTTCTTTGACTGAGCAGTGAAAGCCCCGTGTGTAAAAATGCATATGGAGGGGGTAATTGATTTGCTCGTAATGAGAGTGCTGATGGTTGTTTTGTAGGACAAGCTAGAGGGGTAGCTTAAAATACAAAAGGCGCTCTACGAGCCATCTCTAAGGATATTTTAAGTGTCACCTCATTTCAGTAATGACCTGAGCCTGCTTAGTGTTCTCTTGCTTGAGTCGTTCAACCTTGCCCTGCAAGATCGTCATGGCTTTCAGGACGAACTCGTCTTCATCCATCTCACCAGACGTGACCTTCTCTTCGCCCATGATGTAAGCACCATCTTTGCGCATAGCTGGGAGAACTGTGTCTGTTACCCAATCTTGGAAAGGTCGAGCTTCTGGTTTGTCCGAACGCATGACAAGACGATTGAGGCCACCTTCTGAAATGCAGGTAGCACCGCGATTAGGAAAGCTAACGTGGGTCGAACCCACCATAGACTTTGTAACCTGTTGGTGTTGCTCATCGTTGAGTACATGCATTGCGTATGTTGTCTGCCTAATCTCCAGCACACGGCAAACGTCTGCCGCCACGAACCAAGGCTGGTCAGCAATGGTGACTACGCGAATTTCATTGCTGTTGAAATTGAAGGTTGTGAGGACGAGACCGTTGTTTTAATTGCACACCTTATTTATATAAGCAGAGCGGAACGGTCATTTTGACCGCTCCACCCTCTGCGCTTAGAGGAAGAAATAAGGGGCTACAGTTATACGGACTGTGGCCTTTTTCTTTTTAAAACGCAGAGGATTGTAATTTAATCGTACTTATAGAGTGCCTAGTAGTTTATCTTTATTATGTAGTTGCTCGGCTTTCAGCGCATGACGTTTTTTAAAAGACCACTGAGGTACGTCATAAGTTAAGCGCCAATGACCGATATACACCTTGAAAACAGTCAAATCTTCGATATCCCAAAACGCGCTAAATTCACGCTTCTCAAGCGCTGGTTCAACATTAGCAAATGCCTCTCCAAGCCATTTTGACCTGAAATAAAAACGGCGAAGGCTATAAAACTCAAATGTGCTTTGTTGTGTACGAATAACCATTCCAATTACTCCTCTAGCGATTTGGATGAGGGCAATTGACACCACATTTAATGCTGCAGTCAATGAATTTTATATAATAAATTCAACGACTTATTCACTTGTGAATAGGTGGATTTCAATGTAGACTTTACATCTGGAAGATTTTATTTCTTTACAAATACTTAGTCGTCGATGTGACGCAAATCTGTGTCACGCTGATCTATTCACGTCTGTATAGAGCCTGTGGAAGAATGCCTCTGCGCCACATGATGCAGGAGGTTGCGTACTTTCCTTATTGACAGAATAGGAACCTGTTTTGCGGATAGTTGGGAGGACTTCACGAGTTACCCAGTTCTGAAACCCACGGGCTTCGGGTTTGTCCGAACGCATGATGAGTTTATAGAGGCCACTTTCAGAAATAAGCGCGTAGTGAGAGACTTTGGTACCGGCAAAAACATGAGCAAGCGATTTAAAATCGCTCGGTAGTTTGGGGTGTCGACGCACGACCCTTATCTCTGTTGCGCTCAAAACCTTTGCTGTATTTAGTCCTGTGCGCTTTCCATAAAGCAAGTCATAAAGATCGACCGCCACGAACCAAGGCTGGCCATCAATAGTGACTACACGTATTTTATGGCTATTGAAGTTGAAGGTTGTGAGAGCGTTTGATTACCTCTTGGCGTTCCCTATAAGTGCTGCTATTGGTTCAATCAGAGGTACACATTTTGCACCACACGAGGTACACAATGGCCGACCTCTAACTATTTCCCTTTGAATGGCTTGTCTGCGCTTTTCTCCTAGCTGACATTCAAGACGACTAAAGGGTACAACACAAAGACTGAAAAACAATCATTCGAGTGTCACCTTAAGGAAACTCTGAAACCGTTTGAAATTATTGAATATAAGACCCTTGTCACTGCAATAGTGATTTGCTACATCGCCCTCACCGAAGCAGTTCGGTTTCTACCACACAGTGCGGTCGTGGCGGAATTGGTAGACGCGCAGCGTTGAGGTCGCTGTGGGGCAACCCGTGGAAGTTCGAGTCTTCTCGACCGCACCATTCTCTCCTTACAATCAGGAAGAAAAAGCTAACAATAGCAACGATCTATTGAAGCTTATTAAATGCGTTTCCCCTCTATCCTCTATCCTTTATTCTAAAACACCTATTGATTTTACTTCCTAATTTGAAACAAGCCCCCACCTTGTCAGATTAGTTGAGATGGCCTTTTTTTTATAAAGAAACATACCTGAGCCCTCCTCTGCATATACTTGAGTGCTAAGCCTCTTCGATAATTACCAATAAGCAGATCGTTGACACCGTCGCTGATACAGGCCTGCGACAGCAGCCTTTATGGGCAAAATGACTCGCTTTACCCAAACACTGGTGATCGATAAGGTGCGGCACAATTTCACCATCCGCATATTTTATGACTTGATTATCACTATTGCACTTTCAGCTAAGGAAGCCCCTTTGAGCACACGCAACTCACTGACACCTTCAATGGAAGAGAAATACTCCGACATCAAAGCACAAAATGAACGCAGGATGATGCTTGCGATCAAGAAATCTCTCAGTGATGCCTACGTACAAACGGCGAATGAATTAAAAGCAGCCGGAATCGACGAAGATGCACCGCCACAGGATTATTATATCGCCTTAGCGCATCAGCAGTTATACGCACTTCTGTGTGGCGCTGATCCTGAAACATTTGAAGGCGGAGACCCACAAATTGCAGAATTCGTGATTAAAAACGCTCAAAATATTCGTGAGCACTATTGGCTAAAGGATACAGAGTAAAGCCTGCACAACATCCATGTCCCATTGCTGCAGTTTCGTCATTTACACAGCGACATGGCGATAGTGATGTTGCTCTTGCCATTACGACATCTGATGCGCACAGAGTAGAGCCTTTCAAATAAAAGCGGTCAATTTGCCATCTGGATTTTTTGAGCTGTAATCTCTACCTGAATGCCATCATGACAGAAAATTCCCCTGCACAGAGTCGCCCCGCGACAAACCGTAATGATCTATCTGCACGTTTTCAGGCTGCTGACGGCTCTCCGCCTGTTGAATGGCTGGTTGCCAATGGCCTCACAGCCTATCCGGATGCTGAAGCGTTTATGGAAGCCCGCGTCGCAGCCATTCGTGACGGTACAGCTAATGAGCTGGTCTGGCTTGTGGAACACCCGCCGCTTTATACTGCAGGCACCAGTGCCCGCGAAGAAGACCTGCTCTCACCTGATCGTTTTCCGGTTTACAAGACGGGGCGCGGCGGTGAGTTTACCTATCATGGTCCGGGGCAGCGCGTTGCCTACGTTATGCTGGATCTGAAACGGCGCCGCGAAGATATTCGTGCCTTTGTGGCTGCACTTGAAGAATGGATTATCCGCACGCTCGACAGCTTTAATGTCAAAGGTGAGCGCCGCGAAGACCGCGTGGGTGTCTGGGTTATACGCCCTGAAAAACCGCGCCTCGCCGATGGCTCAATGGCTGAAGACAAGATTGCTGCAATCGGTATTCGTTTGCGTCGCTGGGTCAGCTTTCACGGCATCTCCATCAATGTAGAGCCGCAGCTTGAAAATTTCGGCGGTATTGTTCCCTGCGGCATTGCCGAACATGGCGTGACCAGCCTTGTCGATCTGGGATTACCCGTTTCGATGGATGATCTGGATGTGGCGTTGAAGCAAAGTTTCAATGATGTTTTTGGTGATGTGAAATAATAAAAACATCAAACAACATATTATTTTAAAATGATAAAGGCGGCTTTTGAGCCGCCTTTCTTTTTCGCTCATACGGAAAGCATTGCCTTCTCCGCTTCCGCACTGCGCTTTTGCTCGCGGATGAACACATAAATACCAGAGCCGATAATAATGGCGATGCCGAACCATTTTGACAGGCTTGGGAAATCCCCGAAAAAGATCAGCCCAACAGTCACGGCCATAACGATTTCGACATATTGAAATGGCGCGAGAATAGATGCCGGTGCCAGCTGAAATGCCTGCACCACCAGCAAATGGCCGCTGGCTGCAAAGACGCCGATCATAATCAGCATGAACCACGGGAACAGCGAGGTAGGCAGTACAAATTGCAGATCGGGAATAGCCGCGGCCTCACCGAAGATCATAACAGCAAGCCCCATGATACTGCCGCCGATACCGGCATAAAGCTGCATGACGACGGGACGCTCATTGAGGCCGAATTTACGGTTCAGCACCAGATAAACTGCAAACAGAAAAGCTGAAATCATCGGCAGAACCGATACCCAGCCAAACACGCTCCAGCTTGGTTGAATCACGATCACGGTTCCGAGCAGGCCAACAAGCACGGCACTGAGACGACGCCAGCCCACCTTCTCATTGAGAAAAATCATCGAAAGAACTGTGAGAATGAGCGGTTCAACAAAGAACACGGCCAGCGCATCGGCCAGCGGCATATATTTTACCGCCGTAAAAAAGCACAGGCTGCCGAGAGCAAGCAGACAGCCACGAAACAGATTACCCCAGAGATGCTCAGTTTTAAGGCCAAGTCCGCGACTGAACAGGACAATTGCACCTAAGCTAATCAGCCCCTGCACAAAGAAACGCATGAAACTGATGGTGGCAGGCGGAATATTCTCTTCCATTGCCAGCCATTTGCCGGTTGCATCCATAAGCGGCACAATAAGCATGGCACAGATCATCGTAATCATTCCGCGCACATGCGGCTGTAACCGGTCTTGCATTTTCATTCCCCTGCGGCAGAGCCGCCTTCATTTCATTCTCTGTTCTCATCACGGCTTATATGTTTAAGCAACCACTCTCTCCCGCCCCTTGTCTGATTGTGCCAAACCGTCACTATAAGGACACAGAGCCCGCTATGCTGTCGCGGATTGGTTGCGGCATGATTTGACAATTCCGATATAATTGTTCAAACAAAATAAATCTGCGGAAAAGTCAGGATTACCGGCATTTAAACAGGAACGTAAAGAGAACCTTTATCGCTTTAGCGATATAAACATGCCAAACTATCTGTGATTCGATTTTCCGTAATTCCGAAGCGGTTCCGGTTTTCCTGAAACAGAAAATCCGTTTCGTAACTTTGTTTTCCCGCATTTATGCGAAGCTGAAGCATTCTTTCAGCAGCAAAATGCTCCGTATCTATTTGAACGAACAGGCCAGCCATTTCACATGGATAATAGCGACGATCTTTTTTCGAATATTCTCAGCAATGCACGCGGACGTCAGGCGATACAGTCTGAATCTCCGGTCAGTGTTGCCGAAACTGTTTCGTCCCCTCTTGAGCCTGCACCTGTCGCAAAGCCGGCAGCAGAGTTGCGTCCTGCGCCTGCCGTGAAACCTGCTGTTGTTAAGCCTGCCACGGAGCTGCGCCCTGCGGATTCAAAACCAGTCGCAGAGCTTCGCCCCGCTCCGACTTCTGCACCTGTCGCGGAACTCCGCTCTGCTCCGGCAAGTTCCGATGGCAGCGATTATAACGCTTCCGCCATTCGTGTTCTTGAAGGGCTGGAACCGGTGCGCTTACGTCCGGGCATGTATATCGGTGGTACCGACGAAAAAGCACTGCACCATTTGTTTGCCGAAGTCATCGACAATGCGATGGACGAAGCTGTTGCCGGTCATGCCAATTTCATTGATGTTAATCTCGATGCTGAAGGCTTCCTGACTGTCAGCGATAACGGACGCGGTATTCCGGTTGAAAACCACCCGCAGGTGCCGGGCAAATCCACGCTTGAAGTGATTATGACCAAGCTTCACGCGGGTGGTAAATTTGACGGCAAAGCCTATGAAACCTCCGGCGGTTTGCACGGCGTGGGTGTTTCGGTGGTCAATGCGCTGTCCGACCTGCTGGAAGTCGAAGTGGCGCGTGCCCGTCGTCTCTATCGTCTGCGCTTTTCGCGCGGCCTGCCATTGGGCGATCTGGAAGAACTGGGAGAAGTGCATAACCGTCGCGGTACGCGTGTTCGCTTCCATCCCGATCCGGATATTTTCGGCAAGAATGCGAAATTTGATCCTGAGCGCCTTTACCGTATGGCGCGCTCAAAAGCCTATCTGTTCGGTGGCGTTGAAATTCGCTGGTCCTGCGACCCGTCTTTGCTCGATCCGAAAAAAGGCATTCCGGAAAAAGCTGTTTTCCATTTTCCGGGTGGTCTGAAGGACTTCCTCGCCGCCTCGCTCGGCAAAGAATTTATGGTCACCAGAGAGATTTTCTCCGGCAAGACCGAAAAACAAGGCGGTCACGGTGCCGTTGAATGGGCCATTGCATGGTATGGCGGCGACAGCTTCGTTCATTCCTATTGTAACACCATTCCGACCGGCGAAGGCGGTACGCATGAAGCGGGTCTGCGTCTGGCGCTGACACGCGGTCTCAAAGCCTATGCGGAACTGACCAATAATAAACGCGCTTCGGTGATTACCACTGATGACGTGATGATTTCTGCCGCCGGTATGATGTCGGTTTTCATCCGCGAGCCGGAATTTGTCGGTCAGACTAAAGACAAGCTGGCAACTGTTGAAGCGCAGCGCATCGTGGAAAATGCGATCCGCGATCCGTTCGACCACTGGCTGGCAGCCTCCCCGCAGGAAGCTTCCAAACTGCTCGACTGGGTTGTTGAACGTGCGGAAGAGCGTCTGCGCCGCCGTCAGGAAAAAGAAACCACCCGTAAGACTGCAACACGCAAATTGCGTCTGCCGGGCAAGCTGGCTGACTGCTCACAGAATTCGGCTGCCGGTGCGGAATTGTTTATCGTTGAGGGTGACTCGGCGGGCGGCTCTGCAAAACAGGCGCGTAACCGTACCAATCAGGCGATCTTGCCGCTACGCGGTAAAATCCTCAACGTGGCCAGCGCAGGGCGTGACAAGCTGACAGCCAACCAGCAGATCGGTGATCTGGTGCAGGCACTCGGCTGCGGTACGCGCAAGAATTATCGTGAAGATGATCTGCGTTATGACCGCATCATCATCATGACGGATGCTGACGTCGATGGTGCGCATATTGCATCGCTGCTCATCACTTTCTTCTATCAGGAAATGCCGCAGCTGATTACCGGCGGGCATCTCTATCTTGCAGTGCCTCCGCTTTACCGCCTCAGTCAGGGTGGTAAAGTTGCCTATGCCCGCGATGATGCGCATAAAGATGAGTTGATGCGCACTGTGTTTACCGGCAAAGGCAAGATCGAAATCGGCCGCTTTAAGGGTCTTGGCGAAATGCGTGCCGACCAGCTTAAAGAAACGACCATGGATCCTAAAAAACGTACTTTGCTGCGCGTGGATCTGGTGGAAGATGAAAACGGCTCGACCAAATCTACGGTAGATGACCTGATGGGCACCAAGCCGGAAGCCCGCTTCCGCTTCATTCAGGAAAATGCTGAGTTCGTTCAGGAACTGGACATTTAAGGCTTTATACCAAGGCTTCGCCTTGTACATTGGTGATATTGCATACGTCGCTTCGGAGCGGTTCCGGTGAATACGGAAATGTCAGAACCGCCCTGTTGATTTTACACGCATCTTGTTCCGGTCGAAACAGGACAAGAAATCATTCCGGTGAACTGATTTCCCTGCATAGGCGCTTCACGCTTTTGGGGATGCGCTCCAACTCTGGCAATATATTCTGATCAGAATTGCCAAGACCGTTCAACCGGAGCCGCTGATGTGCGCCGCGAAATTCATAATCCGGACAATTGATGAACTCCGGCAGCAACTTGTGTCTGAAGCGGCCAATAAGAATATTTTAGTTGCCGGAATATGCGGATTAGCAGGAGCCGGAAAAACCACCTTATGCCGGCAGCTCACAGCACTATCAGGTTTCAATATTGTACATCTGAGCTGTGACCGCTTCTCTTCACACAGCCATGCTGACCGTCAGGCTAGTATTGATAGGGCCTATACTTCGGGCATAACAGAGCATATCGCTTTTACTGAAAATCCCCAGAACTGGTATGCCTATGATGATATAATAGCTGCCATCCACGCATTAAGAGCGCACGGACATTACAGCTATAATCGCGCATGGAACGGGAAAACTGGCGATCTGGACGGGCATTACAATATTGCTCTGCCTGAAAACGCTCCGTCCATTGTGTTATGCGATGGTATTTATCTTCTTCATGAACCGATAAGCACTGCATTAGACCTCACCATTCTGGTTGATGCTCCGGTTGAAGTTACGATGCAGCGCGGACACAAACGATCCAACGGCAATACCGGTCATTTTATGTCTATGGAACGCCTCAGGCAGACATATACTATGCCGTATTTTGAGGCACTCTCAGGCCAGGCCGACATTCTTTTTCAACCGGAACTTGCCCCGTCTGACTGCGTTTAAGCAGTCTGCATCAAAGCAGATCAATAATCATCCAGATCAGGAATGCGGCCAAAAGCGATCTTACCGCCAATATAAGAGCCGGGGGCAATAGATGGTCCGAGGCTCAGAACATCCGAACCGAATTGTTTGCGTACGCGGTCAAGCGTATCTGAAACCTGTTCCCAGCGCTGCTGACGCTGCTTGTCTTGCGGCTCATCAAACAAATCATGACTGTCGACCACCTCACCGGACAGATGATGCAGATAAATATGCACATTCTTGACCTGCCGGAAATCAGCCTTGCGAAACGACGGGTGCATCAGCAGTCGCCGGTGCAACTGCGAGAGACAGGTGAGAAAACAATGATCGTCCCGTGACGGCGGGAACACACCTTCAACCGAGACGGATTCCTGCCCCTTGATCCGCCAGCCATAGACCAGAGCACCGGCACGATAATGCTCTTTACGCAAACGGCGCGAGGCACTCATACAGAGCAGCCGCGCGCATTGCAGTATCTTATCCGGCTGGCGCCAGTCC
The DNA here is from genome assembly GCF_020341615.1 of Pseudochrobactrum sp. XF203. Lineage (NCBI taxonomy): Bacteria > Pseudomonadati > Pseudomonadota > Alphaproteobacteria > Hyphomicrobiales > Brucellaceae > Pseudochrobactrum > Pseudochrobactrum sp. XF203. The sequence goes on along the minus strand of NZ_CP084392.1, from coordinate 1,463,585 downwards.
CGTGGCAACACACGGCCATGGCCGAACATACGGCGATGCGTTTCCTGTTTCTCCACCGCATAGCCATGTAATCCGGCGATGAAACGCTCGCCTTCAACACTATTCCAGATCGCGCGCCCTTGTTTCGGACTGATCTTCCAGAGTTCTTCAACCGTCGCAATACCGGAGCGGAGTAAACGTGCCTCCACGCCTGCGGCAATGCCCGGAAGATCACGCAGTTTCAGCCCTAAAAAACGATGCGGAATATCTTCCGGCCGCACAATCACCAAGCCGTCCGGCTTGTCGATTTCCGCAGCAATTTTGGCCAATAGCTCATTGGGAGCAACGCCTATAGAACAGGTCAGTGCTGAGCCTAGCTTTTCACGCAATGCCGCTTTAATCGCCAGCCCTAAAGCCTCCGCCTGTCGGGACTCCGACGGCAGCAGACGACAAACCAATTCGTCAATTGAGCGCACGCTGCCTATCGGCAGCACCGTATCAATAATATCCAGTATTTTGTGATGAAGTTTGACATATTCATCCGGCCGCGCTTCCACAATCGCAATTTCAGGGCAGATTGCCCGTGCCTCACGTACCGATGTGCCGGTTTTCAGACCAAGCTTCTTCGCCTCCTTACTGGCCGCAATCAGACCGGTAAATTCACTGGCATGAGGCACAACGCCCACCGGCCTGCCCTGCAAAGCAGGATTCATCTGCTGCTCGGCACTGGCAAAAAAACTGTCAAAATCGAGATAAAGCCGTTCCGGCAGATCAGGTTTACGCATGGGTTTTGTTCCGCAACTATCACAGAACAAAATAAGAACATTAAATGATTTTGGCAAGCCTGAATTACAGATCAGCCTGCATTTTCACCTTTTCCACAACCCGCGCCAGACTGTCTGACCATTCTTCATAGCGGCGGATAATCCGGAAACCGCATTTCTCATAAAGCTTTATTGCAGGTAAATTGCGTGCATGGGTGCCGATTTCCGCAGTCTGAAATCCGAGCATAACAATTTGTGCCAGCAATGCATCAACCAGCAATGTACCGATGCCCTGCCCGTGATGCGCCGGATCCACCCAGATATCAGATATATAATTCTGATTGGTATCGCGTGCGCCCCAGCCGCAAATCACGCCATCCTGTTCAGCGACGAGAATATAATCCAGATAATCCTGCGCTGAATGCAAAAAAGCCAGTTCAGCGCGTCTGCGCTGATCCGGCTCTTCTGTTTCATGACTGAATATGTGGGAAGCCCATGCATCAGCTCCGATACGGGCAATCATCGCCAGATCAGCGTTTGTTGCCTGCCGGAGCTGCATGCGGTGTTACCACCAGCGTTTAGGCGCGAACTGGCCTGCAGCCTGCTCAATCACATGAGCTGCCTGAAACAGTGCTTCTTCCTCAAACGGGCGGCCAATCAGCTGGAGACCAAGCGGCAGACCATTTTCGGACAGACCGGCAGGTACGGAAATACCCGGCAGGCCAGCCATGTTCACAGTAACGGTGAAGATATCATTGAGATACATTTTCACCGGATCAGCGGCCAGTTCCTTGTCGCCCAGCTTGAAGGCCGCGGATGGCGTTGCTGGTGTCAGGATTGCATCCACACCGGCAGCAAACACATCTTCAAAATCTTTCTTGATTAATGTGCGGATTTTCTGCGCCTTGACGTAATAGGCGTCATAATAACCGGCTGACAGCACATAAGTGCCGATCATGATGCGGCGTTTGACTTCCTTGCCGAAACCTTCTGCACGGGTGTTTTCGTACATTTCAACAATGTCTTTACCCGGTACACGCAGGCCGTAACGAACGCCGTCATAACGTGCGAGGTTCGACGATGCTTCAGCCGGTGCCACAATGTAATAAACAGCCAGTGCTTGCTCGGTATGCGGCAGCGAAATGTCAACAACTTCCGCACCGGCATCTTTCAGCCACTGAACGCCCTGCGCCCAGAGCTTTTCGATCTCCGCAGGCATACCATCAATGCGATATTCGCGCGGAATACCGATTTTCATGCCTTTTACGGATTTGCCAAGCGCTGCTTCATAATCAGGAACCGGCAGATCAACAGAAGTTGTATCTTTCAGATCAACAGATGCCATGGATTTCAGCAGAATTGCGCTGTCACGCACATCACGGGCAATCGGGCCTGCCTGATCGAGCGACGATGCGAAAGCAATTGTGCCCCAACGGGAAACACGGCCATAAGTCGGCTTGATACCAACAGTACCGGTGAAAGCCGCAGGCTGACGGATCGAACCACCGGTATCGGTTGCAGTTGCACCGGCGCACAGGCGTGCAGCCACAGCCGCAGCAGAACCACCGGAAGAACCGCCCGGAACCAGCTTCTCTTCCGAGCCTTCTGCGCGCCAAGGGCTGACCACAGGGCCGTAATAGGAGGTTTCATTGGAGGAGCCCATTGCGAACTCGTCCATATTCAGCTTGCCGAGCATAACCGCACCGTCTGCCCAGAGATTGGCAGTAACAGTCGATTCATAATCCGGTTTGAAGCCATCGAGAATATGCGAACAGGCCTGCGTATGATCGCCTTTGGTTGCAAACAGGTCTTTTACGCCCAGCGGAATACCTTCCAGCGCACCGGCCTCGCCTTTTGCCAGACGTTCATCCGAAGCCTTGGCCATCGAACGGGCTTTATCATGGGTAACGCTGACATAGGCATTGATCGCACCATTCGCTTCATCAATCGCCTTGAGATAGGCATCGGCCAGTTCGGTTGCGGTAAAGGCTTTGGCCTTCAGCTTGTCACGCGCCTCGGCAATGGTGAGTGCGGTTAAATCAGTCATTCTATCAATCCTGTTCAGGGCTTTTCATGTGCTGTCCGCACCATTTCAAAAACCGGACTTCGCGTCGGGAGCAGTTACAGCTCATATTGAAACAGGAAACAGCAGTCGGATGGATCAGGGCGGGGATTATTCGATAACTTTTGGCACCATGAAGAAGTTTTCTTCGGTGATTGGTGCATTGGATACGATTTCCGAAGCGATATTGCCGTCAGACACCTTGTCTTCACGCAGACGCATGGCGGTCGGAATAACTGAGGTCATCGGCTCCACGCCATCGACATTCACACTGTCGAGCGATTGCACAAAGCCCAGAATAACATTGAGTTCACCGGTCATTTTCTCGGCTTGTTCTTCATTGACCGCAATACGGGCAAGATGCGCAACGCGCTTGACTGTAGTTAAATCGACGGACATGTCGTTCTCCGATAAATGCGAAAATGCGGTGATCGCTGCCGGTCGTCCGGCATGAATACAGCCCGCAAGGAATTTCTCTTATTCCGGCTATAACCCTGCACCCGCCCAAGTGCAATATTTGACTTGAATTTTCAGCCTTATCCGTTTTGTGAATTACTCCACTCACCGAGAGATGTGACGTGCTTTATGCAATACCTATCTCCAAAAGCCAGAATGAGAGCGCACCTGTTAAAACAAACAGGTGAAATATATTAAATAAAAACTAATACTACCACATACATTTTTTATGCGAGATAATATATTATTACTTTAAATTTAAAATAAAAACAAAAAAAGGATTTATGATGTTTGTTTTTAGTTTAAAGCCGATATACGATAAATATTCATACTTGTCAGTATCAAATAATGCAATTGGACAAGGTAAAAATAAACTATTCATAAATAAAACAAGTGAAAATTACTCAAGATTATTCATTACATCTCAAATTATTTCACATGAATATTACCCATCAATACCTTCAGAAATATACTGCCCAGACGCCAATGGGTTTATTAATGCTGACATGATTGCCAATAATCGCGGAAACAGAGATACATTTCTAGATTCTAATGTTGCACCAAAAGATGCACCAAAATACTATATTATGCTTACCGGATTTAACACATGTTTTGTATTCACAAATCCAAACCAAAGTATAGATTATTTAAACGATGTACAAAATAATTACTTATTAACCGCCACAACAGACGGAAACATAATTTACAGCTCCAGCAATTCACTTTGGCCAAATGAAAAGCTTTGGCTCATTGAGTTTTATGAATAAAAAATAATACAAAAGGATAAAAAATGTTCATATTTAGTTTGAAACCAAAATCATATCAAAATCAATATTTAGCAGGAAATCCAACATCACCATTAACTACCGGAACATATACAGGATACAATTTAACCGCAAATGCAATCATCGATAATAATAATATCGATTTTACAAATGCGAATTCTATCCAGGACTTAAGCGGCACCACGCCAAAAACATCTGTACTTTACAATCCTGGAGCGGGTGGTTTTGTTCAAGCATTATCCGTAACTGCGACCAACGGTACAATTAGCTTAGGCTTAGTAACAAACGTCACCCCTATACAAGCAACAAAATTTGAACTCGTTAAAATAGATGAGAACACATGCAATATTTATACAACAATTGATAATACAGAGTATGCCCTTGCACACGACGAAGATACGGATTTAGTTTATCTCCAATCCGGCGTCCGCAATCCAAGTAATAAGAAATGGACAATCAATTTCTTAATTGTATAAATTTATTTCTAAGCAATATGTGAAATTCCCCCCGTCTTTTTTTGTCAGGCGGGGAGAGTTGATCAAACTGTCAAACTACCACCGACTTCCAGAACCTTAACTTCCGTGGAGGTCTTTTCCATACCGTGTACAAAATCATCAGCAGTTGCATCCAGCAGACCGAATGTGCCGAAGTGGCATGGAATAGCTGTTTTGAGTGCAGGGAAATAACGCTGACAGGCCAATGCGGCCACTGCACCGCCCATGGTAAAGCGGTCACCGACCGGCACCAGAGCAATCTCCGGCTGATGCAATTCATTAATCAGCGCCATATCGGAGAAAATATCCGTATCCCCCATATGATAAAGCACCGGTGCGCCCTCATCATCAAAATGGAACACCAAGCCATTGGCATTACCAAGCGAATGGGAAATACCGTCTTCTGTCAAACTTGAGGAAGAATGCAGCGCATTGACGAATGTTACAGAAAATCCGTTGTGAAAAACTGTACCACCGGTATTCGTCGGATCGACTTTCGCGACACCACGATACTCCAGCCAGTCACAAAGATCAGCATTGGCGATAACCGTTGCGCCTGTTTCTTTTGCGATGCGAATGGTGTCGCCGACATGATCGCCGTGGCCGTGTGTCAGTGCAATATGCGTCACGCCTTTGGTCACTTCAGCAAAATCCAAAACGGAACCGGTCGGGCTCTGACTGATGAAAGGGTCGATCAGAATGACCGCCTGCGAAGTTTCAACGCGGAAAGCAGAATGGCCGAGCCAGGTGATTTTCATGATATTCCCTTTGCCGATGCATATTGTTATAGGCACAGTTAGAATGCACTGCGCTGTCTTAGCAATATAGTATGACATTACCGGATCAGGAAACGAGATATGGCTGTATCAACAATTGAAGAGCTTGCGGCAAGCCTGAGCTATGGTCAGCTGGTTGCCGGTCTTGATCTGGGTACCAAAACCATCGGCATCGCTGTCTCTGATCTCGGACTTTCCTTCTCCCATCCGCGCCCCGTTCTGAAACGACGCAAATTCACGCTGGATGCGCAGGAACTGCTGGAATTGCTGCAAAAAGAAAAGATTTCAGCCGTGGTTATCGGCCTGCCGGTCAATATGGACGGCACAGAAGGACCGCGTGTGCAGGCCACCCGCGCTTTTGTACGCAATATGGAAAAGCTCACCGATATTCCGTTTATCTATTGGGATGAGCGACTTTCAACGGTCGCTGCAGAGCGCGCTTTGATCGGTATGGATGTTTCCCGCGCTAAACGCGCAGAGCGGATTGATTCCGCTGCCGCCTCGTTCATTTTGCAGGGGGCACTTGACCGGCTGCATATGCTGCGCCGTGACAGTGAGCAGGATTAGTCAGCCGTCCGTCAATGAGCCGGTTGCAGCTTATTCCTGCGGATAGAGTGCGTTGATAATGCCCAGCGCGTCATGACGGGCATCAATCATGCCATAGGTCGTACGCCACTGACCACCAAGACGGGTTTCGATAAAGGCATCGCCGATATCATCCGCACCGAGTTCTTTCAGGCAGGCAGCACTGGCCGCCAGTGCCATCTGCTCGGTGAGCATACGTGCAGCACCTTCATCGGTCATGGTCACCTGCATCGCAGCGCGTAACACCGCAACAGTCCCCTGACCGCGACGGCCAAGCTGTGTGCCGATCCACTCCAGCACATCGTCAAACAAACGTGGTGCGCGGTGCAATACACGCACAATATCCAGCGCCATTACATTGCCGGAACCTTCCCAGATCGCATTGACCGGAGCCTCGCGATAAAGCCGTGCCAGCGGATTTTCTTCGACATAGCCATTGCCGCCGAGACATTCCATCGCTTCATAGAGCAGCGCCGGTGCAATTTTTGCCACCCAATATTTGACCACAGGTGTCATAACACGGGCAAAAGCAGCTTCCATACGATCATTGGCTGCCATGTCAAAAGCACGGGCAAGGCGCAGTGACAGAGCAGTTGCAGCCGCCACATCCAGCGACATATCCGCCAGAACACGCTGCATCAGCGGCTGATTAATCAGCGGCACACCGCCGACACTTCTGTGACGGGCATGGTGAACAGCTTCACTCATACCGGCACGCATCAAACCGGCGGAGGCGACAGCACAATCCAGACGGGTCAGTGTCACCATATCAATAATGGTCTTCACACCCTGCCCCGGCTCTCCGACCATCTGGCCGAGCGCATTTTCAAACTGCACTTCGGAAGATGCATTGGAGCGGTTGCCGAGCTTGTCTTTCAAACGCTGGAAGCGGAAGCCGTTGCCGCTGCCATCAGACAATAAACGTGGCACAAGGAAACAGGACAGGCCGGACTTGTTATCACCGGCAGCCTGTCCATTGGCCTGCGCCAGCACCATAAAGGCATCTGACATCGGCGCGGACATAAACCATTTATGGCCGTTGAGACGATAGACGCCATTACCCGCATGATCGGCACGGGTGGTATTGGCACGCACATCGGTGCCGGCCTGCTTTTCTGTCATGCCCATACCAAGCGTCAGACCGGCTTTTTTAACCGGCGGCTTGTTGGACGAGTCATATTTACGGGTGAGGATACGCGGCGACCATTCATCATAAAGCGCCGGAGAGGTCATCAGCACTGCAAGTGATGCGCTTGTCATGGTCAGCGGGCAAAGATGACCGCATTCAAGCTGTGCAGTCAGATAAAAACGTGTTGCACGCGCCTGATGGCGGCGCCCTGCTTCCGGAGATTGTTGCGGGCTGTTTTCCCAGATGGATGAGTGCAGGCCATGCGCAACGGAACGGCGCATCAAAGCATGATAGGCCGGATGATATTCCACCTGATCGATGCGGTTGCCCTGACGGTCATGGGTTTGCAAGCGCGGTACTTCGGAATTGGCAAGACGCGCCATTTCCTGCGCATCCGCAGACAAGACAAAACGGCCGGTCTGTTCTAACTCTTTTTGCAGGCTTTCCGGAAAGCGCGCTGCACATTGCAGCAACAGCGGATCACTCAGATAGGCATTATATTGCGGAGCAGCCTGCCCGTTGAGATTTTTGGTCACGGAATATGGAGACGTATCCGGCGCATAATTGGTGCGCTGCGGCGCCTGATTAGTTACTTCAGAAACGTCTGCAGGAGTGTTAACCGACATATTCCATCCATTTAGCCGGAGATTTCAGCCGCCGGTTTTTGTATTTAAAAATCTATACGCGAATCTCTAATATCCGCCTTGTGTCATTGTTTGCGGCAAAATTATAAATATCCCCTCAATAATCCATTTTTCTCCACACTGTTTATTCGACAAAGCCGCAAAAGCATATATAAGGCCGCAAACAAGTTTCTCTGCAAACAATATATGGGAATAGCTGTGATGACAGAACAATCTCCCGCGCCTCTTTTTCCCCACCGCCATTTGCTCGGGATTAAAGGTCTTTCTCCTCTCGATATTACCACATTGCTGGATCTGGCCGACAGTGAAGTTGCTGTCTCCCGCCAGCCGGAAAAAAAGAAAACAATCCTAAGCGGTCGTACGCAGATTAATCTTTTCTTTGAAAACTCCACCCGTACCCAATCTTCCTTTGAACTGGCCGGTAAGCGCCTCGGTGCCGATGTGATGAACATGTCGGTCGGCAGCTCGTCGGTTAAAAAGGGTGAAACGCTGATTGATACGGCGATGACGCTCAATGCCATGCAACCGGATATTCTGGTTATCCGTCACGCTTCTGCCGGTGCTGCGGCACTTCTGGCGCAGAAAGTCGGCTGCTCGGTGGTCAATGCCGGTGACGGTGCCCATGAACATCCGACACAGGCCCTGCTCGATGCGCTGACCATCCGCCGCGCTAAAGGCAAAGTCGGTCGTCTGATCGTGGCAATCTGCGGTGATGTCCTGCATTCACGCGTTGCCCGCTCCAATATTCTGCTGCTCAATGCGCTGGGCGCGCGGGTACGGGTGATTGCACCATCCACCCTGCTGCCATCCGGCATTGAACAAATGGGCGTTGAAGTGTTCAACTCCATGAAAGAGGGTCTGAAAGACGCTGATGTGGTGATGATGCTGCGCCTGCAGCGCGAGCGCATGAGCGGCTCTTTTGTGCCGTCGGTGCGCGAATATTTCCACTTCTACGGGCTGGATAAAGAAAAGCTCAAATATGCCAAGCCGGACGCTTTGGTAATGCATCCGGGCCCGATGAACCGTGGTGTAGAGATTGCCTCGGATATTGCTGACGGCCCGCAAAGCGTGATCCAGCAACAGGTGGAAATGGGTGTTGCCGTTCGCATGGCCGTGATGGAAGCTTTGCTTGACCCGCGACGAAATCCTGAAAATTTTAACGGTGTTGGAGCCTGATGATGAGCACTACAGTTTACACCAATGCCCGCATCATTGATCCTTCGCGCAATCTCGATGAAACCGGCATGCTGATCGTTCAGGACGGCATTATCGTCGCCAGCGGTGCCGATGCCAATAATCAGGGCACGCCGGAAGGCGCGGAGATTATCGACCTTAACGGCAATGTACTGATCCCGGGTCTGGTCGACAGCCGCGTGTTTATCGGTGAGCCGGGTACAGAACATCGTGAAACTATTGCCTCGGCCAGTCAGGCTGCTGCTGCCGGTGGCGTAACCTCCATGATTATGATGCCGGATACTGATCCGGTGATTGATAATGTGGCACTGGTCGAATTCGTCAAGCGGACTGCCCGCGACACCGCCATTGTCAATGTGCATCCGGCTGCGGCCATCACCCGAGGTTTGCTGGGTGAAGAAATGACCGAAATGGGCCTGCTGCGCGAAGCCGGTGCGGTTGCCTTTACCGAAGGCCGCAAATCACTGGCCAATACGCTGCTGCTGCGCCGTGCGCTGACCTATGCCAAGGATTTCGGTGCGGTGATTGCCCATGAGACAATCGACCCTTATCTCGGCGGCGGTGCGATGAATAGCGGGCTTTATGCCAGCTGGCTCGGCCTTTCCGGTGCGCCGCGTGAAGCAGAAGTCATTCCGCTGGAACGTGACCTGCGCTTAGCAAGCATGACCGGCGGCAATTATCACGCTGCGCAAATTTCCTGCGATATGTCGGCTCAGGTGCTGCGCCGAGCCAAGGAAACCAATGCAAAAGTCAGCGCTGCTGTTTCGATCAATCATTTATCGCTGAATGAAAATGATATCGGTGAATATCGTACATTCTTCCGTCTTTCGCCGCCGCTGCGCAATGAAGATGACCGTCAGGCGATGATTGAAGCCGTGCGCAACGGCACGATTGATGTGATTGTCTCCGCGCATAATCCGCAGGATGTTGATACCAAACGTCTGCCTTTTGCCGATGCGGAAGCCGGTGCAATCGGACTGGAAACCCTGCTGGGGGCAGCGCTGCGTCTCTATCACAATGACTCATTGAGCCTCTTGCGTCTGATCGAAGTGCTTTCCACCGCTCCGGCCAAACTCTATGGTCTGGATGCAGGCACTCTGAAAGTTGGTGCAAAGGCCGATTTCGCCGTGGTTGATCTTTATGAACCATGGGTCGTAAAGGCTGAAGAATTGCACTCACTCTCGAAAAACAGCTCTTTTGAAGACGCTAAATTTCAGGGTCGCGTGATCCGTACCGCGGTCAGCGGCAAAACAGTCTTCGCATTATAAATATTGTTTTGGTGCGGATTTTATGCCTAATTTCTGCTGTCCGGTTGCGCGGACAAATCACTCTGAGGGGACTTCATGCTTGAACCACTGATTATCACCGGCAGCGCGGCTGGCATTTTTGCAGCGCTGGTCTTTGGCTATCTGCTCGGTTCAATCCCCTTTGGTTTGCTGCTCACCCGCATGGCAGGTCTGGGCGATGTGCGCTCCATCGGTTCCGGCAATATCGGCGCAACCAATGTGTTGCGCACCGGCAATAAGAAAATTGCCGCTGCTACCCTGCTCTGCGATATGCTCAAAGGCACGATCGCCGTGCTGGTTGCGGCCTATTTCGGTCGCGATTACGCGCTTGCCGCTGGTCTCGGGGCTTTTCTCGGTCATATTTTTCCGGTCTGGCTTGGCTTCAAAGGCGGCAAAGGCGTTGCCACCTATCTCGGTATTCTGCTGGGACTGGCATGGCCGGGTGCACTGGTTTTTGCAGCTGTATGGATCGTTATCGCGCTTCTCACACGCTATTCTTCGCTCTCAGCGCTGATCGCCTGTATCATCGTTCCGCTTTCTATTCTCTATCTCGGATTGACGAAAACAGCGCTGCTCTTTGCAGTTCTGACGCTGATAATTTTTATCAAGCACCGTGCAAATATTGAACGGTTACTGAGCGGCACAGAAACCAAAATAGGATCAAAATAAATGATCGCAGAGACGGGTTCGCAGTCAAAAGGAATTCGTCTCTCAGATCAGCAGAGACTCAACTGGTTGCGGCTGATCCGCAGCGATAATGTCGGGCCTGCCAGTTTTCGCGATCTGATCGCCTATTGCGGCAGCGCTGCTGCCGCACTTGAGCGCCTGCCGCAACTGGTGCGCTCCACAGCCAAACGCCCGCTGCGCATTCATACAATTGATGAAGCCGAACAGGAACTGGAAGCGATAGAACGCGCCGGTGCCAAACTTATCGGAATGGGCGAGCCGGAATACCCGCCCTATCTCAGACAAATCCTCAATCCTCCGCCACTGGTAACTGTGCTTGGAGATACAACGCTGTTCAGCAAGCCGCCGGTGGCGATTGTCGGTGCACGTAATGCTTCCGCCACGGCCTGCGCCTTCACAAGCCAGCTGGTTCGCGATCTCGGGCAATCCGGCTGCGCCATCGTTTCCGGCTTTGCGCGCGGCATTGATACGGCGGCGCACAAAGCCAGCCTTGAGACCGGTACGATTGCCGTTCTGGCAGGCGGGCTTGACCACCCCTATCCGCCGGAAAATATTCCGCTGCTCGACCAGATCATTGATAATGGCGGGGTCATTATTACTGAAATGCCGATGAGCTGGGTGCCACGCGCGCAGGACTTTCCGCGCCGCAACCGCATCATCGCCGGCCTGTCGCTCGGGCTTGCAGTGATTGAAGCGGCACAGCGTTCCGGCTCGCTCATCAGCGCACGACTGGCTGCAGAAATGGGCAGATTGGTATTCGCTGTACCCGGTTCGCCGCTCGATCCGCGTGCGAATGGTGCGAACTCCCTGCTCAAAAACGGCGCTATCATGCTCACCGAAGCACAGGATATTTTGGTTGCGCTGGAGCCGATGCTACGTAAGGACGGTACGGCACAAATGCAGGCCGGAGCCTTGTTCAATCAAGACACAGCACAGATTTTGATGAAACAACCGGCAAGCACCGGTTTTGATACCGGTAAAAATCCTGCTCCGGCACACAATGATCATGAGCGTATCCGCAACGCTCTCAGCAACACCCCCGTCTCAGCGGATGTGATTATCCGCCACACAGGTCTCAGTGCCTCTGCCGTGCATCTGGCATTGCTGGAGCTTGATCTCGCGGGGCAGTTGCAACGCAGCGACAATGGTCTGGTTGCGCTTTTGCCCTCACAGTAATCAGTTTTTCGTCATCCGGCCTGACTGGCTGCGCAAAACATCTGATGCCTCAACCCATGCCATTTCAATGAAATAAGCCAGCATCGGATAGTGGTTGGACTGAGCAATATGACGTAATTCCAGTAGTTTATCATGAACATAAATGATTTCATGATAGGACTTCTCTTTATCTGCCTTCATGAGCCCGCCTTAAGCCTAAATATATAAATTAAAGAACCAAATAAAATGTCATTCTATTGCAACCGGAACAGACAAATTTGATATGTACAATGTCTGAAATCAACCTATGATTACAAAATAAACAATGTCAACCTGTCGTTGTTTTGCGTAAAAAACAGTGGCTTGCTCTTGACCAATCTGATTTCGCTGTTCATTTGAATGACAAATATCCTGCCAGCCTGATGATTTTCAATACTGGCGCAATCCGGGCATATCCGGCTGTGTACGTTAATCTGGACCCGCAATATGAATGTCGTTGTCGTTGAATCGCCCGCCAAGGCCAAAACAATCAATAAATATCTAGGCTCAGGCTATAAGGTTCTGGCCTCTTTCGGTCATGTCCGCGATTTGCCTGCAAAAGACGGCTCTGTTCGTCCTGATGAAGATTTTGCCATGAGCTGGGAGGTCGATGCGGCCTCTTCCAAACGTCTTTCCGAGATCGCCAAAGCGGTCAAGGAAAGCGACGAACTGATTCTGGCAACTGACCCTGATCGCGAAGGGGAAGCAATTTCGTGGCATGTTCTGGACGTGCTGCGTCAGAAAAAAGTGCTCGGCTCCAAACCGGTCAAACGTGTGGTCTTCAATGCCATTACCAAAAATGCTGTGCTCGAAGCCATGGCCAATCCGCGTGAAATCGACGTGCCGCTGGTGGATGCTTATCTGGCACGCCGTGCGCTCGACTATCTCGTAGGCTTCACACTGTCGCCGGTTCTGTGGCGCAAATTGCCGGGTTCGCGCTCAGCTGGCCGCGTGCAGTCGGTTGCACTGCGCCTCGTTTGCGACCGTGAAACCGAGATCGAACGCTTCATCCGTGAAGAATACTGGAATATTGCCGCCCTGCTCCAGACACCGCGCAGCGATAATTTCACTGCCCGCCTGACTGTTATTGACGGCAAGAAACTCGGCAAGCTCGACATTAAAAATGAAGAGCAGGCAAGTGCCATCCGCACCATGCTGGAAGGCGCGGCCTTCAATGTCATGAGCGTTGATGCCAAGCCGACCAAGCGCAATCCGGGCCCGCCATTCACCACCTCCACCTTGCAGCAGGCAGCCAGCGGTCAGCTCGGTTTCTCCGCATCGCGCACTATGCAGGTTGCGCAGCGCCTTTATGAAGGTATTGAACTTGGTGGTGAAACCACCGGTCTGATTACCTATATGCGTACTGACGGTGTGCAGATGGCGCCGGAAGCGATTTCCGCTGCGCGCAAAGCAATCGGCCAGACATTCGGCGATAATTATGTGCCGGAAAAGCCGCGTTACTATTCCACTAAAGCGAAAAACGCTCAGGAAGCGCACGAAGCGGTACGTCCGACCGATTTCAGCCGTCATCCGAAAGAAGTACGCAAATATCTCGATGATGATCAGGCTCGCCTTTATGAGCTAATCTGGAAACGCGCTATCGCCAGTCAGATGCAGCCTGCTGATATTGAGCGCACAGTCGTTGATATTGAAGCTAAAAACGGCGCCCGTTCGGCTGTATTGCGTGCCAATGGTTCGGTTGTCCGCTTCAACGGCTTTCTCGCGGCCTATACTGATCACCGCGAAGAAGAAGATGAAGACGAGGACAGCGCACGTCTGCCGCAGATCAATGCCGGTGAGACATTGAAGCGCGAGAAAATCGACGCAACCCAGCATTCGACTGAACCACCGCCGCGCTATTCCGAAGCATCGCTCATCAAACGCATGGAAGAGCTTGGCATCGGCCGGCCATCGACTTATGCTGCAACGCTGAAAACTCTGGGTGACCGCGATTATGTCACGATGGATAAGCGCAAGCTGATCCCGCAGGCCAAAGGCCGTTTGGTCACCGCTTTCCTTGAAAGCTTCTTTGAGCGCTATGTGGAATATGATTTCACAGCTGCGCTGGAAGAAAAGCTCGATCTGATTTCCGATGGCAAACTGGCATGGAAAGACGTGCTGCGCGACTTCTGGCAGGATTTCTCCGGCAATGTCGACAGCACCAAAGAACTGCGTGTTACCAATGTGCTGGATGCGCTCAATGAGCAGCTTTCCGCCCTTGCCTTCCCTGATCGCGGCGACGGTATGGATCCGCGTATCTGCCCGACCTGCGGCACCGGCAATCTCTCGCTGAAGCTCGGCAAATATGGTGCTTTCGTCGGCTGCTCCAACTATCCGGAGTGCAAATTCACCCGTCAGCTTGGTGGTGAAGGCGAAGGTGATGCAGCTGCTGCATCTGATGAACCAAAAGTGCTTGGTCAGGATCCGGCAACCGGTGAAGATATCACTGCGCGTACCGGCCGTTTCGGCCCGTATATCCAGCGCGGCGAAGGCAAGGAAGCCAAGCGCTCCAGCCTGCCGAAAGGCTGGTCACTGGCTGAACTTGATCTGGAAAAAGCCTTGCAGCTTATCAATCTGCCGCGCGATGTGGGTCCGCATCCGGAAAGCGGCAAGATGATCACCGCAAGCCTCGGCCGTTACGGTCCTTACATTGCCCATGACGGCGCTTTCGCCAATGTGGACAGCATTGAGGATGTGTTTGAGATCGGCATCAACCGCGCTGTGACTGTACTGGCGGAGAAAGCCGCTAAAGGCGGCCGCACCCGTGCGACACCGGCTGCGCTTGCCACACTCGGCGATCATCCGGATGGCGGTTCAATTACGGTGCGTGACGGCCGTTACGGCCCTTATGTCAATTGGGGCAAGGTCAATGCCACGCTGCCAAAGGGCAAAGATCCGGCAACGGTAACAATGGAAGAAGCGCTGGAGCTGATTACAGCGAAAGCCGGTTCTGCCAAGAAGACCACGAAGAAAGCCGCACCGAAAAAACCGGCAGCTCCGAAGAAGACAACCAAAGCCAAGGCTGCGGATGATGAAGCCAAACCGGTGAAAAAGGCAGCAGCCAAAAAGCCGGCAGCTAAAAAGACTGCGACCAAAGCAGCCGCTAAACCTAAAAAAGCGGATGCCGCTGAATAAGCAGCATAAAGCACATAAAACAGAGGGCACCATAGTTATTATGGTGCCCTTTTTATTTGCATCAGCGCAGGCACAGCAAATGTTTCCATTCTGTGCTGAAATGCTTTAAAGAGTTTTCAGGACTTTATGAAAAGTAAATATTAAGGATGACCGGATTGGCTCGCAGAATAGACCCTTCATCTGACCGTAACAGCGGCTCAGGCAAACAAAAAAACCAGAAGGGCGCAAAAAACAACAAGAGCTTTTCCGGTAAATCCAAAGTGAAGCCGCTCTCGGAAGCCTATCTTCCGACGAAGGAAGATATCCTCACTTTCATCACTGAAAATCCGGATCGCGCTGCCAAGCGTGATATCGCCAAGGCGTTCAATCTCAAGGGTGATGCCCGCATTTATCTCAAAGATATTCTGCGTGAACTGGCCGATGACGGACAGGTGGAAAAGCGCGCCAAGAAACTGTCACGCCCGAATACCCTGCCTCCAATTGCTCCGCTGACCATTACCGGTCGCGACAGCGATGGCGGCTTGATTGCACGTCCGATTGAGTGGAATGGTGAAACAGCAGCGCCGCTGGTACTGCTGCGCCGCACACACAAGGATAAAGGCCCGACGGTTGGTGTTGGCGATCAGGTTCTGGCGAAAATCTTTGCCAGCTCCGATAAAAGCGCCGCGCCCTATACCGGCCGCGTCATCAAAAAGCTGGAAAAACGCGACAATGCCGTGCTTGGTGTTTTGCGCCAGTTGCAGAGCGGCGAATACCGTCTTGAGCCGGTCAACCGCAAACAGAGTGAAATCAGCATTGATGCGCAACATCTGAACGGTGCTGAGCCGGGTGATCTGGTTGAGGCGATCCCGCATCAGAAAAGCCGCTTTGGTCTGCCGCAGGGTAAGATTGAACAGGTGATCGGCTCAATCGGCAGTGAAAAAGCGCTGTCGATGATTGCGATTCACGAATATGAAATACCGCATATTTTCCCTGAAAGAGCGATTGAGCAGGCGGAAAATGCCAAGCCTGCAACAATGGCGCATCGTGAGGACTGGCGCTCACTGCCGCTGGTCACCATCGATCCGGCTGACGCTAAAGACTATGACGATGCGGTTTTTGCCGAACCGGACACTGATCCGGCCAATGAAGGTGGCTTTGTCATTGTCGTGGCGATTGCCGATGTCAGCCATTATGTGCAGCACGGTTCCTCGCTTGACCATGAAGCACTGAAGCGCGGTAATTCGGTCTATTTCCCTGACCGCGTGGTGCCGATGCTGCCGGAACGCATCTCCAATGATTTATGCTCGCTGCGTGAAGGTGTTGACCGTCCGGCCATGGCGGTGCGCATTATCATCGGTGCAGATGGCCGCAAACGCTCGCACAGCTTCCACCGCATCATGATGCGCTCTATTGCCCGCCTCGCCTACCAGCAGGCTCAGGCGGCCATTGACGGCGCACTGGATGAGAAGACCGAACGCGTTATTGATATCAGTCTGAAGCCGCTGTGGAAGGCCTATGCGGCGCTGAAAAAAGCCCGCGACAAGCGCGAGCCGCTGGAGCTTGATCTGCCGGAGAAGAAACTGATCCTCGACGATCAGGGACAGGTGCTGAAAGTTATTGTGCCTGACCGGCTCGATGCACATAAGCTCATTGAAGAATTTATGATTCAGGCCAATGTCGCCGCCGCTGAAACACTGGAAGCCAAAAACCAGCCGCTGATCTATCGTATTCACGATCTGCCGTCGCTGACCAAGCAGGAATCTCTGCGTGACTTCCTCAAAACACTGGAAATCAGCCTTGCCCGCGGTGCGGAACTGCGCCCGAGCCAGTTCAACGGCATTTTGTCCCGTGTTCGGGGTACAGACCATGAAGAACTGGTCAATCAGGTGGTGCTGCGCTCGCAAAGTCAGGCCGAATATAATACCGATAATATCGGCCATTTCGGTTTGAATCTGCGCCATTACGCGCATTTCACCTCGCCGATCCGCCGTTATGCTGACCTGATCGTCCATCGTGCGCTGATCCGCGCGCTCAATCTGGGACCCGATGGTCTGAGCAATGACGAGATTGGCGAATTGCCTGCCATTGCGCTCAGCATTTCCCAGACAGAGCGCCGTGCCATGCTGGCCGAGCGTGAAACGACAGACCGTCTGATCGCCCATCATCTGGCCGAACAGGTTGGCAATGAGTTTCAGGCGCGTGTGCAGGGTGTGACCAAAGCCGGTCTGTTTGTGACCCTTGCGACATATGGTGCCGACGGCTTTATTCCCATTTCCACTTTGGGCCGGGAATATTATCACTATGATGAAGCCGGTCATTCTGTCGCCGGTGAACGGTCAGGCAAAGGCTATCGTCTTGGTGACAGTGTGGAAGTACGGCTGGTTGAAGCGCAGCCGGTTGCCGGAGCACTGCGTTTTGAAATGCTGACAGAACCGCGTTTGCTGCCTGCATCCTTGCAATCGCACCACAAAGCTACCAAATTCAGCCGCAAGGCGGGGAAATCCCGCACCGGCGGTCCGGCCAGAGGCAAACCAGCCCATATTTCGCGTAAAAGCAAAAGATAACCCCGACACAGGTATTGGGAGACGATGATGAGCAGCGATCAGACCCTGACACAGACGGAAACGCAGGTTTTCGGCGGCGAAAAGACAAAGCCCGCCCGCACCCCGCGCCCGTTGGGACAAGCCATGCAGCGCGGTTTTCTCTCCCGCTGCCCGCATTGCGGTGACGGCAAACTGTTCCGCTCCTTCCTGCGTCCGGTCGCTAATTGCTCTGTCTGTAATGAAGATTACACACCTCAGCGCGCCGATGATCTGCCTGCCTATCTGACCGTGCTGATTGTCGGCCACGTCGTGGTCGCGCTGTTCATGATGGTGGAAAATATGGGCGGCCTGTCACTCTGGGGGCATCTGGCCATCTGGGGGCCGGTGACCATTCTGATGTCACTGGTGCTGCTGCAACCGATTAAAGGTGCCACCATCGGCCTGCAATGGGCGCTTTATATGCATGGCTTTGATAAAGAAAGTCAGCAGGAATATATCTGACGCAAATGTCAGGACATAAAACAGACCACACTTTGCAGGATATGCACCGGCCGGATGATGCGACAGCTTTGAGTAATCAGGGCACAGCAGCATCCCGCATTCTCCGGCCGCGTGATGCTGCCTCACTCATCCTCATCGACCGCAACGGCAATGAGCCGCGTATTCTCATGGGGCGCCGCGCCCGTGCGATGCATTTCATGCCGGATATGTTTGTCTTCCCCGGCGGCGGTACAGAAGCGCAGGACGCCAGAATTAATGCTGCCAACAGCCTCAGGCCGCAGGATGAAATAAAATTGCTGGCAGGACTTGGCAAACGTGCCAGCACACAACGCGCGCGTGCGCTTGCAATGACTGCAATACGCGAAACCTATGAGGAAACCGGCCTGTTGCTCGGTACGCCGCATGATGATGCGCAAACGCATCCGTGGACAGGCTTTGCCCGCAGCAATCACCTGCCCGATTTATCGCAGCTGCGTTATGTGGCGCGCGCGATCACGCCGCCCGGTCATGTACGCCGCTATGATGCGCGTTTCTTTGCCAGTTTTCTGGATGAAATCAGCCCGGAGCTCCCTGCCCGAAACCACAATCCGGCTGACATAAGCGCTATAGAATCATCTGCTTATAATGAGCCGGAATTGTCTGATTTGAAATTTGTGAGCTTTTCCGAGGCCTTTAATCTCAATATTGCAGCGATTACGCGCATTATTTTGCGGGATATCGAAAAACTCCTGCTCGAAGACAGGGATTTGTCCTCTATATATCCGGTTCCGTTCTATCGTAAACGGCATGGCCGTCATGTCCGTGAGGTGATTTAAGTTTCATGCAGCAAGACCATCTTTCAACTGAACCCGCATCAGAGGTACTTCAACCAACGCAATGGCGCTCTCTTGGCGCAGCCATTGCCACGATCAGTGCCGTTGGTGCAGCGATCGGCCTTGGTATTCCGCTGCTGAGTGTGCTTCTGGAAAGCCGTGGCTATTCAGCCAGCACCATCGGTGCAAATACGGCTGTTGCCGGTCTTGCATCGCTGTTCGGCGCAGCGCTATCCGCGCGTATCGGCTCCTATCTGGGCGTTGCCCGTTCGATGATGCTGATGCTGTTCATCAGCGGTCTGTCCTTCCTCGGTTTCTATCTGTTTCCGAATATTATTGCATGGTTTGCACTGCGCGTTTCCTTGCATTTCGCGCTCACAGTGCTGTTTGTGCTGTCTGAATATTGGGTCAATACCTCTGCCCCGCCGGCCAAACGCGGACTGGTGCTTGGTATATACGCGACCTGTCTTTCACTCGGCTTCGCAGTCGGCCCGTGGTTGTTCTCAATCATCGGCAGCGGCGGCTTCATGCCATTTGGTATCGGTATCGTCATCATTGCGCTGGCAGCCTTCCCTGTCATGATTGCCAGTAAAGACAGCCCTGAATTTGAGGAAGGGGAACATGTTCCCTTCATGCCTTATATTTTCGCGGTTCCGGCAGCGACAATGGCGGTCTTCGTCTATGGTGCAGTGGAAACCGGCGGCTTTGCCCTGTTTCCAGTCTTTGGCACGCGTGTCGGCCTCAATGAAGGCGATGCCGCGCTGCTGCTGACTATGGTCGGTCTCGGCAATGTGCTGATGCAGATTCCGCTCGGCCTCGTCTCCGACCGCATCGGCGACCGCCGTATTCTGCTGCTGATTTGTGCTATTATCGGTTTTGCCGGTATGGTGCTGCTGCCTTATGTTGTCACAAACTGGTATCTGATGGCAGTTCTGCTGTTGATCTGGGGCGGTGTAGTTGCCGGTCTTTACACTGTCGGCCTCGCCCATCTTGGTTCGCAATTGCAGGGACGTGAGCTTGCTTCGGCCAATGCCGCGTTCATTTTCTGCTATGGCATCGGTATGCTGGCAGGCCCTCAGGCAGCCGGTGTCGGTATGGATTTGCTGGGAGCAACAGGTTTCCCGGTCACTTTATCACTCTTTTTTGCAGCATTTATCATAATTCTGCTTATCAGACTGGTAGTTCGTAAACAGCGGGCTTGACTTTTCGGCGTGTATCCGTAGTGTCGCGCCAAATTCCCGCACCCGGATGAAATCGCCGGACAAGCAGGCGGTTTTATTATTTAAAAGAGCAGGATATCGTTATGGCTAAGGCTACAACAATTAAAATCAAGCTGTTGTCGACCGCAGACACAGGCTTCTTCTACGTAACCAAGAAGAACAGCCGTACAATGACTGAAAAAATGACAAAGCGTAAATACGACCCGGTTGCTAAGGCACACGTCGAATTCAAAGAAACCAAAATCAAATAATTCTGGTTTCGGTTATAAAAAAAACCCGGGCTGTTATCAGCCCGGGTTTTTTATTGTCTGAATACAGAGCATTTCCGATTGGTAATTTGTGTCGGAACCGTAATTAAGGCGCCCAATCTGTTTGCTGCAAAACAATACGGTAACCGTCCGGATCTTCGAAAGTTACCCCTTTCTTGTCCCAATAGGGATTGAAGGCGCTCACAGGCACAAAGCCGGTCGCTTTCATACGCTCAACAGCATTTTCCCACTCGGCATGATCCGGCAAATAAAAAACCAGCAGATTCTCTTTGGTTGGTGCTTTACCGGCCTGATGCTTAGCAGTGCGTGTAAATGCAAAATGATAGGGCACATTTTCACGCCCCATAATGATCGCGTCAAAACCGTCATGATCCTGAAAACTATCAAGAACTGTCATTCCTAAACCATCCCGATAAAAGGGAAGCAGTGCATCCGGATTATCTGTCGGCCTTACAATGCGGAACGTAGGAATTTTCATCATTCACCTCAGTAAGGCGAAATCCTGTAACTACAGGTCGCCGAGATAGGACTTGATCGTCTCAATAAAGCGCGGCACGGAGATCGGCTTGGAAATATAGGCTTCGCAACCGCCCTGACGAATACGCTCTTCATCGCCCTTCATAGCAAAGGCTGTGACGGCAATAACCGGAATGGCTTTCAGGTCGTCATCTTCTTTCAGCCATTTTGTGACTTCAAGGCCGGAGACTTCCGGCAGCTGAATATCCATCAAAATCAGGTCGGGATGGTGGATTCGCGCCAAATCCATAGCTTCAAGACCATTGCGCGTACGGATGGTTTCATAACCGCTGGCTTCAATCAGATCGCGGAAAAGCTTCATATTCAGCTCATTGTCTTCGACGATCATTACTTTTTTGGTCATGAAAAAATACCTTATTACTCAGAACATTGTCTGAATATATCTGCGTGCTGGCCGCAGCATTTCGTAGTTTTCGGCTCACGTCAATTACCACGCACGGGTACAGCACACAGAGACCATGATTATTCCAACCCCATCAGCATAGCATTGAACAATGACCAAAATGCTCCTAAACAGCTTTCATACAGCTAAAGATGCAATTACAGTTGCCAAAACGTAAAAGCCAGCCGGATATAAAATGTCAAAAACCATCTTGAATCAAAGCGATGCTGAAAATCTGGCCATTGAAGCTCTGGTCTTTCTGGCGCAGCAGCCGGATCTGATGAATCGCTTTTTGTCCCTCACCGGCATTGAAGTCTCATCTATCCGCGAAGCCGCAGGTGAACCGGCTTTTCTGACCGGTGTTTTGCAGTTCTATCTGGCACATGAGCCAACGCTCATGCAGTTTTGTGAAGCCACCGGCCATAAGCCGGAGAGCATGAATCAGGCACTGCGCTTTCTGCCGAACGGCGACAGCGCTTACGACCAATCCATGTAAGTGCGACCTCCTGCATCGCTGCAGATTGTGTATAAAATTCGCTGGCGCTTGAAATCATCTGCCTGTATTGTGCAAATGTTCCACTTATGTTCGGATCATGCTACAGGTTTTTACGATGGTCAACGGTGTTTCCGGTTATTTTGCTGAGGCCGATCCGCAGGCAGGTTTCTGCCGCGACTGCCTGACTGTGCAGAAAAAACGCCGTAGTGAACAGAGACCACGCTGCAGCGCTTGCGGTAGTCCGCGTCTGGTGCGCCATGAAGAGCTTTATGATTTAAGCTTTGCACATATTGATTGCGATGCTTTTTACGCATCAATTGAAAAACGCGACAATCCTGAACTGCGTGACAAGCCGGTGATTGTCGGCGGTGGCAAGCGTGGTGTGGTTTCCACCTGCTGCTATATTGCGCGTATTCACGGCGTGCGTTCTGCCATGCCGACTTTCAAAGCCATTGAACTCTGCCCGCAGGCGATATTCGTTAAGCCAAATATGGAGAAATACCGCAAGGTCGGGCATCAGATTCGCCAGATGATGTTTGATCTCACACCATTGGTCGAACCGCTTTCGATTGATGAGGCATTTCTGGATTTGCGCGGTACGGCCAAATTGCACCGTGCGCCGCCTGCCCTTGTGCTGGCAGAATTCGCCCGCCGGATTGAACAGGAAATCGGCATCACCGTTTCTGTCGGCTTGTCCTATTGCAAATTTCTGGCGAAACTTGCCTCAGATATGGAGAAGCCGCGTGGTTTCTCGGTGATCGGAGAAAAGGAAACACTGGATTTTCTGAAGCCTAAGCCGGTCGGTATGATCTGGGGTGTCGGCAAGGCGCTTAATGCCAAACTCAATGCTGACGGTATTCAGACCATTGGACAGCTCCAGCAAATGGAAGAATCTGCGCTGATGAAGTCCTATGGCGTGATGGGGCAGCGTCTCTACCGCCTCTCCCGCGGCATGGACACGCGCACAGTCCAGCCGGAAAGCGAGATGAAAAGCATCTCCAATGAAACCACGTTTGATATTGATATCGCCAAGGCTGAAGAGCTGGTGCCGGTTCTGCGTGCGTTATCGGAAAAAGTGGCCGGACGGCTTAAACATGGCGAGATTGCCGGTCATACAGTGATGCTGAAGCTCAAGACCAAGGATTTTCAGAGCCGTACACGCAATCATCGTCTGAGCGATCCTACGCAGCTTGCCGACAGGATTTTCCGCACCGGTCTTTATATGCTGCAAAAGGAAATTGACGGCACAAAATATCGCCTGCTCGGCATCGGCGTGACCGACCTCACCGATCCGGTGAAAGCCGATCCGCCTGATCTGGTGGATATCAAAGCCGGTAAGCGTGCGGCGGCTGAAACTGCCATTGATAAGCTGCGCTCAAAATTCGGCTCGAAGACAGTGGAAACCGGCTATACATTCGGCAAAGGCAACCTCGCACGACCGCAGACACCGTCTGATAAATAGGTTTGGCCTGACTGCGGTTTTCCAGCGATTAAATTGCTAATAAAAGCTATGTCATCATTTCTTCATGGA
Source organism: Pseudochrobactrum sp. XF203 (assembly GCF_020341615.1). NCBI lineage: Bacteria > Pseudomonadati > Pseudomonadota > Alphaproteobacteria > Hyphomicrobiales > Brucellaceae > Pseudochrobactrum > Pseudochrobactrum sp. XF203. Next base: position 1,440,142 of record NZ_CP084392.1, on the reverse strand, counting down.
AATGACATTGGGCTGTAACAACGAGCGGCAAAAAGCACCTCAGACTTCAATGCAACATCTGAGGATATCATGTCGCGCTGTTCTTTGAGACTTTCTCTCATCACCGCTCTTACTGCCACTCTGGCAAGTTCCGTTGCTTTTTCCGCTTCGGCTGAGCCGGTTTTCAATCGCATCGCCAGCTTTGCAGTCGCCGATAACCTGCCGAAAGATGCAGATGCCAAAGCGGCAACCTCCTCTGAAATCATTACTGTTTCGGAAGATGGCAATATGCTGATCTATTCCGACAGTCCGTATGGCGGCATCGGTTTTGTTGATATTACCGATCCTAAAAACCCTAAAGCCGGCGGCGTTCTTAAAGTTGAAGGCGAGCCGACATCGGTCGCCGTTGCAGGCAAGCGCGTTTTCGCCGGTGTCAACACATCTGAAAGCTATGTGAAGCCGTCAGGCCGTCTGGATGTCATTGATATTGCATCGCGCAAGGTTGAAATGAGCTGCGATCTCGGCGGCCAGCCGGATTCGGTAGCCGTTTCACCAGACAAGACATTCCTCGCCGTTGCCATTGAAAATGAGCGCGATGAAGACCTGAATGACGGTGAGCTGCCACAGCTGCCAGCCGGTAATCTGGTTATTCTCAATCTCAAAGACGGCACACCGGATTGCAAAACCATGAAAGTGGTTGATCTGACCGGTATTGCAGAAGTTGCACCGGAAGATCCGGAACCGGAATTTGTTTCCATCAACAGCAAGAATGAAATTGCTGTTACCCTTCAGGAAAACAACCATATTGCGATCGTCGATGCTGCTTCCGGCAAGATCACGGCACATTTTTCTGCCGGTTCTGTTGACCTCGACAAGATCGATACCAAGAAAGACGGCCAGATTAAATTTAACGGCGAGATGAAAAATGTCGCCCGCGAGCCGGACACTATCAAATGGATTGGCGATGACCGTCTGCTGACCGCCAATGAAGGCGATTATAAAGGCGGCTCCCGCGGCTTCACGATCTTCGACAAGACCGGCAAGGTGACTTACGAATCCGGCAATACGCTGGAGCACAAGATTGCTGCGCACGGCCATTATCCGGAAAAGCGCAACAAGAAAGGTGTTGAGCTGGAAGGTGCCGAAGTCGGTCGTTTTGGCGAGACCAACTATCTCTTCGTTGCCAGCGAGCGTGGCTCAATGGTCGGTGTTTATAAAGATACCGGTAAAGATCCTGAATTCGTTCAGCTGCTGCCATCAGGCATCGGCCCTGAAGGTGTGCTGGCGATCCCGTCACGCAACCTGCTGGTCACAGCCAATGAAACTGATCTGGGTGAAGACGGCGCCGCCCGCTCCCATGTGATGATTTATGAATTGCAGGACAAAGCCGCAGATTATCCGCAGCTGGTTTCCGAACTGACGGAAGAAGGCACACCAATCGCCTGGGGCGCGCTCTCCGGTCTGGTTGCTGATGAAAGCAAAGATGGCATTCTCTATGCAGTCTCTGACTCTGCTTATTTTGCTGCGCCGACAATCTACACGATTGACGCCAATCAGAAGCCTGCGAAAATCACCTCTGCGCTGCTCGTCAAGCGCGGTAAGGATGCAGCGCAAAAGATTGATCTTGAAGGCATTACGACCGATGGCAAAGGCGGTTTCTGGCTGGCTAATGAAGGCGACCAGAAGAAACTGGTGCCGCATGCCATTCTCAATGTGAATGATAAAGGCGAGATCAAAAAAGAAATCGCTTTGCCTGAAGACCTGCTCAAGCATCAAACCCGTTTCGGTCTTGAAGGCATCACCCGCACCGGTGAAGGCGACAATGAAACGCTCTGGATGGTTGTACAGCGCGAATGGGCTGACGACGAAAAGGGCAATGTCAAAATCCTCAGCTACAATCTGAAGAGCGAAGAATGGGCTGCCGTTTCCTATCCGCTGGATAAGAAAGAAAAAGGCTGGGTCGGCCTGTCGGAAATCACTGCCCATGACGGTCAGCTCTATATCGTTGAGCGTGATAACCTGATCGGCAATGAAGCTGTCAACAAGCGCCTCTACAAAGTGGCTCTGGCTGATCTGAAGCCAGCGAAGATCGGTGAGAAACTGCAGCTTGTCAGCAAAACACTGGTCTATGATTTCATTCCTGACCTCAAGAAGCTCAACGGTTTTGTTCCGGATAAACTTGAAGGCTTCGCCATCGACAAAAACGGCATCGGCTATGTTGTGACTGATAATGACGGTGTGGATGACTCCAATGGTGAAACCCAGTTCTTCACCGTCGGCAAAGTCAGTGAGTTAAAAGCAAAATAAGCCTCCCAAGGCTCTCAAAAGAAAGGCCGCTATTTAGCGGCCTTTTTCTTATCATTTTGCAGGTAGTGATTTCGCCAGAAATGCAATAATCATATCAGCGACTCCACGATGTATTGCCTCGCGGCCGCGCTCTCCGCCGTCTTTACAGACAATACCGTCTCCCGGGGTTTCTGCCTCGATAAGTTCTGATGCACCGGCCTTGCATATCTGCATGAAGCTGAAATGCATGGCATCCGCAATCTCAACATATTGCGCAGTTTTTGCTGACATATTGGAAGCGACATAGCCGGATTCCAGTTTCGCAGGCAGATCACCAATATCAACGCCTGCCCCAAAAATCAGCGCCGGTATAGTAATGCTGTTCAGGCTCTCCGGTGTGAAACCGCGCGCCAAGCCCAGATCGAGCGTGACAATCGCACCAACACGCGGATCGGCCTTCATTGTTTTCAGTTTTTCTGCCGCAACTTCGCCTCGCGGGGTAATCAGCTCACTCGCCAGACCACAAGTGCGCGGATTGGGCTGCTCTGTGCAATCCCTGTCAAAGCGCGCAGGGTCAAACTGTGCGCCAACCAGAGCCACAACCGACCAGCCTCCGAGTGAATGACCAATCGCAGCAATGCGGCTTGGCTCAACTTTGCCCGCTAAGGCGCTGTCAGTGGTCACAGCATCAATCACACGACTAAGGTCATACGGTCGTTCCCAGAGCTGCGCAGCCTGCTCTTTGTCACGATTAAATGTCGTTGTGCCCGGATGATCCGGCGCGGCAACGATATAGCCCTGCCCGACCAGCTCACCTGCCAGCCAGTTCAGGTTACGCCAGCTACCGCCATAGCCATGCGACAACACCACAAGCGGATGCGTTTTGCCGTCAGGCGCAGCATCCGGCATTGCCTGAATGCCTTTAAAGACCGGATTTTCACCAACAGTCCCGGCTGCTTTTATGTCGGATGCCGGATACCAAAGCGCGACTTTCAAATCACGCTTGCCGCTCTTATCTGCCAGTTCGGTTTGCCGGAAACCCACCTGCTCATTTGCAGAGGCCAAACTGCCTGTCAGCGTCAAAATACCAAGCCCTGCTGCCAATACAGTAACTGTCTGTTTTATCATTACAATCTCCGCTGATATTCTTTTTCGTTACCGGCAGTACAATGCAATCATAAAAAGAGCGACCTGAAACATGATCAAGGTCGCTCATTTATCACTTCATTTTTGAATACGGATTATTTCAGCGGAATATAGATCTCGGTCACGCTTTCAGGATTCATCGGCCCGAGAAAACGCGCGCCGCTATATTCAAATTCCGGCCCTTCATCAGGTTGCATACCTGCACTCGGCAGCCATTCCGAATAGGCCGCACGGAATGTTTCCGGCAAGGTCGTCACTTCACCCTGATGCTCAACTTTCGCGTAATAGCGCCCCGGAATTTCAATGGCGACCAGTCCTTCAGGAATCACAGCATCTGCGCCAACCGGAAGACCCGCAATATAACGCCACTGGCCATCTTCCAGCGGCTGGCAAATGCCGAAAGTACCGACAGGCTCATTCAGGCGTTCAATCTCATGCTCACGCGCTTCAAAACGATCCCACATTTGCGCGATGCTGCCCTCATCCTCAGGATACCAGCACATGCCGATAATCCGTTGAGCAGCGAAGAAAACACGTTCAGGCTTTTGTAATTCAGGCATTTTACGCTCCGGTTGTGCGAGATAGCGATAAAGATGATCGAGGGTTTTCTGACGGCGGTTGATGTCAGCTTCAAGCTGCACTGCATGATTTTGCAGGCTTGCATGCATCTTCTCCACACTGTCCAGACCGCCGCTGGCAGCCAGTGTTTTGATCTCATCCAGCGCCATACCAAGCTGCCTCAGCCAGACAATGCGCCCCAGTGTTACAATCTGCTCCGGCCGGTAATAGCGGTAGCCATTATCCTGCCCGCTCAGGCAGGGGCTGAACAGACCGATACTGTCATAATGGCGCAGTGTTTTTGTCGTTACCCCTTGGGAGCGCGCCATTTGTCCTATTGTGAGCATGCTTTCTCCTTGTGACTATCATCGCACAAGTTATGCAGGCTTGCCCTTAGGTTAAGGTCAAGTGCTTTCTTTAAAAAAGATTTTATCCGCAGGAATGGTGAAGATTGCCCGCCGGAAGCCAACATAGCAATTTGCTGCTTAGCTCTAGTTCCGCAGGCCAAAGCCCTGCAACAAGCGGCGGATCGCATAATCCGGTTTTCCGGATGTAAACACAGCCAGATCATCATGATGATGGAGAATCTTGTCTTTATTCTCAGGCAACAGCGACAACATACGCCGGGCGATTGCTTCAGCCGGATCAAGCCAGTCAACCGGCCATGGTGCTAAACGGCGGAATACATTGGCCAAAAACGGATAATGCGTGCAGGCAAGCACAACAATATCCGTACGCTTACCGTCTTTCTCAATGAAGCATGGCGTGATTTGCTCAAGCACCAGCTCATCATCAATCTTTTCGCCGCGAATATGCGCTTCGGCCAATGTGGCAAGCCGGTCAGCGCCGACAAGGCGCACATGGCACTGTGTAGCGAAAGACTGGATCAGATCACGCGTATAGGCGCGTTTAACCGTGCCCGGTGTCGCCAGAACCGAGACAAGACCGGAATGTGTGCGCTCAGCTGCAGGCTTAATCGCCGGAACTGTACCGACAAAAGGCGTATCGGGAAAAGCCTGCCGCAGATCATCAAGCACCAATGTGGACGCCGTATTACAGGCAATCACGCAGAGCTGAGGATGAAACCGGCGGATCAGATCAGCAAACAGGCTGACAATACGCTCGCGCAAAGCCGGCTCTTCCCATGAACCATAGGGAAAACCCGCATCATCAGCCACATAGATAAAATGGCGGTCGGGCATCAGCACCCGCGCCTCGCGCAACACAGTCAGACCGCCGATACCGCTGTCAAAAACGATGACCGGCGCATCCTGCCTGCTGGAAATATTGGTTGCTGTAAATTGCGCGAGATGGTGCATCGCAAACCTGCCTCAGGACTTCTCGTCCGGTTTATCCTGCTCGGTATTCTGTGTCTCGTCTTTATGCACTCTGGCGCGGCCTTCGGGCGCGCCGGAACCACGCGGGCTCTTCGGTGAGAAATAATCCAGCGAGGTCAGCACGCCGCGCAGCAAGCGGATTTCAGCTTCCGCAAATGCCGGACGGGTCAGCACTGCCCGCAGATTATTCACCATAATCTCTTTGCGCGCTTCCGGGCGGAAATAACCGCGCGTATCCAGAGCTTCCTCCAAATGATTAAAGAAACCGTGTAGATATTCTTTATTAGCCGGTTGCAGTTCAGGCCCGCGGAAAACTGTGTCAGTTTCATTTTCCAGACCGGACTTCATCCATTCATAGGACATCAGCAACACAGCCTGCGCGATATTGAGCGAGGCAAATGCCGGATTGACCGGAAAAGTCACCAGCTCATCGGCCAGACCGACTTCATCATTTTTCAGGCCGACGCGTTCACGACCGAACATGATGCCGGTTTTCTCACCGGTACGGAATTTCTGGCGCAGGATTTTACCTGCCTCCACGGGACCGCGCACTTGTTTGAAACCGTCACGCTCGCGTGCGGTTGTGGCATAGACAAAATTCAGATCAGCCAGTGCCGACGGCAGATCATCATAGAGAACCGCGCTGTCAATAATATGATCGGCCTTGCTGGCGGCAGAGCGGGCTTTATCATTCGGAAAGGCTTCACGCGGATTGACCAGACGCAATTCGCCGAGGCCGAAATTCGCCATAGCGCGTGCCACCATGCCGATATTTTCCGGCAATTGCGGCTCCACAAGAATGATTGCTGGGCCTTCTGAAATCATCGGGCGCTGTTTGTCTGTACCGGCCATTATCTTCTCAAAACTCAAACTTCACGCGCAAAACGAGACATTCCGCATGCGCTTTTCGCGCTTTTCTTAAACGGAAGAGTGACGGAATTCAAACCATGCATGATAATTAAACAGGTCTCAGTTCAAAAAACTGAATCGCCAGCAACCTGTACCGGCTCTCTCATGCACCGTTGCCAAACAAATCTCACACCATCGTGAACAAATAAATTGCCCTATGACAGTATAAAAACCCGTTATCTCCGGCGTTTTTTATTATTCCTGTTCTCAAGGTGTCGTTAGCACTTTGCCTCTCGCCTAAGCAGTGCTATGAGAGGCGCAACTTCATGAAGGAGAGGTTTTAATGGCAAAGATCAAAGTTGCAAATCCCGTTGTTGAGCTTGACGGCGATGAGATGACCCGCATCATCTGGCAGTTTATCAAAGACAAACTCATCCATCCATATCTCGACATCGATCTGAAATATTATGATCTGTCGGTAGAACACCGCGATGCAACCAATGATCAGGTTACCATCGACGCAGCAAATGCTATCAAAGAGCATGGCGTTGGTGTGAAATGCGCCACCATCACCCCTGATGAAGCCCGCGTTGAAGAGTTCAAACTCAAGAAAATGTGGAAATCGCCAAACGGCACCATCCGCAACATTCTCGGCGGCGTAATTTTCCGCGAACCAATCATCTGCAAAAACGTACCACGTCTGGTGCCGGGCTGGACTCAGCCGATCATCGTTGGCCGTCATGCTTTCGGTGACCAGTACCGCGCGACTGATTTCAAATTCCCGGGCAAAGGCAAGCTGTCGATCAAATTCGTTGGTGAAGACGGCGAAACCATTGAACACGAAGTCTATGATGCACCATCCTCCGGTGTAGCTATGGCTATGTACAATATCGACGAATCCATCCGTGAATTCGCACGCGCATCGCTGAACTACGGCCTGCAGCGCGGCTATCCGGTTTATCTGTCGACCAAGAACACCATTCTCAAAGCCTATGACGGCCGCTTCAAAGATATCTTTGAAGAAGTGTATCAGGCTGAATTTGCTGAGAAGTTCAAAGAAGCCAAGATCTGGTACGAACACCGCCTGATCGACGACATGGTTGCTTCGGCTCTGAAATGGTCCGGCGGCTATGTCTGGGCTTGTAAGAACTATGACGGCGACGTGCAGTCCGACATCGTGGCACAGGGCTTCGGCTCGCTCGGCCTGATGACCTCGGTTCTGATGACACCGGATGGCAAGACCGTTGAAGCAGAAGCTGCTCACGGTACTGTAACCCGTCACTATCGTCAGCATCAGAAGGGTGAGGAAACCTCAACCAACTCGATCGCTTCGATCTTCGCATGGACCCGTGGCCTCGCGCACCGCGCCAAGCTCGACGACAATGCCGAGCTGAAGCGCTTTGCCGATACACTGGAAAAAGTCTGCGTAGACACAGTTGAATCCGGCTACATGACCAAGGATCTGGCTTTGCTGATCGGTCCGGATCAGCCTTGGCTGTCCACAACAGGCTTCCTCGACAAGATCGACGAAAACCTGCAGAAAGCAATGGCTGCTTAATCAGTCATGATTTGTAAAAGCCCCGCCTGAATAATCAGGCGGGGCTTTTTCTATTTGAACACGCTCTCTCATGCGGATTAATCATCACCGCCAAGCTGTGAATCCGCTATAAGTTATACTGTAAAACAATACCGGAATGCCTGTAATGACCACCCAAGACCCGTTCGGAAAAAGTGAAAATGCCTTAGCCGTTGTGCTGGCCTTAGCAATGGTTCCGGCACTGGGATTGGGGTTTGCGCGTTTTGCCTATGCGCTTGTGCTGCCGGATATGCGTGCCGATCTGCACTGGTCCTATGCGGATGCAGGCTGGATGAATACCAGCAACGGGATCGGCTATCTGTTCGGCGCTTTGCTCGCATCGCGCCTGCTGCGCTATATCAGTGCCTATAAAATGATGATCATCAATATCTGGCTGGTTGTCGCTTCGCTGGCATTCTGCGCGGTCTTCCGCGATGTGCTTATTCTCAACCTGCTGCGATTTATTGCCGGTCTCAGTGCAGGTCTGGCTTTTGTGGCCGGTGGCCTGCTGACAACCGGTCTTGCACAGCGTCATCCTGAGCGCAGTTCGGTTATTCTCGGTATTTTCTATGCAGGACCGGGCATCGGTATTTTCCTGTCCGGCCTCGTCATTCCCTATCTGATTGCCTATTTGGGTGCAGGCTCATGGCCTTATGCATGGGCCTTGCTGGCGCTGATCGCCGCCCCTCTGGCTCTGTTGCTGATCGGCGCGCGCGGCCAACATGTAGCGCTCTACAAGCCGGATCAGAAAAGCAAACCTTACCGTGTTGATTACAAAGCCATGAGCGGCATCCTGGCCGGATATCTCTTTGTCGGTGCCGGTTATATTGCCTATATGACCTTTATGATCGCATGGGTGCAGAATTCCGGCGGCGGAGCCATGCTGCAATCGGCCTTCTGGTTTGTGATCGGGCTTGGCGCAATTTCCTCACCATGGGTTTGTGCAGGTATTCAGAAAAAAGTGCTGCATGGCTATGGCTTTGCCCTGCTCTCGCTCGTCACGCTGATTGCATCTCTGCTGCCGATTTTCTCATCCGGCACACCTCTGCTGATGGTTTCTGCTGCCGGTTTCGGTTGTGCCTTTTTCGCAGTTGTTGCTTCAACTACAGTCTATGTGCGCCGCAATCTGCCACCGGAAGGCTGGGCAGCAGCAATCGGCATGATGACTGTCATGTTCTCAATCGGACAAATTGTCGGCCCTGTGCTGATCGGCTTTATCAATGACCTGACGCACAATCTCTCAAGTGGTCTGTGGGCTTCAGCCGGATTGTTATTGCTGGCAGTGATTTGTGGTATTGCACAACGCGATCTTACGCCTGTCCGGTAATCCGGCGATAATGGCTCGGCGGCACCGCATTATATTTCGACCAGACACGGCGCAGATGGCGGGCTGAGGTAAAGCCGGTTTTCTCGGCGATATTCTCCATATCCAGCGGCGAATTGGTCAGAATATCCTTTGCCAACGTCACACGGATCAGATTGACATATTCCGTCACCGTCAGCCCAGTATGCTCCTGAAACAGACGTGACAGATTGCGAACACTCATAAAACCGGTATCGGCCAGTTCAGCCAGAGACCAGCACCGCACCGGATCAGCAATAATCGCATCCTGAATGCGATGAATTGCCGGATGAATATGATTGCGTCCGCTCAGCCACGGCGAGAATTGCGGCTCGCCACCAGTACGCCGGATATAGACAACCATGTAACGGGCAATATTCAGAGCTACGACCGGCGATGTCAGCTTTGCCACCAGATGCAGCATAAGGTCAGTTCCGGTGGAGATACCTGCACTCGAAAAGCGCGTACCGTCTTCCACATAGAGCCGGTTATCCAGTACACGCGCCGCCGGAGCAATTTCACGCAACTCATCAACAGACAGCGCATGAGTAGTGCAGGCATAACCATCGAACAAACCGGCACGTGCAGCGATCAGAGCACCGGAGCAGATCGTTACCAGATGCATTGATGGCCGGAAGACCGTTTTCAGCCATGTAGCCAATTGCCGGTATTCCGGCTCAGGATCAATTGCCTCTGCCGGTGCAGTTATGGTGCCGCAAACAAGAATATAGGCATCATCCGGCAGCTGTGCAGGCAATGGTTCAAGTCCTGCAACAGCCAGCCCGATTGAACTCACCTGCTCCGTTTGCGTTGAGACAAAATGATAATCAAACAAAATGTCCTGCTGTTCCGCATTGGCGCGGCGCAGCACTTCTACCGGCCCCGCCACATCCAGCAGCAGGATATGCGGCGGCACAACAACATAGACAGGTATAATCTTTGGGATCGTCGTGCCGCTTGGCTTATTCACAATCCTGTTTCCTTATAGTGAGGCAGCCTGAAGCGCTTTTTCAACCGTAGCAATGCGCGAAAAACGTCCTGCCAGAACCAGCTCCGTGCGCATTTTGATATCCTCAACGGAGAAGACCTGCCCTGAAGGATGCTGCATCGGAAAAGTCAGCGTGGCTTCCGTTATATAATCAACCTGATAGCCCAGATCGGATGCATGGCGCGTTGTCGTTTCACAACATTGTTCGGTTCTGATGCCGCAGATAATCAGCTTGCGAATACCGCGCTCCGTCAGCCAGATATTCAGCCCGCTTTCCACCAGAGCAGAATGACGTTTCTTGTAGAACTGTACGGTTGGCTCAATCTCCAGACCTTCCAATGTGCGCACAAAACCGCTTTCCAGCTGAAACACATCATCATTATCCGTGTGCAAAATCTGCACAACCGGAATCTTGCGCTTTGTGGCACCATCAATCAGCGCCTGCACATTCCGGATAAAAGGACGGGCGATATCATCCTGCCATACGGGGCGCTGGCGAAAAGATTCCTGAACATCAATAACGATCAGAGCAGTATCATTGGCGGACATTTTAGGTAACTCCTGTAAAGTGGTATAACAGAAATTACCGCGCCAAAACATAATGAAAAAGTCAGTATCAGGACAATGACCGGACATATCCGGCCATTATTATCATGAACTTTTTTAAGCCGGAATGTGATAGGTCACAGCCATATATTTCGGCTTCTGCTCCGAGGAGACAAGCTTACCGCCCAGAGTTTCGGCAATCTTGCGGCTAGCCCGATTTTCTTCAGCCACCGGATAAACAAAATAATCTGCCTGTAAGGCTTCCTTTGCCCAACCGAACACAGCAGTGACAGCCTCTTTACCGAAGCCCTGCCCGTGTACGTCCTCACACATCCAAACGCCAAACTCGGGTGTGCTCGTTGTTGCCCGATGCACACCGACAATACCGATATAACGCCCGCTTTGGATATCTCTGGCAACGAAATGATAATCCGTCCCTTTCAGGAAACGCTCTTCCCAAAGAGGTTTGTTCTCCAGAAACTCCTCATAGGATGCAGGTGGTTCCCACGCCATAAAACGGGTAAGCGTCGGTGTGATATGGCTGTACATTTCAGCAGCGTCCTGCGGTGCATATATCCGTAGTTTCAAACGTTGCGTTGTCAGTTCAGGTCTTGTCATTTTTCCTCCAATAAAAAAGGGCGCCAGAGGCGCCCTTTAAAATCTGTTTCCGGATGTTCCAGATCAGTTACCGGCTTTCGCCTTTTCCTGTTCTGCTTTCATCTTGGCTTCAAATTCTTTCTGGCGCTTCTGAACTGCGTCCTGAAGTTCTTTCTGGCGCTGTTCAAGTTCGTTCTGCTGCAGACCCTTGCCATTCAGAGCATCGGAGAAACCGGTGAGCTGAACAGTGATCGGATTTGGCTTATTCTGGAAGTTTACGGATGTAAGGGTCAGTTTGCCGCCTTTTTTCAGCGCATTGACCATTTCATCTGTCAGCGGAGCTTCTGCAATGCAGCGATCCGGGAAGCAGATACCGTATTCAACCTTAGTGGTTTTGTTCGCATCAATCTGCATGCCGATACCGGCAGGGATCAGACGACCGGTCGGAACGGAAACCTGAAAAATCTTACGATTAATCTTGCCTTTGATTTCGATCAGGTTGATCGCGGTCAGCAGCTGACCGGAATCTGCAGTCACGATATTCTGTGTATTGCAAATATCATTATCTTCCTGCTTCGAGCAGACCTTGAACCATCCCTGCGGCGGCAGCTGTTGAGCTGTGGCCGGAAGGGTCGCGGTTGCAAGCAGGGCAACGGCGCCGGCAATTGCGGATGCGGCAGCGAATGTCTTCGTGCTGGTCATGATCAACAGGTTCCTTTCAACACTCTGATCTGAATTCTGGCTATGCTGTTTCAGAGAAATAAACAGCCTGTATTTTTTACGGGAATTATCATCGAGACTGGCAAGACAACATTTTCCCCTTGCGGATCAGCAAGTGAACCGAATTTTCGCAACCATGACTGCGGATAAAATACGGCAACAGCGTGACCCTGCGTTATTTGCGGTGTTACACTGACTGTAACGCATTATCCAGTGCCGTTTTATTAACCATAGTTTTTTAACGTCGATTTGCGCTATAAAAACAACGCATTTCCCGCCTGACTTATCAGAAAACGAAAACCGGCCGGTCAATATTTCATATTACAATTCTGTGGCTTGTTGCATATTCCCGCTAAAAAAGCGGTTTATACAGTGCATCTGATACGAATCAAATATGGTACCGGAACGGTATAATCCTCAAACATTCTCAAAATTAATCAAAAACACGCAAAATTCTGACAAATCAGAGCATTCTTATAATTTTACCGGATAGTGATTGACCAATGACACAGCCGTTCCAGCCCTTCCCGCGCATCATCAACAGGCGTCATCTGCTTGCCATGCTGGGAACCTCCGTTCTGGCAATCGCATTTGGCACAACCGGCCTGCCCTTTACTCATGATACAGCACAGGCGCAGACTGTAGCTACCGCACAAGACAGCGTGCCATCCTACGCATTGTCCATGCATGGTGACATTGCGCTGCCAGCCGATTTCAAACATTTCCCTTATACCAATCCGGCAGCACCTAAAGGCGGAAATATCACCTATGGTGTCGTCGGCACATTCGACAGTCTGAACCCGTTTGTTCTGCAAAGCATGCGCACCACAGCGCGCGGCATGTTCAATGATGCGGATTTCGGCAATCTGATGTTTGAAACGCTGATGCAGCGTTCTGCCAATGAGCCTTTCACGCTTTACGGCCTGCTGGCAGAACGTGTTGAAACGGATGATGCGCGCAGTTTTATTGAATTTACGCTGAACGAACAGGCAAAATGGTCTGACGGCAAGCCGGTGACACCGGAAGATGTGATATTCACCTATGAAATCCTGACGGAAAAAGGCCGCCCGCCCTATAATGCCCGTATGAACCGCATTGCCAAAATCGAGAAAACCGGTGAACGTGGCATCCGTTTTACCTTTAATGACAAGGCTGACAGGGAATTCCCGTTACTGCTGGCCAGCACTATGCCGGTGCTGCCGAAACATGCGGTTGATCCGGAAACTTTCGGCAAAGCTTCACTGAAGCCACCGATCGCCAGCGGCCCTTATATTGTTAAGACAGTTAAACCTGGTGAGCGTATTACCTATCAGCGCAATCCTGATTACTGGGCAAAAGACCTGCCAAGCCGCAGCGGCTTCAGCAATTTCGACACCATCACCATCGAATATTTCCGCAATGAAACCTCCTATTTCGAGGCTTTCAAGAAGGGAATCGTTGATGTTTATGTTGACGGTTCACCTAACCACTGGAGCAAAGCCTATGATTTCCCTGCGGTAAAACAGGGAAAAGTCATTAAGGACACTTTTGTCAAAGGCACACCGGCCAATATGCTCGGCTTTGTCTTCAATACGCGGCGCGAGAAATTTGCCGATGTCAAAGTCCGACGTGCGCTTTCCGAACTCTTTGATTTTGAATGGGCAAACCGCTCACTGTTCTCCGGTCAATATGACCGTATGGCGAGTTTCTGGCAGGGTTCGGAATTGTCATCCGTCGGTCGTCCGGCGAGTGAAGGTGAAAAGCAGTTACTCGCGCCCTATCAGGATAAGATTCTGCCGGAAACAATGGACGGCACATGGCGCCCAACCACAACCAACGGCAGCGGTCATGACCGTGCGCCTGCCAAAAAAGCCTATGATCTTCTGGAGCAGGCAGGCTTTACTTTTGAAAACGGTGTAGCGCACACACCGGAAGGCACCCGCCTGAGCTTTGAAATCATGACCCGCTCGGTCGATGAGGAAAAGCTGGCATTGGCCTATAAGCGCAATCTGGCACGACTTGGTATTGTTGCGGAAATCCGCAGTGCTGATGATGCACAATATCAGCAGCGCTTGCAGAATTTCGATTATGATATGATTATCGGTGCGCTGACAGCCTCGCTCTCACCCGGCAATGAACAATGGATGCGCTGGGGTTCCGGCTCCCGTGATGCATCCGGCAGTTTCAACTATCCGGGTGCGCAGGATCCGGCTATTGATGCGATGATTGAAGCCATGCTTGCCGCAAAAGACCGCCCTGCTTTTACCGATGCAGTGCGCGCCTTTGACCGGTTACTGATTTCCGGCAGCTATTATCTGCCACTCTATTATTTGCCGAAACAGCAGGTTGCACGGTGGGAACGGATAAAAATTCCACAAAAAACCTCGCTTTACGGCTATCAATTCCCTACATGGTGGACTGAATCCACCTCTGTGGACTAATAATAACTGGCAAATGATGACAGGTAATTTCATGACTAATAAACAAATCACAATCGATGTTATTTCCGATGTCGTCTGCCCGTGGTGCTTTCTGGGCCGTCAGCGCCTGAAAGCCGCCCTTGAAATGTTGCCGGAACTGAATGTTGAAGTGCGCTGGCGTCCGTTTCAGCTCGACCCGACACTTCCGGCTGAAGGCAAAGAGCGCAAACGCTATCTGGTTGAAAAGCTCGGCTCCCAGAGCCGCGTGAATGAAGTGCATGACCAGCTGATCGCCATCGGCAAAGAAGAAGGCATCGAGTTCGACTTTGATGCGATTGAAGTGGCACCAAATACGCTGGATGCTCATCGCCTGATCCGCTGGGCGGGTGAAGTCAGCGCGGAAGTACAGGATCGCGTTGTCGGCGAATTGTTCTCACTCTATTTTGAACAGGGCGAAAATATCGGCAGCCATGAAATCCTCATCGAAGCCGCAGAAGATGCCGGTATGGAATATACCATCATCGAAACCCTGCTCGAAGGTGACACGGACAGCGACAATGTTCGTGCGGAAATCGCCGTTGCCGGACAGATGGGCGTGACCGGTGTGCCATGCTTCATTCTCGATCAGAAATATGCGGTCATGGGTGCACAGAGCGCCGAAGCCATGGCTGATGCTATCCGTCAGATTGCGGAAGGTTATGAGCCGGGTCTGAGCGAAGATCGCTGATCTTTAAACCACTGCAACAATACTATTCTAAGGCTCTTTGGTGCTCACCAAGGAGCCTTTTTCGTCTTTCCTTCCATTATAAAGGTGCTCTATGGCAGATCAGTCCACAAATGATGCATTGAAACGCTCAGTATCAGAAAATTGGGAGGCCAATGCTGCGACATGGACGAAGCTTGTCCGCGCCGGTTATGATATTTACCGCGATGCGCTGCACACACCGGCTTTTCTGGAAATGCTGCCGGATATCAAAGGCTTGAACGGATTAGATGTCGGCTGCGGTGAAGGTGCCAATACGCGCGCTCTGGCACGCGCCGGTGCGAAAATGACCGGCATTGATATTGCGCCGACCTTTGTGCACCATGCTTCCGAATATGAAGAAAACGAGCCGCTTGGTATCCGTTATCTGACGGCGGATGCCCTGCACCTGTCATTCGATGATGCACAATTTGACTTCGCCAGCGCCTTCATGTCGATGATGGATATGCCGCAACAAGGCGATGTACTGAAAGAAGTATTCCGCATTCTTAAACCGCAGGGTTTCTTCCAGTTCACCATTCTGCATCCGTGTTTTGTGCCGCCGTTTCGTAAGAATATTCGTGATGAGAATGGTAAAGTAACCGCGGTTTTGGTTGCAGATTATTTTGAGAATATTGACGGCAGTCTTGAGACATGGTTGTTTTCAAGCGTTCCGCAAACTGAGCGCGAGCAGCATAAACCGTTCAATATTCCGCGCTTCCACCGTACTTTGAGCGAATGGATCGGCATGATCAACGCTGCAGGTTTTGTTCTCGAGGCCAGTGTTGAACCAATGGCCTCGGAAGAACTGGCTGCACGAGAAGATGTTGTAGCCGATACGCGTGTTACGCCGATTGCATGGATTGTGCGCCTGCGCAAACCACAAAATTAGCCGCGCAGGAAGCGTTCCAATATGCGGTTAAACAGCTGCGGCTTTTCCAGAAAAGCCGCATGGCCGACCTGTGGCAGCAGGAAAATCGTCTCTTCCCAGAGGTTCTTATAATTCAGCGATGCGATATGCGCGTTATTGATGAAATGATCCTCAGCACCATTGAGGATAGCCAGCGGTACAGGGCAGTTCTCAGCCATATGCTGCTGGTCGGCAATATTCTCCGCCAGAATATTTTCGAACATTGTCTGGCGTGTCAGTCCGTCAGTTCTGCGCACGGCATCCACCATAAAAGCCGGTGTCGGTTTATCCGAATGCACCACATGGCGCGCATAGGATTGTGCCTCTGCATCGTCCAGATCACGCTGACCACCATATTTCAACGCTTCACTCGGCACAAAAGCCTGACCTACCGCATCCGCATCTTTAGTAAAAGGCGGCGTGCCGGTAATCATCAACCGGTTAACCGGTGCCTGCTGCGCAATCATTTCCAGACCGATATGCCCGCCGAGCGACCAGCCGAACACGGCTGCCGATGATACATCCAGCGCTTTTAGCACATCGGCTGCGGCCTGCGCATAGCCATGCAATGTATAGGACTTTTGCGGATCAGCGGCATCATTAGAAGCGCCATGCCCCGGCAAATCAAAAGCGATCAGCCGGAAATCATGCGCCAGAGAGGATTCAAACTGCTTGTGAAACACTTCCTTGCACGCAGAATTGCCGTGAATAAACAAAACCGGTGCGCCCTTACCTGCGCTTGTCATGACCTCAAGGCGGCCATGTCTGGTTTCAACCAGCTGTTTTTGCATTCTATTCCCCCCTGTTTTTTGCTCATTCACCCGCAATGTTTGCCAGCTGCGTCATGATTACAGCTGAACCGGTCAAGCGTTTTTCAGCGGTCGGATAATCGCGGATAAACACAATGCTCTGATCCGGCCGGATTTTCGCCAGCGAGCCCTGTGCCGCAATCATCTGCACCAGACCTGCCGGATTCGGGAAGGTCTTCTCACGGAACTGAATAACAATGCCCTTCGGTCCCGCATCCAGTTTCTCAACATTGGCCTTACGGCACAGCGCCTTGATGAACACGATCTTGAGCAGGTGCTGCACTTCTTCCGGCAGCGGGCCAAAACGGTCGATCAGCTCGGCACCAAAACCGTCGATTTCCTGCGTTGTTTCCAGATCGGCCAGACGGCGATAAAGCCCCAGACGCAATTGCAGATCCGGCACATAAGTTTCCGGTATCATTACAGCCGTGCCAACTGCAATTTGTGGCGACCAATGGCTGTCAATCACAGGACCTTCGGATTTCAGCTCGGCAACCGCCTCTTCCAGCATCTGCTGGTAAAGCTCGAAACCGACTTCCTTGATATGGCCGGACTGCTCATCACCCAGCAGGTTACCCGCACCGCGAATATCCATATCGTGACTCGCAAGCTGGAAACCAGCGCCCAAAGTATCCAGCGATTGCAGCACTTTAAGGCGACGCTCAGCAGTCTGGGTTAGCGTTTTGCCCGCAGGCAGCGTAAACAGCGCGAATGCACGTTGCTTGGAACGGCCAACGCGGCCACGCAACTGATAAAGCTGTGCCAGACCAAACATATCCGCACGATGCACGATCATGGTATTGGCAGTCGGGATATCCAGACCGGATTCCACGATGGTTGTGGAGAGCAGCACATCATATTGCCCGTCATAGAAGGCGTTCATAATGTCTTCCAGCTCACCGGCCGCCATCTGGCCATAGGCGACAGCAACTTTCAGCTCCGGTACATGCTGGTCGAGGAATTCTTTGATCTCCGCAAGGTCGGAAATACGCGGGCAGACATAGAAGCTCTGACCGCCGCGATAGCGCTCGCGCATCAGGGTTTCGCGGATGACCAGCGCATCAAAAGGTGAAATGAAGGTACGCACCGCCATACGGTCAACCGGCGGCGTGGTAATCAGCGACAATTCACGTACACCGGTCAGTGCCAACTGCAAGGTACGCGGGATCGGCGTTGCGGTGAGTGTCAGCACGTGAATATCGGATTTCAGGTCTTTGAGGCGTTCTTTATGCTTCACGCCGAAATGCTGTTCTTCGTCGATAATCAGCAGGCCAAGATTTTTGAACTTGATCGAATTGCCAAGCAGCGCATGAGTGCCGACAACAATATCCACCGTGCCTTCTTCAACGCCCTTTTTGGTCAGTGCCAGTTCTTTGGCTCCGACAAGACGTGAGGCGTGGGCAACATTGATCGGCAGACCGTTAAAGCGCGTGGAGAAGGTTTTGAAATGCTGGCGTGACAGCAGTGTGGTCGGCACAACAACAGCCACCTGATAACCGTTCAAAGCTGCCACAAAGGCCGCACGCAGCGCAACTTCGGTTTTACCGAAGCCAACATCACCGCAAACCAGACGATCCATTGGTTTGCCATCGCTTAAGTCATCAAAGATCGCGTCAATAGCGCGCTGCTGGTCTTCTGTCTCGTCATAAGGGAAGCGCGCAGCAAACTCACCATAAAGACCATCCGGCGGATTCAGAACCGGCGCACCACGCATAGCGCGTTCTGCAGCAATGCGGATGAGCTGTCCGGCCATTTCCAGCAGCTGCTTCTTGAGCTTGGCTTTACGCGCCTGCCATGCGCCGCCGCCAAGCTTATCCAGAACAGCGCTTGAGCCTTCCGAGCCATAGCGCGACAACAGTTCGATATTTTCAACGGGCAGAAACAGGCGGTCGTCACCGGCATAATGCAGTTCAAGGCAATCATGCGGCGCACCGGCAGCGGTGATTGTACGCAAGCCGACAAACTTACCGATACCATGATCGACATGCACCACGATATCGCCAGCAGTCAGACTACCGGCCTCAGAGATGAAATCCGCATCGCGTTTGCGCTTTTTGGTGCGGCGGATCAGACGGTCACCGAGAATATCCTGCTCGGCCACTACAACCAGATCACCGGCATCAAAACCGCTTTCTACCGCCAGCACAGTCGCAGTGATCTTATCGCGCGACAGAGCTTTGACAGTGCGCAGGTCTTTAACCGTCTCGATTTTTTCCAGACCATGTTCGTCCAGCACCTGTAACAGACGGTCAAGCGAGCCTTCCGTCCATGCGGCGACCATAATCTTTTTACCGCTAGCCCGCAGTTCAGCGATATATTTGGTTACCGCCTCAAAGAGATTGACGTCTTTAGCGGCGCGTTCCTCGGCAAAGCTGCGGCCTTTATGGGCATCCGCATGGATAATATGTCGTCCGCTGGCTTCCGGCGCTTCAAAAGGCGTGAGGTCATAGCGCTTGCCATTGGCCTCTGCCGCCTCTTCCACCTTACGCAGCGACATATAGAGCTGGCTTGGCGCAACCGGCTTATAGGGAATAGCATCTGCTGCTTCTTTGCCCTCGGCCTGTTTCTGGCGGGCGTCATAATGATCAAGCACCAGCTTGTGACGCTCGGCAATGGCTTCCGGCACCAGATGATCGAATACAACAGGCATTGCGCCTGTGTGATCGAACAGCGTTTCCATCTCGTCGTAGAACAGCGGCAGCCAGTGCTCCATACCGGCAAAGCGACGACCTTCCGAAATCGCAGCATAAAGCGCATCATCGCGTGACGGCGCACCAAAGGCAGCGATATAATTCTTGCGGAAGCGGCTGATCATATCCGGTGAGAGCGTAATCTCGCTCATCGGCTGGAGTGTGAACTCCTTCCGCGTCTCGGTGGTGCGCTGCGAAGCCGGATCGAACGCACGGATGCTTTCCAGCGTATCACCGAAGAAGTCCAGACGCAGCGGCTCTTCCGCACCCGGCACGAACAGATCGAGAATACCACCACGGACTGCAAATTCACCGACATCGCGCACTGTCGGCACGCGTTCAAAGCCGTTGCGCTCAAGGCGCTGGGTCAATTCATCCATATTCACGCGGTTGCCCGGCCGTGCGGAGAAACTCTGCTCAGCCAACACAGCGCGTGGCGGCAGCTTCTGCAACACCGCATTGGCTGTGGCAATAATCAGCGCCGGATGTTTCTGCTCCCGCAGGGCGCTCAGTTGGCTCAGCGCATTCAGACGTCTCGCCGAGACTGTTGCACCGGGGGAAACGCGGTCATAGGGCAGACAGTCCCATGCAGGAATATGCAATACCGGCAATTCCGGCATGATGAAACCTATCACCTGCTCAATATCCGCCACGCGCTGTCCGTCACGCGCGATGAACAGCACCGGCCCTTTATCGCCCGCCTCTTCCAGAATCTTGGCCAGCACAAAGGCTTCATAACCATCGGCCACACCGTCAATCAGCACATGATTGACGAGTACCGGTTTCAGACCAAGTTTGGAAAATACGGGCATAGGATGACTCTGCTATGTGTACGAACTTCTGATTTATAAGATCAATAGTCGATTTTATCGCGGAACAAAATAAGATCACGGAACAAAACCGTGTCAAAAGCTTCCGGTGTTTTGTCTTCGCCGGTAATCCATTTGAACAGATCGCGGTCGAGCACTTCGAGCAGGCGCTCAAACTCATTCAATGTATCTTCATCCATGGTTGCAATATGCATGTCCGCATATTGACCGAAGATCAGATCCATTTCCTTCATACCGCGGTGCCATGAGCGGAACAGCAGTTTGCGACGACGCGGATCCAGCTGTGCACCTGCCTCGGTGCCCGATAATTTACTGCCTGTGCTCATATCACTCTCCGGATTAACGTCTGTGCATTCAATAATGTTACCAGCCATATAACGCGGGATGAGCGCGATGTCAGCTTGCAAGTTAATAAGATCTAAGTAAGTTTGCTTTCATGCGTCCAAGTCTGCTTGATCCCCTGTTTGCATCCGTCCGCACCCTTACCGGCATCGGACCTAAAGTCTCTGCTCTGCTGCTGAAACTGCTCGGCGCGGAAAGCGCGACGATGCTTGAGCCGCGTGTGGGACAATTGCTGTTCTTACCACCAAACAGTGTGATCGACCGGCGCAACCGTCCGGGTGTGGCTTTTGCCGAGGTAGGTGCTGTGGTCACGCTGGAAGTGACGGTTGATGAATATCAGTTCTCACCCTCCACTGCCAAATCAGGCGCCTTTATGCGCGGCTCCGTGCCCCATCGCATTTATGCCCATGATGATACGGGCGAAGTAACACTGGTTTTCTTCCGTGCTCAGCGCCCGTGGCTGGAAAAGAGCCTGCCTCTTGGAGAGAAAGTCATCGTCTCCGGCAAGGTGGAATGGTTCAACGGTCGCGCCTCGATGGTGCATCCCGATCATATTGCGCCGATTGACGGCAGCGATGATCTGCCGCTGATCGAGCCCGTCTATCCGCTGACTGCCGGTCTTTCACCCAAAACACTGGCACGCGCGATGCGCGATGCGCTGACACGCATTCCTGATCTGCCGGAATGGCAGGATAAAACGCTGATGCAGCGGGAAGGCTTTCCGTCTTTCTCGCAAGCTTTGCATCATCTGCATTTGCCGGAAGAACCGGAAGATATTGCGCAAGAAAGTCCTTCGCGCCGCCGCCTCGCCTATGATGAATTTCTCGCCGGACAAATGGCACTGGCACTGGTGCGCGCCAAGACCAAACGCCTCTCCGGTCGTCCGCTCAATGGTACAGGCAAAATCACCGCACAGATATTGGCCAATCTGCCCTATAGCCTGACGAAAGGTCAGGAACAGGCGGTTAAAGATATTATCGGCGATCTCAAACAGCCGGAGCGGATGTTGCGTCTGCTGCAAGGTGATGTCGGTGCGGGTAAAACCGTGGTCGGTCTATTGTCCATGGCACATGCGGCAGAATCCGGCGGGCAATCGGCTCTGATGGCACCGACTGAAGTGCTGGCGCGACAGCATTTTGCCACCATTGCGCCGCTGGCTGAAAAAGCCGGATTGAAAACTGCGCTGCTGACAGGGCGTGAAAAAGGCAAAGAACGCCAGCGTATTCTCGACGAACTGGCTGATAGTACAATTCATATCATCATCGGCACCCATGCACTGTTTCAGGATAAAGTTGAATATCATGATCTGGTGTTTGTAATCATTGATGAGCAGCACCGTTTTGGCGTGCATCAGCGTCTGCAACTCACCGCCAAGGGTACTGCGCCGGATATGCTGGTGATGACCGCCACACCGATACCGCGCACGCTGGTTCTGACCGCTTTTGGCGATATGGATGTTTCCAAACTCACTGAGAAACCGGCAGGCCGCCAGCCGATCACCACCGCAATTGTGCCGAGTGAGCGGTTGAGTGAAATTGTTGGCCGGATGCGTAAGGCAATTTCCGAGGGACAGAAAATCTACTGGATCTGCCCGCTGGTGGAAGAATCAGAACATGTTGAGCTGACCTCTGCCGAAGAACGCTTTCAGTCCTTTCTGCCGGTATTTGGCGACAAGCTTGGCCTCATTCATGGCCGCATGACCGGACAGGAAAAAGACGATGCCATGCTGGCTTTCAAGCGCGGTGATACAAGCCTGCTGATTGCCACAACGGTGATTGAGGTTGGTGTGGACGTGCCGGATGCCACCGTGATTGTGATTGAACATGCCGAGCGTTTCGGCCTGTCGCAATTGCATCAGCTACGCGGTCGTGTCGGACGTGGTGATAAGCCATCCACTTGTCTGCTGCTCTATAAAGGCCCGCTGGGGGAAATTGCCAAAGCACGTTTGCAGGTGATGCGCGAGACAGAAGACGGTTTCCGCATTGCCGAAGAAGACCTGAAACTGCGTGGTGAAGGTGAGCTGCTCGGCACCCGCCAGTCCGGCACGCCGGGCTTTAAGCTCGCCTCGATGGAAGCACATACTGATCTTCTGGAGATCGCCCGTAAAGATGCCCGTCTGATGCTGGAGCGCGATATTGATTTGCAATCTGAGCGCGGTCAGGCGCTGCGTCTGCTGCTCTATATTTTCGGCCGTGATGAAGCGATCAGACTGCTGCGTGCGGGATAATACTGCATCAGCCAGCAATCCTGCATCTGCCCCTCATACATTTCATGGGCGGGCAGCAGGCGGAGTTTTTCAAAGCCGCATTTTTCATAGCAGGCAATAGCACGCAAGTTACGGCTTTGCGGGTCGAGCACAAGGCGCTGTGCCGCCTTTTCTGTTATGAGATAATCCCGCATCATTGCGACAAGCTGTGCGCCAAGTCCCAGCCCCCAGAAATCCGGCTCGCCGATAAACTGATCCAGCCCGTAGATCACGTCCTCAACCGGTAGCTCCAGCGCCTGTTTATCTTCGCTATCCAGCGGGTAGAACTGCACATAACCGAGCGGCTTATCATCCAGCAATACCAGACATGGAGTTGTCTCGCCCTGATTTTCAATAAAAACTTCGATGATCGTTTGCAGGTCGAAGTGCTTGTCGCGCCCTTCATAAAATTCCAGTACACGTTCATCCTGCAGCCAGCGCAGCATCAGCGGTGCATCGCTTTTCTGCAAATCACGGATTGCCAATCTGCCTTGCTGCACCAGCATAACCATCCTCCCGCTGCTTATGATCTATAAATAAAAAGCCCGCTTATCTGAGACAAGCGGGCTTTAAAAAAACAAATTGCTGAAAGCTTATTCAACAGTCACGGATTTCGCCAGATTGCGCGGCTGATCCACGTCTGTCCCCATGAAGACGGCAGTGTAATAAGCCAGCATCTGGATCGGCAGCGCATAAACCAGAGGCGAAATGAATTCCGGCACATCCGGCATAATCAGCACGGAATGGGCATCCACATTGGCGTGTTTTGCACCTTCCTTGTCAGTGATCAGAATGATGCGGCCGCCACGGGCTGCCACTTCCTGCATATTCGACACGGTCTTTTCATAGAGACGATCAAATGGTGCAATCACAATCACCGGCATGGTTTCATCAATCAGGGCAATCGGTCCGTGCTTCAGCTCACCGGCTGCATAGCCTTCTGCGTGAATATAGGAGATTTCCTTGAGCTTCAGCGCGCCTTCAAGAGCCAGCGGATAGGAAGTACCGCGACCGAGATAAAGCACATCTTTGACATTCATCAGATCACGGCAGATCGCTTCGACCTTTGGTGCCAGTTTCAGCGCTTCATGCAGCACGCCAGAGAGATTGCCCAGCTCGCTGACCAGCTGCTTCTCTTCTTCCGGTGTAATCGTGCCGCGTGCCTTGGCAGCGGATAGTGCCAGCGAGGCCAGAACCGAAAGCTGACAGGTGAAAGCCTTGGTCGATGCCACGCCGATTTCCGGCCCTGCCAGTGTCGGCAGAACAATATCGGACTCGCGGGCAATGGTGGATTCGCGCACATTGACCACAGCGGCAATAGGCAGTCCCTGTGAGCGGCAATAGCGCAGCGAGGCCAGCGTATCGGCAGTTTCACCGGACTGCGACACAAACAGTGCCAGCGTATCGGTTGAAAGCGGCATTTCGCGATAGCGGAATTCCGATGCAATATCGATTTCTACCGGCAGACGCGCATAGCGTTCCAGCCAGTATTTGCCGATTGTTGCTGCGTAATAAGCAGTACCGCAGGCGGAAACAGCCATACGGTTGATCTTCGACCAGTCGATATCATTGACATCGGTGCGGATCGACGAGGATGCGAAATCCAGATAATGCGCCAATGTGCGGGAAATCACTTCCGGCTGCTCGTAGATTTCCTTTTCCATGAAGTGCTTATAATTGCCTTTATTGACAACATAAGCGCCACTGGCCGACTGCTGAACAACGCGGCTGACTGCATTGTTGCCTTCATCATAGATGGCAACGCTGTCACGGGTCAGAACTGCCCAGTCACCATCTTCGAGATAAGTCACCTTATCGGTGAACGGTGCCAGCGCGATCGCATCGGAGCCGAGGAACATTTCCCCTTCACCATAGCCGATTGCCAGTGGCGAACCGCGGCGTGCTGCGACCAGCATTTCATTTTCGCCGGTGAACAGGAAAGCCAGTGCAAAAGCACCGCGCAGACGGCTAAGCACATTGCGTACGGCTTCAACAGGCGCATCGCCGGAGCGGATATTGCGGGCGACCAGCTGCGCTACAGTTTCCGTATCCGTATCGCTCTGGAACTTAACGCCTTCAGCTTCCAGCTCTGTACGCAGTTCAGCAAAATTTTCGATAATACCGTTATGCACAATCGCAACCTGCTCAGTGGCATGCGGATGCGCATTGCGTTCTGTCGGCGCACCGTGGGTTGCCCAGCGTGTGTGACCGATACCGATTGTGCCGCTCAGCGGTTCTGCCGCCAAACGGTTTTCCAGATTAACCAGCTTGCCTTCCGCACGGCTGCGGGCAATCTGATTATCTACCAGAGTCGCAATACCGGCTGAATCATAACCGCGATATTCAAGACGCTTCAGCGCATCCACAAGCCGCATTGCGACCGGCTTTTTACCGACAATACCAATAATTCCGCACATGAGTGTCTGTTCCTGTTGCGTCTTTGTTTTAAGGTCTGACCTATAGGCCTTAAGACCACACAATTCCTATCATCACTTTAAATTTAAAAATGATGATTTTATGATAATTATTTGTTTTTGCTTGCCTTAATGGCTTTATATTTTTCGCGCAAAACCTCTGCACGGCCTTCTTTATTAACCTGACGGGCGCGGCCGAGAGCCAGTGCATTTTCAGGCACTTCATCGGTAATCACACTGCCGGAAGCCACATAAACACCGTTACCAATTGTCAGCGGCGCAACCAGAGCAGAGTTGGAACCGACAAAAGCATTGCTGCCAATCGTGGTTTTGAACTTGTTATAGCCGTCATAATTGCAGGTAATGACACCCGCACCAATATTGGTTTCCTCACCTACGGTCGCATCGCCGATATAGGACAGATGATTGACCTTGGCGCCGGCACCGATATCCGCATTTTTAACTTCGCAGAAATTGCCGACTTTGGCTTTTTCGGCCAGTTTTGCACCCGGACGCAGACGCGCAAACGGCCCTACGCTGGTATTGGCGCCAATATGCGCCCCTTCGATATGGGAGAATGCGTGAATCACCGCACCGCACTCAACGGTCACTTTAGGGCCGAAGAACACATTCGGCTCAATCAGCACATCGGCCTCAATCAGCGTATCATGCGCAAAGAAAACCGTTTCAGGTGCAATCAGCGTCACGCCGGATAGCATTACATCACGGCGCTTGCGTGCCTGCCACAGAGCTTCAGCCTCGGCCAGTTCTGCACGATTATTGATGCCAATGACATTCTCAACCGGTACATCAATGGCAATAACATTCAGCCCCTGCGCATGTGCCAGCTTCACCACATCGGTGAGATAATATTCGCCTTTGGAATTATCGTTCTTCACGGCAGAGATCAGCTGCAGCGCATGCTTGCCGTTCAGCGCCATCAATCCGCCGTTGCAGAATGTGATTTTACGTTGCTCGTCCGTCGCGTCTTTTTCTTCAACGATGGCAATCAGCTTGCCATTTTCTTCAACCAGACGGCCATAGCCGGTCGGGTTTTCCGGACGGAAGCCCATCACCACAATATCCGCGCCTTCCGCCAGCTTGTTACGGGCAGCGCGCAAAGAGGTCTCTTCGATCAGCGGTGTGTCACCAAACACGACCAGCACATCATTATGCGATTCCGCCAGAGCTTCACGCGCAGCCAGAACCGCATGGGCAGTACCAAGACGCTCGGTCTGCTCGTAGAAACGCGCTTTATCGCTGATTTTGCCAACAGCCTTCTGCACATCAGCCGCGCCGCGACCGACAACAACGGCCAGGTCAGCCCCATCATCCACGCCCTGCACGGCCTTAACCACATGCCCCACCAGCGGCAGGCCGGCAATCTCATGCAGTACTTTGGACATGGAAGACTTCATGCGGGTACCCTCACCGGCAGCGAGGATGATAGTCAGGCAGGATCTGGAAGCCATATTAATTCCGTGTTTCATAACTGGCAAAGAGGTCTGAATTATCAGAACCACTTTAAAGGCAAAACGTATAGATTCATTTACACAAAACAAGCAAGGTGCCGATGATTTTGCATGAATCGCGGTATTATTCTGTTTTTAAACAGTTTCCTGTTCAGGATTTATGGTTGTGCCGGTCACTTTTCAGAAACAGCCGGTACGTATCGTGATTAGCCGAGCTTACCCAGCACAGGGAATGTCTCAAGCAGCCAGAAAGCAAAAGCTTCCATACCGCCGGTGAGGAACAGGATACCGGCAAGCACCAGCAAAACACCCATTACTTTTTCGACCTTGCCCATATGCACGCGGAAACGTGACAGGAACCGCATGAAACGGCCGGAGAACAGCGCCGCCAGCATAAACGGAATGCCCAGCCCCAGCGAATAAACAGCCAGCAGCGATGCACCATCCAGCACAGAAGCTTTGGAACCAGCAAGTGTCAGGATCGGCCCCAAGACCGGCCCGATACATGGTGTCCAGCCGAATGCGAAGGCCAGCCCCATAATATAGGCACCCAAAGGTGTAGCCGGTGCGGAATTTGCCTGAAAACGTGCTTCCCGTGACAGCAACGGAATGCGGATCAGTCCGAGAAAATTCAACCCCATCACAATAATAACAAGACCGGCGGCAATCGCCATTTCCTGCTGCCATTGACGCAGAAAGTGACCGATTGACGATGCACCGGCACCAAGCGCCACAAATACGGTGGTAAAGCCGAGAACAAATGCAAATGACGTTACCAGCAACCGGATGCGGTTGCGTGTGGCCTGCGAGGCCTCTCCGCCATTGCGGAAATCATCCACACTCACACCGGCCATATAACAGAGATAAGGCGGCACGAGCGGCAGAACACAGGGAGAGAGAAAAGATAAGGCACCGGCACCAACAGCTGTCAGATAAGAAATGTCGATTGCCATATTATTTCCCTGTCAAATTACGAAATCCGTGACTTTCAGCAACCACCAGCCTTGCTCCGCTGATTCAGTGCGAGCTCACGGGCATGGTGCTGCTTATAGTCGTGCGGGTCTTATAGCCAGAAATGTTCCGGATAGGAACTGCAGGTGCGAATATCGGTAAATTTTCAGGAATCAGCCATGCAAACAATGGCTTGCCGGAATCATTCTTTAAAAGAATCTCATTCGGAGACATGAATCGCCCCTCTGTATTTTTCTTCCGAACACAAAAATCATCAAATATGCATGATATGAGCGCGCTTTCCGCACCTCAACATGGGGAAAAACCGGAAAAAACTTCAAAAAATCCGCTCACACTTCAAAAACAATGATTTTTGGTGTTGACGATAGCGATATCGGCACCTATGTATCGCCGCACTTGCAGAGCATTACCGAGATGCTCCTGACAGAGACTTCTTGTCTCAGAAATTGCAAGAGCGCGTAGCTCAGCCGGTAGAGCAACTGACTTTTAATCAGTAGGTCCACGGTTCGAACCCGTGCGCGCTCACCACTTTCTCCCCTTATAAAATCCTCTTAAATTTGAACAGCTTGTTTGTCTGCGCATTAAATCTGTCTTTGTACCTGTCTTGTGTATAAACTTAAGATTTTGAATTTAAACACTGATTTTAGTGTTGACGATGGCACCAAATCGCCTTATGTATCGCCCCACTTGCAGAGCATTACCGAGATGCTCCTGACAGAGACTTCATGTCTCAGAAATTGCAAGAGCGCGTAGCTCAGCCGGTAGAGCAACTGACTTTTAATCAGTAGGTCCACGGTTCGAACCCGTGCGCGCTCACCACTTTCCTCTCAAATAGCTTACAGATATTTTCTTAAATCGCTTCGCATTATCAAATGCTTGCTGAATGAAAAAAGCCCCGGATGTCTCCAGGGCTTTCAATGTTTTTAAAAGATCTTCAAACTTGTTACCATTTAACGCGAAGTCCGATGGTTCCTTTATAGGCGTAGCTGTCTCCGAAATTATTGAGACTGGTATTTACCGCCCCCTCGCCATAGATGGAATATTTATCATTATCCCAATTATAGCTGCCACCCAGTCCAATTCCGCCCCAGAAACGGTCATTGCGGCTGGCAAAACGCACAGACGATACGTCAACTGCTGAGCCATCGAGGAAATCATAATACAGATTGGCAATACCGTAGACATAAGAACGGTTTATCATGCCTTTATCATTGTACCAGGAGTTCTGATAATCTGCGGAAATACCGATACGACCCTGAAGACTGTCGCCCTTATGAAGGGAAACAGCACCACTATATTGATCGGTAAAATTATCAAAATCGACATTGGAATAAGCGAGCTGTGCCTGAGGTGTAACCGACCAGCGGTCATTCAGCGTAATCCGTTTACCGGTTTCGGCAGATAAAGCATAACCAAAGCCGTTATTACCATCGACGAGAGAGACAGCACTTCCGCCTCTCGTGCTCAGATCACTGTCATACCAAGTTGCCTGTGCCTGTGTATCGATATAGAAACCGTTATTTCCATACCAGGTCAGCGTGCCGCCAAAACCATAACCGTCTGTCGATATCTTACCAAGACCATGTTCAGAACGGGTATCCGCCGATGCATGACCATAATGAACTGTGATACCGCCAATCAGCAGACCATTGTCAGTCTCTGTTAAAACGCCATCAAGACCGGCCTGCATTTTAAAGATGTCAGCATCATATTGCGTGCCTGATGTGGTGACGGCCGGCTTGGATTTCAGGTGCTGGCCTTCAATCCGTCCCCAGATGCCATTACGTTCGGTAAAACTTCCGGCTTCAGCCGCTGGAACAGCCGGAGTACCGATCACGTCCGCGCCCTGCTCAATCATAATATTACCGGCATTGCTCCAGTAACGATTGCCAACGCGCTGCTGCAGGGTCGGAAGGCCGTTCAGAGCCAACAGAACCTGCGGATAAGCCTCATAGACAGGCACACCTTGTGTAAACTGCGGATCGACTGGATCTACCGGATCGACTGGATCTTTCTTGTCGAGCTGAGAACGTAAATACCAGTCATCCGCAATCTCACTGTCTGAATAGTCATCAGCTACGGAGGAGGATTTGGTATTTGGGCCTTTATATAAGGAATAGGCATAGGCACCGGCACCAACAACAGTCTTGCCATTAAACTGATAGGCATTGGCTGCACTTGCATCAAGCATAAAAGCATCAGCTGTTGTTGTGCCACCATTCAAGGAATTTACAAGTTTAATGCCATGCCCCGGCTCAGTATCTGCCCCATCAGGATCAGTCCCTGTATTTTTAATACGCAGCAAAGTCTGTCCGGAAATTGCACCACCATCATTCACAATCATATCAGAAGCTGAGCCGCTGGCGCCAAGGAATGTATCCAGATGGGCAACAGCCCCCTGTGAGCCCATATATTGCCCCTGCAAAATCAGCTGATCGCCGGTTTTACCATCCGACAGGTTGAGAATACCGCCAATGCTGTTGATGTCTCCCTGCAATGTAAAAGCAGCGGGAGCGCCGCCTGATCCGTAAGCTACAACTTCGGAAGCATTTTTAAGATCCAGCTTGGTGAATACAGCCGTCGTTGAAGGCGCAGAACCGGCTTTCTCCTGCAAAACCCATTTTGCCTTCTTATCGAGATTCAGATTCAAAGTTGATACAGCTGCCTTATTGGTCAAGCCAAGCATTGTACCTTCTGAAAAATTGAATGTGGTCATACTTGGGGCAAGAGCAGTTCCGCCGACATTAAGCAGATATCCGCCACTGGCAGCTGTCAGCAAACTATCCGTGCCACGCACAGTCAGAAAATAACTTTGCTGATTACTTGCAACTTCAACAAGGTTCGCCGTTGTTGAAGTTGTAGACGCAACAAGATTATTAAACATCGTGTCGGTCTGTGCATTGGATTGGTTGAAATTACCACTGATACTAATGGCTTCACGGCCTGCTTTAATGGTCGTACTTGAAGTATCGGTATTGGCGTCCAAAACAGCCCCTTGCCAGATAACAGCGATGGCGGAACTGTTGGCGGCAGCCGTTGTATCAATTTCCATGTGACCAAGTGAGGTCAGGCGGCCTTCACCTGTGCCAACATTAGCAGTTTTACCCAGACGGATTGCATTGGCACGACCGGATGTACTCTTAATTTTAATATTGCTGTTGTTTAGCCTGACTTCCGGAACCCTGCGGTTTTGCTCTGAACCTGATACATAAATACCGATAGCATCATTTGATGCCGCATCAATATCGATTGCCAGATTACCTTTTACTTCCACATATCCTGCAGATCCGTTTCCGCTTTGCTGATGCGCACCCTGTATAGCACGAATACCGACTAAAAGAGGGTAGCCAAAAATATACGGTCCGGATTGCATTTTTATATCAAGATTATCAAAAAGCGCGCTTGAGCGCATACCATTAAATGCGGATGTTTCACCGGCATTATTTGTCGATCCGGCCACCACACCATAATGTTCAAAAAACCCACGGCTTGGCAAATTCAACATTTTTAAATTCAATGTACCGATTCTCACGGTACCACCATGCGTCACCCCGACACCATTCTTGGCAATATTATCACCGGCAGGCGCTGCAGAGTTTGCATCAGTATTTTCAATTGTTAAATTAATTGTTTTACCGGCGGCGTCAAATGTTGAGGTAAAATCAGGAGACGTACCATAAACTGAGATACCTACAGCTCCCTTAACCGTCGTTGTGAAATCATTCTCAATTGTCAAAACACGATTAAGTCTCTGACTGTAAATGAGAAAACCGATATTTCCTGAAGATGTATTACCAATTATATTTTGGACAGATGATACAGAACATCCGTTTTGATTATTGCCGTTGTTAACGGTAAAGGTTCCGTTTGCATTGACTACACATGGTGCGGCATTCGCAGCAGAACTGAAAATAAATGCACCGCTAAGTACTGTACTTGCTAATAAGAGCTCTTTCATAAGCACCTCCACATTTATTATGTGTGAATATACTTATATAAGAACACAAAAAATAAAGTACGTAACGTGCAGTACGCACCAAAACAACATCATAAGTTGTATTTTTCACACACTTACGATGATTTCATAAAAATCAGAATGCTAGAATAACAACAAATTGCCAGTCTTATATTGGACTATTTTAATATGCACTCATGCGTATAGTTGGACTGTCAACAGATGATATTTTCACCAAGTTGATCTCCTCATGATACCTACTCGATATCTGCCCCGTATTGCTCTGCAATGCGGGGTCTTTTTATGCCATATGAGATAAATCAACTTTTCGGGAATTGAACGGTGTTGATACAGTGTTCACCCTGCCCATATTACAAAAATACAAATCTACGATAATATAATGCGAAACACAGAACAGTTCGGCAGAGATTGATTTCATTCTCTGCTTTATCAGTATCAGAAAGGCCAATATGACCTCCGGTATCCATCATGTGACCCTTATCACCCGCAATGTGCAGGCCAATATTGATTTTTATGCAGGTTTTCTGGGGTTGCGTCTGGTCAAGCAAACCGGCGGCTTTGAAGACGGTGAGCAGCTTCACCTGTTTTACGGTGATGCCCTTGGCTCTCCGGGTTCGCTGATTACATTTCTTGTCTGGGAAGAAGGTGCGCGCGGCCGTGTCGGCCATGGTCAGGTTGCGGAAATTGCACTCGCAGTCCCGCCGGAATCAATCGGTGACTGGCTGACACGCGCTCTGTCCCGGCAAATTCGCGTTGAAGGCCCGAAGCGTGAATTCGGTGAACCGGTATTACGTCTGAAAGATCCGGATGGTGTTACCGTCAAGCTGGTCGGTCATGACATGCCTGCTGCACATCCGTGGAATTCTGCCCCTACCCGTCTGCACAGCGTTACCCTTTTCACCGAAACGCAGGAAGAAACCGCCGCTTTCATCAAACGCTTCGGCTATAGTGAAGGTCAGCGTGAAGAAACCGTACTGCGCATGGTTTCCGATACGGATTTCGTGGATGTTCGCAATGTCAGCGGCTTTGTGCCGGGCATCCCCGGAACCGGCATAGCTGACCATGTGGCATTCCGCGCCAAAGATGTCGATGCAGTCAAAGCGTCTGAAGCGGAATTGTCACGCCTCAATTCGTCGATCACCAATTTCCATGACCGCAAATATTTCACCTCACTTTATGTGCGTGAACCGGGCGGAACGCTGATTGAGCTGGCAACCGACGGACCGGGTTTTACCATTGATGAAACACCGGAGCATCTGGGTGAAACACTGTTTGTACCACCGCATAATCAGGAGCGCGCGCAGGATCTGAAAGTGATAATGCCGCAATTTGCGATGCCCGGAGAGGAAAGAATTGCCATGCGTGACCTGCCCTTTGTGCATCGCTTCTATACGCCGGAAAATCCCGATGGCAGTGTTATTCTGCTGCTACACGGTACCGGCGGCAATGAAGCCGATCTGATGCCGATGGCGCATCGCGTCAACCCGCGTGCTACCCTGCTCGGCGTGCGCGGACGCAGCCATGAGGAAGGGACTGCCCGCTGGTTCCGCCGCTTTGGCGCCACGCAGTTCGATCAGGCGGATATCCGCTCGGAGGCTGAGGCATTCAACGCCTTCTTTGAAGGTGCCATTGCCTCCTATGGGCTGAAAGCTGAAGATATCACCGTGCTCGGCTATTCCAATGGTGCAAATTTTGCCGCTGCAGTGATGGCGCTTTTCCCGAAACTGATCCGCCGCGCTATTCTGTGCCGCCCGATGCATGTGCTGGAAGATGTACCGCAGGCTGACCTGTCCGGCACAGAGGTACTGACTCTGGCCGGCAAATCTGATCCTTACGGCAAATATGCTGAAGCGCTGAATACATGGCTCAGCAAGAACGGCGCAAGCTTAACGGCAGAGACGCTCAATGCAGGTCATCAGCTCTCGCAGGATGATATTGCCCGTGCAAAGGAATGGCTGCATTTATAAACGCAGCCATAAAAGCATTTCCAGCAAAGTGCGAAGCGGTTTGCATCGGACAATGCGAGGATAAAAAAGATAGAGCGGTTCTGACGATTAAGCTTCAATCAGACCGCTCTATTTATGTTATAAAATTACAATAATTTCTTTTGCGGCATAGACATGTCAGATAAACGCATCTATCAATCGTAATGTTATTACATTTCGACTTGAGGTTTATGATGCTAAAACAGCTAAAATGCGCAACGGCGCTCGGCATATTAGGCTCCCTACTGATTGCCGGTCATGCCGGTGCAGATGAGGAACACAAGCAAGTCTGGCGTTTGTTTATTGCCGATCATACCAAGCCGGTGGTTCGGGCGATTGATCTGGAGAGCGGCAAAGAACTCGGAAAATTTGATATCAAAGGCTATGCCGGTCTGACGGCGAGTGCATCCGGCGAAACTGTATTCGCCGTGCAATCCGATGCCGATCAGGTGAATGTCATTAAAACCGGCATCAGCCTTTCCGATCATGGCGACCATCGTGATCTGGAAGTTTTGGACACAGCTTTGCTGGATGAGAAATTTGAAGGCAAACGTCCGGTTCACGCGGTGATGCATGGTGACAGTGTTGTGCTGTTCTTCGACCGTGAAGGTAAAGGCCATGAACTGTCCGAGCAGGATATTCTGAAAGGCAAGACGCAGGCAAAGATCATTGATGCCACTGCGCCGCATCATGGTGTGATTGTGCCTTTCGGCACTCAATATCTGGCTTCCGTGCCAAATCTGGAAGCAGAAACCAAGCCCGATGCCCTGCCGCCACGCCTCGGCCTGCGTGTTCTTGAGGCTGATGGCACGCAGACCGGTGATGTTGCAACCTGCACAGCCTTGCATGGCGAAGCCTTCTCCGCCAGTCTCGCTGCGTTTGGTTGTGAGGAAGGTGTGCTGATTGCCAGCCCGTCCAAACACAAAAAAGCCGAGCTGAAAATGCTGACCTATGGTGCCGATCTGCCAAAGGGCAAAGTCAGTACATTGATTGGCAGCAAAGCGATGCAGTTTTTCCTCGGCAATTATGGTGAGGACAAGATTGCGCTGATCGACCCTGAAAGCGACACGCCTTATCGCTTGGTTGATCTGCCGACCCGTCGTGTGGATTTTGCGCTCGACCCTGCCCGTCTGAAGAATGCCTATGTACTGACCGAAGACGGCCAGCTGCATCTCATCAATATTCTGGATGGCACAATCACCCGTTCTGCGAAAGTGACCGAGCCTTACAGCAAAGACGGCCACTGGCGTGATCCGCGCCCGCGTCTGGCCGTTGCGGGTGACCATATTGCGATTACCGATCCGCGCCACAGTCTGGTACGCCTGATTAATATTGAAAGCTTTAAAGAAGACCGCACCATTCCGGTGGCCGATCAGCCATTCAGCATTGTTGCTGTTGGCGGCTCAGGAGCAGAGCACTAAGAAATATAAAGCCTCCCAAAATGAAAAGACCAGTTTGATACTGGTCTTTTTTATATTTGCCATTCATATCCCCGCTGCTTAAGGCAAGGGCAATCTGCTCGACAACAAAGCGCTCGAAACCGTCAAAGCAACAGGCACGGATAATTAAGCGACGAACTCCAAAAAGCGATTTAACATTGTTTTGCTAGTACTTAGTTGGTTTTGCGTGAGTGGTATTTCCAGATACATTACATCTTAGATTTGGGAATTACCGGAGGGATGTATGAAGCAGTTGAATAAAATCTGGCTGCTGATTGTTGTTGGTTTTATTTTTTCCGGATGTGTATCCGCACCCGGAATAAAGCAATTTAATAGTACGAAATACACAATCGCAGGTAAAAGGATCGAGATTGCAGCGCTTTGGCACATACAACCAGATTGCGAAAACTTTGGCCTCCCTATTATTCAAGTAATTTCTGCACCTAAAAATGGCAAAGTCGATCTTGGTACGAAGCGCATATTCCCAAGCGATACAGCTTATAAGCGGTGTCGGTCGAC
The DNA here is from genome assembly GCF_020341615.1 of Pseudochrobactrum sp. XF203. NCBI lineage: Bacteria > Pseudomonadati > Pseudomonadota > Alphaproteobacteria > Hyphomicrobiales > Brucellaceae > Pseudochrobactrum > Pseudochrobactrum sp. XF203. Next base: position 1,404,474 of record NZ_CP084392.1, on the reverse strand, counting down.
TAAAGTTAACGGGCCTGTCGCCTATTACACGGCCAATTCAGGATTTAAGGGAACAGATACTATTAAATTACGATTTGCATATTCAGACGGTGTTTTGGAAGAGAAAACCCTTACTATCATTGTGAAATAAAAAAGCCCCGCAAGTCAGACTTGCGGGGCTTTTTGATTTTTTAGTGCAGATGATTAGTGAGCCATGCCCACAACAGCATCATCATCGCCGGTTTTGGCAATGGCTGATACTTCCGGTTCAACCCATTCGATCGGCTCCGGCTTGCGGATCAGTGCATGTTCAAGCACTTCACCGACATAAGAGACCGGAATGATTTCCAATGCGTTTTTCACATTGTCCGGAATTTCAGCCAGATCCTTGGCGTTTTCTTCCGGAATCAGCACCTTCTTGATACCGCCGCGCAGAGCTGCCAGCAGTTTTTCCTTCAGTCCGCCGATCGGCAGAACACGACCGCGCAATGTGACCTCACCGGTCATAGCAACGTCTTTGCGTACCGGAATACCGGTCAGCACAGAAACAATTGCCGTTACCATTGCTGTACCGGCAGACGGACCATCCTTCGGAGTCGCACCTTCCGGTACGTGCACGTGGATGTCGCGCTTGTCGAACAGCGGAGGCTCGATGCCGAAATCCACCGCACGGGAGCGGACATAGGATGCCGCAGCCGAAATGGATTCCTTCATCACATCACGCAGGTTACCAGTCACGGTCATACGACCTTTACCCGGCATCATCACGCCTTCAATGGTCAGCAATTCGCCGCCCACTTCTGTCCAAGCCAGACCGGTAACAACACCAACCTGATCTTCACCGTCGATCTGTCCGTAACGGAACTTCATGACGCCGAGATAATCAGAAATATTATCCTTGGTCACATGAACCGACTTGGTCTTTTTACGTGCGATTTCCGTGACAGCTTTACGCGCCAGTTTCATCATTTCACGTTCAAGACTACGCACACCGGCTTCGCGGGTGTAGTGCTGGATCACAGCAAGAATGGCTGCTTCATCAACCGAGAATTCATTCGGCTGCAAAGCATGTTCCTTGATTGCCTTCGGCAGCAAATGCCGCTTGGCAATTTCAAGTTTTTCATCCTCGGTGTAACCGGCAATACGGATGATCTCCATACGGTCAAGCAGAGGACCCGGAATATTCAGCGAATTTGCAGTCGTCACGAACATTACGTTGGACAGGTCATATTCGACCTCCAGATAATGATCCATGAAGGTTGCATTCTGTTCCGGATCCAGCACTTCCAGCATAGCCGATGACGGATCACCACGGAAATCCTGCCCCATCTTGTCAATTTCATCGAGAAGGAACAGCGGGTTGGACTTCTTGGCTTTCTTCATCGACTGCACAACCTTGCCCGGCATAGAGCCGATATAGGTTCTGCGGTGACCGCGGATTTCAGCCTCATCACGCACACCGCCAAGCGACATACGCACATATTCACGACCGGTTGCCTTGGCAATCGAGCGCGCCAGCGAGGTTTTACCAACCCCCGGAGGGCCTACGAGACAGATGATCGGGCCTTTGATCTTGGCAGCGCGTGACTGTACCGCGAGATACTCGACAATACGCTCCTTAACCTTATCCAGACCGAAATGTTCTGTATCCAGCACTTCCTCGGCAAAAGCCAGATCGGTTTTGACCTTGGACTTTTTGTTCCATGGCAGGGACAGCAGCCAGTCGAGATAGTTGCGCACCACTGTGGCTTCCGCCGACATCGGGCTCATCGACCGCAGCTTTTTCATTTCAGCCTGCGCTTTTTCCGCAGCTTCCTTGCTCAGCTTGGTCTTGGCAATACGCTCTTCCAGCTCGGCCAGTTCATCCTTGCCGTCTTCACCGTCGCCCAGTTCCTTCTGGATCGCCTTCATCTGTTCGTTCAGATAATATTCGCGCTGGGTCTTTTCCATCTGGCGTTTAACACGCGAGCGGATGCGCTTTTCAACCTGAAGAACCGAGATTTCGGATTCCATATATTCCAGAGCTTTTTCAAGACGCTCACGAACCGACAGGATCGAAAGCATTTCCTGCTTTTCAGCAATCTTAATCGCCAGATGCGAGGCTACCGTATCGGCCAGTTTCGAATGATCATCGATCTGGCTGGTCGCGCCGACAACTTCAGGCGAAATCTTCTTGTTCAGCTTTACGTAATTTTCAAAGTCGCTCATCACCGAGCGGGACAGCGCTTCGATTTCCACCGGCTCTTCTTCCGGCAGTTCAAGAATGTCAGCATAGGCTTCGTGATAATCTTCACGGTCGCTGAATTTGGAAATCTTGGCGCGTGCAATACCTTCGACCAGCACTTTTACAGTGCCGTCCGGCAGTTTCAGCAGCTGCAGCACATTGGCAACTGTACCGATTTCATAAATCGCGTCATTGGCCGGCTCATCGTCGGCAGCATTTTTCTGCGTGGCAAGCAGGATCTGCTTATCAACGCCCATCACTTCTTCAAGCGCACGGATTGATCTTTCGCGGCCGACAAAAAGCGGCACAATCATATGCGGGAAGACAACAATATCGCGCAATGGCAATACGGCATAGAGCCCGTCCTGACCACCCACCGATGTCTTCAACTCTGTATCCGTCATTTTAAGTCCTTTCCCGGGTTAACCACCCGATCGCCACACAATGACCCCCGTTTCATCAGCAAATCACTGCGTGCATCGACTGTATAATTGGCCACCCGTTGCCGCTATTTCAAGCACTGTTTATGCTTCATACAGCAGAATAAATCAGCGCATTTATGACCACCGGATCAAAATGCAATTTTCATACCCATCTTTTAAAGCGGTTTCGCGGTTAAAGAAACGCCTAAAGTGCCGGTTTCGCCGTGTTTCCCCTCTCGTCCACAATCCAGCATAATAAATATGATATTTTAACTCATAAATATAAGAATGTGAGCTCTTGAACGTATATTCAAACGAAAAACGCTCAGGATTGCTCCTGAGCGTTTTTGATTTTCGTCACAGCTGACAGGCTGTTTGTTTCCTTAAGCGGAAACCGTGCCTTTTTCTTCCTTACGGTCGCCATAGATGTAAAGCGGCTGCGCTTTGCCATCCACGACTTCGCCGGAAATAACCACTTCCTGAACACCTTCCAGTGTCGGCAGGTCAAACATGGTATCAAGCAGGATTTTTTCCATGATCGAACGCAGACCACGGGCACCGGTCTTACGCTCTACCGCACGGCCAGCAATTGCCAGCAGCGCATCTTCATGGAATGTCAGCTCAACATTTTCCATCTCGAACAGGCGCTGATACTGCTTCACCAGAGCGTTTTTCGGCTCAGACAGGATCTTGACCAGAGAGGCCACATCCAGATCTTCCAGTGTCGCAATAACCGGCAGACGACCGACAAATTCCGGAATAAGACCGAATTTCACCAGATCTTCCGGCTCCAGCTCGTGGAAAATCGCACCGATACGGCGTTCATCCGGCGCTTTTACAGTCGCGCTGAAGCCGATGGAGGTCTTTTCGCCACGGGACGAAATGATCTTGTCGAGACCGGCAAATGCACCACCGCAAATGAACAGGATATTGGTTGTGTCCACCTGCAGGAATTCCTGCTGCGGATGCTTGCGCCCGCCCTGCGGCGGTACGGAAGCCACAGTGCCTTCCATGATCTTCAGCAGAGCCTGCTGTACGCCCTCACCGGATACGTCACGGGTAATCGACGGATTATCGGCCTTACGGCTGATTTTATCCACTTCGTCGATATAGACGATACCGCGCTGCGCACGCTCGACATTGTAGTCGGCAGCCTGCAACAGTTTGAGAATGATATTTTCAACATCTTCACCGACATAACCGGCTTCGGTCAGTGTCGTGGCATCAGCCATGGTGAACGGCACATCAATGATGCGCGCCAGTGTCTGTGCCAGATAGGTCTTACCGCAACCGGTAGGGCCAACCAGAAGAATATTGGATTTTGCCAGCTCAACATCACCGCTCTTTGGCTGGTTAGCCAGACGCTTATAGTGATTATGAACCGCAACCGACAGAACACGCTTGGCATGGCTCTGACCGATGACGTAATCATCGAGAACCGCCATAATTTCCTGCGGAGTCGGAACACCTTCACGCGACTTCACCATTGAGGATTTGTTTTCCTCGCGGATGATGTCCATGCAAAGCTCGACGCACTCATCACAGATAAAAACGGTCGGCCCCGCAATCAGCTTGCGCACCTCATGCTGGCTTTTTCCGCAAAAGGAGCAATAGAGCGTATTTTTGGAATCGCCACCGCCGTTGCTGACTTTGCTCATCGCAGTTTCCTTTCAGTAATGGCCGCCCGCTGTCCGCAACAGGCACCAAGTTCTAACCGTTATGTCTTCCCGACCGAAACCGACATGAACGGCAGTCGTCTTTTTAGGCACAAGACCCAAACGATCACTTAACACAGCATTCAGCATAAACAGGCAAAAGACAGTTTTACAACCTGTCTACCGCACTGTTTTATGCGACAGTACAGTAAAAGCGGTAATGGCAGAAAAAATGTGGCTAAAATTATACAATGCCGAAGATTTCTGCCGGAAAACCACTTGTCACGAAATTCCGGTCTTCAGAAAACTGATCCGTTTTTCAGGCAAAACGGATCAGAATCCGGTTTATCAGTCTTTCTTTTCGCCAAGATCGCGTGATTCGATCACTTTATCGATCAGGCCGAATTCGTGCGCTTCCTGAGCGGTCATGAAATGATCGCGGTCGAGTGTACGCTCGATAGTTTCATAATCACGGCCGGTATGTTTAACGTAGATTTCATTGAGGCGGCGCTTCATCTTGATGATATCCTGCGCATGACGCTCGATATCGGAAGCCTGCCCCTGAAAACCGCCGGATGGCTGGTGAACCATGATACGTGCATTCGGCAGTGCCAGACGCTGACCGGTTGCACCGGCTGTCAGCAGCAGCGAGCCCATGGATGCCGCCTGCCCCATGCAGAGCGTGGAAACCGGAGGCTTGATGAACTGCATCGTGTCATAAATCGCCATGCCGGAAGTGACCACGCCACCTGGCGAATTGATGTACATTTCAATCGGCTTGTTCGGGTTTTCCGCTTCAAGGAACAGAAGCTGCGCGCAGATCAGCATAGCCATGCCGTCTTCAACCGGACCGTTCACGAAAATCACGCGCTCTTTCAGAAGACGCGAGAAAATATCATAGGCCCGCTCACCGCGTGCAGTCTGCTCAACCACCATCGGGACCAGATTCATAACGGTTTCAATTGGATCTCTCATCATTAACTGCCTTTGGCTATCGGAGAACGGAGCGAAACACTGCCGTCAGGATTCGTAATACTCAATACATAGGGCGAGGCGTACCCGTTTCGCAAGGTGTTGCGCTATAAACGCCCTATTCCGCCCCTGTCTAATCTTTCATGCTTACCGAAATCTAAATGACGGCAGACTGCTGCACATCCTTAGCTGCGTTTTGTTACGGAAGCATATTTATCGCGGAATTTCTGTGCGGAACCGGCGGTCATATCCACATCGATAATCACCGAACCGTCTTCCTCATCCTGACGGCGCACATTGCTGCCATGGCGGTAAATCCAGTCAATCAGACCGAACTGATCCGGCTGCAGGCTGACCTGCACCTTTTCCATAGCACCGGAAATACGGCTTTCGATCAAAGCCAGCAATTCAGACGTACCCTGCCCTGTCAACGCAGACAGCGGCAAAGGCCGTGCATCTTCATGACTGCCGCTACTCAGATTTTCCGCGCTGTCCTGCATCGGCTCGCTCAAACGGTCGATCTTGTTCCAGATCTCAATGACACGCTCATCGCCTTTTTTAATGCCGAGACCGCTGAGAATTGTCTCCACATCCTCAGCCTGCGCCGCATTGTCAGGGTCTGACATATCGCGCACATGCAGGATCAAATCCGCCTCAATCACCTCTTCCAGTGTCGCTTTAAATGCGGCCACCAGATGGTGCGGCAGGTTAGAAATGAAACCAACTGTATCGGACAGGATAATCATATCGCCATGCGGCAGGCGCAGACGACGCAAAGTCGGATCAAGCGTCGCGAAAAGCATATCTTCCGCCAGCACATCAGCACCGGTCAGACGATTGAACAAAGTAGACTTGCCCGCATTGGTATAGCCGACCAGTGCAATCACCGGATGCGGCACCTTACGGCGTTTCTGGCGATGCAGCTGGCGGGTACGTACAACCGTATCCAACTCGCGTTTGATCCGCAGGATTTTCTCCTGCAGCATACGCCGGTCGGCCTCGATCTGGGTTTCACCCGGACCGCCCATAAAGCCGCCACCACCACGCTGACGCTCCAAGTGCGTCCAGCTGCGAACCAGACGGCCTTTCTGATAATTCAGATGTGCCAGCTCAACCTGCAGGCTACCCTCACGGGTCTGCGCACGGCGGCCGAAAATTTCCAAAATCAGACCGGTACGGTCAATAACCTTGACCTTCCATTCGCGTTCCAGATTGCGCTGCTGCACCGGTGTCAGCGGATGATCGACAATCACAAGCTCGATTTCTTCACGCTCAATGCGTTCGGCAATATCCTCAACCTTACCCGTGCCAAGCAGAGTGGCCGGACGCGGCTGGGAGGTCTGCACCAGAAAACTGTCGATAATTTTCAGATCAATCGCGCGTGCAAGTCCCGCAGCTTCTTCAAGCCGCGCCTCATCACTCCGGCGATATTTCGGGCGTTCGCTCTCATCCTGATCGACGACCAGCGCGTAACGTTCCGGCAAAATCGGCACGACAACAAAAGCCCGTGTATCTTCTACTTTTGTTGTGAAAGGCTTTCTGCTGCTTTTCTGTTTGGCGCCGTCATCATAATTATCATCGGATGATAATTCATATGTTTCTGGCATCTCTGTTTCTGGCGTCAGATCAGCTGCCGGATCATTGCGTTTTTTCAAATGTGTATCCTGATTTATGTATCGCCATAACCGGCCATCTTTATCCGGAACGGCTTCTGTTCCCATCAGATAATCATCAGGGCTGCCTGCATCAATGAGCGCGCCTCAGATAATTGTTCCCGTATTTACAAACAAATATATCCGCAGGCCTAGAGGCACTGCGGATATAAAAACATTCCGAAATTTCAGCAAACAGTCGTAATGACCTGTAATGCTTACTCTTCTTCGCCTTCAAACATCTGCACAGGCTGACTTGGCATAATGGTTGAGATGGCATGTTTATATACCAGCTGTGAATGTCCGTCACGGCGCAGCAAGACACAGAAGTTATCAAAGGATGTGACAATACCTGTCAGCTTAACGCCATTAATCAAAAAGATCGTCAGAGAGATTTTTTGCTTACGTACAGAATTCAGAAAGAGATCCTGAAGATTTTGCGATCGTTCAGCCATTTTTTTATTCCTTTATTTCGATCCGCAACCAGCACTGATTTCGGGGAGACATCCACCCTGTTTACAAATATGCCGCCTGAAGCGCATAGCCCGTAAACAGTTCATTTCCGAAGAAACAGCAGAAAATCTTCCCCTGTCATCCGGTTTTATCATCTGCCCCAGATATTGCACCTGTATATTGATACAGAATCAATAGTTGCGGGAATAATCCCACATTCCGCAAAGGGTTAACAGGCCGCTATTTTTTGCGCAACGTCAAAATGTTGTATGCTGCCGGATGATTAGCTGCCGCACAGTCAGAACTATGCCATTCAGGCCAAATATATTTTGTATCTGACCTGTATTCTGACAATTCATGACGCTTAATCAGCCTCCGTCAGCTCACCTGTCTGCTTCAGCATCCATTCATAAAAGCTGCCCTTGCGCGCAACCAGCTCTTCCGGACTTTTGCGATGCACATGAAAACCAATAAATTCAGGATGGTCCAGCGGTTCCAGACCATATTTCGGATCAAAAATGTTCAGGCAGTCACGCGCCGTCCAGTAGTAAAAACTTTCTTTGGGCGCCGCATCATTGAAACAGCCATATTTCTTGGCCAGCCTTGAAATACCGTCATTGCCAAAAATGGTAATGCCGATCATTGCAGGGGTCACTTCCTTGCCGATAAGGCGGTACCAGAGCGGGCGCAAAACCCGTCTGCGCAAACCGAGCCATTTCGGCAGCGGATAATCACCGGCCATATAGGCATCAAATTCGGCAATCACCGGATGATCGGGCGGGAAATACAAAGCCGAAACGCCGACGCGCTCCCTGTTTTCACGCGCCAGATAGGGTTTGGATGCATCCGGATGGAACTGCTTATGCAGATAGACATCCGTATCCAGCCACACGCCCTGACGATGTTTCATCAGATTGATGCGAAAAATATCGCTGAACTGAACAATCGTCAGATTATCTTTCAGGTTCGGAAAACCGGGATCAAGACGGCGAAATGATTCAATCGGCATGATCGTTGCGGCATCATGCTGCTCCACGCCTTCCGGCAGATTTTCGACGGGCTGATAGCTGAACAGCTTAACCCGTTGTCCGGTTCTGACCATGGAAGTCAGGCACATATGATCCACCGGCCGTAATTGGCTGCCGTACCAGAATGTACAAATATCCATAAAACATACTCAATTTTAAAATGAGGCGCTTAAAAGAAATCGAGACTCACGCGGAACATCTGTTCTACGTGCTTCACCGCATCACTTGTCGCAAACATCACTACGCGATCATTGCGGCGAATATGCAGATCGCCATGCGGCTTAATAACTTTTCCGTCACGGTAAACCGCCCCCACCCGCAAACCGGCCGGCAGGTCGATATTACGCAATGGCGCGCCGACTAATGGTGAAGTTTCAAGGGCTTCCGCCTCAATCAGCTCCGCCCGCCCGTCATAGACACTATGCACCGAGCGTATACGCCCGCGCCGCACCTGCTGCAGAATCTTGGAAATCGTCACATTCTTCGGACTGACATAAGAATCAATACCAACCGTATGGATGAATTCCTGATAGGCAGAATTATTAATCAGCACCATATTCGACTTGCAGCCAAGGCGCTTGGCCATAATGCCGGACAGAATATTCGCCTGATCCTGATTGGTCAGTGCCACCATCAGATCAGCATCCTGAACTTCCGCCTCGCGCAGCAATTCCTGATCCAGCGCACTGCCGTTCAGAACAATCGTCTTATCCAGCTCATCAGCCACAAAGGCTGAACGCTCACGATTATGTTCAATGATCTTCAGCCGCGTATGCGGCTGGCGCTCTTCCATCTTTTTCGCGACATAGAGCCCGATATTACCGCCACCGGCGATAATGATCCGCCGCGCCTCAGGTTTATCATGACCGAACAGGCCGAGCGTACGGCGCACCTGCTCTACCGTTGTCACCACATAGGCCAGATCGCCTGCAAGCAGATGATCCTCGGAATGCGGCACAAAAAGCTTGTCATTACGCACCACGCCGACCACCGTTGACGGCAGATCTGGAAACAGATCGGTCAGCTGTTTCAGCGGCGTGTTGATGATCGGGCAGTCTTCCATACATTCAATGGCAAAAGCGACCACTTTGTCATCGGCAAAGCGCAACACATCGGAAGCACCCGGCAAAGCGATACGGCGCAGCACCATGTCGCCGACTTCCAGTTCCGGCGAGATCACCACATCGATCGGCATATTATCGCGCGAGAACATCTCCTGATACTGCTTTTGCAGATAGGTCTGTGCGCGGATACGGGCAATTTTGGTCGGCACATTAAACAGCGAATGGGCAACCTGACAGGCCACCATATTGATCTCGTCGTAAAGCGTGACGGCGATAATCATATCCGCTTCATCGGCACCGGCCGCTTCCAGTACATCCGGATGCGAGCCGTGACCGACAAAACCACGCACATCAAGCAGATCACGCACGGCGTGGATCAGCTTTTCCGATGTATCAATCACCGACACATCGTTATGTTCCGCAGCGAGCCGCTCAGCAATACCGAAGCCGACCTGACCGGCACCGCAGATAATGATCCGCATAATTACACTCCGAGCGACTTGAGTTTACGGTGCAGAGCGGAACGCTCCATACCCACAAACTCAGCCGTGCGTGAAATATTACCGCTGAAACGGTTGATCTGTGCGACCAGATATTCCTTTTCAAACATTTCACGCGCTTCGCGCAGCGGCAGCGCCATAATATGCTGATCGGAATCAGTCGGTGTGCGCGGCAGCGTATCACCGATTTCCGCCGGCAGCAGATCAGCCGTTACCGGCGCATCCACATCATCGCCGCGCGCCAAAATCATCAAGCGTTCCACATTGTTACGCAGCTGACGCACATTGCCGGGCCAGCTATGGGATTGCAGAACCGCCATCGCATCATCGCTGATACGGCGCGGTTTGATACCGGCCTGTTCAGCCACCTGATTGATGAAGAAGGACACCAGCGACGGAATATCATCGCGGCGCTGTGCCAATGGCGGCACCTGCACCGGAACAACGGCCAGACGATGGAACAGATCTTCGCGGAACAGACCTTCGGCAATCATGCCTTCAAGATTCTGCGCGGTCGAAGAAATGATACGCACATCAACCTTCACGCGCTTGGTTCCGCCTACACGTTCAAACTGCTGGTCAACCAGAACACGCAAAATCTTGTTCTGGGTTTCACGCGGCATATCGGCAATTTCGTCGAGATAGAGAATACCGCCATGCGCCTCTTCCAGTGCGCCGACCTTGCGTTCCCCGCCATCCATTTCGGTGCCGAAAAGCTCGATTTCCATACGTTCCGGTGTAATAGCAGCGGCATTCACAGTCACAAAAGGCCCGTTAGCACGGCTCGACTGTCCATGAATGGCACGTGCCACCATTTCCTTACCCGAACCCGAAGGGCCGGTAATCATGATACGGCTGTTGGTCGGTGCCACGCGTTCGATAGTCTGGCGCAACTGGTTCATCGCCAGCGAATTACCCAGCAGTTCGAATGTCTCACCGGAGCGTTTGCGTAAGTTAGAAACTTCGCGCTTAAGGTTTGATGTTTCCAGTGCCCGCTCTGCCACGAGGATCAGACGATCTGCCTTGAACGGCTTTTCAATGAAATCATAAGCGCCGCGACGGATAGCCGAGACAGCAGTTTCAATATTACCGTGACCGGAGATCATCACCACCGGCAGATCCGGATGCAGTTTCTTGATTTCATCCAGCAATGCCAGCCCGTCCAGACGGCTGCCCTGCAACCATATATCCAGAAAAATCAGCCGCGGCACACGATCATTGATCGCGGCCAATGCGCTGTCCGCATCAAAAGCTGTGCGGGTTTCGTGACCTTCGTCGCTTAAAATACCAGCAACCAGATCACGGATGTCCGTTTCATCATCAACGACGAGAATATCAGAAGCCATTTAATCCACCTGCCTTGTTCCCATTATCCTGCAGATTTACCACAAAGTGATCTATCCGCAGGTATTTATCATTCAGCTGCCTGCATCTGTCTGTCATGCCTGCAACTCCTCATTTGTCTGTGTCCCTGCCATTTCCGGCGGCGTTGCAGGGAAAACCATACGGATCATCGCACCTCTGCCCTGATAGAAATCAGCCGGTGCATCATGCAGTTCCATATGCCCGCCGTGATCCTCAACGATTTTTCTGACAATAGCGAGGCCAAGGCCGGTGCCTTTTTCACGCGTTGTCATATAAGGCTCCAGCAGCCGCTGCCGGTTATCACCGGGCAGGCCTTTGCCGTTATCAATCACATCGACAATCAGCTGATCCTTGTCCTGATAGGCTTTCAGCAGAATATGTCCGTGATAATTATCTTCATCCGTAACCGCTTCAATAGCCTCGCTGGCATTTTTGATAATGTTACCAAAAGCCTGTCCAAGCAGACGACTGTCAAAATGGCCATAAAGCGGCACTTCACTCAACTGCTGCTCAAAACTGATCTCACTGCGGCTGACTTCCACCAAGAATGCGGCTTCTTTCAGCGAATCCCGCAAATCAATGGTTTCCATTTTCGGCTTCGGCATCCGTGCAAAGGACGAGAATTCATCCACCATACGACCAATATCGCCGACTTGACGGATAATCGTTTCCACGCACTGGTCGAAAACCTCACGATCTTCGGTAATAACCTTGCCATAACGGCGGCGGATACGCTCGGCAGAAAGCTGGATCGGTGTCAGCGGGTTTTTGATTTCATGGGCGATACGCCGCGCCACATCGGCCCATGCCGTTGAGCGCTGCGCCTGTACCAGATCAGTAATATCATCAATTGTAACCACATAGGAGCGTTCATCACCCGTGCCGTCCTCAATCGTGATCTGCACATTGAAGGTACGGGTCAGCCCGCCGCGCATCATCGAGACCTGCTCGCGGTAAACCGCACGGCCGGAATCATGCGCCACTTCAAAGACCTGTCCGATTTCCGGAATATGCGTACTCAGGCTGGTACCGATAACCTCATCGGGCTCAAGGCAGAACATCTGCTCTGCCGAGCGGTTGACGATATTAATCAGCCCCAGCGTATCCACCCCGATCACCGCGGCGGTAACACCGGACAACACAGCCTCGGAGAAGCGGCGGCGCTCATCAATCTGGTCTTTAGCGGCCAAAAGATCGGTGCGCTGGCTTTTCAGCTCGGCAACCATGTTATTGAAAGTGCCGGACAATGCGCCGAGATCACCGTCGCTGGAGCGTACCGGTACGGAAATATCCAGATTACCGACAGCCACTTCATCAGCAGCGCCGATCAGCTGGCGGATCGGCCGCACCAGACGGTCTGCCACAGCAATACCTGTCCAGATCGCCGGCAGCAAAACAATCAGCATCAGGCCGAAATAGAGCAGCGCAAAGATAACCTGCGTCGGGATACGGTTCGCCTCCATATCCTGATAGCGCTTGGTATTAGCCTCCATCAGGCGCATGGAATCGAGAATTTGCGCATCAACAGCACGTACGGTGTAGAGATACACATCGGGTATCTCACGCATCTTGATAATTGCGCCAACGAAGTTGCTGGTCGGACCCGGCGGAATAATCACCGGATTACCGTCCCGTGCCGTTTCAACCGCCTCTGACGGTGGTTGCGGCAGATTTGCGCCGCCCTGCTCGCTGCGCAAGGCAATCGAGCCGTCTTCGCGCAATAACTGCGCGCCGAGCAAACCGCGCCCCAGCGCCTGCAAGGTCATCAGCTGCACAAAACCGTTACGGTCGAGACTATAGAGCGTGCGTTGCGCATCCATATCCTGCAGCATGGAATAGGTCGTGCTTTGCAGGTTACGCGCGGTTTCATTGATATAACCATTGGCAAGGCTGATCGATGAATTGACGATATTGCGCGTATTGGTTTCAAACCAGCGATCCAGCCCGAGATTGAGCGTTACGCTGGCGACAATCGCCACAACAATCGCCGGAACCGCTGCAATCAGTGAGAACAGCGCCACAATGCGCACATGTAAACGCGCGGCAGCACGGCCATGACGGCGCGCCTGTGTGATGCGGAAAATCTCGCGGATAATCAGTGCCAGCAGGCTGACGACCAGAACCACATTGATGATAATCAGCGTCAGCGTCACATGCAGATCAGGAACAATCGGCGTGACACCGATCATAATCAGAAAGGAGACAAGTGATGCAATAATCGACAGGACAACAATGATCACACCCGGCAGAGCCAGCAAACGTCTTTGTTCACTCACCCGTGCAGGTTTAAATTCGCGTAACCACTCAAGCAGACTCGTCTTATCCATTTCGTTAATCTATTATAAACCGTTGCCGTCATGCAACAGAATGTTGCACATATGCAACGTTATCGCGATAACTCTGGCTATATTAGCTATTCTTGAAGATATTGAGGTCGTGATCGCGGATTTTTTTGCGCAGCGTGTTGCGGTTCAAACCCAGCAATTCTGCGGCCTTGATCTGATTGCCGGATGTGGCTGTCAGGCTTGCAGCCAGCAGCGGATATTCAATCTCGTGCAAAATCCGGTCGTATAGCCCCTGCGGCGGCAGTTCACCGTTGAAGGAGGCGAAATACTGACGCAGATAAATTTCCGTCGCCTCACGTAAGTTAGTGATCTGATCCGCTTTCAGCCCTGTTTCATCAGCCTGTAATGACGGTGGCAGATGCTGCAATTCGTGACGGATAATCTCCACATTAATCTCATCCTGCGGATAGAGTGCTGCAAGTCTACGCACCAGATTTTCCAGTTCGCGCACATTGCCCGGCCATGTGTAATGACGCAGCGCTGTAAAACCCTCGGCACTGATCTGCTTTGGCGGCAGACCTTCCTTTTCCACCAGCCGGAAGAAATGCTGCACCAGATCCGGCACATCCTCGCTGCGCTCACGCAGCGGCGGCATACGCAGCGGCACCACATTGAGCCGGTAGTATAAATCCTCGCGGAACTGTCCTTTATGAATTGCTTTGAGCAAATCTTTATTGGTCGCGGCCACAATACGCACATCGGTTTTAATCGGCGTGCGCCCGCCAACGGTCATATATTCGCCCTGCTGGAGCACGCGCAGCAAACGCGTCTGCGCTTCCATCGGCATATCACCGATTTCATCGAGAAACAGCGTACCGCCATTGGCCTGTTCAAAGCGCCCTGAAAAACGCTGCTGCGCGCCGGTAAAGGCACCTTTCTCATGGCCGAATAATTCAGATTCAATCAGATCACGCGGGATAGCTGCCATATTGATCGCCACAAAAGGCCCGTTACGGCGGCGGCCATATTCATGCAAAGCGCGGGCAACCAGCTCCTTACCCGTGCCGGATTCCCCTGTAATCATCAGTGTCAGATCAGTCTGCATCATGCGTGCCAGCACACGATAGACATCCTGCATCGCCACTGAGCGACCAACGAGCGGCATATTCTCTGCCTGCTCGTCCACATCCTGCTTTGCCTGCACCGGCTTTGGTTCGGACAGCGCACGCCGCAGCAGGCTCACCATCTCGCTCAGGTCAAAAGGTTTCGGCAGATAATCATAGGCACCGGCTTCCGAGGCGCGGATTGCGGTCATGAAAGTATTCTGCGCACTCATCACCACTACCGGCAGGTCGGGGCGCGCTTTGCGGATGCGCGGCAGAATTTCGAACACCGAACCATCCGGCATATTCACATCGCTGATAACCAGATCACCTTCGCCGCTCGTAATCAGCGCCCAAAGCGCCGCACGATTACTGGCAAGACGCACAGCATAACCTGCTCTGCTCAGCGCCTGATTAAGCACTGTGCGCATGGCTGCATCATCTTCCGCAACGATGATTACCGGTTCATTCAATGCATCACTCCCACGCAGATAAATATAATATTACATCATATTAGATCGATATTTTAATATTTAAATTTAAACAACAGTACTGTCCTGTTTCCAGATCGGCAACAGAATACGGAAAATGGTTTTTCCGGAGAAACTTTCGCATTCAATCATACCGCCATGATCGGCAATGATCTTGGCAACCAAAGGCAAACCCAGACCTGAGCCATTGGTTTTGGTCGTGATAAACGGGTCAAACAGGATCGGCAGAATATCCGGTGCGACACCGCCGCCATTATCAATCACGCAATATTCCAGCGGCAGAGACAGGCGCTCGCCCGTCGCCGGTACAATCATATGCATGCCCGCTTTATAGGCAGAGGTCAGCAGGATCTCACCTTTACGCCCCGTGCGTTCTTCCGGCTCAATCGCTTCGGCAGCATTTTTAATCAGGTTTAGAAACACCTGTATCAGCTGATCGCGATTACCCCAGACACGCGGCAGGGACGGATCATAATCCTCGCGGATCGTGACATGAGATGCAAAGCCGTGGCTCGCCAGCGTTTTAACATGCCCCAGTACCGTATGCAGATTGACAGCAGAGCGCTCAATCGGACGCTCGTCGGAAAACACATTCATCCGATCGACCAGTGCGACTATACGGTCAGCTTCATCACGGATCAGCTGTGTCAGTTCGCAGTCGGACTCATTGGCCGCATCGCGTGCCGACATTTCCAGTAATTGCGCCGCACCGCGAATACCCGAAAGCGGATTTTTGATTTCATGCGCCAGCATTGCCGCCAGACCGGTAACAGAACGTGCCGCACCGCGATGGCTCATCTGGCGATTGAGTTTCTCCGCCATAGCTGTTTCTTTAAACAGGATAACAACCTGATCCGGTATTTCACTGACCGGTGTTACCTGCACATCCACCATGCGCTCAGTGCCCATACGCGGCGATGACAGATCAATATGATATTCATTAACCGCTGTACCGCTTTGAATAACCTGCGCAATCAGTCCGATCAGCGGGCTTGCAGGCGGCAGAAAATAATTGAGACCATGACGCTTCAAGATTCCCGCACTGGAGCGGAAAAACACCTCAGCCTGCGCATTCGCGTAAATAATCTGTCCCGCAGCATCCGCCATTATCACGGCTTGCGGCAATGTATTCAGCACATGATCGGACAAAGAGAATGCAGCAGCGTCCATCAGGCGGCATCCTTCAGGGATTTCGCCCCTGCGGCCGGTGTCAGGCCGGTAAAAATATCCGTGAGAATGCCTGATACTTCTTGCGCATTGCCTGAGGTCATCAGCGCCTTTTTGACCGTATCCGGCACATTTGACGTATGACGTTCCATATACCAGCCCAGATGTTTGCGGGCATGGCGGATACCGGTTTTCTCACCATAATGTTCCAGCATGGCGTGATAATGCGCTAGAATATAATCGCTTAAGTTTAGCGGCGCGGCACCATGTGGCAAACCATTCAGTTCGCTTGCCACCTGCCCCGCCAGCCAAGGCTGACCATAGGCGGCACGGCCGATCATCACCGCATCGGCACCGGAGCGGCGCATAATTTCCTGCACATCGGCAGCACTGCCGACATCGCCATTGGCAACAAGCGGCACAGAAATTGCCTCACGCACGGCGCGTATCGCATCCCAATCGGCATGACCAGTATAGAACTGACAGCGCGTGCGGCCATGCACGGTAATCATCTGCACACCGGCATCAACGGCACGTTGCGCCAGTTCCGGTGCATTAATGGAGTCCTGATCCCAACCAAGCCGCATTTTCAGCGTAACCGGCACTTTCACCGCCTGCACGGTTGCTTCAATCAGTGTCAGCGCATGGTCGAGATCACGCATGAGCGCCGAACCGGAATAACCGCCTGTCACCTTCTTGGCAGGGCAGCCCATATTGATATCGACAATATCCGCGCCTTCACCTTCAGCGATCTTGGCGGCCTCGCCCATCCAATGCGCTTCACGGCCTGCAAGCTGCACCACATGGGTTTGCAGATCACCGCGCTCCATCCGCTTGCGGCTTTCAGAATGATGATTGCACAGCTCCGCACTGGCCACCATTTCGGAAACAACCAGCCCTGCACCGGCCTCCCATGCCCGACGACGAAACGGCAGATCGGATACGCCGGACATCGGCGCCAGAAATACGCGATTGCGGATTTCCACCGGTCCGATTTTCAATGGCAGGGTTGCAGTCATCATCATCAGCCTAAAAATTGTGCAATATTAAAAACGCTCAAACTTTAAGCAGATTTATAGGTTTTATCATCTTCATGCAAGAAAAAGCGGATTCGTCGCAATGCGATTAACCGATGAATCCATTATCAAAAAAACATCACTAGAGCGCCGTGCGCCCTCTTGGGCGCACAAAGGTCGCTCTAGATTCTTTAATGATCGCATTATCACTGTCGTCAAGCTGTACAAACTTGACTGTGAAATGCTCTAGCATTTCGTTTATCAAGGCGGTATTCGCTATAAACAGAGGTGTGACAGCTCGGAAAGGCTTTTCTCATTCGCACAGCAGCAGTTATAGTCGCCGCAGGACGCGGAGAACGCGCCGGTCAGAGCACCGAAGGCCCTAAACAATATCGCCGCATCGGCGGTCAGGCCGTGCTGGCGCATACTTTACGTACTTTTTTGGCTTGCGAGCAGATTTCGCCCGTTGTTGTGGTCATCCATGCCGACGATCACGATCTTTATCATGCTGCGCTGAAACGCGCTGAGATTGACGCCTCGCGCCTGAAGCTTGTGACCGGCGGCCCGACACGACAGGAATCCACCCGCCTCGGCCTGCTCGCTTTGTGCGATGATACGCCGGATTATGTGATGATCCATGACGGCGTGCGTCCTTTCATCACGGAAGGTCTGCTCAAGCGCATTATGATTGCCCTGCACCCGCAAACCGGCGTGTTGCCTGCGCTTGCCGTTTCCGACACGCTGAAACAGGCCGGCGGCGATGCATTGGTCACCAAAACCGTACCGCGCGCAGGACTATTTGCTGCGCAGACACCGCAGAGTTTTCCGTTCGTGCCAATTCTCGATGCGCATAATGCAGCATTTGCATTGGGACGCACAGATTTCACCGATGATGCCGCCATTGCAGAATGGCAGAGCATTCCTGTTCGTGTTGTCGAAGGCTCAGCCGACAACACTAAAATTACATGGGCAAAGGATATTGAAATGGCAGATCAGCGCTTGCGTCAGGATATGGTTGCGTTTCCGGACATCCGCACGGGCAATGGTTATGACGTGCATAGTTTCGAAGAGGGCGACCATGTGTGGCTTTGCGGCGTGAAAATTCCGCATACACATAAACTCAACGGTCATTCCGATGCCGATGTGGCGCTGCATGCGCTGACGGATGCCCTGCTTGCCACTCGCGGCGCAGGTGACATCGGCACGCATTTCCCGCCATCCGATCCGCAGTGGAAAGGCGCAGCCTCACGGCAATTTGTTGAGTTTGCAGTTAAAACCGTGCGCAAAGCCGGTGGACGTATTGCCAATGCCGATATTACACTGATTGCCGAAGAACCGAAAATTGGCCCGCATCGGGAAGCTATGACCGCAGAACTCAGCGATATGCTCGGCGTGAGCGCCGACCGTGTTTCGGTCAAAGCCACGACCAACGAGAAAATGGGCTTTGTCGGCCGCAAGGAAGGCATCGCCTCTATCGTGACTGTCAGCGTTATCTATCCGGGTGAAGTGCCCGCATAAAGGAAGAAGATCATGAGTTTGATTGCACAACATGTTCCCCAAAAGTGGGCAGCGGTTTTGGGACAAGAACATGTGCAATAATAAATCAACAGAGCAGGCTCTCGCCGTTCTTGATGCCTGCCGCAAGGCGCAGCTCATGATTACCACTGCCGAATCCTGCACCGGCGGCATGATTGCCGCCGCACTAACCGACATAGCCGGTTCGTCCGATGTCGTTGATTGCGGCTTTGTCACCTATAGCAATGAAGCCAAAGCCTCGCTGATTGGTGTTCCTCAAAGCCTGCTCCGTGATTTTGGTGCAGTGTCGAAACCTGTCGCTATTGCCATGGCTGAAGGTGCGCTGAAACATGCCCCGCAGGCCAGCATCAGCATTGCAGTCACCGGCGTTGCAGGCCCTTCAGGCGGCAGCGCTGAAAAACCTGTCGGACTGGTGCATATTGCCTGTGCGAGACAGGGTTTTGAAACCTTGCATCTGGAGTGCCGCTTCGGCGACCAATCGCGCGAAGCCATCCGTTTAGCTACAGTGCATGCTGCACTGGATTTGGTTCTGCAAAGACTGTCTGAGTAATTTTAATTACTTAATCGCATCGCCGGTTTTGATGCCATAAATCTGATCGGCGCGTTTTTCAAAAGCTTCCGCAAATTTGCGGAAAGCCAGATCAAACATTGAGCCCATTACCAGACCAAGCGTGCGGCTCTTAAATTCATAATCAATGAAAAAATCCACATCGCTATGCGTACCATCACCGACCGGTACAAATGTCCAGCGATTGTCGAGATAGCGGAACGGGCCGTCAATATATTTGACTTCAATCACCCGCTCATCCGGCTTGAGCAGCACCTGAGTGGTGAATGTCTCACGGATGAGTTTGTAGCCGACAGTCATGTCGGCCACCAGTAATGTCTTGCCATCGCGCTCTTTACGCGAGCGGATGGTCAATGCTTCACACATCGGGACAAATTGCGGATAAGTTTCAACATCCGCGACCAGAGCAAACATTTGCTCCGCGCGGTGTTGAACCTGACGTGTGGCAGTAAATTGCGGCATGGTCTATAAGTTTTAGTTACGGCTGGCGATCAGCGCTTCACGGGCGGCACGCAGCTTGGCAAAATCATCACCCGCATGGTGCGAAGAGCGTGTCAGCGGGCTGGAAGCAACTAGCAGGAAGCCTTTGGTTTTACCGATTGTGGCAAAGGACTTGAACTCGTCCGGTGTCACATAACGGATAACCGCATGATGCTTACGAGTTGGCTGCAGATATTGACCAATGGTCATGAAATCCACATCAGCCGAGCGCAGATCATCCATCAGCTGGAGCACTTCATTACGCTCTTCACCCAGACCAACCATGATACCGGATTTGGTGAAAATGGTCGGATCGAGTTCTTTCACACGCTGCAACAGACGCAGGGAGTGGAAGTAACGGGCACCCGGACGCACCTTCAGATAGTTGGACGGCACTGTTTCCAGATTGTGGTTGAACACATCCGGACGCGCCTTAACAACGATCTCCAAAGCACCTTCCTTACGCAGGAAATCAGGTGTCAGAATTTCAATCGTGGTCTGCGGGCTGGCAGCACGGATTGCGTGAATCACTTCAGCAAAATGCTGTGCACCGCCATCGGCCAGATCATCACGGTCAACGGAGGTGATAACCACATGGGTCAGCCCCATCTGCTTCACGGCCTTGGCCACATTTTCCGGCTCATTCGGGTCGAGATTGGTCGGGATGCCGGTTGATACGTTACAGAACGCGCAGGCACGGGTGCAGATTTCACCCATGATCATGAATGTCGCGTGTTTTTTGTCCCAGCACTCGCCGATATTCGGGCAGCCGGCTTCCTCGCATACTGTGACAAGCTTGTTAGAGCGCACAATATCGCGGGTCTCGCCATAGCCGCGCGAAGTCGGAGCTTTCACGCGAATCCAGTCAGGCTTTTTCAAAAGTGCTGTGTCGGGCCGGTTGGCCTTCTCAGGATGACGAAGGCGTTTTCTGTCGTCGTTAACGGTGTCCAGAAGCGTAACCATATGTCTTTCCCAAAACGGCCGTTGCGGCCTTCAGATTTCGTAACACCGGAAAGTCCGGCCAGAATATTGCGCCTGTTTATCAGGCAGGACGAACAAGGTAAACTACAAGCTTCAAACCCTGCTCTTATCAAAACTGATAACAGCTCATATAAGCCGTCAGCTTTTATATACAACCGGTCTCAACGTCGCGCTGCTTCACCGATTGCCTTGAATACCAGTGCCCAGATCAGGCCGAAACAAAATCCGGCCAGCCCCAGCGCCAGTGTTACACTCCACACGCCATACCAGCCCGAGAGTGCATAGCCATTGATTGAAATCACATTGCCGGACAGAAAGCTGAGCGTCGATACACCAAAACCAAGCCCCAGACCAATCAGTGTTGAATATTTCAGCACTGTCAGCGCGGCTTTGCGATAGGGTGATCCGTCTTTAATCAGCGGCAATTGCGATCCTTTTCAAGAGTGAAACCGGCCTGAATTTTATCATCAGGCCGGAATAGATATTAAGCGTTCAGAACTTTGCCATAGGCATCCAGCACGCTTTCCTTCATCATTTCTGATAAGGTAGGATGCGGGAATACGGAATGCATCAGCTCTTCTTCAGTGGTTTCGAGATTCATTGCAATCACGAAGCCCTGAATGAGTTCGGTGACTTCAGCGCCAACCATGTGTGCGCCGAGCAACTGGCCGGTCTTCTTGTCGAAAATGGTCTTAACCAGACCCTGATCTTCGCCCAGCGCAATTGCTTTACCGTTTGCAGCAAACTGGTAGCGGCCAACGCGGATATCAAAGCCCTGTTCTTTGGCTTTGGCTTCGGTCAGACCAACGGATGCAACCTGCGGGTTGCAATAGGTGCAGCCCGGAATTTTGCCCTTATCCAGCGCATGAACATTCGGCACACCGGCAATCTTCTCAACGCAGATAACACCTTCATGCTCGGCTTTGTGTGCCAGCATCGGAGGACCGGCAACGTCGCCGATTGCATAAATACCTTCGACATTGGTCTTGCCGTAACCGTCAATCACCACGCAACCGCGATCAGTTTTAACGCCGAGTGCTTCAAGACCAAGATTTTCAATATTGCCGACAACACCGACAGCCGAGATCATGCGATCAGCAGTGATTTCCTGCACCTTACCATCATTGGTTTCAACGCTGGCGGTGACTGAATTCGCGCCTTTGACCACTTTGGTCACTTTGGCTTCGGTGATGATCTTCATGCCCTGCTTTTCAAGCAGCTTACGGGCAAAGGTAGAGATTTCCGCATCTTCAACCGGCATGATGTTTTTCATGACTTCAACAACAGTCACGTCAACGCCCATGGTACGGTAGAAGGAAGCGAATTCGATACCAATTGCGCCGGAGCCCATAACCAGCAGGCTCTTTGGCAGTTCTTGCGGAACCATTGCTTCGAAATAGGTCCAGATCAGCTTGCCATCCGGCTCAATGCCAGGCAGCGCACGAGGGCGCGCACCGGTTGCCAGAATAATGTGTTTGGCTGTGTAAGTACCCTCACCCAAAACGCCTTTAGGCACCGGATTTTGTGGCAGCATTGGCTGTTTGGTGGTTTTGGAAACTACGATTTCAGCAGGCTTACCGGCGGATGCGCCTTTGGTAACTTTGGCTTCACCCCAGATCACATCGATCTTGTTCTTCTTCATCAGGAAGGCAACGCCGCCATTGAGGCGCGCTGACACACCGCGCGAACGGGCAACAACTGCCTTCACATCCGCGCTGATTTTACCTTCGAGCATCAGGCCGTAATCCTTGGCATTTTCACCGAAATGCAGAATTTCAGCCGAGCGCAGCAGAGCTTTGGTCGGGATACAGCCCCAATTGAGGCAGATACCGCCAAGATGCTCACGTTCAACAATCGCGGTTTTAAGTCCGAGCTGAGCGGCACGGATAGCAGTTACATAACCGCCGGGACCGGAACCGACCACGATAACGTCGTAATTGTTGGACACGCTCATTCTCCTTGAATGGTTTCTATGCCGGTTACCGGCGCATCATTCATTATATCTATTGGTTTTCGCGTATCTTGTCCGAAAACCGCTTCACACTTTTCGGGATACGCTCTTATAACTACAAACCCAAGATCAGGCGCACAACAGGCTCAAGCGCCTTGCCGATAGCCCGTGTATTTTCCGCATCCAGATGCACACCATCCAACGGCGTGGTTTTCGCAACGCCGGATGCATCAAAGAAGCTGCATTCCATTTCATCCGCCAGATCTGACAAGAGCAGCCCCAGCTTGCGCGATTCCGTAATACCACCAGCAAAGAGCGAGGCAAAAAACGGATCAGCACTCTCAGTGATATGCGGCGGAGCCACAATCAGAATATCCGGCACCGCATAACCTTCGCGATAGGGATGATTGCGGATGATCTGGATCAGTCTGCGCATACCGCAATGGCTGGAAAAAGCATCACCAACGACCTGCGGTTTCATATCATTGCTGCCGAGCAGAATAATCACCAGATCAAGCGGTGCATGGGTACCCAGCAATGTCGGGAGAATGCGTGAACCGTTGCGGTCTTCCGGCGCGGTATAATCGTCAAAAGCAGTGGTGCGGCCGTTCAGCCCTTCAGCAATCACATGCGCCTGAGCACCAAGGCCTTTCTGCAAAACAGACGGCCAGCGATCCTCAAGCGGCAGACGTGCACCATCCGGTGCCTGATAGCCCCATGTCAGTGAATCACCAAAACATAAAACTGATTTCATGTTCGCGCCTTTTGCGGGAAAGCAACGGCGCCCCAGAAATCTGAGGCGCCTGTCTTTTCTTAGACCAGCATGCCGAGCGGGTTTTCAATATAGTTCTTGAAAACCTTCGCCAGTTCCGCAGCCAGCGCACCATCAACGGCGCGGTGGTCAGTGGAAAGCGTGACGGACATTACGGTTGCTACAGCCAGTTCGCCGTTTTTGACAACTGCGCGCTGTTCACCGGCACCAACTGCAAAGATTGTTGCATGTGGCGGGTTGATGATCGCTGCGAAGTCTTTGACGCCGAACATACCGAGGTTGGACACCGAAGTGGTGCCGCCCTGATATTCCGAAGGCTTCAGCTTACGGTCGCGGGCGCGCTTGGCCAGATCTTTCATCTCATTGGAGATGGCAGACAGAGCCTTGGTTTCTGCACCACGAACGATTGGCGTAATCAGGCCACCCGGAATGGAAACGGCAACGCCGACATCCGCATGTTTGTGCTTGACCATGCCTGCATCAGTCCAGGAAACATTGGCTTCCGGAATGTCGCGCAGTGCCAGAGCTGTTGCTTTGATGACCAGATCATTGACCGAAAGCTTGTAAGCAGGCACTTCACCTTTTTCGGTTTTGATCAGTGGTGCCGCAGCATTGAGTTGTGAACGCAGCGCCAGCAGAGCATCCAGTTCGCAATCAATCGTCAGATAGAAATGCGGAACAGTCAGCTTGGATTCCATCAGGCGGCGCGCAATAGTTTTGCGCATACCGTCATGTGGTACCAGCTCGTATGAACCTTCCTCAAACATTTTGAGGGTGGCTTCATCCGAAGCGCCGGAAACGGCAATCTGAGGTGCAGCAGCAGAAGCAACCGGCTTGGCAGGAGCTTTAACGCCGGAAGCAATCGCAGCTTCAACATCCTTGCGGATGATGCGGCCATGCGGACCGGTGCCGGAAACAGCAGCCAGTTCCACGCCTGCATCCTTGGCAACGCGACGTGCCAGCGGCGAAGCGAACAGACGCTCGCCTTTAGCAACAGGAGCTGGAGCCGGAGCAGCCGCAGCAGGTGCAGGTGTCGCTGCCGGAGCAGCAGCAACCGGTGCCGGTGCGGCGGATACTGGTGCAGCGGCTTCAGCTTTTGGCGCTGCGGCAGGTGCATCGCCTGAAGCTGCTTTCGCAGCTTCAGCAACATCTTCACCATCTTCCGCCAGAACAGCGATCAGGGCATTGACCTTCACGCTTTCAGTTCCGGCAGGCACAACCAGCTTGGCTACGATACCTTCATCAACGGCTTCCACTTCCATGGTCGCCTTGTCGGTTTCGATCTCGGCAATAACGTCACCTGCGGAGACTTTATCGCCTTCTTTGACCAGCCATTTTGCCAGATTACCTTCTTCCATTGTCGGAGAAAGAGCCGGCATCGTGATTTTGATAGCCATGTTTAATCTTCCCCTTAACGAGCGTAGGTGACAGCTTTAACAGCCTCAACAACTTCCGCAACCGATGGCAGTGCCAGCTTTTCAAGGTTGGCGGCATATGGCATCGGCACGTCTTTACCGGCAATGGTCATAATCGGCGCATCGAGATAGTCGAAAGCCTGCTGCATCACGCGGGTTGCAATTTCTGTACCCACGGAAGACTGCGGGAAGCCTTCTTCAACAGTAACCAGACGGCCGGTCTTTTTGACCGATTCAATCACAGTCGGCATATCCATCGGACGGATGGTACGCAGATCGATGATTTCAACGTCGATACCCTGCTGTGCCAGCTCTTCAGCTGCCTTGATCGCATAGGTCATGCCGATACCGAAGGACACGATGGTCGCATCTTTACCGACTTTGTGAATGCGGGCTTTGCCGATTGGCAGCACGAAATCTTCAATGTCCGGCACATCAAATGTGTGACCATACATAACTTCGTTTTCAAGGAAGATGATCGGGTTAGGATCACGGATCGCAGCCTTGAGCAGACCTTTAGCATCAGCAGCCGAATAAGGCATGATGACTTTCAGACCCGGAATATGGCTGTACCATGCCGCATAGCACTGGGAGTGCTGTGCACCAACACGCGCTGCCGCGCCCGAAGGGCCACGGAACACCATAGGCGCACCCATCTGACCACCGGACATATACAATGTCTTGGCAGCAGAGTTGATGATCTGGTCAATCGCCTGCATGGCGAAGTTGAAAGTCATAAATTCAACAATCGGACGCAGACCCGTATAGGCAGCACCAACAGCGATACCGGCAAAG
Source organism: Pseudochrobactrum sp. XF203 (assembly GCF_020341615.1). Classification (NCBI taxonomy): domain Bacteria; kingdom Pseudomonadati; phylum Pseudomonadota; class Alphaproteobacteria; order Hyphomicrobiales; family Brucellaceae; genus Pseudochrobactrum; species Pseudochrobactrum sp. XF203. The sequence goes on along the minus strand of NZ_CP084392.1, from coordinate 1,378,600 downwards.
CCGTGTTCGGTGATTGGTGTATCGACAACGCGCTTGTCACCGAATTCAGCCAGCAGGCCTTTGGTTACCTTATAGGCACCTTCATATTCAGCAACTTCTTCACCCATAACGAAAACGTCAGGGTCGCGGCGCATTTCTTCAGCCATTGCGTCACGCAGAGCGTCACGAACAGTGGTCGGCACCATCTTTGTACCAGCCGGAATATCCGGATCATTGGCAACTTCGATTTTAGGCGCAGCAGGAGCGGCAGGCGTTGAAGCACCTGGCTTCTCACCGGCAACAACAGGTGCTTCCGAAGTGACCATGGTCGGCTGCTCAACGGCAGGCGCTGCAGCCGGAGCCGCTGCACCAATGCTGTCAGCGCTCTCACCGTCAGCCAGCAACACAGCAATCACTGAGTTTACCTTAACGCCTTCAGTCCCTTCAGCAATCAGCAGTTTGCCGATAGTGCCTTCGTCAACAGCTTCCACTTCCATGGTCGCTTTATCGGTTTCAATCTCGGCAATGACATCACCGGAAGCGACTTTATCGCCTTCCTTTTTCAGCCATTTGGAGAGTTTGCCCTCTTCCATTGTCGGGGAGAGCGCTGGCATAAGAATTTCAACAGGCATAGCGCTCGCTCCTTACAGCAGAATATCAGTGTAGAGTTCAGATGCATCCGGCTCCGGATCATTCTGTGCAAAGTCTGCTGAATCAGCAACAATGTCACGAACTTCCTTATCAATCGCCTTCAGGTCATCTTCCGAGAACCAGCCATTATCCATCATGCGGTATTTAACCTGCTCGATCGGATCATGCTCGGAGCGCATCTTCTGCACTTCATCCTTGCTGCGGTATTTCGCAGGATCGGACATCGAGTGACCACGGTAACGATAGGTCTGCATTTCGAGAATAATCGGACCCTTGCCGGAACGTGCCCATTCCAGTGCTTCTTCACTGGCGGCGTTCACAGCGCGCACATCCATACCGTCAACCTGAATACCAGGAATATTGAAGGACAGACCGCGACGGGAGAAATCGGTTTCAGCCGAAGCGCGGGTTACAGCAGTACCCATCGCATAGCGGTTGTTTTCGATTACAAATACAACAGGCAGCTTCCACAGCGATGCCATGTTGAAGCTTTCGTAAACCTGACCCTGGTTGGCAGCACCGTCACCGAAATAGGTGATGGAAACGCTGTCATTACCGCGATAGCGGTTTGCAAAAGCCAGACCGGTACCGAGCGACACCTGCGCACCAACAATACCGTGACCACCATAGAAATGTTTCTCTTTCGAGAACATATGCATCGAGCCGCCCTTGCCTTTCGACAAGCCGCCGCGACGACCGGTCAGCTCAGCCATCACGCCGCGCGCGCTCATACCGGCTGCGAGCATGTGACCGTGGTCGCGATAGGCAGTGATAACCTGATCGCCTTCCTGCATGGCTTTCTGCATGCCGACAACAACAGCTTCCTGACCAATGTAAAGGTGACAGAAACCGCCGATGAAACCCATACCATAGAGCTGACCGGCTTTTTCTTCGAAGCGACGGATCAGCAGCATCTCACGGTAAGCGTGAAGATCTTCTTCTTTGGTGAACTGGTTAGGCTGGGGTGCCTTGAGAGTGTTAGACAGAGCTGCCTGCGATTTACCCGCAGCAGTTTTTTGTGCCCTAGGTGCCATATTTTGCTCCCTGTTATGGTGGGCGCAGAATAAACCTCATCAGCCAAACTTACAATATGTCTAAACAGCTAATTTTGCACTATTTAAGTTATTGAAAATAATAAGAAAACATCCAATTAACTGCAATTCAGTTAATTGGTCTTTTTGCCGCGATCGACAATAATTGTAACCTCATCCGCATGAGACAGATTCAATGCACGGCGCGCCTGCTCATCCAGAATATCCTTGTCAATTGAACCATCACGAAGCTGCAAAACCTGTCGCTCCAGAGACTCCCTCTGCTCGGTCAGATCAGTCAGCTGCTTATTGAGCGAAACGGTTTGCGCCAGCAATTGTTCCTTGGAATAGATACCATAGGCACCATTATAAGCATGAAAACCAAAATAGGACAAAAAAGCCGTAGCCAGAACCGGCACAATCAGGCGGCCTTTAATGCTTTTACGCTTTTGTTTTGTCCACATACTCACACCTCTGGAGCAATACGCATCCGATACGCGGATATCTGCCCGTAAATAAGGACTGGAATTATCAACACACGATAAATTCCACCCGATATTTATTTAAAGCATATTAGCCTTAACAGAGACTTACGGAACCGGACCACAAGCGACATTAATTACAAAAAAGGCCTGCATTTTCATGCAGGCCTCTTCTTAATTTATCTCAAAACAGGATCTTACAGACCTTTAAAAGCCGAACGACCGGCATAACGTGCCTGTGTGCCGAGCTCTTCTTCAATACGGATCAGCTGGTTGTATTTTGCCAACCGGTCTGAACGTGCCAGCGAGCCGGTTTTGATCTGGCCGCAATTGGTGGCAACAGCGAGATCCGCAATGGTGGAATCTTCTGTTTCGCCCGAGCGGTGCGACATCACAGCGGTGTAGCCGTTCTTATGAGCGGTTTCCACGGCATCCATGGTTTCAGACAGTGTGCCAATCTGGTTGACTTTAACCAGAATGGAATTGGCAACACCCATCTTGATACCATCACGCAGACGTGCGGAATTGGTTACAAACAGATCATCGCCAACGAGCTGGGTTTTCTTGCCTGTCAGATCGGTGAGGGTCTTCCAGCCTGCCCAATCATCTTCCGACATACCATCTTCAATGCTGATGATCGGATAATCGGCGGCCAGCTTGGCCAGATATTCAGCCTGCTGCTGCGGTGTACGGGTTACACCCTCGCCTTCATAGACATAGTTACCACCTTTGAAGAATTCAGTCGCGGCGCAATCCAGACCGATTGCAATTTCTTCACCTGGTTTGAAACCGGCTTTAGCAATCGATTCCATAACGAAATCAAGCGCTGCTTCCGCACTCAGCAGGTTAGGAGCGAAACCACCCTCGTCACCGACATTGGTGTTGTGACCGGCAGCTTTCAGGCGGGATTTCAGTGTGTGGAACACTTCCGCACCGTAACGCACAGCTTCACGCAGAGAAGATGCGCCGACCGGCAGAATCATGAATTCCTGAAAATCAATCGGATTGTCCGCATGTGCGCCGCCATTGATGATGTTCATCATCGGCACCGGCAGGATATGGGCATTAGCACCGCCAACATAGCGATAAAGCGGCTGACCGGAAGCCTGCGCAGCAGCTTTGGCAACCGCGAGGGAAACGCCGAGGATAGCATTGGCGCCGAGGCGGCTTTTATTTGGCGTACCGTCCAGATCAATCATGGTCTGGTCGATTTCGATCTGATATTCCGCTTCATGACCGGCCAGCGCATCAAAAATCGCACCATTCACGGCTTCAACGGCTTGTTCAACGCCTTTACCTAAGTAACGGGTACCGCCATCACGCAGTTCAACTGCTTCGTGAGCGCCGGTTGATGCACCGCTTGGTACAGCCGCACGGCCAAAAGAACCGTCTTCCAGTGTCACGTCAACTTCAACAGTCGGATTGCCGCGGCTGTCGAGAATTTCACGACCGACAATATCGATGATCGCTGTCATTGGGAGTATCCTTCCATAAAGCATGTCCGGCAAAATGACGAAGCGGTTTTGCGTAAAGACAATGCGTAAAACAAACCGGTAGAGCCAACACCGCGCCGCCCTCATCAGCCGAAACGGTATTACAGAAATTTCGCGCTATTGATAACCAATCAGATTGCCGGACGCAAAGGACTTCGGCCAATCAGATGTTAATTTCCGGATTTTCAAACGATATTAAAGTGAAGAGTTTGCGACAGCGGCAAAAATCCCGCCCACAAAATAAAAAAGGAGCAAATGAACTGCTCCTTTTTTACATTTACATTGCCGCTACCCGACTCTGTTCCGTTTTCTGGAAAGCCTTTGCCAGACCTTCATCACGCGCATAAACATCGTCATAATAACGGATTTTACCGCTCGCCTCATCCGGCCACGCGGTAAAATAGGTCAGGTAAATCGGCACACCGGACGGCACTTTGATACCGCGCTCATTTTTGCCGAAATATTTGGTCAGGTTTTCCTCACCGGTACTCATGACCGCAGAAGCCATGGCACGCGGATCGGCCAGACGGATACAGCCATGGCTGATCGCCCGCATATCCCGCTTGAACGCTGCTTTTGACGGTGTGTCATGCAAATAGATATCGTGGCTGTTCGGGAACAGAATCTTCAACTCGCCCAGCGCATTATTCGGGCCCGGCTTCTGGCGCACACCAACATGTGCTTTACCTTGCGCAACCGCAGACCAGTTGACCGAGGATGAAGCCACGCGCTTGCCACCGGCAATCACTTCATAATTATTGCGGTCAAGATAGCCGGAATCAGCCAGAATACGCGGCATCATCTCATTCATTACAATAGAGCGCGGCACACCCCATGACGGGTTAAACACCACGGTGCTGATTGTGTCATAGAAGAAATGCGTCTGGTTGCGCGGTGAACCGATCACCACGTCCATTGCCAGTTGCTCTTTACCCTGATCGAAATATTGCGCACGATAGGCAGGTTGATTGACGAAGACATAGCGCTGACCGAAATCACGCGGCAGCCAGCGCAGGCGTTCCATCGCATAGAGAATACGCTCGCGTTTGACCGAAGATGTTTCGCCCTGCAAGCCTGCGATGGTCGCGCGACCAATCACACCATCCGGCGTTTTTCCCATCAGTTTCTGATAATCTTTAACCGCAGCCACCAGCTCAGGATCATAAAGTGTCCCGTCTTTGTGACGGTCAAACATCTCCTGATAGCTATTCAGATAACCGGCCGGTGCTTTTTGTACGATCAGCGCCAGAATTTTAGGCAGTTCCGCATTGTCCTGACCCGGCTTAATCAGCGTATCCGCTGCAATACAAACAGTGTTTTTTGTTTCCGGCTTCATCGAAGCCAGCTGCGCTTTCAGCTTCTGATAATAGCTGTTTTGCGGATTGAAAGCAGCCAAGGTTTCCGCAGGTTCAGCATCCGCAGCCAGTGCTTTCAGCACCAGTTCCGGCTTGATGCGATTGCGCGGCAGATCATGGAAACCGCTCAGGCGATTGGCAATCACCCGCCCCTCGCCGGCATCCAGCGCATAGCGCAATGCCCGTGCGGTCAGATTGATTTCAAATGCTGCCATTTCACGAATGCGCTGATCTTTTTGCGCAGCGTCAAAGGCCAGATCAGGCACTTTCACCGCATATTCAGCAGGAACCAGCCCTTCTTCTTCTGCCCGTTCAAACAGCGCCAGCACATCTTCAGCGCGGGAAGAAACATTCAGACCGTCAGACCACAGAAGTGCCTGCTCGGTTGCGTAGAAGGACACAATTGCCTCTGCAACAGACTGTTCAGCCTTAACATCCGTGGCTTTCATCGCATCCAGAACAGCAGTCACCTGAGCTGTGTCTGTTTGCACTGCGGTCTTTTTGGCAACCGGATTAATCAGCCCATCGGCACGCTGGGGCAGAGTGCTGATAAAATCCGCGGCTTCAGCATAAAGGGCAGACGGCAGCAAGCCACCTTCATCCTCAGAAATGGCTGCGGTCAGCTGCATATCAACTGCGGTGAAATCCACTTTCACCAGCTTTTCTGGCTTGTAATCGTAAATCTGCGGGCCTTTGACCGCAACAGTCTTAACAGGCGCAGTTGCGGTTTTGGCAGGCTGCGCGGCACCGGCAGGTTTGGCAGTGCGCGCTGCGCCTGCGGCTTGCGGCACCTGCTGAACAGGCTGCTGTATCTGCTGGCGCTGCATTTCACGCGCCTCACGCTTCTCACGGAACAAATCCATCAGATTGCTGGCTGCATTGGCTGACTGCACCGGAGCCAGCACAGAAATACCGGTAACAGCGGTGATAGCCGTTGTAAAAAATGCATTGCGCATGGAAGAACTTACGATCAGGGGAAAGGATTTCAGCGAAAGTGTCATATCTGTCCGTCAGTTCTCGAGCAAAACAAGCTATGCAGGCAGTGGACGGTGAAATGATCCGGCACCGCAATGATTCATTCCCAATAGTGTGTGCCATTGTGATTTAGAAACTTTTAACAATAAATATAATTTTAGCGGTCAAAGCCCCTTCTCCCGCCAAAACTTAGAAAAAGATCAATCTGCCGCAGTGGCAATAGCGGCCACAAGCGTTAAAAGCCCGTCATCTGATAACTTACGTCTGACCGGCTGCCTGCTGAAACCTCAGCGGCAAAACCGGCGAACAAGGTGATATATGGCTGAGCAAGTAAATACCGGAATGTTTCCGCTTGGTGAGGACACAACCCCCTATCGCAAACTGACATCTGATTATGTCTCGGTCGATACATTCAAAGGTCAGGAAATCCTGACTGTTGAACAGGAAGGCCTGCGTCTGCTGGCCGAAGCTGCTTTTGCCGACATCAACCATCTGCTGCGTCCGGGTCATCTGCAGCAGCTCAGCAATATTATGGAAGATCCGGAAGCAACCGATAATGACCGTTTTGTTGCCTATGATCTTCTGAAGAATGCCAATATTGCCGCTGGCGGCGTGCTGCCTATGTGTCAGGATACCGGCACCGCGATCATTATGGGTAAAAAAGGCCGTCGTGTCTGGACTGAAGGCGGCGATGAAAGCGCACTGGGTTCCGGTGTAATGGATGCCTATTTCAAAAAGAACCTGCGTTATTCCCAGCTGGCACCGCTGGAAATGTTCAAAGAGCAGAACACCAAGAACAACCTGCCTGCACAGATCGACATTTATCAGGAAGGCGAAGACGCCTATAAATTCCTGTTTGTCGCCAAAGGCGGCGGCTCAGCCAATAAGACATTCCTGTTTCAGGGCACACCATCCCTGCTGACCCATGACCGCATGATCGAGTTTCTCAAAGAGAAAATCCTGACACTCGGCACATCAGCCTGCCCGCCATACCATCTGGCGATTGTCATCGGCGGCACCTCGGCAGAACAGAATCTCAAGACTGTTAAGCTCGCTTCCACCCGTTATCTCGACAGCCTGCCGACCAAAGGCTCCGAAGACGGTCATGCCTTCCGCGATCTGGAAATGGAACAGGAAATCCATAAGCTCACCCAGTCTCTCGGCGTGGGTGCACAGTTTGGCGGCAAATATTTCTGCCATGATGTGCGCGTTATCCGCCTGCCGCGCCACGGTGCGTCGCTGCCGATTGGTCTGGGCGTTTCCTGCTCGGCTGACCGACAGGCCAAAGGCAAGATCACCAAAGACGGTATCTTCCTTGAGCAGCTGGAAACCAATCCGGCGAAATATATGCCGGACATTGATGAAGCCAAGCTCTCCGACAGCGTGGTGAAAATCGACCTCAACCAGCCAATGGCAGAGATTCTCAAGACCCTGTCACAGCATCCGGTTAAAACCCGCCTGTCGCTGACCGGCTCCATCATTGTGGCACGCGATCTGGCACATGCGAAAATCCGCGAGCGTCTGGAAAACGGCGATAGCATGCCGGATTATTTCAAAAATCATCCGATTTATTATGCAGGCCCTGCCAAGACACCAACCGGTTACGCTTCAGGCTCTTTCGGCCCGACAACCGCTGGCCGTATGGATTCCTATGTGGATCAGTTCCAGTCTTTCGGCGGTTCCATGGTGATGCTGGCCAAAGGCAACCGTTCCCGTCAGGTACGCGATGCTTGCGGTAAACATGGCGGCTTCTATCTCGGCTCCATCGGCGGCCCGGCTGCACGTCTGGCTCAGGACTGCATCAAGAAAGTCGAAGTGGTTGAATATGCCGAACTCGGCATGGAAGCCATCTGGCGTATTGAAGTTGAAGATTTCCCTGCTTTCATCGTCATCGATGACAAGGGCAATGACTTCTTCAAGGAGCTCAATCTCTCGTAAAACCAAAAAGAAAGTCGGAGAAATCTCCGGCTTTCTTGCTTTTAAAATTACGCAGTTTCGAACGGATCGTAGCGGGAATAAAAACATAGTCCTGCGAACTATGTTTCCCGCGAAGGCGGTATCCACTTGTGTCTCAAAACTGCTTTAATGAAACTTCGGTTCGCGGCTGAGATTTTTCTCTTTCAGCTCATCGAGATAACCCTGCCAGCGGGTTTCATATTCCTCCCCGAGCTGATGCAGATAAATCCATGTGAACAGGCCGGTATCGTGCATATCATCGAAAGTGATGCGCACCGCATAATTGCCGACCGGATCAATCTTCATAATGCCAACATTGATCTTGCCCGGCACAGTCACACGCTGCTCGGGCGAATGTCCCTGCACTTCCGCTGACGGCGACAAGACACGCAGCATCTCCGCCGGAAATGAATAATTATGTCCGTTATTGAATGTCACAGACAGGGTTTTGCGGTCTTGGGAAACCCGTAACTCTTCCGGCCAGATATCGCTCATTGAATGATCCACCATATTCACGTCTGCCTTACGTGGTAATATCAGAAACACTGACGGGCAAGAGCCTGCGTGACATAATGGTACTGGACAGCACCATATGTTGAACTTATCTCTCTTATATAGAAGCGATGACTGAAGAAGCCGATATACAGGTAATATGGACGTAACAGCACTGAATGCCCAAAAAACAACGCCGGTAGCACCTATGATTGACCCGTTCGGACGGGCAATTACCTATTTGCGCGTTTCTGTAACTGACCGCTGTGATTTCCGCTGCACCTATTGCATGGCCGAACATATGACCTTTCTGCCGAAGAAAGATCTGTTATCGCTGGAAGAACTCGACCGCCTTTGTTCAACTTTTATTGATAAGGGCGTGCGAAAAATCCGCCTCACCGGTGGTGAGCCGCTGGTGCGTAAAAATATCATGCACCTCATCGGCAGTCTGTCGCGTCATATTGAAGCCGGTGCGCTTGATGAGCTGACTTTGACCACCAATGGTTCGCAGCTCTCCCGCTACGCAGAGGAACTGGCAGCCTGCGGTATCAAACGCATCAATGTCTCGCTCGACACGCTGGATGCGGAAAAGTTCAAGACAATTACCCGCTGGGGTGATCTGGCACAGGTTCTGCGCGGTATTGATGCCGCGCAAAAAGCAGGCATTCATATCAAGCTCAATGCCGTGGCTCTCAAAGGTTTCAACGATCATGAGGTTCCGGACATGCTGCGCTGGGCGCATGGCCGCGGCATGGATATGACACTGATTGAAACCATGCCGATGGGCGAGATTGATCTCGACCGCACTGATCAGTATCTGCCGCTCTCCATGCTGCGTGCTACGCTTGCCCGTCAGTTCACCATGACTGATATTCCCTACCAGACAGGTGGGCCTGCCCGTTATGTGCAGATTTCGGAAACCAGCGGCCGCCTCGGCTTTATTACGCCGATGACTCATAATTTCTGCGAAAGCTGCAACCGTGTGCGTATCACCTGCACCGGCACGCTTTATATGTGCCTTGGTCAGGAAGATGCGGCCGACCTTCGTGAACCGTTGCGGGCAAGTGCTGATAATGCGCTGCTGTCGGAAGCAATCGACAATGCAATTTTGCGCAAGCCAAAAGGCCATGACTTCATCATCGACCGGCGGCATAACCGCCCTGCAGTCTCTCGCCATATGAGTGTCACCGGCGGCTAAAGCGCATCAGCGTTAAGTGCACTCATTTAACGCCCGCGACCATGCGATGTGCACATGGCCTAATCCGGATTATAAACCGGCATTATCTTGATTTTTATATCATTATTTTGCTGCGCATGACGCAAACGGGTGACCATGTCGCATAAATACTTGTTATAAGTCCGGCATAAAAGCATTTCCGGCAAAAGTGCGTGAGCCTTTTGCGCAGGACAATGCTCTAAATGAAAAGCTCTTCAGCTTTTCCTGCAGGAATATGACCGTGGCACTTTCAGCTAATATCCGCTCCAGTCTTTATATGATGCTCGGCATGGGTGTTTTCGCCATCGGCGATGCTCTGACCAAATATTCCACGCAGACGCTCAATCTCGGGCAGTTCATGTTTATGCGCGGATTATTATGCATTCTCCTGCTGGCCTTTATTGCCGCCCGACAGGGCGTGCTCAGCCGCTGGCGCGATGCATTAGACAAAGTCACCATCCTGCGCGGCTTTGGTGAGGTCGGCGCGACGACCTTTTATCTGGTGGGACTCACACATCTGTCCCTCGCATTTGTCTCATCCGTCTATCAGGCAGTGCCGCTGGCTGTAACGCTGGGCGCAGTGCTGTTTCTCGGGGAGAAAGTCGGCTGGCGACGCTGGTTGTCAATTGGCATCGGCTTTATCGGCGTGCTGATTATCATCCGCCCCGGTGGCGATGGTGCCGGTAATGGAATGAATGCTTATGCCCTGCTTTTGCTTGTTGGTGTCTGCTTTACTGCCATGCGCGATCTCTCTACCCGTCGTATCAATATGCAAATCCCCACCATTCTGATTTCTGCCATGACTTCGATTATGATTACCATTACCGGTTTCATTATCATGCAGACAGATACCGGCTGGGTGCAGCCGACGACGACAGATATTATCCATGTCAGCATTGCTGCTGTGCTGCTCATCATCGGCTATCACTGCATTATCCTTGCCACCCGTGCCGGTGACATGTCCTTTGCGTCGCCGTTTCGCTATACCAGCCTGCTTTGGGCAATCGCGCTGAGCTATCTTGTATTCAATCAGATACCGGATCAGAATACGCTGATCGGCTCGGCAATCGTGGTCGCCAGCGGTTGCTATATGCTTTATCGTGAAGCAATTACGGGCTACCGGATGCGCAGGGAGTTGCGCCGGCAAAATGCCGGAAGCAGTATATCTCCCTGAAATCCGGCTTTTCAATCAAAGGTGCGTCAGTCATGTCTGTCCCGATCATATCTACCGGCAAACAAGTGCTGACAGGTAAAAATGTTTTGGGGCTCATTCTGGCAGGCGGCAGCAGTCAGCGCCTCGGCGGCGGCGACAAATCCCTGCGCCCGCTCGGAGATCATACAATTCTCCATCAGGTATGCGCGCGCCTGAAGCCACAAACCGACCAAATTATTCTCAGCGCCAATAGTGATCCTGCCTTTTTCGCAAGTTTCGGCTATCCGGTTATCAATGACGGAAAATGGCTCAACAGCGGTCCGCTGGCCGGTATACTCGCCGGTTGTCATTATGCAACCCAGCTTGGTTGCAGCCATGTGATGAGCGTGGCTGCAGATACACCATTCTTCCCGCCAGATCTGTTGCACCGCTTTGCGCAAATCTTGGCTGGCGCAGCCTCACCCATGGAGGACACAATTATATTTGCACGCTCGGATTTTGGTGCGCATCCGACCTTTGCACTGTGGCCTGCCAATATTGCTGCCTCATTGGAAAACTGGCTCTCGGAAACCAAAAGACGCAGCATTCGCGTTTTCGCGAATAATCACACTGTTGCCTATGCAGATTTCAGCGAAACTGATAAAATCAGCGGTCTTGATCCGTTTTTTAACATCAACACACAAACGGAACTGGCGCTGGCCAGATCAGCCTGGCAATTGCAGGATATGAGCGGCTGGCAGGAGCGTGAATCATGACTCAGAAAATCTTCGGTATCACCGGATGGAAAAACTCCGGCAAAACCACACTTGCGGAATGTGTGGTGCGCGAACTGACCAAACGCGGCTATAAAATCTCAACAATCAAACATGCCCATCACAGTTTTGACATTGATACAGTGGGAACGGATTCCTATCGCCACCGTCAAGCCGGAGCTGCTGAGGTTGCCATTGTCTCTTTCAATCGCTGGGCATTGATGCATGAATTGCGCGATGCTCAGGAGCCTGCGCTTGAGGAAATTGTCGGTCGTATGGCGCCCTGCGACCTGATACTGGTTGAGGGTTACAAGAACGATAAACATCCAAAAATTGAAGTGCGGCGCAAAGACAGTCCGACTCAAATCCCCCTCAATGCAGAGCAATATTCGATCGTGGCCATCGCCACTGATGAGGGTTTGAGAGATCAGAGCGTACCGGTTCTGGATCTGAATAATATTGCAGCCGTCAGCGATTTTGTTGAAAACTACTGCGGATTGAAAAACTGAAGCCGGAAAACAGGGTTTGAGAACGGATGACAACAATGAAATTAAAACATTAATTTATTTAAATAATATACTGATTTAAAATCATAAATTTAAAAATTAAATTCAAACCCACCCATGAACTGCTGAGCAGTAATTTTCACATTTGCTCACATTGTTTTAAAACGCTTTTTTACCCTTGCCTTTCTCGCAAAAATGGTGGGAATATCCAGCGAACAATTATTACGTCAGAATCCGGTAAAAAATAAACCGATTAGAATAAACCGGCTTTGTAGTTCTGACATTATGATTGCAACTTTTGGATGGGTTAAACGGGTGAAAAGTACATGAAAAATTACAAGAAAATTATCGGAACCGCGCTGTCTGCCATGGTCATGACCGGTGCAGTTTCCCTGACTGCCACAGCAGTACAGGCACAGGAACCTTTGAAGCTGACAATTGCAACTGAAGGTGCCTATCCTCCGTTTAACTTCATCAGCGCTTCCGGCGAGCTGTCCGGTTTTGACGTGGATATCGGCCGTGCGCTCTGCGAAGAAATGAAGGCTGAATGCAAGTTCATCACCATTGAATGGGATGGCGCTATTCCGAGCCTGCAGGCTGGTAAATTTGATGCTTTCATCGCTTCCATGTCCATCACCGATGAGCGTAAAAAGCAGGTTGATTTCAGCAACAAATATTACAACACCCCTCCGGGTCTTGCTGCTCCGAAAGATACCGACATTAAAGGCACAACCAAAGAAGATCTGGCCGGTAAAACCATCGGCGTGCAGATCTCCACAACCCATGCCAATTACGCAGAAAAAACCTTCACGGACAGCACCATCAAAGCCTATCCGACTGCGGAAGAATATCGTCTTGATCTGGCCAATGGTCGTCTTGATGCCGCAAGCGATGACAGCGTGACCCTGTCCCAGTGGCTGAAAACTGAAGACGGTGCTTGCTGTAAGATGGTTGGCACATGGGCTCCGGTTCTGGAAATTCATGGTCCGGGCGCTGGCGTAGCCTTCAAAAAAGGCAATCCTGAGCTGATCGCCAAATTCAATGATGCGATTAAAGCTATTCGTGCGAACGGCAAATATAAAGAAATCAACGACAAATACTTTGAATTCGACGCTTATGGCGCGGAAACAGACTAATATCGTCGGGTTTACCGGCTGAAACTCTCTTAAAGCTGCATCCTTGTGATGCAGCTTTTTTTATGTTTGCGGCCATTGATCCCGATTTAATGCAAAAACCACATCAACCTATGCATAATCATCTGAAAGCCGTCACCTGCATGTCGTAAATACGAGTGTTTTGCGTGCGAGTGACTGATAGAGAAGAAAGAAATTTTTGAAATCCACAATATTAAATTATCACCATAATATGTTGATTTTTAATATTTTATATCAAGAATACCGTCTGATTACCTGCAGATAAGAGTGATTTAAACCATGTCCAGTGCTTTATTTTTCCGTGTGCGGGCAAAACATGATTTTTGATACTTGCCTTTAACGCCGGAATGATGGGAATATCGCCGTTAACAAATTTTTCTTCGCAAAGAAAATGCGCTAAAAAAACGCCAGCGAAGAGAAGAAAAAAACAACAATGCTTCTTACAATGGGACTTATGGGGGTATCAGAAGAATGAATAAAATTACGGGAGCAAACCGTCGTTTCAGCAAAGCTCTGCGCGGGCTGGCAACTGCCGGTGTGGTGACAATCACTGCCGTTGCAGCACTGACCGCATCCGCGCATGCTCAGGAGCAGCTTACACTGAAAGTCGGTTCGGAAGGCGCCTATCCTCCCTACAATTTCGTCAAGGCTGACGGCACGGTTGCAGGCTTTGAAATCGACATCGCCAACGCACTTTGCGAAGAATTAAAAGCCAAATGTCAAATCATTGTGCAGGACTGGGATGGTATGATCCCCGCCCTTCAGTCCGGCAAGCTTGATGTTGTGATCTCCTCCATGTCGATCACTCCGGCCCGTAAAGAACAGGTCGATTTCAGCAATAAATATTACAATCCTGCTGCGGCAATCGCCGTGCCAAAAGATTCTGATATCAAAGGCACAGCAAAAGAAGACCTCGCAGGCAAAACAGTCGGCGTACAGTCCTCAACTGTTCATGCTGTGTTTTCTGAACAAACCTATTCCGACAGCACCATCAACAATTACGGCAGCTCGGATGAAGCGCGTATGGACATGGTTGCCGGTCGTGTTGATGCTGTGAACGACAATATCGTATCGCTGATTGACTGGCTCAAGACACCGGAAGGTGCTTGCTGCAAACTGGTCGGCCCAGTGAAGGCGAATCTTGAAATTCACGGTCCGGGTGTTGGCGTTGCCATCAAAAAAGGTCGTGAAGAACTGGTTGAGAAATTCAACACAGCTATTCTCGCCATCCGTGACAACGGTAAATACAAAGAAATCAACGACAAATATTTTGATTTCGATATTTACGGCGAATAATTCCGAAGAAACCGGTCAGATCCGTCTGGCCGGTATTTTAATAAACTGATCTTGACGGGTGACAAACCGGATTTGCCACCCGTCCTCACAGGGATAGACTAAATGGAAAAATATGCTGTGTTAATTGGCTTTGGTCCGGACGGATGGGGGCTGAGCATAGCATGGGGGCTGTTGACGACCGTTTTGCTGGCGCTTGCCACTTTGCCAATCGGTTTGTTACTCGGTTTCCTTGTGGCTTTAGGAAAGCAATCGGCTGAGCCATCGCTGCGCCTTGCTTCCAATATTTATACAACGATATTCCGCGGACTGCCTGAGCTGCTCACACTGTTTCTGGTGTATTTCGGCGGCTCTCTTGCAGTTCAGAAGGTTTTTGCGCTGATCGGCTTTCAGGGTTCGGTAGAGGTCAATGCCTTTGCCGCCGGTATGATTGCTCTGGGCTTTGTTTTCTCTTCCTATTCCAGTGAAGTGTTCCTGTCCGCGTTTCGCGCCATACCGAAAGGCCAGTATGAAGGCGCTTTCGCCATCGGCCTCACCAATTTTCAGACCATGCGCAAGATTATCTTCCCGCAGCTGATTAAGATTGCTCTGCCGGGTCTCGCCAATCTCTGGATGGTTCTGCTCAAAGATACATCGCTGGTATCGGTTATCAGCCTGACAGATATTCTGCGTCAGACTTCGGTTGCTGCGCGCGTCACCAAAGAACCGTTCCTGTTCTACGGCGTGGCCTGCCTGATCTATCTGGCACTTGCAATTATCTCTTCTTACTTTATCGCCCGCATTGAAAAATGGGCTGAAGGCAGCCGCAAACAGCCGGCAGCAAGCGTGGTGCGTCAATGACAACAATAAGCAATATGCAAACTGATCGCGTTTTTCGCCCTGCTGAGCCGCCTCGTCCGTGGACAGGTGCACGTATTACCGGCCATATACTGGTTGCTATCTGGCTTGCACTGTTCGCCGGCCTTGCAATCTATCTGTATAATTCATGGCAGATTGATCTGGTTGAAACCTATGCACCGCGTTACTGGAACGGTCTGAAAACGACCCTTATTCTGGTTGCACTGTCGATTGTGCTTGGCGCTTTGCTGTCACTGCTGGTTGCGCTTGCCCGCATGTCGGACAACCGTATTCTGGGAGGCATCGCATATGCCTATGTATATTTCTTCCGTGGTACACCGCTGCTGGCGCAGATCTTCCTGATCTATTACGGTCTGGGAACCTTCCGCCCGTTTTTGGAAACTATCGGGCTCTGGGGCTTCTTCCGCGAAGCATGGTATTGCGCGGTTCTGGCATTTACACTGAATACAGCCGCTTATCAGGCTGAAATTCTGCGTGGTGCAATCCTCAGCGTGCCTAAAGGCCAGTGGGAAGGTGCGCATGCGCTCGGCCTGTCTAAGTTCCAGACATTCCGTAAAATCATCCTGCCTCAGGCACTGATTGTTGCTCTGCGTCCTTACGGCAATGAAATCATTCTGATGATTAAAGGCTCTGCAATTGTTGCAATCATCACGGTTTATGACCTGATGGGTGAAACCCGCCGCGCCTATTCCCGTACATTTGATTTCCAGACCTATCTGTGGGCGGCAATCATTTATCTGGCGATTGTGGAAGTGCTGCGCAATATCATTGAATGGATTGAGCGCCGGATCACTGTTCACCTTATCCGATAGAGCGTGTCGCGTTTAATCATAGCCACTACGCTCGCTCTATCTTCTTGTTTTTACGCATGTCGTTATCGGAAAACCGGTACCCACTTTTCCGCGACATGCTTTAAAAGATAAGGCATTTGACAAACAAAAAAGCCTGCCTCTGATCTCAGAGGCAGGCTTTTTAATTGGTCAAACAATCAGATCAGTTGTTGTTTGATAGAATCTCCAGCAGCACATCAGCCCCCATTTCACCGGCAGGCTTATCCGTATGCATTCTAGTGATAATCCGCTCGAAACCATCGATCTGTGCCTGCCGCACCAAACCATCTTCAAGCAAACGCTCAATCTGACGGCACAGCATGCCCGCACGGACAAACTCGTTAAAGAATTCAGGAATAACCGGCGTATCATCAATAATATTCGGCAGTGATGCGCTCCAGATGGTTATCAGCCGCGTAATGAATAATCTGCTGAACAGATCGGCCTTGTAGGTAATCACTGCCGGAATTTTGGTCAGTGCCAGTTCAAGCGACACAGTACCGGAAGCAGCCAATGCCGCATCGGCCTTGGCAAAGGCATCCCATTTCGCAGCCTCACCGGTGACAATAACCGGCTTAACCGGCCAGTCTTTCGTCAGGTTCTGCACATAGGCTTCATGGCGTTCCGGTGTGGGCAGAATTGCATGCACAGTTCCGTTACGCTCATTCAGCAATTGCAATGTTGTGCCAAATTCTTTGAGCAAAGCCTGTATTTCAGACCGGCGGGAACCCGGCAAAAGCAGAATGGTTTTCTCGGCATCTTCTGCCGGTGCTTTGCGGTTTTTCCGCGCTTTAGCCACATCCAGCAATGGCTGATAGCTGCTCAGCCGGTGGCCGACATAAGTCGATTTAGGGCCGGACAGACGCTGCATGACCTCTACTTCAAAAGGCAGAACCGTCAGCACATGATCAATATATTTGCGCATTTCCTTGGCACGCTGCGGACGCCATGCCCAGACAGTCGGGGCAATATATTTGATGATCGGTATCGACGGATCGGCCTGACGTACCTTCTTCGCCACGCGGTGAGTGAAATCCGGACTGTCGATAATCAGCAGGCAATCCGGCTTTTCAGCCACAATCGCTTTGGCTGTCTGGCTGATCCGCATAATCAGTTTCGGCAAACGTGCCAGCACTGCCCCAATACCCATCAGGGCAATCTCATCAGGATCAAACAGGCTCTGCAATCCGCGCTGTTGTAAATGTGTGCCGCCAACGCCCACAAGGCTGATCAGGCGATCCGTTTTCGTACGCAGCGCATCCACGAGATCCGCCCCAAGCAGGTCTCCGGATTCCTCACCGGCCACAACAGCAATTTTCAACGGAAGTTTTTCACTCATATTCAAACCGGCATCCTTTGGATTAAAGTGGTTCCGGTCAGAGCAAAATCATTGGAACCGTATTATCTCTTTATCTGGTCGCATTGTCACAGCAGTCAAGTTGACTGTGCAATGCTTTACCCTGCACCCGATTGAACGAAAGTGCTTCGGTTGCAAGAGCTGCAGCATAATTGCTGAACAGCGGCTGAGCTATACAGGTTTTGAAAAATTATTCGCGCGGACTGTCAAAAGTTACAATAAACAAGCCCTGCGCATCGGCGGATTGAACTGTGTCATGATAGGACAACATCACAGTACGGCCAGCCTCGATAGCGATCCCTGCAAGCCCTGCGGCTGCAATATTGGTCACCGTATCAATACCGATTGTCGGCAGATCAGCCCGCTCATCCTGTGCAGGTTTTGCGCATTTAACCAGCACTCCGCCCTGACGCGGGATGCGGCCTTCCTGACGCAACTGGCGCACACGCTCAATCATATTGTCGGTGCCTTCAGCACCCTCCAGCGCCACAACACGACCGCCGGCAGCAATGGCACCCTGCCCGACATCCAGCTTACCCAAGATAAAGGCAGCTTCACGTGCAAGATCAATATTATGCTGTTCTTTTT
Source organism: Pseudochrobactrum sp. XF203 (assembly GCF_020341615.1). Lineage (NCBI taxonomy): Bacteria > Pseudomonadati > Pseudomonadota > Alphaproteobacteria > Hyphomicrobiales > Brucellaceae > Pseudochrobactrum > Pseudochrobactrum sp. XF203. The sequence goes on along the minus strand of NZ_CP084392.1, from coordinate 1,360,479 downwards.
TATCCGGCTTAACCGCAGTCAGCACGGATGCTGCCGGTGCCAGAATATCGGGCACAATCTGATGCGCGCCGACCATATGGAAGCCGTAAGATTCCAGAAGCCCGATAAAAGCACGGAGCAAAGCATCATCGCCTTTGCCCAAAGCCTTGAACACCCGCGGCAGAGCACGGATGGTTGTCATATCCAAACGTATATCGCTTAAATGCGGGCGTTGGCGGACACCGCCCGCCAGAATAACATTCTTCGCACCGGCTTGTTTCAGCGCCTTAATCAGGCGGGTGAATTCCACCACTGAAACAGTTTCATGGTCGAACCGTTTGAGACTTTCGTCCGCCTCGCCCTTCAGACAAATGACAAAGGGCGGATTGCCTTTCTTTTCAAGAGCCTCTGCCACAACTTGCGGCAAAAGCCCGTTACCGGCAATAATAGCGGTTCTGGCTTCAGCATCTACGGCCCGGACAGAAACAGCGCTTTTCGTCATATTATGAATGGTCTTCAATATGACCGTGCTTGCCATGCAGAAGCGGTGTCGTAAACGAGCTGCGCTTGGCATCGGCTGTGATGAAAGCAATCAGATCACCCACAGCCGGTGAATCTGCAAACTCAATGCGTACGTCTTCTACGCGTTCTTTCACCGGTTTTGTACGGTCAAACAGCATACGTGTTGCACGGCGCACAGCATGGATTTCTTTACGTTCCAGACCGGAACGTTTCATACCGATGATGTTGAGACCGCCGAGATGCGCATGAACGCCAATGGCCATGCCGAACGGAATAACATCCTGCACAACAGCCGCCATACCGCCAACAAAAGCATGATGCCCGACGCGGACGAACTGGTGCACAGCAGCGCCGCCGCCGAGAATTGCGTGATCGCCGATTTCGCAATGGCCGCCGATCATCACATTGTTCGCAAAAGTAACGTGATTACCGACATCGCAATCATGGGCGACATGGGCATAAGCGAGAAATGTGGAATTATCGCCGACATTGGTATAGCCGCGGCTGGTATCGGAACCACGATGCATGGTTACGCCTTCGCGGATCATCGCATTTTTGCCGACCAGCAGCTTGGTGTGGCCACCTTTATGCTTACCGTTTTGCGGCTCGCAACCGAGAATAGCGTGCGGGAAAACTTTGGCGTTTTCACCAAGTGTCGTAAACCCCGTGACAACAACATGGCTCATCAGCTCGCTGTTATCACCAATCTCTGCGCCTGCCTGAACATGGCAGAAAGCGCCGACAGAAACACCCTGACCAAGTTTGGCGCCCGGTTCAACGCAGGCTGTCGGGTGAATAGAGGTTTCACGCATTCAAATCACGCTTTTTCTTCAGTTATGTCAAAGCCCGAACCGGACTTTGAAAATTAATGTATTTGTTTGCAGGATCGCCTGTAACAGACTGTCTGCTTACGCACCGGTCATTGCAGAGACATCCGCTTCGGCAACTTTAACGCCGTCAACTTCAGCGACACATGCAAATCTTGAAATATTTCCGCGTTGCTTCACTTTTTTAACGCGAAGCAACATGCGATCACCCGGAACAACAGGACGACGGAATTTTGCGTTATCAATTGTCAGCAAAAATACGGTTCCTGCATTTTCAAGGCCCATTTTGAGCATTGAAATCGCACCGGCGGTCTGCGCCATAGCTTCAATGATCAATACACCGGGCATAATAGGGGTCGCAGGAAAATGTCCAGTAAAATGTGGTTCATTGAATGTCACATTTTTGATACCGGTCGCGGAATCATCACCGTCAATATCGACAATACGGTCGATAAGAAGAAACGGATAACGATGCGGCAGAACTGCCAGCAACTTCTGAATATCTGCTGAACCAAGGCTGTTCTGCTCAACATTCTCACTCATATCAGGATTTCTCCTTTTTAGACTGTCCGATACTGCGCAACGTCGCAATATCGCGGAACCACTGCTTCAGCGGTCTGGCTGGCAGACCACCCCATCTCTCACCATCGGGAATATCATTCATCACACCGCTCGCAGCAGCAATCTGCACGCGCGAACCGATTGTGATGTGATCTGCAAGGCCGACACGCCCGCCAAGCATTGTCATGTCGCCGATGGTAACACTGCCGGAAATTCCGCAGTGACCGGCCACAATACAATGCCGCCCGATTTTTACATTATGTGCAACATGCACCAGATTATCGATCTTGGTGCCCTCGCCGATCACAGTATCACTCAGTGAACCGCGATCAATCGTGGTATTCGCACCGATTTCCACACCATCCTGAATGATAACGCGACCGAGTTGCGGCACTTTTTCAAGTCCTGCAGGACCCGGTACATAACCGAAACCATCCTGCCCGATGCGAACACCCGGATGCAGATAAACGCGATTACCGATCAGCGCATAGGTCAGGGAAACATTCGGCGCGATGATACAATCGCGGCCGATTTTACAGCCCGCACCAATCACACTATTCGCACAGATTGTTGTTCCTGAACCGATAGATACACCGGCGCCGACGACTGCGCCCGGTTCAATCGTAACATCGCTTTCAATCTCGGCACTCGGGTGAATCGTGGCATTTTCAGAAATACCGGGAACACCCAGCAATGAGCGCGGATGCACAGCCTGCGCATAAAGCTTACGGCCGACAGCAGCAAAATCCCGCTGCGGCGATTTACTCACCAGAATCGCAACGCCCTCAGGAATCAATGATGCCTGCGCTTCTGCGCATAGCACAGCGGCCGCTTTGAGCGAGCTCAGAGCAGCTTCGTTTTTCTTACCTTCAAGGAAAACAAGAGAATCCGGTGTTGCATTATCCAAAGACGCCAAATGCTCAATTTTCCGGTCGGCATATTGCTTTGTCAGCAATTCGGAACCGGTAAATTGAGCAATATCAGCGACGTTGAGTGCACAGGACAGCGTATAAAATACAGGATCTGCCATCAACATACTTTCTCTCCTGAGGCGGATCTTCTTTTCAGAGATTACGCCTCAGGAAAAAGCAAATTTATCAGAACTTGCTCGACATACCAAAATTGAAGTTCTGAACTTTGTCGGAATCTTCTTTCTTAATAGGAATAGCATAGTCAAAGCGCAGCGGACCGAACGGAGAAGCCCACATCAGACTTACACCAGCCGAAGCTCGCAGTGCACTGCCGGTTCCCATTGCACCTTCAGTCTTGTTACCATAGAGCGTTGCAGCATCTGCGAAGAACGCACCACGGATACCAAGGCTTTCCGGAACAACCGGCATCGGGAACTGAACTTCAGCGCTGGCGTTGAAGTAAGTTGTGCCACCGAGCCAGTAACGGTCACCGTTAGCAGCATCCTGATAAGCACCGATACCGTTATATTTGAAGCCGCGGATCATGTCAGTGTTACCTTTGAACATATCAAAGATACGCAGACCGTCATCGGTGAAGGAATGAATGTAACCACCACCGGCAGTCAGCACACCAACAACATCAGCTTCCTGCAGCAAGGTCTTGTAATAGCTTGCTTTTGCAGTTGTCTTCATGAATTTGGCATCGCCGCCGAGACCAGCAAATTCCTGACCGAAGCGAACATAAATACCGTCATGCGGGTTGTTCGGGTTATCGATCGTATTATAGGTCAAAGCATAAGAAATCGACGAACGCAGCCATGGGCTCTGTTCAGCGGCTTCAATCAGAGCAGGAGCGTAGATATTCATATCATTGCTCTTGAGCTTATACTTTTCCTGAACCAGGTTATAACCGATGCTCGCACCGAAATTATCGGTAATCGGCAGACCAAAACGGATTGTACCACCGGTCTGTTCTACGTCATACTGATCTTTAACGCGATACGACTTACGGAAAATATCGAAGCCTGCAGAAACGCGCTGACCGAGGAAATAAGGCTCGGTGAACGAGAACGAATAGTTACGCGCATCATCCTGACCGGCACCTGCACCGATACGGATATACTGACCACGACCAAGGAAGTTGCGCTCTGCAACCGAACCTTCAACCGAAGCACCCGGTGTTTCACCACCCGATGTATAACCTGCACCGATGGAGAATTCACCTGTAGGTTTTTCAACAACGTCAACGATCAGCACAACCTGATCCGGCTCAGAGCCCTGAGCGGTCGAGATGTTAACTGTCTGGAAGAAGTCCAGAGCTTCGAGACGACGCTTGGCGCGTGTAATCATAACCTGATTGAAAGCATCGCCTTCGCTCATGTCGAATTCACGACGGATAACATAATCACGGGTCTTATCGTTACCGCGGATTTCGATACGCTGCACGTAAGCGCGCGGACCTTCTTCCACGTTATAAACGACCGAGATTGTGCGGTTTTCGAAGTTACGGTCGCCGCGTGGCTCAACCTTAGCGAAAGCATAACCGCTGCCGGCAACGCGCTCAGTTACAGCTTCAACCGACTTTTCAACGTCGTTGGCGCTATAAACTTTACCTGCGCGGGTCTTCAGCATGCCGCCGAGCGCTTCAGTATCAACGCCGGCGATTGAGCTTTCAACCTGAACATCACCGAATGTATAACGCTGACCTTCTTCAACAGTGAAGGTGATCGTATATTCGTTTGTCGCAGGATCCAGAACCGCATTAGACGAAATCACGCGGAAGTCAGCATAACCACGGTTGTAGTAGAAACGACGCAGCGCTTCTTCATCTGCCTGCAGACGATCTTCGCTGTAAATGTCGCCGCGTGTCAGCCATGACAATGGATTGGTACGCTTGGTGGAGATCACGTCACGCAGACGACGACCACCGAAAGCTTCATTACCTACGAAATCGATATTGGCGATTTTTGTACGGCCGCCTTCAGTGATTTCATAAACAACGTTTACACGACCCTGACCGAGATCAACCGTACGGGCGTTCACAACAGCGTCGCTGCGGCCAACATTGCGGTAAGCCTGAATGATGGCCTGACGATCTGATTCCATCTGTGCAGGATCAAAAGGGCTACGCGCCTTCAGCTCTACCGCACGACCGAGATCAGCATCTTTGACCTTCTTGTTACCCTGGAAGAGTACGTTGTTAACAACCGAGAACTCGGAAACCGTGACAACGAGTGCACCGCCCGACTGGCTGATACGAACATCAGAGAACAGGCCCATATTGAAAAGGCTTTTTACAGCCGCATCAATATCAGCATTGGTGAATGACTTGCCAGGCTTAATGCCGATGGCGCCACGAATTGTCGATGCATCAACCCGCTTGTTACCGCGAACGTCAATACGACTAACGACTGCTGCCTGTGCAACACTCACAGTAGCAAATGAGATCGCTGACGTTCCGGCAGCAACCATAGCTACCGACATAGCGACCGCAGAAGCAGCACCAAAGAACTTTGAATTTGCCGTCATAGGTCTATTTAACCTTCGTTTCGTTGCCCCGGGCCGTAATCCGGGAAAATAGCGCATAATGCAAACTGTAATAACCAGTTTTCATATACAAGCAAGCTTCACTATTAAAATCTGTTTACTTCATTCCCGAACGTGGCACAGGTGCCACGCAAATCCAATAGCATGGTAAACAGATTATTGCTTTTCTTGTATAATCCCCTCGTATTTTACACAATTCGTTAATGTTTTAATTCAAAGGCTTGAGCCTTGTCCAGTTCAGATTAGCAGCCAAAGAGATCATTGTAAAAGACGAATCCCATAAAGCCGAGAACGACAAAGAAACCAAGCCGGAAGAATAATTCCTGTACTGCCACCGGAACAGGACGTCCCAAAACAGCCTCTCCCGCATAAATCACCAGATGCCCGCCATCAAGAGGGGGAAGCGGAAATAAATTGAACAATCCAATGCCAACCGACAGCATCGCAATCAGCTGAACCAGCCATTCAAAGCCGTGTTGCGCCGCTTGTCCGGCCATATTAGCAATTTTTACGGGTCCGCCCAGCTGACATTTATCTTCACGCCCCATTACCAGTCTCTTCATAAAAGTACCGGTACGGCTGATGATATGTCCGGTTTCGACCACAGCCTCACCCACCGATTCGAGCGGGGAATATTCAACCTTGCGGTAATTGCCTGTGTCTTTGGTGATCGTAACACCGATCACACCGAGCTTGATTTTGTTACCCAGCGCATCCGTCTGCTCCATAATTTCAGGAACAGCTTTCAGGTTGATTTCCTGCCCGTCGCGCTCAACTGTGAAAGACAGTTCATCACCGCTGCGTCCGTTCACAATACGTTGCACATCGGCAAAACTATTGATCTGCGTACCTTCCACATTGATGAAACGGTCACCCGGTTTAAAGCCTGCCACAGCGGCAGGACTGCCTTCATTAACCTCTGCAATGGTCGGATCAGCAACAAGGCGTCCGTAGCTGGCAAAGAAGAAGCTCAGAATGGCAATTGTCAGCAGAAAATTGAATGCCGGGCCTGCAAAAACGGTTGCAGCACGCTTCCAGACCGGCTGCGTCGCAAAAGCAACCTTGCGCTCGGCTTCAGTCATGGCGGACAGCCCCTCGCCGTCCGGCGCACTGGCGGCATTCATATCACCGGCAAACTTCACATAGCCGCCGAGAGGAATCGCACAGAGCTTCCAGCGTGTACCGTTACGCGCCGTATAACCGATCAGCTCCGGCCCGAATCCGATAGAAAAGGCCTGAACGCCGATACCGCACAGACGGCCGACGATGAAATGTCCCATCTCATGAACAAAAACAACAACGGCGAGAACGAGAATAAACGGAAGTAATGTGCCAACCAGCAGGCTGTCGCCGCCGAATAAATATGCAAGGGGATCACCCAAAACTCTAACTCCCGTAATTCAAAGTCTCAAAATATGCTTTTAATGCAGCGCCACTTACAAAGGCTGCAAAACAATGCCGATAAACATTGCTGAAGGTGAATCCGGCCCTGTCACCAGAGCACCGATAATATAGAGCATGACAGCCGCAACAATCAGGCCATCCACGCGATCCATCACCCCGCCATGCCCCGGCAGCAGCTTACCGGAATCCTTGGCTCCGAAACGACGCTTGACCCACGATTCTCCGAGATCGCCCATCTGTGAGGCAACCGAGAGAGCAATAGCCAGAATAACCATCGGATATTTCACGCGGTCAAAGCTGAAATAGCTGACCGCTGCTGCAGCAATCATTGCCGCCACAACACCGCCAATTGCGCCGGACCATGTTTTATTCGGAGAAAAGCGTGGAGCCAGTTTTGGTCCGCCGAGGCTGCGTCCGGTGAAATACGCAAAAATATCCGTCGCCCAGACAAGCGCGAAGAGATAAATAATTGCAATCAGACCGGAGGTGGTTTCGCCGCGCAAAACCGCCAGACAGACCATCGGCACACCGGCATAGATCAGCCCTGCCGCAGTCCAGTTAGAGCGCTGGATCAGGAAAACCGCACCGGCTGCAAGAATGGCCAGAATCTGAATTGCCGGAACCTGTATCAGCATAAGACCCGCAGCAACCGAGAGCACCGCCCAGCCTGCCGTCAAACCGGAGCGCGTCTGCTTCGAGGCGCTCAGCGTTGTCCACTCATAGAAAATCGCGAAGCCAATCACGACAGCCAGTACACGGAAACTCATACCGCCCAGCCAGATCAGCAGAATTGTAACGGGCGCAAGCACTGCTGCCGTCATGATACGCAATTGAAGATTGGACACGAAAACCCTCGCCCCTAGAGCATTTTTAGTTTAAATTGAATCATTACAAATGCTCTATCTGTTTGATTTTACGCGCATCTTGCTCCGAAAACCGCTTCGCACTTTTCGGGATGCGCTCTAAGTCTGTCTATTTATGATCCGGCCAAGCTGAAACGCACAGCACGAACCTAACCCGCATTATGCCGCAAAGGTACCACGTCCGTTTCACCGGACAAATTTTGCATGTCATCAGCTTCCAGCCCGCCAAAACGGCGAACGCGCTTACGGTATTCATCAATCGCAGCAAATAAATGCGCAGGCTTGAAATCCGGCCAATATTCCGGAGCGAACAGAAATTCTGAATAAGCAGCCTGCCAGAGCAGGAAATTGGACAGCCGCATTTCGCCGCTGGTACGGATAATCAAGTCAGGATCAGGAATATCTGCTGTATCAAGCCTTTCAGAAATCATTTCGGCCGTAATGGCATCCGGCTTCATCTGCCCTGCAGCAACGGCTTCCGCAATCTGACGCATTGCTCGTGTCAGCTCGTCCCGCGCCCCATAATTAAAGGCAATAACAAGCGTCAGACCGCTATTGGCTGCGGTCAGTTTTTCGGCCTCATTCAGAAGCACACAAATATCCGAGGCAAGGTCATCACGCGCGCCGATAATACGTACACGGACATTCTGACTATGAAGCTTATTCAGATCGCGGCGGATGAACAGCTTCAGCAATCCCATCAGTTCCGTGACTTCGGAATTCGGACGCGACCAGTTCTCGGAAGAAAATGCAAAGAGGGTAAGAAATTCCAGCCCTTTATCCCCTGCAGCACGCACAATGCCGCGCAGAGCATCCACACCCGCTTTATGACCGGCAACACGCGGCAGACCGCGCGCTTTAGCCCAACGACCATTGCCATCCATAATAATGGCGATGTGGCGCGGATCGGACATTCAGGCATATTCCTTTTTTTGACAGAACGGCTGCCGTCAGGCGCCATGCTTATCCGGTTTAAGAACTTAGAGAATTATCAGCATCAGACTGCAACCAGCAACAACATGCATAATTATTCTGTACTATAATAGAATCCGCAAAATGTCTTTTGCACGGCCACTCCGGCATTCACTATGCGTATTCGCGGATATATTCTTTTCACCGGAGATATACGGCAGTCTCAGATATCAGAGTGGTTAATTGATACTGAACCACTCTGATATCTGTTCTTACAGTTTAGAGCGACCTTTATGCGCCCAATCGGGCGAATGGCGCCTTAGACCTGCATAATTTCCGCTTCTTTAGAAACCAGAAGCTTATCAACTTCCACAATGGTTTCGTCAGTCATTTTCTGCACTTTGTCAGACAGGGTGCGGCTGTCATCCTGACTGATGGTGCCGTCTTTTTCCAGTTTCTTCAACTGATCCATACCATCGCGGCGCACATGACGAACGGCAACTTTAGCACCTTCGGCATATTGGTTTGCAATTTTAACCAGCTCCTTACGGCGCTGTTCATTCAGTTCCGGCAGCGGTACGCGCAGTGTCATACCATCAGTAATCGGGTTCAGACCCAGACCGCTATCGCGGATTGCACGTTCAACCGCACCGACCATGCTCTTGTCCCAAACGGAAACAGACAGCATACGGGCTTCAGGAACAGTAATCTGCGCCACCTGATTGATCGGCATGGTCGAACCATAGGCTTCAATCGTCAGAGGCTCCAGAAGGCTTGCTGAAGCGCGTCCGGTACGCAGACCACCCAAATCATGTTTGAAGGACTGAATCGCACCATCCATACGGCGTTTCAGATCGTTTACATCCAGAGCGTCGCTCATAATATCTCTCCTTGGGCGTACACCAAACATCTTGCGCTTTTACAGTGCATAATACTGCCTGATAGTCGGAAACAGGTTTCAGACCACACAATTCGCTTTTTGTTTAGAACAGCTTGACGCAAATGATAAGCACAAAATCAAAGCTTTGCTGAATTGAATCTGTGTACACACACAGATTCAATTCAGGAACCGGTGCTTATCAGGCGTCTGTCACAACCGTGCTGCGGCCTTTGCCCTGCAGAATCTGCGCAAAGCCGCCTGCTTCATGAATGGAATAAACCACGATCGGAATGCGGTTTTCCTGTGCCAGAGCCACTGCTGTCACATCCATCACGGCCAGACCTTTATCCAGCACTTCCTTGTGGGTCAGACGGTCGAAACGCGTGGCAGACGGATCTTTCTTCGGATCAGCACTGTAAATACCGTCAACCTGCGTACCCTTAAACAGGGCATCCGCACCGATTTCAGCAGCACGCAAAGCAGCCGCAGAATCGGTTGTGAAGAACGGATTACCGGTACCACCGGCAAAAATTACAACCTTGCCCTGATCCATATAGGCGGTTGCCTGACGCTGCGAGAAGCTCTCGCACAGTTCCGGCATAGCAATCGCCGAAAGCACAACTGCATCAACGCCCTGCTTGACCAGAGAGGTGCGCAGAGCCAGCGAGTTAATCACTGTAGCCAGCATACCCATATGATCGCCGGTTACGCGGTCGCCGCCTTTGGAGGCAACAGCCAGCCCGCGGAAAATATTACCACCGCCGATAACCACGCCGACTTCAACGCCGAGCGCACACGCTTCGGCAATATCACTTGCAATGCGGTCAGCAACGGACACGTCAATGCCAAATCCCTGCTCACCCATCAGCGCCTCACCTGACGCTTTGAGGAGAACCCGTTTATACAGTGTCTTACCAGCCATGGGATCCCTTTTTTGATTTCGGTCCGAACTTCCCCACCGGCAAGCGGACATGGTTTTTAAATAGTCCGGTGCACATGAACTTGCAGATATTCACATTTTTAGCCGGAACACAGAATGATTTTCTGCCGCGAGCAACCGTCGCCAAGCATAATTGCATGACCGGTGCAGATGACAAGAAAAAGCATGAATATGTTTCGCATACATCAAGGGCATCGCATTGTCACGCGATGCCCTTTCATAACTGACAAGTTTTTAGAGCCTGTTGCATTTTATGGAATGCATAGCGCCCGCTCTGTTTTCTTGTTTTACGCATGTCGTAAAAATGCCGGCCTGACAGAGTCAGACCGGCATTTTAAATTCGGGCAGTAAACCGCATTCTGAAAGGCGCATCGCAATTCAGGATGCGCCTGTAAAGAATTAGCCTTTGTTTACGGCAGCAACTTCAGCAGCGAAGTCGGTTTCTTCTTTTTCAATGCCATCGCCCAGAGCGAAGCGAACAAAGCCGGTTACCTTAGCAGGTGCGCCGATTGTTTTTTCTGCTTCTTTAAGCGCAGCTTCTACGCTCAGGTCCGGGTTGATAACGAAAGCCTGCGACAGAAGAACAACTTCTTCAAAGAACTTGCGCATACGGCCGTCAACCATCTTGGCGATGATTTCTTCCGACTTGCCGGACTGACGAGCCTGATCAGCAAAGATTGCTTTTTCGCGCTCAACGGCAGCAGCATCAACTTCAGCGGAAGTCAGAGCCAGCGGGTTGGTTGCGGCAACATGCATAGCGATCTGACGACCGATAGCGGCAGCAGCTTCTGCATCACCGGTTGTTTCGATAGCAACCAGAACGCCCAGCTTGCCGAGGCCGTCTGCAACGCCGTTGTGGATGTAAGAAGCAACAACACCATTTTCCACGCTCAGAGCAGCGGAACGACGGAATGCCATGTTTTCACCGATGGTGCCAACAGCATCTTTAATAGTGTCAGTTACAGTCTTTTCCGAACCCGGATAGGTTGCGTTTGCAACGGCATCAGTCGAACCGTCGGTGCCCAGAGCAACCTTGGTTACGTTCAGAACGATTTCCTGGAAAGCAGCATTACGGGCAACGAAGTCTGTTTCGGAGTTAACCTCAACAACAACAGCTTTTTTGCCTTCGCTGGCAACGCTTACCAGACCTTCAGCAGCTGTACGGCCGGCTTTCTTGTCAGCTTTAGCGATACCCTTCTTGCGCAGCCAGTCCATGGCAGCTTCCATATCGCCATTATTTTCGTTCAGAGCGGTCTTGCAGTCCATCATGCCTGCGCCGCTGAGTTCACGAAGTTCTTTAACCATTGCTGCGGTAATGCTCATTGTCGCCTCTCAGAGAAAGCAGCAGACATCCGGCAAAGCGGCATGCCCGCTATGGATCATTGTTCAGACAGCGGACCTGTCTTTTATCCAATGACCGATTAATCATTACAGCCCGCGTTGCAATTTCTGCAAAACGTCAACTGTATACATACGGGATAGCAGGAGCCGAAAAGGCTCAAATTGGATAAGACACAGATTTCACCGTTCGCGGACGGAATCAGAAACGACTCACCCGTTTCAGATATTTACCGGTTTAAAACTTCAGTTTTTTGAAGCTCTGCAAACACGGCAAATTGTGTCTTTTAAGCAGAATATCTGCCGGATCTGAAAACAGATCCGGCAGACAAGAAAACGAATTAAGCGTTTTCAGCAGCTTCCAGAGCTGGCTCAACAGGAGCTTCAGCCTGCGCACCGATATCGATGCCCAGAGCGCCCTGCTGACGCATAATGCCGTCCAGAGCAGCTTTAGCAATCAGATCGCAATAGAGCGAGATTGCGCGAGCAGCATCATCGTTACCTGGGATCGGGAAATCGATCTGGTCTGGATTACAGTTGCTGTCGATAACAGCAACAACAGGGATACCAAGACGCTTGGCTTCCTGAATTGCAATCGATTCCTTGTTGGTGTCGACGATGAACATCAGGTCAGGAACGCCGCCCATATCCTTGATACCACCGAGAGCGCGGTCCAGCTTTTCGCGTTCGCGTTCCAGAGTCAGGCGTTCCTTTTTGGAATAGCCCTGAGCTTCGCTCGACAGCAGTTCGTCAAGCTTGCGCAGACGCTGGATCGAGTTGGAAATGGTTTTCCAGTTGGTCATCATACCGCCGAGCCAGCGGGAGTTGACGTAATACTGAGCCGAACGGCCAGCAGCGTCAGCAATGATTTCCGAAGCCTGACGCTTGGTGCCAACGAACAGAACGCGGCCGCCACGAGCAACAGTATCAGAAACAACCTTCAGCGCATTGTGCAGCAGAGGAACGGTCTGAGCCAGGTCAAGAATGTGGATGTTGTTACGTGCACCATAGATGAAAGGTGCCATTTTCGGGTTCCAGCGATGTGTCTGGTGACCGAAGTGAACACCAGCTTCCAGAAGCTGGCGCATGCTGAAATCAGGCAATGCCATTGTATTTTCCTTTTCCGGTTGAACCTCCACGGGCTGAGGCACAAATGTGCCACCGGAGGCGTTGTGCGGATTTCTCCCGCCCATAACCCAAATCCCGTGTGTGGAATAATGCGGCTGGTAAACGATGAATGAAGAAAATGCAAGCCCTGAACGGTCAAAAACCGCCGGAAGCCGGAACGCAGCCTTCATTATCAGATATTACACAGCCATAAGACTATAGCACAGGGACATTCCCGCCGGAACTCTTGTTCTGCGGCGGAAACATCCCTGCCCTTATCTGCGTTTAAACAGCTTCATAGGCCGGATAATCGGTATAACCCTTTTGCGCACCGCCATAGAAAGTTGTGTGATCGGCCGGTGCCAACGGCCAGCCGCGCTGCATACGCTCGGCCAGATCAGGATTTGAGATATATGGCCGGCCGAAAGCCACCAGATCTGTAAGCCCTTCATCGAGAACACGCTCAGCCGTTTCCTGCGTATAGCCGCCGGCAAAGATCAGCGTGCCCTGATAAACCTCACGGAACTTCTTCAGGAATTCACGGCCTTCTTCTTTTGCCAGCAAACCACCGGCATTGCCGATATGAATATAAGCCAGTTTGCGGGCGGACAGCTCGGCAGCCAGTGTCAGCCATGTCTCCTCCTCCCCGTCAAAGGCATGAAGATCAAACAGGCGACTGAAAGGTGTCAGGCGGATACCGACACGGGCAGAGTCGATACGTGCAACGGCCGCATCAACAACCTCCAGCGCAAAGCGGATACGTCCGGCAATTGTCGCGCCGCCATAGCCATCTTCACGCTTATTGAAACCGGCATTGATGAATTGCTCGATCAGATAGCCGTTTGCACCGTGAATTTCGACACCATCAAAACCGGCTTTAACGGCATTATCCGCGGCATCGGCAAATTCTCCGGTAATGCGGGCAATATCGTCAGTATTCAATGCACGTGGTGCGCTGGGGGCAACCAGCCCCGGTGTTCCGCCCTCACCAAGGGCAAAAACATTTGAGTCTTTTGCAATTTCAGCAACAGGTGCAACAGGCGCAATACCGTTCTTTTGTACGGAAACATGGGAAACACGCCCGACATGCCAGATTTGTGAGAAGATTTTACCACCCTGCGCATGAACGGCATCCGTTACTTTTTTCCAGCCCTCAACCTGCTCGGCAGAATATACACCGGGCGTATAGAGATAACCGCGCCCCTCATCAGAGATCGGCGTTCCTTCACTCACAATCAGGCCTGCTCCGGCACGCTGGGCATAATATAATGCCGTGTCGCTGTTCGGCACCGTATCAATTGCGCGTGCGCGTGTCATAGGTGCCATCACCACACGGTTTTTAAGCGGCAGGCCGTTGAGATCATAGGAAGAAAAAAGATCGGACATTATAATACCTTTGCTTGTAAAAATTATCCGCGCCACCACAGCACGCACGGATCAATCTCAGTCACAGAGATATTTATAGTCAAGACTACAAAATACAAGGCACGGAAATTCAATAAAATGAAAAAAGCGGCAAATCCGTTTCCGGAAATGCCGCCTTGTCATCGAAACCTGTAGAATTATGCCGGATTATTCGCAGGTTGCCGCCGCTGCCGGTTTAAACATTTCCAGATTGACCAAGGTGCCTTTCATGGAAAAATCACCGTAATCCATGTTCAGATCACGGGTTACGCCGTTGCGGTAGAGTTTGAAATTCACGCGATAGACCGGCAGCCCTTCGTCGCTCTCTTCATCATCAAAATAAGCGACGGTCACAGGCCAGCTCTCTTGTTTGGCCACCTCACCCATGACTTTGGTTTCGGTGTCTTCAGGCAGCACCTGCCCTTTACCGATCACGGCTGTGGTCGCCATAATCTTATTGGCATCATCGGAACCGTCAAAAATTGTCGTCTGATAAAAGGTGTCGCCCTTTTGCGCGCGAACAAGCAGTTCTTCCATATGACGGGTCGGGAACTGCGAGAGTGCCAGTTTGAGATCCTGTTTTTCAGGCTTGGTCAGCGCCACATCCATCTGTTTGTCGCCAAGCGCCGCATTCCCGCGCACTTCTTTAATCAGCTCTTTATCGACAAAGGTTTTATTGACGAAACGGAAGCGGCTGCCGTCTCCCGCTTCAAAAGTAGTGGTCTGCTGGTCTGTAACGCGCTGATCCTGCCCTTCCATATCGATACGGGTCACGAAGCGGAAATTCGTTGTATAGCCTTCGCAGGCCGAGCCGTTGAATTCATAGACCATACGTCCGGTCACACCGGCAATGCCGGATTTTTCATCGGCGCGTTCCAGTGTCAGATCATAAACTGCGCGATGCGGCAGAAGTGTGCTTCCTGCATAAGCTACGGTGCTCAGCACTGCAGGAACAACAAAACCAGATCCGAACACAAGGGCCTGCAAAATGGGGGCCTGCAAAAAACGCATAAAGATTCTCCGATAAATTTATCGCCATGTTAAAATAACTCATGGCGGAAGCGAGGCAAAAATCACAGCTTTTGCTATGCTCCACTGATTCTGTCAGTTTGAACTTTATTTTTGTATATGCATGACACCTAAAACACACAGATCACGCATAAACATTCATCCCAACAATTCAGGGCCGACATTCGGAACCGACAATGAAGGGCAAACTGTTAAAGAATCCCTGCGGAATATAAACCGCCCCAAAATGACCTTATTGTTTGCCGTCCACTCTGATGTGACGATAAAATAAAACCGGAAAGAGCGCCATGACCTCGACAATCGAAACCCGCCTCAAAGATCTCGGCATTTCAATTCCAGAATCCGCAGCACCGGCTGCGGCTTACCTGCCTTTTTCCCAGAGCGGCAATCTGCTGTTCACCTCCGGCCAGTTGCCACTGAAAGACGGCAAGCTCGTTTCCACCGGTCTGGTTGGCCGCGATCTGACCATTGAACAGGCGCAGGAAGCAGCAAAATATTGCGCAATCAATGTGCTGTCACAGGCAAAAGCGGCTCTGGGCGGCGATCTTTCCCGCATCAAGCGCATTGTCAAAATCACTGTATTTGTTGCGTCTGTTGTTGATTTCACCGATCAGCACATTGTTGCAAACGGCGGTTCGCAACTGTTCATCGACGTTCTCGGCGATGCAGGCAAACATGCCCGCTCCGCTGTTGGCATGGCTGGTCTGCCGCTGAATGCACCGGTTGAAATCGAAGCCGTGATTGAGGTTGCCTGATTATGAGCGCTGCGCCTCGTGATGAACTGAAATGGCTTACCCGCCGGCCGATTGCCCATCGCGGGTTGCACGATATGAATAAAAAGGTCTGGGAGAATACTCTCCCGGCCTTCAGTGCAGCCATTGCAGGCAATTATGCCATTGAATGTGACGTGCATCTGACCAAAGACGGTGAAGTCATCGTGTTTCATGATGATGTGCTGGATCGCCTTGCCGGCCGCGAAGGCCGCATTTGTGATCTGACACTGGCCGAGGCTCAGTCACTGACCATCGGCACCACACAGGATCACGCTCCGTCGCTTCGCCAGATGCTTGATCTGGTTGCCGGACGCGTGCCGCTGGTTATCGAACTCAAAGGCATTGAAGGTCAGGACGAAGGTCTGGTTGCCGCCGTTGCCAAAGAGCTGAAAACCTATCAGGGCGAAGCGGCGATCATGTCCTTCGACCATCACCTCATCCGCCGTTTCCGCAGCGATGCACCGGGTGTTGTTGCCGGTCTGACGGCAGAAGGTACAAGTGCCGCCGATATGGAAAAGCACTTTGCCATGCTCGCGCATGATGTGGATTTTGTTTCTTACAATTTCCACCATCTGCCAAATCCGTTCATCAGCTTCTTCCGCACCGTGCTCAACCGTCCTGTCATCACATGGACAGTGCGTAGCGCGGAGGAAAAGGCCGTGAGCGACATGCATGCACAGCAGATCACGTTTGAAGGCTTTATACCCGACAGCGTAATCGCCTGAGGCAACACTATCTTACCGGCGCATAGTGTGATGCGCCGGTAAAAACCAGACATGACAAAACGGGTGGGAATGGTTGATTGCTATGCGTGAGGAAGCAGAGGAAGAAACCAGCATTATTTTGCGTAACGTTAGCTCCATGCAGGGTTTCAGCCCTGAGGCATGGGCGCAATTTTCTGAAACCAGCAAACATTCCGCAGCCACGTCCACAGACGGTATTGCTGCGAACAAATCCTATAATCCGTTTCTCTCTTATGCCTATCTTTCCGCGCTGGAAGATTCCGGCTGCGTCGGTGAAAATACCGGCTGGCTGCCCTGCCATATGCGCCTTGAAACACAACAGGGCGTATTGCTGGCCGCAGCTCCTGCCTATCTGAAATCCCATAGTCAGGGTGAATATGTTTTTGACCACGGCTGGGCTGAAGCCTTTGAGCGTGCCGGTGGTCAATATTATCCCAAGCTGCAACTGGGTATTCCGTTCACTCCGGCAACGGGCGCACGCCTGCTGACTACAGAGAATAATCCTGAACTGCGCCGCCTGCTTGCCAGTGCCGTTGCGCAATTCACCAATCAGAACCAGTTGTCATCCGCACATGTAACCTTTGCTGAAGTGCCGGATATTCAGGCTCTGACTGAGACCGGCTTCCTGCATCGCAAGGATCAGCAGTTTCATTTCAAAAACAATGGCTTTCAGGAATATAGTGATTTTCTGGAAGAACTTGTTTCCCGCAAACGTAAAGCCTTAAAGCGCGAACGCCGCGAAGCTCTGAGCAATGGCATTTCCATTGACTGGCTGACCGGCTCCGATCTGACAGAAGACATCTGGGATCAGTTCTACGCATTCTATATGGATACCGGCAGCCGCAAATGGGGGCGTCCATATCTCAACCGTGAATTCTATTCGCTGATCGGCGAGCGCATGGGCGATGATATTGTGCTGATTATGGCCAAGCGCGACGGGCACTATATTGCCGGTGCGATCAATTTCATCGGTGGTGACCGGCTGTTCGGCCGTCACTGGGGCTGTATCGAAGATCACCCGTTTCTGCATTTTGAAGTCTGCTATCATCAGGCAATTGATTATGCGATTGCACATAAATTATCAGTGGTAGAGGCTGGCGCACAGGGTGAACATAAGCTGGCACGCGGCTATGAACCTGTGACCACCCATTCCGCCCATTATATCAGCCATCCCGGCTTTCGTGATGCTGTGGCGCAATATTTGCGCCGCGAGGTCCGCGAAGTCGAAATGAATAACAGCTATTATGCGGAACACAGTCCGTTCCGCAAATTCCATCAATCTGAATAGGGAGCCATCCATGACCACGCCTTATGCCAGCGACAATATTTTCGCCAAGATCCTGCGCGGCGAAATTCCGAGCCATAAAATCTATGAAGATGATGATGTCTATGCATTTATGGATGTGATGCCGCAGGGCAAAGGCCACAGCCTTGTCATCCCGAAACAGGGTTCACGCAACCTTCTCGATGCAGACAGCGCCGTGCTGGCCAAGCTGGTTGCTGCCACGCAGAAAATAGCCGTTGCGGTGAAGAAGGCTTTTGATGCTGATGGTGTAACCGTCATGCAGTTTAACGAACCGGCGGCAGGTCAGACCGTTTTCCATCTGCATTTCCATGTCATTCCGCGTTTTGAAGGCGTTGCCCTGACCGGTCATACCGGCAAGATGGAAGATCAGGCTGTGCTTGCTGAAAACTGTCAGAAGATTATCGCAAGCCTTTAATCTATAAGACTTATATCTCTGCACAGAGCATTATAAAATAAGAAGTCCTGCGAGCAGCAGGGCTTCACCGGTCAGCACACCGACCAGAATACGCTGCCCCGCCAGCAGAAACGCAATGAAGCCAAGAATGGCGGAACCAGCCCGCAGCCACATCGGCGAATTCGCAAGTTCTCCCGTCGGATAGAGAATAAGCTGGGCAATAACGCCCGCCACCAAGGCTGTCGCCACACAGCGCACCAGCACCAGAGCTTGCGAATCCTCGCGCATTTTGCCGCCAACCAACACGCCGAGAAAGCGCCAGATATCCGTCGCCAGCGCACCGGCGATCAGGATGAATAAATATGGCCACCACCATGTATCAAAGCTTGCGAAATTCATGACAGCACTTCTTTCTGAGCCTCTTTCCGGCGCAAATTCTGCACATAGAGATGAAAGCCGAAGGCCATCGCACCACCGGTCAGGCCGGTGAGCAACAGATCATATCCCGGTGCAATGGCATGCATCACCGGAAAGATCAGCAAGCCGCTCAGCAAGGCCGCTTTGCCCGCCTGCTCACGCGATGAGCGCCAGAGCGAAGTGAGAAAATACATCGGTGTCAGCATGAAAAGCGCTGCAAAGAGCAGCGGCGGAAAACTGGCCGAGAGCAAATAAATCAGCGCTACAACAGCCGCATTGGTCAGCACCAGTGTTACACCGATACCGGCAAAATAGCTGGTGCGCAGATCACGGCGAATATGGCGCAACTGTTCCATTGCCATGACCCATGCGGTCACCGCCACAAAATGCGAGAGAAACAGCAAAGTGATCTTGCGCGAACGCGGCCCTTTAAGCTCTGGCAACAAGGCCACAACCATCGGCATCAGACGCACGGAGGACAGTGCCACAGCCAATGCAGCGGCAGCCATTGAGCTACCTGCGGAGATCGCACCGATCAGAACCACTTTGGCGGGCAGAGCCCAGATCGTCAGCGTCATAAACACTGCCTGCCCCATGGTAATACCGCTCTCAATGGCCAGACCGGAAAAGCCGATAAAAGAGCTGATCAGCAGCAGCGCCGGTATACTGAATATGTTGCGCGCGCCACGTCCGAACCATTGCACCCGCTCTGTGAAGGATGAAGCGGCATCCGCATTATAGCCGCCTGCATTACGATGCGCTTTTGGCAACTGCGGCGCAGACTGGCTAACGGGCGGCTGATGATCTGGCATGGGAAACTATCTTACATATAAATGTCAGCATATATGACATTATTGTTAGACCCAGCCCATGTGCTTTGCAATGCTGTCAAAAGCAGTCATTCGTAACAGGCATGAAGTTCTTATCGTCAAGCCTGTTATGCATAGTCCGTTCAAGACACATGAATGTAAAATCGCGACAGAATGACCTTATCAAAGACAAGGCTGGCAAAAGCCTCCGGTAAGAGATAAGCCCTTTTGGCAGAGCAGTTTACGTTTAGGTTAATCTTCAACTTCTGCTTTTACGCCGATACTGCGTATTAGAGCGCCGGGCGCCCCATGGGCGCACAAAACTCGCTCTAACACTTTAAAATGAGAGCATATGTATATGCGACTAACTCTCTGGCTCCTCCCTGTCAGAGATCCTTCGAATATAGGTTTCCCATGCTAGAAGATCGTATCCGCAATTCCTCCCTGCAAGATAAAGTTGTGACACCTGCTGAGGCCGCAGCCCTTATCAAAGACGGGATGACAATCGGCATGAGCGGTTTTACCCGTGCCGGCGATGCCAAAGCCGTGCCGGTTGCCATGGCTGCACAGGCTAAAGACACACCGTTCAAAATCACCCTGCTTACCGGTGCATCGCTCGGCCATGATGTCGATAAAATCCTCACCGAAGCCGGTGTGCTTGCCCGCCGTATGCCGTTTCAGGTTGACCGCACATTACGCGCCGCCATCAACCGCGGTGAAGTGATGTTTATCGACCAGCATCTTTCTGAAACTGTTGAGCAATTGCGCTCCAATCAGATCGGGCCGGTTGATTATGCGGTTATTGAAGCCATTGCCATCAATGAAGACGGCGGTGTTATCCCGACAACTTCCATCGGCAATTCGGCCAGTTTCGCCATTCTGGCAAAGAAAGTGATTGTTGAGATCAATCTCAGCCACTCTCTGGCGCTGGAGGGGCTGCATGATGTCTATATTCCGACCAAGCGCCCGTCCCGCGATCCGATTCCGGTTGTGTCCTGTGAAAGCCGCATCGGCACACCTTATATTCCGATCCCGCCTGAAAAAATCGCAGCGATTGTCATCACCGAACAGTCGGACAGTGCTTCACTGATTGAACCGGCGGACAGCGAAACATCAGCCATTGCCGGACACCTGATTCACTTCTTTGAAAGCGAAGTGGAAAAAGGCCGTCTCGACCTGTCACTCAACCCGCTACAGGCTGGTATCGGCACGATTGCCAATGCGGTTCTGACCGGCCTCGTGGACAGTCCCTTCCATCATTTGCGCATGTATAGCGAAGTGTTGCAGGACAGCACATTCGATCTGATGGATGCAGGCAAGCTCAGCTTTGCTTCCGCTTCCTCAATCACACTCAGTCAGGCATGCGGCGAGCGCGTTTTCGGTAATTTCGACCGCTACAAAGACAAGCTTGTGCTGCGTCCGCAGGAAATCAGCAATCATCCGGAAGTTATCCGCCGCCTTGGTATTATCGGTATCAACACCGCGCTGGAATTCGACATTTACGGCAATGTGAATTCCACCCATGTGGCGGGTACACATATGATGAACGGCATTGGCGGTTCGGGCGACTTTGCACGTAATGCCTTCCTGTCGGTTTTCGTCACCAAATCGGTGGCTAAGAATGGTGCGATTTCCTCAGTCGTGCCGATGGTGCCGCATGTTGACCATACGGAACATGATGTGGATATTCTGGTGACCGAACACGGCCTTGCCGATCTGCGCGGCCTTGCTCCGCGTGAACGCGCATCCGTGATTATCGAGAATTGTGCGCATCCGGATTACCGCCCGCAATTGCGCGACTATTTTGCCCGCGCCTGTGAGCGTGGCGGTCAGACCCCGCATATTCTTGAAGAAGCCATCTCATGGTATGCGTTGAAAGAGAAAACCGGCACGATGCTGAAAAGCTGATCCGGCTTTCAGCACATAAATTTCTCTAATAAAAAAGCGCCCGTTTGAAACGGGCGCTTTTTATTTTATTCCTTCGTTCTTGGAACCTTCGGCACAGAGGCCGATTTACGCTTCGGTTCCGTTGCCTCAGGAGCCGAGCTGCTATCAGCTGCAACTTTTGCCGGTTTCTTTTCCGGCTTGGCTGCAGCTTCCGCAACCTCCTCATCAGGCTGTTCTTTCTGCGGCTTGACCGGCTTGGCCTTCACCACATCCATCACCAGACCAGTCTTGCCATCCGGTTTTTCGCCGGTTGTGACTTTGACCGTGCCGCCATTTTTGAGCTTGCCAAACAGCAACTCGTCGGCCAGCGGCTTCTTGATATATTCTTGAATAACACGACCCAGAGGGCGTGCACCCATGCGTTCATCATAGCCTTTATCAGCCAGCCAGTTGATAGCTTTCTTATCCAGTTCAAAGGTCACGCCGCGATCAGCCAGCTGGGCTTCCAGCTGCATGATGAATTTCTGCACCACTTTATGGATAACCGGTACAGGCAGCGGGCCAAACGGAATAATCGCATCTAAGCGGTTACGGAATTCCGGTGTGAACAGACGGTTGATCGCCTCCATATCGTCACCTTCGCGACGGGTGGAGCCAAAGCCGATTGCTGCTTTCGCCATATCTGCCGCACCGGCATTGGTGGTCATAATCAGAATGACATTGCGGAAATCAATCTGCTTGCCATTATGATCTGTCAGACGACCATGATCCATAACCTGCAACAGAATGTTGAACAGATCCGGATGGGCTTTTTCGATTTCGTCGAGCAGCAGCACGCAATGCGGATGCTGGTCCACGCCATCGGTCAGCAGACCACCCTGCTCAAAGCCGACATAACCCGGAGGTGCACCAATCAGGCGCGATACGGTATGACGCTCCATATATTCGGACATATCAAAGCGCAGCAGCTGCACGCCCAATGTGCTGGCAAGCTGCTTGGCAACCTCCGTCTTACCCACACCGGTCGGACCGGAGAACAGATAAGAACCGATCGGCTTATCCGGCTCACGCAGGCCTGCACGCGCCAGTTTGATCGCAGAGCTGAGCGATTCAATCGCCAGTTCCTGACCATAAACCACACGCTTGAGGTCTTTCTCCAGACTGGCAAGCACCTGCTCGTCATCCTTGGAGACAGTCTTCGGCGGGATACGCGCCATGGTTGCCACGGTCGCTTCAATCTCTTTGATGCCGATAACTTTTTTGCGTTTGGCTTCCGGCAGCAGCATCTGACTGGCACCGCTTTCATCAATCACGTCAATCGCCTTATCCGGCAATTTACGGTCAGTGATATAACGGGCAGACAGTTCTACTGCGGCAGTGATCGCATCATTGGAGAACTTCACTTTATGGAAGTCTTCAAAATAAGGCTTCAGACCGCGCATGATTTCAATGGCATCCGGAATAGTCGGCTCGGCCACATCAATCTTCTGGAAACGGCGCACAAGTGCCCTGTCCTTTTCAAAGAACTGGCGGAACTCCTTGTAAGTCGTTGAGCCGATGCAGCGAATCTGCCCTGAAGACAGTGCAGGCTTCAGCAGATTGGACGCATCCATCGAGCCGCCGGATGTGGCACCCGCACCGATAACGGTATGGATTTCATCGATAAACAGCACGGCACCCGGATAATCTTCCAGCTCTTTGACAACCTGTTTCAGACGCTCTTCAAAATCACCGCGATAACGGGTACCGGCCAGCAGACTGCCCATATCGAGCGAGAAGATCGTATCATTGAGCAGAACTTCCGGCACATCGCCGTCAACAATGCGCTTGGCCAGACCTTCGGCAATCGCGGTTTTACCCACGCCCGGATCGCCCACATAAAGCGGGTTATTCTTGGAGCGGCGGCACAGAACCTGAATAGTACGGTTGATTTCGCTTTCGCGTCCAACCAGACGGTCGATTTTACCGGCCTTGGCTTTTTCATTGAGATTGACGCAATAGGCGGTCAGCGCATCAATTTTCTTTTTGCTCTGTTCTTCATTCTCAGGCTGCGCTGAATCTTCAGCACTATGCGCCTTGCCTTCGGTCAGATCATCACTGACACCCGAACGCTTGGAAATACCATGAGAAATATAATTGACCGCATCATAGCGGGTCATTTGCTGTTCCTGCAGGAAATAAGCCGCATGGCTTTCCCGCTCGGCAAAGATTGCGACAAGCACATTGGCGCCCGTCACTTCATCGCGGTTTGACGACTGCACATGGATTACCGAACGCTGAATCACCCGCTGGAAAGCGGCTGTCGGCTTGGAATCCTCATCATAACCGGTCACCAGATTATCCAGCTCGCGGTCGATATAGTCGGTGACAGTCTTTTTAAGCTGCGCAATATCGACATTGCAGGCACGCATAACCGCGCCGGCATCTCTGTCATCAATCAGAGCAAGCAGAAGATGCTCGAGCGTGGCATATTCGTGATGACGTTCATTGGCGATGGTCAGCGCCTGATGAAGTGCTTTTTCAAGGCTTTGGGAGAATGTTGGCATTGTACCTCACTTTTTCTCCATCACGCATTGCAGCGGATGCTGATGTTGACGGGCGAAATCCATCACCTGCGTCACTTTGGTTTCGGCAACTTCATAAGTATAGATACCGCATTCACCGACCCCGTGATTATGGACATGCAACATGATGCGTGTCGCATCTTCACGGTTTTTCTGGAAAAAACGCTCCAGCACATGAATAACGAAGTCCATCGGCGTATAGTCATCATTCAGCAGCAGCACCCTGTACAGGCTTGGCCGTTTTAAGCGGGTTTTCGTCCGCGTAATAACAGCTGTACCATTACCCGGGTCCTTCGGGTCACCATCGTCACTCCCCATCACAGGAGACTTGGCCTGCATAAAAGGAGTAACCTGTAAAAAATGGTCTGCTGCACACATTCCTGATCGTATCCGTCCTGATCGTATCTGTATTTTCTGAAGTCACGCTGTATGGCGGGAAACCACACATCGTAGACCTATTATGTAGGTTGAAACGCGGCAATGTTAAGCCCCGCAGAACACAAAGCCCGACACGTCCTCATTCACGTCCAGAGTATCGCGCCTGCAGGAAAAAACCAGCATGAAACACATCATTTAAGAAAAGATTTCCGCAAACCGCACAGGGGCAAATTAATAAAGCACGCAAAATTGTCCCCGTTTCTGCATTTTAAATACCAGTCTCAAGATCGGCCTGAAGACTGGCAAGTGATTCAACCAAATCACTCTCATCAGGGCCGGTAAATTGCAGCCCGTAATGTATCAGCCCCTTAGCTCTGATTATTAACAGTTTCAGGACAGAAGATGCGTTACGAACAGGAAAATACGCTTTTGCAGAGCAAAATTTTTGTAAGACTCACAATTTCTTGAAACCAGCTTGAAAAGAAACACCGCATAAATTTTTTATTTATTAGCAGGTACTTAACACGATGCAGACAGATCGGATGACCGTCCAGACATGCCCGCCAGCTAAAAAAGCATCATAAAAATCAAAAAAAGATCATGATTTGCCCGTCTATAAACGGATTGGTAAGGCTGTTGGCAATATGATCACGGAAATGTTCGTGGCGTGTCCTTTGCGCCACACCTGAAAATTGGCAGTCCAGGTAGGTAAGTCACCGTGTATCATGCGTTCCGTCACGCCGCATCCGGCATCAAGATTGCGGCCCGCTCATTGTTAGCAGTAACAATGGCCGGCGCCCTCACTCTTACCATCACGACAGGTTCCGCTCAGGCAGCAAAGAACCCGCGTCATGCCGCGATTGTGATTGATGCCAATACCGGCAAAACCCTGTTTGCAGAAAGCGCAGATGCCAAGCGTTTTCCCGCTTCCCTCACCAAAATGATGACCCTTTATATGGTCTTCGAGGCGATGCAGGCCGGACGCATCAACAAAAACACCAAAATTCCGTTCTCCAAATATGCAGCAACCCGTCCGCCGACAAAAATCGGCGTACCGGCAGGCCAGACAATCAGCGTTGAAGATGCGATTATGGCGCTGATTACCCGCTCAGCCAATGATGCTGCAGCTGCTCTTGGTGAATATCTCGGCGGTTCCGAGCCACGTTTTGCACAGATGATGACGGCCAAGGCACGTCGTCTCGGCATGCGCTCCACCACATTCCGTAATGCTTCCGGTCTGCCAAACCCGAACCAGCAGACCACAGCCCGCGATATGGCGATTCTCGGTATCGCGCTGCGCCAGCATTACCCGCAATATTACGGCTATTTCGGCCGTTCCAGCTTCCAGTTCCGTGGACGCACGATCAATGGTCACAACCGCCTGCTCGGCCGCGTTGAAGGCGTTGACGGCATTAAAACCGGCTATGTAAACGCATCCGGCTATAATCTTGTCACTTCCGTCAACCGTGACGGCCGTCGCATCGTCGCCGTTGTAATGGGCGGCAGCAGCGGTGCATCGCGTGACGCAGCAATGACCCGTCTTATTCAGGCACATCTGCCAAAAGCAACACCGTCGCGTCGTGGCAGTGATGCCCTGCTGATTGCCCGTAATGATGCACCTGCAGGCCCTGCAGTTGCCGCTGAACCATCTCCTCTGCCGCGTGCGGTTCCGCTGCCGGCTGAACGTGCCGACCAGCCGGTTCTGGTTGCTGATGCTTCCGGCTCCGCAGGCAGTGCTCAGGATGCAATCAGCGCAGTTATCGCCCGTCAGAAACCGGTTCCTGCCCAGCAGCCTGAAATGCTGGCTCTGGCAGCACCGACACCGCGTCCTTCTGCTCCGGTATCTTCCCAGCTTGTGGCTATTCCGACACCTAAAGCATCGATCCCGAATGTTGATCCGGTTACCACAGCTTCCGCCAATACAGCTGCTTCCCGTATGGGTCTGGCACCAAAGCCTGTTGCTGCTGTGCGCAATGAGCCGATTGCTGTACCGCAGGAAAATACCCGCCAGCAGCAGCCGGAACAGACTGCCGTTGCCATGGCCGCCGCAGCTGATATTTCCGGTGCATGGGCTATTCAGATCGGCTCCCTGCCGAGCGAAAATCAGGCACAGGAAATGCTGAATAAAGCCGCCCAGCAGGCAGGCAGCACCCTGCGTGCAACCTCCCCGATGACTGAGACTTTCAACAAGGGTAACAACACATTCTACCGTGCACGTTTTGTTGGTTTTGACACCAAAACTGCCGCATGGGATGCCTGTGCCGCCCTGAAGAAAAAGAACTTCAGCTGCTATGCAATCGCGCGTTAATGCGCGCGGTTCGCACCGCTTAGAGCATAATTTCTTAAATTTGAATCAGTTTAAGTTAAAATTATGCTCTAATTTCAAAGTGTTAGAGCGACCTTTATGCACCCAATGGGGCGCATGGCGCTCTAAGACCGTAATATCCGATATTATCCGGCTTTGTGTTTCGCCGGTATAGTTCAGGCAGGCCATCTGCAAACCCAATGAGTATTGTGTAAAGGGTTTACAATGTCGAATATGCTCAATCTGTTTGGTTTCACCAATGTTGATCCGGTGGAATCCGACTCACAAAAGCCAGGCAAAACCACTTTGCTCAGCGTCCACGCCCTGCGTAGTGCTGCTGCCCGTCTTGCCGATTTGCGCGCTGATGGCGCATCCCTGAATACGCGTGAATTTGTAGGGCTTCTGGTCTGCAATGCACAGCGCAGCCGTCGTATCAGCCTGCCGGAAGCATCCTTGCGCATTGCGACAGGCAATGTGAACGGACGCACAGCAATCCGCCTTAAACTGCGCTGATATTCTTTATTGATTAAATAAGACCCAGCGCCGCCAGTTCGCGGCGCAGCTCCACAGGCAAAGCCTGCATACCGCCGCCCGCTCCGGCTCTGTCATCCTGCGGCACTTCTTCATCCGCAATATAACGCCAGCCCTGAAACGCTCTGCGTGGCTGCCAGACAGTCGGGATCACTTTCGGTTCCAGCACCAGATGACAACGACCGATACCGTCTTCACCGGTAAAAGTGCGTACTTCCAGCAAACGCTGACGCGCCTGAATATTGCCCTTGATCACCCAATAGAGTGAACCACCGTCAAGCAGCTCTGCTTGGCGTTTCGGTACCATTCGCGTTGTATGAAACTGCTCCGGCACCACGCCGTTTGCACGGCATTCCTCAAGGCGGAAATCAATCCACGCTGCCAGATCTTCAAGGGAATCACATCCCACACAGAGTTTTACAAGATGCAGAGCCATGAGCGGCAATTACTCCGTTGTTTTAATGATGTCCAGTATTCAGCAATTGCACAAACAAAAACGGGCAGGAGTAACCCTGCCCGTCTCTGTGATTTATTCGCGAATTAAGCAGCTTCGCCTGCGAGTTTCTTTTCGCAGCGCAGCAGCATGCCGAACAGGTCGCGCGGCTCATCCGGATCTGCCAGCAGATCGAGATTTTCATAGAGACCTGTGGATTTCAGCTTGTCGTGAATATAGCGCAGTGCCGAGAAATCTTCGGTCGCAAAACCAACCGAGTCAAACAGGGTGATCTGGTTCTGGTCACGGCGACCCGGAACAGTACCGTTCATCACCTGCCACATTTCGATAACCGGATGATCGGCATCAAGCTGCTGGATTTCGCCTTCGATACGTGTCTGCGGCGGATATTCAACGAAGATATCGGAGCGCAGCAGAATGTCTTTGTGCATTTCTGTCTTGCCCGGGCAATCACCGCCAACGCCGTTGATGTGAATGCCGCTGCCGATCATATTGTCGGTCAGGATCGTGGCATTCTGCTTGTCTGCGGTCACAGTGGTGATGATCTGAGCGCCCTGCGCTGCATCTTCCGCACTAGTGCAAGTGACGATTTCAAAACCGAAGCCTGCGAGATTCTGTTTGCATTTCTCAGTGGCAGACGGGTCAATATCATAGAGACGCAGGGACTTAATGCCGAGCAGCGCCTTGAATGCCAGCGCCTGAAACTCGGACTGTGCGCCATTGCCGATGATCGCCATGGTCTGCGCATTTTCCGGTGCCAGATATTTGGCAACAACGGCTGAAGTCGCAGCAGTACGCAGCGCTGTCAGAATGGTCATTTCGGTCAGCAGCATCGGATAGCCGGTATCCACATCGGACAGCATCCCGAAAGCAGCAACGGTCTGCAGACCGTCTTTCATGTTCTTCGGATGGCCATTGACATATTTAAAGCCGTAAAGCGCACCGTCACTGGTTGGCATCAGCTCAATAACACCGTCATGGGAGTGGGAAGCAACACGCGGGGTCTTGTCGAATTTTTCCCAA
Source organism: Pseudochrobactrum sp. XF203 (assembly GCF_020341615.1). Classification (NCBI taxonomy): domain Bacteria; kingdom Pseudomonadati; phylum Pseudomonadota; class Alphaproteobacteria; order Hyphomicrobiales; family Brucellaceae; genus Pseudochrobactrum; species Pseudochrobactrum sp. XF203. The sequence goes on along the minus strand of NZ_CP084392.1, from coordinate 1,331,671 downwards.
CGCAGAAAATCTTCTTCCACATAGGCAGAGAGCTCTTTCAGGAATTCTTCAATACCGACTTTCAGAACCAGCTTCATCATGTGGTCAACACTGACAAATGGTACGAGGTTCAAAGTTGTTCTGTCACGCATCAGGTTTTCTCCCTCCGGTCTTGCCGGAACCTGTTAAACTAAGAAAAGCGCTTCATGCCCATCAGGAACAATTGAAGCGCTTTGGCTGTAAATCTTGTCAGCTTTATGCAAAGCTGCGGGTCGGACGATCCATCACGCTGCGCCCCATAAGGCTGGCGATCAGATCGACCATCAGGAAGGCTGTACGACCGCGTTCATCAAGGAACGGATTGAGTTCGACCGCCTCAAAACTTGTCACCAGCTCGCTGTCATGAAGCATTTCCATAATCAGATGGGCTTCACGGAATGTCGCGCCGCCCGGAACTGTGGTGCCAACCGCCGGTGCGATATTCGGATCAAGGAAATCCACATCAAGGCTGACATGCAACAGGCCATTGGCTTCCTCAACGCGCTTCAGGAAGCGGTTGAGCAGTGCAACAACGCCGTGCTCGTCAATCATACGCATGTCATTGACAGTCACTTCAGTCTTACTGATCGCTGTGCGTTCTGCCGGATCAACCGAGCGGATACCGATCATGCAGACATTCGCCGGATCAACCGGAGCCAGCACTTCAGGGAAAGTGCCTTTAAAACCCTTCTGGCCGGTATAATAGGCCACAGGCGTGCCATGCAGATTGCCGCTTGTGGTGGTTTCCAGCGTGTGGAAATCCGTGTGAGCATCAAGCCACAGCACAAAAAGCGGACGTCCCTGTTCTTTGGCGCGACGGCTCAGACCGCAAACAGTTCCGGCAGCCAAAGCATGATCGCCGCCGAGGAAAATCGGGAAACCATCAGCACTGGCGTCATAGGCAGCTTTATCCAGCGCCTCAATCCATGCCACGATTTCCGGCAGATTTTTCAGAACCGGATTGGAATGGGTCAGATTGCGTTTTGCAGCCGGTTCCACATTGCCCAGATCGGTAACATCATGACCCAGCTCTTCCAGAGCCTGTGTCAGTCCGGCGGCGCGAAACGCGCTCGGCCCCATTTCGCAACCCATGCGTCCGGTTCCGTCCTGCACAGGTGCACCAATCAGCTTACAATGCATATATGTTCCTCACGACTGTAATTTGTCTGCCGCCATGACTGCAAAGCGCAATCAGAGCGGTGATTTTCCGGTATAAAACCACGAAACATTGGCAGAGTGGACAGAGAAGATTGGCAAATCTCCACAGATGCTTTATCAGATTGCGCAGTTAAATGAACAAAATGGTAAGACAGTGGACGAACTCGACCAGAAACTCATCACCCTGCTCCGTCATAATGCACGCCGCAGCATCTCCGATCTCGCCCTTGATGCCGGTGTCTCACGTGCCACTGCCCGTGCCCGTCTGGAGCGTCTGGAAAAAGACGGCCATATTCTCGGCTATACGGTTATTCTGCGTGCGGACACTGTTGAGCAGGCTGTTCGCGGCATTATGATGATCGAGATTGAAGGCCATGTGACAGAACGCGTGGTGAAAGCGCTGGGCGGTTTCTCGGAGATTTCAGAAATTCACACCACCAATGGCCGCTGGGATCTGATTGCCGAAATCAATGCCGATACGCTGAGCGACCTCGACAGCGTGCTGCGTCGTGTCCGTCTGGTTCCGGGCATTACCAATAGCGAAACCAATCTGTTGCTGGCCACACCGCGCAGTACCAGAGCAAGGCTGTAACCACACAGACACAGTATCAATCCGATCGTTGATTAAATATGATTAATTTACTCAATTATTAAATTACATATTTGCAAAATACGATAAATCCTCCTATGGCAGCGCATATCTATTAACAAAGCTTAAACAACCATCCTCCCAAGGAGTTGCGCTGATGTCTGCTTATGCTGCTGGTGGTTCTGCCACCGGTGCACGCAATTTTTCATGCCTGCATAAATTTTCACTTTTCTTTCTTACAACAACGGTTTTAAGCACTGCTGCATTTCTGAACCTTACGCCTGCGGCTCTCGCCCAAACGGCACAGCCAAAAAAACAAACGGAAAAACAGCAGGCGGATAATGCATCCGGTACATTACAGCTGAACACAATTACTGTCGGCACCGGCACAGTCGGCTCCGGCAGCTACGGCACAGATGCCCCGAATATTGTCACCATCGACCGCGAGACAATTGACCGTGTTCAGGCTGCCAGCCTGCCGGAACTGGTAAAACAGACACCGGGTGTCACCATGCTCGGCGGTGTGCGTATTCAGGGTCAGAGCATTGCTATCCGTGGCTTTGCCCGCCAGACCGATGTGCGTATTGTCATGGACGGCGCGCAGAAGAATTTCGAGCGCTACGATCAAGGAACCGTCTTTATCGAGCCGGAACTGCTCAAAAGCGTTGAGATCGAAAAAGGCGCGACTTCCATCAAATATGGAAATGGCGGTTTCGGCGGCACTATCAAAATGGAAACCAAAGACGCAGCCGATATGCTGCGCGAAGGTGAGAACTGGGGACTCTGGTCAAAGACCGGCTATCAGACAGCCAATAAAGGCTGGGTGCAGAGCGGCGCTGTTTATGGCCGCACAAATTATAGCGGCATCAATTTTGACGGTCTTGCCGCAGCCACATGGCGCAAGACTGAGGACATGCGTATCGGCGGCGGTGAGCGTTATAATTTCTCTGACAGCAAGCTCACATCCTTCTCCGCTAAGGGCAGTGCCAGCGCTGACGGCCATGAGCTGAAAGCGACTGCAAGCTACGGCATGAGCGAGAACTGGGGTCCGCCCGCAGCTATTCGCGGACAGGTTGAACCGATTGGCAGCGATGTTAAAAAATACGGCTATTATGAAGCGATCCGCCGCCGCCTCGCCTGGCGCGACCTGAAAGATTTCAGCTCATCGGTCGAGCATAAATTTTCCGGTGACAGTGATCTGGTCAATACGCGCCTGATGGTGAGTTATGCCTTTACATCGCTTTATGCCGAGCGCCCTGATGGTGTGAGCACGTCTGCATCGCTTGGCGGCAAGTGGAACGAATCCAAATATTCCGACCTGCGGATTGAAGCGGAAAACACATCCAATTTCACGCTCGGCGGTTTTAATCACAGCCTGAATTACGGCATTCAGCTACAGCGTCACAACCGTGATATTGTCATGTATGCCGATACTTACAAAAATAATGCCAATTATAATTACGGCTATTTTGCTCCGTATAATATGCCTGAAGGCAAGCAGGAAACTTTCAGCGCTTTTGTGATTGATAAGATTGCTCTGACCGATCAGCTGACCATTATTCCGGGTCTGCGTTATGATTATGTGCGATCAACAGGCAAGCCTAACGCTGCAAAGACCTATAATAATCCTGCTGCCGGTCATGATTACAGCGCAGTCAGCCATGACGGCCTGACACCGGGTATGAGCATGACCTATGACGCAACCTCAAATCTCCGTCTGTTTGCTGATTGGGCCTATGCAATGCGTATGCCGAATATTGATGAGCTCTACTCCACACAAAGTGCCAGCAGCAGCCTGCCACGCACCAGCCGTGACCTTGAAGTGGAACGCAACAACAATTTCCAGATCGGTATGGAAACGATTCACGATCAGCTTTTCACCAGTGACGATCAGCTTAAACTCCGTGCGACCGCCTATTACAATCATGTCAGCAATCCGATTAACCGGCGCTTTGGCACTAAAAACATGCCTGAAAAACGCGGAGATGGTGACACTTACTGGAACATGCCGTCCTACTACTCTGCCGGTATCGAGATTTCAGCCCATTACGACACAACTTATATGTTTGCCGATGCGGCCTTCTCTACAATGCATGGCAGCCGTCATGGTGCGCTGAATAATATCTATGGCTATAATACCTATCTCAAGGATCTGGCACCGGCGACACTGGTGACAACGCTGGGCTGGAAAGTGCCTGATTATGATCTGACGCTGGGCTGGACAGGGACTTTTGTTGCCAGACAGTCCAAGACACCGCATAATCAGAATGGCGGCGAATATGCCCGTCCTGAAAGCGCAGGCTATGGTATCCATGATCTGTTTCTGACATGGGCACCGCAAAGCGGTATGATGAAAGATACCAAGCTGGATATCGGTCTCGACAATATTTTTGACAAGAAATACGAACCTTATCTGAGCGACGGCATTACCGCCATGCCTGGCCGTAATTTCAAAGTCAGCCTTAGCAAGAAGTTCTGAGACACAAAAAAGCCCCGCAAAATGCGGGGCTTTTTATTGGGTAATTATCTCAGAGAGATTTTGCTAATTGGCAACCGGCAAGATCAAAGGGATTTTGCCAGTTTGTCGAAAGCCATCAGTGTTTCAAGCAGACGCGGCATGTCTTTCAAAGGCACCATATTCGGGCCGTCGGAAGGCGCATTGTCCGGATCCTGATGCGTCTCAATAAAGACACCGGCAACGCCAACCGCAACAGATGCACGGGCGAGCGTTTCAACAAACTCACGCTGACCACCACTGGTTTCACCCTGACCGCCCGGCTGTTGAACCGAATGAGTCGCGTCAAAAATCACCGGAGCGCCAAGACCCGCCATAATCGGCAAAGAGCGCATATCCGACACGAGTGTATTATAGCCGAAAGATGCGCCACGCTCGGTCAGCATCACATTCGGATTGCCGCTCTCCACCACTTTGGCCATGACATTTTTCATGTCCCAAGGTGCCAGAAACTGACCTTTCTTGATATTGACCACACGGCCGGTATTAGCCGCAGCAATCAGCAGATCAGTCTGACGGCAGAGGAATGCCGGAATCTGCAACACATCAACGACTTCACCGACAACAGCGCATTGCTCTTCAGTATGCACATCGGTCAGTACCGGAAAGCCGAAGTCTTTTTTAAGATCAGAGAAAACTTCCAGAGCCTTTTCGAGGCCGATACCGCGCTGACCTTTCAGCGAAGTACGGTTGGCTTTGTCGAAACTCGATTTATAAACCAGACCAATGCCGAGCTTATCTGTCATTTCTTTCAAGGCACCAGCCATATCATAGGCGTGTTCACGGCTTTCCATCTGGCACGGGCCGGCAATGATCGACAATGCGCCCTTGTTGGAAAACACTACATTGCCTGACGGCGCCTTAACCTCAACAACAGGATTGGCAGTCATATCTGTTCCTCAAAATTGAAAAGTACCTGACTTTTCCCAATAAATAATGGCGCAGGTAAATTTGCGCAGAAAACCGCAGCGCGGTTTCATTTTCAGCATATGGACATTGCAAACCGCAATATCCAGTCCTTTTGATAAAAGCAAAACGGGCACTGTTAAAGTGCCCGCTTCAGATCTTAAACCAGACGGCTCTGAGTGACCGCTGCCTCAATAAAGGAAGCAAATAGCGGATGCGGCTCAAACGGACGCGATTTCAGCTCCGGATGATACTGCACACCAATGAACCACGGATGATCAGCATATTCGATGGTTTCCGGCAGAACACCGTCAGGTGACAGGCCGGAGAAGGTCAGACCGGCTTTTTCAAGCTTTTCCATGTAGTCAATATTGACTTCATAGCGGTGACGATGACGCTCATGAATATCTGTCGAGCCATAAATATCAGCAATACGGGTGCCGCTTTTCAGCATGGATTCATAGGAACCCAGACGCATCGTACCGCCGAGATCACCGGACGCAGAACGCTTCTCCAGCATATTGCCTTTGAGCCATTCCGTCATGAGACCGACAACCGGTTCCTTCGCAGGACCGAATTCTGTAGAAGAAGCATCTTTGATACCGGCCAGATTACGCGCGGCTTCAATACATGCCATCTGCATACCGAAGCAGATACCGAAATAAGGAACTTTATGCTCACGGGCAAATTTTGCCGCGAGAATTTTGCCCTCGGCACCGCGCTCGCCAAAGCCGCCCGGCACCAGAATGCCGTGAACTTTTTCGAGATAAGGTGCAGCGTCTTCGCTCTCGAACACTTCCGCTTCGATCCAGTCGAGATTGACTTTCACGCGGTTGGCAATACCACCATGGGTCAGAGCTTCGATCAGCGATTTATAGGCTTCTTTCAGGCCGGTATATTTACCGACAACTGCAATAGTAACCTCACCTTCCGGATTATGGATACGGCTGGCAATTTCTTCCCAACGTTCCATCTGCGGCTTTGGTGCCGGTTCAATACCGAAAGCTGCCAGAACTTCTGAATCCAGTCCTTCATTATGATAAGCCATCGGCACATCATAAATCGACTTAACATCCAGCGCCTGAATAACCGCGCTCGGGCGGACATTACAAAACAGCGAAAGCTTCTTGCGCTCGGATTCCGGAATTTCACGATCCGCACGGATCAGCAGAACATCCGGAGCAATACCGATCGAACGCAGTTCTTTCACCGAATGCTGTGTCGGCTTGGTTTTCAGCTCACCCGCTGCCGGAATATATGGCATCAATGTCAGGTGAATATAAACGGCTGTGTTGCGCGGCAATTCGTTGCCGAGCTGACGGATGGCTTCCAGAAACGGCATTGCTTCGATATCGCCGACTGTGCCGCCGATTTCGCAAAGCACGAAATCATAGTCCTCATTACCTTCCGTAATGAAGTTTTTGATCTCATCCGTTACATGCGGAATTACCTGAACCGTCGCACCGAGATAATCGCCGCGGCGTTCTTTCTCGATGATGTTCTGGTAGATGCGGCCGGTGGTGATATTGTCCTGCTTTGTCGCAGAACGACCGGTGAAACGCTCATAATGACCGAGGTCAAGATCGGTTTCCGCACCGTCATCGGTCACAAATACCTCACCATGCTGGTAAGGAGACATCGTGCCCGGATCAATGTTGAGATAAGGGTCGAGCTTTCTGATCCGCACGCGGTAACCACGTGCCTGAAGAAGAGCCGCCAGTGCTGCTGCAGCTATGCCTTTTCCAAGGGAAGAGACCACGCCGCCTGTGATGAATACATATCGCGCCATGGGCTTATGTCGTTAGACTCTCCTGATTGATTCCGCCACTAAAAAATGACTTTCGTAACGGATTTTTCATTATTCTTAACATTTAACCGCCAAATCCATGAGGGATTTTTTGGTAAAACCCATAATTCACGCAACAACATCACCGTAAGGAATTTTCCTGACAGTGCTGAAATTACAAACTTTGCGTTGAAAACGCGCTACGGAAATCTGCTCCGCAGCTCTGAGCAAACAGATAGTGCTTCGACAAACAAATTGCCACTGCTTATTCGCTTGTCCTGAAAAACTTTTTGTAAAACTAAATTTACTTCACAAAAACGCAAAAAGCCGGCCTGAGCCGGCTTTTGTTTTATGTCGGCATAATCAGAGAACGACGACAGTCGCTCCAAGATTTACACGCTCATAGAGTTCCATGACATCTTCATTGGTCATACGGAAGCAGCCATTTGATGCCGAGCTGCCGATTGTCCAAGGCTGAACCGTGCCGTGAATACGGATATAGGTGTCTTTATTGCCCTGAAACAGGTAGAGCGCGCGTGAACCCAGCGGATTACCCAGACCACCGTCCATACCGTTTTTGAAACGGCCGTAATGTTCAGGGCTGCGCTTGACCATGTCTGCGGTCGGAATCCAGCGCGGCCATTCACGCTTGGCATTGATTGTACCGGTGCCCTTAAATTCCAGACCGACTTTACCGACAGCAATGCCATAACGGCGTGCTGTGGTTGGTGTTTCTACCAGATAAAGGAAATATTTTGCCGGATCGACAACGATTGTCCCTACCGGATAGCCCGAAAAGGCAACTGTCTGTGCCTGATATCTCGGATCAATATTATATTTGCCTTTGGCAGCCTTCTGGGTTGTGGCTTTCTTCTTCTCCGGCTTGGCGGCTTTAGCCGTTGTATCCGTTGATGCGGCCGCAGCAGCCGTCTGGGCGGCAGCCTGACCGGTGAGAGCGGAGAAACTTAAGCACAAACCGGCAAAACCGGCGATGAGAACACGGGATGAAATCATGGGGCTTTCTCAAAACACTCTTTTATGTCTCATCAGCACGATGAGCCGAAGATGAGGTGTAAACAGGTTGCTTGCTGATAGGCCAAACTCACTGATCTCTCAACGGGCAATATGTTACCCACAAGCTAATCCCGTCGTCTATGGCAAGCCTGCAACACTTTTATTGCAAAACCTTTAAAATAAAAAAGCCTCCGCGAAGGAGGCTTTTTATCATTCATAAATCCGGCTCTTACTGTGAGCTCGGAACCGGGCTTGCCGGAGTGGCAGGCTGTGCCGGTGTGCTTTCCGGTGTTGTTGTACCACCGCCAAGCTGATCCAGAATACCGTTGCCGCCTGCAGGTGCAGTCTGTGAGCTGCCGGCAGGGATACGGTTGAGAATATCTGTCGGACGTTCGCCGTTCATAGCGATAATGCCCAGAAGCAGCGAAGTTGCAAAGAAACCTGCGCCCAGAATTGCAGTTGTGCGGGTCAGAGCATTGGCTGCACCGCGCGCAGTCATGAAACCTGAACCACCACCGATACCAAGACCACCACCTTCGGAACGCTGAATCAACACAACGCCGACAAGTGCGAGAACGATCAGGAGATGTATAACAATAAGAACGGTTTGCATGGGTTTCCGGACTGCTTTCTTATAGGAGTAGAAACGGCTTTCTACACGGATTTATCCGACAATCCAACCCCCTGCAACCGAATGCTTGCAAGGGATTGATATTTATTCAAATTCAGAGCACGCGATAGGCGTCGCAAATTGCGAGGAAATCGGTAGCTTTCAGGCTGGCACCGCCGACAAGCGCGCCATCCACATCAGCAACACCGAGCAATTCAACAGCATTATTCGGTTTGACCGAACCGCCATAGAGCAGACGCAGATGTGCGCCCTTGGCACCGAAACGCTCAATCAGCTTCGAGCGGATAAAAGCGTGTACTGTGCGCACATCCGAAACGGTTGGTGTCAGACCGGTGCCGATTGCCCAGACAGGCTCATAGGCAACAACAGTATTTTCCGGTGTCACACCTTCCGGCAACGAATCTGCAATCTGCCGGCCAACGATTTCAAGGGTCTGATCGGCCTGTTTCTGTTCAGCGGTTTCGCCAACACAAACGATCGTAGTCAGGCCGGCTTTCCATGCGGCCTGTACTTTGGCGCAAACGGCTTCACTGGTCTCATGATGATCTGTGCGGCGTTCGGAATGACCGAGGATCACATGGCTTGCGCCTGCTTCTTTCAGCATCAGCGCAGAAATATCGCCGGTATGGGCGCCTGATTCTGCTGCATGGCAATCCTGACCGCCAACGCCGATAGCATCGGTTTCCGGTGTGGCCGCAGCACGCGAAATAAGAGTGGAAGGTACGCAGATCACTACATCGAACTTGCGGCCGATATCCGTGCTGAGATTGGCAGCGATTGCACGCAGTTCACCCAGCTGCTCGCCGGTGCCGTTCATCTTCCAGTTACCCGCAACAAGCGGACGTATTTCCGGGGTCATTACACCCTCCTCACCAATGATTTCAGCCGCATTGCATAGCGGCTTCTGACACGGCCTCGCCGGTTTAGACCGGTGCGGCAGAGCCGGTTCGTGCCCAAAACTGAAACCGCTCTAGCAAATTCAGACCTGAAAGCAAATCCCCAAACGCATCGCTCAACATGGCTTTAACGGCAATAATGCCACAATTCTTTTCGTTCTTAGTGCTCTGAAGGCAGGTTTCCGTTTGACTGCATTATCATCGGCGGCTATCCCCTTATTTAACAAAGTGAGTTTACTCCACAAAGGTACTTCTATGCTTGACAGCTTGCGCACTGCATCCAAATCATGGGTCTCGAAATTCTTTCTCGGTCTTCTCGTCCTCTCTTTTGCAGCATGGGGTATCGCAGATGTGTTCCGTGAAGGTTTCAGCGGCAATGCTGTTCTGGAAGCCGGAGGCTCATCCGTATCGCCGACTGAATATCGTCTGGCCTATGACCGTCAGGTGATTGCTGTTTCCAACCAGCTGCGTCAGCAGCTGACCCGCGATCAGGCTAAAGCGCTCGGTATTCCGTCACAGGTAACCGGCCAGCTGGTTGCAGGCGTGCTGCTTGATGAACAGGCGCGCCAGATGGGACTGGGCATGTCGAAAGATCACCTCGCCCGTCTCACCGGTGAAGATCAGGCATTTCTGGATTCCAGCGGCCGCTTCTCCAACAACCAGTTTAACGCAGTGCTGCGTCAGGCCGGTATGAGCGCGCAGGACTATTTCAACAGCCGCACCAAATATGCGCTGCGTCAGCAGATCGTTGAAGCTGTGTCAGACGGCATGAGCGCACCGGACACATTGTTCAAAGCGCTGGCGCTTTATGACGGTGAAAGCCGCACGGTTGATTACATCACCCTTACTCAGGAAAAAGCCGACACAATCGCCACGCCTGATGATGCTGAACTGAAAAAATGGTATGATGGCCATATCGGCAATTACCGCGCACCGGAATATCGTAAAGTCAGCTATGTGCCGCTCGAAGCGCAGGACATTGTCAACGAAGCCGATGTTATGCCGGAAGAGATTCAGGAATATTACAAAAAGAACATCGCCCGTTTCTCAACTGAAGAAAAGCGCACTCTTGAACAGCTGAATTTCGCCAATGAAGAGGAAGCAAAAGCGGCTTCGGATAAAATCAAATCCGGCACCAGCTTTGCTGATCTCGTTACCCAGAGCGGCAAAAAGCCAGAAGATGTTAAACTTGGCACATTTGTAAAAGGCGATCTGCCGGATGCAGTGATTGCTGATGCGGCTTTCGCTCTGCCTGCCAATGGTACAAGCGATGTTGTAAAAGGCGCATTCGGCCCTGTGCTGCTGCATGTCAGCGCAATTGAGCCTGCAGCTGTGAAAACAGAAGCAGAAGTTGCACCGGAAATCCGCAAAACTCTGGCTCTGACACAGGCGCTGACCTCGCTGAATGCGGTTCATGACTCGTTTGAAGAAGAACGCGGTAATGGTGCAACGCTGGCGCAGGCTGCTGAAAAGCTGAAACTTAAAGTTAAAACCGTTGAAGCTGTTGATGTGAACGGCAATGCTCCGGACGGTAAGCCGGTTGCTGATCTGCCGCAGCTGCCTTCCTTCCTGACCTCTGTTTACCAGTCGGATCAGGGCATTGATAATGATGCACTGCCAACCCCGACCCGTGGCTATATCTGGTACCAGCTGGATGGCGTGACACCTGCCCGCGACAAAACATTTGATGAAGTCAAAGATCAGGTTGCAGCCGAGTGGAAACAGGATGAAGCAGCAAAGCGCCTGACAGCCAAAGCTGAAGAGCTGCGCAAGCGTCTTGAAGCCGGTGAAACTCTGGATGTTCTTGCTCAGGAAGCCAGCGTTGAAAAACAGACCAAGCGCGGCCTGACCCGTACAGCTACAGATTCTGAACTGGCCGAGGCTGCGGTTGCGCAGATCTTCGGCGGCGCAGAAAATCTCACAGGCGTTGCAAGCGGCATCAATAAAGAAACTCAGATCCTGTTCAAAGTGATTGAGACAACCGAGCCTGCCGGTGTCAGCGCGGAAAGCCTGCCTCAGGGCACACGCGATGCGATTTCCTCACGCATTGGTGACGACCTGCTGGAACAGCTGGTTGGCCGTCTGCAGAGCGAATATCCGGTTAAAATCAATCAGACCCTGATGGATCAGGCTCTGTCCTTCTAACGCCTTCTCACCTTTGAAGGCAGGCGGAGCCTCACTAAAGATTCGAGTACACTATGTCAGATTTCAAAAGCTACATTGCCAAAGCTGTTACAGGCACACCTTTAACTCAGGCGGAGTCCAAAGCAGCGTTTGACATTATGATGTCCGGTTCCGCCACCCCTGCCCAGATCGGCGGTTTTCTGATGGCTCTGCGCATGCGCGGTGAAGCCGTTGCGGAAATTGCAGGCGCTGTGGAATCAATGCGTGCGAAAATGATCCCCGTCGATGCACCTGCCGGTGCAATCGACATCGTCGGCACCGGCGGCGATCAGTCCGGTTCCTATAACGTGTCCAGCTGTGCAGCCATTGTGACTGCGGGCGCAGGCGTGATCGTTGCCAAACATGGCAACCGCGCTTTGTCCTCGCGTTCCGGTGCGGCAGATACACTGGCAGAGCTCGGCATTAATATTGAGGCCGATCCGGCAACAATCAGCCGCTGCATTCATAATGCAGGTCTCGGCTTTATGTTTGCGCCGATGCATCACTCTTCGATGCGCCATGTCGGCCCTGCCCGCGTGGAGCTTGGAACTCGCACAATTTTCAATCTGCTCGGCCCGCTCGCCAATCCGGCTGGTGTCAAGCATCAGCTCGTCGGCGTTTTCTCCCGCGATTGGGTACTGCCGATCGCCAAAGTGCTGAAAGAGCTCGGATCAGATCATGTCTGGGTTGTTTATGGCGATGGTCTGGATGAAATGACCACCGCAGGCACCACCAATATTGCAGCGCTGCATAATGGTGAAATCACCGAATTTGAAATCACACCGGAAGAAGTCGGCCTGAAGCGCGTTGCTTTTGACGCTCTCAAAGGCGGCGATGCACAGCACAATGCTGCGGCTTTGCTTCGCGTTCTTGGCGGTGAAGCCGGTGCTTATCGCGATATCGTGCTGCTCAATGCCGGTGCTGCACTCGTGATTGCTGGCAAGGCCAAAGATATCAAAGAAGGTATTGCCCTTGCTGCACAGTCGATTGACAGCGGCGCGGCAAAAGCCAAACTCGATCAGCTGATTGCTGTATCGAACAGCAAGACAAGTGAATAAAATGACCGATATTCTCAAAAAGATCGAAACCTATAAGCTTGTTGAAATTGCAGAAGCCAAAGTCCGTTTGCCATTGGCAGACGTGAAAAAAGCTGCGGCCGATCAGTCACCTGCCCGTGGTTTCCTCAAAGCATTGGAAACAAAGCAGACTGCCGGTTCTTTCGGTCTGATTGCCGAAATCAAAAAAGCCAGCCCGTCCAAAGGTCTGATCCGTCCGGATTTTGATCCGCCTGCATTGGCAAAAGCCTATGAAGATGGTGGTGCGGCCTGTCTTTCAGTTCTGACAGATACACCTAGCTTTCAGGGCGCACCGGAATTCCTGCAACAGGCACGCGCTGCCTGCTCTCTTCCAGCGCTACGCAAAGACTTTCTGTTTGATCCTTATCAGGTCTATGAAGCCCGTCATTGGGGTGCTGATTGCATTCTCATCATCATGGCAAGCGTTGATGATGCTATGGCAAAAGAGCTGGAAGACACAGCCTTTTCGCTCGGCATGGATGCACTGATTGAAGTGCATGATGAAGCGGAGATGGAACGGGCGCTCAAACTGTCCTCGCGTCTGCTCGGCATCAACAATCGCAACCTGCGCACTTTCGAAGTCGATCTCGCAGTTTCTGAACGTCTGGCAGCCATGGTGCCGGATGATCGCCTGCTGGTTGGTGAAAGCGGTATCTTCACGCATGATGATTGCCTGCGTTTGCAGAAATCCGGCATCTCCACCTTCCTGATCGGTGAAAGCCTGATGCGCCAGCAGGATGTGGCCAGTGCAACCCGCAATCTCCTGACCGGCAAAGTGTAAATTATGAGCAAGCTGACACATCTCGATGAAAGCGGCGCTGCCAATATGGTCGATGTCGGCGATAAAGCCGAGACTGTGCGCATTGCCACGGCTTCGGGCTGTGTCACGATGCAAAAGCAGACGCTTGAGCTGATCCTTTCCGGCAATGCTGCCAAAGGCGATGTGATCGGCACCGCCCGTCTTGCCGGTATTATGGCTGCGAAAAAGACTTCTGATCTTATTCCGCTTTGCCATCCGCTGATGCTGAGTAAAGTCTCGGTTGATATTGAGCCGGATGAGACATTGCCCGGTTTGCGGGTCAGTGCAACCGTCAAACTGACCGGCAAAACCGGCGTGGAAATGGAGGCACTCACGGCTGTCTCCGTCGCCTGCCTGACGATTTATGATATGGCAAAAGCTGCCGATAAAGGCATGATCATCGGCAATATAGCTGTCGACAGCAAAACCGGCGGTAAATCCGGTGACTGGCAGCGCTCTTAGCATATCGCTCTTATTTTTACGGGGTAGGTTTCATGGCATTATTACCGGTTGATGAAGCATTGCGGCTTTTGCTGGCGGATAAAATGCCTTCCGGCCATGAGCAAGTCGCTCTGCATGAAGCCGGTGACCGTGTTCTTGCTACTTCTATCTTTGCCTCATTCAATCAACCGCCCTTTGATGCCTCGGCTATGGACGGTTATGCCATTCGCTTTGCCGATGCAGAACAGCTGCCGGTGACACTGAAAGTCATCGGTGAATCTGCTGCTGGCAAAGGCTTTGACGGTACAGTCCGATCCGGTGAGGCTGTGCGTATTTTTACCGGCGCACCAATGCCTGCCGGTGCCGACACGATTGTCATTCAGGAAGACACGCTGCAGGAAGGCAATCTGGTCACATTGTTACGGGATGTGGACAAAAACCGTCACATCCGGTTCAGCGGACTGGATTTCAAAGACGGCGAATGCTTGCTGCAAACGGGTCATCTGCTTGATCCGGCATCGCTCTCTTTGGCTGCAGCGTCCGGCCATGCGCAATTGCAGGTCTATAAACGCCCTAAAACAGCTATTCTTGCTACCGGCAATGAGCTGGTGCCTGCGGGGACTGTTCCTGCGGCAGATCAGATCGTCAGCTCCAACAGTTATGGTGTCGCAGAAATTGTACGGCGCAATGGCGGCACGGCAGATGATCTGGGTATTGTGCCGGATGATCTGGCACTTATCGAACAATCCATTCGCAATGTTGCAGCTTCGGATGCCGATATTCTGATTACGCTGGGCGGCGCATCCGTCGGCGATCATGATCTGGTGCATAAAGCACTGACCAATTGCGGCGTTGAACTCGGCTTTTACAAAATCGCCATGCGTCCGGGCAAACCGCTGATGTTCGGTCAACTGGAACGCGAAGGCAAAGCGCCCCTGCTCGTTCTTGGTCTTCCAGGTAATCCGGTTTCCAGTCTCGTTTGTTCCTATGTGTTTCTGGCGCCGCTGGTTGCGCGTCTGGCAGGCAAAGCCGCGACCACCTATATTGTCAGCGCCAGACTGGCACAGGACATGGCTGCCAATGGCAACCGCCGCGATTATGCCCGCGCAGCACTAACCCGCAACAGCGATGGCGAGTTACTGGCAACGCCCCTGCCCGTGCAGGATTCTTCCATGCTGACCGTGATTACCCGTGCTGATGCTCTGCTGATCCGTGAACCTTTTGCTGAGGCAGCCAAAGCCGGTGATCGCTGTCAGATCCTGATGATACGCTGAAATCCTTTAAACAATCGGATTAATCACTTTTAAAGCCTTGCAGAACAATACTGGAACATATAGTGTTCGTTCTGGGTTTGTTTTAAAAATTGATTCTCGCAACCGCGCCCCGTGCATGCGGTTATGCGTTTAGTCCGCACGACTTCATTATCTGCCACCATAATTTCAGTAACCGGCAGATAATATAAAGGCTTTGGGAGCGTATAATGCTGACGCGTAAACAACATGAATTATTGCTGTTTATCCATGACCGCCTGAAGGAAAGCGGCATTCCCCCTTCGTTTGACGAGATGAAAGAGGCGCTCAATCTCGCTTCCAAATCCGGCATTCACCGTCTGATTACGGCTCTGGAAGAACGCGGTTTTATCCGCCGTCTGCCAAACAGAGCGCGTGCTTTGGAAGTTGTGCGTCTGCCGGACTCGATTGCACCAGGTCTCAACAGCCAGAAGAAATTCTCACCAAGTGTCATTGAAGGCGATCTCGGCAAAAAGAATGTCACCGAACTGCCTAAAAAAGCAGCGCCCGCGACAGAATCTGAAGCACCTGCCGGTATCAGTGTTCCTGTGATGGGACGTATTGCAGCCGGTGTACCGATTTCGGCGATACAATCCCAGACCCATATGATTACCCTGCCGCCGGAAATGCTTGGCAGCGGTGAGCATTATGCGCTGGAAGTTAAAGGCGACTCGATGATCGAAGCCGGTATTCTCGACGGCGATACAGTGATTATCCGCCGTGGTGATACCGCCAATGCCGGTGAAATCGTTGTGGCTCTGGTCGATGATGAAGAAGCGACACTGAAACGCTTCCGCCGCAAAGGCGCATCTATTGCGCTTGAAGCTGCCAATCCGGCCTATGAAACCCGTATTTTCGGTCCTGACCGCGTACGTGTTCAGGGCAGACTGGTTGGTCTGGTACGCCGTTACTAATATGCCAGCGGAGCGGAAACCGGCATTACTGCCGGTTTTCAACTACAGGCAGTTTATTGCTCCTGCTTCATATTCTTGCATGGGCAATAACGGGTCATTTAAGTAGTGCGTCTCCCGACAAGACAATACAGCAAACGCCCTACAAGCCTATTTTTGCTGCACTATTATGCTGTGACTACGCATTCATAATAGCTACGATCATAAGAAGATGTGGCGGCTCTTATTTCGGATCTTCCAGATTGCGGGCAGCACGGGACCAGAGGCGGTAGCTGTGCCATGGTCGTTGCGGCTCTCCCACTGCAAACACGACCTGAGCCTGTTCCGGCCGATATGCCAAACCAGTTTGATGCACTTGCGCCTTTATAGTCGCGCTTTGCAGCATAGCCGGAAAAAGACTTTGTGCTGTATCTGTATATCTGCGGCTATCGGGTTCCAGATAAATCTCTGCCACGCCTCGTAGTGCCAGCTGCTGGCGGGTGATGATGGCAGGGGCATTTTGCGTTACTGTGCCTGTAATATTGCTGGCTTTTCTATCGGGGCAAGACAGGTTTCCTGCATAAGCGAGAATAATAATATCACCGATAGTACAGGCGACATCTGCCGCAGGCCGGTTCTCGGCATAGGCCAACACCTGCCCGTTTTGCAGATCAAAGCTGCATAACCCGTCCTCACAGACAAAACCTTCTGAACCTGTCGCGCTGCTATTATCCGGCGTTTTAACCTCATGGATTCTATAGGCTTTGCGCCAGTTATCGATTGTGAAGGCAGCCGGTCGTGCACGGTTTACATAGAGACTGTTGTTCTGGCGGACTGCAACCAGTCTGGCATCTTCCGAGATAATAATATCCGGTAAACTATTCATACTCACTACAATCCCGCCAGCCACGAGAAAGAACAGCGATATCAACCGCAGATGACTGGTAAAGATCATCGCCGAAAGCATTGCCGCCGTCCAAAGCAACAATACCGGCACGGGCAACAGGCCGGGTATCAGATCAGGGGAAAGTCCGGCAACAAAATGCGCAATCCATTTAACCAGCTCTATACCTTTGCCCATCACCTGCAATGGCAGCCATTCAAATCCCAACGGCATCAGCAGCAGAGATAGCACAGCGAAAGGCATAATCAGTACCGAGATCACCGGCAGTGCCAGTGCATTTCCCAACATGCCAAGCGGTGCCATATTGTTAAAATGAAAGGCTGCAAAAAGCCCGCTGGCCGTACCGGCTAAAAGCGAAGTCGCCGCAATCCCGCCAAGCCAAATCCTGAATTTACCCCCCAATGTCGTCTGCCGCGTCGCTTGTTCATTGCTTTGTCTCTTGCGTAATTTCCACCATGCAAAGCCTGCAATCAGCGCACCGGTCGCAGAATAGGACATCTGAAAACTAGGCCCCAGAATTTCATGCGGTGTCACAAGAATACTGAACAGCGCTGCAATCGCCAGATTGCGCAAGGTCAGAGCTTTACGATCTAAAATCACCGCACAAAGCATCACGGCCAGCATGATAAAACTACGCTGTGCTGCCACATCAGCACCAGACAAGGCCAGATAAAACCCCGAAGAAAACAGCGAAATCAGTGCGGCGATTTTCTTCACCGGATAATAGAGCGCTAAAGAAGGGAACAGTCCGGCAATGCCACGCAGGCTCACCATGACAATTGCTGCTGCCAGTGCCAGATGCAGGCCGGAAATTGAAAGAATATGCGCCAGCCCTGCAATGCGCAGCGCCTCATTGGTTGTCTCGCTGATCCCTGCCCGCTGGCCGGAGATCAGCGCTGCGGCCACCGCCCCCTCTTCACCGGACAGTGCCTGCATAATCCGCCCTCCGATCATCGCCCGCAAGTGACCGGTCAGTGCCTCAACGGACGCAGTCCAGCTCTTTGATACTGCATCACCGGCAAATTCATCATCAAACAGTTTCGGCACACCAAGATAGAAGCCATTACCACCAATGCCGCGAAAATATCCATGAAATGCGAAATCATATTGCTCGGAACGCACCGGCCCGCCATGGGGACGCAATCGCACCGCTCCTTTCAGGACAGAGCCGGTTTCAGTCTGTGCAGGTAAATCACGGGCAGAGAGCCGCAATCGTTGCGGCGCATAGCGCAGATGCGGTTTTTCCGTTGTCAGCACATCGGCAACAATACGCCAGCGTCCGGCTTTGCCATTGTCTTCAGCCTCCTGTTCGAGCGAGACAATCCGCGCTGTCAATGTGGTTGACACAGAACTGCCAAGCATTTGCGTTGCATAGCGCTGCGTCTCCCATTTCGCAGCCAGCATACCGGTCATAAAGGCTAATATCAGTACAAGGCTGATGCGCCTTATCAGCGTATCCCGCAGCAAAAACAGCAGCCAGCCCAACAGACATGCCGGCACAAACAGCTCTATCCAGTATGGTTCGGCCTTCAGGGAAAAATAATGAACTGCCCCTGCTCCACTCGCAACGGCCAACAACAGGAAAACCGTCCCGCGTTCATATTCAAACAGCAGAGCATCACAGATATTATCCAGAAAACGCTGCCAATATTCCCGCAGATTGAGCCGGATGATCCGTGCCCGCTTTCGTCCGCTATAAACAGCACCATCATCGGGGATAATCTCTGCATCCGGCACCGGAGCAAAACCGAGCATGAATTGCTCGGCAGTTAATCCGCTGCTATGTTTCGTCCGGTCAGCCGTGTTCCCTGCCCCGCCATTATCATGACGGGACTCAGTCTTGCTTACCTGATGGCCACATTCACCGCCATAACCATTCGCCATGCTGTCTGAATTGCCCCCGCACCTGACAGCTGCACAATTATACGTCCAAAACAGCCTATTTCACGCAGGAATCTTGCATTGAGCGGCGTTAAACACCGGTTCTGCGCTTTGATTTTTGCATCAAGTCTTGCACGTTGTGCTGCCTATGCTACATGAACAGCACAAGAAATCGAGAGGCGGTCAGTTACATTCTTTAGCCGATATATTCGGATATAATCGTAAGATCCTGTAACCTTGCCACAGATACGGAGCGACCGATGTCATCACCCGTTATTACCCGCTTTGCGCCTTCACCGACCGGCTATCTGCATATCGGCGGCGCACGTACAGCGTTGTTTAACTGGCTTTATTCCAAACATACCGGCGGCAAGATGCTGCTGCGCATTGAGGATACCGACCGCGAGCGTTCCACCGAGGCCGCAACGGCAGCTATTCTTGAAGGTCTGACATGGCTCGGCCTGACATGGGACGGCGATGCTATCTCCCAGTGGGAACGCGCACCACGCCACCGCGAAGTGGCTGAAGAACTGGTGAAAGCCGGTAAAGCCTATTATTGCTATGCCTCGCCGGAAGAACTGGATGCGATGCGTGAACTGGCGCGTGCAGAAGGCCGCCCGCCGCGCTATGACGGCCGCTGGCGTGACCGCGATCCGTCAGAAGCACCGGAAGGTGTGAAGCCGGTTATCCGCATTAAAGCCCCGCGCGAAGGCGAAACCGTTGTGCTGGATGATGTGCAGGGCGAAGTACGCTTCCCGAACAAGGATCTGGATGATTTCATCATTCTGCGTTCCGACGGCGCGCCAACCTATATGCATGCGGTTGTGGTCGACGATCATGATATGGGCGTTACCCATATTATCCGTGGTGATGACCATCTGACCAATGCTGCCCGCCAGACAGTTATTTATCAGGCAATGGGCTGGGATGTGCCTAAAATGTCTCATATCCCGCTGATCCATGGTGCGGATGGTGCCAAGCTCTCCAAGCGTCACGGTGCGCTCGGCGTTGAGGCCTATCGTGCAATGGGCTATCTGCCTGAAGCATTGTGCAATTATCTGGTTCGCCTCGGCTGGAGCCATGGCGATGATGAAATCATGACCATTGAGCAGATGATCGAATGGTTTGATACCAAAGATATCAACAAAGGCGCATCGCGTTTTGACTTCCAGAAACTGGAAGCCATTAACGGTCATCATATCCGCGCCAGCGATTCAGAAACGCTTACCAAAGCGCTGATCGATGTTCTGCCTTATATTGAAGGCGGCGCAGAATTGCAGGCTCTGCTGACTGATGAACGTCGTGCGCAGCTTGTTGCAGCAATGCCGGGTCTCAAAGACCGTGCGAAAACGCTGGTGGAACTGGCAGACGGTGCGAAATTCCTGTTCGTCTCCCGTCCGTTGCCGCTGGATGAAAAAGCTGCCAGCCTGCTCAATGATGAAGGCCGCGCAATCCTCAAAGATGTATTGCCGAAGCTGGAAGCTGCCGAGTGGAATGCAGATGCGCTGGATGCCGTTGTCCGCGCTCATGCGGAATCAACCGGCCTGAAGCTTGGCAAAATTGCCCAGCCTCTGCGTGCCGCCCTCACCGGCCGCGCCACTTCACCGGGCGTTTTTGACGTTCTGGTGGTTCTTGGTCGCGAAGAAGCGCTCGGACGTATTCAGGATCAGGCCGTATAAAGCCTGTCAGAAGCCGTGTTCTTTCAACAGAATACGGCTTCAAACACGCTCTGAACACAGGAGTGTGATTTTCAAAAACCGGCCTCTGTCGTAAGAATGGCTAATTGACAGAAATTTGTTCAGAAAAACGCAAATTTCCACATTGCAACCTCCAACATTTACGATAGTTTGAGCCATAAATTTTGCAGGCCGTCATTCACAAATATCATGAATTTTGAGTGACAGCGGCTTAAGGATATTTTTCAAACTGGCAGCGCCGGTAAAAATACCCTAACTGTATGTTTCTATGCATAAGACTAAACCGAAACACCCGTTTTCGGCATTATGCTCCAAATTTACTGCTATCCACGAGCAGTGAGCGCGATGATGAAAGGAACCAGTATGTCTAATACGACAGCGACAATCACGCTAAATGGCAATTCGACCGAATTGCCGGTCCGCAAAGGTACAATCGGACCAGATGTCGTCGAAATCGGCCCGCTTTACAAGAATACAAATTCCTTCACATACGATCCTGGTTTCACTTCAACCGCTTCCTGCGAATCCAAAATCACTTATATTGACGGTGACGAAGGCGTTCTCCTGCATCGCGGCTATCCGATCGAACAGCTTGCCGAACAGGGCGATTTCCTTGAAACCTGCTACCTGCTTCTCTACGGCGAACTGCCAACCAAGACCCAGAAAGCAGACTTTGACTACCGCGTGACCCGCCACACCATGGTGCATGAGCAGATGTCGCGCTTCTTTACCGGCTTCCGCCGCGATGCGCATCCGATGGCCATTATGGTTGGCTGCGTTGGCGCCATGTCCGCCTTCTACCACGACTCAACCGACATTACTGACCCGCATCAGCGTATGGTTGCTTCGATCCGCCTTCTGGCGAAAATGCCGACACTGGCTGCAATGGCCTATAAATATCATGTCGGTCAGCCTTTCGTTTATCCGAAGAATGATCTTGATCTGGCTTCCAACTTCCTGCGCATGTGCTTTGCCGTGCCTTGCGAAGAATATAAGGTCAATCCGGTTCTGGCACGCGCTATGGATCGTATCTTCATCCTTCATGCGGACCACGAGCAGAACGCTTCGACTTCGACCGTTCGTCTCGCCGGTTCTTCGGGAGCGAACCCGTTTGCCTGTATCGCTGCCGGTATTGCCTGCCTCTGGGGCCCTGCTCACGGCGGTGCCAACGAAGCTGCATTGAACATGCTGGCTGAAATCGGCTCGGTTGACCGTATTCCTGAATATATCGCCAAGGCAAAAGACAAGAACGATCCGTTCCGTCTGATGGGCTTCGGTCACCGCGTTTACAAAAACTACGATCCGCGCGCCCGCATCATGCAGAAAACCACGCATGAAGTTCTCGGCGAACTCGGCATCAAAGATGATCCGTTGCTCGATGTTGCGATGGAACTGGAAAATATTGCACTGACCGATGAATATTTCATCGAGAAGAAGCTCTATCCGAATATCGACTTCTATTCCGGCATCACGCTGAAGGCTCTCGGCTTCCCGACAGAAATGTTCACAGTTCTGTTCGCCGTTGCCCGTACCATCGGCTGGGTTGCCCAGTGGAAAGAAATGGTCGAAGACCCGCAGCAGAAAATCGGCCGTCCGCGTCAGCTTTACACAGGCTACGCACAGCGCGATTTCGTACCGCTGGCAAAACGCAAATAATCTGTGCCGGATATCTGAGAGCGCTATCTCAGATCAATATTCGGTTCTTACGACTAGAGCGGTTTACGTCCAGATTGGATCGTAGCGCTCGCTCTAGATTCTTTATTTGGTCGCATTATCACGGACGTCAAGTTGATCCAACTTGACTGTGAAATGCTCTAAAAAGGCTCCTTCGGGAGCCTTTTTTATTGTTTCACAATATTCAAATCTCACAAAGCGCGTTTTATAAACTAAATTCCACCACAGATTTTCTCTAATATATTATCCGATATTAATTCCGCCCTATTCCCCTATAATTGCACTGACATAAGTCAGCAGGGAGCAAGTGCTATGTCTAAGTCATTTTTTAAATCCGGTATCGCATCCTCTGAAATCACCAGTCAGACATTTTACTTGCGGCGACGGGAATTTATCAAGACAGGCATTGCTGCCGGTATTGGTTTGTCTCTCGGCGGCCTGCTGCCGGATATTGCCTCAGCCAAAGACAGTGCTGACGGCTTTAAAACCGATGAGACGCTGACACCAAAAGACTCAGTGCTGACCTATAATAATTTCTATGAATTCGGCACAGGCAAATCCGATCCGTCCAGCTATTCCGGGGGTTTCAAACCGCGCCCGTGGACAATCGAAGTCGGCGGCATGGTAGCAAAGCCTGCGACTTTCGACATTGATGACCTGATTAAGACGATGAGCATTGAAGAGCGCATCTACCGGATGCGCTGCGTTGAAGCATGGTCGATGGTTATTCCCTGGCAAGGCTTTCAGCTGTCAGAATTGCTGAAGCGGGTTGAGCCGCTGGGATCTGCTAAATATGTGGCCTTTGAAACAGCTCTGCGGCCAAAAGAAATGCCGGGTGTCGGCGGTGCATTTGCGGTACTTGACTGGCCTTATCGTGAAGGACTGCGCCTTGATGAGGCGATGAACCCGCTCACATTGCTGGCAACCGGCCTCTATGGCGAGAACCTTGCCAATCAGAACGGCGCGCCTGTACGTCTCGTTGTGCCTTGGAAATACGGCTTTAAAGGCATCAAATCCATTGTCAAAATCACACTGACAGACAAAGAACCGGTCACTGCATGGAAGATGCAGAACGCTTCGGAATATGGTTTCTATGCCAATGTTAATCCGGCAGTAGATCACCCGCGCTGGAGCCAGAAAACTGAAACACGGATTGGCAGCGGCAGTTTCTTCTCACCGGACAGGCGCGATACACTGCCATTTAACGGCTATGGCGAGCATGTCGCCCAGCTCTATAGCGGTATGGATCTGACCAAGAATTATTAGAGCGGGAACCGGTATGAAACCAGATATCGCTGCGCAAACCATCGCTATGCCCCGCACAACCGGCAAACAGACAGCCGCGCGTAAGCCGCCGGTCAAAATTCCCAATAATCCCTGGCTGCGCTGGGGTATTTATGTTGTCGGCCTTGCACCGGCAGCATGGGCATTCTGGCTGGCAGCCACCAATCAGCTTGGCGCGAATCCGGTCAAATCATTTGAGCATCTTCTTGGCATATGGGCATTGCGCTTTTTAATCCTGACCTTGCTCGTCACACCGCTGCGCGATTTATTCCGGCTTAATTTCCTGCCCTATCGCCGCGCTCTCGGGCTGCTGGCGTTTTATTATGTGGCCATGCATTTTGCGACTTATATCATTCTCGACCGTGGCCTGAACTGGCCGGATATCGTGAAAGATGTAACGCAACGCTGGTTTATTATTTTCGGGTTTATCGGCTTTGTCATGCTGATCCCGCTGGCAATAACTTCAAACCAATGGTCAATCCGCAAGTTGAAAAATAACTGGCAGAACCTGCACCGGCTGATTTATGTCATCGCTCTCGCCGGTAGCCTGCACTTTCTGATGTCGGTTAAAAGCTGGCCACCTGAGCCGCTGATTTACGGCTTGATTATCATTACACTGGTTCTGTGGCGCTTTGTACGCCAGCCCTATCTCACCTATAAAAAAAGCTGACCGGACAATAACCGGGCAGCTCTATCTTTTTAACGTAAGCAGCTGATTTTACCAGCGTTTCACCATGCGTGATGCGCATAGGAAAGCCAGTAACGGCCCCACGCCAAAGCTCAGGAAAAGCCAGAATGCAGCACTGGATGTACCGGCAATACCACCCGGCACAGTCAAACCGCCAAGGCTGGTGACCATACCGGCCATTGCCGCACCGAGACCGGCAGAGAACAGCTGCACAGTGGTAATCGCAGTTGATGCCAGATCCTTCTCATCAGCCGGTGCAACTTTCAGCACCCGTGTCAGCAGATGCGGCCATGTCATACCCACGCCACAGCCCACAGCGATGAAACCGGCGCACAGCGGCAGCAATTCCAGATAGGTACCATTGCTGGAAAATGGCAGCAGAAGCAGCAACAAAACCATACCGGCAAAAGAGGCCAGCGGGCCGATAATAATCACATCACGCACACGACGCGATGAAATCCCCGAGCTCATGATTGAGCCGAGTGTCCAGCCTGCGCCCATCAGCGCAGCCAGATAACCGGCAACCAATGGCGACTGGTTATGCAGCACCTGCAGGAACAGCGGAATAAACACTTCCACGGATGTGACCGTCAGCGCCAGCAAAGACATGGTTACGATCACAGGCCCAAGCGGCTGGCTGAAACTGAAAGAGCCACGCGGCAACAGACGATTTTTACTGGTGGCTTCCAGACGGATCATCAGACCGATCAACAGGATCGCCATGCTGATACCAATCACATTCCAGATCACTTCAGAACTGACACTACCAAGCGATACCGCAAAGACTGCAAGTGTCAGCAGGCTGAGCTGTGCAAAAGGCAGACGATTTGTGTCTTCCTCTTCATGGCGTACATCCGGCAACACAAACAGCGCCATTACAGCAAAAAGCAGCGCTGCAGGAACAACCGACCAGAAAGCAGCACGCCACTCGCCGAGTTCAGCGAAAATACCGCCCACAGCAGGGCCAACCAGTGTGGCAACGCCCCACATGCCGGAAATCAGCGCCATAGCGCGCGGCCACAGCGCTTCGGGAAATACGATACGGATCATGGCATAGGACAAAGCCAGCATGAAACCGCCGCCGAAGCCCTGAATGAAACGACCGACCAGCAAAACCTGCATTGTCGGCGAAACAGCACAAATCAGGGTGCCGAGAGCAAAAACACTGGCCGAAATGGCATAGGCTTTGCGCGGGCCGGTTTTACGCAGCAGTTTCACAGCCAGCGTTGAGCCGATAATGGATGCAACGACGAAAAGAGTGGTGTTCCACGCATAATAATCCAGCCCGCCAATATCCGAAACGACGGAAGGCAGAATGGTTGTAGCAATATAAACATTAACAGCATGAAGCGCGACGCCACCTGCGAGCGCCATGGAACGAATGGCATTTTTGCCAGTCAACAAATCTCCCCAGCCAACTTTGTGGTAGCTGGTGAGTGATGCCGGGTCAGACATTTCAATCTCCGGACAGCTATCAAAAACCATGAGTTCCGGCGGGAATGCGCCTGTGTTTCTCATCAATTTTAACCGGAACATACCGGTCGGGTTGCAAATCCCTGAGGGAGCCGTTAATTATGCAAGCATAAACTTGGAATATTCAGCAGGAGATCAAATGTCAAGTTCTGACATTATCACTTCGGATGAAATGAACAGCGCTGCACAACAAAGCACCGCTGATCGTCTGCTGTTTATTCTTAAAACCCGTGGCCCGCAAACAATATCGGAACTTGCACGACTCGCAGGCACGGGTGCGGAAAATATACGCCAGCAATTACAAAAATCTGTGACAGAAGGCCTGATTGAACCCTATGCCACAGAAAAAAAACCAAAAGCCGGACGACCTGTGCAGTTTTGGCATCTGACTGAGAAAGGCAACAACCGCTTTCCTGACAGCCATGCGGAGCTGACCGTTAGTTTATTGCGCCATATGAGCAGTCTGGGTGAAGACCTGACTGAGCGCGTGATAACCTTGCGCGAACAGGAAATACTCAAAAACTACCGCACAGCCATGCAGGATATGACAGCGCTGGAACAACGCATAGACTGCCTTGCAGAATTGCGCAGTCAGGAAGGCTATATGTCGGAATGGACAAAGCAGCCGGACGGTTCATGGCTGCTGATTGAAAACCACTGCCCTATCTGCGCTGCGGCCACAGCCTGCCGGGGCTTTTGCCGTTCCGAACTCAATATTTTTCAAGCCATTCTCGGTGACAATTGCAAGATCGAGCGCTGCGAGCATATTTTACTCGGCGCACGACGCTGCGCCTATCGCATTACTCTAGCCGGATAAACAAAGGCGATCCGGCTAAATGCCGAACCGCCTTCATCATGTTTATACAGTTCTGCTATTGCGGCGCAGTCAGCTCAGGAAATTTAACGCCGAGCTGTTCGAGATAAGTCGGATATTTCTCCGCATCATAATAGAGCTTCTGCATTTCAGGGCGAAACTGCTGCATAATCTCCGTATTCAGCTGAATTTGCGGCTTGTCATCCGCACCAAGCATCGGCAGATATTTCTGATCCTTCTGCTGCACATTGGTAAAATAATCCTGTGCCGCAGATACCAGTTCCGGCTTGGTCAGAAGATCAACGCCAGTCATGGCAATGACCTTCGATCCGGCGACAACGCCCTTATGAGCAATTGGTGTGGCCATCGACATGGCATTCGACCAGTGATGCCCCGGAAGGTTCGGAATATTCGACGGATAGTTCAGCGTGATTGTCGGCACAATCCATGACACATCACCGATATCATCCGAGCCGCCGCTTTCAGGTTTTTCCGGCGGTGGTGCCAGTTTCTTCAGCTCTGTCGCCAGCCCGTCTTCCTTGCCTTTCACAGCCTTCTGCACAGCTTTGGCAAAGCTGTTTTCATCGTCAGTCCATTTCGGCAAGCCAACCTCCAGAATATTGGCACAGGCTGCCTCCGCCATAGGCTTGTTGAAATGGCGCGGTGCTGCTGTGCCGATAATCTGCCGTTCCACTGTCGTGTCAGACATTTTTGCCGCTGCTTCAGACATGGTATTGGCTATCGCGAAATTCTTGGCAATATTCTCAAAATCCGTCTCGCGGATAAAATACCAGACACTGGCAACAGACGGCACCACATTCGGCTGATCGCCGCCGTCAGGGATCACATAATGCGAGCGCTGTTCAGGCCGCAAATGCTCCCGCTTCATGTTCCAGCCGATATTCATCAGCTCTACGCCATCAAGCGCACTGCGTCCGCGCCATGGTGCACCGGCGGAATGAGCAGACTCGCCGCCAAAAGTATATTTGACCGAGACCATACCGGTGCCATTGGCTGCGCCCCACGAGGTTTGCAGATTATTGCCGACATGGGTGAACATCACCACATCCGCATCCTTGAACACGCCGTCACGCACCATATAGGCTTTGCCGCCCAGCAACTCCTCTGCCACACCCGGCCAGAGCACCAGCGTGCCGGAGAGTTTTTCCTTCTCCATCAGGTCTTTCATCGCCAAGGCTGCAACCACATTCACAGCCTGCCCCGAATTATGACCTTCCCCGTGACCGGGTGCGCCCTCAATCATTGGCTTGCGATAGGCAACACCGGGCATCTGGGAGGTTTTCGGCAGACCATCAATATCACTGCCCAATGCAATCACCGGCTTACCGGAACCCCAGCGCGCCACCCAGCCGGTCGGCAGACCGGCAACGCCGCGCTCAATAGTAAAGCCGTTTTTCTCAAGAATATCCGTTATGTATTTTGAGGTTTCCACTTCCTGAAAGGCCAGCTCACCAAAGCTGAAAATTGAATCCGTCATCTCCTGCGCAAGCTTGGCGCGGCTCTCCACACCCGCTGTTACTTGCTGCTTATAGGCTTTGACATCCTGTTCTGATTTTTGTGCTGCGGCCTGACTGAGCAAAGAGGCCGACATCATAAGGCTGAGTGCAATTTTAGACGAGAGAGTACAAGACATGTATAACTCCGTTACTGAATTTGCCTGAAATTATGTGCAGTTACCCGCAGACAATTCATCATAAAAATGCCATACACAACCCTTAAAATAACAATTACAAGCTTTTGATTTTACAGTATTTATTGTCATTTTAACAATCACTGAATATCGAGTTTCATTTCCCAAAATCAGCCTTTCAGTTACACGCAGTCCTTTTCATTACGCTACGAAATGAAAGCCGGTATGCGTAAGGTCACAATCCGGACTGTTCAGAAAACTATTCTCTGATACCGGCATGATTTAGCTTTTTGTTATTGCCGGTTTCGCAACTTTCGCCGTTTCAGCCTTTCAAGCAATTTCTATACTGACCCATAATTTGCCGCATCCATAAGCACCCTCATCCAGAGGGAAAAGGCAAACGGGAACCCAGTATGAAAAAGCTCAATCACCTGTCCAAACTCAGCCTTCTGACACTTGCCCTCCTGTCGTCTTCTGCCGCCTATGCTGAAAGTTTGCAGCTTAACGGCACGCAGCTCACCACTGCGCAGGTGGCAGAGTTCGCAGCAAACAAAAATGAAAAAGTCGAAATCGCTCCGGAAGCTGCACAAAAAGTCAGCCATAGTTTTGAACTGGTGATGGAAGCCGCCTTGCAGGGCACCGCCGTTTACGGGCTGAATGTCGGCGTGGGCTGGAACAAGGACAAACCGGTTTTCAAAGAGGTTAAAGGCCGCCGCACGCTGGATGAAGAATTGCTGGCACTTTCCCGCCGCTTCAACACCAGTTCGCTTCATGCCCATGGTGGCGGTATTGGCGAGGCTATGCCTGCGCAGGCAGTACGCGCCGGTATGCTGATCCGCCTTAATGAAATGCTCGGCGGTGAAACCGGCACGCAGCTGAGTGTGGTGGAAGCCTATCGCGATTTCCTCAATCACGGCATCATCCCCGTTGTGCCGGAAAAAGGTTCTGTCGGTGAGGCTGATATTACACTCGCCTCCCATATTGGTCTGGCGATGATCGGCGAATGGTTCGTGGATTATCAGGGCAAGCGTATGCCTGCGGCAGAAGCTCTGAAGCTGGCAGGATTAAAGCCGATTGAACCGGTAGGCAAAGACTTCCTCTCCATTCTCAGCACCAATGCACTGACTGCCGGTCAGGCCGCTTTGCTGACAGAAGAAACACGCCATTATCTGGAAGCCGCCACAGCCGTTTTCGCCCTGTCGCTCGAAGGCTATAACGGTAATGTCGCGCCTTTCCTGGCTGAGACAACCGAACTGCGCCCGTTTCCGGGTATGGTGAAGGCGGCAACAGATATTCGTACAGCGCTGGATGGCTCCTATCTCTGGCAGCAGTCTGACGGCCGCGCCTTGCAGGATCCGCTCTCCTACCGCACGATGGCCTATGCGCTCGGCAATGCATGGGAAGCACAGGCCGCGCTCGAAGAAGCTCTGCATATCCATATCAATGCCAGCGATGACAATCCGGCTGCAGTGGCTTCCGACAAGCCTGCGGAAAAAGCGGCTGACAGTCATAACCAGCTGCACAAATATCAGGTCGCAGGCGATGTACATGGCGCGATTTATCCGACCGCCAATTTCGATATGCTGCCGGTTGCCACCCGTGTAGAAAATCTGAATGTCGCCCTCACCCGTTTGGCGCAGAATATTGTGATGCAGACCATCCGCACGGAAAATCCGGATTTCACCAAGCTGCCGCGCTTCCTTGCCGGTCCTGAGAATGAAGGCCATGCCTTCGGTGCCATGCAGAAGCCGCTTGTTGCACTCTATGCAGAAAACCGCCAGCTGGCCATGCCAGTCTCGCTCGACACTTTCGCCATGGCAGGCAATATTGAAGATACCGGCAACAATGCCCCGCTGGCCGTGAGCAATCTCCAGCGTATTCTCGGCAATATGTACAGCCTGTCATCCATTCAGCTGCTGCATTCGGCACAGGCGGTTGATTTGCGAGGCAAAGTTGCGCTCGGCAAGACGTCTGCAAAGCTGCTGGAAACCTATCGCGCACAGGTCAAATTCGTCGATCAGGATCGCATTTACACGCCGGATTTTGCCGCCGGTGTGCAGGTGCTGCACGCTTTCACACAGCCAACCACCAAGTAATTTTAAAATCGCATAACTGCCTGCATTCCAAAACAATGCAGGCAGCCAGAATGAGGAATGCCGCAATGCAGGATAAAGTCTTCAAAGGTAAAGTGGTTCTGCCCGATCAGGTCATTGATAATGGCTGGGTGCTGGTCAGCGACGGCCGCATTGTCCAGACCGGTCAGGGCACAGCCCCTGCAGGTGAAAGCCACGGCGGTGCGGATTATCTGGTGCTGCCGGGTGCCATTGACGGTCAGGTACACAGCCGCAGCCAGAAAAATCAGGAAGAATTTATCTGGTCGACCCGTTCGGCCGCTGCAGGTGGTGTGACGACGATTGTCGATATGCCCTATGACGACGGCGACCTGATCGCCACGCCGGAGCGCTTCACCCGCAAGGTGGAAACCGCTGGCAAGGAAGCGCGCGTGGATTTCGCGCTTTATGCCACGGCGCATCCGGCAGACAGCACCAAGCATATTGACGGTCTGGTTGAAGCCGGTGCGGCGGGCTTCAAATTCTCAACCTTCGGCACCCATCCGGAGCGCTTTCCCCGCATCACCCCGCAGATGCTTTATGAGTGTTTCTCGGCCATTGCCCGTCATGGTCTGATTGCCGGTATTCATAATGAAAATGATGAAATGGTGCGCTACTATATCGATCAGGTCGAGAAAAGTGGCCGCACCGATTATCTGACCCACAGCATGAGCCGCCCGCCGGTAACCGAAACGCTGGCTATGGCTGAAGTCTATGAGATCGGCGCCATGAGCGGTTGTGCCACCCATGTCGTGCATTGTTCCGTTGGCCGTGGCTATGAACTGGCCGCCGGTTATCGCGTACAGGGTTATGCGGCAACAGTTGAAGCCTGCATCCACTATCTGACATTGTGCGAAGAAGATGATGTGAGCCGCCTGATCGGCCGCGCCAAGATCAATCCGCCGGTACGCAACCGCGCCGAGCGTGAAGCCATCTGGCAGCAACTGGCCGCCGGTAATGTGACCATTGTTTCCACCGATCATGTGAGCTGGTCGCTTGATCGCAAAAACGATGAAAACATGCTGAAAAACGCATCCGGTGTTCCGGGGCTGGAAGCGCTCTATGCGCTGCTGCTCAAAGGTCTGGATGAGCGCGGTCTGTCTCTCAGCCACGCTGCCCGCCTGCTGGCGCATAATCCGGCCAATTTGTTCCGTCTTGGTCAGACCAAAGGTGCGCTCGGTGCCGGTCTTGATGCCGATATCGTCTTGGCACGCCGTGATCCTTACACTTACAAAGCAGCAGAAAGCGGCAATAATATTGTTGGCTGGAGCCCTTATGACGGCATCAAGCTGCCGTTCCGCATCACCCATACATTTGTGCGTGGTGAATGTGCCATGGCTGAAGGTGTGGTCACAGCTGAACCGGGTTCTGGTCGTTTTGTACGCCCTGCTTTGCGTAAAGGAGCCGCGTAATGGCGGCTTCCAACACGCTCGTGGACGGTGACCGGCTCTGGCAGGATATTATGGCGCTGGCCGATATTACCGAGCCGGGCAAACCTTACACACGCCGTTCCTTTACGCCGCGTTTTCTGGCTGGCCGCGCCTATCTGATTGAGCAGTTCAAAGCCGCCGGTCTTGAGGTGCGCATTGACACCGCAGGCAATCTGATCGGCCGCCGTGCCGGTGCCAAGCCGTACGCCAAAACCATTATGATGGGTTCGCATAGTGATACTGTGCCATCCGGCGGGCGCTTTGACGGCATTGCCGGTGTAGTGGCTGCGCTCGAAGTTGCCCGTGCCTTGCGCGATGCCGGTATTGAATTACAGCACAATCTGGAAGTGGTGGATTTTCTCGCTGAAGAACCGAGTGAATACGGCCTCTCCTGTGTCGGCAGCCGTGGCATGAGCGGTCAGCTGACCAATGCCATGCTCGACTTTACCGGCCCGCAGGATGAGCGCTTAGGCGATGCGCTGATCCGTGTCGGTGGCAATCCGTCCAAGCTCGCAGAGGCTGTACGCAAGGATATTGCCGCCTATCTGGAACTGCATATTGAGCAAGGCCCTGTACTGGAACAGAGCAAAACGGATTTGGGTCTGGTGACAGGTATTGTCGGCATCACCCGTCTGGAAATCGCGTTTCAGGGTGCAGCTGACCATGCGGGCACCACGCCGATGCATATGCGTCGCGATGCGCTTTATGCGACAGCGCAAGCTGTCACTGCAATTCGTGAACAGGCCGAAGCTTTAGCATCCAAGCCGGACGGCTACTTCGTTGCCACGGTCGGCATTCTCACCCTTGAACCGGGCGGTGCCAATGTGGTGCCGGAACAGGCCAAGGTGATTGTTGATATCCGCACCGGCAAACGCGAGAAGACCCTGCGCTTTCTGGAAAGCATTGATACGGCAACACAACTTGCTGCCGCGAAAGCCAATGTGGAACGCAGCAGTTTCAAGACCCTTTCCGACACCATGCCGATGGATTGTGACTTAGGCCTGCTGGATGATCTGGCAAAAAGCGCCGATGCACTCGGTCATAGCTATCTGCAACTCGCCAGCGGTGCGGGGCATGATGCGGCCTTTATCGGCCAGCTGGCACCAGCCGCCATGGTCTTTGTGCCATGCCTCGGCGGGCGCAGCCACACACCGGAAGAATGGGCAGAGAAACACGACATTGCGGCAGGTGCTGCAGCAATGTTTGCGGCAGTGCGCCGCTTTGACGAGCGCACTCCGGTTACCAATCAAACGCATAACAGCATTTAAGAGGAGGCCATTATGGGGCGTATTTTAACATTGGATGACGTGGAATCCGCAATTGCAGGCGGTTCGGTCTTTGCAGCAGGCGGCGGCGGCTGGGTCGAGCATGGCCGTATGCTGGGCACTACTGCGGTCACCATTGGCCGGCCTGAACTGGTGGATATGGAAGAAGTATCCGATGATGCATGGATCGCCACAGCCGCTGCGATCGGCGCACCGGCCAGCACCACCCAGTGGGAAATGCTCGGCATTGACTATGTGAAAGCCGTTGAACTGCTGCAATATGAACTGGGCGATGAAGTCTACGGCCTGATGATCGGCCAGAACGGTATGTCCAGCACCATGAATGCATGGCTGCCTTCCGCTGTTCTCGGCACTAAAGTAATTGATGCAGTGGGCGATATCCGTGCGCATCCGACCGGCGATATGGGTTCCATCGGCATGGCCAACAGCCCTGAGCAGATGATCCAGACAGCCGTTGGCGGCCATCGCGATTCCAACTCCTATATCGAGCTGGTCACACGCGGCGCGACAGCAAAAATCTCACCGATCCTGCGCAAAGCCTCCGATATGTCCGGTGGTTTCATCGCCAGCTGCCGCAATCCGCTGCGTGCTTCCTATGTGCGCAAGAATGCAGCGCTCGGCGGTATTTCCCGCGCTCTGACCCTTGGCGAAGCCATTCGCGCAGCTCAGAGCAAAGGTGCAACTGCGGTGATTGATGCGATCTGCAAAACCACCAATGGCAGCATTCTCGCACAGGGCAAAGTTACTGCCAAAAATGTGCATTACACGCAGGAAGCTTTCGACATCGGCACCATCACCGTGCGTGACGGCAACCGCGATGTGATCCTGCATGTGATGAACGAATATATGGCCGTGGATGACGGTGACGGTCAACGTCTTGCCACCTTCCCTGACGTGATCACCACGCTCGATACCAATGGCAGCCCTGTCAGTGTCGGCAATGTCCATGAAGGCATGGAAATTCTTGTGTTCCACATCAACAAGACAGAAATCCCGCTCAGCGCCTCGGTCAAAGACCCGAGCGTTTATCCGATTGTCGAAAAGGCACTCGGTATTTCCCTTGCCGATTACGCACTGGCCTGAGTTAGCGGTTTAGAAAGTATTATTATGTCCAAGAAACAATTTAACGTCACATCCGGCACCGAGCTGCGCTGTAAGAACTGGCGCGCTGAAGGTCTACTGCGTCTGATGGAAAACGTGCTGGCTGTGGGTGAAGACCCTGACAATCTGGTGGTCTATGCTGCACTCGGTAAAGCTGCACGCGACTGGCCGTCCCATGACAAGATCGTTGAAAGCCTGCACAAGATTGAAGAAGACGAAACCCTCGTCGTGCAGTCCGGCAGGCCGATCGGCATTTTGAAAACCCATAAACAGGCACCTGTCGTGATTATGGCCAACTGCAATATGGTTGGTCAGTGGGCGAAGGCTGAAAATTTCTACGAATGGGAAAAGCAGAACCTGATCTGCTGGGGTGGTCTCACTGCCGGTGACTGGCAGTATATCGGCTCGCAGGGTGTTATTCAGGGCACCTATGAAATCTTCATGCGCATCGCCGAACAGAGTTTCAACAATGATCTGGCCGGTCGTCTGATCCTCACCGCCGGTCTAGGTGGCATGGGCGGCGCGCAGCCGTTGGCAGGCCGTATGGCAGGAGCAGTTACGCTCTGCGTTGAAATCGATCAGGAACGCATTCAGAAGCGCAAAGACATCGGTTTCCTTGATGTGATTGCCAAAGATCTTGACGATGCGCTGGCGCAGATCAAAACAGCGATGGCCGAGAAACGCGCTGTTTCCATCGGCGTTCACGGCAATGCCGCTGATCTTTATGAGCAGATTCTGGAACGCAATATCATTCCGGATATCGTAACTGACCAGACTTCCGCCCATGATCTGGTTTACGGCTATGTACCGGCAACCCGTTCGCTGGATGAAGCCCGTGCCATGCGTAAGAGCGATCCGCAGACCCTGATGAATGAAAGCCGCGCTTCCATCGTTCGTCATGTCACAGCCATGCTTGGCTTCCAGAAAGCCGGTTCGGTCGTTTTTGACAATGGTAACCTGATCCGCACCCATGCCAAAGACGGCGGCGTGGCAGATGCGTTCAATATTCCGGTCTTCACCGAAGCCTTCCTGCGTCCGTTGTTCTGTCGTGCGATTGGCCCGTTCCGCTGGATTGCTCTGTCGAATAATCAGGAAGATATCCGCATTATCGACAATTACATCCTCAAGGCATTTGCAGATAACCGCATTGTCACCAACTGGATCCATCTCGCCGGTGAGAATGTGCCGTTTGAAGGTCTGCCGGCACGTATTGCATGGCTTGGCCATGGCGAACGCACTCAGCTGGCACTCGCAGTGAACAGCATGGTGCGTGACGGTACGCTGTCCGGCCCTGTTGCCTTTACCCGCGACCATCTTGATGCCGGTGCCATGGCGCATCCGAATATCATGACTGAGAATATGCGTGACGGTTCTGACGCAATTGCCGACTGGCCGCTGATTAATGGTCTGGCCATGTGCTCGTCGCAGGCCGATCTGGTCGCGATCCATTCCGGTGGCGGCGGCTATTCCGGCTACATGACCAGCGCGGGTGTAACCGTTGTGGCCGATGGTACAGATGATGCGGATACCCGCATTGAACTGTCGCTGACCAATGACACTTCGCTCGGCGTGATGCGTTATGCCGATGCCGGTTATGAAGAAGCGCTGGACGAAGCGGAAAAGAAAAACATCCGCCACTTCAATCTGGCGTAAAACCTAGAAAATGCCCCCGTGAAGAAAACAGGCGGAACTCCGGTTTCGCCTGTTTTCATTTCCAGAGCATAATTCCTTAAACTTAGATCAGTTTAAGGTAAAATTATGCTCTAATTTTAAAGTGTTAGAGCGACCTTTGTGTGCCAAGTCTGGCACACGGCGCTCTAAGCCGATTATGGAGTAAGTGCCTCGCGCAATTCGCGCACCAGTTCTCTTTCGGCAACCGTCAGGGTACGGGCATTGGAATAAATCACAAACAACCTGCGCAGAATATGCGGCTTCAGTTCAAGGCTTACCAATGTGCCCTGCTCCAGATCACGGCGCACGGCTGAGACCGGCAGCAAAGTGGCAAGCTTTTCACGCCGGATCATCGCGATCATCATCGGCAGAGAATTGATCTCGATTACCGGCTCTAATGTCAGATGATGTTCGCTCAGTTGGGCATCCAGCAATTGCCGGATGCCGAAAGTCATAGTCGGCAGAACCAGCGGCACCTGACGCAGTGTTTCCAGATCAACGCCCGTATTCTGAGAGAGTTCCGCTGCCAGATCGGGATGACAGATCAGCGACAGCGGCTCTTCCACATTGAGACTGAAACGCGCCATATGCGGCATATCGGTTTCCAGCACGGCAAGGCTGATCACACCTGCCTGCACCCAATCCTGCAAGACACTCGTCGGCGCTTCGAGAATTTGCAGATCAATCTGCGGATGGTTCTTTCGCCAGCGCAGCACGGCATCGGTCATCCCTGCCAGCAAAGTGCTTTCCTGACTGACGGACGGCAAAACGCCAATCCGCAACCGCGAACGGTTGCGCCCCAGCGATCCGGCACTATGCACGGCCATGGATTGCAAACGCGCATCGATCAGATCACTACCGATACGAAAAACCCGTCCGGCATCTGTCGGCACCAGTCCGTCGCGGCGGCGCTCGAACAGCGGCTTGCCGATCACCTGCTCCATCTTGCGCAGCTGGCCGGTAATAGCCGGTTGGGCGACTTTTGCCATGCGGGCGGCTGCTGTGAGATTGCGATTGTTGTCAATGAGCCGGAAATAGCTGAATTGCCGTCTGGTCAGTTGCGGCTGATAAAGCGGCGATGTTTCACCGGAAATCAGTGCCGCACGAATACGGCGCACAGTCTCTTCCGCCACCGGATGCGGATCGGCAATATGCACCCGCACCTGACTGATGAGCGGCGGATCAAGCGGCACCAGTTTGAGCCGATGCAAGCCCATACGGTTTGCCAGCGTGCTTTGCGGCACCAGAAAAGCCGTATCAGGGTGCTCCCCGCTTAAGCGCGCCAGAGTGCCCGGATGGTCCTGCGTGAAGCGGATATTTTTAATCGGGTACTTTGCCAGATAAGCAGAGAGGTCATGTAGCAGCGGTTCCGGCAATGCAGGCACAATCACAGGGCCAGCCAGCATATCCTGCAAAGCAGGCGCTTCGCCTGACTGCACAGGCAGACTACGCGCCAGCACCCACGGATCATCGTGGATGGCGACACCCTTTTTCTCATAGCTGAAAATAATCCGGCTGCTTTTCGCACTCTCTGTCAGCGGTAAAGCCGGATCACCATCCGCACTGCCCCAATGCGGCTCAATAAACACATCCGGATAGTCTTTCTGCAATCCGGCAAGCGCCGTACTGATGGCTTTGGAGACATTGCCCAGCGAGAACATCAGCTGGACTTCCACCACCAGATGGCTGAATTCATTCTCTTCGGTGCATTCCCGCATCGCCGCCTGACGGGTAAAGGCTTCAGCCTGCAACAGCGGAATAGCAGCACGGTAAAGCCAGCGCCCGGCCACAGTCGGGGTAAGCCCCGCAGGCACGCGACGGAATAATTGCGCACCGACTTCCTCTTCCAGATTCTGCAGTGCCACGCTGAGTGTTGACAGCGCAATATCCAGCATTTCAGCCGCCTTGCTGAAACTGGTTTGATGGCAGGCCGCCACGAAGTAAGAAAGCTGCCGCAGCTCGATCATAGGCACAGACCTTCATCAGTGATTTTTACCAAGAATATCAATCCAATATGCCATAAATACAAAAATATTGTTCCGTCGAAACACTATTTCGTTTTTCGCTATGGAGACATTCATTTTTTGTCAAATGCCGACACAAAGTTAAATTGTTACTGTCTCGTATTGCTGGTGGGAGATGAGAGATAAAAGACCACAGCCGGAATGTTTGGGGGAGAGCCAGTCCTATGACGGACGTTACACATAATCCAACTATACCATCGCATACAAAGCATAATTCCAACGCCAAAAAGGCTGTCGCTGCTGCCTCAATCGGTAATGCTCTGGAATGGTATGATTTTACAATCTACGCCTTGTTTGCGGTTTATATCGCCAAGAATTTCTTTCCTGGCGGCAATGACACTGTCGAACTGATTAAGTCGTTTCTGGCCTTTGGCCTCGGCTTTCTGATCCGTCCGCTCGGCGCGGTTGTGCT
This sequence comes from Pseudochrobactrum sp. XF203, assembly GCF_020341615.1. Lineage (NCBI taxonomy): Bacteria > Pseudomonadati > Pseudomonadota > Alphaproteobacteria > Hyphomicrobiales > Brucellaceae > Pseudochrobactrum > Pseudochrobactrum sp. XF203. The sequence continues at coordinate 1,293,399 of NZ_CP084392.1, read as the reverse complement.
CGGCGTTTATGCCGACAAAGCCGGTCGTAAAGCGGCGCTGTTTCTGACCATCATGATTATGGCAGCCGGTACGCTGCTGATCGCCATTGCACCAACCTATGCCGCTATCGGTATCGGCGCACCGATGATTATTCTTGCAGGCCGTGTGCTGCAGGGCTTCTCAGCCGGTGGTGAAGTCGGCAGTGCGGCGGCCTTTCTGGTGGAACATGCACCGGAAGGCCAAAAGGGCAAATATGCTGCATGGCTGCAGGCCAGTATGGCATTTTCCAATATTATCGGTGCCTTTGTAGCACTGGGCGTTACATCGCTGCTGACTGAAGATCAGATCGGTGACTGGGGCTGGCGTATTCCGTTCATCCTCGGCCTGCTGATTGCCCCTGTCGGTCTGTGGATGCGCCGTTCGCTGGATGAAACACCACATTTCAAAGCGAAATTTGACGAAAAACCGGAAGCCGCGCACAAAGAACATGCTCCGCTGAAAGAGATTTTCACCACCTATCGCGGTGCATTGCTCAAAGGTACAGCCTTCTCCGTGCTCTGGGCAGCCAGCGTCTATGTCATGGTTATCTATATGCCGGTCTATGTGCAGCGTGCATTCGGTTTCACCGGTACGCAGGCATTCATCTCGGCGCTTATCAGTAATATTCTGATGGCTATTGCCTGTATCGCTGCCGGTGCTGTTTCCGACAAGATCGGCCGTCGTCTGACACTGGCGATCACCACAACCGTATTGCTGGTGGCTATCCATCCGCTGCTGTGGTGGCTGCATCACTCACCGACACTCGGCACCCTGATCACTGTTCAGAGCTGCTTCTGTGTTATGGTTGCCGGTGTGGTTGGCGTTGCACCTTCCGCCCTGTCCGAAGTCTTCCCGACCCATATCCGTTCAACCGGTATGTCGCTGGCCTATAACATCTCCACCACGATTTTCGGTGGTTTTGCTCCGGCAGCGCTGACATGGCTCGGCACCACTTCGCTCGGCTACAGCGCCCCTGCATGGTATGTCAGTATCGCAGCTGTCATCGCATTGTTCGCGATTTTCCAAATGGGCGACAATAAAAAGACAGCCTGACGATACAGACTGACAAACAAAACTAACGCACCCGCCATACACAGCTATGGCGGGTGTTTTTATTTACAGCTGCTCTGAAACTTTAGGCCTATATGCCTGCCGCACAGACTCATTTTATTACCCGTAATGCACTTATTTTATTTCATTAATAACTTGCCATGCCGCCTCATAAAATTTAGAGCGGTTCCAGTTAAAATAAAATCGTTGGAACCGCTCTATCTATTTTTACGCGCATCTTATCCGAAAACCGCTTCGCACTTTTCGGGATGCACTCAAGAGCGGGGTCAGTTATTAAATAAGGACTATCTGTAATGAAAATGCTGGCAAGCTTTTCGGCTTTTGTAGGCAAGACTTTTGCGGTCTGGGTTCTGCTGTTTGCCGTACTGGGTTTTGTATTCCCTGAGACCTTTAAACAATTCGCCCCTCATATTGTTACCCTGCTCGGTATCATCATGTTCAGCATGGGGCTTACCCTCTCCCTTGATGACTTCCGTGAAGTCGTTCGCCGCCCGGCCGATGTGGGTATCGGTGTTGCCTCGCAGTTTCTGATTATGCCGCTGCTTGCCGTATTGCTGACCAAGATCATTCCGATGTCACCGGAAGTCGCTGCCGGTGTTATTCTCGTCGGCTGCTGCCCGGGCGGTACATCCAGCAATGTGATGACCTATCTTGGCAAAGGCGATGTGGCATTGTCCGTTGCCTGCACCAGTGTGACCACGCTGGCTGCCCCGCTGGTTACGCCATTCCTCGTCTGGTTCTTCGCCAGCCAGTTCCTGCCGGTTGATGCAATGGCAATGTTCATGAGCATTGTTAAAGTGATCCTCGTGCCGCTGGCACTCGGCGTACTGGCACAGAAACTCGTTCCGGAAATCGTTAAAACGGCTGTGCCTTGCCTTCCACTGGTGAGCGTGACCGGTATCGTGCTGATTGTTGCCGCCGTGGTTGCGATGAACAAAAATGCAATTGCCACCACCGGCCTGCTGATTTTCCTTGTTGTCGTATTGCACAATGGCATCGGCTATATGCTCGGCTTTACCGCTGCCAAACTTACCGGCATGTCTCTTGCCAAGCGTAAAGCCATTGCGGTTGAAGTCGGCATGCAGAACAGCGGTCTGGGCGCGGCACTTGCCGCTGCGCATTTCTCGCCGCTGGCCGCAGTACCAAGCGCGATCTTCAGCGTATGGCACAATATTTCCGGTGCGCTGCTGGCGAATTATTTCGCCCGTATGAAAGATGAGAAATAATCATCATCTCTGTTCAAATAATAAGACCGGCTCATCCGTCAGAATGAGCCGGTCTTTGTTTATGCTTTCCGGTTCATCCGGTAGATCAGCAATGCCGTTGCAAAAATCAGCAATGACGCCGTTGCAATCACCCACATAAAGGCCTGATCAAAGGCCATAAAGCCAACCTCACGCAGATGCTGTGCCTGTTCCGCAGGCAGGGTTTCTGCCAGCAGCAAAGCTTCATCCAGACTGTCACGGATCGTTTCAGGAAAACCCGATCCTTCCGGCACGATCATAAATGCCGTATAGATCGCGGTCATCAGGCTACCGAAAATCGTAACACCTGTAGCACCGCCAAGCTCATAGGACACTTCCTCAACAGAAGCTGCCATACCGGCTTTTTCTTCCGGCGCATTGCCCATGATCGCAGTTGAAGCACCGGTCATTGCCGCACCGACACCAAAACCCATAATCATCAGGCCGATCAGCCAGATCTGCGGCTGCATCTGGAAGCTCAGCAGATAAAGCGCTGTGCCAAGACCGGTAATCAGCATACCGCCCCAAAGCACCCGTGCCTCACCGATTTTTGGCAGCCCCCAACCAACCAGCGGCCCCGCAACAAAGGCGGCCAGCGGAATTGGCAGAATGAGCAGACCGGCCTGCAGCGGCGAATAACCGGCAACAAGCTGCAAACGCTGACTGAAAACCAGTTCCACACCGATCAGAGCTGCCGAAGAGACAGAAGCCGCCATCACGCCGGACGAGAATTTTCGGTTACCAAACAGCGAGAAATCAACAAGCATACCATTGGTTGCCCGCTGCCTGCGATAGAACACCACCAGCGCAATCAAACCGACAATCATAGAGACGGCAAAGAGCAACATGGAACTGTCGCGCTTGGCCAGCTCTTTCAGGGCAAAAGTCACGCCGACAAGACCGATCATGACCTGAACGGAACCGATCAGATCCCATTGGCGGTTTTTATTACCGGGACGGGTCTCCAGCACGGTCAAAGCCAGAACCAGCGCAATCAGCACCACCGGCACATTGATAAGGAAGACGGAACCCCACCAGAAATATTCCAGCAAAACACCACCGACAACAGGACCGAAGGCTGCACCGCCGGAGGCCACCGCCGCCCAGATACCGATTGCGAAAGAGCGTTCGTTCTCATCTTCGAAAGTCAGGCGAATGATCGAGAGTGTTGCCGGCATCATCATTGCAGCACCAACGGCAAGCAGCACGCGCGCAGCAATCAGCATTTCCGCATTTGGTGCATAGGCTGCTGCGAGTGACGCAATACCAAAAACCACAAGCCCCGCTGTGAACATGCGTTTATGCCCGAGACGGTCGCCAAGACTGCCGACACCCGGCAACAGGCCTGCAACGACCAGCGGGTAAGCATTAATAATCCAGAGTTTCTCTGATGCGCTGGCCGCAAGATCATGGGTAAGCCGCGGCAATGCTGTGTAAAGCACAGTCATATCAATCACGATCAGGAATAATGCACTTGAGACGATGGCCAGTACCAGCCAGCGATTATGCAATGTCATTGATAATATCCACTTCTTCTGTGCTGAAGTTTCAGCACTTTTATAACCTGCCCCGCAGAACGACAAAATGTGTTGTTTTACGGAAAAAGCTTGAAACCTGATGGTCGTTAATTTAAATCCATACGTATGGAAAGTAAAAAACTCAAAAAAATTGGCCGTCCGCGCACCATTGACCGCAATCATTTGCTGGATCTGGCCGAAAAGATCGTTGTGGAGCATGGCGCACCGGCTTTGACCATTGATGCGCTGGCCAAGGCTGCCGGTATCACCAAGGGCGGCGTGCAATATTGTTTCGGCAATAAAGACGGACTGGTCGATGCTATGCTGACACGCTGGGGCATTGATTTCGACAAACAAGTGACCGCCATGCAGAATGGCAGAGCCGATGCCCTCTCCCATATAGCGGCGCATATTCGCGTAACAAGGGACAGTGACCCGCTTGGTGATTCACGTCTTGCGGCCATGCTTGCCAGCCTTGAACCCAGTTCAGAACAGCTGGATAAAACACGGCAATGGTATCGCAAACAACTGGACGGGCTGGATGTCTCCACTCAGCAAGGACGCAATACCCGCCTTGCATTCATCGCCAATGAAGGTGCTTTTCTGCTGCGCAGTTTCCAGCTTTTTGATCTGAATGAAGAAGAATGGCAGCAGATTTTCCACGACATTGAAAAGCTGCTGCCCAAAGATGTTGATGATTAATCCGTATTACTGTCCATAAAGCGCATCAGCAAGAATGCGCACAGCTTCTGCCGTACGAGGGCCGAAACCAAGCATATAGGGCCCGTCAAGAACGATCAGCGCCTTGTTTCGGGCTGCGGGCGTGTTTTGCAGCGCTTTATCCGAAAACACATCCTCTGCTTTAGGCCCGCCTGCCCCGTCGGACAGCATCAGCACCACTTCCGGCTCCGCTTCCAGCAACCATTCTGCTGACACGGCTTTATAGCCTTTATAGACCGCAAGCGGATTAACGCCCCCTGCATGGCGGATAAAGGCATCTGCCGCCGTATCGCTGCCCGCACCGCTCAGCTTCGCCAGCCCGTGGAAGAACACCACTTTCTTTCCCCGTCCTTCCGAGACTTTGCGCACATGCGCCATAGCCGCATCAAAATCTGCCGTAACCGATTTTGTCAGCACTTCCCCCTGCGGCTCCAGCTGCAGACGCTCGGCAATCAGGCTGATTTTTGTAACCAGTCCCTCACGGCTGTTAACCGCCGGAATATACAGCACAGGCACACCGGACTGGTTGAGCACATCCACCACTTCCGGCGGGCCGATATCTTCCGACGCGATAATCAGATCTGGATGCAGAGCCAGCACACCTTCGGCGGACAGGCTGCGGCGGTAACCGACATTGGTCTTACTGGCTGTATCCGCCGGATATTTGCTGCTGCGATCAAGGGCGATGATTTTTTCATCCGCGCCGAGTGCATAGACGATTTCGGTCACATCAGGCCCGAGCGTGATAATGCGTTGCGCCGTGCCTTGTTGCTGCGCGGCACGGGCAGAACTCACATTCAGCCAGAACACCACAACGATCAGAGCGATTGCGAGCAAAAATATCGCCTTCATTGCGTAATAATCGGGATGATTTTTCGCTTTAGTGAACAGTTGTCTGATTTGCATAATTAAAGTTGACTCTATTTATCATGATTTATATAGCCTCTAATTAATATGAGTTAATGAGTCAACTTAATGCATGCCAATAGCCGGAAATCCCTCCCGCTGTGAACCGGCAGCATCATCGGGGGCAATATGAAAATCTCTCAGAACTCCGCGTTTCGTCTGCTGGGTACAACCGTGCTCAGTACAATCGGGCTGTTCGCATTCAGCGCAACACCTCTTCTTGCCCAGACTAAGCCGGTTAAAACCCAGCAACAAACAGATGAGCAAAAAACCGCTGACAAAGCGAAGTCTCAGGTGCTGGAACTCGATACCATCACCATCTCCCCGCTCAGCAATGATCAGGCGGTAATTGATGCAATTGCTTCTACCAGCCTGATCTCACGTCAGCAGATCGACCGCATTCAGCCGACAACTGCTGCCGATATTTTCCGCTTCACACCGGGTGTTCATGCCTCACTGAACGGTGATGATCCGGCAACCTCGATTAATATTCGCGGCCTTCAGCAATATGGCCGTGTTGCAGTAACGTTGGATGGCGCGAGGCAGGATTACTGGCGTGTCGGCCACGGTTCCGGCTCCTTCTATATTGAACCGGAACTGCTCAAGCAGGTGACCGTTATTCGCGGCCCCGTTTCCAACATCTATGGTTCCGGTGCCATTGGCGGCGTGGTTGCTTTTGAAACCAAGGATGCCCGCGACTTTCTCTATGACGGTGAAACTTGGGCTTTGAGCGAAAAGCTACGCTATGAAAGCAATGGAAAAGGCTTCCTCACCAGCACAACCGGTGCTTACCGATTTAATGAGAATTTCGATGTCATCGGTAATCTCAATTACCGTGACAGTGATGAATATAAGAATGGTGACGGCGATTATGTGCGCTGGACAGGTGAAAAAGCCATCAGCGGCATGGGTAAAGTCACCCTGCGCCCTGCAGAAGGCCATGAGCTGAAATTCGGCATCTCCCGCCAGAAATATGAAGATATCATCACCGGCAGCAGCGGCTCTGCTTCCCCAACCCTTTCGCGCTATAATGCTGATACGATCGTCAGCACCTATACAGGCAGCTACACCTACAGACCGGATGATAATCCGTTCTGGGATCTCTCCGTCAACGCCTATCACAGCGCGACGGATAATGACCAGTTTCAGGTCTGGCAGCTGAAAGACTATGGAAAAACCCGTTATTATGATGTTTCGACATCCGGTTTCCGCGCCCATAACAGCTCGCGTTTTGAAACCGGGAGCCTGAAACACACCGTAACCTACGGCATGGATTACTATAAATTGCGCGGACGCTCCGATACTGACAATTTCGGCAATGGCGAGCAGCAGGCCTATGGCGGCTTTGTGCAATGGCAGGGCGAATATCAGAAATGGCTCGAAGTGATCGGTGCTGTCCGTTATGACGGTTATAAGCTCAATGGCACCAGCAAGGCCTCTCCGGGTAATCCGTCTCAGGATGTCAGCCTCGACGGTAACCGTATCTCGCCGCGCCTGAGTGTTGGTATTACACCGGTTGAGGGCATCCAGTTCTACGGGCTTTATGCGCAGGGTTATCGCGTTCCGCATATGCAGGATGTGTTCCGCCAGAACGGTTCTCACGGTTCCGGCTATGAGCCGAATCTGTTCCTGAAACCGGAAGTCGCCACCACCTATGAGGCGGGCATCAATCTGCGACAGGATAATCTGATTGAAGCCGGAGATCAGCTGCGCACCAAGCTGAATATCTTCCACACGGATGTAAAAGATTACATCAACACCGTTAAAATCGACAAGTACACGACCTCGGAGAATGTCGGCACCGCCCGTCTGCGTGGCGTAGAACTGGAAGGCACCTATGACACATGGTGGGGCTATGTGAACCTCGCAGCCTCCTATACCGATGCAGAAATGAAAGACGGTATCTATAAGGGCGAATCCCTGAGTAACACGCCGCTGCATAATTTCAGCGCCGCGCTGGGTCTTAAAGCTCTGGATGACCGTCTGGTTTACGGCATTGAATATCAGAGCCTTGGCAAAGTGACCCGTGCGATCAGCAATGGCGTGACCGTCTATCCGCGCACTGATCTGGTGAATGTCTTTGCCAACTGGCAGGTTACCGACAATGTGAAGCTCGACTTCGGCGTCGATAATATCTTCAACAAAGCCTATACCGACGCGCAAACCGGCTGGGCAACAACCTCAGATATAGAACAAGGCAAAGGCCGCACTTTCAAAGTGGCCATTACCGGACGTTTCGGCGGTTAAAACGCCAATCCTCTCCAGTCTGGCAGGCGGCATTTTATGCTGCCTGTCTTTTTTGCGTTCATCCTGTTTCCAAAATCGAGAACACCGTGTCAGAGCATTCATCATCACTGCACAGCTATGCCAATATCCGCCTCGTCAACGGGGCAAGCTACCTGCCGCCGATTATCGACCGTCTCAACTCCTATGAAGCGCATTATGACGCGCATGAAGAACTGCATGCATTTTATTACCCTTTCGGACAGATCGAGCTGAAATTGCAGCCTGAAGGTTATCAGGTTTCATTACGTGCCGGTGAAACTGTCGGGCTGAGCCGCCTGAAAGATCTGGCTGCTGTAGCCATCAAACTCTATACCAAAGAAGAAGCACCGGACATTCTCTGGGAAGGCGATCATGCCGGTGAGCAGCCACTGCCGCAATTCCGGCTGATGACCATTGTCTCTGCCCGTTATTTCACACCGCATATGCTGCGGATCCGTTTCAGCGGTGAAGACCTCAAACGCTTTTCACTGTTCGGCGCCATGCATGTGCGGTTACTATTGCCGACCCAAGATGTGCCGCAGCCTGTCTGGCCGATCATGGGGCCGAACGGCCTGCCCTTCTGGCCGGATGAAACAAAGAGGCCGGCAGCGCGCGCTTACACCATCCGCAATCTCAATATTGAAGAAGGCTGGATGGAGATTGATTTCTATATTCATGAAACCGAAGGGCTGGCCAGCCAATGGGCTAAAAATACCCGCACAGGTGATATTGCCGGTCTGATGGGGCCGGTTGGCCGTCCGCTGCGGCAGGCAAAACAATATCTGATCGGCACGGATATGACCGGCCTGCCCGCTGTCGGGCGGATGCTGGAAGAATTCACACCCGATGTTACCGGCCATGTGCTGATTGCCGTTGATGCGCAATCTGATATTCAGCCGCTCACCCATCCTGAAGGTGTGACTGTCGAATGGATTGTGAATGCCGATCAGGATGCAGCAGCAACAGCACTGACAGACAGGCTCTGCGCTTTGCCTTGGCCGGACGGTAGTGACAGTTTCGGCTGGTTTGCCGGTGAAGCTGACTGTGCCAAAATCATGCGCGATTACTGGCGCAAACAGCTTGGTAAATCCCGTGACCAGACACTGGTTGCCGGTTACTGGCAGAAAGATTCAACCGGCTTCATGGCCGGTTGATATTTACTGCAAAGGCCACCAGAACATCAGCACCGGTACGGCCACGCAAATAATGATGAAAGACAAAGGCAGGCCAAGGCGCGGATAATCACTGAAACGATATCCGCCCGGCCCCATCACAAGTGTATTGCACTGGTGGCCGATCGGCGAAAGAAAGTCACAACCGGCACCAATCGCCACAGCCATCAGAAATGCTTCGGGTTTAAAACCGAGGCCGGAAGCAAAACTGGTGGCAATCGGCGCCATTACCAGCACTGTCGCCGCATTATTGAGAAACGGTGTGACCGCCATTGCTGTAATCAAAATCAGAGCCAGCGCACCGGCAGGCGGCATTTGATGTGCGAATATTGTCAGCCATTGCGCTATCACATCCGTTGCACCGGTTGTGCGCAAGGCATCACTGACCGGAATAAGCGCAGCCAGCATCACGAGAATCGGCCCGTCAACGGATGAATAAACCTCACTGACCGGAATAACCCGGAAGACAACCATCGCCACTGCCGCCGCAAAGAAGGCGATTGAGACAGGCACAACGCCCAAGGCAGTTATTCCGATAGCAACCAGCAGGATCGACAGCGGGATAAGCCCGCGCCGGACACTGCCGAGCAGAATGGTACGCCGTGCCAGCGGCAGGCAGCCCAGTTCGCGCAGCAATGGCGGCAAAATCCCCTGCCGTCCCTGCAATACCACCACATCGCCCTGATGCAGAATAACCTCGCGCAGACGCTCGCTGATACGCTCTCCCTGACGGCTCACCGCCAGCAGATTAACATCATAATTCTCATAGAGATTAAGTCCGCGCGCCGATGTACCGATCAGCGCGGAATCCTTGCCGATCACCGCTTCAATAGCCTCAATCTCGGCAGAACCGGAATTCTCGGAAGGTATGCGGTCTTCCGTCAGTTTGAGCTTGCCATTGCTGACAATCGCATCCAGCGCTTTCGGATCACCTTCCAGCAGAATAACATCGCCTTCAGCAATCACCGTATCCGGCAGCGGTGCAACGCGTTTTGTATCGCGCAAGATGGATGTCACCATCGCATTGCCTTCGGCCGGTTTCACCAGATCAGTGATCTTTTTACCGATAACCGTCGCACCTTTCGGCACCCGTGCTTCCGAGACATAATTGCGGATTTCAATAGCCTCATCCACACTGACATTTTCGCGCTTACGCTGCGGAACCAGCCAGTAGAACAGTGCCAGATAAATAATCCCCACGACAGCCAGCGTTGCACCGACCGGCGTGAAATCAAACATGGTGAAACTCTCGCCCACCATTTCAGCGCGTACACGTGACACCACAATATTGGGCGATGTGCCGACCTGCGTCATCAATCCGCCAAGCAGTGCGCCAAAGGCCATCGGCATCAGGAAAACCGACGGGGATACATTGGAACGGCGCGCAAATTGCAGTGCAACCGGAATCATAATGGCCAGAGCGCCGACATTTTTCACGAAAGCCGAGAGAACTGTCACCACACCGACTAGTAACAGCATTTGCAGCCGCACGGCATTGAGATGCGGTACAAAACGCTGCACCGCCGCCTCCATCAGGCCCGAGCGTGCCACACCGGCACTGACAATCAGCGCACTGCCGACAATGATAACAATATCATCCGCAAAACCGGTGAAAGCTTTGTCATAGGGAACCAGACCGAGACTGACAGAGATCAGCAGGAAGCACAGCGCAACCACATCATAGCGAAACCGATCCCAGATAAAGACAGCCATCATCAAAGCGATAACCATGAGTGCCAATATCTGATGCAAGGTCATACGGCCTGCTCTCCCTGTCTTTTCCCCCGCTCTGTCATGAGTAAAGGGAATCGCATCTGCATATTTCAGCTTTTATACAGCAGACAGAATATTTTTCTTTTATTGATTTGGGGAGAGAAAAAAAGACGGCATAAATGCCGCCTTTTAAAAAATTAAATATCTCAATGTTTTCAGAACACAAGACAGAAATACTTATCTGCCGCATGAAGATTTATCTGATTTTTATCAGATAACAGAAACCACCCATGCAACGATCTGTCTGGTCACATCACTGAAACCGGCATCCAATGCGCGGATATAGGCTTTGTTACCAGCGCCGCTGACCGGTGCGGATGATGTGAAGACCCGTGTGGCACGCACTTCACCTGTCTTGTCATTCAGCACACGAACAGCCAGTTCTATCTTGGCTGTCTGCGGTGAGGACGATGCATTGATACCGAAATCACGCAACTCCGCCTGCACCTGATAATTGATCGCGAGGCCGTCACCCGGACGTCCGACACCACCGACAGCATTGCTGTTTTCAAATGCCTGCACCAGACGCGCCTGCACCAGATTGGTCAGACGGTCGCCCCATTGCGCCCCTTTAAGATAGGTGATGGAGCCCGGCGCATCGTGAATAACAATATTCTCACTGTCCAAAGCTTTGAGTGCTGCCGGTGTCGGCACCAATATCTGCACATTCTTACGCTTCTGCGATACCTGCACCTGCGGCGATGAGCTGAGGCTGAATGTATCGAGCGGTGTTGTCGTACAACCGGCCAGCAAAACTGCGGCACCGAGAACTGTCAGTTTATAGTTCAGAATATGCTTCAGCATCAGTGACGTTTCCTTCCGTCATATTGCGGCACAGTGCCTGAACCACCAAAAATAATACGCTGAGGATCCCGCTCAAGATCGGTAATCGCCTGTTCAATGCGCTGCAGCGAACGGCGGCTGTCCACGACAACCGACTGTACATCGCTTAAGCCCTTGCCCGAAAAGCGCGCCAGATTATCCGCAACCGGAGCCAGACGCTTATCCAGATTGTCCGAAGTTTTCTGAATGGAGGCGAGTGTCGCCTTCGCCTGTGCCACAACACCTTCACGGTCTTCCGGCGACAACAGCTTGTCCATTTTGGCCATGATGCCATCCACGCGCTTGGATGCCTCATTCAGGCGCTGCATCATTTCACGCGCTTCCTGAATCGTCTTCTGAACATCCGCAGCATTATCGCCGATCGCACTGATTACATCGGCATTTTTGGCCAGCGCATCAGTAAAGGTCTTGGCATTATTAACTGTGTCTGTCAGCGGACCACGGGCATCATTGACAAAGCCCTCCAGCCCGCCAAGCACACGCTCGGTACGGCCGAAAATATCCTTCGCGGTCGCCATAAGATCAGTAAAGATTGACGGATCAGCATTGATACGCGCCACATAGCCGCCCTTCTCCGCCTCTTCCATCAGATTAGGCTCCATCAGGCTGCCGCCCTTAAGCTCAACAAAAGCGATACCTGTCAAACCCTGAGAAGAAAGCTCGGCCTTGGTGGAACGGGTAATCGGCGTAGTGCGGTTCACTTCAGACTGCACAATCACCATATTCGGATTGAGCGGATCGAGGAACATCTGGCGCACATCGCCAACCTTAATCCCGTTAAACAGCACCTGACTGCCCTTGGACAGACCGGTCACAGAACCGGGAATACGAATTTCCAGCGGCAGCGTATCATTGCCGTCACCGAAACGCGCAGCCCAATAAACGAAACCAAATGCGGCAAGTGTCACAGCAAGTGTGAAAATACCGACCAGAACATAATTGGCTTTTGTTTCCATTACTGATTCAATTCCGTATCTGGTCCTGCATCAAGATTTGTATTCTGGTTTTCAGTCCCGCTCAAATCCGTTTCTTTTTTCTCAACCGGTATTGCTGAGCTTTTGCGCCGGCGGTTTGCTGCATTCATATCAATCTGCCGTGCTCTCTTACCGTTGAAATAGGTCTGTACCCAAGGATCGTCAAATTTCAGCAATTCTTCAACTGTGCCGTCTACCAGCACTTTCTTTTGCCCTAATACAGCAATTCGGTCGCAAATTGCAAAAAGACTATCAAGATCATGGGTTACCATATAAACGGTCAGCCCCATCGTATCGCGCAAATTGGCAATCAGATCATCGAAATCTGCCGCACCGATCGGATCAAGCCCTGATGTCGGCTCGTCGAGAAACACCACTTCGGGATCCAGCGCCAATGCGCGTGCCAGTGCAGCACGTTTAATCATCCCGCCGGAAAGTTCAGACGGATATTTCTCCGCCGTATCCGGTTTCAGCCCCACCAGATCAATTTTGAGCCGTGCCAGTTCGTTCATCAGCTTCGGCGACAGGTCGAGATATTCGCGCATCGGCACCTGAATATTTTCCAGCACTGTCAGCGAAGAAAACAGCGCACCTTGCTGAAAAAGCACGCCCATACGCATATCAATCGCCATTTTCTGGCGCTCATTGACCTTATCAACATCCTGTCCGAAAATATCGATCAGGCCGGATTTCTTCTGGTTCAGCCCCAAAATAGTGCGCATCAGCACCGACTTGCCCGAGCCAGACGGACCGATAAAACCAAGAACCTCGCCGCGGCGAATATCCAGATCCAGCTTGTCCAAAATCACATTACGGCCAAAAGCAACCGTAACATCACGCACGGAGATCACGGCTTCCTGCGCCGCTCCTGCATCTGTGCCCTGTGATGGCTTCCGGTTGTCTTTGCTTGTCATATTCATCCGTATGTTTATCGTAATGCTTTATTTTTAGAACTCGATGGCTGCGTAGAAAATCGCAAACAAGCCGTCCACGACAATCACCACAAAAATCGATTTCACCACCGATGAGGTAACGCGACGACCCAGTGATTCTGCGCTGCCTTTTACCTTCATACCCTCAACCGAAGCCATGATACCGATAATCATCGCCATGAACGGCGCTTTAATCAGACCCGCAAGATAGGTTGAAGTCACAATCGCGTCACGCAACCGGCTCATAAAAGCTTCCGGCGGAATGCCCGAATAGGCCCATGCAACAAAACCGGCACCGGCCAAAGCGGCCAGATCGGCAATGATTGTCAGCATTGGCAGAACAATCACCAGCGCCACCAGTCGCGGAAACACCAGCACACCAACGGGATTGAGACCAATAACCGTCAGCGCATCGGTTTCCTCGCGCATTTTCATCGAGCCGATTTCCGCGGTGATCGCGCTGCCGGATCGCCCTGCAATCATAATCGCAGTGAGCAACACCCCGATTTCACGCAGTACGAGAATACCGACCAGATCGACCACGAAAATTTCCGCACCGAAATAGCGCAACTGGAAGGCGCCCTGCTGGGCAATAATCGCACCGATAATCGTCGACATCAGCAAGACAACAGGTATCGCGCCGACGCCCATACGGTCAATCTGATTAACGATAGCTGCATAGCTGATGCCGTTGCCGCGGCCGGACTTCATCTGCGAACCGCGGATCGTCGCACCCAGAATATGCATCGACATCAAAAAATCATCGCGTGCCGCATACATGAAGCGGCCGAGCTTATCGAGCAGAGCAATTGCAAAAAACGGACGACGGTGTTTTTCAGGCAGCTGATAGCGCTCAACGGCAGCGCCGACCTCTTCCAGCAACGGTGTCCAGCTCGGGCGGATATTATCAATATGCACACTGATCTGCTGTTTGCTCAGCGCAACGCGCAGACGCTCAATCAGCCATGCTCCGGCCGTATCGAGACCGGATATGTCACCCATATCCACTTTCACAACCGGTGCCTGCATTTTATCTGCAAGACCGCTTTCCAGCTTGCGCATCTGATTATCAACGCGGGCGACAGTCAGTGACGTCCAGCGGCCGGATAAAGAGATAATAGTCGCGCCATCATCCGCCACCACATTAATTTCGGGTGCGGATGCAGGGCTGCTACTTGTTTTACCCGTTTTATCGGTCAACATGCGTCTTCCAAAACCTGAGTCTGTTTGGAAATAACCGGATCAGATATGCGCCGGATTACTTCCATCCCTTCTGCAAATATCCAAGTCTATCAGCTTTCTGATAATCCCGAACGCCTGCACCAATATGATTTATCTGCACTATACCAGGCGTAAATTTCTATAATTACGGACAGTACCAATGCAATATAATCTAAACCTGCTTATTGAGCGCTACCCGATTGCAGGGAAATTTACAATCTCGCGCGGCTCCAAAACCGAAGCTGTGGTCGTAGTGTGTGAATTGAGTGACGGTATTCACAGCGGTCATGGCGAATGTGTGCCTTATGCCCGTTACGGCGAAAGCATCGAATCAGTCAGCGAACAAATTCATGCGATTGAGCCCTTGCTGAAACAAGGCGGCTCGGCAGAAAGCCTGCGTCTGAAATTGCAATCCTTTATGCCTGCCGGTGCCGCACGCAATGCCGTAGACTGCGCTTTGTGGGATTTGCAGGCAAAACAATCCGGCACGACAGTTGCTGCTTTGCTCAATATTGCACCACGTCCGCTGATTACTGCGATCACCGTCTCCATTGATACGCCGGAAGCTATGGCCACAGCCACCGCCAAGCTCGCGCATCATCCGCTGATTAAAGTGAAAATCGGCGGTGAGAATGATGCTGCGCGTATTCGTGCCGTGCGGGAAGCCGCACCAAAAGCGCAAATCATTCTGGATGCCAATGAAGGCTGGAATGCGGATAATTTTGCTGAAAATATCAATGTGGCCGCAGAATGCGGGATTGCACTGATCGAACAGCCGCTGCCTTCATCCGATGACAGCTATCTGTTACAGGCCAGCCGCCCTGTGCCGGTCTGCGCTGATGAAAGCGCCCATACATCTGAAGGTCTGGAAAAGCTGAAAGACCGCTATGATGCGGTGAATATCAAGCTGGATAAGACCGGCGGCCTGACTGAAGCGCTGGTCATGCGTGACAAAGCCCGTTCTCTTGGCCTGCAAGTGATGGTCGGCTGCATGGTTGGTTCGTCTCTCGCCATGGCACCTGCCCTGATGGTGGCGCAGGATTCGGATTTCGTCGACCTCGACGGCCCGCTCCTGCTGGCGCGTGATCGTGAACCGGCATTGCATTATGACGGGACAACAGTCTCCCCGCCTCTGCCTGAATTGTGGGGTTAACCGGATTTCGGTTAAGCGCGATTTCACTCTGACTGAGACATAATCGCGCTCCCCTTTCGGCTACAGGCCGCAAAAGCTTATTTTTTGATTTTTACAGTGCCGAATGAGCAGTCTGTGATTTGTAACTTGCCCGAATATCCCATATACGACCTTATTCCTACAAAATGGCACGCTTGTCCGAAGCGCCTCCCTTTGAGACAAATGCGCCAGAGTGTTTTTGGTTAATGTAGTTTGGGCAGACCATTGCGGAAAAGAAATAAGTCCGGCGGACTGATTTCCCCGCACAAGCGGAACCCGCTTTTGCTTAACTGCTTAGCTGTCACGGGGATGACTACCCCAATCGTCTGACTGGACAAGAATTATATGACAAAAAAATCATCCAACGACACGAATAACACCGGCACCGCACAGGTATCCGGCACAGACAGAAAATTCTCAGATTTTGAAGAAGCGGCACTGTTTTACCACCGCTCGCCAAAGCCGGGTAAGCTGGAAATCCAGCCAACAAAAACACTCGGCAACCAGCGCGATCTGGCACTGGCCTATTCCCCGGGTGTTGCAGCTCCTTGTCTTGCTATTCAGGATGATCCGGCACTGGCTGCCGATTATACTGCCCGCGCCAATCTGGTTGCGGTTATTTCCAACGGTACAGCCGTTCTCGGTCTCGGCAATATCGGCCCGCTGGCTTCCAAGCCGGTGATGGAAGGTAAAGCCGTATTGTTCAAGAAATTTGCCGATATTGATGTTTTCGACATTGAAATTGACTCGCTCAAAGTCGAGCGTATGGTTGATGTGATTTCCGCGCTAGAACCAACCTTCGGCGGCATCAATCTGGAAGACATCAAAGCGCCGGAATGTTTCGAAGTTGAAGAACAGCTCCGCGCTAAAATGAACATTCCGGTTTTCCACGACGATCAGCACGGTACTGCGATTATCGTAGCCGCAGCCGTTATGAATGGTCTGGAACTGGCCGGCAAAGATATCACCAAAGCCAAAATCGCCGTTTCCGGTGCCGGTGCGGCAGCGCTTGCCTGTCTTAACCTGCTGGTCAGCCTTGGTGCACAGCACAAGAATATCTGGGTCAGCGATCTGGAAGGCGTTGTCTATAAAGGCCGTAACGAGCTGATGGACCGCTGGAAAGAGGTCTATGCTCAGGATACCGATGCCCGTACACTGAATGACATTATCGCGGATGCGGATGTGTTCCTCGGCGTATCTGCCGCAGGTGTATTGAAGCCGGAAATGGTTGCCAAAATGGCGCCTACCCCGCTGATTATGGCTCTGGCCAATCCGAAGCCGGAAATCATGCCGGAAGAAGCCCGTGCCGTGCGTGAAGATGCAATCATCTGCACCGGCCGTTCGGACTATCCGAACCAGGTGAACAATGTTCTCTGCTTCCCGTATATTTTCCGCGGTGCGCTGGATGTCGGCGCAACAGCCATCAATGAAGAAATGAAAATGGCTGCGGTGAAAGCAATTGCTGCTCTCGCCCGCGAAGAAGTATCCGATGTGGCAGCCCGTGCCTATTCCGGTGATACACCGGTATTTGGTGCCAATTATCTGATCCCGTCGCCGTTTGATCCGCGTCTGATCCTGCGTATTGCTCCGGCTGTGGCAGAAGCTGCTATGGAAACCGGCGTGGCAACCCGCCCGATCACCGATATGGAAGCCTATATCGACCGTCTCAACCGCTTCGTGTTCCGCTCCGGCCTGATTATGAAGCCGGTCTTTGCCGCTGCACGCCGCTCCGCAGACAAGAAACGCGTTATCTATGCCAATGGTGAAGAAGAACGCGTATTGCGCGCTGCTCAGGTGGTGCTGGAAGAAGGCATTGCACAGCCGATCCTGATCGGCCGTCCGAATGTGATCGAAACCCGCCTGCAACGCTATGCGCTGAAAATCAAACCGGGTGTTGATTTTGAAATCATCAATCCGGAAGATGATCCGCGTTACCGTGACTATGTTGATCTGATGCATAAGCTGACCGGCCGTCAGGGTATGACACCGGAAGCCGCCCGTTCCATCGTGCGCACCAATCCGACGGTAATTGCTGCTCTGGCCATGATGCGCAATGAAGCCGATGCGATGATCTGCGGTCTCGAAGGCCGCTTTGAACGTCACCTGACGCTGGTCAAACAGATTCTCGGTGTTCAGACCGGCCTGCATGATCTTTCCACACTCAGCCTGCTGATCTCCTCACGCGGTACCCTGTTCTTTACAGATACCTATGTGACCATTGATCCGAGCGCTGAAGAAATCGCGGAAATGACCATTCTGGCGGCAAAAGAAATCCGCCGCTTTGGTATTGAGCCGAAGGCTGCCCTGCTGTCGCATTCCAACTTTGGTTCGCGCGATTCAAAAAGCGCAGCCAAAATGCGTCAGGCCTGCGCAATTCTGCAGGAACGCGCACCGGAGCTGGAAGTGGATGGTGAAATGCATGGTGACGCGGCTCTGTCGCAGTTCCAGCGTGACCGCGTATTCCCGAATTCCCGTCTGAAGGGCGAAGCCAATCTGCTGGTCTTCCCTAATCTGGATGCCGCGAATATCACCATGAATGTACTGAAGACTGTGACCGATGCCCTGCATGTCGGCCCGATCCTGCTTGGTGCAGCCCGTCCTGCGCATATTCTCACACCGTCGGTTACATCGCGCGGTATTGTCAATATGACAGCACTGGCCGTTGTTGAGGCTTCACAGCGCACAACAGCCTGATTTCAACAGCGCTATAAAAATAATTAAACGCCGCATCGTTTCAAAAAATGATGCGGCGTTTTTTGTTAGCAATAAAATCTGATCCGAAAACACAAAAACATGATTGATATTTCAAAATATTATTGAAAATCAATAATTTACACGTCATTTACCATCAATATTCATACTCTTCTCATTAGCAGTTCAGATTATTTGAGCGGAGTATTTCATGTTTTCATCAATCCATTTCAAAATAGCAGTTTTTCAATTTTCAGCATTTAAAGCCGTGTTGGTTGCAGCCACACTTATATTTGCAAGCAGCCCTGCAATTTCACAGAACCTGTCTGATGGCCGTATATGCCGTGCCTACGAACAGGATTTGCGTAATATTGATTATCATACCAGCCTGAATGCGCAGCAAGCCAAACGCTATCAACAACTGAGCCAAATGCAGCGGCAGGCCAACAGTGATGCCAGACGTTACTCCTGCAATCCGGGACCATTCAGCAATGGTTCTGCTTCAGAAGAATGCCGCTATATACGTGCCTCCCAACACCGTATCGAAAGCGCCTTACAGCAGATTTCCCGTGCAGCGGCAACACCACAGCAGAGACATCTGCGACAGGTCATTTACACAGATATGCGCCGCTATAATTGCCGCAGCCCGCAAGAGGTTGAACGGCTGATGAAAGAAAACCGCGCTGTCACCACAACACGCAAGCGCATTAAACAGACTTATAAAAAGCCGAAAACTGTCAAGCAGGCCGTATTGCAGCAGCCAACCGTCTTCGTACCTGCAGAAAACATAACCAGCACCACGGATCTGATACCGGTTAAGGCAACTGCCAGTGTCGGCAAATCACCCTTCTCCATTCCGGCAGTCCCTGTGATGAAACATACAAAAGCGGCGGAGAAATCCCCGCCGCTTATTCAGGAAGCCGTTGATTATGTGCCTGATCCGGCGATCAGGCGCGTCGGGCCAGCGTATTTTCCCGCCCAATAAGCGGCAAGAGATCAGCCAGTTCAGGGCCGGAAGCAACACCGGTCAGCGCCAAACGCAAAGGCATGAACAATGTTTTGCCTTTGCGGCCGGTTGCGGCTTTCACAGCCTCTGTCCAGGCTTTCCAGACATCACTGCCCCAAGGCGCTTCCGGCAGCAGATCGAAAGCCTGCGCGATGAAATCCTTGTCTTCATCGGCCACAGCATCACTGAAAGGCTCGGTGCGATTGACGATTTCCCACCACTGCGCAGCATCCTGCACATGGTCGATATTACCGCGCACAGTTGCCCAGAAGGCTTCAGCTTTGTCGCCGGAAATACCCAAGGCTGCCAGACGCGGTTCAACATCGGCAAATTCCAGATGATGGATCAAAGCACGGTTGAGACCGGTCAGATCAGCCGGATCGAATTTGGCATTGGATTTTGATGCATGGGACGGTTCATAGCGTGCCGCCAGTTCTTCCATAGTTGCAATCGGCTCAACATTATCCGATGTACCGGTCAGCACCGCCAGAGAAGCAACCGCCATAGGCTCCACACCGGCTTCGCGCAAACTACCAACAGACAAAGCACCGGAGCGCTTGGACAGGCCTTCACCGCTTGTTGTAGTCAGCAGATTATGATGACCGAAGACCGGAACCACATCGCTCAGTGCACGGAAAATTGCAATCTGTGCGCCGGTATTGGTCACGTGGTCGTCGCCACGGATAATATGGGTAATGCCCATATCAATATCATCCACCACCGATGGCAGCGTATAGAGATAGGTGCCGTCTTCACGCACCAGTACCGGATCGGACATGGAAGCAAGATCAACAGTCTGCGGGCCGCGCACCAGATCATCCCAATGTACTTCTGTACGCTCGGTTTCAAACGGCGTTGCTTTGAAATTCGGCAGCAGGAAGCGCCAATGCGGCTTGCGTCCTTCAGCTTCAAAAGCGGCCTTCTGCTCATCCGTCAGTTTCAGCGCATCGCGGCCATAGACCGGTGGCAGACGGCGGGTCAGACGTAATTTACGGCGCAGTTCCAGTTCTTCTGCTGTTTCATAACAGGCATAGAGCAAACCGGCTGCTTTCAGCTTTTCAACAGCAGCATCATAGACCGCAAAACGCTTGGACTGATATTCGACGCGGGATGGTTTGATGCCCAGCCAGTCGATGTCACGGGCAATCGCTTCCGCATATTCTGATCGAGAGCGCTCCACATCCGTATCATCGTAACGCAGGATGAATTGCCCCTTATTTTTGAGCGCAAATAACCAGTTATAAAGCGCCGGACGGGCATTGCCGATATGGATATAGCCGGTCGGCGACGGTGCAAAACGAACGATTACAGTCATAATTTTCTTCTTTTGATCTTGTATTAGTGCCGGTCGCGGAAGCGGTTGGTTATCGGATAACGACGGTCGCGGCCAAAATTCTTGGTGGTAATCTTCACACCCGGCGCCGATTGTCTGCGCTTATATTCGGCGATGTAAAGCAGGTGCTCCACACGCTCGACCACAGCGCGATCATAGCCCTCGGCAACAATCTCATCCACACTGCGTTCATGCTCGACCAGAGCCTCCAGAACCGCATCCAGCACCGGATATGGCGGCAGGGAGTCCTGATCGGTCTGATTGTCGCGCAGTTCCGCACTCGGTGCCTTGTCGATGATATTTTGCGGCACGACCACGCCTTCAGGTCCCATAGCACCTTCCGGCAGATGATGATTGCGCCAGTCGGCCAGCGCATAGACCTGCATCTTGTAGAGGTCTTTGATCGGATTGAAGCCGCCATTCATATCGCCATAGAGCGTGGCATAGCCGACAGCCATTTCCGACTTATTACCGGTGGTTACAACCATCGAGCCGAATTTGTTGGAAATCGCCATCAGAATAACGCCACGGGCGCGGCTTTGCAGATTTTCTTCAGTTACACCGCTCTCCGTGCCGGCAAACAGTGGTTGCAGCACATTGAGAAAGCCCTCAACAGGTTCTGCAATCGGCACAATATCATAACGGCATCCAAGTGCCTCAGCGCAGTCTTTCGCGTCTTTGAGCGACATTTCGGACGTATAGCGATAAGGCAGCATCACCGTATGCACACGGTCTTTTCCCAGAGCATCAACAGCCAGCGCTGCACAAATCGCGGAGTCCAGCCCGCCGGACAGGCCAAGCACGATGCTTTTGAAGCCGTTCTTGTTCACATAATCACGCAGGCCATGCATACAGGCAAGATAGTCCGCCTCCTCACCTTCCGGCACCCAGTTGCGGTCGCCGTCTGCACAAGACCAGCCATCCGCACCGCGTGTCCACTCGGTTATAGAGACCAGCTCTTCAAACTGCGGCAGTTGCACCGCCAGATGATGATTGGCATTGATAACAAATGAACCACCATCGAACAGCAACTCATCCTGCCCGCCGGTTTGGTTGGCATAGACCAATGGCAGACCGGTTTCGACGACCTGACGCACGGCTATCTGGTGACGCACTTCCATTTTGGAGCGGTGATATGGCGAGCCATTCGGCACCAGCAGAATTTCCGCGCCGCTCTCTGCCAGCGTTTCACACACGCCGAGTTCGCCCCAGATATCTTCGCAAACCGGAATACCTAAACGCACACCACGGAAATTGACCGGGCCCGGCATAGCGCCAGCCTGAAAATTGCGCTGCTCGTCAAACTCACCGTAATTCGGCAGGTCAACTTTGAAGCGCTCGGCAATGACCTTACCGCCATCCAGCACCATCACCGCATTATGCAGACCGGTTTCGCGTTGCAAAGGCGTGCCGATAATCACTCCCGGTCCGCCGTCAGCGGTTTCCAGCGCAAAGGCCTGCACTGTCTTTTCACAAGCTTTGACAAAAGCAGGCTTGGAAACCAGATCTTCCGGCGGATAGCCGCAGATGAACAATTCAGTAAACAGGATCAGATCAGCCTTGGCATCAGCCGCAGTTTTGCGGGCTACACGCGCCTTGGCAAGATTGCCCTGAAGATCGCCCATAACCGGATTCAGCTGGGCGATTGCGATACGTAATTTATCGGGAGATGTGGTCTGTGTGCTCATAGCACAAGCATTACCGCGACTGCCTTTTTCTTGCAATGAGAAACGGGTGCAGATCAGTGAATACAGGCACCCATATCATTATTTAAGCAGAAAAAATCAGCGGTCGTACAAGCGGCCAGAGATGATAAATCCAGATGGTTGCACACATGATCGACGCGATCAGCACGGCAAGTGAGCCTGCATCTTTGGCAATCTGAATATCTTTCTTGAAATCACGGCTGATAGCGTTGCAGGTAGCTTCAACGGACGTATTGATGACTTCCACCAGCAACAGAAATAATACCGCGCCGACCAGCAACAGATAGGCTGCCATATCCGCAGCCACAAACCATGCCACAGGCAGAGAGACAAGCAGCAGAAGCAGTTCCTGCTGCACCGGCTTTTCATGGCGCGCCAGATGGTTCAGCGACCGCATAGAATTGATAAATGCTTTAAAAATGCGTTCCATATTGCCCCGCAATAAACCGGAAATCATAAAAATACGGGCGGGAAACCAAGCCCCGCCCGTATAGTTTTAGCTATTTAAAATCAGGCATTTGCCGCGATTTTCTGAGGTTGTGAATCACGGTCTTTCTTCAGAAGTTCCGCCACGAGGAATGCCAGCTCCAGAGCCTGATCCGCATTGAGGCGCGGGTCGCAATGGGTGTGGTAACGGTCGGACAGGTCTTCTGCAGAAATGGCGCGTGCACCACCGGTGCATTCGGTCACATTCTTACCGGTCATTTCGATATGAATACCACCGGCATGAGTGCCTTCGGCCTGATGCACTGCAAAGAAGCTCTGAACTTCTTTCAGAATACGATCAAACGGACGGGTCTTATAACCCGCAGCAGTGATCGTATTGCCATGCATCGGATCGCAGGACCAGACAACCTTACGGCCTTCCTTCTCAACCGCACGGATCAGACGCGGCAGATGATCTTCCACTTTGTCATAGCCGAAACGGGCAATCAGGGTCAGACGACCGGCTTCATTTTCCGGATTCAAACGGTCGATGAGGCGCAGCAGATCATCAGCTTCCAGTGAAGGACCGCATTTCATACCGATCGGGTTCTTGATACCACGGCAATATTCAATATGCGCATGGTCAAGCTGGCGGGTACGGTCGCCGATCCACATCATGTGGCCGGATGTGCCATACCAGTCACCCGAGGTCGAATCCACACGGGTCAGCGCTTCTTCATAGCCAAGCAGCAGAGCTTCGTGGCTGGTGTAGAAATCGGTTTCACGCAGCGCATGATTGCTGTCTGCGGTAATGCCGATAGAGCGCATGAAATTGATGGTCTCGGAAATGCGGTTGGCAACGGCAACATAACGCTCGTTCTGCGGGCTGTCCGAAACAAAGCCGAGCGTCCATTTATGCACGTTTTCCAGATTGGCATAGCCACCCTGTGCGAAAGCACGCAACAGGTTGAGCGTTGCCGCAGATTGGCGGTAAACCATTTCCTGACGGTTCGGATCCGGAATGCGCGATGCTTCATTGAACTCGATACCGTTGATGACATCACCACGGTAAGAAGGCAGTTCCACACCATTCACGGTTTCCATGTCGCTTGAGCGCGGCTTGGCAAACTGACCGGCAATACGGCCAATTTTAACAACAGGCTGTGATCCGCCGAAAGTCAGCACAACAGCCATCTGCAAAAACACGCGGAAAAAGTCGCGGATATTGTCCGCGCCATGTTCCGCAAAGCTTTCTGCACAATCGCCACCCTGTAAAAGGAAGGCGCGACCTTCAGCCACTTCGGCCAGTTGCCTGGTAAGCTTGCGCGCTTCCCCTGCAAAAACCAAAGGCGGATATGTACGCAGACGAGCCTCGACATCGGCCAAAGCCTGCGCGTCCGGATAAGAAGGCACTTGCTTAATCGGCATGCCTCTCCAGGATTGCGGTGTCCAGTTCTTCGTCATTATAGCACCTGTAATATATTCTGATTTTATTTAGAGTTATCCCCTGCTGCACCGCACCATTGCAGTAACAGCCTTGCGTATATAGTCCACCGGAAGACAATGTACCAGCCGCAATTAAGCCGACAGGCTCCAGCCTTGTCATTTTTGCCAAGATTTAAGTCACATCTTGTAATTTTATGACGAAATCCATCAAAACTCACAAAAAAACCGGCGATTACCACCGCCGGTCTGTCACTCTGTCTCATGAGCGATACAAATAATCAGCCCTGACGCTGCCCTTTGACCAGCCTGTAGCTTGGTGTGTACATGGTCACGAACTCTTCCGCAGCGGAAGGATGCAGCGCCATTGTGCGGTCAAAATCATCTTTTGACGCTGCCGCTTTCAAAGCAATACCAAGCAGCTGCGCCATTTCACCGGCATCCGGCCCGAGCACATGGGCACCCAGCACTTTACGCGTATCCCCATCAACAACCAGCTTGGTCAGCATTTTCTCATAGCGTCCGGCCAGCGTATTGCGCATCGGGCGGAAATGCGCGCGATAAATTTCAACATTGGCATATTGCTTCGCCGCCTCTTCCTCCGACATGCCAACTGTGCCGATTTCCGGCTGCGAAAAGACAGCGGTCGGGATCAGCTCATGGTCAGGGCGCATCGGATTGCCCTTAAATGCCGTTTCAAGGAAGCACATAGCCTCATGAATGGCGACAGGCGTCAGCTGAACACGATTGGTCACATCACCGACAGCCCAGATATTCTCCACATTGGTATGGGAATATTCGTCAACAATGATCGAACCGTCTTCCGCTTGTTTCACACCGGCATTTTCAAGGCCAAGTCCTTTTGTATTCGGTACGCGGCCGATTGCCTGCAGCACCTGATCGGCGGCCAGCACTTCACCATTGCTCAGTGTAACACTCAGACGGTGCTCACCTTCGGCTTCTGCAACTGAGGTAATATTGGCTTCCGTGACAATACGGATGCCTTTTTCAATCATCGCCTCAGTAACCAGCCGGAACAGATCGCCGTCAAAACGGTGCAAAATCTGCTTGCCACGATAGACCAGCGTGGTCTCAACACCCAGACCGTTGAAAATACCGGCAAATTCAACAGCAATATAACCGCCGCCCTGAATAGTAATCGACTTTGGCAGCTTAGCCAGATCAAAAACCTGATCGGAATTGATGCAAAGCTCGTGCCCAGGCATGGCATCATCCATAAACGGATGACCACCGGTCGCGATCAAAATGGTTTCCGCAGTAACAGTTTTGCCGCTGCCGACCAGTTCAATTGTATGGGCGTCTTTCAGCACGGCACGATAAGGCAGAATCTCCGTCTTCGCATTATTCAGCCCCTTGGTATAAAGGCCTTCAAGACGGGTAATTTCAGCTTCTTTATTGGCAACCAGCTTTGACCAGTCAAAACTGGTTTCGCCGACAGTCCAGCCATAACCTGCAGCATCACTGAAATGTTCCGGAAACTGGGATGCATAGACATAAAGCTTTTTCGGTACGCAGCCGCGGATCACACAAGTGCCGCCCATGCGAAACTCTTCTGCCAGCCCGACGCGTTTTCCCATAGCTCCGGCAAGACGCCCTGCCCGAACACCGCCGGAACCGCCGCCGATCACAAACAGGTCATAGTCATAACTGGTCATTTTAGTCTCCGAATTTTTTACGCGTTATCCGAATATGTTACCGGCACAATGGCTTAACAAGAGGAACCGTTACAGAACGTTACAACAGTCAAATTTAAGACTGAATCATTGAAACTGATGTAACTCATTGTTTTTACGTATCATCCCACACAGTTTTGCTGGAAATACAGTAAAGTCACAAGCTCAACGTGCCAAATAATATGCAATAAAAAAGCCCGGCACTCGGACCGGGCTTTTTCTGTCATTGAGACTGAATTATTCAGCAGCAGCCGGAGCTGCACTGCCGGCAGCTTTCGCCAGCACTTCACCAACCTGCATAGCCAGATCACGGGCAACGCCGTTCTGCCAGACTTCAGCAGCCTTCAGCACTTCACGGGTTACAATCGGGCCTTCAGAAATCAGTTTCTTACCGGCTTCGGATGTATAGAAGCCGCTGATTGCTTTCAGTTCATCTTCACTGAAAGAATTTGCATAGGCACGGGCAGCTTCGGTTTCCAGATCGGAGCGGCGGGCAGCCAGTGCCAGAGCCTTATCATCAACTGTTTTGGTGATGATTGCTTCGAGATTCGGGTCTTTCTGGATCAGCTCAGATTTCAGAGCCTGTGCTGCACGTGGCAGAATGCCGTCAAACTGTTCGGTAGCGCCGATTGCAGCAATTGCAGCACGCGCGGCTGCCAGATGAGACTGCGAAGCCTCCTGAGCCTGCGCGAGATTGACACCAGCCAGTACTGTAAGCGCCGCCAGCGGCGCAATAAGACGGCGATAGCCAGTTGCCTTGGTCATATGGTCAATACTCCGTTTTTTATTCACTTTACACCGTTCTGTACGGCGTGAAATCTGTTTGTTCCGGCAATAGCCGACAGATATGTATTTAAAATTACGACAATGTACGGATGCCTGATGTGCCTGCAATAATCGCAGCACGCGCAAGCCCGATAAACAAACCATGCTCTACAACACCCGGAATGGCGAAGAGTGCGTCTGATAATGCTTTTGTATCCGGAATACGGCCAAAAGATGCATCAAGAATATAATGTCCGCCGTCCGTTACGAAAATTTCGCCGTCTTTCATGCGAAGATTCAACGGCGCTTCCAATCCGAGGCCGGCAATAGCCTTTTCAATTGCCAGCTTTGTTGCGGCCAGACCAAAACGGTTCACTTCAACCGGCAGCGGGAAGCGGCCGAGTGTGTCCACAACTTTTGATTCGTCAGCAATAACGATCATAGCATCAGATGCGGCAGCGACAATTTTCTCGCGCAATAAAGCACCGCCGCCGCCCTTAATCAGCGACAGATCGCCATCCACTTCATCTGCACCGTCGATAGTGAGATCAAGATGCGGGGTTTCTTCCAGCGTAGTCAGCGGAACGCCCAGTTCAGCGCACAAAGCAGCGGTGCGTTCAGAGGTCGGCACGCCGATGATTTCGAAGCCTTCAGCCACCTTAACGGCCAGCAAACGCACGAATTCCTCAGCTGTGGAGCCGGTACCGATACCGAGCTTCATACCGCTTTTCACATGGGTTAAAGCCTCAGCGGCGGCGGCAATTTTCAACTGACGCGGATCAACTGAACTCATAAATCTGCTTCCCGTATTTCCATTTGCAGCTTTGGCTGCGAAACGCTTTATGCCTTAACAGGCCACGCGCGGTAGTCGCGCAAAACACCGTTAATGCTGCTTATTTCCGCACTGCTGTAGCACGAGCATCACGCGCGGCAAATATATTATTGTTCCCATTTCATCTATTTAGCGAAAAAGACTATCAATAAGCCGCATTTCAGGTAGGTTTTGCCAATGCCGCACACTTTCCGTGCCGTGTTCTGTAAAATAGCGATAAGCCAAAGGGCAGATATGTCTCATTCCTCCGCAACCACCACAGCGCAACCAGTTATCGTCTTTGATCTCGACGGCACACTGGTAGATACAGCTCCGGATTTGCTCGACAGCCTCAATCACTGTCTGATTGCCGGTGGTCTGACACCTGCCGATCCGGTCTCTCTGCGTAAATTTGTCGGTTCCGGTGCGAAAGTGATGATTGAGCGTGCTTATCAGGCACAAAACCGTCAGCTGACGGATGAGGATATGAAAACGCTGTTTGCCCTGTTTATGGAGCATTATAACGGCAATATGCCGGGCAAGTCAGCCTTTTACCCCGGTGTGCTGAACAGTCTCGACCGGCTGAGTGCCGCAGGTTATGTCCTTGCTGTCTGCACCAACAAGTTTGAAATCAGTGCCAAGGCATTGCTGGAGCGCATGAGTGAAGCGCATCGCTTTGCCGCGATCTGCGGACAGGATACCTTCCCTTACCGCAAGCCTGATCCGCGCCATCTGACGGATACAATTGCGCAGGCCAAAGGCGACCGTTATCAGGCGGTTATGGTTGGCGACAGCCGCGCCGATATTGACGCGGCCAAAGCTGCCGGTATTCCGGTGATTGCCGTTGATTTCGGCTATACCGATCTGCATGTCTCGCATTTTGAGCCAAGCCGCATCATCTCGCATTTTGACGAGATGACACTGGATATGATCAGCGACTTGCTGGAGGCAGCAAAAGAAGCAGCGGAATAATTTTATACGACCTGTGGAGCACTATGACCGGTAAGCAGAATATTCAAGCTACTCAATCCTTTGGCAAAACCATTGATTTTGGCAAAACTGCCTCTGATTACCGGAATTTTCGTGCCGGTTTTCCGCCGAAGTTTTTCGATGCTTTAAGCGCGAAAAACTATATCAGCCCTGCACAAACAGCGCTTGATATTGGCACAGGAACCGGCACCGTCGCCCGCGGCCTTGCACAAAAAGGGCTGATTGTTACCGGTGTTGATCCGGCGCAGGCCTTGCTTGATGAAGCTACAGAACTGGACAGAGACACAGGAGTTAACACCCATTACCGGACAGGCTCAGCCGAGAGCCTTACCGAAGCGAATGATAGTTTTGATCTTTTGACAGCCGGACAATGCTGGCACTGGTTTGATCGTCCGAAAGCGGCTCAAGAAGCAAAACGGGTTCTGAAACCTCATGGCCGTATCATTATCGCTCATTTCGACTGGTTGCCCTTTGCAGGGAATGTTGTTGAAGCAACAGAACAGCTTATTCTGAAATACAATCCGAAATGGACAATGGGCGGTGGCAGCGGAATTTATCCGCAATGATTACAGGATCTGGCAGAAGCTGGTTTCTCTACGATTGAAACCTTCTCATTTGATCTGCCGGTTTATTACAGCCATGAAGCATGGCGCGGGCGTATTCGTGCAAGCGCGGGTGTAAAAGCCAGCCTGTCAGCTGAAGAAACGGTTCGTTTTGACAGTGAACTCTCTCAAGTTTTACTGAAAGGTTTTCCTGAAGACCCTCTGGCAATTCCCCATCGGGTCTGGGCTGTCACAGCGCGCAACACAAAATAAAAAAGCGGGATTTCTCCCGCTTTTTTATTGCCTGTTACAGAGGCGAAATATCGCCTTTGGCCCATTCCGCTGTCGTCTCTTCGAAGAAGTCATTGAAGCGACCCGCTTCAATCGCATCACGGATACCCTGCATCAGATACTGATAATAATGCAGATTGTTCCATGTCAGCAGCATACCGCCCAGCGCCTCATTCGATTTCACCAGATGATGCAGATAAGCGCGGCTATATTGGCTTGATGCCGGACAGGTAGACATTTCATCCAGCGGGCGATGATCTTCCGCATGACGCGCATTACGCAGGTTCACCTTACCGCGACGGGTAAAGGCCAGACCGTGGCGGCCTGCACGGGTTGGCATAACGCAGTCGAACATATCAATGCCGCGCGCAACCGATTTCAGCATATCATCCGGTGTACCAACGCCCATCAGATAGCGTGGTTTTTCGTGCGGCAGGATCGGACAGGTCACATCCAGCATATCCAGCATTACCTGCTGCGGCTCACCAACAGCCAGACCACCAACGGCATAGCCTTTGAGATCCATATCCTTCAGCGCCTGTGCGGATTGCTCGCGCAGCTGCACATTATCGCCGCCCTGCACAATACCGAACATCGCCTTGCCCGGCTGATCGCCGAAGGCCACTTTACAACGCTCAGCCCAACGCAGTGACAGCTCCATTGCCTTCTGCATCACATTGAAGGATGCAGGCAGTGCGGTACATTCGTCGAGCTGCATCTGAATATCGCTATCGAGCAGCCCCTGAATTTCAATGGAACGCTCCGGCGACATTTCATAAGCGCGGCCGTCAATATGCGAGCGGAAGGTAACGCCCTGCTCTGTCAGCTTGCGCAACTGTGCCAGTGACATCACCTGAAAACCGCCGGAATCGGTCAGGATTGGCCCCTGCCAGCCGCCAAACTCATGCAAACCGCCAAGGCGTGCCACGCGCTCGGCACCCGGACGCAGCATCAGGTGATAGGTATTGCCGAGGATGATATCCGCGCCAAGGTCTTTGACCTGATCCATATACATGGCTTTGACGGTGCCTGCGGTGCCAACCGGCATAAAGGCCGGTGTGCGGATAGTGCCGCGCGGCATAGTAATTTCACCGCGCCGTGCTTTGCCGTCTGTTGCCAGCACTTTAAATTCAAAATTTTCACTAGTCATATCAAAATCTCTTAGTATTATTTTTCGCAGTTTCGGACGGAAAACCGGCTTCCACTTTTCCTGAAACTGCTCAGGCGTCGCGACGCGTCAGAAGGCTGGCATCGCCATAGGAATAAAACCGGTATTCATTGTTGATGGCATGGGCATAGGCCGCCTGCATTGTCTCGAAACCGCTGAAAGCCGAGACCAGCATGAACAATGTCGAGCGCGGCAGATGGAAATTGGTCATCAGCATATCAATCGCACGGAACTTATAGCCGGGTGTGATGAAGATATCGGTCGCGCCTGACCAAGGACGGATAATGCCGTCCTCACCGGTTGCGCTCTCAATCAGGCGCAGCGACGTCGTGCCGACAGAGATAATCCGCCCGCCCCGCTCATGCACATGATTGAGTGCTGCTGCGGTTTCCTCTGAGACATAGCCGATTTCCGCATGCATTTTGTGATCGGCAGTATCATCCGCTTTCACCGGCAGGAAGGTGCCTGCACCTACATGCAGGGTCACAAAATGCTCTTCCACGCCCTTGGCGCGGATACGCTCCAGCAGCTCCGGTGTGAAATGCAGACCGGCAGTTGGTGCTGCGACAGCCCCCTCTTCACGCGCATAGACAGTTTGATAATCCTGTCTGTCCTGCGCATCTTCCGCCCGTTTGGACGCGATATAAGGCGGCAGCGGAATATGACCGACCGAAGCAATCGCTTCATCCAGCACGGCACCGGAGACATCAAACACCAGCAGCACTTCACCGCTGTCGTGCTTTTCTGCAACCAGAGCATCCAGCGTGCCTAAAAAACAGCTGGAACCCGAATGGCCGAAACGAATGCGCTCGCCTTCCTTCACGCGCTTTGCAGGGCGCAAAAATGCTTTCCAGCGGTCAGCGCCGGTGCGCATATGCAAGGTCGCACTCACGGTTGCGACTGTGCCGTCACGCTCACGCGTACCCTCAAGCTGCGCCGGAATAACTTTGGTATCATTGAAAACCAGCGCATCACCTTCGCGCAGCAAATCCGGCAGATCGCCGACATGCAGATCCTGCAAAGGCTGATCCGGAATGACGCGCAACAGTTTTGCATGATCGCGCGGGATAACCGGACGCAGCGCAATGCGCTCTTCCGGCAGGTCAAAATCAAACAGATCGACGCGCATCACTGGCCTCAATTTCGGGGAGTTCAAATTTTTCTAAAATTCGCATTGCCCTGCCATACAGAACAGCGGGCAAAAAATAAAGGGCGCGTTACGGCTTGAACCATAACGCGCCCCTCAAATCAGCAAGCTGACAGATCAGAAATTACAGATCAGCAGCGATTTTTGCAGTAGTAATTGAATCCGGATCAGTTACCGGCTCACCGCGCTTGATCTTGTCAACATTGTCCATGCCTTCAATAACCTGACCCCATACGGAGTACTGGCGATCCAGCCAAGGTGCATCAGCAAAGCAGATATAGAACTGGGAGTTAGCCGAGTTCGGGTTCTGGCTGCGTGCCATCGAGCAGGTACCGCGTACGTGCTTGGTATTGGTGAATTCTGCTTTCAGGTCAGGCTTGTCTGAACCGCCCATACCGGCGCGGGATGGGTTGAAGCTGGAACCGCCCTGTTTACCGAACTTCACGTCGCCGGTCTGCGCCATGAAACCATCGATCACGCGGTGAAATACAACGCCGTCATAAGCGCCTTCACGTGCCAGCTCTTTAATACGGGCAACATGACCTGGTGCCAGATCTGGATAGAGTTCGATTGCAACTGTACCTTTAGTGGTTTCCAGTACCAGTGTATTTTCCGGATCTTTATAAGCCATGGGGCTTCTCCTGTAGATTTTTCAGGCTGCAACTCAGACAGCCGCGTTTAAAGTAGAATTACTTACGATCGGCCAGAACAATGGCTTTAACGATACGGTCAGGATTATCAACCGCGCCATTGGCAGATTTGCTGCCTTTTTTGATTTTATCGACGGTTTCCATGCCGCTGACGACCTCACCGACAACAGTATACTGGCCGTTCAGGAACGAGCCTTCATCAAACATGATGAAAAACTGCGAATTGGCAGAATCCGGCGATGAGCTGCGTGCCATGCCGACGGTGCCGCGCACAAATGGCTGCTTGGAGAATTCTGCCGGAATATTACCATAGGAAGAACCGCCGGTGCCTGCGCGACCCGGATTATAGTCCTTATCCGCATTACCGAACTCTACATCACCGGTCTGCGCCATAAAACCGTCAATCACGCGGTGGAACACAACGCCGTTATAAGCACCATCGCGCACCAGTTTCTTGATCTGCTCCGCATGTTTCGGAGCCAGATCAGGACGCAGTTCAATAACGACATCACCGTCTTTCAGAGTCAGAACCACTGTATTTTCAGGGTCTGCGGCCTGCGCATTGACCGGCTGCAAAGCGGCAGTTGCTGAAAATGCGAGAAAGGCTGTGACGGCCAGTAATTTACGCAAAAAGGACATGATTTTTCCTGTGTGAAGCTAAATTCTTATTTTTTAAGCTTATGCTTTAGGGCTTTTTCGATAACAGGCGGCACGAAGCGGCTGACATCGCCCCCCATTGCCGCAATCTGGCGCACCAGTGTGGCAGTAATAAAACGCACATCGGGGGAAGCGGGCAAAAACACAGTCTGCACATCCGCTGCCAGCCCCGCATTCATACCGGCCATCTGCATTTCATAATCAAAATCAGTGGCATCGCGTAAACCGCGCACCATCAGTGTTGCATTGAAACTTCTGGCAGTGTCCACCACCAGACCGCTGAAACTGGTATAATCAATACGGCTATTATCTTTGCCGAAAGCCTGCTCTCCGGCTTCGCGCAGCAGCTCAACCCGCTCTTCAAAGCTGAACATCGGGGCTTTGCCCGGATGGACGCCGATAGCAACAATCACCTTGTCAGCCAGCCCGAGAGCCCCGCGCAGAACATCAAGATGACCATTGGTGACCGGATCAAATGATCCTGCATAGAGAGCTGTTTTCATACCCTATGAATTAATCATTATACCGACCAATTTCAATCTCTAAAGCGAAGTACATAACGGGTTCAGCAAAGAGCGGCGCAAGAACCGCTCTAAGCCTCAGTCTTACATCAAAAGCATAGGTTTACGCGCTCCCAAAGTGAACCTAGCATGAATAGACCGGTCAGAAATAATTCAAGTGAAAACGCCTATATTACCGGCAACACAGTAACCGCACAGATCTCACATGCCACAAAATGAAAGATTTTATGCAACCTTTGTGTCGCTTGCGCGTAATATAAGCGAAAGGATAAAATGATGATGCTATTTATTCTCGCAATCTCAATGATCGTCGCGATGATGTTTGCAGCCATTATCCTGATGATCGAAGAAAGTGCCTCCAGGCGTCTGAGCAATCAGAAATCCGTCTTCGACCTGCGCTCTGTACGGCGTGTCGCCCGCGGCACCAGATCAAAGCGCATTACACACGCATAAGTGAAGTGATAATATCTTGGTTTCGCCTAAATCAGGCCTAAATAGATACAAAATACCTCTTTAATCAGAGGGCAGTTGCAGCCGGAACCTCCAGTCCAGGCTTTTATTTCAAGGCGGTGTGAGAAGACACCGCCTTTTTCTTTATGTGAGCACAATAAAAAACGCCCCGTCAAAATGACGGGGCGTTTTTTGTTTCAGAACTTATTCTGCGGCAGGTTCATCACCGCCCGTTTGGGGCGTTTCCTGAACCGGTGTCTGATCACCGGCGGTTTCCGAGGTTTCATCCTCTTCATCATCGGTTTCAGAAATCCGTTCTACAGACACAACCTTTTCACCATCAGCGGTGTTAAAGATGGTAACGCCCTTGGTGGAGCGACCGGCAATGCGGATGCCGCCAACCGGCACACGGATCAGCTGACCGCCATCCGACACCAGCAGAATCTGGTCGCTTGCTTCCACAGGGAACAGCGCAACCAGCGCACCGATTTCATCTGTCTTCGATGTATCTGTAGCGCGGATACCTTTACCGCCACGGCCGGAAATACGGAATTCATAGGACGAAGAACGCTTGCCGTAACCGAACTCGCTGACTGTCAGAACAGTCTGCTCATGGGCTTTCAGCTCTTCATAGCGCTCATCATTGAGTTCCGCATCTTCGGTTACGTCTTCGCCGACAACTGCGATATCTTCCACATCATCTGAACCAAGGCTGCGGCGCTCTGCAACAGCGCGCTTCAGATAGGCTGTACGCTCAGCCGGTGTCGCTTCCACATGCTCAAGAATGGCCATGGAGATAACTTTATCGCCGTCAGCCAGATTGATACCGCGTACACCAATCGAATTACGACCGGCAAAGACGCGCACATCATCCACACGGAAACGGATACACTGGCCGCCGGCAGCGGTGAGCAGCACGTCGTCATTAACCGTACAAGTATCGACCGAGAGGATTTCATCGCCCTCTTCTTCCAGCTTCATCGCAATCTTACCATTGCGGTTAACCTGAACGAAATCGGACAGCTTGTTACGGCGCACAGTACCGCGCGTTGTGGCAAACATCACGTCGAGTTCTGCCCAGCTTGCCTCATCCTCAGGCAATGGCATGATCGTGGTGATACGTTCACCCTGCTGCAAAGGCAGCATATTAATCAATGCCTTACCGCGGGATTGCGGAGTACCGATCGGCAGACGCCAGACTTTTTCTTTATAGACGATACCGCGTGAGGAGAAGAACAGTACCGGCGTATGGGTATTGGCCACAAACAGACGGGTAACAAAATCCTCGTCCTTCGTCGCCATACCTGAACGGCCTTTACCACCACGACGCTGCGCACGATAGGTATTCAGCGGCACACGCTTGATGTAACCGGCATGGCTGACGGTGACGACCATATCTTCACGGGCGATGAGGTCTTCATCATCCATTTCAGCGCCGCCAAGGGTCAGCTCAGTACGGCGTGGCGTAGCAAATTCATCACGAACCGCAGCCATTTCATCCTTAACAATGCCGAGAATGCGCTCACGTGATGCCAGAATAGACAGGTAGTCTTTGATTTCTTCGCCGATCTTGTTCAGTTCATCAGCGATTTCATCACGGCCGAGAGCTGTCAGGCGCTGCAGGCGCAGTTCAAGAATAGCGCGTGCCTGCTCTTCCGACAGATTATAGGTGCTGTCATCATTCAGCACATGACGCGGATCGTCGATCAGACGGATCAGCGGTGCGATATCGGCTGCAGGCCAGCGGCGTGTCATCAACTGCTCACGCGCCGTTGCAGGATCCGGCGCACGGCGGATCAGTGCAATAATTTCGTCGATATTGGCAACGGCAATCGCCAGACCAACCAAGACATGCGCACGTTCGCGGGCTTTATTCAGCAGGAATTTGGTGCGGCGGCTGACAACTTCCTCACGGAAATGCACAAAAGCATTCAGCACTTCCATCAAGGTCAGAAGTTGCGGCTTACCACCATTCAGCGCCACCATATTGCAGCCGAAAGAGGTCTGCAGCGGGGTGTAGCGGTAAAGCTGGTTCAGCACCACATCAGCATTGGCATCGCGCTTCAGTTCAACAACCACGCGGTAACCGTCACGGTCAGATTCGTCGCGCAGATCGGAAATGCCTTCAATACGCTTGTCGCGTACCAGTTCGGCCATTTTCTCGATCATGCTCGCTTTATTGACCTGATACGGAATTTCCGTGATCACGATGGATTCGCGGTCATTGCGCATCGGCTCGATGGTCACACGGCCACGCATCAGCACAGAACCGCGACCGGTGCTGTAAGCCGAATAAATGCCGGAACGGCCGAGGATCAAACCACCGGTCGGGAAATCGGGCCCCGGAATGATCTCGATCATTTCTTCCAGCGACATTTCAGGATTATCGATCAGGGCAATACAGCCATTGATCACTTCACCTAAATTATGCGGAGGAATATTGGTGGCCATACCAACAGCGATACCACCGGAACCATTGACCAGCAGGTTCGGATAGCGCGCCGGAAGCACTTTAGGCTCCTGTTCGCGGCCATCATAATTGTCCTGAAAATCAACAGTGTCCTTGTCGATATCTTCGAGCAGAACCGAGGAAACTTTTTCCAGACGGCACTCGGTATAACGCATCGCAGCGGCACTGTCGCCGTCGATGGAACCGAAGTTACCCTGCCCGTCAACCAGTGGTTCGCGCATGGAGAAGTCCTGCGCCATACGCACCAGCGCATCATAGATAGAGGCGTCACCATGCGGATGGTATTTACCCATCACTTCACCGACGACACCGGCAGATTTACGGTAGGAGCGGTTCCAGGCGAGCCCCATCTCATTCATGGCATGGAGAATACGCCGGTGGACCGGCTTCAACCCGTCACGAACATCAGGAAGCGCGCGGCTGACGATAACGCTCATAGCGTAATCGAGGTAGGACCGCTGCATCTCCTCCACAATAGAAATCGGTTCAATGCCGTTAAATTCGTCTGAACCGGGCGGCGGAGTAAGGTCTGTCACTATTCAAATATCTTTCATAAAGAATCGATTAGTTTTGATAGATTGTACTCTATCCCATAACATCAAAATCACGAAATTTCGACTGCCTTGCGGCGGCCTTCATACACACCAAATATAGCCGATTTTGTGCTTTTTTGGCATATTTATCACCCTGTCACGCATAAATCAGAGAATATTCTTGTTTCCCGTTCGGGACGGGGGCAAATGCATCAGAATACTTCATCAATCGGCCTTTCAGAACCGGCACAAGAACCATCTTGCGCTTATACGGCAAAGACAGGCATAATTCTTACAATCATTCATAAAGAACAAGAACAGGAACACGGATGAGCTTTTATGACAGTCTCTTCAGCGCCTTTGTCACACTGCTCGTAACCATTGATCCGCCGGGGCTTGCACCGTTATTTCTTGCCGTTACCACCGGCATGGATCGCCGCGAACGGGCACAGGTTGCCAAACGCGCCAGCATCATCGCCTTTATCATCCTCGCGCTCTTTGCCATTGCCGGCGCACAAATTCTGATGTTGTTCGGCATCACGCTCGGCGCGTTCCGCGTTGCCGGTGGTCTTTTGCTGTTCTGGATCGCATTTGAAATGATCTTTGAGCGCCGTCAGGAACGCCATGAGAAAAGCGCGACGGTCGCCATCACCAAAGACCATATCCGCAATGTTGCCGCCTTCCCGCTGGCCATTCCGCTGATTGCCGGCCCGGGCGCTATTTCCGCCACAGTCCTTCTCGGCGGTACATTTCCGACCATTGGCAGCAGACTTGCTTTGCTCGGCATTCTGCTCGCCTGTATCGTGCTTTCTTACATCGTATTCCTGCTCGCAGAGCGCGTGGATCGCTTTCTGGGAGAGACAGGCCGCTCCATCCTCACCCGCCTGCTCGGCGTTATCCTTGCGGCTCTGGCTGTGCAATTTGTGGCGGATGGTATCAGGTCATTGATTGTAGGAAGCTAAACAAAAAAAGCCCGCGTCAAACGCGGGCTTTTCTTTTTGAGAGAATAAATCTCAGAACGGAATATCATCATCCAAATCATGGCTGAAACCGCCGGACTGCTGCTGCGGGCTGGAACGGCCGAAATCATTACCGCCGCCGCTGCTGCCATAGTCACCGCCGCGCGATGAACCGCCGCCACCGGCAAAGCGATCACCGCCGCTGCCGCTGCCTTCAAAACGGCCGCCGCCACCGCCGCCGCCTTCGCCACGGCTGTCGAGCATCTGCAACTCACCGCGGAATTTCTGCAACACGATTTCAGTTGTGTAGCGTTCATTGCCGTTCTGGTCTGTCCATTTGCGGGTCTGCAACTGACCTTCAATGTAAACCTTGGCGCCTTTTTTCAGATACTGTTCTGCAACTTTGGCCAGATTTTCGTTGAAGATTACAACGCTGTGCCATTCGGTCTTGTCCTTACGCTCACCGGACTGGCGGTCGCGCCAGCTTTCCGATGTTGCGATACGCAGGTTTGCAACCGGCTCACCGGAGTTCAGACGGCGGATTTCAGGATCCGCTCCGAGATTACCGACGAGAATAACTTTATTGACTGAGCCTGCCATAGACCTGCACTCCAGATTTTTTTCTTACAGTTTGCGTGACAATACATAAGGCAGCTCCCCGAAGAAAGGGAAAGATAGCTTATCCAAAACAAAAAAGCCGCCGCGGAAATCCGCAGCGGCTCTGATTTCACAGCGGATAATTCCGCCATACTCACGATTAACGGGAGTAATATTCAACAACCAGATTTGGTTCCATCTGAACGGCGTATGGAACGTCGGACAGGCCTGGAACGCGGCTGTATGTTGCAGTCAGCTTGCCGTGGTCAGCAACGATGTAGTCAGGAACATCGCGTTCTGCGAGCTGAACAGCTTCCAGAACGATAACCAGCTGCTTGGACTTTTCGCGAACTTCAACAACGTCACCAGCCTTCAGGCGGTAGGACTGAATGTTAACGCGACGACCGTTTACGTTTACGTGACCGTGGTTGATGAACTGACGGGCAGCAAAAATGGTCGGTACGAATTTGGCGCGGTATACAACTGCGTCCAGACGGCTTTCCAGCAGACCGATCAGGTTTTCACCGGTATCGCCTTTACGACGAGCAGCTTCTTCGTAAGTTTTACGGAACTGCTTTTCGGAGATATCGCCGTAGAAGCCTTTCAGCTTCTGCTTTGCGCGCAGCTGAATACCGAAGTCGGACAGCTTGCCCTTACGGCGCTGACCGTGCTGGCCCGGGCCGTATTCACGACGGTTTACAGGGGATTTAGGACGACCCCAGATGTTTTCACCAAGACGACGATCAATTTTATATTTGGAAGATTCGCGCTTACTCATCGCATTTCCCTTTAAAAGTTTTACCGGCGCGGCAGCTTGTCTGCCTCGCTCGAAGGAAACGCGCCCTCCTCTGCCTTCTTGTTGTGAAGACTGACAGAATATTGCGACAGCGAATGTGGCAATTATTCACGGGACACGTCAACAGATACGGGGAATCTGTAAAGACGCCCTGAAATCCTGAGCGGCTTTTAAGGAGTGAAAGCCTGTCTTGTCAAGGCCTGCGGCGCAGACAGCGGCTTGTTTCCGTATCTTGATCCGAAACCGGCCACTTATGTTTCAAAACACATGCCGGTTTCTTGCGTTGCAACATTGCCATTCCTTGAATCTTGCCTCAACTTAAATATGCGGCATTCCAAGAACAGAGATCGGCATGATAAAATTTATAATACGCATATATCCTGATGTAATCGCTGTTTTGTGCGGCCTTCTCATTATCCCGTGGATACTCGGCGTTCCCGGGCGGCCGACACCGGCTCAATTATCAGGCTGGAACATCGGGTTTATCGCCATATGCACCTATCTGCTACTCTATCAAACTATAAAATCCGTGAGAAATTTTGAGTTTTATAAAAAGAAGATTTCAATTCACCGGCCTGTTTCAAATATTCTCACTGCTGCGGCCTTATTCATTCCTCCGCTGATGGTGGCTTCATTTCTTTTACTTGTTTATTCTTAACACCCCACATCATTGGAAATGTTTTTGAAGTGAGGAACAGAGAATTCTCGATACATATTACTGTAAAACGATATAGAAGGCAGCTTTTAACCCTCATTTACACCAAAATAGATCATAGTTTTCAGCGATATTTTAAGAACCAATATTAATCAGATCATCACGATCAACAGGTATATTACATTCAATCAATAACCGGCAGGATTTGCTATGTTAACTCTTCCTTTTAAAGCCTCTGTTGTAATAATTTCTCTTATCGGCTCATCCTCCCTTGTTCAGGCGGAAGCTGTGCCAAAACAGAGCTCTGACTTTAAAGCCAATTACAATCTGGCCATCAATGACAGCAAGGCAAAGCCGGAAACCGCTTTATGCTCTGCAACAGCGCATGATCTGACCAAAAACAAGAAATATAAATATGACCGCTTCGGCTTTACGCAAGCCGATTATGATGCTGCGCAACTGAACCGCAACAACGGCAATGTAACCGTCAGGCTCAACGGCGAAGCCCGTCAGCGCAACGGCAGTGCTGCATGGGATGTAATTACAGTCGACTGCAGTGTCAGCAAAAACAAAGTCCGCTCTGTATCCGTTACCGTGAAAAAATAACACGATAAGAAAGGAAGGCGCATTGCTAAAGCGACCTGCATTCAAACCGGATCACGGCGCTCGTTCTATCTCTTGGTTTTACGCGTATCTTATCCAAAAACCGGTTCTCAGTTTTCGGGATACGCTCTGACAATGCGCCTTTGATTTATTGTTGCGCATCGAAACGTGCCCGCTCCTCACGCATGACATGACGGTTATCGACCGCCCATTGTCCCAGACTGTCAATCGGTTTTGCCAGCGACATTCCCAATGCAGTCAGCGAATATTCCACTTCCGGCGGTGAAGTCGGACGTACAGTGCGCAACACCAAACCGTCACGCTCCAATGAGCGCAAAGTCACTGTGAGCATGCGCTGCGAAATGCCCTCGATCAGACGGCGCAGCGCATTGAAGCGGATTGTACCCTGCTGAAGATTGAGAATAACCAGCAGGCTCCATGTATCCCCCACCCGATCCAGCACTTCACGGATCGGACAGGTGCCGTTTTCGTCCTCGGCGAATCCTGCGGTATCAGCCAGAATCGGCGGGGTATTTTTTCCATCATCATGCGGTGACTCTGCTGAATTTTTCTTCAGAACGGCATTCATCTGAGAGGTCATTGCCTTCTCCTTCATTGCACGCAACCGTAAAATTGAACGGTAAAGCGCGCATTTGCAGGTGGTTACTTTGAAGTGACTTACTGACTTTAAAGTGCATTCTTCACAGTCATTTCAAATCATATTACATAGTTACTTATCGTAACCTGATTAAAAATAATTCTTATCAATCTTATAATATGAGGTAAGTCCTATGTCAAAAATCGCAATCATCGGCGCCAGCGGTTATGTCGGTACAGCCCTGCTTAATGAAGCCGTGAAACGCGGCCATCAGGTGAGCGCACTTGTGCGCCATCCGGAAAAAATCGCTGCCAATGCCAATGTCACCGCCGGGAAAGCCGATGTTCTGGACACAGACGGACTGGCTGCACTGTTGAAAGGCCATGATCTGGTGATCTCCGCCTATAATCCGGGTTGGCAGGAAGCCGACATCCGCAATATTCACATCAAAGGCAGCAAATCTATCACTGAAGCTGTGAAAAAAGCCGGCATCAAACGCCTGATCGCCGTTGGCGGCGCAGGCAGCCTTGAAATCAACGGCGCTCAGCTGGTGGATTCCCCTGAATTTCCGGCGGAATATAAAGAAGGTGCGCTGGGTGCCCGTCAGGCACTCAATGATCTGAAAACCGAGAATGAACTGGACTGGTCTTTTGTCTCACCGGCAATTCTGCTGGTGCCGGGTGAAGCCACCGGCACATTCCGTCTTGGCACAGATTCTCCGGTTTTTGACGACAAAGGTGAAAGTAAAATCACCGTCGGCGATCTGGCTGTCGCCATTCTTGATGAAGCAGCACAGGGCAAACATATCCGTCAGCGCTTCACAGCAGCATATTAAAACATAAAATGAAAAAGCCCGCTAAAAGCGGGCTTTTTATATCAGGCAGGAATCAAGCCGAGACGCTTAGCCTGCGGTGAGTTCTTTTCATCTGCACGCAGGGTCAGCACCGACACGCCTGTTGCGGTCACTGCAACCGTATGCTCGAACTGAGCCGAGAGTAACCCGTCCTTTGTGGTGACAGTCCACTCATCCGCTTCGGTCTTTACATTGCGCCGCCCCTGATTGAGCATTGGCTCAATGGTGAAAACCATTCCTTGCTGCAGAAACAGGCCGGTTCCGGGTTTGCCAAAATTGAGAATTTGCGGTTCCTCATGCATTTCTCGTCCGATACCGTGACCGCAATAATCATGCACAACCGAATAGCCGTTGCGCTTGGCGTGATGCTCGATTGCCCAGCCGATATCGCCGATCCGCGCACCCGGACGCACAGCAGCAATACCCATCCACATCGCTTCATAGGCTGTGCGCACCAGCCTTTTAGCGGCAGCATTCACCTCGCCGACACAATAGGTTTTGCTGGAATCCGCGATATAGCCGTTCTTCTCCAGTGTAATGTCAAAATTGACAATATCACCGCTTTTCAGCACATCCGTTTGTGACGGCACACCGTGACAAACCACATGATTGACAGAAGAATTCAACACAAAACCGTAGCCATACTGGCCTTTACTCGCCGGACGGGATTGTAAATCCTCAATGATAAAGCGCTCGACTTTGTCGTTGATCTCAAGCGTTGAGACACCTTCAAGCGGCGTTTTATCCAGCATATCAAAGACA
This sequence comes from Pseudochrobactrum sp. XF203, assembly GCF_020341615.1. Lineage (NCBI taxonomy): Bacteria > Pseudomonadati > Pseudomonadota > Alphaproteobacteria > Hyphomicrobiales > Brucellaceae > Pseudochrobactrum > Pseudochrobactrum sp. XF203. The sequence continues at coordinate 1,250,454 of NZ_CP084392.1, read as the reverse complement.
GAGGCCAGCAAACGCCCCGCCTCAGCCATCAGCGCCAGTTCCTGTGGTTGCTTAATCATGCTTCACTCATGCCCAGCGATGAAACAGCAACACCGGCAGCATTCAGCTCACGACGCATAATCTCTGAAAAACTGAGCGTCGGATTGGTCTCGCACAGCATGCCGATCTTAATCCAGAAAGCAGCCTGCGCATTAATAGAACGGCAGGTCACCTTGCTCGCAAGACGCAGCTGCTCATGCAACTCGTCTTCAATATTCACAATACCCATAAGGCCTCACATATGCTTCATATACATACTATATACGAAACATATATTGAGTCTCAAGATGAATAATAGTCAGCGATCAGCTGATGAGTTCCACATCGACCACACCGCTGATGGCCTTCATCGCGCTGGCTATCTGCGGGCTGATGCGGTAGCGATCCGGCAAAGCAACCTCCACCTCACGCTGACCATTATCCTTGATCACGATAAAGCTGACCTCGCCGTCACCACGGGTTTTGAAGTAAGGCACGATCTGATCGAGCGCATCGCTATTGCGCAGAAACAGACGCAGTGCCTTTTGCAGTCGGCTGGCCTCATCCTCAAGCGACACGACCGTGGCAATGCGCAGGCTCACACCTTCCGGCCGGTTCTCAGCGGAAACAGTAATTACTACCGAGCGACCGGGTTCCAGCAGATCGCGGAATTGCTGAAGCGCCTCTGAAAACAGCACCGATTCAAACTGACCTGTCGCATCAGAAAAGGCGATGATGCCCATCTTATTGCCGGTCTTGGTCTTGCGCTCCTGCTTGCTGATAACCGTACCGGCAAGACGACCGTTGGTTGCGCCTTTCTTCACCGCATTGGAGAAATCAGCCCAGCTCTGAACGCGCATTTTCTGCAGTGCTTCATTATAATCATCCAGCGGATGCGCGGAGAGATAGAAGCCTGCGGCCTGCAATTCGCGATGCAGTTTCTCTGATGATGTCCAAGGTGTTACCACTGGCAATTGCAGCTTTTCTTTCGGCACCAGACCGGTGCCAAAAATATCCGACTGCCCGCTATTGGCATTTTCCTGCGTGCGCTGAGTATAGGCCATTAGGCTATCCATACCGGAACTCAAAGCTGAACGATCTACACCGAAACAATCCAGCGCACCGGCATTAATCAGGCTTTCAAACACACGGCGGTTGACCATGCGCGGATCAACGCGCTCACAGAAATCCTCAAGGCTTTCAAACGGTTTTTCTTTCCGCTTTTCAACAATATGCTCAACGGCAGCATCACCAACGCCTTTGATCGCGGCCAGCGAATAGAAAATCTTACCTTCGCCTACCTCAAACGGGCGGTAGGATGTCATGACCGACGGCAGCACCACCTCAATACCAAGACGCAAGGCATCACGACGGAAATCATTGAGCTTTTCCGTGTTGTTCATATCATAGGTCATCGACGCGGCGAGAAACTCTGCCGGATAATGCGCCTTCAGATAGGCAGTATGATAAGAAACAATCGCATAAGCCGCAGCGTGGGATTTGTTGAAACCATAGTCAGCAAATTTGGCAAGCAGATCGAAAATCGTATTGGCCTGCGCCTTGCCGACACCGCCTTCAATCGCGCCGTCAACGAAACGGACGCGCTGCTTGTCCATTTCCTCGCGGATTTTCTTACCCATCGCGCGGCGCAGCAAATCCGCTTCACCAAGCGAATAGCCGGAAAGCTCCTGCGCGATCTGCATCACCTGCTCCTGATAAACGATAACGCCCTGCGTTTCCTTCACCAGATGGTCGATTTTCGGGTGAATAGAGGCAATCTCCTCCTCACCATGCTTGCGCGCATTATAGGTTGGAATATTCTCCATCGGACCCGGACGATAGAGCGCCACAAGCGCAATAATATCCTCAATACGGTCAGGTTTCATCCCGATGAGCGCTTTACGCATACCCACCGATTCCACCTGAAACACGCCGACCGTTTCACCGCGCGACAGCATTTCATAAGTCAGCTTATCGTCAAACGGCAGCGTTTGCAGATCGATATCGACGCCTTTACGGGCAATCAGCTTCACAGCCGTATTCAGAACCGTCAGCGTTTTCAGACCAAGAAAGTCGAACTTTACTAGACCGGCCTGCTCAACCCATTTCATATTGAACTGGGTGACAGGCATATCGGAGCGCGGATCGCGATACATCGGCACCAGTTCAGACAATGGCCGGTCACCGATAACAATACCTGCAGCGTGCGTGGAAGCGTGACGATAAAGCCCTTCCAGCTTCAGCGACATATCGAGAAGACGACCGACAACCGGCTCCTTTTCACGCTCCTCATTAATGCGCGGCTCTTCATTAATCGCCTGTCCGAGTGATACCGGATTGGCAGGGTTCGACGGCACCAATTTACACAGCCTGTCGACCTGCCCGTAAGGCATTTGCAGCACGCGACCAACGTCGCGAAGAACCGCACGCGCCTGCAACGTACCGAAAGTGATAATCTGCGCTACCTGATCACGGCCGTATTTCTGCTGCACATAGCGGATCACCTCTTCACGGCGATCCTGACAAAAGTCGATATCAAAGTCCGGCATCGACACACGATCCGGATTAAGGAAGCGCTCAAACAGCAGAGAGAAACGCAGCGGGTCCACGTCCGTAATTGTCAGCGCATAAGCAACCAACGAGCCCGCACCGGAACCACGCCCCGGCCCTACCGGAATATCCTGCAGTTTCGCCCATTTAATAAAGTCCGAAACGATCAGGAAGTAACCCGGAAATTTCATGCGGACGATGATCGAAATCTCATAATCCAGCCGTTTAATATAGTCTTCATGTGTATGGCCTTCAGCAAGGCCGAACAGCTTCAACCGCTCTTCAAGACCTTCACGTGCCTGACGCGCCATTTCATCCGCTTCTGCCTGCAAAGCGGCTTCCGGATCATCGGATTCACCGGTAAAGCGTGGCAGGATCGGCGCACGGGTTTGCGTGTACCAATGGCAGCGACGTGCAATCTCGACGGTATTTTCCAGAGCCTCCGGTAAATCGGCAAACAAAGCCGCCATTTCGCTCTGGGATTTCAGATAATGATCCGGTGTCAGACGGCGGCGGTCATCCGATGCAATGACCTGACCATCTGCAATCGCCAGCAAAGCATCATGCGCCTCATAATCTCCGCTCTGCTTAAAGAATGCCTCATTGGTTGCAACCAATGGCAGCTCATATTCATAAGCCAGATCAACCAGTTTGGATTCAAGCACACGGTCATAACCGCGCTGGCGGTGCAACTCGACATAAAGACGGTCGCCAAAGATGTTTTTTAAAAACTCAAGGCGGCTGCGCGCACGCTCTTCCCGTTCATTGCTGAGCGGTTTGCCAATCGGCCCCTCTGCCCCGCCGGTCAGAAAAATCACATCCTCTGACAAATCCGGTAACCAGTCGGCGCGAATATGCACCGGATCACCGGCTTCTGTTTCCAGATAGGAACGGCTGACCAGCCGCACCATATTGGCATAGCCTTCCTCACTGGAAGCCAGCAGTACCACCGGCGACAAGTCCAGCGCATCGCGGCGGTTGATCGCACGGCCTTCCGGCTGATGGTCGCCAAAGGCAATATCAACAACACAGCCGATAATCGGCTGCACACCATCTTTCGACGCCTTCTGCGCAAATTCCAATGCGCCGAAGAGATTATTCGTGTCTGTTACGGCAATTGCAGGCGCATTATCATCCTTGGCATGGCCGATAATTTTGCCGATTTGCAATGCCCCTTCCAGCAATGAATAAGCCGAATGCGTACGCAAATGAATAAATACCGGCGCACCGGCAGGTAATTCAGAAGCAGCTACGGCAGAAACATCAGAAGGCAAAGGCATATACTCCGTCATTGCAACCATCGCCTGCCCGTTTGTGCAGTGATGTATCGCAGTACAAAGCCTTACATAGAAACTGCATTCCAAAAATAACAGTTCTGTAAGACGGGAAAATCAAACCGGATAATGAACTGAAGCCTGTCAGACTCCGCCCATTCATCAGATCCTTTTTCCCGCAATGCCGTCATGATGTCCAGATGCATAAGTGCATTCCGTCAATCATTACACATTCTATATCTCTAGTCGGCTATATCTCTAGCTGGCTATATCTTCAGCCAGCTACATCTTTACACAGAGCGTGCCGCGTTTAATTCTATCCGCTCTGCTCGCTCTATCTTCTTGTTTTACGCATGTCGCATAGGAAAACCGGTGCCCACTTTTCCGCGACATGCTCTGGTTAAATCAGGCTTTGAGCAGCCTCAGAACGCTGCCAGCCACATAGCAAAAGTTGCTACAAACAAACCGATGGAAATGAATGACATAACATCACGAACCAGATCAGACATGATATGAACTCCATTTGTTCCTGTATGTATGCAATTTGTTCCATTATTGTTCCGCAGTCAACCCCTCTTTGTTCACGTAAAAACATCTATAGTTAGTGAAATATGAACCGCTGATCTGCCACCTTGTTATGCAGACAGCACCTGTTTTATTTTTGATTGTAGTTTCAGCTATTTAAGCCGCAGCTCTTTTTTCCGTATCTACAGAACAAATAAAAATGCCGCATGCATATTTCAGCATACGGCATTCAATAATTCAGCTTGTCTTGCAATCAGGCGGCAGGTTTTCTCAAATCGAGATTAACAATCTTGCCGTCTTTCAGTGTAACGCAACGATCCATCCGTCGTGCCAGATCATGATTATGCGTTGCGATCAGCGCAGACAGGCCGGACTGACGCACCAGCGCCTCCAGTGCCTGAAACACATAGGATGATGTTGACGGATCGAGATTGCCTGTCGGTTCATCCGCAAACAGCACCAGCGGTGCATTAGCAACTGCACGGGCAATGGCCACACGCTGCTGTTCACCACCGGACAACTCCGACGGGCGGTGCGAAGAGCGGGGCCCGATACGCATATAATCCAGCAAATTTTGCGCACGCTGTGATGCAACTTTGGATGACAGGCCACGCAACATTTGCGGCACCATCACATTTTCAAGCGCGGTAAATTCCGGCAGCAAATGATGGAACTGATAGACGAAGCCCAGATCATTGCGGCGCATGGCTGTACGTTCATCGTCATCCAGCTGTGCGCAGGAAGTTTTGCCTAATATCACATCACCGGAATCCGGCTTTTCCAGCAGTCCTGCCGTATGCAGCAGGGTGGATTTACCGGCACCGGATGGTGCAACCAGCGCCACCATTTCACCGCGCATCAGCGTGAAATTCGCATCTTTAAGAATAGTCAGCTCACGGTCTGCTTCATGATAGCTGCGGCAGACATTTTTCAGCTGGAGGATCGGCTCTCCGGACATTGCAGCCATTATTCGTACCTCAGCGCTTCAACAGGATCGAGTTTGGCCGCACGCCAAGCCGGAAAAATCGTTGCAATAAATGACAAGAACAGCGCCATACCAATAACAGAAAGCGTTTCACTGAGATTCATTTCAGCCGGAAGCTGACTCAGGAAATAAAGCTCCGGATTAAACAAAGTTGTGCCCGACAACCATGAGAAGAACGCACGGATACGCTCCACATTGAGGCACACGACAACGCCGAGCACCACGCCTGCCAGCGTTCCCGTGACACCGATCGCCGCACCGGTCATCAGGAAAATACGCATGATTGCACCGCGGGTTGCGCCCATTGTGCGCAGGATCGCGATGTCACGCCCCTTATCTTTCACCAGCATTATCAGACCGGAAATAATATTTAGTGCCGCCACCAGAACGATCAGCGTGAGGATCATGAACATCACGTTACGCTCAACCTGTAGGGCTGAGAAGAATGTGGCATTACGCTGGCGCCAGTCAGTCAGCATCACAGGGCGTTCTGCCGCCTCTTCCACACCGGCACGCAGATCATCAACCTTGTCCGGATTATCGGCAAAGACCTCAATCGACTGGACACGGTCTTCCTGATTGAAGAACAATTGCGCTTCGCCCAAAGGCATCAGCACAATAGACGCATCATATTCCGACATGCCGATCTCGAAGATCGCCTTGATCGGATAGGCCTTTGTACGGGCATTCACACCAAACGGCGTTACGTCACCATCCGGCGAAATGATTTTCAGATCATCGCCCACGCCCAGACCGAGATTCTGCGCCATACGGGTACCAATGGCCACACCGTCAGACGTATCAAAACTCGCGAAAGTACCGGATTTCACATTCTTGGCGATCAGCTCAAGCTTATTCACATCCTGCTCGCGCAGACCACGCACCAGCGCACCAGTGCCTGCACCGATACTGCCCTGCACCAGAGCCTGACCTTCAACGACCGGAATAGCGAATTTCACGCCTTGCAGCGCATCCATACGCTTCACCAGATGATCGTAATCTTCCAGCGGACTGTCGATCGGCGCAACAATCAGGTGGCCGTTGATACCGAGAATACGGTTGAGGAGCTCCGTGCGGAAGCCGTTCATCACCGCCATAACGATGATGAGTGTGGCCACGCCGAGCATGATGCCGGTGAATGAAAAACCGGCAATCACAGAAATAAAAGCCTCGCGACGGCGGGAACGCAGATAGCGCCATGCAATCATACGTTCCAGTGAGGAGAATGGTCCGGTGCCCTGACGCTGTGCCTGAGCTGCCGGTTTCTTTTCCTGTTGTTTCTTTGGCAATTTATCGAGCAATTGCGCTCCCCCGTTGCCTTGATTTCCACCTGTCGCAGGCTTTTTGAACATTACTGCCCCGCAGTCAGAAGATTGATTGCGGCTTCAACAGTCATAGTCTGACGTTCACCGGTTTTACGATCTTTGACTTCAACTTCGCCATTGGCAACGCTGCGCGGACCGGCAATGACCTGTACCGGCACACCGATCAGATCCATGGTTGCGAATTTCGAACCCGGACGGTCGTCGCTGTCATCGAGCAGAGGATCAAGACCGGCATTGGTCAGGGCTTCATAGAGCTTTTCCGATACAGCATCACAAGCCGCATCGCCAGGCTTCATATTGACGATACCTGCACCAAACGGCGCAATGGCTTTCGGCCAGATGATACCGTTTTCATCATGGGATGCTTCAATCGTTGCAGCAACCACGCGTGAAGGGCCGATACCGTAAGAGCCCATGGAAACCAGATGTTCTTTACCATCAGGTCCCTGCACTTTCGCGCCCATTGGCTCGGAATATTTGGTGCCGAAATGGAAGATGTGACCAACTTCAATACCGCGTGCAGCAACCTGATTACCTGCATCGACTTTTGCCCATACGGCTTCATCGTGCATTTCTTCCGTTGCAGCGTAAGGCGTTGTCCACTGGTCAACGATAGATGCCATTGCCGCATCATCGAAGAAGTCGATATCCGCACCCGGCACTTTCAGATCGAGATAAGCGCGGTCACAGAAAACCTGACTTTCACCAGTATCCGCCAGAATAATAAATTCATGGGACAGATCGCCGCCGATCGGGCCGGTATCCGCACGCATCGGAACCACCTGCACGCCAATACGGGAGAATGTGCGCAGATAAGAAACGAACATGCGATAGTAAGCAGCTTTCGCGCCTTCATAATTCAGGTCGAAAGAATAAGCATCTTTCATCAGGAATTCGCGTGAACGCATCACGCCGAAACGCGGACGCACTTCGTCACGGAATTTCCACTGAATGTGATAGAGATTCAGCGGCAGGTCTTTATATGAACGCACATAGGAACGGAAAATATCGGTGACCATTTCTTCATTGGTCGGGCCGAACAGCATTTCACGCTCGGAGCGGTCTTTAATGCGCAGCATTTCCTTGCCGTAAGCATCATAGCGGCCGCTTTCGCGCCACAGATCAGCAGACTGGATTGTCGGCATCAGAATTTCATTACCGCCAGCGCGGTTCTGCTCTTCACGAATGATCGTATTGACCTTGTTCAGAACCTTCAGACCCAGCGGCAGCCATGTGTAAATACCGGCTGACTGCTGGCGGATCATCCCCGCACGCAGCATCAGACGATGGGAGACAATTTCTGCCTCTTTTGGATTTTCTTTCAGGATCGGCAAAAAGAATCGCGACATACGCATGGAGGAACCACCGGAAATTGCTCCCGATCCCGTTAGAATCAGGAAAAAACACATAAAATCTCTCGTGTTTATTAACCACTTATCATGGCAATGAAAACCCGTCTCACGCAGTGCGGAGCCAGCAAATCTTCAGTCACGAAGGCATGCAGACCTGACGGATAAAGCCTGCCAAATTATGGCAGCGCCCGATGATTCCTTATATTTCAGGAGATCGGGATAAAAATAATGTGAGCTTTACAGCATTTCCCGCTGCCTGAACGGCAAAAGACAGGTTCAGCTTCAGTTTTATTTATTTGTGACAATTTTTTTACATTTTTGATTTTCATCCAAAAAGCACTCTAAAAACTGCAATTCCTGTGAAAATTTCATTTTAAATCGAATTAAAAACATTGAATTTTGCTTTTCGGCTTCAATTCTTATGGCATTTTTGTGTCCCCGCTTAAAAAAACGCGTGACAACTGATATTTCTCATTCTATTTTCCAAGCAACGACAACAGAGAGCAGGCTTAACTACTCTCTCACGCGGTCAAAGTCTTGGGAGGATGCAACTCAGGCGCGGTATTTCGCAGCCGCCTGTAACAAGGAAACGAGTTGGACGCGTATTTTATCAGCAAGGCTAACGCCTTGCTTTTTTTTACATCTTAATAATACAAATATAGTGTGATTATAAACTCCGGTTTTGCTTCATCACGATAATAAAGCAATTCTCCTCAAAACTCATGTCATGCAAAGCCGTGCTATTCAGTGATGCTGGTGCCGGACATAATTATTTGATTACGATATGTTTTAGGTGCAATCCCCGTCACCCGTAAAAATTCGCGATTGAAATTCGATTTGGTGAGAAAGCCGCTGGCAAATGTGATCTGCGTCACCGGCTCATCCGTCTCCTGCAACAGACGACACGCTTCTTCGACACGAAAATTATTCACATAAACCGATACGCTGATCCCGCGACACCGGTTAACCGCCTCAGAGACATGGCGTGGTGGCCTGCGTAGCCGGTGAGCAATGCGCTTCAGGTTGAGCTCCATATCCTTATAAAGCTGTTTATCCCGCATCAGCGCATCCAGCTCAGTCACGATTGCCAGATGCTCATCTGTTGTCAGGGCAGTCTCAGATGTAAGTGCAGGTGCCTTCCCCTCATCCCGCTCATCTTCATCAGCATTGGTGCGATTATTCAGTGCCACACCGGCCGCCGCGCCCAATACCAGCAGCGACAGAATATTGGTTACCAGAATGATCGAGGGGGAATAGCGGCCACTGTTCCAGAGAAAATCGAAATTAATCAATATATCGACGATCACAGAGCCGATCAGCATAACGGCGGTTATCTGCATCGCCCGATAAGAGCGCATGACCCCGTCCAGCCGCGCAGCAATCAGCACATCCGGCCCCGCAAAGCTCAAGCGCAGCAGAGCCAGACCATAGGCCAAAAATATCACGATAATTGCCAGCGCCGCCAGATCACGGCGTATAAGCAGCAACACAAACACCGCCAATACCGGCAGCAAATGCGGCCAGATTTTATGCGCCCGCAAAGCATCATCACTATTCTGCACCGTGAGGCTGCGAAAACTTAAATAAGACAATCCGGCAATTATCGACGCCAGTAAAATCTGCACCGGCAGAACAGCAAGGATATCATAGCCCCAGCGCAAGCCGAGCAGAACCGATTGCAGCATATAAGTCCCGATCAGCGCGATGAAAAACATATCCGCACGACTTCCCGCCTCGCGATTACGCAACAGCTGCACCAGTATAATCACCAGCAATATTGTCAGCACAAATGGCAACGGAATAAAAATCATCGGCAAATATCTCGGTCATGTCTCATCTTGCGATCAGGAACATGAAGCAAAACGCGTTATGCGTCGACCTTGATCCTGTTTCAGGTCGCAGAAATACACAGTCCGGCAAATGATCCCTGCATTATCAACGCAGTCAGGATCAAAATAATGGACTATATGCTTCTCTCAATTTTACTTTCCGCCATTCTCACGCTCAGCGGTTGCAGCAATGAAACAAGCGTATCAGAAAAATCCGTGGCAACCGATGGCATAAAGAGCGTAACGATCAGCGGTGATGCCAGCCTTATCCGCTTGATCGCGAAAGACGATCAGAAACAACTGGCTGTCATGAGTGCCAAGCCATCGGGCTGGCTTTCCGGCTGGTTCTATAATGACTGTAAATCCCAAGGCGAAATGATTGTCAGCGGCCAGACATTGCTGATTAAAGCGCAAAACAGCGGCTGGTATGACCTGTCCGAATGCAGCACTTATCTGCAAATCAATCTGCCGCGCAATGCAGGCGTGACGATTAATCAGCCTGCCTTCAAAGGGGACTTACAGGGACAATTTGCCGATCTGAATATAGAGACCCGTGCCGGAGATATCAGCCTGCAAGGTGCCGCCACATCAGTCAGAATTCGCGGCGATGCTTTCCGCACCAGACTGCAATTTGACGGTACAACAGAGCCACAACAGATTGATATTGCAGGGCGTGCGCTGGATACGAGTCTGATTTTCCCGAAAGGCACTTCGGTCAATTATCGTATCCATTCCAAAGCCTCGCTGCTCGATACCAAGCTGCCGAATACACAGGGAGCAAAGCCGGAAATCGTGATTTCAGGCGATTATGCGCGTACAGAAATCCGATAGAAACTATCGAATAACGCTATAATTACAGTGCTTTATATAAAATATTTCAGAATGAGATTCACAGCTCAGGGAAGAAGTGCGGAATATCATCCAGACCGAAACCGAGTTTCTGCGTCACAAACCAGAACAGGCCGAAAATCACTGTCGCAAGGATGGTCGTACGCAGAAAAGCCAGCCAGATCCGCGGGCGCGCCGGTGCGCTCGCGACTGTGCCGCGCACAATATTATTCTCTTCTGCCTGTGTACGCAGACCGAAAGGCAGCATGGCAAACAGACTTGTCCACCAGATGATAAAATAGATCGCCATTCCGGACATAACAGACATATGTTTCCTCCCCGCATAATTCTCTTAAAGGATTATGCATCATTATTGACCGCAGCATAGAGCAGCGAAAGAACACGGGCAAGAGACAGCATCACGCTGTTTCCCACAATGATACGCATAAAAATGCCAGCTTCAAATTTCAGACAATGCGCTTAACCTGCTTATTATTTCGAATAATATCAGGTCATTAGCCGATGATGCGCTATATATTTCTCTACATTATAACATTCATATTATGCAGCATTGTCAGTTTCATTCCTGCTGCCAAAGCGCAAGAATCCGACGCACAACAACTGGCAAAGAAACTGGCCAATCCGGTTTCCAGTCTTATAAGCGTGCCTATTCAAAACACTTACACCTGTTGCACCGGCGCAAATAATGCCGGTCGTTTTACCACCAATATTCAGCCGGTTATTCCCTTTTCCCTCAATGCCGACTGGAATTTGATCGTGCGCACCATTGTGCCAATCATTCATCAAAGCTCCCCTGCGCCGGATATCGGAGCGAAATTCGGACTGGGCGACACGGTACAGAGCTTTTTCCTGTCTCCGGTTCAGAAAACAGATGGCATCATCTGGGGTGTGGGACCGGCCTTTCTGTGGCCAACCGCCACCAATGCCATGCTTGGCAATCAAAAATGGGGTGCAGGCCCGACAGCCGTTGCGCTCAAACAAATGCACGGCTGGACGATGGGCATGCTGACCAATCATATCTGGTCTTTTGCCGGAGAAAACGACCGGCAGAATGTCAGCGCCACACTGATCCAGCCTTTTATCAGCTATACTTTTCCCAATACGGTCGGCTTGTCGCTCAACAGCGAAATGACCTATGACTGGACGAATGAGCAATGGACAATACCGGTTGATCTCGGCATTTCCAAAGTTTTCACCTTCGGCAAGCAACATGTCAGCCTTGGTGTTACCGGCCAATATTACGCAAGCAAACCGGATAACGGCCCTGACTGGGGCGCTCGTTTTACAGCCACATTTCTGTTTCCCAAATAAAAACCGCCGGTGAATGGCTCACCGGCGGCGAATTATTTATCCTGAACAGAAACGATCAGGCTTCCGGAATACGGGTGACAAAAACTGTGGTCACCGGCTTTTTGCCCCAGACATCATTGGCCGCAGCACGCACTGCACGCCGCGCGGCTTCACGCACCAGCTCGATATCCTTGCGACGCGCGCGCGGAATGCTGTCAACAGCGCTGACGACTGCATCATAGAGCAGGTCTTCAATCAGATTGCGCTGACTGTCTTCTTCCGGCAAACCAAAGGCCACAACTTCCGGCTCATCATAGATTTTATGCTGATTATCGAGAAGAATGGACACCGCCACATGACCGACATAGGCCAGCTTGCGGCGCTCGGTGATGCCCATTTCATCTTCATCACCGATCAGGCGACCATCTTTATAGATGCGGCCATAAGGTGCTTCATCAATAATCTTTGCAGGCCCCGGAGCCAACCGCAGCACATCACCGTTACGCACCTGTGCCACATCCGGAATACCGGCCTGTATGCCCAATGTGCCCTGCGCAACCAGATGCGCGGCTTCACCATGCACCGGCACCAGAATTTGCGGGCGCACCCACGCATACATGCGCTTCAGCTCATTGCGGCGCGGATGACCGGAAACATGCACAAGCGCATCATCATCCGAAATGATCTTGATGCCCTGCTCGATAAGCATGTTTTTGATTTCAATGATCGATTTTTCATTGCCCGGAATAGTACGGGACGAGAAAATCACCGTATCACCGGCGGTCAAAGCCAGTGAGCGCATTTCATCGCGCGCCAGCTTGGCAAGCGCAGCGCGTGGCTCACCCTGACTGCCGGTCAGTACCATCACCACATTTTCACGCGGGACATAGCCGTAATCTTCCTCGGAAAGGAATTCCGGCAGGCCTTCCATATAGCCGAGCTCGGTTGCCACCGAGATACAGCGCTTCATCGAACGGCCAACCACCAGCACCTGACGACCGGCATCACGCGCCGCTTCGGCAATCGAGCGGATACGCCCGACATTGGAAGAGAATGTGGTGATTGCCACACGGCCTTTGGCATTTTCGATCAGCTCACGCAGGCTTTCCGATACCTGACGCTCGGACGGCGATTCACCCTCGCGCATCGCATTGGTACTGTCGCAGACCAGTGCCAGCACACCTTCATTACCCAGCTGTTCAAAACGGGTTTCGTCGAGCACGGGGCCGAGCGACGGCTCCGGATCGATTTTCCAGTCACCCGTATGGATCACACGGCCAAGCGGCGTAGTAATCGCCAGCGATACCGGCTCAGGAATGGAGTGCGTAACGGCCAGCGCTTCAATCTTGAAGCTGCCTACTTCAAAACTTTCACCGGCGCGGAACACAGTTACCGGAATTTCAGGCGCGTTATATTCAGCCTGACGTTTGGCTTCGAGCAATCCGGCGGTAAACGGGGTCGCATAAACCGGCAGGCGCAGACGCGGCCAGAGATCCAGCAGCGAGCCATAATGATCTTCGTGCGCGTGGGTAATAATAATCCCGCGGATATTATTACGCTCGGCTTCCAGATAGCGGATATCCGGCAGGATCAGGTCAGCCCCCGGCAATTCAGGACCTGCAAAACTCACGCCCATATCGATAATGATCCATTCACGCGCATGCTCCGGCCCGTAGCCATACATTGCGAGGTTCATACCGATTTCGCCTACGCCGCCCAATGGCAGGAACACCAGTTCCGCTTTGCCATTTACAGCGTTATCGTTTTGCACATCATCCAAACGGGACTGGGGCATTCCCCCTCCTCAATAAATATTACTTCCGACACATTATCATGTGGCATTTTCCATGCTCTTTTAAAGACAGAGCCGGATACACACAGGCATGACAATGCAAATTCAACATATTAAAGCATTTCCAGCAAAAGTGGGTACCGGTTTTGCGCCGGATAATGCGTAAAACAAAGAATTAGAGCGGTTCCAACGATTCAGTCATAACTGGAAGCGCTCTAATTTCATGACCGCTAAAGTGATTTGAAGCAAGAATAGTTCTCAAAAATTCTCAACTTACAAAAAGAAAACTGAAGTTTTGCACTTCAACTTAACAATTATAGCAATACCGGCCTTTTATCAGTTCACAGCCTGCACTTCATTACAGGATGCTTTAGCGTGTTTCAGCACCAAAGAAAACCTCACCGGCGGAGATCGTCTGTTTACGTCCCTGTGGCAGGCTCAGAACCAGATGTCCCTGCGGATCGATCGAGGAGAAGATACCTTCCAATGTCTCGCCGCCGCTTTGCACCCGAATGACTTCGCCCAGCCTTGCCGCATGGCGCAGCCAATGGGTGCGGATAGTTTCCAGTCCCTGACCGTTATTCCACAAAGCAAAGTTCACAGCAAAGCGCTCTGCCAGCGCCTGCAAAAGCTGTTCTGCACCCTGTGTATAGCCATTGGCTTTCAGACTGCTCACCGCATAGGGCACGCCTTCCGGAATATGCAGCACATTCACACCAATACCGATAACCAGAGCCTTGCGCCCGTCTTTCAGCAAAGCAGATTCCAGCAGGATACCCGACAGTTTCGCACCATCAGCCAGCACATCATTCGGCCATTTCAGCTGAAACCGTGTCTCTGTCTCCGGCAGCAATTGCTCAACGGCTTCAACCAGTGAAAGACCGGCGACGAAGCTCAGTGTGGCAGCCAGTTCCAACGGATAATCATGAATAAGCAGCAAGGTTGCAGCGAGATTACCGGTCTGTGTTGACCATTCACGACCACGACGACCACGGCCGGAGCGCTGATCCTTGGTCACATACCAGACAGCGCTTTCCGCCCCTGTCTGTGCTTCTGTCAAAGCTTCGGCATTGGTTGAGCCGATATATTCAAATTCCTTTAGCCCGTAACCGGCAGCAATTGCTTTCTCACTCAGAACAAAACTCATCATGCACCTTACAAAAAGAAACGCCCGGCATAAACCGGGCGTTTATAACATGCTTATTCAGATCATATCAGAAAAATGCTTTGGCAGCATTTGTCGCCCAGATCATGATCGGCGAAGCGATCAGCGCATAGAGCAGAACGAAAGCTGCAGATACGCCCATCACCAGTTTCAGCTCACCGGCGGGTGCTTCAAGACCGCCTGCAGGCTCATCAAACCACATGATTTTGATAACGCGCAGATAGTAGAAAGCACCAACAACGGAAGCCACGATACCGATAACCGCCAGCGGCACCAGACCAGCCTGAACAGCTGCAAGGAATGTGTACCACTTACCGAAGAAACCGGCCAGCGGAGGAATACCTGCAAGCGAGAACATGAAGATGGTCATGATTGTCGCCATCACCGGATTGGTGCGGGACAGACCTGCCAGATCATTGATCTCTTCAACAGTGCCGCTCTTGTTACGCATTGCCAGAATGAATGCGAATGTACCCAGTGTCATCACCAGATAGATCAGCATGTAAATAGCAACGCCGCGCACACCGTCTACAGTACCGGCAGCAAGACCAACCAGAGCATAACCAACATGGCTGATGGAAGAATAAGCCATCAGGCGTTTGATGTTTTTCTGACCGATCGCCGCGAAAGCACCGAGGATCATCGAGGCCAGAGCCACGAAAACGATGATCTGCTGCCAGTCAGCGGTCAGCGGTGCAAAGGCACCCATGGTCACGCGTACCAGCAATGCAATAGCAGCCATTTTCGGAGCCGCAGCAAAGAAAGCGGTTACAGGGGTTGGCGCACCTTCATAAACATCCGGTGTCCACATATGGAACGGAACAGCGGAGATTTTGAATGCCAGACCGGCCATGATGAAGACCAGACCGAAGACCAGACCCAGCTGACGCTCGCCGCCGGTAACAGCAGCAGCAATATCAGCAAAGTTGATTGTGCCGGTGTAACCATAGACCAGAGAAATACCGTAAAGCAGCATACCCGAAGACAGAGCGCCGAGAACGAAATATTTCAGACCGGCTTCTGTGGAACGCACGCTGTCGCGGTTGAAAGCGGCCAGCACATAAAGCGCCAGCGACGACATTTCAAGGCCGAGATAGAGAGCCAGCATATTGTTGGCGGATACCATCAACAGCATACCGACAGTCGACAGTACAACCAGAACCGGAAACTCAAACTTGTTGAATTTCTGGTCTTTGGCAAAGCCGACCGACATGATCAGCGTGACGACCGAACCGATCAGCGTCAGCACTTTCATGAAACGGGTGAAGCTGTCGCTGATAAATGCCGAGCCGAAAGCAGCGCCGTCAGCAGGGAAAACCAGCACGAGTGCGAGCGCACCAAGCAGCAATGCTACAGAAAGACCCGTAACAATGGTGTTGGCACGGTCGCCGGAAAATACACCCACCATCAGCAGCACCAAGGCGCCAACTGCGAGCAGCACCTCCGGTGCAGCGAGAGTAAGGTGGGCAATCAGATCGGTGTACATCGCTCGATGCCTTCGTCTTAATTTGCAACAGGCATGGCAACACTTGCCACAGCCGCATTGTAGTTGGTGACCAGAGCGTCAACGGCACTCGCAGTCGCATCAAAGACCGGAACCGGATAGACACCGAAGAAGATCGTCAGAATGACGAGCGGATACAGGATTGCTTTCTCACGCGGAGACAAATCCAGCAGCGCTTTCAGGCTTTCCTTATCAAGCGCACCGAAAATGACGCGGCGATAGAGGTAGAGCGCATAGGCAGCCGACAGGATAACACCGGTTGTTGCAATCACAGCAATCCATGTATTGGCCTGGAACACACCGAACAGTGTCAGGAATTCACCGATAAAGCCGGAAGTCCCTGGCAGACCAACATTGGCCATGGTGAGGATCAGGAACACAACCGCATATTTCGGCATGTTGTTGACCAGACCACCATAGGCCGAGATATCACGTGTGTGCATACGATCGTAAACCACGCCAACGCAAAGGAACAGACCGCCGGAAATGATACCGTGCGACAGCATCTGGAACAATGCACCCTGCACACCCTGCGCATTGGCAGCAAAGATACCCATGGTCACATAACCCATATGGGCAACGGACGAATAGGCGATCAGCTTTTTGATATCGGTCTGAACCAGAGCCACCAAAGAGGTGTAAACAATGGCGATAACCGAGAGCCAGAATACGAATGGTGCAAAGTCTGCGGAAGCCAGCGGGAACATTGGCAGCGAGAAACGCAGGAAGCCGTAGCCACCGAGTTTCAGCAGGATACCGGCCAGAATAACCGAACCGGCTGTCGGCGCTTCAACGTGCGCATCAGGCAACCATGTATGAACCGGCCACATCGGCATCTTCACTGCGAAAGAAGCGAAGAAGGCCAGCCACAACCATGTCTGCATTGATGCAGGGAAGTCGTATGCCAGAAGGGTCGGAATATCCATTGTACCGGCAGTGAAATACATTGCCATCATAGCAATGAGCATCAGCACCGAGCCCAGCAGCGTATAGAGGAAGAATTTCAGGCTGGCGTAAACGCGGCGCTGACCACCCCATACACCGATGATAATGAACATCGGAATAAGGCTTGCTTCAAAGAAGACGTAGAACAGGAACATATCCAGTGCGCAGAACACACCGATAACGAGCGTTTCAAGGATCAGAAACGCAACCATATATTCCTTGACGCGGAAGTCCACGGACTTCCAGCTCGCCAGAATACAGAACGGCATCAGGAATGCGGTCAGAACCACAAACAGCATGGAAATACCGTCCACGCCCATGTGATAGCTGATGCCTTCACCGAACCATGCATGTTTCTCAACCATCTGGAAACCGGCATTTGAATTATCAAAGCCTGCCCAGATCACCAGAGACAATGCAAACACAAAGATTGTGGTCAGAAATGCAACATTACGGATATTGCGGCGCGCTGCCTCGCTGTCGTCCTTGATCAAGAGGATCAAGAACGCACCTACGAGCGGCAGAAACGTGACCGTTGAGAGAATTGGCCAGTCGGTCATCAGAAAGAGCTCCCGATCATCATCCAGGTGACGAGCGCGGCGACACCGATAAGCATCGCGAATGCGTAGTGATAAAGGTAACCGCTCTGCAGCTTAACAACGCGGTTGGTAATGCCGACCACACGAGCCGCCACACCATTCGGACCCATGCCGTCAATGATCTTGGTATCACCGGTTTTCCAAAGGAAGCGGCCAAGAGCCATGCTCGGGCGAACGAACAGGAAATCATAGAGTTCGTCGAAGTACCATTTGTTCAGCAGGAACTGGTACAGGCCAGGATGACGGGCTGCAATTGCCTTCGGTGTTTCCGGCGAGCGGATATAGAAAGCCCATGCAAAAATGAAACCCAGCACCATTGCAATGAACGGCGAGAATTTAACCCAGGTCGGCACACCGTGGAAGTCATGCAGAATGTGGTTATCCGCACCGGTGAACAGAGCGCCCTTCCAGAAGGCATCATAATGATCGCCGAAGAAGTAACCGACGAAGAAGAAGCCTGCGAAAAGTGCACCAACGGCAAGAACGAACAGCGGAACCAGCATCACCGGAGGTGAATCATGAACGTGATGCATAACTTCAGCGGTAGCGCGTGGCTTGCCGTGGAAAGTCATGAAAATCAGACGCCATGAGTAGAAAGATGTGAATGCAGCAGCGATCACCAGCAGCGTGAAGGCAAAGCCCGATGCAGCTGAGTGCGAAGCAAATGCAGATTCAATAATCGCATCTTTGGAGAAGAAGCCGGCAGTACCGATAACAGTGCCCGGAATACCAAGACCTGTCAGCGCCACGGTACCGATGATCATCATCCAGTAAGTGGTCGGGATCAGCTTACGCAGACCACCCATACGACGCATATCCTGCTCGTCTGATACCGCATGGATCACCGAACCGGCACCCAGGAACAGCAGAGCTTTAAAGAATGCGTGTGTGAACAGGTGGAATACGGCAGCGCCGTAAGCGCCGACGCCGAGTGCCACGAACATGTAACCGAGCTGCGAACAGGTCGAATAAGCAATCACGCGCTTGATGTCGTTCTGTACCAGACCAACGGTCGCGGCAAAGAAAGCAGTGATCGCACCGATAATGGTTACAACCAGCAGAGCAGTTTCAGACTGTTCAAAGATCGGCGACATGCGCGCAACCATGAACACACCTGCGGTCACCATCGTCGCCGCGTGGATCAGAGCCGACACAGGTGTCGGGCCTTCCATCGCATCAGGCAACCATGTGTGCAGCAGGAACTGCGCCGATTTACCCATCGCGCCCATGAAGAGCAGCAATGCAACAACGGTCAGAGCGCCTTGTTTGTCGAGTTCAAAACCGAGGAAGCTCAGCACAACCTGCGATGCATTTTCACCGGCAGCATAATTCTGGGCTGTCGAGAAGATCGTGGCATAATCCACGGCACCAAACAGAACGAAGATACCGAAAATACCAAGCAGGAAGCCGAAGTCACCAACGCGGTTGACCACGAAAGCTTTCATCGCAGCCGCATTGGCCGAAGGTTTCTTATACCAGAAGCCGATCAGCAAGTAGGACGCAAGACCCACGCCTTCCCAGCCGAAGAACATCTGAACCAGATTGTCAGAGGTTACCAGCATCAGCATCGCAAAGGTAAACAGCGACAGGTAAGCAAAGAAACGCGGACGATGCGGATCGTGATGCATATAGCCGATCGAGTAGATGTGTACGAGCGCCGACACGCTGTTGATAACAACAAGCATAATCGCGGTCAGTGTATCCACACGGATCGCCCAGTCAAAAGACAGGGTACCGGAAGTCAGCCAGTGCAGAACCGGCACACGGACAGGCTCGGAGGAGCCCATTGCAACAGTAAAGAACGCAACCCATGACAGCGCAGCCGCAATCACGAGGAAGCCGGAAGTGATATATTCGCTGGCTTTGGCTCCGATCTTATTGCCGAAAAGTCCGGCAATAAGAAAGCCCAGCAGCGGAAGGAAGACGATCGCGTAGTAGAGCATCTGCCCGTCAACCTTTCATGACATTGACATCTTCCACCGCGATAGAACCACGGTTACGGAAGAACACGACAAGAATAGCAAGACCGATTGCCGCTTCAGCAGCTGCAACAGTCAGGACGAAGAGTGCGAAAACCTGCCCGACCAGATCGCCGAGCGTTGCGGAAAACGCAATGAAGTTCAGATTGACCGAGAGAAGAATAAGTTCGACCGACATCAAAATGACGATCACATTCTTACGGTTGAGGAAAACCCCGAAAACGCCAAGCGTAAACAGGATCGCCGACACGGTCAGATAATGTTCGATACCGACTACCATCATGAGGCTCCTGTTAAATACCCTTGCCTGTTTCGACTTTTTTGATCTCGATCGCAGTTTCCGGTGTACGGGCAACCTGCGCAGGGATCGACTGACGTTTGACGCCTTCTTTATGACGCAGGGTCAGCACAATCGCGCCGATCATCGCCACCAGCAGGATCAGGCCGGCAATCTGGAAGTAGAAAACGAAATCCGTATAGAGAATGTCGCCAAGCGCCTGTGTATTCTGGCGTGTCGCCACATCAGGGATCGGATAAGCGGCATTTGCTGCAATTTTCGGCGAGAAGATCGAGGCGGAGAATGCCAAAATCAATTCTGCCAGCAGAACCACACCGACCAGAGCACCAACCGGCGCATGTTTAAGCGCGCCTTGTTTGAGCTCAGCAAAATCCACATCCAGCATCATGACGACGAAGAGGAAGAGAACCGCCACAGCACCGACATAAACAACCACAAGGATCATTGCCAGGAATTCAGCGCCCGTCAGCAGGAACAAAGCCGCTGCATTGAAGAAAGCCAAAATCAGAAACAAGACCGAGTGAACGGGATTGCGTGCGGTGATAACCATCAGCGCACTCGCAATCATGATGAAGGCGAATAAATAGAAAAACGCCGCCGCTATACCTGTCAGCATGGGGTTCCCCAATATCCTTTAACTTGGCAAGGCAACTTGCCTGTCCTACCACCTCATATCCCACAGCCAAAAACCGCGACATGAGGCAAAACTTCAAGCACAACAGCCATGAGCACCAAAAGCTCCGGCTATTGCACCAACTTAAATATTCAGAGCATTTCCTGCGGTTCAATTTAAACCGGAAATGCTCTATCTTTTTGTTTTCCGATGCGCATCTTATCCGAAAACCGCTTCGCACTTTTCGGGATGCGCTTCAGCCCTGCCCTTTCCGGACAGAGGAACTCATCTTAGCGATCCGATGGGCTTAGCCCATCTTAGCGATAAGGTGAGTCCATCGCGATATTGCGCGCAATTTCACGTTCCCAACGATCACCATTGGCGAGCAGCTTTTCTTTATCATAGTAAAGCTCTTCGCGGGTTTCCGTGGCGAATTCGAAATTCGGCCCTTCAACAATCGCATCAACCGGACAGGCTTCCTGACAGAAACCGCAATAGATGCATTTGACCATATCAATGTCATAACGCACGGTGCGGCGGGTTCCGTCATTGCGGCGCGGACCGGCTTCAATTGTAATTGCCTGTGCCGGGCAGATCGCTTCGCAAAGCTTACAGGCAATGCAGCGTTCTTCACCATTCGGATAACGGCGCAGGGCATGTTCACCGCGGAAGCGCGGTGAAACAGGACCTTTTTCATGCGGGTAGTTCAATGTTGCCTTAGGCGCAAAGAACTGACGCATGGAGAGAAAGAATGCTCCGACGAATTCTTTCAGAAGCAGTGATTTAGCGGCTTGAGCGATAGAAGCCATGTGATGTCTCCTTAACCTACGAGGCCGGTAAATTTGAGGAATGCAGCGGTCGCCACAACCATGAACAGCGAGATCGGCAGGAATACTTTCCAGCCCAGACGCATCAGCTGGTCATAACGGTAACGCGGTACGAATGCCTTCACCATCGCAAACATGAAGAAGCACATGCAGAGCTTCAGCATGAACCAGACAATGCCCGGCACCCATGCGAGGAACCATACATCCACGATTGGCAGCCAGCCGCCAAGGAACAGAATAGTCATCAATGCGCACATCAGAGTGATGGCAACATATTCACCGAGGAAGAACAGCAGGAACGGTGTCGACGAGTATTCGATCATATGACCGGCAACAAGTTCGGATTCCGCTTCAACCAGATCGAACGGAGGACGGTTGGTTTCCGCCAGTGCCGAGATGAAGAAGATCACGAACATCGGGAACAGCACGAGCCAGTTCCAGTCGAGGAACGAGTTCGGCAGCCCCAGCGAAGTACCAAGACCTGTGGACTGAGACAGCACGATGTCGGTCAGGTTCAGGGAACCGGCAACCAGCAACACTGTTACAATCACAAAGCCGATCGAAACTTCATAAGAAACCATCTGCGCTGCGGAGCGCAGTGCACCGAGAAACGGATATTTCGAGTTTGAAGCCCAGCCGCCCATAATCACGCCATAAACTTCAAGTGAAGATATAGCGAGAATGTAAAGGATACCGACATTGATATTGGCAATTGCCCAGCCTTCACTGACCGGAATAACTGCCCATGTTGCCAGTGCCAGCAGTGCCGAAATAAACGGCGCCAGCAGGAACACGGCTTTGTTGGCACCCGATGGGATGATCGGCTCTTTGAATACGAATTTCAAAAGATCCGCAAAAGCCTGAAACAGTCCCCAAGGGCCGACAACGTTTGGTCCCCGACGCAACTGTACCGCAGCCCAGATCTTACGATCCGCATAAAGCAGATAGGCTACAACAATCAGCAATACGACGAGCAGAACGACTGACTTCAGCGCTATGATCAGCGCCGGTAAGACGTAAGCTGCAAAAATACCGTCCATTTTCCCGTCTCTCTCTTACAGCACTGCGTGGTTTTAAGTCCCACGCAAGGGCAAGCTGTAAACCTTATTATTTAGCAATATCAGCTCCTTAAACCCGAAAGCTTAAGGAGCTGTATGCATCAATGCTTATTCGGCTGCCTGCTGGAAGCCACCCTTTGCCAGCGCGGAACATTCAGCCATCACAGCTGAAGCACGGGCAATCGGGTTTGTCAGATAGAAATCTGTGACAGGCGAAGCAAACGCAACGCCTTTAACTGCAGCTGCTTTTGCACCGAGAGCTGCGATATCCGCAACCTGACCGGCAGCCACTGCGTCAATCTGAGCCATATGCGGATAGTCCGCATAAAGCGCTGCACGCAGCTGAGCCAGACTGTCAAACGGCAGTTTCGCGCCCAGAATATCTGACAATGCACGCAGGATTGCCCAGTCTTCCTTGGCTTCACCCGGAGCAAAACCGGCACGGTTTGCCAGCTGTACGCGGCCTTCCGTGTTTACATAGGTACCGGATTTTTCTGTATAGGTGGAACCTGGCAGGATCACATCAGCAGCGTGGGCACCGGCATCACCATGCGTGCCGATATAGACAACGAAGCTCGAACCTTTGTTGGACAGATCAAGTTCATCTGCACCGGCAAGGAACAGCACATCCATCTGGCCGACCATGTCGGCAGCTTTAACGCCGCCCTCACCCGGCACAAAACCGAGATCAAGTGCGCCGACGCGGGCAGCAGCAGTGTGCAGAACTGCAAAACCGTTCCACTCTTCGCTCACTGCGCCAACGGCATTTGCCAAAGCAGCAGCCTGAGCCAGTACAGCCTCACCGCTTTCACCGGTCAGTGCACCCTGACCGATCAGGATCAGCGGGCGCTGTGCATTTTTCAGAACATCAAAGAACTTGTCTTTGCCGCTTGCTACCTGAGTCAGCGTATCAGAACCGGCGCCGAGATAGTTGTAAGCATAACGCAGGTCTGCCTGTTCACCGATCAGACCAATCTGCAGTCCACCCTGACGCTGACGCTTCAGAATACGTGCATTGAGCACCGAAGCTTCAAAACGCGGGTTGGAACCCACGATCAGAATCGCATCAGCCTGTTCAATACCTTCAATCGTCGGATTGAAGATATAAGAAGCACGGCCGAATTTAGGATCAAGCGCAACACCATCCTGACGGGCGTCAATATTGACGGAACCGAGTTTGGTCATCAGGCTCTTCAGTGCGTAGAGCTCTTCCACATTGGCCAGATCACCGGCAATTGCGCCGATTTTGGCAGCTGAAGTCTTGGCAACAGCAGCTTTAACCGCAGCAAATGCCTCGCTCCAGCTTGCAGCCTGCAGACGACCATTAACGCGAACATAAGGGCGGTCAAGGCGCTGGGTGCGCAGACCATCCCAGATGAAACGGGTCTTGTCGGAAATCCACTCTTCGTTCACCTGTTCGTTCAGACGCGGCATAATACGCATCACTTCACGACCACGGGTATCAACGCGGATATTTGAACCAAGAGCATCCATCACGTCGATAGATTCGGTCTTGTTCAGCTCCCAAGGACGTGCCTGAAACTCGTAAGGCTTGGATGTCAGCGCGCCGACCGGGCACAGATCAATCACATTGCCCTGCAGTTCAGAGGTCATTGCGCGTTCGAGATAGGTGGTGATTTCAGCATCCTCACCGCGACCTGTGAGGCCGAGCTCGGAAATACCGGCAACTTCCGTGGTGAAACGAACGCAGCGCGTGCAGTGAATGCAGCGTGTCATGATCGTTTTGACCAGAGGGCCGATATATTTATTTTCAACAGCACGTTTGTTTTCGCGGTAACGCGAACCATCGGTACCGAAAGCCATTGCCTGATCCTGCAGATCGCACTCACCGGCCTGATCACAAATCGGGCAATCCAGCGGGTGGTTGATGAGCAGGAATTCCATCACACCTTCACGGGCCTTTTTGACCATAGGTGTGTTGGTGAAGATTTCAGGTGTTTCGCCGTTCGGGCCCGGACGCAGATCACGTACGCCCATGGCGCAGGATGCAGCCGGCTTCGGCGGTCCGCCTTTAACTTCAACCAGGCACATGCGGCAATTGCCGGCAATGGAGAGGCGTTCGTGGAAACAGAAACGCGGCACGGTAGCGCCAGCCTCTTCGGCTGCCTGAAGAAGCGTGTAGTGATCGGGTACTTCGATCTCGTTACCGTCAACTTTGATCTTTGCCATCGCTTGTCCAAACCTGCGGCACTTGCCGCATTCTTTTAAACCCGCGGCATCAGCCGCATCATATTAATTCTGCGGCAATGCCGCTTCATGACTGAACGGGCAGACCGCAACCGGCCTGCCCTGAAGCTTATTCCGCAGCTTCGAGCCGGATATTACGGCTCTGAACAGCATTGCGGGTATAATCATCAATACGCTTTTCAATTTCCGGACGGAAATTGCGGATCAGACCCTGAATTGGCCATGCAGCCGCATCACCAAGCGCACAAATCGTATGACCTTCAATCTGCTTGGTCACGTCGAACAGCATGTCGATTTCGCGCTTCTGCGCGTTACCGGTGACCATGCGCTCCATCACGCGCCACATCCAGCCTGTACCTTCACGGCAAGGCGTGCACTGGCCGCAGCTTTCGTGCTTGAAGAAGGCCGACAGACGGGCAATCGCTTTGATGATGTCGGTTGACTTATCCATAACGATAAGACCGCCGGTACCGAAAGACGACTTAACATCGCGCATACCGTCGAAGTCCATGATGGCGTCCATCATGTTTTCTGCGGTAACCACAGGACAGGATGCACCACCCGGAATAACTGCAAGCAGATTGTCCCAGCCGCCGCGGATACCGCCGGCATGTTTTTCAATCAGTTCGCGGAACGGAATACCAAGTGCTTCTTCAACAGTGCATGGTGTGTTCACATGACCGGAAATCTGGAACAGCTTGGTACCGACATTGTTCGGACGGCCGATAGAAGAGAACCATGCACCGCCGCGACGTAAGATTGTCGGAGCAACTGCAATGGATTCCACGTTGTTCACAGTGGTCGGGCAGCCATAAAGACCCATATTCGCAGGGAACGGAGGTTTAAGGCGTGGCTGGCCTTTTTTGCCCTCAAGGCTTTCCAGCAGCGCAGTTTCTTCACCGCAGATATACGCGCCCGCACCATGGGAAACGAACACGTCCATATCCCAGCCGCACTTGTTGTTTTTGCCAAGCAGACCGGCTGCGTAGCATTCATCAATTGCTGCCTGCAGGGCTTCACGCTCACGCATGAATTCACCGCGGATATAGATGTAAGCTGTATGTGCGCCCATTGCGCAACCGGCAATCACGCAGCCTTCGATCAGCGTATGCGGATCATGGCGCATGATATCACGGTCTTTACAGGTGCCCGGTTCCGATTCGTCGGCATTGACGACGAGGTAATGCGGACGACCGTCGCTTTCCTTCGGCATGAAGGACCATTTCATGCCGGTCGGGAAGCCCGCGCCGCCACGACCGCGAAGGCCGGAAGCCTTCATCTCATTGATGATCCAGTCACGGCCTTTTTCGACAAAACCTTTGGTATTGTCCCAGTGGCCACGGGACATAGCGCCTTTAAGCGACTTGTCTTTCAGGCCATAAATATTTGTAAAGATGCGATCTTTATCAGCCAGCATCAATCAGCCCTCCGCTTTCGGATTGCCATCAGTCAAAGATGTCAAACCACCAATCGGCGCAGAGAAATCACGGTCGATCTGCGGACCCGGCTTGATGGTGTCGCCTTTACCTGCCTCAAAAGCATCAATGATTTCTTCAAGGCGTTCAGGTGTCAGGTCTTCATAAGCGTCTTTGAAGATCATGACCATCGGCGCATTGACGCAAGCACCCTGACATTCAACTTCTTCCCAAGACAGTGTGCCCGAAGCATTTGGTGTCAGCGGATCATGATGAATTTTGTGCTTGCACACTTTCATCAGCTCTTCAGCACCGCGCAATGCGCATGGTGTTGTGCCGCAAACCTGAATATGGGCGCGTGTACCAACCGGCTTGAGCTGGAACTGGGTATAGAATGTTGCCACTTCCAGAACGCGGATCAGCGGCATTTCCAGCATAGCTGCAACATGCTCAATCGACGCCTTGGTAACCCAGCCGTCCTGTTCCTGCGCACGCATCAGCAGCGGAATAACCGCAGACTGCTGGCGACCTTCAGGGAATTTCTTAATTGTCTTTTCAGCCCAGGCCTGATTTTCCGCATTAAACGAAAAACTGGCCGGCTGAACGGAATCATCTGCGAGACGACGGACGGACATCAGCGGTCTACCTCACCAAACACAATATCGAGCGAGCCAAGGATCGCGGAGACGTCGGCCAGCATATGACCGCGACACAGGAAATCCATGGCCTGAAGATGAGCAAAACCCGGTGCACGCAATTTGCAACGATACGGTTTATTAGTGCCGTCAGACACCAGATAAACACCGAATTCACCCTTCGGTGCTTCCACTGCGGCATATACCTCGCCTTCCGGCACATGGTAACCTTCAGTGTAAAGCTTGAAATGATGGATGAGAGCTTCCATCGAGCGTTTCATTTCGCCACGTTTCGGCGGAACAATCTTATTGTCCATGTTCGACACAGGGCCGACGCGCTCTTTACCGAGCAGCAGTTCACAGCACTGGCGCATGATGGAAGCGGACTGGCGCATTTCTTCCATACGGATCAGATAGCGGTCATAGCAGTCGCCGTTCTTACCGATCGGAATGTCGAATTCCATTTCATTATAGCATTCATAAGGCTGCGATTTACGCAGATCCCATGCTGCACCCGAACCGCGCACCATGACACCGGAGAAACCCCATGCCCATGCATCATCCAGCGACACAACGCCGATATCAACGTTACGCTGTTTGAAAATACGGTTGCCGGTAATCAGATTGTCCAGATTATTCAGCGTCTTGAAGAACGGATCAATCCAGTTAGCAATATCCTGAACCAGCTGCTCAGGCAGATCCTGATGAACACCGCCCGGACGGAAATAGGCTGCGTGCATACGGGCGCCGCAAGCGCGCTCATAGAACACCATCAGCTTTTCACGCTCTTCAAAGCCCCAGAGCGGCGGTGTCAGTGCACCAACGTCCATAGCCTGTGTGGTTACGTTCAGCAGGTGATTGAGAATACGGCCGATTTCCGAGTAAAGTACACGGATCAGCTGACCGCGCTTCGGCACATCAATACCGAGCAGGCGTTCAACCGCCAGCGCATAAGCGTGTTCCTGATTCATCGGCGCCACGTAATCGAGGCGGTCGAGATAAGGCACAGCCTGCAGATAGGTTTTGGCTTCCATCAGCTTTTCGGTACCGCGATGCAGCAGACCGATATGCGGATCAACACGCGCCACAACTTCACCATCGAGCTCAAGCACCAGACGCAGAACGCCGTGCGCCGCCGGATGCTGCGGGCCGAAGTTGATATTAAAATTTCTTACTTGTGTCTCAGCCATTCTCGGCATCCTGTGTAGAGGCAAAAGCTGCCAGAAACTCTGCTTCCGTCATTTTGCTCGTATCATTGGCAAAAGCGTAACTATCAGGCTTACAGTCGATATAAATCTCTGTTGTAAACCTGAATTGCGAAGGATCTTCAAACGCCTGAACGGAAACAACATTATGGGAACCATCCTGCATGCGCCACATCAGAGTGGAGCCGCAGACTTTGCAGAAACCGCGTTCACCCCATGCGGATGAACCGTAAAAGCCGAGATCATCACCTTTGGTGATTTCAAGACTGTCTCCGCAATCCACACAGAGAAACACACCGCCGGACCAACGGCGGCACATTGAACAGTGGCAGGCGCCCATTTCGTCATTTACAGGCTTCGCCGAAAACTGCACTGAACCACAGAGGCAGCGACCTTCCAACTTAGCACCATCAGACATTTTTAAATCCTTCAGCTAACGTGACAGATTAATTTGACTTCGCTTTCTCATCACCCGGAAGCACATAATCTGTTGCTTCCCACGGGGACAAGAAATCAAAATTACGGAATTCCTGACGCAGCTCAACCGGCTCGTAAACAACGCGTTTGACCTGATCATCATAACGGACTTCGACAAAACCGGTCAGCGGGAAATCCTTACGCAGCGGATGACCTTCAAAACCGTAATCTGTCAGCAGACGGCGCAGATCCGGATGACCGGAGAACAGAATGCCGTACATGTCGTAAGCTTCACGCTCATACCACAATGCACCCGGATAAACGCCGGTGATTGACGGCACAGGTGTATCTTCATCGGTGATGACGCGAATGCGGATACGCAGGTTATGACGCGGCGACATCAGCTGATAGACCACATCAAAACGATTGACGCGGCCCGGATAGTCCACACCGCTCAGATCGGTGAAATTCACGAACTGGCACTGCACATCATCGCGCAGGAATGTCAGCACAGAAATAATCTGGCTGCCCGGCACAGTGATGCTCAGCTCACCGTAACGCAGTGATGTTTCATCGATTTTGCCTTCGAGGCGTTCGGACAGATAGGCCGAGAGTTCATTGAGAGCTTCTTGAATCATCATATCCCCCAATCAACGCTCAATCGTACCGGTGCGGCGAATCTTCTTCTGCAGCATCAGAATGCCGTAGAGCAGCGCTTCAGCGGTCGGAGGGCAGCCCGGCACATAGATATCAACCGGAACAACACGGTCACAACCACGCACAACAGAATAGGAGTAATGGTAATAACCGCCGCCATTCGCGCAGGAGCCCATGGAGATCACATAGCGCGGCTCCGGCATCTGGTCGTAAACCTTGCGCAGCGCAGGAGCCATTTTATTGGTCAGCGTACCTGCAACAATCATCACGTCGGACTGACGCGGAGACGCACGCGGCGCAATACCGAAACGCTCAGCATCATAGCGCGGCATGGAAATATGCATCATTTCCACAGCACAGCAGGCCAGACCGAAAGTCATCCACATCAGCGAGCCGGTGCGCGCCCATGTAATCAATGCATCAGCAGAGGTAACAATGAAGCCCTTATCGGACAGTTCATTATTCAGCTCACCGAAAAACGCATCGTCCTGACCGATCAGCTTACCGGTATTCGGATCAATAATACCCTTAGGGCGGGGAGCTATCAGCGTCCCGCCACCCATATTGGCATTAGAAGACATAGTGTTTTGGCCAGAGGTCAATCCCATTCGAGGGCTCCCTTCTTCCATTCATAAATGAAGCCGATGGTGAGCACACCAAGGAAGACCATCATGGACCAGAAACCGAACATGCCAATTTCACCGAAGGACACAGCCCACGGGAACAGGAATGCAACTTCAAGGTCGAAGATGATGAAAAGAATGGATACCAGATAGAAACGCACGTCGAATTTCATGCGCGCATCGTCAAATGCGTTAAATCCGCACTCATAGGCGGACAGTTTTTCTGGATCCGGCTGTCTGTACGCGACCAGGAACGGCGCTACCAGCAACGCAATTCCGATCACCATTGCCACGCCAATAAAAATGACGATCGGCAGATAGGAACTTAAAAGCTCGTTCATTACCCTATTTCCGGCTTCAAGATGTAAAGTTGTGCACTACATAAGCCATTTGACGGCTACAGCCATGTGACACATTGCACCTTACAATCAATCTCGCCCAAACAGCTTCAAATGGCGTGCCGTGCGAATACAGTGCTTTGTGTGGGGACGGTTACCGCAGTCAACCCGTTTGCGCAAGCCTTTAAAGCACATGACTGCCCTGCGCTCACACGGATATGATTAATAAAAGCCATCCTGTTAACAACTCCGTGCCGCCCGCGTTTTGCGCAGACACCAGCAGTCATTACATCACTATATTACACAAATTTCCGTAAAAATCATTCAGCTCTGATTTGCAGGCTAAAAAGAATCTGTTTCACGCCGCAAGGCGAGTCGCCCCTCACCTCATGCGACACATCATGCAAAATGCACAATCAGCCTGCAGATGAATCAATGTATTTTAAAACCTGATATTTTTTTGATTTATTTTTATGGGAAATGCCAATGCACACACCACTTGGCGCCATTACAGGATTAATCCCCCTGACCGCCGCATCCTATCCGCAACCACCGGGATATTCGCTTACATCCTGCTGGACGGCAGCGGAACACCGACAATTATCGAAATCGTCGCTGTCAGCTCCCTGCTCATCAGCCTGATCGCATTCGCCACCATCCCACGGAAACCGACGAAACCACTTCAGCAGCCCTGTTGCCAAAATTGAAAAACAGGCAGCAATCCCCGCCCCTGCGGATATAGCATTATAATATAGAGATCATAGAAAAGGATAATTGGCGGGGTGCGCCACTTTCTCTGAACCATATTTTAAAGAAGAGAAAGTGGCGCGAGTGACGGGGCTCGAACCCGCGACCTCCGGCGTGACAGGCCGGCACTCTAACCAACTGAGCTACACCCGCGCAGTACTTCATGTGCTGAAGTGATTTGGTATGTACCCTGATTCATTTTTAAAATCAAAGGGTTTTCTTACAAATTTTACAAATAAATGAAGAAAATTTGCATTTAAAAACAAATGCTTAAATCGGGACATCAAAGGGAAATATAAAGCAGGCGGGGTGCGCCACTTTCTCATAAACTGTATTTTGTAAGAAGAGAAAGTGGCGCGAGTGACGGGGCTCGAACCCGCGACCTCCGGCGTGACAGGCCGGCACTCTAACCAACTGAGCTACACCCGCGCAGTATTTTCAGAGATTATCTGAAAGCCTTAAGCTATTCGCTTCAGGCACCGTGACGTTTCCGTTCGGTATGGGCGCTGTCTAATGTGTTCACTATGAACTGTCAAGCGAGCTTTTGAAAGTTTTTCACCGAAAAGAGGATAAAAATGCGCAAAGCCCGAACAGAGCACTTTATATATATAGGCAGTCCACAAATGACCGATTTTATGCACAGCACGCGATAAAAAGAGGCACCCACTCACTCCCTATAAGCATCTGAATTCAAAGAATCATCCGAAACGCATGACGGGATGGCATCAGGAATGTGAAGAAACAAAAATTAATTCAAATTTCTGTTTTATTTTTGATTTTTGCTCTTGCGCTTAGTCAAAGAATTCCTTAAACGAGCCTCACAGCCGCTTCAAAGCGAGCGGGCGATTAGCTCAGTTGGTAGAGCGCTTCGTTTACACCGAAGATGTCGGGAGTTCGAGTCTCTCATCGCCCACCATTCATTTCTGAGAAATCAGATCAGTGAATGACAATTATAAGTATGCCGTGCTCATATTTATAATTGAAGACTTAAGTCAGCACATACCGCTTTTAGCGAGCGGGCGATTAGCTCAGTTGGTAGAGCGCTTCGTTTACACCGAAGATGTCGGGAGTTCGAGTCTCTCATCGCCCACCATTTCTCCCCTCTACTGCAAATCGACATTTTGTACCTTACGCTGATTTTCGGCGGAAATTGTTTCATGCAGAATCGCAGTCTCGTGGCTGACTAGAGCGGTTTAAGTCCAGATTGAATCACAGTGCTCGTTCTAGATTCTTTATTTGATCGCATTATCACGGGTATCAAGTTGATCCAACTTGACTGTGAAATGCTCTATCCTCACATCTTCCTTTCTGCACTTCTTCTCCGCCTCATTTAAGAATCGCCTGCCCGCTCCGGCCGCTTTTGTAAAGAAAAGAATCTGCCCGGAAACAGCAAAGATTCCGCCCCAAAACCGCTCATATCTTATATGCTGCGGTTAAGAATCAAGCTGAGCGGTGGCAGCGCGCCTGCCGACCCTGCTGATGCCCTTTTGGCACATCTCCACATATTAATTCAGCCCTGTGTATAGCGGGTAAAATTATCAGAGAGACACCATAGGTATTGACGAAAAATTCATAACATATACCATATATAGTGTCTTGAGCGGTTCTTCGATTCTGCAAACCGCAGCTTCGTAACCACGCTCAAAACGGCTTTATCAGGCACAATGAAACCGGCGATACGCAATGCGAT
Organism: Pseudochrobactrum sp. XF203; assembly: GCF_020341615.1. Taxonomy (NCBI): domain Bacteria; kingdom Pseudomonadati; phylum Pseudomonadota; class Alphaproteobacteria; order Hyphomicrobiales; family Brucellaceae; genus Pseudochrobactrum; species Pseudochrobactrum sp. XF203. The sequence continues at coordinate 1,217,742 of NZ_CP084392.1, read as the reverse complement.
CCGGGATAGTTGCGTCGAAATTTTTGCCGGTTCTCAGGAGGCAACTCCTTTCCGGCGGAGAATCGGGACTTGTTGTTATCAACAGGCTCCGGGAATGTTGAAGACGGAAGAAATGTGATCCGTTGCGCCGGTGTTGTTTTCAGTATCGCAGGCACACAGATCACAGTTCAGCAAGGCAACAGGAATCAGGTTATGCGCAAGGTCAGAGCTGCTTTTCAGGAATCGGAAAACAAACAGATGTCTGCATCTGTCGTTCAGAAACCTGTTTCAGCAGATTTGTCAGCGGTCAGAGCGAATCTTCGCCCGATGGCTTTATACGACCATCTCTGATGACGCATCCGGCTCCTCTGTGAGCTGTTCCTTCCAGCCTCTCCCGCCGTCCGTTCCGTTCTTATCAGTTTAAGCAAGTTCAGCATGCGTTTTGCGGAATAGCCGCAGTTTGTGCAGCAGATTTAAAGGTGCGCTTTGCACCTGAAAGGCCTCCGCCCTCTCGTTCCAAAAGCGGCGGAACCACAATGCTCGGATTTATCACCGCCGGTGCGTCTCTGGATGAACCATACCGGTGAGGAATACAGGGAAGCGTAAACAAGAAGTTCTTTGAGGGCACAACGCTCCGGAGAACGAAGAATCCCGCACCGCAAGGTGCAAAAAGAGAAGAGCACCGTCAGGTGCAGATACAAGAAGGCACCGCAAGGTGCAGACCAATGAGGCCCTGCCAAGGGAAACTGTAGCCCCCGCTACAATGTCCGCTGACTATTCTCTCCGGAATAATCAACAGGCATATAACGCATATCAGTCTCTGAAAAATATCAGGGCGATCAAGAAACGAGGAATCCGATGTCCATTACTGTTTACAGCAAGCCAGCCTGCGTTCAGTGCACCGCCACCTATCGCGCTCTGGAACGTCAGGGAATCGATTTCAACATCATTGATATTTCTGCAGATGCAGAAGGCTACGACACAGTTAAACGTCTCGGTTATATGCAGGTTCCGGTTGTTGTTGCCGGTGACACACATTGGGCAGGCTTCCGCCCTGACATGATCAGCGCGCTGGCTTAATTATAATGGCCTGAGCGTTCCGGTTTGACTGTCATATCCGGACAATCCGCCTGACTGTTCAATCTGGCCGTAATTCTCTGCCCGTCTTTCACTTTGCAAGACGGGCAGAAGCCGGAACCAGAAACGGCCTTTCAGGCAAATCACAAAAGCTATGCCCTCTTCCTGTATAATGCACAGCATTGGCTGCAAAGCCGGACTGGTGCCACTATATATAGAGGGTCTTTGTTTGACTTCAGTGTCTCACTGGAGATTTAACATGAGGAAGTGGCTATGAGCATGCTCGTCTATTTTTCAAGCGGCACGCAAAATACGCATCGCTTTGTCACAAAAACCGGACTGCCTGCTCTGCGTATTCCGTGCAGCATGAAGGCCGATCTTTTACAGGTGACACAACCTTTTGTGCTGGTTGTCGCAACCTATGCCGGCGGGGACGGACGCGGTGCTGTTCCCAAGCCTGTAATCCGTTTTCTGAATGACAGTTCCAACCGTTCCTTCATTCGCGGTGTGATTGCAGGCGGCAACCGTAACTTCGGTTCAACCTATTGTCTTGCCGGCAATGTCATATCCGAGAAATGTCAGGTGCCGTTTCTGTATCGCTATGAACTGGCCGGAACGGATGATGATGTTATCAATGTGCGGAATGGTCTGCGAAAATTCTGGCAGGCAGACCTCGCTGCCTGACTTCTGAGCCCATACAGGGTTCAACAACGAAATTAAATTGCTGTCCGCTTTCTCAAACGAAATCCGGATCAGTATTGTGAACAGATGTGAAAGCGAAGCCGGTCTTTGTTTTGCACATACCGACAAATAAATTGGCCGACACATATTGGCCGAAAAATGAATTGGAAAAACTGTGGCGACTCTTGAGCTTGAACGGACAGAAAAGAACAACACCAACAGTTCAAACAACGGGAGTTCTAAAAAGGACACTCCGGCAATGGACTATCATGCGCTGAATGCCATGCTGAACCTGTTCGGTCCGAATGGTGAGATCCAGTTTGATATGGATCGCAAGGCCGTTCGCCAGTATTTTCTCCAGCATGTGAACCAGAACACGGTTTTCTTCCATAATCTGGAAGAGAAGCTCGATTATCTGGTGACTCAGAATTATTACGAAAAAGAAGTTCTGGATCTGTATTCTTTTGAATTCGTTCAGAATCTCTTCAATCTCGCTTATAAAAAGAAGTTCCGCTTCCCGACCTTCCTCGGCGCGTTCAAATATTACACCAGCTATACGCTGAAGACTTTTGACGGGCTGCGCTATCTGGAACGTTATGAAGACCGCGTTTGCATGGTTGCATTGGCGCTTGCCGACGGTGACGAGGCTCTGGCGATCTCCATTATGGAAGAAGTGCTGTCCGGCCGTTTCCAGCCAGCGACACCGACCTTCCTCAATGCCGGTAAAAAACAGCGCGGCGAGCTGGTTTCCTGCTTCCTGCTGCGCATGGAAGACAATATGGAATCGATCGGCCGTTCGATCAATTCCGCGCTGCAGCTTTCCAAGCGCGGCGGTGGTGTGGCCTTCTCGCTCACCAATATCCGTGAGCATGGCGCGCCGATCAAAATGATCGAGAATCAGTCTTCCGGTATTATTCCGATCATGAAACTGCTCGAAGATGCATTCTCCTATGCGAACCAGCTCGGTGCGCGTCAGGGTGCCGGTGCGGTTTATCTGAATGCCCACCATCCGGACATTATGCGCTTCCTCGACACCAAGCGCGAAAATGCAGATGAAAAAATCCGCATTAAAACCCTGTCGCTCGGTGTTGTGATTCCGGATATCACCTTTGAACTGGCGAAGAACGACGAGGATATGTATCTGTTCTCGCCATATGATGTGGAACGCGTTTACGGTGTACCTTTCACGGAAATTTCCGTGAGCGACAAATATCGCGAAATGGTTGATGACGGCCGTATCCGCAAGCAGAAGATCAAGGCACGCGCCTTCTTCCAGACACTGGCGGAAATTCAGTTTGAATCCGGCTATCCGTATATCATGTTCGAAGACACCGTGAATGCAGCCAATCCGATTGCCGGCCGCATCACCATGAGCAATCTCTGCTCGGAAATTCTTCAGGTCAGCGAAGCCAGCACCTATAAAGATGATCTGAATTACGAACATATCGGCAAGGATATTTCCTGTAACCTCGGCTCGCTCAATATTGCGATGACCATGGACTCACCGGATTTCGGCAAGACTGTTGAAACATCGATCCGTGCGCTGACCGCGGTGTCGGATATGAGCAAGATCAATTCCGTGCCATCGATTGCCCGCGGCAATGATGAATCACACGCGATTGGTCTGGGTCAGATGAATCTGCACGGCTATCTGGCGCGTGAACGCATTTTCTACGGTTCTGAAGAAGGTGTGGATTTCACCAATATCTATTTCTACACCGTGACCTATCACGCGATTAAAGCGTCCAACCGCATTGCGATGGATCGCAAGTCGAGCTTTGTCGGCTTTGAAGATTCAAAATATGCCGACGGCACATTCTTCGACAAATATACTGACAAGGTCTGGGAACCGGAAACTGCCCGCGTTCGTGAACTGTTTGAAACAGCAGGTGTTACGATCCCGACACAGGCGGACTGGGAAGAACTGCGCAAATCAGTTATGGCGCATGGTATGTATAACCGTAACCTTCAGGCTGTTCCGCCGACAGGTTCGATTTCCTACATCAACAATTCGACCTCTTCAATTCATCCAATTGCGTCCAAAATTGAAATCCGCAAGGAAGGCAAGATCGGCCGCGTTTATTACCCTGCCCCGTTCATGAGCAATGACAATCTCGATTATTATCAGGATGCCTATGAGATCGGCGCGGAAAAAATCATCGACACTTATGCAGCGGCAACGCAGCATGTGGATCAGGGCCTGTCGCTCACGCTGTTCTTCCGCGATACCGCAACAACACGCGATATCAACAAGGCGCAGATCTATGCATGGCGCAAGGGAATCAAGACAATCTACTATATCCGCCTGCGCCAGATGGCTCTGGAAGGCACACAGGTAGAAGGCTGCGTTTCCTGCACCCTGTAAACCCTATCCTTTTATATAAAACCGTCTGCCGCAGTGCAGACGGTTCATCCGAACAGATCAGAGCACGTTATGAACGCCCAACCTAAACTCGTCTGCGCCACCAAGGCTGTTAACTGGAACCGTATTGAGGATGATAAAGATCTCGAAGTATGGAACCGTCTGACCGGTAATTTCTGGCTGCCGGAAAAAGTTCCGTTGTCCAATGATATTCCGTCCTGGGGCACGCTGACACCGGCAGAGAAAACACTGACCATCCGTGTTTTCACCGGCCTGACCCTGCTGGACACTATCCAGAACACTATCGGCTCAATCAGCCTGATGCCGGATGCTGTGACCCCGCATGAAGAAGCTGTATTGTCGAATATCAGCTTCATGGAAGCGGTTCATGCCCGCTCCTATTCCTCGATCTTCTCCACTCTGTGCTCGACACCGGATGTGGATGATGCCTATCGCTGGAGTGAGGAAAACCCGCATCTGCAGCGCAAAGCGGCTCTGATCATCAATGAATATAAATCTGATGATCCGATGAAGCGCAAAATTGCCAGCGTATATCTGGAAAGCTTCCTGTTCTATTCCGGCTTCTATCTGCCAATGTACTGGTCGAGCCGCGCCAAGCTGACCAATACTGCCGATCTTATCCGCCTGATTATCCGTGACGAGGCCGTGCACGGTTACTATATCGGCTACAAATATCAAGTGGCTCTGGAAAAAGAGAGCGAAGCCCGCAAGGAAGAGCTGAAAGATTTCGCCTTCGCGATGCTGCTCGATCTCTATGAAGTTGAAACCAAATATACAGAAGCGCTTTATGACGGCACCGGTCTGACCGAAGATGTCAAAAAATTCCTGCACTATAATGCGAATAAAGCGCTGATGAATCTCGGCTATGAGCCACTGTTCCCGAGCACTGTGACCAATGTTAATCCGGCGATCCTGTCATCGCTTTCACCGAATGCTGATGAGAATCACGACTTCTTCTCCGGTTCCGGCTCCAGCTATGTGATCGGTAAAGCCGTTGCTACAGAAGATGATGACTGGGATTTTTAATTCTTCCGTCAGGAAATAAACGGTTTTTCATTGATATTCCGTCTGCTTTCCGATGATCCGAATATTTATGCCCCTGAGACCAAGCAACGTCTCAGGGGCATTTCTTTTTGAAAACATCATTTAAGGTATTGAAAACACAATCACATTTTAATTTATGAATATAAAAAACAATTCACGACAGGCACAATAAAAATAATTCATTAAGCAAGTTCAATGCTTAAACTTCATTTACTATGTAATTTAAGTCTTGAAAAACACTCTTCGGGCTATAAGTCGTAACAGGTCAGCAAGACCATAACGAAAAGAACTATCTGGAGTTAAGGCAATGAAAGCAATTTTTAAGCGCTTCCGCAAAAATGAAGACGGTGCAACTGCAATCGAATACGGCCTGATTGCCGCTCTGATCGCTGTTGTAATTATCGGTGCTGTAACCTTCCTCGGCACTCGTATCCAGGCAACATTCAATACCGTTGGTAGTGCTCTTCAAACTGCAACTACCCCTCCTGCTAGCAACTAACAATAAGTGGCTAGCTTATTAAGTTTAAAGTTTCGAAACCGTCCGGCAACAGCCGGGCGGATTTCTCTAGTGGCCTATTCGATTAACCATCGTATCAGGTGAAAACTATGCAAAAACAAAAATTCTGGAAATCACAAAATGGCGCATCTGCAGTTGAATATAGTCTTATTGCCTGTTTTGTAGCCTTGGCGATTGTTGGCTCACTTTATTTTTTGGGTTCTGAACTATATACATTATTTGATACTGCTGCAAAAATTTTACCTGCAACACCACAACCTTAACGAATAGCGTATTTAATCAAATCCGCCCCCATGCCGCGCTTTGTCACGCTGCATTTTCTCGCCATCTGCCTTTATAGTCGCATAGCAAATTCTCTTTTAATGCCAATGCGATGAAAGCCTGATGAGTCATTTCCCGAGCGCCCCTGTAAAACCCGATTATCTCCATTTTGATCCTGCTACCCGTCATGTGCGTATTGATCCGCATCAACCGGAATTTGTACAGAATCCCTATGCGGCTTACGCATGGTTGCATCACAATGCGCGGGTATTTTTCTGGGAAGATTACGGTTTCTGGTGCTTTGCCGGCTATGACGATATCAACAAGCTGTTCCGCGACCGCCGTTTTGGGCGTGAAGAGCCGGGCGGTTATCGTGCCAATGCAATCAATCGCGAACATCTCAAAGATTTCGACGGTGTTGAGCGTCACTCCATGCTCGAGATTGAGCCGCCGGTACATACCCGCCTGCGCACTCTTGTTAATCGCGCTTTTGTCTCCCGTCAGGTCGAGCGCCTGCGCCCGCGTATTGAAAAGCTCGCCAATGAGCTGATTGACGGCTTTGAGCATCAGGGTCATGTCGACCTGATGCCGGCTTTCGCCACCCCTATTCCGGTTGTTGTGATTGCCGAAATGCTGGGTGTACCAACAGATAATGCCCCGCAACTGCTCGACTGGTCGCATCGTATGGTCAATATGTATATGCACAATGCGACACGTGAAGTGGAAGACAGTGCCAATCAGGCGGCCAAAGAATTCTCCGACTATCTGCGTGACTATGCTGCGCAGCGCCGCAAAAATCCGGGTGATGACCTGTTGAGCCTATTGCTGGCCGCTGAGGAAAATGGTGCCAAGCTCTCGGAAGACGAGCTGATTACCACTTGTATCCTGCTGCTCAATGCCGGCCATGAAGCAACGGTCAATCAGACAGGCAATGCAGTGAAAACCATTCTGCAAAGCGGTCTGGATCATCGCGTTCTGTTTGCAACGCCGGAATCAACTGCAGCTGTTGTTGAAGAAAGCCTGCGCTTTGATGCGCCGCTGCATATGTTCACCCGCTATACCTATAATGAGACTGAAATTACTGAAGGCGTAACGCTCAAAGCCGGTGAACAGCTTGGCCTGTTGCTTGGTTCCGGCAACCGCGATTATCAGGCATTTGACCAGCCGGACCGTTTCTGGCCGGAGCGTCCGGATCAGAAGAACGTCTCCTTCGGAGCGGGTATTCATTTCTGTATCGGCGCACCGCTGGCACGTCTGGAAATGCAGGTTTCTCTGGCAACATTGTTCAAACGCCTGCCGAATATCCGCTTTGCCGAGCCACCGCTTTATGGCGACACCTATCATTTCCACGGCATGCAAAGCTTGAAACTGGAATGGTAAAAACAAAAACGCCGCGTCCCATAGGACGCGGCATTTCTATTTCAGACAATATAAGTTTAAAGCTTTATCACATAGGTTTTACGAGTCGTTTCAATCACTTCCCATGTACCTTTAAAGCCCGGCCTGATGATGAAACTATCGCCTGCCCGCAAAGTGACCGGCTCTTTGCCCTCTTCTGTCACCACAGACACACCGCTGATCAGCTGGAAGAACTCCCACTCATCATAAGCGACATGCCATTTACCAACCGTCGACTCCCAGATACCCGCGTAAAGCCCGTCTGAGGTCTCCTCCGCATTCCATGTTCTGAACTGCGGATCGCCGGAAATGACGCGCCCTTCAGCGGGCACACCAAGTTCCGGTTCAGACTCTGTGTTTACAGGCAGCAACAGCGACTTCATCAGGCGATCTTTGCCAAAGCCTGTTCAAGATCAGCGATAATATCGTCAGCATCTTCAATACCGATCGACAAACGCACCACTTCAGGACCTGCACCGGCAGCAACTTTCTGCTCATCCGTCAGCTGGCGATGCGTCGTGGATGCCGGATGAATAACCAGCGAGCGCGTATCACCGATATTGGCCAGCAGTGAGAACAGTTCCAGCGAGTTCGCAAAAGTCTTACCGGCTTCATAACCGCCCTTCAGACCGAAGGTGAAAACCGCGCCGCCACCCTTAGGCGAATATTTCTGCTGCAAAGCATGATATTTGTCGGTCGGCAGGCCGGCATAACGCACCCATGAAACTTTCTCGTGCTTTTCCAGCCATTTCGCTACTTTCAGCGCATTGTCGCAATGGCGCTGCATACGCAGCGGCAGAGTTTCAATACCGGCCAGAATCTGGAACGAGTTGAAAGGAGAAATCGCCGGACCAAAGTCACGCAAACCGAGTGTGCGTGCTGCAATGGCAAAAGCAATATTGCCGAAAGTTTTGTGTAGTTCCGCACCGGCATATTCAGGACGCGGCTCGCTCAGCATCGGATAATTGCCGGATTTCGACCAGTCGAATGTACCGCCATCGACCAGAATACCGCCCATGGAATTGCCGTGACCGCCAATGAATTTAGTCAGCGAGTGCACAACAATATCTGCGCCATGTTCGATCGGACGGATCAGATATGGCGATGCCATTGTATTATCAACGATCAGCGGCAGACCGTGCTTATGCGCGATTTCCGCAATCGCTGCGATATCAACAACGATACCGCCCGGATTGGCCAGACTTTCAACAAAGATCGCACGGGTTTTGTCATCGATCTGTTTCTCGAAGCTGGAAACATCGTCCACATCACCCCAGCGCACTTCCCATCCGAAAGACTTGAAAGCATTACCGAACTGATTGATCGAACCGCCATAAAGCTTGTTTGCAGCGATGAAATTATCGCCGGTGCGCAGCAGATTATGGAAAACCAGCAGCTGGGCAGCATGACCGGATGCAGTCGCAACGGCAGCTGTACCGCCTTCAAGCGCTGCAACGCGCTCTTCCAGTACGGCTGTGGTCGGGTTGGTCAGACGGGTATAGATATTGCCGAATGCCTGCAGGCCGAACAAAGCGGCAGCATGATCCACATCATCAAAAACATAAGATGCAGTCTGATAAATCGGCGTGGTGCGGGCACCGGTTGTCGGATCCGGTTTTGCGCCTGCATGAATAGCAAGTGTATCAAAACCCGGGCTGCGCTTAGACATTCTCTACTCCCCAAAATAAACAATTTGGGTCAGGTTAGAATTTTACTCCCGCACAAGCAAAGAAAAAGATTCCGCTTATCACTATAATACACGCAAACTATTATCTTTTTCCGCAGGCACATCTATAAATTACCCGCAGATTTACATTGCGGCAAAACAGAAATTTTGAACCGCAATGTCACATAAAGCTAAAATCAGGCGCCGATCAGACGCTGATGCTGCTGTTTGGTGCACATATTTGTCACCACCTTTATTCCGGCAGCGCGGGCTTTGGCTTCAGCCTCTTCATGGGTGATTTCAAGCTGCAACCACAAAACATCCGGCTGTGTTTTCAGTGCCAGGATTTCATCGACAATTGCAGGCACGGCATTGGATGCGCGAAAGACATCGACAATATCAATCTTCTCCGGAATATCGGAGAGCGAGGCATAAACTGTCTGCCCCAATATCTGCTTACCCGCCTGCCCCGGATTGACCGGAATAACTTTATAACCATGCTCCAGCAGATATTTCATCACACCAAAGCTTGGACGATCCTCATTCGGAGAAGCGCCGACCAGCGCGATCACATGCTTGGTTTGCAGGATAGATCTGACTTCCGTTTCATTCATGGCATTCTCCGTTTTCATGCTGCTATGCATCACATTGTGCAGAAGATATAATCTAGGCATAAAATGCGGGCAATTGAAGTGATGCGGCAGTCCGGACGAAAATATAGAGTAAAAATCACCGGATTTTTATAGGGTAATATAATACCGCAATTTTAACACATTGATTTTAAAAGATAATTACAAGTATATGCAAATTCAACACACTTGACGCCCACTCACAGGCACTGTATTGGACAGCCAGAAAGCGTACATCTGTCAAAGATGAGCGGTTTTCATTTGTTACGCGCAGATTTCTGCCGCAACACAAGCAACAAAAAAAGCCTTGCTCCAGTCTCTGTTGCAAGGATTATTTCCAAGGATAACTTCAATGGCAACTTTTTCCCAGAAGCCAGCAGAAGTGGTGAAGAAGTGGATCCTGATCGACGCTGAAGGCGTTGTTCTCGGTCGTCTCGCTTCTCAGGTCGCCAACATTCTGCGCGGTAAGAACAAACCAACCTTTACCCCACACGTTGACGACGGTGACAATGTCATCATCATCAATGCGGACAAGGTTGTTCTGACCGGCAAGAAGTACACCGACAAGGTTTACTACTGGCACACTGGCCACCCAGGCGGCATTAAAGAACGTACAGCTCGTCAGATCCTCGAAGGCCGTTTCCCGGAACGCGTTGTTGAGAAGGCGATTGAACGTATGGTTCCGCGCGGTCCGCTCGGCCGTCGTCAGATGAAAAACCTGCGCGTTTATGCAGGCGCTGACCACCAGCACGAAGCACAGCAGCCAGAAGTCCTCGACATCGGCGCTTTGAACAGCAAAAATAAGAGGAACGCATAATGGCTGAGCAGCTCAACTCGCTCGAAGAACTTGGCACAGTTGCAGCAGCTGCTGCTCCTGAAGCTCCTGTTCACGTTAAAAAAGTCGACGCTCTCGGACGTTCTTATGCGACCGGTAAGCGTAAAGATGCGATTGCACGCGTTTGGGTAAAGCCAGGCACAGGCAAAATCATCGTGAACGGCAAAGAGTTCAACGCATATTTTGCTCGTCCGGTTCTGCAGATGGTTCTGCAGCAGCCAATCGTTGCAACAAACCGCACTGGTCAGTTTGACATTATTGCGACTGTTGCCGGCGGTGGTCTGTCCGGTCAGGCTGGTGCGGTTCGTCACGGCATTTCAAAAGCCCTGACCTACTACGAACCAGCTCTGCGCGCAGTGCTGAAAAAAGGCGGCTTCCTGACACGCGACAGCCGTGTTGTAGAACGTAAGAAATACGGTAAGGCGAAAGCCCGTCGTAGCTTCCAGTTCTCCAAGCGCTAATCGCGCTTTGGGGCTTAGTTCTCCAAGCGCTAATATCTTTAGCACTTCCAATATTAAGAAAGCGGATCTTCGGATCCGCTTTTTTATTTCATGCGACAGCATAGCCGCTGTCTCCTGCGTCTTGTGTCTCTTATGTTCGACATCATCAAGCCGCAGGATTCTGTTTCATGCACAATCACTCTCCTTTCGCCACACTTCCCGCTGCACCTTATTACATCGTTGCTTTTTCATCGCAGCGCACGACAGATGATGACACGGGCTATGGCGAAATGGCCGGTCAGATGGTTGAACTAGCGGAAAAGCAGGACGGGTTTCTCGGCATTGAAAGCGTGCGGGATGCAAGTGGCTTCGGCATTACCAACTCCTACTGGCGCGATGAAGAAAGCATTCGCAACTGGAAGCGCAATGTCGACCATCTGGCAGCGCAGAAACAGGGACGCGCAGCATGGTATGAAACCTATGCTTTACGGATTGCCCGCGTTGAACGCGCCTATGGCTTCAATACGCACGGGACACAAGCCCGATGACAGCCAATCGTTTTACGTTCCGGCGTCTGGACTTGCAGGATATGGCGCAGGCTTCCCGCATCCACCGGGCGGCCTTCGACAATAGCCTGCCATGGCTGAAAGGCTTGCATACACCGCAAGAAGATCAATGGTTTTATGAAAACTGCGTTTTTGAACAATGCGAGGTCTGGGCAGCATTTTCCCCTGATATGGCTGGTATTATTGCCTTTAAAACAGGCTGGATTGAGCAACTCTATATTCTGCCGGATTTTCAGGGGCACGGTATTGGCAGTGCTTTACTCAGACAGGCACAAACAACATTTCCGCATCTGCAATTATGGACATTTCAGCGAAATATTCAGGCACAGCAATTCTATGAGAAACACGGTTTTATCGCGATTGGTAAAACCGACGGCAGCGGCAATGAAGAAAAAGAACCGGATATGCTCTATGAATGGCGCAGAGCCGGTTCCTGAACTTATCCAAATCAGCCCTTCCAGACTTTTAAATTCTCACGGTTGATTTCCAGCTGTCTCGCCGGTGTTTGCTTGTAATATTCTGTTGCCATGCCACTGATCCAGTCACCGTAATTCGGGTTTGGCAGCATGATGAATTTTGAGCCGAACTTGTTCTGTTGTGCAGCAACCAGCAACCGGCGCTCACTATTATTCTTGCCGTAATATTCAGTGCCAAAATCATTGAGATTATCACCGGCGTAAACCACAACATCATAGCCTTTGGATTTTACCCAATCGAAACGCGGCTGCTTGTTTGACTGTGTTGTGCGCAGAAGAACCGTTTCACGCGATACACCGGGAAAACCGAGTTTTTGCAGGTTTTCGACCGTAGCAGCATAAGATGTGTCATCACGATTGGAGATATAAAACATCCGCCCGCCATGGGAATTGACATAACGGGCGAAAGACACCGCTCCGGCAATGGTCGTTGCCTGTCGCGCCGCCATCCAGCGCGCCCATGTCGGCTTGGTATAAGGCACACCATTCTCCACCCGCCATGCGGCATAGGCAGAATTGTCGATCATTGTCTCGTCCAGATCAACAATCACAGCCTTCTTACGCCCGTCTTCCACCTTTGCCGTATCAAACGCTCTGCGGGCAATATTGAAAGCCTGATAAGCCAGTGCCTCATATTCACCTGACTGCTGAACCCAGTTCAAACCCAGCACAGACTGCTGCTCAAGTTGAGCCTGCGCCGCTTTCTGATCCGTGACACAGCCTGCTGCTAAAACCGCCAGTGCTGAAACCACAAAAACATTGATTACCCTGCTTTGCATAATGTCCCCTCGGATGAATAGAAAAGCACTATCTGCATGCAGAACGCGGCACATCACAATCGCAACTCTGCGCCCGATAATTCTCAGCAATTTAAATATCGGACGCCCGCTTTATCAGCCCGCCAAAAGACGCTACAGCTTGTATCGTCAGTTTTGTTTCAGCTTACGGTGTTACTTCATGGCGCATAAATCCATCGACAATGCTTTTACGGCTCAGACGATCAAGGGAGCCGCAACCGACCCTACTCATGCCGGTGCCCTCTCCTTTATGCGGCGTCTCTATAGTAAAGATGTGAGCAATGCCGATGCGGTGGTCTGGGGCATTCCGTTTGATGCAGCCGTTTCCAACAGGCCGGGCGCCCGTTTTGGCCCGCAGGCTATTCGCCGTGCCGCAGCGATCTTTGATAATGATCCGCAATATCCGTTTCAGCGCGATCTGTTTGAAAATCTGGCGGTAATTGATTACGGCGACTGCCTGCTCGACTACGGCAATCACCAGCTCACACCGGCCACCATTGAGCAGGAAGCCGCTAAACTGATCGCCAATGATGCTTTTCTGGTGTCGCTTGGCGGCGATCATTTTGTGACATGGCCGATCCTCAAAGCCCATGCCGAGAAATATGGCCCGCTGGCCTTAGTGCAGTTTGATGCCCATCAGGACACATGGTTTGATGACGGCAAGCGTATCGATCACGGCTCCTTTGTTGCCCGTGCGGTACGCGACGGCATTATTGACCCAACCGCATCTATCCAGATCGGTATCCGCACCCATGCGCCGGAAGATTGCGGCATTCAGATTCTCTATGGTCACGATGTTGAAGATATGAGCGCCAAAGACATTGTGCAGGCGATTGAAATCCGTACACAGGGGCGCAAAACCTATGTCACTTTCGACATTGATTGCCTTGATCCGGCCTATGCACCCGGTACAGGCACACCGGTTGCAGGCGGCCCGTCCTCGGCAAAAATGCTCTCGGTGCTGCGTCAGCTCGGCAAAATTGATATTGTTGGCGCTGATATTGTAGAGGTTGCACCGGCCTATGACCATGCCGATATAACAGCCATTGCAGGCGCGACAATTGCCATGCATTATCTGGGTCTGCTTGCGGAAAAGAAAGCCGCACGTTAAAGCGGTTCCGGTGAATATTGAATCACTGGCACTGCTCCAACTGTTTGATTTTACGCATTGTCCTCAGGCAAAACCGGTTCCCGCTTTTGCCGGAAATGCTTTAGTCTCACAAAATGAATCAACTGTTTGACAGAATGATTCAGCAATAACTCCTAACACTCTGAATTCTCTACCATTAAGGCAAAATTCAAATGAAACCGAAAATCTTTATTGACGGCGAACATGGCACAACGGGTCTGCAGATCCGCACCCGCCTTGCCGGTCGCACTGATCTGGAAGTCCTGTCTATTCCGGAAGAAGAACGACGCAATAAAGATTTGCGCGCTGACCTGCTGCGCTCGGCTGATATTGCTATTCTCTGCCTGCCGGATGATGCCTCGCGTGAAGCGGTGATCCTGCTTGAAGGCCATTCCACCCGTATTATCGACACGTCAACCGCGCACCGTACCCATTCCAACTGGGTCTATGGTTTTGCCGAACTGGAAGCCTTGCAGGCGCAGCGTATCCGCGAAGCCCGTCTGGTTGCCAATCCGGGTTGCTATCCGACCGGTGCAATCTCGCTTATCCGCCCGCTACGCGATGCAGGGCTGATGAACAGCGATTACCCTGTCACCGTCAATGCGGTATCCGGCTATACCGGCGGCGGCAAGCAGATGATTGCCCAGATGGAAGATGTGAACCATCCGGAACATATGAAGGAAAACAACTTCCTCTATGGCCTGACACTCAAGCACAAGCATCTGCCGGAAATGCAGATGTATGGCAAACTCGACCATGCGCCGATTTTTGCACCAAGTGTCGGCCGTTTTGCGCAGGGTATGATTGTGCAGGTTCCGGTCCATCTCGATCTGCTCAAAGGCAAACCGACATTGGAAGACGTGCATAATGAGCTGAAGGCGCATTATTCCGGTCAGAAAATCGTGCGCGTTGTCACGCTTGAAGAAAGCAGCGCCATGGCGCGTGTCGATGCCGAAATGCTGGCAGATACAGATGGTATGAATCTTTATGTCTTCGGTTCTGAAGGCGGCAAGCAGATCAATCTGGTCGCCGTGCTGGATAATCTCGGCAAAGGTGCATCGGGGGCAGCCGTGCAGAATATGAACCTGATGCTGGGTCTGCGTTAACCGGAGCATTCATCGCCTATGGAACAGCAAACAGTGATAAAGCCGGTATTTCCGGCACATTGGCAGATTGCCTCTGCAACACTGCTCGCTGACACCAATTCCAGTCATATCTGGAAAGCAATAATCACCGGAGAGGAACAGTCTCCGGTGATTGTTAAAGTGCTCAAGCCTGCAGGTCATGAGGAGCTGCGCGGTGCCTATTATCTGCGCGAGCGTGACGGACATGGTGCGATCAGGCTGCTCGGCCTCACGCATGATCCGGTGATGATGTTGCTGGAATATGCCGGTGACTATGACCTCAAAGCCCATCTTGAAGCCGGGCATGATGCAGATGCCATCCGTATTGCCGGCGAAGTGATCCGCGCTTTACACAGTCCCTCCGGTCGGGTTCTGCCGTCTGAATTACAGCCGCTGCTCAAGCATTTCAAAAGCCTGTTTGATCTGGCGGGAAAGAAAGCGGATATTTACACGGAAGCAGCCGATCTCGCGGCATCCCTGCTCAGACAACCTCATGAAATCATCGCCCTGCATGGCGATCTTCATCATGAGAATATCATTCGCAGTGCACGGGGCTGGCTGGCAATTGATCCGCACGGATTGTGCGGTGATGCTGCCTTTGATTGCGCCAATCTGTTCTACAATCCGCTCGACCGTGATGATTTGTGCCTTAATATGCAGCGCGCTGCAGAAATGGCGCAATATTTTGCAGAGATTATCAACAAGCCTGCGGCCTATATTCTTGATTATGCCTTTTGCTATGGCTGTCTCTCAGCCGCGTGGCATCATGAAGACGGTAATGCTGCAGATGAAGAGCGTGAGTTGAAAATCGCCACCGCGCTGCGCAGATTAAGGCTACAGCTTTACCCATAAAAAAGCCCCGCATTTGCGGGGCTTTTTGTTACGCTGTACGCATCTCATATGCACCTTTACAGGCGCGCCAATGGGCAACAGCAAAGCTCAGCACCACCAATGCAAATCCCTGATGGGCAAGGCCCCACTCAATCGGCACCATTGTCAGCAAGGCAATAATTCCGATCGCCGCCTGCATCAGGATCAGGCCGAGCAGCACAACAGAGCGTCGCGCGTGAGTTGTACCGGCAGCATGGCGATGCGCCTGTACAGCATGCAGCACAGCCAGCACCAGCACCGTATAGGCAAACATCCGGTGAATGAATTGCACGGTCTTCGGATTTTCAAACAGGTTGCGCCAGTAAGGCTGGTTGATGAACAGATCTGAAGGGATAATCGCGCCATCCATCAGCGGCCATGTATTATAGGTCAGACCGGCATGCAGCCCCGCAACCAGCCCGCCAAGATAAATCTGCACCAGAATTGCCAGAACGAGCCAGCCTGCAAAGCGTTGCAAGCCACGCGGCGCTGGTTTTTCCGTATATTCAGCAAGCCCGCGCGCAACATAAAACACGGCGGTAATAATTACGCAGGCCATAGTGAGATGCACAGCTAAGCGATACTGGCTCACCGATGTCAGCACGCTCAAACCCGATGCCACCATCCACCAGCCGATAGCGCCCTGCAAGCCGCCCAGCGCCAGAATGCCGAGCATCCGCGCTTTCAAACCGTCCTGCAAGCGTCCTGTTACCCAAAAGAAAATCAACGGAACAGCCACCAGAAAACCGACGAAACGCGCCAGCATACGATGCGCCCATTCCCACCAGAAAATGAACTGGAACTCTTCCAGTGCCATACCCTTGTTGATCTGCTGATATTGCGGGATCTGGCGGTATTTATCGAATTCTTCCAGCCATTCCGCATGGTTCAGCGGCGGGATAACGCCATGGATAGGCTTCCATTCGGTAATAGACAGACCGGAGCCGGTCATACGGGTTGCACCGCCCACCATGACAATTGCGATCAGTACAACGAATACCGCATAAAGCCACCACCGCACCATTTTACGGTTCTTGTCGTGGTTGGCACTGACCGGCTGTTGTGTTGCCGGTAATGCGGCATAGTCTGTTATCATCAATCCTGCTCCGACTGAGTTTTACCCCCGCAGATACATGCCGCATGCGCACCGCGAATACAAGACAACAACACGCGACACGCAGACGCTGTTTTTATTACCCCTTTCATAAATCCAGTGACGAAGCGGAGACGAAAATCATTTCAGATTCAGTGCTGTCTGGTGTATGAGAGTGGTGACGGAGAGAGAAATATGCCTGTAAGACTAAAAAAACTGATCGGAACCGTGCTGCTTGTTCTGCTGATTGCAGTTTATGCGCTGCTTGCAACCATGATTGCGGTTGCCCATCTTGGCCAGTCCTCGGTCTGGGTACAGCTTGCTTATTTCTTCTTCACCGGCTTTTTGTGGATACTTCCGGCCATGTATCTGTTGTGGTGGATGGTTCAGCCGCCTAAAGCCCGCTGATTATGATCCGCACAGTCTGTTATTCCGACATTCATGAGGCTCTGCCACTCTGGAGCAATGACAAGACGGTCCATGGTATAGCCCAGTCCGCACTCTGGACACGGCTCTGGCAGCAAAATGTGAATCCTGACTGTCTTGTGCTGGCGCTGTTTATTGATGACAGCCCTGCTTTGTTATTGCCGCTTGAGGTTATCAAACAAAACCACAAGCATGTTGCGCGCTTTGCCGGCGGTTCCCATGCCAATTGCAATTTTCCGGTTCTGTTTCCGGCTTTTGCGCAACACATCAGCAAAGACCATATCACTGCACTGATTGCCTGCCTGAAAGAAGCGCGGCCGGATATTACACTGCTATCCCTCACCCGTCAGATGCAGAGCTGGCTCGGATATAATAATCCGCTGCTCAGCCTCCCCCATCAGCGCAATCCGAATCCGGCGCTGATTGCCACTCTGCCAGACAGTTTTGACACTGTGCTTGAGCGCAGCAATGCCTCGCGCAAACGCAAAAAGCACCGCCAGCATGCCCGCCGTTATGATGAAACAGGTGCATGGCGGATTTATACCGCAGATGGTGATGCGGAAAACAGCACTGCATTCAATGATTTTTATGCGATGAAAAGCCAGCGCTTTGCCAAACAGGGCATTGCCAACAGCTTTACCGGCGATGATCTGAACCGTTTTTTCCAGAAACTCTTCGCTGCACCGGAAAATGACACGCGCAGACAATATCGCCTGCATGTTCTTGAAGTTGCCGGAAAACCGCGTGCGGTCATTGGCTGCGCCTATTGGCAAAGCCCAGACGGCCAGACACCACTGCAACGCGGTCTGACTGTGGAATTCGGTGCTTTCGCCGATGATGATCTGGTCACCGCCAGCCCCGGAGATTTTCTGTTTTACGAAGCGATTGCCGCTGCCATTGATGACAAGCTGGATTATTTCAGCTTCGGTATCGGCGAGGAGAAATACAAACGCGACTGGTGCGATATTGAGCAGCCGCTTTATGACAGCCATATCGCGCTGACATTCAAAGGCCGGTTGAGCGCAACATTCAATCAGCTGCGCTCAGGTCTTGTCTATCGGATTAAAACCAACAAACATCTCTGGCCGCTGGTGAAAAAATTACGCAGCAAGCTGCGTAGAAGCGCTTAATCCGTTTTTATGCGTGCGGTACCATCAGAATGGTCACATCATCCTGACCCGCCTCATGGAATGCCAGTGCAGTCTGCGCCACAGCCTGATCTTCGCTGTCGAACACATTCATCACAAAAACGGATGTATCGCTGTCGAGGTTCAGCGCCTGTTCGGCAGAGGATGCACCGGTTTCCACCAGCACGAAATCATAGGCCGTTTCCAGCGCTTCAAAAATCACCGGCAGACGCTCGGCCTGTGCCATAGCGGTTTTCGGATCAGAAAGACCTGTCGGAATCACATCCGCATCCGAATATAAATCGCCGTGAATAATATCGGTGAACTGCTTCACATTGAGCAGCAGGTCGGTAATGCCTGCAGGCCTGTTGCCGTCCAGCATTGCCTGACTGACAGCACCATTGCCGGTCATATCAACGAGCAACACCCGCAGGCTGCGGTCAGCCAGCTCACGCAGCAGATGCACACTACCGGCAGAACCGGCATCGCCTTCCGGCGAGATCAGAATGATGCGGCGGCGCTCCTGCAACATCAGACGGCTGGCAATTGCCGCCACACCGTTGGGCGCATAAATATCATCCGATGCCGGATCAGGTTCTTCCGTGGCATCCGGCTCGGACACAGTATAGCTGTCATAGATACGCTGAATTGTTTCAACATCAATTTCAGGACGGGCCATAGGCTGCTCTACCATCTCATTTTTATCGGAAACAGGCTCGGGAGCCGGCTGCACAATCAGCTTATTATCAATCTGTGCGGTTTTATTATGCGCAGGACTAAAATTCTGTGCAACAGCACCATATTCATCGCCCCAGAGATTTTGTCCCCTGACAGCTCTGACAGGATTTGTTGTCATAGCGCGACCACTGAAAAGTTCACGCAATAAAACAAAAACCGACAACAGCAACAGGCCCGCAACGAAACTCATGCTGACCATAGGCAGCACTTTAGGGAAATACGGTGCCCCTGCAACAGTTGCCGTTGAGAAAATCCGTGCATCTGCAGGTTGATCCGTACGATCAGCAATGCTGGAAGCCTCGCGATAGCGCGCCAGATAGGCTTGCAGCAAATCGCGCTGGGCAGCAGCATCACGCTCCAAAGCACGCAGTTCAACTTCCTGACTGCCAGCCTCGGCAGCTTGTGCTTTCAGACGATTGAGTTCACGGGTCTGCTCCTGCTCGCGGCTGCGGGCAGTCGTCACCTCATTATCGAGGCTTTTCAGAATTGTATTGCCTTCCTGCCGGATCTGCCGGTCAAGATCGGCGAGCTGCGCACGCAAGCCCTGAATACGCGGATGCCCGTCGAGCAGCGTTGTCGACAGATTGGCAATCTCGGCCATCAGCGCTCCGCGGCGCTCATTCAGCTGCTGCATAATACCGGAGGACATAACTTCTGGCAGGCTATTGATCGGCACGCCGTTTTTAAGCGCAGTGCGAATGCTCTCAGCTTTAGCCTCACTGGCGGCACGCTCAGCTTTCAGACGCGACAGTTCCGATGAAATATCGGACATTTGCTGCGTGGCAAGAGAAGTATTATTGCTGGTATTGAGAAGATCGCTTGCCGCGCGGAAATCAGCGACTTTGGTTTCTGCCTCACGCACCTTCTTCGTCAGTCGTTCAATTTCCGGCTCCAGCCAACCGGTTGCATCGCCTGTCAGCTGGCGTTTGGCAGCGGCCTGTGCTGCAATATATTCATCCGCAATTTTATCGGCGACATCGGCTGCGACTTGCGGATTTTTGGAGACAAACTCAACCACAATCACCCGCGAGCCGGTTACAGCATAGACCTGTAAATTCTCGCGCATACGGGTGAGAACCTGCTCTGATACCGGAATCGTGCGCGGATCAGGGCGCAATCCCAGCAATACCAGAACCTGTTTCACCGGCGACATGGTTTTCGGATAGAATTCCGCATAATCTTCAAGCTTCAGATCGGCGGCTACTTTTGCAAGGATTTTAGCAGAGCTGATCAGCTCTACCTGCGATTTCACGGCTTCCGGATCCAGCAGCGGACGATCCGTTTCCGATCCGACATTCGGGCGCGTGAAGACAGTTTCCCGTGCTTCAATCAGAATACGCGCTTCGGAACGGTAATAAGGCGGGAGAAACTGCGCAACGCCCCATGTCAGCAGAGCAAACAGGAGTGCGCCCAATAGAATGAACAGCCAGTTGCGCTTCAGAGCGGCAAACAGCGCTCCGATATCAATTTCCGCATTTTCTGCTGCATCACGCATCACTGACCCGATCCCCATAATCCTGCACAGGACTCTTATGGTAAATCATCAAGGTAACTATAGGGTTAAACCCTGTATTTTCCCCTCACCCTTGATACTAAGGGCGTATCAGGACTTTACTTTAGCAGTTTGTATTTAAAGATAATTTTATCAGTACAACAGATTTTAGCTTTTAGTCTTTACGCCATATTAACCCTAATAATTCAATAATCACCATCAGACAGATGTCCGTTGCACAGCTATGAAATGCGCAACGGAACCTGACGCATATAATATGAGCTGGTGGGTTCTGACACCAAAGCAATCAGAACGGGATAAGGAAAAGAGCAGAATGAAAACACGTGTTTTTATGGCAGCTTTGGGCGTAACCTGTCTGGTATTGTCAGGCTGCACCAGCTATCGCCCTGCTCCTCCGGCATTCCACGAAGCGCTGAACCAGCCGTATATTCTCGGCTCCGGCGACCGTCTGCGCATCACCGTTTTTGAACAGGCCGGTTTAAGCAATACATATTCCGTCGATCAATCCGGCTATATTGCCTTCCCGCTGATCGGCAGCGTACCTGCACGCGGCAAAACAGTAAAACAGCTAGAAGCCACCATCGCTTCAAAGCTGCGCGGCGGCTATATCCGCAATCCTGACGTCAGCGTGGAAATCGACCGCTACCGTCCTGTCTTCATCATGGGTGAAGTCGGCGGCGCCGGACAATATTCTTACGTACCGGGCATGACTGCACAAACGGCTATTGCAGCTTCCGGCGGCTTTACACCGCGCGCCAATCAGGAAAGCGTGGACATTACCCGCCAGATCAACGGCAAAATCTTTACCGGACGGGTACGTATTACAGATCCTATCCTTCCAGGCGATACAATCTATGTCCGCGAACGGTTATTCTGATCATCACGGACAGACCAGAATTCATCCTTCCTGAGACGAGGCTGTTGTGAAGCAAAAATCTTTGCGGATTATCCATTGCTTCCGTTCCCCTATAGGCGGTGTGTTTCGCCATATACGTGATCTGGCTGCCATGCAGAATGCAGCCGGTCATCAGGTCGGTGTGATTTGCGAATTATGCGAAGACGGCGCACTTGAACAACAGCAATTTGCTGCCATGCTGCCTGATCTGGCACTGGGCCTGCACCGTATTCCCATCATCCGCAAAATAGGCCTCAGTGACATCGGTGCTATTTTAAGTACGCGCAAATTACTGAAGCAGCTGCAGCCGGATATTGTACACGGACATGGTGCCAAAGGCGGGACTTATGCCCGTCTCGGCACAATAGGCATCCATAAAAGTCAGGCTCAGCGCCCGCACAAATTTTACTCTCCTCATGGCGGCAGCCTGCATTTTGATCCGGCAACCCTTGCCGGTAAAATCATGTTCACGGCGGAGCGCCTGCAAGAACAGATCACCGATGGCCTGATCTTTGTCTCGGCCTATGAGGAAAACACCTATCAGGAAAAAGTCGGAAATCCGCGCTGCGCGCATATTGTGATCCGCAACGGTATCAGCAAAGATGAATTTGCACCGGTTACACCGGAAGCAGATGCCGCCGACTTTCTTTTTACCGGCATGATGCGCGACCTGAAAGGGCCGGATTTGTTTATCCGCGCGCTGAGCGAGCTGAACAAGGTAGCAAGAGCCAGCAAACGGCCTCTTGCCACCGGTGCCATGGTCGGAGACGGGCCGCAAAAACAGAATTATCAGGCTCTTGCTGCGCAACTCGGACTGGAAAACCACATATGTTTTTATCCGGCAATGCCGGTGCGTGAAGCACTCAAACACGGGCAAATCTTTGTGTTGCCTTCACGTGCGGAATCTCTGCCATATATTGCACTGGAAATTCTGGCCGCACAGCGCAGCATCATCGCCACAGATGTCGGCGGTATTGCTGAAATATTCGGCACAGACAGCAATGCCCTTTGCAAACCTGACGCCGGTGCCATCGCCGCAAAAATGTGCGAAGCCCTGACCTTCCCTGCCAATTATCAGCAAACTATGCCTGATCCGCTGCTGTTGCGCTCACGCTTCAGCCGGGAAAATATGGCTCATGCAGTTGAACAATTCTATCGCATCAACTAAATTACATATAAGCACTATGTAAAGCTTCCATGTTTCATTAAAATACAAATATCATTCGTTTAATTTTACTGTAATAAAGCAATATTGCGGATATTTACTATCCGGCAACCACAATACGTAAAAAGCCCGTATAGCGGCCTAAACTGCGCATTCTCTTAAAAAAAATAAGAAAATAGCAACCCTCATCACGGATAGATTGCTTATATTTTCTTGTGAGCAAAATTTTAATATGCCGGTGCACCCATGAGTGAGAAAAAACATAAAGGAAGTTTCGACAGGAAGGCGCTGCAAAAGCAGCATGACTCCGGCGCAGCCTCCACACCTGCTGAAAAAGTTGAATTGAGCCCGCTGGCCATGAAAGTAGCCGCTCAATACAAGAATGAAAGTATTTCACCCGCTCTGTTCACAGGGCTTATGCGCATATGGGAATTTGCTGTTGTCGCCCTGTGCGGCATCGCTGTCTATCTCAGCTATGTCGGCGCTGAAAGCATCCATATGCTGGAATATTTGTTTGCAAATATTCTTGCTGCCGCGCTCTATGTTATTTTCGCCCAGTTCAGTTCCGGCTATCGCCCTTCTGTGCTGCGCAAGCCGTTTCGCTATCTCGGCCGGCTGATTATCTGCTGGGCCGGCGTTTTTGCGGTTCTGGCTATTGTGGCTTTCCTGCTGAAAATTTCTGCGGTTTATTCCCGCATCTGGTTTGCCGGATTTGTAATTTCCGGTTTTATCGCCCTTACAATATCGCGCTTTCTCGCAGCCAAGCTGATGCGTATTCTCGCCCGCAGTGGTCGCATGGAACGACGCGCGGTTATTGTCGGCGGCGGTCAGAATGCGGAAGATCTTATTCTTGAACTCAACAAACAACCGGATAATGACATCCGTATCTGCGGCATTTTTGATGATCGCGGCGACCGTCGTTCTCCGCCGATTGTTGCCGGTTATCCGAAACTCGGCAATATTTCCGAGTTGATCGAGTTTGCCCGTGTTGCCCGCATTGATATGCTGATCGTTTCTCTGCCGATCTCCGCAGAAGAACGGGTTTTGACGCTGATGCAAAAGCTTTGGGTATTACCGGTCGATATCCGTCTTTCTGCCCATGCTGCCAATATGCGTCTGCGTCCGCGTGCTTATTCCTATATCGGCTCGGTACCGATGCTGGATATTCTCGACAAGCCGATCAACGACTGGGATGCGATTGCCAAGCGCTTGTTTGATATTGTCTTCAGCCTGTTCGGAATTGTGCTGTTCTCGCCGGTCATGCTGGCGACGGCTATTGCGATCAAGCTCGACAGCAAAGGCCCTGTAATCTTCAAACAGAAGCGGCACGGCTTTAATAATGAAGTGATCAATGTCTGGAAATTCCGCTCGATGTATAGCGACCAGTGCGATCCGACTGCAAAACTGGCCGTCACCAAAAATGACAGCCGTGTTACCCGTGTCGGGCGTTTTATCCGCAAAACTTCGATTGATGAATTACCGCAATTTTTCAATTCCTTAGGCGGCAGTCTTTCACTTGTCGGCCCTCGCCCGCATGCGATCAGCGCCAATTCCAACAACATGCTCTATAATGATGTGGTTGACGGTTATTTTGCCCGCCACAAAGTTAAACCGGGCGTAACCGGCTGGGCGCAGATCAATGGCTGGCGCGGCGAAATCGACAAGCCTGAGAAAATCGTCATGCGTACGGAATATGATCTCAATTATATTGAGAACTGGTCATTGCTGTTCGACCTGAAAATCCTGTTCCTGACCCCTGTGCGCCTGCTGAACACGGAAAACGCCTATTGAGCTATCCGTCCCAACCTGTGCCCCGATCTGTGCCCCGATCTGTGCCCCGACCTGTGCAAGCGTCATCCGCATCAGATGCAGCATTCCATGCATTGGCGGAGCGCGGTCAGCGACAAGCTGCAATGCAATGGATTGCACGGCTGTCACTGGCAACAGGTGTCTTTTTCAGCGGCTTCGTTCTCTTCGAACCGGGGCCTTATGAAATACTGATGCTGGTGCTCATTAGCCTGTGGCTGTTATTCGGCCTCAGGCTGAGTGTTAACTCACTGGCATTGCTGCTCCTGCTCACCTTGTTCAATATTGGCGGTGTGCTTTCGATTTTTCAGATGGCTGATCTGAAAAAGGCACCGCTTTACATTGCCGTGTCATATTTTCTGGCCTTGACCAGTGTGTTTTTCGCCGCTGTCACCGAAAGCGACTGGCGCAGATTACAGCCGCTTTTCACCGGCTATCTGGCGGCTGCCGTCATTACAGGAATGCTGGGTATCGGCGGTTATCTCAACCTGATACCTGCGGCGGATCTGTTTACGCTTTATGGCCGTGCCAAAGGTGCATTTCAGGATCCGAATGTCTTCGGCCCTTTTCTGATCCTGCCTATCAACTGGTGCATCTATCAGGTTCTGACCCGCCCTTTTCAGAAAAGCCTGCTCTATTGGGCATTATTTCTGGTGCTGACACTTGCGGTATTGCTGTCCTTCTCCCGCGCAGCATGGGGCATGTATGCCGTATCCTTAGTGCTCATTCCGGCTCTGTTGTTTATCGGCAGCAAGAACCAGCGCTTTCGCGGCAAGATCATCCTGATCAGTATTGCAGCAATTGTTCTTCTTGCTCTTACATTACTGATCGCCCTGCAAATCCCGCAAATCAACGAATTGTTCACCCAGCGTGCGCGCCTTGAACAAGATTATGACAGCGCCCGTACGGGACGTTTTGCACGGCATTGGCTAGGTTTTCTTCTGTCCATGGAAAAACCCTTCGGCATTGGTCCGCTGGAATTCGGCCCCATGTTCGGAGAGGATACCCATAATATCTGGCTGAAAGCCTTGCTGGATTATGGCTGGCTCGGCTTTCTGTCTTTCATCATCCTGACAATGCTTACGCTGGGTTTCGGCTTCAGGCTGATGCTGCGTGAGCGGCCATGGCAGCCGTACCTGCTCTGCGCCTATGTGGCTTTTATCGGCCATATACTGATCGGCAATGTGATCGATATCGATCACTGGCGGCATTTCTATCTGATCGTCGGTATTATCTGGGGTTGTGCAGGGCTTGAACAACGCTATCAGCAACAGGCACGGCATCATCTTACTTCAGAACCACGCCCCTATAGCAACACACGCATTGCAAGACCGGTTTAATTTCTGCGGAACCAAAACACCGGCACCGGCGTTACATCCCTGTAAGCAAATCAAGACAATCAGGGAGAACAAAGATGTTAAGAGCCGGTATTTTGTGGATGATGGGTGTTCCGTTTTTTGTCGTAGTCCTGATCTGGTATTTCTTCTTCTGATCCGCAGCAGAGATCAGGCAAAAGTCACCTGATCGCGGCCGGTCGCTTTACTGCTGTAAAGTGACACGTCAGCCCGTCGGTAAAGGCTTTCAAAGTCTTCATTCCTTTCAAGCTCCGCAACGCCGACACTGATTGTGAGAACAGCTGAAACCTGTGAGCCCTCATGCTCGATTTTCAGTGCAGCTATCTGCGTACGCAGTTTTTCCAGAAACTGTCTGGCTTGTTCCGTTGTACAATCATAAAAGAACAGTGCGAATTCCTCACCGCCAATTCTCGCCGCCATATCCTCGCTACGACGCAGCGTAGCACTGATTGTACCGGCAACATGTTTCAGAGCTTCATCCCCCGCAGCATGGCCGTAAATATCATTATACAGTTTGAAATGATCCACATCGATCATTGCAAAACACATGGGCTTCCCCTGTGAACGCCCCCTGCTCATCATGGTCTCAACATGTTGGGAAAACAGACGGCGATTTGCCAGACCGGTCAGCGAATCCGTGTCGCGTTCTTTGCGCAACTCCGCAATCATATCCATAAATGTCACGGCCAGCAGTCCGATACCGGTCACGACACCGATCACAGAAATGGTGAATTGCAGCACCAGCCAGAACGAACCGGCAGAAAATTCGATGACAGGTGATGTCATCATTCTTTCCGCAGTCAGAATTGTGCGCGGAAAGAAATGCAGACCAAGCCCCAATATCAGCCAGAATAATAATTTATCGCCGGAATTCCCGCGCAGTAAAAAACGTGCCTGCAGGGCTGTGGCCAGAAAAATCGTCCCCACCCCCAGATTGATAATGTAGATCCGGTAAAACAGGTTTCTCTCGATGTAAAAATAATAAATCGTTCCGCCGACAATAGAGATCAGAAACAAAGGATAGAACCAATAAGGCAGCTGTCTGCCTGACCGGACTAAAATGCCATGAGAAAAGAACAGAACACCTGCAACATATAGAGTTGCGGACAATACTGCATTCTGCCCGATATCTGCCGGTGTAAATGTAACCTGAGCTAAAACACCGATTGAAACCAGCAGAAAGGCACAGCCGAACAGCCCGAGATGCGGCCGTGTCCGCTCAAGGAACCACACACCGAAAAACATCAGCGAAAATAAAAAGAAGAAAACCGGCGGCAGATAAATCATAGCAAAGCAGTTTTCTTTTTCTCTGAGCCGGAAAACTGACCGGATTTACCCATCCCACATCCTCACGACCACATGCGCCTGTATTTCAGAATGCACTCCCGCATGCCGGTCTTTATGTTTCTGATAATTATTTTAACGGCTTTCATCAAGCAACATAAAATTTATTTTATGCAAAACAGTATCTGCATGTCTTTCAATGCAAGGATCACTGTCTTTACGGGAACCAAAACGCACCCTGAACGTTTTCTTTCATAGCAGATATTTAACGCTGCATTTGTCTGCGCCTTAAATTCCGGCAGACAAAGACCATCTTTTTACTATGTGCTGAACGACAATAATGAGGGAAATACCATGGAAGATGCTCAGATAGGCTGGATTGCAGCTATTATCATCGGTGGTCTGGCCGGCTGGCTGGCCGAAATGTTCATGAAAAGTGACCACGGTGTTTTCATGAATATTATTCTGGGTATTATCGGCGCTGCTGTCGCCAATGCCCTGCTCGGCATGTTCGGCGTGGTTCTCGGAGGCTGGCTCGGCTACCTGATCGCCGGTTTTATCGGGGCATGTATTCTGATTGCAGCGGGGCGCATGATCCGGCGATAACTCCCACGCCTTTGTAAGCGCCTATTCCACAGTCAAGATAACGGAGAATGAAAATGGCAGAGAATGCTGACAATGCCCGTCAGGCAATGGAAGAACAGATTGCAGAACTGCGCGCGCAGATTGATGCGATGAGCAAATCTTTGAAACAGCGCGGCGAGGAAGCCGCAGAAGAAGCCCGCACCCGCCTGAACCGTGCAGCCTCAACCATCAAAGAACAGGGACAGGCAACCGTATCTGTCATCCGTGAAAATCCGGGCACCGCAACAACCATTCTGAGCACAGCCGGTATTGCCGGTTTTGTACTCGGTTTTCTGGTTGCCAGCTGCCGGAATGACACGCGCTGGTAACAGCCGCAACGCTCCCTGCGAGTTCAATAAAACAGCGTCGGAAATTCCGGCGCTGTTTTGATATTCAGGAAGCAGCTCCGTCACCGCGACAGCTATTGAATATATCCATATCCTTGTCATAGACGGTCGTCTTCACATTCATCAAGCCCAGCACCGTATGGAACAGATTATCATGGGATGCCGGATGATCGCTCAGCGTCTTGAGGCAAACCTGTTTCAGATCATTCTCCCTCAGAAAATCCGGTGAAAACCAGCTGATAAACGGAATCGTCGTCTGCTCCCGCGGTGCGATGAAATAAGGCATGGCATGAAGATACAGCCCTTTCTCGCCAAGGGATTCACCATGATCGGACATATAGATCATCGATGAAGCAAACTCGCCTTCTCTGGATTTCAGCAAATCGATGATTTCCGCTAATATTTTATCGGTGTAAGCGATTGTATTATCATAGGCATTTACAATTTCCTGCTGAGTGCAGTCAGCAAAATTTGATGTGCGGCAGGCAGGTTTGAAGATTTCCTGCTCCGGCGGATAGCGCCGGTAATAGGCAGGCCCATGACTGCCGAGCATATGCAGCACAACAACCGTGTTAGTCTTAAAACTATCGAGACGGGATGCCAGCGTGTCTACCAGCACCTGATCGTAACACTCACCGCCTGCACAATTCGGATTGCCTTCCTGCAACTGGCTCATATCAATTGTTTCAATACGATCAGCCACACGCTTACTGCCGGTGTTATTTTCAACCCACAAAGGCTGAATACCGGCATGTTTCAGCACATCCAGTAAATTTTCAGACTGGCGGAATTTCTTGCTGCTATATTCCGTACGCGGGAACGGGGAAAACATGCATGGCACAGAAACAGATGTCTCTGTTCCGCAACTGCTGACATCGGTGAAGTTCAGCACATCGCGCTCACGCAACATCGGATTTGTGTCGCGGTAATAATTGTTGAAACTGAAATTCTGTGCGCGGGCTGTTTCGCCAACCACAATCACCGTCAGGCGCTTTTTGTTATTGCCCTCTTGATATGGCTTGGTCTGCACAGCATCCGTGCCGAGCGGCTGAGCAATATAGGTGCGCTCGTCATTGACCTTCACGAAATAACGGATGGTACTGCTGAGCGGTGCCAGCGGGTTGAGCCTGCCGGTGATTTCCGCTTTCTTTTCACGAAACATCGAAGAAAAAGTGCCAAAATTTGTCAGAAGCAGAGCAACACCGGCAACCAAGCAGCCGCTGATCAGCAGCGTGTTGACCCATAATTTTTGCACAAAAGGCCGGTGCCTGATCTCAACCAAAATGATCAGCAAAGACGGCAAACCGGCATAAAGCAGCATATTCGTTACAAAATGCGCATTCATCAGGTGACCGGATTCAGCCCTTGTGGTTGTCGCAGCATTTTCAATCATATTCGGCGTAATCAAAACACCGAAGTGGTCAATGAAATATGCCGCGGATGCAGACACCGTAACAAAGAAAATCAATGCAGGCTTGATGAGATATGGCGCTGAAAATAAAACCAGCAAACAATAGGTCAATAAAAACAATGTTGCAGCGATAATGCCGGTGCTCAGAAAATCTCCTTTGAGATAGTCTGCGATGAAAACAAAAGCTGCGCGGTTAAAAAATACAGTAATATAAATGGCTGTAATGAAGCATAATAGATTACTTGCAACAGAAATTCTTTTGAATTTCATAACTCACCTGTTCGACATTTAAAAACGCACAGATTCAATATCTTCATCAAGAAACAACGCGTTTTTGAGCAAGCTACAAAGCAGATCAAAACCAGCTAAGTAAGTATGCGCGTTTTTGAAATAATTTTTTACGAAAAGACAAAAATTACAATTACTTATCAAATTCAAACTTGAGATTTTCTCCCGAAGATTGAAGCGCCAGCTTCCGGGCAAAATTGTGACATTGCAATCAGGATAAGAATATATTCCGTTGCAATTCCTGCTTTACAAAGCAGCTTTCTGCCCCGGTATTCACCTCACTGAATTTCCCCTGCCGCTTCAAAAAGTCTTGTTTCAACTTCCAGCAACTGAGCTATGATGGATTGAATAAAGTTCTATTTCTCAAACGCTTACGGTGCCCGCCAATATCTTCCCGACGGCACCGCAATCAGAAGGACAGACTTGTAATGATTACCGGCCCGCAATCTAAAGCTGCCCGCGCATTAATTGAACTCAGCCGTGAAAGACTGTCATCATTCTCAGGCATTGATATCCGTGTGATTGAGTTATTTGAACGTAAACTTGAAACACCGGACGAGACTGTCCTTGCAGCGTTACAAAAAGCGCTCGAAGATGCCGGAGCCGTGTTCATTCCGGAAAATGGCGGTGGTCTCGGTGTGAGATTGAAATTTACACGATCCGAAGCACGGCGCCTCTCTACTCTGGAAAGCGAAGGCGGCATTGTTGCCTATGATGAAGTTCCTTAAGCGGAAACATCTGTCTGATTAAAGAAATCCGTCACGGGCAGAACAAAGCAGAGGAATTGTCTGTCTTTCTCTGCCCGTGAAATGGTGTTTTCGGCCTCGCGGGCGATCTGTTCAAAGGTAAAACAAACCGATAAAAGATCTTGCTGTTCGCACCATCTTTTTATCCCGTTCCGGCCTGCCAGAACGCTCAGCCCGTCACAATGATTGCACGCTGAGTGCGGCTGCCGCCGATCACACCGAGGCACATATGGCTGATTATCTCAAGCCGATCTTACTGCTTTGCGCATCCAATATCTTCATGACATTTGCCTGGTACGGGCATCTCAAATTTACAAACAAGCCGCTTTTGCTGGTCATTATTGTCAGCTGGCTGATTGCTTTTGCTGAATATTGCCTTGCGGTTCCGGCCAACAGAATGGGGCATGGCATCTATAGTGCGGCAGAGCTCAAAACCATTCAGGAGGTTATCACTCTCAGCGTATTTGCCGGATTTTCTGTGCTGTATCTGGGAGAAAGCATAACCGTCAATCATATGATTGGTTTCGCATTTATCTGCCTTGGCGCTTTTTTTGTATTTAAAGGGCCATTTTAGAGATATACAGAATACCCCCCTCCCTCAACAGAGAGTGACATGATGAAACTGAAAATTTCCGCAATCACTTTAATGAGTGTTCTTATTTCAGGTGCTGCATACGCAGAAGAGCTGACAGTTGAAGGCTCCGGTATTACACGTGATATTGCCTGTTCATCGAATGATATCGGCATTTATGGTGCAAAGAATATCATCAAACTGACCGGAAAATGCGATGATATTGTCATTCACGGCACCAATCATCAGGTTACATTTGAAGAAGCTGATGATGTCTCGGTGTCCGGCTCCGACAATAAAGTGACCGGTGGCCGTGTGAAAGACCTCTCTGTGGACGTGGCCAATCATGAAGTCACAGCCACATTACGTTCCAATGATAATGACAGAGCCGAGCTTGAAGTGAGCGGTGCACAAAATGTGGTGAATGTTACCCTGGAAAGTGCCACAAAAATCGAAGTCGGCGGTGTTGGCCATAAAATCAACTGGTCTGTCGCATCAGGTGTTAAAGATCCGGCGATTTCAATTTACGGTGCCGATCACGAAGTTAAAAAAGCAAACTGATTTCGCTTATAGTTTATAAAATGAATGAAGCCCCGAACGGGGCTTCATTCATTTGACGAGAAAATGCCTGTTTTTACTTGGAAACGGCTTCCAGCCCTTTGAATTCTTTCACTTTGTCTTTTGCGCCTGTCGTCAGGCCACTTCCCTGCTTTGCACAGATACGCTCAGCAAATGCAGCTGATGGCGCACTGCTGCCATCTCCGACAATAAACTGATAACCATTATCACACCGCACCCAATGAACTGTTCTGCCGGAGCTGTCTTTTTGAGAAATGTTTTTATAGGCGTAAGCTTCGGCTGCAGGAATAAGAACAATTGCAGATGTCATTACTACTTTAAGCAAATCTTTGATAAACATTGGTAGTCCTCCCTCTGTTGTTAATACTTCCTCCCCATCGGAGTATTTCAAAGGTAAACCGGTCGCAATGAATGTGTGATGAATAGGCCGTTCAGCAATATTGCATAGCAGAACTAAGAGCTGTTTCGCTGTAGTATGAAGCAAAACAAAGCTGTAAACCGGTCTTGAAACAATGAGCCGGTTTTGCAGAAAAACACATTTAAATCATTAAAAACATGGTCGGAGCGGCGGGATTCGAACCCACGACCCCTTGACCCCCAGTCAAGTGCGCTACCTGGCTGCGCTACGCTCCGAACACCTAAAAGCCCTAGAATAGAAAGGCTTTTTTGGCAAGCCCTTTAAACTGACACGAAAAATGCAAAAGCCTCACCGTCTTTATTATCTACCTCAACTATGAATTTATGATCTCATAAAGCGGTGTATCCGGCAGAATCTGCTTATTATTATTCGCCGTATTATAAAGATGGAAAGCCGTTGTCCTCGGAGTAATCAGATCTTGAACGCGCAGACCTCTTTCATGAAGAAGTGTCGTACAAGTATAGTGCATAGGATAATAAATATCGATCGGGCTGACCTTGTTCTTAAGATCCAGCTCTTTAACAATATGCGTTATCAGGTTGGGACCAATAGCCCCCCATGGATGCTTTGAAACAGGTTTTGGAAAACCAAGAGATTTTCTCAGCCTATATCTTTTGATTTTATTGGCTTTAAACCATGGCGGGATAAAATAAGGATCTTCAGCCGCAGATAATAATTGCTTCAGCATCGCACTATCATGAGGCACTTTCAGGATCGCACCATTAATTGTGCTTTGCGTTTCCCAGCCCATTATATAGTCATTATCTTCAACCGGCTTTATACAATAAACATCACAGTCGACATAAAGGCCCAGACCTTCCCGCAAAATTCGGTAGCGATAAATATCTGAGGCCAGCGCAAGATTGCCCGATGAAGTCCGAACGATCTCGCTCTCTTTCATCAGTATGTTTGCGTCGAAAATTTCAACTCCTTTCGGAGTATCCTCGGGCCTGCCATAGGCATGTAAGACGATCTTACAGCCTTTATCTACAAAGGATTTAAGACATGCAGCATGCACTTCACCAAGCCGCTTACCGATCCACAAACTATTTACGATGAGCGACATATCTTCCTCAAAATGCGGGATTTACCACCATTGCTGCATAGCTTTGCAAGCTTGATTTTGTCAAATAATAACAGCTAAAGGATATGCGTCTTATACCGGTATGAGTAAACCATCAGGATAGAAATGTTTTTCTTTAAAAAAGCAAGCAGCACAAACCGCCCTCTCAAAATCGGTCTGATTATTGATGAATATTTCGGTGCAGCTGATACAGCCTTTGGTGGTTACGGTTTTTTGGCGCGAAGATTAATTGCCAAATATCTTCCAGACACAAATCTTCAAATAGATGTTCTGCTTGGCAGAGGACGAAAACGGTATAGTGCCGAGGAAACCATTGTCAAAGACGACAAGACTATCAATTTATACCGCTTACCTAAACGCAAATGGGCGGCCCAAAGATGGTTAAAAAAGCAGAATTATGATGCGTATCTCAGCATTGAACTGACTTACAATTATGTTCTGGAATGCGAACCCGATACGAATAAGAAATTGATTTTATGGATACAAGATCCAAGACCTATGTATGAATGGGATGAGATCAATACAGTAAAATTATTTCCTGAAACCAATTACTATGACCAAAATATTTATGACACGGTTCATAAATTATACAGACAAAACAGAGTGAAATTTATTTCTCAGGGGCATTTTTTAAATCAAAAAGCAAAAGATCTGTACGCTTTAGATGACAATGTCGCAATCGACTATGTACCAAATCCGATCGAATATGATGAAAGTTTTAAACTCTCTGACAACCCTAAAGAGAATTTAATTATCTTTTTAGGACGGCTGGAATCTGTAAAGCGCGGCTGGTTATTTTGTGAAATCGCCAAGAGAATGCCTGATTATCAATTCTGCGTTCTTGGGCAGACTTTTCGCGAGAAGCACAAAAACACAGATATTATGCAGTCCTATTACGACATACCTAATCTGCATTTTGCAGGTCATGTAGATCGCGATGTGAAAAATGAATATCTGAAACGCGCAAAAATTCTTGTAAATACGTCTATTCATGAAGCATTGCCGATTTCATTTCTGGAAGCCCTGTCCTTTGGCACATTGCTCGTCAGCAACAGAAATCCGGAGGATCTGACGTCGAAATTCGGCATTCATGTCGGAGATGTATTAGGTGACGGGTTCGATAAAGTAGATCTGTTTGTTGATGCTATTCATAAGATTCTGGATAATCCCGATCATTATGATGCCATCGCCAATGAAGCTATATCCTATATCCGCTCAGTCCATAATGTTTCTGCATTTCAAACCACGATGCAGAATATACTCAAAGAAGAATTCCCTGATCGTTATAACAGCTAATCGCTTTATATGGTCTGCCTGACGCACACAGGCAGACTCTTCTTCATTGATCTAAAGATAATCAACGATCATTCTTTTTTGCCAAACAAAGTTTTTAATTTTTGTCGCGCCTTTTTTAAGTTCACGCATAATTTTATGCGTTTTTGACAAAGTGCTGCGACGGGTTTCAATCATATCCACGACAGAACGCCCCTCAATATTCTGTCCTAATGTCAATGCTTCAGGTTGCAACACCTGTTCCTGCACACAAATTGCAGGAGACATTTGATATATATTTGTGCTGGAGAATCCATCGCACAGCGGATCAAACAAAAAATGATCTATCGGGACCGGCATATAATTACTTGATAGTTTTAACAGGTCGGCTGCCAGCTTACGGGATATTAAATAACCACCCGTTCCAGCATGAAAGCTCAGCATTCTCAGCAGCTGCCAATTCTTTACTGATACATTCCCCCATCGTTTAAAATAGACCTTCGTTTTAAAGGTTTCAAAGCGCAGTAAATTTATGTCACCCGGAACCCAGTCAGAGTTTTTGAGAAATTCGGCTGCACTATCACTGAGGATAATATCATCTTCGAAAATTGCGGCATATTCATCCGTACCGGCAACAAGAATTTCCCAGCATTTCCGATGGCTCATAAAGCATGCAAATTCAGAATTTGTCGGCTTTGGCCAGTCTTTATGCAAAACAATATTGTCAAGTTCACTCTGAGACAAACCACGCGCATCAACGGCAGCCACACGTTCAAAATCAAGATTCAAGCGCCCAAATTGCTCATGACAATGTTTCAGCCTGTCGGGAGATCTATCCAGATTAATGACAAGATTTTTCATAGAATGGCTCACGTTACAATTCTGCTCCTTCTAAATTTTATTCTCAGCGGGGGCAAGACAATGAAGCCATTCCACTTTCGACTGCCATCTCTTTCCTGAATTCAGACCTCAATAATCGCGCTTGACCGCAACTAAAAATAAGAACATTATAGGAACAAATAGAGGATTCTATAATGTCTCTCGCCGCACAAAACCCTGAAAAATATATCATTATGCCGTTTCGTAAGAATAATCAGAAACTTGTTGCGGCGGAAATGCGCCCTGCTTCCAGTGAGGCAGGTGCCATTAAGATTGCCACATCTATGTCCGGCCGGTTTATTGGTGTTGCGGCCTATGCTGTGCTGGTGGATGAGGAAAGCGGCGATATGAACGCGCCGCGCCTGTTAGCAAGCTTTGGCGAAGTGCCTGATTTCAGTGATGATTAAAGTCTGATTTCCTGTTTATTACCCACCGGACATTCGCACTCTATGCAAGCTCTTTCAGCAATATAACCGGCAAAGGATTCAGTATGCGCATTCTATTTCTCAAATTGATTGCAACAGCACTTTTGATGATGGGGCTGAATTCAGCATCATTGGCGGCTCTTGCACCGCAGTATCAACGCGCAAATGAAATGAATGCTGTCATCTCTGCGGTTACCGAAACACTATCTCCGCAACAAGCTGTCACCAAAGTCGTTTACCAGAGTGAAGACCAGTATTTGGTGGCGCAGGCAATTGCTCAATCAAAGCAACTCTTATCACGCTTCCGGCAAAGGCCGGACTGGTAGGGCCAAGACAATTTAAAGTTCAGCTTGGAAAACAACGCTGTAAAAAATAAAGCCGTGCATCGAAGATCAGAACTGATGGATCAGATGAATATCATCCGGCTCCAGAGCATATAGTTTCTGATCCGGCTGTCCTATCGGATGGCCGCCCTGATGCAGATAAAACTCAACCGTATGCCGCGTTGAGGTTGAAGAAATATAGAACCCTTCCGCACCCTGCTCTTTGACAATTTGCATAGATTTCCGGTAGAGGCGCGAGGCTAATCCGCGCCCGCGCCAATCATGACTGACATGCAAAAAAGCCAACTGCCGATATTGCGGATAATCCGTAACCGGCCGCGCATCAACAACAGCCACCGCAACCAGTTTTTCTCCCGCAAAAGCACCGGTAAATGTGCCGCCATGATCGTAACACTCCAGCAAGATCGGCGTATAGAGCTCAGGCTCCCCGTCCGGCCAGTCGCGCGTATCATAGAACTCTGCATGTAACTGCAAGCGGCCGTCAGTGAAACGGTAGACTTCCTGAACAATCTCGCGCCGCTCAATCTGCCAGACTGATACCACCTCGTCGCGTGTAAGCGGACGTATCTCTATAATTTGCATTCAGACCTCGCTCTGTTGTCCTGCGAGCATTATTCCGCTGCAACTCTGGTATCAACCTTTACGATAACCGACATACCTGGCATCAGACGTTCTACCTGCTCCTGCCCGCCATCAATAGCAATGCGAACCGGCAGCCGCTGCGTTACTTTGATGAAATTCCCTGTCGCATTATCCGCTTTCAGAACACTGAATTCCGAGCCTGTTGCCGGAGAAAAAGCTTCGATATGACCGGTCATTTTCTCATGGTTTAATGCATCTACGGTGAATGTCACCGGTAGTCCGGCTTTCATGCCGTAAAACTGCGTCTCTTTAAAATTGGCAATGATCCACTTTTTATCAGGCACCAGATTAGTCAGCTGTGCACCAATATTGACATATTGCCCCGGCTTCGCACCGATTTCCCCAAGCACACCATCCTGAGGCGCAATAATTTTTGTATTGCTCAGATCAATTCTGGCCAGATCAACTGCAGCTTCTGCATTTGTCACAGCCGCTTCGAGAGAATGCTTGCGAACAATGATGGATTGTACATCCTGTTTATTGACTTCCAGCGCAGCCTCAGCCTGACTGACAGCACCGCGCGCCTGTTCCAAAGCGGATAAGGACTGGTCTTCATTGCTCTGGGTCATCACCCCGCTTTTACGCAAAGGTGTCACGCGGTTATAATTCGCCTCGGCCACATTCAACGCCACTTTCGCACTGTTAAGTACCGCTTCGCCGGAGCGTGTCCGTGCATCTGCGGCAAGACGATCCTGCTCAGAATTTGCCAAAGATGCTTTTTGCGTTTCCAGCATGGCCTCAGCCTGTTTCAGCTTCTGCACATAGATGCGGTCATCCAGCGCAAATAACACATCGCCTTTTTTCACACGCAGATAATCACGATCCGGCACCTGCTTGATATAACCTGCCAGCTGCGGACTGATAATTGTGACCTGCCCGCGGACATAGGCGTTTTCTGTCATCTGCACAGAGGAGCGAAATGGCGGTAGCTGCCAGGCATAAAGGATGAACAATACGCCGCAGAGCCCAATAGCCAGAATAAACAATGTTGCCGAATTACGAAAAATCTTCTGCATTTCAGATACTCACAAATCAAAATCAACTTATGCGGGCTGCGCAATTGCGCGCCCGTGAATCAAGCGCCAAAGTTTCCCGATTATCGGGAAAACAGCGCGACGAATAATCAGAATGGCCAAAGTCAGCGCGGCGATAGCGGAAACAAGCAGAAACAGATCATTATAGGAGAGCACAGTTGCTTCCTTCGCGATCTGCTGGCCAAGCAGCATCGCACCTTCAGCCTGAATATAGGCAGGATCAGTGATAACCTTCGATATGGCTGCCGATAGCTGCGAAATACGCAAAGTCACCAGAGGATCAGTCAGCACGATCTGGTCATAAAGCGCACGCATATGATGCTGCTGCCGCCATGTTACAAAGCTGCCGAAGACTGCGGAGCCAAACAGCCCGCCCACACTCTGCGTGAAAATGAAAATCACAATAAAGCTGGTGATATAAGCCGGTCCGTTTTTCAGTGCACTCATCAAGCCCGCCGCCATAGCAGGCGGCAAGAACAAGGCTCCGCCGAATGAAATCATCCCCTGACTGAGATACATCATTTCAGGACGGGTCAGATTATTGGCATGACCATCCATGAAGGCACCGGTCATAATCAATATCAGCGCAACTGCATAAATATAGGCCTCACGCCCCGGACGGATAACCATCGCGCAACTGATACCACCCATAAACGAGCTGATAATCAGAACCCAGTAAAGGCCGGTGCTTTGCTCATTATAAATGCCGAGCGCCTGAAACATACCCGTGGCACCCGCTGTCTGCTCCGATAGCACCAGACGAAACACCAGCAACATGCCGGTAAAAGTCAGCGTCTGCCTGCTTGTCAGCCAGCGGATATTAATCAGCGGGTTTTCACGGTTGAATTCAATCGCTGCGGCCAATGCCAGAGCAGCAAAAGCAACCGCGAGACAGATGCCGATCCACGGCGCCTCAAGCCACCAATATAAACGACCGACAACCAGCATCATCGCCAAAAGCCCGAAACCGGTTGCAATCAGCGGATAGCTGATGAAATCCAGCTTTTCGAGCACTTTTTGATGCGGGATCGGTGTCAGCTTGAGTGTATAGACCGTTGCAAAACACAGCATCGCCAGACCGATTTCCAGCATATAAAGCTGCTGCCACAGACCGGCATCCAGCAATATAGGAGAAATAATGCGCGACAGCGGTGCACCAAGTGTCGTGCAGGTCAAAGCAAGACACAGTCCCCAGCTCATTTTCTTACTCGGGGGAAATGCTTCAAGCATATAGAAAAAGCCGAGCGTCGACATAGGCGATGCTGCAGCCCCGGAAAAGAACCGCACAATCAATGCCGAGTTCAGGTCATGGATAAACCAGTGCAGTGATGTAACCACCACAAATGTCAGCAGCCCCAGTTCTGTGAAACGGCGCAAGCCGTATTGCGTGCGGATTTTCATCAGGAACAATGTCAGGCTGACATTCGGCGCCATATAGGCAGCAAGCAGCCATGTTGTTTCCGCAGTCGTTGCACCAAGTCCGCCCTGTATTTGCGGAATATTGACTGCAACCATATTCAGACCAATGCCCTGTGTGATCCACATCAGCAGAGATGCACACACAAAAGCAGCAGAAAGCAGAAACGGTTTTGCCGGTGGTACAGGCGGAGCCGCAGGAGCCTGCGGGGCATCAGATGCAGGAGCTTCCACCGTTTCCTCAACAAGTGCCGGCTTCACCGACTGTTGTGAGGCGGAAGGCACAGCTTCAGCTGATGGCTTTTCAGATTCCTGCACACCGGCATTTGCCGGATGCAGCACTGCATCAGCATCATCTCCGGCCTCTTTCGGCTCATCCTTTCCGGTCACTCTTATATCTGCCATGATAAAATCAGCTGATTGCTTCCATATTCTTCAAAATTACCCGCATAATGCGTAAACCCTCATCCAGATCGGCCTCGCTCAGATCCTGAAGAATGCGGATGCGCAATTGCTCAGCAACAACGTGCAACTCTTCCACCTGATCATGAGCCGCTTCGGTCAGAATGATGTGCTTGGCGCGTCTGTCGCCCTCCACAGCACGCCGTGTGACCAGCCCCTGCTTTTCCAGCCCGTCAATGAGGCGCACCAGTGTCGGCGTCTCAATTTCCAATGCCGCAGCCAGTTCGGTCTGCGTCATGCATTTATGGGTTGAAAGCAAAAACAACGTGCGGGCACGGGACAATGTCATGTCGTGCTCTTTGGCGAATGCATCAAATAAAGTGCGCAGCTTGCGCCCCGCCACGGACATATCCGTGAGCAAATCAGCACGTTTCTGTATGATTGCAGGTTTCATGAGTACACACATAGATAGGAAGCTAACAATTATTATGCTATATAATTTAACTCCTGTTCAAATGCAATCCGCATGATTAAGCTAAACGAAAATTGCGTAGCCGGTTTCAAAATAGAGGACAGAGATGCAAGTCAGCTTCATTAAAACAGCCATTATTACTACCGGTCTTATATTCAGTGGTATGGGCACCTCCAATGCTGCGGAATCCGGAATTTACGGCAACTGGATTACAGAGCGCATTCAGGGACATAAAGTGCATGCAAAAGTGCAATCCACCCTTGATATTGCGCAGGATAGCAAAATTTCCGGCAGTGGCGGCTGTAATCGCTATATGGGCGGCATGAAAATTAAAGGCGATAAAGTAAAAGTGCAGCCGGTTGGCGCAACACTGATGGCCTGCCCGCCGCCAATGATGCAGCAGGATTCCAAATTTCACGCTGCACTTAATCTGGTCACAAGCTGGAAACTCAGCAAAAACAAACTGATCCTGATTGATTCAAAAAATCGTGAAGTGCTTCGTCTGAAGCGTGCCTGAAACCCTAAAAACAAAAACGGGGCGGTTTACACCACCCTGTTTTCCTAAAGTCAGAAACTATCTTTAGCGCACCTGATCGAGCAGGCGCTTGCATTCCAGCAAATCGAAAAGTGCTTCCTGCAACAAAGTGCGGTTGTCTTTATTCAGGCGTTTGGAATCAGCGCCCATCGGCCCCTCTTCATCACCGCGCAGCAGACCAAATAATTTACGGCCTCCTGAAGACTGGCGCTGTTCTTCCGGATCATAATCATCAATCGCCGCATCCTGCGCAGCTGTTGCCTGTTTCTGACGTGTTATCGCCTCAACAGCAGCAACATCTCCATTGCCGAGCGCAATGATAAATTGTGCATTATTTTCACGCAGCAAACGCTGCACGCCTTTGATTGTATAGCCCTGATCATAGAGCAGATGACGGATGCCCTTAAGCAATTCCACATCCAGCGGACGGTAATAACGGCGTCCGCCGCCGCGTTTCATTGGCTTGATCTGGGTAAAGCGCGTCTCCCAGAAACGCAGCACATGTTGCGGCAAATCCAGATCTTCCGCCACCTCACTGATCGTCTTAAACGCATCAGGACTTTTATTCATGTACTGCCCCTTTCCGGTCGTAAAGGAGTATCACTCAAACGATACACAACTTGAATGAATCACATTTCCTGCAAAAACAAGGCATTCCGCATATAAACATATAAAAAACAGGCCTATCTCTGACAAAAAAGTCGAGAATCCGGTTCTGACCGCGGCACTTTGTTCGGCATTTATAATGATTCTTATTATCACCTACCATAATGCAAAAATCGCAGGCTGCATAATGCCTTAAGCGGAAAACCTATCAAGGTTAAAAATCCGTATATCTCACGGCACTGAGACAGGCCCTGATCCGCCCCCCATGCGCAGAAAGTAAAACACCGGCCACATATGCAGCCGGTGCTTCAAAATCGGAAGCCTTTAAGTAAGGCAGATAATCAGGCCTTGGCCTTATTACCCTGACGGGCAAGATGCTGATCCAGAATACGCTGTTTCAGCACATTTGATGCTTTGAAGGTCATAACCCGACGCGGCAGAATTGGAACTTCCTCACCGGTTTTCGGATTACGGCCAATGCGCTCATTCTTGTCGCGGACCTGAAATGTTGCAAAAGATGAAAGCTTAACAGTTTCACCATTCACAATGGCATCACAGACTTCGTCAAGAATCATTTCAACAAGTGACGCAGATTCCGTACGTGAAAGCCCTACCTTGCGATAGACAGCTTCAGCCAGATCGGCACGCGTGACAGTCTTACCCCCCATGATGAACCTACTCGGCTAGCGTTAAAGGTGATAATATCTTGTATGTGCAACAGGTTACACAGATGCAACGCCGATGGTCAAGCAGACTTTTGTACCGTATGAAACTTCTTTTCAGTCAATAAGCCATTGAAATGCTGTTTGAGTGCCCTACCAGCGCAGCAAAACCGCACCCCAGGTAAAGCCGCCGCCCATTGCTTCGAGCAAAATAAGGTCGCCTTTTTTGATGCGGCCGTCTTTCACCGCAGTCGCCAAAGCCAGCGGCACGGAAGCTGCGGATGTGTTGCCGTGCTGATCGACGGTGATCACAACCTTATGCTCTGCAATGTTCAGCTTCTTGGCAGAGGCATCAATAATGCGCTTATTGGCCTGATGCGGAACGAACCAGTCAATGTCCTCAGCACTCAGGCCGGTGGTTGCAAAAGAGGCTTCGATCACATCAGTAATCATGCCCACTGCATGTTTGAAAACTTCACGGCCTTCCATACGCAGATGACCGACTGTCCCGGTTGTTGAAGGGCCGCCATCAACATAGAGTTTTTCTTTATGGGAACCATCAGAGCGCAGGTTGGCTGTCAGCACACCGCGATCAGAGGTCAGACCATTGCCCTCACCGGCTTCGAGAACCAGCGCACCCGCTCCGTCGCCAAACAATACGCAGGTCGTGCGGTCTTTCCAGTCGAGAAGACGCGAGAATGTTTCCGCACCAATCACCAATACGCGCTTGGCCATACCGCTCTTGATATACATATCAGCCGTTGTCACAGCATAGACGAAACCGCTGCACACAGCCTGCATATCAAAGGCAAAGCCGTGCTTCATGCCCAGCGCATTCTGAATTTCGACAGCACTGGCCGGAAATGTATGATTTGGTGTGGAGGTTGCCAGAATGATGAGATCAATATCATCCGCAGTCAGGCCGGCATTTTCCAGAGCAGCCTGTGCGGCTTTGGTGCCGAGAGATACGGTCGTTTCATTCTCCGCAGCAATATAACGCTGACGGATACCTGTACGCTGAACGATCCATTCGTCAGATGTTTCGACAACCCCTTCCAGCTCGGCGTTTTTTACAACGCGTTCCGGTGTGGCTGCACCAATGCCTTTAACGACGGATCTGATCATCAGTAATTTTCCTGTCTGACATATCGGGCATCTTGTCGAGGATCTGGCGCAAAGCAAGCCATCCGACGACACCGGATACATATATTGATTTTGTGCGTGCTCGTCCGGCGAGACACTGACGTGAATTTATCGCCGGATAATTGCAATATAGTGTCAGTCATTACAAATGCCTGAACGGAAAGCAATGACTGACAGAATAAAGCTTATATGGAAATCATATAAGGCGAATTTACGATAGAGCGGCTTACGTTCAGATTACCTCACAGCACTCGCTCTAGATTCTTTAGTTTGTCGCATTGTCACTGTCGTCAGGTTGATCCAATTTGACTGTGAAATGCTCTAAATTAAAGGATCAGGCCGGTTTTGCAGTTGCGTCTGCCGTATCGCCGGTCACTTCAGCATCATCAGCTTTGTAATGGCTGTAAAATGTGGTCAGATCCGCCTCAATCTTTTGCATAAGACCATTGCGCACCATGTCATAACCCACCTCAATCGCCGAACAGAAACCGTCAACATTAGCGCCGCCGTGGCTTTTAATAACCACACCGTTGAGACCGAGAAACACACCGCCATTGACCTTGTTCGGATCCATCTTTTCCCTAAGGCGATTAAATGCGCCTTTGGCAAAAATATAACCGATCCTCGCCATCCATGTGCGACTCATCGCACCACGCAGATAGGCCGCAATCTGTTTGGCAGTACCTTCGGCAGTTTTCAGAGCGATATTGCCGGAAAAGCCTTCTGTCACAACAACATCGACTGTGCCTTTGCCGATATCATCGCCCTCGACAAAACCGTTATATTCAAAACCCGGCAGCGGTGTTGCTTTCAAGGCAGCGCCCGCTTCCTTGATTGCATCCAGACCTTTGACTTCCTCAACACCAACATTGAGCAGGCCGACTGTCGGACGCTTAATTTCAAACAGCGCGCGTGCCATACCGGCACCCATCACCGAATAATCAATCAGCTGACGGGCATCGGCGCCAATACTCGCACCCACGTCCAGTACAATGCTTTCGCCACGCGTGGTCGGCCAGATCGCCGCAATCGCCGGACGTTCAATATTAGCCATCATACGCAGGCAGAATTTCGCCATTGCCATCAGTGCACCGGTATTGCCTGCGGATACACAAACATCGGCTTCACCGTTTTTCACCGCTTCAATCGCCTGCCACATCGTGGATTTGCCGCGACCATTGCGCAAAGCCTGACTAGGCTTATCGTCCATCTGCACCGCGGTTTCGCTGATATGCAGCACCGATACAGCTTTCAGTTTAGGAAATTTATCCAGAAAAGGTTCGACCTGGCCTGCTAAGCCATAAAAAACAAACCGGATGTCAGGATGACGCTCCAGTGCATTCGCCGCAGCGGGGATAACCACTTCAGGGCCAAAATCGCCCCCCATAGCGTCAATAGAAATTGTGACCACTTGATCGTCCTATACCGGTCCTCACAAAACCACACGGGTTTGCCATAAAGGCTGCCTGTCCGGCATGATTTAAATGTATATTCCGCGTCCGCAAAGCAAACGTGAATATCTTCGTCTTCTTCATCTGC
Organism: Pseudochrobactrum sp. XF203; assembly: GCF_020341615.1. NCBI lineage: Bacteria > Pseudomonadati > Pseudomonadota > Alphaproteobacteria > Hyphomicrobiales > Brucellaceae > Pseudochrobactrum > Pseudochrobactrum sp. XF203. The sequence goes on along the minus strand of NZ_CP084392.1, from coordinate 1,173,029 downwards.
GAAGTTGCAGCCCTATACAGCACTGCAAGCCGCCCTGAATTTTGCAAAATAACTTTTTTGCCTGCGCGCACAACTTATTTTTAATTATGGCACGCAGACAACATTCCGCGAAACGGCAGCTCCCACAGCATGTTTTTGAATATAAAGCACTTTACAGGCTTTGACTATTCAAATCACGCGGGGCATCCGCCGTTTGAAAACAGAATCTCAGTTTTTGTCACGCAGCTTGGCCAGACCGGCAAAAGGCGAATCCGGCTTGATGTCACTTGTGTCTTCATCTTCATCATCTTCGATGATTTCGACATAATCCGCCTCGGCTTTGCGAGGATAAGGATCAAGTGCCAGCTCGAAAAATTCCTCAGCCACCGCGCCGACATCAATACGATCGCCTTCAAAGGTTTCCGGCATATCCGGCCCTTCGGCATCAATCAGCATTTCACCGCTTTCATCCAGACGGATGCGTGCAAGGCGGGAGTTTTCCGGTACGAAAACCGTATCCACTTCTTCACTGATCGTTGCATTGATCGGCTCAAGCGTCGCAACGCAAGCCTGCACGATCTGCGCTTCAATATGACCGCGCAGTTTAATGCCGTCTTTCTTCCAACGTGTAATCAGAAAATCTGCCGTGAATGAATCAACCGACAGCAATTCATGATTGGCAGCCAGAAGAGTGCGCTCTTTCTCATTGGCTTCGATCTTAACGGTCATGCCCTTAGGCGGCACATGCGCCACCGGCACCGGATGGCTTAAGCCCGCATTACCCGACCCGTTATGTTTAGTCATGATAAGTCCATTTCGTTTCAACGCCGGTGCAATACCGGCATTTGTATTTGTATTATTTATGCAAAGCTGAAGCTTGCTTCAAGGAAGCTACTGTCCGGCTGCTCACGTAAATGCGCATAAACCTGCATCACATAAGCGGCCATTGTCTCACTATGCTCCCATTCTTTACCGGCCTCGGTCAGATCAGGACGCACATTACGGCCGAGAGCGACAGCCAATGCCGCGCTGTCATTCTTGTCGATTGCCTCAGCATAGCTCAGTACACGGCCATAATACATGCGCGCCAGTTTTTTCATGCGCTTCGGCACGCCCTGATCGCCGATACCAAGCTCACGCAGGGAATGGTCGACATCTTTGAAGAACTCTTCGGCAATGTCCTGCGTCAGTTCTTTCAATGCCGGATCTTCAGATTTCAGCCGGTGCATCAGCAAAAACACATGTAAAGACAGCATTTCATAGCGGCCGATCGGCGTATCGGGCACAAGAAACACCGCGTAAAAGCGTTTTTGTCGTGCTGCCGCCACGATTTTCTCATAAGCAGACAGTGTAATTGCTTCATTTACTCGGGATTTGCGTCTTAATAAATTAAGAATCATCATTTAACGCCCATGCTTTTGTTGCATCCGGATGCAAGGTGGTTTACCCAAGTTCATCTGGATACGGAAGTACCGTTGGGATAATGGTTATGGAGATGTCGTCGTTGCAGCGTATTTTCGCACAAAACCGCAGCAGAAGCTTGCTCATTACAGGCGCAGCCGTGCTTTTTTCGCTCGGGCTTGCCGGTTGCAATACCGCAAGCACGCTCAATCCTTCAGAAACTTTGACTGAAGGTTACGTCCTTGATGAACAGGCACTTGATTCTGTTCCTGTCGGTTCCAGCCGTGAGCAGGTTCTGCTGACGCTCGGCACCCCGTCAACAACTGCTACATTTGATAATGAAGTCTTCTACTATATTTCGCAGAAGCGTTATCGTGTTGCGCAGTTCATGGCGCCTAAAATCATCGACCGCCGCATTCTTGCTGTTTACTTCAACAAGGATGGCAAAGTTTCTCAGATCGCCCATTATGGTCTGCAGGATGGTAAAGTCTTCGACTTCATCTCCCGCACAACACCAACCGGCGGTAAAGATCAGAGCTTTATCGGTCAGCTTATTCAGGGCGTTGGCAAAATGCCGACCTCCCTGCCGGGCACGATCTAAACTATTTCTGCATGATTGCAGTAATGATAACAAAAACGCCGGTGAGATATTCTCACCGGCGTTTTTCTTTACCTGCAGGCTTTACTGATGCGCCAGTACTGCAAGCAGCAGCAATGCCACAATATTGGTGATCTTGATTGCCGGATTGACCGCCGGCCCTGCCGTATCCTTGTAAGGATCGCCGACAGTATCACCGGTGACCGAAGCCTTATGCGCTTCCGAGCCCTTCATATGCTTCACACCATCGGCATCGGTGAAGCCATCTTCAAAGCTCTTCTTGGCATTATCCCATGCGCCGCCGCCGGAAGTCATGGAAATCGCCACGAACAATCCGTTGACGATCACGCCGAGCAAAGAAGCACCGAGTGCCGCAAAAGCAGAAGCCTTGGAGCCGGAAATCAGCAGCACACCGAAATAAACCACCAATGGCGCCAGTACCGGCAGCAATGACGGGATAATCATCTCGCGGATCGCAGCTTTGGTGAGAATATCCACCGCACGGGCATAATCCGGCCGTTCCGTACCGCTCATGATACCCGGCTTTTCACGGAACTGACGGCGCACTTCCTGCACCACCGATCCCGCTGCACGACCGACTGCCGTCATAGCGATACCGCCAAACAGATAGGGAATCAGACCGCCGAAGATCAGTCCTGCAACCACATAGGGGTTGGAGAGATCAAAAGAGACTGGCCCCATATCGCTGAAATACGGATAGTTCTGACTATTTGCTGCAAAGAATGCCAAATCATTGGAATAGGCTGCAAACAGCACCAAAGCACCAAGACCGGCTGAACCGATGGCATAGCCCTTAGTTACCGCCTTGGTGGTATTGCCTACCGCATCCAGCGCATCTGTTGCCTTGCGCACTTCCGGATCAAGCCCCGCCATTTCCGCAATACCACCGGCATTGTCAGTGACAGGGCCAAAAGCATCGAGCGCCACGATCATACCGGCAATGCCGAGCATCGCTGTCACTGCAATCGCTGTGCCGAACAATCCGGCCAGCTGATAGGTGGTAATGATACCGAATACGATAACAATCGCAGGCAGTGCCGTTGATTCCAGTGACACAGCCAATCCCTGAATGACATTGGTGCCATGTCCGCTGACAGAGGCCTGCGCAATCGAATTAACCGGACGCTTGTTGGTTCCGGTATAATATTCCGTAATCACCACGATCAGACCGGTGACAATCAGACCAATCAGCCCGCAAATGAACAGGTTTGTACCGGTGATGGAAATACCGGCAACAGTACCGACCTCTCCCCAGCCGATAGTCAGCGTGGTTGCTACTGCAAGCCCCACCACAGACAGCAGACCGGTTGCAATCAGCCCCTTATACAAAGCCCCCATAATGGAGTTATCCGTGCCAAGCCGCACAAAGAATGTACCGGCAACGGATGTGAGAATGCAAAGCCCGCAAATAGCCAGCGGATAGAGAATGATTACTGGCAGCAATGGCGTACCGGCAAAGAAGATCGCCGCCAGCACCATGGTTGCCACCACGGTTACCGCATAGGTCTCAAACAAATCCGCAGCCATGCCGGCGCAGTCACCAACATTATCGCCGACATTATCGGCAATGGTTGCCGGATTGCGCGGATCATCTTCGGGAATACCGGCTTCAACCTTGCCGACCAGATCGCCGCCGACATCGGCACCCTTGGTGAAAATACCGCCACCGAGACGGGCAAAAATAGAAATCAGCGAAGCACCGAAGCCAAGCGCCACCAAGGCATCAATCACCACACGGTCACCGGAAGCATAGCCCATTATTACCGTGAGCCATGTGTAATAACCGGCAACGCCAAGCAGCGCCAAACCTGCCACCAGCATGCCTGTGACTGCACCGGCGCGAAACGCTATCTCCAGCCCACCTGCCAAACTCATCGATGCCGCCTGTGCTGTACGCACATTGGCGCGCACGGAGACATGCATCCCGATAAAGCCGGCCACGCCGGACAGAACCGCCCCGATCAGAAAGCCGAAAGCCGCATAGGCACCCAGCAACCACCATGTAATGAGAAAAACCACCGCACCGACGAAAAAGATCGTCATATATTGGCGTGCAAGATAGGCTTGTGCACCCTCGCGGATTGCTCCTGCAATTTCCTGCATCCGCGCATTACCCGCATCCGATGCCAGTACCGAGCGGATTGCCCAGCCTGCATAGACAAGTGCGAGAATGCCACAAATAAGAATGAGTATGAGAACTGCCATGCGTATTCCCCTTATTCTTCGGCCTTTATAATTCCGGCATGAGAACCGGATTATCTCCCGATAACGGAGGACGGCATGGAGCAAGGTACAGCAGTCATTTAAAGCGCGGAGTGCGCTTCTGAAAATGCTCACAGTCTGTTCAGACAGCAACAGAGGGCAGTTATTTCAGTTCAGAGTCCGGCAGTTTGATTTACCCCATAATCCTGCTCTGAAATCTCTCAGTCTTCAGGATTATGTTTCGTTCAGCATCTGTCTGATCAGCATGCTTCAGGCTTGTCTTCCGGTATTCTGTGCGCAGGATGCGAAAGCCTGTAACAAAGGTCAAGTGCCTGTTTTAAAAACGGTAACAGCGCAAGTACCGGCAATATAAAAAAGCCGGCACAATATTGTACCGGCTCTGATGGCTTTAAAATGCATCGCAAAGGCAATCACCTCTGCCAAACACCGTCAGCGCGGCGTTTTTCTGGTTCCGCGGCTCTCGCCACGAATTTCGAATGCCAGACGATCCAGCACAGCATTGACGAGTTTCGGCTCATCTTCTTCGTAAAAAGCCTTGGCAATATCTACATATTCCGAGACGATAACGGCTGTCGGCACTTCTTTTTTAGTGCGCAATTCCCAGATACCCGCACGCAAAATCGCACGCAGGGTCGAATCAAGGCGCGACAGCGGCCAGTCTTCGGTCAGCGACTGGCGGATCATCGGATCCAGCACACGCTGGTCGGCAACCACACCGGCAATAATGGCGCGGAACCATTGAGGGTCAGCTTCCAGATACTGATCGCCGTCAATATCTTTGCCGAGGCGGAAATTTTCATATTCAGCAGCAATGTCCAGCACGCCGGTGCCGGTGACTTCCATCTGATACAGTGCCTGAACGGCAGCAAGGCGTGCAACGCCTCGCTTATTGGCGGTGCGCGGCGCATTCTGCGGCGTCGCATGAGGGGCGGTCATATCAGACTCCAAATTTTTTCTGTAAATCAATCATCGTCAGGGCAGCGCGCGCTGCAAAACCGCCCTTATCTTTTTCACTGCGTTTGGCGCGGGCCCAGGCCTGCTCTTCATTTTCAACAGTGAGAATGCCATTACCGATCGCAATGCTTTCCGCCACAGACAGGTCTGTCAATGCGCGGGAGGATTCATTGGCAACGATTTCAAAATGATAGGTCTCGCCGCGAATGACGGTGCCAAGCGCAACATAACCATCATATTCTGTACCGCCACCGGCTTCAGCATCAAGAGCGAAAGAGATAGCCGCAGGAACTTCAAGAGCGCCCATGACCGTCACAATATCATAAGTCGCACCGGCTTCATCCAGCGCCGCTTTGGCACCATCCAGAAGCGCGTCAGAAAGCGCATCGTAAAAACGGGCTTCAACAATCAGAATATGCGGCGGATAGGCCAGATTTCCGGTCATCTCATTCTCCATAATCAGCTGCCTTTAAAGCAATTGAATCCACGACTACCAGAGCGGTTTATCTGAAACTGCCACAGGTCAAGAACACTGTATCCTCTCCCGCAGGCACAGGCTGCTTACGGGAACGTATATAAATCATATTCTATAGAAACCTGCGGCACTTACAATGTAAGCAGCCATACATTTTTCAATATGCTTTTTGCCCGCAACAACAGCGAGACCCTGCTGCGACAGATCAATCTGCACAACTGAGTTAAAGCAACGCCTGAACGGTAATGACTGCTGCTCTACAGCATTGCGGCTGAAAAGTAATCCCTGTTTGCAGCTTTTCAGTGATTTTGTCGCATGCGTAAAACAAAGATGCCGCTTATCTGCATAAGCGGCATCCCGTCCGGTTGTCATAAAAAAGGTGTTTATGCCTTAAACTGCGCAAGGCGGGCTGCATAGCGCGCCAGCTGGTCGATCTCAATATTGATCTTGTCGCCGACCTGACGTTTGCCCCATGTGGTGACTTCCAGCGAATGACGGATCAGCAGCACATCAAATTCATTGCCGTTGACGCCATTGACTGTCAGCGACGTGCCGTCCAGTGCCACGGAGCCCTTCTGCGCGATAAACGGCGCCAGATTTTCCGGTGCACGGATGGTAAAGCGCACTGCCTCACCTTCCTGCTGAATATTGATAATTTCCGCCATGGCATCGACATGGCCGGATACAAGATGACCGCCCATTTCATCGCCAAGCTTCAGCGAACGCTCCAAATTGATTTTGCGTCCGGCTTTCCATTCGCTGATCGTGGTCAGACGCAAGGCTTCTTCCCATGCTTCCACTTCAAACCAGCAGGCATTGCTTTCAATATCCGGCAGGCGGGTAACAGTCAGACACACACCCGAACAGGCAATAGATGCACCGATCTCAATGGTTTTCGGGTCATAATGCGTATCAATACGCAGTCTTACACCTTCATCCATCGGGCTGATTTCAGCAACTTCACCGATATCTGTAACAATGCCTGTAAACATAAGAAATCCTTCTCATTCCCTGCTTATCAAAAACCTGCTTTGCGCTTGTATTCACTCAAAACATCTGACGCAAAATGGCTTTCGCCGGTTTTGACAAAATCCGCATCAATGAAAGCCTGCAAACCCTCAACCGCCAGCGCCTGACCATCCCCGTTGGAAAGGATCGGGTTCGGCCCGTCAAAAATCATCAGCTTATCAACCAATCCCTGTGCCAGAAAAGCCTGCGCAACGACTGCGCCGCCTTCAACCATGACTGTAGCAATGCCCTGCGCTGCAAGGTCATCCAGCAGTTCCGGCAAAGCGATTTTTTCATCCTCGCATTCCGTTGCCAGAATGCGGCAGCCGGCTTCAATCAGCTGCTGGCGTTTTGCCGGATCAGCATTATTGCTGGCAGCAATCCACAAAGGCACCTGACGCGCGGAACGCACCAGTTTGGATGTGAGCGGAATACGCAACTCGCTGTCGAGAATAACGCGGATCGGCGAACGATCCTGCAGACCCGGCAAACGGGTATTCAGCACCGGATCATCCGCAATAACCGTTCCGACACCGATCATAATCGCATCGGTCTGGGCACGGCGCATATGCACCTGCGCAATACTGACCGCACCGGTAATGGCAATCTGCCCTCGTCCGACGCAGCCGACATAGCCGTCAACCGACAGTGCCAGCTTCAGCATCACTTCCGGACGCTTGCGGAAAGAGCGTGACAGATAGCCTGCCAGCTCATCGTCGCCCTGCTCGCGGCAGACATCGGTGACAACTTCCAGCCCTGCATCGCGCAAAATCTGATAACCACGACCTGCAACACGTGGATCAGGATCGCTGCTCGAAGCAACAACGCGCTTGATGCCTGCAGTGACCAGCGCGGATGCGCAAGGTGGCGTGTGGCCGTGATGAGCGCAAGGTTCCAGCGTGACATAGGCGGTTGCGCCCTTTGCCAGTTCTCCGGCCTCAGCCAGCGCTTGTGTTTCGGCATGCGGACGTCCGCCTTCAGCCGTCACACCACGCCCGACAATCACCGGCCCGTGACCGTTATCCGCTACAATCAGCGTCGCCACAGAAGGATTGGTTCCCGTAATACCAAGATGGCGGCGTGAATAGCGGATTGCAGCCGCCATAAAGCGCTTATCAAGCTCCGATGCACTTCCCTCACCAGAATGGGTCTGACGGGCTGTCGCGTTCTGAGGTTCATTCATATGCCAAATTCCAGTACGGAGTGTTTTGTACCGCCTGCCTTTAAGCCAAACAGATTCAAAACCTATTTACTTTAACACGCATCTGACCCGAAACAATTTTCAGTTGCCAATATGCATTCAGTTCACAAGAGGCATCAGGTTCAACGAACATCCATGCCTCAAATTCTTATTCAAAAGCAGAATTCTGCCCAAAGCCAGAGCACATTAAGCGCTCTGAACTTTAATCCTCATTGCTCGATGATACAGCATTTTCCGGATGGCCAAGCTCATCAATGACATTGTGGAAGTCTTTGGCAACACTGAAATTGCGATAAACGGATGCGAAACGGATATAGGCAATATCGTCCACGCCCTTCAGTGCTTCCATCGCCAGACGGCCGATCTCTTCCGACGGAATTTCAACCTCGCCGGAACTTTCCAGCTGGCGCACAATGCCCGAAACAGCGCGTTCCACGCGGTCACTGTCAACCTCACGCTTGCGCAGCGCAACCTGCACCGAATGCATCAGTTTATCGCGGTCGAAAGGCACACGGCGGCCGCTTTTCTTGACCACCATCAGTTCGCGCAATTGTACGCGCTCAAATGTTGTGAACCTGCCGCCACATACAGAACAGACACGGCGTCTGCGGATGACCGAACCGTCTTCCGCCGGACGGGAATCTTTGACCTGCGTATCTTCAGACTGACAAAACGGACAGCGCATGGCTCAACTCTCAACTTGTTACCGCACCTTGCAGCACGGCAGCCATTCCAGCCTGACAGGTTGTAAACGACTATAATTCACTCAGATTGAAATTATCTAAAGCAGATAGGCTGCTTTGTCATCAGCTATGTCCGGCAAGCTGCACAGACAAAAACGCCGCGTAACACTTATGTGATACGCGGCGTCTGAAATTACAACATAGTCACAACCGGCTTAGCCCAGATAGCCATACATCGGGAAGCCTTCGGTCAGCTCCACAACTTTTTTCTGAACAGCCTGTTCAACAGCTGCATTGCCTTCATCGGAATTGGCAGCTTTAAGGCCGTCGAGCACTTCAGTGATCATATCACCGATTTTTTCGAATTCCTTGATGCCGAAACCGCGGGTTGTACCGGCCGGTGTGCCGAGACGGATACCGGAGGTTACAAAAGGCTTCTCAGGATCGAACGGAATACCGTTTTTGTTGGTGGTGATATTGGCACGGCCCAGTGCTGCTTCAGCGCGTTTGCCGGTTGCATTTTTCGGACGCAGGTCAACCAACATCAGATGGTTGTCGGTGCCGCCGGAAACGATATCGAGACCATTTTTCTTCAGGTTCTCTGCCAGAGCCTTGGCATTTGCCACAACATTCTGCGCATAGAGCTTGAATTCAGGCTGCAGCGCTTCTGCCAGTGCAACCGCTTTACCGGCAATCACGTGCATCAGCGGGCCGCCCTGAAGACCCGGGAATACAGCCGAGTTGAATTTCTTGGCCAGATCACCGTCATTGGTCATGATCATACCACCGCGCGGGCCGCGCAGGGATTTGTGGGTGGTGGTGGTGCAGACATGAGCATGCGGCACTGGCGACGGATGCACACCGGCAGCAACCAGACCGGCAATATGCGCCATATCAACCATCAGATATGCACCGACTTCATCGGCGATTTCACGGAAACGCTTCCAGTCCCAGATACGGGAATAGGCAGTACCACCAGCCAAAATCAGCTTAGGCTTATGTTCGCGGGCAAGACGTGCCACTTCGTCCATATCCAGCAGGTGATCGTCTTCACGCACACCATAGGATACGACATTGAACCATTTACCGGACATATTGACCGGAGAACCGTGGGTCAGGTGACCACCGGAATTCAGATCCAGACCCATGAATGTATCGCCCGGCTGCAGCAGCGCGAGGAATACAGCCTGATTCATCTGGCTGCCGGAATTTGGCTGCACGTTGACGAATTCTGCGCCGAACAGTTTCTTCGCACGTTCAATCGCCAGTTCTTCAACGATATCAACATACTGGCAGCCGCCATAATAGCGCTTACCCGGATAACCTTCGGCATATTTGTTGGTGAGGATTGAACCCTGAGCTTCAAGCACTGCGCGGGAAACGATATTTTCCGATGCAATCAGCTCGATTTCGTGACGCTGACGGCCAAGCTCCTTACGGATTGCGCCGAAAATTTCAGCATCCGCTTCTTCAAGACCCTTATTAAAGAATGCTTCGAGAGAAGCACTGTTCGCCTGCGACATATCCTATTCCCTTCCGGTTCCCGGTCAATTTCCCAGTCAAAAGTCAATCAGACACCATTCCCGCCGCCTGTATGCGACGGTCATGGAATTCCTCGCTATTTTTTTGACGCGTATCTTATCCGAAAACCGGCTCCCGCTTTTCGGGATACGCTCAATGTCTGTCCGCATATCAAAATGCGAAACAAAAAGCACGTAAATTCAATGCTGTTTAAGGGTTAGAGCTGCTCCGGCAGTAAACGATTTATCGGAGCCGCTCTAACTCTTTTTTACGCATTATCCTACGCAAAACCGCTTCGCACTTTTGCTGGAAATGCTCTAGCCCATTCCTATGTCGGGTGGCAATATCACACTTGTAACACCTGCTCCATGGCCAACAGGCGATATGCCATGACGTAAAACGGCTAAAGTCCCATTTATATCGTTTAAATACAAAAAAGCCGCCCGAAGGCGGCTTTAAATTCAGACGATTATTAACAGACCATGCTTCTGCTTAGCCATCCGGCTGGTGCATTTTTTGGAACTGCACCAGCATTATTGCGACCTCAGGCTGTGCAAGATCAGATCGCGGTACCGATTGCCAGTTCCGAAGCACCGTCCATCTTGTAAATATCATCGCGGAACTGCGGAATACCGTCACCGGTAGACCATGCGGAAATATAGACAAAATACAGCGCCACAGGGTCAGCCACCTGAATCGGATTATTCTGACCGCTCTTAATTGTATCTTCGATGGTCTGACGATCCCAGCCGCCGGTATTTTTCAGCAGCCACACATCCAGATCGCGGATATTCTGCACACGGATACAGCCTGACGAGTCGAAGCGCATCAGATTGTTGAAAGTGCCCTTCTGTGGCGTATCATGCATATAAACAGCATGGCTGTTATGGAAGTTGATTTTGGTCGAAGCCATGGCATTGATCTTGCCCGGATCCTGACGGAACATCAGCTTCACTGCATCTTCCGTGTTCCAGTCAACGGTTTCCGGCGGAACTTCCTGCCCCTGACCATCGTAAAGACGGATCTTGTTCTTGGTCAGATATTGCGGATCTTTACGCATCAAAGGAATGATATCCTTGCGGATAATCGACTTTGGCGCTGTCCAGTATGGATTGAGGATCACTTCATGGATTTTAGAAGTCAGGATCGGTGTCTGGCGGTCGATCTTGCCGACAACTGCGGTATGGCGCTGTACCACGCGGCCATTTTCAATCGCCTCAATCTGTGCTGCCGGAATATTGACCATGACAAAACGTGTCTGATCGACATTGGCCAGCGAGCCAAGACGCTGCAGATTAGTATTCAGCTGACCAAGACGGACATCGGCGCTGACATTGAGCGCTTTATAGGTCACATCGCCCATCACGCCGTCAGCAGGCAGACCGTGGCGTGCCTGAAAGCGCTTTACGGCCGCATCTACATAAGTATCAAAAGAATTGGAAGCACCGATGCCCTGAGGCAGATCGCCGGAGATCATCAGGCGCTGGCGCAGGATCGGCACAACCTGACTTTTCATGCCCAGACGCAGGCGCTCATTGCCCGGCACAACCGGCCAGCCGCCATTGGCGACAATATTATTATACTGATTGATCGCTTCGCTGATATAATTCAGCGTCTGCGGGCTCATAATCGGCTGATTGGTGGCGATAGCTTTGGCACCGCCGGTGCCGCGCGCATCGAATGTATCGTTCCAGTTACCGCGACGGCCGGATGACAGCACATCATTCAGGCCGACAGCCTGAGCAAGTGCCGCAGAAGAAACTGCCGGTACGGACAAAGCAGCCAGTCCCAGACCGGCAGCGCCCCGCAAAAACAAACGGCGGTCAAGTGCCTTGGTTGTTTTGCTGTCTTTTACATTATGCTTCATTCTTTGATCCTCAATCCGCCGTAACAGGACGTGGCACACCGGAAGCTTGCCGCATGACACAGGCATATCAGCAGAAAAGCTCTAAGCGCTCTGCGCTCCAGAACATTCCCAATCTAAAACTAAGTATTGGAGATGCTCTGTCGCTTTATTAAGCTCTATACGCGCATCTTATCCGAAAACCGGTTCCCACTTTTCGGGATGCGCTCAACTTTAACTCTGAAACTAAAACAAACCCGAATAGCAGTATAACTGACTGAACACGCATCAGTTGCCTAAACACAAAACACCCTGCCGGACTTTACCGCTATAATCAGTTTTGTGGCTTAAACATGTCTGCGGGTATTCCGGCAAGTCATTACATTCATCACAAACTGAAAATTATTATTGCAGATAAGCTTAATAAGTGAATGTGGCCATTTCGCAACGATCAGAACTGTCCGGCCTAGAGCGTGTCGCGTTTAATCGAATTCATAGTGCTCGCTCTAGATTCTTTTAATTGCCGCATGTCTGCGGTAGCTCAAATGAATCCATTTGAGCTAGACATGCTTTAGCAGCATTACAGCTCAGCAGGTCTGCCATGCATGTGGCTGAATTTTTGCAGGCGTCGCAAAGAGTTATGCATAGAGGCCAGACGCGCGGCATCAGGCACTTCCCTGCCCGATGTCTCCAGAAACACAAAAGTATAGAGCTCATAGAGGCCGTCTGCCACCGCCTGCCCTTTTTCAGTAAGCGCAAGAACCGCCAAATCTGCTCCGCCCGCCGCCGTCTCATCCGCAGCGGATGTCACGTAACCTTGCGCAAACAGACTTGCCAGCATCACCACCGATTGTGATGTGACGGGCTCAACCATCCGATAAAGCTGGACAGTATCACGCAGACCAAGACTGATACAAAACAGCATCAATGCCTGCTCGGCATTCAGCGGATAATCCTGACGGCCGGAAAAGGCATCGTCAAAAAATGCCAGAACCCGCTTATAATGCCGGTTCAGCTGCCGCTCGACTTCCAGACACAGAACCTGCAAGCCTGTTCCTTCACCGGAACGGGAACCTGCATGCCCCATACCGGATAATGATGTCTGAAACGGCTCTTGCGTTTGCATGCAGCTTGTCTCCGCTTTTCCAAAGCACAAGATCAGCCAGCCGCCTCCGAATGCGGAGCGCGCAGAAAACTGAAATTTGCCTGAGGAGACTTTAAGAAACAGCGGTGAACTTCGGCTTAAGCCACAGGGCTAACAAGTGGTTAACAACCGGCTCTCTCAATCCGGTCATTATTCCAGCTTTAGCGGACAGGCGTTGCCAGTGCACGTTTACCCTGCAAAAACAGGCCGATGCGAAAAGCGATATAGATCAGCAGAAACGCAATATTGACGGCTGCCAGCGCCGGAAAATATTCAAAGAACCGTGCAAAAACTGTGTAAATCAAAGCCTGAGCCACAGCCGTAATCACCCATAGCACAGCGCCCCATGAGGCACGGATCCACAGGCCGGTCGCAACAATCGGCAGCGCAATCGCGAGACTCACACAGATTGTCTGCCATTGCCACGGCATCAGATCGAAACGCCATAGCAGTCCCGGATATAGGCCGATCAGCCGCAACCAGTAATAAACACCGCCGACAAGACAAACCAGCGCGACAAAGCGGATAAACAGAATGAACCAGCTATGCAGGGCTGAATCTCCCGTGCGCAGTCTCAGCTGATCGTCCATCATGCGGCTCATTACCCTTGTTTAATGTCTTTAAGCGTTAGAAAATCCGGTAATTGCACCTGCGCCAATGTTGCAGGGTTCCATAGCGGATTACCGGTCTTGTCGATCAGAACAGCGCCGACACCGGCATAGAAATCATGCCCTTGCAGCAGAATCTCTGCCAGAGCGTACTCTATTTGCATCTGTCTATCCAAGCGTGCGCTATAGCTCAGCTCTTTGTTTGCACGAATAAATGCTTCCGCATCCTGAAATAGTGTAAAAATCGCTTTCAGACTGGTTGGTGAACGCTTGCCCAGCAATTCCGCAATGGCTGCGGCTTTCTCATCGCCGGCCTCTCCGGCGTCTGAGAATTGCGCCAGAACCTGCTCAGCACTTTCCGCCTTACAGCATCGGGCAATCAGCGCCCTATCCTGTTCCGGCATTTCCCAGTCGGGCACATCCGACTGCATAGACAGAAGTATATCATCCGGCTGTTCACCGCCGATCAGCCGCTCACGCAATTCCGCCAGTTGTTCAGCTTTAAGAGCGTGCGTGGCAATCCCGCTCTGCAAACAATCACCCCAGCGGATAGCAGAACCGGTTAAGCCGAGATAGAAACCGAACTTGTCCGGCAAGGCAGGTAAAAACGCACTGCCGCCGACATCGGTGAAAAAACCGATCCCGCTTTCCGGCATAGCAAAAAGTGTATTTTCCGTCACAATCCGGTGTGAACCATGAACGGATATTCCGGCACCACCACCCATGGTAATGCCGTCAAGCAAAGCAATATAAGGTTTTTTATAGGAGCCAATGAGACGGTTGAGGCGATATTCATCCTGGAAGAAATCATAGGCAGGCGCACCGTTTCTGCCTGCATGATAGGCAGCCACAACATCACCGCCAGCACAGAATGCACGCCCTTCGCCTTCAACGATCACAGCTTTGACCTGAGGATCATCTGCCCAATGCAGCAAGGCGCGCTCCATTGCCTGCACCATTTTGTGTGTCAGAGCATTCAGCGCTTTCGGACGGGTCAGCCGGATCAGCCCTGCAGAACCTTGCATAGTAAAAGCAATTTCATCATCGCCGCCGAAATTCTCCTTGAAATCAGATATCATCACGCCGCTTCCTCCGCTCTGATGCACCTTATTCATTGATTTTCCTCTCCCGCATTGAAGCATGATTCATAAGTGAGTAAAGCAAGCGCGGCAATGTTTCACACCTCAAAAATTGTTTTTATCAAGCTGTAACCATGATTTGGGTGTTAAGGCTCCCTCATCGAAGTCTGCACTGCAGGAAATTGCAGTTTCATAGGCCGAAATACGGAAAGACATGATGCGTAACATTGATGAGATCACCCAAAGCCGCCGCCTGCGCCGTACGCGCCGTACCGAATGGTCACGCCGTCTGGTTCAGGAAAACAGTTTAAGCGTCAATGATCTGATCTGGCCGTTTTTTGTCTGTGAAGGCAGCAATGTCGCCTCGCCGATTGCCGCAATGCCGGGTGTTCTTCGTTATTCCGTGGATATGGCTGTGCGTCAGGCAGAAAAAGCTGCAAAGCTCGGCATTCCGGCCATTGCACCTTTCCCGAATGAACCGGCGCGGATTAAAACGCAGGACGGCTCCTATATTGGCAATCCTGACAATCTCATCAATTCGGTGACCCGCGCGATCAAAAAGGAAATTCCGGAAATCGGCATTATTACCGATGCTGCGCTCGATCCTTTCACCACGGACGGTCATGACGGCATTTTGCGCGACGGTATTATTCTCAATGATGAATCCGTTGAGATGGTTGTGCGCGGTGCGCTGGCACAAGCTGAAGCCGGTGCGGATATTATCGCCCCTTCCGATATGATGGACGGCCGTATCGGCGCAATCCGCGATGCACTGGATGCCAATGGTTTCCAGCATTTGCCGATCATGTCCTATGCCACCAAATTCGCTTCCGCTTTCTACGGTCCTTACCGTGAAGCGATCGGCACGGCAGGTGTGCTGAAAGGCGACAAAAAAACCTATTATCTTGATCCGGCCAATACGGATGAAGCGCTGCGCGAAGCCGAGCAGGATGTGCTGGAAGGCGCGGATATGCTGATGGTCAAACCGGGTCTGCCTTATCTCGACATTATCCAGCGTATCAAAAGCCAGTTTGCCCTGCCGACCTTCGCCTATCAGGTCTCCGGCGAATATGCGATGATCAAAGCGGCCGGTCAGAATGGCTGGATCGACGAAGAGAAAGTCATGCTGGAAAGTCTGCTGGCATTTAAACGTGCCGGTTGCGACGGTATTCTTACTTATTTTGCTCTGGAAGTGGCTGAGAAACTCAAAAACGCCTGATACCGTTTATGTTTTTATAAAAGCGCATTCCGCCATCGGCAGAGTGCGCTTTTTTATATGGGATTGCATTTAGAGGGCTTACCGGCGGGCAATCTTGAAATCGGCACCGCGGCTTCCTATCTCCTTGTTTGTAAGTTTAAAAGGAGAAACCATAAGCCGATGAATGACCGAACAATCAATAATGATATTGTTCTGCCGCGTTTTGAAGACCGCCGCCTCTATGAAGGTGTGCGCACCAGACGTGTATTCGCCTTTCTGATCGACTATTTCATTGTGCTTTTGCTGTGTATCCCTGTCGCGATTATCATCGCTTTTCTGGGTATTCTGACGCTGGGTCTGGGCTGGATGCTCTATGGTATCCTGCTGCCGCTGGTGGCGCTGCCTTATGTATATTTTACAGTCGGCGGACGTAATAAAGCCACCACAGGTATGCGGATGATGGGTATTCGCATCGAGCGTATGGACGGTAATCCAGTTGACGGCCTGTTTGCGGTGGTTCACTCGGTTTTGTTCTGGGCTTCCTGCACAGTGCTTACCCCGCTGATCCTGCTGGCAACCCTGTTTCTGGATTATAAACGCGGCGTACACGACATGCTGCTCGGCGCGGTGATTATCCGTACCAATCCATAACAAGACGACAAGTTGAACGTGAGCAGCGCGGGTATTTCCGCGCTGTTTGCATTACCAGCTTTTTTATCGCCCTTTATGCGCTATGAAGGGCTAGAGCATTTCACAGTCAAGTTGGATCAACTTGACGGCAGTGATAATGCGACAAACTAAAGAATCTAGAGCGAGTGCTGTGATCCAATCTGGATGTAAACCGCTCTAGAACGAGTTTTGCGCACCCAAAGAGGAGCCTGACGCTCTAAATCACAAAAGCGGGATTTTACATATCTTCGTTTTCAATTATTATTAACCACTCTGCAGGCCTTTAACTGCACAATTACAGACGTAAATTTTACAATTCGTCTTTATTGCGTTTTGACAGGCGAAACATGACACAACATCAACCGCAACCGCAGCAATTTTATCTCACCGCCCCGTCTGAATGTCCTTATCTGGACAATCGCGCAGAGCGGAAGGTTTTTACACATCTGGTTGGCAGCCGCGCGCCGGAACTCAACGATCTGCTGACACAGGCCGGTTTCCGACGTTCGCAAAATATCGCCTATCGCCCCGCCTGTGAAAGCTGCAATGCCTGCGTGTCCGTGCGCATTCTCGCCGGTGAATTTCAGATGACGCGCTCCATGCGCCGCATCTGGAAACGCAATCAGGATCTCATTGGTTTTGCCAATAAGGCTGAGCCGAGTTCCGAACAATATTCCCTGTTCCATGATTATCTCAATCACCGTCACCATAATGGCGGTATGTCGGAAATGTCCGTACTTGATTATGCAATGATGGTTGAGGACAGCCATGTGAACACGCAGATCATCGAATATCGTATGCGTGGCGCTGATACGATGATTACCGGCAAAGGCGAAGGTCCGCTGATTGCTGCCGCCCTTACCGATGTGATGGGTGACGGCGTGTCGATGGTCTATTCATTCTTCAATCCGGAACTGGCTGACCGCTCACTCGGCACCTATATTATTCTCGACCATATTATGCGCTGCAATGCGCTTGGCCTGCCGCATGTTTATTTGGGCTACTGGGTCAACGGCTCCGAAAAGATGCATTATAAAACCCGCTTCAAGCCGCAGGAGCATCTCACAACCAATGGCTGGCTGCGCACAGATATTGCAGATTAAATCAAAACGCCCGCATGAGAACCATGCGGGTGTTTTTATATTAAGCAATAAATTCAATTTTCTAGATGATAAATCTCATAATGAGATTCATATCTTTTTGCGCGACATGCTTCAGCTTTTACGCCCTACTTTGTAGGCCATGCCGATTGAAGCAGGCGTAACCGGTGAAAAACCGTATTGCGCATAAAGATGCTGTGCAGGACCATCAGCAATCAGGCTGACATAGGCACTCTCCGGTGCATGTTCATCCAGATAGGCTTTGATCTCAAGCATAATCCGCTTGCCAAGTCCCTGCCCCTGATAGTCAGGCAGAACTGCAATATCGCAAACCTGATAGGTTGTGCCGCCGTCACCAATGACGCGTCCCATGCCGATGATCTGATCACCATCGGCAATCTGCACGGCGAATAATGAATTCTTCAAACCGCGCTCGGCTGCGTCTGTTGTTTTTGCACTGAGGCCGCTGGCAGTGCGCAGATGGCAGTAAGTTTGCACATCCGGAATCTGATGCAGCACCTGATATTTTGATTCAGCAGGCATGGCTAAAGGTTTCTTCCCATTGGTTTATCAGCAATCAGAGCGGCTTCTTCCCTACAAGAAGCCACTCTGCCTGTATTTTACGAAGTGAATTTACCGGTGCGCGGGAAACCCTTCGGCACCATCCGTCCGGCGGAAGCGCGTGCACCCGTCCATTCCAGCAATTCTTCTTTACTGCGTGTGAATGTGCGGTCAGCGGAATCCTGCCATGTCAGCCCCTGTTCGATAGCAAAGCTGCGGATGTCGGACACACCGCCGTCTTTGTATTTCTGCAGACGCACACCTTTACCGCGTGCCAGTTCCGGCAGCTCGGACAGCGGGAATACCAGCATTTTGCGGTTTTCACCGACAACAGCCATAGTATCACCGGTCACACGCTGACAGATTTTCATCTCATCCGGCAGTTTCACATTCATGATCTGCTTGCCCTTACGGGTATTGGCTATGACTTCGCTTTCGCTGATCATGAAGCCATAGCCCTCATGGGATGCCAGCAGCAATTTAGCAGATGCATCATGCACAAAAGCGGTCAGAATATCCTGATCATTGTCCATATCGACCATGATACGGATCGGCTCGCCATGGCCGCGACCACCCGGCAAAGTATTGGCACCGATGGTGAAGAATTTACCGCCGGTCGTTGCCACAACAATCTTGTCCGTGGTTTCGGCGTGGAAAGCCAGATGCAGCTTGTCGCCTTCTTTAAAGGACAGGCTGGAGAAATCTGCCAGATGCCCTTTCATAGCGCGCATCCAGCCCTTTTCCGATACCACAATCGTGACCGGCTCACGCTCGATCATTGCCTGATGAATATCTTCCAGATCATGGCTCGGCGCTTCAGCAAATTGCGTGCGGCGCTTACCCAACGGCGTTTCAGGCCCGTAGGTCTCGCGAACCTTTTTGATTTCGCCGCTGATCGCCTTCCACTGCTTGATTTCCGAACCGAGCAATTCTTCAAGCTGCGCTTTTTCAAGTGTCAGCCCGTCAAACTCTTTGCGGATTTCAAATTCTTCCAGCTTGCGCAAGGAACGCAGGCGCATATTGAGGATCGACTCAGCCTGCATGTCTGTCAGGCTAAACGTACGCATCAGTTCCTGTTTCGGCTCATCCTCTTCACGGATGATGCGGATAACCTCATCCAGATTGAGATAGGCAATCAGGTAACCGCCCAGAATTTCCAGCCGCTTTTCAATCTCATTAAGCCGGAATTGTGAACGGCGCTGCAGAACTTCCTTACGATGTTCCAGCCATTCTTTCAGCACACCACCCAGCGAGAGAACATTCGGTACTTTACCATGGGAAAGCACGTTCATATTCAGCGAAATGCGGCTTTCAAGCTCGGTGAGCTTGAACAGCGATTCCATCAGCAATTCCGGATCGACAGAGCGGTTCTTTGGCTCCAGAACGATACGGATATCTTCAGCCGATTCATCGCGGATATCATCAAGCAGCGGCAGTTTCTTCGCCAACAGCAGTTCAGCGATCTTCTCGATCAGGCGTGATTTCTGCACCTGATACGGAATTTCCGTAATCACCACCACCCATGTACCGCGGCCGAGATCTTCCTTCTCCCATTTCGCACGCACGCGGAATGCGCCGCGGCCTGTGCGATAGGCCTCAAGAATATTCTCTTTTGGCTCAACCAACACACCGCCGGTCGGAAGATCAGGTCCCTGAACAATTTGCACCAGTTCTTCAACCGTTGCCTGCGGATTGCGGATCAGCAGCAGCGCGGCATCACACAGCTCCGCCACATTATGCGGCGGAATATTGGTGGCCATACCCACAGCAATACCGGAGGAGCCGTTTGCGAGAAGGTTAGGAAAAGCACCGGGCAGAACGACCGGTTCTTCGTCTTCCTCATTATAAGTCGGACGAAAATCGATGGCGTTTTCTGTAATACCTTCGAGCAGCAGCGATGCCACTTCGGTCATGCGTGCTTCGGTGTAACGCATAGCCGCCGGATTATCACCGTCAATATTGCCGAAGTTGCCCTGCCCGTCCACCAGCGGATAGCGCACAGCAAAATCCTGCGCCAGTCGTGCCAGCGCATCATAAATAGAAGCATCGCCGTGCGGGTGGAACTTACCCATCACGTCACCGACAATACGCGCGCATTTGGCATAGGCACTGCCCGGATTAAGACGCAGCAGGCGCATGGCATGCATGATGCGGCGGTGAACCGGCTTCAGACCGTCGCGCACATCCGGCAGCGCACGATGCATGATCGTGGACAGCGCATAGGCAAGGTAGCGCTCTTCGAGCGCCGATTTCAGATCAACTGTTTCAACGTGATCGTCGCCGCCTGATGGCGGAATCAAATTATTTCCCATGGAATATGGTTAGCAAGCGGCTGATTCTGCGGCAAGTCAAGATGCGTTTACACACAGTGAATAGGCCGGTTTTCCGCATTATTCTCGTTATTTCATCAAAAATACAACGATAATGACAACAGATTTTCGATCATCCTCAAGTGTGACTTGCAGTAAAATAAACGGGCTGTTACGAAAATGACAAAATTGCCATGTTATTAGGCGATGACAGTATTTCGTATGTAATATTTAGGTCAACACTTAAGGAGCCTCTGATGCCGGTTATGAAACCGCTATATACCGCAGCCCGCACTCTTTCCGTTGCTACAGCACTCACTGTGATCTTTGCTGGTTCAGCTTATGCACTCGACGGAAATGATGTCGCCAAGCGTCTGCAGGCTCGCTTTGAAGAACAGGGTACAAAAATCGAGTTCGGCAAAGTCGACACCGATGGCTCAACCGTTACCCTGCGCGACACAAAAATCGACTTCAAATCCGCTGAAATGGGCACTTTCACCGTTGGTGACATTGTTCTGACAGACGTTGCTGAAAACGACAAAGGTGCCTACACCGCGGAAACTGCAACCCTGCAGGATTTCGAAAAAACTGATGACAAGAGCACTTTCGCTCTGAAGGGCATCGAAATCGGCAAACTCTATCTCGCAGCAGATGACGAACAGGATCCTGTTGTCAAAATGCTGTATTATCAAACCATGAAGGCTGACAGCTTCACCATCCACGAAGATGGCGAAGAAATGGTCAACATGAAAGATATTTACGCAACCTCTACCCCTTACACAAAGGGCACTCCGGTTGCGATGAGCTTCGGCATCAAGTCCATTGATCTCGACATCGAGAAAATGGATGCATTGCGCAAAGGTGCGGATGCAAGCGCCGGCAATGACGAAGCTTCGGAAACACCAAATCCGATGATCGATCTCGGCTACAAACAGCTGAGCATGGCTGTAACCTCGACCGGCTCATGGGAACCGGAAAAAGGCGATCTGGCCATCGACAAGATGGAGTTTGATGTCAAGGATGTCGGTAAATTCGACACCACCATGAAGCTCGGCGGCTATGATGCAAAATTCATCAAATCCGTACAGCAGGCCAGCGCTGAAATGAGTGCAAACAAGGAAAATTCCGATGCAGCCGGTATGGCGATGCTCGGTCTGATCCAGCAGCTTTCGATCAGCAACATGGCTATCCGCTATGATGATTCATCCCTCACCCCTAAACTGCTCGACTATTATGCCAAGCAGCAGGGTATCTCCAAGGAAGACATGGTCAACCAGATCAAAGGCATTGCGCCGATCATGGTTGGCTATCTCGGCCATGCGGATTTCGCCATGCAGGCAACGACTGCCGTCAACACCTATTTTGACGATCCTAAGTCTCTGACAATTGCTGCAAAGCCGGAAGCGCCTGTTTCCTTCGCTCTGATCGCAGCAACTGCAACTGCTGACCCTAAGAAGCTTCTGGACCTGCTGGCTGTTAAACTGACTGCCAACCAGTAAGTTCTTCTGAACTGAACAAGAAACCCGGCTTTTAGCCGGGTTTTTTATTGCCTGAACATTACGCAATAAAAAACGCCGCGTCCGTTAAGACGCGGCGTTTCTAATATTTACCCCTAAAACAGATCAGTCTTTTTTGATCGGGTTCACGCGGATATGCAGATCACGCAGCTGAGCCGGTGTGACTTCTGCCGGTGCACCCATCAGCAGATCAACAGCCTGCTGGTTCATCGGGAACAGCGAGATATCGCGCAGGTTTTTCGCACCAACGAGCAGCATAACCACGCGGTCGATACCGGCAGCCATACCACCATGCGGAGGCGCGCCATACTGGAATGCACGATAGAGGCCGCCGAAGCGATCTTCCACATCCTGCTGGCTCAAACCAACCAGTTCAAAGGCCTTGACCATAACTTCCGGCAGCTGGTTACGGATCGAACCGGATGCGATTTCAAAACCGTTACAAACCAGATCGTACTGGTAGGCTTTGAGCGACAACGGATCCTGCGTTTCCAGTGCTTCCAGACCACCCT
Organism: Pseudochrobactrum sp. XF203; assembly: GCF_020341615.1. Taxonomy (NCBI): domain Bacteria; kingdom Pseudomonadati; phylum Pseudomonadota; class Alphaproteobacteria; order Hyphomicrobiales; family Brucellaceae; genus Pseudochrobactrum; species Pseudochrobactrum sp. XF203. The sequence continues at coordinate 1,150,425 of NZ_CP084392.1, read as the reverse complement.
GCGGCATGGAGAACGGGTTATGGGCAAAGTCGAGTTTCTTGTTGTCTTCGTCCCATTCATAGAACGGGAAATCGATGATCCAGGCCAGTTCAAAACGATCACGGTCGGTGAGATTCAGCTCATCACCGGCGCGGTTACGGGCATCACCGGCAAATTTGTAGAATTTCGACGGCAGACCAGCCACGAAGAAGCAGGCATCACCATCTTCCAGACCCATCTGGGTACGGATCGCTTCAACGCGTTCTTCACCGATATTCTTAGCAATCGGGCCAGCGCCTTCAAGCTTGTCGCCTTCTTTACGCCAGAAGATATAGCCGAGACCCGGCTGACCTTCACCCTGCGCCCATGAATTCATGCGGTCACAGAAAGCGCGCGAACCACCGGTTTTCGCAGGGATAGCCCATACTTCAACCTTAGGGTCATTCGCGATCATGTTCGCGAATACTTTAAAACCGGAACCGGCAAAGTGACCGGTCACGGCCTGCATTTCAATCGGGTTACGCAGATCAGGTTTATCCGAACCATAGGTGCGGATCGCATCATCATAAGCGATACGACGGAACTGCTGGGTTACCGGCTTGCCTTCAGCAAATTCTTCGAAAATGCCGCGCATTACCGGTTCCATTGTCTCCCAGACTTCTTCCTGAGTGACAAAGCTCATTTCGAGGTCGAGCTGGTAGAATTCGCCCGGCAGACGGTCTGCACGCGGATCTTCATCGCGGAAGCAAGGTGCAATCTGGAAATAGCGGTCGAAACCGGCCACCATCAGCAGCTGCTTATATTGCTGCGGTGCCTGCGGCAGCGCATAGAACTGACCTTCGTGAATACGGCTCGGCACGAGGAAGTCGCGCGCGCCTTCAGGCGAAGAAGCTGTCAGGATCGGTGTAGTGAATTCGTTGAAGCCGATCTCGTTCATATGGCGGCGCATCGAAGAAATAATCTTGGTGCGCTTCATAATGTTTTTGTGCAGCGTATCGCGGCGCAGATCGAGGAAGCGGTATTTCAGACGGATATCTTCCGGATAGTCCGGCTCACCGAAAACCGGCAGAGGCAGTTCTTTGGCAGCAGCCAGAACTTCAATCTCTTTGGCAACGATTTCGATTTCACCGGTAGGCAAATTCGGATTTACAGCCTCATCAGCACGGGCGGTTACTTCACCGTCAACGCGGATCACCCATTCACCGCGAACGGTTTCAGCAACTTTAAATGCCGGGCTTTCCGGATCAGCAACGATCTGGGTCAAACCATAGTGGTCGCGAATATCGATAAAGAGAATACCGCCGTGATCGCGGACACGATGAACCCAGCCGGAAAGACGAACTGTCTGGCCGACATCCGACTTGCGGAGGGCTTCGCAGGTATGGCTGCGGTAACGATGCATGTTTTCTGCCTTCAGAAGAGTGGTAAGAAACGTAAAATCGCAGATAAAATCTGATTTTTATGTTGTCGGACAAGCGCATTTTGGCCGCAAAAAGTCAAGTGTCAGACCCTTCTACAGCCAAATTGATTCATTCTGAATGTTCTATAACCGCTCTTGTCCGTCAGCAACAGACAGCAGCCCCCTTCGAATTGCAGTAAAGTCACAACATATGTGATTTTTAAGCTTACGCCCCCGCGACAAAGCTATTGCGATTGTTTATAGAAAAATCATGGAACTCATTACGACAACACAGGGTCTTGAACAGGCCGTTTCACAGCTTTCAAAATCTGATTTTGTCACTGTGGATACCGAATTCATTCGTGAAACCACTTTCTGGCCGGAACTTTGCCTGATCCAGATGGCATCGCCGGACACAACGGCATTGGTGGATGCACTGGCACCGGGCATTGATCTCAGCTCTTTCTTCGCCCTGATGGCGGATAAATCTGTCGTCAAAGTGTTTCACGCAGCGCGGCAGGATATTGAAATCGTTTTCCACCTCGGAAATCTGATCCCTGAGCCGGTATTCGACACACAGGTCGCAGCGATGGTTTGCGGTTTTGGCGATGCCATTTCTTATGACCAGCTGGTTGCGCGTATCACCGGTGTAAATCTGGACAAGTCGTCCCGCTTTACCGACTGGCGCCGCCGTCCGCTGAGCGACAAACAGCTGGATTACGCACTGGCCGATGTGACCCATCTGCGCGATGTTTATCTCTATTTGCAGGATCGTCTGACCAAAGAAGGCCGCAATGACTGGGTGAGCGAAGAAATCCGCATTCTTACCGCCCGCGAGACCTATGACATGCATCCTGACGATGCGTGGAAGCGTCTGAAAATCCGCCTGCGTAAGCCTGCCGAACTGGCAGTCATGCAGAAGGTTGCCGCATGGCGTGAACGTGCAGCACGTGAACGCAATGTTCCGCGCGGTCGTGTAATCAAAGACGATACGATTCAGGAAATCGCCCAGCAGCAGCCGCGCGATGCGGAAGCACTGTCCCGCCTGCGTACTATTCCGAAAGGCTGGGAGCGCTCCTCTCATGCGCAAGGTTTGGTTGAAGCGATCAATGAAGCACTGAGCATTCCGAAAGAGGATATGCCACGCCTGCCGAAGCAATATAACGCGCCGGAAGGTACCGGTGCGGCCTCTGACGTGCTGAAACTGCTGCTTAAGATCATCACCGAAGATCACGGTGTAGCACCGAAAGTTGTCGCTTCTTCCGATGATATTGATCAGATTGCTGCCAAGGGTAATGCAGCGGATGTACCGGCTCTGAAGGGCTGGCGTCGTGAGCTTTTCGGTGAAAAAGCACTGCAAATGATTGAAGGCAAAATCGGCATCAAGTTTGAAAACCGCAAGATCAAGGCAGTTCCGCTGGATTAAGCATGAGCGACAAGATCAAAGTCAGCGTTTTTCTTGGCATCAGTCTGGACGGGTATATTGCCGGTCCGGACAATGATCTGTCGTGGCTGACTGTGGTCGAAACTGATCCGCCTGAAGATACCGGTTATACTGCTCTTATGGCTGATATTGATGTGCTGGTTATGGGGCGCAATACCTATGACACAGTGCTGACATTCGGCTTCTGGCCTTATGAGGGCAAGCAGGTTGTTGTACTGACCAGCCGCCCGCTGACACCGCTTTATGGCGAAACCAGCTTCAACGGCACACTCAGCGATCTGCTGCCGGAGCTGTCCGCGCGCGGTCTCAGGCATGTTTATCTCGATGGTGGCAATGTTGTGCGCCAGGGTCTGCAACAACAGCTGGTTGATGAACTGACTTTAAGCTGGGTACCGGCCACAATCGGCAAAGGTGTACGACTGTTTGAAGGTGATATGTCCATGAACCAATGGAAACTCACCGGCCATCAGGCTTTTCCAAGCGGGTTGCTGCAAGGGCGCTATACATTCAACAAAACAATGTAAAAAAAGCCGGATACAGAGCATTTCCAGTTCACCGCGAACCATAAATGCTCTGTTTTTTTGTTTACGCATTTCCGGACGCATCGAAGTGGGAAAAGAAATCAGTCCGGCGAACTGATTTCCCCGCGAAGGCGGTTCCCACTTTTGTTGGAAATGCTCCTGATCCGGCTTTTTATTACTTCATGCTGCGATGCAATATTTTAGCTTTATTCAACCGCAAAACGCAGTGTCTTGCCGGTTACCTTGGCCAGAACATTCAGCCGGTTATCCAGTCTCTCTGATACCAGATCACGATAGGCCTCCGGCACCACCAGCGCCAGAACATCGCCTTCCTGCCGCCATTTAAGCTGCGGGATTACCCCCGGCATTGAGGCAGAGAACAAATAAACCACCCGTAGCAATGCACCCAGAACCCGAGCCCGCTCGCGCAGACGCGGTGTTGCAATACGGATAATCTCCGGCGCGGCATCATCATCCATCACGCCTTCATGACGATAATAATTGGCCAGCGCCATATAAGCACGCCCCGGATGGTCAATCCCGATGAATGACCCATGGGCAATAATATTCAGCGCCTGCGGGCCGCGATAATCGGGATGTGCACGCCAGCTGATATCGGCCAGCAGACAGGCCGCACGACGATAACGATATTCATCCTCGGTCTCGTCATAGCCGAGTTGCTCAAAGGCATAACCCGTCCAGTCCGCCAGCTCATGCGCATGGCGCGGGGAGCGCGAACGCAGCACCGCCTGCTCTTCAGCAGCGGAGAGCAGAGGATCGAGTTTTTGCTCTTTTTTAGCGAGCAAGGAGAACAGATAGCCTTCACGCACGCCCATTGCCGAGAATACAATTTGTGCCGGCTGCATGCGCTTAACAACTTCCATCAGCACTGTCGCACCATAGGACAACAGCTGACGGCGGTTTTTCGACACAGCCTCAATGCCGCGCATATGATCAATATCAAACCGCGCCACACGATAGAGGAAGTGATAGGCATCTTCCGGATCCATCGCATAGCCATGCATGACATGCAGCGGATAATGTTTGGCACTCATATGCAGCTTGGCAAGATTTCGCCATGTACCGCCCACCGCATAGAATGTGCGGCCTTTGCCCTCTTTCAGAAACCCGACATCACCGACATATTTGCGGGTGATTTTCGCAGCTTCCGTTATCTTACCACCGGACAAATCCTGCAGACGCAAACCACCGAGCGGCAGTGTTATGCCGCTGCCGATCGCCTTGTCAGGATTATCGCCATGCACATCAACCAGTTCGAGGCTACCACCGCCAAGGTCACCGGCGATACCGTCCGGATGATGAAAACCGGAAATAATACCAAGCGCCGAATAATAGGCTTCTTCGCGGCCGGAGAGAATCTGGATGTTTTCACCCAGAATTTTTTCCGCCCGTGCAATGAAATCCGGCCCGTTTTCCGCTTCACGCGCAGCCGCTGTGGCAATTGTATAGATTTTTGTTGCACCGGCCTGTTTGGCCAGCGCACGAAAACGCCGCAGCGCTTCAAGCGCACTGGCGACCGATTTATCATTCAGACGTCCGGTTTGTGCCAGTCCTTTACCCAGACCGCTCAGAATTTTCTCGTTAAAGAAAATTGTCGGAGAACGCACAATACCTTCATAGATAACCATACGCACGGAGTTGGAACCGATATCAATAACTGCGACCGGTTCCAGACCTTTCAAACGGCCCTGTGCCAGAGACAAAGTCATGCGTTACGGTTTCGCTCTGCGCGAACGCGGTTGTGACGCGCAATCAAACGCGGTGCTGACGATTTCAGAGACTTGCCGCGACCGGACAGGCTGGGATTGGTCATGAAATATTCCTGAGCGTTAAAAGCTTCTTCCCCGTCCACGGGTTTAATCCGCTTGGAGGTTCCGTCTGAAAGTACCTCAAAGCTTTGTTGATTATCGTAGAGATTTGCAAGCATAATCTGCGATAAAATCTGTTGATGCACGGTCACATTTGTAACAGGCACCAGCGTTTCCACGCGGCGGTCAAGGTTTCGCGGCATCATATCTGCCGAGCTTATATAGACAATTGCCTCTTTAGACGGCAAATCCTGCCCGTTACCGAAACAGAAAATACGTGAATGCTCAAGAAAACGGCCAACAATGGATTTGGCGCGGATATTGTCTGACAGACCCGGAACCTGCGGACGCAGACAGCAAATGCCGCGGACCACCAGATCAATCTGTACCCCTGCACTGCTGGCTTTATAGAGGGCATCAATGATCTGCGGATCAACCAGCGAATTCATTTTCATCCAGATCGCCGCCGGACGACCCGCTTTCGCATGTTCAATCTCATTTTCAATATGTTTCAGAATCCGGCGGCGCAACGTAAAAGGCGAGATAGCCAGTTTCATAACATCTGCCGGTTGCGCATAACCGGTAATGAAATTGAAAATATGCGCCACATCGCGTGCCGTATCGGCATCAGAGGTGAAGAAAGACAAGTCGGTGTAAATCTTCGCGGTGATCGGGTGATAGTTACCGGTGCCAAGATGCACATAAGAACGCAGTTTTTCATCTTCACGGCGCACGACGAGCGACATTTTCGCGTGGGTTTTCAGTTCGATAAAGCCGAACACCACCTGTACGCCTGCACGTTCCAGATCGCGTGCCCAGCGAATATTCGCTTCTTCGTCAAAGCGGGCTTTCAACTCCACCAGCGCGGTCACCGATTTACCGGCTTCCGCCGCATCAATCAGCGCACGCACAATCGGCGAATTATTCGAGGTGCGGTAGAGCGTCTGCTTGATGGCCAGCACATTCGGATCAAGTGCTGCTTGGCGCAGAAACTGCACCACAACATCAAAAGACTCATAAGGATGATGAACGACAATGTCCTTCTCGCGGATTGCCGCTAAACAATCGCCGCCATGTTCACGGATGCGCTCTGGAAAACGTGGATTATAGGGAGTGAATTTCAGATCATCGCGCGGAATAGCAACAATTTCTGAAATCATATTCAGCGCCAGCAGACCCGGAAGAATACTCACACGGCTCTCGGAAACACCAAGCTCCATGGTCATGAACACCCGCAGCGCTTCCGGTATATCGCTGTCGAACTCAATACTGATAACCCGTCCGCGACGACGGCGTTTCAGTGCAGTTTCGAAATGGCGAACCAGATCTTCAGCATCTTCTTCCACTTCAATATCGCTGTCGCGAATGATGCGGAATGTACCGGCGCCGCGCACTTCATAGCCCGGAAACAGGCGTTCAATGAACAGACTCACCACATCTTCAAGCGTGATAAAGCGATAAATACCCGCCTCGGACGGTATCTGAACAAAACGGCTGAGTGCCACCGGCAGACGCAACAGCGCCACCATCGGATGCTTGTCGGTTATACGCGACAATTGCAGCGCCATCGAGAAGCCGAGATTCGGAATGAACGGAAACGGATGCGCCGGATCGAGCGACAAAGGTGTGAGAACCGGAAAGATCGTATCCAGAAAATGGTGCTCAAGCCATTTCTTATCGTGTTTTTTCAGGCGGTCAGATCGGATAATCTCAATATTTTCCTGAGCCAGCTCCTGACGCAGCATTTGCAGCGTTTCCTGCTGCGCAACCTGCAAAGTGGCAACTTCTGCCAGCACAAAATCAAGCTGCTCCTGCGGTGTACGGCCATCAGCTGAACGTGTGGCCACACCTGCCCGCACCTGCCCTGCAAGACCGGCAATACGCACCATGAAAAATTCATCAAGATTGGCCGCCGAAATCGACAGGAAGCGCAAACGCTCCAATAGCGGCTGATGTTTGTTCACAGCCTCTGCCAATACACGCTTATTGAATTGCAACCATGAGAACTCACGATTGACAAAACGCTCCGGACTTTCAGACAGGTTCCGCACAGCATCATCGGCAGACATATCTGAAACAGCAATAATATCTGTCTTGGCCATTAATGCCGGCATATTACCCACAGGTTCAGCCTCTTTAACCGATCCATGATTTTTTTTATGCGACACGTTAACAATCCCTCTGAAATCGCCGGCACTCAGAAATTACCGGAAAGACCGGACGATATTCGATCCTCTGAACAGTGCTCCTGTTAAGGTTCGTTTATGCATTCTGTATGACAAATTCTTAACAAAGCGGAGATTACAGCAGAAACTATAAAAAACACTTCCGCTCCTGCATTATTCGCGATACATCAGAGCCAAATTATGCGTCCGAGCGCTGCCGGCATCAAGGTTCCGCCTGCTGTCTCTCTCACGCTTTGTTGTTACCGCATTGATGTGGCGAGTGATTCCGCTCAAAGCATAAATGCTTTAAGGTGATACCATCACTGGAGTCGTCATATGTCAGATCATATCATCCCTCATTTTCAGAACGATGCCGGCCACAATGCCATCAGCATCGGCGTTAAAGAATTCATGTGCGTTGGCGCTAATCCGCCATTCGACCATCCGCATGTGTTTCTCGATATGGGCGATGAGGAAGAAGTTGTCTGCCCTTATTGCTCGACCCTTTATCGTCACGATGCATCCCTGAGCGCAGATCAGACTGTGCCTGCCGGTTGCACCTTCAACGATCCTCAGGTTGCGGCTGCAGAATAATCCTGCCTGCCTCCGTGAAAATGCGCCCCGTTTTTCACCATCAGAGCAGTTGTTATTTTCTTTCAAACTGCTCTGACACCACGCTTCAGTTTCTGTAGATGCCGTTGCGCAGGGATAAGAACGGGATAAAACTCCCGTTCAGATATTTCCGGCATCTGCCTCAACGGCTGTGAGGGCAACCATGCAAAACCAGAATAATCAGCGTATTCTTATTTCCGGTGCCGGACTTGCCGGTATGACCACGGCTCTGGCTCTGGCAGAGCGAGGTTTTTCTGTGCTGATGATGGAAAAGGCACCGGCACTTTCCGAAGTCGGAGCCGGTTTGCAGCTGGCACCCAATGCCACGCGGCTTCTTGCCCGTCTGGGCATTATGGAAGACCTGCTGCCCCATGCCGTCAGCCCTGATGCGCTCTATCTGATGGACGGTGTGAAAGCACAACCGCTCATCCGTATGGAACTTGGGAGCCAGGCAGAACAACGCTGGAATGCGCCTTATATTACCTGCCATCGGGCGGATTTGCAGGCAGTCCTGCTCAAAGCCGTTCGTGCACATCCGCAGATTACTTTGCATCTCGGCGCTAATGTGCTGTCCCATCACATTTCAGAAGACAAAGTAACGATCCGCGTTGATCTCAACGATCAGATTACCGACTATAGCGGGCAGTTGCTGCTTGGTTGCGACGGTGTATGGTCAGCGCAGCGTGCCGGACTTGTAGCAAATAATGCGGCCACGCAAAATGACAGCCGCGCCCGATTTACAGATCATATTGCATGGCGCACCACCCTGCCCGCTGAAAAGCTGCCACAGAGTTTTCTTGATAGTCTCAAAGATACACTCAGTGTTTCTGCATGGCTTGGTCAGGGCGCGCATCTGATTGCCTATCCGATTAAAAACGGTAAAGCCTTTAATTTTGTCGCGATTACCGATGGTGAAGATATCGGCACAAGCTGGGACATGAAAGGCGACAGCGCCGCTCTGATCCGCAGTTTTTCAGGCTGGTCTCAGGCTGTCAGCGATGTCATCAAAGCCGCTCCGCAATGGACATTCTGGCCGATGTTTGAAATGCCGGAACCAAAGCTGGTGATTGATAAGCGCCTTGTGCTGCTTGGCGATGCTTCTCATGCGATGACACCATTTGCGGCACAGGGTGCAGCAATGGCTATCGAAGATGCGGCCTCGCTCGCAGCACATCTCTCACCAGAGCAAAGCGACCATAGTGCAGCCCTCGCCGCCTTTGAAAAACAAAGACTGGCGCGCATTGCCAAAGTTGCCCGCCGCGGCAAGCTCAACCGTTTTGCCTATCACGCCAGCGGCCCTGTGGCTCTTGGCCGTAACATGCTGTTTAAAATACGCAAACCGGAAGACTTCCTGCGCGATCTGGACTGGCTTTACCAATATGATGCGGCTGACATTACATCCTGAACCGCATCATGTTTTTCAGGCTCTGTCCCGTTGTTCAAAAGCGAATATTGCGATCAGAACGGGACAGGGAATATTTTAGTCTTTTGCCATGGCCTGCTTTGCAGCTTCCATATCCATCCACATCACTTCCCATATATGGCCGTCCAGATCTTCAAAACTGCGGCCATACATAAAGCCATAGTCCTGCACAGCTGACGGATCTGCCTTGCCACCGGCAGATGCAGCCTTGCTGACTAGCTGATCTACCTCCTGCTTATCCGATGCTGACACACATACCAGAACCTCGCTGACAGTATGTGCATCAGCAATGTTTTTTGGGCGTGAACTGGCGGAATTTATCATGGGTTATCAGCATGACGTGAATAACGTCCGATAGAACCATGCAGGCTGCGGTTTCATCGCAGAACATATCATTCTTCCGTGCTCCGATTGCCTCATAAAAGCTGATCGACTTATCGAGATCACGCACGGGAAAGTTCACAAATATCAGTCTGCTCATTATAATTTCCTCCTCAGAATATTTGGCAGGACTGTTTAACTTCTGCGCTAGAGCGGTTTAAATCCAGATTGGATCACAGTGCTCGCTCTAGATTCTTTAATTTGCCGCATTATCACGGGCGTCAAGTTGATCCAACTTGACTGTGAAATGCTCTAGAGCGGTTCCGGTTAATATTGAATCAGTAGAACCGCTCTAATTCTTTATTTTACGCGTATCCCGAAAACTGCTTCGCACTTTTCGGGATACGCTCCAGTGGCAGCATACTACATCAAATCAGACAGATTGAGACAGGAGCCAAATTTGATAATTTATCGCGCGGCCAAATCCTTCGACGCTGCAAAACTGGCAGCCTTATCTATCGAAGTCTGGCTGCATACCTATGCCAAGGCAGGTATCAGCACTGTTTTTGCTGAATATGTGCTGCAGCGTTTTACGCCGCAATATTTTGAACAGATGATCGCGGATAACGCAAAACAGATCATTGTCGCGGAACAGGATGGTCACCTGCTCGGCTATATTGTCATTGATTATCATGCCGCATTGCCCGAAAGCCTGCATGTGCTGACAACAGCCGCAGAGATCAGTACGCTTTATGTCAGAGCCCGTCATGCCGGAAGCGGTATCGGCTCCGCCCTCATGCAACAGGCACGTGAAGCGGTAAAAGCACAAGATATCGGCCATATCTGGCTTTCGGTCTTGCATGATAACCACCCTGCATTACACTTCTACAGGCAACAGGGTTTCCAAAGGCAGGGTTCAATCTGGTTTGAACTTCCGGGTGAACGCCATGAAAATTACGTGCTGATACAACCGACCTTGCCTGCCTGAACAACAGGAGAAAACAATGCCGATACTCGGACTGGATCATATTCAGCTTGCAATGCCTGCCGGTGGTGAGGACAAAGCCCGCACATTTTATAGCGGCCTGTTAGGTATGACGGAGGTTCCCAAACCCGACAATCTGGTAAAACGCGGTGGCTGCTGGTTTGAGCTGCGTGATCTTAAAGTTCATCTCGGCGTTGAACGCGGCTTTGCCCCTGCGCAAAAAGCGCATCCGGCTTTCCTGGTTGATGACTTGTCCGCATTTTTAGCAATGCTCGCAGAACATCAGATTGAATCGTCAGAGGATGAGCCGCTGTCCGGCTATCTTCGTGCCTATATCAACGATCCGTTCGGCAACCGTATCGAGCTGATGCAGAGATTATAAAGGCTTTGCCTGATGAAACATCAGACAGGAGGAGCCTTTTACAAAACCCTGCTTTTCATAAAACGGAACCAACCGTTCAGGGCAATAGAGTTCAAAACTCTGAACTTTTTGCAGATCATGATGCCGGATGATGCGTAAGACAATTTCCTTTCCAAGCCCCTGTCCGCGCGTGGTTTCATCCACAATCACATCAAAAATCAATGCTTTAAAAGTATAATCCGTCAGCACACGCGCAAAACCGATGACGCGATCCTGCATATCACAACAGGCGATAATCAAATCGCAATGAACAAGCATATTAATCGCATCGTCATAGGAGCGGCTCTGCGTCCACCATTCCTTTGTGTAAAGTTCAAAGAAACTCTGATGATGTTTTTGCTCCAGCTGGTTCAGCCATTGATATTGCATTTTATCTCCCATCGCTGCCTTTATAGTTTTAATATGAATTTTACAGGCATATTTTATAGTCACGGCTAAACACACCGGAGAACATCTTATGAGCAATTTCCAGTTTGAACAGGTTTGCCCGATATTCAGAATTTTCGACATTGAGAAAGCCAGAGAATTTTACCTCGACTATCTGGGTTTTCAATGTGACTGGGAACATCGCTTTGCTGAAAATATGCCGCTCTATATGCAGGTTTCGCGCGGCAATCTGGTGTTGCACCTCAGCGAACATCATGGTGACGGCAGCCCCGGTGCCAATATTTTCGTGCGCATGCAGGGTGTCGATGCCCTGCATAAGGAAATCAGCAGTCGTAAATACCGTTTCCTGCGCCCCGGCATAGAAAATGAACCATGGGGTCGGGTTCTGGCTGTGATTGATCCTTTCGGCAATCGTATCCAGTTTTGCGAAGGCCCGCATGACGAATAGATAATAAAAAACACCCGCGATTTTCATTGCGGGTGTTTTAATATGTTTCTGAAAATTAGTGCAGGATCTGGCTGAGGAACAGCTTGGTACGCTCATGCTGCGGATTGTCAAAGAATTCGGATGGCGAATTCTGTTCCACAATCTGCCCCTGATCCATAAAGATCACGCGGTTGGCAACCTGACGCGCAAAGCCCATTTCGTGGGTTACGCAGATCATGGTCATACCTTCTTCAGCGAGGCTGACCATGGTGTCCAGCACTTCCTTGACCATTTCAGGATCAAGCGCAGAGGTCGGCTCATCGAACAGCATAATACGCGGCTTCATGCAGAGTGAGCGGGCAATCGCCACGCGCTGCTGCTGACCACCGGAAAGCTGACCCGGATATTTATTGGCCTGCTCCGGAATCTTAACGCGTTCCAGATAATGCATCGCAATTTCTTCTGCCTGTTTCTTCGGCATTTTGCGCACCCAGATCGGAGCAAGTGTGCAATTCTCAAGAATTGTCAGATGCGGAAACAGGTTGAAATGCTGGAAAACCATACCGACTTCGCGACGCACTTCATCGATCTTTTTCAGATCATTGGTCAGCTCTTTGCCGTCCACAATGATCTGGCCTTTCTGATGTTCTTCAAGGCGGTTAATGCAACGGATCATCGTTGATTTACCGGAACCGGAAGGTCCTGCCACGACAATACGCTCCCCGCGCATTACCCGCAGATTAACATCGCGAAGCACATGGAATTCACCATACCATTTATGCATTCCGACAATATCGACTGCGACATCGGTTTTGGATATTTCCATAATTGCTCCCGTTTCTTCCATCGTCGGCTTCAGCAAAGCGCCCGATTGCATGCTCATTCTTTATTCCCTCACTGACCATCCGCAGCAATAATGCTGATGGTATTCCCGATTGAATGGTTTCATCCGTCTGAATGAAACCATTTCTGTTCTTTGGCAGCTGTGAGCGAAAAACCAACTCCCGGTTTTCCGCAGCCGCTTACCGATGGCTCGTATCCAGCCTTCTCTCCATATATAGCGAATAACGCGACATACAGAAACAGAAAATCCAGAATACAAATCCGGCAAAAACAAGACCCGTTGCCGGTGTCTGCGGTGTTGCCCAAGTGGCATCCGAAAAATTCTGCCTGACGATTCCAAGCAGGTCGAACATGCCGATAATGTAAACAAGACTTGTGTCTTTGAACAAGCCGATAAACGTATTCACAATACCCGGCAAAGCAAGTTTCAGCGTTTGCGGCAGGATAATGAACAGAGTTTTCTGCCAATAGCTCAAGCCCAGCGAATCCGCGCCTTCATATTGCCCTGACGGAATCGCCTGCAAGCCGCCGCGAATGACTTCAGCCATATAGGCGGAAGCGAATAAGGACACGCCGACCAGCGCACGCAAAAACTTATCAAAGCTGGTGCCCGGCGGCATAAACAATGGCAGCATGACGCTGGCCATGAACAGCAATGCCACCAGCGGCACACCACGAATAACCTCAATGAAGATCACGCACAGTGTCTTGATAACCGGCATATTGGAACGCCGTCCCAAAGCCAGAAGAATACCCATCGGCAGCGATACGGTAATCCCCACCACGGACAGGATCAGCGTAACCAGCAGACCGCCCCAGAGCGAGGTTTCAACATAACGCAGACCGAAGGAACCGCCGACCAGCAGGAAATAGGTGAAAACCGGAAAAACAATGAACAACAGAACTGCATTCAGCATTTTATGCGGCAGCTTGCCGATCAGCATCGGCACCAGCAAAATCACGAAAACCAGCGCCACGAGTTTCACACGCCAGCGTTCATCAACCGGATAGCGTCCGTAGAGAAATTGCTGGAGCTTTGCATCGACAAAAGCCCAGCAGGCACCCGACCAGCCATCCGGCTGCAAACCGCCCTGCACCGTTGTGGTACAGAATGTGCGGTCAGTCCCTGCCCAGACAGCATTGACAAACAACCAGTTTATCAATCCCGGCAGAAGCCAGACAATCAGCGAAATACCCATGATTGTCAGAACGGTATCTTTAAGGCTCGAAAACAGGTTTTCTTTCATCCATGAAGCAATGCCTTTTTGACTGGCAGGTGCCGGCATCGGATCAACCATTTGCGAGCGTACATATTGTAAGTCTGAATTTGTCATCTTACCGCTCCACCAATGCCATTTTCGCGTTAAACCAGTTCATAAATGCAGAGGTAATGAGGCTGATGCCGAGATAAACCGCCATCCAGATCGCCACAACTTCTACCGCCTGCCCTGTCTGGTTAAGCACCGTACCGCCGACAGCCATCAAATCCGGATAGCCGATAGCAATCGCCAGAGACGAGTTTTTCGTCAGATTGAGATATTGGCTCGATAGAGGCGGAATGATAATCCGCATCGCTTGCGGCACGACAACAAGGCGCATCGCCTGCGGTCTGCGCAGACCCAAAGCTGCCGCAGCCTCTGACTGCCCCTTGCTAACCCCTTTGATACCGCCGCGCACCGTCTCCGCGATGAAGGATGCCGTATAGAATGACAGCGCCAGATAAAGTGCCAGAAACTCAGGTTTTACCTGTGTACCACCGGTCAGATTGAATGAGCCAAGTTTCGGAATATCAAAGCTGACAGGCATTCCCGTGATGAAAAATGCGAGTGCCGGCAAACCGATAATCAGTGCCAAAGCAACACGCCAGAACGGAAAAATCTGCCCCGTTTTTGCCTGACGCAAACGTGCCCAGCGATGAATAACAAAGGCTGCAATAACAGCGGCAACGAAAGCAGCCAATATAAGCCATGCATTCTCGCCCCAGATTATGGACGGAAAGAAAAACCCGCGCTTGTTCAGATAAGTATCAAACGGCAAAGCATAGCTGCCGCGCACTTCCGGCAGAACCGACAATACGCCGAAATACCAGAAGAAAATCACGAGCAATGGCGGGATATTACGGAAAGTCTCGACATAAATGGTACAGATTTTGGCGATCAGCCAGTTTCCCGAGAGACGCCCGATACCAACCAGAAATCCGATAACCGAGGCTGTAATGATACCCAGTACAGCAACATAAAGCGTATTCAGAAGACCGACCACAAAGGCCCGTGCATAGTTGGAATCCGCATCATAACTAATCAGCGACTGGCTGACGTCGAAACCTGCGCGACTTTTCAGAAAGTCAAAACCGGATGCAATGTTCAGCCTCTGCAAATTTGCGGCTGTATTTCCTATTATCCAATAAATCAAAGCAAAAACTGAAATAAAAACAACCGCCTGATAAAATAATCCGCGCATTTTCGGATTATTCAGGAGGGAAACTTGTGTTTCCTGTCGCTTGCCGGTTACGGCGCTTTGATCTGCCATGCGCACCTCATGCTCTGCTGTCAGATATTTAACCAGATATTTGAAAAGCCCCCTGCGCCTTTTCACCTATAGCCGGATTATCAAAGTATAAATTTCAGACAGGGATTTCGGCCATATCGGCAGGTACCTTAAATAGCGGTACAATCTTTCAGCTATCTTTTGTTTTTATTGCACGTCAAAAAGCGTTTCATGCTCAAGCTATTTGCTTATACGCGTATCTGACCCGAAAACCGGTCCCCGCTTTTCGGATACGCTCCGGACGGCACAAAATTACAATGTTTCAATTATATTTCAGGTACAGAAAGCTATCCTGCACCACATGATGTGGTGCAGGTGCTTATTCTGATTATACGCCGATATTAGCGGATTGGTATACCATATTGCAGACCACCTTTGGTCCACAGCGCATTAATACCGCGGGCAATTTTCAGCGGGCTTGTTGTGCCGATATTGCGTTCAAAAATCTCGCCGTAATTGCCGACATTTTTAACAATCTTCACAACCCAGTCATTATCAAGACCCAGATCGACGCCGATCTTGGTTTCAGCTTCTGTTCCGAGAAGACGTTTGATTTCAGGTGAATCAGACTTCATCATCTCTTCAACATTTGCCTGCGTAATACCGGCTTCTTCCGCATTCAGAAGTGCGTTATGAACCCAGCGCGCCACATCGGCCCATTGTGCATCGCCCTGACGGACAACAATACCGAACGGCTCTTTGGAGATGATTTCCGGAAGAACGACGTGATCGTCAGGGTTGGAAAGCGCCAGACGCACACCGTAAAGGCTGGACTGATCCGTTGTGTAAGCATCGCAACGGCCGCTGTCATAAGCAGCATTGGCCTCTTCGATTTTCTCAAAGACGACCGGATTATATTCCATCTTATTGGCCTTGAAATAATCGGCCATGTTCATTTCAGTTGTTGTACCTGCCTGAACGCAAATTGATGCGCCGGACAGCTGCAATGCTGATTTAATATCCGGAAGTTTCTTACTGTTGACCATAAAGCCCTGGCCATCATAGTAATTCACACCGGCAAATTCCAAACCGAGAGATGTATCACGGCTGATTGTCCAGGTTGTATTACGGATAAGAATGTCGATTTCACCGGATTGCAGCGCAGTAAAGCGCTCTTTGGCATTCAGCGGTGTAAATTTAGCCTTGGTTTTGTCCCCGAAAATAGCCGATGCCACAGCACGGCAATAGTCAACATCGAAACCAGACCATTCCCCCTTATCATTCGGGGCGGCAAAACCCGGCAGACCCGTATTGGTGCCGCATTGTACAAAGCCTTTTTTCTTCACATCATCCAATGTGCCGGCAATTGCTGCAGAGGTTGTAACGGTCAAAGCAGCCACGCCGGCCAATTTGAGTAAAGTTGACTTTTTCATATGATGCTCACCCTCATTATCGTTAAACTTATTATCAGCATTCAAAAATCAATTTCGGCATTCTGTCATATCCGGCAAAATCTGAACCGGATCTGCTTTTCGTTTTGACAGCCTGATATCCGGCTTTAACCGGTTTAGTTCAGCCTGTGATCCGCAAGGCGGAAACGGGATGCGTCTAAAACTGTGTCTATCGAAAGCTATTATTTTCGACAGGTCAAGGGTCCAAACACGGAAAATTGTTCAGCCCGCTCCCCGAACACAGCTTGCCCTGCCTCAAAAACCTTAACTTAAGCGCCTTGCAGCTTGATTCTTCTGCTGATTATATTTTTCGGTTCAGGAAATAGCTGCCCTTCCCCGAGACGGAACAGCAGACCCGATTGCGCCAGAAACCGAGCCAGAATCAAGGTGGTAACCGTGCCGATAGCAAAGCCGGTCACAACATCACTCGGATAATGCGCCTGAACGAAAACACGGCTTGAAGCAATCAGCGCCAGACCTGCATAGGCAAAGAACCGGTAACGCGGAAACCACAGCGCCAGCAGCGTGGCCAGCACAGCTGCCGTACAGGCATGACCGGACGGAAAACTGACATAAGCATGGCTGAAATCAAACGGCTTGAAACCAAAAGGCCCTGCACTATCAATAAGAAACGGGCGCGGCCTGCCGACAAAATATTTGAGAATATTCACGATCAGTCCGGCACCCAGAATCGCAGAAATACCGAACAGGCTCTGACCGGCAATCGTGCCCAGACGATTATAATTTTGCAGAAGTTCAGGAATTTTAAGGCCATAACCCTCCTGCCCGCGCAACCTGTGCCGTCTCACCAGACAGACCGCAATAATGACGGTGAATAATGCAACATAGGGAGCGGCCAATACGAGATTCGTCAGCGATTTCAAAATCTCTACAGGCAACCACTGCACGGAAACAGCCAGGCGGGACAAATCCCCGTCAAAAGGTAAAAGCAGCCCCGCACCCGCAATCATAATCAGCAGAAACAGCGTCAGCTGATACGACCACAGATTGGTCGAGCTCTGATCTGCCCCCTCATATTCAGCCTGTTGCGTAGATTGCGCCTTGCGCCGTGCCAGCCCCGCCTGAACAGAGGTTCTCAATTCTGAAAATTCATATTTTAAACTCATAAAACTCTCACACCGCAACTGCTGCAATCAATAAAATTGTTCATCTCTTACTATGCTGTAAATCCGTTTTACCGCTTCTCATAAAGAAAGCATAAGGTTTCAGGACAAAGCACAAAGATTATGCTCTAGTCGCAACTGTCATTTTCCGGCTTATTGCAGAAAATGAAAAACGGCACTGTTAACACGCTGAAAACACAAATATTTTCAGAAAAAGCGATTCCGTTTCAGCACGAATAACGAAGACTCACACGAGACAATACAGACTAACAGGCAGCAGGAGGCGTTTTTATGGTCAAATCAGAAAAGGGTACGGGGGAATTAGGGATCAACACAATGCTTACCCATTGCGGTAATGATCCTTATGCATATCACGGCTTTGTCAATCCGCCGGTTGTGCGCGCTTCGACTGTCCTGTTTCCGGATGCTGCGACCATGGCAACGGAAAACCAGAAATATACCTATGGCACGCATGGCACACCGACAACGGACGCTTTATGCAGTGCGATTGACGAGCTGGAAGGTTCCGCAGGCACTCTGCTCGTTCCCTCCGGTCTGGCTGCCGTTACCGTGCCGCTGCTGGCTTTCCTGAAAGCAGGCGACCACGTGCTGTTCGTTGATACGATTTATAATCCGACACGCCGCTTCGCAAATACGCTGCTGAAGCAATATGGTGTTGAGATCGAATATTATCCGCCACATATCGGTGCGGATATTGCCGGACTCATCCGCCCGAATACGCGTGTCGTTTTCACAGAATCACCCGGCTCCAATACATTTGAAATTCAGGATATTCCGGCAATTGTCGAAGCCGCACATCAGCATGATATTGTCGTGATGATGGATAATACATGGGCAACGCCTCTTTATTTCAAAGCGCTTGATTTTGGTGTGGACATTACAATTCATGCCGGAACGAAATATCCTTCAGGACATTCCGACATTCTGTTCGGCATGATTTCCGCGAATGAAAAATGCTGGAAACAGCTGGAAAACGCCTATACCGCCCTTGGCATGTGCGTAAATTCCGATGATGCCTATCAAATTCTGCGCGGTCTGCGCAGCATGGGGCTCCGCCTTAACCATCACCAGCAAAGCGCTCTGACGATTGCCCGATGGCTGGAACAGCAGCCCCAGATTGCCCGCGTGCTGCATCCCGCGCTGGAAAGCCACCCGGACCACGCCTTGTGGAGACGTGATTTCAAAGGCGCCAGCGGTGTTTTCTCAGTTGTTCTCGCTTCAGGCGGCAAAGAAGAAGCCCACAAATTACTCGATACGCTGAAATTATTCGGCCTCGGCTATTCATGGGGCGGCTATGAAAGTCTGGCCGTGCATGTTCAGCTCGGTGACCGGACGGTTGCTGCAAAGAACTATGAAGGACCGGTGATCCGTCTGCAAATCGGGCTTGAAGATACACAGGATCTGATTGACGATCTGCAACAGGGACTTCAGGCGGCATTTGCAGCCTGATAATCCGTAAAATACGGAAGCTTCTAAAAGCGGAGACAAAACAGTGCTTTTGTCTCCGCTTTTATAGTGTGACATTCATGCATTTTTGGTTGGAAGTGCCGTTTTGCCTCTTGCACTCCTGCCTTGAAAATTCTAGACACATCTTATCCTTTGAGGATAGCGGAGCGTAGCGCAGCCTGGTAGCGCACCTGATTTGGGATCAGGGGGTC
This sequence comes from Pseudochrobactrum sp. XF203, assembly GCF_020341615.1. Taxonomy (NCBI): domain Bacteria; kingdom Pseudomonadati; phylum Pseudomonadota; class Alphaproteobacteria; order Hyphomicrobiales; family Brucellaceae; genus Pseudochrobactrum; species Pseudochrobactrum sp. XF203. The sequence continues at coordinate 1,130,928 of NZ_CP084392.1, read as the reverse complement.
GGAGGTTCGAATCCTCTCGCTCCGACCATGACAAATACTGAATATTATAGTGAAATTTGTCTCTCGTTTAACAGACCAGCAAATATAAGATTTGACGGTCGCTTTTGTGCCCTGAGGTATATGAATATGGTTGCCCGTATTTATCGTCCAGCCAAGACTGCCATGCAATCCGGTAAAGCCAAGACCGAAGCCTGGTTTCTTGAATATGAGCCTGAAGTAGCCCGTAAAATTGAACCGCTGATGGGTTATACTTCTTCCCGTGATATGAAAAGCCAGATCCGTATGAGCTTCGAGAGCCTCGAAGAAGCGATCGCTTATGCGCAGAAATACGGCATTGCTTACCGGATTGAAGAGCCTAAAGAAGCCAAACGCCGCAAAGTGTCTTACACGGATAATTTCCGTTTTGACCGCCAGCAGCCTTGGACTCACTAATTATATACCGCTTTCAGAATATGCGGTCCCGTAGCTCAGCTGGATAGAGCACCGGCCTTCTAAGCCGACGGTCACTGGTTCGAATCCAGTCGGGATCGCCATTCACTCAATCTTTTACATAAGATTTCAGATTGCAGACTTCCGGTATTTTGTCCGGTTTAAGTCCTACCCCGCCTGCGTTGCGGTGATTCAAATACGCGAATAATTGTCATTCACAGCCAGAAGCTCCCCTTCCCCGAAGAATAATAAAAAGCTCATTTAAAAAATTAAGATTCTCATCCTTTGAACTGATATCTCATAATATTTCCGTTGTAACAAAAGCTGCGTGACTGACGCAGAAATCAGTTTCATTAGTATCTATAGAAAATGAAGCTGGCGTGCTAAAAGTAACTCCCGCGATTTCTCTCCTGCCGGACTTTCAATACTGAAGCACGAAATATGATTAATTATTGGCGCATTCTATTCAAAGCATTAGCAACAGGTGCGCTGGCGCTTATATTTACCCTCATTATTACCAGTATTTTTGTCCCCATGATGGGAGGGCAACTGGCCGGAGCCGGACTTATCATGACGATTGTCTGTCCGCTTGCGACCGCTATTCCGATGTCTGCATTGCACTATCTGAATACTGAACGCCTCAGGATTGCGCGAAATAAAGCTTTGGAAATTCAGGAGGAGCTTGAAAAAGCCAATGCGCTACTCATCAAACATTCGCGCGAAGACAGTCTCACCGGCGTCCTGAACCGCTCTACTTTTTTTGACAAGCTCATCACAGCGAGCAACAGTCAGCAAACCGGCGGTCTGTTGTTTATCGATCTCGATCATTTCAAAACCATCAATGACACATATGGCCACGCAACCGGCGATGCGGCGTTGCGCCGTATCGGCGCACTGCTCAATCGCCTGAGTCTGAGAAACGGCTTTGCCGGAAGATTGGGCGGTGAGGAGTTCGGCGTCTTCATCAACAGCGCGGATGTCAGCTTCATCTATCAATATGCAGAAAATATTCGTCGGGAAATAAGTGTTCTGCGTATTGTCGCTTCCGACAATAAAACTGTCAGCATCACTGCCAGTATTGGTGTCACTTTGTGCGAAGCCGGTTTCAATCTCGATCAGTCTTTACTGGAAGCAGATGAGAAAATGTATATTGCCAAGCGGCAGGGACGCAATCTGATTATTGCATAATGCTTGATAGCGGCCTGTTTTCAGCATTTCATTCTGAAAAAAGACTTGCCTTGGCATAAAACTCCAACTCTATTCCGAACATCATAACATAATAAGGTAATCTTAATGGCTCAGGCAAATTCCTCATCCCGCCCTGTTATCCTGACCGGCCTCGGCGTTCTCGTCCTTGCAGCAGGTCTGTATCTGCAATTCGGCACCAGCTCTGTATCGCTTGCCGATCAGCAAAGATGCGAAAAAATCGTATCGGATACTTATGCTAACAGCGCGGAAGCCAAGAATTCACTTCTGCCTAAATGCTCCGAGCCAGGCATGGTAGCAATGATGGACGCAAAAGCCGGGGGCTCTGATGCTACAACAGCAGCGGCCTCTATTGCATCAGCCAACCAGTCCGATATCGGTTCCAATGCCTTAAGCTTCGGCCTGATCGGTGCAGGTCTCGGCCTGCTCTTAGGCGGTATTGCCACGCTTCTGCGCCGCAAAAAATCAGCTTAATCTGACAACAAAAACAAGCGGAACAGCACCGCAGACAAGCAAAGCTACTCTGCTCGTCTGTTCCGCTTTGTGGCGCTGCATGGGGGCTTCAATGCGCATAATACTGACCGGTATGGCCATATTTGCATTATGGGCAACCAATGCCATAGCCCAGACCTCAGCAAATTCATGCAGTGTGATTGAAGACCCTGCGCAGCGACTGGCCTGCTTTGACAAGCTTTTCCCAAAAACAAATCAGTCCTCACCCTCTCAGAACTGGCACATCTCTGAAAACAGATCCCCTGTTGATGACAGCGCGCAAATATCCGCTTTTCTGCTGCCCAGAGGCAGTAAAAATAAAATAGTCATGCTCGACTCGGTTGCTCTCGGGCTTCGCTGCCACAATTCCACAATTTCAGTAATTCTTACGACCGGCACTTCAAGCGCGGCAGAAACCACCAAAGTCACTCACAGAACAGGCGATGAAGCCCCGCAAACCATGCTTTGGGAGCGCTCTGCGAACTTCATGTCTGTCGGCCTGTGGTCTGATGAAGAATCTGTACCATTCATAAAACAGCTGAAAAATAACAGCATGCTATCGGTGCGCATCGACACTCCGCCTGTCGAGGTTATGTTTGATCTGGCTGATGTTGAAGATATTACTGCGAAAATTGCGAAAGCCTGCGAGCGGGATATTTATCAATAGAGTGCCGTGTGTCAGACTTGGCACGCAAAACTCGCTCTAACCATTTAAATTAGTCTCTGGTCCGGTTTCTGCTATTTTATAACACAAGCATCGCAGACATATTCCAAGGCAAGGTTTCTGACAGAATGACAACTGCACTCCTGATTATCGACGTTCAGAAGGCAATCATTGCCGGTAAAGCGTCAGCGCAACGAATGCCTGAACTTGAAGCCGCGCTGGATGAAACCGTATTCAGGCTTCAGGCGCTGAAGCAAAAGGCACATGATGCCAATATCCCTGTTTTTCTGATCCAGCATGACGGCGCCAAAGGTCACAGACTTGAAAAGGATACTGCAGGCTGGGAATTGCGTCCGGAAATCGCTGCTACGGGCAATGATATCCTTGTTCACAAGAAATATTCGGATTCGTTTCTCGAAACAGAGCTGGCAGACCGGTTGAAAGACCATGGTGTCACGCATCTCATTACCGGCGGCTGCATGACACAATTCTGCGTTGATACGACAGTGAGACGTGCGATATCACTGGGCTATGACGTGACCCTGCTTGCAGATGGTCATATGACGGGTGACTCTGACACTCTGCTTTATACGGATATTATGAAGCACCATAATGAAACACTGAATGGCTTTGGCACCGATGCTGCATCCGTGGCAGTTAAGCCCTCTGCTGAAATCAGCTTATGAACAAAAACAAGCCGCCTGCCAAATCAAACAGGCAAGCGGCTAACTCAGCAAACTCAGAAAACCAGTGAGACACCGGCAACAGGCCCGTGTTCGGTAACATTCCACTTGAACCTGTGGCCGAGCACATCGCCCCCATCATAATCCTGATACAGCGCCCTGTAGCCGAAGCGCAACAATGCCGGTTGATTAAAGATATGTGTGCGATAGCCAAGATAGGCCTGCCCCTGCGCACTCAAATCTGCACCGGCACCGAAACCGCCGACATCCGCCTCAGCAAATAAATGCCAGCGATCCGTCAGATCCGCCTGAATACGCGCTCCGATGAACGGATCCGTCCATTCCAGTTTACGACGCTCAGACCAGCGATCCAGCATGAAATCGACTTTAAGCTGCGTCCAGCGCAGACCGGCAGTCGGCTCAATCGCAAACACCCGCTGCGTACCGAAAACAGTTTCGCCTTCCAGCGGCACTTCAACCGCACGGAAAAACGCACCGGCGGAGAGCGTTGTCATCGTAACATCCGCTCCCAAAGTCTGCTCATGGAATGATTCATCCTGACTGGTTTTGGTATATTGTCCGTCAAAATACACCCCATAGAGGCCGTTTGTGACTTCCACATTGCCCATGGCGCTGAAATCAAGATTTTCGAAAATATCCGAGAAAGGCACATCAATATTGGTACGGCGACCCATAATATTGGCATGACCATCCAGGGAAGCCGCCCAGATATAAGGACTGACAATCACTTTCCAGCGTCGCTCATCAAATTTTGCAACGGGCTGCGGCGCCAGAATATCGGCACCCAAAGCCTGCCCGCTGGCAATGCTTGCAGCACTTATACATGCGGCAAAGATAATATGTGCAGTACTGATTCCTGATAAACACTTCATATTTTTATCGCCCCTCAATAAGCAATGTCTGCAAAACGATATAACTGCACTGTCTATATTTACACTTTGAGAAATCACCAGAATAAGATCAAGATTAAACCAATTTTTCAATAGATTTCTTCATATCTGATTCACACAAAGCGTGATAAAAGTTTTTGTCCATTTCTCTGGAAGGAGCATCCTTTTGAAACCGAGTTTCCCGTACTTCCTTAAGAACAAATTTGTCAAATCCGCCACCGCCCTGACTGTTATTGCCGCTGTTTCAGCGCCCTATGCGGCAGCTGCCTGCACCAGCTTTCTGTTGCCGACAACCGACGGCAGCGGCATTTATGCCCGCACTATGGAATTCGGAATTGAGCTGCAGTCCAATGCTCTGGTTATTCCGCGCGCCTATACGCTGCACACAACCGGTGCCGACGGCAAAGCCGGCATGAGCTGGAAGGGTAAATATGCTGCCATCGGCATGAACGCCCTTGGCGAGACCACTCTTGTTGACGGTATGAATGAAAAAGGTCTTGCCGGTGGTGTTCTGTATTTCCCTGAATTTGCAGGCTATGCCGACGGTTCCAAAACCGACAAAGAAAAATCTCTGGCACCATGGGATGTTCTGAGCTGGGTTCTGACCAATTTCGCAACGGTTGAAGAAGTCAAAACCGCCATTCAGGATATGAGCGTCATTAATGTCGTTCAGCCACAAATGGGGTTTGCGCCACCGCTGCATTATACAATTCATGATGCCAGCGGCGCTTCGATTGTGATTGAACCGGTTGATGGCAAGCTCAAGATTTACGACAATCCTGTCGGCGTCATGACCAATTCGCCGTCTTTTGACTGGCATATGACCAATCTCAGAAACTTCCTGAAAATGTCGCCGCTCAATGCACCGGATCTCAAAATCGCCGGCACGACATTCTCACCGCTGGGTCAGGGATCAGGCTTGCTTGGCATTCCGGGTGACTCGACCCCGCCATCGCGTTTTGTGCGCGCCGCGGCCTATGTGCAGACTGTTGAAAAACAGCCGAGCGGGGATGATGCTGTGCGTCTGACCGAGCACATTCTCAACAATTTCGATATTCCGAAAGGCTGGATTCAGACCGCGAAAGAGCTGAAAATTCCGCTGGAATATACCCAGTGGTCAACGATTGCTGATCTGAAAAATCAAAAATACTATGTAAAAATGTATGATGATCAGGTTCTGCGCGGCATCGATATCAAAAGCTTTGATCTGGATGCAAAAGAGCTGAAAAAAGCACCTCTCAGCCCGAAGATCACACCACCTTCTGTTGAATTCGCCAAGTAAAAACAAAAAACCGGAGCTGAAAAGCTCCGGTTTTTTTATCTGGTTCACTATGCATCAATCTCAATCGAGGACATAGCAGCTTTTCGCCACACCGCGATCCGGATCACCGAATGTGCGGTTGTCACAATTTACGCCGCCACGGAATACACGCTCAACAAAGCGATCCTGTGTGCCGTAACGTACACGCTTGCGGCCGGAGAAATCACAATATTGGCCTTCGCGTGCGCAACGCTGCCATTCACGGTCATTATCACGATCCCGTCCATAGCCGCCACGCCCGTCACGATCACGGCCATATCCGTCACGATCGCGTCCGTAACCGCCGCGGTCACGTCCGTCATAACGAACAACATAAGAGCAGGTTTTGGCTCTGCCATATGCAGGATCGCCGAAGACGGAGTTCGAGCAACGCACCTGCGGCTGATTAATAAAGCGCGATGTTGCCCGCCTTCCGCTGCCGTAAATTACTTCTGTCGGATAAGGAATGCGGCACACGCCCCCTTCAGAGGCACATTGCCGTACTTCCTGAGCTGATGCTGTTCCGGTATCAACTGCGTAAGCACCGGCAACGACTGCCAGAAACAACACGGCGCGGGACAGATTTGTCGCAATCGACATTGTGCTCATTTGAATTTCCTTCCTGTATGAGCTGATGCTCATGGTGAAGCCTTTAAAAAAACAGAGCAGATACAGTTTCCGGCCACCGAAGCAGTCTCACCAATATACGCTCGCAGTGCAGGTTCTAGAACACAGAAATTGAACAGGAAATGAACAATCTCATCACTCTCTGTTCCGTTTTGAAATGATTGTGCGATTTCTTAAACCGGTAAGATTATTATGCTTTATGAGATTACATGCAGATATCAGGAGCACCGCCGGCTATGAACCCCGTCTCACAGATTCTTATTTATGCTTTGGCTGCGGTTGCTGAAATTGCAGGGTGCTTTGCTTTCTGGGCATGGCTGAGACTGGATAAACCCGTATGGCTTTTGCTGCCGGGCATTGCATCCCTGATCCTGTTTGCTGTGCTGCTCACATTTATTGATGCTGAGGCTGCAGGGCGTGCCTATGCGGCCTATGGCGGCATTTATATTATCGCCTCATTATTATGGCTGCGGCTGGCAGAGGATTTCTCGCCGGATCGATGGGACATTACCGGCGGTATGCTGGCACTCGCCGGTGCAGGCATCATCCTGTTTGGGCCACGCGGTTAAATCGTCTACATTCGGGCAAGGAATAAATACGGACATAAAATAATCCGCTTTCTGAAGAACAGATATGTGATCGTCATAACAGACGATCCTCTCTGCGATAATGACTCTGTTTCCATGACAGTAAATCCACAGACACAGGTCCTGCCCAATGCAATCCATGAAAGAAATGAGCCGCTATCAGGCACGCCGGCGCCTTGCCGTAGCGATTATTATAGTTCTCCTGTTCCTTGCTTTACTTTTCGTACGCTCTGCATGGCCGCGCGGCACCCATGAATATATTGAAGCCTTCGGCCTCGGCTTTATCATGGTGGCTATTCTCGGCCGCATGTGGTGCACATTATATATCGGCGGGCACAAAGGCGCGCAGATCATTCGCACCGGCCCCTATTCCCTGAGCCGCAATCCGCTTTATGTTTTCAGCTCAGTCGGCGCATTCGGTATCGGCTGCCTCACCGGCAGTCTCGGTGTTGCGCTCCTGCTGGCAATTGCCTGCTACATCACATTCCTGTTCGTTATTCTTGCCGAGGAAGGCTATCTCGAAAACACTTTCGGCCAGCCCTATCGCGATTATAAGCTTGAAATACCGCGCTTTTTCCCGCGTTTCTCCGGCTACAGAGATGTGGAGACTCTGACCATCCGTCCGAAAACGCTCTATAATACGTTCTTTGACGGGCTGGTGTTCTTTGTTGCATTTCCGTTTTTCGAAACGGTCGAACATTTACAGACCGCAGGATTTATTCCCATCCTTTTCTACACTTATTAAATGTTTCAAAATAAAACCCGCCATTCAGGAAATGGCGGGTTTGATTATCGGAGAACCGGAGCAGCTTCACATAGCGGCTTTACCGTCTTTCTCTTCCTCGAAGGTAATCGCAACATCAGCATTGGCTGAAAGGCGAACCTTATTGCCCTCAATATCAGCAACCAGCCCCAGTGAAATATAATGATGGTGCTTATGATGCGCACCCGCACCGGCATCGTTTTTCGTGAGCTTGATACGGTCACCTTCCACATGATCGACGATGCCAACGTGAACACCGTCTGCACCGATCACTTCAAAATGCTCTTTGATTTTTGCAGTATCTACCATTGATTGTATCTCCTGTTTCAAAGCGGTTCAGAGAAAATACTCCGGTCTGACAATAACGCAGCAGCAGCATATTCGATGCAAATGATTGCAAATATTTTAGAGAGCCAGCTTCATTCCGGCGTGACTGGCTTTAAAACCAAGCTGCTCATAAAAACGGATCGCATCTTTGCGCGAAATATCCGTATGCAATTGCACCAGACCACAGCCTTTTTCCCTGCATTGACCGATTGCCCATTCCAGCATCTGCCTGCCCAAGCCCTGCCCGCGATAATCACGGGCAATCCGCACGCTTTCAATCTGCCCGCGCCACATCCCAAGCCTTGAAAGACCCGGAATAAAACTGAGCTGAAGACAACCGGCAACCTGCCCGTCAGCTTCGACAACCAGCAAGAACTGGTTCTCGTCCCGCCCGATTGCGGCAAAGGCATCCAGATAGGCTTTGTTCAACGGAACGGACTGATCCTCACGCGCTGCCCCCAAAACATCATCGGCAAGCATGGCCACAATTTCAATGAGATCCCGCTCTTCAGCCCGCCGGAAAATATGTGCCATATCACTCCCTCAAGATAGTTTTCCATTCCTGTTACGCGGGGAAGATAGAGCATAATTCCTTAAACTTGGATCAGTTTAAGGTGAAATTATGCTCTAATTTTAAAGTGTTAGAGCGTCCTTTGTGTGCCAAGTCTGGCACACGGCGCTCTAGCACACAGAAAGTCCTGCCCATCAAATATTTCAACCTGATGAGCAAGACCTATATCAGAGCGGAAACACAAATTTTATTTGATAACGTGCCAGTTGCCACCGACACCATCGCCTTCCATATCACCGGCTTTCTTGTCTTTAATATAGGTATAAACCGGCTTGCCGTTATAAGCCCACATGTCCTTACCGTCTGAAGCTTTCACCTTGGACCATGGCGCAACCGCTTTGGTTTTGGCGGAGGCATGATAGGCCGGCCAGATTTTCAGACATGAGGCATCGCAATTGGACATGCCGCCGCTATCCTTATCGAACGTATACAGCGTGTGCCCTTCTGCAGTGGTCAGAATTTTTCCGCCTGCCGCATCCATCATCATGCCCGGCCCGCCGGCAGCCTTATCCGTGCCATGCTGCATTTTTGTCATGTCAGTTTTCGAGGCAGCGGCTGCGGTCTGTCCCGCAAAGACCGGCGCTGCTGACAATCCCAGAACGGTGCCGAGAACACTCAATGTCAAAACAAGCTTTTTCATTTTGTTTCATACGCTCCATATTTTCCTCTGCACACAGGCCGTGTGTAATGGTCAGCTGCAGATGGCTGGTTAATCCGGCGCGGTCAGAAGCGGCCGCGCAAAAATGCTGCGCCTGCTTCGGGACTGTTTCTGGCCGATATTGTGCCGAAAATAAGTTATTTTACGCCGGACACAGAGAACAAAAGGTGAGCATAGTAACCAAATACGAAGATTCGCGCGGTAGCTTAATACAGGCAGATTCGAAATACTCAGCTTGGTTCAGTGCATCTGAATGCTGACCGATATAAAGGCGCAGACATATGGCTCCGAGAAAAACCACTTCCCGCAAAAAGCGCCCGACGCGCGGCAAAAGCTCGGGTCAGTCCACGACGGCTGTTCTGACCGTTGGTGCAATTGTGGTGATTGGTGCTGCAGCACTCTGGGCGACATCGCAAAGCCGCAGCCCGTCTGCCAGCGTATCAGGCCTGTTCCGCACAGCGACCAATAGTTCCGCATCCCGTTCCGGTTCGGCTGCTACAGCCAGTTCAGAACGCAGAACGGTGCAGCCTCAGAGCAGGAATACGGAAACCGCCAGAAATACTGAATCCACTGTGACACCGCCGTCTCCAATACGCAGGCCGCCATTGAATATCGGCCAGAGCGTTGCCAGTGAACAGAAGTCACCTCCGAAACAGGTTGCCGCTCTTGCACCTGCTCCACGTCCGGATAGCAAACCGGCAATAGTTCAGATCGTACCGCCAAAACCTGCACCGCAGAACACCATGCCCGCTTTGCCTCCGGTCGGAAAATCCGCACCGGATGACAACAGCCGCCATGCCAGCGGTGCATTCAAAGTGCCGAAAGCAATTATTGCCAGACAGGATCTGACCATTCACGAAAAAGCATGGGATAAGGCCAAGACTGTCGGCCGGGTCGAAAAAGGCCGCGAGATGCGCTCCTATGCCAAAGTCGGACGCTGGCACCGTGTTGTCGTACCATCCACCAATATTATTGGCTGGGTGCAGGAAGATCAGCTGATTATCAAAAATCAACAAGCGCAGGCACGCTCATTCCGTGCAGTCTCCGCACCGCAAGCGTCTCAACATTCCGGTATGACCACAGGGTCAATCCGCCCTGCCGCAGTACCAAACAATAGTGGCACCACAGCGAAAACACAGAATAGCAGACTGGTTGCGCCGGTTTATCCGCAACAGCCGGTCGGCAAATAGAAAAATCAGTTTTGAGATGAAGTGTCAGGCAATGCATCTGCCATTGCCTGCAAAGCCTGTATTGCCAGCGCTTTGGTAATCCGGCTTTTTTGTTGCAGAGCCATATGATCGAGCAGATCAACCAGCACAATCACACTGTCGAGCGAGCGCTCAACACGACTGACAATATAGCTGATAACCGCCGGATCAACACTGACCTGACGATCGGCGAACAGCTTGTAAATCACTGTGCTCAGCAGATAATCATCCGGCTCGGAAATATCGACAATTGTCACCGCTTTCAGGCGGGAGACCAGATCAGGCAGCGACACATTCCATTGCGACGGCTGTAATTGCGACGTCATCAGCAATGATGCCTGCGACTGACCGTTTTCGCAGCTGCCTGCGGTTTGGCGGATCGTGTTAATCAGATGGAACAGACCGGTTTCATCGAAAGCTTCTGCACCGATATCATCAATCAGCACCGGTCGCTGTGCAGCGATTTCCAGTGACTGTGCATCAATATCATGCGGATCGAGGATTGCCGCATCATTCTGGCTGCGCCAGATGGCGGCCAGATGCGTCTTGCCGGCTCCGGCTGGTCCGACAAGCAGCGCGACAGGCGACGGCCAGTCCGGCCAGCGATCAATCAGATCGACAGCCGCACGGTTCGATCCGGTGACAACCAGATCATCGCGCGTAAAGCCTGGCTCATGCTGAAGAATGAGCGGCATTTGTCGGTGCTCAGCAGACATAATTACCCAAAATTATTAGCCCGAATTCCGGCCTGCTTACAAATCATACAAATTCATCACATGATTTCGGGGCGAGGTTCAAGCTGTTCCATCACAGAACCTGTCAAATCTTCAAAATACAGGTCAGAATGATGCAGTAACTGCTTTCCCCCCTTTAGAAAAGCACAACCGGCACGAATGCACCGGTTGTCTGAGCTTATCCCCGTGACCCACAAGCCTGTGGACAAAGCTGTTGAAAACTTCCGGCTCAGTTTTCTCCGTTACTGCTTTTATACATCGGCGATTCCAGATACCGCCCGATTGCAAAACGTACCAGCACCCCGACTGCCGCCGCAGCAGGCACAGCAATCAGCATCCCCGTGAAGCCTAGGAACGAACCGAAGGCAAAAAGTGCAAACATCAGCCATACCGGATGCAGGCCAACAGATTTGCCCACCAGTTTCGGCTGCAGAATATTGCCTTCAATAAACTGGCCTGCAAAGAACACACAGGCGACGATAACAACCATCACCCAATCCGGCCAGAACTGCACCAGCGCCACACCGATTGCCAGCACCAGACCGACAATCGAGCCGATATAGGGAATGAAGCTGATAAGACCGGCGAAAAGGCCGATCAGCAAGCCGAAATTCAAACCGGTAAGCGTCAGGCCGACAGCGTAAAATGTTCCGAGAATGAGACACAGCGTGCCCTGACCGCGGATAAAACCGGCAATCGCATCATTCATCTCACGGGCGATCTGGCGCACAGTTTTCACATGATCGCGCGGCACCCATGAATCAATCGTATTGACCATGCGGTCCCAGTCGAGAAGCATGTAGAACGCAACCACCGGTGTCACCACAAACAGACCGGCAATATCAATCAGCGACTTGCCGGAATTCCACAGCGATTGCAGCAAAGTGGTCAGAAAACCGGCTCCCTGCTTGAGAAAGCCACTCAGATTATCTTTGATGACCGTGCTGTTAATGCCGAGATATTTCTGCAGCCATTCAGAATCCTGATGGGCGATCAGCGACTGGAGCTGCGTAAAGTAACCCGGAAATTTCGAAATGAACTCGGCCAGCTGTGTAACCAGCACCGGCACGATGATGATAAGCCCCAGCACCAACACAAAGACGAAGGTAATCAGGATAACCACGGTTGCCACCAGACGCGACATCCCGAAACGTTCAAGCCGGTCGGCCACAGGATCAAGAAAGTAAGCCAGAGCAAGTCCGGCTACAAAGGGCAGCAAAATGGAACTGAACACGGTCAGGAAAAGAACAAAAACAACCGTTGCAAACAGCCAGAAAAAAGCCTGTTTACGCACGGTTGCACCGAGTGCACTGACCTGCACATCCAGACGCACTTCATTCTCAGTCGCGGGAATGATAACCTGTTGCGGCGTGGTTTTGACCAGCGCTTCCGACTTTGCCCGCGATGCACGGGGGGATGGCGATTTAGGTGGTGTGGTATCCGATTTGCTCATATAAAACCGCCATTGCTTAAAAAGTCTGAATATGTCGCATTTCAGCCTCCGGTCAAGATAGAGGATTTCACAGTTAAGCTGGATCAACTTGACGGCAGTGATAATGCGACCAAATAAAGAATCCAGAGCGAGCACTATGATCCAATCCGGACGTAAACCGCTCTAGGACCTATCACACCTGCTTTCATTGCAGCGACAGAGTAAATTAACTGCGACATATGCTCTGCTCATCTCATAACATGGTGTTTATCAGTTAAAAATGACGAAAGATGCTTGCGGATAAAGCAATCTCGTGTCATTGCGCCTGCTTGAAGCATTAACCGCAGCCTGCCCTGCCGTTCTTCCATCGGCCTTACGGCTGCGCTGTGTATCGGGAGCTACCAATGCCACAGTCGAAAACCCCATCCCCTGCAGCCGCTGACGCGAAAAATGGCCTGACCTATGCCGATGCCGGTGTGGATATTGATGCGGGCAACAGCATGGTCGACAAGATCAAGCCTTTGGTGCGGTCCACGCGCCGTCCCGGTGCTGACGGAGAAATCGGCGGCTTCGGCGGGTTGTTTGATCTGAAAGCCGCAGGCTTTAAAGATCCGGTTCTGGTAGCGGCCAATGACGGTGTCGGCACCAAGCTGAAAATCGCTATTGATGCAGATCGTCACGACACAGTTGGTATTGATCTGGTTGCCATGTGCGTCAACGACCTCGTGGTACAGGGCGCAGAGCCGCTGTTCTTCCTCGATTATTTTGCCACCGGCAAACTCAATCCTGAACAGGGTGCAGCGATTGTTAAAGGCATTGCCGAAGGCTGTCTGCAATCCGGTTGTGCGCTGATCGGCGGTGAAACCGCTGAAATGCCAGGCATGTACCGCGACGGTGATTATGATCTCGCCGGTTTCGCGGTTGGCGCCGCAGAGCGCGGTCAGCTGCTGCCTGCCGGTGATCTGGAAGCCGGTGATGTTATTCTCGGCCTTGGTTCTTCCGGTGTTCATTCCAACGGTTTCTCGCTGGTTCGCCGCATTGTTGAACTGTCCGGCCTTGGCTGGCAGGATGCAGCACCTTTTGCTGCCGATAAGACATTGGGTGAAGCCCTGCTCACCCCGACCCGCATTTATGTGAAATCCCTGCTGTCGGCTATCCGCTCGACCGGCGCGATTAAAGCACTCGCGCATATTACCGGCGGCGGCTTCCCTGACAATATTCCGCGTGTTCTGCCGGAAGCACTGGCGGCTGAAATTGATCTGTCTGCGATTCCGGTTCCGGCTGTTTTCTCATGGCTGGCCAAAACCGGCGGTGTTGAAGCCCATGAAATGCTGCGCACCTTCAACTGCGGCATCGGCATGATTGTTGTTGTCTCTGCTGACAAAGCGGAAACTGTTGCTCAGGCACTGAAAGCCGAAGGCGAAACTGTTGTCACACTCGGCCGCATGATTGCGCGTGAGGCAAAAGATCAGGGCGTCGTTTATCAGGGCACACTTTCCCTATGAGCCACGCGCCTTCAGCACCGCGCAAACGCGTGGTCATTTTTATCTCCGGCGGCGGCTCCAATATGGAGACGCTGATCCGCGCGGCACAGGCACCGGATTATCCGGCAGAAGTTGTTGCCGTCATCTCCGACAAGGCAGAAGCCGGCGGTCTGGCGAAAGCTCTGGCCGCAGGCATCAAGACCCATGTTTTTGTCCGCAAAGACTATGCTTCCAAAGAAGCGCATGAAGATGCAATTCTTGCGCAACTGGCTGCAATCGCTCCGGATATAGTTTGCCTTGCAGGCTATATGCGCCTGCTTTCCGGCCGGTTCATTGCGCCTTATGAAGGACGTATCCTCAATATTCACCCTTCCCTTCTGCCGCTGTTTCCGGGTCTGCACACACATCAGCGTGCGCTGGATGCCGGTATGAAACTGGCCGGTTGTACCGTGCATCTGGTAACTGAAGGCATGGATGAAGGCCCGATTGTTGCGCAGGCAGCGGTGGCCATTGCTGAGGGTGACACGGCTGAAACGCTGGCAGCACGCGTGTTGACCGCAGAGCATCAGCTTTATCCGCAGGCTCTGCGTAATTTCGCTACGGCTTCCGGTTCTGAAAAGCATGGCAAATCAGCAACACAGATACTCATTAGCACATGACGAAATAACAAATTGTTAATTTCCTCTTAACGTGCCACGATATTACCCTAAATAGCTACATATCACATTTGTGCTGCATGTTCAGCAATCAGATGATTCCCGTCATTATGGTTCGCTTTTCAGGCAGAGACTTTGAGCGTTCAAACGCTTTAACTAGAGCGGCTTACGTCCAGATTGGATCACGGCACTCGCTCTAGATTCTTTAGTTTGTCGCATTATCACGGCCGTCAAATTGACTGTGAAATGCTCTGGTTGTATCAACACGCATCTGTCCTGAAGCTATTTTACACTTTCGGGGATGCGTCTAAAAATAAGAAGAGGAAGATATCATGTCTCTCCGTAACTCTGTTGCACTTATGGCCTTTTTTGCCGCCGGTACTTTTGCTGTTTCAGCATCTGCTGCCGACATGGCTTCCTCCCGCAATGCCATTGTTCAACCACGCTCGGAAGTCGGTGTTCTGACCTGCGATTTCCAGCCGTCAATCGGTGTTATCATTGGCAGCCGTCAGGATCTGGATTGCGTATTCCAGCCTGCACAGCGCGGTGCACCTGCCGAGCGCTATAGCGGCCAGATCACCAAAATCGGTGTCGATATCGGCTTCTACAATGCCGGTCAGCTGGCATGGGCTGTCTGGGCACCAACCGTACGCCCTGAAGGCGCACTGCGCGGCAGCTATGTCGGCGCATCCGCCAATGCAACGATCGGTATCGGAGCAGGCACCAATGTCCTGACCGGTGGCACATGGAAAAACATTTCCCTGCAGCCGATCTCCATTCAGGGTCAGAAGGGTCTGAATGCTGCGGTTGCGCTTTCCAACTTCCGCCTGAAATATGAAGGCTAATTTTGAAAGCGCATCCCGAAAAGTTTAAAGCGCCTACGCAGGAAAATCAGTTCACTGGACTGATTTCCTAGTATGCTTCGATCGGATAAGATGCGCGCCAAAATACAAGCCCCATTTTTTAAAAAGCCCGCGCTGTCACCGGCGCGGGCTTTTTGTTTTGAGAAATCTCAGGCCGCTTTTATGGCCGTATCTTCATAAGGACGTATCCAGACTTTAATATCATGGAACGCCGTCCCGCCATGCGGCGCGGCCGCATCGGCACCGGTCAGAATATTAATCCCCTCACCGCCTTCAAAAGATGAATTCGGGAACAGGCCTTCCGAAACTACAACGCCACGGCGCAGTTTCTTGGCTCCGCTCAATTTATCATTGGCCTGCTGGATTTTAACATGCAGAACCAGCTCACCGCGCTGATTGCCGATCTGTACCCGTGCACCGTCTTCCAGCCCCAGCTCTGCCGCATCATCGTCGCGGATCAGCAGTTGTGGCCGGATTTCCTTTGCCAGAGAGGTTGGTGTCTCCGCAAAAGTCGAGTTGAGGAAATTATGTGCCGGTGATGTGGTCAGTTTAAACGGATGCTGCGGATCGGCCAGTTCGTTACTTGCCCAATAATCCGGAAACTCCGGCATGTCCGCAAAAGGCCCCTGAAGCCCCATAGCTCGCGGCGGGCGATCCGGTGATGTCTGTTTCTGCCAATCCACACGGAAGCGGAATTTACCATCCGGCCAAGCAAAACCATCGAGATAATGGGACTTTTCAAAATCCGGCTGCTTATCAAGCCAGCGTTGCTCACGCATGGTTTCAAAATCAGGCATATTGCTTTTAGCCAGCAGATTATCGACCAGCTGACGCGCAGGCAGATTGAAACCATCCAGATGACCAACACCTAAGCGATTGGCCAGTTCATTGATAACATAGATATTTTCGCGAGCCTCACCCGCTGCTTCAATCAGTTTGGCACCGAGCAAAACATGCTGCTGACCGCCGCCGCGATAAATATCATCATGCTCCAGAAACATCGTGGCAGGCAGCACGAGATCAGCCATTTTCGCCGTATCGGTCATGAAGTGCTCATGCACCACGGTAAACAGGTCTTCCCGCATAAAGCCCTGCCGCACCAGACGCTGCTCCGGTGCAACATTGGCCGGATTGGTGTTCTGGATCAGCATTGCCATCACCGGAGGCCCGCCATAGAGCGCTTCTGCGTCACCGGTCAGCACACGGCCGATTTTCGACTGATCCAGCGATCTGACCGACGGATCGGCAAATGCGGATCCTTCAATCTCCGACTTATCCATGCCGAAAATACCGGAATTGGAATGGAAAGCACCGCCGCCCTCCAATGTCCATGCACCGGTTACAGCCGCGATGCAGGAAGCGGCGTGCATATTCACCGCGCCATTGCGCTGGCGGGAAAAACCATAGCCCAGACGGAAATAAGTGCGTTTTGTCGTTCCCACCAGCTGAGCAAAAGCCTCAATATCCTCAACAGATACACCGGTGATCGCTTCCGCCCATTGCGGTGTGCGGCTTTGCAGATGCTGCTCCAGTGCTTGAGGCGCATCCGTATAGCGGTTGAGATAATCCCAATCTGCCAGACCATCACGAAACAGCACATGCATCACCGCACAGGCAAAGGCCCCGTCAGTACCGGGTTTCAGCACAATGCCGATATCCGCCTGCCGGATGGTCGCGGTTTCATAAACATCAATCGCCACGATTTTCGCACCGCGCTCTTTACGGGCGCGAGCTGCATGGGTCATGACATTGACCTGCGTGGCGGCGGCATTGGTTCCCCAGATCACCACACAATCGGACTTGGCAATCTCACGCGGATCAGGCCCGCGCAGAGCACCGGTGCCAGCCATATAGCCTGTCCATGCCAGATTGGTGCAGAAGCTGGAAAACATATTGGAATATTTTTTGGCATAGCGCAGACGATTGATAGAATCGCGCTGCACCAGCCCCATGGTTCCGGCGTAATAATTCGGCCAGATACTCTCGGAACCATATTGCTCTTCGGCTTTGAGAAATTTCTCTGCGGTCAGATCCAGTGCGTCAGCCCATGAGATTTCCTGCCACTGCCCGCTTCCCTTGGCACCCTTGCGGATCAGCGGTTTCAGCAGGCGTTCAGGATGATGAACGCGCTCGGCATAACGCGCGACCTTGGCGCAGATAACGCCAGCCGTATAGCTGTTATCCTTGGCACCGCGAATACGCCCGATTGTATGGCTGTCCAGAATTTCAACATCGAGCGCGCAGGTGGAAGGGCAATCATGCGGACAGGCCGAATGGCCGATTTGGGGTGCAACGCGCAATGTCATGTAAGAATTCCTGAAGGAGTTGTTTTAGCACCATACAAAAATATAGCCGTTCCGACAGACGATAAATCAGCACAGCTTTATTTTTATCGGATATCAGTCCTGTCAGACCAAACGCATCAGCACTGTGCCGCAAACAATCAGCAAAGCTCCGGCAAGACGTTTCAGGCTGATATGCTCCCGTAACAAAAAGAGAGAGAGGATCATGCCGAACAGGATTGAGGTCTCACGTAAGGCTGCAACCATCGCAACCGGTGCCATGGTCATTGCCCAGAGTGCCAGACCATAAGAGCCGAGCGTGCCTGCACCGCCGATCATCGCCAGATGGCCGCGCTGCCTGATATGTCCGACAAGCTGTCCGCGATATTTCCATATCCCCCAGCTCACCACTGGGATTGCGTTAAACAGGAATGCCCAGAGCGTATAGGATATCGCATTACCGGATACACGCACACCGATACCATCCACCAACGTATATCCTGCAATGAATAAGGCATTGACCAGCGCGATTATCACGGTGCGGGACGTGTTTTGCCCTGCCGCAACTTTCTGGCGGCTGCCGAGAGCCCCTGCCGCCGTTTTCCGGCGGCTGCCAAGTGCCATTGTTAAGACACCACAGGAAATAAACCCGATTGCCAGCCATTGTCCGGCACCGAGCACTTCACCGATCAGCGGACCCGCAGCCATAGCAACCAGCAAAGGCGGCGTTCCGCGCATCAGCGGATAGGCCAGACTCATATCCCCGTTGCTGTAAGCGGCAGCAACCATGAACAGGTAACAAACCTGAAAAATGGTTGATATAATCATATAAGGCCAGCTTGGAGCTAAGGGCAGCGGTAGAAACGGGATCAGTACCAGCGCCACCAGACCGGCAGCACCACAGACCAGAACGGCATTGAGATATTTATCTGTGCCGGATTTGACGATGACATTCCAGCTCGCATGCAGCAATGCGCCGAAAAGAACGATCAGAACGACAAAACCAGACATCATGTCACCGGACTGTTACATAACCGGTCTAAAAGGCAGAATCAGATTGACTGCACATCCGGTATGCTGGTTATGGCATAATCCCGTCTGAACAGATATATGGCATTGACCATGACAAAGCGTCCTGCTTTGAATCCCGCCTGCAGCACTGCGCTTTCGAACACCGGAAATACTGAATATGAATTATCGTCACGCCTATCACGCCGGAAATTTTGCCGATGTGTTCAAACATATCGTTCTGACCCGTGTACTGCTCTATATGCAGCGCAAGGAGGCAGCCCTGCGCGTGATCGACACTCATGCAGGCATCGGTCGCTATGACTTAAGTGGTGTGGAAGCCGGTAAAACACTGGAATGGCGCAGCGGTATCGAGCAGGTTTTTGACGCCAAAGCAGCAGGCAGCATTCCTGCCGCAGTGCTGGAACTGATCGCGCCTTATCTCGATGTCATTGAGCAGGAAAACAGCACCGTCAAAGGCAACAACCTGCGTTATTATCCGGGCTCACCATTACTGACACGAAAACTGATGCGCGCGCAGGATCGCCTTTCGGCACTGGAACTGCATCCGCAGGATTTCAAAACACTGGCCGCTTTATTTGAAGGCGATTACCAGACCCGTGTCACCGAATTGAATGGCTGGCTGGCGCTGGGTGCACATCTGCCGCCCAAGGAGAAACGCGGTGTGGTGCTGGTTGATCCGCCATTTGAAATTGCCGGAGAATTTGACCGCCTCGTTGAAGGATTGGTGAAGGCGCACCGCCGCTTTGCCACCGGCACCTATGCTTTGTGGTATCCGGTGAAAGACCGCCGCGAGGTCAACCGCTTCATCGCTAATTTGAAAGAAACCGGTCTGCCAAAAATTCTGCGTCTGGAACTGGCAGTGCGTGCACCGTCGCAGGAACCACGCTTTGACGGCACCGGCATGATTATCATCAATCCGCCTTATCTGCTGCAGGAGGAAATGACTAAAATCTCACCATGGCTGGCAACGCTTTTCGGAGAGAATAATCAGGGCAGCTATAAGATTGAATGGATCAACGGCGAAGAGCGGACGGAAAAATAAGTGCTCATTTGCCAATGATCACTCTCTTGTGCGTTGTTGAGGCTTGACCCGACACAGGAATATGGCAAAAACTTCGGTTAACAGTTTTCAATAAGGACAGATTCATGTCATTACGCTCCGCTTTTGCTTTCGCGCTGCTTGCAGGTCTGTCAGCAGGATCTTTTTCTCAGGCACAGGCTGCGGATTATATTGCAACTGCCCCTGCCGTGACTGATCCTGTCTGCCACGAACAAAGCGTCATCAACAGCGCGGTCGCACAGTTCGACCGCCTTGTGCGCGGTGTGCCGGAAATGCCTGCTGTCAGCATCAATGCCGTCAGCAATGTCAGCGCAACACGTTATGATCCGAAAACCTACCCGTCAGGTATTGAGCGCCATTATTGCCGCGCCACTGCCGTGCTCTCCAATGGCGAGAACCGCAATATCTGGTATATGGTAGAAGAAAGTCAGGGACTGGCATCCATGGGACGCAATGTCGAATCCTGTGTAGACGGTTTTGATAAGTGGTTTGTCTATGACGGCCGCTGCCGCGTGCTTCGCTGATCCGCATATGTCACGCATCCGATTGAAAGCACACAGCCCGTTTGCCCCCAGCAAAACGGGCTGTTTTTCTGTTGCCACGGCTTTGCTTGCCTCCGCACTCGCTTTAACTATGCCGGCATCAGCACAATCCCTCAGTGATAAGCTGATGCAGAGCATGGGCAATGATCTGCGCAAACTCAACCCTTTGAACAATCAGGACAGACCGGTTTTAAAGCCGGAAAACAAAATCCCGCAGCGTACATTACCTAAGCCGCAGGATGCGCCATCACCATCCGGCAATGCGAATTTTGACTTCTATGTCCTGTCGCTCAGCTGGTCGCCAAGCTATTGCGCTGATAATGGCAACCGCTCCAATGCCCGCCAACAATGCGGCACCGGCCGTAATTACGGTTTCATCGTTCATGGTCTGTGGCCGCAATATGATCGTGGTTTTCCTGAAAGCTGCGATCACCGGCAGGCCAATGACACGGTGCCACGGGATATCGTCTCATCCCTGTCCGACATTATGCCCTCAGCCGGTCTGATGCGCCATGAATGGCGCAAACATGGCACCTGCGCGGGGATCAGTCAGCGCGATTATTTCTCTACGCTGGGCAAGGCCTATCAGGCTGTGACTGTTCCGCCTGCCTTGCGCAATGTCGCAAGCCCGCGCAATGTTGATCCGCAGCTTGTTGAAAAGGCATTCATTGCCGCAAATCCGGGTTTGACCGGAGATGCAATTGCCGTGACCTGCAATCGCAGGCGTCTTCAGGAGGTGCGTATCTGTATGGATAAAGGCCTCAAATTCCGTTCATGCGGCGAAGTGGATCGTAATTCCTGCCGCAGCCGTTCCGTTACTCTGCTTCCTAACCGTTGATCTCTTATCTCAGGTTCCAACATGCACAAACTTTACACATCCCCTTCCTCACCTTTCAGCGCCAAAGTGCGTCTTGCAGCGCAATATGCCGGTATTGAACTGGAAAAACATATTGTCGTAACCAGCGAAGAACCGGCAGAACTGATTGCCGCTAATCCGCTCGGCAAAATTCCGACGCTGGTTACACCGGAAGGCAAAACTGTTTTCGACAGCCGCGTCATCACCCAGTATCTCAACCGCATTTCCGGCAACAAGCTGTTTCCGCGCAATGCTGAGAAGCGTCTGGATGCTGAAAAATTTGAAGCAATTGCAGATGGTCTTGCCGATGTGCTGGTAGCGCATGTCTATGAACGTCGCATGCGCCCTGAAGAAATCGTGCATCAGCCGGTGCTGGACTGGTACTGGAAAAAGGCAGAACGCACGCTCGATCTGCTAAATGAAACAGCGCCGCGTATCGGCACCAAAATCCATGGCGGGCACATCGCTATTGCCGCAACGCTCGGCTATCTCAATTTGCGCTTCGGCAATGGCTGGGAACGCGGCCGTCCGAAACTGAAACGCTGGGTCAAGCGCTTTGCCGAAGTGCATCCGGAACTGGCTGCACAATTGCCGAAAGCTGCGTAAAAACAAAAAAAGCCGGGAATTGCTTCCCGGCTTTTTTATCAGGCATGATCTCAACTAAATGAGATATTCCTTAGAACTTGTAGCCAACACCCAGACGGATATCGTGGGTCTGAAGACCACCGTCATTGACTGTGCCGCTATCCAGCTGGAAGTCTTTCTTGCCGAAATCGGAATAACGGTATTCCAGACGGGCAGTTACATTCTGTGTCAGGAAGGTTTCAGCACCGGCACCGGCTGTCCAGCCAACGCGGAACTTATCCTGCGATGAGGTTGCATCGGAGAATTTAACCTGCGTACCGGCAACACCGGCTGTCACATAAGGCATAACCGGCCCCATATCGACACCAAGACGGCCGCGCAGCGAGCCTTCAAAACCGCTCTTCGCAGTCAGACCGAGCTCTTCTTTCTTAGCCCAGTTGTAACCGGCATCACCTTCCACACCGTAAACGATATTGTCGTTCTGGAAGTTCCAACCGGCATAACCGCCGAATTTGGCATTATTGTCTTTCAGATCACCAACATAGTTGTCAGTTTTGAATTTGTTAATGCCGTAGCCAAGATACAGACCGGTATAACCGCCTGCCCAGCTGCTCTGAGGAGCAACATCTACAACCGGTGCCGGCTCATATGTCTGCGGTTGAATCGCATCTGCGGCAAAAGCTGTGGCCGAAAGCGGCAACAACGCAACAGAAGCAAGTGCCAGAGATTTGATAGTGCGCATACGCCTTGTCCTTATAAATTTCTAAACTGTTGTACAGCGAAGCCTCCAGACCTGACCTGTAACGGCTGAGCTGAACGCGATACGCCCCGTCTTCCTTCCGATCCATTTCTGTACGGGAGAAAGAAGATTGCTTAACAAGGCAAAAGATGACGCTGAATTACGGCAGCAGAAATGCCGTAGCATGGAAAAAAACCGGCCTTATTATGGCTGAAACATGTCAGTCAAAACCACTGCCGAACAGGCCGAAATCACCACAACTATTTGATAGTAAATTTATATCTTGTTTTTCTTATAAAAAAGAAGGCCGAAAAATTCCGGCCTTCTTTACCACCCCTTAACCGCATCCCGACATTCGTCTTTTTTATCGCTGAGGATAGGCGTCATTATTTATCCGAATCCGCTTAGCCAAACGCGCTAAGGCGAATCTGTGAAAAATGAGTGGTTTTCAGAATTTATAGCCAACACCCAAACGGATATCGTGGCTCTGCAATTGTGCTGATGGCACAGCAACATTACCCAATGTGAGATCCTTCTTGCCAAAGTCAGAATAGCGATATTCAAGACGCGCACTGACATTTTGTGTCAGCATGGTTTCGGCTCCGACGCCGACAGTCCAGCCAAGACGAAATTTCTTACTGGAATCTGCATCATTGCTGTAACGCACCTGCGTACCGGCAACACCGGCAGTTACATAAGGCATGACTGCGCCCATATCATAGCCAAGACGGGCACGCAGAGAGCCGTCAAATCCGCTGCGGGCACTCAGACCATCTTTGGTTTTCTTTGCACCGTTGTAACCGGCATCACCTTCCACACCATAAACGATATTGTCGTTCTGGAAGTTCCAGCCCGCATAGCCGCCAAGCTTCACATTGTTATTTTTCAGATTACCGGCAGCGGATTTGTTTTTGAAATTATTTGCACCGGCACCAAGATAAAGTCCGATATAACCACCCTCCCAGGTTTTCTGCGGTGGTGTCTGCACAACCGGAGCAGGAACGTCTGGCTGCGCACGAACAATATCAGCTGCCGAAGCAGGTACAGCAAATGAAAGAGCCGAGGCTGAAACCAGCGCCAGAGTTTTAAAATGTTTCATAAAATTTCCTTGCAATATTCCAATTTTAAAAATGAGAACCGGATTGCCAAAAACATATTTCAATCCGGCATTATTCCCCTGTCATATCCGACAGGAGAGTCTTGGCTTAAATGTACAAAAACGACCAGAAAACGGCAGAAAAGCAGCAGAAAAACGAACCGAAACTGATGATGCAAAGAGGCAACATTTTCTTAAATATTAAATAGTTAACGTATTTTTTGAATAGTATTGCAAGCTACAAAAACTTCAGCCTCAGATGCAAGCCGCAGCCTATCTTCTACAGATTTTTTGTCAGGCATTTTTCCTTCACGCTAAAACAGGTTATTCCATGATACTATGCGATCATATTTGCTGATTTGCATGCACATGAAGTCAGAATCATTTCACCCGCCGGATATGCCATAACCAAAGGAGCCTGCCCCCGATGACTGCCAAGCGGACTATGTCTGAGGTTTTACCCGTCACCCTGATTACCGGCGGCGCAAAGCGTATTGGCAGCCATATAACTGAGGATCTGGCTACACGCGGCTATCCGGTTATCATTCATTGTAACCGCTCCGCCACACAAGCAGAAGCATTGGTGCAACGCATCCGCGATAAAGGCGGCAAAGCCGCTATTGTGACCGCAGACCTGTCGGACAATGCACAGGTAGCCACGCTGATGGACAAAGCGGCAGCGCATTTCGGCCCCGTGGAGCTGCTGGTCAATAATGCTTCCGTTTTTGAAGACGACCGTATCGGCACCCTCACCCACGATCTGTGGGATCGTCATTTTGCCGTACATCTGAAAGCGCCGGTCTTTCTGGCGCAGGCTATGGCCGAGGCTTTACCGGAAGATAAACAGGGGCTGATCGTCAATATTACCGACCAGCGCGTATGGAAGCTCAATCCGCAATTCATTTCCTATACCCTGTCCAAAACCGCATTATGGACAGCCACACGCACTTTGGCACAGGCGCTTGCACCGGCAATCCGCGTCAATGCAATCGGCCCCGGTCCGACATTGCCGAGCGAGAGACAGCATATTGAAGATTTCGAAAAGCAGGTTGATGCAGTGCTGCTAAAAAAAGCACCGCTGCTCGATGAATTTGCCGCGACGATTGACTATCTGTGGAGAACACGGTCCGTCACAGGGCAAATGATTGCGCTGGACGGCGGACAACATCTGGCATGGGAAACGCCGGATATTGCAGGTATTTCGGAATGACACAAAGCATAAACGGCAATGATATTGCCCATCCGGACATGGAGCCGGATGAGGATGTCTTACTGACAGATGATGCCGGAGATGACGAAGACAACTTCCCCGAGGAGGCAAGCTCTGCATCTGCGCTGGCCAGCAATATCCGCTGGGATTCCGCGCTGGATGAGTTTGACGCATCAACCCAGAATTTAAGCGGGCCGGATGTCATCAATGCTTTTGTGAAAAAACTGCCGAACAATCCCGGCGTTTACCGCATGTTCAACCGTGAGGGTGACGTGCTCTATGTCGGCAAAGCCAAAAGCCTGAAGAAGCGTGTCAGCAATTATGCCCGGGGTCAGGGACACAGCAACCGCATTGCCCGTATGATCCGCGAAACGGCAACTATGGAATTTGTCGTTACCCGCACGGAAACAGAAGCACTGCTGCTGGAAGCGAATCTCATCAAACGCTTACGTCCGCGTTTTAATGTTCTGCTTCGGGATGATAAATCCTTTCCCTATATTCTGATTTCCGGCGACACCCGTGCCCCCGGTATTTTCAAGCATCGCGGCGCGCGCTCCCGTAAAGGCGAATATTACGGTCCGTTTGCCTCTGCCGGTGCTGTCACACGCACGATTAATGTGCTGGAGCGTGCCTTTCTTTTGCGCAGTTGCGCCGACTCGATGTTTGAGAGCCGCACTCGCCCTTGTCTGCTGCATCAGATCAAGCGCTGTTCCGGCCCCTGCACGCATGAAATCAGCGATGCAGATTATTCAGAACTGGTGCGGGAGGCGAAGTCCTTTCTCTCCGGCCGCAGCAAAGCCGTGCAGCAGCAGATGCGTGATGCAATGAGTGCCGCCGCTGAAGAGCTGGATTTTGAACGCGCCGCTATTTTCCGCGACCGGTTGTCGGCTTTGTCCCATATCCAGTCCCATCAGGGTATCAATCCGCAAACTGTGGATGAGGCTGATGTTTTTGCCATTCATCAGGAAGGCGGACTGGCCTGTATTCAGGTCTTTTTCTTCCGCACCGGCCAGAACTGGGGCAACCGCGCTTATTTCCCGAAGGCTGACCCATCCCTGTCGGCGGCGGAAGTGCTTGGTGCTTTCATCACCCAGTTTTACGATAACAAGCCCTGCCCGCAACTGATCCTGCTGTCTGAAACGGTGGAAGAACAGGAACTGCTGGGCGACGCCCTGTCGGCTTCTGCAGGACGTCGTGTGACGCTCAATGTGCCGCAGCGCGGTGAAAAGAAAGACCTCGTCGACCACGCCATGACCAATGCCCGCGAAACCTTGGGACGCAGGCTGGCCGAAACCTCATCACAGGCGCGTCTGCTGAAAGCTATGGCCGAGACTTTCGAACTGCCGCGCATTCCGCGCCGTATTGAGGTTTACGATAACTCCCACATCATGGGCACCAATGCTGTTGGCGGCATGATTGTCGCCGGACAGGATGGTTTCGTCAAAAACCAGTATCGCAAATTCAATATCCGCTCCACGGAGATTACACCGGGCGATGACTTCGGAATGATGCGCGAGGTGATTGAGCGCCGTTTTGGCAGGCTGATAAAAGATCATATGAAAGAGCTGGAGACACAGGCGCCTCAAGCACCTGCGGACAGTGAAACGGATGCAGACGACATTACGGATGACAGTTTTCCGGCTTGGCCTGATGTTATTCTGATTGATGGCGGTCAGGGACAAGTCGGTGCAGTTCGTGATATTCTCACGCAGCTGGGTATCAATGATAAAGTCATATCCATCGGTATCGCCAAAGGTGTAGACCGCGATGCGGGACGTGAACGGTTCTTTGTCAGCGGCAAACCATCATTCACCCTGCCGCCGCGTGATCCGGTGCTCTATTTCATTCAGCGTATGCGTGATGAAGCGCACCGTTTCGCCATCGGCACCCATCGGGCAAAGCGCAAAAAAGAAATGATCAAAAGTCCGCTGGATGAAATTGCCGGTATCGGCCCTTCCCGCAAGCGTGCTTTGCTGCATGAATTCGGCACGGCAAAAGCCGTTGCAGGTGCAGCATTGGCAGATCTCATGAAGGTTGAAGGCATCTCGGAAGCACTGGCGCAGACCATTTATGACCACTTCCGCGATCAATAATGGGTTATCTGACGCAATATGCACATAATAAGCCTTAAAAAGCCGGTCTGAGTGTTGCTTTTTACCCTATTGCGGGATTGATGGTAACCAGCTGACAATGATTTGTCGTGTAGCGTAAAACACATCCCGAAAGTGGTGGAACTATTTTCGGACAAGATGTGCGTCTAAAGATTTTCATGAGCCGTAAGGCTTACTTCTCCAGTCGTGGGTTTCCCGCTCACGCTTATCCAGAATACGGGTTTTAGGGGACTATGAGTAAACACACATTATCACTGCCCAACATCCTTACTTACGCACGTATCGTTGCTGTGCCACTTGTGGTTCTGTGCTTCTTTCTCGAAGGCCATCTGAAGAGCAGTGACACCGCGCGGTGGTGGGCGCTTGGTCTATTTGCTGCCGCCAGCATCACGGATTTCTTCGACGGCTATCTGGCACGTATGTGGAAACAGACATCCAGCATCGGCCGTATGCTTGACCCGATTGCAGACAAGCTGCTGGTTTCCGCAATTCTGCTGCTGCTGGCCGCCGACGGTACTATTGCCGGCTGGACGCTCTGGGCTGCGATTATCATCCTCTGCCGTGAAATTCTGGTTTCCGGTTTGCGTGAATATCTGGCGGATCTGAAAGTCAGTGTGCCGGTTTCGCAGCTGGCAAAATGGAAAACCACAATTCAGATGATTGCGCTGGCTTTTCTGCTTGCCGGCCCTGCCGGTGACAAAATCTTGCCTTATACAACGGAAACAGGGCTGATCCTGCTGTGGATTTCAGCAATTCTGACTCTTTATACCGGTTGGGACTATTTCCGTGCCGGTATCAAACACATGATCTGATGGCCGTTATGACAGTCAAACTGGTATATTTTGCATGGGTACGGGAGCAGATCGGCAAATCTGACGAGAGTCTCGATCTGCCTCAGACTGTCAAAACTGTATCTGACCTGCTGAGCCATCTTTCCGGCATTGATGAGAATTATGCGCATGCTTTGCGCTTTTCCGATGTGATCCGCGTAGCGATCAATCAGGAACATGTGGAGCATGACACGCCGATTGCCGGTGCGCATGAGATTGCCCTGTTCCCGCCAATGACCGGAGGCTGAGGCAATGCAGCCGACTATTCTTGTCTCGCAGGATGACTTTGATGCGGCTGCCCTTACTGTCCGTATGACTGAAGGGCGCACAGATATCGGCGCGGTTGTCAGTTTTACCGGCTTTTGCCGTGATGAGAATAAAACACTTCTGGCACTGGAGCTTGAACACTATCCGGGCATGGCGGAAGCGCAGCTGGCGCGTATTGCTGCCGATGCCGTGCAACACTGGCCGCTACAGGGCATTACCATTGTTCATCGCAGCGGTCTCATCAAAGCCGGTGAGCAGATTGTGTTTGTCGCCACAGCCAGCAAGCACAGGCAGGCCGCCTTTGAAGCCGCAGAATTTCTGATGGATTATCTCAAGAGCGATGCGCCTTTCTGGAAGAAAGAACATCTGATCACCCCTGCTCCCGAGAATGGCGATCCGCAATCGGGCTGGGTCAAAGCCAAAGCCAGCGACGAAGACATGAAGAAGCGCTGGCAGGATTAGAGCATAATCCCTTAAACTTGGATCAGTTTAAGGAAAAGTTATGCTCTAATTTTAAAGTATTAGAGCGACCTTTGTGTGCCAAGTCTGGCACACGGCGCTCTAAGACAACTCAGCTTTGCCTGAGCCAAAATCCCGTTTGAATATTTTACAATCCTGTGAAATTATTTGCACTGACTTGCATTGCCATAAGTAAACCATAAAATCAGGGCAGTAGCTGATACAGCATATTTATATGATTCAACTCGTGTTTTATCCGGATTTGATCCTATAGTCCGGAGAGCACTTACGACTCATGGATATGCATTGATTCCAGAATTACCGGTTTAAATGACTGGTGAGCATTTTTAGTCGTCCGGCAATTTCATTATCCAAAACAGATCAAAGAAGATTTCCGGCAGCTAAACAATGAGGAAAACCACATAACAACACGTGTTAAGGTTAAAACTTAACGTAAATTATGTGTTTAGTCATTTGGCGTTAATATACCGCCGGTTAAAATGTCAGCTCAGACAACTTCTGGAAAACGGAGAGAGTCTAAACTGGCAGTGCAACAAACAGGACAGAATATGTTGATTGGTAAAGCGCGCATCATTGCTGCATCCCTGATAGGACTGGCCGTCTTAGGCGGCAGCGCAATGATCCTTTCCTCAACCATGCCGACGCAGAGTATCGCATCTGAAAAAACAATACGTGGCACTGTCATGTATCGCGAGCGGATTGCCCTGCCTCCGGAGGCCACGTTGAATGTGCAGTTGCTTGATGTTTCTCTCGCTGATGCGCCGGCTCAGGTAATTGCCGAACAGCAGCTCAGCAATATTCCATCCGCGCCAATTCCGTTTGAACTGAAATTCGATTCTTCCAAACTCGTTGCAAAGCATACCTATGCCTTGCAGGCACGTATCAGCGCCGGTGACACTCTGTGGTTCATCAATGACACACGCCATGAGTTCAATCCGGAAAAATTTGACAGCGCCTATGAAATCCGCGTTGTCAATGTGCGCAAAAATACCAGCCTGCAAACACCGCTGACACTGGAAAATCATGAATGGCTCACAGAGGATATCCGTGGCGCCGGTGTAATTGATTTTGCCCAGACAACCCTGTCAATTTCCCCGAGCGGCGAAGTGTCCGGCTCCGGCGGTTGCAACCGTTATTTCGGCAAAGCAACAATTACCGGTGAAGCGCTGAATTTCGGTACCATCGGCTCTACATTCATGCAGTGCCCGCCTGCCCTGATGGATCAGGAAACCAAATTCCTTGACGTTCTGAAACAGACCCGTCAGTTCAGCATTAATAACGGCAAACTCTATCTGCTGGGAGATAACGGGCTGGAGCTTGCCCGTCTCGCCAATAACAGCTGATTTGTCTGATCTTTGAATTGAAACGGGCACGCTTTCAAAAGCGTGCCCGTTTTTTTACATCTCTGCATATAAAAAAAGCGCCGCATTGCTGCAGCGCTTTTTTAAATCAAAGACTAAATAAATTAGCCAACGATTTCTGTCGAAGAGAACCAGTAGGTGATTTCCTGAGCAGCTGTTTCAGGAGCATCGGAACCGTGTACCGAGTTTTCACCGATCGACAGAGCGAAGGTTTTACGGATTGTACCTTCAGCAGCATCTGCCGGATTGGTTGCGCCCATAACTTCGCGGTTTTTCAGGATTGCGTTTTCGCCTTCCAGAACCTGAACGATTGTCGGGCCGGAAGTCATGGTTTCAACCAGCTCACCGAAGAAAGGACGTGCTGCATGCACTGCGTAGAAGCCTTCAGCTTCGCGCTTGCTCATCCATACGCGCTTGGAAGCAACAACACGCAGACCAGCTTCTTCGAGCTTGGCGGTGATTGCACCGGTCAGGTTGCGCTTGGTTGCATCTGGCTTGATCATGGAAAAGGTACGTTCGATGGCCATTTTTGTCCTGTATATATTTAGAGGAAAGGTGCCGTTCTATACCCTCACAGCCTTTTACAGTCAAATAAGATCATTAAACCTGCTGTAAAATGCTGCTGAAAGTGCGGTGAAAACGCGCCTCATTCTGTTTCTGTTTACTCAGTCCTGTCTCATCGTACTGAGCATCATTTTAGCTGCGCCGCCATACATAGCTTTCACATAATACAATGGAATGACAAGACACTGATAATAAAGTGATTTAGCCTGCTATAAGTGCAAAGACAGGTTATAGTTAACAGCGCTCATGACAATAACAGCGATTCTGTGTTGCACGGGCTGTCTTTTGCTGTTTTTGGTTTTTGATGAGAGCTTGATGATGAAGCAACATTTTCTGATGCTTGCTGCCTATAATGGCTGGGCCAATAAACAGCTTTTTGACGCGGTTGCGGCTTTGACTGAAAGTGAATACCGGCAGGATGCAGGCCTGCATTACAAATCCGTCCATGCCACGCTTAATCATCTGCTGGGCAATGACCGCCTGTGGATGAAGCGCTTTACCGGTGAAGGCGATCACCCGAAAACACCTGATGCCATTCTTTATCTGGCTTTGTCTGACCTGCGCGCTGCCCGTCTGCAGGAGGATACGCGTATTCTGGAATGGCTGGAGGGACTTTCTCCTGCCGAGGTTTCAGGGCGTTTTGTATTTCTCAACATGAGCGACATGCGCACTATCAGTCAGCGGCTTGCCCCTGCCCTTGCCCATATGCTCAACCATCAGACCCATTATCGCGGGCAGGTTCATGCAGCACTCACCATGCTGAAACATACGGCACCGGAACTGGATATGATGATTTTCCAGAAATCGGAATCCGGCCGCCGCTTCGTCTGATATTTCCGTCTCAGCACAAGCATAACCGGACGTTTTTGCCTCTTGCACAATTGCAATATCCCGTGCAAAACCGCTCTATGTTGATCCTTAATGATATAACCGTCCGCATGGTCGGACGCGTCCTCATCGACCATGGCAGTGCAACACTGCCATCTGGTTCAAAGACCGGTTTTGTCGGGCGTAACGGCACCGGCAAGTCGACCCTGTTCAAGGTGATTACCGGTGAATTGTCGTCGGATACCGGCGATATTTCCATCCCGAAAAACACCCGTATCGGTCAGGTGGAGCAGGAAGCACCAAGCACAGAAGAGTCTCTGATCGAGATTGTTCTGAAAGCGGATAAAGAGCGCCTTGCCTTGTTGCAGGAAGCCGAAACGGCGACTGATCCGGCACGTATCTCCGAAATTCATATCCGTCTTGCCGATATTGAATCTCATTCAGCAGAAGCCCGTGCCAGCGCCATTCTCTCCGGCCTGGGTTTTGATGCGGAAGCGCAATTGCGCCCAGCTTCATCCTTCTCCGGCGGTTGGCGTATGCGTGTGGCTCTGGCGGCTGTGCTGTTTGCCCAGCCTGATCTGCTGCTGCTTGACGAACCAACCAACTATCTCGACCTTGAAGGCGTGTTGTGGCTGATCGACTATATCAAGCGCTACCCATACACTGTCATCATCATCAGCCATGATCGCGATCTGCTGAACTCGGCAACCAGTTCCATTTTGCATCTTGAAAATAAGAAGCTGACTTTCTGGAAGGGTAATTACGACCAGTTTGAACGTCAGCGCGCCGAAATGCTGGAATTGCAGCAGAAACAGCGTGTGAAGCAGGAAGCCCATCGCAAGCATATGGAATCCTTTGTGGAGCGGTTCCGCGCCAAGGCTTCCAAGGCACGTCAGGCACAATCCCGTCTGAAAGCTCTGCAAAAGCTGAAGCCGATTGCCGCGCATTATGACGAGCATGTGCAGCCATTCCGCTTTCCTGAAGCAGAGAAGATTGCGGCCTCGCCGATTATTGCGCTGGAAAATGCTGATGTCGGCTATGAAACCGGCAAGCCTATCCTGCGCAATCTTTCACTGCGTATTGATAATGATGACCGCATTGCCCTGCTCGGCTCCAATGGTAACGGTAAGTCCACTCTGGCCAAGCTGATCTCCGGACGGCTGAAACCGGAAGGCGGTACACTGACCCTTTCACCAGCGCTGAAGGTTGCCTTCTTCGCCCAGCATCAGCTTGATGATCTGGTGCCGGAAGACAATGCCATTGAGCATGTGCGCAAGCTGATGCCGGATGCACCGGAAGCCAAAGTGCGTGCCCGTGTCGCCCAGATGGGGCTGGCAACGGAAAAGATGCTCACCAAGGCTAAAGAGCTTTCCGGTGGTGAAAAAGCACGTTTGCTGATGGGGCTTGCGACCTTCCATGGTCCGAACCTGCTGATCCTCGATGAGCCGACCAACCATCTGGATATCGACAGCCGCGAAGAACTGGTTCATGCGTTGAATGATTTCAAAGGCGCTGTGATCCTCATAGCCCATGATCGTCATCTTATCGAAGCGACCATGGATCGGCTGTGGCTGGTGCGTAACGGCACGGTCAAACCTTATGACGGCGATCTGGATGATTACCGTTCTCTGGTTCTGAGCGATAAAAGCACGCCAAACAGCACCACAGAGCTTGTGCAAGATATTGCACTGGTCGATGAAGGGCCGAAACTCAGCAAAGCAGATCAGCGTAAACAGGCTGCGCAGAAACGTGAACAGCTTAAACCGCTGCAGAAAAAGATTAATGATTCCGAGTCTTTAATGCAAAAACTGCAGAAAGAGATTCAGGCGCTGAAAGGCAAACTGGAAGATCCTGAACTTTATACCAAGGATGCCCAGAAAGCCGTGCAGTTCAATATTGATCTGAAGTCCGCTGAAACCAAACTGGCAGACGTTGAAGAAAAATGGCTGACCTATTCTGCGGAATATGAAGAGGCAATGGCTGATTAACAGCATATCTGAGCCATAAAGATTAAGCCCGCGGTTCTGTGAAACGGCGGGCTTAATTATTGGACAATTCAGGCTTTCTGCCGTCTGCGTGTACGCATAAATCCGTAAAGACCGGCCACCATAACCACCACGCCCATCATGGTGATATTCTCATCTACCGGAGGTACGCCACGGCGCAAAACCAGATCGGCTTTTGTCAGCGACAAGCCGTCTTCCACCGCCCGCACGCTGAATTCATAAGTGCCGGCCTGTAAGGTTTCCATATCTTTTGCGCTTTGACGAATGACAGCACCGCTTTGTGGTAGATCACGCTGTTCATTACCGCTTTTCGGGCTGTAGCTGAGACGTTCGGCCAATACCGGCACACCATCACGTGACACTGCCAGATTAAGCACTGACGGCTTTTGTCCGCTGGTTACGCCCTGCATTGGTTGCGCATCAACAAAAATACGCAATGGCGCATCTTCAGGTTTCAATTGTACTTTCGCAGACTGATAACCGCCCTCGCGCTGATAGAGCACCCATGTGCCGATTTCCTCGCCGCCGAAATGACGCTGCGCCCACGGCCAGATCACACCGGTCGCCAAACCAACGAGAAACAGCAGAATACAAAAAATACGCATCAGGCTTTTTTCTCCCAGCGGCGGTCTGCATTTTGCTGCCAATAGGTCAGCTGATGTCCTGCGGCTTTCAGGCTCTTCCATTGCTCACGCGCTTTGGTCAGCTGGGCAGCGTCGTGTCCGTCAAACATCACCACCAGACGATCATAGTTCTCAGCACCCACAATTTCCGCGCCTTCCACAACAAAACGCACTGTTGCGCCGTTCAGATTATCCGTGGTGGTTGTGAGCAAGGCGGGCTGATGTTCTGCATGGGGCTGCGCATCTGTGCCATGGGCAAGAAATGAAGCATTGCTCCATGTCCACAGCAAGCGGTCGAGTTCATCGCGGCGCTCTTCCGATGTCATCTGGATTGTCACACGCCAGCCCCGCTCTAACGAGCGGTCAACCAGCCCCGGCAAAGCTTCATCCAAAACGGATTCAGTCAGATGATAAAACAGGATTTCCGCCATCAGCCAATGCAGGGAACCGCGCCCCTTACCTCTCGCATCTCATATATACCGGATAACAGCTTAAACCAGAAACAAAACGGCCTGTCGATCAGACAGGCCGCCTCATACAGAAAAACCGGAGATTATAATCAGGCGGTTGCAGAACGGGGTGCCTGTTGCGGCGCAGTGATGCTGCGCACACCAAGGCACAACAGCGTAAAATAGCTCAGGCTTTCCAGTGCTTCTTCCAGAAACTCGTTAAAGGCAAGCCCGTGCATTTTCTCAAAAACCTCGCCGAGAGCGATCAGTGCGGCTGCCAGATAAAAAGGCCATGCTTTACGGCTGAAAACAAAGGTCAATACAGGGCGCACATAATCTGAATGGCGGAAAACATAAATAGCGGCGAAAGCGATGACGATAATTGCCTCATGCCAGCGGAATGCATGGGATTTAATGTAATTGCTCACCGGCCCTGTCGGCTCGATTTCAAACTCACGGAAGAAGAAAATCCACATCAGTACGGACATACCGATTGCAAACATTCGCGCAGGCCCCTCACTGCGCAGGCCGCCGATGAAAAACGCGATTGCGGCAAGACCGAGATAAACCAGTTGCAAATTCTCGAGCAATCCGGCCTCTCCCATTTCGACGACAAGATTGTCAAAATCCGTCACGAAGAAAAAGAACAGAACATTTAATAAAAGCAGTACCAGCATTGCACTGATGAAACTGCGCGAAGCATAAGATGGAAACACAATTTTATCCGGAATAAACAGCCAGCCCGTCCTTCAGGGGTGCCAAAACCGGCGGACACAGCATCTCAATGAACATTTTGTGACATCTTAACAAGTTCTTGTTGCTGCGCACAATTAAAATTCATATTGCGCCGGTCAATTTTTATTGAGGTATTTATTTCCGCCGGAGCGTATCGCGTTTACTTGAAGCCTTGGCACGCGCCCAGCCTCCCTGCTTTTACGCATGCCGCTATCGGAAAACCGGTATCAGCTTTTCCGCGACATGCTTTAAAATACAAAAAAGCCGGTGCGAACACCGGCTTTCCCAATCATGTGGCAGGATAACTGCTTATCAGCCTTCGTAATGATCGCGAACGAGGCGATCCAGAACACGGACACCAAAGCCCGAACCCCAGGATTCATTATACTCGCTGGCAGGTGAATCCATCGCAGTACC
The DNA here is from genome assembly GCF_020341615.1 of Pseudochrobactrum sp. XF203. Taxonomy (NCBI): domain Bacteria; kingdom Pseudomonadati; phylum Pseudomonadota; class Alphaproteobacteria; order Hyphomicrobiales; family Brucellaceae; genus Pseudochrobactrum; species Pseudochrobactrum sp. XF203. Next base: position 1,095,260 of record NZ_CP084392.1, on the reverse strand, counting down.
GGCAATATCCAGATGCGCCCAAGGTGTATCACCGACAAAACGCTTCAGGAACTGAGCCGCAGTGATCGAACCGGCAGGACGACCGGCCGAGTTACGCATATCTGCGAATTTGGAATCGATGATCTTGTCATATTCCTTGGTGAGCGGCATACGCCACAGCTTTTCACCGCTGGTCTGACCGGCATCAAACAGCTGTTCTGCCAGTTCATCATCATTGGAGAACAGACCAGCATGCTGGGTGCCGAGAGCGATTACAATCGCACCGGTCAGCGTTGCCAGATTGATCATGAAGCGCGGCTTATGGGTCTTGGCGGTGTAATATAGTGCATCAGCCAGAACCAGACGGCCTTCCGCATCGGTATTGATCACTTCAATCGTCTGACCGGACATGGTGGTGACGATATCACCCGGGCGCTGTGCATTGCCATCCGGCATATTTTCCACAAGACCGATCACGCCGATAACATTGGCCTTAGCTTTACGACCGGCCAGTGCGCGCATCAGACCGGTAACAGCAGCTGCACCGCCCATGTCACCCTTCATATCTTCCATACCAAGCGCAGGCTTGATCGAGATACCGCCGGTATCGAACACAACGCCCTTACCGACAAAAGCAACCGGTTTGTCTTTGGCTTTGCCACCGTTCCATTCCATCACCACAAGACGCGGCGGACGGACAGAACCCTGAGCAACGCCGAGCAGCGAGCCCATGCCGAGCTTTTTCATTTCTTTTTCGGTGAGAATGGTGATTTTAACACCAAGTTTCTCAAGCTTTTCTGCTTCCGCAGCAAATTCAACCGGGCCGAGCACATTTGCAGGCTCATTGACCAGATCGCGCGCCAGCAGCACACCTTCACCAATTTCAGCTGCAGCTTCGTAAGCTTTTTCAGCAGCGGCAGCATCAGCAACCTGAATGGTCAGCTTAACGTCTTTGGCCTCAGCTTTGTCGTCGCTTTTCTTGGTTTTGTACTTGTCAAAACGATAAGCGCGCAGTTGTGCGCCCAGAGCAAAATCCGCAGCCGCTTCAGCCGGAATTTCCAGACCGTCAATTGCGAGAATTGCATTGGCTTCAGCGGATTTGCCGATTTTGGCGAATGCCGCGCCGCCGATTTTCAGCCAGTCATCATTTTTCAGCTTGGCAGGATCGCCGATACCAACCAGAACCAGACGCTCTGCGCCTGCACCGTCAGCAAGGTAAGTTTCAAGCGTTGCACCAAGTTTGCCCTTGAAACCGGCTTTGGTAATCAGGCCGGAAACGAAACCTTCGCCGCCAACATGATTTGCCTGTGCGGCAACCGAACCGTCTTTGCTCACGGGTACAATCACGACATCTTTCAGCTTTTCTGAAAAATTCGAGAACTTGATGACTGGATTTTTGGACATAATAACTCCAATAGGTAAAAACAGAGTCGCATAACTCAAATGCATTGTGTGGCTCTATCAAGACCAAACCACAAGCCATAAATTACCGTCTCTGACGAATAAGTGTTTTGTTAACCTAATTTCTTTGTCTATTTTTAGCCAAGACCCGATTATGATAAACACGGATTATATGACAAGCGTTTGCGTGCCGTCTTTAAACGATTATAAGATGTCAGCAAATTTGTATAACCGGCAGATAATAACTGGTTCAGCCCTAAGGTTCAGGATGTAAATTCAGCATATGAAACTGATCGAGCGATACATCCTGCGCCGCGTGGGAATAATGTTTCTGGCCGTGTTCTGCGCGGCCATCGGCATTACGTGGACAGTGCAGGTATTGCAGCGCATCAACTTCCTGACTTCCAGCGGCCAGTCTCTGGCATCAGCCATTCAGTTTTTCTCGCTGTTTATTCCCTCCGTCATCCCTCTGGTGATGCCGTTTGCACTGGTGATTGCCATCACGCAGACACTCTCCACCATGAATCAGGATTCGGAACTGGTGGTCATCAATGCCTCCGGCAGCCCGCGCACGGCCGTTATCCGGCCGGTATTGCTGTTTGCTGCCATGCTTGCGGTTATCTCATTTCTGATTGCCAATTTCGTTGACCCCTATGCACGCTATAATATGCGTTCCATGCTGGCCAATGCGAGTGCTGATCTGATCAATGTGGTTGTGCAGGAAGGCAGTTTCCGCAGATTGTCCGATAATCTCTATGTGCAGATTGCCGAGCGTAAATCAGACGGCAGCATCGGCGGCATGTTCATCGCCGATTCCCGCGACGCCAACACGGATCTGGTTTATTATGCGCTGGATGGCGCTATCGCCAATAATAATGGCAATGATGTTCTGCTGATGAATAATGGTGAGATTCAGCGCCGTGAAGTTAAAACCGGCAATGTTTCCATCATCAAATTTGATCAATATGCTTTTGACCTGAGCCAGTTCACAGATACAGGCGGTGATATGGTTCTTTATGCCAAAGACCGTCACCTGTCCTATCTCATCAATCCGGACAAGAATGACCCGATTTTTCAGACCAGACCGCTGCAATATCGCGCGGAGCTGCATAAACGTCTGACAAACTGGCTTTATCCTTTCGTTTTCGCCATGATTGCTCTGGTTCTGGCTGGCGATGCGCGTTCCCATCGTGAAGCGCGAGTTTCCGCTTCCTTCTCGGCGATCTCGCTGTCACTGATCGTCTATTGGGCCGGATATTTTGTGTCTGACCGCGCTGAGAAGAACCTGAGCTATGTGCCGGTCATGTATCTTATTCCGCTCGGTGTCATTGCGGTCTGCCTCTATGCATTGTTCAGCGGACGCTCACTCAGCCTGCCAACCTCATGGTCGGACAGGATTCAGGACATAAGCGAACAATTAACAGCCCGCCTGCGTCCGCTTTATGAGCGCTTTGCCGGCAAGAAAAATACATCAGGAGGTCAGTCATGATCGGCTGGACGCTCGGACGCTATTTTTTCATGCGCTATGTGCAAACCACGCTGTATTTTCTGCTGGGTATTTTTGCATTGTCGCTGCTGCTCGATTTTACGGAAAATGCCAGCAAGCTCTCCACCCTCCCCGATTATTCGGCATGGGCGGCACTCGGGCTTTCCGCGATGCGCATTCCCTTCATCATGCAGCAGGTTATTCCGTTTGTAGCGCTGTTCTCTGCTATGGCCACGCTGATTTCGCTGAACCGCCGCTATGAACTGGTGGTAGCGCGTTCAGTCGGTGTTTCCGCATGGCAGTTTTTGCTGCCTGCCTGTCTTGGTGCCTTCCTGTTCGGCCTCATCACCATTTTCATCATTAATCCGCTTGCGGCTTATGGCTTTGAAAAATCGCTGGAAATCAGCACGCGCTGGCAAAACGGCAATGTTAATCAGGCTACAGCGCTGCGCGATCCATGGCTGCGCCAGAAATTTGATGAACAGGAAACCATTATCGGCGCCAAGGGCATTCTCGCACAGGGAACGCATCTGACCGGTGTCAGCTTCTTCGTCTTCAATGAAGACAAGACAATCAAAGAGCGTTTTGACGCCCGCGATGCTCAGCTGGAAGACGGTTACTGGAACCTGACCAATGTGACCCATATTGTCGAAGGTCAGGAACCTAAAGAACTTTTATCCACAAAGATTCCGACCCAGTTAAAACCGGAATTTCTCGAAGAAAAACTTTCTTCGCCCGACACGATTCCATTCGTGCAATTGCCCCGTAAGATTGAAGTCGCCCGCTCTTTCGGCTTTTCGGCCACCGCTTTTGACATGCAGTTCCAGTCTTTGCTGGCTTTGCCTGCTCTTTTGATGGCCATGACGCTGATTGCTGCAACAGTCTCATTAAAATTTGTGCGTTCCGGCCAGTCCGGAGCAATGATTCTGGGTGGCATCATTGCCGGGTTCGTGCTTTATGTCGTAACTGTACTTGCCAAAGCCTTTGGCACGGCAGGATTCGTGCCGCCATTTGTAGCGGCATGGGTACCGGTATTGATTGCAACATTTTTTGGAATCTCCTTTTTGCTCCATAAGGAGGATGGTTAGTGGGATTGAGTAGCTCCCGCACGGTAGTATCTGAGTACTTCACGCGTCTTGCACGCGGGACAGCTCTGGCGTGCATTTTTTCCACCTCTGTGATCATTTCTATGTCTTCCGTGGCTTACAGTCAGGAAGCAGCGCCTTCTGACGACTTCGGTAGCCAGTATCAGACCAATCCTGATGCCAAGATGCTGCTGCAGGCAGACAATCTGATTGTCGACCGCGATCAGAATACAGTCACCGCAGCGGGCAATGTTCAGATTGAATATGACGGTAACCGTCTGGTTGCACGTCAGGTTGTCTACAACCAAAAAACCAAACGCATGGTTGCTAAAGGCAATGTTGAAATTGTCGAAAAAGACGGCAACCGCATCTATTCGGATGAAATCGATGTAACCGATGATTTCCGCGATGGCTTTGTAAACGGCCTGCGCGTTGAAACCGTTGATGACACACGTTTTGCAGCGGAAAGCGCGGAACGCAGTCTCGGTGAAATCACCACATTTAATAATGGCGTTTACACCGCCTGCCGTGCCTGTGAAAAAGATCCGAGCAAGCCGGTTCTCTGGCAGGTTAAAGCCAAAAAAATTATCTGGAACGGCACCAAGAAAACTGTCCGCTTTGAAGGCGGCCGTTTTGAAATGTTCGGCAAGTCGCTTTTTGCCCTGCCTGCTTTCGAAATTGCTGACCCGACCATCAAGCGCAAGAGCGGCTTCCTGTTCCCGAGCTTCCTCTATAAAGACGAGCTGGGTTTCGGTATGCGGGTGGGCTATTTCTGGAATTTGGCTCCGAATTATGACATCACCACTTATGGTACAGGCCTGACAAAACAGGGCTTCTTAAGTGAAACCGAATGGCGTCACCGTCTTGAAAACGGCTCTTATAATATCCGTGTAGCGGGTATTTATCAGGCGAAGCCGGGAGAGTTTGGCTCCGCAACAGTTGATGCGCAAGAGCGTTTCCGCGGCATGGTTGCCTCCAAAGGTGATTTCAAAATCAATCCGCGCTGGAGCTTTGGTTGGGATGTTATCGCCCAGACCGACAAGAATTTCAGCCGTACCTATAAAATCGGCGGCTATAGCGGTGAATCGCTGACATCCAATGTCTATTTGCGCGGTATATCCGGTCGCAACCATCTTGATATTAACCTGTACAAGTTCAAAGTGCAGGAAGATGTGCTGAACGATATCGTTAATCCGAATACAAATTCGCCTTATGCTGTTGATTCAAAACAGCCTTGGGTACTGCCAAGTGTTGATTACCTCTATACTGTTCCGGGTTCTGTCTATGGCGGCGAACTGACCATTACCAGCAATCTGCAGGGCATTTATCGCGAAACATCTGATACGATTTATCAGAACGGCGCTGCCCGCTTCCTGAATGGCATGAAGGGCACCAGTGCCCGTCTGACGACAGAAGCAGAATGGAAACGGACTTTCATCACCGAACAGGGTCTGGTCATTACCCCTCTCCTCGCTCTGCGTGGCGATGCGATTGGTATTAGCACCAATGACACATTCGGCACTGTGAATGAAATCCGTTCGCAGGCTTTCCGTGGTATGGCGACTGCTGGTCTGGAAGTTCGCTGGCCGATCCTGTTCTCCACAACCAGCATGACACAGGTGCTGGAACCGACAGCGCAGATTTTTGTTCGTAATGACGAGCCTTATGCCGGTCGTCTGCCGAATGAAGATGCACAGAGCTTTGTCTTTGATGCGACCAGTCTTTTCCAGCGCGACAAGTTCTCCGGTTACGACCGTGTTGAAGGCGGTACTCGCGCCAATCTTGGTCTGCGCTATTCCGGCAATATGAATAATGGCTGGTCCATCCATGGTCTTGCCGGTCAGTCCTTCCAGCTGGGTGGCCTGAACTCCTTTGCCGAAAGCGACTTTGCCGGTGCCGGTGCGGATTCCGGTCTTGAAGGCAAGCGTTCTGACTATGTTGCAATGCTTGGTATGTCCAACAATTCCGGCCTCGCTTTTGCTGCACGCGGACGCTTTGACAAAGATAATTTCGATGTCAAACGCGGTGAAGTGGAAGCCAGCCACAGCGGACAGATTGTTCAGGCCTCGGTTAAATATGCTTATATTGCCAAGCAGCCGGATTATGGCTATGCGAATGACCGTCAGGAAGTCAGCCTGAGCGCCTCAACACGTTTCAAAGAAAACTGGCGTGTGTTTGGTTCCGGTACCTATGATATCGTATCAGAAACTCTGGTACGTGCTCAGTCCGGTCTGGCCTATGATGATGAGTGCTTCACCTATTCGATGGCCTATATTCAGACACGCAGTCCGGGTCAGGACAAGATTTCCCATTCGGTCGGCTTCAATATTTCCTTCCGTACATTGGGCGATCTGGGCAGTTCATTCTAAGCCCGTTTGACAATCAGAAATTATATTACGGCCTGCTTTATGCGGGCCGTAATTTTATCCAGAGCGGTTTACGTTCAGATTGGATCATAGCGCTCGCTCTAAATTCTTTATTTGGTCGCATTATCACGGGCGTCAAGTTGATCCAACTTGACTGTGAAATGCTTCAGAGCATGTCGCGAAAAAGCGTGCACCGGTTTTCCTATAACGACATGCGTGAAAACAAAGAGATCGAGCGGTTCTACCGGCTCAATATTAACAGGAACCGCTCTGAACCTGCGTTTTGCACGCAGATTATTTCGCAAACGCATCATAAAATCGTACGATTTACACTCTAGAGCGGTTTACGTCCAGATTAGATCATAGCGCTCGCTCTAGATTCTTTATTTGGTCGCATTATCACGGGCGTCAAGTTGATCCAACTTGACTGTGAAATGCTCTAATTCTCATTCGGAGCGCATCTGTATATCGGAATACAGCAATGCAAACAGGGGATAATGGCAGCAATCACACAGGCTTTGACTGTGGAGAATAAAGATTGTCTGCGTAGTTTTAGATAAGAGCGGGTATAAACGGGGTCGAAATTCGCTGTTTTCATGCATTCTTAAACAGATGAGAGATTGTTTCACTGCAACTGCTCATCTATACAAGAATGAAAATCCTGACAGGATGTGACAACAGAAGTCATTTTATCTATTACTTCTCCCTATCAGGAGACGATCACGTCCTGAGGCACGGAACGGGAAACCAGGTATGAAATTTGCTACTATGAGCATGAATTTTAATAAACGCATTCTGGCTGCTGTGTTTGCCGGTACTGTTGCAATGACGGCTTTGAGTATGACGGAATTTACCGGCACTGCCAAAGCTGCCGAAATTAAAGTGATCGTCAACAGCAACCCGATTACCAATGTGGACATTGCGAACCGCGCTGCCTTCCTTAAATTGCAGCGCCGCGGCGGCAATCTCAACAAGCAGGCTCAGGATGAGCTGGTTGAAGAAATGCTCAAGCGTGTGGAAATGAAATCACGCGGCATTGTCGTTTCGGATCAGGAAATTGAAACTGCCTATGCAGGCTTTGCCTCGCGTAACAAAATGAGCGTTGCGCAACTTAACCAGCTGATGAATCAGGCCGGTATCACGCCGAAGCATTTTAAAACCTTTATCATGGTGCAGATGGGCTGGAGCCGTGCGATTGGTGCCCGCTTCCGCTCCGAAGGCATGATGAGCGAGCAGGATGCTGTTCAGCGCATGCTGAAGGATGGCGGTAAAAAGCCTTCAACCAGTGAATATACATTGCAGCAGGTGATTTTCGTTGTACCGGCCGCCAGCCGCTCGGCAGGCACAATGGCGAAACGCCGTTCCGAAGCCAATGCTCTGCGCAACCGCTTCTCCAGCTGTGAAACAACACGTTCCCAGACCAAGGGCATGCTGGATGTGACCGTGCGTGATCTCGGCAAGCATCTGGAACTGCAATTACCGCCGGAATGGTCAAAACAGTTGAAAGCAACAGCTGTAGGCCGTCCGACAGCGGTTCAGGATACTGATAAAGGCGTTGAATTCCTCGCCGTCTGTGCCAAGCGCACTGTATCGGATGACCGTGTTGCACAGCTGACCTTCTCCATGGAAGGCACCGGCAGCAATGCGGATCAGGAAAAGAAAGCTGAAGAAATCAGCAAGAAATATGTCAAAGAACTGCGCGAAAAAGCGAAAATCGTTAATCGCTAAACCTGAAAAAGCCACGCAGAGATTATTCTGCGTGGCTGATCTGATTTAAGTATTTTTCTGTTTACGGCCTCATTACACAGCAGAACCGGAGCATAAAATGGTTTTTCCGCAGCATGGAGAGGCTTCCATAGCACCGGTTGCTCTGAGCATCGGCGACCCGTCCGGTATCGGACCGGATATTGCCCTCACCGCATGGGCGCAGCGGGAAAAGCATGCGCTGCCTCCGTTTTTCATCCTTGCCGACCCGTCCTTGCTGACAGCAAGAGCCAGACAGCTTGGTCTTGATATCCCTTTCAGCATCTGCCAGCCGTCTGAAGCAACACAGCGCTTTTGCCATTATCTGCCTGTTGTGCCTCTGGCCAACCGGCTGACTGACAAGCCGGGCGTGCCGCAGACCGCCAATGCCGCCGGTATTATTGAGGCGATTGAACGCGCCACACATTATGTGCTTGATGGTCAGGCCAGTGCAGTCACAACCTGCCCTATCGCCAAGAAACCGCTTTACGAAGCCGGTTTTGGTTTTCCGGGGCATACGGAATTTCTTGCCCATCTGGCTTCCCGTCATCTTGGTGTTGAAGTGCGCCCTGTCATGATGCTCGCAGGCCCGCAATTGCGCGCTGTGCCGGTGACAATTCATATTCCGCTGCATAAAGTGACGGAAGCACTGACAACAGCTGCGATCATTGAAACTATCCGCATTACCGATCATGATCTGCGCACACGTTTTGGCATCAAAAATCCGCGCATTGCAGTCTCCGGTCTCAACCCGCATGCCGGTGAAGGCGGAGCGCTCGGCCATGAAGATGATGCTGTCATCCGCCCTGCTATCGAGCAGCTCAAAAGCGAAGGCATCAATATTCGCGGGCCGCTGCCTGCAGATACAATGTTCCACAAACAGGCGCTGACAACCTATGATACGGCAATCTGCATGTATCACGATCAGGCACTTATTCCTGCCAAAGCGCTGGCTTTTGATGAAACGGTCAATGTAACACTCGGCCTGCCCTTCATCCGCACCTCTCCCGACCACGGGACTGCTTTTGACATTGCAGGACGTGGCATTGCCCGACCGGACAGCCTGATCGCCGCGCTTAAACTGGCCGCAGAGCTGGCACATAATCATAAACGGACACAAGACTGAATGAGCATTGATAATCTGCCGCCACTGCGTGATGTGATTGAACGTCACGAACTGAATGCCAAAAAATCCCTCGGCCAGAACTTCCTGCTCGATCTCAACCTGACATCCAAAATTGCCCGACAGGCCGGTGATCTACAGGATCAGCCGGTGATTGAGGTCGGCCCCGGCCCCGGCGGTCTGACACGCGCTATTCTGGCTCAGGGCGGCATTGTCACGGCAATCGAGCGTGATGAGCGCTGCCTGCCCGCGTTGGAGGAAATCGCTGCGGAATATCCGGGGCGTTTACGTGTCATTTCCGGTGATGCTTTGCAGCAGGATTTTAAGGCGCTGTTTCCTGATCCGGCCAAAAAGCCGAAAATCATTGCCAACCTGCCTTATAATGTCGGCACGCAATTGCTGATCGGCTGGCTGCTGAGTGAGCCATGGCCGCCTTTTTACAGCTCTATGACCCTGATGTTCCAGAAAGAAGTTGCCGAGCGCATTGTTGCCCGTGCCGATGATGATGCCTATGGCCGTCTTGGTGTGCTGGCCGGATGGCGTACGCAGTCTAAAATCGCTTTTGATCTGCCGCCACAGGCTTTCACACCGCCGCCGAAAGTCACGTCTGCCGTTGTGCATATGATCCCGCGTGAAGAGCCGCTGGCCTGCCCGCCGCAGCTTCTGGAGCGGGTAACACAAGCGGCATTCGGTCAGCGTCGCAAAATGCTGCGCCAGAGCCTCAAGCCGCTTGGTGGTGAAACCCTGCTCAATAAAGCAGGCATTGATCCGACGCGCCGTGCAGAGACGCTCAGTGTCGAAGAATTTGTGCATCTGGCAAACCAGCTCTGAGATATAAAAAACCGCCTTACGGCGGTTTTTCTTTTCAGACGTATTGAGAACTTAAGAAGGCTGTTCTTCCAGCAAACCGTTCACGAATTCAAACAGACCCGGACGACGGTCGCGGCGCAGACGCTCAGCCATGACAATGGACTTCACAGCGGCATAGGACTGGTTCAGATCTTCATTGATAACAATGTAATCATATTTGCTCCATTTCTGGATTTCAAAACGCGCATTGTTCAGACGTGTTTCAATCACCTCAGGCGTATCTTCCGCACGGCGGTTCAGGCGCATCTGAAGTTCTTTCATGGTCGGCGGCAGAATAAAGATCGATACAACATCGGCCGGCATTTTGGCCTGAAGCTGTTCCGCGCCCTGCCAGTCAATGTCAAACAACATGTCACGACCGTCTGCCAAGGCGTTTTCCGCAGTCTCGCGCAGCGTTCCGTAATAATTGCCATGCACCTCTGCCCATTCAATCAGGGCATCGCTGTCACGCAGGCGCTCGAATTCACGCACGCTTTTAAAATGATAGTGAACGCCCTCAATCTCGCTGGCGCGACGCTGACGGGTTGTCACGCTGACGGACAGGGAAAGATCCATATCGCGGTCTTCCAGCAACAAACGTGCAATCGTTGACTTACCCGCGCCTGACGGCGAAGAAATGACCAACATAAGGCCGCGTCGTGCGACAGCATTTTCCACGAAGGAGATGGCCATAATCTATTCTGCTCCAGATTCTCTATTCACTGCTATGTCTGATATCATTGCGCCGCAATGATGTCTCTTTTGTTCTCTCTTTTCACAGCAATTGCGGCGTTTTTTAGTTATTAAAGCATTACCTGATCTTCACTATACGCGGAGCGGAAACGCTTGCAATCTTTACTATTCGAGGTTCTGAACCTGCTCGCGGAACTGATCGACAACCGCTTTCAGCTCAAGGCCGATTGCAGTAATGCTGGCCGCATTGGATTTTGAACACAGCGTATTGGTTTCGCGATTGAATTCCTGCGACAGAAAATCGAGCTTACGCCCCGCAGGGCCGCCGTCGCTGAGCAATTTATGTGCCGCAGCCACATGCATATCCAGCCGGTCAAGCTCCTCCTGAATATCCGCTTTGGTGGCAAGAAACGCTGCTTCCATATGCAGGCGCTGTTCGTCCAGCACGATCGCCGCACTGCGATTGCTGTTCATAGCATCCAGCAGCAATGCCACCTGCCCCGCAAGACGCTCACGGATCGCTTCAGCACTGCGGGACGCATCCTGACGCGCCTGCACTGCCAGTTCCGCAATTCGGTCGACATGGCTGCCAAGCAGATCGGACAGGCGCTTGCCTTCCTGCAAACGCATCAGTTTCAGCGCATCCAGTGCTTCATCAAAGGATGACAGCAATGCGGCTTTCAAAGCCGCTTTACCTGCATCGTCGCTCAAGGTCTGCGGCGGCTCCAGAATACCGCGTAAATTCAGCACGGCATCCACACTGGCAGGTGCCAGACCATATTGGTTCTGCAACTGCTGCGCTGTCTGCATAACCTTGCTCAGCAAATCTTCATTGATAACCAGCGCCGTCTGCGCCTCCGGCTCTTCAATTGTCAGGCTGACCTGAAACGATCCGCGGGCAAAAACGCGCCCCAAAGCCGTGCGCAATTGCAGTTCAAGATCATCAAAACCGTTCGGAATACGAAAGCGGGCATCAAGCCCTTTACCGTTCACACAACGAATTTCCCAGCTGATCCGTGTCTGCGCATTCTCATCCGCCCCCGACATGAATGTCGCTGTATGGCGGGCGAAACCGGTCATGCTCTGTACTGTCATCTTAAAACCCGTTATCTGCGCCGTTTGTCTTTGAAAGCGGCTTTTGCAAAAATGCCGTCCGGATGGCCGGACGGCATCATATTTTATCTGTATCTTTAATTACAATCGTTAAGGAGCCGGCGTTGGTGCGGTGCCGTTTGTTCCTGTTGCCGGATTTTCCTTACGCTGACGCTCAACCTCACGCCATTTACGCACATTTTCATTGTGCTCTTTCAGCGTTGCCGCGAAGACATGGCCACCGGTACCGTCTGCCACAAAATACAGATCCTGAGTATCCAGCGGATTAGCGACGGCTTCCAGAGCATCGCGCCCCGGATTGGCAATCGGTGTCGGCGGCAGGCCTTTGATAATATAGGTATTATAGGCAGTTTCTTTTTCGATATCCGACTTATAGATCGGGCGATCTGCAGGTTTGCCGCGTCCGCCGAAAATACCGTAAATAATTGTCGGATCGGATTGCAGGCGCATACCGGTATTCAGACGATTTACGAAAACCGAAGCCACATGCGGACGCTCGGATGCCACACCGGTTTCCTTCTCAACGATGGAAGCCAATGTCACAAATTCGTTCTTGTCTTTGACCGGAAGACCGTCACGGCGCTTGGCCCAGACTTCATCCACCAGTTTGGCCTGCGCGGTTTTCAGGCGATTGACCACTTCCTCACGCGGTGTGCCGCGCGTGAAGCTCAGCGTATCTGCGACCAGACTACCTTCAACAGGCAGTTCTTTCGGCAGGTCGCCGGAAAGCAGCTCGCTATTGGCAATACGATCGAAAATCTGCTGGACGGTCAGGCCTTCAGGAATGGTCACTGAATGCATCAGCGACTTACCTTCAACAAAGATATTCATAATATCGCGCATGGAAGCACGGGCAGGAATGGCATATTCACCGGCCTTCATGCTCTTTTCCAGACCATAAGCACGTGCGCCATAGCGGAAAATCCGCGCATCGGTAATCAGGTCTGCACGTTCCAGCTGGTCGGAAATTTCAATAATACCGCTGCCGCGCTTCACAAAGAATGTCGAATCCTGTGACAGCGGCCCTTCAGTCGTGAACTGAACCTTGCCGAAATAGAACAAGGCTCCCATGCCGATCACCAGAAAGACCAGCATAGACAGCATGAAATTGGCAAAAACCACAATCTGGCTGCGGGCATGACGCGAACGCTTGCGCCTTTTCGGCGGCGGCGGTGTGCCCGGCTCAGGGCGCAATGCTTCGCTTGCCGATTTCAGAACCAAAGGCCCTGTTGCCGGTTCAGCCGCATCCGGTACCGCAGGTTTTTCAGCTTGCACAGCAGCTTGCAGCTGAGCCGGTGCCGATACCGGAGCAGAAGCAGGTGCAGCTGGTGCTGCGGCGATTTCCGGAGAAACCGGTGCAACAATTGCATTTTCATCGGAGGTAACAGGCTTATGCGCGCTCGCAGAAGCAGCGCTCCCCGTATGAGATGGTGACGCACTATTCTGAACAGCGCTATCAGAAACGGCAGGCTGACCAGCAGATTTATTTTCAGATGATTGGTCTGACGTCACACTTACACTCCGGTTCAACCCGACCCGATGGCAATGAAAACCAAGGGCCTGAGCCGATTAATCTGTATTTTTAGTTTCTTCACTCAATGGGCACAATAATTGCGGCAAAAGCACGAATGTCGCAACCCGTGAACAAAGCTTTCGACAGAAAGAATCCATATTTAAGAGAGTATTTTGATCTGAAATACGGATTGCCTGCGTCTGCTGTTCAAAAACGGCCTCACCCGTTACGGTACAGGCTCTTAATAAAAGGCCGCCTTCACTGAAAGCGGCCTTTTCATTCCATCAGCTAAAATGCTGTATCAGGCCTGATAGCGGCGCAGGATCAGCGAAGCATTGGTGCCGCCGAAGCCGAACGAGTTCGACACAGCAACATCAATCTGACGGGCGCGTGGCTTATGCGGCACCAGATCGATCTTGGTGCTGACCGACGGATTGTCGAGATTGAGCGTAGCAGGCGCAATATTATCGCGGATTGCCAGTGTCGAGAAAATCGCTTCTGCCGCACCGGCTGCACCGAGCAGGTGACCGATCGAGGATTTGGTCGAAGACATGGAAATCTTCGAGGCTGAATCTCCGACAACGCGTTCAACTGCTGCCAGTTCGAGCGTATCAGCCATGGTCGATGTGCCGTGAGCATTGATATAATCAACAGCATCCGGTGTGATTTTGGCACTGCGTAACGCGGCTTCCATGCAGCGCTGTGCGCCTTCACCGTTCTCGCTTGGTGCAGTGATGTGATAGGCATCACCGGACATGCCGTAGCCGATCACTTCCGCATAGATTTTAGCACCGCGTGCCAGCGCATGTTCCAGCTCTTCGAGAACCACAACGCCTGCACCTTCACCCATAACGAAACCGTCGCGGTCTTCGTCATATGGGCGCGATGCCGCGGTCGGATCATCATTGCGCTTGGTGGAGAGCGCTTTACAGGCAGCAAAACCGGCCAGAGAAATACGGCTGACCGGCGATTCTGTACCACCGGCAACCATTACATCGGCATCGCCGAAAGCAATCATACGGGCAGCATCACCAATAGCATGTGTACCGGTTGCGCAGGCTGTGACCACGGAGTGGTTCGGGCCGCGCAGCTTGTGCTTGATCGAAACATGGCCGGAAGCCAGATTAATCAGGCGACCCGGAATGAAGAAAGGCGAAATACGGCGCGGACCTTTGTCGCGCAGCGTATAACCGGCTTCAACAATACCTTCGATACCGCCGATACCGGAACCGATCAGCACGCCGGTGCGGATCTGGTCTTCATCGCTTTCCGGATGCCAGTTCGCATCATCCAGTGCCTGATCGGCAGCGCCGACCGCATAGACGATGAAAGGATCAACTTTACGCTGTTCCTTCGGTTCCATATAGAGATCAGCGTTGAATGTGCCATCCGTGCCATCGCCGACAGGAATACGGCAGGCAATCTGACAGGCAAGGTCGTCAACTTCGAATTCGGTCACGCGGCGCGCTGCGCTTTGGCCGGCGAGCAAACGCTTCCAGGTTTCTTCAACACCATTTGCCAAAGGTGACACCAGGCCAAGACCGGTAACGACGACTCTTCTCATATGTATCCTTCCCTGCACCTGACCCTGTTTCTCGCTGGTCTTCACCAACGGCAGGCGGCACAGATTAATCAACCGCGTAATATCTCGACCGGAATCGATCAAGGGTTAGAATTACGCAGAATTAATAGATTGTTACAGCGCTTTTGTGGAGTGGTTAATTACAGATCCGCAAACAGAACTGTCTGACCGGCATAAAGGCAGTAAAAACATTGCCTGAGCCTTATTCAAATATTTTCCATACTTCAAACGATAAGGGCCGGAAGATATGATCTTCCGGCCCGATATCTGCCTGCCGATTATACAAATAATCAGGCAGAAGCTTTATCGATGAATTTAACAGCGTCGCCGACCGTCAGGATGGTTTCAGCTGCATCATCAGGAATTTCTACGCCGAATTCTTCTTCGAAAGCCATTACCAGCTCAACTGTGTCCAGGCTGTCTGCGCCCAGATCATCAATGAAGCTTGCGCCTTCAGTTACTTTATCGGCATCTACGCCCAGATGTTCAACAACGATTTTCTTGACGCGTTCTGCGGTGTCGCTCATGTCGGACCTCGACCTGTTAATACCATAGCCTTGGTAGCGGCATGGCTGATTGTAATCAAGTGTTAAGATAACTCACCATTGCAACATTCATCACAATGAAAAGCATCCTGTGGATATTCCTACTGCATAATGCCTGAAACAGAAATGCATTTCAGACGCATTATACAATATATTTCAGTTGCAGCGATTTAACTGCTGCGCCGTTGAAGCGCAATCATATTTTATCACTGCAGCCGCCACGAAGCATAAAACATGCAGCGCAGCAATATTCGGGGCATTATCACGGTTCTGCTGTTTGGCAAAGTCCATTTTAACAAGCAACCACAGCGAAACAGAGCAAAAACCGTTAAAACAACAGAAAAAAGAGCTTTATTGCTGTATTATCAGCTTTTTAAAGTTCTTTTATTCATCATTATTCCGGCCGGAACCGTTCAGAAACCGGCCGGATCTTCATCAGATCATGGCCATACCGCCATTTACGTGCAGGGTCTGACCTGTCACATAAGCGGCTTCATTACTTGCCAGATAGACAACGGCCGATGCAATTTCAGCACCCTGCCCCATGCGCTTCATCGGGATAGCCGACATGATTGTGTCTTTTTGCTTCTCATTGAGCTTGTCGGTCATAGCCGACTCAATAAAGCCCGGAGCAACGCAGTTCACAGTCACATTGCGCGAAGCAATTTCCTGAGCCAGCGATTTGGAGAAGCCGATAATACCGGCTTTTGAAGCGCAGTAATTGGCCTGTCCCGGATTACCGGTTACGCCGACGATGGATGTAATATTGATAATACGGCCAAAGCGGCGGCGCATCATAGGATGGGTCAGCTCGCGGGTCAGGCCGAATACGGAAGTCAGGTTCACTTCGATCACTGCATCCCAGTCTGCATCGCTCATACGTACAAACAGACCATCACGGGTGATACCGGCATTATTGACCAGAATATCGACGCCTTCGAGCTGCTTTTCCACAGCCTGACCAAGCGCCTTCACTTCTTCACGGTCGGAAAGGTTCGCAGGGAAGATATAAGCGCGTTCGCCCAGCTCTTTGGCCAGCGCTTCCAGCTTTTCAACGCGGGTGCCGTGCAGAGCAACAATAGCGCCCTGTGCATGCAGCGCGCGTGCTACTTCTTCACCGATACCGCCGGTTGCACCGGTTACGAGAGCCTTACGGCCAGTCAGATCAAACATGAAATCCTCTTGAATCTGATACGCGGACAATCTTCGTCCGCTTTATAACATTATTTTCAGCGCTTCAAAATCTGAGCGATTACGCCAGCAGCGTCTGCATCTTAAGTTATGCAAGCAGAGCTTGCAGGACAGCATCAATCTCTTCAGCAGTGCCGACAGTCACACCGGTTACATCTTTGGAGATGCGGCGTGCCAAGCCGGTCAGCACTTTGCCGGAACCGACTTCATAAAGCGTTGTCACGCCGTGGCCTGCGAACCATTCAACAGTCTCGCGCCAGCGCACCTGACCTGTGACCTGTTCAACAAGCAGATCAGCAATTTCGATAGGATCCTTAACCGGAGCAACGCGCACATTGGCGATGACCGGCACAACAGGTGCCTGCTTGTTCACAGTTGCCAGCGCTTCACGCATTGCATTGGCAGCAGGTGCCATCAGGCTGGAATGGAATGGTGCGGAGACCGGCAGCATGATTGCGCGTTTTGCACCGCGCTCAGACGCCAGTTTGGCAGCCAGCTCAACTGCGGCTTTGGAACCGGAAATAACCAGCTGACCGCCGCCATTATCATTAGCGATCTGGCAAGAACCTTCTGCGGAAGCCTGTTCGCAAATTGCAAAAACATCAGCATGTTCAAGACCGATGATTGCAGCCATCGCGCCTTCACCAACCGGCACAGCAGCCTGCATTGCATTGCCGCGGATACGCAGCAAACGGGCAGTATCGGAAATGGAGAATGTACCGGCAGCGCACAGAGCCGAATATTCGCCGAGCGAATGACCGGCAACATAAGCGACTTTATCCTGCAGCTTTAATCCCTGTGATTCCAGCACCCGCATAACAGCCATCGAAACTGCCATCAGCGCAGGCTGGGCATTTGCAGTCAACGTCAGCTGGTCTTCCGGCCCTTCAAACATCAGGCTTGAGAGTTTTTCACCGAGCGCATCATCAACTTCTTCGAAAACAGCGCGCGCTTCCGGATAGGTTTCAGCCAAAGCCTTGCCCATACCGACAGCCTGACTGCCCTGTCCCGGAAATGTAAATGCTACAGTCATTAAAGCCTCTTTATTTTGTATCTGTGTTTGGCGATCCGCACACATATATATTATATTGCCTCTGCGGATACGATAAAATTATCTATAACTGCAAAGCCCTGTGCCTTTCAGCCGCTTTCAAGTCAAGTCTTCGCGCCTGAAAACCCGTATGCGCCGCTGCGATAACCCGTGTTTTTGCCTGCATAAGCGACACAACGCGCATAGCTTTGCTTTTGCCGGTTGCAAAATTTTCAAAAAGCCACTAATAGGCACTCGTCATTGTCCGGCATCAGCTGGGGGCTGAACGGAGGCCGGATTTAAATATCCGGAGAAATTCTAGCGATTTCAACCTCCCGTGTCTCCGCTCTCGATCGTCTCGACCCGCGTCCTTTCTTCTCCGTTTTACGGATATAGACAAGTCGCAGAGGCTTAGCCGTTGATCCGGATGGTGGTTTTTTGAAGAAAGGCAAAGACAATGGCTCTTTATGAACATGTGATCCTTGCCCGACAGGATATCTCGCAGCAGCAGGTTGACGCACTGGTAGAACAGTACAAGGGCGTTCTTGAAGCTAACGGTGGTAAAGTCGGGAAAATCGAAAGCTGGGGACTGCGTCCTCTGACTTATCGTATCAAAAAGAACCGTAAAGCTTACTACACACTGGTAAACATCGATGCTCCTGCTGCTGCAGTTGCTGAAATGGAACGCCAGATGCGTATTAACGAAGACGTTCTCCGTTTCATGACCATTCGTGTTGAAGAACACGAAGAAGGCCAGTCAGCAATGCTGAGCCGTCGTGATGACCGTCGTGAACGTGAAGACCGTTTCGGCCGTGATGACGATCGTCCACGCCGTCCGCGTCGTCCACGCGACAACGAATCTGCCGGTGAAGGAGAAGAATAATGGTTGATATCAATCAGATCCCGACCCGTCGTCCGTTCCATCGTCGTCGTAAGACCTGCCCATTCACAGGTCCTAACGCACCGAAGATCGATTACAAGGACATCAAACTCCTGCAGCGTTACATTTCTGAACGCGGCAAGATTGTTCCTTCCCGCATTACAGCCGTAAGCCAGAAGAAACAGCGCGAACTCGCAAAAGCGATCAAGCGTGCACGTTTCCTCGGCCTGCTGCCATATGTAGTGAAATAAGATTTTTGATTCGGGGTGTGTCCGCACACCCCGGTTCATTTCTGATGCACCGGGGCATTAAAAACCGGAATAAATGATTTAGTGGCCGTAAGGTCAGGTTGGGAACAGAGCGCTGAAGCGATCGTTCTCTAACTGCAACCGGAAACTTCCGGGCAGGACAGCAGGATTAAGATGAATTACAATAGCAAACATATCGGAACCGGTGTTCTTGCGGGGCTTGCAGCCGCGCTGCTGGCGTCCGGCGTGCTGGTTCAATCCGGCCTTGCTATGGTTCTCTATGTCCTCACCCCTCTTCCTATTTTTATCGCCGCACTTGGCTGGGGTACTGCCGCCGGTTTGATTGCCGCGGCCACAGCGAGCATTGCCGTTGCTATTTTCGCCGCACCTATGGTTGCGGTTCTGATTGCCCTCACCAGTTTCATCCCTGCTGCAACCGGCGCTTATCTTGCCGGTCTTGCGCGGCCTGCTCAGGAACTGGGCGGCCCTAAAGATGCACTGGTTTGGTATCCGCTGCCGGACATTATGTTCCGCCTCGCACTGCTGATTTCTGTCAGCTTCATTATCGTCGGCTCGATTATCGGCTATGGTGAAGAAATGGTGCGTGAACTGACCGGTGCGATGATCGCAAGCCTGCAGGCCTCTGATCCGCAGTTCAATGCAAGCGACGATTTCCGTGAAATGCTGCAGCAGTTTCTGCTGTTCGGTCTGCCTGCCATTCAGGCTGCAACCAGCCTGATGTTCCTGACCGCGAATTTCTATCTCGCGCTGCGCATCACTGAACGCTCCGGCGTGCTGCGCCGCCCGCGCGATAACTGGCCTGCAACATTGCGCATGCCGCGCCCTGCTCTGCTGGTTTTCGCTCTTACCTTTGCCGGCTCCATGTTCCTGTCCGGCCCTGCAAGCATGATCGCCACCACTTTCGCCGGTGCGCTTGCTGCGGGCTTTATCATGGCCGGTCTGGCAATTATTCACTGGCGGACACGCGGTGCCACATGGCGTCCGTTTGCGCTGTGGCTTGCCTATTTTCTGCTCATCATCTTCGCATTCTCTGCACTGATCTTTCTGGTATTCGGCCTGCTCGATACATCGCGCGGCGCTCCGCTCTCCAAAGATCCGTCCCAGAATTCATAACCATAAACACATTCAGAACTTAAACACTCAAGGAATAGTCCAATGAAAGTTATCCTGCTTGAACGCATCAGCCGCCTCGGTCAGATGGGCGATACTGTTACTGTAAAAGACGGCTTTGCCCGTAACTTCCTGCTCCCGCAGGGCAAGGCACTGCGTGCCAACGAAGCCAACATGGCTCGTTTTGAATCCCAGCGCGCTCAGCTCGAAGCCCGTGATCTGGAACGCAAAACCGAAGCACAGGCCGTTGCTGACAAGCTGGACGGCAAGAGCTTCATCGTTGTTCGCTCGGCTGGTGAAACCGGTCAGCTGTACGGTTCGGTTTCGACACGTGACGTTGCTGATGTTGTAACTGCTGAAGGCTTCTCGCTGAACCGCAACCAGGTTGACCTGAACCACGCGATCAAAACAATCGGCATTCACACAATCTCGATCGTTCTGCACCCGGAAGTATCGGCCACAATCACCATCAATATCGCACGTACAGCTGACGAAGCTCTGCGTCAGGAAAAAGGTGAAGATCTGTCGACTGCTGCTGCTATCTACGGCATCGAAGAAGAGCCTCTGGCTGAAGAAGTTTTCGACGAAGACTTCGATGGCGAAGAAAACGCATAATCAGCGTTTTCCTACAGATTTCGTATCTGAAAGGCTGCACCGGACATCCGGTGCAGCTTTTTTATTGCCCGTTTATTTATGAAACCATCACGCGAAAATGATTACACTCTCCGGAATTATTTCTGCCCCGCTCTTTCCAGAACAATAAAACCGGCTATTCTTAAAGCGCTGTTCCGTGTTTAGCTCTTTGTATTGACGCATTATCCAGCGAAAACCGCTTTGCACTTTTTCTGGAAATGCTCGAAAGGCGGATACAGGCGCGGAAACCCGCCGCTTCATCCGTCGCTCAACCGGTTCTGCAAGATCGGAGGAGGATGAGACATGAGTAGCATGCTGCATTCGGTTCTGAACAAGCTGATCTCAAGCGGCGATCTTAAAGTACAATTTGCCGATGGCACGACCCACACTTACGGCAACGGCACTGCGCCGCGTGTCACGCTTGCCTTTCACAATAAAGCGGCGGAAAGAGCGATCGCTCTTGATCCGGAACTGAAGCTCGGCGAATGCTTCATGGACGGGGATATCAGTTTTCCGGAAGGCGATATTTACAGCTTTCTGCGGCTGGTCTTTGAGAATACCGGCCCCACGGCGGCAAAAGAGCCGTGGATGCGTATCCTAACCAGATTACGCAAGATCTTCAGACCCTTACAGCAAATGAACACGCTGGCACGCTCATCCAGAAATGTGCAACGGCACTATGATCTGAGTGGCGAACTGTATGATCTGTTTCTTGACCCCGACAAGCAATATTCCTGCGCTTATTTTGAAACGCCGCAGACCAGCCTTGCGGAAGCACAACTGGCAAAGAAGCGACATATTGCGGCCAAGCTGCAAATCAAACCCGAAGATAAATTACTGGATATCGGCTGCGGCTGGGGCGGATTAGGTCTGTATTTTGCAGAATTTCTTGATGCTGATGTTACCGGTGTAACCCTGTCTCAGGAGCAGTTCCAGATTGCCAATCAACGGGCAAAAGCGCGCGGGCTGAATCAACAGGCGCAGTTCTTGTTGCAGGATTATCGCGAGCTGAACCAGCAATTCGACCGGATCAGCTCTGTCGGCATGTTTGAACATGTAGGTGTTACCCATTATGCCGAGTTTTTTCAGCAGGTTGCGCGGCTGTTAAAACCGGATGGTTCCATGCTGCTGCACTCTATCGGCCGCAGTGACGAGCCTTCCGTCACCAATCCGTTCATCCGTAAATATATTTTCCCCGGCGGCTATATCCCCTCTCTCTCGGAAGTCTTGCCGCATATTGAAAATGCAGGACTGATTATAACGGATATTGAAATTCTCCGCCTGCATTATGCGGAAACCCTCAAAGCATGGCGTGAAGCTTTCATGGCAAACCGCGACAAAGCAAAAGCCATTTATGATGAGCGTTTTTGCCGGATGTGGGAGTTTTATTTGGCCGGATCGGAATCCGCCTTCCGCTGGCAGAATATGATGGTGTTTCAGATACAGCTTGCACACAGACAGGATGCCGTGCCGCTGACCCGTAATTATATTGAGCTGGAGGAAAAGCGGCTTAAGCGACTGGAAATGCGCAAATTCAAAGCTTGCAATGACAGCAGCAGCGAGAAAGCCAGCCCGAAACATCTGGTTTATTAAAGCGCAGGTCAACGGGCTGCAGTTTTGTGACAAATTGACGACACTCAGTTACTCATAAAGTTTTTATCAAGAGATTGTGAAGTTCCGGCGATTGCACCGCTGGTGCGCTTCAGACATTTATCTGTTTGCTTTTACGCGCTCTTTTACCTGAAACCTGCATCGCATCTTTCGGAGCGCTGTTGTTTCAAGGGATAAATATCTGATGCCCAGCGTGCAAACCAAGCTGCACCCACGCCTGAATAAAACAACCCTGCTTGTCTTATCAGCAGGATTACTGGTTCTTCTCGCTTCCTATCCGCTGGCATTCATTCTCCCTGCATGGACATCGTGGGAAAACGGCCCTGTTGAAAATGCTCAGGCAATATTGCTGTTTCTGGGTATGATACAGGCACTGATTTTTCAAAAATCCGGCAGTTCAGACTGGAAATGGTTCTGGCGCGGTGCGGCATTGATCTGGTTTATCTGCGCAGTTCGGGAATTGAGCTGGGGTGCGGTTTTCCTTGAGCCAATCAGCCTTTCCGAGCTTGGCCCTTTCTTCTCATCACGCCAGCTCTGGTACAAACCAGCCATCATGCCGGCATTGATTGCCTCTGTTTTGCTGTTAGCGGTTCTGATGTTGAAAAACGGCTCGCATAAATTGCTCAAACCATTGCAGCAATCCGGCGGGTTGCCATGGGGTGCATTTTTGCTGGCAACGCTGTGCATGATGATTTCAACGGCAGCAGAAGAGCATCTCGGCCTCACAACCGGCCTGGCCGGCGCAGCCGCTCAAAACCTTGAAGAACTGAGCGAATTGGCAGCCTATATTTTTCTTCTGACCGGACAGTTCCAGCTCCGTTACCACCAGTCTTTGCTGGCGACTGCGGACTGATCCCGTTAAAAGCCCCCACGCGACGACTATCTGACAGGCAGTTCTTGCAGCTGCAGCCTGTGAATCGCTGTGAATCATGGTATAGCCGCTTCAACTGCACCGGCAGATTGTTTACACTCATATTTCAACAGACTCTGATGTCCGGCTTTTCGCCGGATAATTCCCGCTTGATTGCGGCAAAGGATCCAGAACTTTATGGCTGACGCGACTGTTCACAAACTTGAAGAGACACGGGACACCCAGAATTCGCTTTACCGCGAAGCCCCGAACAATATCGAAGCGGAACAGGCTCTTCTCGGCGCGATTCTGATTAATAATGATGCTTTTTACCGTGTTTCGGACTTTCTGAAGCCGCCGCATTTTTACGATCCGCTGCATCGCCGTATTTATGAACTGGCGTCCGAGCTGATCCGCGTCGGCAAAATGGCCAATCCGGTGACCATGAAAACCTTCCTGCCTGCCGATGATAAAGTCGGCGACATGACCGTGTTTCAATATGTGGTGCGCCTTGCCGCTGAAGCGGTAACGGTTATCAATGCGGAAGATTATGGCCGCGCGATCTATGATCTTGCCACACGCCGCTCGCTGATCGGCATCGGCGAGGAAATGGTCAATGTCGCCTATGATGCGCCGGTCGATATGGCTCCGCGAAGCCAGATTGAAGATGCCGAGCGCCGCCTGTTTGAACTGGCGGAAACCGGCCGCTATGACGGCGGTTTCCAGCCTTTCAACGAAGCCGTTAAAACAGCGATTGATCTCGCGGGTGTAGCCTTCCAGCGTGACGGGCACCTCTCCGGTGTTTCCACCGGCATCCACATGCTGGATGGTAAGATGGGTGGCTTGCAGTCTTCCGACTTGATCGTGCTGGCAGGGCGTCCGGGTATGGGTAAGACCTCCCTTGCCACCAATATCGCCTTCAATATTGCTGCTGCCTATCAGGGAGAGCAGCTGGCTGATGGCTCAATGAAAGCCATCAATGGTGGTGTGGTCGGCTTCTTCTCGCTCGAAATGTCCGCCGAACAGCTGGCAACCCGTATTATTTCCGAGCAGACAGAGGTTTCCTCATCCAAAATCCGCCGCGGTGAAATCTCGGAAACCGATTTTGAAAAGCTGATCGCCTGTACACAGACGATGCAGCGTATTCCGCTCTATATTGACCAGACCGGTGGTATCTCCATTGCGCAGTTGTCTGCGCGTGCCCGCCGCCTCAAGCGTCAACGCGGCCTTGATTGTCTGGTGATTGACTATATTCAGCTGATGACCGGTTCTTCAAAAGCCTCCGCGCAGAACCGCGTGCAGGAAATTACCGAAATCACCACAGGTCTTAAAGCCCTTGGCAAAGAGCTGAATGTGCCGATTATCGCACTGTCACAGCTCTCCCGTCAGGTAGAAAACCGCGAAGACAAACGTCCGCAGCTCTCCGATCTTCGTGAATCGGGTTCCATCGAGCAGGATGCGGACGTTGTGCTCTTCGTGTATCGTGAAGAATATTACGTCAAAAACCTTGAACCACGCGACGAATTCGATCCGAAATATGACGAGTGGAAAATGCACTTTGAGAAAGTCAAAGGCACGGCAGACGTTATCATCGCCAAACAGCGTCACGGTCCTACCGGTACTGTAAAGCTCGCCTTCCAGTCGGAATTCACGCGCTTTACCGATCTGGCCGAAGGCACTTATCTGCCTGAACAATATGACGACCACTGAAAGAGCATAACTTGGCCAAGAACCGGATTCAGTTCATCTGCCAGAATTGCGGTGCCACGCATTCGCGCTGGGCAGGCAAATGCGACGGCTGCGGCGAGTGGAACACACTTGTCGAAGAAGGCACATCCGGCGGCATCGGTTCCGGCCCTGGCAAAATGGCGATGCGCAAAGGCCGTGCCGTTGCGCTCACCACGCTCTCCGGTGAGATTGAAGATGCACCACGCATTCAATCCGGCATCAGTGAGCTGGATCGTGTGACCGGCGGGGGCTTTGTCCGCGGTTCCGCTCTGCTGGTCGGCGGTGATCCGGGTATCGGTAAATCAACATTGCTCACACAGGCTGCGGCCGCTTTGGCACGTCGCGGCAACCGCATCATCTATGTTTCGGGTGAAGAAGCGGTGGCACAGATCCGTTTGCGGGCGCAGCGCCTGCATGCAGCAGATACGTCCGTGGAACTGGCGGCCGAAACCAATGTCGAGGATATTCTCGCGACCATTGATACTAAGCCGCGCCCTGATCTGGTGATTATCGACTCCATCCAGACCCTGTGGACAGATGCGGCCGACAGCGCACCGGGTTCGGTAACACAGGTTCGTGCCGGTGCGCAGGCGATGATCCGCTATGCCAAATCAACGGGTGCTGCTGTGGTGCTGGTCGGCCATGTGACCAAGGAAGGGCAGATTGCTGGCCCGCGCGTGGTTGAGCATATGGTTGACGGCGTTTTGTATTTTGAAGGCGAAGGCGGACACCATTACCGCATCTTGCGCACAGTGAAAAACCGTTTTGGCCCGACTGATGAAATCGGCGTTTTTGAAATGTCCGATAAAGGCTTGCGTGAAGTCTCCAACCCGTCGGAACTGTTTCTTGGCGAGCGTAATGAAAAAGCTCCGGGAGCTGCGGTATTTGCCGGTATGGAAGGCACCCGCCCTGTTCTCGTGGAAATTCAGGCGCTTGTCGCACCGTCAACGCTCGGCACTCCGCGTCGCGCCGTTGTCGGCTGGGATAACAGTCGCCTGTCCATGACGCTTGCCGTACTGGAAGCCCATTGCGGTGTGCGCTTCGGGCAGCATGATGTCTATCTCAATGTGGCCGGTGGTTATCGTATTTCCGAGCCTGCTGCGGATATGGCTGTAGCGGCAGCGCTTGTCTCGTCGCTTGCCGGTATTCCGCTGCCTGCCAATAGCGTTTATTTTGGTGAAGTCAGTCTTTCCGGTGCAGTACGTGCCGTAGCTCATGCGGCTCAGCGCATTAAAGAGGCGGAGAAACTCGGCTTTAAACAAGCTGTTCTGCCTGTCGGCGGGGGTGAGTTGTCACGTCCACACAATTTCACGCTGACAGAAACCGGTTCCCTGCCCGATCTGGTGGCACGAATTGCTGCTTCCGGCCCCGGAAAGAATGCGCAGAACCGAGATTAATACAGTTTCACTACTGCTGAAAATCGGGAATCATAGGCTCTCTGCAACTTAAAATAACGGATGCGGAGCATTAACAACCGGACATAGGCTGTAATTTTTACAGGCTATAACGGCTTTAAATTGCAATCAGCTCCCGAATTAGTGATTTATGAAAGAAATTCAGGTTAATTTTCGACGACAAAAGTGTCACAACTCTATCGGACTGACGCGAGACACTGTAAATCTTTGAGCTGCGGCAATTATGCCCGCACGAAATTATATGTCCCGAGGGACAGACCGACACAGAGGAATTAGGCAGGATGCCGATTACATTGCTAGACGGAATTCTTATCGGGGTAACCCTCGTATCGGCCATTCTGGCCATGGTACGCGGATTTTCGCGCGAAGTGCTTTCGGTGGCATCCTGGGCTGCGGCAGCTCTGGCCGCCTATTTCTTCTATAAGCCTGTCGTGCCTTACCTGCAGCCATATATCAGCAATGAAACCATTCTGAATATCGCGGCAGCCGGTTCGGTCTTTCTGGTGACATTGATTGTTGTATCAATCATCACCATGAAAATTGCCGATTTCATCATCGACAGCCGTATTGGTGCGCTTGACCGCACACTGGGTTTCATTTTCGGTGCGGCACGCGGCGTTCTGCTGGTTGTGGTTGCAATGCTGTTCTTCAACTGGCTTGTGGCTACAGATCAGCCAAGCTGGATCACCAATGCCAAATCCAAGCCGATGCTGGATTCCCTTGGCCAGCAGCTGGTGGATATGCTGCCGGAAGATCCTGAAACCGCAATCATTGAGCGCCTGAAGCCGCAATTGGGCACCCAGCCTTCCGCGCAGGATGTGCCTGAGAATGATGTACCGGCTCAACCGGTAAACTAAATTCAGTTCCCATATTTAACAAAAACGCCGGCAGATAAATCTGCCGGCGTTTTTGTTATACTCCCAGTCTGGCATTCGGCTTTCGGAAATCCGGCCATCGCCCGATTGTCAAAGCCCTCAGCAGCCATTCCAGCGGCCCGTAATAATAATGGCGCAGCCACCACCGGCTCACAAATAGCTGGACAATGAAAACAGACAGGCCAATCAGAACATTGACAATTGCCGTTGTTTTCTCGATCAATCCGAGCCCGAAGCCGTAGAAAATGAAACTGCATATCAGCGATTGCAGCAGATAATTGGACAATGCCATACGCCCCGCCGGAGCCAGTGCATCACGCCAGAACTGGCCATGTTTTGTGCCGAAAAGCCGGAGCATCAGCGCGATTATACCAAAAGTCAGCAGCGGCGCCGTTACAAGGGTTAATGCCAGACCAAAGACTTCCCATTCTGTACCGCTTGCAAATAAACCTGTCAGCGCAGTCAATACCGATGCGGGCAAACCGATCATGATAGCGGCTTTTATTGCCGGCTTCAGATAAGGTCTGTACAGCTCCGGTTGTGCCAAAAACCGGTGTCTGCCTGCCAGAAACCCGAGCAAAAACATAGCCAGTGCACAGGGAGCCTGTATCAGTAACAGCAAAATCCACATGGTTTGCAGCTCTGTTATATGCTGCATGATAACTGTGCCAAGACTGTCGCTATAGGCTGTATGAGCCAGCTGCGCTTCAGCTAAGAGTTCAGCAATGTCTGTCTGATCCGGGCTCCAGAACAAAGCGCCGACCAACAGCCAGAGCAATGCCGTTAAACCAAACAGCCACACCGCAGCTTTAATCAGCGTGTTATCCGGCTTGTTTCGCCAATATAATAAAACCACGCCGAGCACAGCATAGGTTGTGAGAATATCGCCATGGAAAAGCAGAACTGCATGCAGCAGACCGACAATCCACAAACCGGCCTGACGCCGTAAAAAACGCGGGATAAAAGCCTCACCGGCACGCTCTGCCGACTGCATTTGCAGTGTGACGCTATAGCCGAACAAAAAAGAGAACAGCAGATAGAATTTCATCTCAAAGATTGTTGAGATGATTAACTGCACGAACTCGTTAAAACCAAAGCTTAATTCTGTATCGCTATTTGGAAACCCGTAAAAAACGGAAGAAAAGGCCAGAATATTAACCTGCAAAATGCCAAGCAGTGCAAAACCACGCAGGGCATCCACATCAGCAATACGGGATACAGGCTTTGCAGCCGGAGACGGGACATCTGATTTCATTTCTGCGCTTCCCTGCCATTTGCAAGACCAAGCACGCCCGTCATCATTGTTTTCAATGCTGCTTTCTGTTCCTGAGGCTTAAATTGTGGGTCGACAGAAACACGGCTGAAAATACCGTCCACCATCACCATAAGACAATGCACAACCGACGCAGCAGAAAATTGCCGGCTGAACTGTCCACGCTCCATTCCGAGACTGACCAGATATTCCAGTTCCTCACGCATCACACGGGTGCTCAGCCGGTACAAAACACCAATCTCCGCATCCCGCCCTGCCTCTGCAGCAATTTCCAGAGCCAGCGATGCCTGTGCAGGGTCAGAAGCAACATCCAGCACCACATCAAAAAAAGCGTCCAATGCAGTCACAAGATTTTCCTGCTCGCGCAATGCCGCAACAAATATCTGGGTCTGCTGCAAATCCTCTTCAACAATCGCAGCGATGATTGCTTTCTTGCTTGCGAAATAATGAAACAGATTTCCGGTGCTGACGCCTGCCGCCGCACAAATTTGTGCCGTGCTGGTCTGGTGAAACCCCTGCTCCGCGAAACAGGCTTTCGCCGCCTCCAAAATCATCTGTTTCTTTGCCTGATGTTTTTCAGGATCTGTCACGCGCATAGCGCACCTCTAAAATAGACTGAACGCTCGGTTTATTAATTTGAAATCACAGCTTACGCAAGCGATAAAATAATCCACACAGACTGCGACCAAATTGTGCTATTGTTTAAAACCTGAGGAGAACTGTTGTGTCTAAGGACTAACCGCCATATATGAGGCTGAAAATCAGAGGCATATGGGGAGTAATGTCTGCGAAGGAGCAATTTTCCTGCTGAAAACAGCAGAAAACATAATCGTCTCCCGAACACCCTCTTCCTGATGTCCCGCTCAGACTTTTCATCAGAGCTGCATTTTGAGCCTCAGTCGTCTGAACTCTGCGCAATGCTCTGAATTGTTCCTTTTGCATGGCACTGCAACCGGAAAGCTTTCGGTTTTGGGACTATGCAGCAAAAGCACTCTTATGATAGAGAGCATTTTTAATTGCTCTGCAATCGAAAGGCCCAGCGGCTATGATAAGTCATTCCGGTGAAACCGCCCATATTTCGTCAGATCATTCTCAGAAGATCTGCGCCTCTCACACAGGAGAGAGCGGCGGCACAGAACCGCTTCATAATTCTTCCCGTTTTTCCTTTGATGAAGACGCCTTGCATGAAGAATGCGGCGTCTTTGGCATTCTCGGCCATGAGGATGCAGCAACGCTGACAGCTCTCGGCCTTCATGCCCTGCAGCATCGCGGACAGGAAGCGGCGGGTATTGTTTCCTATCATGAAGGACGCTTCTATTCCGAACGTCACATGGGGCTGGTTGGCGATCATTTCACCAATCCTGCAACACTTAAGCAGCTGCCGGGCAATCTTTCGATCGGTCATGTGCGCTACTCCACCACCGGTGAAACTGTGCTGCGCAATGTGCAGCCGCTATTTGCCGAACTGGAAGTCGGCGGCATCGCCATTGCCCATAACGGCAACTTCACCAATGGTCTGAGCCTGCGCCGTCATCTGATTGCCTCCGGTGCGATCTGCCAGTCCACTTCTGATTCTGAAGTTGTACTGCATCTCATCGCCCGTTCGCGCCTCGCGTCATCCAGCGACCGTTTTGTCGATGCAATCCGTCAGGTTGAAGGCGGCTATGCGATCCTCGCTATGACCCGTACCAAACTGATTGCAGCGCGCGATCCTGTCGGTATCCGCCCGCTGGTTATGGGTGAACTCGACGGCAAGCCGATTTTCTGCTCCGAGACCTGCGCACTCGACATTATCGGTGCAAAATATATCCGTGATGTGGAAAACGGCGAAGTTATCATCTGCGAAACACAGGCAGACGGCTCCATCAGCACCACATCCATCAAGGCCTCGAACCGTAAGCCGGAACGTGTTTGCCTGTTTGAATATGTCTATTTTGCCCGTCCTGACTCCGTTGTCGGCGGCCGCAATGTTTATGTTGCGCGTAAAAATGCCGGCATTAATCTGGCCAAAGAATCTCCGGTTGAAGCAGATGTTGTTGTACCTGTGCCGGATGGCGGCACTCCGGCAGCAATCGGCTATGCACAAGCCAGCGGCATTCCGTTTGAGCTCGGCATTATCCGCAATCACTATGTCGGCCGTACCTTTATTGAACCGACACAGCAAATCCGTGCCCTCGGCGTGAAGCTGAAACATTCCGCAAACCGTGCCATCATTGAAGGCAAACGTGTTGTGCTGGTGGATGACTCCATTGTGCGCGGCACCACTTCGATGAAAATCGTGCGAATGATCCGCGATGCCGGAGCCAAGGAAGTGCATATCCGTGTTGCCTCCCCGATGATCCATCATCCGGATTTCTACGGTATTGATACACCGGATGCGGACAAGCTGCTGGCCAACCAATATCCTGACCTGCAGGCAATGTGCGATTATATCGGTGCGGATTCGCTGGAATTCCTCTCCATTGACGGTCTTTACGAGGCAGTCGGCGGCGAGAAGCGTAATCCGAAAGCTCCGCAATTTACCGACCATTATTTTACGGGCGACTATCCGACCCGTCTGGTCGATCAGGAAGAATTGTCGAATATTCACAATTTCGCATTACTTTCCAGCAACGGCTAAAATCCTAAAAGGCGGCTTTCAGCCGCCTTTACATTATGCAGACTGAAACGGGTGGATTTTTATGAGCTTTGATCTGAGCGGACGCACAGCACTGGTGACCGGCGCATCCCGCGGCATCGGTTATTTTCTGGCATTGGAACTGGCGAAACGCGGTGCCCATGTCATTGCAGTTGCGCGGACTGTCGGCGGCCTTGAAGAACTGGATGATGAAATTCAGGCAATGGGCAATACAGCAACCCTCGTCCCGCTTGACCTGAAAGACATGCCTGCTCTTGACCTGCTCGGTTCATCTATCAATGACCGCTGGGGCAAACTGGATATTCTCGTCGCCAATGCCGGTGTGCTTGGCACAATCTCTCCGGTCGGCCATGTGGAAGCCAAGGTGTTTGACAATGTTATCAGCACCAATCTGACCTCAATCTGGCGCCTGATCCGTTCGGTTGATCCGCTGTTGCGCCGTTCTGATGCCGGCCGCGCCATTCTGATGTCCTCAGGTGTTGCCCATACAGCGCGCGCATTCTGGGCGCCTTATGCCGCTTCCAAAGCTGCGGTAGAAGTGATGGGGCGCTCATGGGCAGAAGAGACCAAACAAATGCCGCTGCGGGTTAACTCCGTCAATCCGGGTGCTACGCGCACAGCAATGCGCGCCAAAGCAATGCCGGGTGAAGATCCGGAAACTCTGCCGCATCCGGCCGATGTGGCTGCAAAAATCGTACAGCTTGCCGATCCTGCTTTGACCATTACCGGCCAGCTTTATGATGTACGTCAGGATAAATTCCTGCAATATCATATGCCTTCATAAACACATGTCTATAATCGTCTGGCCGGATTATTAATAACCGGCCAGAACTGTTTTTATCCTGTCTTTTCAATCAAATAATTTTCTTCACGGCTCTTTTTATTCGCAGCTCCCTGCTGCCGCATTTTATCCTGCCGCCTTCCCCTCTGAACTGTCTGATTTTTCAACTCTCTGAAAACAGAAGGGTCTGTTATGGATCATTTTTATATACTTACCGGCGGCCCGGGCTCCGGCAAAACCACTCTGCTCAATGTTCTCAAACAGCGGGGGTACCAACATAGCCAGGAAGCCGGACGACATATCATTCAGGATCAGGTCAAAATCAGCGGCAAGGCTTTGCCGTGGCTTGATCCCGCACTTTTCGCGGAAATGATGCTGTCATGGGAAATGCGCTCTCACCTGCTGGCCACACAGACAACATCTGACAGGCCGTATTTCTTTGATCGCGGCATGGCCGATATTGCCGGTTACCTCACTCTTTCCGGCCTGCCTGTGCCGGATCATATGCATCAGGCAGTGAAGCACTTTCGCTATAATAAAACCGTTTTCATCGCGCCGCACTGGCCGGAGATTTATCAGGGAGACGAAGAGCGTAAGCAATCACTGCAAGAGGCTGAGCGCACATTTGAGGCTATGCTGGCAGTCTATCAAGATTATGGCTTTAATCTATTGGAGCTACCTAAGGCAGGCGTTGAGGCAAGAGCAGATTTTATACTCGCCCACACAGCTTAATTTACGCGACAAAAAAGCCCCTCACTGAGGGGCTTTTTAAATAGTCATGTAATCTGCTTACATGCGGGCAATAATCTCTTCATCACCGGATGCATCGCCTTTCGCGGCTGCATCAAAGATGTAAGGGATAATTTCTTCCACAGTATCCAGCATTTTAGGCTGCACGCGGTGTCCGGTATGAATAAAGCCTTCTGTGCGCATATGATCGAGCATGGCGATCATCGGCTCCCAGAAATGATTGATATTGGCGAAAACCATCGGCTTTTTATGATGACCGAGCTGTGCCCAGGTCATCATTTCCACGATTTCCTCAACAGAACCGATGCCACCCGGCAGCGTGACAAAAGCATCCGAGCGCTCAAACATCAGCTGTTTGCGCTGATGCATATTCTCGGTAATGATCTGCTCATCAAGCATTTCATTCTGCTTGCCGTCAGCTTCTTTATTGAGAAGAAATGTTGGAATAATACCGGTGACTTTGCCGCCGGCCTTGTAAGCGCCTTCTGCAACCGCCCCCATAATTCCTTTTGTGCCGCCGCCATAAATCAGGCGAAGACCGTTTTCTGCAATGGAGCGGCCAAGAGCCAGTCCTGCTTCCCGGTAAACCGGATTATTGCCGGTTGAAGAACCGCAATAGACACATATTGATCGAATCTTGCTCATGCTTTCTTTTCGCGCGCGGGCTGTTTCCCGTCAAGTTTATGCGGTGAAATCGGTCATGAAATCGGTTGGTAAAAATCGGCATAAAAACCAAGTTTTTCACCGCTGTTCCCGAAGTCTTTTTAAAATCATGGCCTTGTACCGAAAACCATGTATGGCTGACATCTTATCGCGCAATATGTGACAAGAATTTTAGCGCCGATATGTGATATTCTTGCTGTAACAATAAAAAAGCGCTAGTTGTTGGCAAATGTGCTGCTTATACATTTGGATTTATAAGCAGACACAGCATGTTATAATATTTTTTTAAGCTTGGTGTTAAAAGGGTCAGCCCCGTATGCAGAATAGTCGTTATGCGCTTGCCGGTTTTGCTGCTGTTGTTATAGCAGGTGGTCTTCTTGCATATTTTAGCATGGCTCCGCAGAAAACGGATCAGCCGCCGCAGGCACCTGCTTCAAAAACAGCAACAGATAACAAGCCTGCTGCGACGACCCAACCTGAAACTCCTGCCCAGACTGACAAGCCTGTTGCGGGTAATACTGCAGCACCGGCGGATACCAAGCCAACTGCTCCCGAAAAAACAGTGCCTGAGCAGAGTGTCACAGTTCCGGTTTTTGATGTGCTGCGCCTTGAGGGCAACGGCTCGCTGGTCATTGCCGGTAAAGCCGCACCGAATTCTGTGGTTGATGTGATTTCCAAAACCCGTGTGCTAGGCTCTGCCAAGGCCGGTGAGAACGGTGATTTTGCAATTATTCTGGATGAGGCGCTGAAAAGCGGCGATTATCAGCTGGTTCTGCGCGCAACTGCGGAAGATAATTCCGTTGCAACATCGCAGCAGACCGCGATCCTCTCTGTTCCTGCAACACCGGATGGTCAGGTTCTTGCACTTGTTGAGGAGCCTGGTCAGGCCAGCCGCATGATTACCACACCGCAGGCCAGTGGCGGAAATGCTGCGCAGACAACTGAGAATAAAGATGCACCGGCAGCTGCGCATGGCAATGATGCTGCTGTTACCCTTCTGCCGTCGCAGGCCATACAGGGCGGGCTTGCAGAGGGCAATTCTCAGGATGCCGTCAGCATTGCCGTGGAGGCCGTGGAGATTGAAGGCCGCTCGGTATTTGTCGCCGGTCATGCACGCGGTGGCCAGACAGTTAATGTCTCAGTCAATGAGACTTTGCTCGGCACAGCTGTCATCACCCCTGAGGGGCGTTATCTGGTGCAGACCCAGCAGCCGCTTGCTGTCGGTGACTATATTATCCGTGCTGATCTGATGGATAAGGGCGGTAAAATTCTGGCCACAGCGCGTGTGCCTTTCCGTCGTGAAGCCGGTGAGAATATTGCGGCTGTTGCTCCTGCAATCGCCGCGCAAAGTGCACCGAATGCCGGACAGGCCGCTCAGGAAAGCCAGCCTGCCGGAGAGACACAGGCACAGCCTCTGGAAAAAGCGGAAGGCTCGGTGATTATCCGTAAAGGCGATAATCTCTGGACAATCTCCAAGCGCACTTATGGCAGCGGCACGCGTTACACCACGATTTATCTGGCCAATACTGATCAGATTAAGAACCCTGACCTGATCTGGCCTGGACAGGTTTTCGTCATGCCGAAAACCCCGCTCAGCGAGCAGGATGTGAAGCAGAAACTACCGTAAATCCTGTTTCTCCGGAGCGTGTTTGTCTTCCTCACAACATTGTGCAGGCGTTTTGTTTCTATCACGCCTGCAGCTATGATAAGACGATGAAGAAACTTGCAGCAATTCTGCGGCGCTTAGAGCGCCGTGTGCCAGACTTGGCACGCAAAACTCGCTCTAACACTTTAAAATTAGAGCATATTTACTTAAACTGATCCAAGGTTAAGGAAATATGCTCTAGACCGCAATACAGCATGAAGGCGGCAGCAGTGACCGTCTGTGGCGTTAAATAAAAAGATGAAAAAACAAAAAACAGTCTCGGCAGAATCCGGTCAGACCCTGAAAACACTGGCGAAACTCTGGCCATATATGTGGCCGAGCGAGCGCCATGATCTCAAAATGCGGGTCGTCTGGGCGACCTTCTATCTGGTCATCGCCAAATTCGTGCTGATGCTGGTGCCTTATTTTTTCAAATGGGCAACCAATGCGCTGGATGGTTCTTTCAAGCCGGAAAGCTGGGTGCCGCAGATTTTTGTCGGCGCTTTGATGCTGGTCGTTGCCTATAATCTGGCACGTATTATTCAGGCCGGTCTGAACCAGTTGCGCGATGCATTATTTGCCCGCGTCGGCCAATATGCAGTACGCCAGCTTGCCTACCGGACTTTTGTGCATATGCATAAATTGTCGCTGCGTTTTCATCTTGAGCGCCGCACCGGCGGCCTGTCCCGTGTGATTGAACGTGGCGTCAAAGGTATTGAAACCATTGTGCGCTTCACCATTCTGAGCTCCGTACCGACCCTGCTGGAATTTGCGCTGACTGCAGCGATTTTCGGTTTCGCCTATGGTGTCAGCTATTTGATCGTGGTTGCGGCAACGGTCTGGCTCTATATGTGGTTCACCGTCAAGGCGAGTGACTGGCGTATTAATATCCGCCGCGAAATGAATGAATCCGATACGGATGCCAATACCAAAGCAATTGATTCATTGCTGAATTTTGAGACCGTCAAATATTTCGGCAATGAGGCGATGGAAGCCGAGCGTTATGACCGCTCGATGGCACGTTATGAAAAAGCGGCAACCCAGACATGGACATCGCTTGGCTGGCTGAACTTTGGTCAGGCCGTGATTTTCGGTGTCGGCATGATGATCCTGATGGTTATGTCTGCCCGCGAAGTACAGGCCGGAACCCATACGCTCGGCGATTTTGTCTTCATCAATGCGCTGTTAATGCAGCTGTCATTGCCGCTGAATATGATCGGCTTTATCTATCGTGAAATCCGTCAGGGGCTGACCGATATTGAGCAGATGTTCGATCTTCTCGAAGTTGAGGAAGAGGTCAAAGACAAGCCGGATGCACCGGCACTGGCTGTCTCGCAAGGCGCTATCCGCTTTAACAATGTCAGCTTTGCCTATGATCCGTCCCGTCCGATCCTGCGCAATATCAGCTTTGAAGTGCCGTCGGGTAAGACCATTGCGATTGTAGGACCGTCCGGTGCAGGTAAATCAACCATCTCCCGTCTGCTTTATCGCTTCTATGATGTGCAGCAGGGTTCGGTGACAATTGACGGGCAGGATATCCGCGAAGTGTCGCAGGTCAGCCTGCGCCATGCGATTGGTATGGTGCCGCAGGATACGGTGCTGTTTAACGATACAATTGCCTATAATATCCGCTATGGCCGCCCGTCGGCGACTGAGCAGGAAGTAGAACAGGCTGCCAAGCTGGCGCAAATCGACCGCTTCATCCAGCTATTGCCAGAAGGCTATCAGTCGATGGTTGGCGAACGCGGACTTAAACTCTCCGGTGGCGAGAAGCAGCGCGTCGCGATTGCCCGTACAATTCTGAAAGCCCCGCCGATCCTGATCCTTGATGAGGCAACCTCGGCACTGGACACAGCAACCGAGCAGGATATCCAGCAATCTCTGGATCTGGTCAGCCGTGACCGCACTACTCTGGTGATTGCGCACCGTCTGTCGACTGTTATCAGCGCCGATGAAATTATCGTGCTTAAAGACGGTCAGATTGCCGAGCGTGGTACCCATCGTGATCTGCTGGTCGAAGGCGGACTTTATGCTTCCATGTGGGATCGTCAGCGTGAAGCTGATGAAGCGGAAGCCCGTCTGCGTCAGGTTCGTGAAAGCGATGAACTTGGTGTTGTTATTCGCGGCGCCCCTGCCGGAGAATGACAGGGCACCGATGATCCTCTATGATGACAGCAGATATTCGCACTGGCTGTTCATTGCAGATGCATGCAGCAATGGCGGTTCCGGTGATATCAACATCACCTGAACCGTTTTGATTCCGTATCAATGCGGAATATAAAAAAAATCAAAACCGGTGCTTGCGGTAATGTTCTGTGAGCATTTTGTTATGATAAAGCACGAATATCATGAATTTTGTTGCGCTGTTTGCGCTTAATCATTTTAAACGCTGTTACTTTGCGTTATTGAAGCGGAAAATCTGAGGAAAACCGATGAGCCTGTCCGATACCATTCGCAATACTTTTGTTCCTATCCACCGCGAGGGCTACCCCTTTATCGCAGCATTTTTTGTTGTGTCGCTGTTGCTTGGCTGGTTGTGGGAACCTTTGTTCTGGGTAGGGATGGTGCTGACCATCTGGTGCATTTATTTCTACCGTGATCCGCTGCGCATCACGCCGCTGGATGACAAACTCGTCATCAGCTCTGCGGATGGCAAGATTTCTTCCGTTGGCATGTGCGTTCCGCCGGCAGAGCTGGATCTGGGTACAGAGCCGATGCTGCGCATCTGCGTGTTCATGAATGTGTTCTCGGTTCATATCAACCGTGCACCGGTGCGTGGTAAAATCACTGCCGTGATGCACCGTCCGGGTAAATTCCTGAATGCAGAACTGGACAAAGCCAGCACTGAGAATGAGCGCAATTCGGTGCTGATCGACAGCGCCCATGGCACCGTTGCCGTAGTGCAGATTGCCGGTCTTGTAGCCCGCCGTATCGTTTGCTGGTCAAAAGCCGGTGAAGATCTTTCAACCGGCGAGCGCTTTGGCCTGATCCGTTTTGGTTCGCGTAATGATATTTACCTGCCAAAAGGTGCCGTTGCCCGCGTTGCTGTCGGCCAGACGGCTGTGGCAGGTG
This sequence comes from Pseudochrobactrum sp. XF203, assembly GCF_020341615.1. Lineage (NCBI taxonomy): Bacteria > Pseudomonadati > Pseudomonadota > Alphaproteobacteria > Hyphomicrobiales > Brucellaceae > Pseudochrobactrum > Pseudochrobactrum sp. XF203. The sequence goes on along the minus strand of NZ_CP084392.1, from coordinate 1,057,368 downwards.
AAACCGTTCTGGCAGAATTTGATGAAACGCGCACTGCGCCAACCGTGCGGATTGCCTGATGCTTGAAGCACCTTTTCCGCCGCTGGATCCAAATGGCAATACGGAAGGGCGCGGTCCGCGCTTTTCCGAAATTCCGATGCGGATCATCATTCCTAATCTGATTACCGTTCTTGCGATCTGTGCAGGCTTGAGCGGTATCCGCCTTGCCATTGAGCATCGTTTCGAGCAGGCCGTGGCTATGGTGCTGCTGGCAGCCTTTCTCGACGGTATTGACGGACGGATTGCGCGGCTCCTGAAAGGGTCTTCCAAATTCGGTGCCCAGATGGATTCTCTGGCTGATATCGTCAATTTCGGCGTGGCTCCGGCACTGGTGCTCTATCTGTTCATGCTGGATCAGGCCGGTTCTTTCGGCTGGATTGCCGCACTGATCTATACGATTGCCTGCTGCCTGCGCTTAGCGCGCTTTAACGTGATGCTGGAAGATCCGAACCAGCCTGCATGGCAGGGCAATTATTTTATCGGCGTTCCGGCTCCGGCCGGTGCGATGCTGGTTTTGCTGCCTGTTTATTCCGGTTTCCTCGGCGTGCTGCCAAGCAAGGCTCTGGCCTATGGCACCGCAGGCTTCACGATTGTGATTGCCTTTTTGCTCGTCAGCCGTCTGCCGGTTTATAATGGTAAAACCGCAGGCAGCTTTATCCGTCGTGACTTTGTTATGCCGCTGATCCTCGGCGTAGTGATCTATGCCGGTTTTCTGATGAGCTTTACCTGGCAGACACTGACACTGACAGCTTTGGCCTATCTGGTATTCCTGCCTTTCAGTGCACTGGCATGGAAGCGCCGTTTTGCAGCGGAAGAGAAAAAGTCCTCTGAAAATCAGGCGTGAATCTATTCAGATAATGAAAAATAAAAAGCCCGCTTTTGAGCGGGCTTTTTATTTGTTCTGTTATTTCTGCTTTTATGCTTTGGCAGCGATCTTATCCGCCCGTGCCTCTTTCAGGATTGACCATGTATAGAGGATCAATCCTGCCCAGATCAGTGCGAAAGCATAAAGCTGCACTGTGTTAAACGGTTCCTTGAAGGCGAAAACAGCGATCAGGAATAGCATGGTCGGTGTAATATACTGCATCAGTCCCAGCGTGGTGTAGCGCAGCAGTTTCGCACCGGTCGCATACATAATCAGCGGCACAGCGGTAACAACGCCAGCCAGCATCAGCAGAGAAATATCCGCCGGTGTGCCGGTAACGAAATGATCCTGCCCTTGTGTATACAACCAGATTGCATAGGCACTGGCCGGAATGAACAGGATAATCACTTCCAGCATGAAACCCTGTGACGGGCCAATCGGCAAGGATTTACGGAAGAAACCATAAAAGCCGAATGACAGCGGCAGAATAATGGATACCCAAGGCAGACCGCCCTGCTCTACTGTCAACAACACTACCGCAGCAGCGGCAAGGAATACAGCAACCAACTGTACTTTTGTCAGACGCTCTTTAAGGAAAATCGCGCCAAGCAGCACATTGACCAGCGGATTGATATAATAGCCCAGAGCCGCATCCAGCGCGTGATCATTGAAAATCGCCCAGACATAGACGCCCCAGTTCAACGTGATCAGGGAAGCTGTCAGACAGGCCATTGCCAATGTGCGCGGATTGCGCAAGGCTGCACCAACATCCTTGGTGCGCCCCATAAACACCAGAATGATCGCTGCGACCGGCAATGACCAGATCACCCGATGCGCCAGCACTTCCACAACCGGAATATGGGCAACCGCTTTCATATAAAACGGGAAAAGCCCCCAGAACAAATAAGCAAGCATCGCGAAAATAAAACCGCGTGTCGCCTCCGGCATCGCCGCTTGAGACCGGTCACTCATAGTTATCCATCCTCAGATTTCCGGTCTCGGGCTTTATTCTTACAGCGGGAGCCGTTCATTACAATTGTATCAGTAACAACCGGTACTCCCGTTTCATCGGCTCCGCAAACGGCAAATTTTATTCTGCTGCAATATGTCCCGCAAGTTCGCGGTTTTTCATCAGCTTATAGACGACAGAATCCATCAGTGCCTGAAAGGATGCATCAATAATATTGTCCGACACACCGACTGTGCGCCAGCGCTGGCCGCTGGCATCATGCGACTCGATCAGAACGCGAGTGATCGCTTCCGTACCGCCATTGAGGATACGGACTTTAAAATCCACCAGTTCCAGATCAGCGAGTTCTTCCTGATAGCGGCCGAGATCTTTGCGCAAGGCAAGGTCGAGCGCGTTAACCGGACCATGTCCTTCTGCCACCGACAAATGTTCCTCACCATCGATGATGATTTTAACAATCGCTTCCGACACGGTTTTCAGGCAGCCATTGCTGTCATAGCGGCGCTCAACCATACAGCGGAAGGCTTCCACACGGAAAAACTGCGGCACCGCCCCCAATTGCTGACGGGCAAGCAATTCAAAACTCGCATCCGCGCTTTCATATGCATAACCTTCAGCTTCACGTTCTTTGACCAGCGCAATCAGCGTATCGAGATGGCGGTCATCCTTGGCAACCTGAATGCCACGCTTGTTGAGCTCAGCAATAAAGTTGGACTTGCCTCCCTGATCGGACACCATGACACGGCGATGATTGCCCACCATTTCCGGCGGCACATGTTCATAGGTTTTAGGCTCTTTCAGCAAAGCAGAAGCATGAATGCCTGCTTTGGTAGCGAAAGCTGAACTGCCGGTGAAAGCCGCCTGATCGTTCGGTGCGCGGTTGAGAATATCATCGAAAGTACGGGACAGTTTGGTAATACCTGCCAGAGCATCCATGCTGATGCCGACTTCGAAGCGGTCTGCCCAGACAGGTTTAAGCATCAATGTCGGGATCAGCGTGACAAGATTGGCATTGCCGCAACGCTCACCGATACCATTGAGCGTGCCCTGCACCTGCCGCACACCGGCATCAATTGCGGCCAGCGACACGGCAACGGCCTGTTCCGTGTCATTATGCGCATGAATACCCAGACATTCGCCCGGTACAACACTCTTAACAGCACGGACAATGTCACCGACTTCACCCGGCTGCGTACCGCCATTGGTATCGCAAAGCACTACCCAGCGCGCACCGGCACCATAGGCCGCTTTGGCACAGGCCAGCGCATAATCAGGATTGGCTTTAAAGCCGTCGAAGAAATGCTCGCAATCGACAATACATTCCTTACCGGCCATGCGCGCTGCCGTGACTGATGAAGTAATGGATTCCAGATTATCTTCCAGAGAGCAGCCAAGCGCCAGATGCACATGGTAGTCCCAGCTCTTGGCAACATAGGTGATAACATCGCTGGAAGCCTGTAACAGCACTGACATGCCCGGATCATTGGAGGTAGAAACACCCGGGCGTTTGGTCATACCAAAAGCGGCGAATTTCGCCTTTGCCGTATGTTTACGCTGAAAAAAGCTCGTATCTGTCGGGTTTGCACCCGGATAACCGCCCTCAACATAATCCATGCCGAAATCATCCAGCATGGCGGCAATGGCTTTCTTATCCGCAACCGAGAAATCAATGCCCGGTGTCTGCTGACCATCGCGCAGGGTGGTATCATAAATATAGATACGCTCTTTTTTCATTGTTGTTCTTTCCTCCATATCCGTATTTATGCGTGAGATTTATGCATGGCCTTGAGGCCATGTCTCAGTGTCATGATCCGGATGCTGATAAGATACCATAGTGCGCACGAATTCCACGCTTTCAGGATCACGTTCTGTCGTATAGGCAGGCAAGGTGCTCAGCTTGTCCAGATAAGGCAGCCTGCCCTCCATGCCCCATTGCACGACCGGCTCAATTTCCTGCGGATTGTCAAAAGCCGCAATGGACAGCGCCAGACCGTCCGGCGCTTCATAGGTCAGCGGTGTGCCGCAATCGGCACAAAAGCCGCGCTGCACATGATTGGATGAGCGGAACAGTTTTCGTGTTCCGCGCGTCCATTCCAAGGTCCCCTCTTTAACGGAGACCAAAGGAGCAAAATAATTGCCGAAGGCTTTCTGGCACATGCGGCAATGACAGATGGATGCACTGCCCAGTTGCCCCTTCACACAAAAACGCACGGCACCGCATTGGCAGCCGCCGCTGGCGACCGGATTTTCACTCAGCGTTTCACTTCCCATGTTGTCACCCGTTCTCCGCTAGCCGGATCTTTGCCGTCCTTCAGCTGAATATTCTGTGCCAGCAATGAGTCACGAATACGGTCAGCCTCCGCCCAATTTTTCCCATTGATGAATGCCAGACGCTCGGCGATCTGTCTTTCAACATCTGCCGTGTCGACATCTGCGGCAGCGCTGAACAGATATTGTGCAGCCTCAGCCAGCAATTGCGCATCGTGAAGACCAAGCAGGTTGAGACCGGAAACCAGCGCTGCAACATCACCTTGCTTATAGGCTTTGCGCAATTCTGTGAGTGCAGCCCATGTGTTCAGGTCATCGCCAATGCTATCTGCAAACACCGTTGCCTTAACCGCAGAAGCAGGCATCGGCTGTTCGGAAATAACCTGATACCACTTCGCCAGTTCCTCACCGGATTCGATCAAACGCTGCTGCGTCCAGTTGATCGGCTCACGGTAATGGGTCTGCAACATTGAGAGACGTGCAGCCATACCGATCCAGCGACGACGGAAATCCTCTGGCGCATCTGTGCCCGACAATTGCGGCAGTTCCGACTTCAACACATCGTCAATGGTGATGAAATTGCCCAGAGATTTGGACATTTTCTGACCTTCGACCTGCAGAAAACCATTATGCATCCAAATATTGGCCATGCGTTCTGAACCAAAAGCGCAGCATGATTGGGCAATCTCATTCTCATGATGTGGGAATACCAGATCAATACCACCGGCATGAATGTCGAAGGTGTTTTTCAGCGGATCATCGCATTTCAGACCGCCGCCAAACGGTTCCAGCAATTTAGCCATCGACATAGCCGAGCACTCAATATGCCAACCCGGACGACCGTGAACCGCAATACCTGCCGGAGACGGCCAGCCCGGCTCACCCTCTTTGGATGGTTTCCACAGCACGAAATCCATCTCGTCGCGCTTGTAAGAAGCGACATCCACACGCGCACCGGCAATCATCTCATCCAGTGAGCGGCGGGCAAGCGCACCATAACGTGGACCATGGTCGCCGCTCATGGTTTTAACTGCAAACAGCACATGATCGTCAGCCACATAGGCATGACCGCGCTCAATCAGACGCTCAATCAGCTGGCGCATTTCTTCCAGATGTTCGGTTGCGCGCGGCTGGCTGGATGGTTCGAGATTGCCAAGCGCTGTTACATCGCTCTGGAACTGCGCATTGGTGCTTTCAGTGACTTTGCGAATAGCTTCATTCAGCGGCAGATCAGGATAATCGCGCACGGCACGCGCATTAATCTTGTCGTCCACATCAGTGAGGTTCCGCGCATAAGTCACTTGGCTCTCACCATAAACATGGCGCAGCAGACGGAACAGCACGTCAAAAACAATCACCGGACGCGCATTGCCGATATGGGCAAAATCATAAACTGTCGGGCCGCAGACATACATGCGCACATGATCAGGATTGATCGGAACAAAGTCCTCTTTCCTGCGGGTCAGCGTATTATACAAACGCAATTCAGTGGCAGACATCTGACTTCCCTTTAACATACGGTTCTAAAGCACAAACAAGACTTGCGCAGCCTGCTGGCCGGTGCATTTGTCTGCTTCAAAAGGAAAAGGAAGACGAAAACATCCGAGCCAGCAATCTGCTAGCGAATAATGACCGCAATAATACAAATGGTGTTTGCGAATGGTGTTTTCATGACAGCACTTATCTCTCTGATCCTGTGCCGCGTCAAGAGACAGCTCAGAGATTTTTGTGACCGGCAGCAATCATGACACGCGGCATTACCGCCGTGACATTACCCAGATTTGCGCCCGAATTTGCACATTTCCAGCCATGCTTCAGGCCTATTTTTCACGATAATGGGAGCTGTGAGTTAGGGAAGGAAACATTATGAAAAAGATCTTCAGCGCATCTAAAAAAGATCAGCTTACCGAGCAGTATCGTGCAATCGGCCCTGCATTTTTGGCGGCAGCTCTGCGGTCGGCACCACGCAGCCACCGTGACGAGAAGCGGCTGCACGTTTCTTATCTGCCGTCAGATAAAGCCTTACGGCCACAACAGGCGGCTAAGTAGGCTGAACGCAATCGCCCACATAATGATGCCGATAATGCAGTCGAGAATACGCCATGCAGAAGGTTTGGCGAAAAACGGCTGCAGCAATCGGGCACCATAGCCGAGCGAGAAAAACCAGACAAAAGAAGCTGTTATCGCACCCAGCCCATAGGCCAGACGCGCCTGCCCTTCAAAACGGGCAGAGAGGCTGCCGACCAGTACGACCGTATCAAGATAGACATGCGGATTGAGGAAAGTCAGCGCCAGACAAGTCCCGACTGCAGCTTTCAGGCTGACCGCGCCGCCATTGCCGGCACGCAACCCGTCAGGATGCATTGCACGACGAAAAGCAGACAGACCATACCAGAACAGAAAAGCAGCGCCGCCGACGGTTACCACTGTAATCAATGAAGGGGACTTTGCGATCAGTGTGCCCAGCCCTGCAACGCCTGCGGCAATCAGCACGGCATCGGACAGAGCACAGATCAGACAGAGAATAAACACGTGCTGGCGCAGCAGTCCCTGTCTCAGAATATAGGCATTTTGCGCACCAATGGCGACAATCAAGGATAGTCCGAGCAGAAAGCCCGAAATTGCTGCTGTTCCCACGATAGACTCGTTCTTGTTAAATTGACGCGCATCTTATCCGCAAACCGGCAACCACTTTTCGGGATGCAAACTTTACATCAACGCGCATCCTACCCGAAAACCGGCAACCACTTGTCGGGATGCAAACTTTACATCAACGCGCATCCTATCCGAAAACCGGCAACCACTTTTCGGGATGCGCTTTAGGTTATGTTTTTGAAAGAATTAATTAAAACATACTGAATTGGTCATCATTGTCATCTGTTTTCTTTTTGACAGCAGGCTTTTTAGGTTTAGCCGGTTTTTTGACGACTGGTTCCTGGGAAACTGTCCGTTCTTCCACCACCTCATGCACATCTGTGCCAAAATAACGGGCATTATTGATCTTATCAGAGACGGGAATCGCCTCGAAAAAATCATCCTGCACCGGTTTGAGCAAATGCTGCACATCCTTGGCACGGTTGCGCTTGCAATCCAGCCACTCCTGATAGTCCTCAGGATGAATCACCAACGGCAGGCGGTCATGAATATGCGATAATGCATGATTGGAGGCCGTCGTCAGAATGGCTGCCGTATCCATCTGCGAACCGTCACCGCTCACCCATGTTTCCATCAACGCACCAAAAGCAATGGTTCCGCCATGGCGCGGGCGTATCCAATAGGCCTGTTTTCTGCCGTCACCGAGTTTACGCCATTCATAGAACCCCGTTACCGGCAGCAAGCTACGCCGGTGCTCCATCGCCGTGCGGAAAGACGGCTTTTCATGTGCCGTCTCGGAACGGGCATTGATCATCAGCGGAAAGTTCAGCGGGTCTTTTGTCCATGACGGCACAAAGCCCCAACGTACCAGCATTACAATACGATCCGGCCTGTTGCTGCCGGGTGCCGGTGTTTCACCATTCATCACAATCATGATCGGTTGGGTCGGTGAAATATTATAGCGCGGTGGAAAGGCTTCATCGACAATCACGCCGAACTGCGCCTCCACCTCATCAATTGTTGCCAGTAATGCAAAACGTCCACACATAATGTTTGGTGTTGCGAGTTTTACCGTAAAGGTCAAGATACCTGATAAACAAAGCTTGCAAATCTGCGGGCAGGTTTTTACCACTCATTCTATGATACAGGACATTTCCCCACACCCGCTCATCGCCCATGGTGCCTCCATCATCTGCCGTAAGGAGAACCGCTTCCTGCTGGTGAAACGCGGCAAGGAGCCACTCAAAGGTTCACTCGCTTTTCCGGGTGGCGGGATTGAAGCCGGAGAAAATGCCGAACAGGCCGCACGGCGTGAACTCACAGAAGAAACCGGCTTGCACTGCAGCCGCCTGCGGCTGGTTGATACAATTGATCTGTCTCAGGAAGGGCTTTACGGCAAGGTCTATAATCTTTGCATTTTCCGCGCTTATGACCTCAGCGGACAGGAACAGGCCGGTGATGATGCTGTTTCGCTGCACTGGCTGACAGTTGAGGATATGCTGCAGCATATTGTGACCGTCAGCACTTTGGCTTTTGCTCGCCGTATTCTGCAGGAAGAAGGCTGAGCGCCTTGAAACAGCCTGATTACTGCACAATTTATAGTGAAGGCGCGGAGTATATATATGACCAGATTTCTTGTTAGCTTCCTGTTGGTTACAGGATTTTCTGTTTCCGCTCTTTCCACACAGGCACAAACACAGGAAACCAGCGGCCCGCCCTATGAAAGCCAGATGATCCAGCTGGCAGGCACCCTCGGCTCCCTCCACTATTTGAGCAATCTTTGCGGCGACAAAACCAGTCTTTGGCGCGATCAGATGAATGAATTGCTCACAGCTGAAAAAGCAGATGAAACGCGACGTAAAAATCTGGTTTCAGCCTTTAACAACAACTATCGCAGCTATGCTGATAATTACAGCCAATGTACCGATCAGGCGCTGAAAGCAATCGACCGGTTTAAATTGCAGGGTGAAAAGCTCTCTGAAGGACTGGTTGCCCATTACGGCAATTAACCAAAACTTCATTCATTGCAATAAAGGCGAAATCTGCCATTCACAAACCATCGCAATCTGTTAACAAGAGATTAAATTATTGATGGTGATGCGTCGGCTGATGGTGTAAGAAACGGTCTTCAGATAGTCGTTTCTGCTCTGAATGGCTCTATGACAGCACTTTCTTTAGCTAAGTCCTGTCCGTCTTCTGCGATGCAGTGTCCAACGGCATAAAGCCAAGGTGATATTTTAATGAATCATGCTCCGACAGACCTCGATGAATTGATTGCCCATGAGAAAAAACAGGCGGCGATCGAATATCAGCATGAAGCCTGGGCTGACGGGATTTCAGAAGGCATTGAACCGGAAATTCTCGCAGAGGCTGCTTTTGCCAATGCATTGACCGAACTTCTGCGCAGCACAGGCGAAGATGCGGCGCTTGGCCTGCTCGATAAATTGCGCGAGCAGATCATTGCCGGTGAGTTTCTGCCCAACCGTATTTTGCAGTAATTCTGCAGTAATTTTCCGGCCACGGTCGGCATCCGTCATAATTTGTGCTACAGGATGCCGTAAACATTTATTTTGAATATATATTTCTCTTCCGGAGTTTCTGATGTTGCTTTCATCCCGCCACTGGCCGAGCAAACTCAGCTCAGATAAATTTCTGAGCACGTCTTTCCTCTCCGGTCTGGCTCTGGCCATGATTGCCGCATCAGTCTCAGTACCGGCCTCCGCCGGAACACTGAGCGGAAAACCACAAATTTTAGCATTGAGCGAAACACCTGCCGGTGAAGACGAAGAGGTCAATCCGGCGCAGGTGCCTTTACCGGGGCCGTTGCGTCAGGTGCCTACTGAAACCTACAGAGCGCCTGAATCCGGCGCAGCCACAGAAAACGGCAATCCGGAACGCGATATTACCCGTCCGCATGTTTCACCGGAAGGTAAGATTCCGGAAGTCTCCTATGACTATTCCAAGCTTCCGCAAGCTGTGCAGGACACCCGCAAGAAAATTCTCGATATTGCCAAAGCAGGAAAGATTGACGCGCTGAAACCATTGCTCGGCGACGGCGGCGAAACCAGCCCGATGCTTTCACTCGGTGAATATGACGGCACACCGCTGGAATTTCTCAAAAGCCTTTCCGGCGACAGCAATGGTCAGGAATTGCTGGCTATTCTCGTAGATCTTCTCGAATCCGGCTATGCGCATCTCGATGCCGGTACACCGAATGAAGTTTATGTCTGGCCGTATTTCTTCGCCTACCCGCTGGACAAGCTGGACGACCGGCAGATGGTTGAGCTGTATCAGATTGTAACTGCCGGTGATTTTGAAGAAATGAAGGGCGTCGGTGCCTATATTTTCTACCGTCTCGGCATTACGCCGGATGGCTCATGGAAGTTTTTTGTAGCCGGCGACTGACGATCGCTTTCCCCTGTCTGTCAAAGCGTTGCTGAAAACGCTCTGTTGCCCATGCACACAGAGCAAAAACAGCCATACCTGCCGGTATATCAACAAGATGGTGTCCGCCATGAACCAAGACGGCTGGTAGTACTGCCAAATTCAAAAGCAGGAAAAACGGAAACAGCCACTTGACTGAACGGGAATACCACATGCCCGCCAGCGCCATAACCGTATGAAAAGACGGAAATGAAATCAGTCCGCGTGCATCATTCGGCATAATCATTGCTGTACCATTATACAGAAGATCAGTTAGTTCCTTGCCATATGCAGTCCCTACAATCTGCTGAGATTTTGAAATCACACTTTCAGGCAACGGAAATAACGCACTCGGCCCGATCGAGGGAAAAAGTATCCAGAACAGGACGGTAACAGCTCCACTCAGCGTCAGGGTCAAAATCATACCGTGCAAGGCATAAATACGCCCGCTGAAACCAAGTAAAATTATCAGGATAACGATCTGATAGAGATTAGACAAATAAGCATAGCCTAGAATATCATTAACCAAAGGATAGCTGACACTCCATGTCACAGCGTCCACCCAGTTATAGCCAAGGCTGGCATCCAGTGAGACAAGCCAAAGATCAAGTGTCGGGCGTAAATTGGGTAGGAACAAATAATTCAGCAGTGCCATTGCCGAAGTAAAAATCATAAACAAGCCAGTGCTCATCGTAACAGTGGCAATGCGCTCGCTACGCCCGCGCCAGCGGTATATGAAACTCAATCCGAACATCAATGCAGCAAAGATAAGCTGTCCGCTATAAGCGAAGTAAAATACTTTCTGCCCTGAACTCAGAAGCAGAACGGCATCTGCAAGCAGCGTAATAAGAATGACCCCCAGCAGAGCCAACTCTACAGGACGAAAATAATGATGCAGGACAGACGATTGTGTTTTCATACTGCATCAATACACACAAACTCATTGATCAGTCGTAAATCTAAAGAAGCGCACTCTAAAATGCACAAGACCGCATTATCGGATAATGCGGTCTCTTATAATTTTCTGTAAAGCGAGCTTTTTTAATTTCTTGGGAGCGCTTCGATAAACTCTACCGGTTCACCGAGTGCAGGATTAACAATCTCACCTTCCCACATCACTTTATGACCGCGCACGATAGTACCAACCGGCCAGCCGGTGACTGTCTTGCCATGATATGGTGTCCAGCCAGCTTTAGAGCCAGCCTGTTCATGCGTGATCGTAACGCTGCGTTTCATATCAACAATCGTCAGATCCGCATCATAACCGACTGCAATGCGCCCCTTACGGGACATGCCGAAAATACGGTTCGGGCCATGTGATGACAAATCAACAAAGCGTTCCAGCGACAGGCGACCGGCATTCACATGATCGAGCATGATCGGCACCAGTGTCTGCACACCTGTCATGCCGGATGGCGATGCCGGATAAGGCTTCTGCTTTTCTTCCAGAGTATGCGGCGCATGGTCAGAACCGAGAACATCGACAACACCCTGCCCGATACCATGCCAGATACCATCGCGATGACGTGCATCGCGCACCGGCGGGTTCATCTGAATGAGATTGCCAAGTGTTTTGTAGTCTTCCGAAGACAGCGTCAGGTGATGCGGTGTCGCTTCACAGGTCGCCACATCTTTGTAGTCTTTCAGGAATTCAATTTCTTCCGCAGTCGAAATATGCAGTACATGAATGCGCGCACCGGTTTCACGGGCAATACGCACCAGACGCTGGGTGCAGGTCAATGCTGCAATCTCATCGCGCCAGACCGGATGACTAGACGGATCGTTTTCAATACGCAGACCTTCGCGCTCACGCAGGCGGAATTCATCTTCCGAATGGAATGCTGCGCGGCGGCGCGTATTGCGTAGAATGGAAGCCACACCTTCATCATCTTCCACCAGCAGATCGCCGGTTGAAGAGCCCATAAACACTTTGATACCCGCAGCGCCCGGCAGGCGCTCCAACTCAGGCACATCTTTGGCATTGTCGCGTGTACCGCCAACCCAGAATGCGAAATCGCAATGCATGCGATGTGTACCGCGCTTTACCTTATCGGCCAGCGCTTCCGGCGAAGTGGTCAACGGCTTGGTATTCGGCATTTCGAAAACAGAGGTCACGCCGCCAAGTACAGCTGCAAGCGAACCGGTCTGCAAATCTTCTTTATGCTCCAGACCCGGTTCGCGGAAATGCACCTGACTGTCCACAACGCCTGGCAGAATATGCAGGCCGGTGCAATTAATAACCTCGCCTGCGGCATTCTCTGACAGGGAACCGATAGCGGTAATGCGTCCGTTTTTAACGCCGATATCACGAACGGCACTGCCGTCATGATTGACGACCGTTGCACCTTTAAAAATCGTATCGAATGTTGTGGTCATTCGCGGCTCTCCTGTCTTGCGATAACTCGCTGTTCCTGACTTGCGATTACTCGCAATGCGGCTTACGTAACAAAGCGATGAATATCAAGATAATTGCATCTGCACTGCTTTATAAACCGGAAAGTTGATATGACAACGACAGAACCTTTAACTCTGTTTACCGGACCAACCGGAAATCTCGACGACCGCACACAGATTCTCGTGCGTGGTCCCGATGCGGAAATATTTCTGCAATCCATTTTCACAGCTGATCTGACCTCCCTCGAAAACGGCGTTCTGCGTGTTTCGGCATTGCTGAGTCCGCAGGGTAAAATCCAGTTCGATTTTCTGATCTCGCGTATTGAGGATGGCTTCCGCATTGATATTGCGAAGGATGTGGCAGAGGTTTTTGCCAAGCGTCTCACGCTTTATCGCCTGCGTGCCAAAGCGGAAATTATCGTTTTAAATGAATCAATTATCAGACTGAGCTGGAAAACTGATTCAGGCAGTTCAGAAAGTGATTCAATTAGCCTTGAGAGCTATCAGGCCGTGCGCGATGAGCGCTTCCCTGAAGAAGCGAATGTCCTGCGTCATTATGCTGAGAGCGGCAGCGCCTCCCCCGCCACGCAATCTGATCGCGATGCATGGGCAGCTTTGCGTATTCACTATGGTATTGCCGAAGGCGGTGCGGATTTCATCATGAATGATGTTTTCCCGCATGATATTAATTTCGAGCAATTCAGCGGTGTATCCTTCAAGAAGGGCTGCTTCGTCGGACAGGAAGTCGTGTCCCGCATGCAACATCGCGGCATTGCACGACGCCGGATTTTGCAGGTGACGGCGCAGGCCGATCTGCCCGCATCGGACACGCCTATTACTGCCGGTGGCAAAGAGGTTGGCACCTTGCGCAGTGTCAATGGCAGCAATGCACTCGCTCTGGTTCGCATCGATCGCGTTAAAGACGCAATGGATAAAAACATTCCGCTGCTCGCCGGTGAAACAGAGGTCAGCCTGACAATTCCTGCCTATGCTAAATTCACTTTCCCTGAAGGGGCAGCAGACTAATGGCAATATCCGGCGGCTCTAAAACAAAACCGGTTCGGGCATGGCAGCGTATGTTGTCAGGCCGCAGGCTGGATTTGCTTGATCCGTCACCGCTGGATATTGAAATCAGTGATATTGCCCACGGGCTGGCGCGTGTTGCCCGCTGGAACGGCCAGACCCGTGGGGATCATGCTTATTCCGTAGCGCAACATTCGCTGCTGGTGGAACAGATTTTCCGCGAGCAAAATCCGGCTGCTCCTTTGCAGCATCAGCTGCTGGCCTTACTGCATGATGCACCGGAATATGTGATCGGCGATATGATCTCGCCCTTCAAGGCGGTGATGGGCGGTGCCTATAAACAGATTGAAGCGCGGTTGGAAACAGCCATTCATCTGCGCTTTTCTTTACCCGCGACCGTGCCTGCAGTTTTAAAAAAAGCGATTAAGAAAGCCGACATTGTTTCCGCTTATTTTGAAGCAACCGAACTGGCCGGTTTCAGCACATCAGAGGCCGCAGAGTTTTTCGGTCGTCCGCGTGGTTTCCATGCCGGTCACTTTGATTTATCACCAAGGCCAACCGCAGAGATAGAACAGGCTTTTATCAACCGATTCAACGCATTGGAGACACAAATTCATGGCTGATGTTTCCGCTGTCGTTGAGGTGGGTTTGAGTGCTGCAGTTGTTACAATCAACAATAACCGTCCGGTTATTCTCTGCTCTGACGACCATGAAATGCCCGCAGCCCATGAAGTATCTGCCGCGCTTTCGCTCCCTTACGGGCGGTTTGATCCGCTGAAACACCGCACATTAGAAATGGGTTTGCGGCTATGGGTTGAAGCGCAAACGGCCTTGCGCCTCGGCTATGTAGAGCAACTTTATACATTCGGCGACCGTGGCCGTGCCAAATCTGCCATGCCGACCGATGACACCCATGTGATTTCTGTCGGCTATCTGGCACTGACACGTCAGAATGGCGAGCAGCCAGAAAATGACTGGCAATATTGGTATGATTTTTTGCCTTGGGAAGACTGGCGCAGCGGTAAGCCGCCACTCATCGACCAGCTTATTATCCCCGCCTTACGTGAATGGGCGCAGAGCGACAAGCGCAGCCATCCGGCCTATGATCTGCATCAGCTACCACGCCTGACCCGTTTGCGTCTTGCCTTTGGCACCGATGGTATTCAATGGGATGAGGAGCGCGTACTCGAACGCTACGAACTGCTTTATGAAGCCGGCCTGGTGCGGGAAGCAACTATTGACGGCACAGTCAGCCCGAGCGCACAGCTGGACGAATTGCAACGTCATACCGGCAAAGCCATGGTGTTCGACCATCGCCGCATTCTCGCAACCGCAATTGCCCGCCTGCGTGCCAAGCTGAAATACCGTCCGGTAATCTTTGAGCTGATGCCCGATTGTTTCACCCTCACAGCATTACAGGAAACTGTTGAAGCGATCTCCGGCCGTCATCTGCATAAGCAGAATTTCCGCCGTCTGGTGGAAAATGCCGAACTGGTTGAGCCGACCGGTGTCAGCCTCAGCCAGCAACGCGGAAGACCGGCTGCGCTCTACCGTTTCCGCCGTGCGGTTCTGGAAGAGCGCCCTGCTCCGGGCTTAAAGGTAACGCTGTCTCAGCGGTAAACTTTAGTATTTCGCATTATCCTACGCAAAACCGCTACGCACTTTTGCTGGAAATGCTCAGAGATTTGGTGGTCGCATTATCCCACGCAAAACCGCTACGCACTTTTGCTGGAAATGCTCTAGCGATAAATATGCCGCTCATCAGGAAAGCTGCGGCTTTTCACATCTTCTGCATAGGCTTTCACCGCCTCGTCAATAGCTGCACCAATGGCACCATATTGGCGGACAAATTTGGCAGGCTTGTCGTTGAGGCCAAGCATATCTTCCAGCACAAGAATTTGCCCGTCGCACTCCGCTGATGCGCCGATGCCAATGGTCGGCACCGCAACCTGCGCCGTAATCTCACGCGCCAGTGGCTCGACAATACCCTCCAGCACAATGCCGAAAGCACCGGCATCAGCAACGGCCTGCGCATCTTGCTTGATGAAATCCCACAGTGCCTGATCGCGCCCCTGCACTTTATAGCCGCCCATCACATGCACGGCTTGCGGGGTCAGACCGATATGTGCCAGCACCGGAATGCCGCGTTTGGTCAAAAAGCTGATCGTCTCAGCCATTTGTACACCGCCTTCAAGCTTAACCGCACCACAACCGGTTTCTGCCATGATCCGCGCCGCATTACGGAACGCAACTTGCGGACTCTCCTCATAGGAGCCGAATGGCATATCCACCACGACCAGCGCACGGGATGAGCCGCGCATCACCGCCTGCCCGTGCATAATCATCATTTCCAGAGACACACCGATGGTTGAATCCATGCCATGCATCACCATACCGACACTGTCACCCACCAGCATAAAATCCGCATAGCGGTCAACAATCGCAGCCGTATGGGCATGATAGGCCGTGAGTGATACCAGCGGCACGCCGCCTTTGCGGGCACGGATTTCCGGCACGGTAATACGGCGGATTTGCTTCTGAACACTCATGGCTCTCTCCCTTACTCTTCCTGCTCAAGCGTGCCGGACGTCAACAACACATCGTCCAACTCAACCTGATAAATACCTCTGGCTGCGATCACCTTCTGATCACATAATACCGGACGTATATCTGTCAGCTCCCACGCCAACCAACCATGCTCATAGTAAGAAGCGCGGGCCGCAGCGATGTCCGTTCGTTCGAATGTCCGCACAGCCTTCACTCGCACTAAAGCAACAGCATGCCCATCCGGATCTTCTTCACCGTCCTGACGAAGATAATGCCGGTTTTCGATAATCAGCAGATCCTCATCCGGTGTGATATCCGGATACCAGCGGCGGACTTCCAGTGTTTTCTCGCCACGCGCAATAAGAATTCCGGAAGGTGCAACCACAGACAGAGCTTTGATTTTCAAGGCACTCTCGCTCAGTTTTAAAAGCGCAGCACATGCTGATCGATCAGGCGGGTTTTGCCAAAACGCACAGTCAGCAGCAACACTGCCGGTGCGGTGAGCTGCTCCGCTGTTTCAGCCAGTGTTTCTGCATCACGGATATCCACGGCCTCAATTTCACCGCGCGGTTCCTGCTGCAATTTACCGACAACAGCATGGCGCAATGCAGCAACTGAACGCTCGCCCTGATCTACAAATGTCTGAGCCAGTTGCATCGCCTGCGGCAGGATAACAGCAGCGGCACGGTCTTCAGCACTCAAAAGACTGTTGCGCGATGAACAGGCCAGCCCATCCGGTTCACGTACGGTCGGCACACCGATTACATCCACCGGCTGATTGAGATCAGTCACCATACGCTTGATAACAGCGAGCTGTTGATAATCTTTCTCACCGAAAAAGGCCTTATCCGGCTGCACAATATTAAACAGCTTGCTCACGACCGTAGCCACACCACGGAAGTGATGCGGACGTAATGCTCCCATCAGAATGGTAGAAAGCTCTCCAGCATCAACATAAGTGGAGGTTTTGCCGCTGCCGTCCGGATACATCTCATTCACATCCGGCGCGAAAACATAATCACAGCCCTGCTCTTCGAGTAATTTCAGATCACGAGGCAGATCACGCGGATATTGTGCCAGATCTTCATTGGGCGCGAATTGCGTGGGATTGACGAAAATCGACACCACAGACACATCGCAATGCTGTTGGCTGTTTTTCACCAAGGTGAGATGGCCGACATGCAGGTAGCCCATCGTCGGCACAAAGCCGATGCTCTTGCTACGGCTACGCTCGGCTCTCAAAGCCGTGCGTAAATCTGCAATTGTGCGGATCAGTTGCATATCATCATCCCCTGAAAAACCAGTGCGCACTCTATCTCATCAAGTGATGATAATATCCAGCCCGACATCAAGCGTCGGTGCAGACATTGTGATTTTCGAGGTTGAGATATAGTCGACACCTGTCTCGGCAACGGCTTTCACGGTGTCGAAATTAATATTGCCCGACGCCTCAAGTTTTGCGCGCCCGGCATTAATTTCCACTGCCTTAACAAGGGTTTCCGGCGGCATATTATCAAGAAGAATCACATCGGCCTGCACAGAGAGCGCCTCTGCCATCTGCTCCAGCGTATCGACTTCAACCTCGATTTTCACCAGATGCCCGACAAAGCTGCGGGCAGCTTCAATCGCCTGTTTAACCCCGCCGGCAACGGCAATGTGATTGTCTTTAATCAGCACCGCATCATCAAGACCGAAACGGTGATTGGCACCGCCGCCGCATCGCACCGCATATTTGGCAAATGAACGCATGCCGGGCATGGTTTTGCGCGTGTCGCAGATTTTCGCCTGCGTATGGGCAATCTTGTCCGCGAAACGTGCCGTGTAAGTCGCAATGCCGGACAGAACCATCAGATAATTAAGCGCCACACGTTCAGCCGACAAAATGGATCGGGCATTGCCGCTGATACGGGCAATTTCCTGTCCGGCTTTGATGCGGGTCGCATCAGTAACAGCGATCGAAACATCTAAGGACGGATCAATCTGTGCGAAAGCGGCACGCACAAAATCCAGACCGGCAAGAACGCCGTCCTCACGGCTGGTCAGTATCGCTGTTGCCTGTTTTTCAGGGGCAATCGTGGCATGGCTGGTAATATCTCCGGCACGTCCCAGATCTTCGAGCAGCGCATGGCGCACAGCCTCTTCAACCAGCGGACGAGGCAGAACAGAAGGATAAGCAGTTTTCATCAGGCAGTTTCCGCTAATTTTTGATAAGTCTCTTGGGCATCTTGCAAAGTCATCATCGAGCGATGTTGCCAGATGACCGAGCTTTCAGGATAGTCGCTGCGATAATGACCGCCACGGCTTTCCTTGCGAGCCAAAGCCGATACGGCCAAAACTTCGGCAGTCGCCAAACAGTTGGCGAATAGCGGATCATGATTATCCTGTGCCAGTTGCCGGATTTGTTTCAGCCCCTGTAGCATCTGATCCTGCCTGCGGATAACGCCGAAACTACGGCTCATCACCGCCCGTAATTGCTGCATGGCCTCAGTGCAATCCTTTTTATTTGCAGCAGGCAGAACCTGCACAACGGATTGCGATGCACATTCCTCCTGCGGCACTTGCCTGATCGCATCGGCTACCCGCGCGCCAAACACCACTGCCTCAAGCAGAGAATTTGATGCCAAGCGATTGGCACCATGTGCGCCGGTAGAAGCCGCCTCACCACAAGCCCACAGCCCTTTAACCGTCGTGCGGCCATCCATATCCGTGAGAATACCGCCCATAAAATAATGCGCTGCAGGCACAACGGGGATGAGATCATGCGCCGGATCGATACCGACCGCCTGACAATAGGCATAAACAGTCGGGAATTCCTGCGCAAAACTCTCACCGATTGCCTTGGTGCAATCGAGATAAGCACCGCGACCGCTCATCACCTCCTCATAAATACCGCGTGCGACCACATCGCGCGGCGCCATTTCCGCAGCTGGATCGTGACGCAGCATAAAGCGTTCACCGGCTTTATTGACGAGATGCGCGCCGTGACCACGCAGAGCCTCGGTTGCCAGAGGTGCCGGATCGGCCTTCACATCCAGCGCTGTCGGGTGAAACTGCACAAATTCCATATCCGCCAAAAGCGCACCGGCCTGTGCCGCCATGCCAATACCGGAACCGCTGGCCTCAGCCGGATTGGTGGTCACCTGATAGAGATGACCGATACCGCCACTGGCAATTACCACCTGACGGGCAGGTAAAATCTGGTCGGAACCATCTGTACGGCGGATAGTAATGCCGCTGATACCATCAGCATCCGAAATCAGCTGATAAGCCGAAGCATTTTCGATCAGTATGATGGACGGCGTTTCCCGCACTTTGGCAACCAGAGCCTGCATGATCGCACGGCCAGCCATATCACCACGCACGCGCACAATACGGTTATGACTATGCGCTGCCTCGCGCGACACCTGCAAATGACCGGCCAGATCGCGGTCAAACGGCACGCCGAGTTCGAGAAGGTCGTGCACACGATCTGAGGCCGAAGAGGCCATCATGCGGATAACATCCTCATCCACAATACCGTCACCGGCGATCAGCGTATCCGTTACATGGCTTTCCACTGTATCATCGGATGACACAGCCGCAGCAATACCGGCCTGTGCCCATGCGGAAGATGCGCCCTGCCCGATGGGCGCAGCTGCTATCACAGTGACCGGCAAAGGGCTGAGCTGCAGGGCGCAAAACAGCCCTGCCAGCCCGCCGCCGACAATTATAATCTGATTGGGTATAATCTGACTGGGTTTCGTGCTCATCGTCACGCCGTCAGTTTTTCAGATTAATCATACGTTCAACAGCCTGCCGTGCTTTGACAGCCATTGTTGCGTCGACAAGAACCTCACCGCTCATATTCACCAGCGTGTCGAGAATTTTCGGCAGGGTAATGCGTTTCATATGCGGACAAAGATTGCACGGTTTGACGAATTCCACTTCCGGCACTTCCGCTGCAATATTGGAGGCCATCGAGCATTCGGTTACCAGCATAACCTTGGCCGGACGATTATCGCGCACATAGTCAATCATGCCTTTGGTGGAACCGGCAAAATCAGCCACCGCCACCACTTCCGGCGGACACTCCGGATGGGCAACAATCTGCACCGACGGATCGGCGGCGCGATACGCCAGCAACTCATCCGCTGTAAAGCGCTCATGCACCTCGCAACGGCCTTTCCATGTCAGCACTTTCACGGAAGTCTGAGCCGCAACATTCTGCGCCAGAAATTCATCAGGAATGCAGAGCACGCGGTCAACACCGAAGCTCTCCACCACCTGCACAGCATTGGCAGAGGTGCAGCAAATATCGCTCTCGGCCTTCACATCAGCAGAAGTGTTGACATAGGTGACAATCGGCACACCCGGATAGGTTTCACGCAGCAGGCGCACATCGGCACCGGTGATGGATTCCGCCAGCGAACAGCCTGCCTTCATATCCGGTATCAGCACGGTCTTTTCAGGGCTGAGCAGTTTTGAGGTTTCCGCCATGAAATGCACGCCGCATTGCACGATAATATCGGCATCGACACGGGCAGCCTCGCGCGCCAGCTGCAAGCTGTCGCCGACAATATCCGCCACACAATGGAAAATTTCCGGTGTCTGATAATTATGGGCAAGAATTACGGCGTTGCGCTGTTTTTTGATACGGTTGATCGCCGCCACATAAGGCGCATAAGCAGGCCACTCGATGCGCGGAATATGATGCGCCACGCGCTGATAGAGATGTTCGGTTTCTGCAGCGATCTCCGGTGTATAGTCCAGAGACGGCATTTCCAAAACGCCAAAACGTTCTGCTGCGCTGCGGATTTCACCTTTATTCAGGTTCTCTTTTGTGGTGGCTATCGTCATAATCTGCCTCATAAAGCAGCACTAAAGCTGCCCTCTCCTTTTCCCCTTAACCGCCATTCGATTATTTATACTCAAAGTGAGTATAAATAATCAGAAAGAAAAAGACGGTCATTTCCTAGACGCAGTTTCGGACGGATCGAAGCGGGATTAGAAATCAATCCGGCGAATTGATTTCCCCGCGAAGGCGTAAACACTTCTCCTGAAACTGCTCAATGCCGTGGCGCGAATCTTTATTCCCATTACAGTTTCATGACAAGAAATTATTTTGCTCAAAGTGAGTAAAATTAATCATCAACTTATTCGGACAGCGCAAAACCCAATCACCAGAAATTTTGAAAACACAGCAAAATCAATTAATAAGATAAGCGGATGAAGCATTCTCACTCAAACCTCTTTCAAGCGCAAAAAAAATATTGTAATCACTATTACACAATAGATTTACCGGCATCTCCGCTGAAAGAACGCACAGCATGTCCACTCGCTCGCAAGACTATCGAAGCCCTTCCATGCCCTGGCTGATCATTATCGCCGGTTGTCTCATCACCTTTCTGACCTTTGGCCCGCGCTCGGCAATGGGCTTTTTCCAGCTGCCGATCATCGGGGACAAGGGCTGGGATCGCAGCACCTATGGTCTGGCTATGGCATTGCAAAACCTGTTCTGGGGTGCCGGTCAGCCAATCTTCGGCATGATTGCCGATAAATACGGTTCATGGCGCGTCTTGCTGATGTCCGGCATTTTCTATGCTTCCGGCTTGTTATTAATGGCACATGCGGATGCCCCGATTGCCCTGCATATCGGCGGCGGTGTGCTGGTTGGCCTTGGTGTTGCCGCCGGTTCTTACGGGATTATTCTCTCGGCCTTTGCCCGCCACGTCAGCGCACAGCAGCGCAGTCTGGTCTTTGGTCTGGGCACTGCTGCCGGTTCTGCGGGTATGTTTGCTTTTGCACCGATTTCGCTGGGTCTGATTGAACGCTTCGGCTGGTCAGATGCACTGGTCTGGCTTGGCGTTGCTATGCTACTAGTGCCGCTGTTGGCCATTCCGCTGCGCGGCAATGCCTCTAATGCACGGATGCCGGACAACAGTGCCAAGCAAACTGTTGCCGAGGCGCTCAAAGAAGCATTGAGCCACAAAAGCTATCTGTTTCTGACTGCCGGTTTCTTTGTTTGCGGCTTTCAGGTGGCTTTCATCACCACGCATTTTCCGGCCTATATTTCCGATATCGGCGTGGATAAGCATTATGCGGTCTGGGGGCTCGCGCTGATCGGTTTCTTCAACATTATCGGATCACTTGGTGCAGGTTTCCTCGGGCAGACCCATTCCAAACCGAAAATGCTGGCGCTGATCTATCTGCTACGCTCAATACTCGTCGCCGGTTTTATTCTGTTACCGCAGTCCGGCACCAGTGTTCTGATCTTCTCGGCCATTATGGGGCTGCTCTGGCTCTCGACCGTACCGCCGACCAATGGTCTTGTCGCCACAATGTTCGGCACACGCCATCTCGGCCTGCTGGGCGGCATGGTGTTCTTCTCGCACCAGATTGGCTCATTCATTGGTGTCTGGCTGGGCGGCACGCTCTACCAGATTTACAACAGCTATGATGCGGTGTGGTGGCTCAGCATTATTCTCGGATTGTTTGCGGCGCTTATCCATCTGCCGATCCGCGAAACAGCCGTGCAGCGTCCTGTACTCGCGGCAGCCTGATTAAGCGGCCCGATTTAAAGCAGAAATAAAGCCGGAGCGCGACTCCGGCTGTTGCTGCCCGCGCGGCTCCCACACATGACGGGTAAAGAAAAAGCCGGTCAGTTTAAACGCCGTACAAATATCCGGCACAGTCTCGGCTCTGACACGGGAATTGCAAACAAATTCCGGCATCGCCAGCAACCGGTCTGCCCAAGGTGCACCGGCATCGCGGGATACGGCTCGTCCGCTTTTCGGCGAGACATAAATCAGATCAGTGGTGCCGCCGGTTGCGGCACAGCTTTTGAGATCAAGGCCGAAGCCCAGCTCTTCCAGCAACATCAGTTCAAAACGCAGCAACAGTTCACCGGCAGCAACCGGCGTGTCACAATGCTCCAGCAAGAGCTGCAATGTTTCATAGAGATTTTCGTGCGGGTCGCGCTCCGGCAGCAGGCGCAAATGCGCTGCGGCCAGCTGAATAGCGAACAGCGCAACCGGCAAATCAATCAGCCGCGCTGCGGAAAAGCTCAAAGGTTCAATCTGGTAAGACCCCAGATGCTCATCGAGCCTCGCCCACCAATGTAGTGAAACATGATTGCCGACCTGCAACATCGGCTGCATACGCTTGGAGCGGCCGCCGCGCACCACACCCATATGGCGGCCATGGGCACGGGTCATCACCTCCACAATGGCACTGCTCTCGCCGTGCCGTCTTGTGCCGAGAATGATGCCCTCGTCGCGCCACTCCATAATCAGTTAACCTCAGGAATTCGGGAATTCCAGACCCATTTCACGATAACGCTCAGGGTCATTACCCCAGTTGTCACGCACTTTCACAAACAGAAACAGGTGAACCGGCTGCTCGAGAATAGCAGACATTTCCTTGCGGGATGCCTGACCGATTGCCTTAATCGTCTCGCCTTTATGGCCGAGAACAATTTTCTTCTGGCTGTCGCGCTCGACATAAACAACCTGTTCGATACGCACCGAACCGTCTTTGCGCTCTTCCCACTTTTCGGTTTCTACCGTCGAGGAATAAGGCAATTCTTCATGCAAGCGCAGATAGAGCTTCTCACGGGTCACTTCCGCAGCAAGCTGGCGCATCGGCATATCGGAAATCTGATCTTCCGGATAATACCAAGGGCCGTAAGGCATTTGGGCAACCAGATATTTCAGCAGATCTTTACATCCCGAACCATTCAGCGCCGAGATCATGAAAGTGCTTTCAAATTTCACTTTCTCATTGGCAGCCTGTGCCAGTTCCAGCAGCTTTGGCGGATCAACACGATCCACCTTGTTGAGGATCAGAATTTTCTTCTGATGCGTGTTTTCAAGGCTGGTCAGCAAAGCCTCAGCAGACTCATTCAGACCGCCCTGCGCATCAAGCAGGATCAGCACCAGATCAGCATCACGAGCACCGCCCCATGCGGTTGTGACCATAGCGCGGTCAAGACGGCGCTTCGGCTTGAAGATACCCGGTGTGTCAACCAGCACGATCTGTGTCTGATCTTCAGTGATAATACCACGCACCAGAGCACGGGTGGTCTGTACCTTATGGGTCACAATCGACACTTTAGTGCCGACCAAGCGGTTCACCAAAGTGGATTTGCCCGCATTCGGCGCACCAATCAGCGTCACAAAACCCGAACGGGTCTGTGCTTCTGCTGTGGTTGTGCTGTCACCCTGCGGATGGTTGATTTCAGTCATTTTTATCTCTTTTAAGCCAGGCGCTGTATCGGAAATGCTCTGAAGAACCTGCGCAGGTTTAACGAGCTCTATTTAAATTTAGCGCACATCTTATTCCGAAAACCGGTTTCCACTTTTCGGGATGTGCTTAAGTTTAGCGCAAATACGGAAACTTTATAAGATCAGTTATTTCTGCCAGACACCTTGGCGGTGCAACAGATTTTCAGCGGCATCCTGCTCGGCAATACGTTTGGAACGTCCTGTTCCGGTTGCCGGCTGAAAACCGGAAATTGCCACTTCCACCACAAAGACAGGCTCATGGTCGGGACCAGTGCGGCTGACAATGCGGTAAACAGGTTGCAGTTTGCCTTGCTGTTTGCCCTGCTGATGTGCCCATTCCTGCAATTCAGTTTTAGCATCACGGCGCGCCGCATCGCTCACTCTGGAGCGCGGCTCCCAATATTTGAGCACAAAACCACGTGCAGCTTCCAAGCCACCATCCAGATAGATCGTGGCAATCAGTGCTTCAATCACATCGGCGCGCACATTCAGCAAGCGCTTGTCATTGAGGCTTTTGATATCGGAACCGGTTTCGATCAGATCACCCAGACCGATTTCATCGGCAACGGATGCACAGCCCTCAGCACTGACCAGCGCATTCAGGCGCACGGACAATTCACCTTCCGGCGCATCGGGAAAAGCCGCAAACAGCATTTCCGCAATAATCAGCCCTAGAACGCGGTCACCGAGAAATTCCAGCCGCTCATAATTGGAACCGGATTGCGGCCGTGCGCTGGAATGTGTCAATGCGCGCTCAAGGCGCGCATGATCGACAAAGCTATGACCGGTTTTTTCTTCCAGTATTTTTATACGCTGGCGATCAGAAACCATTATCAGGCTCCTGACCGGCAGCTTTATTGTTGTTTAATTTCGTCAAAACACACATCAGTTATTTGTCGTTACAACGGATTTAGGATTTTCCGTTGCTCCGACCCAGTTCAGCAAGCGGTCGAACCGCAGATTGGTTGGCCAGCGCCACAGTTCCAGCGGGCTGTATTTTCCGGAAATGGAGAAGAAGATCACATTGGCGCGGCCAACAAGATTTTCATAAGGCACATAGCCTACAGAATAGCGGCTATCCAGCGAGTTATCGCGATTGTCACCCATCATGAAATAATGACCGGCAGGTACCTCGAATACACGCGTATTGTCGCCCATAGCATTCGGGTTCACGTCCAGCGTTTCGTAAGAAATGCCATTCGGCAATGTCTCGCGATAGACTTCAATCGGACGGTTTTCATCGGTCACGTCAGGATTGGCAATCTCGCCAACCTTCTCACGCTGTACCGCCACATCATTGATATAAACAACACTGTCGCGCACCTGAATCTTGTCACCCGGCAGGCCGATTACGCGTTTGATATAGTCAATATTGGTATCGCTTGGCAGCTTGAATACAACAACATCACCGCGCTTCGGCTCAGCACCCCAGATGCGGCCTTCAAACAGATCCGGTGACAGCGGCAGGGAATATTTCGAATAGCCATAGGCATATTTAGAAACGAACAGATAATCACCTTCCAGAAGCGTCGGACGCATCGAGCCGGACGGAATGCTGAATGGCTGAAACAGCAAGGTACGGATCACAAGTGCCAGCAGCAAAGCCTGCACAATAATACTGACGAGTTCACCAACACCGCCGGACTTTTTCACTTCATTCTTGTTAGACAAGCTGGGTTTTCTCCGCTTCTGCGCGTTTATTGTGCGACTCTTAACCTCTACAAAGCCATGAAGCAATCATGAACTCGCAACTCAAAGGACTGCGCCCCGCCTGCGTTGCATAAAACCCGCATCCTATGCCGGTTTTTGAGTAAAAAAGCCCATACCGGCTCTTGATATTTTCGTTTGCGATTCACGACTGAAATGCCGACAGCTTTGAGCCTGAAAATTGTTCAAATTATTGCATTTACCGGCTCTATCGCTCTGGTTATCATCAAACAGACATGATGTATTCTCTGGCGTAATGTTCATAAATCAGCGCCCGAATGCCATTATAAAACGACGATCGGACGTTGCACAAAACGCAGGGGAATAAACATAATCATGTCTCAGCCAGTGGAAATCCGTCTCTTCACAGCACAGGATAAAGCAGCATGGCTGCCTTTATGGAAAGCCTATCAGGATTTTTATAAGACCAGCATTGCTGACAACGTCACCGATTTAAGCTGGCAAAGATTGCTGGATGCGAATGAACCTATGAATGGCGCACTGGCAATTATTGACGGTAAGATTGCCGGTTTTGTACATTATATCCGCCACCGCTCCACATGGTCGACAGGCGGTTACTGCTATTTGCAGGATCTCTACGTTAATCCGGATGTTCGCGGCAAAGGCCTTGGCCGTGCACTGATTGAGCATGTTTATCAAGCTGCAGCGGAAGCAGACTGCTCACGCGTCTACTGGCTGACCCATGAGACCAATACGGATGCGATGGTGCTCTATGACCGCGTTGCCGATAAATCCGGCTTCATTCAATATCGCAAAATGCTGTGATGTGCGAAAGCGCCCGTGATCGTGCGGGCGCTGTTTTTAAGCAGGTACGGCTTCAATAATCACAAAGGCCTGCGCCATCGGATATTCATCCGTAATGCTCAGATGCACAACAGGCTTCATGCCTTCCGGCATCATGGATTGCAGGCGAACTTCAGCGCCATTGGTGAGGTGCATCGTCGGCTTACCTGAGGGCAAATTAATCACTTCCATGTCCCGCCAGAAAACACCGTGAGACAGACCGGTACCCAGAGCTTTGGAACAGGCTTCTTTGGCGGCAAAACGCTTGGCATAGGTATCCGCCTGACGTTTGCGGCTTGCAGCCTTGGCACGTTCGCGCTCCGTGAACACCCGCTCTGTAAAGCGGCTGCCGTGGCGTTCAAGTGTTTTTTCAATGCGGCGGATATCAATCAGATCACTGCCGATACCAATAATCATCGGGAAGCGCCCTGCTCTGCCAGATTTTTCTTTAATGAAATACGCTGCAGACGCTTGTGACGATAGCTGATCGTTGCCCAGCGCGTTGCCACATAAACAGCCAGCGCACAGCCAAGACCAAGCACCAGCGAACCGAACAGCATCGGCTTCAAAATCGGCTGCCACAGTTC
Source organism: Pseudochrobactrum sp. XF203 (assembly GCF_020341615.1). NCBI lineage: Bacteria > Pseudomonadati > Pseudomonadota > Alphaproteobacteria > Hyphomicrobiales > Brucellaceae > Pseudochrobactrum > Pseudochrobactrum sp. XF203. The sequence goes on along the minus strand of NZ_CP084392.1, from coordinate 1,029,885 downwards.
AGCAAAACTCATCTGCTTGAAAATTTCGCTTTCCAGAATTCGGGTCAGCGGCAAAGCCTGTGCCTGACCGTTTTCATCAACGATCATCCGGCCGACTTCATAGGTGCCGCCCCAGATAAACGGAATTGTCAGCGGATTTGCCAGTGCAGTGCCAATCGCAGCGGCAGCAATATTACCGGCAATGAGGTAAGCGAGAACAATCGCAAGAATGAGATGAAAGCCGAAGAACGGGGTAAAAGCCGCAAAAACACCGACGGCCAGACCTGCCGCAACAGCATGCGGGCTGGCAGTAATACGGGTGATCCGCTTGCCCATATAGCGCATTGAGCGCGAGAAAGAACGGCGCGGCCAGATCATCGTGCGAAGGCGCTCCCTGTAACTCAAGGGTTCTCTGCGTCTGAACAACATGACTTTCTGCCACCATCCTTAACTAAATCTGAGTATATCTGCATTGATGCACAGACATAACTGCTTCGCTTCATAGGCGGGAAACTCCCGTGAAGCTATCTCAATTATACGAGAATTAAGACTTTTTTAACAGTTCAAATAGTTATCGCATGAGGAAAGCACAGCAGCAATGCGGCAAGAGGTAGTATGCCGCCTGAATAATGCGTCTTGAGACGGGGTTATATGTTCCGCGAAAATGTAGTTTTTCCAATAATATCAGACAGGTTTACATATAATTTGCACTGCTTTTGAGTACAAAAAAGCATCGCACTGATCCGCCGCGCCCCCGTGGCAGATCAGGCGATGCCTCTTGCAGGCAAAATCCGCGCTGAAGCTTACCCCTTCAGCCTGCAGTCTCTGCCCTCTCCGCATCTGCCCGCGCCCCCGCGGCTAATGCGAAGCTCTTTCCATGGCCAAAATCAGATGGCCATGCTGAAGTCCGGCCGGTTTTATATGGCCATACTAAAACTATGTGCACATTCCTTACGGAACTCATCAAATACTGCTGCGACGAGCCTCACCAGCGAATGATGTTCCGGCGCCATCACAATCACTGAACCCTGCACTGTGACGATACCATCGGCGGCCAGCGGGCGCAGCAATGCGAGTTCATCAGAAAAATTCACACCTGCTGCGACATCATTCAGATCGACACGGAAATCACACATCAGCTTTTCAATGATCTGCGCCCGCAAGCGGTCAGAATCGTTAAATGCATAGCCGCGCGTTACCGGCGCCCGTTCTGACAGCACCGCAGCTTTATACTGACCTATATCGGCAATATTCTGCGTGTATCCTTCGCGGAACTGCGAGATAGACGATGCACCGAAACCGAGCAGTGTCGGGCAGTCATCATCCGTATAGCCCTGAAAATTGCGGCGCAATTGTCCGGCCTTTGCGGCCACAGCCAATGCATCAGACGGCAGGGCATAATGATCAATGCCAACCGGCTCATAGCCCATAGCCATAAATGTCTCACCAACGATCTGCGCTTGCTCAAAACGGGCATCAGCATCAGGCAGCAGGCTGGTATCAATCAGCCGCTGATTGGCACGGCGCGCAGGCAGATGCGCATAACCGTAACAGGCAATACGGCTCGGTCGGAATGCCGCCACACGTTTGCAAGTCTCACGCAATGTAGCGACCGTTTGCAAAGGCAGGCCGTAGATAAGATCAAAATTCAGGCTGGTTATGCCAACCTGCCATAGCGAGTTGACAGCGGATTCAACCTGCTCAATCGGCTGCACACGGCCAATGGCCTGCTGCACATCCGCATTAAGATCCTGCACGCCAAGGCTGGCACGGTTGACACCAACCTGCGCCAGATCACGGCACAGTTTCTTGTCAACTTTGCGCGGATCAAGCTCGATGGCATGTTCCATATCATCCGCAAAATCGAACTGCTCACGCAGCACCTGCGTGATACGGGCAATGCCCTCGCCACCCAAAATGCTCGGCGTACCGCCGCCCCAATGCAGATGCACGGCTTTCGGGCGTTCAGTCAGATATTGTCCCGCTTGGCGAATTTCGCGGATCAATATATCGGCATAAGCCTCAATCACGGTATCACGCCGCGCAATCTTGGCGTGACAGCCGCAATAGTGGCAAAGGTCACGGCAATAAGGCACGTGAAGATAGAGAGAAACCGGTTCCCCCTGTCTCAAACGCCGTAACCACGCCTCATACTGATCTTTCCCGACTGCCGGAGAGAAATCCGCGGCAGTCGGATAAGATGTATAGCGGGGTACGGCAAGAGAAGCATAATGTCTTGCCGCAATCTCCGTCATACTTTTTGTCCTTTACCGGCAACAGCTGCCTGTTCGTTCAGTTTCATTTCCGGCGCAACCGGCATGTTTTTCATTTCCGGCGCAAGCGCCGGGGCGCGCACCAGCACGTCATTGCGCAATTCAAACCACATGGCATTGAAAATTGCGAAGGAAGAGGCCAGTCCCAATCCAAGGATCCAGGAAAAGTACCACATTTCATTGTTCCTTTTTCTTTACTCTTCAAAGGGTTAGTAAGCATTAGGCGTATTATCGACACTGTCTTTAGTAATCGGGCCGCGCATCACGCTATAGACCCAGCTGGTATAGAGAAGAATGAGCGGCAGAAAGATCACTGTCGCGATGAGCATAATGAACAGGGTCAGATGGCTGGACGATGCGTCCCACACTGTCAGGCTTGCATTTGGCATGACCGAGCTTGGCAGCAGGAACGGAAACAGTGACACGCCCGCTGTGCTGATGATCCCGAAAATACCGGCACTGCTGCACAAGAAAGCCAGCGTACCCTTGCGGCAATGCAGCGCGATAAAGCTCAGAGCCATACCGGCAAAGCCGAGCACAGGCGCAATCAGCATCCAGCTATGTTTGGTATAGTTTTCCAGCCAGACACCGGAGCCGGTTGTCACAGTCTTGAGCATCGGATTGGACGGCCCCGCAACATCCTGCACGGAAGTGACCACATAACCGTTGATACCAAAGGCCAGCCACACACCGGCAAGTGCAAACAGAACCACGCTGAGCAGCGCTGCGATTTTGCCGAAGCTGCGGGCACGCTCACCAACCACCCCTGGAACACGGGCAACAATAACTGTTGCACCATGAGCTACCAGCATGGTCAGGCTGACCAGACCGCACAGCAGTGCAAAAGGTGTCAGCAGGCCGAAGAAATTGCCGTCATAATAAATGCGCATCGCATTATCGAAACGGAACGGCACACCGAGCAGAACATTACCAACAGCAACACCGAAGATCAGCGCCGGTACGAAACCACCGATAAACAGAGCCCAGTCCCATGTGGAACGCCATGCGGTATTTTCCACCTTGCTGCGGAATTTGAAACCAACAGGACGCAGGATCAGCGCCAGCAAAATGGCAATCATCGCCAGATAAAAGCCGGAGAACGACACCGCATAAAGTGCAGGCCATGCGGCAAAAATCGCGCCGCCGCCGAGGATCAGCCAGACCTGATTGCCCTCCCATGTCGGGCCGATCAGATTGACCAGCATACGGCGCTCTTCATCGGTTTTAGCCGCGAAAGGCAGCAGAGTGCCCACGCCAAGATCAAAACCGTCCATGATCGCGAAACCGATCAGCAGAACACCGAGCAGCAACCACCAGATCAGGCGCATTGTTTCATAATCTAAAGGAATATTTGTCATTATCTTGCTCCTTTCGCCTGATTAACCGTTGTTCTGCATATTCAGGATGGCCGCATCCTGTGCCATATCGACATCAGGGCGTACCGGTTCTTTTGGTCCGGCTTTAACGGTACGAACCATCAGCCAGATCATGATGCATAACAAAGTGGTGTAGACGGTCAGGAAGAAACCAAGACTGATGACCAGATCAGTCATAGTGAGATTGGAAGCCGCATAGAATGTCGGCAGCACACCCTCAATCGCCCAAGGCTGACGGCCATATTCCGCAACGATCCAGCCTGCTTCAATCGCAATCCACGGCAAAGGCAGTGAGAACACAGCGATTTTAAGCAGCGCACGATTGGTATGTTCATTGATGCGATGTCTGCTCGCCAGAACAAAGGCAATTGCAAAAAAGGCGATGAAATAGAAGCCCAGCGCCACCATGACACGGAACGACCAGAACAAAGTGCCGACACTCGGAATTGTATCTTCCGCAGCCTTACGGATTTCTTCAGGTGTGGCGTTCTGAATATCATCCCGATAACGCTTCAGCAGCAGGCCATAGCCGAGATCATGCCAGTTAGCCTTAAAAGCTTCACGGGCTTCAGCATCATTCGGATTGGTACGGATACGATCCAGCTCAACAGAAGCCTTGATACCATTCTCAATACGCTTTTCAGCCATATCCACCAGATCATGGATGCCCGGCAATTCCGTTGTCAGACTGCGGGTGGTAATGAGGCCGAGAACATAAGGAATATGCACTTCATAGCTGTTTTTGCCGCCCCCCGGAATGGCGAACAGGTTAAAACCGGCCGGTGCAGGTTCTGTTTCCCACATGGCTTCCATCGCAGCGATTTTCATCTTCTGCTGTTCGGTGGCCACATAGCCGCTTTCGTCACCCAGCACGACGACCGAGAGAGCAGCAGCCAGACCGAAAGAAGCGGCAACGGTCACAGAACGCTTTGCCAGTTCCACATGCTTACCGCGCAGCAGATAGATACTGCTGATTGCGATGATGAACATGGCACCGGTCACATAACCGGCGCTCACCGTGTGCACGAATTTTGCCTGTGCAACCGGATTGAACAGCACAGCCATAAAATCTGTGACTTCCATACGCATTGTATCAGGATTGAAAACCGCGCCGACCGGATTTTGCATCCAGCCATTGGCAATCAGAATCCACAATGCGGAGAAATTGGCGCCAAGCGCCATCAGCCATGTGACGGCGAGATGCGCCACGCGCGACAGACGCGCCCAGCCAAAAAAGAACAGGCCGATAAATGTGGCTTCAAGGAAGAACGCCATCAGGCCTTCAATAGCCAGCGGCGCACCAAAAATATCGCCGACATAATGGCTGTAATAGCTCCAGTTCATACCGAACTGAAACTCCATCACGATCCCTGTGGCGACGCCCATGGCAAAATTGATGCCGAACAAAACACCCCAGAACATGGTCATGCGACGCCAGATGTCGCGACCGGTCATGACATAAACGCTCTCCATAATCGCCATCAATAATGAGAGGCCGAGCGTCAGGGGGACAAAAATAAAATGATACATCGCCGTTGCAGCGAACTGCAATCGCGACAGATCAACGACAGTAAAGTCAATCATACTTCCAGCCTTTTATCATTCGGATAACCGCCGCTCCGCAACGGGAAAGCAGCTTGCCGGATCCGTTTTCTGCAAACGGATCGTCCTCCCTTATCGCTGGTGTAACAAAGGTGTGAAAAAGCGCATTGATCTGGATCAATGGCTGTAAAACAAAAAAGGGCGGGGAAATGCCCCGCCCTTTGCTAAAATTTGTCTGTGCCTATTGCTTCAGCGACAGCCATTGGGTGGCGTGGACATTGTTCAGATTATCGTGCCAGCCTTCCAGCTGATCTGAAACCAGCGCCCATGACGCATAGGTAAAAAGCGGAATGACAACCTGCTCCTGAAGCAACAGGCGCTCAGCATCCGCCAGCATCACCGCACGCGCTCTGAGATCGGTTGTCACCGAGGCCTTATCCAGCAAAGCGTCATAGGTTTTATTGAACCATTTTCCATAATTGAAACTACTGTCACTTTTATAGAGAAACAAAAAGCTTTGCGGATCGCTGTAATCCCCGATCCAGCCATCCCTTGCCAGATCAAATTTTCCGCCTTCGCGCAGATAATTGAAATAGGTCGTGCCTTCCATTTCATTCAGCTTTGCCCTGATGCCGATATTTTTCAGCATATCCGCAATGGCAGCCATGACATTTTTATGGTTCTCGGATGTATTATAAAGCAGCTCAACCGTCAGACTGTCCGGCTTGATACCTGCCTCTTTCAGGAGTTCTTTCGCTTTGTCTTCACGGTCGAGAATGTCCTGATTGGCATAATCCTGACGTACTCCGCCGCTGATATAATTATCAATTTCCGGCGGCACTAAAGAATAGGATGGCAGCATTGTCCCGCGCCAGACTTCTCTGGCCATAAAATCGCGGTCAATCACCATCGAAATAGCGCGGCGCACACGGGCATCTTTCAGCGGGCTGCCGTCTTCCCCCTTTATATCGAGAAAATAGCTGCCCAATTGCGGGGCAATGCGCAACTGAGTGCCAAATCTCTTTCGCACATAATCCATCTGCTCGGCAGGCACATCGGCACAGACCTGCACCTCTTTTGCTTCAAACCGGCGCATACAACTGGAGCGGTCTTCAAAAGGCAACCAGTTCACCACATCAATTTTTACCTTATCCGCATCATAATAATAAGGATTTTTCTTCATGATGATTTTGTCATTCGGCACAAAACTGGTCAGTTGATAGGCACCATTGCTCACCAGATTTCCGGGAGCAGTAAATTTTTCTCCGTATTTTTCAACGCTTTTGCGATGTAAAGGCAGTGCCGTGTGATGTGCCATTAATTGCAGAAAATAGGGCGTCGGCGCTTTCAGTGTGAACTTCACCGTATAATCATCCGGTGCCTCCACACCCAATTGCTCAGGCGGCAACTGTCCGCGGGAGATTGCTTCGGCATTTTTGATCGGAAACAGCACATTGGCATAGGGTGCGGCTGTTAGCGGGTTCATAATACGGCGGAAAGAATAGACAAAATCCTGCGCGGTAACCGGATCACCATTCGACCATTTTGCATTATCGCGCAGATGGAAAATATAGCCCACGCCATCCGGTGACATTTCCCATGATTGTGCAACACCGGCGATGATTGCGCCTTTGGCATCTTCCATCACCAGCCCCTGATAAAGATCGGCGAGAAGCGCCGCCTCATCGACCGTAGATGTCAGTTGCTGATTGAGCGAGGACGGATCGCCATTATTGCCACGATTTAAAATGATTTCGGCATTGGCAGATGTAGTGAACACAGAGATCAGCAGACCAGAAATCAATAATGACCGGCGCATATAGCCCCTCCTCAATCAATAAAATAAAGACATGAATAAAAATCCCGCGCCGATATTACCCAAGCGCGGGTTCAGGAAAATCCCAATAAAATGCAAAAAGCTGCGTCTGCCTTAGGGGGCAAACGCAGGACACATTCTTAAAACTGTCAGAGATCAGCTTTTGAATTCAGTGCCGGCAACGGCTGAAAGCGAGCGATGCGAGAGAATGCTCACCGTATTGGCATCCGGCAGATGAATCAGACCCTGAGTGCGCAATTTTGTGAAGCAACGGCTGACAGTTTCAATGGTCAGGCCGAGATAATCTGCAATATCCGTGCGGTTCATCGACAAATGCACCGGATTGTCCGGATGGCCGACACGTTTCGCCTGTGCGGAGAGCACCAGCAGGAAAGAGGCCAGTTTCTCAACAGGTGCAAGACGCCCGAGCACCAGCTGATTATCCCGCGACTGGCGCAAAGCCTCACGCGTCATCACATAGAGACGGTCTTTCAATGCCGGATGCTGATCCATCAGCTCGTCCATCTCATTTACGGAAAAGCAGCATAATGTGGATGGCACAACAGCTTCTGCCGTCTGGGAATAAGTCCCGTCATCGGCGAGACCGAGATAATCGCCCGGATAGAGAAAACCGGAAATCTGACGGCGGCCGTCCGGCAGCAATGTAAACAAACGCAGCAGACCGGAAGTCAGGCTGAAAACTTTCAGCTTCGGTGCGCCCTCTTCCACCAGCATTTCACCGGTTTCAAGCTTGCGTGAAGACATGATTGCCTCCAGCGCATGCAGCGCATCATCCTGCAAAGCGGCACAGATCGCCATTTTACGCACTTCACAATCAACGCAGGCTCCGCACGGGTCACGGTGACGCTGGCTATGCATTGTCTGAGCTGTAAGAACTGAAACCACGATGATGCCTTGTTTTTACACTTGTCGTTATCGGAAAACCGGTGCCCGCTTTTCCGCGACACGCTCTAACTCTTTGTTTTAACGCGTATCTTATCCGAAAACCGCTTCGCACTTTTCGGGACACGCTCTGGTTTTTTAATTCGTCGTATTATCGCGGACGCTAAATGCTCTGGCACCCCGACGGGTTTTATGTGCAACAATAATTTAATGAGGCGAGCCGACAGCTGTTCATGCCACGAAGACTATGTTCCTCATGGCATGAATGTTCAGAAATTTCTATATCCCGCCTCGCCCTGCGTCAAAAAACGCTTTGAAAATCAGCAGAGCGTCATGGTTCAGCTCAGATATTACGGCTTCCCGGCTTGATGGCAGGCAGCGCTGCCAGTTCCGGCGGCAGATTATCCTTATCATAGGACGGCACTTCATATTCAGCCAGTGCGATCAGCTTGGTGCCGACATCGGCTTTACCTGCCGAGCGATCAACGATACAGGCAGCAGCCACAACTTCCGCCTTCAAATCGCGCAGCGTGTCAATTGTCTCGCGGATAGACAGACCGGTGGTCACAATATCTTCCACGATCACAACGCGGGAGCCTTCCGGCAGTTCAAAACGGCGCAGTTTGAAAACACCATTTTCACGCTCGACCCAGATCGACGGCACGCCGAGATGGCGCGAGGTTTCATAAGACGGGATCAGACCGCCGATTGCAGGGCCGACCACATAGTCAATCGGGCCGAGATCAGCGGCTTTGATCTTTTCAGCCAGCGCTTTGCACAGTTTTTCCGTCTTGTCGGCATGCATGAACACCCGCGCTTTTTGCAGGAAAACAGGGCTGCGGCGACCGGAAGTCAGAATAAAATGCCCTTCAAGAATGGCACCTGCCTCACGAAACACGCCCAGCACATCTTCAGTATTCATAGAAGCCTCTTATCCGTTAACGCGCTGTGCATCGCTCACACAGGCGCTTTCTTTTAATTGCGTAATAATGCGGTTGAGATGTTTGAGATCCCAAACCTCAAGATCCATAATCATTTCTGTAAAATCAGGCGCTGTTCGCACCATGGAAAGATTGTGGATATTTGTATCATTGACCGAAATAACCTGTGCAATCTCTGCCAGTGAGCCCGGTGAATTAATGGCGGAGACGGAGATACGGGCAGGAAAACGCTCATGCATTTCGCCGTCAATATCCCAGCGCACATCAATCCAGCGCTCCGGCTGGTCATCATAGGCGGTCAGTGCAGAAGACTGGATCGGATAGATCGTGATGCCGACACCCGGCTGCAAAATCCCGACAATACGATCGCCCGGAACAGCGCCTTCCGGCGCGAAACGCACCGGCAAATCCGAATTCGCACCGCGGATCGGCACAGCATGATTTTGCGCTGCCGCCTGCTTCTGCACATCCTCAGTGCTACCACCCTCCGGTACCTTAAAGATCATACCGGCAGCATTTTGCAGGTTAAACCAGCCCTTCTCGCCGGTTTTCGCAGGACTACCCGTTGTCACGCGTGTGTCCTGATAATCCGGATAAACCGCTTTCAGCACATCGCCGGAAGCCAGTTCGCCGCGACCAACCGCGGCAAAAACATCTTCAATATCTTTGCGCGCCAGCCGTGCCAGTGCAGGCTTGAGCAAATCCTTACTGAACGGCTTGTTACCGCGTTCGAATGCCCGTTCCAGAATACGCATACCCAGACCGGAATATTGCTTGCGCACGGCAGCGCGCGTTGCACGGCGGATTGCCGAGCGCGCTTTACCGGTAACCACAATGGATTCCCATGCCGCAGGCGGAACCTGCGACTTGGAGCGGATAATATCCACCTCGTCACCGTTTTTCAGCTCGGTCATCAGCGGCATCATGCGGCCATTGATCTTCACGCCAACGGTGGAGTCGCCAATATCCGTATGCACCGCATAGGCAAAATCAATCGGCGTTGCACCGCGCGGCAAAGCAATCAGGCGGCCTTTCGGCGTGAAGCAGAAGACCTGATCCTGAAACAATTCCAGCTTGGTATGTTCGAGAAACTCTTCCGGATTATCACCTTCAGACAGAGCTTCAATCGTACGGCGCAGCCATGCATAGGCATTGGATTCCGTGGAAATTGCGGTTGGCACCGTATTGCTGCGGCCGTCTTTATAGATCGAATGGGCTGCCACACCATATTCCGCCACATCATCCATGGCGCGGGTGCGGATTTGCAGCTCTACGCGCTGACGGGACGGCCCGATAATTGTGGTGTGGATTGAACGGTAATCATTCTGCTTCGGCGTTGAAATATAATCTTTGAAACGCCCCGGCACCATCGACCATGTGCGGTGAATAATCCCCAGCGCCTTGTAACAATCATCAACATTATCAACGATAACGCGGAAACCGAAAATATCGGACAGCTGCTCGAAAGACAGGCCTTTAGTTTCCATTTTACGGAAAACCGACCATGGCTTTTTTTGCCGGCTGGAAACATCAGAATGCAGGCCTTTTTCGGCAAACAATGTCGCCAGATCTGTCTCAATCTTGCTGAGCAGACCACGGTTCTTTTCCATCAGTTCCGCAAGGCGGTCAGTCACCGCACGCCATGCTTCCGGATTGATATAGCGGAAGGCCAGTTCTTCCAGCTCTTCGCGCATATCCTGCATACCCATGCGGCCGGCCAGCGGCGCATAAATATCCATGGTTTCTTCGGCAATGCGCAGACGCTTGTCTTCGCGCATCACGCCAAGGGTGCGCATATTGTGCAGACGGTCAGCCAGTTTCACCAGCAGCACGCGCACATCGTCGGAAATCGCCAGCAGAAGTTTGCGCAGATTTTCCGCCTGCACTGCTTTTTTGGAAACCAGATCGAGTTTTTTAAGCTTGGTCAGACCTTCAACCAGCTTGCCGATTTCAGGGCCGAAAAGCTGGTCAATCTCAGCGCGGGTCGCGTCAGTATCTTCAATTGTGTCGTGCAGCAGCGCGATAGCAATGGTTGCCTCATCAAGACGCATATCTGTGAGGATTGCCGCAACTTCCAGCGGATGGGAAAAATAAGGATCGCCGGACGCACGTTTCTGACTGCCATGTTTCTGCATCGCATAAACATAAGCCTTATTCAGCAGCGCCTCATTCACATCAGGCTTATAGTGCTGCACCCGCTCAACCAGCTCATATTGGCGCATCATCAGCCTGCACTCCTCTTACCCGCGCATCAAACAAATCATACATAACGACACCGGCGTCACGACTCCGGAATTTACTGTAAAACGCAACCGGCACAAAGCACTACAGGTTTTAAAGCATATAATAATCCGGCATCTACCGGCATTTTTCATGCGGCATTTTAACGGCCAGAGCATAATTTCTTAAACTTGAAGCAGTTTAAGTTAAAATTATGCTCTTAATTTTAAGTGTTAGAGCAACCATTGTGCGCACAAAATAAAGCGCCGCAGAATAATCTGCAGCGCTTTAATAATCCGGTCTTTACTGACACCGGCAGTCCAAAAACAATGCCGGATATCTGTTGAAACAGCTTAAAGCGCCTCAACAAAAATCAGTAATCGTCGCTCTTTTCCGGTGCAACCAGACCTTCGATACCAGCAAGCAGATCTTCTTCGCTCATGCTGTCGAATGTCACGATGTCTTCTGCGCCGACAACAACTTCGCCGCCCAGCTCGTCCAGAGCGCCGCTGATCTGCAATGGTGCCGGTGCTTCCGGTTCGTCAATTTCCACATGCTTCTGCAGCGAGTGGATCAGGTCTTCTTTCAGATCGCCCGGTGACAGGGTCTCGTCAGCGATTTCACGCAACGCAACAACCGGGTTTTTATCGTTGTCGCGATCAATGGTAATCTGACCGCCCTGAGAGATCTGACGTGCACGATGGCTGGCAAGCAGAACCAGCTCAAAGCGGTTGTCTACCTTGTCAACGCAATCCTCAACGGTAACGCGGGCCATAGATCGCCCCTTTCATATCTCAAAATTAATTCAGGAATTCTCGATTTCCATAACGCCACTTGACACAAAAAACAAGCAAAAGCGCACATAGAGCGTTTTTGATTTTCCATATCTGTGCGCAAACACAGCTCTCATAGCCTTGAGACTTCATTTTTCCGTCACAAAACCCCACAGAATCGCTCCCGATCTTTTAAAATCCGCGCTGTTCTGCGGGCTTTGAAAATGCTGCAATAAAGTCCTCTAAATCGTTTATACTCTTGCTCCCAAATGAATAGATTTCATTTATATGATATTTGTGATATCTTAATCACACATTTTCCCTGTCTTTTCCAAATACGACAATAAAAACAACCTGTGATTGCTTGCCTTTCTGTAGATGCGCCTTAGAACGCAAACTAGGAGAGGCTTTTTTCAAAACTAAAAATTGAAAAGTGCGGACAATTAATCAGCAAAATATTATTTGCTGAAGAATGGATAATTATCAAAATGTTTGATTCACGCGAAAAAATCGCGCTTTTTATCGATGGCGCCAATCTTTACGCTGCATCCAAGACACTTGGCTTTGATATTGATTACCGCAAATTGTTGAAAGCTTTTCAGAAGCGCGGTTACTTGCTGCGTGCTTATTACTATACTGCACTTGTTGAAGATCAGGAATATTCATCCATCCGCCCCCTGATCGACTGGCTTGATTATAATGGCTACAAGGTCATTACCAAAGCTGCCAAAGAATTTACTGATGCAACCGGCCGCCGCAAGGTAAAAGGCAATATGGATATCGAACTTGCTGTCGATGCCATGCAACTGACTGAAACCGTCGATCATTTTGTAATTTTCTCCGGCGACGGCGATTTCCGCTGCCTCGTGGAAGCATTGCAGCGTCGCGGCCGCAAGGTGAGCGTTGTTTCAACCCTCACAACACAGCCGCCAATGATTTCCGATGAGCTGCGCCGTCAGGCAGACCATTTCCTTGATCTGGTGACCCTGAAGTCTGAAATCAGCCGCGAAGCCAGTGAACGTCCGGCTCGCCGTTTTGAAGAGGAAGAAGAGCTGTACTAAGCTCTTCTGACTTATTTTGCAGTATCCGGAACCATCCCGCGATTGCGCATTCTGCCCCCGCCTTCACGACTTTATTCAAGTCTGGCGGGGCAATGAACCCTCATGGCATAATGCTCCGGTTCCTGCATTTCTGCCGACAGATCCGCAGAACAGTGCAACAGCGGTTTGCACCACCACCCTGCCCGCTTTTACCGAACGGGCACGCCTGCTGATTATCGGCCTTGCACCGGGCTTACGCGGCGCCAACCGTACCGGCCGCCCCTTTACCGGTGATTATGCCGGTGACCTGCTTTATTCCACATTGAAAGATTATGGTTTCGCTCAGGGCAATTTCGAAGCGCGCCCTGATGATACATTGACGCTGAATGATTGCGCTATCGTCAATGCTGTTCGCTGCGTGCCGCCGGAGAACAAACCGACCGGTGCCGAGATCAATACCTGCCGCCAGTTTTTATCGCCGTTCATTACCGGCCTGCCTAACTTGCAGGCGATCGTCACGCTTGGCACCATAGCCCATCAATCGACAATCCGCGCCCTTGGCCAGCCGGTCTCAAAACATAAATTCGGCCATGGCGTACAAACTGATATCGGACAGTTGCGCATTTTCTCCAGCTACCACTGCTCGCGCTACAACACCAATACCGGTGTTCTCACGGAAGCCATGTTCCGTAATGTATTCAGCAATGTGCGCGACTATCTGAACGATAATCCCCGGAAATGAGACATTAAAAAAGCCCTGTCTGAGACAGGGCTTTAATATTTCGGGTATTACCCGCGATCACGGAGCAATCGTGATTTTTCACGATTCCAGTCACGGTTCTTTTCTGTCTCGCGCTTGTCATGCAGTTTCTTACCGCGTGCCAGAGCGATTTCGAGCTTCGCACGGCCACGCTCGTTGAAATAGAGTTTCAACGGCACAACTGTCATCCCGTCGCGGGCGATGGAATTGGCCAGACGCACAATCTCTCTCTCGCTGAGCAGTAATTTGCGCAACCGCCGCGGATCATGATTGAAACGATTGCCTTGCGTATATTCAGGAATATAGGAATTAATCAGCCAGAACGCATCATTCTCAAAGCTGGCATAGCTTTCAGCGATATTTGCCTGATTGGAGCGCAAAGATTTAACCTCGGTTCCCGAGAGAACGAGGCCCGCTTCAATCACTTCAAGTATCTCGAAATTATAACGCGCTTTGCGGTTATCTGCGATGACTTTGCGTACAGGTGCATTTTTTTTCGTATTCATGGCAGCAATATATATCTGATCCGCAACTTTACTAGAGCATTTCACAGTCAAGTTGGATGAACTTGACGACCGTGATAATGCGACCACTTTAGAATCCAGAGCTTTTCCGGCTTAAACTGCAACAAGCTGAATATAAAAAAGCCTGCCGGTTCAATATTCATGTACCGGCAGGCGATAGATGATTTGCAGCAAAATAAACAGCGTAAACTGTTCAACTATGCCGGTTACGCAAAATTACTGATTGAGCAGACCTGCATGACGCAGCGCTGCATCGATTTTCTCTGCGGTTTCAGCCTCAACAGGCATCAAAGGCAGGCGCAAATGATTGGTAATGCGTCCGGTACGTGCCAGCGCATATTTCACGCCTGAAGGGTTCGGCTCCATAAACAACGCTTTATGCAGCGGCATCAGACGATCCTGAATTGTCAGTGCTGTTGCATAATCACCGGCCAGACAGGCTTCCTGAAACTGCGCGCAAAGACGCGGTGCAATATTGGATGTTACGGAAATACAGCCGCGACCGCCATGAGCGTTGAAACCCAGAGCCGTGGCATCTTCGCCGGACAGCTGAATGAAGTCAGTACCGCAAGTTGCGCGCTGTTCGGAAACACGTTCAATTTTGCCGGTTGCATCTTTCACGCCAACAATATTTTTGTGGTCGCGCACAAGAGCGCCCATTGTTTCCGGTGTCATATCAATGATCGAGCGTCCCGGAATATTATAGATCACCAGCGGAATAGAAATTGCCTTGGCAACAGCGGAAAAATGCGCATAAAGCCCGCGCTGATTTGGCTTATTATAATAAGGTGTCACAACCAGAACAGCATCAGCACCAGCACCTTGCGCATGCTGGGCAAGCTCAATGGCTTCAACAGTATTATTAGAACCGGCACCGGCTATAACCTGCGCACGGCCTTTCGCTTCTTCAACGCAAACCTCGATTACCCGTTTATGCTCATCATGGGACAGTGTCGGAGTTTCGCCAGTTGTACCAACCGGTACAAAGCCATGCGTCCCCTCCTCGATCTGCCAGTTTACAAGGCCACGGAACGCTTTTTCGTCAAAACCACCCTGCTCAGTAAAAGGTGTGACGATAGCCGTGATTGAGCCCTTAAGCATCGGGTACTCCCAAAAGTTTGCCTGTGTTTTAATATGAATTACATATCAGCGAAAAATCGACCGATAATGCAGTTTATTACGCCGGATTTGCAATCCCGGAATAGTATGCTCTAATTTTAAAGTGTTAGAGCGGGTTTTGTGCACCCGATCGGACACACGCGCTCTAATATTGTAGATCAGGTGACGCAGAGGAAAATCCGGACTGATAATATCAGCCCCGCATCTCCGGCATTTTTTGATTTTGCAAAATCAAAAAAGCCCTGCGCTGCCAGTATGCAATTTCAAACCGCATATATGATGGTTTCTAATATACAGCCTATAAGAATGTTATTATATTCACTACAAATGCCATAGAACGACCATCCATACAGGCCTCGCAGCCGCGTACAGAATGATGGCACCACCACCTGTTCGTGAAAAGTGCTGCACCATAGTCCTGCAAAACTGCTGCATCAAGCAAATTTACGCATATTCATAGGCATTTCATCGCTATGATAAAAATAAACGCGCATTTCGTCAGTCCGACGAAATATTTTATACATAGTGACGAAAACCTGTCAGCAAGTGATTTGCAATTCATCCCCGTTCTTCTGAGAAACAACAGTCAATACCGGCAAAATTGGGGCGCAAATCACGATGAATTTATTATTAAAAACGATATCAACCCGTCTTTCAGGTAAGGCTTCATTAACATTGCCTTCACAGGTCTGACCTATAATTGGAAGTACAGAAGACCGGCAGCATTCAACAGCATATTCAGAACCTCTGACCACTAAGAGCGACATTTCTATAACTCTCAGTTTTCACTCGGATATCTTAATAATCTGCCTTAAATTTGCTTCAACACGGTTATAACGGATTTGTAATGCGTAAATTTGCACTTTTCGGACAGCGACCAGATCAGTTTTTTTTAGCCCTTACACTTTTAAGTGCAAGCATGGCAGGAAATGTGCTGACAGCCGGTGCGCAGGAAGCTGAAAATGTGCCGACGCCTTTGCTGCGCCCTTTTGCGCCAACAGCGATGCGCAATATGCCCGCGCCGATGATGCGGCCGGATCCGACAACCACCGCCACTATACCACGTGCGCAGGCACCGGCAGCCATGAGCGGCAGCCTGAAAACCGCGCTGGATGCCCTGTCTTCAAAAGATGCACGCCGTGCGCTGGCAATCCGCAACGGTATGTCCGCCAGTGATCTCGACCGCCATATCCTGACATGGGCTCTGGCTCTGTCCGGTGCTGACGGCTTGTCGAGTGCTGACTATGTTGCTGCCGCCGCGGAACTGCGTGACTGGCCTGGTATGACCACAGTTCAGCGCAACACAGAACGGGCACTTTACCGTGAAAATGCCACTGCCGGCACCGTGATTTCCTATCTCGGAAACCGCAAACCGCAGACCACCGAAGGTATGATCCTGCTGGGTCGCGCTTATCTTGCCAGCGGAAACCGCGCACAGGCACGCCAGTTGCTTGCGCCATGGTGGGCACGCGCCAAGCTTGATACAAAAGACGAAACGCTGATTTTGCGTGAATTTTCCGGCGTTCTGACCAAAGAAGATCATCAGACACGTTTTCTGCGCATGTTATATGATAACCGTCTGTCATCAGCATCGCGTTTAGCCGCATCAGCCAATGCGGAATCGCTTTATGCCGCCTTTGCTGCCGTGAACAAACGTGCACCGGATGCCGCACAAAAGCTTAATGCTGTTCATAGTTCATGGCAGTCAAATCCTGCGTTCTTATTTGCAAAAATCCGGTATCTGCGCCGCTCCGAGCGCTATACGGAAGCCGCCAATCTGATGCTGAAGGCACCGCGTGATGCAAGATCACTGGTTGATCCGGATGCATGGTGGATTGAGCGCCGCGTTTTATCCCGTGAATTACTGGATATCGGCAAGCCGCAAATTGCTTATCGCTTAGCCGCTGCTCACAGTGCGGAAACACCGACTATGGCTGCAGATGCAGAATTCCATGCAGGCTGGTATGCTCTACGTGCTTTAAATGATGCCTCTACCGCGCAAAAACATTTTAGCCGTATTGCTGAAATTTCCTCGCGTCCGATGTCTGCATCCCGCGCCTATTACTGGATGGGTCGTGCCGCAGAATCCGGTGGCGGCGGCAATGCAAAGCAAATGTATCAGCGTGCATCCTATTACGGCACATCGTTCTACGGCCAGCTGGCGGCAGCCAAACTTGGCAATAATGTTCTGCAGCTGCCTTATCCGAAACCAAGCGCCGCAGATCGTGAACGTTTTGACAGCCGCGAACCGGTTCGTGCAATCCGCCGTCTCGAATCCATCGGCTATGGTAATCGCGCGCAGAGCCTGTACATCAATATGGCGCAGGAACTGAGCAGCACAGGTGAACTGGCGCTTCTCGCCGTTATGGCTGAACGCAACAGCAATCATTACCTATCACTGCGCGTCGGCAAGATCGCTGCCGGTCGCGGTCTCGATGTCGGAGCATTGTCGCATCCGACAGGTGCCATTCCGGCCAATGCGAATATTAAAGGCTCAGGCGCCGCCCTCGCCTATGCGATTGCCCGTCAGGAAAGTGAATTCAATATTTCAGCAGTTTCCAGCGCCGGTGCGCGCGGCCTGCTGCAATTGTTACCGGGCACGGCAAAAGGCGTTGCCCAGCGTGCAGGTCTTGCTTATTCCGACAAACGCCTGACCACTGATGCCGCTTATAATGCCACTTTGGGTGCGCATTATCTCGGCGAACAGATTGAGCGTTTCAACGGTTCTTATATCCTGACTTTTGCCGGATATAATGCAGGCCCGAGACGCGCCAGTGAATGGATTGCCAAATATGGTGATCCGCGCGGGCAGAATCTCGATCAGGTTGTCGATTGGATTGAGCGTATTCCATACACAGAAACCCGCAACTATGTGCAGCGGGTGATGGAGAATTACGCCGTCTATAAATCCCGTCTCTATGGCAATGCCAATATTCAGCAGGATTTGATAAGCGGTCGGCGCGGTTAAGTTTTCCGATCATTTCTGGAAACTACTATCAAAAAAAGCCGCGCAGTCAGCTGACAGCGCGGCTTTTTGTATTGAAATCCAGTCTTTTCCCGTCCGAGATATCTTATTTTCCAAGGTTTTCGGGAAAAATGACTGTGATGATATTATTTTTTTGAAGGAATGAATGCGCACAGAGCCGTCATCAACCATCCGCCAATCATCAATGTGCCCCCTGTCGGCGCGGCCATAGCAAATAATCTGTTGCCTGTCAGATCACGCAGGATCAAATCACCCGCGAATAAAACAAGACCGAGCAGCACCAGAATGCCTGCCCAGTAAATGGCACGACTGCGTGCACTTAAAAAAGAAAAACCCAAAAAAGCAGCTGCATGCCCCAACAGAATCGGCGCTACAACACCTAAAAACGCATGATTGCCGTGTGCAGATGCTGCATAGCTTGTCATTGCAGCGGCACCGGATAAACCGGAGAAAAACAAAAACAGTCGTTCAACGCCAGCAGTCATCTTCATAAATCCTGTAAATTGATTATTTGCCCGCCATCAATGCAGATAAGCACAGCTTTAATCAATGGCTGCCGTCAAAAAGTCCGCGCCAAAACGTGTTCTTACTCAAGAAAGCAAGCTTCTATAACAGTTTAGAGCAAATCATGCAGTGTGCACGATTACCGGATACTGAACCTTCCTCAAAGCCGCTATACATATTCTGTCAAATCCGGACATCGCACCGGATTTCTGAACACTTCACACTGCTGTTGCCCCAATCAGCAACGCCGAGACTACAGGAAACAGCGTGAATTCGTTGAAATCTTTAGCGAACTTCCAGCACTTTTACGCAGCTATCCAGATCATTGGTGGCAAGATGTGCATAACGCATTGTCATCTGCAATGTCTGGTGACCAAGCCACATCTGCACACGGCGAATATCAATACCACCACGAACCAGACGCGACGCGCATGTATGACGCAGAATATGCGGAACAACCTGTGTATCCGTACCTAGACCCACTTCATATTTGGCATCATTCCACACTGCGCGGAATTCGACCTGTGTCAGCATGGAAAATGGCCCTTTATGGCGTTCAACCGGTATTTTACAGGTTTTTCTGGCACGTTTGGTCAAGGGAACAGTACGGCTCCGGTTTGACTTGGTTAGCCAGAAAGTGACACGTGGATCGTGTAAATCATTCCACGTCAGGCCGATTGCCTCACCAAGACGGCAACCGGTATCAACCAGAAACACGGCCAGCCGATAGCTGTTTTCGCAACGTGCTTTAATCGCAGCGAAAAGACGTGCCTCTTCTTCAAGTTCAAGAAAACGAATTCGCCCTGCCCGCTCTTTCTGACGAATGAATTCCGGCAGGCTAAAGATGTCCCCCATCTTATACGCCTTTCGCAACAACTTGCTGAGTGCAGCCATTTTTCTATTAATGGTTGCATTGCTGTTATTGCGTTCACGCAGGGAACCGATAATTCTGTCGAGCATTTCCTGACTAAAGCCGCTGAAACGCTCCCCCTTCAGAATCTCATTAATTTCACCGAGAAATAATCTTACATTATATTTATGAGACCCGTCGTCCCATAAAATATTGAGATAGCGCTCGGATAAATCAGTAACTGAATACTGATTCACAATGCGATGTGTTTTTGTATTGGATGACGTAAAACTGAGATTATAGCCCATTACAGGCGCAAAATTCTCAGAATTTTCGAAAGAAATGTCCCGATTCAGCTCCATCATAAGGCCCCCCAGCCGTTTGATCGACTTGGAGCTTTATAGGCAGAAACTTTATAAAACAAGCCTGAGTAACATTTTTGTGAGGTCAGCATGATAAAACCACTCTGGTTGAGTTTCTGATATGCCCCCTCGAAAAGTCTTAGTCCGCCCCATCAATACAAAAATTTACATCTGATATTTGTATAAGCGCATCTCGTTAAAGATGGTCCCCGCTTGAACGCCCCATTTGAGACGAAAATACCAGCGACATAGCCGCTGGTATCTTTTTTCGAACTAAACCAATGGCTTAGAAAGAACGCTGGAAGCGGATCATACCACCGAAAGCATCCTTAGGAGCTCCACCAAGTACACGTACTGGGTGATCACCCTTCCAAGAGGTGTAGTTGATTTCTGGAGTGATGGTGAAACCTGGAACCAGCTGGTAAGCTACGTTTGCAGCAACAGCGGTTTTACCCCAATCTTCGTAAGCAGCCTGTACGTTGATAGTAGCTTTGTCAGTTGCTTTGAACTTCGCGCCACCCCAGACAGCCCAATCGCCGCCCCAGTTACCGTACATACCAACAGGAGCTTCGTAAGAAGCATAACCGCCCTGTACCCATACGGAGAACTGTTCAGTTACGTTTACGTCGAGGCGGATTTTACCTGCCCACTCTTCGATTTCCGCATCATAAGCAGCAACACCGGCGATCGAACCCCAAGCCTGTTCGAACTTCAGACCACCAACAACGTGTGGCATGTAGTCGTCGATTACAGCGTCATAAGCGATTGGAAGCGAGTTGCCATGGCCGAAAGCTTTAACTTTTTCGCCCTGCTCAGCAGAGATGATTGCCGAGAAGCCGTTACCGCCAGTGAAGGTGTAGCTAACCAGATTGGTATTGTAGAGACCTGCGCTTACTACGTCATCGTTGATGATGTCGCCGAGGTAACCGGTAAAGCTATGGAAAGCTGAGTCGGTTTTACCGAGCATCAGGCCGCCCAGCTGAATGTAAGCATGCTTCAGAGTGTGGCTGCCCTGTTCGCCGTCACCGAAGTTGAAACGGTTTTCGGTGAAAGTTTTCAGAGTACCAAGTTCAGTTTCCGAAGCTGTGTGTGTACGCAGCGTGAAACGGGTGTTTGTACCCCAAGTGTCGCTGTCCTTGCCGGAATATGGATCATCGCCAGCAGACGCATCAAAACGAACATAACCGGAGATGCGCAGGCAGGTTTCTGTGCCTGGAATGTAGAAGTAGCCAGCGCCGTAAGCGTCGCAAACGCGTACATATTCAACAGCTTCTGGTTCTGGTGCAACGATGGCGTCGGCAGCCTGAGCGCCGGATACTGCAACGAGAGCTGCAGCGGAGCCGAGAAGAAGGCTCTTAATGTTCATTTCTGACCTCCAGTCAGAAACATACGAAATCATAAAAATTCAAATATTTTCAATGTGTTACAAAAACTAATGGAATCTTTTATTTTTAAAGCCCTAAAATTGGTTATCAAAACCGCGGGATAAAAAGCGCGTAAAATACAAAAAAAACCGGCAAGAATGAATTCTGCCAGCTGCGTGAAAATCGGTTTTATATGAAACAATGGCGGAGAGGATGGGATTCGAACCCACGATACCCTTCCGGGTATACTCCCTTAGCAGGGGAGCGCCTTCGACCACTCGGCCACCTCTCCGGTAAAGGCGCAATAGCCGGTAATAATCATGAGTTCAAGCACTTTACGCATCCGGAGCCAAAAAATCTTATCCATCAACAGGATGATTTCAAAAAAGGCATTAAATTCCGATAGTTTTCCGCAGTTTATGCCCCTCTATAAAGAGAAGCCTGCTTTTAGACACCTAAAACGGAATCAAAATCACAGAATCAAAGCACTTGATGTGCCACAACTGATTCACGGGCACGAACAGGGCAAATCACCTGCCAATATTACGTCTATAAGAGGATGAAACCGGGCGGCTCAATTCAGGTCTTCTCTGGCGCGCAACACTGTTTCAGCCTGTGGAAACATCTGAAAACCCCGCAAAAGCGGCAATTTTTCGTTAATTTATTTTAATAAATATAAACAAAACATAAATAAAATCCGGTACCTAGGGGGTGTTTCGTGTCTTTTCTGCAACACGATATGTCGATAGCAACATCTTACCCCCTAGTTATGCGTTTTCAGTGTTGCAACGAAACTGAGCACGAGTATCTTGAGGGCAGAAGAAGGAGCGCTTCGGTAGCGACTTTTTCATCCAAGGGGATGGGGACAGGTTGTCCTTCAGCCAAAACAAAATGCCCAGACCCATTTAAAACTTTGACTGGAGGTCAGAAATGAACATTAAGAGCCTTCTTCTCGGCTCCGCTGCCGCTCTCGTTGCAGCAACCGGCGCTCAGGCTGCCGACGCCATCGTTGCACCAGAACCAGAAGCTGTTGAATATGTACGCGTTTGCGACGCTTACGGCGCTGGCTACTTCTACATTCCAGGCACAGAAACCTGCCTGCGTATTTCCGGTTATGTTCGCGCTGACTTCAAAGGCGGCGACGATGTGTATTCCGGTCGTGACCGTAAGACATGGTCCACCAACACCCGTTTCACACTGCGTACACACACAGCGACTGAAACCGAACTCGGTACACTGAAGACCTTCACCGAAAACCGCTTTGAATTCGGCGACGGCGACTTCAAACAGGACAAGCTGAAATACGCTTACATCGAACTGGGCGGTCTGCGCATCGGTAAAGATGAATCCGCATTCCACACCTTCACAGGTTACCTCGGCGACGTAATCAACGATGACGTTGTATCGCCAGGTGCATATGACACAAACCTGATCAGCTACACCTTCACCGGTGGTAACGGCTTCTCGGCAATCATCTCCGCCGAACAGGGCGAAAAAGTTGATGAATTCACCGATGGCGTCAATACCTACAACGGCGTAATCGACGACTACATGCCACACGTTGTTGGTGGTCTGAAGTTCGAACAGGCTTGGGGTTCGATCGCTGGTGTTGCAGCTTACGACTCTGAAATCGAAGAGTGGGCTGGTAAAGTTCGCCTCGATGTAAACGTAACTGACGTATTCTCCGTATGGGTACAGGGCGGTTACGCTTCTTACGAAGAAGCTGTTGGCATGTACGGCAACTGGGGCGGCGATTGGGCTGTCTGGGGTGGTCTGAAGTACAAGGCAACCGACAAAGCTACCTTCAACCTGCAGGCTGCTTACGAAGATTTCGGCAAACAGGCTTACACTGCAAACGTAGCTTACCAGCTGGTTCCAGGCTTCACAATTACTCCTGAAGTTTCCTACACCAAGTGGAAAGACACCGACAAGTACGCTACAGCTGTTCGCGGCGAAGATGCTTGGGGTGGTATGATCCGCTTCCAGCGTTCTTTCTAAGTTTTACGACTTAGAACAGACCGTAAGGTTACAGAGACCCGGCAGCTCACGCTGCCGGGTTTTCTGTTTTGTGCATTCCAGTGCGTATCACTATCGGAAAACCGGCATCCGCTTTTGCGCAACATGCTCTAAAACTGACTTTAAATAACAAGCGGTATTTATATGTCTGGTCTTTATCCCCACGCTTTATAATGCGTGGCATTTTGCAGACGGCGGCGATCTGCTATATTTTACAGCACACTTATCCTCTGCCCTGCTTTAAAACAGCCAATGATAATCAGCAGGCTGATCAGGATGAGTCAGAATGCATCGCATTCACCTGCCCTGCCCGACACGTTTCACAAGGAGAATTATATGGATTTTTTACTCTGGATCGCCCTGATCGGTGTAATCGTATTTCTCCTCGGCTTAATTTACAGCAAGCTTACGACGGCAAAGGCAAAGCAACCGGCAGCAAGCATTATCCCGCCTGCAACAGCAGTGACGCCCAAAAGCAAAGAGCCTGAGAAAAAACCGGCTCCCGCAGCACCGGTGAAGGCAAGCCCACCCAAACAAGAGAGTGCGGCACAGCCAGCCATTAAAACACCGGCCGCAACAGAAACCACAAAAGCCACGCAAAAGATTGTACCGGATGCGGAGCCGGTTGGCCCTGCTCACAGCCCTGTTATTCATATTGTGTCTACAGCTGCGGAAACGAATCCTGCCGAAGCAGTTGCAGCGCCCTCACCGGCAGCAGAAACACCGGCACCGCCAGCCCCTTCCGAACCGGAGCGCCTGAGAAAACCGCGACAGGACAAAGCTGATGATCTGACCCAGATTACCGGTATAGGTAACGCAATTCAGGCTAAATTATATAATGCCGGTATTTTTCATTATGACCAGCTTACCGATCTGAATGCGGATCAGATCACATGGCTGAACCGCACCACAGGTTTTGCCGGACGTGCTGAACGGGAAAACTGGGTTGCACAGGCAAAGAAACTGATGAGCAAAGCTGCCGCGACAGAAGCGCCAAAGCGCGCGGTTAAAAAAACAACAAAACCCGCCGCTGTAAAAGCCAAATCCAAACCCGCAAAGAAAACTGAAAAAGCCTGAAACAGGTTTTGGCAGATGTGTTGAATTCAGCGCAAAATGTAATCTTTACAAAAAGGCCCGCCTCAAAACTGAGGCGGGCCTTTTTATTTTCATAATCTAGGCCTGATAAATAGATCAGGAATTGCCCTTCAGACGTGCATTGCAAAGGCTGTAATAACCGCCGCCCTTCTGGATCCAGCGCAGACCATTCAGAGAATTCGCGCTCTTATTGGCGTAATACTGATCCAGACAGGTTTTCATACGCTGCTTGCCTTCAGTTTCATTCGCATATTTTGCTGAAACCGCAGACGGGAATTTAACACCGCTTGGCGCAGCAACAGTCGGAGCTGCCGGCTCTTTTGTTGATACGGATGTTACTTTTTCAGGATCAGCACCCGGACCACATTCAACTTTACGGAAAGCATTCCATTTCAGATCGGTCGCCAAACCTGTTTCCTGAGCTGCTTTATATTTTGCAGAGCATTGCTGCATTGTCAGGCCTTTGGCAGCATCTGCGCTGTCAGCAGCAGGCGCCGCCTGTTTGGCAGGCTTTGCAGCAGTTGTTGCCGGTTTGGCCGGAGCCGCAGGTGCCGGAGTTGCAGCCGCGTCAGTACCGCACTGTGCTTTACGGAAATCATTCCATTTCATAGTACCGAGCGTGCCGGCATCTTTTGCAGCCTGATATTTCGTGCTGCATTCTGCCATTGTCAGCGCACTTGCCGGTGAAGACAGCACAAAGACGGCCATTCCTGTCAGCAATGCTGCGCCGCCAAGGCGGCTGAGAGTTTGAATTTTCATCTCTGTTCTCCTGATTAGGTTTTAAAACACTGTGCCTAAAGCGTTTTTCTGTCAATATCGTATAATATTCCGCACGCAAAACCTTTTCACAAATTCTGAAAAGAGTTGACGCGCTGTGAGACAACATTGTGATTGTTTATATTATAGCTCTCAAACATAGCATTTTTATAATATCCTGAGGTGCAATATTTTATAACTCAGATGCATTTCAAGGCAGTAAAACGCTGTAAATCAGCCTTTTTAACTTGGCCTATACATATTCCCCTTCGCCACTTCACCATCGCCCTAGCAAAACATTCGCGCAATTATTGACATATAAAAAGCCGGATTTTGCTCATAAATCGCTATTGCCACGTTAAAAATAACAATTTTCTCACCGCTGATTTTGCACCGGTTATCGGTTAAATAATGCCAGTGGCAGAGATCAATGAAGGTTCTGCTGCTTTTCAGTTTTCTTTTAAACAATATCCTGTCCGACGTTTAAATTACGCCGCAGCAGCATGTTGCAGGGTCTTTTTTCATGGCTGAAGTCACAACTCCGGATGCGATTCCGGCTCTATCACCAATATCTGTGACCGAGAGACACCGCTTCTATGAAGATGTTGTGGCGATGCTGATCGGCACCAGCTTTGTAAGCCTCGGACTAACCCTTTATGCGCAAGCCAAACTAATGACCGGCAGCACAGCCGGTGTGGCTCTTCTCGTGCATTATGCAACCAACTGGCAGTTTGCTCTGGTATTTTTCCTGATCAACCTGCCTTTTTATTATCTGGCTATCAAGCGCATGGGCTGGCGCTTCACAATCCGCACCTTTGTGGCGGTGGCGCTGATGTCGCTCTTTACCCGCCTGTTCCCGATGTGGGTGGACTTCTCCAACCTGCAACCGGTTTTTGCAGCTTTTATGGGCGGCACTCTGATGGGAATGGGCGTACTTGCCCTGTTCCGCCACCGTGCCGGTGTCGGCGGCATCAATATTCTGGCTCTCTATCTGCAGGATAATTACAATATCCGCGCCGGCTGGTCGCAGCTTACTCTGGATCTGGTTCTGATGGCCGTATCGCTGTTCTACCTGTCCCCGCAACAGGTTGCGATTTCGCTGATCGGCGCTGTGGTCATGAATGTTATTATTGCAATCAACCACAAGCCCGGCCGATATCTGGCCACAAGTTAAAGAGAAGTCGGTATCTGGCCACAAGTTAAAAAGAAACCGGATGGCGGGATCAGTGACGCGCCATCCATTCGCGTGCCTCACGCAGGGCACGCACCAGCTCCGGCTTGCTCATCATTTCTGACAATTTACTGCGCATCGGCAGAGCGCGGTCATCACCACGGATGGCGGCAATATTGAACCATTTATAGGCTTCAATACGGTCTGCTACGCAATCACGTCCTGCATAATACATCATGCCGGTTTCAAACAGCATTTCGGCCTGCATGGCATTAATATTATTCTCTGACTTCGCGCTGAAACGTGCAAACATTGTTCTCATCCTGTCCTGTTAAACTGCGGTCTGCTTAGAGCCGGAAAGCCCGTGCAGATCTCTGCTGTTGTTATGAACAAGATGACGGAAAGAGTTGAAACCGCCGTTAAATACCATCCTTAACGGGCAATCAACAAAATCCAAACAATGGGTAAACATCAGAATTCATTAAGAATAACTCTGCCGGTTTTGCGGGACTTCTGCAAAAATCACGACTTTTAAGCACAGGATAATTTAAACCTGCTGCTAACCAATAATCACATCAGCCCGTTACGATGCCGAACAGAAGTGAGATTTGCGCAATGCAAAATCGGCTCTTTTCAAGCGCCATTCTTTGGATTACGTTTACGTGAGCGTAAATAATATGCCCATCACATATTACGCATCTTCGGGAGGAACTGATGAAGAAAATCTTGTTTGCAATGACAGCTCTGACACTGTCGTTCGGCCCTGCTCTGGCAGCAGAACCGATTGTCGGTACGTGGAAACGCACATCCGGCACTATCATTGAATATAAAAGCTGCGGCGGTGAGGATTATTGCGGCACCGTGCTGAACGGTGAGTATAAAGGCAAATCCATCGGCAAAATGAGCGGTAAAGACGGCAGCTATAAAGGCACCGTCAATAAGCTTGACGAAGGCAAGACCTATTCCGGTAAAGCCAGTGTCAGCGGCAGTACATTATCGCTGGCCGGTTGTGTAGCAGGCGGGCTGATCTGCAAGACCGAAAAACTGGCGCGCCAGTAAGACAAATGAAAAAGCGTTGCGGATGATGATCGCGCAACGCTTTATTTTATGATCAGCGCGCTTTCTGATTGAACAAAACGCTCTGCGCTGATTTATCCGTCGCAAGATTGCTTTTCTCGCGTTCAGCTTTGCCCAGCTCCATACCGCGCTGCACCGCAGCACGGGCTGTGACAGCCTCATACCAGCGCTTCAGATTCGGGAAATCTTCCAGCTTCTGATCGTAGTTTTTATAGGCGCTGATCCAGCCCACACAGGCCATATCGGCTATGGAATAATCGCCGGCAATATAATCACGGCCTTCAAGCTGACGATTCAATACGCCGTAGAGCCGGTTCACTTCATTCGTATAGCGATTGATACCATATTCGACTTTTTCCGGTGCATAGACGCGGAAATGTCCTGCCTGACCGGACATTGGTCCAAGCCCGCCCATCTGCCACATCAGCCATTCGTCAACGGCGACGCGCTTGCGTTCATCCGCCGGATAGAATTTACCGAATTTACGCCCCAGATATTGCAGAATAGCGCCGGATTCAAAAACCGAAATCGGCTGGCCATCCGGCCCTTCCGGGTCAATAATCGCAGGCATACGGTTATTCGGTGCGATTTTCAGAAATGACGGCTCGAACTGATCGCCTTTACCGATATTCACATATTTCACTTCATAAGGAACACCCAGTTCCTCCAGCATGATGCTGATCTTCCAGCCGTTCGGTGTCGGCCAGTAATAAAGTTCAATCGGCTTCGTCTGGGTTTTAGGCTCGGCACTCATAGAGATCAGCTCCTGACTAGAGCGCCGTACACCCATCGGCGTACAAAACGCGCTCCAACACTTTAAAATGAGAGCATAATTTCAAGTTAAACTGTTTCAGGTTTAAGAAATTATACTCCGGTGAAACCGGTAAGGACAAACATCATGATTATATGCGTGATTGTCCGGCTGCAAACAATATATAGTCATGACTACAGATTAGGCAATCCATAAAACCAAATTTCGTTTCACGTTGAAAAATATATGCTTAATGCAATTTCAGGAATTTGAACGCCCGATGAACGCCCCTCTCAGAAAGAGTTCAGCCCGCCGTCGTTAGATTACGGATAACAGGATCATTCCTGACCAGATCGTGTCGCACATCATCATATCCGCAGCGACATGTTCGACCAAAAGGGGGCCAAGCGATGTTGTATCACCGGTTTACCATTATCAGCCTGTTCGCACTCGGCACGGTATTTCTCAGCCTGCTGCTGATGAATGAAAATCATGCAAACCGCGCCGGTCATATGGCTCAGACATTATCATATTCTTTCCTGCAGACCGAAACCTCCCGCCCTGCACAGGCAGCAACAATCACAAAATCACAGGTAAAGGAGATGCTGCCATGATGTCCGCGAATTTTCTCAGCACTCTGACCGACACATGTTATCTCGCCATGCGCATTGCAGTGTTCAGCCTGTTCTTTGTAGCGCCGGTTGCTGCTTTTACCGGCATTGCCGCCAATACAGGCGGAAAAGTTACCGCAACCGGTCTTGTTCTTGTGGTCAGCTTGCAGAAATAACGCCCCGTTTAACCATTCTGCAAAACCGGAGGCGCAGCGCAAAGCTTGCCATATAAACTGTAAGAATTCCGGCTTATAGTAGCGCATGAGCAAAAGAATCGACACTTTTTCCGGCAATCCTGTTTCAGATCTGATTTCTGCGGGCATAGCCACACCGGAGCCAGTCGCTCCTCAATCATTTACTGATGCCCGCGCTGCGGTTGACGCATTGCGTGCTCTCTATGACCGGAATACTGCCTTTCTGCGCGATGCCTTTCATAAGGTTGCCAAAGGCGAAGTTGCACCGCAGCGTTTCCGCGCGTTCTATCCTGAGCTTTGCTTTTCAACGGCCAGTTTTGCCCATGTGGATACGCGTCTGGCCTATGGTCATGTCAGCCTGCCGGGTGAATATGCCACCACGCTGACCCGTCCCGATCTTTTTGACAGTTACCTGATGGAACAAATCCGTCTGCTGATTAAAAATCACGGTGTTCCGGTGACTGTTCAGGAATCCACCACGCCGATCCCGCTGCATTTTGCCTTTTTGGAAGGCACCTATGTGGAATCTTCCGTCTCCGATGCTTTCAAATATCCGCTGCGTGATATGTTTGATGTGCCGGATCTCGGCAATACCGATGACAGTATTGCCAATGGCGATACCGAGTTCCAGACTTTGGAAATCATGCCGCTGGCACCATTTACCGGTCAGCGCGTGGATTATTCTTTGCAGCGCCTGTCGCATTACACCGCGACCAGCCCGTCGCATTTCCAGAACTATGTGCTTTTCACAAACTACCAGTTCTATATGGATGAGTTCTGCACCTATGCCCGTAAATTGATGGCAGTGGGCGGCGGCGGCTTCACCAAATTTGTTGAACCGGGCAATCTTGTCACTTTTGCCGGTAACAGCTCGCCTTCACAGGGGGCAGAGCCTGCGCGTCTGCCGCAAATGCCGGCCTATCATCTGGTCAAGCCGGATGGTTCGGGCATTACCATGGTCAATATCGGTGTCGGCCCGTCCAATGCCAAAACCATTACCGATCATATTGCTGTATTGCGCCCCCATGCATGGCTGATGCTTGGTCACTGCGCCGGTTTGCGCAACAGCCAGCAGCTCGGCGACTATGTGCTTGCCCATGCCTATGTGCGTGAGGATCACGTTCTTGATGATGATCTGCCGATCTGGGTGCCGATCCCTGCTCTGGCCGAAATTCAGGTGGCTCTCGAAGATGCGGTTGAGGAAATCACCGGTCTTGAGGGCTATGAGCTGAAACGCATCATGCGTACCGGCACCGTTGCCACGATTGACAACCGTAACTGGGAATTGCGTGATCAGCGCGGCCCTGTACAGCGGCTCTCCCAGTCCCGCGCTGTGGCTTTGGATATGGAATCTGCCACGATCGCGGCCAATGGTTTCCGCTTCCGCGTGCCATACGGTACTTTGCTCTGTGTGTCTGACAAGCCTTTGCATGGCGAGCTGAAATTGCCGGGCATGGCGACCGATTTCTACAAGAAACAGGTAGCCCAGCATTTGCAAATCGGCATCCGCGCCATGGAAAAAATTGCCGCTATGCCGCAAGACCGGCTGCATTCACGCAAATTACGCAGCTTCTTCGAGACTGCATTCCAGTAAACGCTTCAATCAACACTGCTCTGCAAGACTATTTGCAGAGCAGTGCGCCTTGATAAAGCTGCTTTTCACAGCCAACAGTGCTGTTATACTTGTTTCTCTTGCTCTGTGGTCTCTATGTCCGGCGAAAAACCAATTCCTGTTTCAAAACGCACATCTCCCCTGCTCTTTGCACTGCTGATCTTCTTAGTTCTGCTCTCGGTTCCGCTGGTGCTGGGTTTCTTTGGCCGTGTGCATCCGGCGCTGGACAGTTTTGCGCATTTTCGCGCTCATATTGCAGCAATCATGGCTCTTGGCGGGATTATTCTGCTTTTCACCAGCCTGCGCCGTGAAGCGGCAATGGTGACACTGCTCGGCCTCAGCGCTTTTTCAACAACCGTAAACTGGGCAGGCTCGTCACAACCGGCAACAGCACAAGACGGAAATGTTACCTACCGGTTGATGCAGATTAATCTGCTGCAAAACAATGATGATCCGAAAGCCCTGTTGCAAGCTGTGGCGCGCTACAAGCCGGATATTATCACCTATCAGGAAGGTTCTGAGCAGTGGCAGCCATGGCTTAAAATACTGGAAGGCAACTATCCTTACCGCCACCAATGCGGCACATTGCCGAAAAGATGGGGCGTCGGTATTCTCTCGCGCCGTCCTTTCGCTGATTTCGGTTCTCCGGTCTGCACCGGTGACGGCGTATTGGCCACAGCTCTTGTTAATCTTGGCGGCACCAATGTGCTGATCTCGTCACTGCATCAGTCATGGCCGTGGCCGTTTAAACAGGTACAGCAGTTTGAAATGCTGCGCCCTGCATTGGAGCCGATGGCCAATCCTCACGGTATTCCGGTGATTATCGCCGGTGATTTCAATGCTGCGCCGTGGAGTTACAATCTGCGTCAATATGAAATGCTCACAGAGACCAAACGCATTGCCGGTGCAGGTGCGACATGGCTGACAACCCGTCTGCCGGATAGTCTGCGCCACTGGATCGGCTTGCCGATCGACCATATTCTCATCAATGAGACTGTGACACTGCATAATATCCGCACCGGTGAATCGCTCGGCTCGGACCATTTTCCGGTACTGCTGGAGTTTTCGGTTCCGACTTCAGTTTCCGAACCGGCGGAAGACAACCCGCAAACGGCACCGGAAGCCGTCAGCATCTGACACTGATTTCTCAATAAAAAAAACGGCGCCTTTCAGGGCGCCGTTTTTGTATTATTCATGTTTACTCAAACCGGACCCCGCCGACATTCTTGATTGCGGCAGTCGAGACAGACACGGTTGATTACTGCAAATATTACATATTTGCGTAAACCGGTCCCTCTCCACCTTGTGGCGTAACCCAGTTGATATTCTGGTTCGGGTCTTTGATATCACAGGTTTTGCAATGCACGCAGTTCTGCGCATTGATGACGTAAGTTTCCTTGCCGTCCTTCTCAACCCATTCATAAACACCCGCAGGGCAATAGCGTGTTGAAGGCCCTGCAAACACATCATGTTCGGATTTCAGCTGCAGTTCCAGATTTTTGACCTGCAAGTGAACCGGCTGATCTTCTTCATGGTTGGTGCTCGACAGGAACACCGATGACAGACGATCAAAGCTCACCACACCATCAGGCTTCGGATAGGTGATAGGCTTATGCTTAGCTGCCGGTTCCAATGCCGCCGCATCAGTCTTACCGTGCTTGAGCGTACCGAAGAAAGAGAAGCCAAACAGCTGGTTTGTCCACATGTCCAGACCGCCCAGCGCCACACCGATAATGGTGCCGAATTTCGACCACAACGGCTTAACATTGCGAACGCGCTTCAGGTCTTTGCCGATAGCGCTGTCGCGCCATTCATTTTCGATGCCGACAACTTCGTCATTCGCACGACCGGCAGCAATCGCTTCCGCAACCTTATCCGCTGCGAGAATGCCCGACAGCACCGCATTATGTGAGCCTTTGATACGCGGCACGTTCACAAAACCGGCCGCACAACCGATCAGCGCACCACCGGGGAAAGTCAGCTTCGGCACAGACTGCCAGCCGCCTTCGGTAATCGCGCGCGCGCCATAGGAGATGCGCTTGGCACCTTCAAAGGTCGGACGGATCGTCGGATGTGTCTTGTAACGCTGAAACTCTTCAAACGGAGACAGATACGGGTTCTTGTAATTGAGATGCACCACAAAACCGACAGCCACCAGATTGTCTTCCAGATGGTAAAGGAAGGAACCGCCACCGGTTTTCAGATCCAGCGGCCAGCCGAAAGAGTGCTGCACCAGACCCGGCTTGCTCTTCGACGGGTCAATCTGCCAGAGTTCTTTCAGGCCGATACCGAATTTGGCCGGTTCACGGCCTTCATCCAGCTTGTATTTTGCAATCACCTGCTTGGAGAGAGAGCCGCGTGCACCTTCTGCAAACAGCACATATTTACCGTGCAGTTCCATGCCGCGTGTGTAGTTCGGCCCCGGCTCGCCATTGCGTTCCACGCCCATATCACCGGTCGCGACGCCGGTTACAGCACCGGCATCATTATAAAGCACTTCGGCAGCGGCAAAGCCCGGATAGATTTCAACGCCGAGATTTTCCGCATGGGTACCCAACCAACGCGCCACATTGCCCAGCGACACAATATAATTGCCATGATTATTCATCAGCGGCGGCATTGCAAAATTCGGCAATCTTACAGAGCCCGCAGGCCCGAGCACCAGAAACTGGTCATCCGTAACCGGAGTTTTGAAAGGATGATCGCTTTCCTCGCGCCAGTCAGGCAGCAGCTTGTCGATACCAACCGGATCAACAACAGCGCCGGACAGAATATGCGCACCGACTTCCCCGCCCTTTTCCAGAACCACGACGGAGAGTTCCGGATTATTCTGTTTCAAACGGATCGCCGCAGCAAGACCGGCAGGGCCTGCGCCGACGATCACAACGTCGAACTCCATACTTTCCCGTTCAGGAAGTTCGTGTTCGTTGTTCATTTATACCTCCATAGCATCGGGCGCAGCTTGGGTTCCCGTTTTTTATAAACCAGAGCGTATCGTGTTCATCACATCCGCTGCGCTCGTTCTATTCTTTTAATTGCCGCATTATCGTGCTGATCAAAGGACGATGAAATGCTTCATCCCCACCTGATACAGAGTTGTAACACAGTTCAAATGCGTCCTATTGTCCAAAATCGCCTCAGATCATGACGTTTGTTCACTAACAGATCACTATAATATTGACGTTTACGTCAATGTAAATGGTTTTTAAACAGGCATGCCCGAAAGCCCTTGCCAAAGCTTCTGCAATTTGCGACCTCAGAACTGTAAACAAGCCTAAAACCGGAACAATCGTGTGTCAGACACTGCAATCACAGCCAATTGGGAAGATCTGATTCGCTTCTATGCGGAAGCCGGCGTGGATTCCGCGCTGAGTGATGCACCAATTGACCGTTTTGCAGAAGCTGCAACACTGGCAGCCGCACAGCCGAAACGCACAGCCCAGCCTGATAATTCTATGCGCAATGCCACACCTGCACAGGCAGGTGGCATGCAGTTTCAGACACGCAGTGATGCACCGCAAACAAACCGCACGCAGCAAAAGCCGCAGACCGCAGCATCTGTGTCAGCACAGACTGCTATTGCACCGGAAGTTTTGCTGGAAGATGCCCGCAAGCTTGCCCGCAGCGCCGCCAGCCTTGATGACCTGCAACAGGCAATGGCCGGTTTTGACGGCTGCCGCCTGAAATTCACCGCCAAGAATATCTGCTTTGCTGACGGGACTGCTGATGCAGAACTGATGGTGATCGGTGACACGCCGGGGCGTGATGATGATCTGGAAGGTATTCCCTTCTCCGGCCCTGCAGGGCAGATGCTCAACCGCATCCTTGCCGCTATTAATCTGACGCGTGAGCAAGCCTATCTGGCCAATACATTGCCATGGCGCCCGCCGGGTAATCGCCCTGCGACACCGCTGGAACTGGACTTATGCCGTCCGTTTCTTGACCGGCAGATTGAACTGGTTGCACCTAAAGTGATTGTTGCACTGGGTGACCCTGCTGCCAAAGCTCTGACCGGCTCCCGTGAGCCGATTTATAAATTGCGCGGCAACTGGCACAGTCTCACAACGGCCGGAGAGCAGAGCGTTGCGATTATGCCAAGCCTGCATCCGGATTATTTGCTGCGCACACCGGCTCAAAAACGCTTCGCATGGGAAGACTGGCTGATGGTCAAAATGCGTCTGGCCGAGAGTGCCGTCTGACCAGAGCATAATTCCTTAAACTTGGATCAGTTTGAGGTAAAATTATGCTCTCATTTTAAAGTGTTAGAGCGACCTTTGTGTGCCAAGTCTGGCACACGGCGCTCTAGAGCATTTCACAGTCAAGCTGGATCAACTTGACGCCCGTGATAATGCGACCAAATAAAGAATCTAGAGCGAGCGCTATAATCCAGTCTGGACGCAAACCGCTCTAGCTGCATCACCAGTTTAAATGCGACATAAACATCCGTGAAAAAGAATTTCATTCCCGACTAAAAATGCCAGTATCCCTGCATTGTTTTTTACAATAAAGCGTCGCTGAATATTTTCGCATTTACGATAGCCTGCTCTTGCAGGTTCAGTGTCCGGATAAATCCATGCCAGCTCAGTTGTTGCCGATTACAGCGCTTCTTTTCAGTACGCTTCTGATGCTTATGGCCGGTGGTCTGGCAGGTCTGTTGCTGCCGATCCGCGCCGGTATGGAAGGCTGGTCAACCATTACAATCGGCTGGATGGGGACATTCTATTCCCTCGCCTTTACAGCGGGCTGTCTGGTGGTGCCGATCTTCGTGCGCAATGTCGGCCATGTTCGCGTCTTTACCGTTTTGCTGACCATTCTCGGTATGTCGCTTCTGCTGCACTCGCTGATTATTGACCCTATCGCATGGATGGCCTTTCGCGGGCTGGCCGGTTTCTCTTTGGCAGGCGGCTATATGGTGGTGGAAAGCTGGCTGAATGAGCGCGTCAATAATGACAGCCGCGGCATGATCTTCTCAGTCTATATGATCACCACCATGGTCGGCACCATGTCCGGCCAATATATTCTGCCTTTTGGTGATCCTTCCACGCAGACCCTGTTTATCATCTGCACCCTGATTTACAGCTTCGCTCTGATCCCCACCGCCCTGTCGCGCGCGGAGTCGCCGAAGCCGCTGACACAGGTTTCGCTGGATATTAAAGGTCTGTATAAGCGCTCTCCCGCAGCCGTTGTCGGCTCACTCGTGTCCGGCATTATTGCCGGTGCGTGGAATATTCTGGCGCCGATTTACGGCCAGATGAATGGTCTCGATAATTTAAGCATCGCGACAATGCTGGTTACAGCGATGATCGGCGGTGCTATTTTTCAGTATCCGCTGGGGCGTTTTTCGGATTTTGTCGACCGCCGTTATGTCATGGTGCTGAGCGGTATTATCGGCGTTATTCTGTCTCTGGTACTGATGCTGTTTTCACCGGCAGACGGCCTGAGCGGCTATATGGTCATTTTCCTGATGGGTGCGGTGCTGTTTCCGATTTACAGCCTCAATGTCGCTCATGCCAATGACTATGCGGAAGCCAATGAATTCGTTAAAATTTCCGGCGGCTTGCTGATTGTCTACGGCATCGGCAATGTGATCGGCCCGCAGATTGCAGCGCGGATGATGGAGAGCTTCGGCAAGACCGGTATGCCGGTAACGCTGATTATCTGTTTTGCCGCCTATGGGCTGCATGCTTTATGGCGCATCAGCCTGCGCGAGCGCCCTGCCATCAGCGATCAGAAAACCGAATTCAAATATCAGGCGACCAAGAATATCAATACGCCTGAAAGCTATCAGATGGATCCGCGCAGCGATGTACCGGAGGAAGAAACCGAAGAAACCCCGGCAGAAAACAGTTCAACTGAAAACATCAAGGACTAGAGCGTCGGGCGCCCCGTTGGGCGCACAAAGGTCGCTCTAACACTTTAAAAGTAGAGCATAATTTTACCTTAAACTGATCCAAATTTAAGGAATTATGCTCTAAGTTTTTCAGTTCCTTCTCAGTTTTCTGCCTGACAATTTATGCTCGCGGAAGATGATGAAAATACCCGCGCCAATCACAATTGTGCTGCCGATCAGCATCGGCAGTGTCGGCACATCGCCAAAAACCACATAGCCGATACCAAGACCGAGCAACATGGATGTATATTCAAACGGAGCGATGGTGGACATATCCGCGTGACGGTAACATTCAGTCAGGAAAATCTGCGCAATGCCGCCTGCAAAGCCCGCTGCAATCAGCAGCGCCAGCTGCCACCATTGCGGCACGACCCAGCCGAAAGGCATTGTAAATAATGCAATTACCGTTGAGGTGATCGAGAAATAGATCACAATCGTTGCGGTACGCTCACGCTTCACCAGTTTGCGCACCAGCATCATGGCAACGGCCGATGACAAAGCCCCGATCAGCGCAAAGACCGCACCGACTGCCTCGCCATGGCTCACACCACCGCCGGAAAACAGGCTGAGACGCGGCCAGACAATAATCAGTACGCCGACAAAGCCGATCAGCACCGCGCTCCAGCGATAAATACGCACCTGTTCCTTCAGGAAGATTGCACTCAGCACCACGATCATCAGCGGGGATGCGTAATTGATGGCAATGCTTTCCGGCAGAGGCAGCAAGGTCAGCGCATAGAACCCGCTGAGCATGGACATAACCCCGACAAGCCCGCGCCAGATATGGCCGAAAATATCCGAGGTCTGCATCGCGCCCTGCAGCTGATGCGTATAGGCCAGATAGATCACAACCGGAAAAATCGCAAAGAACGAGCGGAAGAATACCAGTTCTCCCGCAGGTATGCCTTCTGCGGATTTCAGCAGTGTCGACATCAGCACAAAAATGAAGACAGATGTAACTTTGCAGGCAATACCAAGCAATGGCCTTGGTTCATCTGCAGCGGCGGGTGTATCTGCCAAAGGCAGATGGCGCTCAGGGGCATTCACAATGAAAATTCCTTAACTGCCGCCAATATAGTGCGGCAGACTCCCTCTTTTATATGCAAACACCATAACTGGTTGAAGGTAGTTTGCTACCCCTATTTGTAGAATTTTCGGGAAATTCCAAAAACTTTATCAGCCCTGAAAACCATACTGATCGTGCTGGCGAAACAGGCGCTTCATATTATCATTTGAAACAATCACAGGAATTTCTCGTCACAGGCGGTTTCACCCGTCCACGAAATGTTTTAGCTTCATATCCATATGTTTTAAGTCAGTTCAGGAGCAGTTATGCGTACCGATACAGGTCATGTCTTTCGCCTCGAAGATTACCGCCCGTCAGATTATCTGATACGCAAAACCGAGCTGGATTTTCAGCTTGATCCGGAAAAAACCATTGTCACAGCCCGCCTGACCATTGAGCGCCGCGACGGTGTTTCCCTCACCGCGCCGCTGATACTGAACGGCGATGAGCTGGAACTGGTGAGCCTGCAGATCAATGACAAGCCGGTCAGTGATTATACCGCAACGCCGGAACTGCTCACCATCCGCTCCCTGCCGCAACAGAGCGCGTTTACGCTGGAGATTGTCACAAGGATCAACCCGACAACCAACCGGCAGCTGATGGGGCTTTATCGTTCCAGCAATGTCTATACGACCCAATGTGAAGCGGAAGGGTTCCGCCGCATAACCTATTTCCCCGACCGGCCGGATGT
This sequence comes from Pseudochrobactrum sp. XF203, assembly GCF_020341615.1. Lineage (NCBI taxonomy): Bacteria > Pseudomonadati > Pseudomonadota > Alphaproteobacteria > Hyphomicrobiales > Brucellaceae > Pseudochrobactrum > Pseudochrobactrum sp. XF203. The sequence goes on along the minus strand of NZ_CP084392.1, from coordinate 991,623 downwards.
TCTCTCGGTCTATACGGTTCGTCTTGAGGCAGACAAACAGGCTGCGCCAATTCTGCTCTCCAACGGCAATCTTCAAAACAGCGGCGATCTCGCCAATGGTCGTCATTATGCGCTGTGGCATGATCCGCACCCCAAGCCGTCATATCTTTTTGCACTGGTTGCCGGTGATCTCGGTTCGATCAGCGATCAGTTCACCACGCTTAACGGCAGGCAAGTCGCGCTGAATATCTATGTCGAGCACGGCAATGAAGACCGCGCGACCTATGCAATGGACGCACTGAAACGCTCAATGCGCTGGGATGAAGAGGTTTATGGCCGCGAATATGATCTCGATATTTTCAACATCGTTGCCGTGTCTGATTTCAACATGGGCGCGATGGAGAATAAAGGGCTGAACATCTTTAACGATAAATATGTTCTCGCTGATCCGCAGACGGCCACTGATACGGATTATGCCGGTATCGAAGCGGTGATTGCTCATGAATATTTCCACAACTGGACGGGCAACCGCATTACCTGCCGTGACTGGTTTCAGCTTTGCCTGAAAGAAGGCCTGACTGTTTATCGCGACCACGAATTTTCCAGTGACATGCGTTCCCGCGCCGTGCATCGCATTGACGAGGTGAAAATCCTCAAAGCACAGCAATTTCCGGAAGACGGCGGCCCGCTGGCACATCCGGTACGGCCGAAAGAATATCGCGAGATCAATAATTTCTACACGGCAACCGTTTATGAAAAAGGCAGTGAACTGATCCGTATGTTGCGCACCATTATTGGTGATGCATCTTTCTATAAAGGTCTTGATCTCTATTTCAGCCGCCATGATGGTGAAGCCGCGACGATTGAGGATTTCATAAAATGTTTTGAGGATGTGACCGGTCGCTCCCTCGCCCATTTTGCGCTGTGGTACGATCAGGCAGGTACACCGCTTGTGACTGTCAGCAGTGACTATGATGCCGCAAGCCGGAGCCTGCGCCTCACTTTGGGACAAAAGACGGATCCGACACCAGGTCAGAGCCATAAGCAGCCCATGCATATTCCGGTCAAATTCGGGCTGATCGGTGCCGATGGCAAAGATATTGCTGTTACTTCCTATGAGGGAGCAGGACTTGAAGGCGATGTCCTGCATCTGCGTGAAGCATCACAAAGCTGGACATTTCACAATATTGCTGAAAAGCCGGTTCTCTCGCTGTTGCGCGGTTTCTCCGCGCCGGTGCATCTCAGCCAGCAGCTGAGCCGTGAGGAGCAATTGTTTCTTGCCCGTCACGACAGTGATGCTTTTGGCCGCTGGCAGGTCATTCATCAGCTGATGAGCACTGCCATTATGAGCAATGTTGAAAAATTGCGCCTGCAGGAGCCGGTCGCATTCGATCCGGCACTGGCAGAATTATTGGCTGAACTGGTGCAGGATGAGACACTGGATCACGCTTTCCGTGCGCTATGCCTCTCCCTGCCGGAAGAAGCGGATATTGCCCGCGAGCTTGGCAGCAATATTGATCCTGACCTGATCCGCAGTAGCAGAGAAGCACTGCTCTCCGTGATTGCCGCGCAGAATGCTGCGCTGTTCGCCAAAACCTATGCGAGCCTGCAAGACAACGCAGCTTTCACACCGGATGCGGAAGGTGCAGGAAAACGCGCGCTTAAAGCAGTCTTGCTGAGCTATCTTGCAGCCTCGGATAACGACCCTGCGCGGGTCTATGCCCAGTTCAATGACGCTGACAATATGACAGACAAGATTGCAGCTCTGACCTTGCTGGTACATCGCTTTTACGGTCATGACAATGCGACACAGGCCTTGGCACAGTTTGAAAAAGACTATGGCAATGTACCGCTGGCAATGGACAAGTGGTTTGGTGTGCAGGCGCGCCGCCCTGCTCCTGATGCGCTGGAAACTGTGCAGCAACTGATGCAGCATCCGCTGTTCTCGCTCGACAATCCGAACAGAACACGCGCTTTGCTTGGTGCTTTTGCAGCAGGCAATCCGACCGGCTTCAACCGGCCGGACGGCAAAACCTATGCGTTTTTCACCAATCTGATCCTGACAATTGACCGTGAAAATCCGCAACTGGCGTCGCGCCTGCTGACCAGCCTGCGCTCATGGAAAACGCTGGAACCGGCACGCCGCGAGCATCTGAAAACAGCACTGGAAACCATCGCTCAGGCTGAAAACCTCTCAGCTGATGTGCGTGATATTACAGAACGCATGCTGGCCTGATAAAATAAGGGTGCGGAAGCTCATCAGAACTTCCGCACCCGTCTTCTGCATTTCAGGAAACGCTTTAAAAAGAACACAATGTTTTACGATAAAGACTGAACGGCAGTGTATTTCTGAATCAAATCAGAATCATGCAGCGCTGACCTCACGTGTCACCTTCCGAAAACTGATCGAATCACCTTCGAATCGGCGCAGGTTTTTTATTAATTATTAATTAAAAGCACTGGACACAGCGAATCACATTTGATTCATTAGGGTTATTCGGATTTCTCACCCCGAATCACTTCAAAAGCAACCACTCAGATGAGGGGCCACAGGATGGCAAATACCGACGCGTACCGCGCGCCGAATGGTGTCCGTTACACCTCAGAAAGACAAAGCCAGCGCAAGCGTTTCAAGCTTTCCGGCTATGTTTATCTGTTGTCGGGCCCTGCCTACCGTAAGCTCCTTTCCCTCGAGCCATTGCTGCGCCGCGTCGTGCCGGTGCTGATTATTGCTTTTCTGATTATTCTCGCCGGTGCGCGCATGTTGTCGCTGCTCAATCAGCGTGACGAGATCGAAAGCGATGCCCGCCACCAAATGGCGCTGACTGCCGCGCATGTCGCTTCGAAGCTGCAAAAACAGATTGAATCTGTACCGCCTGCGGACAGCGACGGTGACTATAGTTCCATCCAGAATTTACTGGTTGAACTGCGTTCGCAGGGCTTGATTAATGCAGATCTTGAACTTGCCATTCTCGATGAAAACTCAAAGATCGTTGCCGCTCTGAGCGGCCGTCAATTGCTCGGCATTCAGGCCGAGACGCTGTTCACCGAAGCACAGCCGCTCTTGATGTTTGGCAGCCGCGCTGGTGTGTTGCCTGTAAAATATCGCAGTGAAGCGGCTTTTGCAGCCGCTGAAAAAGTTGAACCGCAAAATGTGCAGGCTGCTGCGGCCGGTGCCTTTTCTGTTCTGACTTTCAACACTGAAAAAGCAATTTTTAAAGACTGGCGACAGGTTCTCTCGCTGAATATTACGCTGTTTGCTGCGACCGCCGGTGTGCTCCTGGCTATTCTTTACGCTTATTTCTCTCAGGCAGCGCGTGCCCGCGATGCCGATGATTTCTCCCATCAGATTCAGAAGCGGATTGATCTGGCACTGGCGCGCGGACGCTGCGGTCTCTGGGACTGGGATATGGCGCGCGGACGCATGTACTGGTCGCGCTCAATGTATGAAATGCTCGGCTATGAAGCGGTAGACAGTGTGCTGTCCTTTGGCGATGTAGCCGCGATTGTTAATCCGGTGGATGGTGACCTCTACGAAATCGCCACGCAGGTTATGTCCGGCGAATTGCGTCAGGTCGACAAAGTGCTGCGTATGCGCCATGCCGACGGCTACTGGGTGTGGATGCGCGTACGTGCGGAAATCGCCAATGAAGGTGATGTGCATCTGGTTGGTATTGCTTTTGACGTCAGCGAACAGCACCGCTTTGCGCAGGCGACAGCAGAAGCCGATCTGCGCATCCGTGAGGCGATTGAAAGCATTTCCGAGGCTTTCGTTCTCTGGGATGCCGAGAGCCGTCTGGTGATGTCCAACGGCAAATATAATGAATATGCAGGTCTGCCTGCCACAGCACTGAAAGCCGGTGTAACGCGCGAAGATATTCAACCGCTGCTGCGCCCTGCCGCCTTTGAACGCCGCATGGCCAATGAGAACGACCGCAGCGGTGCGCAGACTTTCGAGCGCCAGCTTGGCGATGGCCGCTGGCTGCAGGTCAACGAACGCCGCACGCAGGACGGCGGTCTTGTATCGGTTGGTACAGACATTACCCAGCTGAAGCTGCATCAGGAACGTCTGGTGGATAGTGAGCGTCGTCTGATGGCGACTATTCAGGATCTGAGCCTTGCCCGTAAAGCGGAGAAAGACCGCGTGCGCGAGCTGTCAGAACTGGCCTCCAAATATGCGACAGAAAAGGAACGTGCGGAAAGCGCGAACCGTGCCAAGTCTGAATTTCTTGCCAATATGTCCCATGAATTGCGCACGCCGCTCAATGCGATTATCGGTTTCTCCGAAATGATCTCGGCAGGTACATTCGGCCCGCTCGGTTCCGAGCGTTATGCGGAATATATTCACGACATTCATACCAGCGGCAATTATCTGCTCAATGTTATCAATGACATTCTCGATATGTCGAAGATTGAAGCCGGTCATTTCTCTCTGGATCGCGAAGAGATTGATCTCTATCCGCTGATTGAAGAAACCGTGCGTGTGATCTCTCTGCAGGCAGAACAGAAGCATATTGCCGTTGAAACCAGCATTGCCGACACGATCACCGCCAGCGCTGACCGCCGTGCGATCAAGCAGGTGCTGATTAATCTTCTGTCCAATGCTGTGAAGTTCACCGGCGACGGCGGCCGCATTCTGGTGCGCGCCCGCAAGACCAATGGTGCGCTGATCCTCACCATCAAGGATACCGGCTGCGGTATTCCGCGTGATGCGCTGAAGAAGCTCGGCCATCCGTTTGAACAGGTAGAAAACCAATTCACCAAGACCCATACGGGCTCCGGTCTGGGACTTGCTATCTCGCGCTCATTGGCTGAGTTGCATAATGGCGCCCTGCGCATCTGCTCGACAGAAGGTGTGGGCACCATTGTTTCCGTGCGCATTCCGGATCGCGTTGTGGCTACCGGTACAAACCAGATCAGCAATGATGTTGCCGCATGAGATCAGCCTTTAAGCAATTGTTTAAAGGCTTTGGCCACGGTATCTGTCGTCTGATCCAGCTGATGCTCGACATGGGCAATATCCGGTAATTCAGCAGCGCGGCACAGCAAATCCAGCAAGCCCGGCAGATAATCCTCACGCCCTGTATTATCATCCACGCACAGTCGAATGATCTGCGTGAGATTGCTGTAGAAATGATGGGCTGTGGCCAGTTCTTCGGCCAGTGCAGGACTGGAAAAATCCGACTTCAGATGACGCAGATTTAACTCTGTGGAAGTGTGACGGGTCTCTGTCGCCACCTGCCCTGTCAGCACGGCGAACTGGGCGATAAATTCCAGATCAATCAGGCCACCGGAACGCAACTTCAAATCCCAACTATCACGCGGCGGTTTTTCACTGGCAATCAGCGCGCGCATATCGGTCATTTCCTTCGCGGTCTTTTTCACCTCTGAAGGAATGGCGAGAATAGCATCGACCTCCGCATCAATCTCGTCACGGAACGACTGGTCACCGGCAATAGCACGGGCGCGGGTCAGCGCCATATGCTCCCATACCCATGCATCATTGCGCTGATATTTACCGAAAGCCTCAATATGGGTTGCCACCGGCCCTTTATTGCCGCTTGGGCGCAGGCGCATATCCACCTCATAAAGCACACCCTCGGCCATAGGTGCGGACAGTGCCGCGATCAGGCGCTGTGTCAGACGGATATAATATTGCGATGCGGCAAGCTGCTTCTCGCCGTCTGAATAATCAGCATCCGCATCGTGGTCATAGAGCAGGATGATATCAATATCAGAACCGGCGGTGAGTTCGCGGCTTCCCAGTTTTCCCATCGCCAGCACTGCAATACGCCCACCGGCAATCTGGCCATGGCGGATGGTGAATTCTTTCATCACCGCACTCAACGCACGATCGATCATCAGCTCGGCCAGATCAGAGAAAGCCCTGCCCGCACGCACACCGTCAATCGCACCGGTCAGCAAGCGGATACCGATCAGAAACCGCTGTTCGGCCGCAAAAATACGCAAACGGTCGAGCGTTTCTTCATAAGGCTCGTCATGGGTGAGGAATGTATCCAACCGCTCTTCGAGATAGCTACGCGTTGGCAATTCGGAGAAAATGCGCGGATCGAGCATACCGTCAAAGACATGCGGCTTACGGGTGATAATTTCAGCCAGACGCGGTGCCGCGCTCATCACCAAAACCAACAGGTTGAGCAATGCCGGATTGGATTGCAGCAGGCTGAAAAGTTGAATACCGGATGGCAGACCTTGCAGAAAACCGTCAAAACGCAGCAAAGCATCATCGGCACGCTCGGTTGCCGCGAAGGCATTCAGCAAGGCGGGTGTGAGTTCGGTTAAGCGTTCACGCGCTTCTGCCGTTTGCGTTGCGCGGTAACGGCCAAAATGCCATGTGCGGATGATACGACAAATATCACTCGGACGCTCAAAACCAAGCTGTGACAGGGTTTGCAGCGTATCAGGGTCGTCCGTCTCGCCGGTAAAGACCAGATTGCCGCCGCTGCTGCCAAGTTCCGGCGCTTGCTCAAACAATGCCGCATAATGTTTTTCAACAGTGCGCAGAACGGCCAAAAACTCCGCTGTGAAGCTTTCATTATCCGGATAGCCCATCATCGAAGCGATGCGGCTGAAACCTTCATCATCCTCCGGCAGAATATGCGTCTGTTCATCAGCCACCATCTGAATACGGTGTTCGACATTGCGCAGAAATTGATAATTGCGGCTCAGCTGATCGCGCGCATTTTCACCCACCCAGCCACGCTCGTAGAGCTTGGTCAGCATCGCCAGCGTTTGCGAGCCGCGCAATTCAGGAAAGCGCCCGCCTGCAATCAGCTGCTGGGTCTGCACGAAAAACTCGATCTCGCGGATGCCGCCGCGCCCGAGTTTCACATTATGGCCGCGCACAGCAATATCACCATGACCGCGATGCGCATGGATTTGACGCTTGATCGAATGAATATCGGCAATCGCCGCATAATCGAGATATTTGCGCCAGACATAGGGTGCAAGTTCTTTGATAAATTGCTCGCCCGAAGCGATATCACCGGCGACAGGGCGCGCTTTAATCATCGCCGCGCGTTCCCAGTTCTGGCCGCGCCCCTCATAATAATGCAGTGCTGCGCTCACCGGAATAGCCAGTGGCGTTGCCCCCGGATCAGGGCGCAGACGCAAATCCACACGGAAGACATAGCCGTCCGCCGTTCTGTCCTGCAAAATCTTGACCAGCCGCCGCGCCATGCGTGAGAACAGATCAACACATTCGTAAGGGTCGGTAATTGCCGGACGATCACTGTCGATAAAAATAATCAGATCAATATCGGAAGAATAATTCAGCTCTCTTGCGCCGAACTTACCCATACCGAGCACAATCAGCCCACTGTCTTTTTCAGGGTCGTTACGATCAGGCAAAGCCAGCTTGCCTTTTGCATCACTTTCAAGCAGCAGGAATTGTACGGCAGCGCGCAGGCTAGCCTCTGCGAGATCACTCAGGCGATTGGTGGTCTGCATCACATCGGCAAAGCCTGCCAGATCATCGAGCGCAATCAGCACATGGGCAGTTTTCTTGAGACGACGCAGTTCCGTCATCAAGCGATTTTCCGTCATTTCCGGATCAATACCCAGAGCAGCAATCTGCTCCAATGCCTGTGCCAGCAGTGCATCGAGCGGCGCGGTAAACAGGCTTTCCAGAATTTCAGGACAGGTTTCTGTCACTTCCCTCAGGAAAGATGAGCAATCGAGAATCGCTGTTAAAAATCCGGTTTCATCTGCGGTTTCAAGATAGCGGCTCAGAGCACTGCATCCGCGCTCCGCCGCCGCTCTTGATAAATTTTGCAGGTAAATCTTTGCCTGTTGCGGATCGGGAACTGTCAGAGATTTCAGCGAACTATCAAAAAACAAAACACCGGTCATGCTGCAATTCCACCCCCAGAGCATTTCCCGTTTCATTTAAAACAGAAGAAATGCTCTGTCCCTTTGTTGCCGCGCATCTTATCCGAAAACCGCTACGCACTTTTCGGGATGCGCTGTAGATTCCTACCTGATTACTGTTTTGTCTCAGGCAGGGCAGGAAAAGCAAGAACAACCCGCAGTCCCGGTGAATTATCTTCCAGCATCAGACTACCGCCATGCAGTTTCATCACCGCTTTTGCCAGACTGAGACCAAGACCGGAGCCCGGCTGTGTACGGCTTTCCTCAAGGCGCACAAAACGCTCTGTCGCCTGTTCGCGCATCGCTTCCGGAATACCCGCGCCCTGATCGGCAACGCTGATTAATATCTGATCGCCCTCTTGCTTCATCGCCACGGTGATCTTTGTCCGGTTTTCACCGCCCTCATCCGCGACTGGTGAATATTTGATCGCATTATCAATCAGATTGGAAATGGTCTGGCCAACCAGCTCACGATTGATCCGCAGGCTGATATCCGCACCAGCTTCAACCACAAGCTCCAGTCCCGCATCTTCCGCAACCGGCTCATAAAGCTCTGCCACATCATGCAGGATCGGATTGACCGGCAGCACTTCCATATTCTCGGATGAGTAACCGGCCTCAAGGCGCGAGATCATCAGGATCGCATTAAACGTGCGGATCAGCTGATCGGATTCGGCAATAATATCTTCCAGAGCCGCGCGATATTCCGTATTCTCTTTCTGGCCGGAAAGTGTGGCTTCCGCCTTATTACGCAGTCTCGTCAGCGGCGTTTTCAGATCATGGGCGATATTGTCCGAGACATGTTTCAGCCCGTCATTCAGCTCTTCAATCCGCCCCAGCATAGCGTTCAGATTAATCGACAGCCGGTCAAATTCATCGCCTGAACCGCTAACCGGCAGACGCTCTCCCAGATCACCAGCCATAATGCGTTGTGAGGAACTCGACACCTGTTTGAGACGTAACAACGCCCTGCGACCGACAAAATACCAGATCAGGAAAGCGCCAATTCCCATGATGCCCAGCGCCAGCACCAAAGCACGGCGCATAATATCGCGGAACAGTTCCGGCTCGCTCAGATCGCGGCCGATCAGAACGCGCATACCATTCGGGATAGCGAAGACAATGGCAATTGCCTTGTGTTTCTCGGCATTGCCCTGTTCGCCATAGCGCATATAGGTGAATGGCCGGTCAGACATGCCGCTAATATCCAGCACGCCCGGCTCAAGACTCTCCACATTGCCGGAGAGAATACGCCCTGCAGGATCAGAAATCAGATAAAGAAAAGCACCGGGCTGGCGGGAGCGCCGGTCAATCGTGCGCACCAGCAGCGGAATACCACCGCGCTCATAAGACTGCGTGACGCTTGTCACTTCATCGAGCAAGGCTTTCTGTGTCTGTGCAGTCAAAAAATTGACCGACAGGTTGGTCATATAGAAAAACAGCGCCATCGCACTGAGCAGAAACAGCAACAAATATAAAGCCGACAACCGGACAGCTGTCGTGCTCAGCAAGGCGCTCAGCCGGTTCATCATTGGCTGTCCGCCACTTTGGATTTGGCTGCGGATGTTCCCGCCTTCAGCATATACCCGGCTCCGCGCACGGTATGCAGTAAAGGCTCATCAAAATCTTTTTCGATTTTGGAGCGCAGGCGCGAGATATGAACATCGATCACATTGGTTTGCGGGTCGAAGTGATAATCCCAGACATTTTCCAGCAGCATCGTGCGGGTTACCACCTGTCCCGCATGACGCATCAGATATTCCAGCAGGCGAAATTCGCGCGGCTGCAAATTGATCTCGGTACCGGCACGACGCGCCGTATGAGACAGACGGTCGAGTTCCAGATCGCCAACGCGGTAAACTGTGTCTGCCTCTTTCGGGCTGACACGGCGCTGCAAAACCTCAACCCGCGCCAGCAGCTCCGAGAATGCATAAGGCTTGGTGAGATAATCATCGCCGCCGGCACGCAGACCTGTTACACGGTCATCCACCTGCCCCAGAGCTGAAAGAATGAGCGCCGGTGTGGTTTGCCCCTGTGCGCGCAATCCGGCAATGACAGAAAGCCCGTCACGCTTCGGCAGCATGCGGTCAATAATCAGCACGTCATAATGATTATTCTCAGCCAGCGTATAGCCGGTTTCGCCATCACCGGCGACATCAGCTATATGTCCGGCTTCAGCAAAAGCTTTTTCCAGATACCGGGCCGCTTCGCGGTCATCTTCAATAATCAAAATACGCATCAGCAACCCTCAAAGCAGAGTGTAAATGTTTGAAAAGGCGGCGCTGTTCAAGCACCGCCTTTTCTTATTTCAACCTATCAGAACAGATCAGCCCTGATCAACCGGCAGAGCAACAAAGCTGTTCTGGCCATTACGCTGAACCTGCAGCAGAACTGCCTTGCGTCCGTTTTTCACAGCATCTTTAATCGCTGCGTTAATGTCAGATGCGGATTTCACATCCTTATTATTCACGGTCACAATTGTATCGCCTGCGCGCATGCCCTTGTCAGCTGCGTCACTGTCAGGATCAACATCGGTTACGACAACGCCTTTGCCGCTGTCATCCGGTGTGACTGTGAGGCCGTAATCATCAAGGGTTTCACTCTCACCCGATGATGTAGCAGCGCTCTTGTCGCCCTGTTTCTGGTCATCCGGATAGGCTTTGATTTCAATACTGACAGTCTCAGCCTTGCCTTTGCGCCAGATCGTCAGGCTGGCTTTTTCGCCCGGATTGATCGCAGCAACTTTCTTAGCCAGATCACGCGGATCTTTCACGGTCTCATCATTCACTGCCGTAATCACATCACCGGCAACGATACCCGCTTTAGCGGCAGGACCATCAGCCTGTGGTTCGGCAACGATTGCGCCTTTATCTTCTGCAAGACCGAGCGAATCTGCGATTTCCTTGGTCACCGGCTGAATTTGCACACCGATCCAGCCGCGCTCAACCGAGCCCTTCTTAATCAGCTGATCCACAACCTTACTTGCAGTGGATGCCGGAATTGCAAAGGCAATACCAACACTGCCGCCCGATGGCGAGAAGATTGCGGTGTTAATACCGACAACCTTACCGGTCAGATCAAAAGCAGGGCCGCCGGAGTTACCTTTGTTTACCGCCGCATCAATCTGGATGAAGTCATCGTAAGGGCCTGCTCCGATATCACGGCCACGGGCAGAAACAATACCGGCAGTCACAGTACCGCCAAGACCGAACGGATTACCTACGGCGACAACCCAGTCCCCGACTTTGACAGTGCTGTCATCATCGAAAGCCACATAAGTGAATTTGCGCTTATCATCGACTTTCAGCACGGCAAGGTCTGTACGGGCATCAGTGCCGATCAGCTTGGCATCAAGTTCGGTGCCGTCATCCATCACAACGGAGAATGAATCGCCATCTGTCACAACGTGGTTATTGGTGACGACATAGCCGTCTTCAGAAATGAAGAAGCCTGAGCCCTGAGCAAACGGACGGGCATGACCGCGATCACCGCGCTTCTGGCGCTTATTCGGGCGCGCCTGTTCACCATCAGGACCATAAGGATTACCGAATTCTTTGAAGAAGCGCTTTAAAGGATGGCCGTCCGGCAACTGGTCAAGACCATTACCGCCAAAATACTGGGTGCGATCATTGCGTGTGTTCTGCACATCGCTTTTCACGCGCACACTCACAACGGCAGGGCGAACTTTTTCAACCAGTTCAGAAAAACCAGGCTGAGCCTGAGCAGTCACGCTGACCGGAGCTGCCTGCGCAGACGAGATTGATGCCAGAGGGCCAGTCGCCAGAATTGTACCGGCCAGAGCGGCGGACAAGAAAATGCGGGTCAGCGGACGACGGGAAGATGACTTAATATCAGACATAAAATATCTCCTGAGAGGGCAGATAACCAGCTAAAGATTATCAACTATTCCTCACAAGAGATAGCTTACCGAACATTACCGGATAATTTCTGAAACATGAATTTTTCGTAAGGTTACGAAATTCCGGTTATTTGCCGTCCAGAAGATTTTGAAGACGTTGTTTTTCCTCGTCATTCAGCGGAACAATCTGTGGCTGCGTGCTGCCGGCCTTACGACGTGAAAACCAAATAACGCTGATACCAATAATCAGAATAATGACAGGGAAGCTCCACAAGATGATTGTCTGCTTATCGAGACGCGGTTTGAGAAGCACGAACTCGCCATAACGCGACACCAGAAAATCAATAACCTGTTCGTCGCTGTCGCCCTGTACCAGACGCTCACGCACCAGCAAACGCAGGTCACGCGCCAGATCGGCATCGGAATCATCAATCGACTGGTTCTGACACACCATGCAACGCAAACCGGCAGACAGATCACGCGCACGTTTTTCCAGCACAGGATCAGCCAGAACTTCATCCGGATTAACCGCCCATGCGTTATGAACATTTGCAGTCAGCAAACTACCGGCGGCGATGCTCACAGCAATGAGCAAGATACAGAAGGAACGGCTGCACAGATTTTTCAACAGGCTCATCATGCCACCCCGCTTACTGCTTTCACCGTCTTTTTAGCTCTGGCCGGAGCACCGACACGCAGACGTCTGTCCATCAGAGACAAGAGCCCGCCAAGAACCATAGCAACCGTGCCAAGCCAGATCAGCGTCACCGATGGTTTCCACCAGAGGCGCACGACCATACCACCATTCTCCAGAGCATCGCCCAGTGCAACATAATACTGATTAACGCCACGGGTCAGGATACCGGCTTCGGTCGTCGGCATATTACGTGCCGGATAGAAGCGCTTTGCCGCCATAACATTACCGATTGTATTGCCGCTGCTGTCGAGCAGAGAGAACAATCCCTGATCTTCCGTATAGTTTGAACCGGCAAAAGGCTGTTGCGCATCATAACGTAACTGATAACCGGAGAAAGCAACCGTTTCCCCCTGTTTCATGGTGACAACCTGTTCCGTACCGAAACTGGACACAATCACGATACCCAGCAAGGTAATGCCAAGCCCCATATGCGCCAGAGCAGTGCCGAATACCGAACGCGGCAGCCCCAGCAAGCGCGGGAATGCCCGCGAAAGCTCAACCTTACCAAAACCGGCTTTGGTCACGATATCCATCAGGCTGCCGAGAATAACCCACAGACCCAGACCAATACCGAAAGCAGCCCAGACAGCGCGCGGATCAATCAGAATAAGCACCAGTCCCACGCTCAGGAGACACAGGCCGAAAACCCACATCAGGCGCTGTGCCACCGCATAGAGATCGCCACGTTTCCATGCCAGCAGCGGGCCGAATGGTACGGCGGCCAGCAAGGGGATCATCAGCGGGCCGAAAGTCATATTGAAAAACGGTGCGCCGACGGAAATCTTGGTTCCGGTCATTGCCTCAAGCAAAAGCGGATAAAGCGTACCGATCAGCACGGTTGCCGTAGCCGTGCTCAGGAACAGGTTGTTCAGCACCAGCGCACCTTCACGCGACACCGGCTGAAACATGGTTCCGGTCGTCAATGTCTGTGCGCGCAAGGCAAACAATGCCAGTGAGCCGCCGATGAAGAACACCAGAATAGCGAGAATAAACAAGCCACGCCCCGGATCGGTGGCAAAGCTGTGTACCGAAGTCAGCACGCCTGAGCGGACAAGGAATGCACCGAGCAATGACAGCGAGAATGTCAGCAGAGCCAGCAAAATTGTCCAGATCTTCAAAGCGCCGCGTTTTTCCATCACAATCGCGGAATGCAGAAGCGCGGTGCCGATCAGCCATGGCATGAAGGATGCGTTTTCAACCGGATCCCAGAACCACCAGCCGCCCCAGCCCAGTTCATAATAAGCCCAGTAAGAGCCCATGGAGATACCGCCGGTCAGAAAAATCCATGCGGTCAGCGTCCAAGGTCGTACCCAGCGTGCCCATGCGGCATCAATACGACCGTCAATCAGCGCAGCAACAGCGAAGGAGAAACAAACTGAAAAGCCGACATAGCCGAGATAGAGCATCGGCGGATGAATGGCGAGGCCGATATCCTGCAGGATAGGGTTGAGATCCTGTCCTTCAATCGGTGCCGGAATAATCCGGATAAACGGATTGGATGTGAAAAGAATGAAGCTTAAGAATGCTGTGGCAATCCACCCCTGCACAGCCAGAACATTTGCCCGCAATGTGTTCGGAAGATTACTGCCAAAGACTGCAACCAGCGCACTGAAAAATGTCAGGATCAGCACCCAGAGCATCATCGAGCCTTCGTGATTGCCCCAGACTCCGGTAATTTTAAATAGTAAAGGCTTCAGCGAGTGGGAGTTTTCAACCACATTGAGCACGGAGAAATCAGAAGTAACATAGGCATGGACCAGCATTGCCGACGATAACAGAACCAGTGCAAACACGGCCGCAGAGCAAGGCTCTGCAACGCTCATCAATCGGGAATCATTCCGTTTTGCTCCGATGATCGGCAAAAAGGACTGCACCAAGGCCAAAGCCAGTGCCAGTACCAGTGCGAAATGTCCGATTTCAACGCTCATTCTATTTATCCTGCCTGTTGAATATTGCGCATCCGAAACACGCAATATTCAGCTTTTGGAATGGGGTTTCAAACAAAGCCTGCTTAAGAGCAGCTTAGTTCCCTTCCCAGACACCTTTTTCTTTCAGACTGTCTGCAACATCTTTCGGCATGTAATTTTCGTCATGCTTTGCCAGAACATTATCTGCGATAAAAACACCATCGGGCGTAAAACGGCCTTCTGCGACAACGCCCTGCCCCTCACGGAACAGATCCGGCAAAATGCCTTCATAGGTGACTGTCACCTGTTTCAGCGTGTCTGTGACAGCAAATTGCACATGTTTATCAGCGCCACGGACCACAGAACCAGCCTCGACCAGACCACCAAGACGGAAACGCGCACCCGATGCAATATCTTCTGCTGTCACATCATCAGGTGTACGGAAATAGCGAATATCCTGACTGAAGGCGATCAGCACCAGACCAATAGCCAGCGCCAAAACGGCCATGGCGCCGGAGATCAAAATCAGGCGCTTGCGTTTGCGGTTGCGCATAACCTGTGAAACCCGCGGTGGGCGGTTTTCTGCAGAGGATGATGCCGATAACTGACTATGGGTCACTTCTGAACTCCCGTCGTATCCAGTCCTAACCGGGAGGCGACCTGAGTAAGCCGCTTCCGGTCATTTTCCGGCAGAACTTTAACAGCTTTTCGCAAAGCTTCGGCAGCATTATCACGCTCACCAAGCACGACATATGCGCGCAGCAAACGCTCCCAGCCATCAATATCCGTCGGGTTGTCTTGTAGTTTTGCAGCCAGACCATCCACCATGGAACGGATCATATCTTTCCGCCCCTGCTCACTCAGGGCGGCAGCGGCTTCAACATCTTCAGCTGTCGGGCCTGGTGCCTGAACTGCCTGTGTCTGCGTAGCCTGCGACGGTGCAGTTGAAGGAGCCGCGCCGCCTGATTTCAGATTGGCAATCGTCTGCTCAATATCAGCGCGCCATTGTGCATCTTCAGGTGATGTATTGAGAATGATCTGCAAGACATTGATTGCATCATCCCGCTTACCGGCCTGCAGCAATGCCCGTGCCTTCATCAAAGGCGGACGCATGTCGGACGGTTCGATTGTTCCGGCTTTCTCGAAGAGAGCAAGAGCCTCTTCAGTGACCTGCCCGTTGGCTTTAATCGTCAGGGCTTCCCCGAGACCGATCAGACGATCAACATCATCACCAAGCAGTTCCAGAGCCTTGCGGTAGGCATTAATGGCATCGTCAACGCGGCCAATGCGCAGATAAATCGGCGCAAGTATCGCCCAGCCACGACCATCATCCGGCGTCTTTGCCAGATGCGCTTCGGCCTGTGCGATCAGTTCGGCTGCGCTTTTATCCTGAATCATTGTGTTTTTGCGTTCAGCCAGTGGCTGCGCAGGCAGATCGGGCGTACCGATTGCTGCATAGACACCCCAGCTGACTGCCGGAATGAACAATAAGACAAGAATAATCGCCCAACGGTCGCTTGCACTGAACAGATACTTCTTTTCAGCAGCGCCCGTGGCTTTGCCTTCAGCACCTGCAGCCGCATCCGTCATACGACGGTCATTCTTAAGAATGCGACGGGATATTTCGAGTCGGGCTTGTTCAGCCGACTGCTCATCCAGCAGACCACGCGCCAGATCGGAATCAATCTCTTTCAGCTGCTGAATATAAACCGAGCGGTCTTCCTCGCCCTCAGCCACGGACACGGTGTCTTTTCGTGTCAGAGGCAACATGACGATAAGAATTGCAGCGAAAGTTAAAAGTGCAGAAACAAGCCAGAAATCCATGACCGGAGACTTAATCTACCTGCCCGGTAAAACCAACTGCCTGTTGGCAAATTATCAGGGTATAGGTCATTTGGCCGCAAAGCCGTCCGGCAGTTCAGTCCTGTGCAAAACCTGCCTTAATCAAGTTTTGCACAGAGGCTAAATCAGGTCAGCGGTGTCCAGCTACCATCATCATTGCGGCAGGCAGTGCCGCGCACCAACTGCGGCGCTCCGTCAACGGTAAAACTATGGCTATATTGCCTGCAATTCTGGGAACCGACCTGATAAGGCTGCGCAGCAGTTACCTCACCGGAAGCTTTGCCAGAACGCCCCTTCCATGAAACCGCTTCACCTTTCGGCGCATATTCCAGTGCTTTATATTCCGCCTCGATTGCCGACCTGCGATCAGAAGCCGTGAGCTGCGAACCGGCAGAGCCCAGAATACCATTTCCCATCGGCGCCAGAACTGCATTGCTGACCGATCCTCCGGCCAGCGGATTTCGGGATGGCGAACCTGATGTTGAAGCGTTCAATGTGGAGCAGGCTGTCAGAGCAAACAGCGGAAGAATAAAAGTAAGTTTACGCAATGTACCTACGGAAGACGACTTCATGAGCAATTTAACATCCTGTCAGCAACGCTTTGCAGAGCATTATGACTGCTGAAAGCACACTCTGCAATCATTCCCTTGACATCTCAACACAAAACAAAATCAGGAATAACGCGCCTGACTGCGGTCAGTTATACCTGAAACCGGCTAAAAGCAAAGCTCAGCTTAAAACTGCAGGCAAAGTAATCTGCACAGCAAGACCACCCAAAGATGCCTTACTCAGCCCCAA
Organism: Pseudochrobactrum sp. XF203; assembly: GCF_020341615.1. Taxonomy (NCBI): domain Bacteria; kingdom Pseudomonadati; phylum Pseudomonadota; class Alphaproteobacteria; order Hyphomicrobiales; family Brucellaceae; genus Pseudochrobactrum; species Pseudochrobactrum sp. XF203. The sequence continues at coordinate 974,651 of NZ_CP084392.1, read as the reverse complement.
AGTCCCGCAATATTCCCTGACCGTATCCTGAACAATTGCCAGCCCCAAACCTGTACCGGGCTTGCTTTCATCAATGCGCTTCCCACGTTTCAGGGCTTCAGCCATTTTATCCGCAGGTAGACCTTCTCCGTCATCCTCAATCAGGATTTCAAACTGATTGCTTGCGCCTTCACCTGCATCCGGTTTCTGAGCGGCGCGCAGGGACAGATGAATTTTTGAACGCCCCCATTTGGCCGCGTTCTCCATGATATTTCCGACGATTTCTTCGAGATCTTCTTTTTCACCGGCAAAGATTGCAGCGGGAAACTGATTGGAAAATGTAACCTTCAAATGCGGATTAAGCTTAGCCGTCACACGAATCATGCGCTCAAGCACCGGTGTGACCGGAGCCCTGAAAACAACACTGTCCCGCTGGGCTGCAACGCGTGCACGCTGTAAATAATGCTGGATCTGCACCTGCATTGCATCACTCTGCTCGATCACCAACTGCCCCTGACGGCCGCCAATATTGCGGCCTTCATTCATCAGCACAGAAAGCGGCGTTTTCAGAGAATGTGCAAGATTTCCCACCTGCGTCCGCGACCGCTCCACAATACGGTGGTTATTTTCTATCAGGGCATTCATTTCCTGCGCGAGCGGTGCGATCTCCAAAGGCAAGTCCGCATCAACACGATTGCTTCTTCCCTCACGGATATCCGCCAGCGTGCGACGCACATGATCCAGCGGTCGCAAACCAAACAGAATAATTGCCGCATTAATCAGAATACTGCCAAGGCCGAACAGCCCCAGATAGATATAAAGCCGGTTGCGGAAATCGCTGATTTCTTCTTTCACCTCATTCAGATTACCCATCACGCGGAAACGGGCAATTTTATCCGTACTGTCGAGAACAACCTCTGTTTCAACAACAGAAAGATCCTCGCCAGTGCTGGTTTGCACGACATAACTGCGCATGAATGACTGGTCGAAAGGTGCTTCAGAAACTGATTTTACAGGAATTATTTTTGAGCCCAATGAAACCGAGCCCAGATGCCCGCGCACACTTGCAGACACAGGATCAACCGACCAATACCAGCCTGAATCAGCGCTGGCATAGCGTATTTCACCAAGCTCCGGCTTACCGTAAAGCTCGCCCTCCGGCGTCAGACTGACCGCCCCGACGAGACTATAAAGATGTGCGGATAAAAGGCTTTGAAAACTGCGCTCTGCCGCATCCCGATAGAGCGACTGAATGAGCGTGGCAACGACAACAAGGGCAATAATAACCCATAATGTTGACAGCGTTACCACACGCAGTGCCAGCGAGCGCAAACCGAGAGCAAAGACTTTCCCGGAAAACAGCGGCATCTCAGTCTTTACTGCCATCATTATTGTCAGAGCGGATGCGATATCCCATGCCGCGAACGGTCTCGATCATATCCACGCCCATTTTCTTGCGCAGACGTCCGACAAAAACCTCGATCGTATTGGAATCACGGTCGAAATCCTGATCGTATAAATGCTCCACCAGTTCTGTACGGGAAATCACTTCATCCATATGGTGCATGAGATAAGACAACAGCCGGAACTCATGAGAGGTCAGCTTCAAAGCCGCACCGTCAACCGTTGCTTTTGAAGCCTTTGTATCCAGCACAAGTTTACCGCTGACAATTTCCGATGAAGCATGACCAGCCGCACGGCGGATCAAAGCGCGCAACCGCGCCAGAACTTCTTCAATGTGAAATGGTTTCGCCACATAATCATCAGCACCGGCATCAATACCGGCAACCTTGTCACTCCAGCGGTCACGCGCTGTCAGCATCAACACCGGCATGGAACGGCCTTCACGGCGCCAGCGCTCTACAACACTGATCCCATCCATTTGCGGCAGGCCGATATCCAGTATCACCGCATCATAAGGTTCAGTATCGCCGAGAAAATGGCCTTCTTCGCCGTCAAAAGCACAATCGACCACATAGTCTGCATCACGGAGAGCTTCAGCCAGCTGACGGTTAAGATCCTTATCATCTTCAACAATCAGAATTCTCATCAGCAAACCTTTTCAGTCTTTCGGAGCGATAATACAGCGTGCCGTCTGCCATGCAGACAGCATCTGTTTTTACAGCACATTACAAGAATGAGCAAACGGGAGAATTACAAGTCAGTGTCCGGTAAGTTACAGGCGAAACTTTAAAGCTTCCGCTTTACTTGGCCGGTACTGCAACTTCCACACGGCGCGGACGTTCACCGTCACGTCCGGGTACCAGCACAACCACAATACAGACCGGCGCGCCGTTCTGAACAGCAGCTGTTGCTTTGGTCAGCGTACCGCCCTGCTGTGCAGCAACCTGCTGTCCGATGGCAGCACAATCACCGGCAACGCGAATGATATGCGGCTGCGCCTGTTGCAAACCGGCAGGTACGTGCCGTTGCAAGCCTGCGGCGCCCGCAGATGGAACAATGCTTGTAAAAACTGCTGCGGTCATACCGGTGAGCAGAGTAAAAGCAGCGAAAAATGTGCGAACTGGTTTCTGTGTCATCATAACGCTCACTTTAACGCCTCTTACCTGAATGTTGAATGAACAATCTTGTGTATCAAACAAACGGCACTCATCCGGAGCGTTTCCATTAACGACAGGTTCACGGGAACCGCTCACATCGTTTCACCCTATTTCCGGACGGTCATTCTGTTGTACTGCCGGAAATGCTTAGATTTTTTCTTTCGTTAACATTAGTTCCCTAAAAACGAAAGTCTTCATAACTGCGGCAAAGCTGCCAAATTCATTAAAAACTGTCAATTACGAAGGATCAGCCCGTTTTCAATTCAACATGTGTGCTGGAAAATATTTTTCGCAACTGGTTTTAGTAACGAAACGATAGTGAAGCCGCCTCTCCCGCGCCGGAACTCTGACTGATCTGAGCGACTTCCAAACGCAAATGCACACCGTGTTGCACCTGACCGGAATAGACATAATGCGGTCGGGTTACTTCCGCTTTTTCCAACAGCACCCCATCCTGCCACAGTTGTACCTGATATTTTTCCGTAACTTCTCCTAGAGGAATATCCTCCCCCATCCAGCTATCCGCATCAATGCGTCCGCGCCGGATCCACTGAAAATGCATATCTCCGTTTAGCTGCGGTCTGTATCTGACATGAACCGGACTCAGAGGCTTTAAGGCTTTCATGCCACCGGCAGCGGATTGGGTAATAAAATAGTCATCCGAAAAGTCCCGACCGGATGGCCCCGCACGCCAGTTCAGCATCAAACCGTTTTCAGTCTTCTGCAATCCTGCAGGAACAACCCGATCATCCAGCAAAATAAAAGACGCACCTAACGGTTTTACAATATCTGCCTCCGGTTCTGTTCCCGATTGTCCGCGCAGCAAAGACTTTAACCGCCAGTGACCGGCAGCAATTTCTTCTGCCTCCTGATACTGCAGAATCTCCCATCCGCCCGCGCTATTTTGCACCAGAGCGGTATTTGCGGCATTCAGCACTTGCAACACAGACTGAGAATGTAATTCCCCGTGATATAGACGAATATCAAAACTCTGCTGATGCATGAAACGACCGCTGGCGGCGCCTGCAAGCTCTGTTGTCAGCTCCCCCATGATTGCGGCATAGGGGATCACTGTGCGCAATTGATAGCCACCCGCTTCCGGCGAGGCAAAAAGCGCCACATCCCGCCACGGCTTGGCATAACAAGCGATGCGGAACTGACTGCTCTCATTTTCAATTCCGGGCCACATCGGCAAATCCAGCATATGAAACAGCGGCGGACCGGCAGTCACACCGCCGGAAACAGGCACCGCTGGCATACGGGTGCGATCAGGGCGACGCAAAGCCGGCGCAAGCGCTACGGCTTTAGCCCGCCTTGCCGCTCCGTCCTCAAAGCTCACAATGACATAATCCCGATTTCCGGCCAGTTCAGGCACACGCACCCTGTCACCGACTGTCAAACCTGCCTGCAACCATGGCACAGAAAAAGCAACGGTGCGGCGTTCAGCCCGTTTTCTTTCAAGCCAGCTTTCGGCCAGTGCCTGCGCTTGTCCGCTTTCCATGGCAGCAGATAAAGACAGGCTTTCGTGACCGGCACGCTGCCAGCCGGATTTTTGCGCCAAGGCACTGCCGGACTGATAATCCCGCAAGGCATCGCTGAAATAAATCTCTGCGCTTGCAGGCAATTCTTCCACATCATCCAGAATACGCACCGGCAATGACTGATCGCCTTCCAGTGCAAAATCCTGAATGGCAACGGGATTCTGGCGTTGTGTGAGACTGCGGAATACCAGCCTCTGAGTTCCCTTCACTTGCTCAAAAGCCACAAGCCCGAATATATCCATCAACGGTTCCAGCAATGCCCTGCCACTCGCCGGATTATCGGCAATATACCCGGACAGATAGCCTTCAACGCCACGGCAATCAGCCAGCCCTTCAAGCCCGAAATCTTTCAGCAAAGCGAGTAACAATTCATCCAGCGCTACACCACTCAGGCGGCCATTGAGCCAATGCCCTGTTGCCCAATTGGCAGCATCGCCCCAGATATCTGCTTTCAGCGGATATTCTGGAAACGGGCGCGTATCCCACGCCCAGACATAAATCTGTTCCGGATCAAGCATTGCACCGCCATAGAGCGGCGAAACAGGATTATGCTCTCCCGCAACATTCCAATAGGAAAAATGCGCGCGCAAAAAACGATCCGGCGCAATATCACTGCGCGAGCCATCGGAGAAATATGGCACAGCATTTTCCGAGGATTTCGGATCAGGAAATACATTCGGCTGGTTCGGCCCTTTATCAACCGCCGCACAGCCAAGCTCGGTAAACCAGAATGGCTTGGACATGGGTTGCCATGCGGTAGGTTGTGTCTGCTCCACACCATTGATGCGGTTGAAATGCTGGTTCTGCCACCATGAGCGCAAATCCTTATAACGGAATACCCACGGCTTGCCCGCCAGACCATCCGTTATTGCCGTGCGCTTGCGGGCACGCCTGTCTGCATCCGAGGCATAATACCAGTCATAACCCTCACCTCCGGCAATGGCATTTTGCAAGGCACTCTCATCATAGGCAGAAGCGGGAAAATCCGGATCAATGCTGCGCTCATCCCCGTCACGCCAGTCACTCAGCGGCATATAATTATCAATACAGATGGCATTGATTGCCAGATGCGCCCATAGCGGATCAAGGTGAAAGAACACATCGCCGCTGCCATCCTGCGGGTGATAGCCAAAATATTCCGACCAATCCGCACCATAAGTGATTTTACAATGAGCCCCTAAAGATGTGCGTGCATTATCAGCCAGTTCGCACAAAGTGCTGACAAACGGAAAATCATTCTGCTCATTACGGATTTGCGTGAGGCCACGTAGTTCCGAGCCGATCAGAAAGGCATCAACACCACCGGCAACATGCGCCAGTTCCAGATAATGGCGGATGAAATTCTTATAGCCGTTCGTGCCATCGGAAAAACGGGTAAGCTGAAGCGCTGCATCCGCTGTTTTATCTGCTCCCACCGGCACGCTAATTCTGCCGCGCCACGGATAGGCTGGCTGAAAGCCCTCACCATCCAGTGCAGGCAACTGATTATCAGCAGGAATATCCATCATAGTAAACGGATAAAGCGTGACCTTCAGTCCACGCTGTCGGGCATCTTTGATCGCAGCGATGACCGAGAAATCACTCGGTGTCCCGCCATAGGCTTTCTCAGTGCCATTATCAGAAATCAGATGGGCAGATGCACGGTCAACAGTACCGACACGCCAGTGATGGCTCGGTTTTCTCGCTTCCCGCGCTGTAACAGCGGGCAAAATCCGGCATTCTCCCGCGCGCAAATCGGTGCCAAACCAAGGCACAATCAGAGCAACTGTTTTCAGGTTGGGACACAGCGCCTGCAACTCATCCAGTGATGCTGACCAGTCACTTTGCGCCCGCAGAGTATTACGGTTCAACGCGCGTGTTTCACCGGGGCGCGGTTCATCGCGCACCATCTGCGGCGACAAACCAAATTCCGTTGCACCGGGGATCAGCGCAACGGCCTGAATATCCCGCGCCAGCCTACCAACACTGCGCATAACCTCGAATTGCAAAAGCGGAAGCCGGTTACCATAGGCATCAATCGGCAGGTGTTCGAAAACCACATAAGCAGTGCCGCGATAGGCAGGTGCTTTACCCGCCCCCTGCCGCGCTTCAATCAGCGGATCAGGCTGCTGCGTTTCAGTGCCATTATAGACACGAAGTGTGACCTGCGTCTGATCCAGCTCTTTGCCATCTGCCCAGATGCGCCGGATGCCGGAAATCTCGCCCTGTGCCACCGCAAAAGCGGCATTGACATAATAGCTGTAAGTGGTGGTTTTCGGGCCACCTTTCGCCCCTTGACGAGTGGTGGTTTTCTCTTCCTCGAAACGGGTCGCCCAGATCAGTGTACTGCCGACACGCATCGTGCCATAAACGGCAGGCAAAACAGCCCCTTCTTCCGCCTGCATCGGACGTGTACCGGAGAGACGCGGCCCTTCGATACGCCGCGTTGAATTAATCAGCGCATTGTCGATCATATAGCCGCCCATAGCGCCGATCGCACTACCGATTGCCGCGCCAACGGGGCCGAACAGCCCGCCGATCATACTACCTGCCGCCTGAAGAACCACTGTACTCATGCGAGAAATGACCTGTCTTCAAACCGAAGGATTTGGAAAGGAGAAAACTGCTGCAATACGCTGCCGCCATTGCGGAACCAGCGCAGAAAGCGTCACACTATGCCCCTCATAGGCATGGATGAAGCGGTTATTCTCCGCCATGATTCCTAAATGCTTGGCCGCCACACCATCCCGCCAGCGAAAGATCAGAATATCACCGGCCTGTATCTCTGATTGCGGTTTTAAATACATATGCCGTCGCGCAGCATCAATCAGCGGCTCATCTTGGGCAAGCTCTGCCCAGTCGCGGGAATAGGTGCCGGCATCCTCCGGCTCTGTACCATAAAGCTCGCGCCAGATACCGCGTATCAGCCCCAGACAATCACAGCCGACCTGCAAACGGCTGGCACCGTGACGATAGGGTGTACCAAGCCATTTTTCAGCAATCGCCAGCACTCTGTCATTCAACGGGGCAGCGGTCATGGTACCAGTACCCCGCCGTCAAAATTTCCCTCACCACCGGCAAAACCATAGGCAGCATCATTGCCGGGAATATGCGGAAAGCCGCGAAAATTCTCATGATTGGCAAAACGGTCACGGCATTGCTGAAAGCTCTTGTCGCAGCCCGCCAATACACGAAAACGATCACCGATCTGAACGTCATAGACCGGCAGTTCCTGAAGGATCAGACTTGCCGCATCACCCTGTTTAAGGTGCGAGACAATATTATTCACGCTACCCTGATTTTGCCCGCTCAGCCAATGCAGGCTCCCGCGCTCAAACCAGTGCGAGGTAAAACCACTCAGATTTACAACCACCAGATCCTGTCCGCTGACAAGCTCCACCACACCCTCACCCGCATAGCGCGGATCGGCCGGATTGATGCCGCAACGCTTATCTGCAAATTCCGCATCGCAACCCCGCTTGGCACGCCGTCCGAAAACACGATCCAGCAGAGCCGCACTGCTTTTCAACTCAGCGGTAAAATTCATGCCGCTGCGTGTAATTTTGCCGATTACGCAGCTGCGCAATAATACCGCTTGCTCCGGCTGCGCCCAGTTGACCAGATAAGTCTCAACAGTCGCACCGTCATAAAGCCCGCGCTCAATATCCGCATCAGTCAAAGCGTCACTGGTCAGCGCCCCTTCAATCTCGGAACTGTCTACCGCGAGACCAAGCTGGCTTCCTGCCTCAGAACCATTCATCCCGCTTTGCGGAAAGCAATTAATCCCATGCACGGATAATGTTCTGTCATGGTCACAAAAGCCAAAAACATCACCGTCTTTGCGGCGCAAAATCCATGCAAAACAATGTGTTGTCACATCGCCTTGCAAATGTGATTCAAGTGCCGGATCGAGTGTCAGCATCACTTCACCTCAACAATCGGAATAGACGGAATTTCACCGGCTTTGAAACTGGCAATACTGGCGCTCAGCCTGTCCGTATCAAAGCGCACCGGTACATCGAACAGGAAACCTGCGGTCACTTTTGCCTGCGGCGGTGGCACATGATCCTCGTGAATTTCCACTATGCCTGTCAGCCAATTCACGCTGAATGCATCCGCCGCAAGCACCTTCCCCTCAACGGCAAGCAGCACAGTCCCCAGCACGGGCTTGGTAATAATGCGCTGATAATCACCATACTGTTTCGCCAGCTGAAATCGCCGTGTCGCGCCGTCTCCCCGCCCCAGAAACTGATCTGTTGGTTGTGGCGGTGCATCCTGTTCCGATGAGAGATGATCAAACGGATCACGAAACCGGAACGCATAAAGTGAACCACGCCGCGCCTCGAAAAAACGTAACACAGCACGCAGATCGTTGAGCGAACGCAACCCTGTTCCGGCATCATAAAACCGCCGCGACATTGACCAGCGCGCATTACGCTTTTCGTGTCCCGAGGTCAGGCTGACAATCTCATTGCGCCATTCCGGCCCGCCGGTTGCCCCGAAGGAAACACCAAGCGGAAAAGGCACATCATGAAATGAAGATAAATCCTGCATAATGCGCCCTTTCACATGCGTCTGGTGCCATGGCGCACTGCACGTGCCAGCATGGCGCTGACTTGCGCTTCCGAGCGGCTGAAGGAAGCAGCATCAGGTGATGCCATATTAAAATTAATCTGCATGGATCGCCCGCCGCCACCATTGCCCATAGCCACGCCAAGACTGCCGTCACTGCCGCGTGCCAATGGCAAAATCGCCTCAGCTCCTGCCTCACCGGCCACGCCGAAACCACTGCCCAGTCCGAAATATGTCGGACTGGAAACCACACCGCCTTTGGCAAAAGGTTTAACCCCACCCAAGCCGCCAAGCCCGCCCATCAAGCCGGAGAACATCGAGGAAAATAATCCCTGCAATGGCTTCATTCCCGCATCCAGCGCCATGGAAGCCATATTCGACGCCAGACCGCGCAGCACATCGTCCAGCCCTTTGCCGGATGTGACCGCGCTTTTGAAAGCCGAAGTCAGGCTCTGCCCGAATGAGCCGGAACGCTTCTGCAAATTATCCAGCGCACGGTCAAAACCGCTGGTATCCGCCTCAACCGAAACCGTGACTGATTGTTGTGTGCCTGTATCATTCATAATTCACCATCCGGAAAAGCCCGCATCAGCGTGTTTAAAACATCACGCGACGGCGCTTTCCTGCCACCGCGCATGGACTGGCTCAGTGCCCTGATCTCGGGCAGGCTTAAACACCAGAAATCCCGTGACGACAGCCGCAATTGTCCCATCCCGAAATGCATCAGCGCATCCCAGGGGAAAGACATTGATTCAATTACGGCTTCTAATTTTTTGATTGTGCTGCGTTTTCCGGATTTTCAGCAGTCATGCCAAAAGTCACTTCCAGCAATTGCGTCACCAATCGCGCAAAGCCGGTAGCACCACCATCAATGCGCATATCGGCCACATCATCCTCGGCCACATCATGACCGCCACCACGCAAACCTGCGGTGACAATGCGGATCATATCTTCTGATTTTAACTGCCCTGTTGAGAAACGGGCGATCAGAGCGGGCAAGTCTTCAGTCTCATAGGCAGCCTCAAGACCGGCCAAGGCACCAAGTGTCAGGCACAAAACCCAATCCCTGTCATTTAAAACGGCTGCAATTTCACCGCGTCTGGCATTGACCATCATGGCTGCGCTCCGAAACTGATAAGGCCGGCAGATTCCAGCGCGATTTCAAATGTCACTTCGCCATCATGAGCGCCGCCATATTCCAGCGCGGTGATCTGAAACAAACCGCTGACAGCACCAAAATCCGGCACAATAATCTGCCAATTCAGAATATCACCATTGAAGAACGCCGCGCGGATCAGAGCATCCGATGCCGCATCTTTAAAAATACCCGCACCGCTGACCGATGCACGCTGCACACCGCTGCCAGCCAGCAATTGCCGCCAACGCCCTGTAGCATCAGCATCCGTCACATCCACAGTCTCCGCATTGAAAGCAATGCGCTTGCTGCGCAAACCCGCACAGGTCTGAAATGTGTCACCTGCCGCAGCAATTTTCAGCAACAGGTCTTTGCCTCTCTGAGCTGCCATTAATTACGCTCCTTCAATTTTTTCAGTCACCGCACGGTAGCGCAACTGGCCATTGTAACCGTCGCGCAAGTCGTCATTGCGGGTCTGTGAGGATTGCAAAGTCAGATTGACCAGATGATAGCCGCCGATATCCGGCTTTTGCTGGCTGCTTGCCAAAGCCTCCATCAGCCCTTCCAGCAGCATCATCAGTTCCAGCACCTGCCTGCGACCATTGGAACGCGCCCAGATATGCAGCACCAGATTGTGCTCTTCGCCGGTGCCGCTATCGGTATCCCAGGCGTAAATCTGACTTTGACCAAAGCTGATATAAGGAAACGCCGCATGGGGCGGCACATGATCGTAAATACCCTGCCCGTGCAGTTTCTCCATCAGCAAAGGCGCGGCTTGCAACCACGCCAATATCGCCTTTTGCAAAACAAGCGCCGCGCCGTTCATCCCTTATTGTCCTGTTCGGTTTGAACAGGCGGCGCTTTAGGCTCAGGGCTTTTCAAAAACAGCCCGTCGCGTTTATTCGAGAGCGCCTGTTCACAGGCCTGCAAGCCGACAAGACGCAAAGTGCGCAACAAGGCTTCAAAGATAAAACGCATAGAAAAATTCATCGGATTTCCTCTCTATAGCGTATCCCGAAAAGTGTGAAACGGTTTTCGGATCAAGATACGCGTAAAAACAAACAGTTAGAGCATTTCCTATGTTTCAAGATAATCTGGAAATGCTCTAACTGAACAAATGAGATAGCGCTGGCTTTCATCGGGATCGTGCAGCCCTAAAACCGTGAAATATCGCTCCGCACGCGTGAGACGCATGGAGATTGCTATATCTTTGCGGTAACGGGTTGTGATGAGATGGGTGACATGGGGAATGGCCTGTCCGGCAAAGTTCTGACTGCCGGTTTTCTTCGGCTCAATCCTGCCCCAGAGCGTGGCAATTTCCGTCCATTGCTCCTGATAGCCGCCGGTCTCATCAAAGAGCGGACGGTTTTCTTCCAAAGTCAGCAGGGTTTTAAACTGCCCTGCATCAATGAATTGCAGGTTCATAGCCGCCCCCGCCGCAGCCACGGTGACACGAGCTGTGCAACCATATCCGGCAGGCTGTGCATCACCGCCTCATAAGAATTGCGGTTGTCATAGAGATGCGCCGCCAGCACCAGACAGGCATGACGCAATGTTTCGGGCAGGTCTTCAGGCTCATTCGCCAGACCGGCAGTCAGCTCAATTTCCAACCCGCGGGCAATAGTAATATATTGCGGTCGCCGCAGATAAAGTCGCTGCGGACGACTATCCGTATCCAACCGCCAATCATCCGCATTGAACAGCACTACAGCACCGTCGGTATCAAAACCTTGCACTTTATCAATGGAAATGACCGGCGCTTTATAGAGGGCAATTCTGCCCGATTGCGGCCAGTTGGCGAGCTGCAACAGCCAGCGCTGCGGCAGCATCACCAGATTGCAATGCTGCTCGATTACTTCCCGCGCAGTGCGGATCAGCCGTTCCAGTAAGTCTTCTTCCTGATCCGGTGATAAACGTAAAAAATCGCGCAGCATTGCTGTCGTCACCGGCTCTTTCACCGGCGGCGCTATAAGTTGGAGAACCATGCTATCTCCTGTAATTTACAATAGATTCAGTAAGATAAAATCACTCTCTGACAGAATGATTCATGCCGCTTTGCAAAGACCAAGCAAAACCGCCTCGCCAGCAAAATCAGGCTGCAAATTTCAGCAGTTTGATCGCGTCAAAATCCTGCACACCACCGCCGACACGCTTGGTGGTATAGAACAGCACATATGGCTTGGCAGAATACGGATCACGCAGAACACGGATACCGATGCGATCGACAATCAGATAACCACGGGCAAAATCACCAAAGGCAATCGGTGTGCTGTCCGTGGCAATATCCGGCATATCTTCCGCTTCCACCAGACCAAAGCCCATGAAGGAAGCCTTCTGCCCAAGAGACGCCGGCGGCTGCCAGAGGTAATTGCCGTTGCTGTCTTTGAGCTTGCGCAGCGCCGACTGGGTTTTACGGTTCATCATCCAATGGGCATTCTGGCGGTAGCCGGATTTCAGCGCATAGACGAGATCAATCAGCAAATCGGACGGGCTGGAAGCAGGTAAGGCACCGGCAACGCCCGTCTTCAGGCAACCAAGTTTACCCCATGCCCATGACGCTTCATCAACCGTATCATAGGCCAGAAAACCATGCGGCTTGTTCACACCATCACCATTGATGAAGGCAGCGCTTTCCTGCTCGGCAAAAGCTGTTTCAACCTCTGCGGCAATCCATTGCTCCACATCCACCGCAGCATCATCCAGCAGGCTGGCTGTTGCCGCAGGCATGGCGTAAATTTCCATGGTCGGGAATTGCAGCTCAGCCAGCTTGGCATTGGTGGTCTGCGGGCGTGCGCCCTCTTCACCAACCCAGCCGGTACCAGGACCACTGATGGAAAACGGCTTTTTGAGTACAGCGCCGGAAACCTGTCGCACGGTTGCAAGACCACGCACCGGAGAAAGTGCGGCCAGACGTGTACCGATGGCAGTTTCCAGTTCAGACGGCACAAGATAACCACCATCAGGCCCAGAACCATAGGAATGCGCTTTCTGCTCAAGCCCGCGCAATGCCTGTTCATCACCACGGCGGGCATAAGTATCAAAAGCCTGTTTATGCTCCTGTACAATACTACCGAGTGATGAACGTGTCTCGCCACCAAGTGCAGGACGCGCCTGTTTCAGCACATATTGATCCAGCGCCGCCTTCTGCTCATCCATTGCACGGTTGAGACGTTCTACCTTTTCAACCGTCAGAACATCAGCCCCGACATGTTTTTCAATCTGGGTCAGGCGCTCATCATTGGCCTGTTTGAACCCTTCAAAAGCCTGCATAAACTCACCAAAAGCCTGCCCGACTTCCTGCTGGCTGTTCAGCGCCTTAATCTCCAGCATCTGCGGTTGAGCTGCTGTTGCTTTATGTTTGATCGTCATTTCCTGTCCCTTCGGGCTTGGTGTAAAAAGACGGTACAAACCGACCGGACGGAGGTTTCAAAAAGAAGTTTGCGCTTTCAGACTGGCCGCCGCATGGCGGATAATCTGCGCGGAACTCATGTCATCGTGATTTTTACTCTGCACCGGATGAACACGCGCCTGCGGCAACATCGGAAAAGTCACCAGCGAAATTTCCCAAAGCTCGGCTTCCAGAATATGCCGCTTTCCGGTTGAGGCTGACTTCTTACTGCGAATAGCGCGAAAGCCAATCGACAAACCGTCCAGCGCCCCTTCGGATATCAACTGCCAAGCTTCATCGGCACGCGTCACGCCTTGCGTTAACTGCCCCTCAACATAAAGACCGCGCTGGTTCTCGGTGATTTTTGTCCAGATGCCGATGGGATTGTCGGCCTGATGCTGCCAGAGCATTGGCACACCAGCGCCCCGCCACAGAGACTTGGCAAACGCCCCACGCTCAATAATATCGCCGCTCAGATCAGTGAGCGAAAACAGGCTGGCATAACCGCTGAAACATAAGGACTGCTCTGCCTTAGCCTTCATCATGCTCCCCCTCTTGCCGAATTGAACCACCAACCTGATTTTTCAGCCGGTCGGTAAAGCGCTTGAAAAAACCGAGTGCTGTCCATGCAGCAAAGCTGGCAGCAGCAGAGCCCATCAACATCAGCTCTGCCTGTCCGAGACTATTACTCAAAGTCAGTTGTTCTGCGATTTTAACACCGGCTGCCCCGCCAAAAATCATGCCGCAAATCAGACCGACCGCGAAACGAACTGCAGCCTCGCGTTTTCCCTTGGGCAACATATAGGCCAGTGAAACGGCCGAACCGCTCACCGCGCCGGTGATTTTAGCAAGCCAGATCCATTGTTCCTGCGTGAGTGCATCCGGCTGGTTGAAGAGGTTCATAGCGCTCCTCCTTCCGGCTCAGGAGAATAGCCAACGGCCTGACGCTTTTCGGCTGTACTTAAAAACTCCGCCGCACCAATGCGCCGCCACAAGGCTTCGCGTTCCTCAGCAAGCCCGTCAATACGGTCATGGTCATGTTCAAGTCGCAGATCCGCACCAAAAGAAGGACATAGCCAATTGCTCAGCGCCTGTGCCGTGCGGGTTAGCAGCGGCAGAATAGTCAAGCGATAGAAAGCACGATTGGCCTCGGCATAATTGGCATAGGTGTTATCACCGGGAATACCGAGCAGCATCGATGGCACGCCGAAAGCCAGCGCGATTTCGCGGCTGGCCACATGTTTGGCCTCGATGAAATCCATATCTTTGGGCGACAGTCCCATGGCTTTCCAATCCAGCCCGCCTTCCAACAGCAGCGGTTTACCCGCCCCACCGGCACCGGTATAGCCTTCCTCCAGCTCGGTCTTCAGCCGGTCGAACTGTTCCTCGCTCAAATTGCCACCATCTTTCGGTGCATAGACCAGCGCACCCGAAGGCCGCGCAGAATTATCAAGCAAAGCCTTGTTCCATGCCGCCGTAGCATTATGAATATCCAGTGCCATCGAAGCGGCTTCCAAAGGCGGGAAACCATAATGATCGTCCAGCGGATGAAACAGCCGCAAATGCAACGCCCGTGCTGATAATCCGGACTCAAAACCTGAATTCAGGCTGATACGGCGGCTGGTGCTATTGTTACGATAGAGCAAAGTTTGAGGCCAGCCATTGCTGTCGCTCTCAATGGTCACCCGCTCAGGACGCAACAAGTGTAATTCTTTCGGCTGTCCGTCATAATCCAGCCGCTCGATATAGGCATTGCCGGATAGCAGCAGGTATCCGTAAAGCTGCTCGAAAAAGCCGGAACCACTCGCCCCTTCATGGGGTGCCCGCAGCAAATTCAACAGCGGATGATCTTCAAGCTCCGTCTCGCCCTGATAGAGCAGCAGCGGCACATTGGCTGCGGCATCGCTGATCATTTTAACGCAACGATGTACAATCGGATTGCGCATAAATCCCTGTTGCGACAGCGCCATATAATTGCGGCTTGTCCAGCGTGCCTGCGCATCCATATGCAGCGCGACAAAACCCTGCTGCATTTTTACAGAAGGCGGCTGCACGCTTTTCTGCTCCTGCGTTTGGGCAGCACTATGCCGCCACGGCCATGACCAAGCCCATGATCGAACCATGTTCACCTCACTCGACCTTAATTATGAAATTTATCGAAGCTGCCGGATTCTCGGCTTATGTGTGTCCTGAAGCAAAAGCGTATGCAGCGCCCAGACCAGCGCATCCATCCTGTCCGGTGAGCGGCCTGACGACAGGCCGTTTACGGCGAAATCACACATCTCATCTTCCAGCTCCGGAAAACGGCGTGCATGGCGAATACGCCCTTGCTCATAGAGCGTTGCTACCGGCTCGGCACGCAGATATTTTCCCCTCTGCGCCCGTACGGGCTTCACCGCGACTGATGCATCCTGCGCATGGATCACCGCCATCACCATGTCACCGCCCTGATTGACCTCCGCCACCACCAGATCGGCCTGATAGCGATGGTAGAACTGCACAATCTGCGCAGCCCATTGATGGGGCTTTACGCCTTGCAACGTGGCATCATCCAGCACCCAAGCCAGACCATCGGCATCCAGCCCCGCCACAATAATCCCGCAGGCATCGGAATTTTTGGTGGAAGTCGCAGGCGGATCAACCGCAATAACAATGCGCTGTAATTCCGGAACTTGCGGATCATGTAACGCCTCTAATTGCTCCCGCGACCACAGCGCATCCTCACGATCAGCAATCAAAACACCATCCAGCTCCTGCCGCCCCAAGGCCGTACCAGTATAACGCTGCTGCATGGCTAACAGAAACGCCGGTGCCAGATGTGCCGCATTTTCATCCGTGCGCATATGGGTCATGATCGTTGCCGGATCGCTCAACAGATCACGCAGCAGAGCCTGCATTTTCGGTGTGGTTGTCACCACCTGACGCGGCTTGTCTCCCAGACGCAGGCCGAATTGCAGCATATCCCATGTCTGTTGCGGATTTTTCCATTTCGCCAGCTCATCACACCATGCCGCAGAAAATTGCGGCCCGCGCAAACTGTCCGGATCTTCTGACGAATAGAACGAAGCCACCGCCCCGCTTTCCCAAACCAGCCTGCGGCGGGTGCTTTCCAGCCGTGGCCGCTGCAAACGTGATACGGAGAGAATACCGGAAGGCCCTTCAACCATCACCTCGCGCACATCGGCCAGTGTTTCCCCCACCAAAGCAATATTACCGCAAGCTCTGTCACAGAAAGGCGCCAGCCCCTGTGCCATGCCGCTGATCCACTCTGCACCGGCACGGGTTTTGCCCGAACCGCGCCCACCCATTATCACCCAGCTGCGCCAATCCTGCTTCTGAAACACCGGCAATTGCGCCAGCCGCCCCTGAAACAACCATTCTTTACTGGCTGCAACAATGGCCTGCTCATCGACACCCGCGTCAGACAGAAATTTAAACAGCTCTGAGTTCGGTAATTCTGGCGCTGATGATGCTGAGAGCTTCACGCACATCCTCCGGCGTCACACCGCGATCATCATTTCCGTTGTCATGCTTATCATTCAGCGGTTCAACACGCGTTTCTTTGGAAAGCTCGCTGATGCTTTTCACCGCTTTTGCCAGTGCTGCCAGCGCCTCTACAGCACTCTTTTCCGGCAACCCCTCCGCTTTGGAGAAATTCTGCAATTCCGCATTAATTTTAATCAGCAGATCTTCGATATCCAGCACCGGCAAGCTGCCAGAAGAGCAATCCAGCCCTGCCCGCTTCAAACGCCTGCTATAAACCTCCGGCTTCACCCCCAAGAGAAAAGCCATATCCGGCACAGTTATCTGATAACGCCGCTGCAAACGATACACCGCCTGCAAACGCTCCAGCGAAGCCTTTGGCAGCGCTTGTATTTCTTCCGAATTTTCCGGCATGGTTTGACCGGCTCCGTTCTCTGTGAAACGCATAACCGGTTACAAATGGCACAAATAAAAAAAGCGCAGCACCACATGCCACGCCCTATCAAACTCTATTGAATTGTCTCAGCCACACTTCTCTGACTGTATATAAAACCTACTTCAACACCGTCACGCCGTCAAGGATAAAATTCCTATTTTTCTGCTTTTGAAACTGATTTCTTCACATTCAATTTTACCGAAATATTTATCGCATTGAGATAATAGGTTTATTCGTTAAGCATAATTTTAAACTCTTCATTGGCACTTCTGCTTTATTGGCCATTCATAAGGATGTGCTAGAATGGGACATTATCGCCCCTCTTTAAGCGAGCAAAACGGGTTATTTTTCGGTTATGAGCAAACAGGCTGACAAAAATGACCAGACCAGAAAAACGCGCCGCCTGACCCGCAGCCCGTTTCTGATGGCTATTGATGCCTGGCTGGACAGCAGCCTGTATAAACTGCGCTCGCATTTTTCCGCTTTTTGGGAAAGCGCCACTATTTTTTCCCGCAAATTCCGCGTGCGCGGCTGGAAACGTCTGTTTGTAGAAATCGCCGATGAGGGGTTCACGCTTGGCGTTCTCGGCAGTGTTGTTCTGCTTGCTCTGGCTATGCCTGCTTTCGAGGAAACCAAGAAAGACTGGCGTGCGCAGGATGATTATGCGGTCACTTTCCTTGACCGCTACGGCAATGAAATCGGCCAGCGCGGCATCATGCATCGCGACGCAGTGCCGATTGCTGAATTGCCGGATCATGTGATTAAAGCGGTTCTGGCAACCGAAGACCGCCGTTTTTATGAACATATCGGCATTGATTTCTGGGGCTTAAGCCGCGCGCTTACTCAGAATATGCGTGCCAATGGCGTGGTTCAGGGCGGCTCCACCCTGTCTCAGCAGCTGGCGAAAAACCTGTTTCTCTCCAATGAAAGAACGCTGAAACGCAAAATCAATGAGGCCTTTCTCGCGCTCTGGCTGGAAGCTAATTTAAGCAAAACAGAAATTCTGCAGCTCTATCTCGACCGCGCTTATATGGGCGGCGGAACCTTTGGCATTGCAGCGGCTTCCGAATTTTACTTTGGCAAAAACGTCAAAGATGTTTCTCTGGCGGAAGCGGCAATGCTGGCCGGCCTGTTCAAAGCACCGGCAAAATATGCACCGCATGTCAATCTGCCCGCTGCCCGCGCGCGCGCTAATGTTGTGTTGTCCAATCTGGCTGATGCAGGCTTTATGAGCGAAGGCCAGCTGGCCTATGCACGGCGCAATCCTGCGAGTGTTGTTGACCGCGCTAAAGGTGAAAATCCGGATTATTTTCTGGATTGGGCTTTTGACGAGGTGAAAAAGATCACCCGTACAATCCCGCAGCACAATCTGGTGGTGCGTACCACATTGGATCGCAATATTCAGAAGGCTGCGGAAGATGCGATTGAATTTCATCTGCGCCAATATGGTGCTGAATATAAAGTGACAGAAGCAGCCACCGTGGTGATTGCCGATGACGGCTCGGTGCGGGCAATTGTCGGCGGGCGCGATTATGGTGAAAGCCAGTTCAACCGTGCAACCAAAGCGCTCCGTCAGGCCGGTTCATCATTCAAACCCTATGTCTATGCCGTTGCAATGGAAAAGGGTCTGACACCGAATACGATTGTCTCCGATGCACCGATTGCATGGGGCAACTGGATGCCGCGCAATTACGGCCGTTCTTTTGCAGGCCGTGTTGATCTCGCAACCGCTCTGGTCAAGTCTTACAACACGGTGCCGGTGCGCCTTGCCAAAGACTATCTGACAACAAAGCCGATTGTAGCCCTCACCAAAGCCATGGGCATTGAATCGGAAATCTCCGACCATAAAACCATGGTGCTCGGCACCTCCGGCATGACAGTGATGGATCAGGCCACCGGCTTCAGCGTTTTTGCCAATGGCGGTTTTGCAGGCATGCGTCATGGCATTGTGCAGATTTCCGATCCGGCTGGTAAAATTCTCTGGGACTTTAAACGCGATACACCGGAACCAAAGCGCGTATTGTCTGAAAAGGCCGCCTCGGAAATGAACTCCATGCTGGTGCAGGTGCCTGAACGCGGCACGGCGCGGCGTGCAGCTTTGCCTATGACCCGTGTCGCGGGAAAAACCGGCACCACCCAGAGCTATCGTGATGCGTGGTTTGTCGGTTATACCGGCAATTACACGGCGGCGGTCTGGTTCGGCAATGACAGTTATGCACCGATGAATAATCTGACCGGCGGTATCATCCCTGCTATGACATGGCAGATGATGATGATGCAGGCGCATCAGAATATTGACCTGAAACCAATTCCGGGCATCAGCAATCCGTTCCCGAAACCGGCTCAGCCAGCTGATCCGAAACTGGTAGCACAGAGCAGCGGCACAGGTGAAAAACTGCCAAATACAGTTCCGGATTATCCGCGTGTTCTGTCCTCAGAAACAACGCGCTTTATGCGCAGTCTGAATGAGAAATTCCGCACCTATGAAACACCGCAGCGGATTCGCACGACTTTATCGTCACTCTGATCTTATTGAAATGCACCGGCCATTTGATCCGGTCACCCGATAATGACAGGCAATTTTAACCGGACGTGTTTTATAGATTCTCCATGAGCAATTTAAGAACCATATTGCTGACAGTATTAACCTGCCTGATTGCTCTGGCGGGCGGCGCAGCCAGTGCGCTTTATGCTCTCAATAATTTTGAAGGTTTCAATCAGCTCACTATCGGACAATGGCATGCCTCGCCGCTCTATGGCAGTGCGGATGCTGATCCCTATGCGCGTGCGCAACGCAGCCGCGCCGCATTGCTGCCGCTGGGTGCTGCCGAAGGCCAACGCTTTGTCCTGAGGCATGATGTGAACGGCGCAAAACTTGATCCGCGTTGCACCTATCATTTACAGGGCAAAGCCCCCGCCTCCCGTTTCTGGACGCTTTATGCCAGCGATTTGCACGATCTGCCGCTCGCGCAAAAGCAAGGGCTTCCGCAGGAACTGCATAGCCAGATGATCTGGTATCAGCATGATTCAAGTTTTCTCATCGCGGTTTCTCCCTCGGCACAATCGGGAAACTGGCTGGCGATCAATGCATCGCGCCCCTATCAACTGGTGATGACCCTGTATGATACCGATCTGGGCACATCTATCGGCTTTGAAAATCCGCAAATGCCGGCACTCACTTTGGCAGAAGGCAGCTGCAAAGGAGCCGAACGATGAGACATTCGCTGTTGCAGTTTCTCTATGCCATTACTCTCGGTCTCATTGGCGCAGCCATCGTTCATATTGCGATTATACTGCTCGTGCCTGATGATGCTTCGGAAACCCTGTGGAAACGCGTGGAAGCACTCGGCCCCGCAGAAAGCTTTCACTGGCTGGAAGGTGCTAACTGGGCAAAGCGCCGCGATCCGCTGATGCGCAGTGCCGCATGCCGTTTTGACCTGACCAACGGACCGGTTCATATCAGCGCTGTCGGCAAAGTGCCGTTCTGGTCGCTGGCGATTTACAATCATACAGGCGATATAACTTTCAGCCTCAATGATCAGGTGTCACCAGCCACCGATCTGCTGCTTGTCTCACCTTTGCAAAAAATCCTGCTCGAACAAAGCATTCCGCAGCAACTGGAACAATCAGTGCTTATCACCCAGTCCGTTAATGAAGCGATTGCGGTTTTGCGGGTCTTCGAGCCCGATGCAACATGGCGGGATGAGGTTGGCGAGTTTCTTAAATCTGCAGAATGTATGAGCGTTTCGATCGAGAATTAAATTCTCCTGCGATGCACCATCTTCCGAGAAATATTTGATTTACAGGTCAGTAAATTACCAGCAACGCACCGATGGTTAATTCATTGCTAAGTGTTCTCCCTTAAAGTGCAGAAAGCTCTCCTTATGTTTTCAGCGAGGAGAGGTGTATTTTTGTCTGTGTTGTGTAGGCGTAAGGGGTAAATACGCGTGACCACCGATCAATTCCGCGCTTTGGAAATATTATCCGGAAGTGGTCATTCCGCACACCACAAGACCGATGATCTGCTGGCTGCTGCCGTGGCAGGTTTTACGTCCCTCACCCGTCCCGGACGCTATGAAAGCCAGCAATTTGAAGATTTGGCTTTGCCGTTGCTGGAAACAGCCACGCCGCGTGCCCGCCGTCAGGTCTCAGCTATTCTTGCCCAGCATGATGTTGCCCCGCGCAAGCTGGTTTTGGCTCTTGCCAATGACAGTATTGAAGTCGCTGCACCGCTATTGCTGCGCTCCCCTGTCCTGACAACTGCCGATCTCATTGACATTACCGGCCAGCACGGCCTGTCCCATGCCCGTATCATTGCGCGCCGTCAGCCGGTTGATCCGCTGCTATTGCCAATCCTTGAGGGCTTTGATGATCCGCTCATCAGCCAGACACTGACTGCTGAGCCGGTAATCAGCACTGCACCTGCCGCTGCAGAGACCAGCATAGCGGAGGTGCAGGAAGCGCATTATGTTTCAGCAGCCCCAGTAAACAAACGCGTTGAGAGCAAACCGGCTGCACCAATCCGCACAGCCCCTGCTGCAACGCAATCATTGCCTGCGCATAATCTCAGTGCAATGTCACTGTCCTCCTGTTTGCAACCGGCACGGGCCGAATATCTCATTGATATGGCACTGTTGATTGACGGCAATATGTTCCGCACCGCACTGGCCGATGCGCTGGATGTCAGCTATGCGCGTGCTGAAACAATTATCGGCTCATGGCCGAATTCCCAGCTGCCGCTGGCGCTGAAAGCCATAGGGCTTACCGCACAGGATACCTATCTGATCCTGACTGCCGTTCTCGGTACAATTCATGGCGAACGTGAACAATTACGGGAATTTGTCCATATTTACCGCTCTATCAGCCCTGAACAGGCCGCAGCAGCTGTCAGACGCTGGAAAGCGGATGATATGAATGAGCGTCTGCGCAATCAATTGCGCGATTTGGCGGACAATGCATCGGAAAACTTTACCAGTGCCGCGAATAATGACGGCACGATCCCGCATAGAAAAGCACAATAATCCGGATAAGTTACATGCCTGTGGTCAGCAGTTCCGCAGCCTGAGTACAATCTTCAACCTCGACAAGCCAGAGATCAGGATCAAAGCGCAGCTCTTTTTCAAGCTGCGTATTAATCAGCTGTTCGTCTTCGCTCTGCTGATATAAAACAAAACGACGTTCATCCGCCCGTTGCGGATCATATTCGCTTTGCGGCGCAGGCATATATAAATCAAAATTACCATCACGATTACGGATCTTGATAAAGATTGCACCGGCCTCGGCCGCACCGCGCCTGACCAGATAGGCGAAACCATCAGCCATGCGCACACGGCGCATCAATGCGGAAACCCAGAATTCGCTTGTCAGACGCATAGGCTGAAATACCTGCTCATTGCATATCAAATCAGCTGATAAGGCCGATTTCACGCATTTTCCCGATCAGCTCAGAATCAGGCTTACCGCTGACATTGAGACGGAACAGTTTTTGAAACTCGCGGATGGCATCTTCTGTGGTTTTGCCCGGAACACCGTCCACGACAACCATATCATTGCCGAATGCTTTGAGCCCCGCCTGAATACGCACCAGTTCCTCGGCACTGACCGCCTGACCGGATGGTGTTCGTGCGGATACCGGTTGAACAGAAGCCGTTGTTTCCGTTGCATTCTGCGATGCAGAATTACTCCGCACAGCCTGTACCGGTGTTTTTTCTTCTGCCCTGACAGCAATCGGCGCAGGCCGTCTTTCCGCAACCGGCACTGCACGCGCACTGTTTTCAGGCTGAGTGTCAGACCGGGTCTCTGGCCGAGCCTCAGGTCTGGCAGCTGGCACAGCCACAGCAATGGCTTCCTCAATGCTCAGCTGTTTCTCTGCGGGTTTAGCCGCATTATTCTGATCCGGTGCCAGCTTGGCCTGCACATTCTGCCATTGCTCAAGCGCTGCACGGGTTTGCGGCCCTGTCAGACCATCCACATTGCCACTATAGAAGCCAAGTTGCTTCAGATTATATTGCATGATCGCAACCTGCTTGTCGCCATTCGGCGCCAGAGCCGGCAGATCCCCGCCATCAACAGTTGTTTCGGGCAAAGTCGCAACAGCTTGTGGTTTCTCAGTTACCGGCGCAGCCTCATGACCGGTAATCTGGCGTACAGGTTCCTGCACAGCCACATTGCCGGTCAGCTTGCGGGCTGCTTCGCTATTGTCTTTTGCCACAGCACGGAAAACCTGCTCCGGCCGCGTTTTAAAGAAAACACCGTCATGCGCCTGCGGTTGATACCAGATCGCATTGCTGGCGACAAAACCAAGCGTCACAAGAAATGCGGTTGCACCACCGGCTACCACAGGATTGCGCGCGACTATATCACCGGCAGCCAATGCCATGCGTGACACGCCGGTCAGGCATGCATCAAAAAAACGTCTGCCAAAACTACGCCGTTTTGCGTTTTTGCGCATGGAAGTCCCCTTGCGTTTCGTACCGCTGCGGCTCTGTCTTTCCGTCATAACTACTTTCTGCCTGACTATATTCAGTCTGTTCGGCCTGAAGATTAATAATTGCTGTTTTCACCTGCTCAAGAGCGCTGCGAATATCGGTTGAAACTGTATTTGTCTGCATCCGGTCAGCCTGCTGCATAGGCTGCGATAATGCCTGATTTGCGGCCGCACCTGCAACCAATCCGGTCTTATCCACAACCTGCTGTGCTGTTTGCGGCAGCCTGATTGAAACAGTCGTGCCATGGCCCTTGCGGCTGTGAATATTCATCTCACCCTGATGAAGACTGACTAGACCTTTAACCAGATAAAGCCCGAGACCTGAACCTTCCTGCATACGGGTCTGTGCATTATTGATCTGGGTAAATGGCTGGCACAGACGTTCAATTTCATGTGCTTCCAGTCCAACGCCCGTATCAGACACGGAGATGACCAGACTGCGCTCTGCACCTGCATAACCGCGCTTTGTTTCATCAGGCATCACATCAATGGTTACGCAACCGCCGCGATCCGTGAATTTAATAGCGTTTGACACCAGATTAATCAGAATCTGACGGATTGCACGGCGATCAGCAATCATATCCGTCACATCCGGATGAATGCGGTCACAGAGAATAACGCCCTTTTTCTCGGCCATCGGCATAAGCATGGAGCTGCACATTGTAACGCTGTCCTGCACGGAAAAGCGTTCATGCTGAACCGGATACTGACCGGCCTCAAGGCGTGAGGTTTCCAGAATACCGTTTACAACTTCCAGCAGATGATTGCCGGACTTGCGGATCAGATCAATATATTCGCGCTGCTTGTCGCTCTGCAAAGGCCCTGCCACATCATGCAACAGAAGATCAGAGAAACCG
This sequence comes from Pseudochrobactrum sp. XF203, assembly GCF_020341615.1. Taxonomy (NCBI): domain Bacteria; kingdom Pseudomonadati; phylum Pseudomonadota; class Alphaproteobacteria; order Hyphomicrobiales; family Brucellaceae; genus Pseudochrobactrum; species Pseudochrobactrum sp. XF203. Next base: position 950,233 of record NZ_CP084392.1, on the reverse strand, counting down.
ATGATTGAATTCAGCGGCGTGCGCAACTCATGGCTCACGGCACCGAGCAAGCGTCCGCGCGAGGTTTCCAGATTCTCAATCGTCGTATTCTGCTGAACGATATGCTGCTGCGTATCCTGCATCTGTGCAAGATTGCGCGCAACAATCAGGAAACCGGCTTCCTGCTCATTCTGAGCCGTGCCTTTTGCCTGCCCTTCCATTTCAAATATATTGAAATAGATTTTCGGCTGTTCATTTTTATTGCCCTGAGCAACTTCCACGCAACGCAGACGAATCTCTGTTTTGCCACCGAGTTTCATTGGTGAATTGCCGTGCTTCAGGCCATTCAGAAATGCGAGATATTGAACGCGGTCAGCCACATGCACACGGTCAAGAAGCAATGTGCCGGTCAGGACTGCACGATCAACACCAAATTGTTCAATACAACGATCCGACAAAGTACGGATATGACCATCCTGATCAAGACGGATAACCAGAGCATCCAGCGCTGTTTCCAGATCGCTGTCGGCAGTATGAGCAGATGTTGTATTCTGCAGGACTGTTGCAACTGGCAGTGCCAAACGCATTACCCGCAGCAAAATGGCGCCGACATAGATAAACAGGAAAGTTGTTGAGACACCGGCCGGAAGCATCAGCTGTGTGTTGATACCTTTGGTCAGCGATGTTGCCATCAGGGCAACAGTGATCAGACCACCGGCAACAGCCGCGGCACGATGGCGGGTTACAAGCCAGATCTCAAGCGGCAATGCCAGAACCATTGCCCAGACCAGACCATTTTCCGCACCTGCAAACAGGGCCGTAAAAGCCAGTACCGCGCTATAGAATGACAATGCGGCAAGACCTGTCAGGCTGTTGCGGATGCCAAATGCCTGCGCTGCCAGCAAAAGAACGGATATGCCGGTAAAGGACAGACCGGTAAACAGTAATGCATTGACCGAAGCGGTCGGGAAAATACTGTAACAAGCCATAGCCAGAAACAGCGGAAACAACAGCAATGCGCAGCGCAAATCAAACGCTGAAAAATGGTCGGACTTACGGGATTGAGCAGCGGTAACAGAAACATGGAATTCTGCATTTTCCTGCGCCAACAGGTGATGATCCGCAACGGTATTATGCATACCGCCTTTAATCATTTTCATTGTTTTCGCATAAATGCCGTACACGCAGCATACTCACTCTGACACAATCTCACTTCAACTGTCTCCTTTCACCGGAGTGAAAAGACAGTCACCGAACAATGACAGAATGGACGCCCAGACTTTAAGGAATAGATAAAACCGCGATCTATGATGCCCGTGAAAGTCTTTTTTCCGCGAAAAAGGGGGAGCTTTTGGCTCTATGGTAAACGGAATATTTCCGGCTCCGCCCCATGGCAAGACAATCTTAAAAACATTTTATCAGAATCTTCAGAAATATGTCTCATTCTTTAACCATTGCGTCTCAACAACCGGAAAGCCTTAAGAAGAAACCGGTGAAACAACTGATAACTATATGAATAATTTAAACTTATATATTTATCACGCTCAGCAACCCGACAGGACCGTGCAAACAGGCAGGAATAAAGATCATGAGATTTCTGCTTAAATGCATTTTCTGGCTGGGAGGGGTTTTTCTGCTGATGCCCGGACTGACCGGCAAGTCTACAGACACACAGCCACCACGAGCGCCACAGGCACAAACACAGCAAAATCATCTGTCTTCAGAAAAACAGCAACAGGCTCCATCCACGGCCAGTCCCGATCTGGTTGAGCAATGGTTGCAGGCCGGCAAAACCCTGCAGGAAATCAGCACATTTTGTGAGCGCAATCCCGCTCTCTGTATTGCCGGAAAGGCAGCGATTCAGCAAAGCGGTGAACAGGCTTTGATCCGTGCGAAAGAGGTTCTATCCGGTAGCGCGCCACAAAACAAAGAGCCATCCGCCCCACCTGCAACAGAGCAGGCACCTGCGTTCAAAATTCCTGTTCCTGCGCAACGTCCCGGATAGTTCTTGCGATCGTCAGAACCGGAACTTTCCAATTGCTATAAAAATGGTCTATAAGCCGCGCCATATGTATATTTATCAGCATGCCTCGAGCGGAGCGAATTTTCGTTCTTGCGCGGCATGCTTCAGTTAATGCGGAGAGACCTATGACAAATTCAAAGATCAGCACGATTGCGTCGGACTTTGAGTTTCTTGACGACTGGGAAGACCGCTATCGCTATGTGATCGAACTGGCACGTGACTTGCAGCCTTATCCGGAAGAAGCCCGCGATGCGGATCATAAGGTTCCGGGCTGTGTCAGTCAGGTCTGGCTGCTGACCAAAAAAGGTCAGGGTGCCGATCCGGTTATGGAATTTCTGGGCGATTCCGATGCGCATATTGTCCGCGGTCTGGTTGCGATCCTGCTTGCCCTTTATTCCGGCGAAACCGCATCTTCCATTCTGAAGATTGATGCAGAAGGCGTTCTGAAAAGCCTTGGCCTCGATGAGCATCTGACACCACAGCGCTCCAACGGCTTGCGCTCCATGGTGCAGCGTGTGCGCAATGACGCACAAAGCGCCCTGCAAAACGCTGCCTGATATTTCTCATCTATAATATACCAAAACATGCGCACTGATCTCATCACTGCGCATGTTTTGTTTTCAGCTTGTGACACGGCATCACAGTGAAGGCCGGAAGTCCGGTGCTCCCCAGTGATAGGCAGCCGGTGACGTGATCCCTTCCGGCATCCGCCCTGCATTATAATGGCGGTGCAAAATACTGAGTGCTGTTTTCAGCATCATCTTTGCCGAACGCGCAGGCCATGAACGCTCACGCTCCACCAATTCCAAACCTTTGAGAAAACAGCATATATCCAGCAATATACCGGATAATTCCGGCCCTACAGCGATGAGTGCCTTATTCACCCGATCCCGGCAATCCAATGCGTAATCACTCAACTCGGCCGCACCGCCCCGCTCCCCTCTGACACGTCCGGCAACACTGGCATCCCAATTGGCAGAAATCCGTGGCATCATATTCCCGCGTGTGAAATCAGCCCTCAACCGCTCTCCGGCATGAAACTCGTCATCACTCAAAAAACGCCGCCCCGTCTGCTTGTTTTTCCGGCAGAGCAAAGTCAGCGGGGATTCAGCATTATTGACGGCACGGTTCCGGATGTTTTCATCAGCTAACTGCACAACAGGTTCTTGAGACTGCTCTGCCTCAGCAGGTTTCTTTAGCTTCTTCAGCAGATCGCGTCCTGCAAGTTCCAAGGTGATTTTGTCCTGCTCAGCTTTCACCAATCCGGCCTCCAGCAAATGCTGCAATACCGGCTCGTGACAGGCAATCGTGCCGCCCTCATCACTGGTCAAGAACCAACGCCCTTCTTCACCTTCGAACCTTGCCGCTGACCGCAGCAGAAATCTGAGTACCCGCAAAGCTGATTGCTGATCTTTCGGGGAAAATGCAGTGACGGTTTTGCTCATTCCCCTGCACTCCCGCACGGATAAAGCGCCCGAATGAGATATTCAAACGAGCTGACACTGCGGTCAAATTTTTCATTCTCCCGCATGTCCTCAATCAAATGGCAGGCATGTTTAACCGTGGTTCTTTCACGGCAAAATGCATAGGCCACTTCAGACATCGACAGGCCGAACATGGTATGAGCGATATACATGCCGAATTGCCGGATTCTGGCGATATGGCAATTGCCGCGTTGGGGACTGCGCAAATCGTGTAAGGATACCTGAAAGAAAACAGACAACAGCGCCATTAAAGCCCCGCACAGTTTCCAGGCACGCAATTGCCGCTCCCTGCTTGTCAGCTGGCTCTTTACACTGCTGTTTCTTTGCATCAGATCAGCCAGATACAGCGCATTCTCTGTCATGCGTTTATTGCCGACATCATTCTGCATGGAATGCATATCCTGCCCGCCGGATAAACAATGCAGGCGCGATGACTCCGGCAAATTATGCAAGACAACAAGTGAATCCGTACGACCGGATAAAAAATCTGGAAAATTGTTCAACATATGCCCTCCGCAGACGACATATCCTTAATATAAAAACCTTATACGGGGATAAACTTGAGTTTATAGATATAAATATACAATTAAATTCAAATAACAAATATTAAAAAAGAATCTATACATAAAAATAAGCCATTCAATAAAAACATTTTATCAAACAATCAAATTTAATCACAATAAAAATACTAAAACAACCAATACTACATTTAAAAATTAAGAATATCTGCTTATCCCCCGCCAGCAGCAAAACATCATAATCCCCTGCACGATGAAGGGGATTAACAATGTCAGCCACTCTGCAACAGGAAAAACAGCTGTTTCTGGAAAACCGTAAAGAAGATGCACTTCAGGCAGCGCAATCCGTCGCCTTACAGCTGAGCTGCGGCATCGACTTGCAACAGGCCTTAAATGCGCCGGCCGAAAAGAGAGCAAGTATTGCAGCGAAACTAACGCGGCTTATCAAAAGAGAACGTCTGAAAGGACTGAATAAACACTGGAGTTACGATATCAACCGGCACATTGCGCTGAAACAAGCCCAGACACGCCTGCTGCAACTGCTTTGATAATACATAAAAAAACAACGGCACTTTCGCGCCGTTGTTTGTCTCTTGATATCTCGTTGAAGAGATACAGGCCGGATCAGGCAGCTTTACGCTTACGACCAAGACCCATTTTCTTAGCAAGCTGCGAGCGGGCTGCAGCATAGTTCGGAGCAACCATCGGATAGTTAGGATCCAGATCCCACTTCTCGCGATATTGTTCCGGCGTCAGATTATAATGGGTCATCAGGTGGCGCTTCAGCGATTTAAATTTCTTACCGTCTTCCAGGCAGATAATATAATCGTCGTGAACTGATTTTTTCGGGCTGATTGCCGGCTTAGGCTTTTCAACCACAGCAACCACTTCTTCACGAACACCTGAACGGGCAAATGCTGCATGAACATCAGCGATCAATGCAGGCACTTCACCGGCACGTATTGAGTTATTGCTGACATAAGCGGCAACAACATCAGCTGTAAGACTGAGCAGCAGTTCGTCAGCAGAAACCACAGTCTCTGGATGTTCCATTATACTTCCTTTACCTATAAATATTGCTGACTGGAAACCCTCTGAAAATACATGAGAAGTCTATCCATTCACCAATCAACCAGTTTAACCTTAGCTTGCCACCCGCAATCATCTTCTCATATCTGTAAAATTTGTAAAATGTCAATTTATTTCACGATTTTGTTAAGTGATGCTGTAATTTTTGACTAAACAATTAAATTTCAACACTCAAGATCACGAGAATTAATATCTGCGAACCTGCCGAAAACAGAAAACTATTTCTCTTCTCATCTGAAGATTATCAATCGGAGCCTGTTATACACATAGTACAATGTAAAAACATGCTTCTGAAACTATCTTCAGCAAACAAATTCACCAAAAACGTGAAATTTCGCCTCTTGAAACAAACTACAGTAAAACTCAGCAAACACTGCGATATGAAGCAATTTTGCGGATATTTGCTATTCTATCAAAAAATCCTGTATTTCTATATTAAGTCATTTTTCTGGCAATTCATGGCCCCGGATATTTTATACAAGGATTTTTGCAAAAAAACCTGCTTTCATAAGATTATCCGCCGCACGGGCAGATCAAACGCCTGCGTATGTTCATATTATGCCTTTGAAAATACACGGTTGTATATTCACCTTTTAAAAAGCGGTTAATATCCCCATATATTGGAAAAATGACTATTCTGAACACAGGCAGGCCTGACTAAACCAGATCAGTCCTGCTCTTTTTGACCTGCCTTTATGAATAACGCACATTCGGCTTGAAAACGCCTTATACTTTCCGAATGTATGCTGAACCGCCGGAGAACCACCATGTCCGAGAAAAACATGCCCCAACGCCCGCTTAAAGTTCAGAAAACCGATGCCGAATGGCGTGAACAGCTCACACCGGAGCAATATAAGATCACGCGCCAGCATGGCACAGAGCGTGCATTTTCCAGCCCTGATTTTGATCTCAAACTCCACGGCACATATCACTGTATCTGCTGTGACCGTCTGCTCTACAATTCCGAAGATAAATTCAATTCCGGAACAGGCTGGCCGAGCTTTACACGTCCGGCTGAACCGGAAGCTGTCAGTGCTTTTGAGGATCATTCCTATGGTATGAACCGTACAGAAATACGCTGCGCTGATTGTGATGCGCATCTCGGCCATGTATTTCCAGACGGCCCTGCACCAACCGGACTGCGTTTCTGCATGAACGGCACAGCATTATATTTTACTGAAGCCTGACAGCCTCAAATTTTACACCTCATCTTGGCAACAATACCGGAAACAGTATGAACCAGCATTCATTCCCTAAGCACAACGCCCCAGCAACTGAGAAGAAGGCGTTCAGCGACACGCGCCACGGTATTGTCCGCCATGATGAATATCACTGGTTGCGTGCTGCCAACTGGCAGGATGTTCTGCGCGATCCTTCCCTGCTGGATGCACAAATCCGTTCGCATCTTGAGGCTGAAAACGCCTATCAGTCAGCCTTGATGGCAGATACGCAGGAGCTGCAAAAACAACTGTTTTCGGAAATGAAAGGCCGCATCAAGGAAGATGACTCCAGTGTGCCGGTCAAAGACGGCGCCTATGCCTATGGTATTTCCTATGTCACCGGCGGACAGCATCCGCAATATTTCAGAACACCGCGGGATGGCGGCGAGAAAACCATTCTGATCGACGGCGACAAGGAAGCAGCGTCCCTTGCCTATTTCAGCCTTGGCGGACTGGACTATTCGCCTGACCATAAAGCACTGGCATGGTCTGCGGATACTAAAGGCTCCGAATTTTATGACATCAAAATCCGCGATCTCTCCACACTGGAAGACAGCGCGGATTTTCTGACATCCACCGCAGGCGGAACTGTATGGGATGCAGCAAGTCAGGGTGTTTTCTATGTGCAGATGGATGATAATCATCGCCCTGCCAAATTATTCTATCACCGTACCGGCACAAAGCAGGATCAGGACGCGCTGATCTATGAAGAAAAAGACGCCGGTTTCTTCATGAATGTTTCCGGCAGTTCACTGAATGACTTTGTTTTCATCAATATTCAGGATCATGAAACTTCTGAAGTCTGGCTGATACCGGCCAATAATCCGCAGGCAAAGCCACAGCTCGTGGCAGCGCGCGAAACCGGCATTGAATACAGCCTCACAGAAGGCGGGGATGTTTTCTATATTCTCACCAATATTGACGGTGCAAAGGACTTCAAGATTATGTCCGCACCGGTCAGCGCCCCGCAAAAACAAAACTGGACGGAAGTCGTCGCCGAAAAGTCCGGCACGATTATTCTGGATGTTGGAGCGTATAAAGATCATCTGGTCTGGCTTGAGCGTAATAATGGCCTGCCGCGCATTGTTATCCGTGAGCGCAGCAGCGGGACAGAGCATGCCATTGCTTTTGACGAGGAAGCCTATTCGCTTGGTCTGCATGGCAGCGCTGAATATGACACGGATGTGATCCGTTTTTCCTATTCATCCATGACCACGCCGAGCCAGCTCTTTGATTATAATATGGTCACACGCGAACGCGTGCTGCTGAAAACGCAGGAAGTGCCAAGCGGCCATGTGATTGAAAACTATGTCACCCGCAGGCTCCTTGCACCGGCGGCAGATGGTGAACTGGTACCGGTTTCCATTCTCGCCCATAAGAACACACCGCTGGACGGCTCGGCTCCATGTCTTCTCTACGGTTATGGCGCCTATGGCAGCTCCGTTCCGGCAAGTTTCTCGACCACACGCCTCTCTCTGGTTGACCGTGGTTTTATCTATGCCATTGCCCATATTCGCGGCGGCAAAGACAAAGGCTTCGCCTGGTATGAAAACGGCAAACGGGAACATAAGGTCAATACATTCACTGACTTCATCGCTGCAGCAAAACATCTTGTGGCAGAGAATTTCACCCGTCATGACCGGATTATCGCCCATGGCGGTTCGGCAGGCGGTATGCTGATGGGTGCTATCACCAATATGGCACCGGAAGCCTTTGGCGGGATAATTGCCGATGTGCCGTTTGTGGATGTGCTGAATACTATGCTGGATGACAGCCTGCCGCTGACCCCGCCGGAATGGCCGGAATGGGGTAATCCGATTGCATCGGAAACGGACTACCGCACCATTGCGTCCTACTCCCCTTATGACAATGTATCGGCACAAAATTATCCCCCGATACTGGCAACAGCAGGCCTGACCGACCCGCGTGTTACCTATTGGGAAGCAGCAAAATGGGTTGCTAAACTGCGCGATCAGTCCACCAGCGGCAATCCTGTGCTTTTCAAAATCAATATGGAAGCAGGCCATGGCGGTGTTTCAGGGCGTTTCTCGCAGCTGGAAGAAGTCGCCTATAATTATGCTTTCGCGCTTAAGGTTGCAGACAGACTGTAACAGGCGCATAAAGATATGAACCGGCAGAGCAGAAAATTCTGCTCTGCCGTGCCTTCCGAAAACAGGAAAGGATTAAGCCATGCCATTCATGTCTCTGAATTTCCTCAGCAAAAGCGGTCTACGGCTTTGCGTGTCCGCTTTTAGCATTCTGGCTCTGACCACCATCTCAACACCGCAGGCAGAAGCCGCGGTTCGTAAAAATGTCAGCGAATATGCAGGGCAGCGCTGCAATCCGCCTCCGCGTGGCAGCGGTGTTATTGTCGGCATTTTTCAGGGACTTGGCGAAAGCGCCTTTGTCAGCAGTGACTATCCGGAAGTGATCAGCCGCTATCGCTGCTTCCCCTCGCTGGAAGAATGCAAAGGCTGGCTTTACACGATGCAAAGCCTCTATAGCGCAGGCCTGCCCCGCGCAGCCAAATGCCTGAAACGCTAAAAGCAGCACTATATACACTGTGTTCACTGTGATGAAACAAAGCGGAATTACCTGAAAACCCTTGAAATTCCGCTTTTTGCCCGCAGCCGGTTACTTTGCTGTAACCTGCGGATTTTTACATGCCTTCTTGTCAGCGGCGCTTAGCTCCTTAATTTCCGTAACACCGATATCATCCCTCCGGTGAAGGAAAAGACCATGACATTTTTAAAAACAGCAACACAGTTTCTGAGCAAAGCAGCTTTTGCGGCAACACTTGCAACCTCCGCCCTCTCCGTATCCTCTGCCCATGCGCAGGAAAATAAAGCACTGAACTGGCAATTCTTTCAGGCAGATGAAAACGGCTTTCTCCGCACACCCGTTCTGCTGACCGGCGAAAAAGAAGCGATTCTGCTGGATGGTGGCTTTACGCTTTCAGACGGCAAAGCTCTCGCCGAAAAAATCAAAGAAAGCGGCAAAGCACTGACAACAATCTATGTGAGCCAGAGCGACCCTGATTATTATTTCAGCCTCGGCCCCGTCAAAGCCGCGTTTCCTGATGCGAAAGTGATTGCCGCACCGGCTACGGTTGAAGCCATTAAAGGCAATGTAGAAGGCAAGCTGAAAGTCTGGGGTCCGCAGCTGAAAGAAAACGGCCCGCAGACGCTGGCTGATGTGGTGATACCTGAAGCTTCAGATATCAAAGAGCTGGATCTGGAAGGCAAGAAAATCGAGATCATTGATGCAGAGAATATGCCGAACCGCCGTTATCTCTGGGTACCATCTCTGAAAGCTGTTTTCGGTGGTGTTCTGGTCACTGCCGGTGAACATGTATGGCTTGCCGACACACCAAAAGCAGAGCAACGTCAGGCATGGATCAAAACCCTGGATGCCATTGCGGTGCGCAATCCTGAAATTGTTGTACCTGCCCATATGAGCGCCGGTTCAAAAACCGATATTTCTGCGGTTACTTTCACCAAAGACTATCTTGTGGCCTTTGAAGAAGAGCAGGCCAAAGCCAAAAACAGTGAAGAACTGATTGCCGCTATGAAAAAGCGCTATCCTGATCTGGGCGGTGTATCCAACCTTGAGCTAGGCGCCAAAGTCATCAAAGGTGAAATGGAGTGGGAATAACCGTCTCCCACCTCTGAAATAAAAAAGCACCGGAAATTCCGGTGCTTTTCTTTTTAACCCATTCTGCAAAAACAGATCAGGCAAGATCATAGAGTGAGCGGGCAAAACCGGCCAGCCCCTTTTCTTCCAGCTTTTTCAGCGGCATCCGGAAGGTAACGCGGACAATCCCCGGATGACGGCCGATTTCGATCGCACCAAGCATTGTTGCACGGTTCATAATTTCAGGAACCGTGACATCAAAAAGATCCGCCGCACGTTTCAGGCCGTTCTCTGTCGCTTCATTCAGCGTAGCTCCGCTACCGATTACTGTAACCGGTGCATCGCGCTCAATTGCTGTCACACCATTGGCCTTGCCAAGTGCCTCAGCACGCTGGCGCTCAATGGCATTTAAAGGACGCGCCAGATAAGGCACATCTTCAGCCACAGGAAACAGCAGCGGCCCGTCAATCGCCAGCCCTTTGATAACTTGCACTTCGAGCGTAACCACGCCTGCAACGTCGCAGGTATGACCGGCAATTTCACCGTCACCCTGCAATGCGTGCATATCGCCCAGATAGACACCGCCGCCCGGCACTTTCACCGGACAAATCAGTATCGCGCCCTGCCGAACAGAATTTACATCAAGATGGCCGTCGGTTTTGTTGCGCGCCAATTCATCCGGTGTCAGTGCGTATTTATGCGGCGCATTGAGCAAAAACGAGCCGAAATCACCGGCATTATGGGAATCCGGCATCGCTTTTGAAGGTGCTGTACCCAATTGCCCGAGGAAAGGCCGCAGACGTGTGGCCACACCGACCAGATCAGCGGGAGCAAAAGTCATAACCGGATTTTGAATAGATGTATCCGGCAGCGCCATAATCTTTGCGGCATCCGGCGCCATGGCTTCGGCTCTGGCTTTTCCAACAGTTACACCAATGCTGCGCTCGTCATCAAAGACAATTGTATAGCCGTTTTCAATCTTAAACGGCGTGGCATCGGCTCCGCATTTGTCACAACGGATAGCGCTCTGGCCGATACCTTCAATATGGGTGGCAGGCCATTCCGTACCGCATTCCGCGCAGACAGCAGCACAGAACGGATCACCATTATTACGGCCTGTCACCACACTGTCCGAACCGGAAGCCGTAGCAGCAGATGTTACAACAATGGAGCGGATGTGAATGGCAATCGCATCACCGATTTCAGCACCTTCAACAGCGACCGGTCGCGTGACCTCATGGCCGCCGCGAATGGCGGGGGTAATCATTGGCCCCCAGCAACCGGGCGCAGTATTGGCGATAATCGTACCGCCATCAGCCACAGGCCCGAGCATAGCGCGCTCAGGGTCAAGAATACCATCGGTGAGTTCGGTTACATAGACTGTGCGACAGGCAGTGCTTTTCTGCCGGCTGTTATCATTTTGCATTCCTGCATCCTCCAGAAACGATGCGCTGTTCAGGCGAACAGACAGGCTTCACACTCTTCCGAATGCGGCAATTCCATTCTGTCCGACAGAAATATGCCGACCGGCACGATCATGCTAATGGACAATAACCAGTTTAAATAATGACAAAGCCGTGAGGCAGAAACACGGTCAACCTATTGAGAAACATAACCATCTTTATGGGCAGGAATGGCTTTGAGATAAGCGGCGATTGCCTCGCGGTCAGAAGCCTGAAGCTTTGAAGTATTGGCAATAACATCGGTCATTGACCCGCCCATCGAGTCAAAATCCGGTGTAAATCCGCTTTCCAGACCATAGGCAATGTCACCAGCACTCCAGCCGGAAATACCGCCCTCACCGCCTGTGATATTCGGCACGATGCCGCGCTTTCCCTGACTGTCCGTTTCTGCCGAAACCGCACCGGCCAACCATTGCGCTGTATCAGAACCACCAAATGCATTACGCGGCGTATGGCATTCGCCGCAATGCCCCATGGCTTCTACAAGATATTGCCCGCGCTGCAGCTGCGCATCAGGATTATTCAGCTGAACGGCAGGCGCATCATTCAGATAAAGCATTTTCCAGAGGCCAAGCCCGCGGCGCACATTGAACGGAAAGCCAAGCTCATGCGGTTTCGATGCTTCATCAGAAGCCGGCAGGGTTTTCATGAAGGCATAAAGATCCGCCACATCCTGCAATTTCATGCGGGTATAGGATGTATAAGGAAAAGACGGATAAAGGTGCTCTCCGTTGCGCCCAGTACCTTCCAGCATGGCATCGGCAAATTCGGCCAATGTCCAGTCTTTGATACCGGCGGCAGACGGTGAAATATTGGGAGCTATGAAGGTCCCGAAATCGGTTTTCAGCTCATGCCCGCCGGATAAAACCAGCTTGGCATCGCCTGTTGCCCCCGGAGCCGCATGACATGAGGCACAACCGCCTGCATAGAAAACCTGTTCGCCGTTTTTGACATCCCCTGCCGCCAGCTTGTCCAGCGCAGCGCGGTCAACATGCACAGGCTGTGTCAGAAACCAGAAAACACCGGCACCTGTTACAGCACAAAGCAAAGCTGCGGATATCAATTTACGTTTCATATCAAAATCTTATCCTGTTAAAGCGCAAGGAATAATCTGCGCAGCGCCTGTAATATTTCCAATATGATTTCAGACTGAAAATATTGATCGCTTTAAATGAACGCACATCCCGAAACAATTTTCGGGATGTGCTTCAGGCTAAGCCTGTTATTTCTTGATGCGGTAAGCCTGATGGCATGTGCCGCAGCTTGCGCCAACATCTTTCATGCTCACACGCAGTGCATCAACATCCTGCGGCTTGGCATCCGCAGCGGCTGCAGTCGCTGTACGGAATTTTTCAATTTCAACTTTAAAACCGGCTTCATCTTCCCAGATTTTAGGCGCAGCAGCAGTATCACCGCTTTCCGAGCCCTTAGGGAACAGCTTTTCTGCATCCATCTTGATGGCATCTGCTTTCAGCTGCTCAAGCGCAGCCTGTACGGCTTCTGCTTCAAACGGCTTTTCGCCTTTCATAATTGGCCCCAGCACGCCCATTGAGCGGCCGACATCTTTCATCAGCGCCTGACGGTCAGTCACCGGTGACGCTGAAGCCGCACTTGTCAGCATGAATAAAGCAGAGAAGATTGCCAAAGATTTTTGCATGAACAGCGTCCTTTAATCGCGAATATGAGTTTATTTGAATATTGCAAGCACAATACTCAATTTAGAATGATTATAGTAATGCGATTTAGAATATCTATAAAAACGTCAGTTCATCAGATTAATTTTTTGTAACAATAAAAAAGCCTCCCGAAGGAGGCTTTTCATCAGGCCGAATTATTAAGCTTTTTCGTAAAGCTCAAGCACATAATCCCAGTTGATCATGCTGTCGACGAAAGCTTCCAGATATTTCGGACGCGCATTGCGGTAGTCGATATAGTAGGAATGTTCCCATACGTCGACGCCGAGAATTGGTGTCGCGCCGTGTACCAGCGGGTTTTCGCCGTTTGGTGTTTTGGAAATTTCCAGCTTGCCGTCTTTAACCGACAGCCATGCCCAGCCCGAACCGAACTGACCGGCGCCAGCCGCGATGAAATCTTCACGGAACTTGTCGTAACCGCCGAGATCGGATTTGATTGCAGCTTCCAGCTTAGCAGGCAGCTTGTTGCCGCCGCCGTTTTTCTTCATCCATTTCCAGAAGTGGATATGGTTGTAATGCTGGCCGGCATTGTTGAAGAGTGCCTGATTTTTGCCGTAGCTTTCTTTAACTACGTCTTCAAGGCTCTTGCCTTCCAGACCCGAACCTTCAAGCAGCTTATTGCCGTTGGTTACATAGGCCTGATGATGCTTGTCATGGTGAAACTCAAGGGTTTCACGGGACATATAAGGGGTAAGCGCATCATAGTCATAAGGCAGAGCAGGCAATTCAAAAGCCATGGTGTTTCTCCTCTTGGTGTGGGCGGCTTCAAGTTTCCGCCACCCAAATTCTTCATGCCTGTATTACATAGGCCGACACAGGCACGCGGGCAATGCAGAGAACGACAGTTCTGCGAAAAATCACGGAAATTTTAAATTATTATCACATGAGACTGTGGGTAAGCGCCCTGTCAAAGCTGCAATAAAACCAAACAATTACATCACAACCGGTTTTCATAAGAGCGACAGCGGCTTAAGCGACCATCAGTGAATGTCAGAGCATTGTATAAACCCTAAACCGCGCTGTAATAACATAACATTTCCTGTTGCAAGTCAGCAACAGATATATAAGCATCCGTGTAATCTTAAAAATTCATAAGTTCTTAGCCATATTGTGGCAATTTTTGACCAGCTTTATGCAGGGATGTTCTGCCGGAATCCTAATCATATTTTCATCAGCGTAATTCTCGGCAGATCCATCTTTCCGGCCGTCAGGCCATTATACCGTTCCGTCCCTCGCCCTTGCGGTGCTGATTGAACGGCTCTGTCGGGTCGTGTCTGAATATATTGTTTACGCAGTCTTATGCGCTGCATGTATCAGACACACACTCATAATTTAAAAACGTTCTGAAAAGACTGGTTTAAATATGGAAAATTCTTTCTCCCGCCGCTCTTTCATGTCGGCGCTGTCGGTCACAGCCGCTGCCGGACTGGCAGGCTGTACGCAGATCAGCCGTAATATTCCGGTGATCGACATGACCGGCGGCCCGGCTCCGGTCGCCCCGCCGATCAATAATGGCGGCGCAACCGGCCCTTATGCCAGCATGTATGCGGCGGTTGAAGATGAAGGCTATTCGATTCCTGCTGTACCGTTTCAGAAAATTGATCCGAAATATTACCGCCAGCTCGTTCAGGACCCGACCGGTGAAATGCCGGGTACCGTGGTTGTCGATACCGCAAACCGCTTTCTCTATCTGGTGATGCAGGATGGTCAGGCACTGCGCTACGGCGTGGGTATCGGCCGTGCAGGCTTTTCATGGTCAGGCCGCGCTCTTATTCAGTGGAAGCGCAAATGGCCGCGCTGGACACCGCCGGATGATATGATCGGCCGTCAGCCGGAACTTGAAAAATACAGCGCCCGCAATGGCGGTATGGCACCGGGACTGACCAATCCGCTTGGCGCACGCGCTCTGTATATCTTTAAGGACGGTGTTGATACGCTTTATCGTATCCACGGCAATCCGGAATGGTGGTCAATCGGTAAAGCCGTTTCGTCCGGCTGTGTCCGCATGGTCAATCAGGATGTGATCGACCTCTATGACCGCGTACCGAATAAAACACCAATTCTGGTTATGTAATTGATATCAATTAAAAAGGCGGGTTGCACAGCAGCCCGCCTTTTTCTTATAGATCAATCAGCGTTTGAAGCCGCCCAGAATGCCGCGCACGATGGCACGGCCGAGCGAATTACTCACAGTCCGCACCACGCTTTTCACTGCGGTTTCCGCAACAGTCTGACGGCTGCCGCGCTTGCCGCCACCAAGGGTGGATGACAGATAATCTGTCCAGCTGCCGCTATCCTGCTCCGCCTGTTGCTGTTCGACTGTAGCGACTTTTTCCTGCGCGCGTTTCTGCAGAATTTCAAAGGCAGATTCACGGTCAATTGCACGATCATACTGACCGGATACCGGACTGGTTGCGATCAGCTTCGCCCGCTCATCCGCTGTCAAAGGCCCGATCCGCGATGCAGGCGGACGCATCAAAGTGCGCTGCACCATCGAAGGAATGCCTTTTGCCTGCAAGGTTGAGACCAGCGTCTCACCCGTAGACAGTAATGTAATCGCTTTGAATGTATCGAAATCCGGATTAGGACGGAATGTATCCGCAGCCGTTTTAACCGCCGCTGTCTCGCGCGGCGTATAGGCACGCAGCGCATGTTGCACACGATTACCGAGCTGCGCCAGCACCACTTCCGGCACATCCAGCGGATTCTGCGTCACGAAATAAACACCCACGCCCTTGGAGCGGATCAGGCGCACAACCTGCTGAATACGATCCAGCAGAGCCTTTGGCGCCTCATCAAACAGCAAATGCGCTTCATCAAAGAAGAACACCAGACGCGGTTTTTCCGGATCTCCAACCTCCGGCAATTGTTCAAACAGCTCCGACATCAGCCAGAGCAGAAATGTGGAGTACAGCCGCGGGTTCATCATCAGCTTGTCAGCGGCCAACACGCTGACAAGGCCGCGCCCGTCGGTGGTTGTACGCATCAGATCAGAAATGCTCAGAGCAGGTTCACCGAAAAAGAACGTGCCGCCCTGTTGCTCCAGCACCAGCAGCGAGCGCTGAATTGCACCGACAGATGCCTTGTTGATATTGCCATATTGGATGGAAAGTTCAGGCGCGCGCTCGGCCACATGGGTCAGCAGCGACTGCAAATCTTTCATATCAAGGAGCAGAAGCCCCTCTTCATCCGCCACACGGAAAGCAATATTCAGCACGCCTTCCTGCGCATCCGTTAAATTCATCAGGCGTGCCAGCAGCAATGGCCCCATTTCGGAAATGGTAGCGCGGATCGGATGCCCCTGCTCGCCGAAAATATCCCAGAAGATAACCGGTGTCGCATGCATATCATAAGGATCAAGGTGGATCTCCTCGGCACGTTTTACCGAGAAATCATTCTTCTCGCCGATAGCTGCAATACCGGACAAATCACCTTTAATGTCAGCGCAGAAAACCGGCACACCGGCTGCGGAGAAAGCCTCAGCCATAACCTGAAGACTCACAGTTTTACCCGTACCGGTAGCGCCGGTCACAAGCCCGTGCCGGTTGGCATATTTCAGCGCCAGTTCTTCCGGTTGCTGGTAACTATTATCCGGTTTACGGCTGGCACCCAGAAAAATGCTTCCTTCAGCAGGCATAGACATACTCCTCATCCGTTCATTCTCACGCCGAATAATCTGAGCCACGGCACAAATCATTATAATCTATAATCGTCCTGTAACATCAGAACAATATTCTACGACCTGTTCACCGGTTATTTCCCGCCTGTTCATTGCATTTTATGATACACCGGCATCAGAGCAGGCTTGATTTCATCACGGCAGAGTGCTTATTACGTAAACGTCAATTTTTGGGAGACTATCATGGAAGAGCTGATTTCACGTATTACCAATAATGTTGGTGTTGATAGCGCCACAGCAGAAAAAGCTGTCGGCCTGATCCTTGCCTTTCTCGAAAAAGAAGGCCCGCAGGATAAAGTCGGCGCGCTGATCGCCGGTATTCCGGGCGCACAGGAACTGATTGCCTCGGCAGATAAAGGCGGCTTCCTCTCCAATATGATGGGCGGCGTAATGGGTCTTGGCTCCAAGCTGATGGGCGCAGGCCTCGGCATGGGTGAAATTACCGGCGTGGCGAAAGAAACCATTGCTTTCGCAAAAGAAAAAGCCGGTGCGCAGACCGTTGATGATGTTGTGAATTCTATTCCGGGCCTCGGCCAGTTTATCTGAGGTCAGCACCTCAGCAAAAAGCCCCTCTTTCGAGGGGCTTTTTTATTTACTCACTGTCGGCCTGCACATGCAGTGCCCGCCCTGCTCCCCAGCCATTCCATGCCGCCACAAGACCGATCGCCACGAACAGCATGGCACTGGCCGTGTAAGTTCCGGTCAGATCATGGATAATGCCGATCAGCAGCGGCACAACCGATGCAATCATATAGCCGACAAATTGCACCATGCCGGACAGATGCGATGCCACACGCGGATTTGGCGAGCGCAGCACGATTTCGGTCATAGCCGCAGCAATCAATCCGCCAAGACCGATGCCTTGCAGAACCGCCCAATACCAGACCGACCAGAGCGGCATAAACAGCATCGCCAGCATTGCGATGGTCGCAAAAGCGATCAGTATCACATTCAAAAGGCTCTGATTGCGTGAACGCACGGCAATTGTCGGCACAACCAGACAGGCTATCAGCTGCATGCCGATAGAGACGGAAACCACCGCACCAGCCGTAATGCCGTCCAGTCCGCGCTCACGCAGGATCGGCGATAACCAGCCGAACACAGTGAAAGCCAGCGATGACTGCAAGCCCATGAAGAAGGTCAGCTGCCACGCGATTTTATCACGCCATAATCCGGTGACTTTGCTTTTATTGGCCGCCCGCTGATGTTTCACACGCCATGTCAGCACACCCCAGAGTATACCGACGATCAGCGCCGGAACCGCCCACAGGCTCAGTGCCTGCTGCCATGAATTATCAAGCGCCCTGTAAACGGGCAAAGTCACAGCTGCGGCAATTGCCGCGCCGCCGCTCAGCGCCATAGTATAAAAACCGGTCAGCAAAGCTGCTTTGTCCGGAAAGTCACGCTTCACAATGCCGGGAAGCAACACATTACAGGTCGCGATACAGGCACCTGCCAGCACAGTACCGGCAAACATCAGCGTAACCGGTCCGGTGCCGCGCAGGAATGTGCCAAAGGCCAGCAGTAATACCGCCAGCAACAATGTACGCTCCATACCGATACGCTCACCAAATTTAGGAGCCAGAGGCGCGAAAAAGCCCAGACAAAAAACCGGTAAAGTCGTCAGCAGCCCCGCAGTCAAAGAGCTGATACCAGTAGAGGCAATAATTTCAGGCAGAAGCGCTGAAAAACTGGAGAATAACGGACGCAAGTTCAGGGCAATCAGTACCAGACACAGGCCTGCAAGCAGACGATAGACCGGTGTCATGCCGTGATGCGCAGATGACGCCGGTTTAGACTGAACGGGTTGTGAAACTGCTGTTTCAGTTATCGTGTGCAGATTACCTTCAGCCAGCAGCGGCTCGCCCGTGACAGACATGAAATTACTATTCCTGTTTTTCTTCAGAGCATCATGCATCCGTTCGGACACAGAAAGGACACTCTGAATTATTGAAACTATGCACCGCGCCTTGCGAAAACCGGTTCCGGTTTATGCGCCGGTGCTATAGTCCGTTATTTGAACTCTGATTGATATATCTTTAACCGTGGGATGTGTCCACAGCAGGCGGAGATATGTCACCGGCATCGACATGCCTTATTTACATATATACGGCTATAGTGCTGTTTCATTTTATTGACAGGGATTTTTGAGCAAAGATGCTGACTGTATATTATCGCAACGGCGACCTTCTCATTCCGGTTGAACCTGCAACGCAGATTACAGACGATCTTTTGCAAAAATCACTCTGGATCGATCTGGTCAATCCGACTGCCGAAGAAGAAAGTCAGGTTGAAAAATGGGCGAATATCCCCATCCCGACACGGGAAGATATGGGAGAGATTGAAGAATCCAGCCGGTTTTATAGTGAAAACGGCGCGCAATATCTGACAGCGCCATTCCTGCATCTTGCAGAAGATGACCACCGGATTGTCAGCCCTGTCACTTTCATTCTGACGGATAAACTGCTCATCAGCGTGCGCTATGCGCAGCCAAAATCCTTTGTGCTCTATGTCGCACGCACAGCTAAAAGCGGCAACGGCCTGATTAACAGCCGCACCAACAGCCTTTGCGTTTTGCTTGGCATTATCGAAACCAATACCAACCGGCTGGCAGATTTTATTGAAGGGGTGAGCGAGAAAATCGACAATGCGTCACACCGCATTTACCGCCGTCCGGATAACAAACGCCCGATGTCGACCCAGAATTTCCGCGAAATCCTCAATGAAATCGGTGCCCATGGTACGTTTCTCTCAAGGATGCGTGAAAGCCTGTCCGGCATTCGCCGGTTGCTGGTCTATATTACTGCCAACAGTTCTCCCAAGACACAGGCCAAAGATACCCGTGCATGGCTGAAAACACTGGAGCGGGATACGCAGTCGCTTGAGAATTACGTTGATTTTCTCAACAACAAGATCAACTTCCTGCTCGATACGATTGTCGGGCTGATCTCGGTTGAACAAAACGCGATTATCAAAATCTTCTCAGTGGCCGCAGTCGGCTTCATGCCGCCGACACTGATCGCTTCGATCTATGGCATGAATTTCAGTTTCATGCCGGAGCTCTCAGAAAAATGGGGCTATCCCGCAGCACTGGGGCTAATGGTTATCTCTGCGCTGATCCCGCTCTACTTCTTCCGCAGAAAAGGCTGGCTCTGAACAGAGCCGGCAACTTATCTATTTGATGGCTTTAAAGCTGATAATCTCGAGCTCGCGGCCATTCACAGTCACCAGATCACCCTTGCTCTTGCCAAACAATGCTACAGCAAGCGGTGAGATGTGAGAAATTGTACCCTTAGACGGGTCAGCCTCATCCTCGCCGACAATCATCCAGTTCTGTTGACGGCCGTCTTCATTCTCTACAGTGACCTGCATACCAAAGCGGATTACATCGCCGTCTTTATCGGCCAGTGTCAGTTCTGCATTCTCCCGCCGCGCTGTCCAATAGCGCAAATCCCGTGAGACATGAGCAATTGCGGCCTTGTCCCCACTGGCAGTTGCCTGTCCCAGTTCGGTTTGCAGGCGTGACAGTTCAGCCTCAATCAGCTTGAGGCCGTTTTGAGTAACCAGATTGCGGTGGTGACTGACCGGACGTTCCACCAAACCGGAAGGAACATCGTCCTGTTCTTTTGTAAAAGCTCTGCTCATAATTTAAAGGTAGGAAGTAACCACAACAAAAACAAGCTGTACAAAAAAACAATTAAGCCGCACATCTTTATGATGCACGGCTTAATTATTAAATACTTATAGTATTTTTCAACATCAGAAAGAAACAGCTTTCAGTCCATCAACCAGAGCGGACGATGGTGCAATATAACCGAAATCAATACCGTTCCAGTTGCTCATACGGCGCGTTGCACGCGCTTCAAGTTTACCGGACAGCTCTGCATCTTTTGCAAAAAGCTGTGCCAGCAAACGTGTCACCATAACTTCTGCCGCACGGGTGGCACCATCATCGCATTTCATGGCAAAGCCTACACCCAGTTCAGGCACGGCACCGCAGAACACACCTTCCGCACCGGTTTTCACAAAAATACGGCCAGGTGCGAGTTCCATCAGCTCAGTACAGGCACGACGGCTACCGGCCACGTAAAATGGCGCAGCCATGCAGGCATCCAGCAAACGTTTGGCGGCTTGCGCACGAACAGGTGCCAGACCTGTACCGGTTGCCATACGGGCAAAGCCACGTGCCATAGCATCAAGGCCAATCGCATAGGTCGGAATAGAGCAACCATCGGTGCCATATTCATCAGCATTATGCACCGCGCCGGTCACTTCCTGCATGGTTTCACGCACAATGGTCTGAATTTGCGAACTCGCCTGCACATAGCCTTTGGTCTTCAAACCCATATGGGCGCAGGTGCAGAGAAAACCGGCATGTTTACCGGAGCAGTTATTATTGAGCGCAGTCGGCTCCTTGCCACTGCGGGCAACTTCGATCAGCACTTTCTGGTCAGACGGCCAATGGGCACCGCATTCCAGATCATCACAGGACAAACCGGCTTTCGCCAGCATCGAAGCCGCACGCGCCACGTGCTCTGGTTCACCGGAATGGGAAGCGCAGGCCATGGCCAGTTCTTCATTGCCAAAACCATAGGCATCAGCCGCACCGCTTTCCACAAATGGCAGCGCCTGAATCGCCTTGATTGCCGAGCGCGGATAGGTCGGGCGTGTTACATCACCGATGTTCAGAACGGTCTTACCGTCACCATCGAATAGCGCCAGCGCACCGCTATGGCGGCTTTCCACCACTTTACCGCGCACAACTTCAACCAAAACCGGATTTGCCATTTTAAAACTCCGCATCATTCACTGCCGATGCTCTAGCAAAATAGTCTTATGCCGTCAAAACGCACCTGTCTCACAAAGCAACGGATTTTATCACTTTAAATTCACGTCATATTATTGAAATAAAACGATAATAAACTCTTGATTGACTGATCAATCAATAAAAACGATAATCAGCCCAATCCAAACAATTTTGTGAGACAAACATGCCTAAGATAGGAATGGAGGAGCTGCGCCGGAAAGACCTGATCTCGGCAGCTATTCAGACAATCGGCGAGCGGGGCTCGCTTGATGTGACTGTTGCGCAAATCGCCCGCAAGGCCGGTGTATCGGCAGCGCTCGCGCATCACTATTTCGGCGGCAAGGACCAGTTACTACTAGCCACGATGCGTCACTTGCTGAGCGAACTCGGCACTGATTTGCGCATCGCCTTACAGGCAGCAGACAGCCCGCGTGCAAGGCTTTCCGCAATTATCGGCGTCAACTTCTCCGCCTCACAGTTTGCCCATGAAACGATAGCTGCATGGCTCACCTTCTATGCCCATGCCCAGCAATCTCTGGAAATGCGCCGTCTGCTGCGGGTCTATGCCCGTCGCCTGCATTCCAATCTGTGCTTTGCACTGGAGCAACTCACAGACAAACAGACCGCGCAACATATTGCTGAAGGTACCGGCGCTCTGATCGACGGTCTTTATATCCGCCACGCGTTGGGTGCCGATGCGCCGGAAGCGTCAAAAGCCATTGCACTGGTTGAGGATTATATCACCGTGCAACTGGCGCGCGCGCCATCCAAGCCATCCCGTAACCGGCATTAAGGAAACCACTATGGAAGCAGATTTCGTTATTATCGGCTCCGGTTCAGCCGGTTCAGCCATGGCCTACCGCCTGTCGGAAGACGGCAAGCATTCTGTTATCGTTATCGAATATGGCGGCACCGATATGGGGCCGCTGATCCAGATGCCTGCCGCCCTGTCTTTCCCGATGAATATGTCCACCTATGACTGGGGCTTTAACACCGAACCGGAGCCTCACCTTAACGGCCGCCGTCTGGTTACCCCGCGCGGCAAGGTTATCGGCGGCTCCTCATCCGTCAATGGCATGGTCTATGTGCGCGGTCACGCCAAGGATTTTGACCATTGGGCTGAGAGCGGTGCCAGCGGCTGGTCCTATGCGGATGTGCTGCCTTACTTCAAGCGCATGGAACACTCCCATGGCGGTGAAGAAGGCTGGCGCGGCACCAATGGCCCGATGCATGTGCAGCGCGGCAAGCGCAGTAACCCGCTGTTCAAAGCTTTCAACGACGCCGGAAAACAAGCTGGTTTTGAAACAACAGATGACTATAACGGCTCGAAACAGGAAGGTTTCGGCCCGATGGAACAGACCATCCACCACGGTCGCCGCTGGTCAACCGCCAATGCTTATCTGCGCCCTGCCCTCAAACGCCGTAATGTGACCTTGGTCAATGCTTTCGCCCGCAAAGTGGTAATCGAGAATGGCCGTGCGACCGGCGTTGAGATCGAAAAGTCTGGCACAGTCAGTGTTATCAAAGCCAAGCGTGAAGTGATTATCGCTGCTTCCAGCATCAACTCGCCAAAACTGTTGATGCTTTCCGGTATTGGTCCTGCGGAACATCTGCGCGAACACGGCATTGAGGTCGTGGCAGACCGTGCCGGTGTCGGCGCGAATTTGCAGGATCACATGGAAGTCTATGTGCAACAGGAATGCCTGCAGCCGATTACACTCTATTCCAGCCTCAACCTGTTTTCCAAAGCGCGTATCGGTGCGGAATGGCTGTTCTTCAAATCCGGTCTTGGCGCGACCAACCATTTTGAAGGAGCTGCTTTTGTACGCTCGGCTGCGGGTGTGGAATATCCGGATATCCAGTTTCACTTCCTGCCGGTTGCAATCCGCTATGACGGTAAAGCTGCAGCAGGCGGCCACGGTTTTCAGGCGCATGTGGGGCCGATGCGCTCCAAGTCGCGCGGTTCGGTCACGTTGCGCTCCAATGATCCGAAAGAGAAGCCGAAAATCCTGTTCAATTATATGTCGCATCCGGATGACTGGCGCGACTTCCGCCATTGCATCCGCCTCACCCGCGAGATCTTCGGCCAGCAGGCTTTTGACCCGTATCGTGGCCGCGAAATTCAACCGGGCGACGATCAGGTCACAGACGAGCAGTTGGACAACTTCATCCGCGACCATGCAGAGAGCGCGTTTCATCCATGCGGTACCTGTAAAATGGGCTCAGTCAACGACCCGATGGCTGTGGTTGATCCGGAATGCCGTGTGATTGGTGTTGAAGGTCTGCGTGTGGCTGACAGTTCGATATTCCCGCGCGTGCCTTACGGTAATCTCAACGGCCCGTCGATCATGACCGGTGAGAAAGCTTCAGATCATATTCTTGGCAAAACACCGCTGCCGCGCTCAAACCAAGAACCTTGGATTAATCCGCGCTGGCAGATTTCAGATCGTTGAGCCATAATCAATTTAAAGAATTTGAAGGAATTTCCCATGCGTGCACAACCGCAAGCCTCACATTTTATCAATGGTCAGTTTGTTGAAGACACGGCAGGACGTGCTTTTGATGTGATCTATCCTGCCACCGGCGAAGTCATTGCCCGCCTGCATGGTGCGACACAAGCCATTGTCGATCAGGCTGTCGAAGCTGCTGCTAAAGCGCAGGTTGAATGGGCGAAACTCAAGCCCGTTGAGCGTGGCCGCATTCTGCGCCGTGCCGCCGAATTGATGCGTGAGCGCAATCAGGAATTGTCGGAACTGGAAACTCTGGATACCGGCAAGGCCATTCAGGAAACACTGGTAGCCGATGCAGCTTCCGGTGCCGATGCGATGGAATATTTCGGCAGTGTGATCTCCGGTTTCAATGGCGAGTTTGTCGAACTTGGCGGGCCTTTTGCCTATACACGCCGCGAGGCATTGGGCGTTTGCGTTGGTATCGGCGCATGGAATTACCCGATCCAGATCGCCTCGTGGAAATCTGCCCCTGCTCTGGCAATGGGCAATGCTGTGGTGTTCAAGCCATCGGAAAATACACCGCTGTCAGCTCTGGCACTCGCACAGCTTTACAAGGATGCCGGTCTGCCGGACGGGCTTTTCAACGTGGTTCAGGGCTTTGGTGATGCGGGCGCGGCACTCATCAGCCATCCTAAAGTTGCCAAGGTCTCGCTCACCGGCTCCGTGCCGACGGGCAAGAAAATCATGGCGCAGGCCGGTAGCGAGATGAAACAGGTCACCATGGAACTCGGCGGCAAGTCCCCGCTGATCGTATTCGATGATGCCGATCTGGAAAATGCCATTGGCGGCGCGATGCTCGGCAATTTTTACTCCACCGGTCAGGTCTGCTCCAACGGCACCCGCGTTTTCGTGCATGAGGCTGTTGCGACAAGTTTTGTGAGCCGTCTGGTTGAGCGCACCCGCGCTATTCAGATCGGCGATCCGCTTGATCCGAGCACGCAGATGGGGCCAATGGTGAGCCTTTCCCAACGCGACAAGGTTTTGTCCTATATTGAGAAGGGCAAAACTGAAGGCGCCGATCTGGTTTGCGGCGGTGGCGTGCCTGCCTTGCAGGGTCTGGAAAACGGCTTCTATATCGAACCGACGATTTTCACCAATGTCAGCGATGATATGACCATTGCACGGGAAGAAATCTTCGGCCCTGTGATGAGCATTCTGACCTTTAAGGATGAAGATGAAGTCATTGCCCGCGCCAATGATACAGAATTCGGCCTTGCCGCCGGTGTATTCACCGCAGACAGCGCCCGCAGTCATCGTGTGATTGCAGCACTCAAAGCCGGTACATGCTGGATCAATGCCTATAATCTGACACCGGTAGAAGTGCCGTTCGGCGGCTATAAAAACTCCGGTATCGGCCGCGAGAACGGCCTCGCCGCCCTCTCCCATTACAGCCAGATCAAAACGGTCTATGTGGAAACCGGTAAGGTCGACAGCCCTTACTGAGATTGTTTCAAGCGAAATAAAAAAGCGGGCATTTTGCCCGCTTTTTTATTCAGAGTTTCAATGCTCTTAGCCGCAATGAGTTGGCAATCACCGAGACCGAGGACAGGCTCATCGCCGCTGCTGCAATCATCGGCGACAATAAAGTGCCGGTGAAAGGATAGAGCAGCCCCGCTGCCACCGGAATACCAAGCGCATTATAGACAAAGGCAAAGAACAGGTTTTCCTTGATATTGCGGATTGTCGCTTCTGCCAGATGATGCGCACGGGCAATGCCGGTGAGATCACCTTTGAGCAGCGTAATCCCCGCACTTTCCACGGCCACATCAGCACCGGTGCCCATAGCAATACCCACATCAGCGGCGGCCAGTGCCGGTGCATCATTCACACCATCCCCCGCCATTGCAACTTTCTTGCCCTGTTTGTGCAACTCATCAACCAGAGCTTTTTTATCTTCCGGCAGCACATCGGCACGCACATCATCAAGACCGAGTTTTGCCGCCACAGCTCGCGCCGTGCGTTCATTATCACCGGTTGCCATAATGATTTTCAAGCCGCGCGCATGGAGTGTGCGGATGGCTTCTGCCGCTGTCTCCTTAATCGGATCAGCCACAGCAACCAGACCTGCCAGCTTGTTATCAACGGCAACAAACATCGCGGTCTTACCTTCTGCCCGCAATATATCGGCCTGCGCCTGAATGGCGGCAATATCCAGCCCCATATCCTGCATCATTGCAGGATTACCGAGCGCAACTGCCCGTCCTTTTACCGTACCGGCAACACCTTTACCCGTAATCGCTTCAAAAGCATCCACATTATCTGTCTTCAACCCTTTTGCTTCGGCTCCGGCAACAATGGCTTCCGCCAGCGGATGTTCTGAGCCTTTCTCAAGGCTCGCGGCCAGTTGCAACAGGGTGTTGTCGCCGATACCGGAAACTGCCACTACATCCGTCAGTTTCGGTCGGCCTTCTGTGAGTGTGCCTGTTTTATCAACGATCAGCGTATCAACCTTCGCCATACGCTCCAGCGCCTCGGCATCTTTGATCAGCACACCAGCCTGCGCACCGCGTCCTGTTGCGGTCATAATCGACATCGGCGTTGCCAGTCCCAGCGCACAGGGACAGGCGATAATCAGCACCGAGACCGCCGCGACAATGGCATAGATCATGCTCGGCTCCGGCCCCCACAGCGCCCAGCCGATAAAGGACAGGAGTGCAACGACAATAACCATCGGTACAAAATAGAATGAAATCCGGTCAGCCAGTCCCTGAATAGGCGCACGGGAACGCTGGGCTTTGGCCACCATGTCCACAATTTGCGACAGCATGGTTTCTGCGCCGATTTTCTCCGCCTGCATGACCAGCGAACCGTTTTTATTCACGGTGCCACCGATCACTTTATCGCCTTCGGTCTTTTCAACCGGCACCGGTTCACCGGTAATCATGGCCTCATCAACGGAGGAGCGGCCTTCCACCACGATACCGTCTACCGGCACGCTGTCACCGGGGCGGATACGTAACTTGTCACCGGCCTGCACCTCATCCAGAGGCACATCGGCTTCACTGCCATCAGTCGCAATACGGCGTGCAGTTTTCGGCGCCAGATCAAGCAAAGCGCGGATAGCCGAGCCGGTACGTTCGCGGGCACGCAGTTCCAGCACCTGACCGAGAAAGACCAGCGTGACAATAACCGCAGCGGCCTCGAAATAAACCGGAACCGATCCGCCATGACCACGGAAGGAGTGCGGGAACATATCCGGAAACAGGATTGCAACCACGCTGTAAAGATAGGCGGCTCCGACACCGATCATAATCAGCGTCCACATATTCGGACTGCGGTTTTTAAACGAGTCGACCCCGCGCTTGAAAAACGGCAGCGCCGCCCAGAGCACCACCGGTGTCGCCAGTATAAACTCCAGCCAGACCGTTCTTTGTTCCCCGATCCATTCACGGATCGGCAGACCAAGCATTGGTCCCATTGTGACTATCAGCAAAGGGATAGAACAAATCGCGCTTACCCAGAAGCGGCGTGTAAAATCTATAAGTTCAGGGTTAGGCCCGTCATCAAGCGACGGCATAACCGGTTCCAGCGCCATACCGCAAATCGGGCATGAGCCCGGTTCATCGCGGATAACTTCCGGATGCATCGGACAAGTATATTGCGCCCCTTTGATTGCAGGTGCGGCAGCAGATTGCGCGGTGAGATATTTCTCAGGATCCGCTTTGAATTTGCCGTGGCAACTATCTGAGCAGAAATGATATTCATGCCCTTTATAAGCCATATGAGGCTTGCCGGCGGCAGGATCGACCATCATCCCGCAGACGGGATCTTTCACTTTATTACCATGATCATGGTCGCCGTGATGATGCCCGTGATACGCATCATCGGCATGAGTCGTATGCGATGCAGTATGCTTCATAAGAATCTCTCCTGCCTGTCAATTAACAGGCAGGATAAAGGTTCCCACTATAGCAAGGTCAAGCTATAGATTCAGCTTCTTCCTCATCGTCAGCAACCGGATTTTCGTCCATCAGTTCTGCGTAATCGGCATAATCCATCTGCATACGGCGATAGACCAGATATTTTGCGTCGTGATAGCCAGCGATTGCACCGGTGCGTGGCTCCAGCACTTCGCCTTTGCCACTCATTGCTGTCATTGCCTGCGGTAAATCGACGAAATCACCACTAGCAACAGCACCAAGCATGGCAGAACCCAGCAGCACCGGTTCGGCCTGTTCCGGCACCAGCACACGACAACCGGTAGCGTCTGCATGTTCGCGCAAATAAAGCTGATTACGCGCCAGACCGCCGGAGACCACCAGCGTATCAATCTCCATGCCCTCATGGCGCATTTCTTCAAGAATATGCCTTGTGCCATAGGCCAAAGCCTGAATGGTGGCGAGATAATCCAGTGCCAGATCATCCAGTTCGTGATCCAGTGTCAGGCCGACAATCGCGCCTTTGCGCCAGCTTTCCGCCAGCGGTGAGCGGTTGCCGTGGAAATCCGGCTGCACATGACGGTGACGGGTCAGAGTAGCCGTTTCTTCAGCCATTTTAGCCAGATGCGCATCCAGCAGATCAGCAATGCGCTTGCCCGGATTTTCTGCTGCCAGTTTAACCGACACCGCATGACGTGCAATCACCGCATCAATCAAAGCGCCTGCTGCCGACTGCCCGCCTTCATTCGCCCAAAGATCAGGCAGCAGCGCAGAATAATAAGGTCCCCAAACACCGGAGACAAATACCGGCTCTTTGCTAAGCGCAATATGGCAAGTTGAGGTACCGGCAATCAGCGCCAGACGCTGCTCGGTTGCACTCACACCGGCACTGTCCGCAACAGCCAGCGTGCCGAGCGCACCGGAATAAGCATCAATCAGACCGGTAGAAACGGCAATACCGGCTTTAAGACCAAGTTCCGTTGCGGCCTGTTCCGACAATTTTCCGGCCAGTTCACCGGCTGCACCGAAACGGTTGCCGATGGCTGCAAAATTATCATCGCCCAGTTCTTCAAGGCCGATATTCTCAAGGAACGCGCTGTCCCAGCCCTCTCCGGCTTTGCCCCGATCGCCGAGATAAGTCCATTTGCACACCGGCGAGCAAAGCGAGCGCATATCGGTACCGGTCGCGCGATGCACCAGCCAGTCCGGCAAATCCCAAAAAGCGGCTGTCTGTGTCCAGCTCTGCGGCAGTTCACGCTTGAACCAGCGGATTTTCGGCAATTCCATTTCCGGCGACATACGACCACCGACATGATTCAACACCTTACCGCCAATTTCAGTGATCTCTTCAGCATCGTTGATCGCACGGTGATCCATCCACAGGATCACATCCTGATCCGGCTCACCTTTCGGGCTGACAGTGACCGGCTTGCCTTCCGCATCCGCAACAACCAGCGAACAGGTGGCATCAAAGCCGATACCGGCAACGCTGTCAGCAGCGATTGCGGCTTCAGTCATTGTGTTTTTCACAGCCTTACAGATTGACGCCCAGATATGCGCCGAGCTTTGCTGCGCAAAATCCGCCTGCGGACGAAAGGTTTCAATGGCACAGGCTGTCGTGCCCAGTAACCGGCCTTTGCTGTCAAAAATCCCTGCTCTGGCGCTGCCGGTTCCGACATCAATTCCAATATAGTGGCGCATCATCAATCCTCATGCACAGAAGAAAACTTTGATTCCGTGCTTACAATAATTTTATGACGTATCAATAGAGCATTTCCCGTAAAAGTGCGCAGCGGTTTTACGTAAGGACAATGCGGCAAGCAAAGACATAGAGCGGTTCCAACATTTTTTTAAACTGAACCGCTCTAAGATTGAAAAGAGTGCTATAAACAGATCAATGGCTCTCTCTTCCAAGCCCGTTTTGCGGCAGACCCAATCACTGACCATGACACCGCAAATGCAGCAATCGCTCAAAGTGCTGCAAATGAGCCGTGCTGAGCTGGAAGACTTTGTACAAAGTGAAATAGAAGCCAATCCGCTTTTGCAAAGAGCGCCAAGCGGTGCGCTGCCCTCTTCCAGCACTTCGGATTATTCTGTTGAAGATTTCGGCAGTGTGCAACATTCCCTGCAAGATCATGTGGCCGAGCAGATCAATCTCAGCATCAGGGATAAAACCGAACGGCATATTGCCGAGCTGCTTGCCGAGACTTTGGATGAATCCGGATATCTTCATGCAGACCTGGCGCAGATCGCCAAGCGCCTGAATGTGACACCGGAACAGGTTATGCGTGTTCTGCGCCAATGTCAGGCTTTTGAACCGGCTGGGCTTTTTGCCCGTAATCTGGCGGAATGTCTGCGTCTGCAGCTCATTGCCGACGATCGCCTGACTGCAGAAATGGCCATACTGCTTAAGCATCTTGATCTGGTAGCGAAGCGTGATTTCAGTGCGCTTAAAAAGCTCTGCGACGCCGATGATGAAGAACTGGCAGAACTACTGGGCGAACTCCGTGGTTTGAACCCCAAACCCGGCCTGATTTTTGACAGCACACCTGCGCTAACCATCATTCCTGATTTGCTGGTTGCCAAAACACCGAATGGCGAATGGAACATCACGCTCAATCCGCAGGCGCTGCCCCGTGTGCTGATGAATGAGGATTATAGCCGCAAGCTCAGGGACAACAGCCTTTCCAAGGAAGAGAAGCAGTTTCTGCGTGCCTGCAAACAAAAGGCCAGCTGGCTCACACGCATTCTCGATCAGCGTGCGCAGACCGTGCTCAATGTCGGTGAGCAAATTATCACCCACCAGCAAGGTTTTCTGGAAAGCGGTGCTGTCGCGCTCAAACCGCTGACAATGCAAATGGTGGCCGATGCCATTGAGATGCATGAAAGCACCATCAGCCGTGTCGCCAATCAGAAATATATGATGACCCCGCAAGGGCTGTTTGAATACCGCTATTTTTTCAATGCGGCGATCAGGGGCAAAACCGGCGATGACATTGCCTCTGAAGCTGTGCGCAGCAAAATCCGCACGCTGATTGCGCAGGAAAACATCGACAGCATTTTGTCTGATGAGGCCATTGTGCAAAAGCTTGATGCAGATGGCATTGTTATCGCCCGCCGGACAGTTGCCAAATATCGAGAGGAACTCGGCATTCCCTCCTCCGCAAAACGACGGCGGGAAATGAAACTACACGCCCCCAAAAGATAAGGCCGCGCAATCAAACACACGGCCTTATCCTTAAGCTATAGGCTTAGAAGATTATTTTGATGCTTTAACAGTGTTGTAGCTGTTAATCAGGTTACGGTAATCCGGAATGTGGTTTGCGAACAGAGTGCCCAGACCTTCCACATCGTTACGCCAGTCGCGGTGCAGCTCACAGGCAAGACCGAACCATGTCATCAGCTGTGCACCATTAGCACTCATACGATCCCATGCGGAATGACGGGTGATTTCGTTGAATGTACCGGACGCATCGGTCACCACGAAGACTTCGAAATCTTCAGCCAGAGCCGACAGCGCAGGGAAAGCCACACAAACTTCGGTTACAACACCAGCGATAATCAGCTGTTTTTTACCGGTTGCCTTAACGGCTTTCACGAAATCTTCGTTATCCCACGCGTTGATCTGACCAGGACGGGCAATATAAGGCGCATTCGGGAAAAGCTCTTTCAGCTCTGGCACCAGCGGACCGTTCGGGCCATCTTCGAAAGATGTGGTGAGAATGGTTGGCAGGTTGAAATATTTTGCCAGATCAGCAAGTGCCAGCACATTGTTTTTGAATTTATCAGGATCGATGTCACGAACCAGCGACAGCAGACCTGTCTGATGATCTACGAGAAGAACGGCTGCATTGTCTTTATCGAGGCGGTTATAAGGCTTGGACATTTTCAAAACTCCATGGTTTCAAGTTGATGAAATGAACCTACCCGTAAGACGAAAACTCCAAAAGATAGTTATTTGGAACCACAACGTCCCATAAAAGAGACAATCAGGCTCTTTACAAAACCGGAAGAAAGACAGGCTTCCCTCCGGCATATCGACACGATTTATGCAGCGCTGAAACCATCAACACGGCAAACAATCAGATCATGATCGGAAAGCGGACGCTGATTATCATCCAGTGAAGAGATGATGCGGCTGTCAGTAATATTCAGACCCCGGCTCAGGAACCAGTCAAGCTTCATAGCCCGGTCAGGCCAGCGGGTAATCAGGCTCGGACGCGTCGTCATCTGATCCAGCGCACCGCTGTGACGGATGAAACCGCGCTCGGCGGCGACGCGGAACAGACCTTCCGCCTCGAAGTCACCTTCCGCATGATTGCCGGTATTAAGATCGCCGCCAATCAGCATTGGCATGCCGCCAAACTCTTCTTCCAGCGCATTAATCAGCTGCGCCACCTGCTTTTCGCGATAGGCTGCCGGAGATGCGCTTTCCAGATGCACGGATACCGCCAGAAACGGCCCGTCAACGGTTTCAATCACCGCACCGATCGCATTGCGCTCCCCCAAACGTGGCTGATCCCCGCCATTGAAGAACCACAGGCGCTCACCGGCCAGACGCTGCACAAAGATCCGCTGCATCGGCACAGTCGACATCAGCGCATTACCGTGGAAGCCTTTTTCGTTGAAATCGTCTTTACAGAAGGAATGCTCGATTTCCGAACCAAGTCCAAGCTCGATAAACTCCACGCCATAGGCATATTCCATATCCATGTGGCGGGCGACTTCCGCTGTCATATTCTTCTGCGCGGTGCGCGCCATGCCATTGTCCATCTCGGTCAGCAGAGCCACAGCCGGTTTTTCTGCCAGCATTTTCGCAGCGCTTTCCTCAGGGAACAGACAACGCTCCAGATTCCATGCAGTCACGTTGAACGGAAACGCCAGCGGTGCGGTTGAAGCAGCCTGACCACCGGTTTCCACATGTGTCATACACTCCATGGAAACCAGCTTGGCATCATGGGCAGCCATGGTTTTATCCAGCTGGGTGATGCTCTGACGCTCTTCATGAGACGGCACATCCAGAACTGCAACTTGTGTGCGGATCATGGTTTCAACAGTCATTACTTCAGTCATGTCATTTCTCAGTCTTGTGCAATATTTCAGGCAGAAACAGCTTGGGCTGTTTTTACAGCAGTTGCGGCTGCTTGCGATAATTCAATGCGTTTGCCGCTCTGTTTATCGAAGAAGTGTAGTTTTTCAGGTGTCACAGCCAGACGCATCTGATCGCGGATTTCAGCTTTTGGGGGCAGTGCGGCGACCAGTTTCTGATTGCCAGCATAACCATGCACGATGCGTTGTGCGCCCAGTTCCTCCACATAATCAGTGTGGAACTGCAAGCCCTGTTCATGCGCTTCAGCGATATGCAAATCTTCCGCACGAATCCCGATTGTCACCTCGCCCTGCACAGATAGCTCTGTGCCGAGTTTCAGAATATCTTCGCCCAGCATCAGTTGCGCCTGATGCACCGTGCCGTCAGCAAGGTTCATTGCAGGAGAACCGATAAAGCTGGCGACAAAGGTTGAAGCAGGCTTGTGATAAATCTCCAACGGTGCGCCGATCTGCTCAATCTCGCCGCCATTCAGCACCACCAGACGATCTGCGAGTGTCATCGCTTCCAGCTGGTCATGGGTCACATAAATCGAAGTCGTACCAAGACGACGCTGTAACTGACGAATTTCTCCGCGCATGGAAACGCGCAATTTGGCGTCGAGATTGGACAGCGGCTCGTCAAACAGAAACACCGCAGGTTTGCGCACAATTGCACGCCCCATTGCCACGCGCTGGCGCTGACCACCGGAAAGCGCACGCGGCTTGCGTTGCAGATAAGGTTCCAGCTCCAGCATCCGTGCAGCTTCTGCTACTCGTGCCTCGATCTCGGCCTTTGGCGTTTTGCGGTTCCGCAGACCATAAGCCATATTATCATAGACGCTCATATGCGGATAAAGCGCATAATTCTGGAACACCATAGCAATGTCACGATCTGCCGGTTCCACCTCATTCACGGTACGGTTGCCGATTGCCACCTCACCTTCCGAGATGGTCTCCAGCCCCGCCACCATACGCAGCAGCGTGGACTTTCCGCAGCCGGAAGGGCCAACCAAAACAATGAATTCACCGTCTTTGATATCGATATTCACTGCGCTGACAGCTTTAGTGCCGCCCGCATAGATTTTCGATACATTTTCAATTTTAACCTGTGCCATTGAAGGCTCCTAAAATCTCTTACTTGTCGCTCTCGGTCAGGCCTTTGATGAACCAGCGCTGGAACACCACAACCACCAGCACCGGCGGCACCATGGCCAGCACGGCAAGAGCAAAAGCCTCGTTATAATCCGGAATTTGCGCCCCGACCCACACCTGCAAAATCTGTTTGATACCACGCATCAGCGTGAAGAAGCTCTCATCGGTCGTCACCAGCATCGGCCAGAGATATTGGTTCCAGCCATAGACAAACATGATGATGAACATCGCGGCGATCATGGTGCGCGACAGCGGCAGCAGAATATCGATGAAGAATTTCACCGGCCCTGCCCCGTCAATGCGGGAAGCTTCCAGCAATTCATCCGGCACCGATTTGAAGAACTGCCGGAAATAGAATGTCCCCGTGGCCGAAGCCAGCAGCGGCACGATCAATCCTGAATAGCTGTTGAGCATCCCGAAGGACGACACCACCTGATAGGAAGGCACGATACGTACTTCCAGCGGCAGCAACAGCGTGGTGAAAATCAGCCAGAATGCCAGCGTGGCAAAGCGAAAGCGGAAATAGACAATCGCATAGGCCGCCAGCATCGACAGCACAATCTTACCGATTGCAAAACCGAGGCCGAGGATCAGCGAGTTCAGCAGCATCCGCGAGCCGGTGATCTGTCCGGTGAAACCGCCCTCACGGGTCAGCACATTGCTATAGGTTTCCGTGAAGTTGCCGCCCCAGCTCAGAGACAGACCGTTGGAGTGAATATCCGCTGCCGTATGGCTGGAGGTGGTGAAAGCCACCACCACCGGCAAGATCAGAAACAGTGCTCCGACAAGCAGGATCAGATGATCGGTAATCTTAACTTTATGCATCTCGTCCCCCGCTTAATTGTAATGAATGCGCCGCTCAACGAAGCGGAACTGCACGATGGTCAGCGTGAATACCACCACCATCAGAATGACGGATTGTGCGGAAGAGCTGCCGATGTCATTACCGCGGAAGCCATCCATGAACACTTTATAGACCAGCGTAATCGGATTATTGGCGGCTTTATCCTTCACCATTACGTCGATCACACCGAAAGTGTCGAACAGCGAATAAGTGATATTGATAATCAGCAGGAAGAACACGGTCGGTGCCAGCAAAGGCAGAATAACCGTGCGGAAACGACGGGCACCGGAACGGCAATCCATAACCGCTGCTTCGCGCACCGAGGCCGGAACCGCCTGCAAACCGGACAGAATGAAAATGAAATTATAAGGGATCTGTTTCCAGACCGAGACGACGATCATCGCAAACGCAGTGTCGAAATAGTTCAGCCCGACTTTCATATCCCAGCCAAACCATGCAGCCATTTTCACAAACGGGCCGATATGCTGGTCGAAGATCATCATTCCGATGAGACCGGCAACCGGCGGCGCGATGGCATAGACCGAGATCAACACAGTTTTATAGGCAGCATTGCCACGGATCACCGCATCGGCTTTCACCGCCAGCAACATGCCAATGCCCAGCGACAAGGCTGTAACAATAATCGTAAAGATCGCCGTAAAACCGGCAATGCCGCGATATTCAGGGCTGACCAGTACATCCGTATAGTTTTCCAGCCCGACAAAGGTTGAGCCGAAACCGAACGGGTCTTCAATATAAAAGGATGACTGAATGGCCTGAACAGACGGCCAGTAAAAGAAAATCAAAACAACAGCCAGCTGTGGCGCCAGCAAAAGATAAGGCAGCAGGCGTGAATTAAACTGCACGCGCTTGGCTGCTTCTGGCTGTTTTGCATTGCCGAACAGTGGCAAGCGCGAGAAGAACGCAGCGAGCTTTGAAGGTTGAGAAGTCTGGATATATGCCACGCGGCAAATCCCCGTCTTTTTGAGAAGCATCTATTAAAAACGGGGTCAGGCATGATTTGCTCCGACCCCGTTCATCACATTGAGAAAATCTCAGTTGTTAGTTCGCGGTCTTTGCGAAACGGGTCAGCAGGTCATTGCCTTCTTTTTCAACTGTCTCGAAAGCTTGTTTAACAGTGGTTTCACCAGCGAAAATACGGTTATATTCGCGTTCCATGATGGTACGGATCTGCGGGTAGAAACCGAGGCGGTAGCCTTTCGACCATTCACCGGACTGCAGCATCAGCTGCTTGATGCCGACTTCAGCAACCGGTGTCTTTTCGTAATAGCCTTCAGATTTTGCCAGTTCATATGCAGCTTTGGTGATCGCCACATAGCCGGTTGCCTGATGGTAATATTTCTGCACTTCCGGTGAAGTCAGGAACTGGAAGAAGTCAGCCACGCATTTGTTTTCTGCGTCCGGCTTACCGGCCATAGCGAACAGAGCTGCACCACCGATAAATGTGTTGGTGCCTGCACCGTCAACGGCTTTCCAATAAGGCAGGAAGTCAGCGGAGAATTCCATTTTCGCGGTTTTCTGCAGACCGCCGAAAGAACCGGAAGAACCGATCCAGAAAGCAACTTTACCTTCATCAAAAGGCTTCTGGTTGTCTGCCCAGCCTGCACCGTAGAAGCCGAAATAACCTTTATCAGCCCAGTCTTTCAGCTTTTCGAACATCATGATGAGGTTCGGATCAGTCACATTGAGTTTGGTGTCCTGAACACTGTCATAACCGTTATTATTGGTTGCGAACTGAATATTCTGGCGGGAGAAGAAATTCTCGGTGAACTGCCATGTCAGCTGCGAAGCGGTGAGCGGAATATAACCGGCTTCTTTAAGCTTTGGCGCAACGGCTTCAAATTCTTCCCAGGTCTTCGGCGCTTCAACGCCAGCCTTTTTCAGCGCTTCAGTATTGATGTACATGATCGGCGCGGAAGAGTTGAACGGCATACCAACAAATTTGCCATCCGGTGCAGCATAGAAGTAACGCACACCTTCGATGAAGGCTTCACGATCAAATTTATAACCGGCATTGTTGATCAGGTCTTCAGCAGGAACAGTTGCGCCTTTAGCATTGATGATGGTGGCCGCACCGGCATCAAAAACCTGAAGAATGTTTGGCTGTTCGCCCGAGCGGAATGCAGCAATACCGGAGGCCAGCGCTTCTTCATAAGAGCCTTTGGAAACCGGTGTCAGCGCGCAGGACTGC
The DNA here is from genome assembly GCF_020341615.1 of Pseudochrobactrum sp. XF203. Classification (NCBI taxonomy): domain Bacteria; kingdom Pseudomonadati; phylum Pseudomonadota; class Alphaproteobacteria; order Hyphomicrobiales; family Brucellaceae; genus Pseudochrobactrum; species Pseudochrobactrum sp. XF203. The sequence goes on along the minus strand of NZ_CP084392.1, from coordinate 912,960 downwards.
TGGGATTCATTGAAGCGCTTGGAGATCTCATTGATCACGTCAGCATTCGCACCACCCATGCCGTGCCACCAGCTGATATTGGTTGCAGCCATTGACGATGTTGCAGAGACGGTGAGTGTCAAAGCGGCTATAGAAAGTTTTTTGAACATTGCAGATCCCGTTTGTTGAAAAACTGGTTCCGCAATAGAGGGTGGATATGACACCGAATTAACAGGAATGAATCAGATTTATGAAACACACCGAAACCGGCAAGTTGCATAAATCTGCCACTGCCTGCCCTGTAGCAGAGCATTTCCAGTTTAGGCTGAATCATTGGAAATGCTCTATCTTTTTGTTTTTACGCGTATCTTATCCGGTAGCCGTTTCACACTTTTCGGGATACGCTCTAACCTAAACTGGCCGACCTCACGACAGGAAAATGAAATCCAGAATGATCGTGGAAAATAACAGGCCAATCATCACATATTGAAATCGCCTGCGCTTAATATTCATCGCAATCAGAATAACGATGGTTTCCAGCACCATGACAACCGGCAGAACGACCATATTATCGGTGTCGTTTTTAATGAAGGATGTTCTGATCTGTTCAAAAGACTGCATGCTGTTGATGAAAATAAAGAGGGCAAAAAGCCATTTCTTTCGCGAAAAGAAATAGGTCTCGTAATCCCCGTATTCTTTAATGTCATCCGGCGTCAGGGTAACGCAGATGAAAAACAGACCAAAGACATAAAACAGCTCTAAGATATAAGTAACAATATCATAGGTTTTGCTGTTGCTCTCGATGAGATAATCCCACCAGAACTGAATAATCCATAAAAATACAACCAGTATCCAGCCGATATGGATATAGGATATCTTGTTCTTCGAAGGGTGCTGAATAAATTTGGACGCGAAGACCAGCAAGCGCGACAGGCACAGGCTTATGCCCATGCCATTGATAATGCGCATATGCGAAAAAACATCAGCCTGACTGACAAGAATATCCGCTGCCATTGGCAAGCTCCCCTCCGGATAAGCGCATTATAAACTGCCGGATCACATCCCCTCCGGCTGTCATTTTATTTATTAGTAAATTATCAGCTCAAATGATGCCGACATAGTCAGAAGCAGAGCACCCAGAATTGCCAGAATCAAGCCGGTTCTGAAATGTTTGGATGCTTTAACAACCAAGCCCTTGTCATCGCTTTGTCCCGCATCACCATGCAGGGATGTGGAGAACAATACGACCAGCAAACCGATCAGCAGTGTGAATGAACCCGCAGCACTCAGCAGATCACAGATAAAAAGCGTTAAATTGGTATTGGTCATAGAAGCTTCACCGGACAGATTACAAAATTACCCGTGATGGTTATAAACTCTGCCCGCTCATGACAAGCCTGAAGATTTCAATAGATCATAATGTTGAGCAATAATTCCCACCATAATTTATGCGCTTTTCTGATGTCATGCAGAAACAACACTGGTCTTAACTTCGGTTCATGCGATACAACGCATGAATTATTAAAAGATGCAGCAAGCATGAATAAAAATACGGAGGAGCGCTCAAGATGCATTATGCGCGTATTACCGAGCGTTTGAGCAGCAAAGGCTCACACAAATGGGCTGTCCATATGCGCGCCCGCGAGATGAAAGCCGCAGGCGAAGATATTATCGAGCTGACCATCGGCGAGCCGGATATTCCGACACCCGCCGATATGATTGATGAGGCTGCCCGCTCCATGCGCGCAGGCCGCACCCGCTACACCAGCGGCCGCGGCGAGCCGTCGATTCTTGCAGCTTTATCTGACAAATATTCGAAGCGCACCGGCCGCAAGATCAGCCAGCAGCAGATTCTCTGCTTTCCGGGCACACAAAGCGCACTGGCAATTGCCATGCTTGGTCTGGCCGAAGAAGGTGACGAAGTCATCACCACCAATCCGTGCTATGCGACTTATGAAGGCGTGATTAAAGCAACCGGTGCCACACCGGTCTATGTGCCGGTCAGTGAAACCAACGGTTTCCGCCTGCAGGCTGCCGATCTGGAAAAAGCAATCACACCACGTTCGCGCGTGCTGCTGCTCAACTCACCGCATAACCCTACCGGCGCTATGCTGAGCCGTGAAGAAATCGTGGCGATCGGCGAAGTCTGCCGCAAGCACAACCTCTGGATCATCTCCGACGAGGTTTATGAATTGTTGGTCTTTGACGGTGAATTTGCCTCTCCGCTTGATCTGCCAGAACTGGCCGAGCGCACCGTTGTGGTTGCCTCGATTTCCAAATCCCATTCCGCGCCGGGCTTCCGCAGCGGCTGGTGCATCGGACCGGAAGAATTTACGGATCGTCTGCTACCTTTGTCAGAATATTTACTGTTCGGTGTACAGCCTTTCATCGCGGATATGACTGCCTATGCGCTGAACCGTCCGGCAACAGCCGCTCAGCAAATGCTGGAGAATTTCTACCGTCGTGCGCAAATGATTTCCGAGCGCCTCGATGGTCATGCCGGAATTTCCTGCAAGATCCCGCAGGCAGGCATGTTCATTCTGGCAGATATCCGCGCCACCGGCATGACCGGTGCGGAATTTGCCATGCGCCTGCTGGAAGAAGAAAAGATTGCGACTATGCCCGGCGATTCCTTCGGCAGCAATCTGGTCGGCTTTTTGCGTCTGAGCCTCAGTGTGGCGGATGATCAGATTGATGCTGCCTGTGCCGGTATGGTGCGGCTTGCACAACGTATCACACTGGAAAAAGCAGCCTGATTTCACCTCTTTCCAATACAAAGCCCGCCTCATCACTGAGGCGGGCTTTTTTGTTTTTCATATCGGTTTTAGCGGATCAGTGTCACATGCTTGGCACCGAATGCCCAAAGAATACCGCGCACGATCAGCAAAGCTGCAATCACAATCAGCATGATACAGACCGAGAAAGCCGCCGCCTGATTGACCGCCCCGCGATCAGACAATTGCAGCACAGAGATCGAAGCGACCTGCGTTGCCGGTGTGGTGAGAAAGATCACCGCAGACAGAGACACCATGGTGCGCATGAAGAACAGAACACCCACGCCCAGCAATGTCGGCCACAACAGCGGCAATGTCACTTTACGCAAAGTTGTCAGCACGCTGCCGCCAAGCATGGTTGATGCTTCATCAAACGAGCCGCTGATCTGTTTCAGACTGGTTGAGGAGATCAGGAATGCGTGGGCATGGTTATAATAAACGCTGAGGATAATGATCAGCGCAAAGCTGCCATAGAGGAAATACAGCGGGTTGGACGGATTGTTAAAGGCCAATACATAGCCAAGCCCCAGCACCATACCCGGCACGGCTGACGGCAAGATGGCCAGGAATGCCAGCGGGCCGGTGAGCGGATTCTTGAACTTCTGCACCGCAATTGCTGTCATACCGGCAATTGCCACACCCAGCACAGCCGTCGCCAGACTGATCTTCACACTGTTCCACAAAGGCGCTGTGCCATTCTGCACATCAAACTGATAATGCTGAAGCGTAAAGCTCATATTATATGGCCAGAGCTTGACGAAGCTTGCCAGCACCACAATCACAATGACACTCAGGATCAGTGCCATTGTGAAATAGGCATAAAGCCCGAGCAGCAGATCACGTTTACCAGACGGACGCACAACCATTGGCCGCGCCTGTGAGGTGAGCAGCGCCTGTTGCTGTTTAGTCAGGCGTTTTTCAACAATCTTGGCGGCAATGGCAGGCATCAGCAGCACAATACCGATCACCGCGCCAAGACCAAACTGCGCCTGCCCGATCACCTGATTATAGACTTCTGTGGCCAGCACGTTGAAATCGCCGCCGATCACCATAGGATTACCGAAATCGGTCATCACCAGATTGAACACCACGAAACAGGCGGCCGCCAGACCATAGCGTGTTGCGGGTAAAGTCTGCGTACGGAAAATGCGCCATGGCCCTGCCCCCAGCACTTCCGCACTTTCATGCAGCCGTGCATCGCTGACAGCCAGCGCTGCCGAAAGGATCAGGAAAGCATAGGGAAAAGCATAAAGCGCATTAGCAATCACCACACCCCAGAAACCATAGATATCAATATCCATACCCATCCAGCGGTTGAGAATACCATTACGACCGAGCAGCAGCACCAGCCCTTGCGCCTGCACCAGTGACGGAGCGAAGAGCGGGATAAGCGCGGCCATCCGCAACAGGGATTTAAACGGCACATGGGCACGTTGCAGCGTATAGGCATAGGCATAGGCCATGCCGGTCACAATAATGGTACAGGTCAGCGCCATACCAAGACTGTTCAGCACCAGCGTCCAGAAACGCGCAGTGGTGAAAGTGCGGGTAAAATTGCCGAGGCCAAAACCTTCCGGCGTGCTGAACCCCAGCACCAGAATAGCCCAAAGCGGCATGACAAGGAAAATCAGGATCAGGGCTGTAATCCCGATCGTCATCGCCCAGGAAATGAAATTGTCGCTAAACAGACCGCGCTTTAAACCGGCACCGGTCGTTGTGCTTACAGAAGCCTCCGCGCTGCTCATGACAGCACCCGTAAAGCGTCTGCGGGCAGATGCAGCGTTACTGCATCACCTGTTTGCGGCAAATACCCTGTTCTGTTGGCGGTTCCGTGCATTTCCACACTGATTTTAACGTCCGGACGTTTATCCGGCACAACTTCCAACCGCGATATATGCCCCAGATAGATCTGGCTGCGGATGGTTGCCGGAAAGTGATTATCACCCGGCATGGTTTGCGTTGCGGGCAGCAGGCTGACGGCCTCAGGCCGGATACCGACTTTACTGACCGTTGCGGAACCGGAAACTTCAGCAGCATCCAGCTTGAGCACTTTATCTGCAAAATGCAGGCTGTTACCGGCAACTTTATCCAGCGGCAGAATATTCATACGACCGATAAAGTCCGCAACAAAACTGGTTAAAGGCTGCTGATAAAGCGTCTGCGGCGTGCCGGTTTGTTCAATATGTCCGTCTTTCATCACCACGATCACATCGGCCATAGCCAAAGCTTCTTCCTGATCGTGTGTGACCATAATGGTGGTAATACCAACCCGCTTTTGCAGCGCGCGGATTTCATTGCGCAATTCCTCACGCACCTTTGCATCCAGCGCGGAAAGCGGCTCATCAAGCAGCAAGAGTGACGGATTGGGCGCCAGTGCACGGGCAATAGCAATACGCTGCTGCTGACCGCCGGACATTTGCGCCGGTAGTTTTTCTGCCTGATTAGCCAGATGCACCAGATCCAGCATTTCACGTACCCGCGCTGCAATCTGTGCTTTTGTCCAGCTCCGGCATTCCAGGCCGTAGGCAATATTGCGCGCCGCTGTCATATGCGGAAACAGCGAATAAGACTGAAACACAACGCCGAAATTACGCGACCGCGCAGGCGTATGCGACAGGTCATTATCGCCCAGCATAATCCTGCCGGAATCAATATCTTCCAGCCCCGCAACGGCACGCAGCAAGGTTGTCTTACCGCAACCGGAAGGCCCGAGAAAACATACCAGAGAACCATGCGGAATATTCAGAGAAACATTATCAAGGGCTTTCACTGCGCCATAGCTTTTAATGACATTCTGAATGTTCAAATCCATTGGTATATTTCCTTTGGTATTTTGTTTTTATGGACGCAGCTGAAAATCTCTGCGTATTCCCCGTTGCATGAAATTTCATGCAAATGCTTATCAGACTGATTCAAGCCGCAGCTTTAAACCTCTGTTTTTCGTATGTTTTTTACAGCGCAGAAAACAGCTTGCTCAACGCTTTGAAAGCCAAAAGAGCAAGACCGGACAGCTGCAAGGCTGTCCGGTCTGTTTAACAATTAGCGCTCGTATTTCTTCTGCCATGTTTCAATGATCTTTGTGCGATCATCGGCTGCGGCTTTGAAATCAACCGCATACATAACCTTGGACACGTCTTCAGGAAGACCGGCTTCTTTGAACTTGTCCGGCATTGCGCCGCCCGGAATCGTTACAATGGCTTTCCACTTGTAATATTCGTCGGCAGCCTGCTTGCTCACAGTCCAGTCGAGAAAACGCTTGGCTGCGTCTTTGTTCTTGGATGTTGAAACCAGCGCATTGGCTTCCAGTTCATTACCCGCGCCTTCTGACGGGATCACCATGGTGATCGGATAGCCTTCGGCAATATTCTTGATGGCGCGCAGTTCAAAAGAGGCACCAACAGTATATTCGCCCATTGAGGCGACATTACACGGCTTGGAACCGGATTTGATATATTGCGCTACGTTCTTGTCGAGACTGTCGAGAAAAGCCCAGCCCTTTTCTTCGCCCATCTGCTGGATCAGCGAGTCAATCTGGATATAGCCGGTGCCGGATGATGCAGGGTTCGGCATCACCACTTCACCTTTAAAGGCAGGGTCGGTCAGATCGGCCCATGATTTCGGCATTGTCAGGCCTTTGGATTTCAGGCGCTCATTGTTTACGCAAAAAGCGGCCATATAACCGGTAACCGCAAACCAGCGGTCTTCCTTATCACGGAACTGCGCAGGCACAGTGTCGATATTCGCAGGCTTATAAGGCTCCAGCGTTTTAATAATTTCAGGATTGAACAGCGAGGTAACTGCAACGCCCCACAGCACGTCATGTTGCGGATTTGCCTGTTCGGCAATGATACGGGCAACAAGATCGCCATTGGACAGGCGCAGCATATTAATATCCAGATCAGGTAAAGCTTTTTTCGCCTCGGCGAGGAAAGCTGCGGCCTCATCTTCTTCATAAACAGTATAAACCGTCAGCGTCTCTGCCAGTGCAGAACCGGCCATCAGAGTCGCAGCCAGCGCCCCCAGAGTTTTCAGGTAAGTCTTGCGCATATCAAAGCCCCCATCCCATGGATTTTGTTTGAGTTTTTATAAAAAGTTCCCGCACATAATGATGAAATAGCCACAGATATCAATGCGAAACTTTGAAAACACACCGGAACACGCTGCGCTTGCCCCCTCCCGCGGCAGTCATTCCCGTGGCCTCATTGGTCGCATAAACATGATCTCAGAATGAGACCATTCTTCAGACAATGCTCCGCACAACCTCACAGAAAGGCACATCTGTCAGGTCAGCTTCCGAATTCTCGATTGGTCATATTATCGCGGTCGTTGAATGAGACCATTTAACGACGGGTACTCTGAAGTCTGTGACTGCAGATGTGTTTTCCACACCCGCATTGCATTCACGATCTTGTATAAAAATCAGGGTTGAGTGACGGATCAAAAGCCGCCCCCATCAGGATAACCTCAAAACTGTGCCTGTGCTTTGGCTCATGCGCATGTCCGTAAGCGGCAAAAAACAGCGCATTTTGTCATAATAAACATTTCCGCAGACAGGCAATAAAACTGCAATATTTGCTGTCGTTTTCACGGTAACAAATATCGCATTCGGCTAGTTTCGCCATGCGATCAGATCACTCTGTGCTGTGTAAAACTTCTATCCCTGTTTCCGGCTGCTCGCGACGGCTCCCCAGATTGACCAGCATATCATTACCGTCCTGCAAGAAGGCAGGTCCGACAATCCGTACAGCACGGTCAGACATATCTTTTTCAACGACCGGAACAGAAACCGGCGCGATTACCGGCTTAACAGGCGCAATGGTTTTTTTCTTCGGTTTTGCGGAACCTGCCCGCACCTGCTCAATATAGGAAAAATACTTTGCCCAGTTACATTTCTGAAAATTCTCTGATGCCTGATAGGCATAGGCAGAACCCAGATTGACGTAAGATTCCCGTTTATCAACGGATACCATATCCGCAGTCTCAGCAGCAGGATCACTCAAAATATACAGATTGACATCGGGGGTCTCGCAGATGAAACGACACTGCGCCAAGGTCTCTTTTATCTTGTTGCTTCGGGCATATTGCGAATGCGGTGCCGGAAAATAATATCCATCGGACAAGCGCACACAAAACAATAGAGGTGTTCCCGAATACTGGCCGCCAAACAAATTGGTATTTTTGGCAAGCTGGTTTTTGTTACTTAGCCCGCTTGGCTTTGATGTTGTGGCAGTAAGAGATGTTCCGCTGCATTTTGCCAAGGCTGCGGCACTTTTCTGCAACTGTTTTTGTATGTCACCACGTCGCTGAGCCAAATCACGGCAGGCGTTAAAAAAGCCGCCCTGAGCATTTTCTGCCGTACATTTCCGACCGCGCTCCATATTTTTCAAGGCAGTCAGCTGACGCTTTAAAATAATATCGGCAGCGATCAGGGAATTATCCGAACATGTCGCGGCAAGAGCAGGAGAGATTGTACCCGTTACAAGCAGGACAACCAAGAGGAGCAATGTCTGGCGAAGCATAATACAACGCGTCATAAGCGCAGGCATCACCGGAAAACCCAACCTCTTTGACACCCTCCACTTAACCACAGTCCCCTCCGCGTGTTTATGTAACGGCCGAATTGAGCAAAGAATTACAAAGCATTACCGATGAATCATGTAGCAAATATTTCAACCCGGTTACGACCATTATTTTTAGCTATATACAGGCTGATATCTGCTTTTTGGGTCATATCGGAAAAAGAGGTTACGTCTGTTGCTGCCTGACAGACCCCCGCGCTGATTGTCAGGCGCACAATACCGTCACTATGCTCAAATGCATCATTTTCAGCAGTCTTGCGAACACGCTCGGCAAACTCATAGGCTTCATTCATCGTCGTATCTGGGAGAAGAACTGCAAATTCCTCCCCGCCTATACGGGCGATAAAGTCCTTTTTTCGGAAAATCATCATCAGGATATTGGCAAAACGCTGCAAGGCAATATCACCGGCGGCATGACCGAACTGATCGTTAATGCGCTTGAAATGATCAATATCCAGCAAAATCAAAGCGAGAGAACCATCCGCAGGATCACGCTCTGCTAAAGTCAGCTCAAAGGCTCTGCGATTATACAGGCCCGTCAGCGGATCAAGCAGAGCCATTTGCTTTAACTCGGAAATACCCCGTTCATAGGCCATTGATATAGCGAAAGCACCGCTTGCAACGATATGAATGGACATGACGAGCAAAATGACTGCCAGAAGCCCGTCATTCGGCAATAGTTTCATATTGGCTGGACTTGTCACCCACCCCTGTATCACGCGGGCAACAAATGCCGCAGCAACAAGACTATAGGCAATAGCCAGCCCCCAACGAGACGGCAGAGTCTCACCATTTGGGCGCAACAGTTCGCGGAGAACTAGAACGATTTCAACCAAAAATATGAGATTAACAAAGCCAAAAATAAACCCGTTCGTCAGATAGGAAGAGAACAGATACGGGAGCAACACAATCAGTATGATTAAGAAATTAATCTCAATATAGTTTTTGCGATAGAAAAAGCTGCGTATAGCCTGCCAGCGCAGCGCTATCCCCGTCGCTAATACCACGTTGACGAGAATCAACTGCAGCATCTGCGAGCGATCAATCACAACAAAGATAATGAAACCGACGGATAAAACCGCATTTGCAGCAACCCAATAGAGCCAATAGGTTCTGTCGCGCTGCTTCAGCCAAATACAAAAAAATGCAATCGCAAACGCTGCCAGAGAAATAGCGTTTACTGTAAATAGTGAATTTGGCTCAATATCTGCCATGTATTGAATGAGCATCGACAATCAAATCCCTCACGTCGATAAACAAAATACTTCCGGAATGCACTGTATCTCTGACTTCTGCCCGTTAAGGAGACGAAGTCAGTATGCGGTTCGGCAAGCCGAACATATTCATAAAGTGTGCAGCCGTTTTAGCAGGCATCACATATTCCATAGCATTATGTAAAAAGATCCCGCTATCACTTTTTTATGCAAAAAGCGACATTTTCAATTAAAGACAAAAGAATAAGATTGTTTCAGTGCTGCTTAATATTCTTAAATTCAAACAAAACAAACAAGCTGAGTTAAATATAATGTGAGAACAATTTAAATTTACTCCGCCTGTTTACTACACATAGCGAGATCAAAAATCACCGACAGAACAAATTAAACAGGCAGAATATAATGTGAGGAATTGGCTGGGGCGCCTGGATTCGAACCAGGGGATGGCGGTACCAAAAACCGCTGCCTTACCGCTTGGCTACGCCCCAATACAAATCACGGAGAGATTCCGTGGCGGTTGATCCGGCTTATAGCCGCAAGAAATCCATTGTGCAATGCATTGAAATCAGATTTTTACATTTTAAAACAAAGCAAACCCGTCCAACTTCAAAAAAGCGTTTTACGTTTTCAGCTTCGCAAGTTCTCCGCTCTCCAACATGCTGGAAAAGCAGCTCATAAACGCGTAAAGACAACAGTAATTGAGTAAATTTGACTGCGCTCCGATACAGTTTAAAGGGTTCAGACAATCCGTTTCAGATTAAATTATATCATATTCAACCGCTTGCCGGATTACCTTACACTTCAGGAGACAGCAGCTTGTCAGTTTATTGGTGGATTTTTCCTCTGTGCTTTATTTTCTCCACGCTCCTGCTCCTGATTTTAAAAGACAAACTTCCTGCGAATTTTCTTGCTGCCGGCTTTAATCCGCGCTCCAACCATTCTGTCCCTGCCAGACAAATCGGCGGACTGGCCTGCATTCCGGTTTTCATATGTGCACTAATTATTTTTGGCCTATGGGAAATGATACCGGCTCGCATGAGTATCAGCCTTGTCATTGCGGCTTCGTTAGTCTGGGTTATCGGTTATCTGGATGACCGAAAAGAACTGTCTGTACGCGCAAGACTTCCCTTGCAACTTCTGGCCGCAATTCTTGCGGTTTACAGTTTAGGTACTGATTTCCGGCTTTTGCCCGATCTCCTGCCCTATTGGCTTGAAATGCTGCTTTTAAGCATCGCCATCCTTGGAAGTATTAATGTCGCCAATTTTATGGACGGTCTGGATTGGCTGACTGTCACCGGAATTGGAATTCCACTATTCCTGCTCGGAATTCTCTCAGCTATATTTCTTCAGGAGCCGGCAATTCCGGCGATTAGTCTGGCGATAAGTGGCGCTCTCGCAGGATTTGCAGTTTTTAACCGCCCGCCTGCCTCAATCTTTCTCGGCGATTCCGGTAGTCTGCCGCTTGGCCTGATTACCGGTGCAGTATTTCTGCTCTTTGCCGGACAGGCAGGTATTATTCCCGCTCTCATCCTGCCGCTTTATTATATTCTCGACGCTGGCAGCACGATTATCCTGCGTCTTAGCAAAGGTGAGAATATATTACAGGCACACTCTTCCCATGCCTATCAGATCGCCAAACGCTCGGGAAAATCCGTTTATTTTGTTACCGGCAGCCTTGCACTGCTCAATCTTATATTGGGCGCTATTACTGCAGCCACGCTGTGGTCAGGCACATTTATCGGGCAATTATCCGGCCTGATAATCGCCCTGGTGCTGACAGCGCTGCTGATCCTTTATTTCCGCAAAAGAGTTTAATTACTGGCGGATATAATCGAACAACAGCGCTTTAGCGCCTTCCGCATCGTTATCATCAAGGAATTGCTGCATTTGCGGCAGGCGCTGCGGTATTTCATCGGCCTTTGTGCCACGTTTTTCCGCACAAAGAATTTTAGGGTGACGGGTACGCAATGCCTTATCCGGATCATAAAACAGTTCCTCGTAAAGCTTCTCGCCTTCGCGAATACCGGTTACCCGAATTGTAATATCCCCGTCAGGATTTTTCATGTCACGCACAGACAATCCGGCCATCAGGATCATATTTTCAGCCAGATCTCTGATTTTCACCGGACTTCCCATTTCCAGCAAAGCCGTCTCACCACTTTTAATAACCGCACCGGACTGGATAATCAGTTCTGCAGCCTCGCGGATCGACATGAAATAACGGGTCATATTTTCATCAGTCAGCGTTACAGGGCCTCCTGCAGCAATCTGCTCCCGAAACAGCGGCACAACCGAACCGTTAGACCCCAGAACATTACCAAACCGAACGCTCGAAAATGACTGTGCCGAGCCTTTCTGCTGCGCAAGATCTCCATAATGACGGATAACAAATTCTGCCCATCTTTTGGTTGCGCCCATCACATTTGTCGGACGCACGGCTTTATCGGAGGAAATCAAAATAAAACGCTCTACGCCGGTCTTCAGCGCAGCATCGGCAACAGCCTTCGTGCCCATAACATTATTACGAATGCCTTCAAGCGGGTTCACCTCAACCAAAGGCACATGCTTATAGGCAGCACAATGATAAATCGTATCAACGCCGTGAGAGTGAATAACATTCTCCACCAGTTCCTGCTGGGTTACTGAACCCAAGACCGGAACGATTTCACAATTCGTAACAGATTTCAGCTTGCGCTCCAGCTGATAGAGCGCAAATTCTCCGACCTCGAACAAAATCAGTTTGCGTGGTTTCCAGTTGACGATCGTACGGCACAATTCGCTGCCGATAGAACCACCGGCACCTGTTACCATGATTGAGTGCCCCTCAATCATCGACTGCAGCATTGCCTCATCCGGCGGCACCGGCGAACGCCCCAGCAGGTCATCAATTTCAATATTACGCAGCGCACCAACCAGATATTTTCCCCGCGACAGATCTGCAATCGGCGGCAGAATACTGGTACGGATTTTCAGGCGCCCTAAAATACTGGCATAGGCTTTCCGCTCTGTCTCCCCCATCGACGGATCAGAGATTACGACCTGACAAACACCGTAATTCTTAACCAGATCATCGATAGACGCCGGTGCATAAACACGGGTTCCGGCAATATCCATACCAAGCAATGACGGATCACGATCAATAAAACCGGCCACGTAAGTATCACGATGTACACGCAATGCCGCTGCCAGTTGCTGTGCAGCCTCACCGGTACCGATAATCAATGCCACTTCCCGTGATACAGGGCCGGTACTATCCCGCAAAATCCATTTAGCGCCGAAACGGGAAATGGAAACCAGAATAGTAATCACCAGCCAGTAGATCAGCGGAACAGAACGCGGAACGCCGGTTCCGCCGGTCATTTCAGTCAAAAATGCGATGGCAACCCATAGCAAAGCCGCAACGGCGGTTGCCTGAAAGATAGACCAGATTGCCTTTTCCGGCAGATAGCGAATAACAGAACGATAAAGACCATAGCGGATAAAAACCGGCACAGCGACCAGCGGCGCCGCCAGCATCAGCAAAATTTGCTTGGTATTTGGCACGAACAGGAAGCCATAACGCAGAACATAGGCAACATAGACGCCAAGCAACAGCAAGGTAATATCCACGCCAAGCGTGATAAGTTGCTTTATAGATCGCGGGAGTCCCGCAATCCGCCTTGAAACATCTGCCGTTTTCATGCGGTTAATCTTTCACCTTATTCTTCAGCAAAATTTGCATCCTACTTCCACAATCATAATCAGGCAAAAGAATAACTTGATAAAACAGATCAAGTATTAAACTTAAATAAAATATCGCACTCATACTGACTAACAAAATACTTATATCAAAACCAGCAAATCTCCCTCTATTCACAGAAATTGTAAATAGAAGCCCCGAAGTGATAAGGACACTAAAAAATACTGCTTTTCATAATTTTTTCTCAACGTGAACCATAGACCACTGCCTTACCAATCAAGCTTTCCCAGATTCCGTAAAAGAAATTTATCCGGCTCTTATAGTTCATCAGATTCGCTGCTGTTGCACGACATATCAATCTAAATCCCCCGATTGTTTTGAAAGGCCGTGCAACAAATTATCGCAATCTTAACAACATCATGGAGCAACAGGTTGATTGCCGTCGATCCAAAGCCACTGCTGGCCATCACTGAAAGCAAGCTTCCCGTTCTGACCTGTCCTGATAAAAATAACAGCACCTGCACCGCTCTGCGCAGCATCCGGAAAAGCACCACTCTCATAATTTCCGGTGCGAATTGGCCCCTCAACATGCAACGGTGCTGTTGGCCAGACCGAGCCGATAGCTATATTACCGCTAGCACGATCAATCCGCAGTGCCTGTCGCCACTGCCCGCTATCATCAGCAACTTTAATACTGAAGTTATTTTCACCGGCGATTCCCATTTCAGCATAGCCGGTCCAGCTACTCTGAAATAACAGAGAGGCTGTATTCTCACTCAGGTTTTTATTGATTTTCAACTGATGCCCTGCCCCGCTATGGGTCAGCAGAACAGCATCAGAGGCTACAGCCAAGCGGTTATAGGTATCAGCCTCCGTATTTACTCCAACCATCGGCTGCGGGTTCAGCAGTGCCTGCCATTGACTGCCGTTAAATATGAACAGCGCATTTTCATCAGCAATATGCATGATCCAGCCGCGCAAAGGCGCGAAGAAGAACCATTCACCATCCATAAAAGCTGCAAGATTGCCATCCTGCCCGCTCCATAAATCCGCGGCTCCCGCAGGTATCAGATAACGATCACCTTCCTGCGCAGTGGCTGGCGGCGAAGAATATTGCCGGCTTAGAACGGACAGATGCAAAAGCGCATCGAGATAACGCAGTGCTTCATTATGTGTGACATGTTTCTGCGCCTGGCTGGGCAGAATATAAGGCATTTTCAGATTAGGGGTCGTTTCCATATCTTGCTTTTCCCGTTGTTCATGAACGGGAAAAGTCTACGAAGAGAATAAAGCACGGGGATAGATTTGCCCGTCGTGCCTTTAGCTGCCGCGATAAGTGGAATAAGCCCAAGGGCTGACCAGCAGCGGCACATGATAATTGGCGCTCTCATCGGCAATAGAAAACCGGATCGGAATCAGATCGAGAAATGGCGGCTTTGCCTGATCCGCGCCTTGTGATTCAAAATACTCAGCGACATGAAACTGTAGTTCATAAGTGCCGATACGTATTTCCGCTTCATTGAGCAGAAGCTCATCAGTGCGGCCATCAAGATTGGTTGCAGTCCGTTTAACCAGCTCCAGCTCACCACTGCCCTTCACCCGATAAAGCTCAAGACGCATTGCGGCAGCCGGTTTACCATGAGCAGTATCGAGAACATGGGTTGAGAGTTTTGCCATAACCATACCTTTTCTGCTGCATGTAATCTATGATGTAAGCATATCCCCCAGCCGCAGTTCTGCGATACGCGCAATCTGCCGCAGTGCCTCAGAAATTTCCTGCTCCGGCGTATTTTTCAGACGCGTTTCAAAACTGGCGAGGATGGAATGTTTGTCATGTCCTTTACCGTCGAAACCGCGTACGGCGAGAATAAAAGGAAAATCAAAGCGCTGCTTATAGGCATCATTTAAGCTATGAAAGCGCTCATACTCCGCATCATCAAGCCGGTCGAGTCCCGCTCCCTTCTGCTCACTTGTAGAAGCATCGGTGAGATGACCTGCACGCGCAGCTTTGCCTGCCAGATCAGGATGCGCACGGATCAGCGCCAGTTGTTTGGTCACACCTGCCTTTTCAACTGCCTGCACCATCGCCTGATGCAGAGCAAAAATTGAAGCGAACGGCCTGTCTCCCGCCACAGCTTCTGCCACCCAAGGAGAATGCTCGAAAATACCGCCCAGAACAGAGACAAACTCCGTTTCTGACAGCGAATTTAAGGTCTGCAAATTCATCTCAAGCTTCACCCTGCTTCTGGCGCTGACGCGATTTGATGATCGATTTCAGCACGGTTTCCGGCGTAGCCGGTGCATCCAGTTCCGGCGAGAACTGATGATCCGCAATCGAAGCAATGGCATCGCGGATTGCCAGCCAGACGGAAATACCAAGCATCAGCGGCGGCTCGCCAATAGCTTTGGAACGAAACACTGTTTCCTCACGGTTCGGTGCGTTTTCCAAAATCCGCACATTGAAGATTTCCGGCACGTCACGCGAACCCGGAATTTTATAGGTCGAAGGGCCAGCGGTGCGTAACCGTCCGGCCTTGTCCCACCATAGTTCCTCACAAGTGACCCAGCCCATGCCCTGCACGAAAGCGCCTTCAATCTGGCCGAGATCAATCGCCGGATTAAGCGGAAAGCCGACATCCTGCAAAATATCCGCCCGCTGGCAGCGCGTTTCACCGGTCAGCGTATCCACCGCCACTTCGGCAACAGCCGCACCATAGGTGAAATAGAAGAACGGACGGCCGCGCATTGTCTTACCGTCCCAATGGATTTTCGGTGTCGCATAATGGGCAGCTTCCGAAAGCTGCACACGTTTTGACCACGTCAGCTTGGCAAGCTCGCCAAAGGACATGGATTCATTGCCCGCATAGACACGATTACCACGGAAGATGATCTCGCTCTCGCCAAAACCGTAATGTTCTGCAGCGACTTTGGTCATGCGGCTTTTGATTGCCGTTGCTGCTTTAAAGGCTGCCATACCATTGAGATCAGAACCCGTTGAAGCAGCCGTTGCAGATGTATTCGGCACTTTGCCGGTCGCTGTCGCCGAGATACGCACCATGTCCAGATCAATCTGGAACACTTCAGCTACAACCTGCGCGACTTTGACAAACAGCCCCTGCCCCATTTCCGTGCCACCATGGTTCAAAAACACCGAACCATCCTGATAGACATGCACCAGAGCACCAGCCTGATTGAGCGCTGTGAGATTGAACGAGATACCAAACTTCACCGGCATCATCGCCAATCCGCGACGGATCAGCGGATTACCCGCATTATAGGCATCAATTTCCGCACGCCGTTTTTGCCAGTCACTGCTGTTCAGCAGCGCTTCTGTGACCTGTACCAGCCGGTTATCTTCAACCTTCTGGCCATAGGGCGTTTCATCCCCTGTCTCGTCGCCGTAATAGTTGATGGCACGCAGTTGATTGGGATCAAGTTTCAGCTCACGGGCAATCGTATCGACGATTGTTTCAATCGCGATAATCCCCTGCGGCCCGCCAAATCCGCGAAATGCTGTGTTGGATACGGTATTGGTTTTGCAGGCATGACCAATGAAATGCGCATTTTCGATGAAATAGGAATTATCGGCATGGGTCAGCGCACGGGCAATTACCGGCCCTGTGAGATCCGGCAGGTTTCCGGCGCGGGCAAGAAACTCGATATCCAACCCTTTGATACGCCCGCGACTATCCGTTCCCGCCTGCCAATGCACTACAAAATCATGACGCTTGCCGGTCGCAATCATATCATCGCGGCGCTTGAGGCGCATTTTGCACGGGCGTCCGGTTTTAGCCGCAACCAGCGCAGCAGCACAGGCTATAATCGTTGCCTGACTTTCCTTGCCACCAAAGCCGCCGCCCATGCGCCGCACCTGACATTCCACCGCATGAGCGTGAAGCCCCAGCACATGTGCCACATGATGCTGCACTTCGCTCGGATGCTGCGTTGATGAATGCACCAGCATATCGCCGTTCTCATGCGGCCAGTTTTCACCGGGAATAGCGTAGGCAATATGAGTTTCGAGGTAGAAATGATCCTGTCCGCCCATTGAAAGACGGCCGGAAAACTGATGTTCCGCATTGGCAACGGCGGTTTTGGCATCGCCCTGTTGCACCACTTGTTGCGGGATCACATAGCTCTTTTGCCGGTGCGCTTCTTCCACATCCAGCACCGGCGGCAGTTCTTCAATATCCAGCTTCACCAGCTTCGCAGCCTTATAGGCCGCCTCAAAACTGGTCGCGGCAATCACCGCGATTGCCCGCCCCTGATGGTCGAGCAGTTCCTCAGCAAAGAGCGGCTCACCGGGTAGCCCCGGCGAAACATCATTGATGCCCGGAATATCATGCACATCCCAGATACCGACCACACCGGCCTGCGCCAGAGCTTCACGGGCATCCATGCTTTTCAACCGGCCATGGGCAACCGGCGACAATACAAAAGCAGCGTGAAGCGTATCCGGTAATTCCGGCATATCATCAATATAAGTCGCGCTACCCGCCACATGACGGCTGGCGGAATCATGCACAACACCATGCCCGACAATACTGCGCTCGACTTTGCCTACGTTTTCCGGTGTTGGAAAAGGCTGATTAAGTGCGATCATAGTGCCATCACCTCCACCACTTCACCGGCCAGATCATGACGCAGACGCTCAACCAGATTTTGCGCCACCATCAAACGATATTCGGCACTGCCGCGCCAGTCACTTAAGGGGCTAAGCTCTGTGGCGATAGCCTGCGCACAAGCAGCAACTGCTGCTCCATCCAGTGTCTTGCCGGTCAGCGCCTGTTCAGCACTTTTCACTCGCTTCGGTATCGCTGCCATACCGCCAAAAGCGATACGCACATCCGTTACAATCCCGTTTTCCCGCGTCACACGGAATGCACCGCAAACGGTGGAAATATCCTGATCGTAGCGTTTAGAGATTTTATAAACGCGGTAATCTTGCCCTGCAGTCAGCTTCGGAAGCGTAACCGAGGCAATCACCTCATCGCTGCGCAGCTCCGTCTTGCGGTAATCGAGAAAGAAATCTTCCAGCGGCAATATACGACTACCCTTTGATCCTGCTAATTCAATCTCAGCACCAAGACCGATCAGCGCTGGCGGCCCGTCCCCGATCGGGCTGGCCGTGCCGATATTGCCGCCAATGGTGCCCTGATTGCGGATTTGCACCGAGCCGAAACGGCGCAGCAAAATAGTGAGAGAAGGATAATGATTGCCGATAGCCTTCAGCACTTCCGCCCATGTCACTGCAGCGCCAAACCGGAAAGATGTTGCATCCTCACGGATCACGCGCAACTCGCGCACATGCGCGGTCGAGATCACCTCATTCCAGTCACTGTGATAATCGGCCAACGCCACACCGAGATCAGTGCCACCCGCCAGCAGCAGGCTCTGTGGATATTGCGTGCGTAATTCCAACAGTTCTTTCAGTGTCTGCGGCTGATGATAGGTTGAGCCGCCATGGCTGAAACCTGTTTGCGGACGGATATCCTGCAAGGAACCGGAAAGCGGCTGTGCTACCGGTGCGCCACCTTCTGCAATCACCTTGCGGGCAGCTTCAACAATCGGGCGATAACCGGTGCAGCGGCAGAGATTGCCTGCCAGCGTGTCATGGATCAGCTGATCGTCGGCTTTGGCACCGGCACTTGCGCAATCCGCAGCCAGTCCGCTGAGCGACATCACAATACCGGGTGTACAAAAACCGCATTGCGATGAGCCGTTTTCGGCCATCGCCGCCTGCACAGGATGGAGTTGTGAAGTTTTCAACCCCTCAACCGTGACCAATGCCTGACCGTCCAGCTGCCCCATTGTCAGGATACAGCTGTTAACAGCGCGGTAGCGAAATGCTCCGTCGGTATTGTTCGATTGTGGTTCACCCGCCGCAGTGTCAGCCTGCGCAATTGCGTCTTTATCTGTGCCGATTAAAACGGAGCACGCCCCGCAATCCCCCTCAGCACAGCCCTCCTTCGTTCCCTTGAGCCGCGCCTCCCCGCGCAACCATTCCAGAACCGTTGTATCTGGCCGGATCTGAACATCCTGCCGGTGACCATTCAGAAAGAAACGGATCATCTGTGTCATAAGACCAGATTGTTACGCCTCTGAATACTCGTCAAGATGTGGCGTGACAAATGCGGCAAATTAGCTTTGAGTTGCGTTTTAAAGCGACATTTCTGATCTGTTTCATGCCGCTTTTAAACTATGCGGATTCGAAGCATCTGACCGGATGGTCAAATACTCCTGCCAGAAATCGTGAAATTTTGCTGCGAGAAGTAATATTCCTCCAGATTATTGCCTGCACCGCCACGATCAACCACCAGAAAATCCGAAGTCTCATCCAGTGCCAGCAGCGGATGATGCCAGACATTGCGATGATAATTCACGCCCTGATTGCCCCGCGCCAGAAAAGCCACCGGCGCGTGCGGAACACCATTATTATCATCTGCAACCACCACCAGATAGTCGCGTCCGTTCAGCGGCATAAAGGCTTGTGAGCCCAGCGGATGCCGTTCAACCATCTTAATGGTCAGCGGCAGCTCCCAAGGCTTGCTGCGGAAGATATTAATCAAAACATGAGCATCCTCACCGATAACATCGGCTTTCGCCAACGCGTGGTGACGCTCGGTAATGTCCCAGTTAATGAATTTAACCTCACCCAGCCCTGTCTCGATAATATCCCCGAAAGGTGCGAAATTTTCCGACGTCAAAGCCCGTACCGGTAAATTGATCAGCTCCATTTTACTGCCCTGCCGGTTTGTGGTTTTCATGCCAATGGCGGGCAATATCAATGCGCTTCGCTACCCAGACTTTGTCATGCGACTGCACATAATCCAGAAAACGCTCCAGCGCCGCCGCACGACCCGGACGGCCGACAAGGCGACAATGCAGACCGACAGACATCATCTTCGGCGCGCCTTCCCCGCCTTCGCGGTAAAGCACATCAAAAGTGTCTTTCAGATAGTTGAAAAACTGGTCGCCGGCATTAAAGCCCTGCGGTGTGGCAAAGCGCATATCATTGGTATCGAGCGTATAAGGCACGATCAGATGCGGCCCTTTTGGCCCTTCGATCCAGTAAGGCAGTTCATCGGCATAGGAATCGGCGGAATAGACAAAACCGCCTTCTTCCATCACCAGCCGCAGCGTATTGTCTGAAGGTTTGCCCTGATAAATCCCGTAAGGGCGTTCGCCGGTCAGTTCTGTGTGCAGACGCACCGCTTCCTGAATATGACGCCGTTCTTCTTCTTCTGTGAAATCCTTGTATTCCAGCCAGCGCAGACCATGACTGGCGATTTCCCATCCTGCTTCTTTCATCGCCGCAACGGCTTCCGGATTACGTTCCATGGCTTTGGTCACACCATAGACAGTCACATCCATATTGCGTTTGGTGAACATGCGCCACAACCGCCAGAAACCGGCACGGGCACCATATTCGTAGATCGATTCCATATTCTGGTTACGCTGCTTCGGCCAGCTTTGCGCGCCGACAATCTCGGACAGCAGGCATTCAGAACCGGCATCCCCATCGAGAATGCAGCTCTCGCCGCCCTCTTCATAATTGACCACGAATTGCACGGCGATCTGCGCGCCGTTCGGCCAGCGCGGATCCGGCGTATGACGGCCATATCCGATAAATTCACGTTCACCACATTTTTGCATGTTCTGTTCCCCAATTCTGTCCGCTCAAAATGATAAAACATCGGGCACTTTGTCAATGTTAAATTGTCGACAATTTTAACAATAATTGTCGATTATAATATATGGAGTGGATAAACGGGACAAGTCACTGAAAAGCCTTTATAGACACCCTGTTATTATTGTGATGCCTGCCGGAAAGTCTCTTTGATGTCTCTGAAATTTGATACGCAATTTGATCCGGCCTATGGTGAAGCGGTACAGGTTGCGCCTGATATTCTGCGCGTAACCGTCAATAATGCCAGTGCTTTTACCGGTTACGGCACCAACAGCTATATTATCGGCAAAACCCAGCTCGGTATTATCGATCCGGGGCCGGAAGATGAGGCGCATTTTGCAACGCTGATGCGTATTATTGCAGACAGGCCGGTCAGTCATATTTTCGTCAGCCACACCCATCGCGATCATTCACCGCTGACCGCAAGACTGAAAAGTGAAACCGGTGCAATCGTTGTTGCACAAGGCCCGCACCAGTCCGCCCGTCCGTTATTTGACGGTGAGAGTAATGCACTGGATGCCAGTGTAGACATAGATTTTGCGCCGGATATTTGCGCCAAAGACGGAGAGATTTTCACCAATCCTGACTGGGCATTAGAGGTGATCCATACTCCCGGCCATATGGCCAATCATGCCTGTTTCGCCCTCAATGATCGTGGCATCTTATTTTCCGCCGATCATGTCATGGCATGGGCGACCACCATTGTCGCGCCGCCGGACGGCTCGATGCGCGCCTATATGCAATCTCTGGAAAAACTTCTCAAACGCAAAGACAGCCTCTATCTGCCGGGGCATGGCGCACCGATTGCCAAACCGCATCGCTTTTTACGCGGACTTCGTGCTCACCGGAAAATGCGCGAGCGGGCCGTGTTTGAGCGGGTGATGCAGGGCGATGAAACAATCGCGCAGATGGTCGCCGCGATTTATCGTGATACTGATCCGCGTCTGCATGGCGCTGCAGGGCTTTCGGTTTTCGCCCATCTGGAAGATCTGGTCTCACGCGGATTAGTCAAAACGGACGGCGACCCGATGCCCGACAGTCTCTACCGGCCTGCCTGAGTTTACTCTTCCGGCGCATCCGGTACGGCATTGCGCATTTCCAGATCAAGCGCATTAAAAAACGTACCGATCAGACCGGCATTGAACCCCATATCATAGCGCCCGTAACGTGAGACGGAGCGCATATCGACCGTGGTTTGCTCGGCCTCATCCCTGAGCCGCACGACCACATCGCTGTGCAAACCCAGAATGAAGGTTTTGGCAGTTGCCTCGACACTCACATCCATGTCTTCACCGGCAGTACCGGACGTAGCAGTTACAGCAAAGCCCTGCTCTTTCAGCACCTTAAGCACAGCTTTTAAGACGTGATCCTGCGCACTGTCATATTGCCGACCGCTCACTTCCGGATAGGCAGAGATTTGCTGCAACATATCCGGCATCGCATCGGTGCCCAGACTATTTTGCACAGTCAGATCACCCAGCCCCAGTTTTTGAAGCAGTTGCACGCGGAAATCCGGCTTATGATCCTGCAATAAATCCTGCTCATTGCTCATCACAGTATTGAACTGCACGGAGTTTTCGAGATCGGTGGAAACATCATGAATACGCGGTGTGCCGCTGATCTGCCCCAGCACAAGTGCAGGCGGGATCAATGTGACCAGAGCGATAAAGCAGGCACGCATGGCACGCCGCCCTCCGGCATCGCCGCTGCGCCATAAATTATAAAAAGATTTTGCTGAGAGCAACAAAGCCAGCAGAGCGAAAAACACGGCAAGTGCCACAATAAACACCAGATCCGGCTGTTGAATCAAACCGAAACGATGTGCTGTAACCGCAGCAATGAGCAATCCTAAACCGGCTAAAGCGCAAGCCGGTGCATATTTCGCCGATCGCGAGGAACGACGTCTTACCTTGCGCCGGATGTAATAATTTTCAAGCATCACTTGCCGCACTGCCGGTTAGAGAGCGGTTCCGGTAAACACGGAATTGTAAAACCGCTCTGTCTCTTTGTTTTACGCATCGAGGCGGGTAAAGAAATCAGTCCCGCGAAGGCGCTTCGCACAATATTCAGGGTCTGCCGAGCATAAACAATACGCGATCCGCATCGCTGCCTGCAAGAACTGTTCATTTCGTCAGGTAGCAAAAGAGGTAAAGATCTGTGATTAACGATAGATAAAAGAGAAATATTTTTATTTATCATGATATTATAACAAATCACTAAAATGAGATTGCATCAAATTCACAAACTGCCACAATCAGTTTGCGGATAAGAAGAATTATACAGCCGGAGACGCTCCCCCTATGAGGCAAACGCCCTCCTCCACCAACGAAAACCTGATAGCCGCGTCTGAGGAGAACGCGTCTTTAGAAGCAGTTGAAGTTGAATTTGCCCTCGGTGCTCAGGATGTTCTGACCGACGGCTTTGATCTGTCCTTGGCCAAAGCCGCTGAAATTGTCGGCGGTGAAGTCCTGTTTAATATGCCTGCGCTGGACACCACCAATGCGCAGCGTATCGGTGCCATTCTTGTGCCGTCTGCCGTGCAGGATCAGGTGGTTTTCGTCACTTTGCTGAATGACGGGATTACGCTGTCCCACGCTCCGCTCTCGGGCAATAATGTGCTGTTTGAAAGCCTCGGCCGCAATTATGCTGCCGTTATGGGCAAGCTAAAGAACGGCCTCTGAAATCATTCAAATACCTGATATGTCATTGCGCAGAGACCGGAACAGGCTCTGCCGATGCCGGTTTTGTCTTTACTTTAGAATGGGTTTTATTCTCTTTCTGCGAAACAGATTCATTCGGTGGTGCAGTTTCACTCACCACATTCGGTGCTGCGCGTGCAGGCATATCCCTCAGCAGTCTGAACTGCACGCCTTTCTTCTTCAGCGCCAGAATACCCTCGGCCACACCGGCACCGGAGACACGCTTCGGCTGATTGATATGTGAGATAATCACATCACCGTCTTTGGCATAGGATATCCGTTTGGCAACCGTTGCCGCAGGCAGAGAAGCACCGCGATCACCATTGAGCGAATAACCGGCAACCTTATAGCCCATGCCCTCGATCTGGCGCACGGCATCCGTTGAATAGCGTGCTGTCGCATCACGGTACCATTGCGGCTGTTTACCGAAGATTTCCGTAATCTTATCCGCACCGCCTTTGACCTCTGCTTCAATTGCGGTAGGCGTACCGGCTGTCGGAATACCATACATGGTTTTCAGCACGGTGATTGCAGGCACATGCTCTGCCCCGTGATTTTCAATCGCGAACAAATCCGGATGCGCTTTCAGAACTTCAATTGCTGCCTGATTACGGCGCAGCCAGCGCGCAGTCACAAACAAGGTCGCCGGAATTTTCTCCCGCACCAGAACATCGAGAATACGATGGTCGATGTCGCCTGAGCAGGCATCCAGCGTGAGTGCGACCTGTATCGGATTTGATTTTCCGGCAAGATTTAGCTGCGGCTCGATAATCAGATGACGCTGCGAAATTTTGGACGAGAGCAAGGCTTCATCTGCAGCAAACGCAGCAGTTGCACCAATGCTCAGGCTCAAGCTCAGCAATAAGGACTTAATGACAGACATCTCGCACCGGCTCATGTTTCAATGATGAACTTATAGCACCATAAACTACAAATGCGCCGGATGAAGCATCCGGCGCATCGTCTTGATTATTTACAACGTTACTTCGCTGCCGCAATTGCCGCTTGTGCTGCTGCCAGACGGGCAATCGGCACACGGAACGGCGAACAGGAGACATAATCCAGACCGGTCTTTTCATAGAAACCGATTGAGGCCGGATCACCACCATGCTCACCGCAAACGCCAAGCTTGATATTGCTACGTTGTTTGCGGCCACGTTCCGATGCAATCTGCACCAGCTCGCCAACGCCATCGAAATCAACGGTCACAAACGGATCCTGTTCGATAATGCCAAGCGCCTGATATTGCGTGAGGAAGGATGAAGCATCATCACGCGATACGCCGAAAGTCGTCTGTGTCAGGTCATTGGTACCGAAGGAGAAGAACTCAGCCGTCTCAGCCAGTTCCCCTGCACGCAAGGCAGCACGCGGCAATTCGATCATGGTGCCGACCATATAATCAACCTGCACGCCGCTCTCGGCAATGATCTGCGCAGCGACTTTATCAATGCGCGCTTTCACAAAATCCAGCTCGGCTTTAATACCAACCAGCGGCACCATGATTTCCGGAATGACCGCTTCGCCGGTATCTTTAGCAGCAGCAATCGCCGCTTCAATAATCGCACGGGTTTGCATTTCCGCAATCTCTGGATAAGAGATCGCAAGACGGCAACCACGATGGCCAAGCATCGGGTTAAACTCATGCAGGCTTTCTGCACGCTCGGTCAGCTTGTCAACATCCACGCCCATGACATTAGCGACTTCGGCGATTTCTTCCGCAGTCTTTGGCAGGAATTCATGCAATGGCGGATCGAGCAGACGAATGGTGACCGGCAGCCCCTGCATGATTTCAAACAGCTCGGTGAAATCATCACGCTGCATCGGCAGGAGTTTATCCAGCGCAACACGGCGGCCTTTTTCATCCGATGCCAAAATCATCTCACGCATAGCGAGAATACGCGGACCCTCGAAGAACATATGCTCGGTACGGCATAAGCCGATCCCTTCCGCACCGAAGGATCGCGCTGCACGGGCATCCGCCGGTGTTTCCGCATTGGTGCGCACTTTCATGCGGCGGGCTTCATCTGCCCAAACCATCAGCTTGCCGAAATCGCCGGAGAGTTCCGGCTGTTGCATGGCCACAGTGCCTTTCAGCACCTGCCCGCTGCCGCCGTCAATGGTGATGATATCACCCTTTTTGAAGGTGCCACCGGCTGTCAGCATGGTGCCGTTGCGGTAATCAATGCGCAATGTGCCTGCGCCGGAAACGCAAGGCTTACCCATACCACGGGCAACCACAGCCGCATGGCTGGTCATGCCGCCGCGCGAGGTCAGAATACCTTCCGCTGCATGCATGCCGTGAATATCTTCAGGGCTGGTTTCAATACGCACCAGAATGGCTTTACGGCCTTCCGCTTTCAGCTGTTCCGCATCTTCCGAAGAGAACACGATCTCACCGGTTGCTGCGCCCGGAGAGGCAGGCAGGCCGATACCGATCACATGGCGTTCGGCTCTCGGATCAATGGTCGGATGCAGCAACTGATCCAGCGATGCCGGATCAATACGGTTGACGGCTTCTTCTTTGCCGATCAGCCCTTCTTCAACCATTTCCACAGCCATTTTCAGCGCGGCTTTAGCTGTGCGCTTGCCGGAACGGGTCTGCAGCATCCATAGCTTGCCGCGTTCAATAGTGAATTCCAGATCCTGCATATCGCGGTAATGCTGCTCCAGACGATCAGCAATTTTCAGGAATTCAGCAAAAGCATCCGGCATGATTTTCTCAAGTGACGGACGCTCGGAACCAGCCTCGATTCGAGCTTCTTCGGTGATATTCTGCGGGGTGCGGATACCGGCCACCACATCTTCACCCTGCGCATTGACGAGGAACTCACCGTAAAGCTTGCGTTCACCGGTGGATGGGTTACGGGTAAAGGCCACGCCGGTTGCCGATGTGTCGCCCATATTGCCGAAAACCATGGCCTGTACGTTGACCGCAGTACCCCAGTTTTCCGGAATATTATGCAGGCGACGATAGGTGATCGCACGGGCATTCATCCATGAGGAGAACACGGCAGAAATCGCGCCCCAAAGCTGCGCTTCCGGATCCTGCGGGAACGGCTCGCCCAGTTCCTCTTCAACCTTGGCCTTGTACTGGTCGATCACACCGCGCCAGTCGTCTGCAGTCAGATCGGTATCAACATCCAGATCGAGATTGGCCTTGGCATCATCGAGAATTTCTTCGAAGAAAGAATGGTCAACGCCCAGCACCACATCCGAATACATCTGGATGAAGCGGCGGTAGCTGTCATAGGCAAAGCGCTCATCATTGGCCTCGGCTGCGATTGCCGCAACCGTATCATCATTGAGGCCGAGATTAAGCACCGTATCCATCATGCCCGGCATGGATGCACGGGAACCGGAACGCACCGAAACCAGCAGCGGGCGGGTCGCATCACCCAAACGGCGACCGGTCAGCGCAGTGATATGTTCCAGCGCAGCTTTGACCTGATCTTTCAGGATTTCAGGATAAGTCCGGTCATGGTCGTAATAATAGGTGCAGACATCGGTGGTAATGGTAAAGCCCGGAGGCACCGGCAGTCCGAGGCTGCTCATTTCAGCAAGGTTTGCACCTTTACCGCCCAGAAGATTACGATCACTTGCAGCACCATCGGCTTTGCCGTCACCGAAGTGATATACCCACTTAACCATTCCCGTCCTCCTGTTATGTCCGGCTCAGGCTGAATGTAAGTCATGATAACCGATACCGGATACACGCTTCCTGCTTAAGCGATAGCACTGCTGCGGGCTACTGAAAAATACAGAAAAACGGTAACAAAGCGCAACGCAACGCCTGTATATTTGTTTAAATCGATTTTGCGGAATTCGTTTCCGGTTTATTGTCTGAACAGATGAATAATTTGCGGCAGCACGAAAAGTGTTTTCATCTGCATTTCCGCAACTTAACGGAATCAGCTGAGAGTTTGATTCCGGCACAACAAAACGACGCGGAATCTGCTATTAACAAACGTCATTCTCAACCTTGTTTCGGGGATCATCATGCGTAAAACCGGAAAACTCGACTATATAGAAATGCCTGCAGGCCAGAGCGGCCTGAAGGACGTCAAAGCCTTTTACGCCGATGCCTTCGGCTGGAGCTTCACCGATTACGGCCCCGATTATGCCGCCCATTCTGAAGGGCTGGACGGCGGTTTTTATCAAGGCGATGAGGCGAAAAACGCCAAGCCGCTACCGGTGCTCTATTCTGAGGATCTGGAACAGACACTGATTGATGTTGAAAAAGCAGGCGGCAAAATCGTCAAACCGGTTTTCAGTTTCCCCGGTGGCCGCCGCTTCCATTTCACCGATCCGTCCGGTAATGAACTGGCCGTGTGGAGCGAGAATTAAACCGGCACTCACAGATATGAATAACAGCTGCGGCGCTTAAATGAGCGCCGTAGATGATTAGTGAATATCTTCCTCACGGGCGCAATTTTCCGCCTCCATCTGCAATGTCGTATGATGCAGATCATATTGCTGCTGCAACACCTGTTCGATTGCACGGCGCACAGCTTCACCATTTGCCTCAGGTTTCAGCACAATATGCGCAGTCAGGGAATGCTGGCTTTTGGTCAGCGACCAGACATGAAGATCATGGATTTCATCAACACCGGAGACATCCAGCACAGACTGTTCCAGCTTGAGCAAATCCAGCCCGACCGGCACGCCTTCCAGCAGAATATTGATACATTCCTTGAGCAGCACCCATGTGCGCGGAAAAACCATGAAGCCGATGCCCACAGCAATAACCGAGTCCACCCACTGCCAGCCTGTCAGATAGATAATCACTGCGCCGACAATGACACCGACAGAGCCGAGCATATCCGCCCAGACTTCAAGATAAGCGCCTTTAACATTCAGGCTTTCGTCTTTTTTGCCGCTTAAAAGCTGCATGGAAATAAAGTTCACGATCAGACCTAGAACGGCGACAATCATCATGCCGACAGACTGCACTTCTGCAGGCTGGAACAGGCGTTCATAGGCTTCATAGAGAATATAGAATGCGACGAGCAACAACAGAACGGCATTGATTGCAGCCGCCAGAATTTCAAAGCGGGAATAACCATAGGTGCGGAAAATATCCGCTGCACGGCGCCCCAGATAAATGGCAATCAGAGCAAGTGCCAGAGCGAAAGTATCCGTCGCCATATGCATGGCATCAGACAGCAGCGCCAGACTGCCGGTAACATAACTGCCGATAATCTCGGCAATCATGAAACTTCCGGTCAGGCCTAAAGCCAGCCAAAGCCTCGAAACCGGTGTTGTGCTTACATCCGCATGATTGTGATCGCCGCTCATCATCTGCCTTTCAGCTTTGCATACCAGTCTGCAATTCAGATAAAACACGCCTGAAAATCATTCTTAACTTTGCATCGGACAAAAGAAAACGGAATGATTTAACAGGTTCAGCAAGACTATAATTTTATACAGCTTCACGCATGGCAGCAGCGGTTTGCAGATCAACGGAAACCAGCTGGCTCACACCCTGCTCGGCCATGGTCACGCCAAACAGACGATCCATGCGTGCCATGGTAATCGGATTATGGGTAATGATAACAAAACGCGTCTTTGTGGACGCCGCCATTTCATCCATCAGATTGCAATAGCGTTCCACATTGTGGTCGTCGAGCGGGGCATCCACTTCGTCCAGCACGCAGATCGGCGCCGGATTGGTGAGGAACACTGCAAAGATCAGCGCCATTGCTGTCAGCGCCTGCTCGCCGCCGGAAAGCAGGGTCATGGTCTGCGGCTTCTTACCCGGAGGACGGGCGAGAATTTCCAGACCGGCATCAAGCGGGTCTTCCGATTCAATCAATTGCAGCTCTGCTGTACCGCCGCCAAACAGGTGCGTGAACAGGCGCTGGAATTGCTCATTGACCACATCAAATGCTGCCAGAAGGCGCTCACGGCCTTCTTTATTCAGACTCTGAATGGCCTGACGCAGTTTCTTGATCGCTTCGATAACGTCTTCGCGCTCATTAATGATCGCGTCCTGCCGTTCGGACAATTCGCATTGTTCTTCTTCAGCACGCAAATTCACTGCACCGAGGCGTTCGCGCTCAATCTTCAACCGGTCAAGCTGACGGTCTGTATGATCCATATCCGGCAGCGGATCACCGGCATTGAGTCCCGTATGGCGGAATGCTTCATGCGGCGCACAATTCAGCACCTCAGTGATACGCGCTTCTGTATCTTTACGGCGATCTTCTGCAGCCGCCAGACGCTCTTCGGCACGGGCACGCACTTCCCGCGAGGAAGCCAGCTCCTGAATGGCCAGCGTTGCGCGCTTATCCAGTTTGGCCTGCTCGGTTTCGGCAATGCTCAGGCGGTCAGAGGTTTCATTGCGTTGCGCATCGGCATCCGCCACAGCGCTTTGCAGCTCACGGCGGCGCTCTTCAATATCCGCCGGTGCTTCGGCCAGATCTTCCGCTTCATCACTGGTTTCAGCCCTGCGTTCTGTCAGCGCAGCAATTTGCCGGCGGGCATTTTCTGCCCGCAACTGCCAGCTTTTGCGCTCATGGCCGATCATTTCCAAGCGACGCAGACGGTTTTCCGCATCACGGCGCAGATTATCATGCGCGGCGCGGGCTTCTGTCATGGCGGCACGGTCAGCCATAACCTGCGTGGTCAGCGAGGTCAGTTGCAGGTTCAATGCAGCCAGATCCGGCAGATCATCAAGCCTGATCTGTGCCTCCTCAAGCTGAATGGCATTTTCTTCGAGACTGTCGCTGAGACGGGTTTTCGCCTCATCCAGCGCTGCACGTTTGCTGGATAATTGTCCCGCAACACGCTCGGCCTCTGCCAATGCATCACGCGCCTGTGCGAGCTCTCGCTGGGCAGAGCGCCAATGATCGCGCAGGCTGCGCTCACGCTCCACCGCCTCACGCAAAGCCGTTTCAGCCTGACGCAAAGCCGTTTCCGCCTGCATAACACGATTATGAGCGGTGACAGCCGAAGCCTCCAGTTCCGCCAGACGGTTCTTCTGTGCCAGCCGTTGTGCGGCGGCAGTCGGTGCATCGGAACGTGCTGTAAAACCATCCCAGCGCCAGAGGCTGCCCTCGCGGCTCACCAGCCGCTGACCGCTTTGCAACTGTGCTTGCAGTCTTGCGCCCTCACTGTCGTCCACCAGACCAATCTGGGACAAACGGGCTTGCAATGCCGCAGGTGCATCAACGACCGTGCTCAGCGGCACTGCACCATGCGGCAGGGAGCCAAAATCCCGCGTATTCTGACTATCAATATCTGTCCAGAAAACCGGCGCCTGCGGATTAACCGGCGCTTCGAGATCGTCGCCCAAAGCTGCACCAAGTGCGGTTTCATAGCCCTTTTTCACCTGCATCTGCTCAACAACAGCGATATAGGTGGAGGACTGGCCGCTATTGAGAATACTGGCCAGAGTACGGGCTTCAGTTTCAATCCGGTTCAGCTCTTCGCGTGCATGCGCCAGTGGCTGGCGGCGGCCGGTTTCGGCTTCCCGCGCCTGCTCTACCATTTCTTCGCAAGCCAGAGCCTGCTCTTCCGCAGCCTGAACCGCTTCTTCGGCCAGCGCTACTCTGGCGGCTTTTTCTTCTGTCCCGGCCAGTAATTTCAGCTGGTTTTCCAGCGCGGCAATATCCTGCTCTACCGTTCGCAACTGTGCGGAGAGTTTCTCACTGCGCTCGGCAATATCACGTACCAAACGTTCGCTCTGCGTTCGCTCTGCTGCAGCCTCTGCTCTTGCAGAAGTGATCTGCGCCAGTTCAGACTCATGAGCCTGCAATTGTTCCTGTGCAGTGGCCAGCAGTTCTTCTGCTTCAATCGCACGATCGCCGGACGCCTCATTCTGCTCACGCAAATCCTGCTCTTCATCGTCCAGACGCTCAAGCACAGCCGCATGTTCCTGCAACATCTGCTCTTCGCGGGCGATGTCAGAGCTTAGCTGCTCAAGCCGTTTTAACAGCTCAGACCGGCGCTGTGTCAGGCGCGTCGCTTCTTCATCCAGTTGCGAAACCGCAATCGTCAGACGTTGTAAGGCTGCAGATGCGGATGCCTGCTGATTACGCAGTTCCGGCAAATGCTGAGCGGCAATGGCCTGTTCTTTGGCGGCAATCATCTGCGCCTGTGCCATGGCACCAACTTGCGATGTAGCGGTTGCCAAAGCACTCTGCGCCTCGCCTTCCTGTTGCTTGGCCTGCGACCAGCGCAAATGCAACAGGATCGCTTCCGCCGCACGGATATCTGCGGACAATGCGCGGAAACGATTAGCCTGACGGGATTGACGCTTAAGGCTTTCAATTTGGGTGCCAAGTTCGCCGACCACATCTTCAAGACGTTCAAGATTGGTTTCAGCCGCACGCAAACGCAATTCAGCTTCATGGCGACGGGAATGCAGACCGGAAATACCGGCAGCCTCCTCCAGCAATGCACGGCGTGCCTGCGGTTTGGCCTGAATAAGCTCACCGATACGCCCCTGACCGACCATAGATGGTGAGCGCGCGCCGGTAGACTGATCGGCAAACAATAGCTGCACATCTTTGGCGCGGACTTCCTTGCCATTGATGCGATAGACGGAACCGGATTCACGCTCGATACGACGCGAGACCTGCAACTCATCCACGTCATTATAGGAAGGCGGTGCAGAGCGGTCGCTATTGTCGAGAAACAGGGTTACTTCCGCACTGTTGCGTGCAGGACGTGTGCCTGAGCCGGAGAAAATGACATCATCCATGCCGGAGGCGCGCATATTCTTATAGGAGTTTTCCCCCATAACCCAGCGCAACGCTTCAACGAGATTGGACTTACCGCAGCCATTCGGCCCGACGACACCGGTCAATCCGCCTTCAATAACGAATTCCATCGGCTCGACGAAAGATTTAAATCCGAGAAGGCGTAACTTAGTAAAACGCATCAGCCAGTGCTCCGTGCAACCGGACGCGGCAAAAATAAAGCAATAAAGAGCGGAATAAAATCAGACACTATTTTTTTTAAATATAAAAATGCAGCGGGCGCAAAAAAGCCCCCGCTGCATGAATATGCATCAGGTTCAGAGCATAGAGTCGATAACTGCCGACATCTGTTCAACCGAAAGAGCTCCGGAATATTTCTGACCATTGATAAAGAATGTAGGCGTTGCATTCACACCGAACTCAGCGCCACGTTCACGAACAGCATTCACATCATCGAGAAGCTGCTGGTTCGTCAAGCAGGCATTGAATGTCTCCTGTGTAAAACCGGCCAGTTTGGAGATTTGCAGCAATGCAGCCTGTGCATCATCGGCTGCAGCCCACTGCATCTGCTGCTTGAACAGCACATCCACCATCGGGAAATAACGGTCATCCGGTGCACAGCGTGCCAGCATGAAGGCAGCCGTTGCGCGCGGATCAAACGGAAATTCACGGAAGATCAGACGGGCTTTGCCGGTCTTGATGTATTTTTCTTCAATTGCCGGAAGTGTATTCACAGCAAAAGTCGCACAATGCGAGCAGGTCATCGAAGCATATTCAACGATTGTTACCGGTGCATCAGCCTGCCCCAGCACTTTATCCTCAAGTGCACCTTTTTCGAGCAGTTTTTTCATATCGACAGAGCCGTCAGACTTCGGAACATCTGTCTGTGCCAGAGCACTGCCGGCGGCAGATACGGACAATGCCGCAGTTGCAAGAGCTGCAGTTCCAAGAAGCTGTCTGCGGTTCAGTTGAGACATCATACGAATCACCCGTTCATTCACGTTGCTATAGTTTCCGGATATTAGAGCAAATTGCCGGAATTTTGTCAGGCAGCTTAAGAGTTTTTAATAAACAGTGTGTCTCCAGAGACTTAACGGGCAATTTTCAGCCGTTTTCGCATTGTTTATTCTCTGTAATCTGCCCTTTGAAATTAAGATCAGCATGGCTTTTTATTGGCTTTTTCCGCCAGAATATTACGGCCGAGCTGCATCAGTGAGGCACGTAATGCCTCATCCTCAATACCGACTGTTGCCTGCGCCAGTTTTTTCTCGGCAGGTGCACCAACCGGCGTCAGCGGTTTGATTTTACGTTGCGCAACGGGGGCAACAGATTTTTGTTCAATGCGAATACGGGCAATGGCAGCGAAACCTAAAAAGGAATTCACACGATTGATAATCTCGCCGGTGGAATGCTGGATACGCATGGCCGCCATGCCTTCACAACCGATAATCAGCGTTGCCGGCTGAAACGGATCATCCTCATGGGCGCGTCGCGGCCAGAGAATACGCAACGGGCGCGATTGTGCACCAATCTGCGGCCCGACCACATCTTCCCATGCCTGTATCAGCGACAAATTAATACCGGCGCGTTTGCCTAAGACAGGATCGAGCACACTACCGGCCGTATCTGCCAGCGGTTTAAAACCCGATTTTTCCTCTCTGCTCATCTCTGTCCTTTATGCCGGTTTTATTGCCGCGACGGGCGATGGTTTTTCTCTGTTATAAAATGCCAGAGCATTACGGGCATCACTGTTACGCCGCAAAATATTACGGCTTGTTCCCGCATAAACCACACTGAAAAAGAACATTGTCACAGCAATACTGGTCTCATGCAGCAGCGGATTATGCAGCATAGCATAGCTGCCCCAGCTGATCGTAAAATAGATCAGCACCCGCCGGACCGTACAGTCTGAATTATTGCGCCAGAAGAAAATGAAGCCGGATACAGCCGCTGCCAGCAGCAACAGGAAACCGATTGCACCATTGACCAGCAGTTCATCAAACACTGAATTATGAACATGGATATAACCGTCGAGCAAAGTTGCCTGATCGCCCAGAGCCTCCCGCACTGCAGTCATTTTTTGTTCCGAGCCGACACCAATTAAAGGATGTTCCGCAACCACTTTCACCGCACCGCGCCACATCTGCTCACGTGTATCTGCGGAGGATTTATCCGCCCACTGGCTGCTGTCGCCGGTTTCATAATAATGCACCATACCGGCGAAGCGCTGCGACAGAACTCCGGCGACAGGGCCAACAGTAAAGACAGCAGTCAGACAGGCAGCCAGAATGAGTGAACTGCCGATTTTCACCTTATGGCTGGCAATACGGCCGATCAGAACAATGATTTCAAATATTGCCAGCAGAGCCAGCGTGATCATAACCGCACGGGTTTCGGAGGCAAATACGATCCCCGTACCAATGACCAGATACCACGGTCCGTTCGGTAAAACACGCGGAGCGTTTTTAATTGGCAATGTTGCAGCCACTGCTGCTATTGCTGCCGCATAGGCAAATACTGCAGGATTACCGCCGATACCGATACGGCCGCCCCAAAACAGCGCCTCTCCTGCAACCATTATTGCACACAGAATGATGCCGGTACGGGAGCCGAATGCGAGTATTCTCAGCGGGTCACGGATGAGAACCATCCCCAATCCGGCAAAAGAATAGAGCCATAACAGCAGCACATACCCCACCTGCCGGTTTGCAATACTGAGCTCACCGCGCCATGCCATCAGGCTGAGGCTCCAGATCATATAGGCAGATATCAGGACATAAAAATGCGCACCATACATCCGGTGCCAGCGGTGTTTGTAGAGCGCCAGATAGAAACCGATACAACTATACACGAACAGGATAATCGGGCCGAGCGCATAGCGGACCGGCATTGCGATTGCCGCCAGACATAAAAGCCAGAGATCAATACGACGACGTATCAGAAAGTTTTTTTGCAGAATTCGCATATCACCGTTGCCGGATATTTGTTTTTTGGAAACTGTAAAACAGTCTTTGCAAATAGTCTTTCATACGAAAGAATAATGTACCGATCCGTTTATGGGCCGGTAATTTTGCCCGCGAATAGGTTTTGATATCCTCGGATATTGTTGAAGCGCTTTCATTGGCATTGCTCACCACAGCCCTGCTGGCGGTGAAGAAATTATACGAACCCGCCCAGCCGCGCTCCAGTGCCACATCATAAGGAAGATGCATCACTTGCAGTGCCTTAAGCACTTTTGCAGCCCCCTCTTTTGAAACAATATAGGCTCCGGCATTACCAAGCGGCCCGTGGGTAACACGCCCGATCGCCACATCATTTGTGAGATTTTCAACCGGACGGAACCCTACAAGACGGTTATGGATCAGCTTGATGACGTCCCAGCCCTGCAAATCTGCTGCAGCTTCAACAACCGGAACAAATTCTTCAGAAAACCGGATATCATCTTCAATAATCACACCGGCTGGCGCATCGCCTGCCGCGATCATTTCCAGAGCCTTCATGTGACTGAAATAGCAGCCGATTTCCGCAGAGGAGGCAATCTTCCCGTGATCGCGTCGGAAAGCCGCATCATCAAAATGGCGTTTATCCGCTTCTGCGAGCAATTTACCGTCAATTGCCGGCACGCGCTGAAGCGCAATGCCGGATTCCTGCGCATGTGCAAGCAGCGAATCCCAACGGTCTTTTGAGCGGTCAAGATTGAGAACATAGACCGGAAAGCTTTGTTTGTTCTGCAATATCAAGCCTTTCGGATATTATTCCATCAACAAAATAAGGTTTATAAAATTGTGGTACTCAGCAATATGACGACAGTCAAACTATCCGCTGCATAATGAAAACGATTTCACATTGTAAGCACAAGCTAAAAATAATTTCCGGTGCATTCCGAAAGCAGATCATTTATTGACAAAATATGACGAAAAAGCGCCTCCAAGCCTCCCCCGATAACAGTCCGACGATGTTTCTTGCCGTGTCGGGAGATGATGCTCCTGCGCAAAAGCTGCTGGCATGGTATGATCGTCATCACCGTATTTTGCCATGGCGCGTAACGCCCGTTGAGCACAAACAAGGTGTGCGTCCTGATCCTTACCGCATCTGGTTGTCGGAAGTCATGCTGCAACAAACGACGGTTGAAGCGGTTAAAGCTTATTTCCTCAAATTTACCAGTTTGTGGCCGGATGTGCAGGCACTTGCCGATGCCACCGAAGATGATGTGCTGCGTGGCTGGGCGGGACTTGGTTATTATTCCCGAGCCCGCAACCTGAAGAAATGCGCTGATATGGTAGCCTCTCAGCATAAAGGGCAGTTTCCGGCGAGTGTGGAAGGTCTCAAACAATTGCCGGGCATCGGCGACTACACATCGGCCGCCATTGCTGCCATTGCCTTCGATATTCCGGCTGCGGTTGTCGATGGTAATGTCGAGCGCGTAGTGAGCCGCCTGTTTGCGATCAAAACCATGATGCCTCAGGCCAAGACTGAAATTCGCAAATTTACAGAGCAACTGACCCCGCAAACCCGCCCCGGTGATTTTGCGCAGGCGATGATGGATCTCGGCGCTACAATCTGCACACCTAAGAAGCCGGCCTGCATTCTCTGCCCGCTCAATGATAATTGTGCAGCCTTATTGGAAGGTGAGCCGGAGCTTTATCCTGTCAAAGCACCGAAAAAGGCACGTCCTGTCCGCTATGGTGCGGCTTTTATCATTCTCTCACCGCAAGGCGATGTTTACTTGCGAAAACGCCCCGACAAAGGCCTGCTTGCCGGTATGAGCGAAATACCGAACAGCGAATGGATCGCGGCAGATGAAGCGGCCTCTCCTGAGCATATTGCACGATTGACCAGTACTGATCCGGCACCAATTGCTGCAAACTGGCAGCCAAGCGGCACCATCACTCATATTTTCACTCATTTTGAATTACGCCTCAGCGTTTATAAAACGGATGTCTCAACCATGCCGCCAAGCAATAATGGCTGGTGGGTTGCTCAGGATAATCTCGAAAAAGAAGCGCTGCCAACAGTGATGAAGAAAGCCATCAGCGCCGCCCTGCCCGACACTTTCAAATAAACAACCGGAAAAATGCTATGTCCAAAGACGCAGATAATATTATTCCGCTATATGAAACGCATGCGCAGAAATGGGATGATATCCGGCGTGGCAATGCTGCAAAAGGCCTGATGGAAGCGGAATGGCTGGCACGCTTTACCGGTCTGTTACCCCATCAAGGCTCTGTTCTGGATATTGGTTGCGGAGCGGGCGAGCCTATAGCCGGTCATCTGATCCGCTCAGGCTTTCAGCTGACCGGCATCGACAGTTCTGCCAGCCTGATAGACATTTGCCGCACCCGCTTCTCTCAACAGCAATGGCTGGTCGCAGATATGCGTGAGCTATCTCTCCCGCAGAAATTTGACGGCATACTCGCATGGAACAGTTTCTTTCACTTGCAGCGTGATGATCAGCGCCGGATGTTTCCCCGCTTTGCAACACTCGCTACAGAGAATGCAGTGCTGATGTTTACCAGCGGCACTTCAAATGGTGAAACAATGGGCACTTTTGAAGGTCAGCCGCTTTATCACTCCAGCCTCGCACCGGAAGAATACCGCAGTCTTTTATCCGAGAGCGGTTTTGATGTTGTGCAATATGTGGAAAATGACCCGCATTGCGGTCATCTCACTGTCTGGCTCTGCCGTAAAACTTCCTGAAGCAGTCCACAAAAAAAGCGCCGGCTCAACACCGGCGCTTTAAGGCTCAGACATCTCTGGAGGTCAGTCCGATAATTATGCGTGGCCTGTGCTTAACACATCAAACCAGCGCAAAATGCTGTAGAAAATACTAGTATCGAGTGCCGGTATTCTGCCGTTCATTTTATGAACCGGCTTGAGCCATATTCACACGGATTTCAGCGCGCAGCGCATCAATCGGCTTCAACACGCCATTTTCTTCATAATGCCAGAATGTCCAGCCATTGCAGGCATCAAAGCCCTGTACCTTGGCACCCATACGGTGAATAGAACCGGCATCGCCGTTGGCAGACAGAGTACCGTCTGCACGAACAATCGCTGCATGACGACGTTTGGCATCACACAGAACTGTACCCGGACGCAGCAGACCGGCTTCAATCACGCTGACAAAGGCTACACGCGGTTCAGCACGCTTGCCGGTCATGACTTTCAGTTCGGTTTTGCCCAATGGCTCAACAGCTTCGATACGCTTGGTTGCCGCATCAATGTAAGACTGTTCACGCTCAATACCGACAAAATGACGGCCGAGACGCTTGGCAACTGCACCGGTGGTGCCGGAACCAAAGAACGGATCGAGGATCACATCACCAGGCTTCGATGAAGACATCAGAATACGGGCAAGCAATGCTTCCGGTTTCTGGGTCGGATGAACCTTATCGCCATTATCGTCTTTCAGACGCTCGCCGCCGGTGCAAATCGGAAACAGCCAGTCAGAGCGCATCTGCACATCATCATTGGCGGCCTTCATGGCTTCGTAGTTAAACGTATAGCCTTTGCTCTTCTGATCTCGGGATGCCCAGATCAGCGTTTCATGTGCATTCTGGAAACGACGGCCGCGGAAATTCGGCATCGGATTGGTTTTGCGCCAGATAATATCGTTGAGCATCCAGAAGCCCAGATCCTGCAGCGATGCGCCGACGCGGAAAATATTGTGGTATGAGCCGATAACCCAGATGGTGCCGTTTGGCTTCAGCACACGGCGGCAGGCCAACAGCCATGCACGGGTAAAGGCATCATAAGCCTGAAAACTGTCGAACTGATCCCAATGGTCATCAACTGCATTGACCTTGGTCTGATCCGGACGGTGCAGAGCACCTTCAAGCTGAAGATTGTAAGGGGGATCAGCAAAGATCACATCCACCGAATGATCCGGCAAACGATCGAGCGCAGCTACGCAGTCACCCTTAAGAATTGTATCGAGCCAGACCGAGCGCGGTGCAGCTTCTGGCAGATCTTTCACAAGACGAACAACGGACATGTGATACTCGCTAAACATAGGAACGCTTTACTGTCCTTATGGTTACCGAACAGGGTAAACATGGGGTTAATCGAATTGTTAAAAAGCGTTATCAGGCGCGAAAATCGTCAAATTTCTTTAAAATCAACGCAAAATAGCACTCACAAACCACTGTAAATGCTTAATAATTTTTAACACTTGGCGAAATTGCGGTTCCAAAGCTTAAAATAAGACGCCGCAAATCACCCGATTTTGCCCGCTGATTTGCCTTGCCGATAAAACACAGAAGAGCCGGCAATTTCTTTTATCATTTTGACCCTCAATCGTTTTAAGTGTAAACAGTGCCCGTCCTCCCTCTCCTTTTGTTGCGAGCCCTGTTGCGGCTTTTGCAGCTTCTGAACATTTACGGATTTTTCATGTCAAAACCCCAGCTGATCCTCTTCGACTGTGACGGTGTTCTGGTCGATTCCGAGTATATTGCCGCACAGGTCGAATCCGAGCTTCTCACCGATGCCGGTTATCCGATTTCACCGGAAGAAATTGCCGAGCGTTTTGCCGGTCTGACATGGCCAAGCATTCTGATGGAAATTGAACGGGAATCTTCCATTCCGATCTCCGCTTCGCTGATTGAAAAATCACGCAAAATCATGAAAGAGCGGATTACCAAGGAACTGCTCACTGTAGACGGTATTGAGGATGTGGTCAGCCAGCTTCAATATCCGAAAGCTATCTGCTCCAACTCCAATTCGGACTCTCTGGAACTGATGCTTAAGCGTTCAACGCTGTATGATGCATTTGCCCCGCATATTTATGCGTCGCGTGAGGTTGGCAATAAAGAGCCGAAGCCTGCGCCGAATGTTTATACCTACGCGGCTCAGCAATTTAATGCTGATCCGAAACAGTGTTTTGTGATTGAAGATTCAAGCCATGGCATCCATGCGGCACGCGCTGCGGGCATGCGGGTCATCGGCTTTACCGGCGGTGCCCACACCTATCCGGGTCATGCAGACAAGCTGACTGAAGCCGGTGCGGAAACAGTTATCAACCGTCACCGCGATCTGCCTGCCGTGATTGAAGCCATGGCAGAATGGGATGAAGGCTTCTGATAGCCTCCCTGAGAAATGTAATAAAAAGGGCGTGCCACAAGCACGCCCTTTTTTATATCGTGATGATCAGGCCGCTGATTTCTTCGCGTCTTTCACGGGAGCAGTCAGTGCAGCATAAATCTGCTGTGCTTCTGTCTCGCTGAGACCAATCATCGGACGGCCTTCAATCATAACCGGTTCACCGGAATCCATTTCAAAAATGGCCCAGGTGTCGGTTGGTTCCTGAATGAGTTCATATACTGTCATCATGCCAGCAGTCTAAACGTTAGAGATTACAAATAGTTTCATTCTTTCATCGCTTTAACGATGAACAGGCGGTATTTTCCCGTAAGCACATCCGAAAACCGGACAAATCACTGACAAAAAATTCGCAAATAATTGATATTAAATAATATTTTTCAGATAAAAGTTTTATTTACCGTAAGAAGCTTTCAGATTGTCCGACCTGCAAAACCCACGGCAATATGAACCTATAGTAAATAATTTATGCACTAATTTTAGACACTTGGCAAATACCAGACAGAATACAGCATCTGCCAGAGCGTATCCCGAAAAGTGCGAAGCGCCTTCGCGGGGAAAACAGTCCACCGGACTGTTTTCTTATCCCGCTTCGATCGGATAAGATACGCGTCAACACAAAGAGTTAGAGCATATCCCGCCAGGTGTATTCATGGCACTCGCTCTAGATTTTATTCTGGTCGCATGTTCGCGAACGCTCAATGTGTCCATTTCGCTGCGACATGCTCTAGCTGCTTTTAACAGTATCACCGGACAGCATTGTGCTTCGGTACAATAAAAAATGCCGCATTCCTTATCGGGAATACGGCATTTTTAACTGTCGTGACTTCAGATTAACCCTTGTTCGGGCCTTCATCAAAACCAATAAAGATCTGCACCTGACGTGACGATGCTTCAGGCACGCTCACCGGCGTTCCCGCAAACAGGAACTGTGTTGCCGACTGGGAATTATTCATCGCAACTGCCTGTTTATGCAGTTTTGTGGAGATTACTTTATCGCCTTCCATCACCACAACGCGGATCGGCATATTGATTGTGCCGTTGCGGAATTTCGGCCCCGGTACAACGCGGCCTGCGGCTGCAACAGTAATTGTCAGCGTACCATTATCCCGACGGCAATCGCGGGTCACATCGCTGATCGAAGCCTGATAAACCACACGGCTGCTGTCACCGTCTCCGCCCTTTTCATAAGTGCTGAAGAATGACGTTCCCTCACGCAGGCTGATGCGCGGGCAATAGGCCTGCAAATCCGCCTGTGTCACACGCTGCTCACCGGATGTGGAAACAGCGCCCTGCTGATTGCCGCTGGTTGAGCAACCGGCAACCAACAAACCAAGCAATGCAGCTCCACCCAAACGGGTAAACCGCAATGAAAGAGGATTTAAACGTCCGAAGGTAGATTTCTGCATAAACCGGTCTTCCTGAATATTGAACCTGTTTGCGAACCGCTCCGGCAACGCGCCGTAACTGTTCTGTTGTCTTGTTTCCCGCATCTCACGAAAAGTTCCACTCTTTGTCTGATGCGTAAATTCTTCACCATCGCGCATTTTATCCAAAAACCGTTTCACACTTTTTGGAATGCGCTTTATACCCAAATCCTGCTGCGTCTTTGACATATCCATATGGACGCAAGGCGCTTAACATGCATTATGAGATAATATTTTCACGTTTTTTGTGAACAGGGCAAGCTCTATCCACCGATGCTTGCGTCAGTCACAAGAGATATGACAGGAAAACACCGCAAACTTGACCGAAACCGGCTCAAAACCGGCACAGAATTGCATTGACTGAATGAGGCCTGAAATCTTATGAAATATATCAGCACCCGTGGCGAAGCGCCGGTTTTGGGCTTTTCTGATGCACTTTTGGCGGGTTTGGCGCGGGACGGCGGTCTCTATCTGCCGGAAACCTATCCGCAATTTTCCTCAGATGACATCCGCAAGCTACGCGGTAAATCCTATGTGGAAATCGCCCTCGCAGTCCTCACTCCTTTTGTGAATGGAGAGATTCCGGACGCCGAATTTGAAAAAATGGTGCGCGAATCTTATGGCTCATTCCGCCATGATGCCGTCTGCCCGCTGGTGCAAACCGGTGCGAATGAATTTGTGCTGGAGCTTTTCCACGGCCCGACTCTCGCCTTTAAAGATGTGGCAATGCAGCTGCTGTCGCGCATGATGGATTATACGCTGGCACAGCGCGGACAGCGCGCAACCATTGTCGGCGCAACTTCCGGCGATACCGGCGGCGCGGCGATTGAAGCTTTTGCCGGTCGCGACAATACCGATATTTTCATCCTGTTCCCGCATGGCCGTGTGTCACCTGTGCAGCAGCGCCAGATGACCTCATCTGCAGCCAGCAATGTTCATGCTCTGTCGATCGACGGTAATTTTGACGATTGTCAGAACCTCGTCAAAGGCATGTTCAATGATCTGAACTTCCGTGACACGCTTTCTCTCTCCGGTGTGAATTCGATCAACTGGGCACGTATCATGCCGCAGATCGTTTATTATTTCACATCAGCAATCAGCCTCGGCGCACCGGATCGCAAAGTGTCCTTCACTGTGCCGACCGGTAATTTCGGCGATATTTTTGCGGGCTTTGTCGCCAAAAAAATGGGACTGCCGATTGACCGTCTGATCATTGCCACCAATGACAATGATATCCTGTCACGCACTGTTGCCACCGGCTCCTATGCAATGCGCGGTGTGGAACAGACCTCTTCTCCGTCCATGGATATCCAGATTTCCTCGAATTTCGAGCGTCTGCTGTTTGAATCCTATGATCGTGATGCGGCAGCTATTCGCGGGTTGATGCGCAGCCTCGGCCAGTCCGGTGAATTCACTATTGCCGATGCACCGCTCAAAACCATCCGTGAGCAATTTGCTGCCGGTCGTTCAACCGTTGCGGAAACCGCTGCAACCATTGACTCAGTGCTGAAACAGGACGGCTATCTGCTTGACCCGCATTCGGCTATCGGCGTTAAAGTTGCGCGCGAACACGCAGATACAGCCTCACCGATGGTGGTGCTGGCAACCGCCCATCCGGCCAAATTCCCGGATGCGGTGAAAGATGCCTGCGGTGTTTCTCCGGCTCTGCCTGTATGGCTCAGTGATCTGATGGAGCGTAAAGAACATTTCACGCGTCTTCAAAATGACCTGAAAGTGGTGGAAGATCATATCCGCAGCCACTCGCGAGCAGCAAAATAATCAAGGTTCTGCTGCAGCCATATGTTGTATTATGGCAGCAAATTTGCATAGATTTCGCTCTGCCCCTATATGTCACCTGATAAAACAACAGGGGCAGACGAGCTCTTCCGGAACGGTCACGTTCTTTCTTTGTCGCATTGCCATGCCCGTCAGACTCAAAGAAGCTGACGGTTAAAATACTCAGGGGAGTATGCCTAGAATGGGTGTAGAAGTTAGCGTTCTGTCCAACGGACTGACAATTGCCACCGAAACCATGCCGCTGATTGAAAGCGTGGCATTAGGTATCTGGGTCAAGGCAGGCTCCCGCAATGAAGCGCATAACCGCCACGGCATT
Organism: Pseudochrobactrum sp. XF203; assembly: GCF_020341615.1. Lineage (NCBI taxonomy): Bacteria > Pseudomonadati > Pseudomonadota > Alphaproteobacteria > Hyphomicrobiales > Brucellaceae > Pseudochrobactrum > Pseudochrobactrum sp. XF203. Next base: position 869,007 of record NZ_CP084392.1, on the reverse strand, counting down.
GCGCATTTTCTCGAGCATATGGCTTTCAAAGGCACAGAAAACCGCAGTGCATGGCAGATTGCAGCCGATATTGAAAATGTCGGCGGTGAGATCAATGCCGCAACCAGCGTTGAAACCACCTCTTATTATGCCCGCGTTCTGCGCAACGATTTGCCCCTGGCGATTGATATTCTGGCCGACATTCTCACCAGCTCAAAATTCGATGAAGATGAGCTGGAACGCGAGAAAAACGTCATCATGCAGGAAATCGGCGCGGCCTATGATACGCCCGATGACATTGTTTTCGATCGTTTTTCTGAAACATCCTATCTGAACCAGCAGATCGGACGCTCCATTCTCGGCACACCGGAAACGGTGCAGTCCTTCACTCCGGGTGATCTGCGTAATTATATCAATGAACAATATAGCGCCGACCGTATGGTTGTTGTCGCTGCCGGTGCCGTTGACCACGCCTCGTTTGTACGCGAAGTGGAAAGCCGTCTCGGCGGTTTCCGCGCAACGACACAGGCTGCAGCGCCGGTGAAAGCGTCCTATGTCGGCGGTGATTACCGCGAAGAACGTGACCTGATGGATGCGCAGGTGCTGATCGGCTTTGAAGGCCGCGCTTACCATGTGCGCGATTTCTATGCCTCACAGCTTCTGGCAACGGTTCTTGGCGGCGGCATGTCTTCCCGCCTGTTCCAGCAGGTGCGTGAAAAGCGCGGCCTGTGCTATTCTGTCTATGCCTTCCATTGGGGCTTTTCCGATACCGGCCTGTTCGGCATTCATGCGGCAACCGGACGTGAAAACCTTGAGGAACTGGTGCCGGTTGTTCTCAACGAGCTTTATGAAGCATCGAGTAATATCAATATTCAGGAAGTTGACCGCGCCCGTGCGCAATATCGCGCCGGTCTGCTGATGTCGCAGGAAAGTGCAGCAAGCCGAGCAGGTCAGATTGCCCGCCAGATGCTGCTCTATGGTCGTCCGGTACCGAATGAAGAACTGCTGGAACGTCTGAGCCTGATTACGCCGGAACGTCTGACAGATCTTTCCGGTCGCATGTTCCTCGACAGCAAACCGACCATTGCCGCTGTCGGCCCTGTCAGCCAGATGATGGGCTATGACGATATTCACGGCACGTTGCGCGGCTTCGCCGCGAATAAGCGTCCGGCACTGGCAGTTTAACTTAACAGGCTGGGTATCATGATCAGCTTTCCCTTCAGCAAAACACCGTCTGTGTATCTGAAGGGGGAGCGTCTGTTTTTGCGTGAGCCGCAATGGTCTGATTACCGCCAATGGGCAAATCTGCGCGAAAAAAGCCGTGCTTTTCTGACCCCATGGGAGCCGGTATGGCGGGATGATGAGCTGGAAAAATCGAGTTTCCGGCTGCGGCTGCGCCATTACAGCGAAGAGGCACGCAGCGGAAATGCATGGTCGCTGTTTTTATTCCGCAGGTCCGACAATGTTTTGCTGGGGGGAATCACCCTCGGTAATATCCGGCGCGGTGTCGCCCAATCCGGACAGATCGGATACTGGTGCGGCGCACCTCATGCAGGCCAAGGCTATATGTTCGACGCTTTGAAACTGGTTATCCCCTTCGCATTCAGTGAACTGCGGTTGCACAGACTTGAAGCTGCCTGTATTCCGTCTAATCTGCGTTCGGTCAGGCTTCTTGAAAAAGCCGGATTTTTACTGGAAGGCACATTGCGCTCCTATCTCAAGATTAACGGCCTGTGGCAGGATCATCTCCTCTACAGCCTGATTGAGGGAGAAGAGCAGCGCAGAGGTCTTTCTGTTAAAACAACAGCCGTCTGACCGTTAAGCGCAAAGCACCTGATACCAAGACAAAAAGGTAAAGATAGTGACAGAAAACTTTCAGAACCGATTGAAAACGTTTTTCTGTGTGTTTGCCTTTATCGCAGCATTATTGCAGATCACGGTTCCTGCATCCGCAGTTGAGCCGATCAAAATTTCCAAAGAAGACACTGCTCTCGACCTCACCCGCGCTGTGCAGATCATGCATAATCAGGGCGATACTGTGCAGGTATCCACTGCTCCCGGTGCCGACGGCATTGTGCGACGCATTGAAGTGCAGGCCGACAAGGACAAACGCTCCAGCGGTAACTGGGCAGCTTTTGCTATTGCCAATCCGACTGATGAGCAGATTGACCGCCTTATTGTTGCCCCGCATTACCGCCTTGTGAAATCAGGCTTTGTATGGCCGGATCTGGGTTCGCAGCGCATCTCCTCCATCACGCCGAGTGAGGGCTTTGCCCTTGACCGTCAGGTCAGTCCTGATGCGGATGTGTTTCTGATTACCATCAATCCGGGCTCGGTGATTACACTGGTTGCGGAAATGGCCTCCCCTAACCTGCCGCAGCTTTATCTGTGGGAGCCGGATGCCTATAAAGATACAATCAACTCCTACACGCTCTATCGCGGTATTCTGCTCGGTATTTCCGGCCTGCTGGCGCTGTTTCTGACCATTCTTTTCGTCGTGCGCGGAACATCACTGTTTCCTGCTGCTGCAGCACTGGCATGGGCGGTTCTGGCCTATATCTGCGTGGATTTCGGCTTCTGGAACAAGCTGATCGCCATTACTCCCGGCAATGAGCAGATGTGGCGGGCGGGCACGGAAGTGGCACTGGCTGCCAGTTTCCTGATTTTCCTGTTCACCTATCTCAACCTCAACCGCTGGCACGACCATTTTTCCTATGGTGCTGTGGCATGGGTTCTCGGCCTGATGATGCTGAGCGGTGTGGCGATTTTTGATCCGCCGATTGCTGCCGGTATCGCCCGTATCTCTTTTGCGCTGACTGTTATTTGCGGCATCGTCATTATCGGCATTCTGGCTTTGCGCAGCTATGACCGCGCGATTATGCTGATCCCCACATGGCTGCTGATTGCCATATGGATGACCGGCGCATGGCTGGCCGTTTCCGGCCGTCTGGACAATGATATCGTGCAACCCGCACTTGGCGGTGGTCTTGTGCTGATCGTTCTGCTGATCGGTTTCACCGTGATGCAACATGCTTTTGCGGGCGGCGTGCTGCGTGTCGGTCTGTTCTCCGATATGGAGCGGCAGGCGCTGGCGGTTATCGGTTCCGGCGATATTGTCTGGGACTGGGATGTGCCACGCGACCGCGTGGTGACAACGCCTGATATTTCCACCTATCTCGGCACGGCTGCGGCCAGCCTTCTCGGCCCAGTGCGCAACTGGCTGCCGGTGATGCATGGTGATGACCGTGACCGTTTCCGCACCACGCTGGATGCAATTCTGGAAAACCGACGCGGCCGTATTCATCAGACTTTCCGCCTGCGTGCCAATGACGGTCACTATCACTGGTATCATCTGCGCGCGCGTCCGGTTATCGGTTCGGATGGTGAAATTGTGCGCTGCGTCGGCACGCTGCATAATGTGACCGAGCAGAAAAAGGCAGAAGAACGCCTGCTGCATGATGCCGTGCATGACAATCTTACCGGCCTGCCGAACCGCGAACTGTTCCTCGACCGCCTCGCCAATGTCATGAGCATGTCCTATAATGAGAGCAGGCTCAAACCGACTGTTTTCGTCATTGATATCGACCGGTTCAAACAGGTCAATGACAGCCTCGGCATGTCAGCCGGTGACACAATCCTGCTAACGATCTCGCGCCGCCTGTTCCGGCTGATGAAGCCGCAGGATACGCTTTCAAGACTGTCTTCCGACCAGTTCGGCCTGATCCTCGCGTCTGAATCTGATCCGGCAAAGGTTGCAGCCTTTGCGGAAGCGCTGCGTCAGGCCATCCGCGCGCCGATTTCCTATGCCAAGCGCGAGATTGTGCTGACAGCATCGGTCGGCCTTCTGACATGGACGGCCAATGCCGCCAATGCGGAAGATATGATAAAAGATGCGGAACTGGCCATGTATCAGGCCAAGCGTTTTGGCGGCGACCGTATTGAGCCGTTCCGCCCATCCTTCCGCGCAATTGGCAGCGACAAGCTGCAGCTGGAATCCGATCTGCGCCGCGCTATTGAGCGCAAGGAAATCACAATTGCCTATCAGCCGATTGTGAATTTGCAGGACGGCACTATTGCCGGTTTTGAAGCACTGATGCGCTGGGAACATCCGCGCCGCGGGCCGATCTCGCCATCTGAATTTATTCCGATTGCCGAAAATTCAGGCCTTATCGTGCCGCTCGGTCTGTTTGCCATGCAGCAATCGGCCAATGACCTGTTCAACTGGCAGGAAAACCTGTCGCGTCCGAACCTGTTTGTCTCCGTCAATCTGTCCAGCACCCAGCTGATCCGTCAGGATTTGCTGAGCGATGTCCGTGCGATCCTATCCCGTACACATGTGACCAAAGGCACGCTCAAACTGGAACTGACAGAATCCGTGCTGATGGAAAATCCGGAACAATCAGCACATATGCTGAACGAGCTGAAATCTATGGGTGTCGGCCTGTCACTGGATGATTTCGGCACCGGCTATTCATCGCTTGCCTATCTGACACGCTTCCCGATCGACATGATTAAGATCGACCGCTCATTCGTCAAAGGTGACAAGCCGCAGAAAGCGACGCTGCTGCGCTCCATCATTCGCATGGCGCAGGATCTGGAACTCAAAGTTGTTGCAGAAGGTGTTGAAAGCGAACAGGACGCCATGCAATTGCGTGAAATGGGCTGTGAATATGTCCAGAGCTTCCTGTTCGGCCAACCGATGACTGCTGAAAATGCAGCCCGCCTTCTCAATGGTCAGACAGTAGAATAAGCATTATTCGTCAAAAATAAAAAACACCGCCTCTCCTGCCGAGGCGGTGTTTTTTTATGCGTAAAGCTTTAATTCAAGCATGTCCGGCCTGCACAACGAGGCGTGCAGGATCGACGCCCATCTGCGCCATGACGCGATCATATTTGCCGAGAATATCCGTATCAAAAAGCAAATCTGTGGTCGGCGGGCAGATCAGCCAGTCATTACTCGCAATTTCACGTTCAATCTGCCCTGCATCCCAACCGGCATAGCCAAGCGCCATCAGTGTTTTATCCGGCCCGATACCATCCGATATGGCATGGAGAATATCCATGGTCGCGGTCATACAGATATCATCGGTGACGGGAATACTGGTACCGACCATAAAATCATCACTGTGCAGCACAAAGCCCCGTCCTGTTTCAACAGGGCCGCCACGGCGCACCATCAGCGAGCGGGCTTTTTCGGGCAGTAAAATACTCTGCGCCTGCGTAATAATACCAAGACGGATCAAGAGGTCGGGAAACTCAAGCGGCTGGAGCTGGTTAATGATGAAACCCATCGTCCCCTGCTCTGAATGCGCACAAATATAAATGACCGAACGGGCAAAACGCTCATCCGTCATACCGGGCATTGCAAGCAGAAATTGTCCGTTGAGAAAACCGTTGTTCACCACACGCCTCTTTCAATTTCAATGCAACAGGATTGATGAAGATAAATGGGTAATTTTTGCCGTTCGCTTCGGATGATTATGCGTCTGTTTTATTCATTCACGGCATAGTGAATAATCAGCATAACACAACACTTACATGAGCCAAGTCACATTTATCGAAGTTTTTTGAAGTGCAAAAATCCGTCTTGTATTTTTTCAGCCATTTCAGCGCATTACTTAAAATCAGTATTTTAGAAAATTCATATTAAAAGCGAAATATTCTGCCTGAATGAGAAAAATTACATGCCTGCCTGTCAGAATTTTCAAGAAATAGCGCTTCCGTAAAATCCGGTCAGAGGCTATGTATAATGCCAATATCCGTTACTCATAATCTGTATGAAGGAGAACAGACAATGGCCATTCAGATCGGCGATAAACTGCCAGCAGCAAGCTTCAAAACCAAAACTGCTGACGGCGTTAAAGACGTCACCACAGATGACGTTTTTCAGGGTAAGAAAGTCGTTCTCTTTGCAGTACCGGGCGCTTTCACCCCGACCTGCACACTGAACCATCTGCCGGGCTATCTGGCGAATTACGACGCGCTGATCGCTAAAGGCGTGGACACTGTTGCCGTTGTTTCCGTCAATGACGTGCATGTCATGGGCGCATGGGCAAAAGCCACCGAAGGCGAAGGCAAGATCGTCTATCTTTCCGACGGTATCGGCGCATTCACTAAAGCTGCCGGTCTTGATATCGACCTGTCCGGCGGCGGTCTTGGCGTGCGCTCCAAGCGCTATTCAGCGCTGATCGAAGATGGCGTTGTAAAGAGCCTCGACATTGAAGAAAATCCGGGTGTTGCCACAGTTTCTTCCGCAGAAGCGATGCTCGAAAAGCTCTGATTTCTTTAAACAGAACAAGAAAAAGCCCGCTTCAAAGCGGGCTTTTTTTATGGTTGCGCTACAGATCAGCACCTCTGCACACAAATTATAAAGCATACAAATATCAGCGCTTTTTATATGGTGCCATACCTTCACGGGCGAGTTCATCGGCACGTTCATTCTCAGGATGACCCGCATGGCCTTTAACCCAATGCCATGTCACCTTATGGTTTTTGCGGGCTGTGTCCAGCTCCTGCCAAAGCTCGGCATTTTTAACCGGAGCCTTGGCCGCTGTTTTCCAGCCATTGCGCTTCCAGCCTTCGATCCATTTGGAAATGCCGTCGCGCACATAAACCGAGTCTGTATAGAGATCGACCTGACACGGTTCTTTCAGCGCCTGCAATGCGGAAATTGCAGCCATCAGCTCCATCCGGTTATTGGTCGTATCCGGCTCACCACCATTCAGCTCTCTGCGGTGTCCGTTATATTCCAGTATAGCCCCCCATCCCCCGGGACCCGGATTTCCTGAACAGGCACCATCCGTATAGGCTGTAATCGTCTTCAAGCGGCTTTCTCACATTTATTTATAAGGCAGTTCACGGCTATTCAGCACAGTAACTTGCTGTTGCTTACTGGCCATATTCGCTGGCTGAGCGCACTTCGCGATGAAAACGCATACGACGCAAATATTCCATCGGGTCTTTTTTCGTCACAAAACTGTCCGCAGGCACATTGATCCAGTCATAAAGCCGCGTCAGCATAAAGCGCAAGGCAGCGCCGCGGCACAGCGCAGGTAAGGCCTCACGCTCTGCGGAGTTCAGCGGGCGTACCGAATTATAACCGCGCAGCAAAGCTGTGCCTTTAGTCAGATTATAGGAAAAATCACGCTCGAAGCACCATGCATTGAGGCAGATTGCCAGATCATAGGCCAGCATATCCGTGCAGGCAAAATAAAAGTCGATAATGCCTGACAGGTTCGGACCAATGAAAAACACATTATCCGGAAACAGATCGGCATGGATCACACCGCGCGGCAGATCCGACGGCCAGTTCTGCTCCAGATAAGCCAGATCTGCTTCTGTCTGGGCACGCAAACCGGCTTCAACGGCATCAGCATCTGCCATGCATTTTTCCCAAAGCGGGCGCCAGTCCTTAAGTGTCAGACTGTTTTCGCGTTCCATCGCAAAATTCTGACCAGCAAGATGCATCTGCGCCATTGCCACACCCAGAGCATAGCAATGTTCCGCTGCAGGTTTACGCAACCACATGCCTTCAAGGAAGGTGACAATTGCCGACGGACGGCCAGCCAATTCACCAATCGCCTCACCGTTTTTTTGCACCACCGGCTGCGGGCACTCAATCCCGTTGACCGCCAGATGCTGCATCAGCTTTATGAAGAATGGCAGATCATCACGATCCACGCGCTTCTCATAAAGGGTCAGAATGAATGTGCCTTCAGTCGTGCGCAGCAGGAAATTGGAGTTCTCAACACCTTCAGCAATGCCTTTGAAAGACAGCAAAGTACCTATGTTGTAATTTTCCAGATAGGCTGCCAGTTCAATTTCATTAATATCCGTATAGACAGCCATGCTGGTCTCCCCCTGCCGTCCCCTGCGAAAATCGCGGCAGATTATTCTTTATTTCAGTGATTGCCGTTCACAAACGCCATGTCCTGAGCCGTCAGTTCCACATCGCGGATCTGACGATTGACAAGGAAGTTCTCGGTTTCAACGGTGGTGATCGCCAGATCAATTGTGACATCAAAACGCTGCGAAAACGCATCAATGATCTCATCAACGATAATTTCCGGTGCGGATGCCCCTGCCGAAATTCCCAGCACAGAAAGCTCGCCCAGATTATCCCAGTCGATCTCTTCCGCACGCTGCACAAGCAGAGAATGACGGGCACCGGAACGCTCGGCTACTTCCACCAGACGTTTGGAATTTGAAGAGTTCGGCGCACCTACAATCAGAAACAGATCACAGCCGGGAGCCGCTTCTTTCACCGCTTCCTGACGATTGGTTGTGGCATAGCAGATGGATTCAGCGGCAGGCGCTGTCAGCTGCGGAAACCGTTCCTGAAGCTTGGCGATAATACCCGCAGTATCATCAACCGACAGCGTTGTTTGCGTTACAAAGCCGAGATTTTCAGGATCTTCCGGCTGGTAGGCCTCGGCATCTGCTACAGTCTCGATCAAAGAAACCGTACCTTCCGGCAGTTGCCCCATTGTGCCGATCACTTCCGGATGACCGGAATGGCCGATCAGAATAACATGCCGGCCAAGACGCTGATGGCGCATCGCCTGTTTATGAACTTTGGAAACCAGCGGACAGGTTGCATCCAGATAGAACAGGTTTTTCGCATCCGCATCTTCCGGCACTGATTTTGGCACACCATGAGCGGAAAATACCACCGGCTGATCGCGGTGTTCCATCGGAATTTCATCAAGCTCTTCCACGAAGATCGCACCGCGCGCCTGCAGGCCTTCAACCACATAACGGTTGTGAACAATCTCATGACGCACATAGACCGGAGCGCCGTATTTCTTCAGCGCCAGCACAACGATCTGAATAGCGCGATCAACACCGGCGCAAAATCCACGTGGACCGCACAGGCGGATGGTCAGCTTAGGCTTATCGGTCATTGAACTCTGATTATCCTGTCTTCAAAGCAACATTGCGACCATAGATCATCAATGCGCTGTAAAACATATCCAGCTTTAGCAATTGGGCTTCGCATCGCGCAATGTCAACAGCTATTGCGCATCCCCGCTGCGACGCTGACGGAAAATATAGATAAAGGTGACAACCAGCAAAACGGCAGCCAGCCCGAACCATGTGCCCGCATATTGCAGATGATTATTCGGTTGCTCGAGAATGGTTATCCCGCCCTGCGGCAAGCCACCGGCATTGGCTGTAGCATCCGCATCCACAAAGAACCCGACAAAATCATGATCCTGAGCAAGGCCGCTATTTTCCATCATCGCGCCCCAGTCTTTCCAGTAATAAAGTTTTTTGGCCGGTTCATTGTCCGGCAGATAGGAGGACGGTTTGGCAATCAGCGGATCACGGGCAAGCCCCGTAACAGTCACTTCACTCGCGATCTGTCCTTGCGGACGTGTCGCCGGATTTTGCTTTTCATAAGGTACAAAACCACGATTAACCAGAACAGCCCGCCCGTCATTCAGGATCAGCGGCGTATAAACCGCATAACCGGATGCGCCTTTAAACGTGGTGAAAAAATACTGTTCGCGCTCATGCTGAAATGTGCCGCGCAAAGTCACCGGCATGTAATCAACAACACCGGTTTTGGCAAATTCAGCCTCAATGTCACTCAGCGGCTTAGGTGCGGAATGCACCCTTTCTTCAATCTGCGCAATCAGCTGTTCTTTCCAGAATAAACGCTGTGTCTGCCAGATACCAAGCCCCAGCAGAATGGCAAAAGCAATGCTGCTGCAGAGCAGTAAAATCCATGGAAAGGACTTCTGTGTCTTACCGGTGGCAGTCATTCGCGCCCCCGCCTGTCGAGCTGCCCCGATGCCGCTTTATGCTTATATTGCAAAGTTATCAGAATACCTTTCATCCAGCGCGTCAGCACCAGCCCGATGAGAATTGCCAGCGGTATCCAGATGATAAAATGCAGCCAGAGCGGCAGCTGATAAGACACCTCAGCCCAGAGCGCCAAAGCCGTAACAAGAAAACCGTCAAGCAGAAGCACAAAAACAACAGGCCCGTCACCGGAATCTGCAAAACCATAATCCAGTTCGCAGACCTCACAGCGCTTTGCCAGTTTCAGATAACCATTAAACAAAGCGTCCTGTCCGCAGCGCGGGCAGCGTCCTTTGATACCGGCTTTGATTGGCTCTACCGGCGGATAAAGACTATCTTCATTATGCATTATTCCACCTCCGCTGCAGCCTAGAGCGGTTTACGTCCAGATTGGATCATAGCGCTCGCTCTAGATTCTTTATTTTTGTCGCATTATCACTGCCGTCAAGTTGATCCAACTTGACTGTGAAATGCTCTAGTTGCGCCGCTTAAAACCAGAGCAAAATTTTAAAATGTTAGAGCCATCTTTATGTGCCAGGTCCGGCACAGGCCGCTCTAAGAAACAAAAAGCGCCGCAGCTCTCAAAAACCGCGACGCTTTCCTTATCCCATCAGGCTCAGAACTCCGGCAAAATGCCGTTATTCCTGATGCCGGTTAATGCACGGCAATCGGTGCGCCCCATGAACCCCAGACATAAATGCTGAAGAACAGGAACAGCCAGACCACGTCCACGAAATGCCAGTACCATGCAGCGGCTTCCAGACCGAAATGGTTCTTCGGCGTAAAATCACCGCGAATAGAGCGGATCAGACAAACGGCCAGAAAGATCGTACCAACAATAACGTGGAAACCATGGAAACCGGTCGCCATGAAGAATGTTGCACCATAAACGGAATCTTTGAAGGCAAATGGCGCATGAATATATTCATAAGCCTGCACGAAAGAGAACAGCACACCGAGAACAACAGTCAGCGCCAGCCCCCAGACAAGTCCTTTGCGGTCATTATGCAGCAGCGCATGATGCGCCCATGTCAGCGTGGTGCCGGAGAGCAGCAGAATTACGGTATTATAAAGCGGCAGGTGCAGAGGATCGAGAACTTCCATGCCTTTCGGAGGCCACTGACCGCCGGTGAATTCTGCACGCATCACCTGATGCACTTCATTCGGGAACAGGCTGGCATCAAAGAATGCCCAGAACCATGCCACGAAGAACATGACTTCGGAGGCAATGAACATAATCATGCCATAGCGCAGATGGATGGAAACCACGCGGGTATGGTGGCCTTCCTTGCCCTCACGGATCGTATCCGACCACCAGCCATACATGCAGTACAGGATGATGGCGATGCCGATAAAGAACAGCCATGGCGTTACAAAATTGATACCAAACAGATGCAGTTCGCCTGCATTGAGGTAGCGCATATAAGCGATACCGCCAATGGCCAGAACAAATGCACCAACCGAGCTCAGAAACGGCCACGGACTAGGATCTATAATATGATAGTCGTGGTTCTTCTGATGAGTGTCTGCCATGTCATTCCCCCTTAAGGTTTATGCCCCAAGGCTCCTCTGTTTATCTTTCCGGTGCTGCATCCGGATATCCCCCGACAAGCACCCTGTTCTTTATTTTATGTCGCAGGCGCAGTCTGTTTTTGCGCTCCGAACATAGCCCCTCTTGACCATATTCTTGATGCAGTTCGCTTTTTTGCGCACCGCAACATGATGTCGCGGCATCTCTATCCTTGCGGCTTCACCACCGGTTTAATTTCAGCATTTTTCTGCAAAACAGCAGGCGCTGCGGCTGAGTTCACCGGCTCCTTGTCCAGCGGGAAAAATGTATAAGACAAGGTGATCGTCTTCAGCCCTTTAAGGTCTTTTTCTTTCACAATATCCGGATCGACAAAGAACATGACCGGCATTTCCATTGTTTCACCGGCGGCAAGGGTTGTGTCTGTAAAGCAGAAGCACTGAACCTTGTTGAAATAAGAACCTGTGAGATCCGGCGACACATTGAAGGTCGCGCGTCCGGAAGCCGGACGGTCGGAGATATTCTTCGCTTCGTAATTAACGATAGTCGTTTCACCGATACGCACAGTCACTTCGCGCTGAACCGGCTTGAACTCCCATGGCAATCCGCCGGACACATTGGCATCAAAGCGTACATTGACCGTCTGATCGAGGATTGTATCGGACATCTGCTCAACGCGCTGCGTTGTGCCGCCATAGCCGGTAACCTGACAAAACATCTGATAAAGCGGGACAGCCGCATAGGCCATGCCGATCATGGCAACGAAGAAACTGGCACAGGACAGAGCAACAATACGATTGGAACGCTGATGACGTGCAGCCTGTGCAGCAGCGTCTTCTGCTGCAGGCGCCTGCATTGTTTCTGTATTTTCCGGTTTCTGTATCATTGCCTATGCCGCCTCCCTGCGACTTAAAACGCTGACAGTTCCGATTACATCGGGCGAACCAGCACACCTGGTCCGAGTTTAACCCATGTGCCGATATAAACGATCAGAACAAAAGCCGTTAAGGCCAGTGCCAGAGCCACAGAACGGCTGCGCTGGGCTTTCTTCTGTTTCTCTGTCTGCGTTATCAGTTCGAGTTCAGTTTTTGCTTCTTTATCCGCCATCATTATCCCCCTATTACCGGCAATATTTTCGCCACCAGTGCCTCAACAAGCAAGATGCTGAACAAAGCGGACAGATAAACCAGCGAAAATTTAAACAGCGCACGGGCAGCACGCATTTGTGTTTCATGTTCCGGCGCCATCCAGAGCTGCACTGCGCGCCATACGAAGATTGCGCCAAGCAAAGCAGAAAGCACACCATAGACATGGCCGCCGAAGCCGAGGAACCATGGCAGAACACCAACCGGCGCCACGATCAGTGAATAGACTACGATCTGCAAACGTGTGGATTTTTCACCCCGCACATTCGGCATCATCGGAATTTTTGCCGCTTCATAATCACCGGATGTGAACAGAGACAGTGCCCAGAAATGCGGCGGCGTCCACAAAAAGATAATCAGAAACAGAACAACACTTTCAACCGAAACTGTGCCCGTTACCGAAGCCCAGCCGATCATCGGCGGAAATGCACCGGCGGCACCGCCAATAACAATATTCTGCGGTGTCGAGCGTTTCAGCCACATTGTATAAACGACGCTGTAGAAGAAAATTGTAAAGGCCAGCAAAGCAGCGGCAAGCCAGTTGACAAGCAGGCCAAGTGTCATCACGGAAAAGACAGACAGTGTAATACCATAGGCAAGCACTGTTTCTTCACGGATCAGGCCGGCAGGGATCGGCCGGTTTTTTGTGCGTTTCATAATGCGGTCAATGTCAGCATCATACCACATATTCAGCGCGCCTGAGGCGCCGCCGCCGATCGCAATACATAGAATAGCAATCGCAGCCATAACCGGATTCATATGACCGGGAGCCACGATCAGACCAACAAAACCGGTAAATACAACCAGCGACATGACACGCGGTTTCAGCAGCGCGATATAATCAGCCGCGCTCGCTTCCGACAGCTGCATCGGCTGTCCGGTTTCACCTGTCATGTTATTTTTCTCAACCAGAGACATTATCTGTATCTGTCCTTATTCAAAAATTCCGGCAAAACCGGATACCGGATCTCAAATCCGGTAATTCCTTAAAACGAATGTCGCACTCTGAGCAGCTATTTGCGGGGAGACTGCTTCTCCCGCAACGCCGCATTTTCTTGCGCGACTGTTGCAGCACCTGCGGTGCATAAAGCGCTAATAGCGCCTCTATACACCCAAACACCGCACGGTACACCCGTCATAATTTAGGAAATTCATAAATAGCCTAAAAGTGAACGGCTCTATAAATTGCATAAATCATGCTATCCGGCATTTTCGTTTGTATCGGGCGGCGGCATCACTGACACCGCCCGAACAATATTACTTCACATGCGGGAGCTGTTCCCACTGGTGATAAGGCGGCGGCGAAGACAGCTGCCATTCCAGTGTTGTTGCACCCTCACCCCATGGATTTGCACTTGTGGCACGCTTTTTCGCAAAAGCCTCAAATACACCATAGAGGAAAACCAGCACCGCAAAACCGGAAATATACGAGCCGTAGGACGACACCATGTTCCAGCCTGTATAGGCATCAGGATAGTCGATATAACGGCGCGGCATACCGGCAAGACCGAGGAAATGCTGCGGGAAGAACACCAGATTCACACCGATAAATGTGAGCCAGAAGTGAATTTTGCCGATGGTTTCATTGTACATGTAGCCGAACATTTTCGGGAACCAGTAATACCAGCCCGCAAAAATCGCGAATACGGCACCCAGCGACAATACGTAATGGAAATGCGCGACAACATAATATGTGTCATGCAGCGCACGGTCGAGACCGGCATTGGCCAGCTGTACACCGGTCATACCACCAACGGTGAACATGAAGATGAAGCCGATTGACCAGATCATCGGTGTGCGGAAGTCAATCGAACCGCCCCACATTGTGGCAATCCACGAGAAGATCTTGATACCGGTCGGCACCGCAATCACCATGGTCGCGAACACAAAATAACGCTGCGTATCGAGTGACAGACCCACCGTATACATATGGTGCGCCCAGACCACAAAGCCGACAACACCGATTGCAACCATCGCATAGGCCATGCCGAGATAACCGAAAATCGGCTTCTTCGAGAAGGTCGAAATCACGTGGCTGACAATACCGAAGCCTGGCAGGATCAGAATATACACTTCAGGATGACCGAAGAACCAGAACAGATGCTGATACAGGATCGGGTCACCGCCGCCTTCAGGCGCGAAGAATGCTGTCGCAAAGTTACGGTCTGTCAGCAGCATGGTGATCGCACCGGCCAGAACCGGCAGCGACAACAACAGCAGGAAGGCTGTAACCAGAACAGACCATGCGAAAAGCGGCATTTTATGCAGGGTCATGCCCGGCGCACGCATATTCAGAATGGTTGTGATGAAGTTGATCGCACCGAGAATGGACGACGCACCGGAAATGTGGATCGACAGAATTGCGAAATCCACTGCAGGTCCAGGTTGCCCCGAAGTCGACAGCGGCGGATACAGCGTCCAGCCGCCACCTGCGCCCCAACCACCGGCAGGACCCGGCACGAAGAAGGAAATCAGCAGCAGCAGCAATGCCGGAGGCAGCAGCCAGAATGAAATATTGTTCATGCGCGGGAACGCCATATCAGGCGCACCGATCATCAGCGGAACCATCCAGTTGGCGAAACCACCGATCAGCGCAGGCATGACCATGAAGAAGATCATAATCAGCGCATGCATGGAGGTAAACACGTTGAACATATGCTTACCGGCATCCATAGCCGCATCGCCTTCAACGCCATAGACCATAGAAGCCAGACCATGGAAAATCTGGATACCAGGCTCCTGCAATTCCGCACGCATAGCGATGGACAATGCCCCGCCGATGATACCGGAAATAATCGCAAAGATCAGATAGAGTGTACCGATATCCTTGTGATTGGTCGAATACACCCAGCGAACCCAGCCGCGCGGCTTGTGGTCGTCATGGTGTGCATCCGCCCCTGCGTGAGGGGCTCCCTTTCGGGTATCGTGAGCTGTTGTACCAGCCATAAGATTGCTCCCGTTCTGAACGAATACCAAATGCCCTTTAGGGAACCAAAACAGGTATTCTAAAATATTGAACTACCACATGAATTCCGTCTTAAATCATATTTGATTTTTAAGCAGCCATGCGGTTCGTGACCTGTAAAAACTGAGGAGCCTGACGAAAACTCCGTTCACGTCAGGCTTATAATCAGTTTCCGGCAACAGTCACGGTCTTGTTGTCATTTTCAATTTCGGCCATCAGCGTCTTATTCGCACCGGAAATATCCGTACGGGCAGCAGCAAGCCATGCATCATAACGCTCCTGTGAGACAACGCGCACAGCAATCGGCATATAAGCATGATCTTTACCGCATAGTTCAGAACACTGGCCGTAATAGAGCCCTTCACGGGTGGCCTTGAACCATGTTTCGTTATTACGTCCCGGAACACCATCCATCTTGACGCCGAAAGCAGGCATTGCCCATGAGTGGATCACATCGGCAGCTGTCACCAGCAAGCGGACAGTCGTATCCACAGGAACCACAACTTCATTATCAACAGCCAGAAGACGCGGATAAGCGGCCAGATCCTGTTTACCGGCGCTCGCACGGTCTTCGTCTTTCAGCAGAAGCGCATCAAAAGAAAGCGGCTCTTCTGTCTGATATTCATAGCCCCAGTACCACTGATAACCTGTTGCTTTAACAGTCAGTTTTGGCTCATCCGGAGAATATTGCGCAGTCAGAAGCTGGAAGGACGGAATGGCCAGAAACAGCAGAATAATGACCGGACCCAGTGTCCAGATCACTTCAATCGTTGTGTTATGGCTGGTTTTGGAAGCAACCGGATTTGCGCCTTTACGGAAGCGCAGGATGCACCACAAGAGCAGCAGCATCACCAGACCGGTTACCGGAATAATGAACATCAGCGAATAACGCTCAAACCAATGTATCTGATCCGCAATTTTTGTTGCGGAATCCTGCCAGCTCAGCTGCCAGTCAACCGGCTTGTCAGCCAGTGCGCCCGCTGCAGACGCCAAAAGACCGGACACTGCGCCGAATGCAACCGCGCTGCCGGTCAAAATATGTTTTTTCATCGCAGAATCCTTACCTGCAACGGCTTTATTTGTGGCAATAACCCTATCCACCAGCATCTTCTCCCGATTATAGCCTTGCCGGTTAATCGCGGACATAGCTCTTCCCCAGCCAATGTCCCGTTCCCCCACCGTACTGACAACACATTATAGCACCAAGCAAGGAAGGCGAAGATTTTCCCGTGCGGCATTTTTGCGCGTAATACAACTCAAAAACACGGGTCTTTTCCGGTTCATCTCGCAAACTACCGGATATAAAACCTTCCAAATCAATCTATAAAAACACATAAAATCAAAGGGTTGAAAATAGAGAGCGGTACAACGCGACCTTTTACAGATTTTGTCTGCCCGGAAAAATCTCAAGGTTTTCCTGATTGCCTCAACCGCGCCAAAACAGCCCAAATCTGCAGATCACGCCTTATTCCGGCCTCAGAACGGAGAATCAATTCATAGTCCGGACTTATTTGCATTGATCTGGATCAAGTAAAATACAGATAAAACAATGCGCCGTGCATCCTGTAGAAAGCTGCTGCAATATCCTGAAAAGCACGGCAGATTTCAAACGCTGCACACTCTTTCAGATCAGCCTGCAATTCACGGTGCTAAAACGGAGGGAAGATGCTGAAAACTGTGCATGGCATAGCGATAATTTCGGCAATGCGGATTTAGAATGGTGTTCACAATCTGATTTATACTAAAACTTTACCTTATCCGGTTCAAATTCCGCCATTATCCATGTACACAGAATAAAAAGCATGGCTTTCTGATTTGCCGGTTTCCGGAAATGACGCAAAGCCCTCTCTTAAATACGCTTTCAAAGGGTAGTTACGGCTCGCGCCGCATTTACCGATGTAATGTTTACCGAGCCGCCAAAGGTATCATAAATATGCACCATTTCTCTTCTGTCAGCCGTAAAGTTGCCGCTGCTCTGCTCGGTGCAGGCCTTATGGCTGTATCCGCCTCTGCTGCTTTTGCTCAGACTGCACCGCAGCCAACCGCTTCCGGTGCATCGCAGAAAAACGGCACTTTGCGCTCTCAGCATGGCGCATGGTCCATTCTTTGCGACAAGCCTGCCGGTGCCAAGACCGAACAATGTGCGCTGATCCAGAATGTGATCGCTGCTGACCGTCCTGAGCTCGGCCTTTCGGTCGTTGTTCTGAAAACTGCCGACAATAAAGCGCGTATCCTGCGTGTGCTTGCACCACTCGGCGTTTTGCTGCCAAACGGCCTCGGCCTCAATGTGGACGGCAAAGATATCGGCCGCGCTTATTTCGTGCGCTGTTTTGAAGACGGCTGCTATGCGGAAGTTATCCTTGACGACGCACTGATCGACACACTGCGCAAGGGTAAGGCCGCGACTTTCATCGTGTTCCAGACACCGGAAGAAGGCGTGGGTATTCCCGTTGAACTGCAGGGCTTCAGCGACGGCTTCAACAAGCTGCCATAAGCCTTTCAATCTGATTAAAACGCCGCCGCTCATATTTTGACGGCGGCGTTTTTATTTTATCCCGCTGTCCGGCTTGTCCCACGGCAGCAAACTCGCCATATACAAAGAACAATCACCCGTCTGATACAGGACACAGCCGCTGTTCCGGAGTAAATCTATGAGTTCCACCACGTCCCGAAGCCTGATTGATGAATTCGATGTCAGCCGTGACAAGGTTGAAAAACTGGTTGCGCAATCGCTCCACGGCAGTGAAGACGGTGAACTTTATCTGGAATATGCGGAATCTGAATCTCTGGTTTTTGATGACGGCCGCCTGAAAAACGGCTCCTTCAATCAGGGACAGGGTTTTGGTCTGCGTTGTGTCTCCGGTGAGACGGTCGGCTATGCTCATTCCGGCGAACTGACCCATAGCGCCCTGCTTCGTGCATCCGATGCAGCATCCGCGATTTCCTGCGGGTCGTCCGGCACTTACAGTGCAGCTCCGGCTGGTACAAACCGCCATCTCTATACGGATGTGAACCCGCTAGGCTCTCCGACTTTCAATGAAAAAGTCGTTCTGCTTCAGCAGATTGACGGCTATTTGCGCGCCAAAGACAGTAAAGTGCGTCAGGTCAGTGTCAGCATTGGCGGTTCATGGCAGCAGGTAGAAATCTTGCGTGCGGACGGACATTTCGTCCGTGATATCCGTCCGATGGTACGCCTGTCGATTTCCGTTATGGCCGGTCAGGGCGACCGTCAGGAATCCGGTTCCTATTCCATGGGTGGCCGTCGCCTGTTTGAAGATTTTATCGCAACCGGCTCATGGCAGCACGCGGCAGATGAAGCACTGCGTCAGGCTTTGGTTAATCTCGAAGCGATCCCCGCCCCTGCCGGTACTTTCGACATCGTCTTGTCCAATGGTTGGCCGGGTGTAATGCTGCATGAGGCGGTAGGCCATGGTCTTGAAGGCGACTTCAACCGCAAGCAACTCTCGGCCTTTGCAGGTCTCATGGGGCAACAGGTTGCCGCCAAAGGCGTGACCGTAGTCGATGACGGCACCATCGCTGACCGTCGCGGTTCCCTGACTATTGATGATGAAGGCACGCCGACCAACAGCACTGTGCTGATCGATGACGGCAAGCTCGTCAATTACATGCAGGATCGCCAGAATGCCCGTCTGATGGGGATGAAACCAACCGGCAATGGCCGTCGTGAATCCTATGCCCATGCACCAATGCCACGCATGACCAATACGATGATGCTCTCCGGTGATAAAACACCGGAAGAAATTATCGCTTCTGTTAAGAAAGGCATCTATGCGGTGTCTTTCGGCGGTGGTCAGGTGGATATCACTTCCGGCAAATTCGTGTTCGGCTGTACTGAAGCCTATATGATCGAAGACGGCAAAGTGGGCGCGCCGGTCAAAGGCGCCATGTTGATCGGTAACGGCCCAGATGCCATGCATCGTGTGTCGATGATCGGCAATGACAGCAAGCTCGATAATGGCTCCGGCAATTGCGGTAAAGGCGGTCAGTGGGTGCCGGTTGGTGTTGGTCAGCCGCATTTGCGCATGGATCAAATGACAGTCGGCGGAACCGCGGTATAAACATGAAAAATTTGAATGGTTTAACCGCCGTCATCACCGGCTCCGGCCGTGGTCTTGGTGCTGCAATGGCGATGATGCTGGCAGATGCCGGTTGCAAGATTGTGCTCTGCGCCCGCAATCAATCTGCACTCTCAACGATTGCTGATCAGGTTGAACAGCGCACAGGACTGCGACCTGATCAGATTGTGGTTGATCTGGCAGATAATGCCAGTATCGGCCGCGCAATTGCGCAGATCACAGAAAAATATAACACGATTGATCTGCTGATTAATAATGGTGCGATGTGGCTGGAAGCCAGTGATGAACCGCATAGCGAACAAGAAGTGTTCGGCACGATCAATGCTGCGGTGACCGGTAGTTTTCTGTTCACGCAAGGGCTGTTGCCGCTGCTGAAAAACTCATCCAGACCGGATATTGTGACCATCGGCTCGATCAGCGCATTGCCGAATGCACCGCTGCATAGTGTGGCTGTACCGTTTTATGCTGCGAAACATGCACAGGCAGCGATAGCAACAGGCTTGCAACAAATACTGCGCGGCACGCCGGTGCGCTCACTCTGTGTGCACCCGCCCTATCTGGATGATATCTCACCGGCGGATACGGAATGGGATGCCATTCCGGAGCGCGTCAAAGGTGAGCGCGCAACCAACCGCGATGTATGTGAGGCTGTGATGTTTGCGATCACCCGACCACGCCATATCACTCTGTCTTCGATCACAATTGATACGGATGAAGGCGGGTTGTTCGGCTGAACACCCGCCCTCTCCTGATTATTTTTTCGAGAGTAGTGCCACGGTCTCCACATGGGATGACCACAGGAACTGATCGACAGGGATAATCTTATCGATCTTGTAGCCGCCCTTCACCAGAATGGCGAGGTCGCGTGCCAGTGTCACCGGATTACAGGAAACAGCCGCGACTTTAGGCACGGATGATTTGGCAATCTGCATTGCCTGTTCTTCAGCACCGGCACGCGGCGGATCGAAGACCACGCCCTGATAAGCATTGAGATCCTTATAAAGGATCGGACGGCGGAACAGATCGCGCCGCTCATGCGTGACCGGTTTCAGCCCCTGCACATGACGGATACCGCGATCCAGTGCGGCCAATGCCGGTGCATCATTTTCCACCGCATGAACTGCCATGGTCTCAGCCATACGCAGAGCAAAAGTACCGACACCGCAGAACAAATCCGCAGCTTTTTTGACCTTTTTGAAATGACCGATCACCAGCGCAACCATTGCCTCTTCAGCTTCAATTGTTGCCTGAAGGAAACTGCCGGACGGAATATTGACCGGCACTTTGCCAAAGGTAATCAGCGGCTTTTTCGGCTCCAGAATGATCTCACCGTCAACGCTGAGGCGGGCAAAACCCAGCTCCATCATCAAAGGCGTAAGAATACGGCGCGACGCATCATCCGGTGTCGGGCAGCCGCTTGCTGCCAGATCAAGGCCGGATTCCGTATCAGTAACCGTCAGTTTAAACGGCTTGGCACCATCGGCCAGATGAATAGCGACTTTGCGCAGATCATCCAGACGGGAGATAATCGCCGGAACTGTCACCGCACATTCAGAGATGTTGATCAGCTCATGGCTCTGGTGACGGTTAAAGCCAAGCAGCAAACCGGCTTCGGTTTTGCGAATGGCGAATGTCGCACGGCGGCGGCTCTGCTGCGAACATGGCACCAATGGTGCCAGCTCATATTTCAAACCACGGCCATCAAGACTGGCTGCTACCAATGAACGCTTCCATGCCTGATAGGCGGACATTTCCCAATGCTGCAAGGCGCAACCGCCGCAATCCTCGAAATGGCGGCAGGATGGTTCCACACGCTGCTCCGATGTTTCCAGCAGGGCCATCAGGCTGGCGCGGTTCTTATCCCGCGCAACATTGGCAACCTCACCCGGCAGGGTAAAAGGCACAAAAACCTGACCATCCGGCAGCTGGGCAATACCATCACCACCGGCACCCATCGCATTAATTGTAACACGCAAACTCATCAAACATCGTCCTTCGCGGCGGCAGCTTTGTTCTTCCTGCCTGCCAAAATATATTCCTGATTGCCGTCACCACCGGTAATCGGTGAGGCACAAAATCCTAAAGCCTGCCAGCCGGACTGCGCATTGAGCCAATCCTGCAAATCCAGCGCAATCTTTTCACCCTGCGACGGGTCTTTGAGAATGCCGCCTTTGCCGATTGCTTCGCGCCCTGCCTCGAATTGCGGTTTCACCAGCAACAGACACCAGCCGTCATCCGCGCAAAGATCAAGCGCATTGGGCAGTGCCAGTTTCAGCGAAATGAAGCTGACATCCGAGACAACAATCTCAATCTTGCATCCCTGTAAATGACTTGCATCAAGAACACGGGCATTCAGCCCTTCGAGATTGGTAACGCGTTTATCGCCGCGCAAAGTCTCATGCAATTGATCATGGCCGACATCGACGCAGATCACATGTTCTGCACCGCGCTCCAGCAGCACTTGTGTGAAACCGCCGGTGGAAGCACCGATATCCAGTGCTGTCTTACCCTCAACCTCAAATCCGAAATGATCGAGCGCGGCTGTCAGTTTCAGCGCTGCACGGGAGACAAAACGGCTGGCCGGATCATCCACTGCCAGTTCGGCCTGAGCCGTCACGTTCTGACCGGCTTTAGTGACCACCTGACCATTCACGCGCACGGTACCACGTGCCACCGCATCGCGGGCACGCGAGCGCGAAGCAAACAGCCCGCGCTCTACCAGCGCCTGATCAAGGCGTATCTTATCTGTATTTTCACTCATGCTGCCTCAATGAATGAGACAGCAGCTTAGCGCAAGATGTAATTAGAGCGCATCTATTCAGATGTGCTCTAATATTTTTTATCTTATCGCAGTTTCGAACGGAAAACCGGTTTCCACTTTTCCTGAAACTGCTTTATGCCCGCAGTCCGCCGCCTGCCTCACCGGTCAGCACATCACGGCCGAGCGCTGCAAAGGCCGCCCGTACAATGCCTGCACTATCCAAACCTGCACGGGCATACATAGCCTCAGGCTTGGCATGATCTATAAATGCGTCCGGCAAAGTCAATGTGCGGACACGCAAACCATGATCCAGCGCACCTTCATTGCTGAGATAATGCAACACATGCGCGCCAAAGCCGCCTGCCACACCTTCTTCAATCGTGAGCAGCACCTGATGTTCTTTGGCAAGACGGCGGATCAGATCATGATCCAGCGGCTTGGCAAAACGCGCATCAGCAACAGTGGTCGAAAGCCCCGCTGCATCCAGCTCATCAGCAGCCGCAAGGCATTCCTGCAACCGCGCGCCGAAGCTCAAAATCGCGATTTTGCTGCCTTCACGGACAATACGGCCTTTACCGATTTCCAGAACAGTACCACGCTCCGGCAGATCAACGCCCACACCATCACCGCGCGGATAGCGGAAGGAGATCGGTCCTTCTTCATATTCCGCAGCGGTGCGCACCATATGCACCAGTTCCGCTTCATCCGAAGCGGCCATCACCACAAAGCCCGGCAGATTGCTCAGGAAAGCAGTGTCGAAACTCCCCGCATGGGTGGCACCATCCGCGCCAACCACACCGGCACGATCAATCGCAAAGCGCACCGGCAAATGCTGGATCGCCACATCATGCACCACCTGATCATAGGCGCGCTGCAGGAAGGTGGAGTAAATCGCTGCAAAAGGCTTCAGCCCTTCAGCAGCCAAACCGGCTGCGAAAGTCACTGCATGTTGCTCAGCCATGCCGACATCGAAAGTACGCTTCGGAAAAGCCTGTCCGAAAAGATTAAGCCCCGTTCCGTCCGGCATTGCTGCCGTCACGGCCACAACCTTTTCGTCGTGTCGCGCTTCTTCAATCAGCGCATTGGCGAAAACTTTTGTATAGCTCGGTGCATTTGCAGGCGGCTTCGACTGCTTGCCGGTAATGACATCGAATTTATTGACGCCGTGATATTTATCGGCTGCGGCTTCCGCAGGGGCATAGCCTTTGCCCTTCTGGGTCACCACATGCACCAGCACGGGCCCCTCAACATTATCGCGGATATTTGTCAGAACCGGCAGAAGATGATCGAGATTATGACCATCCACAGGGCCGACATAATACATGCCCAGCTCTTCAAACATTGTGCCGCCAGCCCAGAAACCACGGGCAAATTCTTCCGTTTTACGGGCTTTATCCTGAAAGAATTTCGGCAATTTCTTGCTGATCTGCTTCGCCATCTCGCGCAGGTTGCGATAAGTCGGCCCCGAGACCAGACGTGCGAGATAGGCGCTCATCGCACCGGTCGGTGGCGCAATCGACATATCATTATCATTGAGAATAACGATCAGACGGGCATCCAGCGCACCGGCATTATTCATCGCCTCATAGGCCATGCCGGCAGACATGGAACCGTCACCGATCACTGCAATGACATTGCGCTTCTCACCTTTGAGTTCACTTGCAACCGACATACCCAGACCGGCGGAAATCGAGGTGGATGCATGGCCGGTGCCGAAATCGTCATATTCGCTTTCAGCACGTTTGGTAAAACCGGACAGGCCGCCTTCCTGACGAATGGTCGGCATACGCTCACGGCGTCCGGTCAGAATTTTATGCGGATAGGTCTGGTGCCCCACATCCCAGATCAGACGGTCATTCGGCGTATCAAACAGGTAATGCAGCGCCACAGTAAGCTCGACCACACCAAGGCTTGAGCCGAGATGACCACCGGTGCGCGACACTACATCAATCAGATCTGCGCGCAATTCATCCGCCAGTTGCGGCAATTGCGCAGGATCCAGTTTTCGCAAATCTTCCGGCAAATGCACCTGATCCAGCAATGGCGTGTGCAGTTTGTTATCAAAACCGGTCATTGGGAAAACCTTATTATTCTATGGACAGTCAGAACAGGCGGAGATTAACGGCTTTGTTTCCCATCCGCCTGTATTTTGCAATCAGCTATATCAAATATTTATTCAGGCAGCGGGATAAATTCTTCCGCATCGCCCGGTACAATATCAAAGCGGCGGCTGCGCCACTCTTCCTTTGCCTGTTCAATACGTTCTTTTGATGATGAAACGAAATTCCACCAGATATAACGGCGGCTGTCCATCGCCTCGCCACCGAAGACCATGATCTGTGCGCCCTCACCGGCAAAATTCTGCGCCACGGCTTCAATCACAATATCATCGCCCTGCCGGAAGGCCAGCAGCTGATTATCCGTGAAGACTTCTCCGGCAATGCGCACTGCACCACTCAGGATATAAATCGCCCGCTCTTCCTGCACCGCAGGCAAATGGAATTTGCCACCCGCCTCAATAAACACATCCGCATAGAGTGTCTCGCTATAGGTCGGCACATCGGATTTCAGCCCGTGCATATCGCCGATCATCAGGCGCATACGGAACTCTTTCTCCTCCAGCCACGGCAATTGCTGCACCGTATGATTGCTGAATTCCGGCGCCATATTCTCAGCGCGTTCCGGCAAGGCAACCCATGTCTGCACGCCGGAGATTGCCAGCGGCGATCCGCGCATTTCCTCCGGTGTGCGCTCGGAATGCACAATGCCGCGTCCCGCAGTCATCAGATTGACTTCACCGGGATTAATTACCTGCTCGGTACCGAGACTGTCACGGTGTCGGATATTGCCGTCCAGAAGATAAGTAACCGTTGAAAGCCCGATATGCGGATGCGGTGCCACATCCAGCGCCTGCCCGGCCCGTAATAAGGCCGGTCCCATCCGGTCAAAGAAAATGAAAGGCCCCACGAGCCGGCGCTTTGCGGTGGGCAATGCACGGCGCACCTGCAAGCCGCCCACTTCACTGGTGCGCGGAATAATCAGCGTTTCAATTGCATCAATCGACTGATGATCACCGGGAACCGGATCCTGACCGGGAAAGAAGCTCACAAATCTGTCCTTTCAGAAACAATGAAACGCCCAGAGTGAAGCATTTCCGGCTTAAGTTAAGCCATTGAAATACCTGACCCACCAGCTTTCAAACGCATTCGCACCAAAATCTGCAACAGATTTTCGGGATGCACTTTAAACAACATATCATAAAATAAGAAATGTCCGGAGTTTTACATCCGGACATTCCATCACAAATCAGTCAGACAGGATCGGATATAAATGCCTGTTATTTCTGACCAAGCATTTTCAGCAATTGCTGCATATCCGGCACCTGACCATTCGCTGTCAGCTTGTCAACAATGCCCGGCAGTGCTGCGGAAAGCTCTGCCAGCAAATCCTGTTCATTGACACCCGTCTGACGGGCAATATCCGAAATTGTGTTTTTGCCAATGGCAGTGCCAAGCTGATCCGGTTCAATCGGCGCATTGCTGCCGGAACCAACCCAGCTATCAACCTTATCTGCATGGCCGGCCTGTGTAAGCTGCTCAAGCAAGCCGCCTAAACCGCCGCCAAGTCCACCGCCGCTGCCGGTCTGTCCGGCTTGTCCTGCGGCTGTGCCACCCAGAACACCGCCAAGCAAGCCGCCAAGAACACTGCCGAGACCACCAAGGCCACCAGCCTGTGAATCTGCCTGCGTACCTGCCGGAGCATTCGCCTGCTGTCCGCCGCCGAACACGCTGCCCAGAAGATCGCCGAGACCGCCGCCGGATGCGGCCTGATCCGGCGCATTCACCTGAGGCTGTTCATTATCATCGGATTTACCGCTGAACATACGACCAACGAGCAATGCACCAAGTGCAATCAGAACCGGTTTGGTCAGACTGCCGCCCGGTACCGGTTCATTATTTGAAGAGTCACCACCAAAAAGGCCCATTCTATACTTCCTCCAAACCTGCTGAAATGCCGGATACTTAGCAGCATCGCGCAAAAATATTTACTTGGCAAGATTGTCACTTGCCAAGCATGTAATGATATGGGAGCGTTTTACCGAGTTTCCAGAGCCAGCCTCATGAATTTGCCAGCACGTGAATTTAATTGATGGTCTGCGTTCCGGTTTCTTTGATTTTCGCATTCTTGCAGCGCCGGATGTGATCTGTCTCTGTAAAATGCTTTTTGCGAAACGGAGAACATACAATGTCAGTTATCAGCTGGATTATTCTCGGTCTCATTGCCGGTTTTATCGGCAGCAAAATCGTCAACAAAAGCGGTCAGGGTATGCTGATGGATATTGTCCTCGGCATTGTCGGCGCGGTTATCGGCGGTGTTATTTTCAATTTCTTCGGTGCGGCGGGTGTTACCGGCCTGAATATTTACAGCCTGATTGTTTCGGTAATCGGCGCAGTGGTCGTGCTGTTCCTTTATCACGCAATCAGCGGCCAGAGGCAGCTGCGATAAACATAAACAGGCACGAACATGCATTGGGTTGAGCCATATATTGCCGCTTATGGCTCAATCGCTCTGTTTATCATCATTTATTTTGAAAGCTTCGGTGCGCCGGTACCGGGAGAGACACTGCTTATTGCTGCATCCCTGCTGGCGCAACAAGGCGAACTATCTTTACCGGTTATGTTATTCGCGGTGTTTCTCGGCGCGATACTGGGCGACAGCACAGGTTATCTGATCGGCCATTTTGGCGGGCGGAAAATTCTGATCCGCTTCGGCCCCTATATCAAGCTGACACCGGAACGGCTGGAGCAATTCGAAAAACTGTTTGAAAAATACGGCAGCGGCATTGTCATCACTGCACGCTTCTTTGCTATTTTACGCCAGTTAAACGGTATCATGGCTGGTGCCTTAAAAATGCACTGGCTGAAATTCGTCTCCGCCAATATTATCGGCGCGGCACTCTGGACTTTAGTCTGGGGCGCAGGCCCCTATTATTTCAGCGCCTTGTTTAAAAGACTACTTTAGAGGCTGATCTATAACCGGCTGTATCATCGGCGTACAAAAAAGCCCCGACATTGCGGGGCTTCGGTTTAACTGGCTGTCGAATAATCACTCAGGATCAAGCGGTTCGGTGCCGGTTGGCTGGCCGTCGCGGCTGAGTTTGATTTTCTCGACTTTATCTTCTGCTGACTGCAGCAGTTTTTCGCAATGATTTTTCAGCGCTTCACCGCGTTCATAAATCAGGATCGATTTTTCCAAAGGCACATCACCGCGTTCCAGATCATCGACAATTGTTTCCAGCTGCTTGAGCGCCTGTTCGAAGCTCATCACTGCAATATCATCATTGGAAGCTTGTCCGGTGGTGTTCGGCTCGGTCATAATTTATCCTTTCATTAAACGCGTAATATGCGCTGCGGCGGAAAAGGACAAGCCCTGTAAATCATATCCGCCTTCAAGAAAACTGATCAGCCGGTTATTACAAAACCGGTCGGCGCGCTCCATCACCTGCCCTGTCACCCAATCATAATCTGTTTCGGTCAAATTAAGTTGAGCTAATGGGTCAAGATAATGGCCATCAAAGCCCGCTGAAATCAAGATCAGGTCAGGACGAAAATTGTCCAATGCCGGTAAAATACGGGAAGTAAAAGCTTCACGAAACTCCCGACTGCCACTGTCAGCAAGCAAAGGCGCATTCACGATATTACCGACACCGGTCTCCTTGACCAAACCAGTACCCGGATAAATCTGCGCCTGATGCGTTGAACAGAACAGTACATTCTTATCCGCAGCGAAAATGTCCTGCGTGCCGTTACCGTGATGCACATCCCAATCGATGATCGCCACGCGCTCCGCTCCAAAATGGCTTTGCGCATAACGGGCAGCTATCGCGACCGTATTGGTGATGCAGAAACCCATCGCCGTATCGGCCGTCGCATGATGACCTGGCGGACGGGCAGCAATAAAGATATTATCCGCTTGCCCGTTAAATACATCTTCGACCGCAGCAAGGGCAGAGCCGGTTGCCGCCAACACGGCATGCCAGCTTTGCGGACTGACATAGGTGTCCTGTCCCACATTCACAATCGGTTGTGCCATGCCGGAAGCAACTTGTTCTTCATCAAGCGGATCGGGAATCTGTGCTTTAATTTGCTTCAGGTAAGAGGCCTGATGCACAAGCTCCAACGCCTGCTCATCGGCAACAGGTGCTTCCACCTGATCCAGCGCATAATAATCATAGCCTTCCAGAACGCTGAATAAAGCCCGCAACCGATCCGGACGCTCAGGATGCCCCGCCGGCGTCAGATGCTCAAGAAAGACCGGATGCGAATAAAGTCTGGTTGCCATAATATCCTGTATCTGCCTGCTCAGAGCATAATTTCTTAAATTTGAATCAGTTTAAGGTAAAATTATGCTCGCATTTTAAAGCGTTAGGGCGAGTTTTGTGCGCCCAACGGGGCGCACGGCGCTCTAATCAGGCAGAATAAAGTTACAAGATTTCAGTTTTAAGAATAGTAATACCGAAACCTTCCAACCCGACATAATGGCGCTCTTTAGAGGCCAGCAGGCGGATGGAACTGATGCCGAGATCTTTCAAAATCTGCGCACCAAGACCGATCTGGCGCCATTCTTCCTCACGCGCCTGTGCTTCTTTGTGCTCTTCCCTGTCATGATTTTCCGCACGGCGGCGCGACTTGTCATTTTTACCGACGCCGACAGATCCTTCACGCAAGTACACCAGCACCCCGCGCTTTTCCGCAGCCATTCGCTTCAGCACGGCATCAAGGCCGGAGCCGGCACCGAATGTATCCGCCAGCACATCTTCCCGATGCAGACGCACCGGCACATCTTCACCGTCACGAATATCGCCGAAAACCAGAGCCACATGCTGCATCGGCTCCCACGGCAACTGATAGGTAAATGCACAGGCGTGACCCGCCGATGTGTCCACTTCGGTCTCGCCCATGCGCACAATCAGCGTTTCCTTGCGCTGGCGATAGGCGATCAGATCAGCCACCGTAATGCGGTGCAATCCGTGTGTTTCCGCGAATTCCGTTACCTGAGGGCCGCGCATCACAGAACCATCATCATTGACCAGTTCGCAGATCACACCAACAGGCGGCAGATTGGCCAGCTTGCACAGATCAACAGCCGCTTCCGTATGACCGGAACGCATCAGCACACCGCCTTCACGCGCCACCAGCGGGAAAATATGCCCCGGACGCACGAAGTCCGCAGGGCCAGCATTCGGGTTCGCCAGATTGCGCACAGTCAGCGTTCGGTCATCTGCCGAAATACCGGTTGTCGTGCCGTGTTTATAGTCAACGGTAATGGTGAAAGCGGTGGAGTGCGGTGCATCATTTTCCGCCACCATTGCCGTCAGATTGAGGCGCTTGGCCTCTTCCTTCGGCATAGGTGTGCAGACGATGCCGGATGTATGACGCACGATGAATGCCATTTTCTCTGCCGTACAATGGACAGCAGCGACAATCAGATCGCCTTCATTTTCACGCCCGTCATCGTCCATAACAACAACGATTTCACCGCGTTCAAAAGCACGGAGTGCATCAACAACCTGTTTCTGATTATAGCTCATGCTTCACTCCGTAATCTTTCAAAGAACATCACATATAACTGCTCTGGCCGCACCGAATTGAGACGCGACCAGCTTGGAGCATAGTTTTCATACGCGACCGGTCTGCCCCATGATTATCAGACGCGGCCAGTTTGGAGCATAGTTTTCACACGCGGCCAGTCTGCCCCATGATTATCAGACGCGGCCAGTCTGGCCGCGGTGACGCAAATAATGATCCGCAATCGCGCAAGCGAGCATTGCCTCACCAATCGGCACAGCACGGATGCCAACGCACGGGTCATGACGGCCTTTGGTCATGACATCCACTTCCTTCTTATCCACATCAATAGAACGACGTGTCGTGAGAATGGATGAGGTCGGCTTCACGGCAAAACGTGCAATAATCGGTGCACCGGTTGCGATACCACCAAGAATACCACCGGCATTATTCGACAGGAAGACCGGATTGCCATCGGCATCAATGCGCATTTCATCGGCATTTTCTTCACCGGTCAGCGTCGCAGCCTCAAAGCCATTACCGATTTCAACACCTTTTACTGCAGGGATCGACATCAGATTGGACGCAATATCCTGATCCAGTTTGGCAT
This sequence comes from Pseudochrobactrum sp. XF203, assembly GCF_020341615.1. NCBI lineage: Bacteria > Pseudomonadati > Pseudomonadota > Alphaproteobacteria > Hyphomicrobiales > Brucellaceae > Pseudochrobactrum > Pseudochrobactrum sp. XF203. The sequence continues at coordinate 838,547 of NZ_CP084392.1, read as the reverse complement.
AAAGCGGCGCGCCGATACCGGCTGGAACACCTTCAGCGACAACCTCAATCACTGCACCAATGGAGGAACCATTTTTACGGATACCATCGAGATAATTAGCGAACAGTTCTACTGAGCCTGCATCCGGTGTGAAAAACGGATTATTGTCGACCTCTGCCCAATCCCAGCGGGAGCGGTCAATCTTGTGAATACCCATGCCGACCAATGCTGCACGGATTTTCAAACCCGGAACGACTTTACGGGCAATCGCACCGGCAGCAACCCGCGCTGCGGTTTCACGCGCAGAAGAACGTCCGCCACCGCGATAATCGCGCAGGCCGTATTTTACATCATAAGCATAATCCGCATGACCGGGACGATACTGGCGGGCAATCTCACCATAATCTTTTGAACGCTGATCTACATTCTCAATCATCATGGAAATCGGCGTGCCGGTGGTGGTCATCACCCCGTCTTCACTGGTGAGAACACCGGACAATACCCGCACCTGATCCGGCTCGCGGCGCTGCGTGGTATATTTTGACTGACCCGGCTTGCGCTTATCAAGATAGGCCTGAATTTCAGCTTCGGTAAATTGAATACCCGGAGGGCAGCCATCAATAATACAACCCAGCGCCGGACCGTGGCTTTCGCCCCAGGTCGTCACGCGGAAAAGATGGCCAAAGCTGTTATGCGACATAGAAAACCCCAAGATTGAACCGGTTCTTTGCGGCTCATTTTAATTTCAGTTTGGTAATCTGTTTCTATTCGCCTTTTAAGCAGTGGTCAAACGAGAGAAAGACCGGCGCACAAAAAAGCGGCGCTAATCGATACTGTTTGCGGTATCGGCACCAAACAACCGGAAAATGTTGCGAAAATCTGCGGATATGATCTAGTCTCTCCAGCAGAGCGTTTCAGAGAAGCAGGTCGTGCTAATGCCATAATTGACCTGCAGCTTCGGAACCGGATTTTATAACGCACAAGGATTTCTCATGCGTATTTTGGCCATTCTCACGGTGTTACTCGCCCCGCTCTTTGCAGGCACTGCGCTTGCAGACGATGCTGAGGGTAAGATCACCAAGATCAATGAAGATACGGAAACCATTACGCTGGACAATGGCAAAGATTACCGTCTGCCCGGAGAATTCGATTATAGTGCGATTGAAAAGGGTATGAAGGTTATCGTGACCTATGATCTCGTCGATAATGTTCGCTATATCAGCAATATTGACGAAGCCGACGGCGGTTAAAACCGTAATTACCGGCCATCATAAAATGACAAAAGCGCCGTTTCCGGCGCTTTTTTTATTTATAGAAGCTGCAACTCAGACCCATTCAAGACGGTTGTTTTCAAGCTTCAGAAGCTTGTCCTGCGGCACGGAAAGATGCGCAGCATCCTGCCCGCTCATGCCTTCAACCAGATAAAACAAGGTGCGAATACAACCGCCATGGGTCACACACACTGTTTTGCCCTTCACGCTTTCAAGCCATTTGGCAACGCGTCCTGAAAGAATCATGTAGCTTTCGGCATGTTCACCCGGCGGAACAAAGTTCCATTTGTCACGCTCGCGCTGCTGCAAGAGACTTGCACTGCCGACACCGGCAGCCTCAAACTCTTCCATCATATGCCCCTGCCAGTCACCGAAATGCACCTCCATCAGCAAAGGATCGGTGCGGTAAGCCAGCGGGTCGAGCCCCATACGGGTGCGGATACGCTCCATCGTCTCACGGGTACGGCGCAGAGGACTTGCAACAAAGTCAAATCCTTCTGCAGTACCAATCAGCGACTTCAGCATATCGCCGTTGCGATCAGCCTGTGTGCGGCCATGGGCATTGATATCAATGTCCATCTGCCCCTGCACACGCTGGGAGACATTCCAGTCCGTCTCGCCATGACGCGAGAAGTAAATGATTTCCCGTGCCATTCCTGCTGTCCTCAGTCTTTTACAACCGAAATATCCGGTGCATCCACGGCTTTCATACCGATTGTATGATAACCGCTGTCCACGTGGTGAACTTCACCGGTCACGGAACGGGAAAGATCGGAGAGGAAATACAGGCCTGAATCGCCGACTTCTTCAATGCTGACGGTACGACGCAGCGGTGCGTTATACTCGTTCCATTTCAGAATATAGCGGAAATCGCCGATACCCGAAGCCGCAAGCGTCTTGATCGGACCGGCAGAGATCGCATTAACGCGGATATTCTGCGGACCAAGATCAACAGCGAGATATTTCACGCTGGCTTCCAGAGCGGCCTTGGCAACACCCATCACATTGTAGTTCGGCATAACTTTTTCTGCACCGTAATAGGTGAGTGTCAGCATTGAACCACCATCTGTCATCAGTTTTTCCGCGCGCTTGGCCAGCGCAGTGAAGGAATAAACCGAGATCAGCATTGTGTTGGAGAAGTTTTCTGCCGAAGTATCGAGATAACGGCCGGTCAGCTCATCTTTATCGGAGAAGCCGATAGCATGAACGAGGAAGTCGAGCTTGCCCCATTTCTCTTCGATCAGAGCGAAAACCGCATCCATGGATGCGTCGTCAGTCACGTCGCAATGGCCGCAGACCAGCGCGTCCAGTTCAGCCGCAAGCGGCTCGACGCGCTTCTTCATCGCATCGCCCTGATAAGTTAAAGCGATCTCCGCACCGGCATCCCGTGCAGCCTTGGCAATACCCCAGGCGATTGAGCGATTATTGGCCAGACCCAAGATCAGCCCGCGTTTTCCTTGCAACAAACCGGATTTGGTGGTCATTCACCATACCTCATAAAAAAATATAATCTGAATAGCTGCCTATCGCACAGCACAGCATTGGCTTCAAGCAAGGACAGTAAATTTTGTCCCCCTTCCCCTTGAAAGCAGGTATTTAAGTGCAAATATCAGCTTGTTGTTTCTAATATGTAACGGTTCCCGTCAGCAATATAAAGCAGTATTCACGGGCGCGAATCCACCCGTGAATCACTTTATCCTGCCCGTGAACGCAATAGCGATTCGAGCTCTTCATCACCATTTTCAGGCAACATAATCCGGATATGCACGAATAAATCCGCAGCATCTCCCGTTTTATTAGGCAATCCTTTGCCCTTCAGACGCAAAATCTTATCCGAGCTTGACCAGGCAGGAATACGCACAGCCACACGCCCGCTCAAAGTTTCCACTTCCGCACGGGCACCAAGCACCGCATCACTGAGCTGCACCGGCAAATCAAGATGCAAATCACGCCCGTCCTGACGGAAACGCGGGTGTTTTTTGAAATTGATTGTTACCAATGCATCGCCGTCAACAGCACCGGAAATGGTTTCTCCCTGACCTTTCAGGCGGATCGTCTGGCCGTCCTCAACATATTTCGGCAGTTTGATCGACAGTTTCTTGCCGTTCGGGAAAACCGCCTCAACCTTCTCGGCTCCTGCCGCCTGTTCCAGAGAAACAGAGATCGAGGCTTTCAAATCCGGCGCTTTTGACGGTGCGCGGCTGCGTGTACGGCTTCCGCCGCCTCCAAAGCCACCACCGAAAATGCTGCTCAGAATGTCCTCTGCGCCGTCAAAACCACCCTGCTGGAAGCCACCTTGCCCGCCAGCACCACCACGACGGAAACCGGCGAACGGATCGCCCTGAAAACCACCACCTTGGCTACCAAAACCATGACCGGCAAAACCTGCCGGCTTTCCTTCGGCATCAATCTCGCCACGGTCAAACTGACCGCGCTTGTCTTTGTCGCCGATAATTTCATAGGCCTGATTAATTTCGGCAAATTTCTCCTGTGCCTTCGGATCATCCTGATTCTGGTCCGGATGATATTTCTTGGCCAGTTTACGAAAAGCAGATTTTACTTCTTCAGGCTTCGCCGTTTTAGCGACGCCCAATACGCTATAGGGATCGCGCATAATATTCCTTCATGGCTGCGGTGATTGCTAAACAGAATCACCTGTCATCTGATAAGAGCTTAGCGCATGTCTCCCCAAAGCGGGTACCGGTTTTGGGACAAAGACATGCGTCAAATCAAAAAGATAAAGCGAGTGCAGTAGATCAAACTTCACACAACACGCTTTAGCATATACGGCACCATTTTACCGCGCGGATTAAACACCCGATCAGCTTGTAAAGACAGCGACAGTGTTTCGCGGCATGGTTCCGGCATGCTTTTATACAGCAATATGCGTATCAATACGGCTGTTTTCCAGATGTTAAACGGCAAATATAGCCGTTCATCTGCAAAACTTGGCCTTCAATTTCCGTATAATTGTTAAATCGGGGCAAAAGAGGTTAAAGCCCAGGCACCGCCCTGCGCCATACAGGCCTGTCCGCGATAAAGTGCAGCACCGTCAAAGGCTTCGCGCGAGGTTTCAAATTCGCGGCACAGTCCGGCATCCGTCTTTTTCTCGGCGACAGTCGTGATTGTCCCCTGACTGCCGGTATCCGGATTAGCCCAAGGGATCGGTGTCTTACCCCATTGCGTGAAGTTCAGAGCGGAGACCACATTCCGGATGGTATTCTGATCCGATACTTTACTGCTGTCATTGACTTCTGCTGTCACAGCAGGCTGTTTTGCGACAGAACCGGTAATACTGTTTTTATCCGGCATCGCTTTTTCAAGATCAAAACCGGACATTGCGCAGCCGGACAGGACAGAAACAGTACAGGCGACCATAAGAAAACGGCAGGATGCCCCCCGCATCAACTGCAAAAAACCGCTTTTCCGTAATTCTGAAGTCATTGTAGTGACTGGCAAATGATCGTCCTGACAGGCTGAAGAACAGAATATCCGTAAAGACATTCCGGTGTTAATTGAAAACAGGCGTTTATTATGTGCCGGTCTGCGTTAACAAGCGGTTTGTGCAGAAGGTAAACAAATCGATAGCAGCCGTCAAAGCCTTCTGAAACATGTTTTCACAGCATTCCGCATATGCGCTCGTTTATTCGCGTTTTGTGATTATTTCTTGTTGTTTTCGCGGCTATTTCCGATCCGCAGACTAAAGACGCAAGGCGGCCTCCATCCGATATCTCAGCCGGTTTTTTGTACAATAATAAACTTGCGGGTCTTCACAAGCACTGCCGGTCATGCAACTTATGCTGGTCATGATGATGGAAGCGCGGGTTAAACACCGCTGAAGCCTTCCGATTACCAAGCAAGTGAACATACCGATATGACGACATCAGCGAATGATTTTACAACTGCGACCGAGCCTTTTCGTCTGTTTGCAGAATGGTTAGAGGATGCAACAAAATCCGAGCCGAATGATCCGAATGCTGTTGCAGTGGCAACCGTAGACGAAAGCGGCATGCCGAATGTGCGCATGGTGCTGCTGAAAGATTTCGATGAGCATGGCTTTGTATTTTATACAAATTACGAGAGCCAGAAGGGTTGCGAAATCCTGTCAGCCGGCAAAGCAGCCATGTGCTTCCACTGGAAATCCCTGCGCCGTCAGATCCGTGTGCGCGGTCCTGTCGAACAGGTAACGGCAGAGGAAGCTGACGCCTATTACAAGTCGCGCCCGCGCGGCAGCCGTATCGGCGCATGGGCCTCCAAACAATCCCGCCCGCTGGAAAGCCGTTTTGCACTGGAAAAAGCGGTTGCCGAATATACTGCGCGCTATGCCATCGGTGAAATTCCGCGCCCTGAATACTGGTCGGGCTTCCGCATCAAACCAACCTATATCGAATTCTGGCATGACCGTCCGTTCCGCCTGCATGATCGTTTGATCTTCAAACGCGATGCACCGGAAGGCGATTGGACAACACAGAAATTCTATCCGTAAATAAAAAAGCCGCTCTTTTTCAGAGCGGCTTTTTTATTATCTGATCCGGATCAGATCACCGGTTTAACCACAACCCACAAAGAGCCGAGCACCAGACCGGCAAAGATCAGCCAGCCGACAATATTATTGGAACGGAACAGGCGCAGGCATTGCTCCGGATTATCAATATCCAGCACAACGATCTGGCGGTAGAGATGCACACCGGCTGCAAGCAAACCGGCCAGTGCAGGCATCGGCACTTCTGCCACGGCAAACGCACCGGCAAAGCACATCAGCGCACCACCATAAAGCAGCATCAGTGCCAATTTGGTTTTCTCGCCGAACAAACGGGCAGTCGAGCGCACGCCCACCAGCGCATCATCCTCCTTATCCTGATGGGCATAAATCGTATCATAACCGATCGTCCACAGGATCGCGCCGATATAAAGCAGCACAGGCGAAAGTGACAGAGAACCGGTTTGTGCCGACCAAGCCACCAATGCCCCCCACGAAAAAGCCATACCCAGCACCAGCTGCGGCCAGTCAGTAATACGTTTCATAAACGGATAGGCTGCAACAATCACCAGCGATGCAAAACTCAAAGCAACGGTGAACCAGTTAAATTGCAGCACCACAGCAAGACCGGCCAGACATTGCAGGCCTAAGAAAACCCAAGCTTGTTTACGACTGACCTGACCGGATGGCAGCGGGCGGGAACGGGTGCGCGCAACCTTATCGTCAATATCCTGATCCGCCAGATCATTGAGCGTGCAACCGGCACCACGCATGGCAATAGCGCCGATCAGGAACAGCACCATATGCCAAAGCGAAGGCAGCACAGTCCAGATATCGTCACCCGGTTTGGCACCGGCACTCGCTACCAAAGCTGCAGACCACAGGCATGGCCAGAGCAGCAGCTGCCAGCCAATCGGGCGATCCCAGCGGGCAAGCTGCGCATAAGGCCACAGGCTTGGCGGCAATAACCGGTAGACCCAATGGCCGGACGGCGCGTCCATAACCTTGCCCGTTTGTCCGCGTGCCTGAATCTGAACCATGTTATGCAAACCTTTCGCAGTTGCATTCTCATAAATGCTTTTAAATTCTCTAGCGATTTCGTAAAGGAGGAGCAAGCCTCAAGCACATATGGAGAAATGCCTGTGACCACCTCCCCCTCAGACGCTCTTAAAGTTCTGCTGATCGGCTCCGGTGGCCGTGAACACGCGCTCAGCTGGAAACTGGCGGCATCTCCGCTGCTCGGCACTCTCTATTGCACACCGGGCAATCCGGGCATTGCTGAATGTGCCACACTGATTGATCTGGATATTGACGATCATGACGCTGTGATTGCCTTCTGCCACAGCTTTGAGATTGATCTGGTGGTGGTCGGCCCTGAAGCGCCGCTGGTAACCGGTATTACCGATCCGCTGATCGCTGCAGGCATTAAAGTATTCGGCCCTTCACAGGCCGCGGCTCAGCTGGAAGGCTCCAAAGGTTTTACCAAAGATCTCTGCGCCCGTTTTGATATTCCGACCGGCAGCTATGGCCGCTTCAACAATGCGCCAAAGGCCAAGGCCTATATCCGCGAACAAGGTGCGCCGATTGTCGTTAAAGCCGATGGCCTTGCCGCCGGTAAGGGCGTGGTCGTTGCCATGACTTTGGAAGAAGCACTGGATGCCGTGGATGCCTGTTTTGAAGGCCATTTCGGTGATGCCGGTGCTGAAGTTGTGGTTGAGGAGTTTCTTGACGGTGAAGAAGCCAGCTTCTTCTGCATTTGTGACGGCACCACAGCTTTGCCTTTCGGCAGCGCGCAGGATCATAAGCGCGTTGGTGACGGTGATACCGGTGCCAATACCGGCGGCATGGGCGCTTATTCCCCTGCGCCAATCATGGATGAAGCCATGACGGAACGGGTGATGAAGGAGCTGATCGAACCGACAATGCGCGGCATGGCCGAGATCGGCGCACCTTTCAGCGGCGTGTTGTTTGCCGGTCTGATGATCGGTAAAGATGGCCCTAAGCTGATTGAATATAATACCCGCTTCGGCGACCCCGAATGTCAGGTACTGATGACCCGCCTCAAAGACGACCTGCTGGTGATAATGCTGGCAGCGGTCAATAAAATGCTGGATCAGGTTTCAATCCGCTGGAGCGATGATGCCGCCCTCACCGTGGTGATGGCAGCGGAAGGCTATCCGGCCTCCCCGCGCAAAGGTACAGTCATCAAAGGCGTTGAAGAGGCTGATGCTCTGCCGGATGTGAAAGTGTTCCATGCGGGCACTGTGCATAAAGATGGCGAGCTGCTGGCTAATGGCGGTCGCGTTCTCAATGTAACGGCCACCGGAAAGACAGTCTCCGAAGCTCAGGCGAAAGCCTATCAGGCTGTGTCTAAAATCGACTGGCCAGAAGGTTTCTGTCGTTCAGATATTGGTTGGCGCGCCGTTGAACGGGAAAAATCAGCCCGATAAAGCCTTTTCAAACGGAATGATGTTAAATTAAATTATCATCCCGTTTGAACTCTTTATTTGAGCATAATCTTATCCAAAAACCGGTTCCCACTTTTTGGGATCATGCTTTTAAAACCCGCCTTTCCGGCGGGTTTTTTCTTGTTTTGCTTTTCTGAGATTTTATTGACGTTTACGTAATAAGCCGATACCAATATTTGTAGGAGAATTACGGCTGCATTCTTTCAACGGAATGCGCCAAACGGAGGAAGCAGATGTATCGCGCGCCACTTGCTGAAATCAGCCAGACACTCAATCAGGTTGCAGACCTGCCGGAGCTTTTGAAAACCGATCTGTTTTCAGAATTATCACCGGATATTGTTGAAGCCATTTTGCAGGAAGCAGCAAAGTTCAGCGAGACGCGCATCACTCCGCTACGCACCAAAGGCGATCATCAGGGCGCAACCCTGAAAGATACGCAGGTCACCACAGCAGAAGGCTGGAAAGAACTTTACAAAGACTGGACGGATGGCGGCTGGAACGCCCTGACCGGCGATCCTGCCTATGGCGGCCAAGGCCTGCCAACTTTGCTCTCGGTTGCCGTTGCGGAAATGTGGAACTCCGGCTCCCTTGGTTTTGCTATTGCCTCAACCCTGACGATGGGTGCAGTTGAAGCACTGGAACATCATGCCAGCGATGAACTGAAAAACACCTATCTGGAAAAACTGATTTCCGGTGAATGGTCAGGCACCATGAACCTCACCGAACCGCAGGCTGGTTCCGATCTCGGTGCTTTGCGTTGCCGTGCTGAACGGGCGGATGACGGGACATACCGGATTTTCGGGCAAAAAATCTTCATCACCTATGGTGAGCATGATCTGACCGATAATATCGTGCATCTGGTGCTGGCGCGCCTGCCCGATGCACCGGCAGGCACTAAGGGAATTTCGCTGTTTCTGGTGCCGAAATATCTGGTCAATGAAGACGGCTCGCTCGGCGCACGCAATGATGTGTTCTGCGCCGGACTGGAAGAAAAGCTCGGCCTTCACGCCTCACCGACCTGCACCATGATTTATGGTGACGGTTTTGGTGATACAGGTGACAAAGGCGCTGTCGGCTATCTGATCGGCGAGGAACATAAAGGCCTCGTCTATATGTTCACCATGATGAACAATGCCCGTTTGCTGGTCGGCATTCAGGGTGTTGCGATTGCCGAAGCTGCCTATCAGAAAGCCCGTGCCTATGCGGCGGAGCGCCGTCAGGGACGTTCCCTGAATGCACCGAAGGGCGCAGAAATGAGCCCGATCATCGAGCATCCGGATGTCCAGCGCATGTTGCTGACCATGAAGGGGCTGACACAGGCTTCCCGTGCGATTTGCTACTCCTGCGCACAGGCGCTGGATATGGCCAAAGCCGACAGCACCAAAGCGGACTTTTGGGCAAACCGTGCCAGCCTGCTGACCCCGCTTGCCAAGGCTTTCTCCACCGATAGCGGCGTGGATGTTGCATCCCTCGGCATTCAGGTGCATGGCGGCATGGGCTATATTGAAGAAACCGGCGCCGCGCAGTTGCTGCGTGATGCACGTATCCTGCCGATTTATGAAGGCACCAATGGTATTCAGGCCATGGATCTGGTGATGCGCAAATTACCACTGGAAAATGGTGGTCATATTCATGGTTTCCTGCAGGAATTACGCGATATTGCCGGACAGGCCAAAACCTCCGGCAAGCTCTCCGCAATCGCTCCGCAGCTTGAATCCGCGCTGGATGCTACAGAAGAAGCCACCCGCTTCCTGCAAGATTGTCTTGTCAAAGGCGATAGTCAGACAGCGCTTTGCGGTGCTACCCCCTATCAGCGCCTGCTCTCGCTGACTGTCGGCGCGCTTTATCTCACCAAAGCCGCCGGATTGCATGACGACCGGACTGCTGCCCTTGCCGCATTCTTTGCCGAAAACACGCTTCAGGAAACTGCGGCGCTTAAACAGGTCGTGTTTAATGGCGCAGCCAGCCTGAGCAATGCCGCAACAATTTTGCAGGATATTTGATGATGAGCGAATTTCTTCAGATTGAACGTCAGGATGCTGTGCAGATTATCCGCCTCAACCGGCCGGAAAAGAAAAACGCCATCACCCGTGATATGTATCACGGTATTGCCGAGGCGCTGAAACAAGCTGATACCGACGACACTATCCGTGTCAGCGTTATTCTAGGTCAGCCCGGTGCCTTCTCCGCCGGTAATGACATGCAGGACTTTATGCATGCAGCCCTGTCGCAAGGCAGTCTCGGTGAGGAGATTATCGACTTTCTGCACACGCTTGCACTGACACGCAAATCGCTGATCTCCGGTGTGGACGGACTGGCAATCGGCGTCGGCACCACGCTGAACCTGCATTGCGACCTGACCTTTGCCACACCGCGCTCTGTGTTCCACACGCCATTTGTTGATCTCGGTCTGGTGCCGGAAGCCGGTTCAAGCCTGCTCGGCCCTAAAATAATGGGCTATCAGCGTGCCTTTGCCCTGCTGGCAATGGGAGAAGCCATGACCGCACAACAGGCGCTGGAAGCCGGTATTGTCTGGCGCGTTGTGGCGGAAGATGAACTGGAAGCGGAAGTGCTGAAAACCGCTCAAAAGCTTGCCGCACGCCCGCCTGCGGCTCTGCAATTAACCCGTGATTTGCTGCGCAGTGCCGCCGAACCGCTCACAGACCGGATCGACCGCGAGGCGCAGATTTTTGCTGATCGCCTGAAATCTGCAGAGACTGCACAGGCTGTCGGCGCGTTTCTTTCCCGCAAGAAATAACTCCACACAATGCAAAAAACCGTATGCCCCTTCAAGCATACGGTTTTTTGCATGTTCTGTGACTGGAGATCACATATTTAATTCTTTAACGCGCGAGACAGTCTTCGGTTTCTTAAACGCGCGAAATAATTTCCTGTCTTTTAAACTCGCGAAATAATTTCAGCTTTTTTTTAAACTCGCGAGATGATCTCAACTTTTTTACACTCGCGAGATGATCTCGCGGCCAGAAATCTTCAAACTCACGCCCAGCGAACCGGTTTTGCGGCGTGCCAGAAAACGCGGACGGCGACGACGCGGTTCCTGTCCCTGACGACGCTCTGTGCTGGCCGAAGCTGTAACACCGCCAATGCTGTCATGAAGCGGACGCGCAACACCATCGGCCTCAACCAGAAGCATCGGCAGCTTGTAAGCATTCGCCCATGCATGCCAGTCAGCGGCAACATCATCCAGATCATGCGCCACCAGCAGCGGCACAGACATTTGCGGGTCTTCATGCATCAGTTCCAATGTCACAGTAATCAGGCCGTGTTCATCTTCAACTGCACGGGCAGTCACACCAAGAAACACATGGGCAGGCAATGCCACCGACATTGGCAAACCGCTGGAAGGCAATACGCGTCGCAGCACTGCGCCACGCTCATTGATCGTAAAAGTCACATCTTCCTGCTCGCCCGTTGAAGCGTAAGATACGCTCTGCGGGAACTGGAAAGGATCGAGACGGATCTCCCTGCTCGCCCAAACTGGTTTGTCCTGTTTTTCCAGCATCTGGTTCATTGTTTTCGCGCCCTGTTGCTTCTGAGAACCGCTGTTATTTTTATTTTCGGTCCTGTTATATTTGCGAGCCTTTTTGGCTTCGTTGGACACAAGAATAGCGCGGCAAAGTCACCAATCTGCTTAAATGACAGGGTTAATGCTTCTGTCTTTGCAGGAATGGTTTACAGATTCCAACTATCTGCCAAGCAGAAGTAAGACTTCGGAAAGACCGGTAAACAGCATTTAAACCATGAAAATCAGCGAATATTCATGATTTTTAACAAGAACTAAACAATAAGCGCCCGTTCTGCTTCGCCAACAGCATTTTACCGCTTCCGGAGCTTCCAAATCTGAAGATTGTCTGAAAACCGCAATCCGGCAGCAACCAGCTATTAAGGCTAAGGCTGTGGACATTAAATCCGCGTTAAACACGCCGGACAGCACATCAATCTTTTGCTAACCGCGTTTTCGCTGCTCAGAATGTGGATATTTACCGCTCGTTTATGATGAGCGGTGGGCAAAACGGCCTGTTTTTAACAATTGAGCCGCCGCTTCTTAAAGAAACGGGGGCTCAATGTTTAAACATTAACAAGAACAGATCAGAGCAGCTTGTCCGGATTCATAATATTCTTCGGATCAAAAGTCTGTTTGATCCGGCGCATCAGTTCCAGCGCCAACGGCTGTTTAAAGGCACGCAATTCTTCACGCTTCAGCGCGCCGATACCGTGCTCTGCCGAGATGGAACCATTATAACTCATCACAATCGTATGGATGCGGTGGTTCAGTTCATGCCAGCGTGCCAGAAATGCCTGCTTATCCGCCCCGACCGGTTGCGAAACATTATAATGCAGATTGCCGTCACCAATATGGCCGAAACAAACCACACGCGCGGACGGGATCATTTCCTCAACCGCAATCGCCGCTTCTGCAAGGAATGCAGGGATAGAGGCGACAGGCACAGAAATATCATGTTTGATCGAGCCGCCTTCCGGCTTCTGCGCCGGAGACATTTCCTCACGCATTTTCCAGAACAGATCAGCCTGCGCACCATTTTGCGCAATGGCTGCATCCTGCACCAGTCCGGTCTCAAAACCTTGCGTCAGAACAGCTTCCATCATTTCCTGCGCATCGGCCTCGGAACGCGCAGAGGAAATCTCGATCAGCACATACCACGGATAGGCGTTTTCCAGCGGGTCACGCGCTTCTCCGATATGGCGGAGGATAAATTCCATGCCAATGCGCGGCATCAGCTCAAAGCCGGTCAGCGCCTGCCCTGCCTGATCGGTCGCCAAACGGAACAATTGCACCACATCTTCCGGCGACTGCAATCCGGCATAGGCGACCGCTTTGCCTTTCGGCTGCGGGTGTATTTTCAGCACAGCTGCGGTGATAACCCCGAGCGTGCCTTCAGCACCGATAAACAAATCACGCAGATCATAGCCGGTATTATCTTTTTTCACGCGGCGCAGATCATTCAGCACCTGCCCGTCCGGCAAGACGACTTCAAGACCAAGGCATAATTCACGCATATTGCCATAGGCGAGCACAGCCGTGCCGCCGGCATTGGATGAGAGATTGCCGCCGATCTGGCAGGAACCTTCCGCGCCGAGGGACAGAGGAAACAACCGTCCGGCATTCTGTACGGCTTCCTGCAAATTTTGCAAAACCACACCGGCTTCAACCGTGACGAGATTGCCGATCGTGTCAATATTGCGGATTTTATTGAGGCGCGACAGCGAGAGAATGATCACCCGTCCGCTGCTATCCGGCTGCTGCGCACCGACAAGGCCGGTATTACCGCCCTGTGGCACCACAGGTGTGGCGGTCTCATAGGCCAGTTTCATAATGGCAGAGACTTCATCCACCGATGCAGGGCGCAGAACTAAAGCAGCACGGCCATGAAACAGATCGCGCGGCTCGCTTAAGTAAGAAATCTGATCGGCGGGATCGCGGAGTGCATTTTTCTCACCGACAATTGCAGTGAAGCGTGCGATCAACTCTTCTGAAATCGTCATCATCTGTTTCCGCCCAAATTCAACTAATCCCGCGGTGCAGCCGCGCGCGCTAAGCGATCATTAATTGCTTCGCCCAGACCATGATGCGGCACCGGCTCAACGGCAATCGTCTTCGCCCCTGCTGCATCCAGTTTTTTCATATAATCAAACAAATGCACGGCAGCTTCATGCAAGTCACCGGTTGGGCTCAGATTAAGCACCGCAACGACTTTATCTGCACCACTTGCTCGCTGTGCGCCAAAAGCCAGCAGCGCCTCGCCTTCACGCACTTCAGAGACATTCAACCGCATCGCTGCATCCGGCGCATAGTGAGACGCCATCATGCCCGGCGCCTGAATGGCCGCACGCTGATCCAGACGATGCAAAGGCTGGCCAAGAAAAGCTTCGATCTCTTCTGCTGCCAGACCACCCGGACGCAGCAGAAATGCCTGACCATTTTCAATTTTAACAATGGTGGATTCCAGCCCCACTACACAGGCACCGCCATCAACGATCAGATCAAGTTTGGCACCCAGATCATCCTGCACGGCCTGTGCCGAGGTGGCGCTGATGCGACCCGAACTATTGGCACTCGGTGCGGCTAACGGGCGGTCAAGCATGGCAATAATCTCACGCACCGGCCCGCGCGGCATACGAATGGCTAGTGTCGTCAGACCGGCGGTCACCAGCGGATGAATTTCCGCACCGTCACGCACCGGCAGCACCAGTGTCAGCGGCCCCGGCCAGAATTTTTCCGCAAGTTTACGGGAGATGTCATCAAACTGAACATAACGTTCAGCCATTGCAAGCGTCGCCATATGCGCAATCAGCGGATTGAAATGCGGACGACCTTTGGCTGAGAAAATACCGGCAACCGCATTGCCATTAGTAGCATCAGCGGCCAGTCCGTAGACAGTCTCGGTCGGCAGAGCCACAAGTTTGCCTGTGCCCAGCGCATTTGCAGCCAGTTCAAGAGATGAAATGTCAGTAGAAATAATTTGTGCCATGCCGCGCTCCTGCAATTTTTTGCAAGCTGGCAGCACTGTCAGGACCTGCATATTCTCTGACTACAGAACCATGAAACGCGATGCAAGACTGTAATCCCTGTCAGCTGCGATCATTGATGTTTCGCCAATGATGCAGCATCTGTTTTGCATCATAATCATAGTGCCAATAATGCCCCTGCGAGGGCTGATCATAGCGGCGGGAAACCGGCAATCCGGCCAGCGCACAATAAAGCAATGTGCCGGTTGCCCCATGACCGCAGATGATAACGGCCTTATGCTGAGCCTTGGCAGCAGCATCCATAATGTCACGAACTGCCGTGCAAATTCTCGCTTGTGCATCCACGGCTCTTTCCCAACCACGCACGGAATGAAGCGGCTGGGCAAAGAACTGGTCAGCAACCTGCTCAAACTCTGCCGGAGGGAGGAAACCCGTTGCGGAGCGGTCATTTTCTCCCAAGGCACTATGGCTCTGCACAATCTTGTTAAAATACGCGCCCAATAAAGCAGCAGTCTCCTGCGCTTTGGTTTCCGTACTACTCCAGATCATATCCGGCACCGGCCAGATTTGGCATTCGAGAAACTGTTGCAATGCGACCCTGCCCGCTTGTGACAAATGCCAGTGCTCAACCGGCACAGCCGGATCAACAACAACCTGCGGATGGCTCAGAAAAATCAGCTGCATTGCATTCCTGCCAATCTTTTACCGGCAATAAAAAATCCTGCCGGAACACTTCCGGCAGGATTTTAAAATACATCATCAAGATGACATCAGCGTTTCTTCTTGGCCCGTCCGGCAAAAGGATTTTCCGATGTACGCAAGGACAGGCGGATTGGCACGCCCGGCATTTCGAATGTATCACGCAGACCATTGATGAGATAACGCACATAGGATTGCGGCATCACATCAGGACGCGAGCACGACACCATAAAGCCCGGCGGACGGGTCTTAACCTGCGTCATATACTTCACTTTAAGACGACGACCAGCCACTGCCGGTGGCGGATGATGGGTAATCACACCTTCAAGCCAGCGGTTCAGACGACCTGTGGAGATACGCGTATTCCAGATACGGTGCGTCATCTCGACATTTTCCATCAACTTATCAATGCCGTGGCCGGTTTCACCGGAAATCGGCACAGCGCGGATGCCACGTACCTGTGGCAGCAGACGCTCGGTCTTTTCACGCAGATCAGCCAGCAATGCCTGACGGTCTTCAATCAGATCCCATTTATTGAAAGCGATGATCGGCGCACGGCCTTCACGGATAATCAGATCAATGATCTGCAAATCCTGCTTTTCAAAAGGAATGGTCGCATCGAGAACGATAATCACCACTTCCGCAAAACGAATAGCGCGCAGACCATCGGCAACGGAGAGCTTTTCCAGCTTTTCCTGCACGCGCGCTTTGCGGCGCAGACCAGCGGTATCGAACAGCTTAACCTCACGGCCACGCCATTCCCACTCAACGGAAATCGAGTCGCGGGTAATACCGGCTTCAGGGCCCGTCAGCAGGCGATCCTGACCGAGCATCGTATTAATCATTGTGGACTTACCGGCATTCGGACGTCCGACAATGGCAATGCGCAGTGGCTTGGTTGCGTCATATTCAGGGATGATTTCCTCATCCTCATCGCTGACATCTTCACCAACCAGAGCGCCGATTTTTTCCTGCGTAAATTCTTCTTCGGCTTTTTCTTCCGCGAAGGCTTTTTCTTTGCCGATGGCTTCCACAATCGCATCACGCAGATCAGGCAGACCCTGACCATGTTCAGCGGAGATCGGGCAAGGCTCGCCCAGACCCAAACGATAGGCATCATAAAGACCGGCATCAGCGCCACGGGCTTCAGACTTATTGGCAACCAGAATAATCGGCTTGCTGAATTTGCGTACCAGCTGCGCGAATTCAATATCCGTCGGCGTCAGACCGGCTTTGGCATCAATCACGAACAGAACCGCATCAGCCTCGTCAATCGCGGCTTCAGTCTGCGCGCGCATGCGGCCTTCCAGCGTACCGGCTTCGGCAATTTCCAGACCGGCAGTGTCGATGACTTTGAAATGCAGATCATAGAGCTTGCCGTCGTGGATACGACGGTCACGGGTAACACCCGGCGTATCATCGACCAGCGCCAGTTTGCGCCCGACAATGCGGTTAAACAGTGTGGACTTGCCGACATTCGGACGTCCGATAATTGCGAGTGTAAAGCTCATTCAGCTTATTTTTCCGTATTATAGAGCGGCACTTGAACCGTCCCGCTCTAATGAGTGTTTCAGCCTTTTGCTGCAGTCTCTGAGCTGCGCATCAGGTCAAGCATTGTATTGGCACGCTGGCGGAGATTGGCAGGGATTGCCGCATCATCCGCATTTTGCTGGAACAGTTTGCGGGCATCGTCTGCACGACCTGCCTTGTAAGCCGCCAGACCCAGCACTTCACGGGCAGAGCCGCGCATCGGATTACCATCCGCGCTCAGTGTTTCCGCACGTTTGGCAACATCTTCATAAGAGCCGGTATCCACCAGAATATAGGCCGCCCGAAGCTTGGCAACATCGCGCAGGGCAACCGGTGCCTTGCTGTCTGCCGCAACCGCATCAAAAGCAGTGACCGCACCGGCCATGTCTTTTTTCTGCTCAAGCAATGTTGCTGTGCGCAACTGTGCCAGAACCGGATATGACCCTGCGCCTTCGGTTTCCAGCTTCTTCAGCGCGCTCAGGGCTTCATCTGTTTTCTTTTCACCGGCCAGATCAAGCGCTGTCAGGAACTGGTCGCCCGACACAGCCGCTTTGCTCTCGCGCCAATATTCATAACCGACATAACCGGCTGTACCGATAACAACGGCTACCGCGCCACCGATCAAAACCGGACCAAAACGCCGCCATACAGCGCGCACCTGTTCTGAGCGGAGCTCTTCGTTGACTTCGCGGATAAAGCTGTCGTCTGTCATGAATACCCTGTGAAACTTGTCAAGATTATCGAATATGCATCAAGAGCACGGACTACATACACAGCCCGCGACTTAACACACCTATCCGGCTTTTAGTCGGAATCGCCGACAGATGGTAGTCCTGATTGCGAATTCCTGCATAATTCCTTAATTTGCGCTGCTTAGAGCATTTCACAGTCAAGTTGGATCAACTTGACGCCCGTGATAATGCGACCAAATAAAGAATTTAGAGCGAGCGCTATGATCCAATCTGGACGTAAACCGCTCTAGCGCTCAAATCAATGGCACAGTATCAAAAGATCAGAGCATCTTTGTGCATCCATTTAGACGCAGAGCGCTCTCTGCCTGTGCTTTGCCACATTTCATACCTAATCAATCCGCTTCCGATTTCGCAATGAGCTTTCGTTTTCATGTATCAGTCTCTTCTTTCCGGTTTTGCGGTTTCTCTGTGTCTGGCCACGGCTGCGCAGGCGATGCCCGATATGCCTGCAGCGCCTCAGCAACAGGAAAAACCGGCTGATACCCGCCCGAAACAGGTGGTGATTATCTCCTTTGACGGCGCGCATGATAACAAGCTCTGGCAGCGCAGCCGCGCATTGGGGCAGGAAACCGGTGCGCATTTCACCTATTTTCTCTCCTGCGTCTTTTATCTGGAGCGCGCAGACCGTGCGCAATATCAGCCACCGCGTATGAAAGCAGGCCGCTCCAATGTCGGTTTTGCACAGGATAAAGCAGAAATTGCCACCCGTCTCGATCAGGTGTGGAAAGCCAATCTGGAAGGCCATGAAATTGCCAGCCACGGCTGCGGCCATTTTGACGGCAAGAGCTGGACGGCAAAAGAATGGGCGCAGGAAATTCAGGCATTCCGCACTATTGTCGGCAATGCATGGAGCGCCAATAAAATTGACGGCGAACCGGAAGGCTGGAAAGATCTGATCTATAACAAGATCACCGGCTTTCGTGCGCCCTATCTCTCCGATGACAAGCCGGTACAG
This sequence comes from Pseudochrobactrum sp. XF203, assembly GCF_020341615.1. Lineage (NCBI taxonomy): Bacteria > Pseudomonadati > Pseudomonadota > Alphaproteobacteria > Hyphomicrobiales > Brucellaceae > Pseudochrobactrum > Pseudochrobactrum sp. XF203. Next base: position 819,903 of record NZ_CP084392.1, on the reverse strand, counting down.
ACAGCTCTGCGTGACAGCGGTTTTGCCTATCAGGCCAGCGGCGTAACCTCAGGGCCTGAATTGCCAAAGAATCTTGCAGGTCTCAAAAGTTTTGGCCTGCCGCTGATACCGGAAGGCCCTGCCCGTAAACCCGTTATTGCCATGGACTATAATCTCTATGTGCGTCATTCGGGCGGCAAAGAAAAACCGGAACAGGCAGCGCAATTTGAGCAGCGCAGCTATGATGCCTTTATGAATGCGTTCAACAAACAATATGACGGCCAGCGTATTCCGCTGCAAATGGGCTTCCACTTTGTGCTGATGAATAACGGCGCTTACTGGAATGCGCTGGAGCGTTTTGCCCGTGATGTGTGCAAGCGTCAGGATGTACGCTGCGTCAGCTATCAGGATTATCTGGCGGAGCCGGAACTGCATAAAAGACAAACCGTTCTCTGACAGAACAGAGAACGGCAGTTTGAAGATTTAAGCGAAAAATTCCGCGTAGATTTCCGGTTTGAAACCGGCCAGCAATTTGCCGTCTTTTTCCAGAACCGGACGCTTAATCATCGACAGATTACCGAGCATCAGCTCAATAGCCTTGGCTTCAGTCAAATCCTGCTTCTGGGCATCATCGAGTTTACGGAATGTCTGACCTGCACGGTTGATTACCACTTCCCAGCCCAGTGTCTGGCACCAGTTTTCCAGCTTGGCACGATCCAGACCAACCTTCTTATAATCATGAAAATCGAATGCAATATTCTGTGCGTTCAGCCAGTCCTGTGCCTTGCGCATCGTGTCACAGTTTTTAATTCCGTAAATAGTTACAGTCACGTCCATTCCTCTCTTAGTGATAATGCTATTTCAGCGTCTGTGCCGGATGATCGTGATCGTGACCGCATTGGCTGTGATCTTCGAGTATCTGGATCACCCTGCATTCACAAACCCGTCCGTGATCACATTCACTCACCATGCGGCGTAATTCATCGCGCAAGGCTGACAGGCGCTCAATCCGGTCTTCAATCTCATCAAGATGACGTCGCGCAATCGAATCTGCCTCATGACAAGACGCATTGGGCGTCTCAGTCATTGCCAGCAATTCACGAATATCATTGATTTCAAAGCCGAGATCACGGGCATGACGGATAAAAGTCAGGCGCTTAATATCTTCCGCGCCATATTCCCGTCGCTGACTCTCGGTGCGTTCAGGCTCGCGGATCAGCCCGATTTGCTCGTAAAAACGGATAGTTGGCACCTTAACACCACTGCGTGCCGCAACTTTGCCAATCGTATAACCTTTTTTGTTCATTTTCCGCTTGCTCCTATAGCCACTAGAGCATTTAGGGTCTTTCTCAAAAGATGCAAGAGAAAAGGAAATTGGAGATGTCCGGTCCCGTCCGTCAGGATAAATTCCGCGTCGAAGGCATGGATTGCGCCTCCTGCGCCATGAAAATTGATACGGCTGTGCGCCGCCTTGGCAAACAGATCAGCGATGTCAATGTTTCGGTCACCAAAGGCACCATGACTGTAACCCATAATGGTGTTGAAGCTGATGCCATTACCGGCCAGTTGAAAAAACTCGGCTATAAATCCAGCTATATAGGTGCCAATCAAGGCGCTGCTGTTGCAGAGCCGGAAACCGAAGCACATGCCTGCTGCTCCGGCCATGACCACAAGCATAGTCATGACGACCATGATCACGCTGGGCACGATCATGCCTCGCATGATCATAAAACCCATAATCACAGCCATGCACACGAGCAGAAACAAGTGCAGGCCAAAGAGACCTCACCTCTGCATATGCATGATCATGGCACCGATGAAGACAGCAAGCCATGGTGGCAGCAGGGCAAAGCCAAACTGACCATTGCTGCGGGTACGGCACTGGTTGCGGCCTATCTTCTCGGCCATTTTGTACCGCAATATGAAATCTATATTTTCTCCGCTGCAATGCTGGTGGGGCTGGTACCGATTGCCCGCCGCGCTCTGGCCGGTGCCCGTTTCGGCACGCCATTCTCTATTGAAACACTGATGACCGTTGCCGCTGTCGGCGCGCTGTTTATCGGTGCTGTGGAAGAAGCCGCGATGGTTGTCTTCCTGTTTCTGATCGGTGAGCTTCTGGAAGGTGTGGCTGCACGGCGTGCCCGCAACTCCATCCGCGGTCTTGCCGATCTGGTACCAAAAACCGCGCGTGTGGAAAAAGACGGTCAGATCATTGAGCAGGATGCAACCACTCTCGCGCTTGGTGCGGTTATTCTGGTGCGTCCGGGTGACCGTATTGCCGCCGATGGTGAAATTATCAGCGGAAACAGCGCGGTCAATGAAGCCCCTGTGACCGGTGAAAGCACGCCTAAGAATAAAGAAGTCGGCGACAAGGTTTTCGCAGGCACCATCAATTCCGATGCTGTCCTGCGGGTTAAAGTCACTGCCACGGCGCAGAACAACACCATTGCCCGTATTATCGCACAGGTTGAGGAAGCACAGGAATCCAAAGCACCGACCGAGCGTTTTATCGACCGTTTCTCGGTCTGGTACACGCCTGCGGTAATGATCCTTGCTGCTCTGGTCGCGATTATACCGCCGCTTGTTGCCGGTGGTGACTGGAATGAATGGATCTATAAAGGTCTGGCCATTCTGCTGATCGGCTGTCCTTGTGCTCTGGTTATTTCCACGCCTGCCGCGATTGCCGCCGGTCTTTCTTCCGGTGCCCGCCGTGGTCTGCTGATGAAGGGTGGTGCGGTTCTCGAAAGCGCTGGTCATGTGACAGCTGCCGCCTTTGACAAGACCGGCACGCTGACAGAAGGCAAGCCTGTTGTTACCGACATTATCGCCTTTGGCAGTTCGGAAGAAGAAGTGCTGCGCTATGCGGCGGCTGTGGAACAAGGCTCAAGCCATCCGCTTGCTGTTGCTATTCTTAAGGCTGCAGAAGACAAGAAACTGGCCCTGCCGCAGGTACATGACGGTGCGGCACTCGGCGGCAAAGGTGTGTCCGGCACGGTTGACGGCAAAGCTGTGCTGCTGGCTTCTCCTAAAGCAATTGCCGCCAAGACCAGCATCTCCGATGCGGATCAGAAGCGCATTGCCGATATGAATGATCAGGGCAAGACCGTCTCGCTGCTAATGATCGGCGATCAGCTTGCCGGAGGCATTGCCATGCGGGATGAGCCGCGTGAAGATGCGCGTCAGGGTATCAAAGCGCTGCAGGCTCAGGGTATCCGCACCATCATGCTGACCGGTGACAACCGCCGTACGGCAGAAGCGATCGGCCGCGATCTCGGCATGGAAGTCCATGCGGAAATGATGCCGGCAGACAAGCGCCGCGTGGTCGGTGAACTGAAAGCCGATAAGCAGGTGGTTGCGAAAATCGGTGACGGTATCAATGACGCTCCGGCACTGGCCGCTGCCGATCTCGGTATCGCCATGGGCGGCGGTACTGATGTGGCGCTCGAAACTGCTGATGCCGCGATCATGCATGGCCGCGTGACTGACGTTGCCAATATGATCGACCTGTCAAAAACAACCATGGCGAATATCAAGCAGAATATTACGCTCGCCATTGGATTGAAGGTGGTGTTCCTCATCACCACGATCCTCGGCATTACCGGCCTGTGGCCAGCCATTCTGGCCGACACCGGTGCCACGGTTCTGGTAACCGCCAATGCCATGCGCTTGCTACGCTGGAAACCTTAATCATTTACAAAATCAAAAAGGGCACCGGATGGTGCCCTTTTTATTTATGTCAGGCTGTAATCCGTTTCTTCACGGGCGATTTTTGCATATTCATTACCGAGGAAATCCAGCAGCGAGCGAACAGAAGGCAGCAAGCCGCGCCGTGACGGAAAAGCCGCGTGGAGAATGCCGGTACGCGGCGCCCATTCCGGCAGCACATCGACCAGACGCCCCTCACGCAGATCATCGCGAATAACCATTGTCGGCAACTGACAGACCCCAACGCCATGTATTGCGGCCATACGCAGAGCGACCATATCTTCCGTTATCAGACGCGGCTTGTGATGCACTCTGGCGGTTGCCCCATCCGCTTTTTCCAGACACCATTCATGATCCACCCGCAGCGGATCCCATGCCATGCTTGGTAAAGAAGCCAGATCAGCCGGCACCAATGGCCGGTTGATTTCAGCAATCACCGACGGGCTGGCGACAAGGCGTTGCGGGCTTTCTGCCAGTTTACGAATAACCAGATCGCTGTCATCAAGCGGCGGAAAACGCACGCGGATTGCCAGATCAAAACCTTCCCGCAGCACATCAACGCGGCGGTTGGTGCTTTCCAGCAGCACATCAACTTTCGGATTTTCCTGCATGAAACGGGCAATCATGTCGCCGATCTGGAAGTAAATCATCGAGGACGGGCAGCTGACCCGCACGATACCCTGCGGTTCCGAGCGCATCCGGTCAATCACCTCCTGCGCAGCCTCCGCCTCAACCAGCATAGCCACACAATGGCGGTAATATTCATGCCCGACTTCCGTCACCGCAAAATGACGGGTTGTGCGCTGGATCAACCGCACACCGAGACTGTCTTCCAGCAAACCGATGCGGCGGCTCAGACGGGAGCGCGGCATATTCAGCTTGCGTGCCGCAGCAGCAAATCCGCCCTGCTCCACCACAACCACGAAAAATCTCAGATCATTCAGATCCTGCATGGAAACTCCCTGTCATGTCGTCTGTTTCCATGAATATAACCTTATTATTTTAAACCGCTACGGTATTGTCTCATATTTCAGACATTGTAGTGCATTTTCACAGACTACCGCTAGCTTTGTCCTGCTCATATCTTCCTGTCATTCAGCGCAATACAGGAGACAGATAATGAGAAAGGTATTAGGTGTTTACAGCAGCCCCCGCCCGCATTGGGTAGGCGATGGCTTTCCGGTCCGCTCAGTCTTCTCCTATGCCAGCCATGGCGATCATGTCAGCCCGTTTCTTCTGCTTGACTATGCAGGTCCGGCAGAATTCAGCCCTGCCGGTCATGCCTCCGGTGACCGGCGGGGCATAGGCATTCATCCGCATCGCGGCTTTGAGACAGTCACGCTTGTTTATCAGGGCGAACTCGAACATCGGGACTCAACCGGCAAAGGCGGCACGATCGGTGCGGGCGATGTGCAATGGATGACGGCAGCCAAAGGCATCCTTCATGAAGAACTGCATTCGCGCGCCTTTACTGAACAGGGTGGCACGCTGCAAATGGTTCAGCTCTGGGTCAATCTGCCTGCGAAAGATAAAAATGCAGAACCCGGCTATCAGAACTTACGGAGTGCAGAGATACCAGTTGTTGACCTGCCGGATAAGGCAGGCAGCCTGCGCGTTATTGCCGGTGCTTATAACAAGGTCAAAGGCCCTGCCCGTACCTTCACGCCCGTCAATTTATGGGATGTCAGCCTGCGGCAGAACACAACTGCAACCCTGACTATTCCCGACGGGCATACGGCAATGCTGGTCGTGCTCAGCGGCTCAGTGACAATCAATAATGACAAGCAGGCCGGTGAGGCTCAGCTGGTTTTGCTGGATCGCCACGGCACGGATGTCTGGATAGAAGCGCAGAATAATGCCTCTTTTCTGGTTCTCAGCGGGGAACCAATTGACGAGCCTGTCGTTATTCATGGGCCATTTGTAATGAACAGCACGGAAGAAATCAGCTCCGCCCTCCGCGATTTTCAGAATGGCCAATTCGGACACATACCCCTTTCATGACCGGTTTATCCGGCCATGCTCTGCCGGTCTCACCTTGCCCCCCAGTTTCGTGAGACCGGCAGATGATGAAATGATTCAGCCTGACATTTAATCCAAGGGAGACGTCGAAATGAATATTCCATCAACCATTGCCAATTTTAACGGTCAGCGGCCGGTTATCGACCCGGAAGATTCTGTCATGTTGCTGATTGACCACCAGAGCGGGCTTTTTCAGACCGTCGGCGATATGCCCATGACAGAATTGCGCGCCCATGCAACCGCATTGGCCAAGATCGCCACACTGGCTAAAATTCCTGTTATCACCACTGCATCAGTGCCGCAGGGGCCGAACGGCCCGCTGATACCGGAAATTCATGAGAATGCCCCTCACGCCAAATATGTTGCCCGCAAAGGCGAAATTAATGCATGGGATAATCCGGATTTCGTTGCCGCCGTCAAAGCAACCGGCCGCAAGACCCTGATTATTGCCGGTACAATTACCAGTGTCTGCATGGCCTTTCCGTCGATTTCAGCGGTCTATGACGGATATAAAGTTTTTGCCGTTGTTGATGCTTCCGGCACCTATTCCAAAATGGCTCAGGAAATTACGCTGGCGCGGGTGACGCAGGCCGGTGTTATTCCAATGGATACCGCAGCGGTAGCCTCTGAAATTCAGCGCAGCTGGAACCGTGATGATGCGGCGGAATGGGCCAAAGTCTATACCCTTATTTTCCCGCCTTACCAGCTTCTGATTGAAAGCTATATGAAGGCACAGGAAGTCGAGAAAAATCACGAAACACTGGATTCAATGCGGAAATAATTTCCGGTCACAGAAATGAAAATGGCTGCGGAACTTATCTGTTCCGCAGCCATTTTTTATCAGACATAGACCACATTGCTGAGGCTGTCGCGGCGCATCCAGCGCTGTGTCATCAACACAGCGACAATTGCAAGTCCCGTCGCCAGACCGATCCACACGCCGATCCCCTCAAAGTTGAAGGTAAAGGCCAGCAGCGCCCCAAGCGGCAAGCCAACGCCCCAATAGCCGAGCAGTGCCAGAAACATCGGAATGCGTGTATCCCGCAAGCCGCGCAACATACCCGCTGCCACCGCCTGCGCCCCGTCAACAATCTGGAACAGTGCTGCAAAAGCCAGAAATGATATGCAAAGCCGGATCACTTCCGCATTGGCCGGATCACGAATATCCAGAAACGCACTGATAAACACCTTCGGCATCAGGATCATCAGCAGGCCCATCACGCCCATGAAGCCGACCCCCAAAGCATAGGCACTCCAGCCCGCATAGGCCACGGCCTCACGGTTACCCGCGCCATAGGCACGACCAACACGCACAGTCGCCACCTGTCCGAAGCCGAGCGGCACCATGAAACTCAGCGAAGCAATCTGCATCGCTACCGCATGCGCAGCCAGTGATGTCGGGCTGATTTTACCCATCATCAGCACAGCCGCATAGAAAATCGTGGTTTCAAAGGCAAAGGTCAGTGCCATTGGCAAACCAATGCGCCACAATTCAAGAAAACGCGGCCAGTCAGGGCGCCAAAAGCGGCCGAACAAACGGTAGCGACGGAATTTCTTATGAGTGCAGACAACGACAACCAGACCAAAGAACATCATCCAGCTGGAGGCTGTCGTCGCAATGCCGGCACCGCGCAGCCCCATTTCCGGCATGCCGAATTTACCGAAAATCAAGCTATAGGCAGCAATCGCATTGAACACGATAGCAAAAGCCGCAATCAGCAATGTCCAGAGCGGACGCTCCATCGCCGCCAGAAATGAACGCAGACCGATATAACCGAGATATGGCAGCATCGCCCATTGCAGCGTATGCATCATCTGCACGGAATGCGCGGCAATATCCGGCCGTTGCCCCATAAACAAGAACACGGATTCCGCATTCCATAGCAGCACCCAGAACGGAATGCAGATGATAATCGCTGTCCAGAATCCCTGACGCACAGTGCGGCGCACATCGCGCACGGAATGGCGGTTGCGGCCAAGCGCCATCGCCATCATCGGCAGCGTGGCGGAAACCAGCCCCATGCAGAAGATCATCATCGAATGATAAAAGCTGGTCGTCAGCACGGCAGCAGCCAGCGTATCGGCGCCGAGACGCCCGATCAGAATGACATCCGTTGCTGTCAGCGCTGCCTGCGAAAGATTCGTAAAAATCAGCGGCCAGCCAAGTTTAAAGGACGAAATGACCTCCCGCCCCCAGCGATTACCTGTATTTGTCTGCGTAATTGCAGTCATGTTCAGCCGCCTCCCGACAGCTTTTTCCGGCACAGGCCGGGTTTTCAAAGCATTTTCCGGCCTGACTGCCTCAGGAAAATACGCTCATTTTGTTATGGTATATTCGCAAGCAATTTCCGGACAAAGGAGCCGGCGCTTAACATTGAGAACCATGCTGTATCATGCCGGTTCATGAAGATCGAGAGCGATCTGAAAGAACAATCAAATGTGTTGAGCCGCAGTGCTTTCCAGCGCTGCGGCTCAACATAGTAACAATCAGGATTACTATGCTTTAATGCACATAGGCAAAGCGGATCACAAACAATGCCGCAACAATCCATGTTGCCGGATGAATAACCCGCCATTTACCCGAACCGGCCTTGAGCACAACATAGCTGATGAAGCCGAAGGCCAGACCATTGGCAATCGAATAGGTGAACGGAATGCCCAGAGCTGTCAGAGCAGCTGGTGCAGCTTCCGTTACATCGTCCCATTCGATTTCAGACATTTCACGCATCATCAGACAGGCGACATAGATCAGCGCCGGCGCTGTTGCATAGGCAGGAACGGATCCGGCCAGAGGTGAAATGAACAAGGCAGCAAGGAACAGAAGAGCGATAACCAGTGCTGTCAGACCTGTGCGGCCACCGGCCTGAACGCCGGAAGCGCTTTCAACATAAGCGGTTGTCGAGCTGGTACCGATCAGTGAACCGCCGATGATGGCAGTGCTGTCTGCAAACAAAGCGCGGTTCAGACGGTTCGGCTTACCCTCAGGGATAAGACCTGCACGCTTGCTCACGCCGATCAGCGTACCGGTAGCGTCGAAAACTTCAACCAGCACGAAAACCAGAATAACCTGCAGGAAGCCCACATGCAGAGCGCCCATAATATCGAGCTGCATAAATGTCGGCATCAGGCTTGGCGGTGCTGAGAACACGCCCTGAAACTGGCTGACGCCGAGCATGATCGACAGAACGGTCACAACCAGAATACCTATCAGAATTGCGCCGCGCACTTTCAGCGCATCCAGAACGGCCATCACGAAGAAGCCGAAGATCGCCAGCAACGGACCGGTTTTGGTCAGGTCGCCAAGGGTGATGAAAGTTGCTTCGCTGCCGACAATAATGCCGGAGCTTTTCATACCGACCAGCGCAAGGAACATGCCGATACCGACAGCAATCGCACTGCGCAGGGATTTCGGAATACCGTCAACCAGCCAGCTACGGATGCCGGAAATGGTGAGGATGAAGAAAATCACACCGGAGATAAAGACAGCGCCCAGAGCCTGCTGCCATGTGAAGCCCATAATACCGACAACGGTGAAAGCGAAAAACGCATTCAGACCCATGCCCGGTGCCATACCGATCGGCCAGTTGGCAACAAATGCCATCACGATAGAGCCAAGCGCTGCGGCAAGACAGGTCGCGACAAAGATCGCATTACGATCCATGCCGGTCGAGGACAGAATGTCCGGATTAACAAAAATGATATAGGACATTGTCAGGAACGTTGTCAGACCGGCGAGCACTTCTGTGCGCACATTGGTCTTATGTTCCTGTAATTTGAAAAGCTTTTCCAGCATGGTAGCTCCCTGTCAGTCTTTGGTAAGAAAGCATTCTGACGTCTTGCAGATGAATGGCCTCCTCGCAAAATCCTGATAGCAAAACCTGCTGCAGTCCACGGGAGACGACCTGTTTTATAGCGCCTGATCCGGCGGGATAAAACAATGCCACATTTTCGCCATTATCATGAATAGCCGGTCGCGTAAATGCGCAGCACCCTCCGGCACTCCGCAGTGCAGGCTTTATGCACCGGAATCTCACAGGTAAAAAAGACTGAAAATCGTAATGATATGCCGGTTCAAAGCCGGAATGTGTCGCGCGTGAACACTGCGACACACTCCGTTTTAATAGGCCGCATCATAGCGGCAATCAGGCAGGATCAATATAGAAACAGCTTTAGCCAAGTGCTTTTGCAGCCTCATCAATCAGATTTGCAACCTCTGCCGCGCGGGAAGCCAGTGAAGCATGGCTTGCATCCAGCTCAATCAGTTTACGCGGCTTCATCCGTTCAGCCATATGTTTCTGATTGGCCGGATGGATCATGTGATCCTGCGTTGAAAGCTGATACCAGACCGGCTTATGTTTCCATGCAGGGTCGGTCACATTATCACCGAATGTCGTGGCAATCGGCGCCTTCTGCGCTACAGCCATTACCAGCGCTTCGTCCGCGCTCATATCCTGACAGAAGCTTTCATGGTATTTGTCATAATTAATCCAGAGATAGCCGTCACTGTCCGGAGCCAGATTGGCAATGGCTGCGGGCGGATTTGCCTGACTGATACCACCAGGGCTTTCCCCTGCATCCGGTGCGAAGGCCGCAATATAGACCAGTCCGGCAACATTTGGCAGATTGCCCATCTCGGTAATAACCGCTCCGCCATAGGAATGGCCGACCAGCAAAACTTTGCCTTCCTGCTGTTTAACCATTTTGCGGGTGCGTTCCGCATCATCTGCCAGAGATGTCAGCGGCATTTCCACGGCACGGATTTTGTCATATCCTTTACGGGACAATTCGAGAATAACTTTGCTCCAATGGGCGGCACCGCCCCAAAACCCGTGCACCAATACAATTGTCAGCTGACTACCCATAGCTATCTCCTTTTGCAGTGATAATCCTGAAAGATGTGCTGTCTTTTGATGCGTTACAGAATAAGGAATATTATTATTTTAGAATGATGCGATATTGCTGTAACGACAGTGCCTCGTAATTAGAGCGCCTGTTTTATCCGGCAACCGGATATTCAATATTTTTCGTAGCAGCACGCCGCATATTGCTACACGGCGTGCTGTCTTTAATAATCAGAACAGGTTGTAACGCTGTGCGAGCGGCACGACAGAAACCGGCTCCGCCCCGACCTCTGCACCGTCAACACTGACTTTATACGTCTTCGGATCAACCGTGATTTTCGGCAATGCATCATTGAGCTTCATGTCAGCCTTGGTCAGACCACGGCATTTGACAACCGGCTCGATACGCTTGTTCAGGCCGAGATTCAGCACATTACCATCATTGACCGAAGCCTGACTGACGAACAGAATTGATGTTTTGCCGATACCGGAAGACAAAGCACCGAACATCGGACGCATAATCACCGGCTGCGGTGTCGGGATTGATGCATTGGCATCGCCGATCTGCGCATAGGCAATGAAACCGCTCTTCATCACCAGTTCAGGTCGCTGACCGAAGAATGCTGGTTTCCACAATACCAGATCCGCGACTTTGCCTGTCTCAACTGACCCGATGAGATGGCTGATACCATGGGCAATGGCAGGATTGATGGTATATTTGGCGATATAGCGCTTGATACGGAAATTATCATTGCCTGCACCATCCTGCGACAGGTTTCCGCGCTGCGCCTTCATCTGATCGGCGACCTGCCATGTGCGCATGATGACCTCACCGCCGCGCCCCATCGCCTGACTGTCAGATGTCATCATGGAAATCGCGCCGATATCATGCAGCACGCCTTCGGCAGCAATCGTATTGGCACGGATACGGCTGGCTGCAAAAGCCACATCTTCCGGAATATTCTTATCCAGATGATGGCAGACCATCAGCATATCGAGATGCTCTTCCACCGTATTCACGGTGTAAGGCAAAGTCGGCGTGGTGGAGCTGGTCAGCACATTGGCTTCCGCACAGATGCGCATCAGATCAGGCGCATGACCACCGCCTGCACCTTCCGCATGATAGGCATGGATGGAGCGACCACCGAAAGCCTTGATGGAATCTTCCACCGTGCAGCTTTCATTGACGGAATCCATATGAATGGTGACCTGAATGTCATATTCGTCAGCCATATCCATACAGGTTGCAATAGCTGCCGGTGTTGTGCCCCAGTCCTCATGCAGCTTCAGACCAGCAGCACCGGCCAGAACCTGCTCGCGCATACCTTCAGGTCGGGATGAACTGCCACGACCGGTAAAGATCACATTGAGCGGCAGATCATCGGTCGCCTGCATCATATGATGCAAGTAGTTCGGATTTGGCGTGCAGGTGGTCGCCATTGAGCCTGTTGCAGGACCAGTACCGCCGCCGAGCACCGTGGTTAAACCGCTGGCAATCGAAGTAATTGGCTGTGACGGCGTGATATAATGGAAGTGCGTATCAATACCACCGGCGGTGACGATACAGCCCTCGCCTGAGATCACCTCTGTATTTACCCCGATCACCAGATCAGGATGCACACCAGCCATAATATCCGGATTACCGGCTTTGCCGATACCGGCGATTTTACCATCCTTGATGCCGATATCAGCTTTAACGATGCCGGTATAATCAATGATCAGCGCATTGGTGATGATACAATCCAGTGCCTTATCACTGCTGATGCCGGTTGCCTGCCCCATACCATCACGGATGACCTTGCCGGAGCCGAAGATGCATTCGTCACCATAGACAGTGTAATCATGTTCGACTTCCGCATAGAGATTAGTATCGCCCAGACGAACTTTGTCACCCTTGGTCGGGCCGAAAAACTTGGCGTAATCTGCACGGGTTATTTTATAGACCATGTTTTATCCTTATCGGCAGAGCGCGGCGTGATGCATATATCCGGCACTCTGCAAGCTTAAATTGTTGCGTAAGATCTGTGATAAAAGCGCTCATTCAGCACTGCGGCTGTCGGAAAAAGCACGCTCATTCACGCGGGAAAGCGTGCGCGCTTTATTCTCTGCGTCCACTGCACCATCGACCAGATTATTACCGCCGCGGATGATCTGATTGCCGGAGATTGCCACCAGTGTGACCTCTTTGGTTTCACCCGGTTCAAAGCGCGCAGCCAGACCCGCCGGAATATCCAGACGCTTGCCATAGGCTGCTTCACGATCGAATTTCAGACGCGGATTGGTTTCAACAAAATTGAAATGGCTGCCGATCTGTACCGGACGGCTATCGGTATTGGTGACGCTGATTGTGACAGTTTCGCGCCCTTCATTGAGCTGGATTTCGCCCTCTGCACAGATGACCTGACCGGCAATACCAATCTCTGCATCATCCTGCATTTTCTCCGGAACCGGCAGAAAACTTCCATAGAGTGCCAGTTTCATGTCGCCCTTGTCAGCACTGACCGGCGTGCGCACGGCAACCAGTTTGGTGCCGTCTTTGAATGTGCCTTCAATCTGCACATCTTCAATCATCTCGGCCACGCCGGACATGACTTCACGCTTGCCGAGAATGGTGCTGCCGAGGCGCATCAGCTCAGCGACTGAGTGCTGACCGTCGCGGATCAGCTCCAGCATGACGAGTGAAATAAGGGCAATGGCTTCCGGATAATTGAGACGCAACCCGCGTGCGAGACGGCGCTGTGCCAATTGGCCGGTGGTTACAAGCATCAGCTTGTCGGTTTCATGAGGTGTAAGATGCAAGGGTGTCTCCTTTGGTTTCGGGAAAACACAGGCGCAGCAAATCGCAAGGCGTGCCAAATCCTCGGCAAGCCGCTATGAATTTCAAGGAGCCTGTGTGAAGAATGGACGTGCTGCGAGAAAATACAGCTGATGCGCTTTGCACGGACCAATATCAATGACATCACAACGCGTCCTGCAGAACAGGAAGAGTTGCAGATTACACGGCATTACCACCGTCTATAGTCATGACGGTGATTATACTCATAGCGATGATTAATGGGCGCAATACGCCCGTAAGCAGCATCGGCTATGCCGGTGAATTTCAGATGATATGGATTAGCAATACAGAAAGGGCATCAGCACTTCGCAGCGGCTGAAACTAGCCGACATTAAGTCCTGAGAAATGTTCCATCATGTGATTAACGACAAAAAAAGTCAGCAATCTCGGCCCTGTCATTTCAGTTCTGTATGAAGAAAAAACTGCGATGCGGATTGGTCAATCTGAGTCATCGCAAGCCCGATAAAGACAGCAGTATAAACCGAAGTCAAGGGGACATTGCTGCGCTCTGCACGGTTAAAAAACATAGCTGAACACAATGACAAATGTTGTTTTATTAAACCTAAAAATGAAATTTTACACTGAATCCTAAGTCTTTCCCTGTATGGGAGGAAAGGCAGATAAATACGAAAGCCTTTGCAGTGATTTGGCATCGTCAGTTTAAGCTCGGAAAAAGCAATTATACAGCACGGCATATTATTGTCGTTTTGCTGGCTTTTTTCACGCCTATACTTCTGGGACTGCCGATTTTATATTGGCAATCCGGCAATACTTTACAGGAAAGAGCCCAATCAGCCAGCCGTGCCGTTATTGAACATGTTGATGATATTCTCGACAATGCAAGAAAAGTAACTGAAGACGCTGCACCTCTTATTGAAAAACCCTGCTCCGAAATTGTCGAAACACTGCGTATCAAAGCCACCACGGCATCTTTTGTCAGATCGCTGGCAGTCATCAAAAATGATACAATAACCTGCAGCACCATTTACGGTGACACGCGTCTGCCTGTAACAAGCGCCCATTTTTATGATGACCGTCTGGCCTTAATCGCCGGAAACAGAGTTTCACCTGACCGTGCAATTTTGCTCTACCGATGGAAAAACGGCACGTCATCTATTCTGGCCGGTATTGACGGTCTGCATATCATTCAGCTGCTCAACAGTCATGAGATGACACCGGCAACAACGCTGATTATCGGTTCTTACCGGCTTGAGCAGGACGGCAAAGTCCGCAACATATCTGCCGGAACCAGCAACAGCATTCTGATCCGCGACCGCTCCGATAAATATCCGTTTTCGGTTGAGACCGGTTTTCACAGCGGCGCATTACGGGACTATATTTTATCCCGCCATCTGCCGCTTATCATCCTGCTCGTCATTCTTGGCGGGCTGAGTGCATTTGCAACAAACCGGATGACGGTCAATGCCCGCAACATGACTGCTGAGGCCAAGCGCGCCATTCGCAACCACGAATTTATCCCTTATTATCAGGCAATTGTGCGGAGCGACACCCATGAATGGGTTGGTGCGGAAGTGCTGACCCGCTGGGATCATCCGCTTGAAGGCATGATCCTGCCAAACAGTTTTATTCCTTTTATGGAGCGTTCCGGACTGATTATTCCGATGACGGCAGCCCTGATCCGGCGCGTTGCGGAGGAATTTAGACTGCTGGAGAAACAGCTTCCTGACGGTTTCCATATCAGTATCAATGTTTCCGCCGTTTATCTGGCCGATCCTGAATTGATCAAAAGCTGTCACTATTTCCTGAGCCAATTTTCGCAAAACAAGATACGGCTGATGCTGGAACTGACCGAACGTGAAGCAATAGAGCCAACGCCGGAACTGTTACAGCAAATCCATACGTTGCGTCAGGCCGGAATTCTGATCGCACTGGACGATTTTGGCGTCGGTCACTCCAATCTCAATTATCTGAAAGAGTTTCAGGCGGATCTGCTCAAGATTGACCGTAGCTTTATTACCGGCATTGGCAGCAATGACTTCTCCCGCCATGTTTTGCAGAGCATTATTGATCTGTCGCAGCAACTGGGGCTTCGGATCATTGCAGAAGGTATCGAGACACGCCAGCAGGCCGATTATCTTCAAGAGAGAGGCGTCCAGTATCTTCAGGGCTTTTATTTCTCCAAGCCGCAGCCGATTACTGTTTTCCAGTCCCATATGTGCCAGCATTTATCGGGACAGAAACCGAAGCGTGGGAAGTAACCGCTCTGCAGCTCCCTGCCCTGTGCAGAACTGAGCGTTGCCAAAAAGATACCATCCCTCTGACATTCGCCCAATCTTTGTAAAAATAATTGATCACTTGGTAAACTCTTTGTAGACGCTTAAGAAAACCTTAAGTATCGCGAGGGAGCAAGCTGTCTTCCTTGCTAAAAACTGGAGCCGGTTTGTCCGTGTCATTATCCCCGCTGAAATTATCCCTGTTATTCGCCTGCGCTGCTGCTCTTTCTGCCTGTACCACTGTCCAGAATCCGCCACCTGTGCTCAATGCCAGCGTAACCCAGCCGCAGCCGGTGAAACCGGAACCGGTATCCGAGCCGGCAGCGACACCGGAAACTGACAGCGCCGCGCATATGTATCGCGCAATGACGGATCAGAATTACCAGATCCCTGCGATTGATCTGACCAAGCTGAAACCGGAACATCGCCGGACTGTTGTCGATTACAAGACCACAGAAAAACCGGGCACCATTATTGTCGATCAGCCTGCCCGCTATCTCTATTTTGTGCTGCCGGAAGGCAAGGCTGTCCGCTATGCCGTGGGTGTCGGCCCCGCAGCACGCGGCTTTAACGGCGGCGATGCAATTATCGCGCATAAGGCCGCATGGCCACGCTGGACGCCAACCCAGAATATGATCAAGCGCAATCCGAACCAGTATCTGCGCTACAAAGACGGCGTTGACGGCGGCCCGGGAAATCCGATGGGCGCGCGCGCACTCTATATGCATAAAGACGGCATCGACACTTATTACCGTGTCCACGGCACGAATAAACCTTCATCGATCGGCAAGGGTGTTTCCGCAGGCTGTATCCGCCTTATCAATCAGGACATTATCGACCTGCATTCCCGCGTAAAGCCCGGTGCACGCATTGTCGTGAAATAAAAAAACAATCTACCCTGCCTCGAAACAACAGTTACGGGGCAGGTTTTCAATCTCAGGACATAAAAACACCGCCGCAGTTTTCGCAACTGCGGCGGTGTTTTTATTATCCGTTTCACTTATGAAAAGAAGATAGAAATATTTTCTCAGTCAGCCGATCAGCTTTTCATAGACTTTGCCGTGTTCAAGCACTTTGCCTGTTTCATCCATAACACGCATGGCATCAGCGGAAATCTCATCGATAACCACGACTTCACCGTCGATCAGGCCGATTTCAATCTTCATATCGATCAGCGTCAGACCCAAACCACGCAAGTCAGCTTCTACAATACGGCACACATTACGGGTAATGTCCTTAGCCTTTGCAAGATGGTCAGGGCTTAAGAGGCCGAGCGCAACGATGGTGTCATCATTGATAAGCGGATCGCCGCGTTCATCGTCTTTCACAGTAATTTCAACGAGATAGTCAAATTTCTGTTCAGTGTTACGAATATATTGCTGATAACGGCGAATGAAACTGCCCCAAGGACGGGTGCGGCAAACAAATTCAAAGCCGCCGGTGCCGTTAATATCCTTGCCCAAAGGCTCGGCACGGCGAACTTCCATCGTGCCCTTTTCAAGATCAAGATTGACCAAATGGGTAGGCACGCCAGCAGCATGCAGTCGCTTGAAGAAATAATCCGTCATGCCAAGAGACTTGCGCCCCTTGCCTTCAACCTGACCAATAACGGTATTTGCACCCGGATCAATCACACCATCCGAGCCGGTTACATCATCCTTGAACACCAGAAGAATGTTGCCGTTCTCCAAGGCGTAGAGGTCTTTGGTCTTGCCGGAGTAAATCTTTTCGCTGCTGTTCATTCGTTTGCCCGCTCAGGTTTATGCGCTGATCATACCCAAAGCGGTTTACGTTCATGTTGGATCGCAATGCTCGCTCTGGATTCTTTAGTTTGTCGCATTATCCCTACGTCAAATTGGATCAACTTGACTGTGAAATGCTCCAGAAAAAAACAATGCGCCGATTGGCGCATTGTTCTTCAACTTATTCCCACTCAATGGTGCCCGGAGGCTTCGAGGTAATATCATATACCACGCGGTTAATACCGCGTACTTCATTGATAATACGGGTCGCTGCCTTGGCAAGGAAGTCCATATCATAGTGGTAGAAATCAGCTGTCATACCGTCAACCGATGTTACCGCACGCAGCGCACAAACGAATTCGTATGTACGGCCGTCGCCCATAACACCAACGGTCTGAACCGGCAGCAACACCGCGAAAGCCTGCCAGATCTTGTCATAAAGACCGGCTTTGCGGATTTCGTCCAGATAGACTGCATCAGCTTCACGAAGGATTTCAAGCTTCTCACGGGTGATACCGCCCGGGCAACGAATTGCCAAACCCGGACCCGGGAACGGATGGCGGCCGATGAAACTGTCCGGCAGACCGAGTTCCTTACCGAGAACGCGCACTTCATCCTTGAAGAGTTCACGCAGCGGTTCCACGAGCTGCATATTCATGCGCTCAGGCAGACCACCGACATTGTGATGCGACTTGATTGTAACCGAAGGTCCACCGGTGAAAGATACGCTTTCGATCACGTCAGGATAGAGGGTACCCTGTGCGAGGAAGTCTGCGCCGCCGAGTTTAGCAGCTTCTTCTTCGAACACTTCGATGAACAGACGGCCAATGGTCTTACGCTTCACTTCCGGATCAGTTTCCCCTTCCAGAGCGGAGATGAAACGATCCTGCGCATTCACCAGAACCAGCGGCATGTTGTAATGTTCTTTGAACATTGCAACAACCTGTGCCGCTTCATCCTTACGCATCAGGCCGTGATCAACCAGAATACAGGTCAGCTGATCGCCAACCGCTTCATGGATGAGCAGCGCTGCAACGGAAGAGTCCACGCCGCCTGAAAGCGCGCAGATAACCTTGCCTTTGCCAACCTGTTTGCGGATGGCTTCAACAGCCTGTTCGCGATAGGCGGACATTGTCCAGTCCGGCTTGATGCCAGCAATATTATGGACGAAATTCTGCAGGAGTTTCGCGCCGTCCGGTGTGTGCACCACTTCCGGATGGAACTGCACCGCAAAATATTTGCGTTTTTCATCGGCAATGGCTGCAAATGGTGCATTCGGCGATGTGCCGACAACTTTGAAGCCTTCCGGCAGCGCTGTCACACGGTCACCGTGGCTCATCCACACCTGATGGCGGGTGCCTTTGGCCCAGATGCCGGAAAACAGTGCGCTGTCCTCGTTCACTTCGAGGAATGCACGACCGAATTCACGGTCATGGCCGCTTTCGACCTTGCCGCCCAGCTGCTCGCACATGGTCTGCTGACCATAGCAAATGCCCATAACCGGAATACCGGCTTCAAACACTGCCTGTGGTGCGCGCGGACTACCGATATCGGTGGTCGAATGCGGGCTGCCGGACAAGATCACAGCTTTCGGATTGATGCGCTTGAACGCTTCATCTGCCAGCTGGAACGGCACGATTTCGGAATAGACTCCGGCCTCGCGCACACGCCGCGCTATCAGCTGCGTGACCTGACTGCCAAAGTCAATGATAAGGATAGTATCGGGATGGGTGCTCATGGGCAGCATCTAGAGAATTATGTTGATTGTTGCAAGCCGGAATCGAAACCCGCGACAATATATTAGGGTACAAACAGTGGAGATAAGATCAGTCGCCGGATTTTACCGTCAGCGGCACTGTACGCTCAAGATCAGCCTTGTAAAGACCCGGATCAGGATGGCCGGTTGTTTTGACCAATGTGCTCTGCAACATTGCCGCTTCCAGCAAGCGCACGGCCTGTGCCAGTTTCTCATCAATAATATGCAGATAACGTGTCCAGTCAGACACCTGCTTCACCGCCTCATCACCATCGGAAATACCGCGCAAACCGATAAGCGGCACAGCAAAACGCTGACAGGTACGCAGGATCGCAAAGCTCTCCATGTCCACCATATCCGCATCAATATCATTATAGGCAGAACCGGTGACGATATTTGCACCTGTGGACAAGGACGCGCTGGCAATACCCGGAATATGATATGGCAACGGAATGATAATCGGGAAATCAGCCGATGGTGTCTGGCCTTTGGCATAGCCGAGAGCCGAGGCATCCATATCGCGGTAGCCGACATTGACCGCCTGATAAATCTCGGTCTGTACCAGCTTTGCCGAACCGGCAGACCCAAGCGACACCACCAGATCAGGCAGAGCACCGCGCATGGAAAGGTCAGCCAGAACCGCAGAAACCACGACAGCCGCTTCGACAGGGCCGATACCGGTAATCAGCGGCTTGAACATAGCCTGCAAATGCGGGCCGTATTCTGAAGGGGACGCCATAACAAACAGAACTTTTTTGCCGCCGAAATCATGCACATATTGCAGCATCGACATCGCATCTTCTGAAGCACCCTGTACCGGCGCGGACATAATCTTGGTCATTCTAACACCTGAGGCCGTCAATACAGACGATTGCGGCACACCCTTTTATTCGGACTTGCGCGGAGCTTTGGGATAAATCCGCGCGAGGTTCAAATCAAAAAGCTGTTTACAGAAGCGCTTCCGTAAACAGCACACTCAGGACAGGTGTTCAGAGGATAACCTAGTCCTGCAAATCTTCACGATCTTTCACCACCATCAGCGTCGCTGTCATCGTGGCTACCAATTTCACTTCAGTCTCACCGACGGCAAATGCCTGACCGTCGCTGACCATAATCGTACGTCCCTGCTTGGTTACATTCCCGCGGAACAGAAAATGGTCGCCTTTACCGGGCGCCAGCAGATTGACCTTGAACTCGATGGTCAGCACTGCGGCATCCGCCGGCATCATTGTCAGCGCCGAATAGGCACAGACCGCATCAAGAGCCGTAGACACAATTCCCGCATGCAAAAACCCATGCTGCTGGGTCAGATCGGCACGAAACGGCAGCTCCACTTCAACCACACCCGGTTCGCAGCGTGTGAGTTGTGCGCCAATCAGCTTCATCGCCGCCTGACGTGCAAAACTCTTCTCAACCCGTTCTTTGAAATCCGGTTCTGCTATTCTCGGTACTGCCATAATATCCCTCAGTCTTATACACTGAATGTCAGTTTTATGGCATCTCCATAACAGTCTTCAGAACCTATTCCAACCACCGGTTCGTACAAAGCATGTCCATATACGACCGAAAACAGGATATATCCTTATAGACATATATTTATATCGGATACTGCTATTCAAGCCCAGCTAATAGCGCAAACAGAAAAAAATACCAGCTTTAATGGAGAAAAAGCCCGTATTTTTTCAATATTACGATCCGGATAAGAATAATACCCGATACTCAGGCAGGCTGATTTTGCAAAACAGCAATATAGAAGCCGTCTGTATCCGTGGAAAGCGGCGAGAACACGGCACCGAAATCTGGATAATGCGGCTGCGCCTGATCGGTGATGCCGCTCCACAACTCGACCATCGGCAGCGCCCTGTAATCGGAGTTTTCCGAGAGAAAACGGGCGATCTGCCGGTTATTCTCGGAAGCAAACAGCGAACAGGTCACATAGACCAGACGACCACCCGGCTTCACATAATGTTTGGCCGCTTCAAGCACTTCATGCTGATCGGCAACGCGGCGCTCAAGCTGCACATCGGTCAGGCGCCATTTTGCATCCGGACGGCGACGCCATGTGCCGGAACCGGTGCATGGCGCATCAGTCAACACAATATCCATCTGACCTTTATAAGGCTCCAGATTTTCCGGCCGGTTATGTACCTGTGTATTACGCACACCGGCGCGGCTCAGGCGATCATGGATCGGATTGAGACGCGAGCGCTCGGCATCATAGGCATGAATCTGCCCTTTATTCTGCATGGCTGCGGCCAGAGCCAGCGTCTTGCCACCGGCACCGGCGCAATAATCCATAACCTGCTGACCGGGCTGTGCGCCAACCAGTTTCGCGGCAAGCTGCGAGCCTAAATCCTGCACCTCATACCAGCCATCGAGAAAAGCCTGCTCGGTCTGTACATTCGGATGACGGCCAAGCGCACGCAAAGGCGGAATACGAACCGCTTCCGGCAGAAAAGGCGCAGCTTCTGCACCGGCATTTTTCAGACCTTCCAGCGCGACCAGCACCTTGTCGCGATTGGTCTTCAACGTATTGACCCGCAGATCAACCGGCGGACGCGTGGCAAGTTCAGCAGCCTGTGCAACCCAGTTTTCACCAAACAAGGCTGAAAATTCCGGCACCCAACTCTCGGCAATATCGGCGCGGATATAATCCGGCGCATCACTCAGATCACGACTTTCCCAAGCCTGCAAGCGCTCACCCTCAAGCGGCTCTGGAGCAAATTTATCACCAGCCAGATTAACCTCCAGCCACTCCGCACCCATATCAGGATCACTCAGGACAGAGGCATAAACCAGTGAGCGGGCATCCTGCGCATCCATCTGCCAGCCGAATGACAGCTTACGGCGCAGAACGTCATAGACAATATTGCCGATCACAGCGCGGTCGCCGGCTCCGGCAAAGCGGTGCGCTGCACCCCAATCTTTCAGCGCATCGGAAGCAGCACGGCTCTGGCGTTCAATATCTTCCAGCACTTCTATCGCTGCCTGCAACCGTCCGCCCAAACGCATCTTTACCGCTTTCCTGTCTTTATCTTGTTCATATGTTCTCACCGCATAGCTTAAAATGCGCCAAAGTGAAACGACCTGAGCAAAAGAAAAAGCCGGAGCATCACTGCTCCGGCTTCTTTATATTGCGTTCCTACCACTTATTCAGCAGCAGTCTGCTTTTCCTCATTGGAAATCGTATTGGCTTCATAACCATGCGCTTCCTTGAGGGCTGCACGGACACCGGCTTCATAATCCGGATGGATCAGTTTGAAATGGCCAAGCTGACGCTCAATGATAAAGCCCGGAACACCGCCCATTGCCGCAGCAATATTCGAGAACAAACGGCTCTTCTGACCTGCATCAAACAGGTTAAACAGTGCGCGCGGCTGCGAATAATCATCATTGCCGATACGGTGATTGTAACGATCAACGTCACCGGAGATTTTCAGCGGCGGTTCTTTCGCCGATGGCTGCTCAACCGGACCATTGAAGGAATTTGGCTCATAATAAGCATCCGGATTGCCGGTCGCGATACCGCCATAAGTATTCATCTGACCGTCGCGATGGTAGTGATGCACCGGACATGCAGGCTTATTGACCGGAATTTGCTCATAATGCGTGCCAAGACGATGGCGATGCGCATCCGCATAGGAGAATACACGCGCCTGCAGCATCTTATCCGGCGAATAGCCGATACCCGGCACGATATTCGACGGCGAGAAGGCAGCCTGCTCGATTTCCGCAAAGTAATTGTCGGCGTTACGGTTCAGCTCCATAATACCGATATCCATCACCGGATAATCCGCATGCGGCCAGACCTTGGTCAGATCAAACGGGTTATAAGGTGTTTTATCGGCATCGAGTTCAGGCATGATCTGAACCTGCACTTTCCAGCGCGGGAATTCACCCTTTTCAATCGCACCAAACAGGTCGGCCTGTGTGGATTCACGGGTCTGGCCGACAATTTTTTCGGCTTCCGCATTCGTCCAGTGCTGGTGCCCCTGCATGGTCTTGAAGTGGAATTTCACCCAATAGCGCTCACCGGCATCATTCCAGAACGAATAAGTATGCGAGCCGTAACCATTGATGTGACGTACGTCTGTCGGCAGACCACGGTCAGACATCAGGATTGTTACCTGATGCAGGCTTTCCGGTGACAGCGACCAGAAATCCCACATCGCTGTGGCGGAGCGCATATTGGTTTTCGGATGGCGCTTCTGAGTGTGAATGAAGTCCGGGAATTTCACCGGATCACGCACAAAGAAGACCGGCGTATTATTGCCAACAAGATCCCAATTGCCTTCTTCAGTGTAGAATTTCAATGCAAAACCGCGCACGTCGCGTTCGGCATCTGCCGCACCGGCTTCACCGGCAACGGTGGAGAAGCGCGCAATCATCGGGGTCTTCGCACCCGGCTGCAAGGCTTTCGCTTTGGTATATTTGGAAATATCACCGGTAATGGTCAGTGTACCATGGGCACCCCAGCCCTTGGCATGAACCGCACGCTCAGGAATACGCTCACGATTCTGGTGTGCCAGCTTTTCAATGAGCTGGTAGTCAGTCATCAGGACAGGACCGCGCTCGCCTGCTGTCAGGGAATTCTGGTTATCCGGAATCGGTGAACCCGCACTTGTGGTCATAATCGGACGATCGGCCATTTTTAGCTCTCCCTTGTATGATTGGCTCTGTTTTGAGCCATTATAAAAAAATCTGCATGACAAGATTATGACGGGCGCAGAACCACCTTCAGGTATTCCGCACCAGCCAAAACATGTATTAAATACTCAATTTCAATAACTTAACGATATACACCGATCAGGATTGAAATTGCATTCTCATGCTCTTTCTACAGAATAGAACTATTCTAACCATAATTTCCAATTGAATTTCCTGTGATTATTGATAGGATTTTCTTATCATGTTTACAGTCAAGCAAATGCGCTATTTCGATGCGCTCGCCACCCATCTGCATTTTCGCAAAGCCGCCGAAACAGTCTTTGTTTCGCAACCCGCTTTATCCGCACAGATTGCAGAAATGGAAAATCTCGCCGGCAGCCCGCTCTTTGAGCGCGCCAATAAATCAGTTCTGCTCACAGAACTCGGTCACACACTCTGGCCGCGCATTAAAGTGATTTTACAGGAAATCCGTGCGCTGGAAGAACTGACCGAGCAGAAG
This sequence comes from Pseudochrobactrum sp. XF203, assembly GCF_020341615.1. NCBI lineage: Bacteria > Pseudomonadati > Pseudomonadota > Alphaproteobacteria > Hyphomicrobiales > Brucellaceae > Pseudochrobactrum > Pseudochrobactrum sp. XF203. Next base: position 795,624 of record NZ_CP084392.1, on the reverse strand, counting down.
AGCGGTATTTTACAGTCACGGCTGCGGCTTGGCATCATCCCAACCATTGCCCCCTATTTGCTGCCGGATCTTATTCAGGCGCTGAAACAGCAATATCCGGCACTGACGCTGGAACTGCGCGAGGCACTGACCGACAAGCTGCTGGAAGAATTGCGCAATGGTGAACTCGATGCGGTGATTGCCGCTATGCCGGTTCATGATCCCTACTTGACGGGCAAACACCTGTTTGATGACCGGTTTCTGATCGCCACTTCCAGCAATAACAATGACGTCCTGCCCTCACCGCTCACACAGGGCAATGCAGCATTGGAAAAGCTGCTGCTATTGGAAGAAGGGCATTGTTTGCGCGATCAGGCGCTTGAGGTCTGCGCACTTCCTCGCGAACGCACTTTAGTGAATTTTGGTGCGACCAGCATGGCCACGCTGCTGCAAATGGTCAGCAATGATATGGGGCTGACGCTGATACCGGAAATCGCCATCCGCTCTGAGGTTCCGCATAAGCGCATCCGCATCGTACCGTTTTCGGATAATTGCCCAAGACGCCAAGTCGGTCTGTTCTGGCGCAAACAAAGCCAGCGTCTTGCCGACTTTAACGCGTTGGCCGAACTGGCCAGACAAGCAGCACAACCCTTGTTGCTTTCAGATAATGAAATCACCCAGCTTCCCAAGCAATAAAAAAGGCCGGTTAAACCGGCCTTTTCGTATTCGTCTTATACGCTACCCGGATAGTTCGGGCTTTCACGGGTGATGGTCACACCGTGCGAGTGGCTTTCACGCAGACCCGCATTGGTGATACGAACAAATGTTGCCTTCTCGCGGAATTCCGGCAGTGTTTTTGCACCGACATAACCCATAGAAGCACGCAGACCACCGGCCAGCTGATGCAGGATATTGGCAACAGGACCCTTATAGGCAACCTGACCTTCAATACCTTCCGGCACCAGTTTCAGCTCATCACGCACTTCCGCCTGGAAGTAACGGTCAGCGGAACCGCGTGCCATCGCACCAACGGAACCCATGCCGCGATAGGACTTATACGAACGTCCCTGATGCAGGTAAACTTCACCCGGGCTTTCTTCCGTACCGGCCAGCAGCGAACCGGCCATAGCAGCCGATGCACCGGCAGCCAGTGCCTTGGCGAAGTCACCGGAGAATTTGATACCGCCGTCAGCGATAACCGGAATACCGGCTTTCTGGGCGACTTCAACCGCACCCATAATCGCGGACAACTGCGGTACGCCAACACCGGCAACAATACGGGTGGTGCAGATCGAGCCAGGGCCGATACCGACTTTAACCGCATCGGCACCGGCATCAATCAGAGCCTGTGTTGCTGCACCGGTTGCTACGTTACCGGCAAGGATACGTACATCGGAAGACAGCTTCTTCATGCGGGTGACCGCATCGAGAACGCGCTGCGAATGACCATGGGCAGTATCAACAACCAGCAGATCAACACCGGCTTCGATCAGACGTTCCGCACGTTCAAAACCATCATCGCCAACCGAAGTTGCAGCAGCAGCACGCAGACGACCCTGCGCATCTTTAGCGGCATTCGGGTTGAGCTGCGACTTTTCCATATCCTTGACGGTGATCAGACCAGTGCAACGACCCTGCGCATCAACAACCAGCAGTTTTTCAATGCGATGTTGGTGGAGAAGACGCTTGGCTTCTTCCTGATTAACGTTTTCACGCACAGTGACCAGATTTTCACGGGTCATCAATTCGTAGATTTTCTGTGCCGGATCAGAGGCAAAACGCACATCGCGGTTGGTCAAGATACCGACCAGACGACCCGGGCCTTTACCGGCATTTTCAACAACAGGAATACCGGAAATACCGTGCATACGCATCAGCGCCTGTGCATCAGCCAATGTTGCGTCAGGACCGATAGTGACAGGGTTTACAACCATGCCGGATTCGAATTTCTTAACGCGCAGAACAGCTTCTGCCTGCAATTCCGGTGTCAGGTTGCGGTGAATAACGCCGATACCGCCAGCCTGCGCCATAGCAATAGCGAGACGGGATTCGGTTACTGTATCCATCGCTGCGGAGAGCAGCGGCAGGTTCAGTTCAATGCCTTCAGCAATGGTGGTGCGCAGATCGACCTGACCAGGCATAACCTCGGAATGACCGGGTTGCAGCAGGACATCATCAAAAGTCAGCGCGTATGCGCCGGTGGATGATTCAACAATTTTCGCCATGGCCAATTCCTTTAAACAGGTAAAACACCCTGTGGGAGCAGAGGGTGCAACGACTCTTATCGTTTCAATTGAATTGGCAGCGGCTGGTAACACGGATATGACTTTTTGAAAAGACTATTCGTGAAAATCGCGTAAATTTTACCAGATATAGCGTGATAACAACTACTGACAGCTAAAGCGGCGATCAAATTCCTGCCGCCCTTGCGCCGTAAAATAGAGTGCACGCCCCTGTTCGCGGCGTAGCCAGTTACGCTCCAGCATCATATCCAGCACTGCTGCACCGAGCGCACCGCCGAGATGATGGCGACGCTCACTCCAATCCAGACAATGCAGACAAAGCGGACGGCGTTTGCTTTCCAGCGGCTTCAGCTCAAGGCCGAGCGTATGGAAAAATCCACGCCCTTGATCTGTCAGTTGCAGCTCATCCTGCTCTGTCGCTTGCAGATAATTACGCGCCGTCAGCCCGTTGAACAGCATGACGCCCGCCTCACCCGCCAGATGATCGTAGCAAATCCGCGCCTCACGCAACGCTGCATCTTTAGGCCCTGTACGTACCCGCACAGCACCCGTGCGTTGCGCCAAACCCATCAGAGCTTCCAGCACTTGCGCCACATCTGCACCCGAGAGACGAAAATAACGATGCCGCCCTTGTTTTTCTGCCGTGAGCAAACCGGCTTCGCTTAATTTGGTGAGATGTCCGCTGGCCGTCTGCACAGTGACACCGGCCACGCCTGCCAGTTCACTGACCGTCAAAGCACGGCCATCCATCAGCGCCGTGAGGATATTTGCGCGGGCGGGGTCGCCGATCAATGCGGCAACAGAAGCTATGACAGGACCATCTTTCATAGTTCGATGATAGCCGAAGCATTGATGCAACTCAATGGAGTATTTGCCTGCGCAGAAACGCACAAGGAGTCTCCCCCATGATCGCCGTTATTTTTGAAGTCCGTCCTGCAAAAGGACAAAAAAACACCTATCTGGATATTGCTGTAAGCCTGAAAGAAGAACTGCAACAGATTGACGGCTTTATCTCCGTCGAGCGTTTTCAGAGCCTCACTGATCCGGATAAAGTTCTCTCCCTCTCCTTCTTCCGCGATGAAGAGGCGGTGAAAAGCTGGCGCTTAAGCTTCATGCATCGCTCGGCGCAAGCTGCGGGACGCAGCGGTGTTTTTGCCGACTACCGGCTGCGGGTGGCAGATATTACCCGCGATTACGGATTGAACAGTCGCGAACAGGCACCGCAGGACAGCCGCAGCTTTCACCATGAGCGGGCACTTGCCTGACCCAAAATATCAGCCTGCCCATTCACTACACCAGATGTCGCGTCCAGAACGATATCTCGCCAAACTTGGAATATGCTCTGGTCAGCATTGCAGTGATCTTCAATCCAACATTTACGCATCTCATTCATCTGGTGATTTATCTGGGAGGAAAATCCATGAGCAGCAACCGTGGTGTCGTCTATACGGGTCCGGGGCAGGTTGAAGTACAGAATATTGCAGATCCGGTTTTTGCCGATCCGACGGGGCGCAAAATCGAACATGCCGTTATCCTGAAAGTTATTACTACCAATATTTGCGGCTCTGACCAGCATATGGTGCGCGGCCGCACTACGGCGGAAGCAGGTCTTGTTCTCGGTCATGAAATCACCGGTGAAGTGATTGAAAAAGGTGCGGATGTTGAAATGCTGGAGATCGGCGATATCGTCTCTGTGCCGTTCAATGTCGCCTGCGGCCGCTGCCGCACCTGCCGTGCGCAGGATACCGGTGTGTGCCTCACCGTTAATCCGTCCCGTGCCGGCGGTGCCTATGGTTATGTGGATATGGGCGGCTGGATCGGTGGTCAGGCCAAATATGTCACGATTCCCTATGCCGATTTTAACCTGCTGAAAATTCCGGATCGCGACCGTGCGCTCGCCAAAATTCGCGATCTGACTATGCTGTCCGATATTCTGCCGACCGGCTTTCACGGCGCCGTTAAAGCCGGTGTCGGCGTTGGCTCCATCGTTTATGTGGCCGGTGCAGGCCCTGTCGGTCTGGCGGCTGCAGCCTCCGCCCGTATTCTCGGTGCAGCCGTAGTGATGATCGGCGACTTCAACAAAGAACGCCTTGCCCATGCCAAAAAAGTCGGTTTTGAACCGGTTGACCTCTCAGCTTCCGATCGTCTTGGCGATCTGATTGCCGATATTACCGGCAGCAATGAAGTGGACAGCGCCATTGATGCTGTGGGCTTTGAAGCACGCGGCCATGCAGGCGGCGAGCAACCGGCCATTGTTCTCAATCAGATGATGGAGATCACCCGTGCCGCTGGTAATATAGGCATTCCGGGACTGTATGTGACCGAAGATCCGGGCGCGGTGGACAAAGCCGCCAAAGTCGGCAGCCTGTCTCTGCGCTTTGGCCTCGGCTGGGCAAAAGCACAGAGCTTCCACACCGGCCAGACACCAGTGCTGAAATATAACCGTCAGCTAATGCAGGCCATTCTCTACGACCGGCTGAATATTGCGGAAATCGTTAATGCCCAGCTGATCTCGCTGGATGACGCACCGAAAGGCTATGAAAGCTTCGATCAGGGCGCTGCGAAGAAATTCGTCATCGACCCCCATGGCGATCTGCTGAAATCAGCCTGAGAATAATCAGAAACAGAACAGCCCCGCATGATAGCTCATGCGGGGCTGTTTTTTGTTTCCGCCTCTTCGAGGCCTTTTCTTAGTTCACGCCTCTTCGAGGCTTCTTTTATTTCACGCCTCTTCGAGGCTGGCACCAAGAAACAGCTGCCCGACACGCGGATCAGCCAGCAGCGCATCTGCCTTGTCATGCATCCGCGTCTGCCCCTGTTCCAGCACCAAACCATAGTCAGACATCGCCAGTGCCGCCTTGGCATTCTGCTCAACCATCAGCACAGTCACACCCGCATCACGCAGACGGATAAGCGTGCGGAATGTCTCGCTCACCATTTGCGGAGACAGACCAATGGAAGGTTCATCAATCAGGATCAGCTTCGGATCAAGCAGCAGCGCGCGGGCAATTTCCAACTGCTTCTGCTGACCGCCGGAGAGCGTGATCGCCTGCTGATTGGCCTTCTCTTTGAGGATCGGGAATTGCTCCATCACCTCATCAATGCGCCGTGCAATTTTATTCTGATCCGGTGCCGAGATGCCGCCGATTTCCAGATTATGTCTGACCGACAGCATCGGAAACAGGTTGCGCCCCTGCGGGACATAGCTCACGCCATGAGCCAGCATTTTTGCAGGCGCCTGCCCTGTCACATCCTTGTCATTGAGCAGAACCTGACCTGAGCGAATATTCAAAAGGCCGAAAATCGCTTTAAAAACCGTAGACTTGCCCGCACCGTTAGGGCCGATCACAGTGGTGATCGTGCCTTTTTCAATGCGAAAAGACGTACCGTTGAGAATGGTCATTTTGCCGTAACCGCCAAAGACCTGTTTCAGTTCCAGCATGGCTCAGCCTCCCAGATAGGCTTCAATGACGTCCGGATTGTTACGCACGGTTTCCGGATCGCCTTCGGCAATGATACGCCCGTTTGCCAGCACAATAATGCGCGTGCAGAGCGACATGACAAATTCCATATTATGCTCGATCACCACAAAGGTCGCGCCGCGCTCACGGTTGAACGCCTTGAGGCGCTCTTTGAGGTCGGCCAGCATGGTCAGATTGACCCCGCCTGCGGGTTCATCCAGCATCACCAGCTTCGGCCCCGCCATAAAGGCCATCGCCGCGTCGAGCAGTTTCTGCTGCCCGTAAGACAGTGAACCTGCTTTTTCATGGGTCTGATGTGTGAGACGGAAGAACTCGATCATCGTCTTCGCTTCTTCAGTCAAACCGGCATCCGGACGACCGAACAAACGCGACAGCATCGAGCCTTTATGCTCCTGACCGGCCAGAATAATATTATCCAGCACGCTCATATCCGGAAACACCTGCAGCATCTGAAAGGTGCGGCCGACGCCGAGCTTATTGAGGTCGCTTGGGCGTTTGCCCGCAACATTCTGCCCGTCTACCAGCACCGTGCCGTTTGTGGCAGGCAATTGCCCGAGAATGCAGTTGAACAAAGTGGATTTGCCGCTGCCATTCGGCCCGATCAGGCCGAGGATTTCCCCTTCATGCACCTCAAAGGACACATCATCCACAGCGGTTACACCGCCGAAATTCTTGCTCAGATTACGCACAGAAAGAACGGGGTTCATTGGTTTTTCTCCCCGTTGCTGTCGAGCGCTGCTTTTGTCGTCCATGCGGTTGCCTGCGGATTACGGCGCTGCTTGAGTGCATTTTTAGCGCGCTCTGCCAGTCCCAAAAGTCCTGTCGGGCAGAACACCATCAGCACAATCACCAGCACCGCATAGAGCATCAGATAATAGCCCTCGGTAAAGCGCAGGAATTCCGGCGCCAGTACAATGAGGAAAGCCCCCAGTACCGGCCCGAAGAAGAAGCCAGCACCGCCGACAATTACCATCAGCAGGATTTTAAGTGAGATCGGCAGACCGAAAGAATGCGGCTCGATATATTGGGTGAGCTGCGCAATCAGACCACCCGCAAGACCGCCATAGGCAGCACCGATAGCGAAGGCCAGCAAGGTCATTTTACGAACATCAACGCCCAGACTATTGGCGCGGATCGGGTTCTCACGCAGGCCTTTAAATGCCCGCCCCCAAGGAGAGCGGATAATGCCGTAAAGCGCCAGTGCCATCACCACAAACAGGCCAAGCACGAAATAATAAAACGGCGTGGCCATCATGGTTTTCATGCCTAAAATTTCCGGACGCGGAACACCCGTCAGGCCGTATGTCCCGCCTGTCAGCCATTCTTCATTGCGCAACACCAGAATAACCAGCGCATTGAAAGCCAGCGTGACAAAAGCCAGAAAATGATGCTGCACCCGCAAAGCCGGATAACCGAGCAGCAGACCAAGCACAAAGCACAACAGCATTGCCGCAATTAATGCGAATGGCCATGCGATACCGGCCATTGTCATCAGCGCCACAGTATAGGCACCCAGCGCCATAAAACCTGCCTGCGCCAGTGAAATCTGCCCCGCATAGCCGAGCGTCAGGTTAAGCCCCATGGCAGCAATGGAATAGATCAGCCACGACGACAGCACCAGCAGACCATAATTGGATTGCGAAAACGGCAGAGCGATCAGAATTGCCAGACCGGCCAGCAGAAAGAGTATTTTGCGAAGGCTCATATTGTCCGTCCCTCCGCCTTGCCGAGCAGCCCTTGCGGGCGCACGAGAATAATCACAATCAGCAGGATCAACGGCACTGCCGAGCGATAGGATGCGGAAATATAAGCAGCTGAGAGATTATCAATCACGCCGATAAGCAGACCACCGGCCAAGGCACCACGAATCTGGTTAAAGCCGCCGACAATCGCCGCGATAAAGGCGATCAGCCCCAGAGTCTCACCATTGGAGAATTTCGCCAGATAGATCGGTGAAATCAGAATGGAGGCCAGCAGAGCCAGCGCACCATTAATCAGAAATGTATAGAGAATCATGCGCTTAACCGGCACACCGAGAATTTCCGCCACCTGCGGATTTTGCGCCGTTGCCTGCATACAGCGCCCTGTCTTGGTGCCGTTGAGGAAAAACTGCAGCAGTACCACAGTGCCAAGCGAGATCGCCAGAACCGCAATATCCTGCACCGAAATCGCCGCGCCGAAAATATTCAATGTGCGGTCGGTAAACAGCGCCGGAAACGGCATGGCTTCCGCCGTATAGAATTGTTTGACGCCTTCTTTCAACAGAATGCCCAGCGCAATTGTCGCAATAACAATCGGCAACACGCCATGCGGCAGCAACGGATCAATGATGATACGTTTGAAGCCATAGCCCAGAAACAGCAGTGTCAGCACCAGCGCCAGCAAAATGGCAACCGGAAAGCTGAGACCTAAAATCTGCGTGCCTGCCAGCACAAAAAATGCGGGCAGCATGACAAATTCGCCCTGCGCGAAATTGATCGTCTGCGAAGCCTGCCAGAGCAACGTAAAGCCGATCGCCACAAGGGCATAGATCGAGCCTGTTGCCAGACCCGACACCAGCAACTGAAAGAAAGTAGCCATCAGGAAAAGTCCGTTTTGCGGGCATATTCCGGCGGACACCCCGCCGGAATACGCAACGACTATTTATTGTTACGCATGTCGTTATCGGAAAACCGGCATCCACTTTTCCGCGACATGCGTTAAAGCTTCGGCAGTGTGGAAACGACAGATTGCTTGCCGTCTTTGACTTCCACAAGGAAGCTCTCACGGTTCACTTCGCCTTTGTCATCCCATGTGGTTTCCATCAGAATGCCCGGCTCATCGGCAGGGGTGATGGTCAGCCCGTGAAGCGTATCAGCAAAGGCCTGACGGTCAACTTTGCCGTTTTTCGTGGTCACATATTTCACGATATAAGCGCCCATATAGGCTTTAATCGCATTATGATCCGGCTTGTAACCATATTTGCCTTCAAATTTCTTGGCAAAATCCTGCACAGCCTGCACCGGTGCATCGGCGGTCAAACCAACATGGCCACGCACGCCGTTCACTGCATCACCGGCCAGATCAATCACCTTCTGGTTCATCAGTGTGGTTTCACCAAAGATCGGCTGCTTTACGCCCTGTTTCTGCATTTCTTTCAGCAGACGTGCGCTTTCTTCTTCGTGCAAATAGGCGAAGATCACATCGGCATTGCTGTCTTTAAGCTTCACCACGTCAGCGGCAAAGTCCGCCTGACCGACTTCACTGGACACATCGCCGGCAAGCTTGATGCCACGTTTGTCAAGCTCCGCAACAAACGCATCACGTCCGCCTTTGCCGAAATCATTATTGACCCATGCAACGGCAACGGTTTTGGCACTCAGCTCATCGGTGAGATATTTCACCAGTTTCGGCATCGACTGCTGCGCGCCGAAGGATGTGCGGAAAATATAAGGATTGCCGAGATCGGTGATGAATGGTGCTTCCGCACCAGTCAGCTGCGGCACGCCATTCTGCATGGCAACCATCATATTGACTTTGACCGAGCCGGAATAAATCGGCCCCATAATCACATAAGCGCCGTCGTCAATCGCCTTCTGCACCATAGCGCGCGAAGTCGTTGCATCGGTCTGCGTGTCATAGTCTGTGACTTCGAGCTGCTGTCCGAGCACGCCGCCTGCGGTATTGATCTCTTCAACAGCCAGCTTCAAACCATCACGCCAGTTGGTGCCAACGGTCGCGCCTGCGCCGGACAGTTCAATCACGTCTGCGATTTTGATGGTTTCCGCCGCAAAACTCATTTGCGGCAATGCTGCCGACAATGCAGCTGCTGCGGTTAAAGCCAGTAAATGTCTTCTGTTCATAAACCCCTCCCAAGGCTCCCCGACCGGATGGGATTTCATTCTGTCTGCACAATCATTCACATCATTATTGTCAGCACAAAAACAACATATGTTTTCAGCCCTACAGAAATGTATATTCAATGACCGGAGTTTCAGCCCATCATAATCTGATTTAACGGCTTGTTTGCATAGTTGCAAGCACAGGCTTAACCAATAAAGCCCGATATTGCCGCATTGCCGGAATGCTCCGATTTTATCCCCGTAAAACATATATAATTGTCAGTATTTCACCGGCCAAAACTGTCTATGGTGCGGATTGTTTTCAATTCTGCAGAACCGGCGAAAACCATCTCTGCCGGTTTCTGAAATATCCGTCCGTCATTCAATAAAACAGGGGAGCGCAAGTGATGAGTAACAAAAACATCCTCAGAATAATAACCGGAACCACACTCTGTCTGGCACTGCATATTGCATCCGTATCCGCTGCCACCGGATTACCCGGCGGGGCATCATCGCTCTCTGAAACTTACGGCAACTGGACAGTTTCCTGCCTTGTACAAAAGCAGGATGAAGCGCAAAAAGTCCTCTGTTCCATGTCCCAGCAACAGGTTGATGATAAAAGACAGCGTGCTCTTGCCGTTGAGATTAGCCCTGACAAAAGCGGTGCATCCGGCGCCTTTGTTCTGCCATTTGGCCTCAATCTCAGCGCCGGAGCGGTTTTGCAGATTGATGAAACGACTGCCGACAAAGCTGTTGCATTCTCAACCTGCCTGCCAGCCGGTTGTATTGTACCCGCCAGTTTTGATACAGCGAAGACAGATGCTTTAAGTAAGGGGCAGAACCTGTCTGTCCTCATACAATCTGCGGACGGGAAAGACCTTAAACTTGCAGTCCCGCTGGATGGCTTTGCTTCCGCTATAAAACGCACCAGAGAATTGCTGAAATAAGTATCCGCTCATAGTACAAAACAAAAAAAGCTCCGGCGAACCGGAGCTTTTCTTTTAGGTACAGACCCGATCAGTATGGTGAATCAGGGAAGTAGAATTCCTGCGCATTGTCCTTGGTGACAAGGGTTGCATCCAGAATATAGCGTCCGCGCACCGGCACCTGATCGTAGAAATTGGCAACGGTCAGTTCCAATGCAGTTGCAATCATTGCTGGCGGATAGAGTACATCTACCGGCACCATTGCATCGCCGTCGGCAACCTTTTTAATCATTTCTTTCATGCCGGCACCGCCGACAACCATTTTAATATCTGTGCGTTTGGCCTGCTGAATGGCTTCAAGAGCGCCAACGCTCATATCGTCATCCTGCGTCCAGACCGCATCGATCTTCGGATATTTAACCAGATAATCCTGCATCACTTTAAAGGCATCATCGCGCGACCAGTTGCCGAACTGCTTATCCAGCACCTTGATGTCGCTGCCGGCGACTGCGCCGTCAAAACCCTTTTGGCGTTCTTCATCAATCACAATCGGCAGGCCGCGGATAACCACGACATCGCCTTTGCCAAGCGTATCTTTCAGATACTGACCGGCAACGCGGCCGAGTTCTTCATTATTACCGGCAACATAAAGATCCTGAATGGACTGATCGGACAATGCGCGGTCAACAACGGTAACGAAAATGCCCTTATCCTTCACCTGACGGATCGGATCGGTCAGCTCATCAGAGTTGTGCGGCAGTGTTACCAGCGCATCCATGCCCTGCGTGGTCAGATCTTCCAGAGCATTGGCCTGTGAAGCGCCGTCCGGCGAGGTTTTGATGACAATTTTCAGACCCGGATGGCTCTTCTCCAAAACCGCTTTAGCCCGTTCTGCATGATAGACAACGCCACCGGTCCAGCCGTGGTCAGCCGCCGGTATCGACACGGCAATCGTGACTTTCTTTTCTTCCTGTGCCTGAGCCGCTGTCCCGAACAGGGCAGCAGCACAAACAGCACCTAACAGAATATTTTTCATGGTCTCACTCCCTGATATTTGGCCTGACGACACGGCGGTCCGGCCTCCCCTCCGCCGCTTTGCGACAGCGGAGCCACAGCCCCGCCGCCAAGTACATCTGCAATTACTGACGCCGCGACAATGACCGCTGCACCAGCATTGCAATAATGATAATCGCGCCCTGCACCGCCCCGATCAGATATTCACTGACCAGATCAGACAGAACCATAATATTACCGACAACCTCCAGAATGAGTGCACCGCAAACAGTGCCCCAGATGCGGCCAACACCGCCACGCAAGGCTGTGCCGCCAATCACCACTGCGGTAATTGCCTGCAATTCCCACATCAGACCTGTGGTCGGCGTGGCTGCGCCCAGACGCGGAATGTAAATCAGAATAGCGATGGCAACGCAGATCCCCTGAATGACAAAAGCCATTGTGCGCACGCGGTTAACCGGAATGCCGGAATAACGCGCCACATCCTGATTGGAACCAACCGCGATAATATGGCGGCCAAAAGCTGTGCGGTAGAGTATGAAAGATGCAATCAGCGCCACAACAATGATTGCAACAATCGGCACCGGAACGCCCAGAATATTACCAAAATAAACCGGACGATAGGCTGCCCGCAGCTCCTGCGATTTCATGGCAATGGAACCGCCCTCAGCCAGATAAATGGTGAGTGCGCGGAAAATTCCCATTGTGCCAAGCGTTACGATAAATGGTTCGATACGTCCGAGTGTGGTCGTGACGCCGTTGGCCAGTCCGCAAAGCGCGCCGACAACAATGGCAATACAGGCAGCCACCAGCAACATCGGCAGAATGCCGGTGATGATGCCGGAATTCATGAACATGATCGTGACAGCTGCAACAAAGGCAGACATCGAGCCGACAGACAGATCAAGACCGCCGGATGAAATCACAAAGGTCGCGCCAATAGCGATAATCGCGATGAAGGCACTGCGGGTTGCAATATTCAGCAGATTGTCCACGCCGATGAAATTGGAGTTCACCAACGTTCCGAAAACCAGCAGAGCCGCCAATGCCACGAAAGGGGCAACAGCACGCAAATCCATATCCTGCCAGAAGCGGCGTTCTGTTGTATTTTGCGGAGTGGTTTTAGCCTGTTCTGTCATAGCGCCTCTGCAAAAATTGCAGCCTCTGAAGATGTGACACCGGTAGCGTGCACAACAATTTCATTCTCGGTCATTTTGTCTCCGCTGATTTCCGCAACGATACGGCCATTGCGCATCACCAGTGCGCGGTGACACAGGCCGATCAGTTCCGGCATTTCCGAAGAAATCACGATAACGGCTTTGCCCTGCGCGGCCAGCTCAGCAATAAAGCGGTAAATCTGCTCTTTGGTGCCAATGTCGATACCGCGTGTCGGTTCATCAATGATCACAATATCCGGCTCTAGCAGCATCATTTTTGCCAACAGCAATTTCTGCTGATTACCACCTGAAAGCTGTCCGGCGAGAAGATCAGGATTACGGGTGCGGATATCAAAATCCCCGATTGCCTTTTCCAATGCTGCAGCCTCGGCAGTGCGGTCAATCTGCAAGCCTGAAAACTGGCTTAAAGCGGCCAATGTCAGATTGGTGCGCAGGTTTTGTGCCAGCAACAACCCTTTGCCCTTGCGGTCTTCACTCAGGTAAACAAGTCCGGCATCCATACTCTCACGGGCATTGTGAAAGCGCTTCACTGTTCCGTTCACACGCACAGTACCATGCGCGTGACGCAAGCCCACCACGCCCTCGCACAGCTCGGTGCGACCCGCACCAATCAGGCCTGCAAAACCGAGTATCTCGCCTTTATGCAGCGTGAAAGCACAACCGGATGCATAGCCCGGAACGTTAAAATCCGAAACTTCCAGCACGGGCGTTTTGACCTGCGGGATGACACGTTCCGGATAAAGTTGGGACATATCACGCCCGACCATCAGCTGTGCCATATCCAACGGCTCCAGCCCTTCTGCCTCACGCGTTGTAATCATCTGCCCGTCGCGCAGCACTGTCACACGATCGGCAATGGCTTTCACTTCCGGCAAGCGGTGTGAAATATACAAAATCGCTGCACCGCGATTACGGATAGCCATGATGACTTTGAGCAAAGCTTCAGTTTCAACCGGCGTCAGTGAAGCAGTCGGCTCATCAAAAATCACCAGTCTGTGCGGCACCAGCAAAGCACGGGCAATCTGTACCAGCTGACGTTGCGCAATCGACAATTGTTCAACACGCATAGTCGGCTCGATATCCGCACCGAGATCCGCAACTGCTGTTCTGGCCTGCGCATTCATGGCACGGTCATTCAGCATCAGGCCTTTGCGCTGCTCGCGGCCGAGGAAAATATTCTGCGCAACCGTCATATCCGGTGCCAGCAAAATTTCCTGATGCACCAGCACAATACCACGTTGCTCCGCATCAACCGGCCCTGACAGCACAACCGGCTGCCCATCAATAAAGATTGTGCCTTTGCTCGGACTTAAATGCCCGGCAAGCAACTTCATCAATGTCGATTTACCGGCACCATTTTCTCCGATAACCGTGTGAATTTCACCCTCACGGATATCCAGCGTAATATCGCGCAGCACTTCCACCGGTCCAAAACTTTTGGCCAGTCTCTCAACACGCATAAAAGGTGGTTTGCTGCTCGTGTCTCGTTCTGTCATCGCAAATTTGTCCAGACATTGCCTGCTTTGGATGAAGCCACAGAAGCTTCAATAAAGCGCATTCCTTCAAGCCCGTCTTCAACAGTCGGATATAGTACCGCCGCATCCGGTTTTTCACCGTTGCGCGCTGCGCGGATAGCGCGTGCTGCTTCCGTGTAAATCGTGGCAAAACCTTCGAGATAACCTTCCGAATGCCCGCCCGGAATACGGGTAACACGAGCGGCTGAGGCACCTGCTCCGGCTCCGCCACGGGTGATGAGTTGCTTCGGCTCGCCGAAACGCGTGAACCACAGATAGTTCGGATCAGACTGCGACCATTCCAGCCCGCCTTTGCTGCCATAGACCCGCAGTTTCAGCCCGTTTTCATTCCCGACGGCAACCTGACTTGCCCATAACATGCCGCGTGCGCCGCCTTTGTAGCGCAGCATAATCTGCACATCATCGTCCAGCGCCCGCCCCTCAACAAAACTGGTCAGCTGCGCCAGCACTGCCTCGGCTTCAAGACCGCTGACAAATCCGGCCAGATGATAGGCATGGGTACCGATATCGCCGATTGCGCCACCGGCTCCGGAGCGTTTCGGATCAGTGCGCCATTCAGCCTGTTTATTACCGCTCAGCTCACTGCGCTCTGTCAGCCAATCCTGCGCATATTCGGCCTGCACAACACGGATATCACCCAGATCACCATTGGCCACCATTTCCCGCGCCTGCCGGATCATCGGATAGCCACTGTAATTATGGGTCAGCACAAAGATTTTACCGGATTGCTGAACAGCTTCAACCAGTTGCTCGGCTTCAGCAACTGTAGTTGTCAGCGGCTTGTCGCAAATTACGTGAATGCCTGCGGCCAGAAAAGCCCGGGCAGCAGCGCCATGCAGATGGTTCGGCGTGACTATAGCCACAGCCTCAATCCCATCCGGCCGTTTGCTTTCCGCCAGCGCCATTTCTTCAAAAGATGCATAGGAACGCTCAGGTGCAATGCCCAGCTCTTGCGCAGAAGCACCGGCGCGTGCCGGATCGGATGAAAGCGCACCGGCAACCAGTTCATACTGATCGTCAATCCGCGCTGCAATGCGATGCACGGCGCCGATAAAAGCGCCCTGCCCGCCGCCGACCATGCCAAGTCTGATACGATGTGCTGCGTTTCCCATAGCCACCTCCTCTTAACCCAGACCGAGCATTTTACGGTTTGCCGCATCATCAGTGCCCGCATCGGCAAAATCATCAAAAGCACGCTCTGTAACGCGGATAATATGATGACGGATAAATTCCGCACCTTCGCGTGCACCGTCTTCAGGATGCTTCAATGCGCATTCCCATTCAAGCACAGCCCAGCTATCGAAGTCATGCGTTGTCAGTTTCGAGAAAATACCGCCGAAATTGACCTGCCCGTCACCCAATGAGCGGAAACGGCCTGCGCGGTTTACCCAGCTCTGGAAGCCGCCATAAACACCCTGCCGTCCGGTCGGATTAAATTCTGCATCCTTGACGTGAAACGCTTTGATGCGTTCGTGATAAATATCAATGAAATCAAGGTAGTCGAGCTGCTGCAGCACGAAATGCGACGGATCATACAGGATATTAGCGCGGGCATGATTTTTCACCCGATCCAAGAACATCTCATAGGAAATACCATCATGCAGGTCTTCCCCCGGATGTAATTCGTAGCAAACATCCACACCGTTTTCGTCGGCATAATTGAGCAGCGGTGTCCAGCGTTGCGCAAGCTCATCAAAAGCTGTCTCGACAAGACCGGCAGGGCGCTGCGGCCACGGATAAACATAGGGCCATGCCAGCGCACCGGAGAAGGATGCCATAGCATTCAGACCAAGATGTTTGGAAGCCCGCAGCGCGCGGCGTACCTGATCTTCCGCCCATTTCTGTCGCGCCTGCGGATTACCGCGCACTTCCTCATCGGCAAAGCCGTCAAAGGCTGCATCATAGGCCGGATGCACCGCAACAAGCTGCCCCTGCAAATGCGTTGAAAGCTCGGTAATTTCCAAACCATTATCAGCGGCGATGCCTTTGATTTCATCGCAATAGGTTTGCGAATCCGATGCTTTTTTCAGATCGAACAAACGCTTATCCCATGTCGGAATCTGCACGCCTTTATAGCCCAGCGAGGCTGCCCATTTGCAGATATTCTCAAAGGAGTTAAACGGTGCCGCATCTCCCGCAAACTGCGCCAGAAATATCGCCGGTCCTTTAATCGTTTTCATCATCCAACTCCCGAATTTTCTGTATCGTTTCTGATGTTCACCATTGCCAGAAGTGCAACTAGACGTAACAATTCACGATATTTTCCAGATATTCCTGACGACCGGAAACCGGCTGCGGCTCAATTCCGCTGTCGCGCACATAGGCAGCAATGTCTTCCAGTGATTGTTTGCCCTGCAGCATGGCCTGCGCCTGCGGCTGCTGCCATCCGGCATAACGTGCATCAAGCGGAGCGGACAAAGCTTTGTCCTCAATCATTTTCGCAGCGGCTTTAAGCCCGCGTGCACAGCAATCCATCGCGCCGATATGCGCAATCAGCAGATCCTGCGGATCGAGCGACTGACGCCGCAATTTGGCATCAAAATTTGTGCCGCCGGTGGTAAAGCCGCCGCCTTGCAGAACCTGATAATAAGCCAGCGCCATTTCCGGCACATTGTTCGGAAACTGGTCTGTATCCCAGCCGGACTGGTAATCATTGCGGTTCATATCAATGGAGCCGAAAATACCCAGCGCATTGGCCATTGCCAGCTCATGCTCAAATGAATGACCGGCAAGAATGGCATGCCCCTGCTCGATATTGACCTTCACTTCGCCTTCCAGACCATAGCGCTTGAGAAAGCCGTAAACGGTTGCGACATCAAAATCATATTGATGCTTGGTCGGCTCCTGCGGCTTAGGCTCGACAAGGATTGTGCCTTTGAAACCGATTTTATGCTTGTAATCGACCACCAGCGAGAGAAAGCGCCCCATCTGGTCAAGCTCACGCCCTGCATCCGTGTTGAGCAGAGTTTCATAGCCTTCACGCCCGCCCCAGAGCACATAATTCTCACCATTCAGGCGGTGCGTCACATCCATGCAATGCTTAACCGTGGCGGCAGCATAGGCAAAAATTTCAGGATCAGGATTGGTGGCAGCACCGGCCATATAGCGGCGATGCGAGAAAAGATTGGCGGTTCCCCAGAGCAGTTTAATACCCGTCTGGTTCATCTTTTCCTGAAGATAATCGGCCATATGGTCGAGATTGGCCGATGTTTCCGCAAAATTTTTGCCCTCGGGGCGGATATCCGCATCGTGGAAACAATAATAAGGGGTGCCAAGCAGCGTAAACAATTCAAAGGCCACATCAGCTTTGTGCTTCGCGTGATCCAGCGTGTCGCCGAACCACGGGCGCTCAAAAGTCTGCCCGCCGAACGGATCGCCGCCAACCCATGCAAAACTGTGCCAATAGGCAATGGCAAAGCGCAGGTGATCTTCCAGTCTTTTGCCCAGTACAATCTCGTCCGGATTGTAGAAACGATAGGCAAGCGGATTGGTGCTTTTCTCACCCTCATAGCGAATGGGTTTATCCAATCCGAAGAAACCTGTGCTCATGCCGTTACCCTCTGTGCGTTATTATTATTTGTCACCAGCAATTTTGATTTCTGAACTTCCGTCTCCGCATCAACGCGAAGCAAAGATGTGATTGCACAGCCTTGCAGGATCAGCGGCTGTTCCGACGGATAGCAACGAATGGTCAGATCTTTGGGCGATTGCAGGCCGTTACGCGGCCCGACCTGCCGTCCATCGGCAAGATCGCCGCTGATGGTCTGGCGCAATTCATCCTCGATGAGATCAAAAGCGTGCACACCGGGGCCGACAAAAGCCAGCGGCACCGGATCAATCAGCGAGAAAATGCTGCGCAAAGCAAAACCAAGCGCCTTACCCGCCTGCTGGAAAGCCTGCCGCGCAACGCCGTCTGCCGTTCTGGCCTCATGCGCCAGCGCATAAAAATCACTCTCTGGAATCATCGCCACGGGTGCACTGTTTTCATCAACACCATGCGCCTTGCGCCAGATGCCATAATCACTGGCATAGGCCTCAAGACAACCGTGGCGACCACAACGGCACAAAGCGCCATCCGGCATATAGACCACATGGCCAAACTCTGCGGCTGACGAGCGCGCACCGGAAAACGGTTCGCCTTTCAGATACAGCCCCATGCCGATACCGGACGAAAACAAGATCGCCGCGAAATCACCGTGGAAGATATCCGGCTGCGACCAGCGCAAGGCTTCGGCGATCATCAGACAGTCGTTAAAAACCATCACCGGAACATCAAAAGCCTGTTTCAGAAAATCCGCGATGGTTACATTTTCCGCACCGATTGTCGGTGACCAGACCAGCATCTGATGGGCAGCATCGGTCATGCCCTGCACACTCACAGAGATATGGCGCAGATTTTTCGCCTGATCAGGATAGCGGCTGAGTAATTCGCTGATCTGCCGCTCCAAGGCTGCAAGAAGTGCATCCGGTGCTATAGTCAGCGTATCAAGCTGCAATTGCTCAAAGGCAATTCTCTGCCCCGCATAATCGAACAGGTCTACGTCAATCACATTCAGCGCGATATTGACCGCAACGACAGATGCGCATTGCGGATTGAGCCCGAGCAAAACCTGCGGACGGCCACGCTTGCCCTCAGCATTATTCGCGGCTTCTGTTTCAGGCACTTCAACGAGCACCTGCTCTGCCAGCAACATGGCACTGATAGCGGAAATTGTGGAGTGGCTCATGCCGGTCATGCCGGCGATATCCGTGCGTGACAGACTGCCGGACTGCCGCAGCAATCGCAGAATCCGCCGCCGGTTTTGCCAGCGCAACTCTTCAGATCGTGAAACGCCTCCCGTCACACGACACCTCCCTTATAACGGAACGGTTCTTAGCGACCTGTTTCCGTCTGTCTCCTCTGCGGATAAGACTGGCACGGATTTTTCTGCTTGTCATCTATTTTTCGAGTATCGAAAAAAATAAGATTTCTATGCCTCAGCAATAAAATCAGACCGGATAATTAAAAAATGAAGGCAGATGACAGAGAAATAAAAGAATCACATGCCGCATCGGCTGGTGCGATTCGGATAAATTACAATTTTCGGAAAATTCGATTCTTCTTCAGAAAATACCGCTGACACGGAAATATACCGTATCAAAACAATGAATTACCGCTTTAAGTGGATAAATCTCTGTATTTTGTAAAGTGAGAAGAAGATTGGCTGGGGAACCTGGATTCGAACCAAGACTAACGGAGTCAGAGTCCGTCGTTCTACCATTAAACTATTCCCCAGCATCGCTGCTCTGTGAGAGCGAAGCGGTGACGCTCGCGGCGCCGTGGGTGGTCATATAATTGATATTTTCACAAATGCAAACCCTCTTTGTACTGATTTCAATATATTTTTCCACAGATCACAAAATTCTCCTTTCTCTTAGCAATTTGCGCCCCTTGGTAAATCGGCAAAGGACTGTTACATTAAGGGCAACGTGAAATAGTCTGCACCATGCCTGCGTCCCTGAAGGGTTCGCGCGGTGCCAAAAGGACAAAAACTTTGAAGAACCCCGATCTGCACACCCCAAAGGTGTCTATCAACGGGGCGTCTGGCGGCAAAGAAGGAAGAACATCTTCCTCTGAGCCGCCGAATACAGGGCAACGGTCAAGCCGTTCTCCTGTCGGCTCATCGTCACCAAAGCCCGTGGCAGATGAATCGGGGCGCTTCGATAAAAAACAGCGCAAACGCGCGCGCCGGCGAAAAGCCGGTAAGCATAATGGCTCGGAAACGATGTCAGCCGGTGCACAAGGGTCTTCCCTTGCCGCCGAACGGGTTTCTGCAAACAGCGATAAGTCATCTTCAGCCAAATCAGCGCGTACAGAAAACGCCTCCGGCAATCATGCACCGAAAAGCGAGCAGAAAAACGGCCAAAGAAACGGGAAAAAACTCTCGAACCGCCGCAGACGCTCGCGTCGTAAAAAGCAGGACAATCCGGCCGCAGCCAATAATATAGCTGCAACACCGTCTGCTCAGTCCGCTTCACAAGCGCAAACCGCCAAGCACGGCCATGCACCGAACCGCCAAAGCCCGAAACCAATTGCGGCCAGAGCAGAGCATAATTCCGGCCATGCAGGTGAAAACCGCGCGCCACAGGTTGCGCAGCCGCGCGCCTATGAGCCGCCACTTTATGCAGCGCTTGATCTTGGTACCAATAATTGCCGTCTGCTGATTGCAACGCCGAGCAGACCCGGACAATTTCGCGTTGTCGACTCCTTCTCGCGTATTGTGCGTCTTGGTGAAGGTTTCGGCACCAGCGGCCGCCTGAGCGATCAGGCAATGAACCGTGCGATTGAAGCGCTGAAAATCTGCCGTGATAAGCTTGAGAGCAAGAATATCCGCCGCAGACGCCTGATTGCGACAGAAGCCTGCCGTTCGGCCAGCAATGGCGCGGATTTTCTGGAGCGGGTACGCGAAGAAGCCGGTCTTGAGCTGGAAATTGTGGACCGTCAGACTGAAGCAAGCCTTGCGGTTTCCGGCTGCGGTACACTGGTCAATCGCGAGACCGATGCGCTTGTGCTGTTTGACATCGGTGGCGGCTCTTCGGAAATCGCTCTGATTGATGTGACCTGCCGCCGCTCTTCGCGCCTTGCAGAACACATTACCGCATGGACCTCCCTGCCCGTTGGTGTTGTCACTCTGGCGGAGAAATTCGGCGGACGCGATGTTACGCCTGAAAATTATGCGGAAATGGTTGCCTATGTTGCCGGTATGCTGAATGATTTCAGCGAGCGGCACAAGCTGGGCGAACTTGCCCAAAGTACGCATTTCCATTTGCTTGGCACATCCGGTACGGTAACCACGCTGGCAGGCATTCATCTGGGGCTTGAGCGCTATGACCGCCGCCGCGTGGATGGCATGTGGATGGGCTCGCAGGATGTGACTGACATGACTGCCAAGCTTCTTTCATGGGATTTCAAAACCCGTGTGGCCAATCCGTGCATCGGTGCAGACCGTGCCGATCTGGTGCTGGCCGGTTGTGCTATTCTCGATGCCATCCGTCAGATCTGGCCGAGCGAAAGATTGCTGGTTGCCGATCGCGGTTTGCGCGAAGGTATCCTCACTGAATTGATGTCCCGCGATGGTGCATGGCGCCACCGCCGCCCTCATCAGGCAAAAGAAACTTATATGAAAAA
Source organism: Pseudochrobactrum sp. XF203 (assembly GCF_020341615.1). NCBI lineage: Bacteria > Pseudomonadati > Pseudomonadota > Alphaproteobacteria > Hyphomicrobiales > Brucellaceae > Pseudochrobactrum > Pseudochrobactrum sp. XF203. Next base: position 774,278 of record NZ_CP084392.1, on the reverse strand, counting down.
CGGTTCCGGCAGGGACACGCAGCTAAAGGGCAGACAGTCGATATGAGCGGTTCTGGAAGCAAGTCCGGCAAATCAAAATTCGGCAACACCACCGGTGGCCGTGGCGGCGCAGGCACGCGCGGTATGCATGTACGCGTCAAGAAAAAGGCCGGCACGATCAAAGAAACATCGCGCCGCTGGCTGGAACGCCACCTCAACGACCCTTATGTGCAGCAGTCCAAGGCAGACGGTTACCGCTCCCGCGCGGCCTATAAGCTGATCGAGATCAACGAGCGCTATAATATTCTGAAAAAAGGCCAGAAGATTATCGATCTTGGTGCAGCCCCTGGCGGCTGGAGCCAGATTGCTGCGAAGATCGTCGGTTCCAATGATGAGCAGCCGCATGTGGTCGGCATTGATTATCTCGACGTTGATCCGTTGCCGGGTGTTGCACTCCTGAAAATGGACTTTCTGGATGATGAAGCACCGAATGCCATTATGAATGCATTGGGTGACTCACCTGATCTGGTGATTTCCGATATGGCGGCACCAACCACCGGTCATCGCCGCACCGACCATCTGCGCACCGCGCATCTTTGTGAAGTCGCAGCGCATTTTGCTGTTTCGGTGCTGAAACCGGGCGGTCACTTCCTGACCAAGACCTTTCAGGGCGGCACCGAGAATGACCTGCTGACCATGCTGAAGCAGAATTTCCGCTCTGTGCATCATGTTAAGCCGCCTGCATCGCGCGCGGAATCCGTTGAGCTTTATCTGCTCGCCCGTGATTTCAAAGGCCGTAAGGAAGATGACAGCGAAGAATAAATTCGCCTCATTCTGTTCAACAAAAAAGCGCGGCTGAGCCGCGCTTTTTTTTGTTTCATCACATGCCCGATACTCAATGTATCTTTTTCACCTTCGGCGCGAATTTCTTCTCATAAAGCTCCTGCCCAGCTTCAGGCTTCAGCTTAACAAAAGAGAAGAAAGCCAGCGCGGAAATAGCGCCGACAATATAAAACGCGATATGAAAATCCTGCAATTGCAGCACAGAACCACGAATGATTGTGCTCAGCTCCAGTATCACACCGGCCAGCGCCACACCCATTGCAATTGAAACCTGCTGGGCAACCGCAGAAATCGGCGTTGCCTGACTGGTTTTGTCGTCGGGAATTTCTGCAAAGCCCAGCGCATTCACTCCGGTGAAGAACATTGAACGCAGGAAACCACCAAACAGCAAGGCAATCAGGATCAGCGTCATTGGTGTTTGCGGCGTGAAAAAACCGTTCAGGATAATGAAACATGCCGATGCGAGGGAGCCGAACATCAGCAACCGGCGGAAGCCAAAACGGGAGAAAACCCGTGTCGCCCCGAATTTCATCAGCAATGCCCCGATTGCCGAAACAAAAGTGATCATACCGGATTGAAACGGATCAAGCCCGAAACCGAGCTGCAACATCAGCGGCAGCAAAAACGGAATAGCACCGATGCCCAAACGGAACAGGCTGCCGCCGACAACGGAAATGCGGAACACATCATTCTGAAACAATGACAAGTCCAGCAGCGGATTTTCCACCCGCTTTGCATGGCGGATATATAGAGCTGTCGACAGCAGACCGACACCAAGCGTGATAATACCCACCGCAGGCGGCAGCGCCGGAAGACTGACCACAGAAAGCCCGAAGACCACACCGGACATTGCCAGCCCCGACAGGATAAAACCGGTCACATCCAGCTTGCGCGGCAGCGGCACATCCAGCACCGGCAGATATTTAGTGGCAAACCAGATACCGGCCAAACCAATCGGCACATTAATCAGAAAAATCCAGTGCCAGCTGAAATAGGTTGTGATGAAACCGCCGACCGGCGGCCCGACCAGAGGCCCGACCATGCTCGGGATTGCCAGCCATGCCATCGCATTCACCAGCTGATTACGCGGTGTAGAGCGCAACAAGACCAGACGACCGACCGGCGTCATCATCGCCCCGCCCATGCCCTGCAGAAAACGCGCGACCACAAAGCTCATCAGAGAATTGGATGCTGCACAGGCCACAGAGCCGATCACAAAAACCGCAATCGCTGCACGAAATACATTGCGGGCGCCATAGCGGTCGGCCATCCAGCCGCTGACCGGAATAAACACCGCCAAAGATACGAGATAGGATGTGAGCGCCAGTTTCAGCGCAATAGGACTGGTGCCGATATCGGCTGCAATTGCCGCCAGTGAGGTCGAAATCACATTCGAATCCATCTGCTCCATAAAGAGCGCGACGGCCAGAACCAGCGGAATAATGCGATTCACAATACGAATCCTGAATGTCAGATATGTTTCATCATGGCCATTATATAAACCAGCCAGACCGGATTACACGCAGAATTGACCGGACCGGCAAAGTTTTTTGACGGGCAAAAACATAGTGTCACAAAATTTAACGCGGGCAACAAATCGTGTGCGACGTGATTAATTTCGACTTAAAAAACAATGGATTGTGATGAGCGTGTTACAATTGAAGAACCCGCTCCCTCTTGCCCGCCAAGGCCGGAAAACAAGGCTCAAACCATGACCGGCATCGCCGGAGCGGCAGAAAAAAGCGCTTTCGGGTTGCGTGACCGGTTACACGCTGTTACATTTGGTGAGTAAACAGAAATGAGCAAAGCATCGATAAGGGGCCGATGCGTAGAGGTGTGAGATGACTGAGATCACCAAAAGCGCAATACTTTATACCATGATGATCATCACGCTGAATACGGCCATTGCCATTAGTGTGATCGGGCTGGATTTTCTGCCATAACCATCATGACGGATGAGCATAGCGGCGCTGTATTGATAAGCGAATGAATGCTCTTAACCTGTTTATGCGGGAGCACTCCCGCGCTGCAGATTTCACAAGAGGTCTGCCGGAAGTGTTCCGGCAGACCTTTTTTATTATCTGTAGAGCTACAGATCACGACGCATATGGATGACTTCAAAAGGCAGGCCTTCGCCATCCTGCGGATCACGCGCGGTTTCAGTAAAACCGTTTCGCAGATAGAAACTATGTGCCTGCGTGTTCAGTGCATAAACTTCCAGCGACAGCGTTTTCTTCAATTGCAATGCATGGTCGAGCAATTGACGGCCAAGACCCTTGCCATGAATTTTGGTGTCGATGAAAAGACCGCCGATAAACTGATCCATCAGACCGATAAATCCGGCCGGTTGTCCGTTTTCGAGGATCACCCAGTTTTCAGCTTGTTTCAGATAGATATCCCGCACCTGTTCAGACTGTAATTGCAGGCGCTCCTGCCCCAGAAAACTATGGGCAAATTGTGAGGCCTCCAGCCAGATAGCGACCAGAGTTTCCGTATCCTCATTGCGGATCGGGCGGATTTCATTTCGTATTTGTATCATGATAATTTTAGTCCATTGAAAGATATTATACGCGCCCTGCTATGGGCTGCAAAAGGCGCAACTCAACCCTCAGCCGTTTATGAAAAGGCTGTCGGGGAAACACTTGCTATGAGTTGCTGCGCATAAATCTCCTGATTGGACTGCGCCTCCATATCACCGGCACAAAAGCGAAGCAAGATTGTAAAGTAAAACAGTAACACATTGTCCACTCGACTTCCCCTCCAGCTGTCTGTATGAGACATGCGTCGCGTAATAATGCGCGATGTTGTTCTCGGGGCGGGGTGCGATTCCCCACCGGCGGTATGAAGAGGAAACTCTTTGAGCCCGCGAGCGTCTGAATAAAGCGATTTGTTCAGAGTCAGCAGATCCGGTGCGATGCCGGAGCCGACGGTATAGTCCGGATGAAAGAGAGCAAAGACACGGTTAAACAGCACCCGCTTTCTGCGTGTGATCTGTCGATTTGTGAATTTGCGCCCTGATTCTAGTATCAAGAGATGAAACTATGAACCAGAGCTTGACCAACCCATCTTCCCTCAAAGTTGCTTTCATTCAGGCGCGCTGGCACGCCGATATCGTGGATGAAGCACGCAAATCCTATATTGAAGAACTGGCTAAACTGACTGACAACGGCATTGAAACCGAAGTCTTTGACGTGCCGGGTGTATTCGAAGCACCGCTTCTTGCCCGCACGCTGGCCGGCACCGGCAAATATGCTGCTGTTGTGGCAGCGGGTTTTGTGGTTGACGGCGGCATTTATCGCCACGATTTTGTGTCCGATGCGGTGATCAAAGGTCTGATGCAGGCACAGATGGACACCGATGTGCCTGTCTTAAGCGTTGTGCTGACACCGCATCATTATCATGACAGCAAAGAGCACCATGATTTCTTCCATGCGCATTTCATGGTCAAAGGCCGTGAAGCCGCCCATGCAACCGTGCAGATTCTGGGCACTTACAGCAAAATCGAAGCCTGATAATTATAGAGGCGGCTTGCTTATGCAGGCCGTCTCTCTTGATTATTACGCATTGTCCTTCGTATCGAAGCGGGAAAAGAAATCAGTCCAGTGAACTGGTTTCCCCGCGAAGACGGTTCCCACTTTTGCTGGAAATGCTTTACTCCAAAATACGGTGCGGATGCGTATAAACATCAAATTCCGCACCGCGCACCAGTGCCACCAGCGTAATATTCAGCGCCTCTGCGGTACGGATTGCCAAAGCCGTCGGCGCGGAAATCGCCATAATCACCGGTGAGCGGATCGCCGCTGTTTTCTGCACCATTTCCAGAGAAACGCGACTGGTGACAACCACAGCACCACGCGCCGGATTGGCATTTTCAGCCTTGCCCTCACCACGCAACAAGAAGCCTGCCAGCTTGTCCAGCGCATTATGCCGCCCGACATCCTCGCGCACGGCCAGTATCTCGCTACCACTTTGATGTGTCTGATAGAAACCTGCCGCATGAACGGCTCCGGTCGCCCGATGCAAAATTTGCAAATCCCACATTTGCTCTGCGGCCTGCACAATCTGCTCAGAACGCAGTGTGAAATCACTGTCAGCAACCGGCGGGAACTCCCGCACGGCCTCAGTAATCGATTCAATACCGCATAGGCCACAGCCAACCGGCCCCGCCATATGACGGCGGCGGGCAGTCAGTGCATCACGCTTCAGATCAGATAATTGCATCTGCACATCAATACCGGCGGGAAAGTTCTGAATATCCATCGCCTCGATTTCAGAAGCCTGTGCAATAATGCCTTCGCAGAGGCTGAAACCAACAGCAAAATCCTCAATATCCTGCGGGCTGGCCATCATCACCGCATGGGTGGTACCGCCATAGGAAAATGCCACAGGCAGCTCTTCTGCCACCTGCCGATGCGAAGCTTTCAGTACGCCCTGACGGTGGATAATATTACTGACCTCAGATGTAGCGGGCGGAATATCATCCTTCCCCTCTCTCTCAAGTCCGCAGGTTTTATCCATAGCTCTCCCTTTCAACCCTCTGACGCCATAACTATATGCTTTTATTGGAAGCATATACCAGCGCTTAAACGGATGATAATTTCAGCCATAACGCGGCAGTTTCAACAGGCAATAAGCGCTTTCGGGGTGGTAAGCACATCACGATGGTATATTCTGAAACAAATCCACCAGAGCGTGTTGTATTTGATCACAGCCACGGCACTCGCTCTGGATTCTTGTAATTGTCGCATGTTCGCGGGAGCTCAAATGAATCCATTTGAGCCGACATGCTTTAATGAGGTTCTGACTTATGGACATTCGTCTGATTGATGAAAATTTTGCTGTCACCGGCCAGCTGGCACCGGAAGATATTGCCGGTGTTGTGGCACAGGGCTTCAAAACCCTGATTTGCAACCGTCCGGATCATGAATCCGATGGCCAGCCGCTCTATGATGCGGTTGCGCAGGCAGCAAAAGCAGCCGGTCTGCAAACCTATTTCATCCCTGTGGCCGGTGGCCAGATCACGCAGGAAAATCTGGACGAAATGACCGCAGCTCTGGAAAATGCACCGCAGCCTGTGCTCGCTTACTGCCGCTCCGGCACCCGCTGCACCAATCTTTACGGCATTGTTCAGCAGCAGAAACAGCGCTGATTAAGCTCAATGATGGTGTGCGGATACGCTCTGCACATCATCTGAATTCTACAAAACGCAGCGGATCATTCTATGTCTATCAGGCTCCTGAGCGAAACCATTATCAACCAGATTGCTGCCGGTGAGGTGATTGAACGCCCTGCCAGCGTAGTGAAAGAGCTGGTCGAAAATGCGATTGACGCCGGTGCTACACGTATTGAGATTGTCACCGCAGGCGGCGGAAAAAACCTGATCCGTGTGACTGACAATGGCGGCGGCATTCCCGCAGATGAGCTGGCTCTGGCGGTCTCGCGTCACTGCACCTCAAAACTCACGGATGATGTGCATGATATCCGCGCTCTTGGTTTTCGCGGTGAAGCGCTGCCATCCATTGGTTCCGTTGCGCGTCTCAGCATTAAATCACGCACAGCTGATGCCGATTCCGGCTATGAGGTTGTGGTGCGTGGCGGACATCTGGAAGGCCCGCGCCCGACTGCGATCAATCGCGGGACGATTGTTGAAGTCAGCGATCTGTTTTATGCGACTCCTGCCCGCCTGAAATTCATGAAAACCGACCGCGCCGAATCCACTGCCATTACGGAAGTGGTGAAGCGCATTGCGATTTCCTTCCCGCAAATCCGCTTTTCCATTGCCGGTACGGATCGCAGCCCGCTGGAATTGCCTGCTACATGCAGCGCCGGTGAAACTGTCACTGAAACCGCCATGCTGGAGCGCATTTCACAGGTGCTTGGCGCAGATTTCTCTGAAAATGCACTGGCACTCGACAGCGAGCGTGAAGGCGTGCGCCTCACCGGCTTTACGGCTATTCCGTCTTTCAACCGCGCCAATTCTTTGCATCAATTTGCCTATATTAACGGTCGTCCGGTGCGTGACAAGCAGGTGTTTGGCGCATTACGCGGCGCTTATTCCGATGTGATTGCCCGTGACCGCCATCCGGTCGGCGTATTGTTCCTCCAGCTTGATCCGTCTCATGTCGATGTCAATGTGCATCCGGCCAAGGCTGATGTGCGTTTCCGCGATCCGGGGCTGGTGCGCGGTCTGATTGTCGGCACCATTCGTCACGCTTTGGCGCAATCGGGCATCCGCCCCGCAACCAGCGGTGCCGAAGCCATGCTGAAAGCCTTTCAGGCGCAAGGATTTGAAACCAAGGGATTTGAAGCGCCAGAGCGTTCATCAAGCTCATTTACTTCAGCCCCTGCCCGTAACTGGCAGTCTGCTTCGAATTACCGGCCAGAGCCGCCGCGACAGGAATGGTCACCGCAGACTGCACATCCGGCACAGCGTCCGTTGCATCTCGATACACAACCGGCACCGCGCTTTGAGCAGGCAGGTTTCGGTGAGGCTTTACAGGCTACGATTTCACAATTCGCGGCGCCCAGTGCTGACAGCCGTGCCGCAGAAATTGAAGCACCGGCAGAGTTATTGCGTGCTCCGCTTGGTGCCGCACGGGCGCAAATCCACGCCAATTATATCGTTGCCCAGACCGAAGACAGTCTGGTGATTGTTGACCAGCATGCCGCCCATGAAAGACTGGTTTATGAAGCGCTGAAAACCGCGTTGGAATCCAAGCCAATGGCCGCGCAGATGCTACTGATCCCTGAGATTGTTGACCTGCCGGAAGAAGATGCGGAACGTGTTGTCGCCCACGCGCCGACGCTTGAGCGCTTTGGCCTGAGTGTGGAACAATTCGGCCCCTGTGCTGTGGCTGTGCGCGAGACACCGGCCATGCTCGGCGAAATGGATGTGCAGCAACTGATCCGCGATCTGGCGGATGAAATTGCCGAGCATGACACCGCCAACGGGTTGAAAGATATGCTCAATCATGTGGCGGCGACTATGGCCTGTCATGGCTCTGTGCGCTCCGGCCGCCGCATGAAAGGCGAGGAAATGAACGCGTTGTTGCGCCAGATGGAAGCTACACCGGGTTCCGGCACCTGCAATCACGGACGGCCGACCTATATAGAATTAAAACTCAGCGATATTGAACGTCTGTTCGGACGCAGGTAAAGATTACCCAAACACACTAAAGACAAGAAAGAATAATGAATATGTTTTCCAGCAATCGCAACGGTGAAGCCAAATTGCGCTACCTCGATGGTGATTATCAGGTTCTCGAACCGGGTTCCTATGTGATCTGTGCGGTTACCGGCGAAAAAATTGAACTGGATGATCTGCGCTACTGGAGCGTTGCCCGTCAGGAAGCCTATGTGAACGGCCTCGTCTCCTATCAGCGCGAACTGGAAGCTAATCCTGAACTGCGCCAGCGCAGCAAAAGCTAAAATGGCATACGAAATATCAGACCTGAAGACCCAGCCGCATTTTCTCGATGATGCAGCCAACCGCGTTTGGAATGCATGGTGGCGGCAGGACGGTCATGAACTGGACTTCATCAAAGGTCTGTTTCAGGAAAATCTGACGGCAGAGACCACACCGGTTGCGCTCATCGCCCATGAAGGCAGTGCGTTTCTCGGCACTGTTTCGCTGATTGACAGTGATATGGAAGCCCGCCCGCAATATACGCCGTGGGTCGCAGCCCTTTGGGTTGATGAACAACAGCGTTCGCATGGCATCGGCGGTGCCTTGCTGAAAGCCGCAGCGCAACAAGCCCGCGACCTGAACTTCTCGGAAGTCTATCTTTGCGCTGAAGCTGACAAGCATGATTATTATGCTGCGCGCGGCTGGCTTTTGATTGAAGAAAATATTGATGGCCTCAATATTTACCGTCAAAGCCTCTGATTAGAGCGGTTTACGTCCAGATTGGATCAAAGCGCTCGCTCTAAATTCTTTAGTTGGTCGCATTATCACAACCGTCAAGTTGGTCCAACTTGACTGTGAAATGCTCTAGAGCTCAAGACTGCGCTCAAGAAAATTTTGCCGTGTTGTTTTGATAATGCGTTGCAAAATTTTCTCACGGCCAAAATCAAGCCGCACATCAAAAACAGCAATATTACGCAGCCAGTCGCCCCCAATGGCAGATTGCAATCCATGCAGGCGCACATAATCTTTCGCCGTGGTTGCCAATATCAGATTGGCTTCCCGCGCCTCCGCAATAAGCTGGCGGATATCTTCCGGCTTATAATTATAGTGGTCGCCAAATGAGCGGCTGATGACCACTTCCCCGCCCAGTTCTGTCACACTGTCATAGAATTTCTGCGGATTGCCGATACCGGCAAAAGCGAGAAACTTTTTGCTCTCAACCGGTTGTTCCGCCACCGAGACCAGACGCGCATCAAAAAACGGTTTATTACTGCGCGCTGCCATGCGGATCACATTTTCCGAGGCATCCTCACCTTTCAGATGGTTCGGCGTTATACGCAGCAGTGCCGATGCCTGCTGCATCTGCGCCATCAAAGGCGCACGCAGAGGTCCTGCCGGAATGATTTTTCCGTTGCCGATCCCGCGTGCGGCATCCACCACCAGCAGTGCATAATCATAAAACAGACGTGCGCTCTGAAAGCCGTCATCCATAATGATAAAGTTGCAGCCATGCTTTTCCAGCAATTGCGCAGCATGCAAACGATTGGCCGAAACCGCGACCATAGCATGTCTTGCCAGCAGCAGCGGTTCATCGCCGGTCAGCTTGGCCGTATCTTGCGCCACATCCACCAGATGCACGCCTTTAAAAGAACCGCCATAACCGCGCGAGACTATACCGGGCTTAAAGCCTTCAGCCTTTGCAGCTTCGGCAAAAGCGATACAGGTCGGTGTTTTACCCGCTCCGCCAACCGTGAAATTACCGATACACAAAACCGGCATGGCAATTTCCGGCGGCTCTGCATTCACCATACGCTTTTTAGCAACCGAGCCATAAATTGCAGCCACCGGCGACAGCAATGCAGACTGCCAGCCAGCCTTACGCCACCAGAAACCTGAAATATCTGCCGGTGTCTTATTTGCAGCCATCACGGCTGCTCCGCTGCATCTGTCTCAGCCAGAGGTTCAACAACTGTCGTATCCAGACGGGATTTGACAGCCAGCGGCTGTATAAAAGGTTCAAGCGCCGTGAGTGTGCGCTCCAGCGCGCCGCGCATATCACCGACCGTGCGCTTTCCGGCCTCGGTCATGGTTTTCAGCTTTTCCGGATTATTGAACAGGAAATTCACCGCACCGGCCAGCATATTATGATCGCTGACAAGTTTGGCACCGCCGTTTTTAATCAGGCGCTGATAGGATTCACGGAAATTCTGCACATTGCGGCCGGACAAAACTGCCGTGCCGAGCATCGCTGGTTCCAGCGGATTTTGCCCGCCCTCACCGGTCAGGGATTTGCCGACAAAAGCAATTTGTGACAGGCGCAGATACAAGCCCATTTCGCCGATCGTATCGCCAAGATAAACAGCTGTTTGCGGAGTGATCTCCTCATTACGGCTGCGCTGAGCAACAGTCAGCCCCTTGGCTTCGATCATGGTGCGGATTGCCTCAGCGCGATCCGGATGACGCGGCACAATCATAGTCAGCAAATCCGGATGGCGGGTGCTGAGCATTGTATGCACTGTCGCAGCAATATCTTCCTCACCCTCATGGGTGGAAATCGCAGCCCAGACTTTGCGCTTGCCAATCTGCTGTTGCAAACGCTCCAGTTCCTGCGGATCAACCGGCGGGGCATCCGTATCCACTTTGAGATTGCCGGAAATCGTGACCGGACGTGCGCCGAGCTGGCGGAAGCGTTCGCCATCCGCATCAGACTGCGCCACCACATGGGCAAAATTTTCAAACAAAGCCTCAGCAACGGAGCTGCGCTTTTTCCATTTCGCATAGGAACGGTCAGACATCCGCCCGTTGATCAGGATTTGCGGAATATGGCGCTTACCAAGTTCCAGAATGGTCATCGGCCAGATTTCGGATTCACATTTAATCGCCACATCCGGTTGCCAGTGATCCAGAAAACGGCGTACGGCAGGCAGCAAATCCAGCGGTACATATTGGTGAATAACCCTGTCACCAAGACGCTCTCCCACCAGCGCAGCAGAAGTGCGCGTGCCTGTGGTCAGCAAAATGCGGATATCCTGTGCCAAAAAATGCTCAATCAGCGGCAGAATGGCGGTAAATTCGCCCACACTCGCGGCATGCATCCAGACCAGCGGCCCGTCAGGGCGGGCAATCTGGCTGCGACCGTAACGCTCGGCACGGCGGGTACGGTCTTCTTTGCCTTTGGAAACACGATAACTGATATAAGGCCCGATCAGCGGATAGGCCGCACAACCGGCAGCCTTATAGATTTTAAGAACAGTGCGGGCCCATTTTTCACTCATTCTTATCTCCATACCGGCCTTGTTTTATGCCGTACAGCAGTTCTGTTCTGTAAAACGAACATAAAATACCGGAAACACAAAGGGCACAAAGACTATTTGCGCCCCTGCGCAAGCTATTGAAATCTTGCATAAAGATGCCCGGCGAACCAAGCCTATCTTAAGTTTATACACGAATAAACCGGTCACAAGGTGATTATATAAAAGAATGCCGGCCGCTATCACAATTTATTGTCAGCCAGAGCGGGTTGCGTTCAAATTTAATAACGACGCTCGCTCTGGATTCTTTAGTTGGTCGCATTGTCACGGCCGTCAATTTGATCCAACCTGACAAAATTAAAACGATCAAGTTGGATCAACTTGACTGTGACATGCTCTGGCAGGAGGTGGCAGCATTCCCAGCTGCTTATAAGCGGCAAGCGTGGCAGCATCGAGTTTGCGGGTCAGTTCCAGCCGTTTTTCCTCAAGTAAATTTTCATCCGCATCCGCAGGCACCCAGACCGGCTCGGTCGTGGTGGCAGCGGAACGCCCGAAAGGCAGCGGTATTGAGGTTTTATCCCAGCTTTTTTCCAGAATTTTGCTGCGTGAAAAAGCATAGGCAACAGGCAGGATCGGGCGGCCGGATAATTTGGCCAGCAGGATAATGCCCTGCCCCGCCTCACGCACCGGACTATGCGCCACATCGGCAATCATGCCGGTGCTGGTGCCCTGATCCAATGCCCGCTTCAGGGTGATCAAAGCACGTGCGCCACCTTTTCCGCTATTATCACTGTCAGCGCGCCCGCCGGAACCGCGAACCGTTTGCAGGCCGAGCTTTTCCGCCACACGGGCATTAAGCTCCGCATCGGCACTGCGCGAAAACATGGCCACAACCGGCACAGATTTATCGCGCACAAACGGCCCCATCAAATGCTGGCCATGCCAGAAAGTGACGATATAGGGCGTTTGCTTTTTTTGGGATGCAATCGTTTCGTAAAATCCCGGCAGGCGTTTATTGGTTGCATAAACCAGCCGGAGATAGCCCGAAATCAAATTGACCAGCACCGTCTTCAGAACTTCTGAACGCGCCAAAGGCCCGCGAATACGCTGCCAGGCGCGTTTCAAAAACTTGGTCAGAAATCCGGTTCGGTGCGGTTTGTCACCTGCCACAGTCAGAACGCGCGTCAGGCTTTGTCAGCAGAGCGTACAGCTTCAGCAACTGCACTTGCAGGATCGAGCAGACGGTGCATATGCACGATGAAATAACGCATATGGGCGTTATCAACGGTTTGCTGAGCCTTGGATTTCCAAGCCATTTTAGCGGCTTCATAATTCGGATAGATGCCGACAATATCCAGCTTGTCCAGATCACGGAATTCCATGGAATTCAGCGTCTTCAATTCACCGCCGAATACCAGATGCAGCAGTTGTTTGTTTTCACCAGATGCGGTCATGTTTCTAATCCTGTCACTGAGATTATGTTTTGCCGGAAGGCAGAGCACTTTATAGCCTGCCTTTGTTGCCGCCCTCTTTAGAGCGGTTTACGTCCAAGTTCAACCGGAGTGCTCATTGCACACTCTTTAATTTATCGTATTTTCTAATGCACCTGCGACAAGCCGGCTCAGGAATAATTCTGATCCGACAATAACTGCCGCACAACGATCAGCATTTCTTCTTCAAAACCTGCAACAGCCGCCACCAGCACATCATGGCTGAACGGTTTTTGCCCCGCAACGGCACCACCTGCCGCGCCATAGCTAAGCGCCTGCCCCTCAAGGGTCAAAAGCCTGCCGCCGGCCTCGGAAAGCAGCAGATCCGCCGCAGCCAGATCCCAGTCATGGGCACCGCCGCGCACGAAAGTTCCGGCCAGTTCACCGCGTCCGACCATAGCTATGCGATAGGCCAGTGACGGCACATAGGGCGAGAAAGCTGTCTTGCTGCGAAAGCCTTCCGGCAGATCATTAAAATGTGATCGCGACATCGCCACAGGATAGCTGCGGCCATCCGCAGGCAACTGCGCTGCAACCGGCGTGCCATTCTGGAAAGCACCCTGTCCGCTGACGGCGCTCAGCACCTCTTTACGCACCGGAACATCCAGCACACCGCAGCGCGGCTTGCCCTGATCGATCACTGCAATGCTCACACACCAGCGGTCGTCACCGGCAAGAAATGCGCGGGTACCGTCAATCGGATCAACCACAAATGCCCGTTCTCTGCCGGTACGCTGCTGATCTGTTGCCGTTTCTTCTGAAATCCAGCCATAATCCGGCCGCGCCTGCAGCAGAAATGCCTGCAGGAAACGATCAACTGCCAGATCCGCTTCACTCACCGGAGACTGCCCGCCTTTCAGCCAGACCTCCGGATTATTGCCATAATAGCGCAAGGCAATTTTACCCGCTTCCGCTGCCGCTTCACGGATGAGTTGCAGGTCATCGCTGTCTGCTCTTTGATTAGTTGCTTGATTAGTTTCCGGCAAGCGTCATTCCTTCAATTACCAGCGTTGGTGCGGCTATTCCGTAAGACCGGTCGAGATCGCTGGCAGCGGTCATATTCATAAACATATCTTTGAGATTGGAGGCGATGGTCACTTCACTCACCGGATAGGTCAGCTCGCCGTTTTCAATCCAGAAGCCGGAAGCGCCACGGCTATATTGTCCGGTAATCATATCCACGCCCTGACCGAAAACCTCGGTGACATAGAAACCGGTGCCGAGTTCTTTCATCAGTTCTTCCGGTGTGCGTGCACCGGCTTCAATCGCCAGATTGGTAGAGGACGGCACAACAGTTGAACCGGAACGCACGCCACGGCCATTGGTTTCCAGCCCCAGTTCACGCGCGGTCGAGCCGGAGAGGAACCAGTGCTTCAGCACACCGTCCTCAATCATGGTCAGTTTTTCACCGGCAATGCCCTCACCGTCAAACGGACGGGAAGATGAACCGCGCAGACGCATCGGATCATCGGTGATGCTGACCCCTTTGCTCAGAACCTGCTGTCCCATTTTATCTTTCAGAAAGCTGCTTTTACGGGCAACGGATGCACCATTGATGGCACCGGCAATATGACCGGCCATGCCGCGCGCCACACGCGGATCAAACATCACATTGACCGCGCCGGTTTTAACCTTACGCGCATTGAGACGGCGCACAGCCCGTTCACCGGCGGTGCGGCCAAGATCTTCCAGTTCTGGCAAATCAGCAAAATGCAACCGGACGCGCATATCATAATCGCGCTCCATCGCGGTGCCTTCACCGGCAATCGCGCTGACAGAGCGGCCAAAACGGCTCAGCGTATAAAAGCCTTCAAAGCCGCCGGATGTGACCAACACCATACCGCCCAGACCCGCAGAGGCCGTAGCACCGCCGGAATTAGTAACACCGGCAACTGCCCGTGCAGCCTCTTCCATTGCCAGCGCATCTTCAGTCATCCGTTTGCTGTCGATCTGTGTCGGGTCAAACAGATCAAGATCGGCAATTTGTTTAGCCAGTTTCGACGGATCAGCCAGCCCCTCATAAGCATCTTCCGGCGAGACTTTTGCCATCGCGACGGCACGTTCTGCCAGCGCAACAGGATCAGCCCCTTTATTGGCACTGGCCGAAATACTGGCAATGCGCTTGCCGACAAAAACCCGCAGCGAGAAATCATCGCTTTCCGAGGCTTCAGTGGCTTCAACTTTGCCTAAACGCACGCTGACATTGCTGGAACGGCTGCGCACAACCACCGCATCGGCATGATCCGCACCGGCTTTTTTAGCCGCGGCGACGAGAAAACGAGCCTGATCGGCGAGTTTTTGAGCAGAGCTTTGTGCGTCCATCATTCTTCCTGTCATTCGTCTGGCGCGGTGGTGCGTGATATTTCAACGCCCGCATTTTGCAATCTGCGAACAGTCAATTATCAGGTTTTGCCGCCTGTATAGGTTCTATATACGGATAAGCCGTGTATTTTTTAAGTCTCATTTTATGTTTATGCATGACAACTCAGGCCTGAAGAAACATATACGGGTAAGCAGACGTCTTCTTCAGAATAATATCCTCAGTGTTTCGCTCATGTTCATGACTTCATATTTGAAAACGATGAAACCATAAACGTGATATTTTTCTTTAAAAAACCGTTATCTGCACGCGTTGTTTCATATTATGTTCGGCATGATTTGCCTGCAGCATTGTATTTGATGATTTTCTGCCGGTAGCTTATTTCGTACCCGCCCCGACAAACGTAATATGTGATGTTTTAATTATGGAAAACAATATTTCCATCGGCAGTCTTTATCTGCAGACCCTGATGATCCTCGGCGGGGCAATCATTGCCGCACCATTGTTCAAGCGTATGGGGTTGGGAACCGTTCTGGGCTATCTGGCCGCCGGTGTGATTATCGGCCCGATTGCCCGTTTTATCACCGATGGTGAAGAGCTGCTGCATTTCTCCGAACTAGGCGTGGTGTTTCTGCTGTTCATCATCGGTCTTGATCTCAAGCCATCCCGCCTCTGGTCTCTGCGTCATGCGATCTTTGGCCTTGGTCTGGCACAGGTCGCATTATGTGCTGTCACCCTTGCCTTTCTGGGCGTTTATGTTGCTGGTCTTCCCGTACCGGCAGCGATTATCGTCGGCTGCGGCTTTGCACTATCCTCAACCGCCTTTGCCATGCAAATTCTGGAAGACAAAGGGGAAACCAGCCAGAAATACGGGCAAAAAGCCTTTGCTATTTTGCTGTTTCAGGATCTGGCGATCGTTCCTATTCTGGCGCTTATACCTGCATTGTCACCGGGCGAAAGCTCGCAAAGCGCTGCGAATTTCCATGTGGCAGCGGCACTCGGTGCCATTATCATTCTGATTATTGCCGGTCGCTATTTGCTGAACCCGATGTTCCGTATCATCGGCAATACCGGTGCGCGTGAAGTGATGATCGCCGCTGCATTGTTTGTGGTACTCGGTTCGGCGGCGCTGATGGAAGCTGCCGGCCTGTCCATGGCGATGGGCGCATTTATCGCCGGTGTGCTGCTGGCAGATTCCTCCTACCGTCATGAACTGGCAGCTGACGTGGAACCATTCCGCGGTATTTTCCTCGGCCTGTTCTTCGTCGCGGTTGGTCTGTCGCTTAATCTGGTGGTCATTCTCGATAACTGGCTGATGATCCTGCTATCGGTTCCGGTGATTATTGTTACTAAAATCGCAATCATTTATCTGCTGTGCCGTATTTTCCGCACCAGCCATAATGATGCGGTCAAAGTCGCCTTTCTGCTGCCACAGGGCGGTGAATTTGCCTTCGTTCTGTTCTCCACGGCCAGTGCCGCTGCGGTTATCACCGATGCGCTGGCCTCCGAGTTGATCGCTGCCATCACGATTTCCATGGCGCTGACGCCACTCTGCGTAACGATCGGCAATCGCCTGCTGACGAATACGAAGCAGGAAGACGGCATGGAGGAAAATTTCGAGGGTGCAGGTTCCGATGTGCTGATGATCGGCTTCTCCCGCTACGGGCAGATTGCCTCGCAAATTTTGCTGGCCGGTGGTTCTGATGTGACGGTGATCGACAATTCCGCCAATAAAATCCGTGCGGCCGGACGCTTCGGTTTCCGTATTTATTTCGGTGACGGACAGCGTAAAGACGTGCTGGAAATGGCAGGTATCCGCAAAGCCAAACTGGTTGCCATCTGCACTGAGAAAAAAGAAATCACCGACCGGATAGTTGATCTCATTCAGACAGAATTTCCGGATGTGAAACTCTATGTCCGTTCCTTTGACCGTGAGCATACGCTGCAATTGCGGGCAAAAGGCGTGGATTACGAGCTGCGTGAAACTTTTGAATCCGGTCTGTTATTTGGCCGCAAAACACTGGAAGCGCTCGGCATGCCGGAAGAAGAGGCTCAGACCATTGCCGATGATGTGCGCCAGCGCGATGAAGACCGCCTGCATGTACAGGCTTCGGAAGGTATTCTCGCCGGTCGTCACCTGTTGTTCAATAAGCCGGTAACACCGGAACCTCTGGTCAAACCGACCCGCTCGGCAGTGCCGCTCGACAAGGCAACGGAAGAGACAATTGCACCTGCCAAACCTTATCCGGAAGCAGGCATTGTCCTCACTCCGGCAAGCGAATAAATCATCGCCGGTCAAATACAAAAACGGCGCGGTGGTCATCCACCGCGCCGTTTTTTATATTCCTACAAACCTGTATCTTAGTTCAGGCTCGTTAGTTCAGGCTTGGCCCAACCACGAGGATGGCAGGATCTGCTTTGAGCAGCTTTGCTGCAACAGCCTTCACATCATCTGTGGTCACAGCATTGATGAGATCAGCACGGCGGTCGATATAATCACGCCCCAGATCCTGTTCCTGCAAGCCAACCAATGTGCGGGCAACGGCCACGGATGAATCCAGATTATTGATTGCATAGGCACCGATTGCAAAGCTCTTAGCTGCGGCCAGTTCTTCCTCTGTCACGCCGGATTTCGCCATACGGGCAACTTCCGCGCGGATCACATCCAGACTCTGCTGTGCACGGTCGGGACGTGTACCGGTGGCAATATTGAGACTGTTGGAATAGTCCCGGCCACTGAGACCGGAGCTGACCGTATAAGCAAGGCCGCGCTTCTCACGCACTTCATTATAAAGACGTGAAGTAAAGCCAACACCCAGCACCTGATTCATCAGATAGGCTGCAAAGAAATCTTTATCGCTGCGCTTTACACCCGGATACACCAGGCTGACCGTTGTCTGCGGCAGATCATAGGTCACAGATGTTGTGGCACCCAAAGCGAGTTTGGCCATTTCCATCGGCTTCAGCTCTGCTTTATCCTGCAGATTGCCGAAAAGCTTATCCAGCAGAGGCGCCAGTTCCTCGGCGCTGATCGCACCGACCACACCGATTTTCAGCTGGTCTTTGCCGAACAGTTTTTTATGGGCATCCAGCAGATCATCGCGGGTGATTGTTTCCAGCGACTGCACTGTGCCCTCTTCACGGCGGGCATAAGGATGCTTGCCATAGAGCACTTCGGCAAATTTCTGCGAAGCAATTGTGTTCGGATCATTTTTGGAAGCGTTAATCCCTGCAATCACCTGATCGCGGATACGATCAACCGCCGCCTGATCGAAACGCGGTTTCTGAATAGCCAGAGCCAGCATGTCAAAGGCTGCCGGACTGTTCTCTTTCAGCATCCGCATACCGCCGGAAATCGTATCATCGCTGGCGGTGAAGCTCATTTCCGCGCCGATATTATCCAGTCTTTCCTGATAGGCATCGGATGGCATATCACCCGCACCTTCATCGAACAGACCGGTCATCAGATTGGCCAGACCTTCTTTGCCTTCAGGGTCTTGCGCACTGCCGCCCTTAAACGAAAAACGCACAGAGATCAGCGGCACACTGCCGTCCTCCACCAGCCAGGCTTTGATACCCTTCGGCGAGGTCACTTCCTGAATATCCAGCGCATAGGCAGGCAGTGTTGTCAGCAATGCGAAAAGACCAACAGCCGCAGCTTTGAAACCACGCAAAGCATTGCTACGGACAGGGCGTGCATTTTCGAACCCTGCCTCAGAGTGAAGAGAATATGTCATTATTTTTTCACCTCTGGCTTCGCATCTGTCTTCTTGTTCAGATCATTGCCTGCCGGCTTATCACCGGCAGCACCGGTTTGCGCCTTATCGGCTGCGGCTGGTTTTGCACTCTGTTCAGGCTTTACGGCTGCTTCTGCCGTTTCCGGCGGCAGCAGATAACCGGTCACAGCAATTGACGGTTTCAGATAGCGCTCTGCCACATCGCGGATCTGCTCCGGCTTGACGGTGCGGATTTTATCCGACCAGCCCTGCACATCCTCAACAGTCTGGCCGACAGCCAGTGAGGAACCATAAATCCGTGCCATGCCGGTCTGGCTGTCACGGGCAAAAATTTCCGACTTCAGAAAACGATTGCGCGCTTGATTAAGCTCTGTTTCCGTCACACCGTCTTTAATCAGACGCTCGACTTCGACATTGATTGCAGCCTGCACCTGCTCAAGCGTGGCATCACCGCGCGGCGCGCCATAGAGCATGAATGTACCGTCATCCAGCGCGTCACCGGCATAATAAGCACCGGCACTGGCAGCAATGCCCTGCTCAACAATCAGCTTCTGATAGAGACGGCTACGCATACCACCGCCGAGAATTTCTCCCAGCAGATCAAGTGCTTCAGCGTCGCCTTCACGTCCCTTAGCCTTGGCATTCACATAAGACGGCACCACCCATGTGGAGTTAAACGACGGCTGGTTCACACGGGCGTCGCGCAATGTCACGGTGCGGGCTGTGTGCTTCACAGGTTCCTGCGGACGGATACGCGGTGCAACTTCAAAGCGCTTCGGCAATTTGCCATAGGTGCTGAGCGCCAGATCACGGACGCGCTCCGGCGTCACATCACCGGCCACAACGAGAATGGCATTATTCGGCGTATAATAACGCTCGTAAAAACCGATGGCATCCTCAAGGCTGAGCTTTTCCATTTCCTGCTGCCAGCCGATAATCGGGCGGCGGTAAGGATGATTAAAGAAAGAAGCGGCACTCACCTCTTCGCTCAGCATTGCTCCCGGATTGCTGTCCACACGCATGCGGCGCTCTTCGAGAATAACATCGCGCTCCGGTACAATCACATCTTCGGTCAGAACCAGATTGGCCATACGGTCTGACTCGTATTTCATCACCATTTCCAGCGCATCCGGTGCAACCTGCTGGTAATAGCCGGTATAATCGGACGAGGTGAAAGCGTTTTCCTGACCGCCAATCGCTGCAACTTTTGCAGAAAATTCACCGGCAGGAACATTCTTCGTACCCTTGAACATCAGATGTTCAAGAAAATGGGCAATACCGGATACACCTTCCTGCTCATCAGCGGCACCCACGCGATACCAGACCATCTGCGTGACAACCGGTGCGCGGTGATCGGGAATCACCACAACATCCATGCCATTGGTCAGCTTAAAACTGCTGACGCCTTTCTGGGTCTTGATTTCAGGCAGCGCGGCCGGCTGATTATCATTGGCCGGATTGGTCTGGGTGGTCGCAGCGGGGGCAACCTGCGCCTCGGCGGGCTTGGCAGCCTGCGCGAAAGATGCGCCCACAGTCGCAGAACTGACAATCAGCGCCAGCATGGATGTGCTGACCAGTTGCCGGCAAAAGGATAGATATGGCACGAAAAGTGTCCCTTCCTGTTTTGCAAAACAACCTTAATTAAACGAGATTGCGGCAAATTCGCAACCAGCCATCAAGAATTATGTCATGATGACAATAATTTAATAAATATGCCCCCAAAAAGGCAGCACTATGCTGAAATGCAAATTGCCCGCACAGAGCGGGCAATTTGTTATCTAATGATAAAATTGTCAGGCCAGTTCATAAAGCCTTATCGTGGTAATCCCGTAATTGCGTTCATCGCGCAATATGAAGCGGTCATCCAGCGTGATAACGGCTTCTGACACTTCTTCCAGTATCAAAAGCGCATCAGGCTTCAGCCATCCGCCTTCAAGTGCAGAGATAAAAGCCTGTTCACCCAAACCTTTACCATAGGGCGGATCGGCAAAAACCAGATCAAATTCACCCATTGTACCGGTCGGCCCCAAGGCTGTTGCATTGCGGCGGAACACTTTTGTATTCCCCTGAAGGCCGAACGCCTCCACATTCTGGCGCAACAGGCCACGCCCTTCTACGGATTCCTCAACGAAAACCGTATAGCGGCAGCCGCGTGACAAGGCTTCAAGACCAAGCGCACCGGTACCGGCAAACAGATCCAGCACGCGTGTATTGTCCAGCTTCTTACGAAAACCATGCGTGATAATATTGAACAGACTTTCGCGCGTCCGGTCGCTGGTCGGCCGGATTGCAGAGCTTTCCGGCGTCACCAGTGCACGTCCGCGGAATTTACCGCCGACAATGCGCATTAACGTTTATCTCCGCGCGGGCCGGAACGTGGACCTGCACCACGGGGACCGGACGGACGGTTGCCGGATGGTTTACCACCCTGCGGGCCTTTACCGAAAGGCTTGCCACCGCGACCGCCTTCAGGCTTGCCACGGAATGGTTTGTCGCCCGACGGACGGTCACCAAACGGCTTTTTGTCACCAAATGGCTTCTTGTCAAAATTGCGCTCACCGGAGAAACGACGCTCTTCGCGTGCCGGACGATCGCCTTCATCAAAAGAACGACGGTTTTCCGAACGGAAGCCTTCGCGCTTGAAACCGTCGCGATTGTCTTCATCACGGCGGAAACCCTGCCGCTTATAACCGTCTCTGTCCTCTGAACGCCCCTGATAACCGCGACCGCCTTCTTCACGCTGCGGACGGTCATCACCGTCACGGCGTGAACGGCGGCGATCATCACCCGGGGTCGGCTTGGACGAGGAATTATAGGCCTTGGCACCCGGTGCCATCCATACATTCACGCCGCGCGGACGCTGCGGCTGTGAACCGAACTTGTCATCATCCTTGTCACCACGGCCGCCTTTCGCAAAGCGCGGCTTGTCGAAACCGCCGGAACGCGGTGCAGATGTGCTGAGGCGTGAAAGGCCATCTTCACGCCAGCTCTTGCCATCGCGATCACGCTGGAAAGGCTTGCGCTCACCATCACGCGGCGCACGGCCTTCTTCACGACGGTCACCGTCTTCACGGTCACGGCGGAACGGTTTACGCTCACCGTCCATACGCCCTTCGCCACGCTTGGCACCAAAGCCACCTTTGCCGCCACGGCCGCCGCCTGCATTGCGGCTGCTGGAAATCCAGTCGGATTTGTAACGGGAACGGCCTTCACCTTCCTCGTCGCTGCCACGCTCTTCATAGGCATCAAAACGCGGGCTGCGGGACGGCAATTCGCCCTTAACCGCTTCATTGGAGAATTCATTAAGGATCGGCGCATCAAAATCCGCACCGGAATCTTCAACCAGTTTTTCACCGAGCTGTTCACGCAGGGTACGGCCACGGATTTCGCGCACCGCGCCCTCTTCCAGATCGCCCAGCTGGAACGGACCGAAAGAAACGCGGATCAGGCGGGAAACGGCCAGACCAAGCGCACCAAGAATATTCTTAACTTCGCGGTTTTTGCCTTCGCGCAGACCAATGGACAGCCAGACATTGGCGCCTTGCTCGCGCTCCAGAGTTGCCTCAACCGCGCCGTAGAACACGCCGTCAACAGCGATACCGTTTTTCAGCTCATCAAGCTGTGCCTGTGTTACTGTACCGTGAGCGCGCACGCGGTAGCGGCGCAGCCAGCCGGTAGCAGGCAGTTCCAGAACGCGGGACAGACCGCCATCATTGGTCAGCAGCAACAGGCCTTCGGTGTTGATATCAAGGCGACCGACCGACAAAACGCGCGGCAATTCAGCAGGCAGTGCATCAAACACTGTCGGACGACCTTCCGGATCACGGTTGGTTGTCACCAGACCGGCAGGTTTGTGATAGAGCCACAGACGAGTACGTTCAGCCTGCTGCAGCACTTTATTATCAACGGTAATACGATCTGTGCGCAGAACATTGACGGCTGGGCTGGTCAGCACTTTACCGTTTACAGCAACACGACCGGCAGCAATCATGCTTTCCGCTTCACGGCGCGAGGCAATACCCACACGCGCCAGACGCTTGGCGATACGTTCGCCTTCTTCAGCGGCACTCATATCAAAGCCGCGGGGCTTATCGCCGCGAGGTTCAAAACCACGAGGTTTGTCGCCGCGCTCACCGAAGCCGCGCGGCTTGTCACCACGGGATTCACCTTCAAAACGACGCGGACGGTCAGAACCTCTGTCATCGCGCGTACGCTCACGCTTTACAAAAGGACGCTTGCCGCGTTCATTATCATGATCGTCACGGGTCATTAGAATATCAGCCTTTCACCGGTATTTCTGCCCGGCGTCAAAAATCGAAAATCAGGATGCGGAAAGCCCTGCTGCAAAACCGCTGCGCGTTTTCGCCGGACATGCTTTATGCTAAATCATTCCGATCCGGCAAAATTTAGGATAAAGCTGGCACGATTGCAGCGCAGTTCTTATGCTACACACCTTATTAAAGCTACGCTCTAACAAATCATCACCGCGCTTGCGAGTAAAATATCTGAAAGGCTGCCGCACATTATGCAAAAAAACGCAACCGGCGGCAATTCCGGCAAGATGAACAATAAAAATTCACAATCCCCTGCGGCAAGTTTGGCTTCTGCAGAGAATTTGGTTTCCGTGACACATCCGGCAAGCGGTCATGCAAAGATATCTCCCATGCAGGCCGCAATGGAAGAAGCCCGCGCCGCAGAAGCACGGGGCGAAGTGCCGATCGGCGCGGTCATCACACATAAAAACCGGATTATTGCCCGTGCGGGTAACCGCACCCGCGAGATCAATGATCCAACCGCCCATGCCGAAATTCTGGCAATCCGCATTGCCTGTGAGGTTCTGGAAAATGAGCGCCTCGGGGATTGCGATCTCTATGTGACACTGGAACCTTGCGCCATGTGCGCGGCGGCAATTTCTTTCGCCCGTATCCGCCGTCTTTATTATGCTTCAAGTGATCCGAAGGGCGGCGGCGTGGAATATGGCCCCCGCTTCTACAGCCAGCCGACCTGCCATCACGCACCAGAAGTCTATTCCGGCATAGGTGAAGCGGAGGCAACCGACATGCTGAAACGTTTCTTTCAGGAAAAACGCAAATAAAAAAGCCGCGTCCTTTGTCAGGACGCGGCTTTTTCAAACTTCATTCAATCCAAATTAAAGACCGAGCTTATCGCGCCAGCTTTTCGAGCCAGTGGCTTCAGCCTTACGACGACGCTCTTTCTTCGCCTCGTCCTCACCCAGATCACCGACTGCAGCAGTGGCGGCTGGCTGACGATAGCTGACCGGCGGCTCACTCAGATATTTACGCTGTGTGGCAGAACCGCCTGCACGGTCAAGCTGTGCCTGCTTCGCGGCTGCAGCAACTGCCGGATCGGCAACAGAATCACGTGATGCATAATCTTCACGACGGCTGGCACCGCTTGGCAGGATCTGACGGCGCGGCGTGAAATCGCTCGGGCTGTCCGGTGCAATCGGCGAAACGAAATTCGGATTATCGCGGTTTGCTTCAATCTCTGCACGCAGACGCTTGCGGCGTTCTTCCGGCGATTCCGGCCATGAAGGATCACCGGCGCGGGCAACACTTTCCTGCGGCTGCGGCAGGCTTTCTTTCTGCCCTGCAACAGGCTTCACCAGCTCCGGACGCGGCTTATATTCAATACCGGTTCTCTTTTTCGGACCGATTGTAGCAATGGATGACATATCATCCAGCAATTGCGTGCTGGCTGACTTGCCTGTTCCATAGGTCGGATCGGACACGCAACCGGCAAGACCCAAACTGGCCAGCACTGTTGCGAAAGCGAAAATGCGTCCTTCAATCTTCATGAGCACCACTTTTATCCGTATTCGGCCAGATTACCCAACCACCGCTACATTAAATTTCATGCATTATGGCGTTATCGGTACTTTCCGGCAACTCCAAGGCATGAAAGCAGATTTTCACTGCCGACAAGATATTTCAATGCAGTGCCTTAGCACGGCAGAAAATATGCGGCAATCACTGATAACTGCTTGTCAGAGCGGTTCCTGTTAAAATTGAATTACCGGAACCGCTCTTTTTCTTTGTTTTACGCATTATCCAACGCAAACCGCTTCGCACTTTTGCTGGAAATGCTTACCTGTGATCGCCGCAGATTCATACCTATCCCAAACGACCAAGAGCTTTCAGCTCATGCAATGCCGCAGCATCGCGTGCCGATACATCAGGGAACTCAGAATCACTGCCGACATCATTGGTATAACGCCATGAACGGGCGCATTTTGTACCGTCGGCCTTGGCAGGCACAACAGCAACACCCTTCACATCGCTCAACGCGAATGCTTCACCGGCAACCGGCTGGTCACTGATGGTCAATCCGCTGGTGATGCAGATCTCAGCCATATCCAGCCCCTGTACCGCTGAGAGCAGCGACGCATCGGTGATATGCACCAGAGGTGCAGCTTCCAGCGACGAGCCGATACGCTTGTCCGCACGTTCCAGTTCCAGAGCGCCGGTAACAACGCGGCGAACATCGCGCACCTTGTCCCATTTCGCAGCCAGAACCGGATTATTCCATTCGGCAGGAATGTTGCGGAACTGCTCCAGATGCACGGAAACCGCATCTTTATAACGGTCAAGCCATGCTTCTTCCGTTGTGAAAGGCAGCATCGGTGCGAGCCATGTCACGATATTATCGAACAGGTGACGCACGGTCTGCAAAGCAGCTTTGCGGCGCAGGCTCGATGGTGCATCGCAATAAAGCGCATCTTTGCGGATATCGAAATAGAAAGCCGACAACTCGATATTGGTGAAGTCGATCAGTGCGCGGGTGATGCGTTTGAACTCAAATGCATCATAACCATTGCGCACAACTTCATCCAGCTCGCTCAGGCGATGCAGCATCAGCTTTTCAAGTTCCGGCAGATCGGCATAGGCAACTTCTTCGCCTTCATCATGCGCCAATGTACCCAACATCCAACGGATGGTGTTACGCAGCTTGCGGTAAGCGTCAATATTGGTCTGGATGATGCTCTTGCCGAGGCGCTGATCGTCCCAGTAATCCGAGGTCATCACCCAGAGACGCAGAATATCGGCACCGGAATCCTTGATGATTTCCTGCGGGGTCACTGTATTGCCGAGCGACTTCGACATTTTCTTGCCATGCTCGTCCATGGTGAAACCATGGGTCAGCACTGCATTATAAGGTGCACGGCCACGGGTTCCGCAGCTTTCCAGCAGCGAGGAATGGAACCAGCCGCGATGCTGATCCGAACCTTCCATATAAAGATCGGCAGGCCATTTCAGATCAGGACGGTCTTCCAGCGTGAACGTATGGGTGGAGCCGGAGTCAAACCAGACATCGAGAATGTCGGTAACCTGCTCCCAAGCCTCACCGGCGCGGTTGCCGAGGAAACGCTCACGCGCACCTTCTGCAAACCATGCATCAGCACCTTCCACTTCAAAAGCCGCGAGAATACGCTCATTCACAGCTTCATCAATCAGCACTGTGCCATCTTCGGCTGCGAAAACGCAGATCGGCACGCCCCATGCGCGCTGGCGTGACAGCACCCAGTCAGGACGGTTTTCAATCATCGCACGCAGGCGGTTCTGTCCGGCAGCCGGTACAAAACGTGTATCATCAATGGCTTTCAGAGCGCGGGAACGCAGCGTTGTGCCGTCGCCCAGTTCTTTGTCCATATAGACGAACCATTGCGGTGTATTGCGGAAGATGATCGGTTTTTTCGAGCGCCATGAATGCGGATAGGAATGCTTCATGCGGCCACGGGCGAACAGCAGACCACGCGCGATCAGTTCTTTGATAACCGCTTCATTGGCATCCCCCTTCTTGCCGTTATCATCGATAACACGGGCAGCACCGCCTTCACGGTCAGGGCCAAAGCCCGGCGCATCGGCAGTATAGAAACCGGCATCATCCACAGGGAAAGGAATCGCAGGATTGATACCGCGTGCTTCAAGTTCACGTGCAGCATCCATCCATGCTTCAAAGTCTTCACGACCATGGCTTGGGGCAGTGTGAACGAAGCCTGTACCGGCATCATCAGTCACATGCTCACCGGCAACCAGCGGCACAGTAAATTCATAACCGCCGCCAAAGCCTTTGAGCGGATGGGCTGCGGTCATGCCATGCAGCTGTGCAGTGGAAACATCGCGCAAACGATTAAAAGTCAGCTTGGCTTTTTTGAAGCATTCCTCAGCCAGATTATCAGCGAAGATCAGCTTTTCACCGGCTTGCGGGCCAAAGTCATTTTCCGCACCGGTCACTTCATAAAGACCGTAGGAAACCTTTGGCGAATAGGCGATGGCGCGGTTGCCCGGAATTGTCCATGGTGTCGTCGTCCAGATGACCACATGCGCATCAGCCAGTTCCGGCACGGATGTGACAGGGAATTTCACCCAGATCATATCCGACTCAATATCGTGATATTCAACTTCCGCCTCGGCCAGAGCAGTGCGCTCAACAACCGACCACATCACCGGCTTGGAACCACGATAGAGCTGGCCGGAGCGGGCGAATTTCAGCAATTCACCGGCAATACGGGCTTCCGCATGGAAATTCATTGTGGTGTATGGCTGTTCAAAATCACCGGTGATTGCCAGACGTTTGAACTCATCGGTCTGAACCTTGATCCAGCCTTCAGCAAATTCACGACATTCCTTGCGGAATTCATTGACCGGCACTTCGTCTTTATTCTTGCCCTGCGCACGGTATTTTTCTTCGATCTTCCATTCGATCGGAAGACCATGGCAGTCCCAGCCCGGAACATAGTTCGAGTTATAGCCGCGCATCTGGAACGAGCGGGTGATCACATCTTTCAGTGTCTTGTTCAGCGCATGGCCGATATGGATATTACCATTGGCGTATGGAGGGCCGTCATGCAGCACCCAAAGCGGGCGATCTTTGGCATCTTCACGCAGCTTCTTATAAAGATTCATCTCTTCCCAGCGGGCGACCAGCAGCGGCTCACGCTGCGGAAGGCTGGCGCGCATCGGAAAATCGGTCTGCGGCAGGTTAAGCGTTTTGGAATAATCGATTTTTTCAGCAGTCATTATCTTGAGCATTCAGTTGGACTGCCGGAGCATAATGCAGGCACTATGCTGCTCTCAGGCAGGCAGTCTTAAGAAAATATATATCCTGAAATTGCGGCAGAGTTCATCATACCTCAGGATGTCAGCTATTCTTCCCGGACCTTTCCCCCTGAACCATCCGGTCAGGCTTAAGAAAAGGCCGGGCCAATAATTCGGCCGGCATAGCGCAGCATTATAAATATCGAGTATTGTCTCATCATGGTGATGCTTTTACCAATGCAGGCGCGCAGAATAAAGAGGCAAGACAGATAAACTTTGCCCTTCCGGCAGATTTTCAAAGCAAATAAGCCGTTACTTTTCTAAAAGCTGACGGTTTTCGCTCAAAACATCAGTCCAGCGTAAAATCAAAACGATAGGTTGCCGAAACACCAACCGTCAGCTGATGGCGCGATCCGCGCTCGGATACAAGGCTGGAGCGTGCCGCTTTACCCTGCAATTTAGTATATTCGGCATAAAGGCTGGTTGTGATTTTATCGGTTGTCATCCATGTCACTGCACCACCCAGTCCGGCAGATGTAATTCCCCCGCCATCCGGATCATAAACGGAAAGACCGCTGGCAACGGATTCCTCAGCATTAATACCATAATAGGTATCCAGATATTTCTCTGAAGCAAAAGACATGCGCGGCCCGCCGGAAACACGGATCGCCGGTGTCACATCATAAAATGCATCCCCTGCCAGTTCGCCGACAATACCATTATGCGCCCGAACTCCGTGACGCAGTTCTGAACGCAGACGAAACCAGTCTGTCGGGTAGAATTCCATGAAACCGCCGACCTCACCGCCCCATGGCACATCTTTCAAACCATCGGCCTGACTGCCGCCACGCGCCATCAAAAACTCGCCGGTCAGCCCCACACGAAAATCTTCCATATCCATCAGGGCGAAGGAAATATTATCATTGCGGGATGAAAAGCGCTCGGCAACACCTGTGCGACCAAAAGAAATCAGAGGCTGCGCACTCATTATATATTTGCTGGAGCCTGTAAAACGGGGTTGGCGGTAAAAGTCGCCGCCGACGGTCAGCGACCAGTCACCTGACCAGAAATGTTTTCCTGATGATTGTCCGCCCTCTTCCGCCAAAGCCGGATGAATGAATGATGCAGCAGACAAAACAGCCAATCCGGCAATCCGGAACCGGTTAAACATATTACGCAAAACGCATACTCCAGACGCCATTTGCAGGCGGACAAACAGGTATACGGTTATTTTTCAAGTAAAGCGGTAAATATATTCTGAAATATTGAGATCAATTCAGCTGCGGGAGAATGTCAGATAGGAATCCAGCAAAGAAAGCGGCTGTACAGCGGATAATATTGCCCGCGCTTCAGCTTCATCCTGCCGCATCTGCACCATCAATGCATCAAGCGAATCGAATTTTTCTTCTCCGCGTAAATAAGCAAAGAAAGATACAGAGCAGAATTCGCCGTAGAGATCGCCTGAGAAGTCAAACAAGAATGTCTCAAGCAATGCGCAACCGTCACTGTCCACGGTCGGACGGCGGCCAAAACTGGCAACACCATCATAAAGCGTGCCGTCAGCACGGCGGAAACGCACAGCATAGATACCGTGCTTCAGATTGGTCTGCTCCGGCAGCGCCATATTGGCTGTCGGAAAACCAAGCGTGCGCCCCAGCTGCTTGCCTTTAATTACAGTACTGGCGAGCGTGTAGCGATAGCCCAACAGTCCCGCGGCTCCCGCCACATCACCTTCAGCCAGATGGGAGCGAATGCGCGAGGAGGAAACCACCTCGCCGCCCTCATCGGTAAAAGGCTCAATCAGTGTGACGCCGAAACCGTGTTTCTCGCCCGCCTGTTTCAAAAATTCCGGATTACCCTGCCGCTTTTTGCCGAAGTGAAAATCAACACCGGTAATGACTTCCGATGCACCCAGCCGTTCGATCAATGCCTGATCGATGAATTCCTGCGCACTCAGGCAGGAAAATCCGGCATCAAAGCCCTGCTCCACCACAACATCAAAACCGAGCAAACCCAGAATAGCCGCCTTTTCCTGCGCATCAGTCAGGCGATCAACCGGCTGATCCGGATTGAAAAAACTGCGCGGATGCGGCTCAAATGTCAGCACAACAGCCGGACAATTGCGCTCTTTGGCCTGTTGCAGGGTTTTCTCAAGCACAGCCTGATGACCGCGATGCACACCGTCAAAATTGCCGATTGCCACGACGCCGCCGCGCATATGCGCAGGCAGCGGCTCACTGCCGTTCACACCGCAGGTGAGACGAAGAATTGCGGATTTTGCAGCAAATTCTGAAGGCATCGCAGTCATTGAGTTGTTTCAGATCAGTTGTTCAGGGATTAAAAACTTCCGGCAATCACACCAGATAACGCATCACTGCTGCCGGTGCCTCACCGTGACGGCCAAGAAATGCCAGCAGCTTGTCGTGATCGACTTCGCCCTTGGCCACATAATCAGCCGCGTGAATACCGCCGGAAATATACAGAACGTCCACGCCGTAATTCTGCGCGCCTTTCACATCGGTCAGCATACCATCGCCGATAGCAAGGATGCGGGATTTATCAACAGGCTTGCCGGTCAGTTTTTCTGCGGCCTGCATTGCAGCCGCATAAATCGGGTGATGCGGCTTACCGGCGATGAGCGTACGACCGCCGAGCTGCGTATAATCACGCGCCAGTGCACCGGCACACCAGATCAGGCGGGTGCCGCGTTCCACAACAATATCAGGATTGGCGCAGATGAATGGCAGATTGCGCGAACGGAAACGCTGCAACAGTTCGGCATAATCTTCCGGCTTTTCCACTTCGTCATCGACCAGACCGGTACAGACAACACCGGATGCCTCATATTCTTCAACCAGCTCCACATCCAGCCCGTCATAAATCGCCAGTTCGCGCTCAGGCCCCAGATGATAGATTTTGCGCGGGCCCGCAGCGATCAGATCACGGGTAACATCACCGGATGTCACGATCTGGTCGTAGCTCTCATTGGTGATGCCCATCATTTCCATCTGGGCGGCAACACCGGGAAAAGGGCGCGGCGAATTGGTAATCAGCACCACTTTGACACCGGCTTCACGGGCACGTTTCAGAGCATCCGCAGCCGGACGATAGGCTTCCACCCCATTATGCAACACGCCCCAGACATCACTGAAGATCACATCATAGCGGTCAAAAAGATCATCGAGTTTCGCCGGATGCAGCATAAAACTATCCTTAAATCAATTATCTCCGCGGCTAAACGGAGCACAGGCGCACCATTCGCGCGCACGGATCTGCATGAAAGACGCGGTTAAAGCCAAAGCTTCAGGCGCCGGATTTTATAAATGCTCTAAACCAACAGGCAGCATATGTCACCCGTTTTACGTGAGCGAAAATATCACAACACTGTTTATATTTTGACGCAGCACGGAACCACGTCGCTCATGTTTCATTAACTCTACCCTGTACCCAGTTTTTTTACTGTGTTTCGTGACGGCTTGTTAGAACCAATCCATTACCATCAGAGAAAATGAAAAGATTGAATCGCGTTTCCTGTCTTGCCTGCCGTTTTCTGAAACGTCACGCGACCGGAAACAGACGGATAATAAGAAGACTATATTCCGGCCTGTGCCGGCAGGAGAGACTATGCGTTGCGTAAAAAGCCCAAAACAGCGATCCGGCAGTTTTTCTGCACTGATAATGCGGTTTCGCAGAAACCAGACCGGCGCTATTGCCCCGCTTTTCGCATTGATGCTCCCACCTATTCTTATAGGAATGATGCTGGCGATTGACACTGCCAATCTGATGCGTGTGCGCGGAAATGTTCAGCATTCCTTAGATGCTGCGGGACTGGCTGTAGGGAAACGCTTCACTATCGTTTCTGAAGAAAACCAGATCCGTGAGTTTGGCAAAAGAATATTCGAAGCCAATCTGCGTGCCATTGAACCGGAGAGAACCGAATTTACTCTGGATTTTCCAAAAGGTCGCGATTCCGATCAGCAAATTGTAGTCAACGCCTCCTTCCGGTATATCTCCTTTTTTGGCAGAGCAGTACAATCATTGTCTTCAGGTAATACTGATTGGGACAAATATACTTATTCAATGTCTGCAACTGTGCGCCTTAAGAATACATTGGAAGTCGCTCTTGTACTGGATAATTCCGGCTCGATGGCTGAGCGCGGCTCGGGCTCAGGTCTCAAGCGCATCGACTTGCTAAAACAGGCATCATCTCAGCTCGTGGATAAGCTGGCAGATCAGGCCAAACTCATTACGCATCTTGAAAATCCGGTACAGTTTTCACTGGTTCCGTTTGCCGCTTCCGTCAATATCGGCCCTGAAAACCAGACCCAGTTATGGATGGATCAGACCGGCATTTCGCCGGTTCATTATGAAAACTTCACTATGCCTACGGCAAACAACCCCGTCACCGTCGGACGCAATAAGAATATCGTTTTCCGTGATAACGCCTATTTCAAAGAAGGGTCAGGATGGGGTAGTGAAAACAGCCATTATTTCACGCGGTTCAGTCTGTATAATGACATGCAGACAACACGCGGGAGAGCATATACAAGCTGGAAAGGTTGCGTAGAAGCGCGCCCGGGCGAGTATGGAATCAATGCGGATCGCCCGTCAGTTGATAAACCTGACACGATGTATGTGCCGATGTTCGCCCCTGATGAATATGACTCCAGTCGCTCTCTGAACCATTGGTGGTCGGATAATGGAGGACGCTACGACAGCCATCAAACAATGCAGCGGGATTTGAAAAAATACTACATCGCGCAGAACACATCCGGCGAAGGTACAACCGGCCCCAATTACAGCTGCACAACAACGCCGATCACTACACTTACAGATGTAACAACTGACAATGGCCTGAGAGCGGTAAAAAATGCCATTGCCAAAATGCAACCGGATGGCGGTACAAACGTACCGGAAGGCATGGTCTGGGGATGGCGCACGCTCATTCAAAACTCTCCATTTACAGGTGGCAGGGCTACTTCTCAGCGAGGGAACGATAAGGTTGTTATAGTTCTGACCGATGGTGCCAACACTTATTATCGTTACAACTCACTCGGCGGTACGGATAATGCAAACAACATATCCAACTATTCATCGCTGGGATATACCGCAGTCAGAACCACGGGTTATGACAGAACACGTATTTTTCAGGAGGCACGCGGCGCCAGCAATGTTCATGACAATGCCAATTATACTGAAGCACTGAATGCACGCTTTAAAAGGCTATGCGAGCTTGCAAAACAGGACAAAATCATGGTGATGACAGTTGCGCTTGATCTGCGGCAGAACAATGCGACAGATCGCAAGCAGATGGAAATCATGAAAGAATGCGCATCGGATTCTCGCGTTCGCTTCGATCCGGCAGCTCCGACAAAACGCGCCAAGCTTTTTTGGAATACAACCGGTAGCGAGCTGGAACAGACATTCCGCGAAATTGCTGATGAATTATCCAATCTGCGTATTGTCCGATGATTGATGAGAAAAACCACGGCGCGGTTACACAGAGCCCGCCGTGGTTTTATTTTCTCACCCTTCCAACAGAGTTCATACTGCTTTCACATTCAGGCAATAATATCTGAAACCCAGCGACACGCTTTTGAGACATGTAAATTTGTTGCCGTCAGGCACTTATAAATCCGCAGGACGGGCATCATATTTGTGCCTAAGCATCTGACTTACGATGCCCCCTGTCAGTTTTTACAGGGTTTATCACCGGCAATATTGTCTTTTATGCCCGCCGGAAACCTTGACTCCGAAACGGCTCTTTCCTATATCAAAAGCACGTTAGCACTCACACAAAGAGAGTGCTAATAATCCACGGGCTGAAAGGCCTTCAACTCATTTTGCTGCCTTATTTCAAGGCGTATTTTCAAGGGTTATATCCATGGCAGAGATCAATTTCCGCCCTCTTCATGACCGCGTTGTCGTTCGTCGTGTAGAATCGGAAGCAAAGACAGCCGGTGGCATCATTATTCCTGATTCAGCCAAAGAAAAGCCGTCTGAAGGCGAAGTTGTCGCCGTTGGTTCCGGTAACCGCGATGAAAGCGGCAAGCTGGTTGCTCTGGACGTTAAAGCTGGCGACCGCGTTCTGTTCGGCAAATGGTCCGGCACAGAAGTGAAGATCGGCGGCGAAGACCTGCTGATCATGAAAGAATCCGACATTCTCGGAATCATCGCCTGATTTTCGATTTAGCCTGAGCAGTTCATAGCCCGGGCTTATTCATCATCCCTTTTCAACAGTTCAAATCGGGAAGCCTTGAAGGCAAGACCTCAGGCTCCAGGAGAGAAAAATGGCTGCTAAAGACGTAAAATTCGGTCGTTCAGCGCGCGAAAAAATGCTGCGCGGCGTCGATATCCTTGCAGATGCTGTTAAAGTAACGCTCGGCCCTAAAGGTCGTAACGTTGTTATCGACAAATCTTTCGGTGCGCCACGCATCACCAAAGACGGTGTATCGGTTGCCAAAGAAGTAGAACTTGAAGACAAGTTCGAAAACATGGGCGCACAGATGCTGCGCGAAGTCGCAAGCAAGACCAATGACACTGCCGGTGACGGTACAACAACCGCGACCGTTCTCGGTCAGGCTATCGTTCAGGAAGGCGCAAAAGCTGTTGCTGCCGGCATGAACCCGATGGATCTGAAGCGCGGTATTGATCTGGCTGTGACCGAAGTTGTTGCAAACCTTCTCGGCAAAGCTCAGAAAATCAACACTTCTGAAGAAGTTGCTCAGGTTGGCACCATCTCCGCTAACGGCGAAGCTGAAATCGGCCGCATGATTGCGGAAGCAATGCAGAAAGTCGGCAACGAAGGCGTTATCACTGTTGAAGAAGCCAAGACAGCTGAAACCGAGCTGGAAGTTGTTGAAGGTATGCAGTTTGACCGCGGCTACCTGTCTCCTTATTTCGTAACCAACCCAGAAAAGATGGTTGCAGAACTGGAAGACGCTTACATCCTTCTGCACGAAAAGAAGCTTTCCAACCTGCAGGCTCTTCTGCCGGTTCTCGAAGCTGTTGTTCAGACCTCCAAGCCACTCGTCATCATCGCTGAAGACGTAGAAGGTGAAGCACTGGCAACTCTGGTTGTTAACAAGCTGCGCGGCGGCCTGAAAATTGCTGCTGTTAAGGCTCCGGGCTTCGGCGATCGTCGTAAGGCAATGCTCGAAGATATCGCTATCCTCACCGGTGGTCAGGTTATCTCCGAAGATCTCGGCATCAAGCTGGAATCCGTGACCCTCGACATGCTCGGCCGTGCGAAGAAAGTTGCGATCACCAAAGAAAACACAACTGTTGTTGATGGTGCCGGTTCGAAAGCTGAAATCGAAGCCCGCGTTGGCCAGATCAAACAGCAGATCGAAGAAACTTCTTCCGACTACGACCGCGAAAAGCTGCAGGAACGTCTTGCCAAGCTCGCCGGCGGTGTAGCAGTTATCCGCGTTGGCGGTGCAACTGAAGTTGAAGTTAAAGAACGCAAAGACCGCGTTGACGATGCTCTGAACGCAACCCGCGCTGCGGTTGAAGAAGGTATCGTACCTGGTGGCGGTACTGCCCTGCTCCGCGCATCGGCCAAGATTACCGTTACAGGTATCAATGCTGATCAGGACGCCGGTATCAACATCATCCGTCGTGCGATCCAGGCTCCTGCCCGTCAGATCACCACAAACGCCGGTGAAGAAGCATCCGTAATCGTTGGTAAGATCCTCGAAAACGCTTCCGAAACCTTTGGTTACAACACTGCAACCAACGAATATGGCGATCTGATCAAAGCTGGTGTTGTTGATCCGGTTAAAGTTGTACGTACTGCCCTGCAGAACGCAGCTTCTATCGCTGGTCTGATGATCACCACCGAAGCCATGATTGCTGAACTGCCGAAGAAAGACGGCGGCATGCCAGCAATGCCAGGCGGCGGCATGGGCGGCATGGGCGGCATGGACTTCTAAGAAGTCCATAAA
This sequence comes from Pseudochrobactrum sp. XF203, assembly GCF_020341615.1. NCBI lineage: Bacteria > Pseudomonadati > Pseudomonadota > Alphaproteobacteria > Hyphomicrobiales > Brucellaceae > Pseudochrobactrum > Pseudochrobactrum sp. XF203. The sequence continues at coordinate 738,527 of NZ_CP084392.1, read as the reverse complement.
GCTCGCCCATGAGAGAATAAGCCTGCACCGCAAAGCGGTGCGGGTAGCGGCATGGATTTCTAAGAAGTCTATAAAGCTCGTTTACCAAAATAATCAGAGCTGCAAAGCAGTTCTGAAACGAGAAAGCCTCCGATTTATCGGAGGCTTTTTTTATATCAAAACACTAAAATCTGCACGGCATAGCGATGCGGCACAGGATATAGCTTGCCTTATGCATTTAAGCTGTTTATGTAACCTCTCCGTTTTTCAGGAGAGATATTTCTAAATAAATTGTAACCAATGCGATTAGCGACCATCACAATTGCAATGCATTATTTTTTTAAAGTTACTGTACTTAATGATAACTCAAAATTATTTTAGTATCTCCTTAAGGATCAGGCTTTAAAGATTGAAAATCTGCAGCTTGCGCTGGTCGGCACTCCTATTTGCCCCCGCTTGAAGGAACTGCTGACCGCGCATAGGGAAGACGGGGAAACCCGTCTTCCCACGCCTTTCTCAGCACAATTTCCGCTTTTCACAAGTCATATATAAGAGCTCCGATATGCCGCTTGCGCCTGTGAAGCTCATAGTTCAGCCTGTTGGCTGGCCGCTTCATCTCAGTACTCTGTTTTACATATAAATGCTTCACACTGTCCGGAATGCGCTATAGGTTTGTATTTACAAGCTTCGCTGTTCTGATCTGGACAGTGCTTTCATTGCACCGCAACGGAGGGAAGACGAATGCGTAAAGAACACCCTATTACAACGGCACCGCAGGACGGACGCACAGTCACGGTACTCTGGACAGACTTTGATGGTCAGCTCAATGAATCCCCTGCCCGTTATCGCCGGCTTGAACAGCTTCAAAAAGCCGGTGGCGACTGGAATGAAAGCGATACCGGCTGGTGGACTTTCATTGACAGCACAACCCAGAAAAAAATCGACCCGACTGCCTGGATAGAAAATCCGGATGATGAGGCCGAGGACGACTGAACCGCCTTTAATATTGCACGCGCAATAACGGCACCGCACTGAAAATATTAAACTTATTTTCACTCGCGATCGTGCAGAAGCCTACACAAAACTGTGTTTTGCACGGTCTCGCAATACTTGTAACCGATACCATATGACACTCTGACATCTTCCCAGAATACAGAACTTCAGGAGCTGTAAATGTCTGACCAACGTACCGAAACCGATAGTTTCGGCCCTATCGCTGTTGATAATGATCGTTACTGGGGTGCGCAGACCCAGCGCTCTCTGCAAAATTTTAAAATCGGAACAGATCGCCAGCCACTGCCGCTCATTCATGCACTCGGCATTGTCAAACAGGCCGCAGCAGAGACAAATATTGCTCTGGGCAAACTTGATCCGGTCTTAGGCCGCGCCATTACTGTGGCTGCTGCAGAGGTTGTTGAAGGCAAGCTGGACGACCATTTTCCGCTGGTGATTTATCAGACCGGTTCCGGCACCCAGTCGAACATGAATGTCAACGAGGTGATCTCCAACCGCGCGATTGAAATGCTCGGCGGCACGATCGGCAGCAAAAAGCCGGTTCACCCGAATGACCATGTGAATATGGGGCAATCCTCCAATGACAGTTTCCCGACTGCCATGCATATTGCCACGGCGATTGAAGTCACATCCCGCCTACTGCCAGCCATCGATCATCTGATTGATGCACTGAAAGCTAAAGAAGAGAAATTCGCGCATCTGATTAAGATCGGCCGCACCCATACGCAGGATGCCACACCGGTGACTTTGGGACAGGAATTCTCAGGTTACCGTGCGGCGGCAGAATATGGCAAGCACCGTATTGTGCAGAGCCTGACAGATGTTTATCTGCTGGCACAGGGCGGCACAGCGGTCGGCACAGGGCTGAATTCAGCAAAGGGTTTTGATACCGGCTTTGCTGATGCGGTTGCCAATATTACCGGCCTGCCATTTAAAACCGCCCCGAATAAATTCGAGGCACTCGCCTCCCACGGCGCTCTGCTCAATCTTCATGGCAGTCTGAATGCGCTTGCCGCCGATCTGTTTAAGATTGCCAATGATATCCGCTTTCTCGGTTCCGGCCCCCGCTCCGGCCTCGGCGAATTGCAATTGCCGGAAAATGAGCCGGGTTCATCGATCATGCCGGGCAAAGTCAATCCGACACAGGCAGAAGCACTGACCATGGTTGCCACACAGGTTTTCGGCAACCACACCACCGTCACAGTTGCTTCCAGTCAGGGGCATTTTGAGCTGAATGTTTTCAAGCCGGTGATTGCGGCCAATGTGCTGCAATCTATCCGTTTGCTGGCTGACGGCATGAATTCCTTTGTCGATCATTGTATTGACGGGATTGAAGCCAATGAAGCCCGCATCCATGAACTGATGGAAAATTCACTGATGCTGGTGACGGCTCTCGCACCGCAGATCGGCTATGACGCAGCAGCAAAAATCGCCAAGACTGCCCATCATAATGGCACGACTTTGCGCGAAGAAGCCTTGAAAAGTGGTCTTGTCAGTGAAGCAGAATATGAAGCTTTAGTGCGTCCGGAACTGATGTTACACCCTGCATAAACTGCTCTGCATGATGAATGAATTGCAGCCCGTAACAGCGCACTGTTACGGGCTGCTTTCTTTTATAAGCTCTTGTAACCTTAACTTGCTATCAACGCAGGGCTATCGGTGTTAAATTTCAACATGCTATTTTAGGGTTCACTATTGATGAACAATATGTCAATATCTGTCTATATTTACAATACAGTCACTTATTAGTTATCCATTGCGCAACAGCAATTCATGCTGCGCACAATGAGCCTGCAGCATAAATCACTTTTCTATTGTTAACTTTTATTGCCTGGAAGCCTCTTACCCTCCTCCAGCAATATATCATCCGGAGCCTCATAATGAGCACTGTTTCCGCCTCCCAGAATTCCATTATTATTCTGATCTCCCGCGTTTTTCTTGCTATTCTTTTCATTCTTGCAGGTTGGGGCAAGCTGACTGGCCTTGAAGGCACTGCGCAATATTTCGGTGCGATCGGCCTGCCAATGCCAAGCGTGACCGCAGTTCTCGTTGGTCTGGTTGAATTTGTTGGCGGCCTCGCCATTCTGATCGGTTTCCAGACCCGTATCGCAGCGGTCGTTGTTGCCCTGTTCACCATCGGCGCCACACTGGTAGCCCATATGGACTTTGCCGAAGGCATGAACGCACTGATGGCACAGAAAAATCTCGCAATTGCAGGTGGTCTGCTTCTGCTCGCCGTAACCGGTGCCGGTGCATATTCAGTAGACCGTCGCGGTCGCTAATAGCTGAACACTTCTACCTATCAAAAAGGCCGCAATTCATGAGAATTGCGGCCTTTTCTTTTTAAATATGTAAGCTTATTTCAAACTGTCACAGATACGGCTGATAATTTCCGTCACCCGCGGATTATCCAGGCTGCGGCGCGCAGAAACCAGACAAGCCTGCGATTTCAGCATAATGCCATCATCCAGAATTTTCAGTCTATTGGCTCGTAATGTCGAACCGGTCGATGTGATATCAACGATAATATCCGCAGAACCGGCTGCCGGTGCACCTTCGGTCGCACCCAAGCTCTCAACAATACGGTAAACCTGAATACCGTGCTTCTGAGAGAAGAACTGCTGTGTCAGCCGCCAATATTTGGTGGCAATCCGCAAACGGCGACCATGACGCTGACGGAAATCCGCAGCCACATCATCAAGATCGGCCATTGTCGCCACATCGTGCCAGACTTCCGGCACGGCAACGATTACATCCGCATGACCAAAGCCAAGCTGCGTTTCAATCTGCACTTTTTCATCTGCACGCGCCAGCGTCTCACGGATCAGGTCTTCGCCGGTTACACCGAGATCAACTGTCCCATAACCCAGTTCACGGGCAATTTCTGACGCAGAGAGAAACAGAATATCCACATCATCCACGCCTTCAATACGGGCGCGGTAATTGCGGTCATCTTCCGGCAGAACGACATGCAATCCGGCTTTCGCCATCACTGCAATTGTTTGCTCTTTCAGACGGCCTTTGGAAGGCAAAGCCAGTGTTACAGTCATGAGCGCGCTCCTGTCTGTGTTGCCTCGGCACATTTTTGTAAACGGTCGAGCCAGATGGAGAAACCAACACCGGAAATACGCTCTTTCGCGCCCAGCATTGTCAGCAAACGGTCATAACGTCCGCCACCGACAATCACACCGCAATCAGCATCACGACTGGTAATTTCGTAAACCAGACCGGTATAATAATCGAGCGGACGGCCAAAACCTGCATCATAAGTGATGATGCCGAGATCAATACCAGCCTTATGCATTTCCTCAACACGTTTGCCGAAGCTCTGCAATGCAGCGCCGAGATCAAGACCGTTTTGTTCAGCAAATTCTGTCAGCTGTACAGTCGCCTGTTCCAGCGGCACGCGAATGGACAGGAATGTCTTAAGTGCTGTCAGCACCCGATCTGCCAGCTGAACCGCAGCCAGTTGCTGCTTCTCCATCAGACGCCGTGCAATCTCAGAAGGACTGCGGCCCGCGGCTGGCGAAATACCTGCAACCTGCATTTCCTGTGCAAGTGCAGTGACCAAAGCATCTTCGCCCTGTTCATCCACAATCTGACGCAAACGCTCAGGAATGACATTACCAAGACGCGGTGATGCCAAATCCTGCAAGGCCTGTTCCAGCAGTTCAGCACTACCAAAAGCACGCGCCAGCTTTTTCTGCCAGCCGCGTGGCAGGCCGAGAGATGCCAGAACAGCTTCAAACACAGACTGATCGCCGAGCAGCACCTGCAATGACGCATTAGGAGCCGCCTGATGCACAGCATTCAACGCATCGCTCAGCGAGCGCGCATCGGAGGCCGGTTCATTATCGCCGCCAAGATCTTCAATACCGGCCTGATGAAAACTGGTGCCGCCTTCACGACGCTGACGGAAAACCTCGCCAATATAAGAATAGCGCTTCGGCGTGGCTGCATTCAGCGCAATATGATTGCGGCAGACCGGAATGGTGAATTCCGGACGCAGACACAGGCTGTCGCCATTTTCATTCTCGGTCAGAAAAATCCGGCTGCGCAGATCCTCACCGGCCATATCAAGAAACGGGTCGGCCGGTTGCAGGATCGGAATATCAACGGCTTCACTCGACGTGGTTGCAAAATAAGACGCCAGATCAGCGGCAATATCTGCTGTTTGACGATTGCTCATTTTACTTCGCCTGCCTGCTTAGTTCCTGCAAACGATCCTCTGCCTGTTCAGCCAGAATACGCTTCACTTCCGCAACCAGATCAGCTTCTTTGACAGTGATCTGCGCCGGACGGCTGGCGCGCCATTCCTCATTGCTTTCAATCTCGCCGGAAAGACGCTTGCCCTCGATCAGATCCTTGATCTGGATTTCGCCATTGGCACGTTCATCACCGCCCTGAATAATCGCAAGCGGCGCATTGCGGCGGTCCGCATATTTCAGCTGATTACCGAATTTCTTCCAGTTGCCCTGATACATCTCGGCGCGGATACCGGCATCGCGCAGATCCTGCGTGAATTTCTGATAGCGGCCGAGGCTTTCGGCATCACCATCCATCACCGTAATGACAACCGGTGCCATTGCATCTTCAGTGCCGAGCTTGCCGAGGTTTTTCAGCGCAGTCATCAGACGGGAAACGCCGATGGAGAAACCCGTTGCCGGAACCGGCTGGCCACGGAAACGCGACACCAGACCATCGTAACGACCACCGCCACCAACAGAACCGAAGACGACTTTTTCACCCTTTTCATTGGTGACATCGAATTGCAGTTCGGCCTCATAAACAGGACCGGTGTAATATTCGAGACCACGTACAACGGACGGATCAATTTTGACGCGACCGGCATAACCGCCTGCATCAAATAAAATCTGCATCTGCGCGAGTTCTTCAACGCCTTCTGTGCCGCGGGCATTGCCTTCAACAACAGCACGCAAATTTGCGATGGTCTGCTGACCATCTTCCGCACCCGCAGCAGTAAAGTCGAGAACTTTGGCAATTGCCGCCGCATCCAGTCCTGCACCTTTGGTAAAGTCGCCGGATTCATCACGGCGGCCTTCACCGAGCAGCAGTTTCACGCCCTCTTCGCCAAATTTGTCGAGCTTGTCGATGGCACGCAGCACATTGAGGCGGCGTCCGGCATTTTCATCACCGGCCAGACCAATCGCTTCCAGCACACCGTCTAGAACCTTACGGTTATTGACGCGGATCATATAATCGCCGCGCTGAATGCCGAGACGCTCCAGCGTATCCGCTGCCATCATGCACATTTCCGCATCGGCAGACACGCCCGGCGCACCAACAGTATCAGCATCGAACTGCATAAACTGACGGAAACGGCCAGGGCCCGGCTTTTCATTGCGGAATACCCAGCCATTGCGATAGGTGCGGAATGGCAGCTGAATTTCATTGAAGTTTTCAGCCACATGACGCGCCAGCGGCGCAGTCAGATCATAGCGCAGCGACAACCATTGTTCATCATCATCCTGAAGCGAGAACACACCTTCATTCGGACGATCCTGATCCGGCAGGAATTTGCCCAGCGCATCAGTATATTCAACAAGCGGCGTTTCAATCGGATCAAAACCGTAGCGCTCATAAACCTCACGGATTGTCGCCAGCATTTTCTCAGCAGCACGCAGATCATGAGGCTCACGGTCCACAAAGCCGCGCGGCAACCGCGCTTTCATCTTCTCCGCTTTATTTGCCATGATACTGATCCGCTAAACTTGAGTTATCTTGAAGATTAAATGCCTTAATATGCTTGAAAGGCGCGTATGTTTCCTAACCGATCAGTTTGCATGCGGCAAGAGCAAGATCCGCGCAGAAACATATTATGCTGGCCGCACAAAATCCTGCCGCAAGCGCTCAATCACCGGGCGGCAATAACAACCTTCCAGATGATCATTCACCAACCCCATCGCCTGCATAAAAGCATAGACTGTCGTCGGGCCGACAAATGACCAGCCGCGCTTCTTCAGATCCTTGCTGATACGGGTAGAAATCTCGGTTAAAGGGTTCGCTTTATAGGCCGCCAGATCAAACCGTGCCGGCCGGTCTTTCGGCTGCGGTTCAAAGCTCCAGAAATAAGCGGCCAGCGAGCCCTTCTCGGCAATCAGATCAATCGCACGACCTGCATTATTAATCGCTGATTTGATCTTGCCGCGGTGGCGTACAATGCCCTTATCCTGCATCAGACGCTCAACATCTTCCTCAGTAAACTGCGTCATTTTATGAAAATCAAACTCTGCAAAAGCACGGCGGAAGTTTTCACGCTTACGCAGAATTGTCAGCCATGACAGGCCGGACTGAAAGCCCTCCAGACAGATTTTCTCGAAAAGACGACGATCATTATCAACCGGAAATCCCCATTCCGTATCATGGTAAAGCAGATAATCCGGCAAACCGCCATGCCAACCACAGCGCACACGCCCGTCTTCCCCCAAATGCAATCCTGCTTCCAGAACCGGTATATCCTGCGTCATTTTTCACCCGCGCCATATCTGCCCAAACCAACGAGTCTCTCTATAGCATATTTCATTTGACATGGAACAAAAAAAGAACATATCTTCCGTTTCAAGACAGAAAGCAGCCGCGAAACCCAACTCAGAATATTTACCTGCTGATAACCAAAAGAGAAAGTTTTCACCGCATTTGCACATCCGCAAGGCAGTGATTCACCTTTTCAAAAGGGTCAGGCATCACAGTCGAGGCAAAGGAATCTGCATGTCTCGCCTGCTGAACAGTGCATCACAGTTTCAGGCATGACTTCAACACAGGACGATCTGATGAAACCACGTCATCTGCTGCTGATCGCATCCATTACTGCTTTTGCCCTGTCCGCCATTTCAGCTGGCGGAGCATTTGCCAATGACCGTTATGCCACACCGCCGCCTCTGGTTCTCAGCCCTGATTTGAGTGCGCCCTGGGTCACTCAATTGCAGCCACAGCGCTATGCCACTCAGCTTGCGCCATCAAAGCCGCGTATCTACCGCAACAGCGGATCACAAGGCATTCAGGCACCTGCACAACGCTCCGCCACACGCCAGCAAGCACGCACAAAACAGAATAAAGCTCTGCAACGGAATACAACCTATCAGCAGGGTTCATTCATCCGCACCAGCGCGGCAGCTCCGCAAAATCCTGCAAAGGCTGCAGGCGGTATGAACCCGATCTATCTGCCGCAGGAAGTTGATTACTCAGCTTCCCATAAGTCCGGAACAATCGTGATCGATACGAAAAACAAGTTTCTGTATCTTGTCGGAGATAATGGCAAAGCCCGCCGCTACGGCGTAGGTGTCGGTAAAGAAGGTTTCAGCTGGAAAGGCACAGAAACCGTGAGCCGCAAGGCCGAATGGCCGACATGGCACCCGCCGAAAGAAATGATTGCCCGCGAGCGCAAGAAAGGCCGCATTCTTCCTGTCCGTATGGAAGGCGGCATCGCCAATCCGCTCGGCGCACGAGCGCTGTATTTAGGTAATACGCTCTATCGTATTCACGGCACCAATGCGCCGTCCACCATCGGGCGTGCAGTATCCTCCGGCTGTATCCGCATGCGCAATCAGGATGTGGAAGATCTCTATGAACGGGTGCCGGTGGGCACGAAAGTCGTCGTTCTCTGAATCTATCCTGAAGAGCAGAATAGGATTTCTGTTTAAACGCCTCCAAACCAGAAGCCCTGCATCAGACACTGATGCAGGGCTTTTCTATTCATCGCATGGCAAGTTGGGTTTTACTCGCATCTCGCCTCCGGCAGCCTGTCAGGCATTGCACGCGCAAGAAGAAATCTGTCCGGCAACAGACAGGCTTGTGAAAAACCACCCCCAAGAATTTATCGCTTTTGACATAAGCCGGTCTTGCAAAAACTGTAAGAACTGATTCAAGATTGCGTTCTGCAAAGTGCTTCGCCGGTTTATCCCAAATAATGCGATGAAATTACCGGCGCAAAAAACAGAAAAGGAATAAGGACATGACCGTAGCTGCGATCAAACTGAACGACGGCAACTCCATTCCGCAACTGGGTTTCGGTGTATGGCAGGTCAGCGATGAAGAAGCCGTCGCCAGTGTGACAACCGCACTTGAAACCGGCTACCGTCACATTGATACCGCCGCAATTTACAAGAATGAAAAAGGTGTCGGTCAGGCAATTCGTAATTCCGGCATCGCACGTCAGGATATTTTTCTGACAACGAAAGTCTGGAATGACGATCAGGGTTATGATTCCACCCTGAAAGCTTTTGATGCTTCGGCTGAGCGCCTCGGCACAGATTATTTTGATCTTTATCTCATTCACTGGCCAATGCCGAATAAAGATAAATTTCTTGATACATGGCGTGCACTCATCAAATTGCGTGAAGAAGGCCGTGTGAAATCAATCGGCGTTTCCAATTTCCGCACAGCTGATCTGCAACGTATCCTGCGTGAAACAGATGTTGTACCGGCCATCAACCAGATCGAGCTGCACCCTTATTTCCAGCAGGATAATCTGCGCCAGTTCCACCAGCAGCATAATATCGCTACAGAAGCATGGAGCCCGCTCGGACAGGGTAAAATTCTGGACAATCCGGTTTTGAAAGCCATTGCCGCCAATCACGGCAAATCTGTCGCTCAGGTCATTCTGCGCTGGCATCTGGATATCGGCAATGTTGTCATTCCGAAATCAGTCACCCCTGCCCGTATTAAAGAAAATTTTGAAGTCACAGATTTCAAGCTTCTGGGTATCGAGCATGACGAGATCAACAAGCTGGATGCTTCTGACGGACGTATCGGGCCTGATCCGACAACCTTCGGTTAATCTGTCATTTCGAAATATATTTTTCAAAAAATTTGCTTAATTATCAAAGCACTCGTATAAATTATACGAGTGCTTTATTTTAACATGAATAAATCAACAAAAACCTGATGTTGTCAAACTATTGATTTTATTTTTACTGAAAAACTAAATTAAAATATAAATATTTATCAAATTAATTAAATTTCTAAATACAAAAAGACATAAAATTAATTAACCAATACATCAAAATTGCAACTAATATTCACCATGACCCTTTTTATTACCTGCATTTTATTGCAGTATCCATTTATGGTTTTTTTCATATGATGAGTTATAAATTTCCAATAGAGAAAGGACGATTTTTTTCCGCCTGTTAATTTATTATATTTCCGGTTTTTTCTGAAATCAGATTATGAAAATTCCATGCAATTTTAAGAATTAAAACAGAGCCAAGTATAAATATATTTTATTCAATTTTTTAAGGTGAAAAATGTCAATTGTTGTCAATCTTGATGTTGTTTTAGCACGTAAAAAAATCCGCTCACGCCAGCTGGCGGCCGATATAGGCATTACGGAACCCAATGTATCCCTGCTCAAATCCGGCAAAGTGCGCGGCATACGCTTTGAAACACTGGCAAAAATCTGCCGTGTCCTTGAATGCCAGCCAGGCGATATTCTTGAATATCGCGATGAGGTTCGCACCCCGCATTAATGCAACCGGCGACTGACCACATATAGGACAGTTTAAAAATCAGACACACAAAAGCCGCGCGATCAGTGACCAGCGCGGCTTTTTTATAAGAAACCAATATTTCCCGTCAGAGAAACATCAGCTGATCCTGATTATTAATGATGGAAAGACGAAATGCCGTATCCGTCATTTGCAACTGCGCTGCCGCCGGTTTCAACGGAGAGCAGGCCCAATCCGGTAAACAGGATTGCAGACAACATAAGGACGGTCAGGAGCGTGGCGCTCTTTGCGGACATGGAAACAAGTCTCCCGGAAGCGGACTAAATTCAGCATGAACCGGCACATTGCATAAAGATGCACACGGACTCAGCATTGTTGAAAGGTGCTTCCAGATATAAGCAGCCGATCTTAACAGCAATAAAACATGCGCAAGATACACGCTAAAAACACATACAAAAATCAGTTTGATTTTCATTGTGGCAGATCAGCAACTGAAACGGCTCTGTGCAGTGTAAAAACCCGATCTCACTCAATCAAATAGTAACCATAGATCTTTACGCATAAGCAAAATACGCCGCCCAAGCTCCAAATTTCCGGCTGATCCACCGCAGTGAGTCTCTGTGACAAGCGCAATGACAGCGCCACAAATGGCCACTGCATTTCCTTTACCGAGGATTTCTCCGTCTATTTTGCTGCTCTGTTTTTAACATCAAGGTTACAGCGCTCTTTATCACTTGACCTGCCAGCCTTCTCTCTGCCATCCGTAGCCGATGCGCGCAAATTACAGAATGCAACGACTGCTTATTGACCTTCCCCTGCAACCGGATCACCTCATAGAGGCTCCGGCTGATATGGCACATTACCTGCTCAATGTTCTGCGCATGCGGGACGGCGATAAGATTTTGCTGTTCAACGGGCGGGATGGTGAATGGCTCGCACATATAGAGCAAACGGGCAAAAAACGCGTCTCTCTGCACCCTGCCGAGCAGACACGTCCGCAGCCGCCGGCATCTGATTTTCATTATTGTTTTGCCCCGCTGAAAACCGGCCGCATGGATTATATTATACAGAAAGCCGTGGAAATGGGCGCTTCCGTCTTACAGCCGGTTATCACCCAGCATTGCCAGATGCCCAAGCTCAACAGCGAGCGGATGCAGGCCAATATGCGTGAAGCCGCAGAACAATGCGGAATTCTCATCCTGCCGGAATACAGGGAGCCGTTGCGCTTTGATAAATTCATGGAGCAATGGGATGAGGCACGCGCACTGATATTCTGTGATGAGGCTGCCGAGGGCAACAATCCCCTGCCATTATTGACCGGCCTGAAAGGCAAGCCTGCCGGTGTTTTCATTGGTCCTGAAGGCGGCTTTTCAGAAGATGAACGTCAATATTTGCATAAGCAGGATTTTGTGACAGCGATTCCGCTTGGCCCCAGAATTTTACGCGCTGATACCGCTGCGGTAGCAGCCATGGCTGTGATTCAGGCAAGTATCGGCGATTGGCAGTAATCCTGTTATTTTATGCAGCACTCACAGCATAATTCCGGCAATAGCGCATTTTTTTCAGGGTTCTTCGCAACAGGACAAGGCTCAATTACGCGTCCTGTTATTATTCCAAATAATTATGTCCAATAATTCCACTTGCGTGTTGGATAAAAAAACGCCAATCACATATATGAATAGTGACAACTACAAAATAGGGTAATGCAAAGCATGGCTCGGGATACCACAGACGAAACAGCCATTTCCGGCATAGAGGAACTGGCTGAATATCTCGCAGAAGGCTGTAAGCCACAGGACAAATGGCGCATCGGCACTGAGCATGAGAAATTTCCCTATTATACCAAAGATAACAGCCCTGTTCCCTATGAAGGCACGCAAGGCATCCGCGCCATTCTGGAAGCGATGCAAAAGCGTCTTGGCTGGGATCCGATTATCGACGAAGGCAAACTGATCGGGCTGGTCAGCCCGCAGGGTCAGGGTGCAATTTCTCTGGAACCCGGCGGCCAGTTTGAGCTCTCCGGCGCACCGCTGCAGACCATTCATCAGACCTATGCGGAAGCCAGTCAGCATCTGGAAGATGTGCAGACAATTGCGGCACCGCTCGGCATCCGTTTCCTTGGTATGGGCGGCAGCCCGAAATGGACGCGTGCTGAAACGCCGGTTATGCCGAAATCCCGCTATGCCATTATGACAGCCTATATGCCTAAAGTCGGCAGTCAGGGGCTGGATATGATGTATCGCACCTCGACCATTCAGGTGAATCTCGACTTCGGTTCTGAAACGGATATGCGGCACAAGATGCAGGTCAGCATGAAGCTGCAATCTGTTGCGACAGCGCTTTTTGCTTCCTCGCCATTCACGGAAGGCAAAACAAACGGCCTGCAATCATGGCGCTCAGACATCTGGCGCGACACGGATAACAGACGTGCAGGTGTCCTGCCATTCGTGTTCTCAGAGCGCTTCGGCTTTGCGGATTATGTAGACTGGGCGCTGGATGTGCCGATGTATTTCATCATGCGCGGCGGCCACTATATTGACTGCACGCATATTACATTCCGCCAGTTTCTGAACGGCGCAATGAAGGATCATCCAACTGCCGGACAGCCTAATATGGGCGACTGGGCAAACCATATTTCCACACTGTTTCCGGAAGTCCGCCTTAAGCGTTTCCTCGAAATGCGTGGTGCTGACGGTGGCCCGTTGCCCCATATTGCAGCACTTTCCGCTTTCTGGGTTGGCCTGCTCTATGATCAGGATGCACTGAATGCGGCACTGGATCTGACAAAGGACTGGGATTTCGAGCAAGTGGTTGCAATGCGTAACGCTGTGCCAGCAAGCGGCCTTGCCACGCCATTCGGCAAGGGCAAAGTCGCAGATATTGCCGCACAGGCAGTCGCAATCGCGTCTCAGGGCCTTAAGAACCGTAAAAATACGGATGAAAACGACCGCGACGAGAGTATCTATGTTGAACCACTGGAAGCTATTGCCAAGTCAGGAAAACCATTGGCTGAGGTGATGCTGTCTCACTTTGACAGCAACTGGAACCAGTCTGTCGAGCCGGTTTTTAAGGCCTATTCCTACTAGAGCGCCGTGCGCCAGACCTGGCTCACAAAGGTCGCTCTAACACTTTAAACCAATCCAGGTTTAAGGAATTATGCTCTAATCGCCTTCATGAATAAAGAGCGGCTGCCTGATTCAAAAATGCAGCCGCTCTTTTTATTTTTGCAAATTGCACCTGACATTGTGTCAACATACACAATGATTTCCTTAACAAAGCTGAACAGGTCTTAATAAAAGCAAACCACAATATATTAAATTTGAATTATCTTATATTTATCCAAGTAAAGATGTTGAAAAACTGCAATAAAACTATTTGCCTTCATTAAGATATTCCATATGATTACCGGAACTTAACCGGAGCATGGCATGCAGACACTACTTGACCTGGATCAGTTGCGTACATTCCTGCTGATTGCCGAAACCGGTAGTTTCACCAAAACGGCTGACAGTGTTTTCCGAACCCAGTCTGCGATTTCCATGCAGATACGCCGCCTTGAAGAGCGTATCGGCAAGCCGCTTTTTGCCCGCGAAGGGCGTCATCTCCTGCTGACACCGCATGGCGAAAAACTGCTGAATTATGCAAGGCGCCTTATTGAGCTGAACAATGAAACGGTTGCCTCATTCCGCACTGATAAAATGAAGGCCAATATACGTATCGGCCTGCCCGATATTTATCTGGAACATATGGTGCAGGATGCTTTGCAGCCGATATTCCGTGATTATCCGGCTTTTGAAACCATTCTGCATTGTGAACCAACCGATGCATTGATCGACCATATCCGCCGCGGGGCACTGGATCTTGCCCTCATCACCCATAATACGGGACAAAAACGCTCGGAAGTTCTCAATACCAGCCGTTTTGTCTGGGCAACCTCAGCGGAAAACTCTCCGCATGAAGAGCCTGTTATACCGCTGGCAATGAACAAGACAAATTGCAGCTGGCGCAAAGTGCTGACGGATACACTCAACACGATACAGCGCGAATATCGTATCGTTTTATCCACATCCTCCGCCCGCTCCATCCTCATGGCGGTGCGTTCCGGCAGCGCAATCTCGATTCTGCCTGACAATATGGTGGGAAGCGGCATGCGCGTGCTCAATGAGGAAGACGGTTTCCCCAAACTACCGTCCTGCGCTTTGTCACTCATTCGCGCACAGGGTATTCATGCACCCGCCATTGATCTGATCGCCGGTGCCATTAAAACCAGTTTCCGAAAACCGATCCGCTTTTCAGAATAATCAAATCCATTTCCGGCAAAACTGTCTTCAGAACGCATTTGGGACTGATTGAATCAGATCGATGCTTTAACTCTTTATTGTAACGCGTATCTTATCCGAAAACCGTTTCACGCTGGACAACAGCAAAGTCTCTTGACCGCTAAGCCCATAAAATGGCCAATAGAGTCATGAGTTTTTTTCCAGATTCGCCCGACCGTCAGACAGAAAACAACGCGACCAATGTTGCGGAATATTCTGTATCGGAAATATCCGGTGCGCTGAAACGTACTGTTGAGGATACGTTCAGTCATGTGCGGGTGCGCGGTGAAATCTCCGGTTATCGCGGTCCGCATTCTTCTGGCCACGCTTATTTCGCCCTCAAGGATGAGCGTGCGCGGATTGAGGCTGTGATCTGGCGCGGCTCCATGAGCCGCATTAAATTCCGGCCGGAAGAAGGTATAGAAGTGATTGCCACCGGCAAACTCACGACCTATCCGGGTTCATCCAAATACCAGATCGTGATTGAGCAGATGGAGCCTGCCGGTGCCGGTGCACTGATGGCTTTGCTCGAAGAGCGTAAACAGCGGCTGGCACGTGAAGGGCTGTTTGATGCAAACCGCAAGCAATTGCTGCCGTTCATGCCCCGCACAATCGGCGTTATCACCTCTCCGACCGGTGCGGTAATCCGCGATATTATTCACCGGATTACCGACCGATTTCCTCTGCATGTACTGGTCTGGCCGGTTCGTGTGCAGGGCGAGACAACCGGAGAGGAAGTTTCCCGTGCCGTTGCCGGTTTCAACTCAGCCTATTTCGGCGAAGTGCTGCCCCGACCGGATGTGCTGATTGTTGCCCGTGGCGGCGGCAGTCTGGAAGATCTCTGGGGCTTCAATGATGAGAATGTGGTACGCGCCGTTGCGGCCTCCGATATTCCGGTTATCTCAGCCGTGGGGCACGAAACCGACTGGACACTGATAGACCTCGCGGCAGATATACGCGCCCCGACACCAACCGGCGCAGCAGAAATGGCCGTGCCGGTTCGGACAGATTTACAAGCGCAGCTTGCGTCTTACAGTGCACGACTGGCATCAGCCATGACACGGCTGATCGACAGGCGACGTGAATCCTATCGCGCTTTGCAAAGAGCATTGCCATCGACCGATCAGTTACTTGCCTTGCCGAGACGCCGCTTTGATGAAGCCGGTTCCAGACTGGGCCGTGCGCTGCTGGTCAGCACAGAGCAAAAACGTGCGCGTTTTGACGGATTGAAGCGCCACCTCTCCCCGCGCCTGCTCAATCAGCAAATCAGAGAGCGCCGCTTGCAGTTGCAACAGCTCAATCAGCGCCTGCCGAGAGGCCTGTCTCTCAAAACGCAGAACAGCCGCAACTTGCTGCGACAGACATCATCAAGACTGACCGGCGAGCTGATCCTGCGCCGCTCCCGTCAATGGGCGCTCAATATTGCCAATCTGCAACGACGCGGCGATCAGGCCATGCGTCATAGCCTGCAGAAATACCGTACCCGCAGTCTGGAACTGTCCCGACTGATGGAAACCTTGTCCCATACAAGTGTCCTCAAGCGTGGCTTTGCTATTGTGCTGAACGATCAGGGGCTGCCGGTTAAAGCAGCAGCGGCAGTGCAAACAGGCGAAAATCTGACACTGCGCTTTCATGACGGTGATCGCTCCGTCATTGCGGATGGTTCAGCGCCAGCTCCGGCAGTTCAGACACCAAAAATGCAATCTGCCGAACCACCTGCCAAAGACAAGAAAACTAAAGCTCCGCGTGCCAAAGACAGCGGTCAGGGAACACTTTTCTAAAATATATCCGGCATTCTATTCAGATTTATTTTTACTATTTCGCCCGTCACTAGCGGAAGAGACGCATTTCTATAGTTTTAATAGCGTAAAAAATAACATATATCTGCGACTTCAATCAGCGGGGGAGAGAAAGATTGAAGTATACAGGCATTATTACAGTCTTTACATCGCTTTCCGTGCTTACGGCATGCACAACAAGTGCAACACAGACGGACAAGCCCGTAGCCAGCCAAAATCAGCCAGCATCTGCAAGCAATGATACATCAAAACCGGCCAAACTGGTTGAGACCTATACGGCACATATCAGTGATCGTGATAAGGTTGATGAAAAGGGCAAGCCCCTGAAAAATGCCCGCGATATTCTTCTTCAGGATCGTAAAAATTATTACGATTTCAATTTGCGCGATCAGGCTGACACACCAAGCAAGGTCTTTGCCAAAAAAGAAAATCGCTGGTCTCAGGGCAAAGAATTCTCAGAAATGAAATGGGAGCCCTCGAATGCCTCTGATCCTCAGCGCGGCTACCAATGGAAAATGCGTCGCGGAGTTGAATATCAGATATTTGAGGGTAATCCGGACGTGAAAATTCAGGTCTATGACGATGGCAATATCCACGTCGATCCGAGCCGGAACTATTAAGTAAAATCATACCGGACAAAAGCGGAGCATCTCCGCTTTTGTCAAAATAAAGACAAAACTGCTCTGCCCACAGATGAGGCATCAGATCGCAATCTATTGATATGAAAGCGGGAAATTTGGAATGGTACGGTCGAGTGGAACCATCTGGCCAACAACTGTTAAATTAACTCAATAAAATCAATTAAATTTAGTTTTATGTGCGCATATATGTGCACTCATTAGTGCACCCATATGTAACCACAAACCTTGACTATTTCACACCTGCAATCAGATCATTTATAGAACAAAACTGCACTAGTTTGCCTTGTGTTCCTTATAACACTCCATAGACGTATTGCTGGTGATTTAGTTCAAACGTTCGATGACAGCAGGCGAACTATTTGGGCAACACAAAGGCTTCATAATAAACATACAGGCATTGCCGCATGAAGCCGCGTAATTCGCCAAGTTTTGGTAAATATAACAAGCCAATGCTTATTTTTCGCGACAACGAAATACCGAACATAGAGCAAGCATATTTCTTAAAATGCATCTAAAATTTAACTCCTAATTCATTGGAATTTATTTAAATACAGAAATTAGCGACTGTTCCACCATAAAACTTGAAGGTGGAACTCATGAAAATTACGCCAAAATATTATTCTTTTTATGTATTGTAAGCTTAACAATACCATTTTCAAATTTAGCGCTTTCGGCTGGAGGTCAACCAGTTTGGTGCGATACTTGCGGAGGTCCTTTTGGTGGGATCTATGTAGATCCATTCTCAGGATAACCAATGTGCCCTTCCTGTTTTAATAAAGGCTATGACCCGCCAATATGGAATGGTTCAGACTGGGTGCCTGCACCGGCACCTTCATTACCCGCTCCACCTCCACCACCTCCACCACCTCCGCCACCTCCGCCACCGCCGCCAACTAAATTACCAACAGGCCATGGAGGTGGTGGAGGTGGAGGCGCACCGTCTTGCCAAGCGTGTCATGAATAAGTTCAAGGAAAGTTCAATGGATATCAATCATCTAATTGGCCCTCATAACGGCAAAGAATTGGAACTTATGCTGTCAGGACAAAAGCCAATGGCTTCTTTTGTTGTGATGGACATGCCTTATGAAGGGGAAAATGGAAATGATGGTTTTGAAGAATATGTTCAAAACGGGACATTTGTAAAAATCATCCAAAAGAATGAACACATGCCCTATTCCATGTATTACTATTGCCTTCCATCTGAAGTCTGGCGCGCAAAATTATCCAGCTTAATGATGAAGCTTAGAAGTGAAAACCAAGCGTTGGATTTTACTCCGGAAGATCTACATCGTATCGATGGTTATCTGTTAGGATACGATAAAGAAGCTGTCGATTATTTTGTGGAAAGATGGCAACATGGCCAGAGACCACACAAAACTTCTTAAAAAAGCAAAATATGAATGAACTTTAACAAGCAACCAAAGCTATTGTTTCAAAGTTAGTACACTCTTTTTAATAACCATTAAGCTAAAAAACCGCGCCAATCACTCAAGATCGGCGTGGCTTCAATTATTTCCAGTGTTTCAATTTATGCGCCATCTGGACAACCAACCAAGTCACCCCCAGCACAGAAAGGCTAAGAGAAAGCGCTTGCTCAAGATGTGGGAGCCATACAGGATTCATCGCCGCGCCTGTGGCAACCGCTACCATTATAGTCACGGCCATAGATAATGCGCAGATCGGCGATAATACGATTGCCTGCTGTTGCCGTATGTGCCGCCTCACCCTTTTCAGATGCAATGCGCCCCAGCCAGAAATTATATGGCTTCAATGCATCCGCACGCGTAATGTCATCAATGAGCTTATCCTCATTGATTTCTATAAAGTAATTTATCGCGGATTGTTTCTGTTGTTGCCATTTGCGCCGTTGCGCCTCGCTTTTATCGCGCAACTGATCAGCCGCAATCTGGGAGCGGTATATTTGAAATGCCTGCGAGAAAGTTACTTTAGGTTCATCGACCGAGCCAAGAACAGCAGATGCAACCGCACCCTGCTGATTGGATGGTACCAGTAGCGTCTCAATGCGCTTCAAAATAGCAT
The DNA here is from genome assembly GCF_020341615.1 of Pseudochrobactrum sp. XF203. Taxonomy (NCBI): domain Bacteria; kingdom Pseudomonadati; phylum Pseudomonadota; class Alphaproteobacteria; order Hyphomicrobiales; family Brucellaceae; genus Pseudochrobactrum; species Pseudochrobactrum sp. XF203. The sequence continues at coordinate 719,268 of NZ_CP084392.1, read as the reverse complement.
CAAGCGGCTCAGAGGCGATTTCCTTAGCCGTATGGAATGTGAAACCCAGCGCTTCAACCCGCTTAACGGCAGCGTCTTATTTCGCTCTGGCAGCATCAGCGTCACCACCGACAACAAGCGAAGCCCAAAGCTCACCATCAGCCTTTTCCAGCAAATCTTGCTTAGCGCAGGCAACAACAAGGTCAGTTGTTAATAAAGACTGTTTCACGATGGGCGCGCGCGGATCGCGCGCTGCAACGCTGCCCGGCAAACGCCGCCTATAATAATATATGCCTCTGATCTGCGTCAGATGTGGTCAGGACTGCTATCATCCATTCTGCGACCCATGTGAAAAACCATACAGCTTGAGCATTTATGCACCTATATGTGCACATGTTTGGGCACCTATATGTGACCATAAAATCAGCAAACAGCAATCCACTATGCGCAATCAATTTAAATTGCGCCGTAAATTCAATGCGTTATGGGAGTGTTTTAAAAAATGAATGGTACGGTCGAGTGGAGTTGAACCACTGACCTCAGGAGCCACAATCCTGCGCTCTAACCAACTGAGCTACGACCGCGTACCAATCCGGCAGTGAATCAATCAGGCTGCCGATAGGGGTCAGATACGTAAAATCATCGCATATTGCAAGCATATATCAAAAAAACTTTGTGAAAATATGATGCCTTACCGGATTATTGCTCAGGATTTCATTCTGTCTGCCTGAAAAACCTGAAAACCAATGCGGTGCTTTTATGTTTTCATCATGATTATGCCATGTAAACCCTGTATTTACCACTGATTAACCATAATGCGCCCTGACAGATGGAACCGCAGCAGGAGATTTTTATCCGCAAGTTTCATCAGACAGCGCTTTGCCCCTTGGGGACATTAACTAATAGTTAAGAAAGTGTTTGTCAGAACCGCCCGCTTTGTGGTGATAATGCCTGTAAATTCTCTGTCGGAACCAAAATTTTCCGATAACAGACAACAGCTTAAGACAGATCAAATCAGTTATTGGTCGGGTACGGAACTAAATATATGCAACAGCATCTGGATTTCATGGAGCTGATCCCTCTTTCCGGCATCCGTGCGGCTCTCGCAAGGGGAGACGCTATGCTGGTGCTGTCGCACGACCTGCAAACTGTTCTCTGGGCAAATGACAGCGGCGCCCGTCTTCTCGGCGAAGATGCGGCAGCCGCACTTATCGGACAGGATGCAGATTTCAGTCCGCAGACACGGCGTCAGATTCTGGCTCTCGATCTTGGCACAGAGGGTGCAAAAACAATTATGCTGCGTCTGGGCGGCGGTTTGCACTCAGCCTTGCAGCAATGCACTGTAACACCGCTGGCTGCTGTACATACTAATGAGCCGGTCATTCTCATGACTACAGCTGCAACAGATACAGCAAACAACATTATCCCGCCTTTGCCGCATCATCACCTGATGCAAGTGCAGGCAGACGGAACCATTTTGAACAGCGATGCGCAATTTGATGCCCTGAACATCAACAACAACACTTTGGCTGATCTGATCGTTGAAGCGCAGGATGAAGCTGATGGTATTGTGCGCCGTCGTGTACGCGCAGGACAAAGCACCCTGCCTGCAATGATGATCCGCCTTGACGATCAGAATGAACAGGCACCCTATCTCTTTCTCGTTGAGAGAACACAGGACAGCACGGCTACAACTGCACCTGCACAGGATGCTACTGAGGCTATCGCAGTCGCTGACATAACCGAAATCACGCAAGACGAGCCGGAAATTAATGCTCCTGCGGCTGAAGAAAGCGCCCCTGCACGGTTTATCTGGAAAGTAGATGCTGACAGCCGCTTTACGGAAATCTCACCGGAATTTGCAGCAATTGTCGGTGACAATGCCGCTGATATTATCGGCCGTAAATTCTCCGATGTGGCTAAAGTTTTCGGCTTTGATAATGACGGTGTTATTGCTGCCCTGTTGAAGCAGCAGGAAACATGGTCTGGTAAAAGAATTTTCTGGCCTGTGCAGGGTACAGATCAGCGCGTTCCTGTTGATCTCGCTGCACTGCCTGCTTTTGCGCGCGATAAGGCTTTTTCCGGCTTCAGCGGTTTTGGCGTTCTCTATCCGTCTTTAACGGAGCAGGATCCTGAAGCCATTGGTATGGCGCTGATATCAGGGCCTGTCGTACCGGATGCACCTGCGCCCCAGACCGAAGATGCGAAAAGTGCATCTCTTTCCAGTGAAAAAATCATTCTGATGGAAGCACTGCGCGCCTCACAGAAGCGTCAGCAGGATACTGAGCCAGCCAGCGAGAATCTTCCCGCAGATAAGGCCAATATTATTGCGGAAATCCGCCCTGCCCGTCCGGAAAACGGCCTATCGCCAACCGAGCGCAGTGCCTTCCGCGAGATAGCCGATCGTTTGCGCCGTGAGGTCCTCCAGAAAACACCTAAATCTCCGACAACAGAGCAGCCTACTGCGGCAGATACCCCCGTACTTCCGCAGGCGGAGCCGGTTATTGCGGCTCCGCAGCTGCCTGTTGAAACCGCAGATATCCCTTATCCGCATGACACTCAGCCTGCGAACCACAACCAGCATCACGAACAAGCCGGACAAAAACCGGCACAGGCTGATACGACATCGCAGGAAGATGAAGACCTGCATGTGCTGAGCGGATTGCCTGTTCCGGTATTGATCCACAGTGCAGACCGGCTGCATTTTGCCAATCAGGCATTTTTCGACATGACCGGTTATAATTCGCTGGATGATCTGCGCCATGCCGGTGGCATTGACGCGCTGTTTGCCCAGTCCGACGACAGCAATCTCAGCGGCATGATCCTGTGCCTCGCCGATGGCGGACATAAGATTGTTGAAGCTCATCTCCAGTCTGTTCCATGGCAGGGTGCACGCGCTTTGATGTTGAGCCTGCTGCCAGAGCTGGTGCTGAAAGCGGATAATGATGACGATATCAGCAAGCAGCCAAGCCGGTTAAAACTGGTCGATAGCATTACAGCAGAGACTGCGCCGCAGGACAATGCCGTTCATCAGCTGCAATCAGAACTGGCATTTCAGTCTGCCGAGACAACAGAACCAAAAACTGAAGATGCCGGAACGGCAAACCCTGTAACGGACAATCGTGCACAGCCTGATTTTCATGCATTGCAAACCCAGATTGATGAACTGACATCCATTCTGGATACGGCAACAGACGGTGTGGTGATTATCGGGCAGGACGGCAAAATCCGTTCACTCAACCAGTCTGCTGCGGCGCTATTCGGCTATGATATCAATGAATTATCAGGCAAATCCTTCGCCGTTCTTTTTGCCATTGAAAGCCAGCGTGCAGCAATTGACTATATTCACGGTCTGTCCGGCGACGGCGTTGCCAGCCTGCTCAATGACGGGCGGGAAGTGATCGGCCGTGAAGCGCAGGGCCGTTTTATCCCGCTGTTTATGACCATAGGCAAGCTGCCGGCTTCCAAAGGCTATTGCGCGGTAATGCGCGATATTACGCAGTGGAAACGTGCGGAAGAGGAACTGACCTCAGCGCGTCAGGAAGCCGAGCGTGCCTCGACCCATAAAACCGAGTTTCTGGCGCGGATCAGCCATGAAATCCGCACACCGCTGAATGCGATTATCGGTTTCTCCGAACTGATGGCGGAAGAGAAATTCGGCCCGATCGGCAATGACCGCTATCGTGAATATCTGCGTGACATTCATCGTTCAGGCAATCATGTGCTGGCGCTCGTCAATGATCTTCTGGATATTTCAAAAATTGAAGCCGGTGCGCTTGATCTGGAATTTGAAGCCGTGGCGCTGAATGATGCGCTGGCAGAGGCTGTAGCGCTAATGCAGCCGCAGGCCAATCGGGAGCGCGTAATTATCCGCTCCAGTTTCTCAGCCTTTTTGCCGGACATTGTGGCAGATGCCCGTTCGATCCGTCAGGTAGCGCTCAATCTTCTGTCCAATGCAATCCGCTTTACCGGTCAGGGTGGTCAGGTGATTGTTTCAACCAGCTATGAACCGGAAGGCCATGTGGTGATGCGCGTGCGCGATACCGGTATCGGCATGAACCAGAGCGAGCTGGAACAAGCGCTTAAACCTTTCCGGCAGGTCAGCAATCATAATAGCCAGACGCAAACCCTCAAAAATCCCGACACCAAAGACTGGCGTCAGCAAGGCACCGGACTTGGCCTGCCTCTGACGAAAGCAATGGTGGAGGCAAACCGCGCACAGTTCTCCATTGAATCTGCACCGGAACAGGGCACGACTGTGGAAATTACTTTCCCGCCGACCCGCGTTCTCGCAGAATGAGATCTAGAGCGGTTCTGGTTAAGTTTGGATCGTGGAACCGCTCTATCTCTTTGCGTTACGCATTATCCAACGCAAAACCGCTTCACACTTTTGCTGGAAATGCTGTAAATCATTTCAGCCTGATGTAATTTGTTACGTGATCGGAACACAATGAAGCTGATACGCCCCGTTCTGGCTGTTATCGTTATTTTAGCAGTGCTGTTTGTAGGGGCACTGGCTGCACTGCCTTATATTGTTTCAACCGATTCCATCCGGCTGCATCTGGCTCAGAATATCAGTGCATGGACAGGCTACAGCGTCGAAATCCGCCAGCCACCGCGTATGAGTTTCTTTCCGGTCTTTCGTGCTTCGCTCAGCGATGTCACTGTCAGCAAAATGGGCGACACCAATACCCCGTTTATGGCTGCGGAACGCATTGAAGTGGAGATGTCGCCGCTTGATGCCCTGTTCGGCCGTGTTGCCTTTACGGAAACCCGTCTCATCAATGCACATTTCGCTCTGAGTGAGCCGGTGGAAGACCTGCCGCAATTTGTGAATACGCTGGCTTCATCTTCCGGTCGTCTTGGCCTTGCCATCCGGCAGGCGCGCAATGTGACAGCACGTAAAACGGACAGCGATCAGCAAAGCGACAAGCAGTTGCAAACCATGCCTTTCGGCAGGCTGGTTCTGGAAAACAGCAGTATCGGCTTCACAACCCGTAATACCGAACGTCAGGAACAAATCAGCAAGATCAATGCCAGCATCGACTGGCCGCAGACAACCAGCGCGGCAACAGTCAAAGGCAAGGCCGTCTGGCATGATGAAACCGTGGACTATAATCTGAATGTTGCGCAGCCGCTTTTGTTGCTGGCGCGCGGCATGAGCCAGATGAGCGCACAGATAACCAGCAAACCGCTGACCATCAGCTTTGACGGACGCAGCAATATTTCTGAAAACATCTTCACGGAAGGTGCGTTCAGCCTGTCCAGCCCGTCGCTCAGCGAAAGCCTGCATTGGATGGGCCTGTCATCCGATGCCAGCTATTCTCTGCGTGCTACAGCAGATGATGCTTTCAGCATTGAAACCAATGTCAGTGCCACGCCGCTGCGTATTAAATTGTCTGATATTGTGCTCAACCTCAACAATATGCCGGCCAAAGGCGCTGCGGAAATCGGCTTCGGCAAACAGCGGCCAGTGGTGACCGGAACTCTGGCTTTCCAGACTCTAAATGCCGTTTCTTTCTTTCACACCGTGACCACACTGGTCACAAAAGTCAGTGAGGATGAAGAGGCGAAGAATTACGGCGGCTATCGTTATGCTCCGCCACGCATGATTGACACACGGCTGCTGAATAGCGCTGATCTGGATATTCGCCTCTCTGCACAGAATGCCAGTATCGGCGCTGCCCAGATGACCGGCCTTGCTGCTGCATTGCAAATTCGCGATGGTCAGGCAATTTTCGATATTGGCGATGCCAAAGCCTTTAAAGGCTCCATCCAGACCAGTATCAAACTGTCCCAGACTGAAGACGGGCAGGATAATATCGGCGTCCGCCTCAACGCGGCCAATATTGACAGTGCTGCATTTCTGACGGCTCTCGGTTTGAGCGATCCGATTTTGAGTGGTCAGGGCAATCTCTCTGTGACAGCCGAAACCTCACCGCAAAGCCTGCAAAGCATGCTGCGCAATGCACGCGGACAAATCAGCTTCACACTAAATAATGGTCGGATGCTGGGCTTTGACCTCAATGATTTCATTGCCAAAATGAAAAGCGAGGGCTTCTTTGCCCTGCAACGCCGTGACAAAGTCAGCCTTGATTTCAAGCGCCTCGATGTCAAAGCCTCGCTTGGCGATGGGGTGGCCACACTGGAAACCACCAAAGCCGAGACCATGCAAGGCGCTTTATCGCTGACCGGCATTATCCCGCTGACCGACCGCAGTCTGGCACTGTCCGGCACACTGACGCTGCCGCAACCGGCAAAAGAAGCCACGGGTACACCGGCAGATAGTGGTGAAGCAACGCCGCCTGCTCCTGTTGCCACACCGGAAACCACAGAACTGACGGTAACAGAGCCGCTCGTCCCACCGGCAGAAAATCTGCATTTCTTTGTCGGCGGCTCATGGGACAGACCGTTTATCTCACCATCGAAATAAACAAAAAGCCGGTGCATCCTATGATGCACCGGCTTTTTAATTCGTACTCTGATCGCAAAGATCAACCGAGGCGGAAGGCCGCCTGCTCATCACGCTGGCGCTGTACCACGCGACGCTTATTGACGACCGAAGCGATAATCACGCCGGTAGCCACCAGACCGATCAGTAATGTACAGACCGCATTGATCTCCGGTGTTACGCCGAGACGCACCTGACTGTAGATTTTCATCGGCAGCGTAGTAGCGCCCGGCCCCGAAGTGAAGCTCGCAATCACCAGATCATCCAATGACAAAGTGAAAGCCAGCATCCAACCCGAAACCACCGCAGGCAGAATAATCGGCAGGGTGATTTTCATAAAAGTTGTCACCGGCGGCGCACCGAGATCCATCGCTGCTTCTTCCAGCGAGCGATCAAAACTCACCAGACGCGACTGTACAACCACCGCCACAAAACACATGGCAAAGGTGATATGCGCCAATGTCACTGTCCAGAAGCCGCGGTCAAAACCGACAGCCACAAACAGCAACAGCAAGGACAGGCCGGTAATCACTTCCGGCATTACCAGCGGCGCATAGATCATGCCGGAGAACAAGGTGCGTCCGCGAAAGCGCGTATAGCGGGTCAAAGCCAGAGCACCCAGAGTGCCGAGGATGGTGGCAATCGTGGCTGACAATACACCAACGCGCAGCGTTACCCACGCGGCATCTTTAAGCCCCTGATTGTTGAAAAGCTCGACATACCATTTGACCGAGAAACCCGACCAGACAGTCACCAAACGCGATTCATTGAAGGAGTAAATCACCAGCAGCACAATCGGCAAATAGAGAAAGGCAAAGCCCAGCACCACCGAGACAATGTTAAAACGTGACCAGGATGTTGTGTTCATTATTTGCCACTCCCCTCGGCACGAGTCTGCATTTTCTGGAACAGCACAATCGGAATAACCAGAATAACCAGCAATACCACTGCCACGGCAGCCGAAACCGGCCAGTCGCGGTTGGAGAAGAACTCGCTCCACAGGGTCTTACCAATCATCAATGTGCTGGAACCGCCAAGCAGATCAGGGATCACGAACTCACCGATTGCCGGAATGAAAACCAGCATCGATCCGGCAATCACACCCGGCAAAGCCAGCGGGAATGTAATTTTCCAGAAGGCTTTCAGCGGTGTGCAACCGAGGTCCTGCGCCGCTTCAATCAGCGAATAGTCCATCTTTTCCAGTGCGGAATAAATCGGCAGCACCATGAAAGGCAGATAGGAATAGACGATACCGATATAAATCGCGGTATCGGTATTAAGGATCGTCAGCGGCGTGTCGATAATATTCAGCGACATCAGAAACTGGTTGAGCAGGCCTTCCGGTTTCAGGATCGCAATCCACGCATAAACGCGGATCAGGAAGGATGTCCAGAATGGCAGGATCACCAGCATCAGCAAGGTCGGGCGCAATGTCAGCGGTGCGCGCGCCATGCCATAGGCCAGCGGAAAACCGATCAGCAGTGCCAGAAAAGTCGAAACGGCAGCAATTTTTACACTCGACAAATAGGCTTTGTAATAGAGCGAATCCTGCGTCAGCCAGATATAGTTTTCGAAAGAAAATTGCTGAATTTTCTGCCAGATGACACTTAAGCCGTCACTCCAGAAAAAGCGCGGATCATAGGCCGGTATCGCCATCGCCACCTGCGACAGCGAAATTTTAAAGACAATGAAGAACGGGATCAGGAAAAACAAACCGAGCCAGATATAAGGCACGGCGATCACCGCTCTGGAAGCAATAGCTGCAATTATTTTTTGCATGGACTACCCCTCAATTCTTTAGAGCATAATTCCTTAAACTTGAAACAGTTTTAGATGAAATTATGCTCTAGTTTTAAAGTGTTAGAGCGACCTTTGTGCGCCTATCGGGCGCACGGCGCTCTAATGACGCGCATTTTGTCCGAAAACCGCTCACATTTTTCGGAATGCGCTTTTGGTGATCAGGCAACCAGAACCATACCGGCATCATCTTCAAACGATACCCAGACCTGTTCATCATAACCCAGCGGATCTTCAGTGCGGCGCACGGAGTTCATGCTGGAAGCCTTGATGATGCGGCCATTCGGCAGACGCACATGGAACACGTTCATATCGCCGAAATAGGCGATATCCCAGAGTTCACCCTGCAAGGCATTGATCGACGCATCTTCCGGCTTCTCGCGGCTGATAGTGATTTTCTCAGGGCGGATCGCATACCAGACCTTCTGACCGGCATGCAGATCTTTACCGGTTTTGGTGCGGATGGCGACATTGTTTGCCGGACTGTCAATATCCGCTTCACCATTGGCAAAGCGGCTGACCTCGCCCTCAATAATATTAATATTGCCGATAAAGTCGGCTACAAATTTGCTGCTCGGCGCCTCATAGACCTCAGCCGGTGTCGCAACCTGCATGATCTGGCCTTTGTCGAGCACAGCGATACGGTCTGCCATGGTCATCGCCTCCTCCTGATCGTGGGTCACGATCAAAAAGGTCAGGCCAAGATTCATCTGCAAATCCATCAGCTCAAACTGGGTTTCTTCGCGCAGTTTCTTATCCAGCGCGCCCAGCGGCTCATCCAGCAGCAAAACTTTCGGACGCTTGGCCACAGCGCGAGCCAGAGCCACACGCTGGCGCTGACCACCGGAAAGCTGATGCGGCTTGCGCTTGGCATATTTCTCCAGCTTCACCAGTTTCAGCATATCGTTCACACGATCTGCCATTTCCGATTTGGCCATGCCGTCCTGTTTCAGACCAAAAGCAATATTCTGCTCAACAGTCATATGCGGGAACAAAGCATAGGACTGGAACATCATATTCACAGGACGTTTATAGGGAGGAATGCCGCGCATATCCTGCCCATCCAGCATGATACGACCGGAAGTCGGCTCTTCAAAACCCGCCAGCATACGCATCAAAGTGGATTTACCGCTGCCCGATGCGCCCAGCAGCGCAAAAAACTCGCGGTTAAAAATATTCAGCGACAGATCATCAATCACCGTCACATCGTCGAATTTTTTGACGATGTTTTCGAATGAAATATAGGGCTTGGCTGCCGGATCGTTCCAAGGTGAGAACTTGCGGCGGAAACTACCAAAAGATTTCATGCTGTTCCCCTCATATTGCGGGTCTTGTAAGCCTTAAACATATTTGAAATGTCGCGGATAAAATTCCGGAAGCCTGTGCATCCGGTTGGTGGTGCTTGTTACAGGCCGTAAAACAAACGGGGCATTTGCCCCGTTTGTTCCCTGATCTGCTTAGTGACCTGTCACAATCTTGGTCCAGGTGCGGGTTGCCATCTGGTTGATTTTCGGCGGGTAAGGCATCGGAACGAAGAGCTGTTTCATCACTTCTTCACTCGGATAAACCGCCGGATCATTCAGCAGTTCCTTGTCGATGAATTCCTGCGAAGCCTTGTTGCCATTGGCGTAAAACACATAGTCAGAAGCCTTGGCGATCACTTCAGGACGCATGATATAATTGATAAATTCATGCGCTTCTTCAACATGTTTGGCATCTGCCGGAATGGCCATCTGGTCAAACCACATCAGAGCGCCCTCTTTCGGAATGGAATAGCCGATTTCCACGCCGTTTTTGGCTTCTTCCGCACGGTCACGTGCCTGAAAAATATCACCCGAATAGCCGACAGCCATGCAGATATCGCCATTGGCCAGCGCATTAATATATTCAGACGAATGGAATTTACGGATATTCGGACGGATGCTTAAGTAAAGTTCTTCAGCCTTGGCGAAGCTTTCAGCGGTTGGGTTATTGGTGTCAAAGCCCAGATAATGCAGCGCCGGACGCAGCATTTCACTGCCTGAATCCAGCAGATAAATACCGCAATCTTTCAGCTTTGCCGAATTTTCAGGCTTGAACAGCACATCCCAGCTATCGATTTCGTCAACACCAAGCGCTTCCTTGATCTTGGCTTTGTTGTAACCGATCCCTGTGGTGCCCCACATATAGTTGACCGAATATTCATTGCCCGGATCATAAGCGACAGTGCGTTTGGTGATCTCGTCCCACATATTTTTCAGGTTCGGCAGTTTGTCTTTATCCAGTTTCTGGAAAACGCCTGCCGGAATCTGACGGCCCATAAATTCAGCGGAAGGCACAACAATGTCATAACCGCTGCCACCGGCCAGCAATTTTGTCTCAAGGATTTCGTTGGAATCATACACGTCGTAAACGACTTTGATGCCGGTTTCCTTGGTGAAATCTTTCAGGATGGAATCATCAATATAATCAGACCAGTTATAGATGTTCAGCACGCGCTCCTGCGCAGCAGCCGGCAGAACAGGCAGCAGCGCGGCAAGTGCCACACAGCTGGCAGAAACATATGAAAGCAAATGGGCTTTGATCTTCATCAGTCACTCCGTCCAGAAAGCTTTATGGGGCAAAAGCCTTGCAAGCCAAATCATCCCTCACACATTGCCCTTCAATGTGCATTCTCCGTTACCTTTTGAGATTAATTTGCTTTCGTCAACGGAAAGATGACGCTTAAACCGCATAGCGCCGATTATTTGAATTTAATGAACACAATTTTAAACTTTGTGTGTCCTTCAGGGCGCACAAAGGGGTATTTTATCCGGTCAGAACGGGTGCCGAAGAACGGGGATATAAGCCTTATCTTTCAAAGATATGCCACACAGAAACCATAACAGGCAAAATGCCCGAATCTTACCCGCTCTAAATTTTAATTTTACGCATTTTCCTACGCAAAACCGCTACACACTTTTGCTGGAAATGCTCCGCCCCTTTACTGGAAGTCATAGGCAGAGAAACCTGACACCATTTCATCCAGCGCCAGCGGGCGGGTGAGCGGTGGTTCGGCACGGGCAAGACAAGCCTGTCTCTCGCATAAACGACAGGCCGTACCAACCGGACTGACAGCTGAGCCGGAAGACATGCCTGCCAGATAAGCAGCATAGACCGTATCCTGCGCCACAGATGCATCACAGCCCAGCATCAGAGCTGTCCGGCGCGGTTGTTCGCCAAAACCAGTCATAGGCCCTTCAACCGTGCGGCTGATGGTCAGATATTGCGTTTTATCCGGCAGTTCCACCTGCTCCGCCAGATATTGCTGCGGATGGGAAAAAGCATTGTAAACTTGTAACTTCGGACAGGCACCACCAAAACGCGCCTGCGGAAACCCCTGCGCCCCGAAATGCCGCAAGCGATTTCCGGCCTGATCGATCTCCTGCAAGAAGAAAGCGATACCGGAAGCGCCTTGCTTTTGCAGACTGGTCAACCGGCACGCCACCTGCTCAAAAGACACGTTGAAACGCGCGCGCAACACATCAATATCATATTTTGCCCGCTGTGCCGCTTCACGAAACGGCGTATAGGGCATCATCAATGCATGAGCTGCATAGCGCAGCAGTTCAAACCGAGCGATGCGCTTTGCCTCCGCTGAACTCAGCTTCAGATCTTCCAGCTCTGCACCGATCACCACCTGCATACGAATAGAAGCAGCTTCCATGGCAATCTCGCGTGTCTGGTCAAAGATCGACAAACGCTCGGAAATAAACAACCGCAATGAGTGGCGGTCATAACGCCGCCGCCAGTTCGGCATAGTCGCGGCGGGCAATGTACGCACGGTAATCGACTGCTCACGTTTCAGCCATTGTTTCAGTGCAACGGCCAGCCCGTCTTCCGATTTCAGCAGGCGGTTAAAACTGTCGGCCTCCGCTTCAATCCGCTCGAAATAATGCGGCTTGCGCGCCAGCACTTCACGCACTTCATCCAATGGCAGGCGTGTCGGCGCAAGGCTCAGCGCTTTGCCCTCCCGCACCATCATATCGGACAGGTCTGTGAGACGCTTTTGCTGCTCACGATAGGCGCGGAATAATTTCAGTACGCCCGCAGCTGCGTTTGGCGCGGCCTCGCAAATATCAATCAGCTCCTGATCGCCCGGCAGTTCACCGGCCAGAAGCGGCTCGGAAAACACTTCTTTTAATCCGGCCAGCACCGAGCCGGTTTCTTCCTGTAACTGATCCAGATCAACTTTATAGACCGAGGCCAGTTTCAGCAGCAGCTGCACCGTTAACGGTCGCTGATTGCGCTCAATCAGATTGAGATAGGATGGCGAGATACCCAAATCCTCGGCCATCGCAACCTGTGTCAACGCCCGCTCATTGCGGATACGCCGAATACGCGCACCGGCAAATATTTTACGTTCTGCCACAGGTCTGCCCCTCCAAGAAACAACCGGATTTATCTGATCTGTAAAGAATGTGACTAATTCTTACGATTTGTCAAATTTACAAAACTTACAAATTTACAAGCCCATATTGTCAAAACACATACAGCATAACCCGAATAAAATGCTGTTATTGCGCATTTTTCTCGCCAATATATGCAGCATCTGTAAATCTGGTCATAGACAAAACAAGCATTCAACTCAAAATCTGATGACACAGTTTTACAGGATATCTGATCATGACTGATTTTTACAATCTGGTTCCATCCGCACCAAAAGGCCGCTTTGACGGCTTGCAGCGCTCGCATACTGCTGAAGATGTAAAGCGCCTGCGCGGTTCGGTTGAAATCCGCTACAGTCTGGCCGAAATGGGCGCCAACCGTCTGTGGAAACTCATTCATGAGGAAAACTTCGTCAATGCACTGGGCGCCCTCTCCGGCAATCAGGCGATGCAGATGGTTCGCGCAGGCTTGCAGGCCATCTATCTCTCGGGCTGGCAGGTTGCGGCCGATGCCAATACCGCTTCCGCAATGTATCCGGATCAATCACTCTATCCGGCCAATGCTGCACCGGAACTGGCAAAACGCATCAACCGCACTTTGCAGCGCGCTGACCAGATTGAAACCGCAGAAGGCAAAGGCCTGTCCGTAGACACATGGTTTGCGCCGATTGTTGCCGATGCTGAAGCAGGTTTCGGTGGCCCGCTGAACGCTTTCGAAATCATGAAGGCTTTCATTGAGGCTGGTGCCGCCGGTGTTCACTTTGAAGATCAGCTGGCATCGGAAAAGAAATGCGGCCATCTCGGCGGCAAGGTTCTGATCCCGACTGCAGCGCATATCCGCAATCTGAATGCCGCGCGTCTTGCCGCTGATATTATGGGTACGCCGACACTGGTTATCGCCCGTACCGATGCGGAAGCCGCCAAGCTGCTGACTTCGGATATTGATGAACGCGATCAGCCATTTGTTGATTATGACAAAGGTCGCACCGTTGAAGGTTTCTACCATGTGAAGAACGGTCTTGAGCCATGTATTGCCCGCGCTGTCGCCTATGCTCCGCATTGCGATCTGATCTGGTGCGAAACTTCGAAACCCGATCTGGAACAGGCGCGTAAATTTGCCGAAGGCGTGCATAAAGCCCATCCGGGCAAGCTGCTGGCCTATAACTGTTCGCCGTCGTTCAACTGGAAGAAGAATCTCGACGACGCCACGATCGCCAAATTCCAGCGTGAGCTGGGTGCGATGGGCTACAAGTTCCAGTTCATCACGCTGGCCGGTTTCCACCAGCTCAATTTCGGCATGTTCGAACTGGCACGCGGCTACAAAGACCGTCAAATGGCAGCCTATTCGGAATTGCAGGAAGCAGAATTTGCGGCAGAAGCTAATGGCTACACTGCAACCAAACACCAGCGCGAAGTTGGCACAGGCTATTTCGATGCCGTTTCCATGGCGATCACCGGCGGTCAGTCTTCGACAACGGCCATGAGTGAATCGACCGAACATGACCAGTTCCGCCCTGCTGCCGAATAAGCAGAAGACGGATCAGCAGAGCCGGACTCCAGTCAACTCTGCATAACAGCCATCCGTAGCCGGTTTCTCTCCTTCACCCAGCCTTATGGCAACCTTCCGGCTACGGATATCCACCTCAAACGCAACTTCAGCTCACGACCTGACTATAACCCAAGGATAAAGACCATGATGACCAAACCACAGGTTAAAGAACGGGCCGAAGAACAAGCTTCGGCTATGACAGAAGACCAGAAGGCTGCAATCCGCATGCTGGCCAACGATCTTCACCGCCTCAACCACGCTGTTATGAAAGCCGTTGATGCAGGCGTATCCGTTGAGCTGGTGCGCTCCGCCCGCCATCATGGTGGCGAAGGCCAGTGGGGTGATCTGCTGACACCGGTTGTTGTAACCCGCAGTTAAGCTCAACAGCCTTCGCCACCATGCTCTTTTTAAATTGCATGCCTGCGGCAATGCGGGACGGCGAAGGCCAGTGGGGTGATCTGCTGACACCGGTTGTTGTAACCCGCAATTAAAACCTTGCATCCTCCTATTGCCCTGCCGTTTTGTTTTTAAGGCGGCAGGGCAGCATCCAGATTTCTCAGGTTCGGCTCCATCCCCCCCAACCACCCTTCCCGCATTTCCTCAGGGTGGTATTTTTAAGTGTCTAAATCAAAAAGCGGCTGGCATGAGCGAAAATGGTGGTTTGCGAGCATCGGAACGGAGCGTACAAAGAGTACGTGAGTACCGAAGCACAGAAAATTGCCATTTGCAGCCATGTCAGGTGATTTTAGATCAGACATGAATGGGGCCGCACAATCGCAGGCTGCTCTGATATCATGACTGATTACCTTGCATTATCCTCAAATTCTCCAAGGTATTTCCGGGCAGCCTGCGTATTTCAAAAACCATCACTTTCAACAACTCCCGCCAAAAAATATTTTTGACAACAGGACTTACGCTTACGCACACAAATGCTACTCTGTTTGTTAAAGGTCACGTGAGAAGCTATAGTGACCTTAACGTAAACAGCTATCCGGTGATTAATGCCTGTCACACCTACTGAGAAGAAAAAACCGCGCAAAACTGTACGTCGCGGTACACCAGCCTATGTCAAGTCGCTGCGCGGCGTCAAAAACTGGAAAGAAGCTTCTGAATGGCTGGCATGGCGCGACATTGAAGATATTGAGTGCATCACGCCCGATCAGGCGGGTGTTGCCCGCGGCAAGATGATGCCGTCCAAGAAGTTCATCTCCAATTCCACACTGGCTTTGCCATCCGCCGTCTTCATGGTCACGATTTCCGGCGACTATCCTGATGATGGTCACGGCTTCGTCTATCCGGAAGATGACGGCGATTTGCGCCTTGTCGCCGACCTCTCAACTCTCACCGTTGTACCGTGGGAATCTGACCCGACAGCACAGGTTCTGTGCGACCTCGTTTATCAGGATGGCCGCGTGGCGGAATTCACCCCGCGCAACGTGCTGAAACGTGTGGTCGATGAATATGCCAAACTCGGCCTCAAGCCTGTTGTTGCGCCGGAGATCGAATTCTATCTGGTGCGCAAAAATCCCGATCCGGATTATCCGCTCACTCCGCCGGTTGGCCGTTCAGGTCGCGCCATTGGCGGCGGTCAGGGCTATTCCATTGCCGGTGTCAACGAATTCGACGAACTGATTGACGATATTTATCATTTCTCGGAAGCACAGGGGCTGGAGATTGACACACTGATCCACGAAGAAGGTGCCGGTCAGCTGGAAATCAACCTGCGTCATGGTGATCCGATTGAACTGGCCGATCAGGCATTCATGTTCAAGCGCACTATCCGCGAAGCTGCACTCAAACATGATATGTATGCAACGTTCATGGCCAAGCCTATTCAGGGGCAGCCGGGTTCTGCCATGCATATTCACCAGTCTATTGTCGATAAAAAGACCGGCAAGAATATCTTCAGCAATGAAGACGGCACTGAGAGCGAAGCATTTTATCACTTCATCGGCGGCATGCAGAAACATGTACCGAATGCCTTGGTGATGTTTGCGCCTTATGTGAATTCTTATCGTCGTCTGACACCGGATGCCTCTGCGCCGGTCAATGTCAAATGGGGCTATGATAACCGCACCACCGCCCTGCGCGTACCACGGTCTGATCCGCAGGCACGACGCGTGGAAAACCGCATTCCGTCTTCCGATGCCAATCCTTATCTGGCACTGGCAGCTTCGCTTGCCTGCGGTCTGATCGGGCTGAAAAACAAGATCATGCCGGACGCGCCGGTTGCTACATCCGTCAACCGCAATGAGGTGGAACTGCCGCGCGGTCTGATCGAGGCAGTCAACCTGTTTGAAGAGGACGCGGAACTGAAAGCTCTGCTCGGCGAAAGTTTTGCTACCACCTATGCCGCGATCAAGCGGGCAGAATTTGAGACTTTCATGGAAGTGATCAGCCCGTGGGAGCGGGAATATCTGCTGCTCAACGTATAATATTCCTTCCGGCACGTTGCTTTTAATCAATGTGCCGGAACAATTTCTGCCGAAATATACGTCATAAATTTTCTGCTCTCCGACATACAGCACCAGCTCAAGGCACCCAATGCAGCAGTCACAGCATTATCAGAGCCCGATTTCTCCAGGACTGTCATGGTATGAGGCAAGTATCAGTGAGCGGCCGCGCTATCCCGAATTTGACGGATCAGTCCAGACAGATGTCGTGATTATCGGCGGTGGCTATACCGGCCTCTCTGCCGCCTATCATCTGGCGGTTCAGGGTATTAAAGTCGTGTTGCTTGATGAAGCGCGTTTCGGTGACGGCGCATCGGGGCGCAATGGCGGCCAGCTGAATACCGGCCAGCGCTGCGGGGCGGAAGATCTGGAAAAACAATATGGTTTCGACCATGCCAAAGCACTTTTTGATCTGGCGGAAGAAGCCAAACATCATCTTTTAAGCTTTGCTGTGCAGCATAATATCGACATGGAATATGTGCAGGGGCACATGTCCGTGACGCATAAACAGCGCTATGACAAACAATATAAAGCCCATAGCGAAATTATGGCTACACGCTTCAACTATCCGCATCTGCGTTATATGGAGCGTGATGAGGTTGCCGAAAAACTCGGCTCAAAACGCTATTTCGGCGGCACCTATGACAGCGGCACCGGCCATATCCATCCGCTCAAATTACTGATCGGTCTGGCGAAAACCGCATCTCAGGCAGGCGCAAAGCTCTATGAGAACAGCAAAGCCACCGGCATTACTTCATCCAATGGCCGTGTAATCGTCAAAACTGCACGAGGCATCATCAATGCGGAAAAGGCCCTGATCGCAGTCAATGCCTATGGCGGTAATCTGGAGCCGGTCAGCGCTGCGCATGTGATGCCGATCCGCTCATTTATTGGTGCAACCGTCCCGCTGGATGATACATGCCGCGTTTTACCGGGAGGTGAATCCGTCGACGACTCCCGTTTTGTGGTGCGTTATTTCCGTCGTTCCAAAGACGGGCGGCTGCTATTTGGCGGACGTGAAGCCTATACGGCCGATAATCCGCGCGATATTACCACCCATATCCGCCGCCAGATCATGGAAATCTATCCGCAGCTCCAAGATATTGAGATCACCCATAGCTGGGGTGGCTCAGTTGGCATTACCATGCCGCGCCAGCCTTTTGTGCGC
This sequence comes from Pseudochrobactrum sp. XF203, assembly GCF_020341615.1. Classification (NCBI taxonomy): domain Bacteria; kingdom Pseudomonadati; phylum Pseudomonadota; class Alphaproteobacteria; order Hyphomicrobiales; family Brucellaceae; genus Pseudochrobactrum; species Pseudochrobactrum sp. XF203. The sequence continues at coordinate 701,465 of NZ_CP084392.1, read as the reverse complement.
GAAGTTATGCCCAATGTCATCAGCGCGGGCGGCTATTCCGGCCATGGCGTGATGCTCGCCAATTTTATGGGTAAACTCTATGCCGAGACGGTGACCGGCAATCGCGAACGCCTGCGCCAGTTTGAAATGCTGAAAGTACCGGCATTTCCGGGCGGTCGCACATTCCGTGCACCGCTGCTTTTCCTTGCGCTCTCATGGTTTGCCATGATGGATCGCATATAAACCACTAATCAATGACAACAGCCCGCCGGTTATGTGTAACCGGCGGGCTGTTTTTGTTTTACAGGCTGTAGCCGCCATCCACATCAACAGATGTACCGGTGACAAATGCGGCTTCATCACTGGCCAGCCACAGAGCGGCATTGGCAATATCATCCGGCTTAGAGAAGCGCCCGAGAGGAATGGAAGCTTTGAGCGCTTCACGAGCATCCGGCGTATCCTGACCGAGGATCAGTTTCAGCGTTTCGGTTTCACTCTCCACCGGACAAATTGCATTGACGCGGATTTTATCATCGGCCAGTTCCAGCGCCATGGATTTGGTCGCGCTCATCACCCAGCCTTTGGATGCATTATACCAGGTCAGACCTTTACGCGGATGCTGTGCACCGATGGACGCTGTGTTGATAATCGCACCGCCGCCCAGTTTACGCATCACCGGCACAACTGCCAGCGTGGACAGATACAGCGCCTTCATATTCACAGCTGTAATCAGATCAAAACTATCTTCCGGCACATCAGTCAGCAGCATGTTTTTATAAGCAAAACCGGCATTATTGACCATAATATCAAGACGGCCGAATTGCTGCAGCGTCATCCCGACCAGCCGTTCAACATCATCTTTCCGCGATACATCCACAGCAAGCGGCACAGCACTTTTACCGATAGAACTTGCAACATCATTGGCACGTTTCGGATTAATATCGGCAACGGTTACTTTCGCGCCCTCCAGCGCAAAACGACGGGCAATTGCCTCACCAAAGCCAGAACCGGCGCCGGTCACAATAGCCACTTTATCTTTCAATCGTGCCATACTCTTCTCCAGAAACTTTCATTACAATGCAAATCAGTCACCCCAATGCATAAAGCATTTCAGACCTTAAGGGAATCTTGCAGGAGAAAGCGCCGGTTTTCTGTATGCTCAGGCATAATTATCCGTAAAATTAACATTTTTAAATTGATTTATTAAATCGATTTAAAAAGTCACTATTGTCAACACTGTTATTTCGCTAGATTATAATGCAAATCACTGCTTCGACCATCGTTCCGTTCCCGGACCAAATCCCACCACTTTCTCTCCATATCCTGAGATATTCTTTGAACTCATCAGGAAAACGCGAATAAAGAGACAGGTTCATGACCAGCCAGACAATTCCGGTAGAGCCCTTTGACTGCATCGTTTTCGGCGGTTCAGGCGATCTTGCCGAACGTAAACTGATCCCCGCTTTATACCAGCGCCAGCGTGCCGGACAATTCAGCGAACCGACCCGTATTATCGGTGCATCCCGCAGTGAAATGGGCGATGCCGAATATCGTGAATTTGCCCGCAATGCCATTCATGAACATGTCAAAAAAGACGAGATTGATGAAGCGCAGATCGAACAGTTTCTGCAGCGCATCTCCTATGTGGCAGTTGATGCCAAGTCCGATCAGGGCTGGCCTGCACTGAAAAAACTCATCAAAACCAAACCGGCGGATATCCGCGCTTTTTATCTTGCTGTCAGCCCGAGCCTGTTCGGTGATATTGCCCAGCGTTTGCAGAGCAATGATCTCATCAGCGATCATACGCGCATCGTCGTTGAAAAGCCGATTGGCCGTGATCTGGCATCCGCGCAAATCCTCAATGACACGATCGGCAGTGTTTTCCGCGAAGACCAGATTTTCCGTATCGACCATTATCTCGGCAAAGAAACCGTGCAAAATCTGATGGCGCTGCGTTTTGCCAATGCGCTTTATGAGCCGCTTTGGAACTCCGCCCATATTGATCATGTGCAGATTACCGTAGCCGAAGCTGTCGGACTTGAAGGGCGTGCAGGCTATTACGACACAGCCGGTGCGCTGCGTGATATGGTGCAGAACCATATTCTGCAATTATTGTGCCTTGTCGCTATGGAGCCACCGGCTTCACTGGAAGCCGATGCAGTGCATGATGAAAAAGTTAAAGTGCTGCGCTCGCTCACACCTATTACCGCCGACAATGCGCAGGAAAATACTGTACGCGGCCAGTATCGCGCCGGTGCTTCTGCAGGCGGACCGGTTAAATCCTATCTCGATGATCTGGAAAGCACTACCAGCAATACGGAAACCTTTGTGGCGCTGAAAGCCGAGATCGGCAACTGGCGTTGGGCAAATGTGCCGTTTTATCTGCGCACCGGCAAAAGACTGGCCGAACGCGTTTCAGAAATCGTGGTGACATTCAAACCTATTCCCCATTCGATTTTTGAAAGCAGTGCGGGGCAGATTATTGCCAATCAGCTGGTCATCCGCCTGCAGCCGGACGAAGGTGTGAAACAGTGGATCATGATTAAAGATCCGGGTCCGGGTGGTATGCGTCTGCGTCATATTCCGCTGGATATGAGCTTTGCGGATTCTTTTGACGAACGCAATCCGGATGCCTATGAGCGGCTGATTATGGACCTCGTGCGCGGCAACCAGACGCTGTTCATGCGCCGCGATGAGGTTGAAGCTGCATGGCGCTGGATCGACCCTATTCTGGAAGCCTGGGAGAGCAATGAACAGAAAGTTCAGGGCTATACATCCGGCACATGGGGGCCTTCCGGTTCTATCGCCCTGATCGAGCGTGACGGCCGCACTTGGCATGATAGTCTCTGACGAGACTCTTCCCATATTTGTCTCTTACGAGACTGGGGGGCACGACAGTCTCGTAAGAGATGCTGCTTATGACTGTCTCTTACGAGGATCTTCTTATGACTGTCTCTTACGAGACGGGGGCATGACAGTCTCTGACGAGACTGGGGATACAATAACCGTAATAAAAATTGAGGCCGGAGCACCGCTAAAAAGGCAGGAAATGAATACCGTCTGGGGCGGTATTCTGTATAAAGATACAAAATGACTGCGCCACACTCCACATAGGGGTGTGAAGGCGCAGAAACACTGATGGAGACTGACATAACCAATATTGAAAGGCATGATTTTGCAGAGCCATCCGCTTTGGCACTGCAATTAGCCGGAACAATCGCGGATCAACTGAATAAAGCAGTCGCGGCCAAAGGACAGGCCGTACTCGCTGTATCCGGCGGTACAACGCCGGTACAATTGTTTGAGGCGCTCTCCATGCAGGATGTGGCATGGAAACAGGTTACGATTACTCTTGTCGATGAACGTTTTGTAGCGCCGGACAATGACCGTTCGAATGAGAAACTGGCGCGCGAACATCTTTTGCAAAACAAGGCGGCGCAGGCCGTTTTTGTCAGCCTTTATATTCCTGCCCAGACAGCCAGTGTTGCTGCGGTCACTGCTGCAAACCGCATTGATGCATTGCCGAAACCCTTTGACGTCGTGGTTCTCGGCATGGGCAATGACGGCCATACCGCCTCTTTCTTCCGCGGCGGCAGCAGGCTGGATCAGGCCATTGATCCGACAACCCGTGCTGTTGTGCTGCCAATGCAGGCTGAAGGCGCAGGCGAACCGCGTCTGACCCTTACCCTGCCGGTGATTGCAAATGCCGATCTGCTGATCCTGCATATTGAAGGGCAGAAGAAACTGGCTGTTCTGGAAGAAGCATTGGCCAGCGACTTCAGCGAAGCAGATATTAATCTGATGCCCGTACGCGCCGTTTTTGCCCATGCAAAACAAGCCGTACAGCTTTACTGGGCACCATAAATCCAAAGCGATTACTGCATTATCCGCTCATTCTCCGATGATATACGGCCGGAGAATGAGCCGGAGTGCACACCCTTTTCTCCCCGTCCATTCCCGTGCGCTTTATAGACGCATCAGCCTTTTTCCACTCTTTCGCTATACTTATTTTCCGTATATTAAACTGCCATTAAATCGGTTTAAATATTAATGCGCATGACCGGTTTCTGACCGGTACGGGAGACTGAAATGACCGTGAATCACACCCTGCAGGCGATCACCAACCGGATTATCGAGCGCTCCCGCCCGACCCGTGAAGCCTATCTGGGGCGCATCAGTGAAGCTGCATCACGAAAGCCTGTACGTACTGCACTTGGCTGCGCCAATCTGGCTCATGGTTTTGCGGCCTGCGGCCCTTCCGACAAAGCAGGACTGGCAGGCGATCAGCTGCTCAATATCGGCATTATCTCCGCTTATAATGATATGCTCTCCGCGCATCAGCCATTTGAGACTTTTCCGCAGCTTATCAAACAGGCAGCGCGTGAAGCAGGCGGCATTGCGCAGGTGGCCGGTGGCGTGCCTGCCATGTGTGACGGTGTTACGCAAGGTTTTGCGGGCATGGAACTGTCGCTGTTCTCACGCGATGTGATTGCCATGGCCACTGCCGTCGGCCTGTCCCATGATATGTTTGACGCTGCCGTCTATCTCGGTGTTTGCGACAAGATTGTGCCGGGGCTGGTGATCGGCGCCCTCACCTTTGGTCACTTGCCTGCGATTTTTATTCCGGCAGGGCCTATGACATCCGGCCTGCCAAATGATGAAAAAGCCCGCATCCGCCAGCTTTATGCGGAAGGCAAAGTCGGTCGTGCAGAATTGCTGGAATCCGAGTCCAAATCCTATCACGGCCCCGGCACCTGCACCTTCTATGGCACAGCCAATTCCAATCAGATGCTGATGGAAATCATGGGACTACATATTCCGGGTTCATCCTTCATCAATCCGAATACACCATTACGCGATGCGATGACGAAGGAAGCCGCCAAGCGCGCTTTGCAGATCACCGCCTGCGGCAATGATTATACGCCGGTCGGCGCAATGCTGGATGAGCGCTCTTTCGTCAATGGAGTTGTCGGCCTCAATGCCACCGGCGGCTCCACCAACCACACCATCCATCTGATTGCCATGGCCGCAGCCGCAGGCATCAAGCTGACATGGCAGGATATATCCGATATTTCGGCTGCTGTGCCGCTGCTTGCCCGCGTCTATCCGAATGGGCTTGCCGATGTGAACCATTTCCATGCGGCAGGCGGCATGGGCTATCTGATCCGTGAATTGCTGGATGCCGGTCTGCTGCACGAAGATGTGCGCACCGTCTGGGGCGAGACTTTGCGCGACTATACGATTGAACCGGCGCTCAATGCAGATGGTACGATTGCACGCAACCCTGCCCCTGAAGTGAGTGCTGATGCAAAAGTTCTGGCCAAAGCCAATGCGCCTTTCCAGCCGGATGGCGGCATTAAAGTGCTGAGCGGCAATATTGGCAGCGCGATCATTAAAGTCTCTGCCGTCAAACCGGATCGCCATGTGATTGAAGCGCCTGCGAAAATCTTCCATGATCAGTCGGAAATGCAGGATGCTTTCAAAGCAGGCAAGCTCGAAGGTGATTTCATCGCCGTTGTCCGCTATCAGGGACCGAAGGCTAATGGCATGCCGGAACTGCACAAGCTGATGACTGTGCTTGGCATTTTGCAGGATCGCGGACAGCGCGTGGCACTTGTGACCGATGGCCGCCTCTCCGGTGCATCCGGTAAAGTGCCTTCTGCCATTCATGTCACTCCGGAAGCACTGGACAACGGCATGATCGCGAGAATTCAGGAAGGCGACATTATCCGCCTTGATGCCGTGCAAGGCACCCTGTCTGTCTTGCTAAGCGGGGATGAATTGCAATCGCGCAATATTGAAACACCTGATCTCACGCGTAATCATTTCGGCATGGGACGGGAGCTGTTCTCCGCTTTCCGGCACATTGCAGGCCATGCGGATCAAGGCGCATCAGTATTTTAAAAGGCAACAAAAAACGGCGCGATCAAAATGACCGCGCCGTCCTTTTAACTACTTAAAATCAAAATTTTGGTGCTTTCGCACCGGCTGCACGGCAAGCGGCGACCAGCGTATTGGCCATCAGCATCGCAATGGTCATAGGTCCTACACCGCCCGGAACCGGCGTAATCGCTCCGGCCACTTTTGCAGCCTCTGCATAATCCACATCGCCGACGAGACGGGTCTTGCCTTCACCCTTTTCCGGTGCATCAATGCGGTTGATACCCACATCAATCACAGTTGCACCCGGCTTAATCCAGTCACCTTTGACCATTTGCGGACGACCAACCGCTGCCACAAGAATATCAGCGGTGCGTGCCAAGGCCGGCAGGTCTTTAGTACGGCTATGGGCAACAGTGACAGTCGCATTGGCTGCAAGCAGCAAATTCGCCATCGGCTTGCCAACAATATTGGAGCGGCCGATGACAACTGCGTTCAGACCAGACAGATCACGACCAAGCTGGCGCTCAATCATAATCATGCTGCCAGCCGGTGTGCATGGCACAAAGGCACTATCCACAGCGCCGGTACCGAGCTTGCCGACATTGATATAATGAAAGCCGTCGACATCTTTGTCCGGCGCGATAGTCTGAATAACGCGACCTTCATCAATATGTTTCGGCAGCGGCAACTGCACCAGAATACCGTGAATGGCAGGGTCATTATTGAGACTGTCGATCAAATCCAGCAGATCCGCCTCAGATGTATCTTCAGTCAATGTGTGCTGTACAGAGTGGAAACCGCATTCGCGTGCTTTGCGGCCTTTGGAGGCGACATAAACCTGACTGGCCGGATCTTCCCCGACGATCACCACAGCAATCCCAGGCTTTGTGCCGGTTGTATTTAACAAGTCGGATGTTGCAGCTTTAACCGCTGCCACCACATCTTCCGCCAGCAATTTACCGTCGATTACTTTTGCGCCGCTCGTCTCAGTCGCCATCTCACAACTCCGTCAGACAAAAAAACAATGCAAGGCCGAAATTGCGGGATCACAAAGCCACGCGCTCACATCCTGCCCCCGCATAATCTGCCAGCGCGATGATGACAATCAAAAAACACTCATGCTATCGGAATAACGGCATCAACGTGACGAATTTTCATTCTGTCTGGCACTGGCCAGCTTCTCATGCTCACGCAATGCCTGCCGGATTTCGGCCAGTGCATGGGAAAGGTCTGCAGCTTCAGGAATAATCTGATCCGCTGCGGCATTGCCGAGCGCATTTTTGCGCATGGCAGCATAGGTTTTGGAAACCGGCTGGCGCACTTCCGCAATAGCCTCTTCCGCCGGTTGCTGTTTCAGCTCCTGCGGTTCTGCATCGGCCTGTTTCACAGGCATTTGCTTTGCCACAGACGCGACAGGCATTTGCCTTATAACCACCGGCTGCGCAGGCTGATCCGCAGCGGTTTCAGCTTGTTTGCCGCGCTTTAAAAGGCCGGACAGGTTCAGCCACAGTTTCTTGAACAACGAAGATGACGAAGCCGGTGCAGGTTCGGCAAGTACAGCTCTGTCAGCTTTTACCGATGTCTGTGCGGGAGCCTGTGCCGGAGCCTGTGCATGACTGCGCAGCGGCTGCACACCGGTGCGCCCCATTGCGGCACGTGCACGGTAAGCGCGGGAACGCTGGATGTTCAGGCCGAAGTCCTGCGGTGCATAGGCCAAAAGCGGTAATGTGCCGGAAAATTTATTATCACGTTCCATAATGCCGCCCCGTCTTAAAATTTATTTACACAGTCATTTCATAATATGCGCCGGACACGCAGGCATAATATGCGCCAGAGACGCAGGTATAATATGCGCCGGACACGCAAACGGCATCCGGTATCAGAGTGTTTTGCCCCTCCTCTGCACATTCCAAAAATCCGGCCAAAACCGAGGTTTTTTGGAAATTCCATGCCTGAAACGCCTGTTCTGCCCGAAAAAACGGACTCATAAGAACCTGACCGACCGGAATAAAATTCACAGCAGATCATGAAAGCTTTTCAAAACTGTTCGCAGATAAGCGACACGCCAGAAGCAACGCATTTCACAATGTAAATCACGTTTACCCGTTACGCCTTTGCAGAACGGCGAAGCCGGTGCAAATCACTCTGTCTTATGGTTAACAAAACCTTAATGACTCTGGCAACCACTATAAGAAATAAATTTCACATTTATCTGATTAATGTGACACCGCGCCTGTCATGAAGCCGGAATTTCCCTCTGCGCAGCGAACGATATTTCCATCTGCCGGTCGAATGTTCTATGGTCGGGCAAATCACAGGAGAGGCATTTGATGGCAAATAACACTGTTGTTCTGGTTGGTTGCGGCAATATGGGGTTTGCCATGCTGCAGGGATGGCTCTCCTCGGGCAAGTTACAGCCTTCTGACGTGACAGTGGTTGAACCGGCAGACACTTTGCGCGAACGTGCGGCAAAACTCGGCGTTAAAGTACTGCCGGACAGCACAGGCATTACCGGCTCTCCGCAGCTGATTATCATTGCGGTCAAACCACAGGTCATTCAGGACATTCTGCCTGCCTATAAAAACCACGCATCGGCCTCGGCTTTTCTCAGCGTGGCTGCCGGTACACCGGTTGCCTTATTCGAGAAAATTCTGGGCGCGCAGGCCGCGATTATCCGCTGTATGCCGAACACACCGGCAGCGATTGGCAAAGGCATGATGGTGACATTTGCCAATAAAAATGTGCAGGCAGATGTCATGCGCTTTACCGAAGAATTGCTGGAAACCAGCGGTCAGGTGGCACAGGTCAAAGATGAAAACCTGATGGATGCCGTAACCGCAATATCCGGCTCCGGTCCCGCCTACGTGTTTCATTTCATTGAATGTCTTACACAAGCCGGCATAACCGCCGGTCTGCCGCAGGATATTGCTGCCATGCTGGCCATGCAGACAGTTTACGGTGCAGGCGCGCTCGCTGCGGCAAGCACGGATACGCCATCGCAATTGCGCATTAATGTCACCAGCCCTAACGGAACAACAGCCGCCGCTCTCGAAGTGCTGATGGGTGATAATCGCCTGCAAAATCTTGTCAGCGAAGCAGTTGAAGCTGCCCGTAACCGCTCTGTGGAACTCGGAAAAAGCTGAAACAGAATACCGCATTACCATAGAGGGAGAGGACGGGTCGTCTTCTTCCTTTTCGTATTTTAAAAAGATTTTTCTTTTTTACAGCATTATCCGAAAGTACGATAATATCGGGATTTACCGGAGCGATATTTTCGTTACTCTGACAGGCACGATCTTTGTTTCATGATCGTCTTTGCGGGTTAAAAGCCCGAACAGAAAACACGGCTGAAACAGCCGTCCATTATAGAACTGTCATATAATCAGGCGATAATCAGCCGACACTTTCCGGTTCAGGCTTTGATGCCGGAAACAGATTTATATTTTCAACGGCCTGTCTGTGCGCCGCAAAACACAGAAACAGGCATTTTTTCAAATTACTGCGAACTCCATGCAAGGAAAGTTTGCAGTAAGCAGCCCGACAGAGGAGACAGGAATGTCAAGTTTACTGCCGCCGCTCCATAACGGACATGCATCAATTTATCTGCTGAACGGCTTCCACGAAGCTGTTCATGCCTATGAAGACTGGGATATGGCCGGTCAGGAACCACAGGTTGCCGTGTACGGAAAATCCGTCCGCATCAGCGTGATTTTCCGCCGTCTGACCCAATGTTCAGACCGGTTGCCGCAACATGTTCTGCAATCACTCAAAGCGGCGATACCGCATATTATGAAATATCAGCCTGCAGATTTCCCTGCCACTTATGCAGATGCAAGTGGTTTGCTGCGTCAGGCTCTGCGGAATTATACCCGCAATCCGGTGATCGCGGCCCGTTTCAATTAAACGGGGCTAAGCTTTACAAAAACACAACATACGGGCAGATTTTCTATCTGCCCGTTTTCCATTTTACATAGGTAATATTTCTCACTTTCCGACAAGACCTTTAAGCTGCTATAGGCAATTCTTATATGCGGTCGCAGAGCTGCGATCAGCGAAAAATATAAGCCGCTCCGGCAAAGGTTAGTCATGCAGAAACCGCAGATTAAAGCATTCATCATTCATCTGGAGCGCGCAACAGAACGCCGTGCGCAGGTGAATGAACTGATCTCCCAATTACCGGTACCGGCAGAAATCATTACAGCTGTTGATGCAAAACAGCTGAGCGATGCAGATGCCGCACAAGCCTATCAGACGCGCCTGCACAAGCCTTATTATCCGTTCCGCCTGAGCCGCAACGAAATTGCCTGTTTTCTGTCGCACCGCAAAACATGGCAGACAATCATCGATCAAAATCTCGATGCAGCACTTGTGCTGGAAGATGACGTGGCACTGACAGCGGACTTTCCTGCTGCTTTTAAAGCGGCCGCGGCGATTGCCGAGCAAGGCGGGCTGGTACGTCTGCCGTTCCGCTCCGACCGTGAGACCGGCGCTGTTGTGCTCGAACAGAGAACAACGAAAGTCATTCGTCCCGTACCTGTCGGGCTGGGCATGGTCGCGCAGCTGATTACCCGTGATGCCGCGCAGGCACTGTTGAAAGCAACCGAGAAATTTGATCGCCCCGTTGATACTTTTGCCCAGATGAACTGGGTAACCGGATTGCAACCGCTTTCCGTTGTTCCGGGCGGTGTGCAGGAAATATCTGCCAATCTGGGCGGTAGCACCTTGAAACAGAACCGCTCTCTGGCGCATAAACTGCACAGAGAACTGATGCGGCCTTTCTACCGGCACAGCGTCAAAACCTATTCCCGCAAATCCGGAAAAGCCTGATGAAATCTTCTGCTATTCCCATTCTTCTCTATCATTCGATTGATGTACCGCCTGCACGCGACAAGCCGTTTCGCAGCCTGCATGTGCATCCGGACCGGTTCCGCTCACAGATGCGCTGGCTGAAAAGACTGGGCTATCAGGGATTGTCCATGCGCGATGCCCGCCCTTATCTTGAGGGCAAAAAACAGGGAAAAGTTGCGGTTATCACGTTCGATGACGGTTTTCTCAATGTCTATCAGCATGCCATGCCGGTGCTGAATGAGCTGGGTTTTACTGCCACCAATTATTTCGTCGCCAACCAGATCGGCGGACGTAATGAATGGGACATTCCGAAAGGCGCGGTTGAAATTCCCTGCATGAGTGCCGAACAATTGCGCGACTGGGCTGCACATGGCCATGAGGTTGGCGCACATACGCTTGATCATATTTATCTGCCGGATGCGGATTTGCAGGAAGCAGAACGGCAGATCGCCGGTTCAAAGAAAATTCTTGAAGAGATACTCGGCGCTGAAGTCACCAATTTCTGCTACCCTTATGGCGGCGAAACACAGGCTGTGCGCGATGTGGCCCGACAAGCGGGTTATGTTCACGCCACCACCACAAAACGCGGTCATGCCCGCGCAACAGATGATCCGTTTGGCTTGCCGCGCCGTTATATCCGCCGCACCGATGGCGGATTATTGTTCCTGAAAAAGCTCTTCGGCCTCTGACCGCCGGAGAGAAAACTTTTATTCCGGCATCATTTCAAAGAAAATTACTTTACCGCAGAATTGCAAAACCGGATTTCATTACTATAAACTGGCAGCGACCTGTAATAATTTTTTCTTACAGATTACAGCATCGTCACCTGAAGCCGGATATATGTTTTGACTGTATTGCCTTCTGCCTGCACTGACCGCCCGCATCATGAAAACCGGCACAAATCCATCATCATTATCGGGGGCGGCTTCTCCGGCGCCTCTCTGGCCTATCATCTGGCAGCGATAACCGATCCGGCAAAACTTCAAATTACAATCATAGAACCGCGCTCCTCTCTTGGTGCCGGTCTGGCTTATTCCACCAATGAGGATGCCTTCCGCCTCAATGTTCTCTCCGACCGGATGAGCATATTTTATGAAGACAAGCCGCATTTTGCCCGCTGGATGGAAGAGCAGCACAGTCTGAACAATGATCCGGAAGCCATGACGGTGAACGGCCAGATTTACGCAAGGCGCAGCACTTTCGGCACCTATATGGCGGAACAGCTTGCACCGCTGCTTGCCAGCGGACAAGTGCAGCATATTCGTGCCAGCGCTACCGGCGCAAAACGCTGCGCCTCCGGCCGCTATCAGGTTACCACAGATAAAGGCGAAACGCGGGAAGCGGATTTTCTGGTGATCGCTGCGTCTCATCCGCTGCCCGCCCTCCCCGCACCATTGCGAGAACTCCAGCAATCCGGCCAGAGCCATGTAAAAGGACTGATCGCCAATCCTTATCAGGCAGGTGCTCTGCAGCAATTGCTTCAGGAGACAGGTCCGGACAGTTCGGTTCTGATCGTCGGCGCAGGTCTCACCTCTGCCGATATGGTTGCAGGGCTATCACAACACGGACATCGCGGCAATATCACCGTTTTGTCCCGTCACGGTCTGCGCTCCCGCTCCAATCTGCGGCTCAAAGCAGATGAGCCAAGACCGCCGCGTTTCTTCGGTGATTTTATCAATCCGCCGGAAACATCGGCCGTGCGCCTGCTGCACAAAATCCGCCGGACAATCCGCGAAGCGGCACAACAATCCGTGCCGTGGCAATCGGTGATTGATACTTTGCGCGATCAGGGCGGCGAGACATGGCTTGCTCTGCCGCTCATTGAGCGCAAGCGCATTGTCCGCCATCTGCGCACGTTCTGGGATGCGCATAGGTTTCGCTTAGCAACACAGACAGATGATGTTCTTGATGAACGCTGCCGTGCCGGAACACTGAAATTTCTCGGCGCACACCTCACGGATGCTGCACGTGCTGATGACGGTCACGGCTTTATCGTGACCTATCGCCTGCGCGGACAATCCGAAACAATCAGACAGCATTTTGACGCTATTATTGTTACAACCGGCCCTGCGCATGGCGATATTATCGGTCAGTGCCCGCCATTGGCAATGCTCTGCGAAGACGGTTTGATTGAAATGGATCCTACAGGTCTTGGCCTGCATACAAGCCGCACCGAGCGAACGGATACAACCATGCGTGCCATCGGCAAAAACGGTAGCATTGCTGATAATCTGTTCATCGCAGGGCCTTTAGCCCGCGGTACATTCGGGGAATTAATGGGCGCGCCGGAAGTGGCGCGCTATACAGAAACATTGGCGGACGTCATCAGACAGGCTACTGCGCTTATTCAGCAGCCTCATAAATCTGCTGACGTCTGTTGAAAACGGCCTGCGCACCATCAAGGATCAGAAGCAGTTTTTTGTCCCACCAATCCTTCGGATGATCTGTCATCATACGGCTCATAATCAGGATCGGCCGCGCCGTATCCGGATTGCGGGCAGCTTCTGCCTGCCACGACTGCACAACCTTCTCAATTCCGCGTTCGCCAATGCGACCCGGTTTTTTATAAGCTCTGCGCCAGCCGGTGAAGTAATCGACCGTCATATCCATCATACTGTCGATCAGCACAACGGCTTCCTCAGCCGAGAAACCATATTCCACAAACTGGTTAGCCATTTCGCCAAAAGCGCGGATACCGGACGGCGGGGATACTTCCAGTTCCCGCATGGCATCGGCCAGCCCCGGATGCCGGTTGAATAATTCCCAGGCCGAATTGGCGACATTTTGCGCAAACTCATACCAGTCGGCAGGATTACCGCGCCAGTCCAGTTCGGTAATGGCCAGATCGGCAGCAGCCAGCAGCAATTCATTGCGGCCTTTGACATAGCGGTAAAGGGATGAGTGATCGACCCCCAGCGCCTGACCGACAGCAATCATCGTCACATCATCGAGACCGATTTTCAACGTCACACGCGCGATTTCCTCAAGAGAAATCCGCGCCGGACGACCGATACGCGGGCTTGGCGCCACACATGACTTTGCCGAAATTTGCTTTTTCATAGCCGCCCCGTCCGAAAATTATGCATGCACGTAAGGATTAAACACTCTGTTGCAAACTCAATTAGCGTTGAATGCGCCCTTTTACAACAGAGTGTGACTAAAATTGCGGACAGCTCCGGCCTTTTCAACCGGAATATATCGAAAACCCGTGACTGAGGCGGCCTGATTGACTGAAATCAATGCCGCAAAACCGGCCTAGGTCTATTTACCGCACATGTCCTTATAGACGGCGCGCCTCTAAAGGATTAGGTAACGGTGAAGAAAAGGAAGATGCCTCATGGACTATAGCCGGTTTTTTGAAGCGGCCATTGACCGCCTTCACACTGAAAATCGTTACCGTGTATTTGCTGATCTGGAGCGTATTGTCGGCCGCTTTCCGCAAGCAATCTGGCGCCATAACGGTCAGGCGCGTGAAATCACCGTATGGTGCTCCAATGACTATCTCGGTATGGGGCAAAATCCTGATGTTCTGAAAGCCATGACCGATGCAGCCGTCTCGCAAGGGTCCGGCGCCGGTGGTACACGCAATATCTCCGGCAATAATCATCCGCTTGTTGAGCTTGAACATGAGCTCGCGGATTTGCATGGCAAAGAGGCCGGTCTGGTTTTCACCTCCGGCTTTGTCTCCAATGATGCCTCTATCTCGACCATTGCCAAGCTCCTGCCGGATTGCCTGATCCTGTCGGATGAACTCAATCATGCATCGATGATCGCCGGTATCCGTCATTCCGGTGCCGACAAGCAGATTTTCCGGCACAATGATGTGCAGCATCTTGAAGAGCTTTTGAAGGCTGCGGGCAATGACCGCGCCAAGCTGATCGTTTTTGAATCCGTCTATTCCATGGACGGTGATGTGGCACCGCTGAAAGCAATTGTGGAACTGGCAGAAAAATACAATGCCATGACCTATCTTGATGAAGTCCATGCCGTTGGCATGTATGGCGCACGCGGCGGCGGCATTTCAGAACGCGAAGGCCTGAGCCATCGCATTGATATTATTGAAGGCACATTGGCCAAATCCTTCGGCACACTGGGCGGATATATTACCGGCTCCAAAGCTGTGGTCGATGCTGTGCGCTCCTATGCACCGGGTTTTATCTTCACCTCAGCGCTGCCACCGGCAATTGCCAATGCGACTGTTGCAGCCATTCGCCATCTCAAAGCCTCGGGCACCGAACGCGAATTGCAGCAGAAGAATGCACAATTGACCAAGGACACGCTGAAACGTGCCGGCCTGCCGGTTATGCCGACAGAAACACATATTGTGCCGCTCTTTGTAGGCAATGCGGATTTGTGCAAAAAAGCTTCGGATCGCCTGCTGGAAGTTCATGGCATTTATATTCAGCCGATCAACTTCCCGACCGTACCACGCGGCACTGAACGCCTGCGCATCACACCGACCCCTGTTCACGGGGAAGAGCTGATTGCCGGTCTGAAAGAGGCACTGCTGGAAGTATGGCAGGCTCTGAACATTCCTTATGCAACGGATTTTACCGGCAGCCCGCTGAAACAATCCGCTTAATAGCGCCGTGTACCGATCCCAATCCTGACAGCCGCTCAGAGCTCCGCCTGTGCGGCTGTTTGCTTTTCATCCATACGTCGCAGCGATCGGGCAAGAAACGGCACAAAGATCGCAATCATCATAAAGCGCACAACATGGTGCGAAGCCACATAGGTCGGATCAACACCCAGAGAGAAAGCAATCACAGTCAGCGCTTCCAATGCACCCGGCGCGAAAGCCAGCGCAATTTGTGCCGGATGCAGCCCTGTTGCCAGCCATGCCAGCGCACAGATTGCGGCGGCGGTTCCCGTACCAACGATGAAAGCCATCAGCGCCACCGGCAAATAATTCAGGATAGCGCCGCGATGCCGTGCATCAACGCGCGAGCCGATCAGAGCACCGAGAACAACCATACCAAAATCCGCCATTTCAGGCGGCACGCGCACGGTTACAAAACCGGTCACATAGACCAGCGCACTGGCGAGCAATGCGCCCAGCATCATCCCGCCCGGCAAACGGCTGTAATGGCCGATCAGCGCACCAAGGCCACCCGCAGCGAACAACCAAAGCCATTCTTTTTGCTGGCTGCCTGAACCTGCTACAAAATCGATATGCGGTGCGGATTGCCCAAGCACATTGAGCACCGGCGCCAATAACCCGATGAGCAAAAGCAGCCGCACAGTCTGAATAATGGTGATTTTAACCAGATCGGCACGGGTTTCGCTGGCTGCAGCCATCACAAAAGACAAGGCACCTGGCAAAGAGGAGAAAAAAGCCGTTTGCGCATCCCAGCGAAACACATAGCGCAGCAGCATAAATGTAAAACCGGTCACCGCCACAAGCATCACAAACAGCAGCATAAAGCTCAAAGGCCATTCGCCGATCTGGCTCAGCGTTTCAGGACGCACACCAGAACCGGCTTGCAGGCCGAGCATGATAAAAACCGCATTACGCAAACAGACAGGCAGATAAATGCGGATACCGCTCAGAGATGCAATGGTCACACTGCACATTGAGCCGAGCAGAAAAGGAATGGGCAGTCCGGTCAGATAAGCAATTGCGGCACCGCTGCCGGCAATCAGAAATGTCAGGAAAAGTGCATAGATATTTTTCAGAGAGAACTGACGGGACATGGGATATTCTTAACCAGAGCATTTCCGGATGGCAGGCATAATCGTCGCGCCGGAGTCTTGTTGAATTGGCCGTATTTTATGCAACCAAAATATCAGACAAATTAAAAATAAACCCGGCTTCATTTCTGAGGCCGGGTTTAGGATTTTATAATCAGGCTTTTTTCGCCAGAAGATCACGGATTTCTGTCAGCAGAACCTGATCTGCCGGAATTGCGGCTTCAGCTTCAGGCTTGGCCTCTTCCTTTTTCTTCATGCGGTTCATGCCTTTAACAACAAGGAACAGAACCCATGCGATAATCAGGAAGTTAATCAGCAGCGTAATGAAATTACCGTAAGCAATGGTTGCACCGGCTTCACGCGCTGCCGCCAATGTACCCTTAGGCTCACCGGCCAGCTGGATAAACATGTTGGAGAAATCAATACCGCCGGTGATGAGACCGATAATCGGCATGATAATGTCATTCACGATGGAATTGACCAGACCACCAAATGCACCGCCAATGATGACACCGATGGCCAGATCGACCATATTGCCCTTGAGGGCAAATTCACGAAATTCCTTTAGCATGAGCTATCCTTTACAAGTACGGGGGCTTACTCTTTTTATATCCGGCAATAAAAACAAAGTAGCGGAGATTATTATAGTCTCAAGATCAGAAAGCAGCTTACTGCTTGATTATCCTGAAGTGTTGCATACAAACATAGGTACAGAATAATCAGCGGACAGAGACTGCCATTATTGCAGCCATATACAGGATCTTTCTGTCCCGCAATCATTAACCGGTCAGCAAGGGGGCTGAATGCACGGCTGGATCATTATCGGCATCGCATTTCTCTATCTGATCCTGCTCTTTGCGGTTGCCAGTATCGGTGACAGTAAAGCATCGCGCTGGGGCTCCAAGCCAAGACCCTATATTTATGCATTCAGCCTTGCTGTTTACTGTACATCATGGACCTTCTTCGGCTCGGTCGGGCTTGCAGCTGACCGCGGGCTTGAGTTTCTGGGCATTTATATCGGCCCCATTCTGGTTTTCACCTTCGGCAATAAATTTCTGCGTCATGTGGTGCGGCTGGCAAAAGCCGAGCGCATTACCTCTATCGCCGACTTTCTCGCCGCCCGTTACGGCAAAAGTACCAGCGTCGCCACGATCGGCACCTGCATCGCCGTGGTTGGCTCGATGCCCTATATCGCCCTGCAGCTGAAAGCCGTATCCGGCAGTGTCGATATGGTTCTGGCTGAATATCAGGCTTCCTATGACCCGATTGTCTATGTCTTCGGCGATATATCGCTGTTTGTTACTGCGCTGCTGGCTATATTCGCCATCCTTTTCGGCACCAGACATACGGATGCGACTGAGCATCAGGACGGGCTGATTCTTGCGGTTGCGTTAGAATCCGTCATCAAGATCACCGCCTTTCTGATTGTCGGCATTGCCACAACCTTCTTCCTCTTCGGCTCACCTTTTGATCTGCCGCAGCAATTACAGGAACGGAATATTGATTTCTGGGGCATGTTAACCCGCACCAGCCCCAGCACCTGGATTGTTCACACCGTTCTGAGTGCCGCGGCTATTCTGATGCTGCCGCGCCAGTTTCACGTCACCGTAGTTGAAAACCGCAGTGAAAAAGAATTGCGCACCGCCCGCTGGCTGTTTCCGGTCTATCTGATCCTGATTAACCTGTTTGTCCTGCCGATTGCCCTGCAAGGCATTATCAATCTCGGCCCCACAACCAATGCAGATCTCTATGTTCTGGCTCTGCCGCTGGCAGCAGGCTCACATCTTTTAACTCTGCTGGCTTTTGTCGGCGGGCTTTCTGCTGCAACGGCGATGGTGATTGTGGCCTGCGTGGCGCTGTCGATCATGATCTCTAACCATCTGCTGCTGCCATTGCTGATCCGCTACGTCTATCGTCGCCAAAAACATCAGCAACGGGATCTGACCCGTCTTATCCTCTATACCCGCCGTGCAACCATTGTGATTATTCTGGCGGTGACTTTCAGCTATTATCGCGCCAGTTCCAGCACTTTCGGGCTGGCTTCTATCGGTCTGGTCTCCTTTGCAGCGATTGCACAATTTGCGCCGCCGCTGATCGGCGGGCTGATCTGGCGCAATGCCAATGCACGCGGGGCCGTTCTGGGCATGGTGAGCGGCTTTGCTGTCTGGGCCTATACATTGCTGCTGCCGACACTGGCAAATCCCGATGCGCCGATCCTGCGGGAAGGTTTATGGGGGCTTTCCTATCTGCGTCCGCAGGCACTCTTCGGCGTTGATGCCCTGCCTCTCACCCATGGCGCTCTGTGGAGCCTCGCCATTAATGCACTGTTCTTCGTGATCGGTTCGCTCTCCCGCCAGTCCACCCCGCTGGAGCGCATTCAGGCCAGCACATTCATGCCGCGCAATCTGAAAACCGTGCCGGTTCTGCGCCGTTTCCGCACCAGTGTCACTGTCGGGGAAATTAAAAATACGATTGCCCGCTATCTGGGTGAAGACCGCGTTGCCCTTGCTTTCAGCCGCTATGAACATAATGGCGATCAGCCGCTGGATGATAAAGCTGTCGCCGATGTGCCGCTGATCCGTTTTGCCGAGCAAATATTGGGTAGTGCCATCGGCTCATCTTCCGCGCGGCTGGTACTGTCACTGCTGCTTCAGCGCAAGGACAATACTGCACCGGATACGCTGCGCCTGCTGGATGATGCTTCAGAAGCCTTGCAGCACAATCGCGACCTGCTGCAAACCGCGCTGGATCAGATGGAACAGGGCATCACCGTTCTCGACAAGGATTTCCGCCTGACCTGCTGGAACCGGCGTTTCCGCCATCTGCTGCAACTACCGGACGGACTGACACAGGTTGGCACACCGATTTCCGATGTGCTCGACCGGTTGCTGCATAATGGTGAAATTCATGCGGGTGATGCCGCAATGATGATGCGCACATTGGAGCGCACCCATGAGCCAAGCCGTATCCTCTTACACTCCACCGGCAAAATCATTGAAATTGCAGCCAATCCGATGCCGGATGGCGGCATTGTTGCCAGTTACACTGATATTACCGCTTCGGTTGAAGCCGATAATTCCATGAAGCGTCTCAATGAAACACTGGAGCAACGCGTCGCCGATCGCACCACCGAACTGCTTGAAGTGAACCAGCAGCTTGTCCGTGCGCAGAAACTGGCGGAAGAGGCCAATTTCGGCAAAACACGTTTTCTCGCCGCTGCCGGACATGATATTTTGCAACCGCTCAATGCTGCCCGCCTCTACAGCACAGCATTGAGCGAAAGGCTCGGCGCATCGGAAGCGCAACTGGCGCGCAATATTGACTCCTCCCTTGAAGCGGTTGAAGGCATTCTCAGTGCGCTGCTGGATATTTCACGGCTTGATACCGGCGCGCTCAAACCGGAGCTTTCGCTGTTCCGTCTGGATCGCCTGCTTCAACAGGTTGTCACAGATTTCACACCGCTTGCTGCCACAAAGGGTCTGAAACTTCGTGTCGTGCCCTGCTCCCTCACAGTCTATAGCGACCGCAATCTTCTGCGTCGCCTGCTGCAAAACCTGATCTCGAATTCCATCAAATACAGCCGCAGCGGCAAAATTCTTCTCGGTGTGCGTCGTCGCGGCGGTGATCTGGAAATCAAGGTTGCCGATACCGGCATCGGCATCGCACCGGAAAAACAGCAGCTGGTTTTCCGCGAATTTTACCGGCTGGATGAAGGGATCAGTCAGGCAGACGGGCTGGGACTTGGCCTTTCCATTGTCGACCGTATTGCCCGTGTGCTGGATCTGACGATCCGTCTGCAATCCGAACATGGCAAAGGCACCTGTTTCAGCATCATTATGCCGGTGTCTCAGGAGCCTGCGGTTGAAGTTTCACCTGAACCGTCACAGGCCAGACGCCGCAGCAATGCGCTCGAAAATATGCGGGTTTTGTGTATTGATAATGATCCGCTGATCCTCGACGGCATGCGTATTCTGCTTGAGGGTTGGGGTTGCGATATCACTTTGATCCGTGACGGCGCACAACTCAAAGACTGGTGCAATCATATCGTCCGTTCACAAGCGAGCGTCAGAATATTGCCGGATATTATTCTGGCTGACTATCATCTCAACCGTGAAAACGGGCTGGACATGATCGGCTATATCCGCGAAACGCTGGGTCATACCATACCGGCCGTTCTGCTGACGGCCGATCGTTCAAAAGAGGTCAAATTACAGGCCACAGAAGAAAATGTTCATGTGCTGAACAAGCCGCTGAAACCCGCAGCATTGCGGGCTTTGCTGGCGCATTATCATATGCGGTGAGAGACTGTGAAATGCTCCGGCTCAATCCAGAAGTGCAAAACCCGGACCAAGCCGCGAGAGCAGAATCACCGCCTGTGTGCGGCTGTCCACGCCCAGCTTCTGCAGAACCGCAGATACATGGGCTTTCACCGTGGCTTCTGAAATATTCAGCTCATAAGCCAGCTGCTTGTTCAGAAGCCCCTGTCCAAGCATTGAAAGCACGCGGGTTTGCTGCGGGGTGAGCGCGCGGATACGGGCAATCAGATCGGCAATCTCCGCATCATTTTCCGCGCCGAGTTCCATATCACCGGACACCCATTCCCCGCCGTCCAGCACGGTGCGCACGGCCTCGCCGATTTCCTCAAGACTCGCGGATTTAGAAACAAAACCGGAGGCTCCGAGCTCCATGGCGCGGCGGATTGTGGTGACATCATCGGTGGCGGAAACAATCATAACCGGCAGCTGCGGATGCTGCGCCTTGAGATTGATCAGGCCGGACAAACCGCTGACACCGGGCATAGTCAGATCGAGAAACAACAGGTCAACATCCTGTGCCTCTTCTGCAACCTGTTGCAATTGCTGATAATTGTCAGCCTCAGTCACACTCTCAGGCTGAAAACCGTCCTGTAATATCTGTCGCAATGCGCCACGGAATAAAGGATGATCGTCGGCAATAATAAAATTCAATTCCATAAATTTCCTACCCCTTGCCTGCCCCCTCAGCAGTCTCCCCGCAAATCATCTCCTGAAAGCACCTTATCTCTTTATATAACCAAAGATAAAGTTAGAAATGACCTGTTTTCATCTTGCATTTTCTTCAGGCATAGAGCCCTTCCCGCTCCGCCTGCATTCCTAAGAATGCTCTGTTCTTTGTTTTTACATGCAACAGAACTGATCCGTAATCAGGATCAGAAACCGGTTAGACAAACTGGTTTCCACACCTCAGCGCTTCACAATTTCGCAATGCGCTCCGGCCACCGGCATTTCATTTCAATGATAAATCCGGCTTGAGAAAACCGGTGAATGCAATTTCCAGCACAATAAAAGCCGCCTATAGCAGACGGCATGCATATTCATTATGCAATATTACAGGCAAAGCGTACAATATACAGTCTGATTTCTGCTTTTGCCGCGATGGTGCCGTATTGTCAGTTAGGGTGATGCCTGCTCTATATGCAAGAGAAAATCTTATTGCTTCGCAGATAAAATAACGCAAAAGGACGACCTATGACACGCCACAGCCTCTATCCGGAAATTCAACCCTATCGGGAAGAGATGTTGCAGGTCTCATCGCTGCACCGGATTTATTTTGAGGAATGCGGAAACCCGAACGGTAAGCCGGTCATCATGATCCACGGCGGCCCGGGCGGCGGCATCTCGCCGACTATGCGCCGTCTGCATGATCCTTCAGCCTATCGCATTATCCTGTTTGACCAGCGCGGTTGCGGCCGCTCAACGCCCCATGCGGAATTACGCGAAAATACCACATGGGATCTGGTTGCGGATATGGAGCGTCTGCGCACTCATCTCGGCGTTGAAAAATGGCAGGTTTTCGGCGGTTCATGGGGTTCGACCCTTGGCCTCGCTTATGCACAAACCCATCCGGAGCGCGTCAGCGAACTGGTGCTGCGTGGTATCTTTCTGGCACGCCGTTTTGAAGTGGACTGGCTCTATAGCAACGGCGCCAGCATTATCTATCCGGATCGCTTTGAAGCCTATCAGCTGCATATTCCGGAAGCCGAGCGTGGCGATATGGTGGCGGCCTATTACCGCCGCCTGACTGATCCGAATCCGCAGGTGCAGATTGAAGCGGCACGCCGCTGGTCACGCTGGGAAGGCTCGGCAATTTCCCTGCTGCCGGATCCGGAACGCGAAAATGCGTTTGCGCAGGATCACTTCGCCATCGCTTTTGCGCGTATCGAATGCCACTATTTCCAGAACCGCGCTTTCTTTGATACAGATGATCAACTGTTGCGTCTGGCTGACCGTATCCGCCATATTCCGGGTGTTATCATCCATGGCCGCTACGATATGTGCACGCCATTCATCAATGCATGGCACCTGAAGAAAGTCTGGCCGGAAGCCGATTTGCGCATCGTCGAAGACGGTGGTCATGCAGTGACCGAGCCGGGTATTACCCACGAGCTAATCGAAGCGACACGCCGCTTTGCCAATATCGGCTAAAACCAATTTAAGAGAATAAAAAAGCGCCGGAAACGGCGCTTTTTCTTTGGGAGAAATTATGTGCGGTTCGGCACCGGTGCCGGTTCATCAAGGCTCTTGGCTACCCCCATGAAAGACCGCATGAAACGCTCCATATAGCCGAGCCCTTTTTCGAACTCTTCTTCACTTGGCAAGGTGCTGTTTGCGACACCGCTTTTTTCAAGCTTGGCGATACGCGCGGTCAGATCAGCAACCTGTTTTTCCAGCAGCACTGTGCGTTCATCATTGCTGAGCTGTGCCGGTTTGGTTTCAGCACATTCAATTTTACCGGCCTGTTCCTTACACAGTGCAAACTCACCGGTCTGGCGGTCAAGACGGATAATACCGGTTTCGGTTTTTTCCATGGAATAGCGCTGCATGTCCTGTGCCGGAGACGGGCTCATACCCCAAACCAGAGCCAGTCCTGTGAGAGCCGAAAGAACGGCACTGCGTATGATAAGCTTGGATTTGTTTTCTTTTGCCACCGCAATCGCGATACCGGACCGGTTCTTCATCTGCCCACTCCTTTAATCTGTCTGCATGGTATATGGGTTTTATCCAAGCATTTTCCAGTGCATCCTGTCAAAAACACAGAGCTGTCAGAACGCACTTTTGCTCATTTGCAAAAATGGCGTTAACCCTTTATTAAAATTTAGAGGTGGCTTGTGACTTAATTTTGTCTTAAAAGCTGCCGGATGCGCCAAACCGGCCAGATATATAAAATGTCTGAACAGCTTTTCCGTTCACAACAATAGCGTTTTTCATGTCAAACAGTGATCCGTCACACCATACCATCTACAAGATCGCCACGCGCGCCCAATGGGCAGACGCTGAAAAGGCAGAGCATTTTTCCGGTGCCCCTGTTGATTTACAGGATGGTTATATCCACTTTTCCACCCATGACACGGTTGCCGAGACCGCTGCCAAGCATTTTGCCGGTCAGGATGACCTGCTGCTGGTGGCTGTTGATGCAAACCAGCTGGGCGATGAACTTCGTTATGAAATTTCCCGCGGCGGCAAAGCCTTCCCGCATCTCTACGCACATCTACAGCTCACTGCGGTACGCTGGGTGAAAGACCTGCCGCTCGACAGCGACGGCAAGCATCAGTTTCCGGAGCTTGGACAATGAGCGGTTTTTTTGAAAATATTGCCCGTCGCGCACTTTTTGCGATGGATGGTGAGCAGGCGCATGGCCTGTCGATTGCAGCGCTGAAAACCGGCGTTCTCTCCAGCCCTGCCCCGCTTGACCCTGCTTTGCAGCAAACTATTGCCGGTCTCAAATTTACCAATCCGCTGGGTATGGCCGCAGGTTTTGACAAAAACGCCGAAGTGCCGGATGCACTGCTGAAACTCGGTTTTGGTTTTGCAGAAGTCGGCACCATTACGCCGCGCCCGCAGGCTGGCAATCCGAAGCCGCGCATCTTCCGCCTTGTGGAAGACCGTGCGGTGATCAACCGTCTGGGCTTTAATAATGAAGGCCATGAAGCGGCCTATAAACGCCTCAGCCAGCGCAACAGCTGTAGCAGTTGCGGTATTGTCGGCGTGAATATCGGCGCCAATAAAGACAGTGAAGACCGTGTGGCCGATTATGTGGCCGGTATTCACCGCTTCTACAGCGTGGCGAAATATTTCACCGCCAATATTTCTTCCCCGAACACACCGGGTCTGCGCGACCTTCAGGCGAAAGACAGCCTGCATATTCTGCTGGAAAAAGTTCTGGAAGCCCGCGATCAAGAAGCTGAAAAATGCACCCTGAAACGCCCTGTATTCCTGAAAATTGCACCCGATCTGACAGAAGAAGGTCTGGATGATATTGCCGAAGTGGCTCTCGCTCATCCGCTCGATGGTTTAATTATCTCCAACACCACGCTGTCACGCACCAATCTTGTTAATCAGGTGGAAGCGAAAGAGACCGGCGGCCTTTCCGGCGCGCCGATTTTTGAACGCTCAACCATTGTGCTTGCCAAAATGCGTCAACGCATCGGCAAAACGATGCCGATCATCGGCGTAGGCGGTGTGGACAGCGGTGCAACCGCACTTACCAAAATTAAAGCCGGTGCCGATCTGGTACAGCTTTATACCGGTATGATCTATCGCGGCCCGACCGTACCGAAAGAGATCGTCAAAGAACTCTCCGCATTGGTGAAGCAGGCAGGCGTCGCCAATATCTCCGAGCTGCGTGACATGGAAACAGCGGCTTGGGCAGCCAAAGATATTCCGGCCTGATCTTTTTTTAAAAAACTGAATATAAAAAAGCCGGAGTGGTTCTCACCACTCCGGCTTTTTCTTATCAATACGTGTAATTAGCCACTGATCTTTGAGAAATCAGCGACCTGACCGGTCACCGAACGGATTTTAGCCAGCAGTGCCAAGCGATTAGCGCGGATAGCTTCATTCTCATCATTAACCATGACCTTGTCAAAGAAGGCATCAACCGGCGCACGTAACTCTGCCATTGCCGACATAGCAGCCGAGAAATCTTCCTTGGCAATGGCCGCAGCCGCTTTAGTCTCTGCCGACTGCACAGCAGCAAATAGTGCCTTTTCCTCTTCATTGTTGAAGAGTGCAGCATCCACACTGTCAGCAATGACAGTGCCTTTTTTCTCTTCAGCACCGAGAATATTGGCTGCACGCTTGGTACCTGCCAACAAGTTCTTACCGTCTTCCTCATTGACGAAAACGATCAGCGCTTCAAGACGACGGGCAACCAGTAGCAGATTATCAGCATCAGCTGACAGGACTGCATCAATTGCATCGTGACGTGCACCTTCATCCTTCAGATAGACCTTGAAACGGTCATGGAAGAAGGTCAGCAGGTCAATAGATTTTGTATTTACCCTCCTTCCATTAACTTCCTTACGACCATCTAACTTGTTTACAAATGGAAAACTGTCTCCATGTGCTTCAAAAACATCTAACAACGCAACACGTACATCATTGTCCAAAATCAGACGAATAACACCGAGGGCTGCACGGCGTAGCGCATAAGGGTCTTTCGAACCTGTCGGCTTTTCATCAATCTCCCAGAAACCAACCAGCGTGTCGATCTTGTCGGCCAGTGCAACGGCCACCGAAACCGGATCGCGTGGCACGCGGTCGGACGGGCCCTGCGGCTTGTAATGATCTTCAAGCGCTGTTGCGACAGCAGCATCTTCACCTTGAAGCAAAGCGTATTTATGCCCCATAGCGCCTTGCAATTCAGGGAACTCGCCGACAACTTCTGTCTGCAGATCAGCTTTAGCCAGCACGGCTGCGCGGGCAGTCAGCGCAGCATCTGCACCGACCAGCGGTGCAATTGCTTCTGCAAGCGCCTTGATACGCGCCACGCGTTCGCCCTGTGTACCGAGCTTGGCATGGAAGGTCACATTCAGCGCATCCAGACGCGCCATACGCTGATCGAGCGGTTTGACCAGATCAAGCGCGAATTTCGAGGCAGACGCTTTCAGCTTGTCCATATCCGGCATATCGGCCTGATCGGTATGCCAGAAATACAGCGCATCGGACAGACGGGCACGAACAACCTTGCCGTTACCGAAAGCGATTTCCTTGCCGCCGTCACGGGCAGCAATATTGGAGATCAGAATAAACTTGTTGGAAAGTGCATCTGTCTCGCCCTGATTGCGGGTGACAAAGCATTTCTGATTAGCGCGGATGGTCAAACGGATAACTTCCGGCGGAATGGAGAGGAATTCTTCCTCAAATTCGCCCATCAGCACCACCGGCCATTCAACCAGACCAGACACTTCTTCCAGCAGGCCTTCGTCTTCAACCAGTTCCAGACCGGAAGCGAAGCTCAGATTGCGGGCATCGGTGAGAATGATTTCCTTGCGGCGTTCAGCATCGAGCACCACATGCGCTTTTTCCAGCTTTTCGACATAATCGTCAAAGCGACGCACGGTGATCGGCTGACCATCGCTCATGAACCGGTGACCACGCGTGGTGTTACCGGAGCGCACGCCGCCGACTTCAAAATCCACCACGACGGTTTCTTCGGTTTCAGGACCAAACAGGCAGATGATCGACTGCAGCGGACGCACCCAGCGCAAGGAACCGGACTGTGCCGAGGCCTTACCCCAGCGCATGGATTTCGGCCACGGGAAATTCTGCACCACATTCGGCACCAGTTCCGCGATAACTTCTTCAGCTGCACGACCGGATTTGGTGATGTGCGCGACGTAGAAATCGCCTTTTTTCGGGTCGGAATGCACATGCGCCTGCGCAATATCGCTCAAGCCAGCTTTACGCAGGAAGCCCTGAATAGCGGCTTCAGGTGCAGTAACGGACGGGCCTTTGATATCTTCATGCACGTCTTTTGAACGCACAGTCAGACCGCGAATATCCAGCGTGAGGCGACGCGGTGTCCAGTAAGGCGTTGCCGCCTCATAGGTAAGACCGGCTTCAACCAGACCATCGGTGATCATTTTCTTCAAATCACCGGCAGCTTTACGCTGCATGCGCGCCGGGATTTCCTCGGAAAAAAGTTCCAGTAA
Source organism: Pseudochrobactrum sp. XF203 (assembly GCF_020341615.1). Taxonomy (NCBI): domain Bacteria; kingdom Pseudomonadati; phylum Pseudomonadota; class Alphaproteobacteria; order Hyphomicrobiales; family Brucellaceae; genus Pseudochrobactrum; species Pseudochrobactrum sp. XF203. Next base: position 674,092 of record NZ_CP084392.1, on the reverse strand, counting down.
CAAATCAGGCATTACAGTTCCTACTCAAAAGATTCCGAAGTCCGGATTATTTTTATAATATTCTAAGTCAATCTCATCCTGCCCATTTGAGGGTAATCTGAAACCACCGGCATCGGTCTGAAGGAAGGCTTCACCGCACTGGCGCGCAAGATTGCGCACACGCAGGATATAGCTCTGGCGCTCGGTCACCGAAATCACGCCACGGGCATCCATCAGATTGAAAATATGCGAGGCTTTGATCGCTTGGTCATAGGCCGGAAATACGCATTTATGTAAGTTCCCTGTCTCTTTTTTATTCCCGCTCGTGCCTTCGGCACTCGTCGCCTCTTGTATATCTTTGGCTCCAGCAGCAAGCACAGCTTTACATTCCGCTTCCGCATCGATGAAATGCTGGTGCAGCATATCAGTATCGGCAATTTCGAAATTGTAGCGTGAATATTCCTGCTCGGTCTGGCGGAACACGTCACCGTAAGTAACTTTGTCCTCACCTTCGAGACCATTGAAGTTCAGGTCATAAACATTGTCCACGCCCTGCACATACATAGCAAGACGTTCCAGACCATAGGTCAGCTCACCGGCAACCGGTGAGCATTCAATACCGCAAACCTGCTGGAAATAAGTGAACTGCGAGATTTCCATACCATCGCACCAGCATTCCCAGCCCAAGCCCCAAGAGCCGGTCGTCGGGTTTTCCCAGTCATCCTCAACAAAGCGGATATCGTGCAGCTCCGTATCAATACCAATCGCTTTCAGCGAGCCGAGATACAGCTCCTGCAGGTTCGGCGGGCTTGGTTTCAGCAACACCTGATACTGGTAATAATGCTGCATACGGTTCGGGTTTTCACCATAGCGGCCGTCTTTCGGGCGACGTGACGGCTGCACATAGGCAACATTCCACGACTTTGGCCCCAATGCGCGCAAAGTGGTGGACGGATGCAGCGTACCCGCCCCGACTTCCATATCGTAAGGCTGCAAAATTGTGCAGCCATGCTGCGCCCAGTAATGCTGGAGCGCCATGATAAAGCCCTGAAAAGAGCGGGTCGGATGCAGGTGTTCAGGCAATGTGCTGGTCATGATACGAGTCACGGGAAGGCCTCATTGGAGCATTCTTGGCGAGATCGGCGATCAAAACTGATCTTCTTGCAAATCATGCGTGGTGAAAACGGTGAAAGCTGAGCCATAACAGCTCAGCTCCGCCGAAAAACAGATAGTTTGTCCTAATTATTCCGCGTTAAACGGTCAAGACTTAAAGCCGGATAGCAAGCATTATGGCTTGGCAGCAGGATCGGCAGGCTTAGCATCCGGTGCTTTCTCCGGTGCAGTGTCAGGCTTTGCTGGCGCAATATCTTTCACATCAGCTTCCGCCGTCTGTGTCAGCCCCTGTTTCAGCTTCTTCTCGATCTTGGCCAGTTCTGCCGCTTCAGGCTTACCGGCGATGGCATGGTTCCACTGGAAAGTCGCTTCCAGCCCGCGCCCTGCCTGCCAATAGGCATCACCCAGATGATCGTTGATTGTCGGATCTTCAGGCCGTAGTTTAACTGCCTTTTCCAGTTCGACAACGGCCTCATTATAGCGGCCAAGCTTGTAATAAGCCCAGCCAAGGGAATCGACGATATAGCCATCCTGCGGGCGCATCTCGACAGCCTTGCGGATCATTTGCAAAGCTTCTTCCAGATTTTCACCGCGATCGACCCATGAATAGCCAAGATAATTCATCACCTGCGGCTGGTTCGGAAACAGTTCCAGTGCCTTGCGGAAATTAGGCTCAGCCTTATCCCACTGCTTCAGACGCTCATAAGCAATGCCGCGCTGATAGAAAACCGGCCAGTCCTGACGCACGGGCGATTTAATTTCCGCAACGGCCTGATCATAAGTCTTTGCCGCATTTGCCCAGTCTTCTTTCTGGGCATAGACACCGCCAAGCGCCAGATAGGAACGGTTGTCCTTATCATTGCTGCGCAGATTGTTTTTCAGATGCTCAATCGCCTCATCGGGCTTGTCTGTTTCAGCCAGATTAAGCGCCAGCTGCATTTCCGCATCGCGCTTATAAGGCGATTTATCTGCAACGCGGCCGTAATATTTAATCGCTTTTTCCGGCTGGCGCAGTTTGGCAGCAATATCGCCAAGCTGGAACAATGTAGCGTCATTATTCTCGCGCAGCTCACCGGACATTTGCAGATAAATGGTTGCAAAAGCCTCAGCACCACCGCGGTTAATCGCGGTGCCCAAAGAATACAGAACCTCAGCCGCGCCCTGCTGCGGGCTGCGCATCTGCGGATCAAGCTTTTCACCGTCTTCAAGCTTCTGGCGTACTTCGCGCAGGATCACGCGGCCACTGAGAATTTGCTCGGCATCTTCCACCAGTTTAATCGCACCGGCTTTATCGCCCTGACGCTGTTTGAAATCAGCATAGGCGTAAATGATGCGCTCATAAGTATCGGGGGCAGCGCTGCCGCCTTCTTTATCAGCCACGGCCTGCGCATAGAATTTATCCGCGGCCTTGGTCTGACCGGCGCTGTCTGCAATCAATGCCGATGTGTAGGTTTTGAAAAGATCGTACCAGACCGGTCCGTCAAGCTTATCAACTGCTGCCAGCGCGTCTTTCGGACGACCTTCACCGTAGAATGTCCATGCCGTCATCAGGCCGGTTGCTAAACGATCCATTTCTGACTGCTGCGTGAGCTTCAGATTGGTGCGGGCAGTGCGGTAATGCTTGTCGTTGAAAGCCTTGATCGCCAGAATAATACGGGAGAAACGCTCGACTTCCGGCTCATTTTTAAGCGCACGGGCAAAGGGCAGCGCTTCATCCAGCTGACCGTCGGTCAGATAGGACAGCAACAGGTCACGCTTCATCGGCTGGTTTGACGGATCAAATGCCAGTGCCTGACGATAATAAGCGATGGCTACAGGAAGATTATTGTCGATCTCGGCAATGCGACCGGCCAGATAAGCACCAGGGAAAGAACCTGCACGCGAGACAATCACCGGCTCGTCTGTCGCCACCGCTGTCTTTGCCGCAGATGCAGCATAGGCCGCGCCGGAGACACCACTTGTGAAAGCCGCCCCTGCCATCAAAGCGAAAACCAGAGCACGCGCTTTAACTGTATTCCGCCGCATCGGCATTTCCCCTTGCATTTATAGAGCATTTCCAATTTTGAAACAGAAAGAATGCTCTATCTCTTTATTTTACACATTTCCTGACGCAAAACCGGTTGCCACTTTTGCTGGAAATGCTCTGGTTTGGCTTATTTCCGAAACAAACACACCATCCGGCCATGTCGTGGTTTTTATATGGCCGGAGAAAAGGGTATTTCAAAGTCCGGTACCGGAAATATGCGCCGGTACCGGTCAATAATCAGTTTACACGGCTGATGCAGAAATCAATCACATCAATCAGAGCATCTTTTTGCGGGCTCTGCGGCAGCGGTGCCAGTGCATCACGGGCGATTTCGCCGAAATGACGGGCACGCTGTACGGTATCGGCAATCGAACCATGCTTGGTCATCAGGCCGATAGCCTTCTGCAAGGCTTCATCATCATTATTGCCCTGTTCAATGGATGACTTCCAGAAAGCACGTTCGCCTTCGGAACCACGGCGATAGCTGAGCAACAGCGGCATGGTGATTTTCCCTTCACGGAAATCATCACCGACATTCTTGCCAAGATCCGCAGCCGAACCGCCATAATCCAGCGCATCATCAATCAGCTGGAAAGCAAGACCGAGATTAAGGCCATAGGAGCGCAGTGCCAGACGCTGTGCACGCGGTGCATCGGCAATGATCGGACCAACTTCGGCAGCAGCAGAGAACAGCGCCGCAGTCTTGGCTTTGATAACGGCCAGATATTCGTCTTCCGTGGTTTCCATATTTTTGGCGGCGGCGAGCTGCATCACTTCACCTTCGGCAATCACCGAAGCCGAAGTTGCCAGTACATCCAGCGCGTCGAGCGAACCGACATCCACCATCATTTTGAAAGCCTGACCAAGCAGGAAATCGCCGACCAGAACGCTGGCCTGATTGCCCCAGATCATCCGAGCTGTGCTTTTGCCGCGACGCAGATCGCTCTCATCCACCACATCATCATGGAGAAGCGTTGCCGTGTGCATGAATTCAACGCTGGTTGCGAGCTGCACGTGACCTTCGCCCTCATAGCCGAACATGGCTGCAGCAGCGAGCGTCATCATCGGACGTAAACGCTTACCACCCGATGAAATCAGATGATTGGCCACTTCCGGTATCATCTCAACATCAGAACCGGCTTTGGACAGGATAAGCGCATTGACACGTCCCATATCCGCTTTCGTCAGATCAACCAGCTTCTGAATGGACGCCTGCTGATTTTTTTTCTCATCGAGATTGAGAACCACACCCAATGCCATATCTCCAGTTCACGCGGCCTGACAATGAGACCCGTTTTATAGCCACACATTATTCAAGGCGGCCTTTATGCTCAAGCGTCAAATGCACCAAAAGCCGTGCTAAAGGCAAGTGTTGCGAGCCGCAACACAACACAATAAAGCATATTCTGCTGATATAAGATGTCAAATTGCTGTCAGCAAACAGAATTGCGGCTTTCACCGCCTCTATACAGAATCGGTTAAAGCCGGTTTGATCGCTTTCAGTCTGCAACAAGTCAGGAAACTGCCGTCTTTATGTCTGCTCCGTTCAGCTCTCTGCCCTATGGCGAAACTCTCGATGCCTTTCACCGTGGTGTATTCTATCTGGTGCAGCCATCCGCAAAAGGTCACCGTTCGGGGATTGATGCCATGATTTTGGCAAGTGCGGTGCCAACGGATTTCAAAGGTAAAGTTGCGGATCTTGGCGCCGGTGCCGGTGCGGCAGGACTGGCCGTTGCTTCACGCTGCGCAAACACAGATGTCACCCTGATTGAGCGCTCACCGGAAATGCTGTTCTATGCGGAAAAATCCTGCGCATTGTCCGAAAATGCCCATATGCATGGCCGTCTGTCATGCCTGCAGGCTGATGTAACCATGACCGGCCCTGCCCGTAATGAAGCAGGGCTGACTGATAATCAGTTTGACTATGTGATTATGAACCCGCCTTTCAACCAAAGCCATGACCGTGCCACGCCGGACGATTTAAAGGCACAGGCGCATGTGATGCATCAGGGCATGTTTGAAAGCTGGATACGCACGGCATCGGGCATTTTACGTCCGCGCGGACATATTGCGATTATCGCACGTCCCGCCAATCTGAATGAAATCCTGTCCGCGATGGAGCGCCGTTTTGGCGGCATCGCAATTCTTCCGCTCTATGCCAGACCGGATGAACCGGCCATCCGTGTCGTAATTACGGGCATAAAAGGCAGCCGCGCTCCGGTTTTCCTTGCGCCGCCGTTAATTTTGCATAAAAGTTCCGGCCATGAATTTACGCCACGTGCAGAAAGCCTCATTAATGGTTGCGACAGCCTGTAACGGTTGTTGTTCAGGAGGACGGAGCACATTTTCCCGAAAACACGGACTGTCCGAACAGGTCTTTCGCTCTATTTAAAGCGCGGAACTCTGAGGACAGCTCAAGGGTTGAGCGTTGTCAAAACGCTGCCCGCAAAGAAAAAGGCCGATACCGGATGACACAAAGCCAGACCAAGCGCCCCTTCTCAACGCTCCGCCATTGGCTCGACAGTGAATCCGCCAGCGGCATCGCTCTGATGATTGCCGCTGCTCTGGCTCTGATCGTTGCTAATTCGCCGCTTGCAGCCACATATTTTCAGGTTCTGGAGAGCAAGCTCGGCCCGATGAGCGTTCTGCACTGGATTAATGACGCGCTGATGGCCGTCTTCTTCCTTCTCGTTGGTCTCGAAATCAAACGTGAATTTCTCGACGGCCAGCTTGCCAGTTGGTCGAACCGTGCTTTACCGGGCATTGCCGCCGCTGGTGGCGTGATTGTTCCGGCACTGGTTTTTGCCGGTTTTAACTGGTCAAATCCGGAAACCATTCGCGGCTGGGCTATTCCGTCGGCAACCGATATTGCCTTTGCACTTGGTGTGCTGTCGCTGCTCGGCCCACGCGTACCAACCAGCCTGAAAGTGTTTCTGGCAACGCTCGCCATTCTTGACGACCTTGCGGCCGTTGCGATTATCGCCGTCTTCTACACTGCCGATATTGCCACGCTCTATCTCGCCGGTGCTGCCGGTATTTTTGCGCTGATGTTTATTCTGAACAAGATGGGCATTATGCGCCTCACCCCATATCTGATCCTTGGTGCCGTGCTTTGGTATTTTGTACTGCGCTCCGGTGTTCATGCAACGGTTGCCGGTGTGCTGACCGCGCTGACTATTCCGATCAAGCCGGCACTTGGCCGTCCTGATGATATGAGCTCTCCGCTGCACACGCTGGAACATGCGCTGGCAAAATGGGTCGGCTTTGTCATTGTACCAATCTTCGGCTTTGCCAATGCAGGCGTTTCCTTCGCCGGTATGAGTCCGTCGATCCTTGGTGACTCGCTCACACTCGGCATTGCGCTTGGTCTGTTTGTCGGCAAGCAGTTTGGTGTCTTCGGTGCCGCATGGATTGCTATCCGCGCAGGGATTGCCACCAAGCCGATGGGCGCAAGCTGGACACAGCTCTATGGCGTGGCACTGCTCTGCGGTATCGGCTTTACCATGAGCCTGTTCATCGGCCTGCTGTCCTTTGACAATGACCTGCTGCACAGCGAAACCAAGATTGGTGTTCTGCTCGGTTCTCTGCTCTCCGCCGTTTGTGGCTGGGCATTGCTGCGCATTTCCACACGCAACCGCGCTGTAAAATAACAGGTTCAGTTTTCACCCGCTGCGGCTATAACAGCGGGTGAAAACTATTTTATCGTCTGCTTTTTCACACCGGAGATTTTCAGTGCCGTCACTCATCAGCCGTGTTATCCCGCGTCGCTTCCGGGCTTCCAGTGTTGAAATTCCGGTTGTCCGGCTGAGCGGTGCAATCATGACCGGCAACAGCCCTTTACGGCAAAATCTGTCGCTCGAAGGCATCGCGGTTCAGTTGGAAAAAGCCTTCGCCAATAAGCACAGTCCTGCTGTGGCACTGAGCATTAATTCCCCCGGCGGTTCACCGGTACAATCACGGCTGATCTATAAACGTATCCGTGATCTGGCCGAAGAAAAGAACAAGAAAGTCCATGTCTTTGTTGAGGATGTGGCGGCTTCCGGCGGCTATATGATTGCCATTGCCGGAGACGAGATTATTGCTGATCCGTCTTCCATTCTGGGTTCGATCGGCGTGGTTTCCGCTTCCTTTGGCTTTACCGAACTGATCAAGAAAATCGGCGTTGAACGCCGCGTGCATACGGCCGGCAAAAACAAAGCCACGATGGATCCGTTTCAGCCGGAAAAGGCATCGGATGTCGAACATATCAAAGCGCTGCAACTGGAAATTCACCAGACCTTTATTGATATGGTGAAAGAGCGCCGCGGCAGTAAATTGCAGGACAATGACGATCTTTTCACCGGTCAGTTCTGGACAGGCATTACGGCTTTGCAGCTCGGGCTGATTGATGGTCTTGATGATATGCGCTCGCATCTGCGCAAGCTCTATGGCGAAAAAACCAAGCTTAATCTGATCCAGCCTTCGCGCGGACTGCTGGGGCGCAAAAATACCGGCGGTATTTCTCATGCGCAAATGCTTGGCGCAGCAGGTGAAAGCCTGATGAATGTACTCGAAGAAAAAGCTCTTTGGTCACGCTATGGCCTGTAACAGGCTTATGTTATCATAATATCATCAGAATAAGATGCTATAAGAGCTTCTTGAAACGAGGTTACAGCCTGATTAAATCAACAGGCATGTTATTTTTCCGGAAAGGAGCCGGTATGCCACAGCTGATTTTTCTGATCCTTCTGGTTGCAGCTGCAATCTATGGCTATCGCTCCTTCAAGCGCGAAGCGGCACGTGTTTCCCAGAAAGTCCGTCAGGCCGAACAGGAAGCCCGCACAGGAGCCAGCGGCACGCTGGTACGCGACCCGAAAACCGGTGTTTACCGTCCGGCAGATAAAGACTGATCCTAAAGCATGCCAGATATTTTAGCTTCACAGGCAGCGAGCCAACAGACTGCCTCACATCTTCGCGCCACAGCCTATGCCAAGCTTAATCTGGCATTGCATGTGACCGGACGGCGCGAGGACGGCTATCATCTGCTGGATACGCTTGTTGCCTTTGCCGATTACGGTGACGAACTCACAGTTTTCCCTGCGAAGGAAGACAGTTTTACGCTTTCCGGCCGCTTTGGTGCGGGGCTGCCAGCCAATGGCGACAATCTTGTCTTAAAAGCGCGTGATCTTCTGCGCGCACAATTTCCGCAACACAGCTCCGGCGTTGCCATTCATCTGGAAAAAAATCTCCCTGTTGCTTCCGGTATCGGCGGCGGGTCAAGTGATGCCGCCACAGTGCTGGCACTGCTCATGCGCCTGTGGAATATCGAAGCGGAACAGGCTTTGCTTGAGCAGATTTGCCTGCAGCTTGGCGCCGATGTGCCGATGTGCCTGCATGGTCAGCTCAACGGCGGTGCATTGATTGCCCAGGGCATCGGTGAAGACGTGCAGCGGCTGACCGGCCTGCCAGTGCTGTCACTGGTGCTTGTGAATGACGGAACAGCAATTTCCACGCCGCAGATTTTCAAACATATGCAGAAGCGTGATAATCCTGCACTACCGGAACTGGCGCGCTTGAATAGTCAGGCGGAGCTTTGCAACTTCCTGCAATCAACCCGCAATGATCTGCTGCCACCCGCCGCAGAGCTTGCACCGCAATTACCGGAAATTCTGCAGGTTTTGCGGAACAGCGGCGCACAATATGCGCAAATGTCCGGCTCAGGCGCGACCTGCTTCGGCATTTATGATAAAGCGGATCAGGCGCAACAGGCGGCAATGCATTTGCAACAGCAAAATCCGCATTGGTTTGTCTGCGCAACCACGACCCTGCCCGACAAGATTTAACCGGAGACAACCATGTCCGATACAGCCAAAGCCGAGCGTCCGTTCATTCCGGTGGGTATTGCAGTGCTGACGGTATCAGACAGCCGGACGCTGGAAACAGATACATCCGGTGCATTTCTGGCCTCCCGTATTGAAGAGGCAGGCCATTTGCTGCGTGACCGGCAGATTGTGACCGATGATGCTGCAAAAATCCGTGAGCTGGTTGTGCAATGGTCCAAAGATCCGGCAATTGATGTGGTGATTACCACCGGCGGCACTGGCTTCACCGGACGCGATGTAACACCTGACGCTTTGGAGCCGGTCTTCGACAAGCGTATGGACGGGTTTTCGGTTATCTTCCATCAGCAGTCCTATGCCAAGATCGGCACTTCCACGATCCAATCCCGCGCAACTGCCGGTCTCATCAACCAGACATTTGTTTTTGTCCTGCCGGGTTCCGGCGGCGCTTGCCGCGATGCTTGGGACGGTATTCTCGCCCAGCAGCTCGACTATCGTCACCGCCCGTGTAATTTCGTTGAAATCATGCCGCGCCTTGATGAACATTTGAAACGCAAAAGCTAGAGCATAATTCCTTAAGCTGGGATCGGTTTAAAGTGAAATTATGCTCTAATTTTAAAAGTGTTAGAGCGACCTTTTTGTGCCAGGTCTGGCACACAGCGCTCTAATTGCGGAAAAGACATAAATTAAGTTCTTGCTTTGTTCTTATTTTCAGATTAAATTTGAACCATAAACGGCGCATCAGAGTCGCATAATTCGCGCCGTATTCATTGCTTCATTTTAATTGTTTTGCTCCGGTCATGCTGTCACGGCATTTCCGGCAAGGAGATAGCTATGGCAATTTTACAGGAGGTTTTCGGACCAGCCGATCAGGCCGTCTTCTCCCGTTCGGCTGTCTTCGGATCGGAGCGCACAGATCAGGCAAATGCTATTGTTGACGGCACCGGCTTGCGGATTGACCACAGCCGTCGTCGCGGACGTGGTGCAGGTATCAATCCTTCCGGTCGATTTGAAAGTCAGACACGCATCGATAGTGATGATGGCTGGAACTCTCTGGAAGAGCTGGAACCGTTCAAGACAGAAGTCCAGATCGAAAAGCCGCGCACCATCATCACCCGCAATGACTCGCCGGATATTAATTTCGACCGCTCAATCAATCCTTATCGCGGTTGCGAGCATGGCTGTATTTATTGCTTTGCCCGCCCTACCCACAGCTATATGGGACTGTCTGCCGGTCTTGATTTTGAAACCAAACTCTTTGCCAAACCCGATGCAGCACGATTACTGGAAAAAGAACTTTCCAAAGCCGGTTATATTCCCAAGACGATCGCCATTGGCACCAATACAGACCCTTATCAGCCGGTAGAAAAAAAATGGCGGATTATGCGGGATATATTGAGTGTGCTGGATGCCGCCAATCATCCGGTCGGCATCGTCACCAAATCCGCACTGGTTACCCGCGACATTGATATTCTGGGTTCGATGGCCGAGCGTGGTCTGGCAAAGGTTGCCCTCTCTGTCACCACGATGGATGCCAAATTAGCACGGAATATGGAGCCGCGTGCCTCAACACCAGGCTTGCGTTTACAGGCCATCCGACAACTGAATGAGGCAGGTATTCCGGCATCGGTGATGCTTGGCCCTGTGATCCCCGGCATCAACGACCACGAGATTGAACGTATATTGGATGCCGCCTATGCGATGGGCGCACGCGAAGCCGGATATGTCTTGCTACGCCTGCCTTATGAGGTCGCGCCACTCTTCAAGGATTGGCTGCTGCAGCATTTTCCTGACCGTTACCGCCATGTCATGTCCCTGTTGCGTTCAATGCGCGGCGGCAAGGACTATGATGCGGAATGGGGCAAACGGATGCGTGGTGATGGTCCTTATGCGTGGCAGATTGGCCGCCGCTTTGAGATTACCTGTAAAAAGCTCGGGCTGAATATTCATAAACGGCGCCTGCGTTGTGATCTGTTCACCCCGCCGCAAACAAGCGGTGTTCAGCTCTCGCTTTTCTGATCTGCCCTCAGAGCGGCTCCAATCAATATCGATACGGTGGAACCATTCTTTTTCTTTGTTTTCACGCATTTCCGTATGCATCGGAAATGCTCCGGCAGATATAGGCTGCCCGTCCTTTTGCCGGCAGCCTTCCACATCGTGCCCCCCCCTTTTTGCGATGTGGCTTGCGGAGAATTAGATAGGATGCAATCTCAGCACATGAGTAAAGCACCATCTGATTCTCCGCTTTTTTCTGAAAAGCGACCGAAGTCGCCAGCCAAGATAAAGGCTGACAAGTCTGAAATATTCATACCGGATTACAGCCATGAGCAGCAGCTGCAAGCTCAGGGGTACAAACTGATTGCAGGGCTCGATGAAGTCGGCCGCGGCCCTCTTGCAGGGCCTGTTGTTGCTGCCTGCGTAATCCTCGACCCTGATAATCTGCCAGAAGGTCTGGATGACTCAAAAAGGCTTACGGCTGCCAAACGCAACCGGCTGTTTGAAACAATTATGGAAAAGGCTGTTGCCGTCACATTATGCAGCCTCAGTGCGCGTGCGATTGATGAAAGCAATATTCTGGCGACATCCTTGCTGGCGATGAAACGCTGCGTAGATAGTCTGACAATCAGTCCGGATTATGCTTTGATTGACGGTAATAAAACCCCAGGCGGACTGCCCTGCCCTGCCATGACATTAGTCAAAGGCGATCAACGATCCCTGACCATTGCGGCCGCTTCGATCATCGCCAAAGTCACCCGCGACAAGATGCTGGAACGCGCCGGTCTTATCCATCCGGCTTACGGCCTTGAGAAACATGCAGGATACGGCACTGCGGCGCACCGGCAGGCGATTGAAGAACAAGGGCCGGTTGCAGGTCTGCACCGCTACAGCTTCGCTCCGATTAAGGGACGCTGGACAGCGGATAAATAAGCGAGGCACCGAATACGCGCCCCCGAGCCGGTTTCAGGATATTCTTAACTGCAAGAAATAAGCATCGCCGCAGAACAACAAGCCCGATTTCAGACATAAAAAAACGCCGCATAAAGCGGCGTTTTTTTTGAACTTTATGAACTGCAATCAATTCAAGTTGGTTTTAACCTGGTCCAGTGATGCTTTGAACATTTCACCGGCAGTTTTTGCGTCCATTTTATTTGCAATCAGCGAACCGGCAGCAGCAACAGCGATTTCCACTGCAGATGCACGAACCTGATTAACAGCATCGCTTTCAGCCTGAGCGATTTTCTGTTCAGCCAGCTTGTTGCGGCGAACAATATAATCTTCCGACTTCGCTTTTGCTTCGCTCAGCAGAGCTGTAGCTTCACGCTGTGCAGCAGCAACGATTTCGCTGGCTTCTTTTTCAGCTTCTTTGCGCTTGCGGTGATATTCAGCAAGCAGAGCCTGAGCTTCTTCACGCAATGTGCGTGCTTCGTCCAGTTCCTTGGCGATATTGGCAGCACGTTCATCAAGCGAACGGCCGATCATGCCAGGCACTTTAAGATAGGCCAGCAGCGCCAGGAAAATAATCAGACCGACGAGGGCAATAAATGTTGCATCCATAATGGTCTCCCTTACGCGCTGACAGCTTTAACAGCAGCCGAGATTTCAGCTTTGTCGGACTTGCCGCCAAGCAGTTTCTCAACGATTTCTGCAGTTGTTTCTTCAGCAATCGAGCCGAGATCGCTCATCGCTTTTGCCTTAATGGCAGCGATGCGTTCTTCAGCTTCAGCCAATTTCTTTTCAAGCGATGCTTCAACGGTTTTGCGTTCAGCATCAATGTCATGCTTTGCCTTGTCGCGGGCTTCCTGACCGATAACAGCCGCGCTCTTGCGGGCTTCAGCCAGTTCCTGCTCGTAAGCAGCAATTGCATTGTCAGCATCGGTTTTCAGGCGTGCAGCCTGTTCCAGATCCTGTGCAATACGGTCACGACGCGTTTCGATGACGCCGCCGATACGTGGCAGCACAACGCGCGACATGAACAGATAGAACAGCCCGAAGGTAATCGCGAGCCACAGAAGCTGCGATGCATAATGGGTGGAATCAAATGGTGGAAACACGCCTTTACCGGCATCGTGCGCCACACCTGTTTCAGTGTGCACAACAGAGTTGCCACTGTCAGCTCCCGACACTGGTGCCGGCTGAGAGTCAGTTGCGGTTTGGGCAAACGCCGTGGACACGAACATCCATTTTCCCCTTATCACTCAGGCTTAATAAACGATAACCAGCCGCATATGCCTTCAGGTCTCACAAGGAGATTTTTGCATATGCGGCCGATTTAATCCGGCAGCTTAAGATTAAACTGCGAACAGGAGCAGAAGCGCGATGAGCAGCGAGAAGATGCCCAGAGCTTCAGTTACGGCGAAGCCGAATACCAGACGGCCGAACTGGCTGTCAGCGGCAGACGGATTGCGCAGTGCACCCGAAAGAAAGCTACCGAAAATGTTGCCGAGGCCGAGAGCCGTACCGGCCATACCGAAACAGGCCAGACCTGCGCCGATGTACTTTGCTGCTTCCGCTTCCATGTTAAGCTCCTTCTGGATTGATATAAATGCGGATTTCAGTTCTGGCGGAAACCCGCCGGTGATATTTCAGAGCGACCTGTTATTTCAAAATCATGTGTCAGACACAGGTATTTTCAAAATGCAGAGCCTGATTGGTAGATAGGCAAGACTGCTGCCCGATAACGGACAGCAGTAATTTCAGTTAGTGACCGTCCGGATGAACTGCATCATTGATATACATGCAGGTCAGAACAGTGAACACATAGGCCTGCAGGAATGCGACCAGGAATTCCAGACCGGTAATAGCAACGGTCATGAACAGAGGCAGGATCGCACCACCAACACCGAGCGGACCGAGTGCAGCCATGGAAACCACGAAGCCTGCGAAAATCTTTACGGTGATGTGACCGGCCAGCATACTGGCGAAAAGACGCACAGAGAGGCTGATCGGACGGGACAGGAAGGAAATGATTTCAATCGCGGATACCAGCGGCACGATAGCCATAGGAACACCGCTTGGCACGAACAGCTTGAGGAAGCGGAAACCGTGCTTGAAGAAACCGTAAATAATCACTGTTCCGATCACCAGCAGCGCCAGCGCGAAAGTAACAATAATCTGACTGGTTACGGTATAGAAATACGGGAACAGACCGATAAAGTTTGCTACAAGGATGAATGTGAACAGAGAGAACACAAACGGAAAAAATTTCATCCCATGAGAACCGGCAGAATCCCGCAAGGAGGATGCCACAAACTCATAGGCCATCTCAGAAACTGACTGCAGGCGTGTCGGAACAATGCCGCGACCTGCTGATGTCAGAAACAGAAAAGCGGAAGCGGTTACGACAGTCAGCACCATAAAGGCGGACACATTCGTAAACGACAGATCGACACCGCCGACATCGATAGGAATCCATCTGGAAACCTGAAACTGATGGATCGGATCGTTTGCCACCTTAACCTCACCTGTCACCCGTGCCCGAAGGCGTTACATTCATGCCCGAGGGCGCTTCTCAACCGCAAACTTGCGTTCCGGTCTTTTCAGAACACTCAAAAGCAAATCTGCCTGAGCCGCCCTGATTGCCTTTACAGGCTTATTCACTGCCGTGCATATGAAGGATAACCTTTATGCACATTATTTTTCTTTCTGTTGCTTCTCGCCCACATTATTGCCGCTTTCTGCAACATATCCTGCGGTGCGTAAAACATTCAGAGTACCGGCACCGAATCCTAAAAAGAGAAAGATAATCAATCCCCAAGGGTTCGTACCCAGAACACGGTCAAAAAACCAACCTAAAACCGCACCTACCACGATACCAGCGATAAATTCACTGGATAATTTCATGGCCTGCGCCATAGAGCTTGCGTTTTTCTCAGCCTGTTCATCTTTTTTGGATTCCACCCCCACGCCCTTAGCAGCCAAATGGCTTTCAAGCTTACGAAGACGGTCGTCCAGACTCCCCTGAGCGTCGGCCTGAGATCCGGTCTGCACCGGACCACCAGCTTCGCTTGCCGCATCATCGGATTGCTGAGGCTTTTCGGGTGTTTTCCCGACTGCCATTCATGCCTCCTTTGGCAAGAAAACCGAGGTTTCCACCCCACTCTGAAGTCGGCCGCAACATATTAACAGCCAACTCATTCGTCAAGGCACTGTCTGCACAGAAGTTGAAGGTTTTTTGTATTATTAAATCATATACTTAACAGGCAGCAGCATGAAGCAGGCCTTGAATCCTGCTTCACACCGTGATTTCAGACAGCGAATCCTTGACAGATCAGCTCCAGCCGCCGCCATAAGTCCGGTAGAAAACATGCAGGCCGATCTTTTTGACTTTTTCCATCGTTGAAGCCCAGCGGGGACGTACATAAGTCGCATGATAATGGGTCGCCGAACCCACTTCCGGCAGCCAGATCTGACCCGCAGTGACAGCTTTCGCTACCTGCTGCGCCATACGCCAGTGACCCGGTTCTGTGACACGATGTTTTAAACCGTCACAGGCAAAGGAAAACTGACAGGCATTACGCCAGTCTTTATTCTGATAAACTACGCCGCAGATCGTGGAAGGATAAGCAGGATTGCGCACGCGATTGAGAATGACCTGACCAACGGCCGCCTGCCCTTTGACCGGCTCGCCGCGTGCTTCAAAATAGATACCTTCAGCCAGACATTTCTGCTCTGTCGCACTGAATGCTGCCGGTGGCAACGGGGTCGCCGCCCAATTGTGATCCCGCGCACTGATTGGCGGAATGAAGCGACCATTGTCCTTTTCAGGCACCAGAATGCTCTCGAAAGGCGATGTTTTGGCATAATCCGGCTTGGACGGTGCATAACCAAGCGCCAGCACATCCGGTGTATCATTGGTAATCAGTGATGCGAGTGCGGTCGGCACCGGCACGACCGGCTTCACTTCCGGACGATGGAAAGCGAGTGTGATTTCCACTTCCTTGCCGCGGATCGGACCTTTAACGAAAGCTGTTTTGACGTCTTTTTTACCGGCTACCGGCTGCATCAGCCTGGGACTCACCGATGAAACCTGCTCTGCCAGCGAACCGGCATTGAACATGCGTGCCGGAGCTTTAGTCTGCACGGAAACCAGACGCCCCTGCTTGTCAGTGCGGCTGATACGTTTTTCATCGGGATTAGGATCGTCGACACCGCGTTTTCCGCCGGCAACGCGTCCGCTCATTACCACGCGACCCACGCCGCTGATATCTGCCGCAGCGCTCAGGCTACCTGTGACCACGGACGAATCAACAAACGGCATTTCCGCCTGATGAATGGAACCGGCAGGCGCATCTACCATATATGTTGCCCAGCGGCTGCCCGATTGCTCGGCAACACTCATCATACTGGCCATATCCTGATAGGCGATGACATTGCTTGAATAGAAAAACAGCCCTACTCCGGCGAGAAGCTTTGGCAGGGTCGCGGATTTGCGCTTCTGCTTAACCGTTACGGCCACCGGATAATAGCGGCCATCCTGCGGGCAGTAACCCTCGGAAGGATAATACCAGACCTGTGCTGGCTCATTGCCGGATCGGCCAAACAGGGCCCGCAAAGCTACACTACGCACCGGAATACTCCACTCACTCAACAAGATGACTATAGTCAGATAATGATCTATTAACCTTGATGCTTCGTTAACGCCGGCAGCGTTTAGTCATTGATTTTATTTATTAATTTTTAATTAACACGAAGATTGCCAGTCACCTTAAGCGGTTAGTTTTTATTGACCTTTCCCGTGGCAGGGCGGCAAAAATCCGGACTTTACCCGCAGGGATAGTTCAGAAAAAATATTTCTAATTTAGAAAAATCATTAGTCCAAAAATAAACCTGCCGGATCATCAGGGCATGATGATCCGGCAGGTTTAATATTGTCCATTACAGGCTTTAATGCAGAGACGGTATCGTCAGGCGACCGGAAACTCCCCGCGATAGCGCCTTGGCAACATCGCAGACAGAGTAACGCCGCGAATAAACAGGAACATATTCAGCGCCAGCCACAGGCTGTGATTACCCAGCCAGTCACGGGTACCATAGAGCACACCGAAAAAGACAAACAGCGACAGGAACATCATATTGCGCATGTCTTTAGACCAGGAGGCACCGATAAAAATACTGTCCATCTGGAAAGCATAAAGACCGGTGAGTGCAGTGAGCGACACCCAAGGCAGATAATAAACCGCCATCATGCGGACATCCGGCTCCGTTGTCAGAATATTGACCAGACGATCGCCGAAAGCGAGGAAGATCAGCCCCATGACAAAAGCCATGACCATGCCCCAGAAGAAGGTCAGCTGAATGGAACGCCGGAAAGCCGGACTGTAACGCGCACCGACTGCCCGCCCTGCCAGCTGCTCGGCAGCAATCGTTACCCCTTCCAGAAAGAAGCCGACAACGAGATAGAAATTCATCAGCACCGCATTGGCCGCCAGAGTGATTGTGCCCATTTCATTGCCGACGCGGGCAAAGAATACATAGGTCGACATCAGCAACAGCGAGCGGATCATGATATCGCGGCTGATAACGATCATCCGCCAAATACCGGCTTTGTCGAACAGGCGGTTGACATCCAGCTTGCGCAAAGCCCCGCCGCGCCAGATCAGAACGGTCATACCTGTAATAGCTGCCACGGTTTCGCCGGTGACTGTCGCCCATGCAACGCCGGAAACCTCCCAGCCAAGCCCCAAACCCAGAACCAGCGCCAGAATAATATTGATACCATTCAGCAGGAATTGCAGCGCTAGGCCAAACAAGCCTTTACCGCGTCCCAGCAACAAGCCAAGAACTGAGAAATTGACTAACGCCATTGGTGCCGAGAGCATACGGATCGACACATATTCGTTCAATGCTTTGGCCGTATCGGATGTAGGCTTGAGAATATCATTGGCCGCATAGAGTGTGAGCGGCAGAAGCGCGATCATCAGCAAACCGGCAACCAGCGCCACAATAATTGCGCGCCAGAACACCATAATTTCTTCCGAACGGTCACCGCGCCCCATGGCCTGTGCAACAAGCCCTGTCGTGCCGGAACGCAAAAAACCGAAAATGGAAAACAGACAATCAAAGACCAGAGCGCCCATGGCCAGACCGCCGAGCATACCGGCATTGCCAAGCTGCCCGATCACACCTGTGTCCACCAGCCCGAGCAAAGGCGTGGTCATACCGGCCAATGTCATAGGAATAGCGATTGTCAGCACCATGCGGTGCGTCACGGTGAACGGGCGAACGAGAGACGTTTCGAGCGCGTCATTATCTGGCTTGAACATAGAGCGGTTCCACTTAAAGCGGCCTCAAAGAACCGCTCTATTTGGGTATTAACGCATTATCCGGCGCAAAACCGGCTTCCACTGCTAATGGGAATGCTTAGATACCACACGAATACTGTCAGCGAATAAAAAGATCCTGCTGTCAGCCGTGCGTGCTCCTCACCTGAAGATAGTAAGTGCAGATAGTTTTTCCGGTCAGCGCAGAAGATCTTGCACTGTCATATCCTGTTTTCCTGTCATGGTCAGCAGGTTTCTGCATCAGGACAGCAATTTGTCGCGGCCGCTTGTCATTGCAATTTACGGCAGATCAACTCCGTAGAGCATCGCCCAATAGAGATAATGCGGCTTGTCTGCCCGCGCCGCATAGGCAAGACCATAGCGGGTAAAGATCGGATCGAGCAGATTTTTACGGTGACCAGCAGAATTCAGCCAGGCATTCAGTGCGTCCGGCACGTCTTTCTGACCGGATGCAACATTCTCCGCAGCAGGGCCGCGGATACCGGCCTGTTTCAGCCTGCCGCCAAAACTGTTTCCCCAGCCGATACTGTGACCGATTTTGCCGTGCTTTGCCATTAACCGTGCCTGATGCAGTGCGGCCTTTTCAAGCTTTGCTTCCGGCATCATCGGCGGCGCGCCATACTGGCGGCGCACTTTATTCACCATAGCCGCCACATCCTCTTCCGCAAAAGCATCAGAGAGCGGCAGGATGGCAGGGCTCAGCAACAAAGCGCCACCGGTAACCAGTAACCGGCGGCGTGAAATCAGCGCAGAAGGCAGCAATGTATCAGTCATCGAAAACCATAAATAAAAAGAAGGATTTTTCAGATGTATTCCCGAAGCCGCTACACGCCTTCAGAATGCATTTTATTTCCTGTAATTGATAATTCTGAGCAAAATAAAGGCAGGGATCACAACTGCCGCGCCCAGCAGCAGATAATCAGCAAAACGAGACAAGGCCGAGAAGCCCATATTCCAGATTCTCACGAAGAAATCGCGAATGTTCCAGAGAATATCATAAGGTGTCCAGTTAAAGGCATGCATCACAACGCCGACAATCAGTGACACCAGTATCAGTTTAACGATGACACGACCCGGTGTATCGCCCAAAAAGCGGGTAGCACGGTCAGACATAGAAGCACTCCTTTGTTGAGACCAACAAATAAGCGCGAATATCTGAAGAGACAAGCCTTCCCTGTGCCGGATATTGACCGGTTGCGTTTCACATTCAGGTTTTAGCGGCTGTTTTTATAGGTACGCGGCAGGTTCTGGCTCTGGCGCAGGAAAGAACGGTTCATGCTGCGTGTGTCTGTGAAGCCGCTGGCGACAGCCACTTCCAACAGAGATGCATTGCCGCTCATCAGCAATTCCTTGGCACGCTGCACCCGCAATTCCTCGCGCACCTGAAAAGCGGTTTTGCCTAATCCCAACCGGAACCCGCGTTCCATCTGGCGGGTGGAAATCCCAAGACGGCGTGCGACTTCAGCCATTGCCAGCGGATCTTCCAGCGTCTCCTCAAAAATACGGATTGCCTTGCGGATCATCGGTGAACGCACGCCGTTGAAACTCAACGCAGGTTGCTCCGATGTCAGCAACTCAAAAGGAAACATCAGGATAGAAGCGCTTTTACGTGCCAGTTCCTCAGAGATTTCCGCCTGAATGATGGAGAGTGCCAGTGAAGCAGCGCCCAAACCGCCCGCGCAGGTAAAATGCCTGCCACTGCGATGAAACAGGCTGGTTGTATCTGCCGTGAACCCGTCAAATAATTGCAGGAAATCGTCTTTATGAAACCAGTTCACGCAGCAATTGCGATCTTCCAGCAATCCGGCTTCAGCCACAATGAAGGCGGCGGTGCACAGGCCGATGACATTTTTCTTCTGACGGTCGGCGCGTTTCAGCACTTCAATCAGCGTATTTTGCCCCGGCCGGTAATGAGGAAGAACCCCGCCGACAACAACAATATAATCACAATCATCCAGCGCACCGATCGGGGCGGTTGGCTCCACCGCCATACCGGAGCTGGATTCCACCGGCAGACCGGTGAGCGTACAGATTTTCCAGCCGCAACGGATTTGGCGGCTTTTGTCCTTATCATCTGCGGCAAGGCGAAACGGATCGAGAAACAGGCTGAGTGCAGACAAGGTAAAACCGGGCAAAACAACAATACCCAGCGTCAGACGCTGTGTTTCTGTTTCTGTGTTTAAAACTGTTCGGTTCTTTTCCATTGCCATGATCGTGCGTATCACTCCCCTTGAAACGCATAATCCTGTCTGTCATCCGGCATACAGGCCAATCTGAGCGATAAAGTCCGTCACAGCTTTTGTAAAGAGCGCATAGAATTGTGAGTACAATACGCGCTCTTATCGACCTCTCATTCGGCAGGGCTGATTTTGGGCGGCAAAACAATCTGATCAGCCACCGGCAGAGCAGAATTACCGCTCAGGCGCCGCTTCAGACGTGCTGTCCATAAATGCCGGTAGGAGCGCAATTTGTTGAGCACAAACCATCTTTGCCGGATCAGATTGTAGAAGAAATGTTTCTCAACGGACGCAGCCGTTCTTGATCCGGTTCCTAGCGCATCTATGTCACTTTGCGCGCCGCGCGCTTTGACTAAAGGCGGCCAAACGGCCAGACCTGTATTGGTTCTTGTCAGCCAGAAACGCAGATAATTATCAACCGGCGCAAAAATCTCATGCTGACTGTTGACGAAATTCTGCGCACCGGCACGCGACCATATCAAACCGCCCGTCGTCATCGGAAAATAATGCGCACTGGTCAGATTGCGCTGCTGATCCTGCCCCTGCAGAGTGCAAAGCGGGGTATGACGTTTTATTCCGTCTGTGCCGATATTAATGAGATCCCAGTAACGCCCGTCTTTTTCGAGCCATGACAGCAGCTCTTCCGTCATTTTAGCAAGGTCTGCCGGAACGGACATATCGTCCTCCAGCACCATTGCGTATTGCTCGCCGGAATCCAGAAACATCTGTGCCGCTTTAAGATGGCTCAGATAACATCCGAGCTCTCCGCCGCTGACCTGACAGCCCATAAACGCCAAAGCGCGTTTCTCGTGATAGGCCGGATGCGCTCTCGGATCACTTTTCCGGCCATCCACCGCCGGAACGCGGATAAATTCTATACCCGCGCGCTCCAATTGTCCGCGGGAAATGTCAAGCCGTTCCTGACTGCCGTCAAGATTTACAAGATAGGTTCTCACCATAGTCTCCGCCATAAAATGGCTTAAAGCCTCCTGCCAAAAACCGGCAGGCGCGCATCAGCGACGTATCACTAGATGTTCATTTGCGGAGATACAATCAAGAAATTATGAGTTTTTAACGGAAATGTTTTGACAGTTTCAAACCCTGCGCCTGATAGTGCGAGCCAAGATCACTGCCATAGAGCGCTTTCGGCCGTTTGAGCATGTGTTCATAAATCAGACGGCCGACAATCTGTCCGTGTTCAAGGATAAACGGCACCTCATGGCTGCGCACTTCCAGCACTGCGCGGCTGCCCTTGCCACCGGCAGAGACATTACCAAAACCCGGATCGAAGAAACCCGCATAATGCACGCGGAACTCACCGACCAGCGGATCAAAAGGGGTCATTTCCGCAGCATAAAGCGGCGGCACATGCACGGCTTCCTGTGAAACCAGAATGTAAAATTCATCCGGATCGAGAACCAATTCGCGGTGTCCGCGATCATAAATCGGCTCCCAGAAATCCAGCACATCATGCTGCGCACGTTTATCGACATCAACAACAGACGTATGATGTTTGCCGCGATAGCCAATCAGGCCGTTTTCACCGCCGCTCAGATCAATCGACAGGGCAATCCCGCCATTGGAAATATTCGGCACAGCGGAAGCCACCAGCGTTTCCGCCGCGTGCAATGCAGCAAGTTCGGCTTCATTGATATGCGCAGTGCCTTTGCGGAAGCGGATCTGCGACAGGCGCGAACCGGTACGCGCCACAATCGGAAATGTGCGCGGGCTGACTTCCAGATAAAGCGGGCCGTTATAACCGGCGGGCACCTTGTCAAATTCCTGCGCATTATCGGTGATCACGCGGGTGAAAATATCAAGGCGACCAGTCGAGCTTTTCGGATTTGCAGAAGCGGACAATTCCGATGGCAGCGCCAGCCCTTCCAGCAGCGGCACAATATAGACGCAGCCGGTTTCCAGCACCGCACCTTCACGCAGATCAATCTCATGCAGCTTCAGGCGTTCCAGTTTTTTGGCAACCGGTGTGTCCGGCCCCGGCATGAAAGATGCGCGGACGCGATAGGCTTTCTCACCAAGACGAAGATCAAGACTGGCAGGCTGTATCTGATCGTGATCCAAGTCCCGCGCTGAAGTCAGCGCACCGGTTTCAAACAGAGCTGCAATATCGCTGTCTGCCAAAATTCCGCTATCTCGGGTCATCATTTGTCCAGTCATAAAATACTATTTTGCCGCAATCTAGCCTTGAACGGTTAAAAGAGGGCTACTGTGATATGCGCATTTACAGATAGATTTCACTCCCCGCTGTCAAGTCCTGTGAAATCGAGTGCTTGACATTATAATCATAACAGTCCTACAAAATCAGTTGTGGTGATTTGGCCGGCCGGCTTGCAGCCACGTTAAAGAAGTCGCTAAATATGGCCGCGGTTCCGAGCCGGTCTTTTTGCGTCTTCATGCAAAGGCCGGTTTTTTATTGGCCGGTGTGGCCCGAACCCTGCCGACCATCCTTTTATATAGGCTGGACCGATGACAAAGACACATATTCGTACCCTTCGCCCTGCAACTCAGCTTGTGCATAGCGGCACAACCCGCACGCCTTATGGCGAAACATCAGAAGCGCTGTTTCTGACGCAGGGTTTTGTTTATGACAGCGCCGAGGCTTGCGAGGCCCGTTTTACCGGTGAAGATCCGGGTTTCATCTATTCCCGTTATGCAAACCCGACGACGGATATGTTTGAAAAGCGCATGTGCGCGATTGAAGGCGCGGAAGAAGCCCGCGCCACTGCTTCCGGCATGGCTGCTGTCGCTGCGGCCATTCTCTGTCAGGTTCGTGCAGGTGATCACGTTTTGGCTGCCAAAGCGATGTTTGGTTCGTGTCGGTACATCATTGAAACCCTTCTGCCGAAATACGGCGTTGAATTCACTTTGATTGATGGCGTGAATATTGAGAACTGGGAAAACGCCATCCGTCCGAATACCAAAGTGCTGTTTCTGGAAAGCCCGACCAATCCGACACTGGAAGTGATGGATATCGCCAGAATTGCAGGCATTGCCAATAGTGTCGGTGCTAAGCTGATCGTTGACAATGTATTTGCCACCCCACTCTATCAGCGGCCACTGGCGCTCGGCGCTCATATTGTTGTCTATTCTGCCACCAAACATATTGACGGTCAGGGACGTTGCCTCGGTGGTGTTGTTCTGTCTGATCGTGAATGGATTACGGAAGTTCTGCAGGATTATTTCCGCCATACCGGTCCGGGTCTCAGCCCGTTCAATGCATGGACAATGCTCAAAGGTCTGGAAACACTGGCCGTTCGTGTGGAAGCACAGACCCGCTCTGCCGCTAAGATTGCCGATTTTCTGGCCGAACAGAATGCCATTGCCCGCGTAATTTATCCGGGTCGCAAAGATCACCCGCAGGCAGACATTATCGCCAAACAGATGAGCGGCGGCTCAACCATGATTGCACTGGAGCTGAAAGGCGGCAAGAAAGCAGCTTTTGCTTTTGAGAATGCGCTGGAAGTCATCAGTATTTCCAACAATCTCGGTGACGCAAAAAGCCTGATTACCCATCCGGCCACCTCAACCCATAAAAATCTCAGCGACGATGCCAAGGCAGAACTCGGCATTACCGACGGCCTGTTGCGCCTTTCCATTGGTCTGGAGGATACAGATGATCTGATTGACGATATTGGCTTTGCACTGAAAGCGGCTCAAGGCTAAACTGGTATCAGACGGCTGCTGATTTGCCGGCAGCCGTCATATCCAGCCAGCTCCCATGGCCTTCCAGAGTAACCTCTATGTATCGCGCAATTACCGAGAATATCGAAGTAACCGTTGAGCCGTTTTATCTGGAAGAGCAATCTTCACCGGATGAATCCCGTTATGTCTGGGCTTATCGGGTAACGATTATCAATCATTCGGATATTCCGGTGCAATTGCGCTCACGGACATGGAAGATCACCGATGCCCACGGGCGGACTGAAGAAGTGCGCGGCCCCGGTGTCGTTGGCGAAGAACCGTTTCTGAAACCGGGTGACAGCTATCAATATTCGTCCGGCTGTCCGCTGACGACCTCATCCGGCATGATGTCCGGCAGCTATATGATGCAAAATCATGAGGCTGGCAGCCCTGATGAAGGCAAACTATTCCCCATTACTATTCCGGCATTTTCGCTCGATATGCCCGGACACAGACCGGTTCTGAACTGACTATATAGTTCTGATCATCGCCACGCGGCGTTCAATCGGCAGGCCGATGGACTGTTCCAGCTCGGCAATGGAACGGAACCGCGCATTATATTGCGATACCGGCAATACCTGATAGCTGCAGCTTTCATAAAAAGGCCGGTTCCATGGTATATCGCCGAATGTCGTCAGGCTGAGACTTGCGCAGCCCTGCGCTTTGGCAATGTCAGCCGCAGCATCCAGCAATTTACGGCCAAGCCCGCGCCGCTGGAAATCCTGATGCACAGATAGCTCCCAGACATGCAGGCAACCTTCATCCGGCATGGTTTCTGCCACCAAAAAGCCGCCAAGCACACTATTGCATTCTGCAACCAGCACATGGCCTTTTTGCATAAAATCAAGATGCTGCTCGGCAGACATGACAGGCATATCGAGAATAAAATGCAAAGACGGGTCAGCTGCAAATGTTGAAGCTGCCGAGCGTTCAATCTCCGGCAGCAACGCAGCATCAGACGGCAGTGCCCGCCTTATCAGGCAGGCACTTTTGTCATGCTCAGCACTCATTGTGGCGCGTTAATTTCCGAAGGGTCAAAATCATAACGGCTGGAGCAGAACTCACAGGTCACAGAGATTTTGCCATTCTCAGTGCTGTGTTCGATTTCTTCAGCCGAGAAGCCTTTGAGCACACCAAAAATCTTGTCCCGCGAACAGGCGCAATGATCGACAACTTTCGTGCCTTCATAAACGCGCACGCCGCGCTCATGGAACAGACGATAAAGCAGACGTTCAGACGGCACCTGCGGATCAGTCAGCTCGGAATCCTCAATGGTCGCAACCAGTGAGCGGGCTTCCTGCCATTCATCCTCAACCGGAGCCTGTTCAGCCTCAGCACCATTCGGATTATCGCCGCCATGCAGATCGCGATGACGCGCACGCAATTCGGACTGCGGCAGAAACTGCACCATCAGACCACCGGCACGCCATTGTTCACTCGCTTTGCCATCGGCACCGCGCTCGAAAAGCTTGGCAACAGCCAGCTGAACTTCAGTCGCAATCTGCTCAGACTGCATGAAGTAATTGCGTGCAATATCTTCCAGCGACGAGCCGTCCAGTGCAACAATACCCTGATAGCGCTGGGTGAACTCACCCTGATCGACCGTCAGCGCCAGCGTACCCTTGCCCAGTAATTCTTCCGGCTTGGTTTTACCGGCAGCCACGAACTCTGCCACACGCTCTTCGTCAAAACGGGCATAAGCGCGGATTGCATCCGGCGTGCGGAAATCCACCACCAGCATATCCACCGGACCATCCGAGCGGGTCTGAAAGATGAATTTGCCTTCAAATTTCAAAGATGTGCCGAGCAACACGGTCAGAACCGCGGCTTCGCCCAACAGGCGAGACACGACTTCCGGATAATTATGGCGTTTCAGAATAGCATCCAGCGCCGCACCAAGCTGCACTGTGCGGCCGCGCACATCCAGACCCTCAACCTGAAAAGGCACAACAACATCATCACCGGACAGGGTAATATGGTCTGGCATCGGGCTATCAATCATCATCTGGTCTGTACTGGTCTGGTTATTCATCACTTATCTCTTTTTTATTGGCTGCCACGGGTGTCGCCACTGGGGCTGCATCACTGCACCATAAATAACACACGGCTCGCAGGCGTTATACGACCTGCAAGCCGTGGTTCAATCTTCAAATCAGGATCAGGGCAGCCGATCCATACGTTATCCTATAGATAAGAAGCGATCAGCGTCCTTCAAGACACCAGGTCAAAATCGCTTTTTGCGCATGCATACGGTTTTCTGCCTCATCAAAGACTACGGATTGCGGGCCGTCGATCACTTCATCCGTCACTTCCTCACCGCGATGGGCTGGCAGACAGTGCATGAACAAAGCATCTTTATTGGCTTTCGCCATCAGATCCGCATTCACCTGATATGGCATGAAAACATTATTGCCGCGCGCATTATCTTCCTGCCCCATCGACACCCATGTATCGGTCACGATGCAGTCAGAACCGGCCACAGCCTTTTCCGCGCTGGTGGTCGAGAAGATTTTAGCACCCTTCGCATTTGCCCAATCAACAAAACGCGACAGCGGTTCACTGCCCGAAGGTGTTGCAATATTCAGACGGAAATCAAACTGCGCCGCAGCTTCAATGAAGGAATGCAGCACATTATTGCCGTCACCGCTCCATGTGACCGTGCGGCCCTTGATTGGTCCGCGATGTTCTTCAAAAGTCAGAATATCGGCCATGATCTGACACGGATGAGTATCATCGGTCAGCGCATTGATAACCGGCACGGTCGCATGCTCGGCGAGTTCGAGCATGCGATCATGAGAGGTTGTACGGATCATAATGGCATCGACAAAACGTGACAAAACTTTGGCTGTGTCCGCAATGGTTTCACTGCGGCCAAGCTGCATTTCCGAACCGGTCAGCATGATTGTTTCGCCGCCGAGCTGGCGCATACCCACATCAAAAGAGACGCGGGTTCGCGTGGACGGCTTTTCAAAAATCATAGCCAGAACTTTACCATCAAGCGGCTTATCGCGCTCACCGGCTTTTAATCGTTCTTTGCGGGCACGCGCTTCATCCAGGATGAAGCGCAGATCCTGCGGGCTGACTGCAGAGAGATCGGTAAAATGCCTTAAAGTCTTATCATTTGCCATTATTAGTCACCGTTATGCAGGAGCTTTGGAAAGCTTGGCTGCAACCTTTTCAATCCGGTTCAGAGCTTCACGCATATCATCTGCCGTTACTGTCAGCGGAGGCAACAAACGCACAACATTGTCACCGGCGCCAACGCTCAGCATATGCTCGGCGCGCAATCCGGTAATTACATCTGTATTTGGCACGGCGCATTTCAGACCGATCATCAGGCCTTTACCGCGCACTTCGGTGAACACATCCGGATAGCGATCGATGATCGACGCCATACCCTGACGGAACTGCGATGCCATTTCGTTAACATGGCCAAAGAAACCATCGGCCAGCATTACATCCAGCACAGCTTCACCCACAGCCATCGCCAGCGGGTTACCGCCATAGGTGGTGCCATGCACGCCTGCGACCATGCCCTTGGCTGCTTCAGCGGTTGCCAGACAGGCGCCCATCGGGAAACCGCCGCCGATACCTTTGGCAGTCGCCAGCAGATCAGGCTCAATACCTGCCCATTCATAGGCATAGAATTTGCCGGTACGGCCAACACCGGTCTGCACTTCATCCAAAATCAGCAGCAGGCCGTTTTCGTCGCAGATCTGACGGATCAGACGCAGGAATTCATTGGAGAAGGAGCGAAGACCGCCCTCACCCTGTACCGGCTCCAGAAGGATAGCCGCAGTTTCCGGTGTAATAGCAGCACGCAGGGCTGCTTCATCACCGAACGGCACCTGATCAAAACCATCAACCTTCGGGCCGAAACCTTCCAGATATTTGGCCTGTCCGCCGGCTGCGATGGTTGCCAGTGTACGACCGTGGAAAGCACCTTCAAAGGTAACGATGCGATAACGCTCAGGCTGACCATTGGCGAAATGATAGCGGCGCGCGGTTTTAATCGCGCATTCCAGAGCTTCGGCACCGGAATTGGTGAAGAAAACTTTATCGGCAAAAGTATTATCGACGAGGCGCTGACCAAGGCGCTCCTGACCCGGCACTTCATAGACATTGGAAAGGTGCCACAATTTGGCGGCCTGATCCTGAAGTGTCTTTACCAGATGCGGGTGGCTGTGTCCGAGTGAATTTACAGCAATACCGGCTGCGAAATCGAGATAGCGTTCGCCGCCCTCGGTAATCAGCCAAACGCCCTCCCCTCGCTCAAAGCGCAACGCTGCACGATTATAGGTGTCGTAAAGCGGGTGCACAGTCGCAGTCGTCATGCCAATAAGGCCTCCAAAGCCTTTAAATTGAAGCGGGCATCAACATCAGTCTTCACCGGTCTCCGTGAGTTCTCTCAAACTCCCCCGGAGAAGCGGTTGTTGCGCGCGGATGAAATCAAAAAGCCGCCCTCAGGGCGGCTCGACAATGCACTATTGTTCGCCAATATATAAATGTCAATCAAAGACCGCGGCCTTGCGGGGTGAAAACCGCCCCCTTAAAATGTGCAAAAATGTCGCTGTAGCGCAATTTTCTTCCACGGGGCTCAACAAGGGATCCGGCCTGAACAACAGACCGGTACAACCATAATTGTCAATTTTTAGCCCTGCCCTTGTGAAATAAACTCCGAAGTGTTGCACGAAAACCTTGTATTTAAAAAAAACCGGTCTATTAAATGCCCGCTGATCTCCAAGGTTGGGGAAAACCATTCCAGCACCGGGCGCCGCGCTTGTCACGGAGTCCTTGCTTAAGGTAGTTTCATATTAAAGTAAGACTAGATTTAGTGCGACAGCGCCAGCTGTCCGGTACATATGGTGCCTGCTTGGACGGGCCCGCAAAAACGATAGCCGGACGCTATAAAGATTATAAAGAACGGAGCCTGAGCCACAATGAACTGGACAGATGAACGCGTCGAGCTTCTCAAGAAATTGTGGAGTGAAGGTCTGAGTGCAAGCCAGATCGCAGCCCAGCTGGGCGGCGTCAGCCGCAATGCGGTGATCGGGAAAGTGCACCGGCTTAAACTATCCGGACGCGGCAAAACAACAACTGCCGCGCCACGCAGCAAGAAACCGGCTCCCGCTCCGGTCGCTGCACCACGCCCGACAACAACATCAAGCAGCAGCATGTCATCCGGCAGTGCAAGTGCACCGCAGCCGACAATGCGTGCCACAGTGATGAAAACCTCCGGTGCCGCAGCACTGCAGGCAGAAGTTCTGGCTGATGCCGTTGCGGAACCGATTATCCGTCACAATGAAAATGTTGTTGTGCCGATTTCCCGTCACCTGACCCTGCTGCAGCTGACAGAACGCACATGCAAATGGCCGGTCGGTGATCCGCTGCACGAAGATTTCCACTTCTGCGGTCATGAATCCGGTGAATCCAGCCCTTATTGCAGCTATCATTCCAAGCTGGCTTTCCAGCCGACTGCAGAGCGCCGCCGCGCCCGCTAAGCGGAAATACATTCAGAAAAAAAGGCGCTTTTCAGCGCCTTTTTTATTGTCTTGATATCCGGCGTATCATGCGCAAGCGGCATTAATTCATCCGTATATAGTGCAAAGGCAAAGCAGGAAATGCACTGCTTTTTGCACCACTCAGCGCGCAAAACTTAAAGCAGGCGCTGATAAACCGCCAAAGTCTGATCTGCGATTCCAGACCAGCTATAGTTTTTTGCAATTTCCGCACTCTGTTCAGCCGCCTGCGCTGCACTGAAAGGCTGATCCAGTTTTTCAGCCATCTGCTTTGCTAAGGCCTGCGTATCTCCGAGAGGGAAATAATCAGCCTCCGGCAAGCCGACTTCAAGATTGGCGGTAATATCACTGGCCAGAACCGGCAATCCGTAGCCCATCGCCTCCATCATCGCGATCGGCATGCCTTCATGACTGGACGGCAAAACAAACAAAACTGCATTGCTGTAAAGCGCCGTCAGATCATCGCCGCGCTGCATGCCGGTGAGCACGACATCCGGCGTTTTGGCAGCCAGAGCTTTCACCTGATCGACATAAGGTGACTGGTGATCGGCGGCACCGACAATCGCCAGTTTCTTATCCGTGTGAAAACCCGCAGCCTGCATGGCAGCAAAAGCAGCAATCAGATCATGCTGGTTCTTTTCCGGCACGATACGGGCAACCATCACCACATATTTCTTCTGCTCCAGCGCGAATGTCTGCAACACAGCGCTTGCCCCACCGGTTTCCCGTAAGGTCACACCATTGGGAATAAATTGTGCGGAGACATGATAGCGCTCTGCCATGGCCTCAGCGATATGACGGGAAACGGCAATCCGCTGACTGGCAAAACGCATGCCTGCCCATTCGCCGGTTTTCAGCATTTTGCGGGCAAGTCCGCCCCATTTATCGCGGTTATAATCAAAACCATGATGGGTGACGACGGTTTTAAGCCCGAATAAACGTGCCAAAGGGGTCAGTAAAGCGGGGCCGATTGCATGAATATGCAGGATGTCAGGTCGACGAACTACCGCCACCAGCACGCCGAGAAATGTATGGGCAATCGCTTCAAATTTCGTGGAAAGCGGCGCCCAAAGCGGCGTGACCTGCACACCCTCCCATTGATAAGGCTTTTTCTGCGTCAGATAGGGTTTGCGCCCCAGCACTTCGACATCCCAGCCTTTCTCAACGAAAACGCGGGCAAGCTCCTCAACATGCTTTTCCACACCGCCCTGCACTTGCGGCACACCGCGCAGACCGAGCATCATCACTTTGGGACGCTTACTCATGCGCTTACTCCCAGATCAGCGTAAAGAGCGAGCATACGATTACGATAGGCTTCAGCGGAGAATTCATTCAAAATCCACTCGCGCCCGGCCAGTCCCATCCGGTTACGCTCCGCAAGTGGCATAGCAGCCATGCGGCTTAGTTGTGCAGCCAGATCGTCGGCATTACCGGCCTCGGCAGTCAGACCAGTCTCGCCTTCACGGATCATCTCCGGAATACCGCCCATGCGCGCGCCGATCACCGGTGTGCCAAGCGCATAGGCTTCCAGAATACTGACCGGCGCATTTTCATACCATTCAGACGGCAGAACCAGCGCCCTTGCCTCTCCGATCAGACGATGCAGCTTTTCACCTGTCACATAACCGGCGAAAACTACCGGCGCATTGAGTTCCGCTGCCAGTGCTTTCAATTCGGCCTCATCAGGCCCCGTACCGGCAATGACCAATTTCACACCGGATTTTGCCGCTGCAGTGATAAGCGTCTTGAGACCTTTTTCCGGTGCGAGGCGACCGGCAAACAGCAGATAGTCCTGCGCCTCATAAACCGGCTTCAGATGATCCGTTTCCACGAAATTCGGAATATAGACCAGCTGCTCTGGCGGCCAGCCCCATTCAATCAGCTTCTCACGGTAGAAACGGCTCGGCACCACAAAGCGATCAACTTTATTGCGGTAAAGGCCGAGCATCCGGTGAACGGCAGTTTCGACAAAAACCAGCCCGCTGAGCGAAACCGACCCTTTAATGCAGCGATTGGCAACAACATTATAAATGCGGCCACCTTTGCACTGTTCACAAATATGACCGTCAACCAGCATTTTATAAGCAGGACAGGCCAGTTTCAGATCATGCACGGTCATTACAACCGGAATATTATGCTGTTTCAGCGTCGCAAAAATTGACGGTGACAAATGGTGATAGACATTATGCGCATGAGCGATATCCGGCTTCGCGGCTTCCAGCAATTGGCTCAGATTTTGCTGCGCCTCGCGGGAATAAATGATCTTGGCAGCCTGCTTAACCTTGGTCAGCGCAGAGCTTTCACGGCCATATTCAATTTCAGATACAAAATAGCGTGACCAGTCTGAAGCCAGATTTTCCGGATGCTGCATGGCAAAAGGCACGGCATCCCAGCCGATATCCTCAAACAGGCTCATATGATCGAGAAAGATCGCTTCCGCCCCGCCACGCCGGTAAAAATAATTATTAATTGCCAGCAGACGCATCTGCTTCTCATCTAAGGTCATGCGTTCCCTCAAGCAGGCCTGAGAGCATAATTTCTTAAACTTGGAACAGAAATTATGCTCTCACTTTAAAGTGTCAGAGCGAGTTTTGTGCACCCAATGGGTGTCTGGCGCTCTAAAGCTTTATAAATTTTACACATCACACAGCATGTGCAGATGCATAATCATCCAGTGCTTCATCAACTGTTAAAATTTCACATCCGCTTTGCACCGCATATTGAACCAGTTTTTCAAAGGTCGCCGGTGTGCAGCCATAGGATGTCGGTGTTTCAGAAATGTCATGCGTAAAAAAGATCAGCCAGCCCGGCTGCGCTTTCACCGCATCAATTTCCCGCGTCAATTGTAATGAATGTGCCTCTGGCTGGCGGATCTCCATACCATACAACATTTGCGGGCTTATTGCCCCGCGATTGATCCGGTTCTCTCCGGCGCGGCAAGTACGGTAATTACGCGCCAACCGCCGATGGGCAAAATAGGAAACCGCATTATAGGGATAGGCAAAATTAAACTTCGGACCATGTCCGCCTTTGTTATCTCCCAGAATCCGGCTCAGAAATGACCGGTTTCGGTCAATCTCACTTTGCAACTGCGCATCCTTGAGTGTCGCAACATTCGCATGTGAAAATGTATGGCATCCGATTTCATGCCCGCGCTCCGCCAGTTCACGAATTCCGCTTTCTGTAATCAGTTTACGGCTGGTTTCTGATGTACCGGCGAGCCCTCCGGCCACATAAAATGTTCCGCGCAATCCGTATTTTTCCAATATGGCCGCGCCATAATACAAAGTGCTGTCGGGTACATCGTCGAAAGTGAACGTGATCACCGCATGATCCGTTGGCACATGAAGTGTTTTAGGAGCGAGGCGGGACATCAGCCGTGCCTGTAAACGAGCGACCCAGTATTTAATTTTGTGCTTCACCGTGTCACTCCGATACTGCCTGATGCGAACGCAAGCGAGGGCGCATCGTCATAAGGAACCGGCACTGCCAATGCCTGCAAACGCAAGCCGAACAGAGCCATCATAACGCTGAACCATAATAAACTGCCGGTTTCAAAGAATACACTTTCAAGCGCGCCCCCAAACAAACCGTAAAGCCAGATACGTACATAAAGCCGCACAACAGGCGTATAGAGGTTTTGCTGTGAAATCCGCCTGATGTAAAGTAATGGCAGCACTAAAATCCAGATAAAGACAAGCAAAAAACCAATAACACCGAGATTAATTAACGCATCGACCCATGCATTGTGACCGTTAAAAGCACGCGGAGACCAGTTTTCCACTGTATCATTATTAACCAGAGCGTCAGTCAACCAATAACCATGAAGCCCGTGCCCGATCAATGGCCTATCAGCAATTGCCCCTACAGCCAGTCGCCAGATATCCGAACGGTTGGTGAAACTGGCATCAATGCCGAGCGATGTAATAAACTCATAGACAGACGGTATCAATGCAGCGCCGACCGTTAAAAAATTGATCGTTAACACACCGCCGACAGCAATCGGCACACGCAGCCACTTAATTTTCTCGAAAACATAGGCAATCAGCAGGATCATCGGGAACATGGCTGTCGATGTCTTGCCGCCGGTATGCATCAAGAAGAACACCGACAAAACAAGGATCAGCCAGCCCGCAAGGTGATAGCCTTTATCTTTCAGGTAGAGCCCGAAGAAACCACTGACCAGCATGGCTGCAGAGGCAACATTCTTATGGGCAAAATGACCGCGCCAGTTCCCTAACTGCTCGTCGCCCAATTCGGAACTGAACTGATGTATAGCCACTAACGGCTTGAACATCACACCGAAATAGGCAAGCCCCAGCATGACAAACAGCCCTACCATAATCATTTTGGCGAATTGCTCTTCAGAACGCGGCAATAGCAGGAATACCGAGGCATTGAGCATAATGATGCAGGAAAGAATAAGCTGTTTTAAGGATTCAACCCGCTCTGCAGAGAAAAGCGCCGCGAGTAAAATCCATACCACTAGCAACACGATTAAAGGTCTGGGTTGCAATACCAGCTTCTTTAACGGGCTAAGGGCAACATAACAAATGGCACTGGCAAAGAGCAGCAAGGAAACGACCTGATTAAACAGGCTTGAGCCGCCTTCAGCCGCCGCCGAAGCCGTTTCCGCAGGAAAAGGCTCGATCGTCACCCAGAGGTAAAAGAACTGCGCCATGAATAAGGTCGCAGCAAGAAAACCCCTTATATCGCTCATGCTGGAGGTGCGGATCATCTGCAACCTGCTTCACTATTTTTTATAAGAAGCGCGGGACTGTGCACGTAAGAGACCGATAAATCCGAAAAGCAACGCCAAACCCGTACCAAGACCACCGCCGACAACGGCACCGGCAACAGTAAGAAGAGCTGTACCCGGAGGCCATGAACGGCTTTTCGGCGGCAAGGCCGGTGAAGCAATACGGATATTAGTCGCATCGATCTGCTGGCGCTGGGCAATTTCCTGCGCACGGGTCAGATAGGTCTGGTACAGAGTTGTCTTTGTCAGGCGGTCTCGTTCAAGATCATTCAGCGTAACCTGTGCATCCGTATCGAGGGAAACCGCTGACCGTGCAGTCTCAATCTGACGGCGCAAAGTTTCAACCACAGAATTTGCCTGATCGAGATCCAGCTTTGCGGCACGTAAAATCCGTGACGTTTCCTGCGAAATTTGTGCCTGCAGACCTGTAATCTGCGACTGCGTGCTGGCCAGTTCAGGATAACGCGGACCATAAGTCATGGTCATAGCATCAAGACGCTGTTTCAGGGTCGCATATTGTGTGCGCAATGCAGTCAGCGTCGGGGATTGCAATGTACCGGACGGATCCAGAGCCTGATTGCCGGCACTGGTCAGTTCTGCATAACGGGATTTTGCCTCGGCCTGACGGCTCAGAGCGCCGACAAGCTGCGAATTGATTTCTGTCAAAGCCTGTGCACTGACCAGCTCACCGGTATTACCGGTCTGAAGTCCCTGCGCATTGCGGAACTGCGCTACTTTCATTTCGGCTTCAGTTGCAGCTTTTTTCAGCTCACTCAGCGGCTCTGTCAAAGCACGGGCAGCGCGTGCGGCACCATCCCGCTCATTCTGCGCAACTTCATCCTGAAAGGCCTTGGCGACAGTATCTGCCAATATAACGGCCTTTTCAGGCTCCCGCGCCCAGACAGTGAGATTAATCAGATAAGAACGTTCCGGACGGCGGGCCTCAACACGCGATGACAATTCACGCAAGGCTGCAATATTCTTTGCCTGCTGCGGATCAACTGCTTCATCCTTCTTCGGCTCACCCAGAAGACCGGAGAATAATGTTTTCTCTGTTCCGTTAAATTCCGGATCATCCTGCAATTTCAGTTCGTCGACCACCCGTTGCATCACATTACCGGATGTCAGCAAGCGCAGCTTGCTTTCAATATCCATCAGCTGGCTTTCTGCCTGCATACTGGTGGCATAAACATCATTCGGCACAACCTGCAAATTTGATGGTGCAACAATGATATCCGAACCCGCAGTGAAACGCGGCTTGGCGGTTTTACCAAAACCTATGCCGACAGCTGCTCCCACCAGAGCCAGCAGCAGGATCAGCCACCAAAAGCGCAGCAACCAATTGATAATATCTGAAAAACCAACAACCGGAAAAACCCAGCTGCGCTGTGCAGAACGCGCCTCGTCACTGTCTGCATAATCCTGTTGCGAAGGAGAAGAAACGGTTTGAGAGGCTCGTATATCTGTACCCGGCTGCAAAACAGCTTCTGCACCACGGCTGCCGGCAGACGCGGGTTTGGCTTTTTTAGCTAATTCTTGCAGCGTATACATCAGACATCTCTAATAGCTTGAGGCAAAACCCGTATAGAGGGCTCAATTGCTGTATCTACTTATGCAGTAACAGAGATATTAAAAAAAAAGGTTAACAAAGCCTCATCGGCATAGTTTAAGTATTAGATTCCATGAAAAGCATTATTTTAAATTTTACTTATAATAATTAATAACAGGCTTCCCTGCCTTTTTGTTTTCCGGCCTAAATCGGTCTAAAATTGTTCCCTTTCACAGGAAAATGCTATAGAGAGGCTGCGACAAGGGAAATAAAACTATGAGTGAAACGGAGTTGCCGGACAACCGCATGTCTGCACGTATCCGACGATATTTACCGTCGCTCCTCTCCTATATGGCTTCCAGCGGCAGCCTCATCATGGCAAGTGTAGCACAGCTTGCGACATTTGCTATTCTCGCGCGTTTTCTCGGCGCGGCTGAATTTGGTATGTTCATCACTATCATGGCAATCACCAGCATTGTCGTGCATATTTGCGGCATTGGCAGCGCTGAAAGCCTGCTGCGGCGCGTGGCGCAGAATAAAAAAATATATCCGGTCATGCTCGGTCACAATCTGATATTGATCGGTATCAGCGGTGCTCTGCTCGTAGCTGCCGGAATGCTTATCCTGCCCTACTGGATCGAATTTTCACCTGATCCTGTTACCAACGCGATCAGTCTCTTTCTCTATCTTGTCACCAATATTGTCTTGCTGCGCATGATTTTGCTGGCTGAGACCGTCTATATCGGACACAGCAATTTCAAAGCAGCCAATCTCTCTGTGGTCGGCTTCGCCCTTGCCCGTACGCTTGCGGCGGTTCTGGCTTGTGTTGTGTTTGGCGTCAGCACCATTAACGGCTGGGCCTGGTGGCAATTTGCCTGCCACGTATTAGTTGCCGGAATATACTGGCTGTTTTTAATGCGGCTGGGCAAGCCCATCTTCCATATTATGCGTGAGGAAATCAAACTCGGTATCTTCTTTGCCACCCCGTTCATCTTCCGCGCCATTCGCCAGAATATCGACTTGCTGCTGCTTGGTCTTCTCCTCTCCCCCGCAGTCATCGGCAGCTACGGCGTTGCACGACGGATTGTCGACAGCAGCTATCTGAATATTGATGCCATGAGCCGTTTGCTCTATCCCCGCTTTGCCAAAATGAGTGCGAACGGCATCGACAAAGCCTGGCCTCTGGCACAAAAAGCCACGCTGATGGCATTGGGTATCTCCGTTTTCACGGCGACATTTGTTTATTTTCTGGCACCATATCTGCCACTGATTTTCGGTCAGGAATATCAGTCCATGGTATATTTTACGCAGGTGCTGTGCTGGGTCATTATTTTCTATGCATTATGGTCTGTCAGCGTCGAGGTAATGGGATCCGCCGGTGAGCACGGCTATCGCGCGGCTATTCTTAACACCGGCAATATAATCGGCGCGCCGATACTGGCATTTGCCACATGGCTGATGCCGCCGACAGGTACATTTATTTCGATCTATCTGATTGAAATCTCTATCGCCATCTGCGCATGGCTGGTGCTGTTGCGCTTGATGCGCAGGGCAAAACAGAGTTCAGTTTAGAGTGACCTTATTGCACCCGAAGAGGTGCCCGTCGCTCTAGAGCGGTTTACGTCCAGATTGGATCATAGCGCTCGCGTCTCAATTCTTTATTTGGTCGCATTATCACGGGCGTCAAGTTGATCCAACTTGACTGTGAAATGCTCTAATGCTTGTTTTCCTGAATGATTTTGCTCTCGATCATAGCAGCAGGATTTTTGCGTGGCGTGAAAAAGCCAAGCGGTAGTGCCGCTGCATGGAAAAACCATGCTGTAACTGAATAGAGCCCGATTGAAAAACTGTGATGTTTCACACTCATCAAAGCTACTGCAGCAGCAATCATCGCCAGATCAATCAATAGCGCAATACCGGTTGGCAAGACAGCCAGCACCAGCAGCATAGCGATAATCCATCCATAGACTGCCATCCACAGACGCAATTCCGGCAATTCGGCAAACAACATTTTGAAATGTGGCTTGCCCGTTGCCGAGCGCAGCAATTCTCCGATGCCGCGAATATATTTTGACTGCCAGCGCTTAATTAGAAGCTTGTATGCATTGGCACTATGCCCCGTGTGATACACGAAGCGCCGGTCGAGACGAAACAATGTCCAGCCTTTGGCACGCAACCGCACACCCAGATCATATTCTTCATAGCTATGCAGATTACGGTCAGACAAATAGCCGATTTCTTCTATCGCCTCGCGCCGGTAAAGTCCTCCGCAATTAATACGGTCGATCGTTCCGACTGCTTTATACGCGGTTTTCCGCAAGCCGCGCCGGACATATTCAAGGCTCTCATTATTGCGCTCCATCACATGGCCGGTAACACCGGCAACGCGCGGATTTGCTTCCAGATATTTCAGCGCCTCGATAATAAAGTCCGGTGCCAGTTCTGTATCACCGTCCATCAGACAGATAAAAGAGCCGCTGCTATACTGATAGCCCAATTGAGGCCCCAATCCGCAACTGGCTTTGGCAGGCGCTTCAATCTGAACAATTTTTACAGGATATTGCTTTGCAATCTCAATCGTACGGTCGCGGGAACCGCTGTCAGCCAGAATAACCTCACCCTGCCCGTCAGGCAAAGCCGCAAGAGCACTTTCAAGCGCAGCGGCAATCCGTCGTTCTTCATTCAATGCTTTGATAATGATTGAGACCGCCATCTTACATCCTGCTTGTCTGAGCATCGGGTTATCACGCGCATATAGGCATAAGACATATAAAATGCAATTAACACGGCCATGGAACATGCTGGCAGACTATATTCTCAAAATGCCTTAATATTATTATTTCACTTAAATAAAACTCACTCAAATACTACAAAGCAACGACCTGTTTTTGCTTATCCGCAAAGCGATATAATAATTCTGTGTTTCAAATTTTTCCCTAGGACATTGTTTACACAATTCTGCCAGAGTCGCCTCAGCTTCAATCAAACGTAAAACGGCTTTCAGTATCACGCCTGACTATCATTGAACAAAACAGGGCAAAGCGGCATGGCATTAATCAGTTCGATACAGCTTTCCCGAGGAGAGCCGGATTTAAGCCTGATCGAACCTGCTCAGGTGCCTAAAAGCGAATATCTTGCCCTCAGTTCTGATCCGCACATCTCCCTATGCCCGACTTATCAGATCCGCTATTTTAAGTCCGTTGACGATGTTTCCGGCGACTGGCCTGCCGCTGAAAAAAACGGGCCCGGCAAACTGCACAGCCATGCAAGTCCGAATTATCATATTTTTCAGACCACAACATTTCTGAAAATCTGGGAAGAAACCTATGCTCCGGCATTGAAGGCCAAGCTGTGCCTTATCGAAGTTCGCACAGAAGACGGCAGACCGGTTATGTTTCTGCCTCTGGCTATCTTTGTGCGCAACGGAACGCGCATCCTGTCTTTTACAGATCAGGGCGTGGCCGATTATAATGCGCCCGTGCTCTTTGCCTGCGGAATGATCTGGACCCGTGCGCAGGCAGAAAATGTGTGGCAGCAGATAGAAAAAGCTCTGCCGGCTTTTGATTTTGCCGATTTTAATAATATGCCTGAAAAACTGGGCAATCTGACCAATCCGATATTTTTGCTGGCCAATCAGAGCAACTCAGCGGACAGCCATGCCAATATATTGTCTCATGACTGGGACAGAATACAGCAGAGCCTCGTGCGCCCGAAAATTATCCGGCGCAAACTCCGCCGCCTCCATGAATTAGGCGATTGCGAATTTTTTATCGCGAAAAATGACGCTGAAAATCAGGCATTGCTGGACTTCATGTTACGGGAAAAACAACAGCGTTTTATTGAAACGCATGTACCGGGATTTGAGCAATATCCTGAGAAAATTCACTATTTCAATGAAGCAACACGGGTATTTCAATCAGCCGGTGTGCTGCATTTTTCTGCATTGAAACTGAATGGTGAAATTCTCGCTTGTATGTGGGGACTGGTCAGCGGGCCACATTATTACGGCATCATGATTGCTTCTAATCTGAAAAACTGGGCGAAATATTCCCCCGGCCATGTATTGCATTATCTGCTGATCAAAGACCTGAAAGAGCAAGGCTATAATTGCCTTGATCTTGGCGCTGGTGACGAAGACTGGAAATTGCAGAATTGTGATCTGACCATTCCGCTCAAACGCCTCACCGTCTGCGCCACCTTGCGCGGCCGCCTCTATGAAGCACATAAAGAAATAATGGCGCGTTTGCGTGGCACGTCATTCTGGCAGGCTCTGCGGCCATTGAAATGGCAGTTGATCCGCGGCGTTAAACGCTGATTAGCCAGCCCGCGGATCGCACCCTATGATTATGACCCAGCAAATACGACGGTGAATACAGCGCCTTTTCCAAGCTGCGAGCGTACGATCAACCTTCCGCGATGACGGGTCAGAATATGTTTAACAATGGCGAGCCCCAAACCCGTGCCTTTATGGGCGCGGCTGCTATCCACATCAACACGGTAAAAACGCTCGGTCAGACGGGGTAAATGCTCAGCCGGTATACCGGGGCCGAAATCCTCTACGCTGACGGAAAAGCCACGCAATGCATCTGCAGTGGTTGGTGCTGCTTCTCCACCCTGCTCATCAAGGCTGACAATAACACGCTTGCCCGCTTGCCCGTATTTACAGGCATTTTCAATCAGGTTCTGGAACACCTGAATAAGCTCGTCCCTGTCGCCGGGCAGCCAGACCGGATGATCCGGCTTTGTCCATTCAATGGTTACGCCAACACCGGAGGCCATAGGTGCCAGTGTCTCCACCACATGGCTCAGCACCTGCCCGATATCAATGCGTTCTTTTACCGGAATAGCGGCCTTCATTTCCAGACGGGAAAGAGACAGCAAATCATCGATCAGACGCGACATGCGGTCTGCCTGTGTCTGCATAATGCCAAGAAAACGCTCGCGCGCAACGGCATCGTCGCGCGCAGGGCCTTGCAGCGTTTCAATAAAACCACGCAATGAAGCCAGAGGCGTGCGCAATTCATGACTGGCATTGGCAATAAAATCTGACCGCATACGGTCAATACGGCGTAACTCCGTCTGGTCGCGGAAGATCAGGATAAAACAATCTGCCTCGCCTTTTGCCGTTTCAAAAGTCATGACGGAAGCGCGATACCAGCGCTCAAACGGCAGCCGCTCCAGATAATCCGATGACCGCGCCTGCCCGTCAGCAATAATCCCCTGTATCAGTGAATGCATTTCCGGCGAGCGAAAACATAAATACAGGGACGCATCCCGAGCCAGTGGCGGGAAGGCTTCGCGAGCCGCATGATTGACATAAAGGATCGTACCATCCGTATCAAAAAGCACCAGCGGATCAGGCAGAAAATCGGCAAGCCGCTCACCGGACAGGCGCGACAACGGCCCTTCCCGCTTGCCGGTTTTGGTCGCAACCGCAACTGGTTTCGGTGTACTGAAAAACGCCAGAGCAATCACCAGAATAAAAAGCAGCGCACAGCCTGCCGCAGCAAGGGATACGGAAACGCCCCAATAGCGCAGCAGTAAAAACAACGGCAAAATTATCAGTAAAGAAGACGCCGATTTACGCAAAGATTTTAGCAATCTCTGCTGACTATTCTCCTGTCTCCGCTCTCCGTCTGTATCTGATGCCATTATGTTTGAAACGCCGCCTTGCTGTTTCTGACCGGTAACCATAGATCTGAATGCCGCCTTTATGCCTGCCCTGTTGCAGCCTGCTATGTTCTATTCCAACAGATGCGCATATTATCTTTCCGATAGCAGCACAGTTTCACAGAATACATTTATTTTGCTGATTACAAATGTTTTTCCGGAAAAGCGCATAGTCCGCCCCGAAAGAACATCCGGACTATTTATGATTTATATTGCGGTTTTGTGACAATCCGGCCGGATGATTATGCCTTCCTGTGCATAATGCACCGCTAAAGTCTGCACAGTTCTTCTGTCTTCTTCAACGTGTTTTAACCCGCTCTCAATACGGCTAGGAAAATGCGGTGTTTTTTCCCAGTGATGGGGTGCAGTGAACATCTGATAAAATGCCCGCCATGATGCAACGGACAGTAGAAGCCAATATAAAGGCACGCCCCAAAGATAAAAATACCGGCGTTTTTCTTCATAACGCAGTGTCTTCTGACACAGCAAATGAAAACTCAGATAAGCTGTCAGCAAATTCAGACCATTAAACAAAACCGCAGCCACAACCGACTGGTCGTGATAACCGGAGATTGTTAGAGCAATACCCCAAATCAGACTGACCAGCATAAAGGGATGCAGCAAAGCGGATAACAGCAGACCTGTTGTATATAACAAGTAAAGGCTGAAACGTGCTGCACCTAACTGACGGCAGGTTTGCACTGGCGAGCGCATATGCACCAACCATGTCTGCATCCAGCCCTTGAACCAGCGGGTGCGTTGCGTTTTCCAGTCCTTATAATTTTCCGGCGCATCTTCGGTCGTCGGACGGTTAATCACGTCCACCCTGTAACCGAAGCGTGCCAGACGCATCCCCAGATCGGCATCTTCCGTCACATTATAGCTGTCCCAGCCACCAACTTTCTGCAGTATTTTGCGCCGGAGATGATTGGATGTTCCGCCCAAAGGCATCACGGCACCACGACGGCTGAGCCATGGCAAAAGCCCGCGAAATAATCCTGCATATTCAAAAGAAAAATAGCGCGTCAGATAGTTACAGCTGAAATTTCCGATCACCAGCGGCGCCTGAAGGCAAGCCAGATCACTGCCACCACGCCGGAACGCCTGCCATGCCTCCAGCAACTGATCGCGATGCGGCCTGTCCTCCGCATCATAGACGACAAGATATTCGCCACGGGCAAATTGCAGTGCATAATTCAGAGCTTTGGGTTTGGTGCGCGGGCCAATAGAGGGTACTTTCAGAACTTCAAATTGCGCAGGTAATTTATGCCGTGACAGCGCCGCCAGAGTTTCACTGTCATCAGCCTCGCAAATCAGTTTGATATCCAGCTTTGCAACCGGCCAGTTCAAGGCACTGAGCGCCTGTATAAGCTGCCGCACAATCCCTGCCTCCTTATAAAGCGGCACCAGCACAGTATAAACCGGCAGATCATGAAGCCGGTATGGTGCCAGCGGTCTGATATGCAGCGGCCGTGCATTCCACGCCGCCAGAAGGCGAATGGTTACGCAGGCAAAGAAAAACAATGTCATGCCCCAATAGAGAAAGGCCAAACGGGAACCGCCCTCCGTCAGAAACATCCATAACAGCCCGATAAGCAAGCCTGCGAAACAGAAACCCTGCCAGCCGTTCAGCACCAGACTGGCGGAAAGATGTGCGGGTGTCATTTTTTGTGCCCGTC
Source organism: Pseudochrobactrum sp. XF203 (assembly GCF_020341615.1). Lineage (NCBI taxonomy): Bacteria > Pseudomonadati > Pseudomonadota > Alphaproteobacteria > Hyphomicrobiales > Brucellaceae > Pseudochrobactrum > Pseudochrobactrum sp. XF203. The sequence continues at coordinate 630,762 of NZ_CP084392.1, read as the reverse complement.
CGGCAGCGGCTTTGCCATAACGGTTATGCAATAATGCCACCAATACAGAGGGCGGACAGAGTCTTAAACGCTCACGCATTTCAGGATATTGCCGTAAGTAGAATTTCAGCATCGCCAATTCCCGAAGATCCGGTGCCATATAAAGCAGGCTTTGACCTTTAGGCCCCGCGATCAATATATGGCGGATACTGCTGAGACGAGCCGGCCCGTCAAAAGGGCGTAACAAAACCTCTCCCGCATCCGGCGCATCATCATAAGTCAGCCCCGTTTCTTCAGCCCAAAGCCTGTAAAGTGCCGCTTCAGAAATTGCGCCTTTGTGCACGAGTTCATCATTAAAAGACGTATTATGCCGTGCAGCGCTGGCAAAGGCCGCAATAATATCCGCTTTACCCAATCCCGCCGCGACAAGCCGGACCGAGAATGCTGCGCAGAGTTTTATAAAGCTTTGTGTAAACAACAAATGTATTGTCATTTCGCCCCCGCGAATATTTAACCAAAATCAACTCAATTAAATTAGAAGCAACAAAACAAAACTATTTTGAAATTTACGATAATTTAACAATAATAATCATTTTAAAAAAATATCAACTGTAAAAAATACAATATACAAATCATTCAATTTCAATAATACCAACATTAATTATTGTTCAAAAAATAAATTTATTATTCACGCGGGTTCTGCTTTCTATAAAGAGGAGAAAATTTTATACTGAACAAAATCTGGACAAACCAACAGGAGCTGCAGTCAGCCAATGCGCAATGATGTTCTTTCCGCCCCGCTCAAACGGGCGTTAAAATATTGCGCAGCCGTCAGCTCTGCGATCCTGCTGATACTCGCCTCCGGCATCTCGGCATCCTACGCCGCCCCGCCTTATCTTGCGGGAGATGACCAGAAACCGGCAAAACCGGATATTTCACAAAGAGCGCAGATACGTTTCCTGACCGGCACAGATTTTGCACCTTTCAACAGCCTCTCCCCGCAAGGACGGCTGAGCGGCTATCATATTGATCTGATCCGTGCGCTTTGTCAGGAATTGGCGATCACCAGTCGTTGCCTGATCGAAGCCCGCCCGTGGAATGAATTGCTTCCCGCCTTGCAGAAAAACGAAACTGATGCGCTGATTGCCGGACTGACACCGGATCGGGAAAAACGCACCACACTCAGCTTCACCCGCGCTTATTTCAGCTTGCCAGCCCGTTTTGTGACAGTGAAAACATCGGAACTGGCCGATAAAAACTTTTCACCTGACGGGAAAACAGTCGGTGTTCTCGCCGGTTCCGCCCATGAAGCCTTGTTGAAAACCTATTTCCCGAAAGCAAAAACCAGTCCTTATAGCAACAGCGAGTTTCTCTATAAGGATCTCAGAGATGGCAAAATCCAGCTGCTTTTCGGTGATGCGATGAGCCTGTCGCTCTGGATGAACCCAAGCACGATATCAGGCAATACCGCGCCGGACGGCTCCTGCTGCCGCTTTATTGGCGGCGCCTATCCGGCACCGGAGTTTCTCGGACAGGGAATGACGATTGCTTTGCGCAAGCAAGATGCGGATCTGCGTCTCGCCTTCAATAATGCACTCAATGCACTGGAGCGCAAAGGTGTGCTGGACGACCTGTATCTGCGCTATTTTCCGGTCGATTTCTATTAAATAAAAATGAGCGCATCTCAAAAAAGATGCGCTCATCATCAAATTACAATTTGCGGAAACGCACGCGCGCACTGCGCTCAATTGCAGCAACACTCAGCTCGTCAAGATTCCATAGATCACGCATCAGCTGCAGGAATGCCAGCTCTTCCTGTTCAACATGCAGGTCGGCTGCGGCAACTTCAACAGCCAGCGCATAGGCTGTTTCATAGAGTTTTTCCGGCAGGGCCTGATGGGCAATATCCAGAATACGATCCAGACCATCATCTTTGGTCAGCAATTCATAGCAGCGCTCGGCAATTTCCGGCACTCTTTCATCATCAAAGCCGGTAAAAACCGGCAGGCGATGCACAAGATTTCCGATGGAGGACAATTCCGCATCTGTCATCCGCGTATCCGCAGCTGAAACTGTTACCATAATATAGATCAGCGCATCTTGCGGCGTGATTTTCATTTCCAAGAACTCCTGCATCGGCTTTTTTATGACTTTGAAACTATTCCACAGGGCTTAACAAGTGTTCAACTGCATTTCAGCCTGAGGATAATGCACACAACCCCCATCATTTTTGCATTACACACCCGCGCTTGCAAAGAAAGCGCATCATATCCCCCAGCGCTTGTAAAGAAAGCGCAGCACATCATTGACGAAACCCGCATCTCACCATAGACCTGTCTGTCCGTACGCGTAAAAAGTGCGGATATTTCAAACCAACACCTCCTATCAGGAAAGATATTATGACAACCGACCGCTCAAACCACATCGACCTTGCGCCCGACCTGATTGCGGCAGCAGCACAGGCGAAAGCGTGGCCCTTTGAAGAGGCTCGGAAAATCATAAAACGGTACGAGAAAACCGGCTTTCCCGAAGTCGTGATTTTCGAAACCGGCTATGGCCCGTCCGGTCTGCCGCATATCGGTACTTTCGGCGAAGTTGCACGCACATCCATGGTGCGCCATGCATTCCGCGTTCTGACCGAAGATAAAGTCAAAACCAAGCTCATCTGCTTCTCGGATGATCTGGACGGCATGCGCAAGATTCCGGAAAATGTTCCGGATCGTGCAGCGCTTGAACCAGCTTTGCAACTGCCGCTGTCGGCTGTGCCAAATCCGTTTGGCGGCAACTATAAGAGCTTTGCGGATCACAACAACACCATGCTGTGCCGCTTCCTCGACACTTTCGGCTTCGATTATGAATTCGCCAGTGCCACGGAATATTACAAATCCGGCCGCTTTGATGAAGTGCTGCTGCGCGCTGCCGAGCGCTACGACGACATCATGGCCGTGATGCTGCCGACACTGGGTGAAGAACGCCGCGCCACTTACAGCCCGTTTCTGCCGATCTCACCGACTACAGGTCGCGTGCTTTACGTACCGATGAAAAAGGTTGATGCCAAAGCAGGCACCATCACCTTTGACGATGAAAACGGCGTGGAAACAACACTGCCTGTCACCGGCGGCAATGTAAAACTGCAGTGGAAGCCAGATTTCGGCATGCGCTGGGCCGCGATCGGCGTTGACTTTGAAATGTTCGGTAAAGATCACCAGACCAATCAGGCGATCTATGACAAGATTTGTGAAATTCTTGGCGGTCGTGCGCCGGAGCATTTCGTCTATGAATTATTCCTCGACGATCTCGGCCAGAAGATTTCCAAATCCAAAGGCAACGGCATCAGCATTGATGAATGGCTGACCTATGCACCGACCGAAAGCCTCGGCCTCTATATGTTCCAGAAGCCGAGAACAGCGAAGAAGCTATATTTCGACGTGATTCCGAAAGCCGTGGATGAATATTTCACCTATCTGGCAGCCTATGAAAAACAGGATTGGGCGGCACGCCTGAACAATCCGGTCTGGCATCAGCATTACGGCAACCCGCCAAAGGTTGATCTGCCGGTGCCGTTTGCCATGTTGCTGAACCTTGTCAGTGCATCCAATGCGGAAAATGCCAGCACATTGTGGGGCTTTATATCCCGCTATGCACCGGGAGCGACACCGGCCACCCATCCGGAACTCAATGCTCTGGTGGAATATGCCATCCGCTACTTCAATGATTTCGTGAAGCCGAGCAAGAAATTCCGTGCACCGGATGAAGTTGAGCAGCAGGCTCTGCGTGATCTGGATGCAGCACTGGCCGCTCTGGACAGCGGTGCAGACGGCTCAACAATCCAGAACGCCATTCTGGATGTGGCGCGTGTTATCGAGCGCTATCAGGATCACAATAAGAAGAGCCCTGACGGCGGCCCTGGCGTGTCCGTCTCGTTCTTCCAGATGCTCTATGAAGTGCTGATCGGACAGGAACGCGGCCCGCGCTTTGGTTCATTCGTTGCACTTTACGGGATTGATGAAACACGCGGTCTGATTGCGGAAGCACTCAAGCGCGCCTGAGACTTCAGAATAAAAAGAAAAAGCCGCGTTTCTGAAACGCGGCTTTTTTTTATGCTTTACTGCTGGGGTGCAGGTGGAAACGGTAAATCCGGCGCGACCGGTTGTGCCGGCGTGGTGACTTCAGGCGCAGTTATATCAGGCACCGGATTCTCCGCAGGCAATGATGGTGCAGGCGCAATACCAGCCGGATTATCTCCTGAGTTTTGCGGCATATCCGTTACCGGCTTGCGGCCAAAAACACCAAGCAGCATTTTCTCGGCCTGTGTCTGGCTGTCTGCATATTGGCCGCCGAACGTTGCCCGTGCCCAGCCATTTTCCACCAGCCAGCGTGCAACATCCGTACCCGCCAATGTACAGCTTGTGCGGATCAGCTCCTGATTTTGCTCAACACCATCCATATTACAACTGACAGCACGACCACGCAGCCATGAACGAAATGCTGTGCGTGCCTGCATACCACATTGCCAGACGTCACCATTCACATCGGAACAGGATGCATCCGGCTCGACAATATCAATGCCGTTCAGCTCGATCGTGCGATTGCCCACAGCCAGTCTGCCTGCAGCCAATGCCACAGGACGATAGAACAAACCGCCTGCGGCCGCCTGCTCTTCAGTCAGTTTCTCAGATTGTGTTGCCTCAGGTGTTTTTTCCTGCACCGGCGTAGCCAGCCCCAGATCGCTCAAAGGCGGGCGCGGCTCTACGCGTTCCAGAGGCTTAGTCTGCATTTCACCGGAAACATCAGGCAAAGGATTATCCGGCTGTGTATTGTTTTCGTCACTTTCTGAAGATCCAGCAAGATTGCCGGACGGCAAACGCTCCGGCGGCATATCTTCCGGCAGATCGAAATTTTCTATGACAATACCGGTTTCACCGCTGCCTGTTTCACGATCAAGCGCGCCGTAAAACGGGGCAACATAGGCAGCAAATAAAGTAGCACCAACACTGAAAGCAAGGATCGGCGGCAGGATTGTCCGAAGGGTCGCCGGTTTACGCATACTTACTCCTGTTCATTGTCATGCTTCTTCTGCTGCGAATTAATAGATTTTTCGCCTGCCAGCAATTGTGCAAATGTCATCACATCCATTGCAGTGACCTCCAGAATTTTAGCCAGAGATTCCGTTGATGGCCAGCGCGGCCTGCCATCCGCCGCAAAGCGTTTGGACTTATTAAACGTCGTCGGGTCAAGCCCGGCACGCCGTGCCAGACCGGATGGCGTCAATTGCGCCCGCTTTGCCACACTATCAATGGCTGACCAGAGTTCTGCATGGGTAAACATAAGCCATCCGAAGGAATAAAATCCTCATAAGTATAACTCAGCTCATACATCAGAACATCAACAAAAACGAAAATGGCGCAGAGATATCCGCGCCATTTTATCATTCCCGATCAAAACTGCGTGTTAGAGCATTTCCGGACGCAAAACCGGTTCCCACTTTTGCTGGAAATGCTTTAGGCAGCTTTATCCGCGGCCTTATAGGGATTGAAACGCTGATAGAAAGTCTCATCGCTCTCGGCCATATCGGTCAGGAGTTTTGGTGCCTTGAACTGCGCTCCGTAATCCTTCTGCAACTTCTTCGCCAGTTTGACGAAAGCTTTTGCGCCCATACCATCGATGTAAGACAGTGTGCCACCGGTATAAGGTGCAAAACCGAAAGCGAGAATGGAGCCGACATCGGCTTCACGCGGATCGGTCACAATACCTTCTTCCATCACACGGGCAGCTTCCAGAGCGATAGTGACGAGGAAACGCTCTTTCAGCACTTCCACATCCACCTTGTCCGCATCCTGCTGCGGATAGAGTGTGCTCAGCTCAGGCCACAAATGTTTCTTGGCAGGCCGTGCCGGATAATCATAGAAGCCCTTGCCGTTCTTGCGGCCAAGGCGGTCATATTTATCCACCAGCGTGTTGACCAGTTCAACATGGCGCGGATCAACAGCCTTGTCACCCAGATCAGCCAGCGTTGCCTTGAGAATTTTCTGCGACAGATCAATCGCTGTCTCATCATTGAGTGCCAGCGGTCCGACCGGCATACCGGCCATTTTGGCGGCATTTTCGATCATCGCAGGCGGCACGCCCTCAACCAGCATATTATAGGCTTCAGACATATAACGCAGCACGCAACGATTGACGTAGAAACCACGTGTATCATTGACAACGATCGGCGTTTTTTTGATAGCACGCACATAATCCAGTGCTGTTGCCAGAGCTTTTTCGCCGGTTTTCTTGCCCATAATCACTTCAACCAGCATCATCTTATCAACCGGTGAGAAGAAGTGCAGGCCGATGAAGTTTTTCGGACGCTGCGAGACTTTGGCAAGGCCGGTAATCGGCAGGGTCGAGGTATTGGAAGCAAAAATTGCATTCTGCCCCAGTACCGCTTCTGCCTGTTCTGTTGCCGCCTGTTTGACGCCGCGATCTTCAAAGACAGCTTCAATCACCAGATCGGCACCATCCAGCGCCGCATAATCGGCAGAAGGCGTAATCAATGCCAGCAGCTTGTCTTTATCATCAGCTGTCATCCGGCCTTTCTGCATCTCTTTGGCAATCAGATCAGCAGAATGTGCTTTACCTTTTTCCGCTGCTTCCAGATTACGGTCAATCAGCACCACCGGAATACCGGCTTTGGCCGTGACATAGGCAATACCTGCGCCCATGAAACCAGCGCCGATAACACCGATTTTCTTGAATTTGGTCGGCTTGATGCCTTCAGGACGGCGTGCGCCTTTGTTCAACTCCTGCAGGGATACAAAAAGCGAGCGGATCATCGACTGCGCTTCAGTGGTCTGCAGAATATGCGTGAAATAGCGCTGTTCAATCTTCAAGCCGGTATCAAACGGTACCAGCAGACCTTCATAAACGCATTTGAGAATGGTCAGTGCTGCCGGATAATTACCGGAAGTTTCACGACGCAGAATGGCTGTCGCCGCTGGCCAGAGATTGGCACCCGCAGCGGAATAAATCGCACCACCCGGCAGCTTAAAGCCCTTCTCATCCCAAGGCTGAACAGGCCTCAACCCGTTACGGATCATCTTTTTAGCGGTTTCCACCAGCTTCTTCGCCGGAGCCACTTCATGCACAAGTCCCATGCCTTTGGCACGGGCTGCGGTGAGACTGGAACCGGTGGTCATCATCTGCAGGGCATCCTGCTGGTTGACCAGACGCGGCACACGCTGCGTACCACCGGCCCCCGGAAACAGACCGACTTTAACTTCCGGCAGCGCCAGCTTCACGCCTTCCGCATCGGAAACCACACGGCCATGACAAGCGAGCGACAGCTCCAGCGCCCCGCCCATACAGGTACCATTGATTGCCGAGACCCAAGGCTTGCCGCAGGTTTCAAGCTTGCGGTAAAGACCGGTCATGCGACCGACATTGTCAAACAGGTTCTGGACAGCTTTGTCAGCATCCTGTTTCTGCTCTTTTTTGAAACGCGCAAGCATTTCCTGCATCATGGTGAGGTCGGCACCGCCGGAGAATGTATCCTTGCCGGAGGTAATCACCGCACCTTTAATCGTGCTATCTGCCACAACCTGATCAATAATCTGGTCAAGCTCTGTCATCACCTCTACGGTCAGAACATTCATGCTTTTGTCAGGCATATTCCATGTGACAACAGCAATACCGTCTGCGCCGGTTTCAACTTTAAAATTCTTGTAATTTGTCATTGGACTACCCTCCCTCACACACGCTCAATGATGGTTGCAGTGCCCATACCTGCACCGATACACAGGGTAACCAGTGCCGTATTGAGATCACGCCGCTCCAGCTCATCGAGCACAGTGCCGAGAATGATTGCACCGGTTGCGCCCAGAGGGTGGCCCATGGCAATCGCGCCGCCATTCACATTGATCTTGCTATGTGGAATATTGAAAGCCTGCATGTAACGCAGAACCACAGCCGCAAAAGCCTCATTCAGCTCGAACAGATCAATATCCGAGAGCTTCATTTTGGCGCGATCCAGCAGTTTTTCCGTGACATCCACAGGGCCTGTCAGCATCAATGCCGGATCGGAGCCGATATTGGTGAAAGCGCGGATACGGGCGCGTGGGCGAATATCCAGCATCTTACCCGCACGCTTGGAACCGACCAGCACACCCGCCGCACCATCAACAATACCGGATGAATTGCCTGCATGGTGAACGTGATTGATGGTTTCGACTTCCGGATGCGCCTGAATACCCACAGCATTAAAGCCGCCCATTTCCCCCGGCATCACAAAAGACGGATTAAGGCCGGACAAAGCTGCCAGATCGGTCGTCGGACGCATATGTTCGTCATGATCAAGAATAGTCAGACCGTTGACGTCTTTCACCGGAATGACGGAGTTTTTGAAATAACCCTTCTTCCAGCTTTCGCCTGCCCGGCGCTGGCTTTCCACCGCATAAGCATCCACATCTTCGCGGGAGAAGCCATATTTCGTGGCGATCAGATCAGCCGATACACCCTGCGGCATAAACCAGCCCGGAAAACCAACCGACGGGTCCATATACCATGCACCGCCGGACATCCCCATGCCGACGCGTGACATGCTTTCCACGCCGCCGGCAATCACCAGCTCGTCTGTGCCACCTGCAATTTTAGCGGCAGCGAGATTAACCGCATCAAGACCGGAGGCGCAGAAGCGCGAAATTTGCATACCGGGTGCTTTAAAATCATATCCTGCTTCAAAGGCTGCCGAGCGCGGGATTACCGCACCGGCTTCCCCCACCGGATCGACACAGCCGAAAATAATATCGTCTACTTTTGCAGTATCAATGCCGTTGCGATCACGCAGAGCTTCCAGCACTTTGGCACCAAGACGCACCGCAGGCACTTCATGAAGACTCCCGTCTTTCTTGCCGCGTCCGCGCGGAGTGCGCACATGATCATAAATAAAAGCATCAGCCATAGTTCAATTAACTCCCAACTTTTCCAACTTTTTAAGACGCTCTCAGCGTTTCTTAAAAAGCATCTTCCGGCAGTGTCATCATCGTATCGGCACCGGTCTGAATACGTGCTAAGCGCAATTGCGTTTCCGGCATGATACGCTCCATGTAGAAACGGGCTGTGACAAGTTTAGCCTCATAATAGGCTTTGTCACCAGCACCGGCATTCAGCTTTGCCTGTGCGGCTTTCACCATTTTCGCCCACATATAACCGAAAGCGACCAGACCAAAGAGATGCATATAATCTGTTGAGGCGGCACCGGCATTATCCGGATTGGCCATTGCATTCTGCATCAGCCACATGGATGCGCCCTGCAGATCGTTCAGCCCTTTTTTCAGATGTTTAGTGTAGAAAGACAGGGCTTCATCTGCGCGGTTTTCTTCGCAAAAATCACCGATTTCCTTGAAATAGGCCATCAAGGCACGGCCGCCATTGGCAGGCAGTTTGCGCCCCACCAGATCCAGCGCCTGAATACCATTGGCACCTTCATAAATCATGGTGATACGGGCATCGCGCACATATTGGCTCATGCCATTTTCTTCAATATAGCCGTGGCCGCCAAAGACCTGCTGCGCCATAACCGCATGGTCGAAACCTTTGTCGGTCAGCACACCTTTCAGCACCGGTGTCAGCAGCCCGACATGATCATCGGCCAGCTGGCGTGCAGCTTCATCAGCAGAGTGATGGGCGATATCGGATTGCAGCGAGGTTGAAAGCAGCAAGGCACGACCAGCTTCGTTAAAAGCGCGGATGGTCATCAATGTGCGGCGGATATCCGGATGCACGATGATCGGATCAGCTTTTTTGTCCGGATATTTCGCACCGGTCAGCGCCCGTCCCTGCAAACGATCGCGCGCATAATCAGCAGCATTCTGATAGGCGGTTTCGGCAATCGACAGACCCTGCAGCGCCACACCGAGACGCGCTTCATTCATCATGGTGAACATGGCACGCAGGCCTTTGTTTTCACCGCCGATCAGGAAACCCGTCGCGTCATCATAATTCATCACGCAGGTTGAGTTGCCGTGAATACCCATCTTTTCTTCAATAGAGCCGCAAGCCACACCATTGCGTGTGCCTGCTTCGCCATTGGCATCAAGATTGAATTTCGGCACGATGAACAGCGAAATGCCTTTGTTACCCTCTGGTGCGCCTTCAATTCGTGCCAGCACCAGGTGGATAATATTGTCAGTCATGCCATGTTCACCGGCAGAGATAAAAATCTTCGAACCGGTAATCTTGTAGGAGCCATCCGCCTGCGGCACAGCTTTGGTGCGCAGCAAGCCCAAATCCGTACCGCAATGCGGTTCGGTGAGGTTCATAGTGCCTGACCAGCGGCCTTCAATCATCTTTGGCAGATAGGCCTGCTTCTGCTCATCTGTACCGTGGGTAATAATGGCGGCAATCGCGCCCTGTGTCAGGCCCGGATACATCATCAGCGCCATATTGGCCGATGACATATATTCACCCACGGCAGCATGGAGCAGATATGGCAGCCCCTGACCGCCAAACTCTTCCGGTGCGGCAAGGCCAACCCAGCCACCGGCACAATATTGATCATAGGCTTCTTTGAAACCCTGCGGCACTTTCACAGAAGCATCGGGCAGACGTTCGCAGCCCTCACGATCCCCGCTATAATTGACAGGGAACAATGTCTGCTCGGCGAGCTTCGCGCCTTCCTGCAAAATAGCTTCAATCGTGTCTGCGCTCATTTCCGCATAAGACGACAGATCATTACGGGACTGGACGCCCAAAACATCATTCAGAATAAACTGTGTATCCCGAACCGGCGCGCGATAGACTGGCATGCACTTCCTCCAAGTTTGACGTCGGCAGATGATTGCTCTGCCGGAATGCAGGCGGAGGTGCTCATGAAGACGCCACCTCTCCCGCGCGTTGTCATTCAAACATTCAGAACACAGAATAATCCGCGTCCTGTGGTGCCGTTCTCTTTCTGCCCTGATACGACCGGACTCCTCTCCGGCAGCATCTACTCGCTTTCCCATGGCGTCTTTAGCAGCCTATCACGGGATCAGTCTGACAGTATGCACTCTTGCGTGAAAACCGTCATTTTTATGAGACAGCAAAAAACTTTACGGCACCTTCGGATATCAGCCTAATAAATTTTGACGTTTGCGTAAACGTCAAAAATCCATTTTTTGAAAATTTAAATTCAGGATTTTGCCACCGGCTGCACCAAACAGAGACCTCTGAAGAGGAAATACTATTTAAACACCCAAAAACTGCTGTTCGATTCTTCAAAACCGGGCTTTTTGAATGAAAATCGCAATTTTGCAGAAAATAAATTTAGAATTCACACAGAAAAACAGATACATTTTTGCAACATAAGTAAGTGTAAAAACCAAGAAACAATATATCAAGAAAATCTAAAATATACTAAATCAACACAAAATTACTTCATTCTAAAATAATTTAACATTTTGATTTTCAATCAGTTAATACATTTTAAGTGTATTCACGCGTCCATTATTATGGAAAAACAAGACATTTCAGCAACTTGGCAAATATTAATTAGCAATTCTTAAACTATAATTTTAGGGTGTTCATTAATTTTTTTACCGATATGGTCAGTTCAAATTCTTTAACGAACGGACTTTTGATATGAAAAAAATCGTAGCCCTTCTCGCCATGACTGTACTGTCCGGTCAGGCTTTCGCCGCAGACGCTATTGTTTCTGCTCCAGAACCAGCACCGGTTGAATATTCCGCATTCAGCTGGACCGGTGGTTATATCGGTGCGCATGCCGGTTACGGCTGGGGTCGCTCACACGACGTCAACAATCCAGATGCCAAAGAACAGAAAATCAAAGGTGGCTTTGGTGGTCTGCAGGCTGGTTACAACTGGCAGTTCGACAACAATGTCGTTCTCGGTGCAGAAGCTGACGTTTCTTTCGGAAGCGTAAAGAAAAGCTGGATGGGCCGCGACGATAATCAGTACAGCCCGTATTATGGCACAGACAAGCTTGGCACCAATGGTACAGTACGTGCCCGTCTGGGTTACGCAGCCGACCGCTTCCTGCCATTCGTCACCGGTGGTCTTGCCTGGGGTAATACAAAGTACAATCTCGGCTGTGACAGCACTCTGGTCTCAGTAACTGTTGGCAAATGTTGGGCCGGAAAAGGCGGACAAGCATTTGATTCAAACAACTCCAAAACAGTTGTTGGATGGACTGTCGGCGCAGGTCTTGAATATGCGGTTACAGACAACTGGACAATTAAAACCGAGTATCTGCACAAGAACTTCGGTAAAAACAATGTTAACTTGACCGATCCAAACCTCAAAGCGGCTGATCTTTACAAGAATGATCGTAACTTCAAAACCTACGTTAACGAAGTACGTATCGGCGTAAACTACAAGTTCTAATCTGCTGATCGTTAACGATCACAAGCGGAACTTAAAGCCCTGCCTCTATGAGGCGGGGCTTTTTTATTAAATGAAAATTGCATTACATAAATCAGCACATTCTTAAAAACATAATCGTTTCAAAGCCTGCCTGTCGCCCTTGCGGATCTCCTGAACACCAGCGTCTCTACCGGTAAATAAGAACACACTCATTCTCAGACAAAGATAAAGTTAAGAATTATCACCAAAATTAACCGCTTATTTACCACGTTTCGACAAAACTGCGTCTGAGGCAAAGTCTGTGTTTCGTGTGGTGCCTTGCAACCACCTCAACAAAGACCCTGCTTTGATCCGCCAGCAAGACCTGCAGGCGAAAACAAACGGACAATCTGACCAGCTCCTTTAAGGCGCACAGTTTGAAAAGTGTAAACGGCGATGACAAATCAGCGGTCTCCTCTCGATAATCTGAATATGCGTCGTGAGCGCCGTCCGCTTGCATCGCTTGAGGAATTGAACCGCACTTTGTCCGCCCTTGAAAATCATCTTGTCGAGCGGCGGGAGGCGGAAGACTTTTCCCGTCACACGCAGGCTGCCGATGAAACGGCATCACCTGATGCTCTTGAATTTCTGCGTAATGATCCGGCAGTTGCACCGCGCGCACCATCTGCACCGGCTTCTGCGGACAATCCGCACAAGGAAGCTCTGGCTGCTATTGCCGACGAATTACAGCGTTTGCGCGCCCGTACAGAACTGAGACAGGCAGCAGCAATCAGCGAAAAACTGCATCTGTCTGATACAGGTGTGCAGCACAATCCGGCACGCCTTTCCGCTGCCGACCGCTTTATCGCTGGCACCAGCAATCTGTCCGCCAATAACAGCCCGAATACCGATGCAATTATGCGTCGTGATTTTGAGGAGCTGAAGCGGACTGTTGAGACTCTGGCACGGGAAGAATCCCTGCGCCGTATGAGCCATCGCTGGGATGCGCTGGATGAGCGCTTTGACAATTTTGAACAGCAGCAGACTGAAAAATTCCATGCAAGCCAGTCGGCACATATTGATCCGGCTTTGGATGCGATCACGACACGCCTCGATGATTTGCGCCATGCCATTGAACAGCTGCCGGACAATCAGAGCCACTCCCTGCGTCAGCTGGACGAACGTCTGGATGAAATCAGCCGCGCAATTCTTGCGACCAGCTATCATCGCCAGCAGCCGGAGCAGGAAAATGCTGTTTTTGAAGAACTCGATCGCCGTTTTGCCGATCTGACCAGTCATCTGGACGAGCAATATCGCAACAGCGCCCATAAAACCGCGCTGAATGATGACCGCTTTATTCAGGCACTGGAAAACCGCCTCGATCTGATTACCCGTCAGGTCTCGGAACAAACCGCTGTTTTGCAGGCTGTGCCTGCAGCGCCGGCGGCCGATCAGCAGTTGATGCGCAATCTCGAAAAGCAGCTTGGTTTTATCACAGAACAGCTCAGCAAGCCGGAAAGCCTGCTGCCTGAACTGGCAGAGATCAAGCCGCGTCTCGATGTGATTGAACGCGCCATCGACATTAACCGCGACACAGTTCTGAGCGCTGCCCGTGAAGCCGCAGAGGAAGCCATTCGTCAGGTTGTGGACAAAGGCCCTTCCCGCGACACAGATTTTGCCCGCCAGCTTGCCGATGATCTCAAGGCGCTGGAACAACTGACCCGTGATACGGATGAACGTAACAGCCGCACCTTTAACAAGGTTCATGATACATTATTGAAAATTGCCGAGCGTCTTGGACAGATTGAAAAAGACAATCTGCAGAAGCCGCCTTTTGCGCAGCCTTCGCGTCCTGCCGCTCAGTCGCGCGAACAGCATAATGCAACACGCTTTACCAGCCAGTTCTCTATTCCTGAATGGGGCAATGATCCGGAACCAACAGCAGGTAATTCTTCACGCAATGCAGCATTTTCCGCTGTGCCTTCACCGGCTGCAGCGGCTATTGAAGCTGCACGTGCCGCTGTCAAATCCGCTGCCAATCCTGCACCGGAGAAAATAGCTGCAGATACAGAGGCCGAAACAACCGGTACAGCACGCAAATCATTGCTAAGCGGTCTGGCTCAGGCTGTGCGCCGTTCCAAGCCAAACAACCCGACTTCGGCAACAACCGATGCTTTTGAGATTGAAGACGCGGATCTGCTGACACTGGATACCCCGCCTGCGGCAAACCGTATTCCGGTCAAATCCGAAGAAGAAAGCACCGACCAGACCCTTGCAGCAATGCCGGATCTTAACGCCATTATCCGCCGTGTTCGCGATGAACAGCGTGGCCGCGGGCCGGATCATAATCCCTCCTCCGGCAAATCCGATCTTATCAGCGCGGCACGCCGTGCGGCGCAAGCTGCAGCGGATGAAACCGGACGTCTGCGCGATCAGAACCTGAGCGACGGTACTCTGGGCGGCGATATCACATCCGATGAAGACCGCACGACTGCTCCAGACAAGCCAAAGCGCTCCCTGCGCAAGCCGCTTCTGCTGGCTATCGGCGCCATCATCATTGCTGTAACCGGCTTGCAGCTTGGCAACAGCTATCTGACTGAAAAGCAGGACAGCGTTGTTCCGCAATCACCGGATTTGGCCAGTGTGCAGCCTGCACCGGTTAATACCGCTCCGGCTGTGATTGAAGACAAGAAACCTGTTTTGCCGACAATCACCACGCTTGATAATCCGGCGCAACCGGAAGAGCAGACTGCATCCACGCTTCAGATTACCAGCCTGAACCATGGTCCGGTTTATGACGGTACAGAAGCGCAGCCGCTTGGTTCACGCGAATTTCCGACCGAGCCTCTCTCTGCCAGACCAATGACCGGCAGCACACAGGCCGTTATCAAGCCTGTTGTTATTAATCCGCCGGTAGCAGCCGCGCCGGACATGCAGCCAATGCCGGAACTGCCTGCAAACAACACGCCGGTTCACACGGCTCAGGCTGAGACAACAACACCGGATCAGACGACAACGCAAAGCCTGCCGCAAAAGAGCGAAGCTGCTGCAACGGCGAAACTGACCGCAGTCCCTGCTGTGCCGAAAGAAGCCGGCCCGATTGCACTGCGCAATGCCGCCGAAAGCGGCGATGCCCGTGCTCTTTATGAAATCGGTATGCGTTATACAGACGGCCGCGGTGTTGCCAGCGATTTTGCGGAAGCTGCCAAATGGTATGCTCTGTCTGCGGAACGCGGTTTTGCACCTGCCCAGTACCGTCTTGCCAATTTCAACGAAAAAGGCCTTGGTATGCCGCGCGATGCGATCAAGGCAACACAACTCTATGAGCAGTCTGCTGCACAGGGCAATGCCAGCGCCATGCATAATCTTGCCGTGCTCTATGCTATGGGGCCGGACGGCAAGGCAGATCATGACAATGCTGCCAAATGGTTCTTCCGCGCTGCAGAACTCGGCGTAAAAGACAGCCAGTATAATCTGGGTATTCTGACCGCTAAGGGTTTGGGTCGCACGCAAAATCTGGAAGAAAGCTATAAATGGTTCGCATTGGCTGCCAATGCCGGTGATACGGACGCGGCTGACAAGCGTGATCAGATTGCAAAATCCCTCAAGCCTGAACAGCTGGAGCGGGCAATCAACCTGACCAAGCTCTGGAAGCCGAAGGACATGATTGAGGATGCCAACTCGGTCAGCATTCCGGATGCCTGGGCTGATGACAAAGCTGTCACCACAGCTTCCGTCGACATGAAAAAAGCCGTCCGTAATATTCAGCTGATCCTGCAGAAAAACGGTTATGATGCAGGCACGGCAGACGGTGTTATGGGCAATAAAACCAGAGAAGCGATTTCCGCTTTTCAGAAAGCCAATGGCATGAAGCCGACCGGCGAAGTGGATCAGAAACTGGTTGAAGCACTGCTCGCCAAGAACAGCTGATTTGCACCGGCAACAATCAGTAATAACAAGAAATCATCCCCCTTTGCCGTGCTGGCAGAGGGGGATTTTTACGGCGGTTACGCATAAAATTGCGGCCTAACTGCAACACCTGCCGCACACAATCTCCGGTGACTATTCAGGCTGACGGTTTCGCATCATCTTATGCACAGTGATGGTTTGACTTGGCGCTGCCAAAGGCGCAGAAAATTAACAGTTTTTTGCGACGATGGGTGTGTTGCATTCAAAAAGCACGCAAAAAACGACATCAGCATATGTATTTTCAGGTTTAACGCCGCAAATGGCGGTTAAACTCAGAATTCTGTCAGGTCACGAAGAATAACCGCCCGCCGCCATCGAAAAGCTGCAAAGTCTGACGATAGGCCGGGTATTATTTTCGGGAGAACTCTGCGGGGAGCTTAGCTGTACACCGGATAAAGGGATACAGATTTCAATCTCCGGCAGTGTCATAGTAATGGTAGTGGGTCGTGGGTATTTATCTGCCAATAGCAGAAATTTCAGTCAACATGCTGGTTCTTCTCGGCATGGGGGCGGCTGTCGGCTTTTTGTCAGGTCTGTTCGGCGTTGGCGGCGGATTCCTGATTACTCCTCTGCTGATCTTCTACAATATACCACCCGCTATTGCTGTTGCCACCGGCGCTAATCAGGTTATCGCCTCCTCCGTTTCCGGCGCGCTTACGCATTTCAAACGCCGGACGCTGGATTTCAAGCTTGGCATATTGCTGGTGATCGGCGGTCTTGTCGGTTCTCTGGTCGGTATTTACATATTTTCGCTGTTGCGAGATCTCGGTCAGCTCGATCTGATTATCTCCCTGCTTTATGTGGTCTTTCTCGGCTCTGTCGGTGGCCTGATGGCCGTTGAAAGCTGGCGCACCCTTCGCCGCAACAAAGACGGCAAAGCACCGGATGTCCGCCGCTCGGGGCAACATAACTGGATTCACCGTATGCCGTTCAAGGCGCGGTTCCGCGCCTCGATGATCTATGTCAGTATTATTCCGGTACTGGCCATCGGTTTCTGCATCGGCCTGCTCTCATCCGTAATGGGTGTCGGCGGCGGTTTTATCATGGTTCCGGCGCTGATTTATCTGCTGCGCGTTCCGACAAATGTGGTTGTTGGTACATCGCTGTTTCAGATCACTTTTGTGACCGCATTCACAACGGTGATGCAGGCAACCAATAACCATACTGTTGATATTGTACTGGCCTTTTTGCTGATGGTCGGCGGCGTGATCGGCGCGCAATATGGCGCAAGAGCAGGACGCAAATTGCGCGGCGAGCAATTGCGTATGCTGCTGGCATTGCTGGTTCTGGCCGTTGCTCTGCGATTGGCTTTCGGCCTGTTCATTCAGCCGGATAATCTTTTCTCCATCGGCTTTGCGGATGAGTAAGATGAAACAGATCATCCGCAAAAGCTTACTCGCAACTGTTTTGCTCACCGCACTGGTACCGCTCCAGAGCGGTAATGCCGCGACACGGATAAAAGAGCGCGGACAGGAAATGGCTGCGGTCACCAATCTGCAAGACCCGCAGCAATTGCCTGAAACAATCGAAATCGGCCTTTCGACAGAAACGATTGCCATTGCTTCCAATTTCAGCGGCACCAATCTGACAATTTTCGGTGCGCTGGATAATGCCGATCCGCTGATCCGCAGGCAAGGACGCTACGATATTATCGTGGTGCTGGAAGGCCCGCAGCGTAATCTCGTCGTTCGTGAAAAGTCACGCTATCTCGGCGTCTGGGTTAATGCGGATTCAGAAACATTCACATCTGTGCCGCTTTCCTATTCTCTGGCATCCACGCGACCTCTGCAGGATATTACCGACGAGAAAACCTATCGCCAGCTTTCGCTCGGCGTCAATTATTTCGCGCTGAACCCTGAATATGGCACGCTGACAGATCCGAATGCCATGCGCTTCGGGCAGGAGTTGCGCGATCTGAAATCCCGTCAGGGACTTTACAGCCAGAAAGTCGGCTCGGTCGAATTTGTTTCGCAGACTTTGTTCCGCGCAACACTGGCGCTTTCAACCAATGTGCCGGTCGGGCGGCATAAAGCCCGTGCGCTGCTGTTCCGCCATGGCGTGTTCATCGGGGAAGCTAATACCCATCTCAATATTGTCAAAGCCGGTCTCGAGCAGCAGATTTTTGAGGCGGCGCATCAATATAGTCTTGCCTATGGTCTGTTTGCCGTTTTTCTCGCCGGTCTCACAGGCTGGCTCGGACAATTGCTGTTCCGTAAAGACTAGAGCATTTCACAGTCAAGTTGGATCAACTTGACGGCAGTGATAATGCGACCAAATAAAGAATTTAGAGCGAGCGCTATGATCCAATCTGGACGTAAACCGCTCTAATTAGTCAGGTCGTAAAAAACGCGGATGTACAGTGAATATCCGCGTTTCACTGCGCAAATGCACGTCAAAACCACTCACATCAAACAGCCCGCGGAATGCCTTATCCAGCACGTTAAGGCTACCCGTATAGGCACCAAATGCCGGCATGATCAGGCGGTGCCCATTATTGACAAAACAAGAACGCCGTACACTGCGCCCCTGCCGTATAATCTTTGCTACGGGGTGCAAATGACCAGCCACCTCACCGGGATTATCTCCCGCAAGCGGCTCGTGCCTGAAGATCAGACTGCCAAGCCTGAATTGCGCCATGCTCTCCCCTTCAAGCCCCGCCGGATGTACCGGATCATGATTACCCTCAATCCATAGCCATTGGCGGCTTTTCATAATCTGGCGAAGCAAACCGGATGCCTCATCTGCCAGCCGCGATGCGCCATGACAATCGTGAAAACTATCTCCGAGACTGATGACACAAGATGGCTGATAATCATCAATGATGGTCTTGAGCAGCGCTAATGTGGCCAGCGTATCATAAGGCGGCAGCATCATGCCGCGCTTAGCAAAGAATGACCCTTTTTCCAGATGCAGATCAGACACCACCAGCGTCCGGTATGACGGCAGGTATAATATCCCGCGCGGATCGAGATGGCACAGCGTATCATTGATGAGAATATCCGCGCCGCCCTGATGCGCCTGCTTAATCACACTTGTCAATTTTCCAGTGCCTCACGGGTCATATCTTCCAGCAAATCGTCATCTGTTCCGGCAACCCGTTCTTTGCCGATTTCCAGCATCACAGGCAATGCCAAAGGCGAAATATGCGACAGGTTCCGATGAACAATGTCATCGCGTACACGCTGCAACATTGTTCCGAGACGGGCAATGTCCAGCAGCCCCGTTGCGGCCTCTGCCCGTGTGGCTTGCAGTAAAATATGATCCGGTTCGTGGCTGCGCAACACATCATAGATCAGATCGGTGGAAATCGTCAGCTGTCTGCCGGTCTTTTCCTTACCCGGATGGCGCCGTTCAATCATACCGGAAATCAACGCACAATTGCGGAAAGTGCGTTTCAGCAGATAGCTTTCATCCAGCCATGCTTCCAGATCATCACCGAGCATATCCTGATCGAACAATGCGTCCAGCGATAATTCACCACCTTCCATCATCGCGTTCAGATCACGCGCCGCCCACAGCCCCAGCGAATAATCCGTTGCCACAAATCCCAGCGGCCTCGCACCTGCCCGATCCAGCCGCCGCGTCAGCAACATCCCCAATGTCTGATGCGCCAGCCTGCCTTCAAACGGATAGCACACCATATAAAACCGGTTCTGGCGCGGAAAAGTCTCAACCAGCAATTCGTTCTGTGCCGGTAACAGAGAGCGGTCACGCTGCAATTGCAGCCAGTCACGCACCTGATCCGGCAATTGCTGCCAGCTTTTGTCATCCGCCAGCATCGCACGGACTTCCGAGGCCAGATAGGTTGAGAGCGGAAATTTCCCGCCCGCATAGACCGGCACTTTCGCATCCTCGCCGGAGGCCTGCGACACCAGACATTCATTGTCGCGGATACCTTCAAAACGCACAGTCTGACCTGCAAAAAAGAACGTATCGCCTTGTGTCAGCGTTTCGAGAAAATACTCTTCGATACGCCCTAATATCCGCCCGCCGCGCATGGGGCTGGCGGCGCTTCCTGCAAGTTTCCGCCCCTTACGGATCATGCGGATATTCAGTTCCGGCGCTTCAACAATCGTACCGATATTGAGGCGATATTGCTGTGCAACTTTGCCATTGCTGACACGCCAGCGCCCGTCCGGCATCGGGCGGATTTTTGCAAACCGCTCATAGACACGCAGCGCATAGCCACCGGTTGCCACAAAATCCAGCACATGATCAAACTGATGACGGGATAAATGCTGATAGGGTGCTGCCGAGCATATTTCTGCGTAAAGCACATCCGCATGAAACGGTCCGGCACAGGCCATGCCGAGTATATGCTGCGCCAGCACATCCAGAGCACCGTCGGCCAGAGGCGGCGTATCCTGCACCCCTTCTACATTGGCAACCAGCGCCGCATTGCATTCCAGCATTTCAAAACGGTTTGCAGGCACCAGAACTGCGCGGCTTGGCTCATCCATACGGTGATTGGAGCGCCCAATACGCTGTGCCAGTCTGCTGGCACCTTTCGGCGCGCCAATATGGATAACCAGATCGACATCACCCCAGTCGATCCCCAGATCAAGGGTCGAGGTTGCCACAACTGCGCGCAGAGCATTGCGGGACATCGCCTCCTCCACACGACGACGCTGTGTGGCATCCAGCGAACCGTGATGCAGGCCGATCGGTAAGGTCAGCTCATTGATACGCCAGAGCTCCTGAAAAATCCGCTCTGCCTGCGATCTGGTATTCACGAAAATCAATGTCGTGCGGAATTGCCGGATCAGTTCATAAACATCGCCGAGTGCATAGCCGGCACTGTGACCGGCCCATGGTATCCGCTCGCCGGATTGTAATATGCTGATCTCCGGCTTTGCGCCGCCCTGCACAGTAACCAGTCCGGCCAGTGCAGGAGTATCACTCTGCGTAACCAGCCAGTGACGCAGATCATCCGGCTCTGCCACTGTTGCCGACAGGCCGATTGTCTGCATCTGCGGTGCAAGATTGCGCAGCCGTGCCAGCCCCAGTGCCAGCAACTGCCCGCGTTTTGAAGTAACCAGCGCATGCAGCTCATCAAAAATTACGAAACGCAAATCCGCAAAGAAATCTGCCGCATCTTTGCCCGCCAGTAACAGAGCCAGTTGCTCCGGTGTGGTGAGCAATATATCCGGCGGCGCCAGTTTCTGCCGCTGCCTTTTATGGACAGGCGTGTCCCCTGTACGGGTTTCAATAGTTACCGGCAGCGCCATTTCCGCAACCGGCTTCGCCAGATTGCGTTCAATATCAACAGCCAGCGCTTTGAGCGGCGAGATATAAAGTGTGTGAATACCGGAACGGCGCGGCTGATTACGCGCACCGCTCTGCGCGCGCAATGTCAGATCAGTCAGTGCAGGCAAAAAACCGGCCAGTGTTTTACCGGCTCCTGTGGGTGCAATCAGCAATGTAGACTGCCCCGCCAGACTGCGCTCCAGCAATTCACGCTGGTGTTGGCGCAGCTGCCAGCCTTTATCCGCAAACCACTGTGCAAAGACAGCGGGCAGAACATCATGACCGGAAGATTTATCGGCAGCGGATATTGGTTTCACAGGGTGAATGTAGGGTGCATCCCGACAGGTGTGAAGTCCCGTTTGTGCTTAAAGCGTCACGGATTGATCTCTGTTCAGACAACAGAAAGCCGAAACCGTACCAGCTCAGCATTTTTGGGCAATAAAGACATAACCATCGAGATATTCTCCGCGATCAAGACGCAGAGCAATGCGCTGATAATCCAGCAATTCAAAACGACTGACTTGTAATAAATTTTCGATATAGCGGGCAGAATGGGTAAAACGTAAAGACGGCTGCAAAATCATATCATCACATGAACCGTCTGAACTCTGCGCTTCAGACCGGTCATGTGTTTCCACCGAGAAGGCAAACACCCCTCCTCTCCGCAAACACTCCGCTGCCAGGGCGAAAGCGCGCTCCAGCTGGCCGATATAGATAAACACATCGGCAGCAAGGATCATATCCGGTTGTGGCAGAGCCTCATCGACCAGATCCGCCTTGCGGCACTGGTTTACATCTGCCTTAATCAGCCTTGTATAAATCTGCTTCTCATCCGCCTTTTTCAGCATGGCTTCTGAGAGATCCGCACCGCTCAGCAAACCGCTGCGCTGATGGATTTCCTCTCCCATCAGACCGGTGCCGCAGCCCAGATCCAGTACATGCTGATAGCTGCGCTCCGGAAAATGTCTGGTAATCAGCTCCGCCAGTTTTTGCGGCCCGCAATATTGCAGTTTATCGACCAGAGATTCTTCAAAATCCGGCGCATAGGCATCAAACAGTGCCTCAATATAGGCAGGCGGTGCCGCATCCGGTGTTTCACCAAGGCCGCATTGTGCCAGTTTCAGCGCCGCGCCAAAACGGTCTTCAGGATCAAGCTTCAGCAGCTGTCGCCAGAGAGCCACAGCTTCATCTGTTTCGCCCGCATTTTCATGCATTTCGCTGAGCATAAACAGACCCGCAGGCCATTGCCGGAACTGAGATGTCAGATAATCAAGCGACTGGCGCATCAGGTCGGCTGCTGCGGAATGGTCTCCCGCCTCAGACATCATGACCGCATAATGAGCACGGCGATCCGCTATCAGATCACCGGAAGAGAAAAATGCCCGCGCCATTCTTACCGCATTTGTTGCAGAGCACGCGATATGCAGTGATGCGGGGCATTTGACAAGATATTTTTTGAAACCCGAACGGATTTCACACAGCCAATGCGGGTTCAATTTTAGTGCTCACTGCAAACAGGCGGCCGCATCGATCCGCACCGGCTACGGTCTTGTTTAAAGCTGCATCCGGTCTATGTTATTTCCATGCGTCCCGAAGAGCTGCTGCACCCTGCCCCTGAGGGGCTCTATTGTCCGGCCGGTGATTTCCATATCGATCCGGTGCGACCGGTTGACCGCGCGCTGATTACCCATGGCCATGCCGATCATGCCCGTGCAGGCAATAATCATGTGCTGGCGACAAGCCAGACGCTGGATATTATGCGCATCCGGTTTGGCGAGCATTATGCGCGCGCCAGTCAGATCGCTGATTACGGAAAACCGCTTAATATCAACGGCGTTACAGTCACCTTTTATCCGGCGGGTCATGTATTGGGCTCCGCACAAATTGCAGTGGAATATCAAGGAACCAGAATTGTCGCCTCCGGCGATTATAAACGTGTTGCGGACAAAACCTGCGCACCGTTTGAACCCGTGGCCTGCGATATATTCATTACCGAGGCCACTTTCGGCCTGCCGGTTTTCCGGCATCCGCGACCAAGCGATGAAATTGCCAAGCTGCTGCAATCCTTACAGCTTTTGCCCGAACGCAGCCATATTGTCGGTGCCTATGCGCTTGGCAAGGCACAACGGGTTATCAGCCTGCTGCGACAGGCCGGTTATGATGCCCCCATCTATCTGCATGGAGCTTTGGAGAAGCTTTGCCAATATTACCAATCTCAGGGTGTTGCCCTCGGAGAACTCCGTCCTGCAACTTCAGAAACAACACATCAAAAAGCAGATTTCGCGGGCAGCCTGATTATTGCCCCGCCTGCCGCAATGGCTGACCGCTGGTCAAGACGGTTTCCTGATCCTGTCAGCTGTTATGCCTCCGGCTGGATGCGTATCCGCCAGAGAGCCAAACAATCCGGTATTGAACTGCCACTGATCCTTTCCGACCATTGCGACTGGGATGAGCTGACTGATACGATCACGGAACTCTCCCCTTCGCAGGTCTGGGTGACACACGGGCGCGAGGAAGCTCTGGTACGCTGGTGCACTCTCAACTCCATTACAGCGAAACCATTGCATCTCGTCGGCTATGAAGATGAGGCAGATATATGAAAGCCTTTGCCGCATTGCTCGACAGGCTGGTACTCACGCCGCGCCGCAATGAAAAGCTGCTATTGCTGACCGAGTATTTCCGTGCGCAACCTGATCCTGACCGCGGCTATGCACTGGCCGCGCTTGCAGGCACACTTGAGTTAAACAGTGTAAAACCCGCACTGTTGCGCGCACTGACCATGACACACGTCGACAGCGAATTATTTGCCTATTCCTATGATTATGTCGGCGATCTCGCGGAGACGATTTCTCTGATCTGGCCTGCTGCCGATAATGTGCAGCCGGTCAATGACTTGTCCCTCGGCACTGTTATCACAACACTCCAGCAAACATCGCGCAATGCCGCGCCGCAACTGGTTGAGACTTTGCTGGATGCGCTTGATGTCTCTGAGCGATATGCTCTTTTGAAGCTCGTCACCGGCGGCTTACGGATCGGTGTTTCCGCAAGGCTGGCAAAGCAGGCACTTGCGGATTTCGGTCAGGTTGAACTCAGCGAGATTGAGGAATTGTGGCACGGGCTGACCCCGCCCTATGTCAGCCTGTTCAACTGGCTCGACGGCAGGAGCAGCAAGCCGGAAAATAATAATCCGGCACCGTTTCGTCCCGTCATGCTGGCGACGCCGCTGGATGAGGCTGAAACAGAGAAACTCACGCCGGAGGATTTTGCGGCAGAATGGAAATGGGATGGTATCCGCGTACAGGCCGTCAGTGAAAACGGGGTCAAAAAGCTCTATTCCCGCAGCGGTGATGACATTACCCACGCCTTTCCCGATATCGTCTCAGCCATCCGTTTTGAGGGCGCAATTGACGGAGAATTGCTGATCCGCCATGCAGACGGCAAAACAGAACCAGCCTCTTTCAATGCTTTGCAGCAAAGGCTGAACCGTAAAACTGTCACTGCCCGTCAATTGCAGGATTATCCTGCCTTCATCCGTGTCTATGATCTGCTGCATCGCGGCAACCGCCTCACCGGATCGGATTTGCGCAATCTGCCTTTTGCGCAAAGAAGGCAGCATCTTGAAGACTTTATCAAAGAGCTTGATCCGTCTTATTTTGATCTTTCTCCCCTGCTCTCCTTTCGGACATTTGCCGAGCTGCGGCACCTGCGCAACCACCCGCCGCATGCCGTGATTGAAGGGCTGATGCTCAAACGTACGGACAGCATTTACAGTGCAGGGCGACCAAAAGGCCCGTGGTTCAAATGGAAACGCGATCCCTATATTATCGACGCCGTTCTCATTTACGCCCAGCGCGGTCATGGCAAGCGTTCAAGCTATTATTCCGATTTTACATTTGCAGTCTGGTCTGATGCCAGTGAACAGGCACAGTTACTCCCCATCGGCAAAGCCTATTCCGGCTTTTCCGATGAGGAAATGAAACAGCTCGACCGTTTTGTACGGGAGAACACAATTCAGCGTTTCGGGCCTGTACGGGCTGTCAGGGCAGACCGGCAGCACGGGCTTGTTGTAGAGGTTGCCTTTGAAGGGCTTAACCGCTCCACACGCCATAAATCAGGACTGGCTATGCGCTTTCCGCGCATTTCCAGACTGCGCTGGGACAAACCACCGGCACAAGCCGACAGTATACAAAATCTGATGCAGCTACTGCCGGATAATTGATTATTCTACGGTTTTAACCCGGATTGTATAAATATCGACGCTTTTGCCGGTGCCGTTAATATCACTGGTCAGGACAAGACGACCGGAACTGTTTGCCGACGATACTTCAGGAACCGGAAGATCAAACAGCAGACTGCTTTGCTGGTCGGTCACATCATAGCGCTTGCGTCCGCAATCGCCCAGAGAGCCCAGATCGCAACTGACAGACATTTGCACGGTTCCGCCGTCGTCACTGCGCACCATGACTTCAAATGTCGCCTGCTTGCCTTCAAGCTGATCCAGCACACCCTGACCAATGTCAAAACTGGCCGTATCTGTTGCAGTCGGCGATTTAATACGGACATAACGGGCATTGCCGGAACCGCCGATTTCAGCGGTAGCTTTTCCCTGAACAGAAATACGATCCGGCTGTGCAGGAGTAAAAATTGTCACCCAGTCTTTGCTGTCAGCCTCATTACCCTGCATCGCAGGACCGGCATTGCCCGATTGCGAAAGCGGTGCGTTTCCTACCGGCCCGATGGTGACAAAACTATTATAGAGCGACCAGCCGATCAAACCGGCAGTCACCAAAAATGCCAATGGCAGCGCCAGAGAGAAAATACGAGATTTTTTGCGTTTTTTAGGTTTTGCAGGTTGGCTGAGCCCCTGTTCATAACCCAGATCAGGCTCGGCCTCCGCTTTGCTTTTACGCTTACGGGAGCCCTTACCCTCAGAGCGTACATCACTATGATCAAGATCAGGAACACCCAATCCGCCATCATATTGCGACGCAGGAGCAAGCATTTCCTCATCAGAAACACGGTTCGCATTCGCGCGCATTTCCTGTTCGATATGGGAAATTGCGGCCTTCAGCTTCTCGCGCCGCTCAGCACGTTGCGGGTCTGAAAGCTGGGCATTCGCTGCCATAGCGCGTTCATGCGCGCTCCAGACGGATTCATAAATCCGCTGGCGCATAGCCGGATCAGACGAATCCGCCTTGGTCAAAGCGTTGCGTATTGCACTTTCGATGCCCTGCAAAATTGTCCCTTCCTACTACCGGCTTGATGCGCTGTTACTCTTATTGATGCACGAATAAGCAGACCAACGCATTAACTTATTTTTAAGTCTTATGAAATCCTAACTATCACGGGGATATAAAAAGATTATATACGATCTTAACATATTGTTCCACAAAGACTATTTGTGCAAAAAACCTCTATTTCCGAAATATGCCGCACCGGCGCATCTTTAGTAAAATTGCCAGCATGGCATAAACATGTTCATTCTGCATATTTCACAGTAAATATTACATATAAGTCAACCGCCAAGCTTCACTGAACTAAAATGATGCGGTTTTTTATATTTTGCCTTTGACATCCTGCAATCCTTACCAGCAATATACCGTTTACGTTTACGTCAATTACGGGACTGCGACATGGCTCTACCGGATATTCTCAAAAACAATCTGCGCTTACCGGCAATCGGTGCACCGCTTTTCATCATCGCCAATCCTGCACTGGTTATGGCGCAGTGCAAAAGCGGCATTGTCGGTGCATTTCCGGCGCTGAATGCACGCACCGCCACACAGCTGGATGAGTGGCTGGCAGAGATTACCGAAGGACTTCAGCAATATAATCAGGAAAATCCTGACCGACCCGCAGCCCCTTTTGCCGTCAACCAGATTGTGCACCGCTCCAATCTGCGTTTGCAGCAGGATCTGGAATTATGTGTCAAATATAAGGTTCCGGTTGTTATTTCCTCTCTCGGCGCAGTGCCTGAGGTTAATGCTGCAATTCACTCCTATGGCGGGATTGTTCTGCATGATGTTATCAATAACCGCCATGCCAATTCAGCCATCCGCAAAGGCGCGGACGGACTGATTGCTGTCGCCGCCGGTGCCGGTGGCCATGCGGGAACACTGTCCCCTTTCGCGCTGATTGCTGAAATCCGCGAATGGTTTGATGGTCCTGTTGCCCTGTCCGGCGCCATTTCCAGTGGCCGTGCCATTCTCGCAGCACAGGCAATGGGCGCAGATCTTTCTTATATCGGCTCGCCTTTTATTGCGACCAAAGAAGCCAATGCTGTTGATGCCTATAAGGACATGATCGTGCAATCCAGCGCGAAAGATATTGTCTATTCCAATTATTTTACCGGCATTCATGGAAATTATTTGCGTCCGTCCATTGAAGCCGCAGGAATGGATCCTGATCACTTACCGGAGGCTGATCCGAGCAAAATGGACTTCCATAAAGCCACCACCGGTGCAAAAGCCTGGAAAGATATCTGGGGTTGCGGTCAGGGGATCAGCGCAGTCAAAGAAGTGCTGCCCGCCGGAGAGTTGGTGGAACGCTGGATTGAGCAGTATAAAGAGGCAAAATCCGCGCTTTGCCAGGCTCAATAAGATCGTCAATTTGCTTCAGAAAACAGTACTATAGCTGAGATTTACTCCCTGACAAAATAAACAATCTTGTTCATTTTATCAGGGAGTTTTAAACTTCGAGAATGGCATAACGGAAACCGCTTCTTTTTGCTTTTGCGCCTTGCAATCAGAATGAGATTTCGCTATCACGCGCCCGAACAGACTGCATAAAATCAACGCATTCTGTGCGGGAGCATCTCCCTGCCGCTTTAGCTCAGTTGGTAGAGCACATCATTCGTAATGATGGGGTCACGTGTTCGAGTCACGTAAGCGGCACCACAAAATACCAAACAAAAACAACAATATAAGCTAAAATCAAATTATGGCAGATGTTCGAATTTTCTTCACCTGTCACCTATGTGTCACCACCACTTAAACCTTCGTGACACTCAGCCCAAATGTGGGGCGAGCAACCTTTCACTCAAATCGAATGGCTGAAATCAACCAACCCAGATTGGTGCGATTGGTAAAAATTTACCGGGGTTGGTACGGATTTCACGGTTGATAAAATTATCAACGCTGGGCGCCTCTATTTCACAAGCACCCAGCGTACATGTAATGCCCGTTAAGCTGTCCCCACAATGGAGATGCCTTTTTCAGAAAACTCCGAATAACCACTCGCCACACGGCGCGGATAGAAGTACATCCAGATTTAGGCGCATTAGGTATTCATAGTTTTATGCAGCCCCTTGACCACCCGTCGCCCCTCTGCCAGCTTGCGGCAAATTGAGGGGAACTATGACAACTGTAAACCGGATCGGGACAAAGCGGAAAGCGTTTTGCGCAAACTGCAAAGGTGATCGCCACTGTGAAATTAAAGGGCATCATCGTGAAAGCGAATCTGATCACCACATGTACTGGTGGACTGACTGGTATTTATTAGTGTGCTGCGGCTGTGATCATATTTTTGCAGAGTCGGTTTCAAGTGACTCCGAATCTCACTATCAAGTTGGTATATCTCCTGACGGAGAGCCAGAGTACGAACACCATGAAGAGATAAGAAGCTGGCCTGCACGCTTCAAGCGCGATAGGCCAAGCTGGCTTGAAGGGCTACACAAATCAATCAAGCATAATAAATCCCACGATTTTCAATCGTGTTTGCTCCAAGTCTATGAAGCTCTGGATCATGATTTAAATATTCTTGCCGGTATTGGCACTCGAACAGTGTTTGATATTGCCACAGAAATTCTGGGCATTGATAGTGAACTTCCATTCATTGAAAAACTAAATGAGATGGTTGCTAAGAACCTTATTACCAGCTCACAAAAAGACCACCTTGAAGTTGTTATCGATGCAGGCGGTGCATCTGCACACCGGGGCTGGCTCCCTCATGTAGAAGACCTCAACACACTTATGGATATTCTTGAAAGCTTTATTCACGATTCATTCGTGCTACCAGCTAAGAAAAAAGCTACTGACGAGAGTGTTGCTAAAGTTAAGGGAAAGGTGCCGCCCCGCAAGTCTAGGAGCGGGACAAAAAAGTCACTAGCGACACCTAAAACGCCCGCCTGAATAGGCGGTCGAACAATTGCGAGTGAACTTGATGACATTAGATATGGTTTCCTTGACTTTTATAAGCAGGCATATCATTTGTGATGTAAGTTATAGAGCCAAGGAGGTTGCAATGGCAGTAAGCGTCTTATCAGCCGCCAAACACATGGCTGAGCGTTCCGGCTGGTCTTTATCAAATTTGGAACTGCAAAAACTAATTTATTTAGCTCACATGTTTTTCCTAGGAAGAACAGGGGAGCCGTTGGTCAATGGTCATTTTGAGGCTTGGGATTACGGCCCTGTACATCCAGAGTTGTACCGCGTAGCGCGTATCTTTGGGCGCAATAAGGTCGAGAACATATTCCATAATACTCCTGATCTACCTCGTGGAAGAGAACAGGAAATTCTTGATGAAGCTTATGATAATATCGGCAAAGTTGGAGCTGGTCGATTAGTCAACGCAACCCATCGCAAAGACGGCGCATGGGAAAGGAATTACGTTCCAGGCGAACGACACAGTTTAATCCCTACGCAACACATTATTGAAGAATATCAGGGGTTATAAAGCTTGAGCAGTCACAACGAAGAACATAAGTTTTCAGACATTTTTTCTGACACGTCGGACCTTCGTGATGAGCAAATTGCTGAACTGCAGGAACGCTTAACTGCGGAAAAGGACGCCCGCAATGAGGAAAGATTTATCTTCATTGCGGTCACGGTAATTCTATTGAACGTTGTGTTTTTCAGTGTGATGCCTTCTTTCGGCGGGCCAATTGCTCTCTTAATTTTAGAGTTACTTGTTCTTATTCCACTTGCTAGCAGACTCGGCATGGAAGAAGTAAAGCAAATACTCAGCCGCGCCCTGGATCGAGTAGCTAGCAATGCCCAGGATCCATCTGACAGCGGTTAAAAACTCCTATTCAGGAGTTATAATTTCGAGTACCTAGACCACCATATCCTCTATATCCTTCAACGTTGCCCAGTGGCGAGTTGCCGGCTGAGAGCTAATCGGTTCAGGGGGGGGGGGCTATACTTCACCTGCTGGCACGACCAATCCTTCAAGCTCCGAAAGTATCAGCGTCCGCAGTGTCCCGCGTATCGGCCACGGCCTGAGCGCCAAAGAGCGGCGACGGAGAGCAGCAAGATCAATCTGATCGAATGCTGCCATAAAGTCACCGGCACGCTTTTCTGCTAAGTCTGGCCGCTGGATAACGATATCTGAGACGGCGCCTATGGTTTCAGACCACAGCTCATCAATATTGCCGTTGCTTTGCTTTATGGTTTTCACAACAAAGACCAAATGCCCCTCGCCATGTGCATCCCGTATGGCTTTCATTGTGCCACGGGCATGGCTCTGGCCACGCGCTCTACGCCGGTATGTTGGCACCAGTTTAACGCCTAATTGATCCATCAAGCTATCAAGACGACCTTTAGCCATAAAGCACCTCTCATATTAGTTTATTACAGGCAGTATTCCCGCCTTCTGGGATTTTGTTATGCTGACGGATAGACGCGATTTTCCGCGCCCCATTTGTCAACCGTCGTTTTCTCCGTCGGCTCCCAGAGGATCACGCCCAGATCGTAAAGCCTCACCCGCTTCTCTGAACTTGCCTTGTGATCGAGCAAACGCCCCATTTAATCCCTTCTCAATCTCCACGCGCAATTTCACATCGCGCGTTACCGCTGCGGGGATGCCGGTAAGTTCTGCGCGTAGTGTTGCAAAAACATTTGAGACGACGGCTTCAACGTCTTCCATATCGACGAGGCGACCTTCCTCGCGTGCAATCCGCAGCTCCACCTCTCTTTGCCGCGCGGCCTTGAGTCCGCTGTCGGCAGCTGATTTTGATGCTTGCTTTTCTTCGTCTCTCAAAAAGCGGATGTAGCCTTGAACCGCGTCGATAACAGCGTACTTGCCTTTACCAATCTTGGGTATGTAACCGGCGTTTACAAGCTGCCGGATACGCTCAGTGGAGAGCATAAGCAGCACTGCTATTTGCGAGGCATTGACGGTAAAATCTTTTAAGTCAGACATGCCGGTTTCGAACCTTCTTTGACCGCGGGAACACCAACACCAACCCCGATTTTCCAAATTTGAAAAACACTCATTTATGGGGGTGCAGCGTGCCCGCACAGCTTGCCTATGGGGTAAGGTACCTTTTCTTTGCCCCTTAACGTCACGATGCAGAGGCGCACAGAGCGGTGAAGGCAAACGAATGATTGGGTGCCATGAGCCGCTCCGCACTCGCACAGGCCGCTCTATCGCACAAATGGATAAGCTTGTTGTTGAACTGATCGAGGCGAGTAAGGGCGCGGTCTCACTCGCCTCGCTACGTCTGGGGACTGCTGGGATGGAAACCCGTTTTCCAGACGATTAGATTAGGCATCAATACCGAGAAAGGCGCGTGGATCGAGATCAACACGGCGAGTAACTGGTCGTCCACTAACTTCAGCCGATACAATGAGGGCTTCTTCCTGACGTTCAAGTTCCAGACGTTTATGTGCAATCGTGCGTGTTGCCGCGTCTTGTTCGTCCACAGTCATCGCGCCGCTAAGATCAAGATCGGCAATCATCTGATCAACCTTGGCTTTTAATTGATCGCGCAGAAGCCAAGCCCAGATATCACTACCGGCATCGCCTATAATTGCGCCGTTGTTGCCCGTGCGTAAGAGCAACTTTTCACTAAGTCGTAACGGAGAACCGCTGCGGGATTGTGGATGAATTGTTAATGCACCTTGCTCTGCCACATTATCAATTTCGGCGTAAGCTTGGGCACGCAGTACTTCGGCCGGCGTAGGAGCAGCTTCAATATGTGCTATCTCCTCAGTCAACTTCGCAATTTCAGACCGAATTGAAAGAACCGCAGCATAAATGTCGCTCTTAACTCTGGGCGTAATGCTCTCGACTTCTTTGAAGCTGCCATGACCACCGAAACGAGAAAGCCACTCCTCTACTTCCGGTACATAATCATATGAAGAATAACGCTTTGCTGCTCTTTCTTTATCAGATACAGCGGCTTTTAGAGCGCTCTCAGCCTTATGTACCGGCGCCATTATACGCGCGGTGAGTTTATCGTCTGCGGCAGGCTTTGCGACAGTACCAGCATCAAACGAATAGCCTCTGGGCGCCTCGAGCTGCCTGTTTGCTACACTCTGCGCGCCCAACAAGTCTGTACGGGCTTCACGCTCAGCATCCGAGGCGCGAAGATAGAGAATGTGGGCATCCTCACGGTCAGCACGCGCGCGACGAAGTTTTTCGGCCGCCATATCAGGCAATCCGGTCGAACCAGCAACAGCAGAGGAATTAATCCCCGCAGAGGCATCAAATGCTGCATTTAGATTTGCAACGGTATCTGACAAAACTTGTCGGGCTTTTAAGAAACTCATAACATTGTCTCCACCGGTTGTTCTTTACCAAACCGTAGCAGGAGCACATTGCGAGATCGTCTGACAGAATACGCCATTGACTGCCAGAGAAAGAAAAACAGCCCAAAGGCTGCCGTTATTGTCCAAATAGTCTCCGCTTATTCACCCATAGCCTGCCACCAACTTTGATGGATATGTCCCTCTCCCGCACCCATCGCCAAAGTGTCCGCTCAGATATTCGTGCTACCGCGGCCGCTTGTTGCGGGGTTAGCCAAGAACCATCATTCAGATCAATATTCAGAGCACAAATTGGCCAGTGAGGGTCTGTATTATCGTAGAGATCCATGTTTCGCGCCGTATCGTTTTAGATGTGGATCGCGTGATCCGTTTCAGCATTAAGTGCATCCGTGGTGCGCTTCCAAAGCGCTTTGTTGTTTTGCTCCGGCGTCTTTCTAATCGCTGCATATGGATCGGAAGTTGCTTCAACAGAGCAAAGTGTTGCGCTCATTAATGGCTGATCGACAGTCTCTGGCGCCCCAACATTCTCAGCCAGCGCATCGTATGCGACAAGCCCTCCTGGTGCATTACAGGCTCTGAGAGCATCACGTGGAAAATCAGCAAATGACGAAATTGTATTGAATGGCCGTACCGTGTGCAAAAGCGCGATAGCCGCTGCCGGTGTCATGTCTGTATTGAAGGCCAAATGCTTCGCTGCCTCCATACGCTTGGCGGCTACTGGATCACTCAATATAGCACTGATGCGGCGGCGCTCTTCAATAGCTCCACTCTTCTCGCCTAAGCTCAGGGCTTCCGCACGCGCTTCACTAACGGAGATTGTTGTCGCGGGCATAAGCGGGTCAGGTTCTGCCAAAGGTGCGGCATTTGCCTGCACTTCTGCAAATACAGCTTCCGCACGCTTTAAGATTTCAGCGTTAGTTGATCCAAAACCCATTGCTTCATACGCAGTAGCAACAGCACTGACAAATTCAGCGTCTTTTCTAAGCGGATGAAGTTCTCTGCCTAAAATATGTTCAGCGGTAGTAAGTAAGTGTGGCGCAATATTTTTCACACGAATATCCTTCACAAAACGTAAAAGACGTATAGTATTCTATATGTAAATAAAGTAACACAACCCGCAAAATCTATCAATTTATTAAGCGGCAACAACAAAATAATAAATAAAAATTACGCTAAAATATCATTTCACTACTAATAGTCGACAAGCCAATTCCTGATCTTTCCATTTAAATGAGAACGTATCAGAGATATCAAACCAGCCTTCATGACTTTCACTACCATGATTAGCCCCCATACAGGAGCATTGGCATTCGTGACCTTGTGCATTACGACACGCCGGTGAACACTTTTCCATTATACGAAAAGGTTGCACCACATATACTCGACGATACCTTTGAAGGCACTTATTTACAAAGTCATTAAACCATGACTGCGGAAGCTCCCATTGCTTACGTTCTTTTAGCCAAACCGGAGAAGTTCTTTTACCAGACTGGAGCCATCGCCTATTATCGTCTGCATATGGTACGCGAACGTATAATTTATGACCTTTACCAAATCTCAAAGCTACGGGTGTGTGCCCCTGCACTAAAATTTTACCAAACTCGATTTCGTTCATGTCCACCCCCAGAGAAATCAATACTCAACAGTGACAACATATAAAAAAGCGCAAACCAATAAGTCTGCGCTTTCTAAAACCATCAAATCGGTTTGAAGATACTTTCGGGATTGTCAGACCTTAGACGCGACCAGAACTCGATGGCATATCTATCAGTCATTCCAGCGACAAAATCACATACAATTCTTGCTTGCTCAGAACGCTTATCTTTTGCCAACTCGTATCTTTTCCTGACATCTGAAGGCATCAAAAGCTCACCCTTGGGTCCCATAAGAGCATCAAAAATCTCTTTAACCAAATCCGTTCCTCTGTACTCCCCCATTTTGACACGGTTAGAAGTTACAGCCGCTTGGTAAGTGTACTCTTTAAGAACCTCTTTTTTGAAATTATTTTCTTCATCAAGAGATACAGTACTTAATGCTGGACATTCATGATTATATTCCAGCCTGACATTTTTAATAAAATCATGAACTAGTTGTGATGATAGTGCTGTCCGAAAATAACCACTTTCACATAGTTCTTCTGATGTACGGTAAGCTAATATGAAAGAGATAAGTGGACTTTCAGAAGGACCATAATTATCGCTAGTGACTTTATCAAATAAATCAGTGAAAACCGCCAAAACCTCACCTGTCTCGACTTTTCGTTCAAGCCTCTCACCAACTTCATTCGCTACACGAATTAATAAATCCTGATCACTTGCAAGTATACCTGCTGGTGTTAAAAATTTAGCTTTTAGACAATCCTCAAGATCGTAAACCGAGTAAGCAATATCATCTGCCAAATCCATAATTGAACACTCAATAGTGTTAAATTTACCGGCTTCAGGAGCAGCACAACCATTTAAAACAGCCTGCTTAATTCTATCAACAATAAGCCTTTCACTGTTGTAATAACCCTTTACGAGTTTCGCGCCTTTTTGTCTCGTAGAAGGGATCTCTCTATCATATTTCAAAACAGCAGCTAAAGTGCGGTAACACAAATTAAAACCGGCGCGTTCATCACCGTCGACTTCCTTGCCCTTCTCATAAGTTTTCTTTTTTTCAAGACGAGCTAAAATTCTGAGTGTCTGTGCGTTCCCTTCAAAGCCCCCATACTCAAGCATTGCAGCATCGAGCGCACGCTCACCATTATGCCCAAAAGGCGGGTGACCAATATCATGGACCAATCCAGCTGTAGCGCACAGCTTACCGTCAATTATATTACCATTGAGTTCTTCACGAAAATTATGATTAATCTGATCAGCAATACCTTCTGCGATCTGCGCAACCTCTAGAGAGTGGGTGAGCCGATTTCTAAAAAAATCGGATTCTCTAGTTGGGAAAACCTGTGTTTTTCCCTGTTGGCGACGGAAACTAGCGCTATGAATTATACGACCATAGTCTCGGGAAAAGCTCGGACGATAGTCCGCCTGCTGCTTTTCTTCACCAGATACTTCTCGGTCATAGTCACTGTCGTTGTATAATTTTGCCCCCACTGACATCGATCATACTTTCTTTTTAACAGCTTCAATCTGAGTTGCGCGTTCTGACCTTTTTACAGAAGCATTCTCGGAATTGGCTTTCTTCTTTTCTTCTGAAATTCTGATCGCTTTTCTCAAAGTATCCATTTCAAGAGAAGCTTTTCTTCTAGCATCGATGACGGCTGCGTAAGACATTTTGACCATCCCTTTATTATCAAACTGCGTTATTAAGACTCATTCATTATTCGAGTAGGAATACCAGCTTTTCTAACGACATCCGCCATGTGACTTGTTGTCCCTACGTGCCCAGTGAACGTTATTCCAGCATCAACATCCAATTTTTCAATGAAGAGCCTCAGCTCCTCCAAACCTAAGGTAATATCGAACGCAAACCATCGGCTCGCGTCACCTGGGACAATTACGGATGATGTAGATACACTGCGACCAGTATGGAGCTGCAATAGCCATACCTCAGAACCATCGAATGCCCATTCAAATCGAACTGCTCCAAGAGCCTGCCTTAGGAAGTTTTTTAATTCAGAAACCAAAGCTATTACTTCAGCGGGAAGGTCCTGTGGCAAATCAACGCCCTGCATAAACCCATCGCCAAAACCACGAACTCCTTCGACAAGCAATTCGCCATTTGCATCCTCCATCGCTGCCCCCGACCAAACGGCATCAACTGAATGCTGTGAAATCACCGATGCAATGGCCTTATGGTCAGGATCCTCTAATGACATTACTTTATAAGGATCACTCCAACCAAAAGTTGTGGAGTACTTTCCAGGCACCTGTTCTGTTGGACATGTACGCATCCAAACCTCACCAGTTGAGGTTGGCGCCCCAAACGTAAACGGAGCTACTCGTCGCGAAAATACCTGTGTCAACGGAACCTTTGCTCCGACAAACCATCCGATCAACAAGCCATATACTTTATCTCCCAACAATCTGGAAAAATCGTTAGGCCACGTGATGGATGAAGGCACAGCCTGCACTTCAGCAAGTTTCTCGTATTCCCAAAAAATGAGATGTGAGTTTTTCCAACCACGTCTAATTGGATGCACACTAAACTCAACTCTTGATGCGCCAAGATCAGGAAATTTCACATCAAAGCCATAGACGGCCTGCAACAGCTGCTCAGCAATTTTCCGTGGCAACGATGCGAATCCAGGCTTTTCAACACCTCTTGGAGTAGCATCCGGCCTAAACTCAACAACATCCCCCATAACGACACCGGACACGCCACCATCGGAGACATCAATGGTCTCATTAAGAATAACAAAAGCATCCTCTTGTATATGGCGCATCACATGTCCTTTAATGACCTCGACATCTGATAATCCATACAAAAATTCTCGGCTTTGCATTTCCTCAGCATTATAGCTTCTGATATTTATCGTTCCGGAATTACAAGCTGACAACAATGCCTCAATTGCAAATTCCAAACTTCCGAACGAATGGTTGGCATTGTAGCCTTTCACACGCGAGTACTGCTGCTCGGGATCACCCGCGACTGGCGCAAAGCTCACAAACTGTGCAACATTGTACGTATCCGCCAATGCATCAAGACTTTCGTCTTTACGAAAAAAAGCCATTTGGGCCTCAAAACTTACTAAAATCAACGGAATCGGGTGTTAACACGATAGCAAACCAATATCACAATGATAACTATGCATTTCAGTCATAAATTATGTGCCCCCCACTATAACTATCATATTGCCTAGCGCTCACTTTAAGCATGTGACTATGAGGACTTCATCCT
Organism: Pseudochrobactrum sp. XF203; assembly: GCF_020341615.1. Taxonomy (NCBI): domain Bacteria; kingdom Pseudomonadati; phylum Pseudomonadota; class Alphaproteobacteria; order Hyphomicrobiales; family Brucellaceae; genus Pseudochrobactrum; species Pseudochrobactrum sp. XF203. The sequence goes on along the minus strand of NZ_CP084392.1, from coordinate 592,918 downwards.
CAAACTCCTGACTGGGGGATAATCCCCCAGCCTAAACGGACCACCGTCCTGTTACCTGCTACAACAAGAACTGATTATGCCGCCCCTCCACCGCTTGGAACGGATGCGATCAAATTTAATTCACGTTGAACCGCATTAGAAAACCCTAAAAGCTGCACATGCTGCTGCTCATCCGTGAGACCAATCCGAGTAAGATGCTTGCGGTTAGCAGCAATGACCTGTTTCCAGTACAAGTCAGCATCCTCACCTTGTTTTTTATAAAGCAATGAAGCTGTGTGTCTGACTTTGCCGACTCGCGCATCGAGTGGAAATACCAATACCTTGGGCTCGGGCTGCCAGTCCAAAAGAGGAAGTTTATTCTCGCTCATTGATTACCAACCTCCGCAATCTGATCTTGTGTATCCAGAGAGCAGTCAGCACTACCCCCTATGGTATATCTATATGTGTCCGATGGGTGCGCCTGTGAAACTAAAGATATAGCTCTGACAGGCGCATGGGTGCTCCTGCAAGGGGCTTTTCGCTCCTCTTCTTCTTGGTCACAGTACGATGGGTGCGCCTGTGTGTCCGATGGGTGCGCCTGTTGTTTTTTCTTTGGCTCCCATCTCATGAAGGTTTTTGTGGGTAACTCGCCGGTTACGTCACACCGATATTCAGTTAGCCGCCACTCTGTTACAGCCCGATTTTTAAGGCTAAAGGCCGAAGGTTTCTGCTTGTTAATAAACCCAACCTCAAGAAGCTTATTTAATGCTCGCTTGGCAGTATCACGCCCCATATTTAGCTCATCAGATAGCTCACGGCAGCCAAGCCCAATGTAACCGTTATTCATGCCGTCATAACGCCATTTGAGTTCAAGATAAGCGCACCGCTCAATTGGCGTGAGCGCTTTCCATGCAGCAGAACGCTTCACGTATGCTTCAATCATAATAAACTTGGATTTACCCTTGCGCTTATACTTACTCATGCAGACCTCTTTCTGGCCTGCGCGGTCTTGGCACAGCGGGTGGCCTGTCTATGATGCCACTTGGCAAAAGCGAGGTGAGCGCGACCTATAAGAATGAGGATTAAGCGCATTGGCCTGCTCCCGCGCTGTGCTCAAGGGCTTCATTCCATGTATCAAGACTGGACTTGATGAAGCGCTGCAGCTGGCCGGCCGCAAAAATGATATTCGAGGCATCACTTTCAGACACAAAGTAAAATTCACGATTGCCGGTTACGGACGAGTGATCTTTGTCGAAGACATCATGGAGCAATCCGCCAAGGATTGAAGCCATATTCTTTGAATCATTGATTGGATTCTCAAGATTGAACAGAGCTTCGTTTATCTTAGGCGCTATCACCGTAGTTGCCTGCGGAACACTCTTTGTGTTATTCCTCTGCATGTTCTTCATCCCTGCTATGGTTTGGTTTGAACTTTGGCTCGGTATTGAGGTTGCCGCCTCTGCCGAGCCTTTTGCTTTACGGTTCATGCTAAGCTCCGCTCAGCCGTCGAACTAACAGGCTTTGACAGCCGAGCCTCTGCCCATGCATCCAGATCATCCACGTGATAAAGAGGGATGCGCCCTGAATATTGCATTGCGGGACCACCACCAACTGTGGCCATTTTATTCAGTGTTCTAAGTGCTACAGGGATACCGAATTTCCCCATCAGATAGGCAGGAACTTCATTGCGACGAAGGCGTGGGCGCTCATTCATAACTTTTTAAATCCTCTTCAGGTAAATTGGCTACAATTTGTAGTCAATTTACGATAACTACATAATGTTGCTACTATGTCAAGGTGGATAGCTACATTATGTAGTTATTAACTGTCGGGAAATTTCAATGAACGAAGAACGCAAACCAATGGCGAATATTACTCCCTTCGGATTACGCATGCAGCCGGAGCTAAAAGTTCGAGTAGAAGAAGCGGCGCGTGCGAATAATCGCTCCTTGAACGCAGAAATCGTAGACCGATTGGAAAAATCATTTTTGACCGATGAAGAACGAGCTGACTGGAATAAACTAATATCCTTCTATAAGGCCGATCAACGTTATATTGAGGATGAGTATTTGGCGGGAAAAACTGACAACCCCATGTCCGATATTCCGACCGGAAAACCAGAAACAGACCTTGTAAAGCAAATAAATCGGATCATAGCAGATCGAACCGAAACAGTAGGCCGCGTCGTAATCCGCGAATTACAAAAGAAAGGCATGGTTTTAGAAGCTGAGGCCGGATACCGTTTACCGAGACAAGCTACGCCAGAAGAGAGGGAGTTTCTTCGCAATGCGCCAGCAGATATAATGCCTGATATTCTTGATAAACTGGCAAGTAACGACATTGATGCGGCTCTTTTGATGGCCTACAAGGCAAAAGACAAAATGCAGAATTGATCCGCGAGTGCAGGACACACAAGTAACCTGAGTCCCCAGATTTGAGGTCTCCAAAGCGAGAACTTCTGCACTCTTGTCATTCAGCTCAAATTTGAGAGCATCTGCCGGTCTATTTCCTCTCCAATTTTATCCGCCGCCGCAATCAGCACGCTATCAAGCCTATGCGTGTAACGACTGGTTATCCCACTGCCTGTATGGCCGAGCATTGCACCTATAGTGCTATCTGAAAAGCCAATATCCGCCCCGACACTGGCAAATGAATGCCGCAACACATGCGGGGTCACATCATCAAAGCCAGCAGAAGCAAATAGACCTCGATAGAAACGTTTGATGCCTGCAAATGGCCTGCCCTCTAATGTCGGTGCGGGCAACACATACGGGTTGAGCGGATCACGGGACAAGCCTTCCAGCAATACACGAGCTGGATTCCCAAGAGGGCGAATTGATTTACCCGTCTTTGTATCATCCAGAACAAGCAAACTATTCTCGAGATCAACCTCTGACCATTTCAGGTTTTCAATCTCGCCTATACGGCAACCAGTTAGAGCTGCAAGGCGCAGTGCGGCCGCTCCTTGCCATGCCTTCGCCTCATCCTGATCGAACTCATGTAATGCCCTGCCGAAAGCGGCATATTCATCGGGAGACAAGCGCCGGTCACGTTTTCCTATTGCAGGCTTCTTCACGCCGAAGGTCGGGTTTACATCAATGATGCCTTCAGACACGGCATAGGTCAGGATTGCCCCTAGAGAGGCCACAGTACGCGTTGCTGATCCAGCACCACCAGACACCCTCACCATGCCGCGAAGATTGCCAGACGGGGTTTTTGCTTTAGCTGTTTTTCCCGCCGTCACATCACGGATGAATTTGACAATATCAGCGCGCTTGAGATCAATAACCAGCTTATTACCAAGCAGTGGCTTCACGTGAGCATTAGTCATGCTACGGTCAGTATCTATGGATGCCTTTTTCTTTGGCTTACCACCTCGGCCGAGAATTAGCCCTTTTCCTGCAGCTTCTAAATACTGATCACACAATTCGGATATTGTAAGCGAAGCACGGCGGGTTTTGCGCTCTAGGGCTGGATCCTCCCCTTTCAAAGCGTCACCCAGATGGATACGCGCCATCTTACGTGCTTCCTCAACAGTCAGCTTACCAAAGCCGCCAAGAGACATACGTTTACGTTGCCCAGCCTGATTATAGTAATCGACGTAAAATGTTTTCTTACCGGTTGGGAACACTCTCGCACCAAAACCCGCAAGATCAGAGCACCACATGAAATATGCTTTATCACGCAGCTCGGCAGCATCCAGCACAGTCTTATTCAGCTTCACCAAGGCATGACTCCATCATTCAAGATCTGCAAGTGTCACCATAGTGTCACCACAAAACTGAAAAGAAGGGAAGCGTCCGGTAAACGCAAGAATGATTAAAACAACATATTACCGTTTATTTATAATATGTTAGATATGAAAATAAAATACGGGAAAAACTTGGGAAATACGACTTTGAGACATTCGTAATGATGGGGTCACGTGTTCGAGTCACGTAAGCGGCACCATAAAATCAATGACTTAGCATAAATTTCAATACGCTAAAATTAAGCCAGCAATCAGGAATCATCCGTGATTGTTAGGGAAACTAATAAATTGCTTTGTGTGGCGCGGCGCTGCCTTTGGCACAGTTCGACGTTAGCTTCTGGACAAAAAGATAAAACTGCTAACGCCAAGCTGTAGTGCGCAAAATCGCGTGACAGTGAACACAAGATCGAGTGGCAACAGTTCGATGTCTCATTTTCTCAAATAGATAAAACAGATTGTTCCGCGCCAAAACCAAATAAAGCAACACCCACAGAGCCGGTATTGCGAACTACCGCCCCTACTTCTCCGATGAAGGAAATAGGTCTTTTCAAACTAGGGTCACAAAAGCTGGTTGCTTCATTAGTGATTACGATGGCAGTATCCCCCCCTGAGTCCAGCAACCCAGAACCTTTACAATTCCTGGTTGCATAACTTCTAAATCCAATAAGATATTGCTATTTCCAAACTCGGGGTCGAACATTGTAATCTGATCCATTGCGGAATTAGACAGATATTCCTCCATATGATCAGCTTGCACAACCAACCTTCCCGGTCCTGATAATAACTTAAGATGCGGCTCTAAGTTGAGCCGAATATGATTATCAAAAACCCGAAGTGCCTCTTTCCCCTTGTTGTTTTTGATACAAAGAGAAACCTGCAAAATTAAAGACGTTCAGACGATCTGCATCACTTTCAAATTCGATACTTCCCAAAAGTAAACGATTTTTTGACCAGGTTCCACATAAAGGAAGCTACGCTGTGTCCGGTCACCTCGGCATATAGCTTTCCACTTTCCAAGAGGATCGTCACTTATTGTCAAAGGCCCAAAATGGGCCCTATCATGGCATGCAGGGCATATAGCAATCATATCTTCTGCATTGTGGCACTTATAGACCGACCAGTGCTTAATATGATGAAGCGCGTGTGTTCTAACACCCCCGGATTCGCGCACTTACCGCCAGCCTCGTCGATAAGATGGCCTTTTATTTTTGATGATACTCGCCGTTGACGTGTTGCCACTTTAGAGCCCTATCGGAAAACTTTTCTCAATAGTGGTATATGAGCCGCTCCAAAAGCCAAGGCGAAAGTTAAAACGACTGTCACAACCGAAAGCAGAGTTATGGTTTTTACGGCTCCCATCGAAGGCAAAACTATCGGCATCCACTTCTGTAAGGTCTCTAAAATCATTGGATGAAGAACATAAACGCCAAGTGTAACTGCACTTAAGCTTACCAGCAGTGATGTTGACTTCACCGGAAGCCGGACAAAAATCGAGAAGATGCAGATCGACATCCAAATGACTGACGGACTAAGATAATTATAGAGATAGAGGCCAATTGCTCCCGGCCCGAAATGTTCCACCAGTAGCCATGTGCCTATGACAGTGACGAGATATGAAATCACAAAGCCTGTCACAGCTATTGAAAGTGAAAGGGGTTTCCGGCTGAGTGGTCCGCCGATGAGGTAGTATCCGATGAACGGTATGAACCAAGTAAATGCAGTCATCCTGCGATCTGTAATCGCCCATGCTGCCATAGCTATTATCAGACAAACCAAACCAGTGATTATCGCCTGTCGATCACCAACAGCTTTAGTGTAAGAGGCAAATGCAGGTGTTAAGAGATACAGTCCGCCAATCAAAAAGAGAAAATAAAGGTGGTAATAGGGTTGTCCGGCAAGCAATCTCGTTACCATATCGTTAGCATCAAAAATGCCCGCATAAGCAAAAAATGCTGCGCTCCAAAAAATAATGACCAACGAGAGTTTTGTTAAACGCCGCGTGAGAAACCCGCTATAGTGGGTGTTCTTCGATGTGACATTCAAGGCACCGCTTAAAAGAACGAAGACGGGAACACACCAACGAACAGCAGAATCGACAGCGTTCGCGAAATGCCATTGATAAGAGGGTACACTTCCATACTGATATAAATAGCCTGCTGAAACATGCAGTATGATCACCGCGCAACATGCAAGTAGACGGGCAAAATCAAACGGTGCATTGCGGTTCATTGTTTCAGCCTTTTGTTTCACGATTTCATTTCACGCCTAGCCTGCAAATCGACTAGTTGCAACAAATTCAACAAAAATACGCACAACCGCCGTCATGACTGCACTTACGCGGAAGGCCAGAGATGGCATTTACAATGGCGCGAGCAGTAGCCTCATCATCATTGGCATCAATGTCGCGTTTGGCACCAAGGCGGATGCTTTCTATAGCTGCACCTATTTGTCGCCACTGCGAAAACACTGCAAGAACAACATTAACAACCTCTTCAAGCGTTTTAGCCGTGATACCGAATTCCGAATTCCGAAGACAGTATCGGATAATCTGCTGGCTGCGTATTGGTGGCGACTTTGAATGCCTGCGCCTCGGCCACCTTCTGTTGATAGGTCATCGCCTGAACATAGCCGAGCGTGATGTACTTCAAGCGTGCGGTTTCAGTAGCGTTATCGACTTGGCCTATCAGTGCATGCCGAAGCGCCGATAGCGCCAGTCCATGGAATTGATTGCCAGCAAGGAGAAAGTTGATTTCTTCTCCAAGAATTTTAGGGACTTCGAGATGTGATCCATCATAAACACCAACCTCCGCGACTTGTGGCTTCGCGAGGGCCAAACTCGTCAAATCCTCAACTGTAATGGCAATTTTCATTTAAATACTCCCCAATAAGGTGGCTGCAAACGAATACTGCATTGTACCAGTAGGGGGCTGCATGGTTGGGTGGATCAGCGTTGTGAATGTTTGCGGGGATTTGCTGGTAAAGCGTGTATGTCGCCGGCTCGACGACATTATTGAATTGGCGTCGGATAATCCGATTTATTCTGTCGAAGCTGTTAAATCAGACCGAGCTGACCAGCTGATAGTCATGGGTCGTGTCGTTTATTTTTACCGCGCGCCATAGCTTTAGAACATATTTCGTCACACAATTTCTAACGCTTACAGGTCCTATTCGACTGCCGACCTCGCTTTTGAATAGATAGTAGTACAAAGTTTCAAAAATCTATTATTTTCAAAAGTTTACAAATGGTCGGCAATTTAAGTGGAAGGTCGGCATAAACTGCCGACCTTGTAGCTGCTTTCTTAGTGCATTTTCCTAATTAAGGCCTGCACGGGAGTGTTTATTCAGCGTTGGGGTTTTCTCATTGCGACTTAAAAAACCTTATCCTGCGGGCTTTATGGATAAATGAGGGGGTATGCAGGGCAATGCGTAACTTTTGGCGGTAGAATGCACGGTAGCTGATAAAGAATGTGAGATTTATCCGAACTTTCACCGCGTTTTTTTTTGCATTGCCGCCCACAAAAAAGCGCTCATGAACCGTAATTTATCTTATAAAACAATAGCTTAAAAGATTTTGACATCTGCAGTCGGTGTAACAAAGCCCCCCTACACCTTGCAGAAACGCCCGAAATTGTTCAGGCAAACTAAGCCAGCTTCTTATACACACCAAAACCCGAATTATGTTCAGATGTAGGTTAAAGGAACGCTGCACCCTCGAACACAAAGCATTTCACCGTCAAGTGGCTCAACTTGACGGTGAAATGCCCTAATACATCAACATCTCTGAAAAAGTGAGCTCAGAAACGATAGTTCAAACCCACTTTGATGCTGTGGTTTTGTAATTTATTTTCGGCTTTACGACCGTCGATTTTTGCGCCCGTACCACTTGAGCTGACATTATGAAATCCGTTGAAACCTGGCGGGCATGCTGCAGGCCTGTTAACCCGACCGCATCGAATACGCTCATCATAGGGGGCAACGACACCTGAAGCTGCACCGTCGAAATTGAATGTTTTGGAACTAAATCTTGTGTAGTTATAATCAGCCTTTATCGACCATTTATCACTCAAAGCATATTCCATACCAGCGCCGAGTGTGAACCCGAGACGGGTTACCTCTTCCTGTTCAGAATAATTGAATTTCGTTCCTGTTCCACCCAACATAGAAGATGTTGCACCGGTTGAAATATATTGATCCCGCGTCTGCACTTCATTCATCAGTGCTATTCCGCCCGTACCGTAAACAAACATCCTGTTGAAGGCGTAGCCAAATTTTGCCTTGGCAGAAGCCGCGACATCATACTGATAGTCCTGCACTGACTGGATGGTGCCATCCTTATAATCTGCGGATTCAGTCGAATAGGTTGTTTGATTGCCTGAAAAGGTTGGCTTTGAAATATCTGCTTCAAAGCCTGCAACAAAGCCGTTTGAAAACTGGTGATTATAACCTGCCTGTAATCCAAAGGACGCACCGGAGAGATCGAGTGCAGCCGATTCATTAGCGGCATAGGCATTGGATGTGCCATTCAGGGCTGTTGTTGTGCCACTGAGTTTCGACCAGTCCATGCCAATATTTGCCCCTACAAAGAAGCCTGTCCAGTCCGTGGTCACAGTTTCTGCTTCGCTTGTTGAGGTTAAGCCTGAGAACAGCGATCCGTCGCCACTATATGCTCCCTCAAGGGATGGTTTGATTGTGAGATCAAATCGGAAAGTGCGCCCGGGTGCAGGCATCAGCGAGGCACTCAGCGCATCCATATAGTAGCGGTCTGTAACATTATCGACCGAGAAACGCATGTGTACGTTTTCGTTCGGCTCATAGGTTGCATAGAGATCAAGCAGCACATAGGGGTTCCAGCTGCCGGGGCGGATATTCGTTAAACCGGTTTCAACTGTACCATCACCTAGACCTTTCACCATACGCTTTCCGACATAGGTCATACGTCCGCCAAGGGTCAGTTTGTCGTCCAGAAAACGCCCCCCTAAATGAATGGCCACAGTATCCTTTGGCGGCACCTGCTGAACAGCAAAACTATTATAAATGCCTCCCGGCGCACAGGTTGAATGGCGTGCAGACATTACCCCTTCTGGTGCACAGAACATGACATGGGTATAATGGTTCCAGGCAAGTCCCCCGAAATACTGGCCAGTGTCATATTCTCCGGACACTTCGAAACCGCGCATATCAGCGTAGTCGAGATTGATGCGTCTCAGCCCACCGGTGCCTTCTGCACGGGTGATGTAATCCTTGACATGGTTATCGAAATAAGCGGCATGTAGCCTGAGCTTATCGCCAGCGAGGAAAGCATCATCCGCCATGTAATTAACACCCAGTTCCACAGTGCGATTGCGCTCCGGACGGATAGGATTTTCATCAGGCTGAACTGTAAAGGACAGGCTGGTGAGAGATTCAAAAATACTCGGCGATCGCAGCACGCTGCCAGCCTTGGCATAGAGTTGCAGATTATCGACCGGCTCAATTTTGATTGTGCCAAGCGGCGACCAACCCGATGCTTCAGTCTCCAAGGGTGAACCAAATATCAGATCACCGGTATTGGAAAGCTTTGGCGCGCGATCAAAGGAATGAAAGCGGGAGTAACGCAGACTTGGCGAAAGTGTCAGCCAATCAAGAGGCTGCCAGTCCATTGTGGCAAAACCGCTCCACTCCTCGCGGTTACCCATTCTTGGTGCGGGCGTCGTGCCAGCTGTACCGGCTGATGCAAATTCGTAGCCGCTCGGCAGGCCTACATTCTCTCTGGTGAAAGATGTGCCATAGTTCAATGAAAAATCACCAAGGCTTGTTGCGAACAAAGACGTATTGGAAAGCGTCGCACCCCAGCGTGTCTGGCCTGTATAATAATCGACGAGCCCGATCGGGTAGCCTGAAGAATACAGAGATGAATTGATACGCAAATCCATTTTTGTGAGAAATGTATCAAGCCGCACATCAAAGAGGTCACTATCATCAGGCTTCCAGCCATAGCGGCCTGTATAAGTGTCCAGATCAATTTTATTAAGAAAGCCCTGATATGGTACACCGCCAAACAGAGATAATTGGGTTGGCATGATCTCGCCGTATTCGCTGAGATATTTGGTATAGCCAAGCTCCAGCGAATGTCCGCCATCCCAGCGAACATTCCCTTTTAACATCCAGGATGTATTGTCTGTCGAAGTATTGAGTACTTCTTCGCCAGGGCGGAATTTGCTGAGGTCGGCATCATATCCATGTGTGCCCGCGTGGTAATTTCCGGTTTTACGTCGGGCATAGGCTGCGACTATATCGAAATTCTCGGATGTTTTTGCAATGGCAACGCTGCCATTACCTGATGTCGGGACAAATGCGCCAGGGCGATCCAAACCAATGTCATTATTGCTGCCTAGTCCTGCAGGCGTGCCGAGAGCAGGAACGCCCGAACTATTGGAAACAAAGCCTCCTTTGAGACGTGCACCAAAAGTCTCACCGGGCAGAAGAATATCCTCCGCCTTGATTGTGCTGATGCGTACCACACCACCCGTTGCGCCGGTAGCATCTGCACCGTTGCTTGGCCCTTTTTCAATAGCCATGCCACCAATGAAATCAGGATCAATATAAGAGCGTGATTGCGACCCGTTATAACCGCGATACACAGACACTTCCTGCGAAGCGCCATCCACGATGACCGGTACGCGCCCTTGCCCCTGCATACCGCGGATATTGACATCAACTCCGCCGGAGTTGCGCGATTCTCCGTTCAAAACGCCCGGAATGCCTGAGAAAATATCCCCTGGTGATGTGCCACGCCGTGCTTCGATCTCATCAGCGGATATATAGGCGCTTGATCCTAGCGTTTGATATGGTGCGTCTGCCGCGCTTATACCGGTTCCGCCCGAAATTGTAATTGTATCAAGAAGAACAGTACCCTCATCGACAGCGCCGAGACGATTGCCGGACGTTTGAGCCGGATTGATTATCAGTGCGGTTGAAGCGCCGCTGAACCGATAGGTCAGATTTGTTCCTTCAAGAAGTTGCTCCAGTCCGCTGGCCGCTGAATATGTGCCCTGTAAGGTGTTTGAACGGATGTTTGATGGTAACGCTCCGTCAAAGGCAATATCTACGCCGGTAACCGCAGAAAAACGGACTAACGCCTGTGCCAATGGCTGTGGCGGAATGGAGAAACTGTAAGGCGTTGTCGCCTGAGCAAAAGCATCTGTCGCCCCATATGGCACCAATGCAAGATATAAGGCCGATGCGAGCAGTGTGGTTTTGAAGACCTGCTGGATTTTCGAACCGGATCCGGTTCGTGTTACTAATGCCAGCATAAACGTCTCCTTCAAAAGATTTCGGCCGTGTTAAAAGGCGCCTCTATCTATAAGGACGAAGAGCTGGTCGAAAAATCCCGGTCAAAAAATGGAAAAAATAAAATAATTTAAAGCGGACGAATAAGAGTGAGTAATGGCGTCCAGTTTTCGACGCGGACCGGCAGTGCCTCGGCGAGTTTTTGTGTGAGTTGATCCGTTCTTTCAATATTGATGATCAGAGTTACCGGTCTTTGTGCTAATGCAGCATCGGTGACGATGATTTTTCCGCGCTGCCATTGTTCCAGCTCTTTGACAACCTCGCCAAGCGGACGGGAAATAAAGACAAGACGACCATCAAGCCACGACAGCCTCGTATCAAGCTCGGCTGGTTCCGGAATGCTGAGATTATTCCCGCGACTTCGCACCGCATAACGCTCTTCGACCTCTACGGACTGCGATGGGGTCTCCACTCTGACCGAGTGCTCAGAGACGACGACACTTACGCCGTCATCTTCGTGACGAACGGAAAAAGCAGTGCCAAGCGCTGTAGTGTTCACATGCATCGCGCTGACCGTAAAGGGGCGTGCACTATCCGGAGCAACGTCGAAAAACGCCTCGCCGGCGATAAGTTTCACCAGACGCTTCTGCTCTGTGAAATGAACTGAAACCGAACTCGCTGACGACAATTGCAGCTTCGACCCGTCAGGCAAAACCGCGGCTTCCACCTTACCGGTTGCACTATAATAATCGGGCCGGTTTACACTGAATTGATAATACCCACCGCCTGCTAAAAGCAATGCGAGGCCTGTAGCGCCACCCTTCAACAGTTTTCTCCGGGAAAGCTGCGTTTGTGACAAATCCGGCACCATGCCTGCACCGCTCCATAACTGTTCAAGCCGGGAGTATGCTTGCGCATGGCGGCTATCAGCCTCCAGCCAGACTCTGAAACCTGCCAGTTCAGCCTCTTCAACATGTTCTTCCAGAAGCAATGCAAACCAATGTGCCGCTTGATTGGAAATATTCTCTTCTTCTGACTTAGACACAATTCACTTCCGGCAGATAAGATATCAGAGCGTTGAACAGAGGCCGCTTAACGTGGACGCACCCTGAAAATATGAAGCGGTTTTCCGCCAAGAGACACGAAGCAAAAAACGCTGGTCAGAAACGATCAAATGATGATTTTTCAGCCTGCAAATTTTTAAGCGCTGTCACCATGTGATTGAATGCTGTTTTAGGTGAGATACCAAGCTGCACACCGATCTGAGCATATGTCATGCCTTCGATACGATACAAAATAAAGACCTGCTGTGCACGCGGCGGCATGTTCGCGATAATCTTCTGCAATCGCAGGAGCTCTTCACGAGAAATGAGATGCTGTTCGGCAGATGGCGCATTATCCTGAACCCACTCAAGCTCTTGCACATCGACAATGACGGGAGCGAGTTGAAGTCGTCTGCGATAATCAAATGCAATATTCCGGCCGGTGCGTATAAAGTAGCCTTTGAGATCTTTGACATCGCCAAGAATACCTTTTCGCTCCCACAATCTGACGAAAGTATCCTGCACAAGGTCCTGTGTTTCCACACGGTCTTTAAGGCAGCCGTCAATGACCTTTGTCAGCCTTGTTCGTACGGAGAAAAATACCTCAACGAAATACGACCCATCCTTCTTATTATGATCGACGGTTTGCAAGCGAGACTCTCTGAGGCAGATCGGTTTCAATTAATTGTTGAGTTATATAATCATGTTTTTTCGGAAATTGAAGCCGTTTTCTGCTATTCGAAAAGTTTAATCACGAGCAGGAGTTATAAAGCACGGATATTTCGGCTTAACCGCTGCCTTAGGCATACCGGACATTCATACATCTTCGACGCGGCGGGCGCCAAGTGACGGATACAGTGCCGAGACGGTTCTTTAGCCCCCGAAATAACGTCGCCTGCAGTAAAATAGCGTTGCCTTTTCGTCGTTCTCACGAATATTGATGACCCGCCCGAAGAAGACGCGGTGCGTCGCCTGTTCAATGGCATTGGTGAGCTCGCACTCGAAACTTACCGATGCGTCGGCCAGTACCGGCACACCCGTGAGACCTTTTTCCCATTCGCCAAACACAAACCGATCCGCAACTGGTGTCTTGCCGCCAAAGACATCCGAGATCTCCTCCTGACCCGGCGTCAACGTGTTCACGCAGAAATGGCGCGCGTTGTCAAAAGCCGGAAAACACGAGCTTGTCCGATTGATGCAGACAAGAAGCGTGGCCGGTGTATCGCTGACGCTGCAGACCGCCGAGGCGGTAAAACCGTAGCGCTTGCCGCCAAAAACAGTGGTGACGACGCTTACGGCTGAGCCGAGCCGCGACATGCCATTGCGGAATGCCGCCCTGTCCACGATTTCCAGAGGTTGATCAAATATATCCATTCGGTCCCCGTATCGGGTTGAAGTGTGGGAGATGGCCGCTAGAGCGGTTTACGTCCGGATTGGATCATAGCGCTCGCTCTAGATTCTTTATTTGGTCGCATTATAACGGGCGTCAAGTTGATCCAACTTGACTGTGAAATGCTCTAACGGCCAATTCCGGAGTGCGGATTTCGTGAAACCGCGTATTTGTTACTGAACGCGAGACATTGCTTGCAGCACTAGAGCGCCGTGTGCCAGACTTGGCACACAAAACTCGCCCTAACACTTTAAAATGAGAGCATAATTTTACCTTAAACTATTCCAAATTTAAGGAATTATGCTCTAGGCAGTGAGTTCTCTGCGGACGATTTCTGCGCCCGCGCTCAAGGCCTGAAGCTTACCCATAGCGATGGGCCGGGAGAGCGGAGCCATCCCGCAATTGGTGCACGGATAAAGCTTGTCAGCATCAACAAATTGAAGCGCTTTTCGAAGCGTTTGAGCAACTTCCTCAGGCGTCTCAATGGTATTGGATGCCACGTCGATGGCGCCGACCATCACCTTCTTGCCGCGGATAAGCTCAATCAGATCCATCGGAACGTGGGAGTTCTTACATTCCAGAGAGATCATGCCGATGCTGGATTGCTGCAGCTTGGGGAATGATTCCTCGTATTGCCGCCACTCTGAACCAAGCGTGCTCTTCCAATCCGTATTGGCTTTAATGCCGTAGCCGTAGCAAATATGCACGGCAGTCTCACATTTGAGACCTTCGATTGCGCGCTCCAGCGTGGCGACGCCCCAGTCATTCACCTCATCAAAGAAGACGTTAAAGGCAGGCTCGTCGAACTGGATGATGTCGACACCAGCAGCCTCCAGCTCTCTGGCTTCCTCGTTAAGGATTTTGGCGAATTCCCAAGCCAGCTTTTCGCGGCTCTTGTAGTGGGCATCATAGAGAGTATCGATCATGGTCATGGGACCCGGCAGGGCCCATTTGATCGGCTGCGTGGTATGCTGACGCAAAAATCTGGCGTCCTCGACGAAAACCGGTTTCTGGCGTGACACAGCCCCGACGACAGTCGGTACGCTCGCATCGTAGCGGTTGCGGATTCGCACGGTCTCGCGCTTGTCGAAATCCACGCCGTCGAGATGTTCGATGAAAGTCGTCACGAAATGCTGACGTGTCTGTTCACCATCGCTGACGATATCAATGCCTGCATGTTGCTGGTCGGCCAGCGACAGCCGCAAGGCATCCCGCTTGCCTTCCAGTAATTCCTCATTCTGCAGTTTCCAGGGCGACCAGAGTTTTTCAGGCTGGGCGAGCCAGGAGGGTTTAGGCAGGCTGCCTGCGGTCGATGTAGGGAGAAGTGTTTTCAAGATAGGTGACCTCTGTTTCGTTTCAGTCAGGCGACGTCGTAAGCGGACCATTGATCGAGAACGGTCCGGTATGGCTTGATGAAATTTTCCTCGGTGAATTTGCCCTGCTCCACAGCCAACCGGCTGCGCTCTTCACGATCGTAGACAATGCGTGTCAGCGAATAATCCCCGTGCTTCAAATTCGGCCGGTAAACCGCGCCTGCAGCAGCGTTGGCATTATAGATTTCAGGCCGATAAATTCTCTGAAACGTCTCCATCGTACTGATGGTGCTGATCAGCTCGAGATTGGAATAATCGCCAAGCAGGTCACCGATAAAATAGAAAGCCAAAGGCGCAACGCTGCCTGCCGGCATGAAATAGCGAACCTGCATCCCCATTTTTGCGAAATACTGATCTGTCGACGAGGATTCATTCTGCCGGTATTCGGTGCCCATTATGGGATGATGATTGTCTGTGCGGTGGTAGGTCTTGCTGGTCGAAGCACTGATGCAGATGACGGGCGCTTTGCCGAAGTGAGATGCATATGTCTCTGAGCGCAGGAAAGATTTGAAAAGTTTTCCATGCAGATCGCCGAAATTGGCCGGAATGCTGAATATGGGCTGGTTCTGATTGTGCTCGGGAAGAACAATACTGAAGTCGTAATCACGCACATAGGACGAGAAGTTGTTTCCGACGATACCGTCGATGCGCTCATTGGTTTTCTGGTCGACAATGGTTGTCTTGAGGATTTCAATCAGCGGGAATTCATCGCCAGCAATCCCCAACGTGACGGAAATAATGTCCAGCTCGACCGAATAGCGATCGCCTTTGGGGTTATCCCAATGCGCCAAAGCATTGAACCGGTTGTCGATCATCCGCAAGGTGTTGCAGAGATTCTCACGACGACGATCGCCTCTGGCCAGATTGGCAAAATTGGTGGTGATGCGCGTGTTTTCCGAGGGAAGATAATCCTCGTTAAACGGAACGCTCTTGATAGCGAAATTGAAGTTCTGCGACATATTCTGCCCCAATGGAGTTGGGGGGCATGGGTCTGCGGACACATAGCAGTACAGGCCGCGATGCGGCCTCCGCTACGGCACACTGGGACACCCCGCCCGTGGACGTTCTTTCGCCAAGGCAGGTCTCCTGGCTCGCGGGTCATCGCTTCCGTCCGTCTTCCCGGGTTAAATCCCAGTGACATGCTGGACGTCAGCTCGCCGCTTACAGTTGCGGGGGCAGCGCCGGCTTTTCCACATAATACGGAGCACCGGCTTCCCTCTTAGCTCCGGCACGCTGCAGGCAACGACCGGAGAACCTAGGCATCTCTACCTAGCTGCAATCGCAACGAAGTGTCAAGCGCATATAAAGATATTTTTATATCTCCAAGTCTCAAAGTGTGGACGCGCCTGCGCGAGCGAAGACCATTCAGGACTGAACCATTGCAAGCTAAAACGACGTCAGGAGAAAAGCAGACAGCCCGCACATAAGCAGCATCAGATTGGCAATGCCTTATGATCCGCCGCAACCGTTACCCACCCGATGTAATTACTCAGGCTGTCTTGCTGTAATATCGATTTCCGCTGCGATTGATTTGGTCGTAGAGAATGAGAGGGATAGATTATCCTTAGCCCCGATTATGACGGCATCACAAAACTTGCATAGCCATCGCCAAGCGTCTTGTTAAGGAAACGCGCATATTGATCATAGACCTGATCTGCGGTTGTAATTCGTCCAAAAACCGGCGCTTCAAAAACTCTTATCGGGATGAGTGCCAGAGGTACGGATACAGGTGTCAGTTGTGCGCCCTGTCCTGCGCGCAATGTTGTGAGAATACCATACATTTCACCCGCGATACTCGGGCGCGAAAGCACCGCCATGCGGTATTGTCCGGACGTATTGGTCACAAGATAGACATGACCTGAGAGATGCGGAACGGAGACACATCCATGCTGCGAAAATGACGCGTCGGTACGCTCGCGTTCTTCAAATTTCAGCTGTGTATTTCCGGCATCCCAGACGATGTCTGTGCAATAAGCAAAAATATCGCTGCTATTGCCAAAAGAAGGACGAAGCGTGAGAAATGTTCCCTCAAGCCAGGAAACGGCAGCGTGTGAATAGGCACCAAGTTCTTCCGCCGCATGTCCGTTGGCAGCAGCAGGCTTTGGCTTTTCTGTTTCCGCCTGATCGCGCAGTTCAAATCCCATCGCCTGCTCAAGCCGGATGATCGTCGCAAGCGTGAAAGGCCTGTGCCCTGAGAGCGCTTTTTCAAGTGTAGAGAGGCTGATACGTGCTTCATCAGCCAGATGCTGGCGCGAAATCCTGCGGCGCGCGATCTCCTCACGCACACGTTCAGCAACGCGGAGATTCAATTGATCGGACAAAACCGCATCTTGCTGAGACATGAGAACTTCCTGAATCCGTACTTTCTTTCACAATTCCACACATAAGCGGAGCCTGCAAGGTGGCTTGCGGCAAAGTACGGACAAAACTTGGCAAAGCTTACGCTGGTGAGGAAACAGCACTCCGGCGCAAATTGTGTCCAGTCATCCGACAGATACAGGAGCGCACAATGTCGCCTGCCTTCAGACACTCTCATAACAACGCAAGGGCAATCAGCCTCTCGCAATTCTGCAAATTCATCTGGTTTGTGAATATGCTATTACTGCCAATCCTGGCCGTTGTTCTTTCGCTTCTCAACGTAGCTTCCGCCCGTGCTGAACAGCCAGCCTATGTAACGCCGAATGCGGTGCAAAGCGGCAGCCTGCTGCTGCAAAGCGGTGAAGCCGGCCAATATATCGAAGCACCACGACTTGCCAGTGATTTCAACATTGATGTCAGCGGCCCCACCGCCCGCGCGCGCCTCAGTCAGGTTTTTGAAAATCCGACCAATGGCTGGGTTGAAGGGCTTTACGTCTTTCCTCTGCCTGAAGACAGTGCAGTCTACTCCCTGAAGATGATCGTCGGCGACAGGGTTATTGTTGCCGACATCAAAGAAAAACAGGCAGCACGCGAAATCTATGAGAAGGCGAAAAGCGAAGGTAAGAAGGCTGCTCTCATCGAGCAACAGCGCCCCAACATCTTCACCAATGCGGTTGCCAATCTTGGTCCGAATGAAAAACTTGTCATTCAGATCGAATATCAGCAGGCCGTTCGCCTGAGCGATAATCGCTTTTCTCTGCGTGTGCCGCTTGTTGTTGCACCGCGCTATAATCCTGAAAACAGAGACCCGATTGTTGAAACCGCAGATATGCAGGGCGGCTGGGGGCAGCAGAAAACAAAACCAGCGCAAAGTTCAGACAACGGAGCCATTGAAACACCCCTGATTATGCCGGATGAAGACCGCATTAATCCGGTGACAATCACTATCAATCTCAAAGCCGGTTTCCCCGCTGCCAATATTAAGAGCCTGTATCACCCTGTCAAAATCAACCAGCAGGACGAACTGGCCTCAACAATTACTCTGGATGGCAAGGCCACGGCCGATCGTGATTTCGTTCTCGAATGGCAGGCTGCTGAATCCGAAATGCCCACCGTCGGCCTGTTCCGTGAACATGTTGGCAATGACAATTATCTGCTGGCCTACATAACTCCGCCGCGCATCAAAAGCCCTGTCAATGAAACACGGGAAATCATCTTTGTTATCGACAATTCCGGCTCGATGGGTGGCACTTCGATCAAGCAAGCCAAAGCCAGTCTCGATTATGCCCTCTCCCGCTTAAAACCCACCGACCGTTTCAACGTCATTCGTTTTGATGACACGCTGACCAAGTTTTTCGATGACTCTGTTCCTGCCACAGCGCTCAATATTACCAATGCACGCGACTATGTCTCTGCACTTGAAGCGGTTGGCGGCACAGAAATGCTGCCTGCTTTGCACGCCGCACTTGATGACAGCCACCAAAAGGATGGCTTGCGCCAGATCGTGTTTCTGACCGATGGCGAGATCAGCAATGAACGACAAATGCTTGATGTCATCGCATCCCGCCGCGACCGCTCCCGTCTCTTTATGGTTGGCATCGGCTCGGCACCCAACACCTATCTGATGAACAAAGCATCTGAACTTGGCCGTGGCACCTTCACACATATCGGCGCGGTGGAAGAAGTCGACCAGCGCATGCGTGAACTGTTTGATAAACTCGAAAGTCCGGTTGTCACCAATGTAAAAACCGGTTTCTCACAGGAGGGTATCAGCCTGACACCGGGTCTGCTTCCTGATCTTTATCAGGGGGAACCATTGGCGCTCGCTGCACGGACCAAACAGGTCAGCGGTACGATGACGGTTGAAGGTACAGTCGGAAACCGTCCATGGACAGTGACCCTGCCGCTTGATGCAGCCAGTCCGGCGGAAGGTATTTCCAAGATCTGGGCGCGTCGCAAGATCGACGATGCTGAAGTGGACATGAAGCTCGGCAAGATCACTGAGCTGGCAGCCGATACGCGTATCCTCAGCCTCGCATTAGAGCATCATCTGGTAACACGTCTCACAAGTCTTGTTGCCGTTGATCAGACACCGAGCCGCCCAGCAAATACCCCGCTCACCCGCGCCGACATTCCTTTGCAGCTTCCTGCCGGTTGGGACTTTGAGACACTGTTCGGTATTCGTGCAGATCGTAGCGTGCTTGATCATGCCGATGCAGGCAAAGAGCAGATATTGGCTCGAGGCAAAAACCGTGCTGCCGCACCGAATATTCCGGCACCCGTCATGTCACTGCCGCAAACCGCAACTCCGGCAATGCTAAATATGCTTCAGGGATTAGGCATTATGTTCATCGGGTTTCTCATCTTCTGGTTGGCACGTCGCAAGGAGAATGCATGATGGGAATTCTTGTTACAGAAGATACAAAGGTAAAGGAGCGCACTTTGGTGCGCTCCCCTCTCATCCTGTTGTCAATTGCGGTGATGGCCTGTGGTCTTCTACTTCTCAGTCAAGGTCTGTGGATCCATGCAAAAGCCTATGCAGCTCAATTCCTGCTTGAGCGTGCTTTCGCCCAGAGTATTGCAACAGGTGAAAAGGTTAAACCGTGGGCATGGGCGGATACATGGCCGGTAGCACGTATCGAAGCGCCGCGTCTGGCTGCATCAGCAATCGCTCTTAATGGCGCAAGCGGACAAGCTCTGGCTTTTGGGCCCGGCCATCTCCAGAACACCCCCCATGCGGGGGAGACAGGAACGGCAGTTTATACCGCCCACCGCGATACGCATTTTGCTTTTCTTAAAGATATTGAGAAGGGCGATCTTCTTCGCATTACCCGCACTGACGGCAAAACTTATACCTATCGTGCCACTCAAATGAGTGTTGCGCGTTGGGATGAGGCGCAGATCGATATTCACGCAGCGGGTTCTCAGCTCGTTCTTGCAACCTGCTATCCCTTTGATGCGGTTACACAAGGTCCGTTTCGCTATCTCGTTTATGCCACTTTGATCCAGTGATTTAAGGTTGCTGCAGACAAGCAATTTTCATGGGGATACCGCACGACCCTGACATTTATGTTTCCCGAATGAACGATGGATCTGTTCATAGCACAACAATGCCCCGTCATTTCAACAAGTTGTAATTATCCTGAGACTTTGGCACGCTAAGGTATCAACCATCTGATCGGGTATTGTCGGCGCCGGTCAGGCTAAAATGGACTGGGATGTCGCCGGGTACAGAAATGGGGAACCTCTCCCCCTTCTCAAACAACTTAGCTCTTGAGCATAATAAACCTAATCTGCCCTTCCTTCTCACACCCCATATTTCTGTCGATCACAACCGCTTGTTTCAAGTTCAAGAACTGGCTTTAAAGAGGTAATGTTGCCGTAACAGTCAAATTCTAAACATCACTCCAATTCAATGCTTCACCTAAAAGCAGGTGACATAGAGATGGAGATGTTCTTTGAAAAGAAAACTATCAAGAAAATTCTATGAAAAACCATTCGAAATTTTCGTAATATTCATCGGAATTTGCCTTGCAAATATTGTAAATAATCACAAGATTTCCACGCCGTCATACGAAATCACAGACAAATCCATCTCAACAAATGGATTAAATCTATGATTTATAAAAAAATCAGATCCGCAATAAATTTTATGCTTTTAACGATCATACCCGTATCTTTACTATGGGGGCCAATCGCCATAGCTATAATATCGAGAATAGATTCACTTTGATATTAATCGCTTAACCTGCGGGGAAGGTCAAACTCACGACCAATCCCCCGCCAGTCGCATCGGATAATGCAACCGATCCATTATGGGCGCTCATAATCTGGGACACAATTGCAAGTCCCATCCCCGCCCCTTCAACCGCAGTACCCGCCCCTCTCACAAAAGGCTTCAGCATACTGCTCCGCTCTGCATCGGGAATACCCGGCCCCCTGTCAGTAACGCGCAATATGCAAGGATGAAGCACTTCGATCACCAGCATTTCTGTTCCTTGCGCATGGCACAGTGCGTTCATGATTAAATTATCCAGCGCCACCCGAAGCGCCGCCTCTGAGCCGGAAATTATTATCCGTTCTTCAGGCGCTTTGAACTCAATCTCCACGCCCTGCCTGAGAGCAGCCGGAACATGCTCAGCAACAATTTGACGGGCTGCATGCGCGAGATCAACCGGAGCAAATGCCAATGACTGGCCGGATAATCGCGCCAGTTGCAAAGAAGTCGTCACGATTGAAGCCAGACGCGCCGTATCCCGTATCAGAACTTCGCGTATTGCCGGCTCTTCTATCTTTTCCAGTTTTATTCTCAGCTTGGTCAACGGCGTTCGCAACTCATGCGATGCACTGGCAAGAAAAAAACGCTGCGCTTCAAACGCATCATCAATACGCGACAGAGCCGTATTAAATGCAGCAACCATCGGCTTTAATTCCGAGGGAGTATCACGATCTGAAATACTGCGGCCATTGGGCAGACCGTCAATCTTTTCCGCAGAGTTTACAACCCTTCTTACAGGTGATGCGATAACACGCTTAACCGCTATCGCCGCAATCGTCGCCGTAGCAATCAGCACAAGCCCAAGCAAATGATACAAGCCCTGAGAACCTATCCCCCATAATGCAACGAAAATTGTTTGCACTCCGGTAAATGAAACACCGCCCAGCACAACAAATGCCTGAGGATTGGCGTCATCAACAAGGCGCAGGCCTTGATAGGTTACTTCACCCGTTGTGTAATGAAACTGAAATGAAGATATTTGATCAGAAACTGTATTAAGTGCTTTTTGAACAGACGGGGGTACAACCCCATGGGTTATCGTCTGAGTTCCGTCACTCAGCAAATACCAAAAATCCGGTTGCTGCTCTGCAGAACCAATAATATCGGCAGATATGCCGCCAATATTAAGCTTTAACTGACCTGAGGGCGTATAGGACTTACTGGACTGCAGTAGTTTTCCCAGAATATCCAGCGGTACAGTTTGCCGGCCCTCCGTGTCCGAAGATAACAATAAAAACGTGAGTGTTAATATTGTACTGATTGTCATCATCAGCGCCATGCCGATAACCAGCATAACGACAACCGGAAAAGCGATGGAGCGCATGAATTTCATTCCTGCACCATCATGTAACCTATACCGCGTATAGTGCGTATTGTTACGTTGCACTTCGCTTCCCGCAGACGCCGCCGCAGTCTCGACACATGGGAATCTATGACATTAGAGCCCAGTTCATCATCAAGGCCGTAAACGGATGCTTCCAGATTATCACGCTGGACAACACGTCCCGCCCGTCTGATGAGCGCCTCTAAAATAGCAAGCTCACGTCTTGGAGTATTCATAATACTCCCCTCAACCATGGCGGAACGGTTGATAAGATCGAATGATAAATTGCCGAACTGCGTGCATCCGGTCTCATCCAGATTATATCTGCGAAGCACAGCCCGCGCTCTGGCAATAAGCTCCATCGGTTCAAATGGTTTACTGATATATTCATCCGCTCCTTTATCCAGAGCCGCAACAATATCAGCCGGATCATCTAATGCTGTTAATATCAGGGTAGCTGGTCGCGGTCGAAGCTGCCGTAAAGTGGGCAGCAGAGACAGACCGTCACCATCCAGAAGATGACGGTCGATAATTGCCAGATCAAATTTGAAAGCAAGCAAAGCAGACTCTGCATCTGCAACGGTGTCAAATATGTCCGCAACACCAATGGATGCCTCCATCATAGCCTTCAGCGAGGCCGCCAATTCACGATCATCTTCTACTATCAGAATATGCATGAGCCGCCATTGATATGATCAGAGTCAAATTGATTGCACATTGCGAACACCAAAGTTTTTAGCATGTTTTCAGGGCCGCTTAGCTGACCACATTAAAAAACGTGTCAGTAAAAACGGACAACCGGAACTAGAGAAGATCCCCGCGGGAAACACCATATGCCGGAGGTGGATATGCCCTTCTCAAATGGTCTTTGTCGGACATATCCAGGCGCTGCACACATTGCGCATAGGCATCTGTTCCGGGAAGAAATCCGTATTCGTTACAACGGCCTCTATAGTCTGTTGTCTCGCAGCCCATCAGCGCCATCAGGAGACCTATCGCAAAATAATTACGCATAATATCCTCAATAAGTTTATATATGTCAGCATGTGACCAATCCCGCCTGAACATTACGGCAACGTTACGTGGCAGGTGCCAAGCTATAAATAGTCATGCCGGTCAGGGAGTTGTTTGCGCAGACAAGCTGTTTTGTTTTGGCGCAGAAAGAGATTTAGAACCTTTATCTGTCCATGACGGAGGCGCTCCCAATGAAGCGCCGATCGCCCCCAAAACACCTGGTTGACGACCGAAATTTTCGCAAAGAACCGATCCCGGTCTTCCGCCCAGTTTTGTGCGAATTTCATATCCGGACGGCAAACGAAGGTCAAAATTACCCGGCTCTTTACCCTCGATAATCAGTCTGGAGAATTCAGAACCAAAAGCCGCAGCCAAATCATAGGCATCCCCCACCTGCGACACACGCGCCTCACTGGTGAATGAGTTTGCCCCCTTCGACCAGACGATTGCCGCAACCTGAGCCCCTTGCGGATCCGTAGCCTCCGCCTCAACAGCCAGTCCGCCCAGCCCGAACGGCAATCGCGGAACCCCTACAGGTAAGGCAATGGCTGTACCGATAGAAATCGCCTTTGCAGCGCCCGCAATACCAGACTTTGTAGGCACAACATCAGTAATAACGGTACGGATTGTGAGATCAGCCGGCTCACCGGTAGGAACAATTTTATATTTTTCACTCAGAGTGTAGCAAACAGCGCGATCGATCGCATTTGCCAGCAGGGTTCTGTCCTGTACTTTATCAACGCGCCGTTCAGCAGTATTTATAAAGGACGTCGGAAATATACTTACGGTTCTTACTTTTTTTAACACGCCAAAATTCAAGTAAAGTTTTTTCTTGGCAAACTTTCCTTTCGGCTCACTTAAATTACTATAGGAAGTAAGAGTCCCCCCCTCTTTTAAGGGAACACTCGCACAACCACTTAACAGGACGATAATCGGAAAATATTTTATCAAGTTTGATGTATTTTTTTGTAACGCCCAAGTTATTGTTTTTCCGAAATTTATTTTGTTGCTCCGCACGACCGGTAACCCCGCTTTTAAACAGCAATTCGGGGAGCAACCTGACCTTTGTACCTTGCGGCAACATTACGCAAATTATAACAATGAATTTTCTTTGAGTGATTTCATTACAAATATCGTAATATTACGGTAATGTTCCGATGTTCTTTTTCAAAAAAATTGAACAGGTGCACAATGTACATAGCTCTTATGCTAATTATTCTTACAGTATATTTAATAATTCTGACCGGAATATTATTAATAGCAATTTGAAAATTCCCGAATAATAAACAGTTTATCCTCAATTTGCTTACAAATCTGCGCAATGCGCTCAATCATATTGCTCTATCGCTCCAGTTGCCGCCGCTTCTCAACCAAAAAATCAACGAAAACGCGCAGTTTTGCAGGCATCTGATCCCGTGAGGGAACATAGAGGTTGAAACCATCAAAGGGCGGACACCAATCTTCCATCACGCGCACCAAAGCGCCGGATGCAAGATGCTGGCTGACTGCAAAGTCCAGATGCATCACCAGACCTATTCCCTGAAGCGCAGCATTCAGCATGACATCATCATTATTCGTGGCGAATGTTCCGGCAGGCTGAAACAGCCTTTCCTCCCCTGTAAGCGGATCGGTCAATTCCCAGCGGAATACAGCTCCGCTACCCGACAGACGAAAACCGAGGCAATTGTGCTGTGTCAGATCCCTGAACACTCTCGGCGGAGGATTAGCTGCAAAATAAGCAGGTGAACCAACCACGGCAAGAGAAACCTGCGGAGTGACCGGCACTGCAATCATCGTGTCTGTCACACTTTCACGCAGGCGAATACCCGCGTCACAGCCTTCCCGAATAATGTCACCTAACCCGTCATCGACAAATAACTCAACGCGAACCTCAGGATACCGGCGGGCGAACTCTCCGAGATACGGCTCAATAAAATGATGCGTGACAACCCGCGGTGCGTTCAGCCGGATTTCACCGCTTGGCTTTTCGCGTGCCTCACCGACAGCGACGACCGCATGTGATATCATTGCAAGACCCGGCTCGATCTGGGAAAGTAATTTCCGGCCGTCATCTGTCAGCGATACCGAACGTGTCGACCGGTTAAGCAGACGAACGCCGAGCTGCTGCTCTAACATTCTGATCGTTTGCGACAAAGCCGATGGCGAAATACCGATACGCCCGGCCGCACGGGTATAGTTCCCTTCGCGGGCAACCTCCGCAAAGGCAGCAAGAGCAGGCAGAAGATTACGGTCCATTATATGCTCATTATGAATTACAGCTTCAAACTGATTGAAGGATGCCCCCATTTTTCCGTTAGGTCGAGTGGATTATGTTAAATTCATGAAATGAATATACGGAGCAGAATAATGAAGAAAATTGCAATCCTTGGCGCAAGCGGTCAGATCGCACAGCATGTGATTGATATGCTGGCAGAACGCGGCGACACAGAGATGACGCTGTTTCTTCGCGATGTGAGGAAGCTTGGTCGGGATATTCCTGACAATGCCCGTGTGATTGAGGGCGATGTTCACGACACTGCCAAGCTGAGAGATACCGTGAGCGGTCAGGATGTGGTTTATGCGAACCTTGCCGGAGATGTCGATGCGCAGGCCACCGCCATTATCACCGACATGAAAGATACCGGTTCGCGGAAGCTGATTTTCTGCACAACGCTTGGCATTTATGACGAAGTCCCCGGCAAATTCGGTGCGTGGAACAACCGGGAAATCGGTGAATATTTACCACCATATCGCAAGGCTGCCGATCTCGTGGAGGCATCAGGTCTGGATTATGTTGTTCTGCGCCCTGCCTGGCTGACTGATGCAGACGAAGTCACCTACGAAACAACTGAGCGCCACGAGCCTTTTAAAGGCACGGAGATCTCACGCAAAAGCGTGGCAGCCGTGGTCGTAAAACTAGCCGAAACGACCGGTGCACTTGGCAACCGCAATATCGGCATTAACAAACCAAATACCGATGGCGACAAACCTGCCTTCATGTAAACCGGCCAGTGAGAATGTCACTCGCCTCCGGAATTAAGGAGATCACATCATGGAAACCGTGAAAATCCGCAATCACGATATGTATTGGGATATCGCTGCCGATATCCACTTCCCGCCGCATTTCGACAAAACGAAGAAATATCCGGCCATCATCAGCGCACATCCGATCGGAAGCTGCAAAGAACAAACCTCGGGCAATGTCTATGGTGCAGCGCTGGCCAAAGAAGGCTTTGTTGTCATCGCCTTTGATGCAAGCTTTCAGGGTGCCAGCGGTGGCGAACCGCGCTTTATCGAAGACCCGACACTGCGTGTCGAAGATTTCCGCCATGTTACCGATTATCTGGTGACGCTTCCTTATGTCGATGAAGAACGCATTGGGGTACTCGGCATTTGTGGTGGCGGCGGCTATTCAATCAATGCTGCAATGACTGAACGCCGCATCAAGGCGGTTGGCACCGTTACCGGCGCGAATTATGGCCGTCTGATGCGCGGTAATTTCACTGCCCTCAATCCGATCGCCGCGCTGGAAGCAATGGCCAGACAGCGTACAGCTGAAGCGCGCGGCGCAGAGCTCCACGTTGACAATCTGCTTGCCAGTTCTGTTGAGGAAGCCCGCGCTGCCGGCATCACTGATCGCGATCCGCTGGAGGCAACTGATTATTACCGCACACCACGTGGTCAAAAGCCCAACGGTCTGAACCGCTCGCTCCTGTCGCATCAGGCAGCAGCAGTGGGCTGGGATGCCTTTCATCTGGCGGAAGTACTCCTGACACAGCCGCTTTGCATCGTGGTCGGCGATAAGGTCGGCGCATTCGGCGCCTATCGCGACGGCTGCGAGATTATTGAGCGCGCAGCCTCCAAACAAAAGGAGCTTGTGGTTCTCGAAGGCTGGTCGCATTACGACCTGTATGACAAGGAAGAACCGGTCAGACTGGCACTCGCCAAGCTCGTTCCGTTCTACAAGGAAAATCTCTAAGCACGCTCAGGCGGCTTCTAACGTCACAATCCTGATGAATGTTACAATCCGTGCTCAGCAATATAAATCCTTGGAATTTTGCAAAATGCCGCAGAAACAATACGGGCAGCTTTCGCTGCCCGTATTGTTATTATCCGTATAGTGATCCGGCTCAGAACTTGCCGATAAAATTCACAAACATGCCACGGTCATCAAGGCTCAGGTCACGCAGATCATCCGAAAAGCGGCCGAAATTATAACCGGCACCAACTTTGAAATTCTCGCCCACATGACGATAAACCGCTGCCAGCGCACCAAAATCGGTAGTTTTGGCTTCCGGCATATGCATCACACGACCTTCAAGCAGCAGATCCCACTTTTTAACAACATGCAGATCGGCACGGATAACACCCAAATGGGCGGATGAACGCTGCCAATCCTTGTCAAATTTATGATCATTTTCTGCCGGACGGTATTTCACGTCACCAATACGGAAACCATATTTGGCACCGACTGAAAGCCACGGCACCAGATCATAAGTAAAGTCTGCCGACAGAATATGGCTGCGCTGTGCAGGCGCATAGCGATAGTTGGAAACACCGCTGCCCAGCTGACCATTGCCCGGCATGTCATAGAGCCAGCTATATTTGAACAGCGCGTTCAGGCGGTCATTTTCCACCGGACGATAGGCATAACCGAATGAGGCTTCGACATAATCCGTGTTCTGGAACGAAGTGACATCCGATTTCGTATCCGAGAGAACCGCATCCACACTGACCAGTGCACGCCAGTCCGGATTGGTTTTCCATGAATAGGCACCAGCCAACAGATAGGTGTTCTGGTCACGGGTATGATCGTCTGAGCGCTCGACACGCACTTCACCACGCAAACGACCGGTAATGCCGCGCTCCTCGTCCTTATAACCGATGGCCAGCGACGGCGCATAACGGTCAAAGTCAGAATATTCAACGCCAGAGGAATTTGTGGTGTTGTCGCGGACACGCCCGCCTTCAAAACCACCGTCAAATGTCCAGACATTATCCGGCGTATAGACCACACCATAAGTGTGTGTCAGCGCGCTGCGTACACCAAACAAGTCATAATTGCCTTCCGAATAGGCCGAAAGCACATCATTCATACGGCGCTTCACACCGCCGACAATGGCACCCTTATCACGGCCGATCAGATCATAGCTGCGATTGAGATCAAAGGCTCTGTCCGGATCAAGACGGTAACCGACATAGTAATGGTCGTCGGCATTCGGATCATAGGTCAGAGCGGCCAGACCGCCGAGACCATTGGTGCCATAGGAGATCTCTGCCTGCGTGCCGATTGTATCGGTCAGTTTCAGTTCTGTACCAACACCGATACGATCATTACGTTTGATATCACCGGAGCGACCGGCTGTTACCTGCCCGAAGACATAATAAAGGTGATCGTCGTCCTGACGGTAATCAATACGCATACCTGTATCTACGCGGGAACCGTCATAGCCGGTTTTGCCTGAGCGGATCGCTGTCGGTGACATCAGTTCGGTGTAAGTCACACCAAATGACACTTTCCAATATTCGTCAATCTCATGGCTGACGGAGGTCTTGCCTTCACGCTTGATCTGACCGTCCGCATCCCAGAAATCATCATAGATGAGTTTCAGACGGGTTTTGTCCGTCACATCCAGATCGGCATGAGCACCCCAGAGGCGTTTATCGACACTGGTATTGTCGAAAAGACTGGAGAAACCGGCTTCTTTTTCTTCATAATAGCCGCCGATTTTGCCCTGCACGCCGTCTTCCTGAATGTCGGCCAGATCAATCTGACCTTTCAGGCGCAATGCCAGAGCAGTGCGACCTTTATTACCTGTCGCAAGGGTGTTGCTATTGGTCAGACCACCATCAGTGGAGCGGGTAAAGCCAAAGCCCTGCCCGTCAGAACCGGCCACTTCTCCCTCGATGAAAGTGGTGTCGGAATGGCGCACACGAATATCAACGCCTCCGGCCTTCTGATCAGCAGTGCCCGTGGTTTCCTGATAGCCGGTCACCCCCACACGCACATTTTCATTCAGCCATTGCTGGCCACGGCCACCAAGGCTGTAGCCGTCGAGATCACCGGCAACCGGTTCAAACTCATATTGTGCCAGCACATAGGTTTTGTTGCCGCCCAATGCACCGTCACGCACCGGATCAGATGTACCGGCAGAGGATGAAAGCGGACGGTTGAGGATCAGCACGCCCTGCATATAATCAAAGCGGTAATCTTCTCCGGCTCTGAGTGTGCGGCGTTCAATAACACGACCGGTTACTGAATCGCGGAACTCAACCGTAATGGTTTCAGAACCTTCAACAATATTCTGGCGGCGCATGAAATAAGCCGAACCACCGGTTGCCAGATATTCCTCATATTGCGGCAATGTATCCGGTTGGGCAGCATATAAATCAATTTCGGTTTTACGCTCGCCAAAGCTTGTTGTTTCTTCCGAACGGTAAATGCCCTGCGCACCATAAAGCGCTCGGTCAGAGCGCATGAACTCTGTGCCGGTGATGCGGGTTTTGAAATTACCCCATACTGCACGGCTGTCACCATGCTCTAAACGGACATAGAATTTACCATTGGTCGGTGCATCTTCCAGAAAAGTGGAGTCGTCACCATAGACCGGATAATAATCATCCGGATCGAGCTTGCGCAGCAGATGACGCGGGTTCTGCTTGCCGAAATTACGGAACATCTTATCGAGTTCGTCATCGGTTGTGTCAGCAGCAGCCGTCAGCAGATACTCGCCTTTGATTTTACCTTTAAGATAAAATGCCAGACGGCCATTAGTCGTGGTGCTGTCATATTCACCCGGACGCACAGCTTCAATACCGCTGTCGCCGTTGCGCTTGCGAAGCGTAATGTCGGCCAAACCGACATAGAACCAGTCATTATCCGGAATATTAATATCGCGGTTAAAGGCCAGACCGTCGCCCTTCAACCCGTCATTAATGCCGACATCAATATCGTGATCGCCGGGACGCAAAATGCGCTGCACCACAAATTTCTGCTGGCCGTCAACCGGAATGGTTTCGCCAAAAGCTTTGACCTTATAGCCATCCGGTACATTGGTGCCATGAACTGTTACCGCACCGCCCTGCACACGAATATTGCGGAGTGCAGTTCTGTCTTCGCCCATACCCGGTGCAACAGCTTCCGCACGATCGCCCAGAATGTCTTTCTTTTCGCTACGGCGCAAAGTCAGCGCTTCGGTTTCATCAAACCGGCCTTTTTCATCATAAACGCGCAGTACATAGGTATATTCACGCTCATCGGCTTGTGCCGGCATCACCCATTGCGCTTTGGCATTGGTTTTCACCGGTACAACGGCTACCGGTTTATCCACCGATTTACCTTCACCGATTGCGAAAATACGGATTTCCGAACGCTCAATAAAAGCCGGATAGTTGGTGGTTGCCAGAAACTCTACAGTTTCATTGGCGCTGTAGCTGCGACGCACCGGCATGGTGGAAACATTGAGGATCGGCGATGCATCCAGACCATCAAATTTGATCTGAATGTCAACGCTGCTTAAATCCACATCGGTTTTACGCTCACGATCAATCTGACGTGGTGCTTGCGCTGTTGGTTTGGAGGCACTGGTTTCAACCGTGTCACCATCCACACTGATCATAAATGGAATATTGCCCGCATCGGCAGCAATACCTTTTTCGGTATTTTCGCCGATTGTCAGATGACGCAGCGAGCTGTCATCCGACATTTTACCGCGCAAATCTGAGCCTTCAGTGGTTTCAGTCTTGGTTTGCGCCAAGACTGAAACGGTTGAGAAATGGCCTGCCATCAGCGTGGAACTGGCCAGAAGAGCGAGGCGGGAGAAAGAACCGAGTTTGAACTGAGACATTTTCATAACCTTAAATTGCGTGGCGGTTTTCACTGAGCGGCTCATTTGCTCACCTCCACGCGTGTCTCGATTTCAAGCGGGTAGTTATCTCCTTTGCGCTTCCACAGATCAGCGATCTGCTTGCGAACATGTTTCATACGTTGTTTGGCCAGCGACTGCTCATTGCCTGCCATTTTGTAGCTCAGACGCAGAACCGAGATTTCCTGTTTCAGGATTTCCACGAGTTGCGGCAGGTTGTCAGCCCACTGCTTTTTCAGCTCGACGCGGTTTGCTTCAAAAGCTGCATCCTGAAGGTCAAGACGAACAACACGGCTGATCGATGCACCAAAGTTCAGCTTGGTCATTTTACCGGCAGTCAGACGGACAACACGCGGGTTTTCAGTCGTCAGACGGTAGCCTGTTGGCAGCGTGCGGTTATCAAGCTTCATGATGAAATTGGAACCGATGCGCTGATCCGGCATCGCCGCACAAGGCACATGGAAACGACCATATTCGTCCGTTGTGATCAGCCAGCCTTTAACGGTTGCAACACGCACACCGGCCAGACCTTTTTCGCCTTCGTCCTGATAACCATTGCGGTTCTTGTCATCAAAGACAGTGCCGATGATTTCACCACAGTCGAAAACAGGTTCAGACATGATCTCGACAATCGCCTGTGCATCAGGTGCAACCGGCTTGCCGTCCTTGTCCGTTACGGTGGCAATATTGATATGCTTGCCGGGACCTGCCGAGCTCAGAACCAGCAGTTCAAGACGGATCTCGATCGTGCTGTTTGCGCCCATCGGCTGTCTATCAAAGCTGAGACGACGACCACTGATCTCCGGCTCAGTTTTTTCACCATTTACAGTAGCCGTTCCTTCAACATAGCGGAAACCGGAAGGCATAGTATCGATGATATTCAGCAAACCTACATTGCTCGACGAAGTGTTCTCGACCTTAATGATGTAAGGTACGCGATCACCACGACGAACCTGATGTAACAATGCCTGTTTGGTAATTGTTACCAAAGACGGTTCTGTGGCAGGCAGATTGACTTTTGCCGGATCTTCCTCGGATTCATATGGCTTACCGTTACGCTGCTCACCTTTGGCAAAAGCGGTATTGGTCACCATATCCGGAATACCGGCCGCTGCATCAATATCCGCCTGTGACAGCACATAAGTGGCCGTAAAAGTCTGGTGATCGTTTGGCTTCAATGTCACTGATGTAGGTGTAATGGCAGACAGCTTATTGGTGCCGCGCTGACCAGCAAAAAGCGGACCTTCATCCTGCACAGTCACATTGTTGAGCAGCGCATTACCGACATTCTTTACCTCGAAACTATATTCAATGGTTTCGCCAACTTCAGGATAGCCATTACCGTTAGCATCATTCCAATAACCGCTTTTCTTAATCGTCAATTCAGGCAGCGGAGGCATAACCGGCACAATAGTCGGCTCATCTGTATCCACTGTCGGGCCTGAAGGATCTTCAATGTCTTTCGGGGTAGTCGGATCGCCATAGGTACCCTTCACTGTTGCCTGATTAACAACCTTTTCGGCATCAATATCCGCTTCAGTAATGGCGTAAGTGGCTGTGAATACCTGCTGCTCACCCGGCTGCATTGTGCCAATGGTAAAGCTGTTTGGTGTGATACCTGCCAATGGATCATTCAGAACCACATTATTCAGCACCATATTACCGGTATTATGGACAGTGAATGTATATTCAATTTCCTGTCCGGCTTCTGCCGGTTCGGTCAGCTTGGAGTTCGCTTCCTTGACAACAGCAATACCCGGCTTCTGCTCCAGCGGAACTTTAATTTCCTCTGAAACATCCGGTGTTACCGGTTTTTTGGTCTTATCGGCAGGGTCAACATAGTCACCGGTAACAGTGGCCTGATTGACGACTTCACCTTTTTCAATATCGGCTTGTGTGACTTTATAAGTTGCTGTCAGCGTGACCGCATTCGCATCCCCCGGCAACAATGTCGCAATGGTGAAAGGCATATCCGGCACGAGACCAACAAGCGGATCTTCCACAATGACATTGGTCAGTGTCAGATTGCCTGTATTGGTGACGAGGAAGGAATAGGTGATGACTTCACCCACCTGTGTCGGTGAAGAAAAAGCATGGGTTTCCGATTTGACAATCGTCACCGATGCCGAGGTTTCCAACTCCACAACGGTTTTATCGTCATTCGTCAGATCAGTACCGGAAATATCGGTTACGTCATCCGGCATACCGTTTACACTTGAGCCGAATACCTGTGCCGTGTTGGCAAAAACACCTGCATCAATATCAGACTGTTTCAATGCATAGGTTGCAGTGAACGCATCCGTGTTAACTTCACCCGGCTCCAACGGACCAGTCCAGCCGGACTGATTGACGACCTGCACATCGGTAACCAGATCAACAATGCGGATCTTTTCCAGAGTCACATTGCCGGTATTGTGAACGGCAAAGTTGAACTTGATAACGTCACCAGCCTTAGCAGGCTTCGGCAATGAAGAGGCTTCAAGTGTTTTGACCAGCTTGATGGAAGGATCACGATCCAGTGGTGTATCGGTGCTGCTGTCATCCGTTACCGGTGTCTTGTCACCGTACTCAGGAATACCCTTAACATCGGCGGTGTTTTCAACCTTACCGGCATTAATATCGGCAACCTTCAGCTTATAAGTACCGTAAACAACAGTCTGAACTTCCGCGTCATTGTCTTTAGCAGCGTTGACCGGCTGCAAAGTCAATGTTTCCAGACGTGTCAGATCAGCAGCATCAATAACAACACCCTCGAGATGATCGGTCAGAACCAGACTATTAAGCGCGACGTTACCGGTATTGCGGATAGTGAAGCTGTAGCGAAGTTCATCACCGATCTTTGCCGGATTGCTCAGACCATCAAGAATAGCCACCTTCTCAAGGCTGATCGAAGGCTTATGTGCAAGCGGCGTTACAACTTCATTAGAATCCACCGGCGGTTGCGGGCCAGTCGGGTCTTCAAAATCAGCCTTGGCAGTGTTGACCACCTGACCATCATTCAGATGGTTCTGCTGGATCGGTGCTTTAACCGTAAATGTACCACTTTCACCCGGTGCCAATGAAGCAAGAGATGCCGGTGCGATAACTGCACCCACCAGCGGATCGCTGACTTTGATATTATAGAGAGTGACATTGCCCTCGTTGGTCGCTGTCACAGTCCATTCCAGCATATCACCGGCATAGGCTGGTTCCGGCACAACCGAGCTTAATGCCTTTACAAGCGTCAGCTTCGGATCACGGTAAGTCGGAACTTCTACTTCTGAAGGCGGTGTGGTGATCTTCTTGTCATCAGGACCATAAGTGCCGGTGGCCAGTGCTTTATTGACGACTTTTCCGGCATTAATATCCTGCAATTTCAGCAGATAATAAGCCTCAACAGTCTTCGTTGCTTTCGGTGCAAGTGTACCGATGTTAAAGACACCGCTATCCACCACACCAGCCAATTCATCCGTAATCACTACATTGTTCAATGTCGTGTTACCGGTATTCTCGACGATGAATTCATAGGTGATCTTGTCACCGACAACTGACGGGGTCTTAACGTCTGACTGCTTCAGTTTCTTCTCAAATTTTAGAGAAGGTTCACTCAGCGGCAGGTCAAATTTGTCAGTTGAAGTAACCGTTTGCGGCGTGCCGCTAAAGTCACCCCAAGTACCTTCAGTCCTCGCTGTATTTTCCAGCGTACCATTATCAATATCTGTCTGTTTGACGACATAGGTCGCTTTAAAGGCCGTATCATTACTGGCACCAACGGCGAGTTCTGCAATCTTTGTATTCGCAGTCCAGACCAGACCAGTTTTCGGATCGGTTACAACCACATCAAAGAGCGGTGTTTTACCGGTATTGGTAACTTTGAATGTATACTCAATCACGTCACCGGCTGTAATCTCGCCAGTTCCGCCAATGCGCGCACCGGTTTTTTCCAGCTTAATCGCTGCTTCCGGCACAATATTAACAGTCGTCGGCACATTCCGGTTCGGATAGTTTTCACCACCGGCTCTGTTATCTGACTTGTCCGCAATGCCGGTTTTATCGGAATATTCACCGACTGCTGTAACGTCGGCCTGATTGGTCAGAACAAGCGGATTGGCTTTCCATGGTTTGTCAGGATTAACCCGCACGACTACAGTGGCAATCAGCGTTGCATTTGGCTGCAGCACGGCATTACCAACGATCAGCGTATTGGTTGCCCCATCAAAAGCAGACGACAAAGTGCCGCTGTTCGTGCTGACGGATGTAACTTTGTAGAACCCTGGCTGCGGAACATCGTCCGCTGATGGAGAACCAAAATTCTGTGCGCCACCATTCAGAACATCCGTCAGCGTGATGTCTTTCAACGGTTCCTGACTGAGGTTTTTGGCCGTGAATGTATATGTGACAGTATAAGTACCATCACCCGCTGAAACAGGTGCATTGGCTACCTTGCTCAGGCCAACCGAAGGCGTGACGTGGAGTGTGAAGTTATTTTCAATACTCTTGGAATCTTTTTCAATGACAACCGAACCAAGGGTTGTGTTGTTCACTGATGAGGTCTTGCTATCATTATAATCATTGGTACCAGACACAGAAACACCGGTCTGGTATTTGCTGCTGTCCGGCACATTGCTGTAGCTGACCTGATATTCACCGGCAGGAACGCCTGTGAAATTATAATTACCATTGCTATCCGTGATTACTGTAAAAGTAAGCTTCTCATTATCATGCTTGGCAATACCAGTCAGAGTAACGGTCACACCGTCGACGCCGGTATCCATACCAGTATTGAAATCAGCTTTTTCGTTGAAATCGACGAAGATTTTACCGCTTACCGAACCACCGAGAACAGTTTTAACACTATCGCTAGATGTATTATTCGCTGAGTTTTTGTCAAAAGATTTTGTCGTGACAGAAGCGGCATTGGTCATTGCCTCTGCCTTCATATCTATAATCTTGGTGGTAAGTTTAATGACTGTTTTTTCCGCCGGTTCTATATCACCGAGTTCACATCTGATCTGACGTGTACCGATAACACCGAGACACGAACCACCTTTACCGCTGGTAATCTCAGGAACTTCAGTCAGCACCATACCTTCCGGCAAAGTGTCTGTGAGAATAACATCTTCAGCAACCTCAAGGCCGTCACCTGACAGGCTTTCAACCGTAAGCGTCCAAGTAAAACTTTCACGCAAGTCAACAATTTTTTTATCAGCTGTTTTAATAACGCTGACATCGGACTTCACACGAACAGTGGTTGTTTCATCATCCGCATTATTAGCCGGATTACGGTCATAGTTTTTCGCTGTTTCGTCAGAAGTTATTACAACTTTGTTCTGATAAGTGCCGCGTACAAAAGACTTCATTTGGACTTTGAACTGCACTTCAGTACCGGCTTTAAGCACCGGAATAGAACAAGTAAGCGTACCGCCTGCCTGACCAGCATTCACATTTGGTGGTAAACAGGTAAGGCCTGCCGACTGACCCTCTACTTTATCATAGGAAAAACCGGACGCCGGAAATGTATCAACAATATTGACATTATACGCATCCGACGGGCCATCATTTTTGGCTACAATCAGATAAGTTGTATTGGTGCCTTTTTCGACCGGATCATGTTGCTTGCCATCAACCGTATCGGTTTTGGTCACCAAAAGATCAAGCGCAGGTGCAAGGATTTTCACCTTAACGCTGGCAGCATTGTTGGTCTTGTCTGTTTCTTCAGTCGTGGTGCTGACCGTTGCATTATTGACAAGCTCATCTCCAACCTGACCGGTCGAAGGCTTAACTTCAATAGCCACTTCTTTCTGGGTGCCGTTTTCGAGACGCGCCCATGTACAGGTGATGGTGTTATTGGCGGAAGTGACGACCTCACCTTCCTTGAGGCTTGTCGAACAGATTGCGCCATTTTCGGTAATACCAACGAAACGAACACCGACTGGCAACTTATCTTCAATAACAACATTGTCCGCACCACTCAGACCATTATCATTGACACGGGCAGCAATGGTATAAACCAGCCCCTGACCTGCGGCTGCACCAAGTGCCTGTGACGGGCTGGATTTCAGAACAGTAACATCCGTTACCGGTGCAACAGTGTAATCAACAAAGGAAGAATTATTGTTCTGATTTGCATCCGGAACTTTGGTGGAGAAAACATGCGCCGTATTGCGCTGCGTGCCTTCTTTACCCGCAAAAGCACTAATTTTAACAATAGGGCAATCTTTGCCCGACACACAAACCGGCAAGGTTGCAATGTCGCATTTCAGATTGACATGATAGGCACCGCTCGGCGGTGCCGTACACACCATGCCGCTTGCACTGCCCTTCTGCACATCAAGGGTAACAACCGCCTTATCGCCCAGTGCGCCTGCAACAATATTCTCAATACGATCATCCATGACAACCGAGGTTGCCACTGCGTCACCATGATTGATGATTTCGATAGCAAACTCGATTTTTTCACCGGCTTTTACAGCCGATTTGCCGATGACGGACTTTTTGACTTCCAGATCAGCCAGAGTTTTGTCGTCTTCGGAACCCGCATTACCGCCAACATGAACTTTATTATTTGTTAAATCGACGTCTGTAATATTATCCGGCAGCGAAACGGTCATACCGTTGTTAAATGTGCCGCTTTTGGTCATTTTGACCTTCAGCCTGATCGGGGCGGTATAGGCACCAACGCCAAGCGGATTATCTTTTGTGTACTGGTTTGTTTTACAAACAACATCGGCCTCACCCGGGACAGAAGCCGGAGTACAAGACCAACCATCAGGCGTATCTGCCGATACCATCATCATGCCCTCAGGCAGATGATCTGTTATCGTCAGTTCGCCAGCGAAAGCGGCATTTCCAATATTGCTGCTTCTGAGAACATATTCATATTCTTGACCAACGATGAGCAAACCATGCTCAGGGCCGGATTTGTGCGCCTTTAAATCAATCGCCGGATCAACAATGCTCGCGCCGCCGTCATCAGTGGTATTGTTACCAATATAATCAGGGTCTTCATTTTTAGATGTTATTGTCGCTTTATTGGTAACAGGCGCACCGGCTCCCTTACCGTCATGGGTTGCCTTAACAGCTGTAGTATTAATTTTGATCGGTGCTTTATAGTTGCTGCCAGCGGATTTGGTATATTCACACACCACTTCTCTGCCGGTTAAAGCACAAGCCCAACCGGTGCCGGCCAGATCTCCAAAACCAACAAATTCATAATTTTCCGGCAAAACATCTTTGATAACCGCTTGTGAAGGCTCATCACCGGCAACCTGTGGCGTCAAAGTAAATTCAACCGGAGAACCGGTTAGGAGAAGACCTTGCGGGGAGCGCACCTTGCTCAGACTCACATCCGTACCGGCAAGAACCTTCATATTTGCAAGTGCTTTATTATTTTCAACGTCCGGATCGAGTGGTGAGTTTGCAATCACCTCAGCCGCAATCAGAATGTTAGAGCTGTTTCCGACTGTTACCTGTCCGGAAAAGCCAAAATCCAGAGACTGGCCTGGTTCAATTTCCTGTTTGATTTCACAAGTGACAATATTGCCCGACAATGTGCAGCCATTTTCCATCGGCTGGTCCATCACAACACCTGCAGGGACAGGGAAGGTAAGTGTTGAACCCTTTGACGGATACGGGCCTTCATTTTTAACAGTCGCGGTAAAGTTAACTTTGCCACCGCCCTTAACTTCAGCAGGAGCATTCAATGTCAGGGCTAAGTCAGCGCCTTTGTTAACAGTAATGCTGCGGTTCTGCTCAGCGCCGTTCTTGGCAATTTTACCATTAAAAACGACAACACCCTCTTTCTGAGGGCTCAAACGGATTTTAGCGGTTACGCTTTCCTGCGGCTGAAGTATACGCACTTCACAGGTAATTATCGCATCGTTAGTCAGCTCTACGCCAATGGCAGGCATTGGGGCGCAACCGCTGAAAACGTCCTTATCAACATCAAGGCCGTAAAACTTAACCGATGCTGGGATCGTAAATGCAACGCTCGTCGGCGTGGTCGGGAAATTATCACTGTTATTTACAGTCGCCGCAAACTCAATCTCAGTACCGGCCGCCAGCGGACTTTGTTTGTCAGCATTAATATTGAGTGTCCAGCCTGTTACGCTTTGCGCATAAACGCCAGACAGAGAGTTGAACATGGCAAAAACCGCCATGATAAACACTGTAAATAACCGTTTCATTTCGTCCCTAAAACCTATGCTTACACATCGGTCGGGACATAAAAGAAAGCGCTGCTCACCCGTGTTTAACAAAAACACAAGCGCGCAGAATCAATTACCCGCGAACTGAAAGTTCGCGGGTAATTAAAACATATTCGATTAGGCCCCCACCTTGATGAGGGGCACTACATGATTCGAAATAGTTAACCAATAATTAATTGATATTTTTGAATAATTTTTCCATGGCGTGACTCTTAAGCACAAAAACGAACCTAAATGGAAGTTCTGTTGCATGGGAGATCGATCTCGCAAAGAACGCGATCATCCGCGACAAACGAATGGTTGGCGCAAAAGATAACGAACAGTACACTGCTGATTGAAACCACCCTGCTCAACCCCGCCAATGCTATCAGGGCGTAAACCGCCCTCCCCGCATATAGTCTTAAGGGCTGCTGTTTTGCGAGCAGGTATTCTCAGGCTTGCAGACAAGTCCCGTCTGCGCCAGCAGATCAGCCACCCCGTCACGGGCACCCAGCCCCTCGGGATCACATAAATATTCCATGTGATCACTCAAATATCCGGCCATTGGTGCGCGCCAGTCCGGTGACGTTTCGACCATCTGCTCAGCCGTATAAAGCAGATATTCGACATATGCCCCGTAAGCGGTGAGTTCTGTTTTCTTGTTGATCGAACAATAATCAGCATGCGCCAGTTCTGGCTTTTGCACCGTCAGGTTCAGAAATTCTCGATATATTTCGCGCGCGGTCTGATCCCGCTGTATCAGATCGGCCTGACCGACCTGATACGGAATAATAATCAGTGCTGAAAGCGCGGCAAAGGCCGTAGCAATTCCGCCCAAAGCGGCCAAGGGTTCAGTATTGCGCCGTAACCAGTTCCACATATTCAGACCTTGGGTTGTTCATGAGTTGCACAGTGGATACCACCGCCAACCTCCCCTACCGGATCGATATTTAATGTAACAATCTCGCGGCCGGGATATAATTTGCCAAGTATAGCAGCAGCCTGTTCGTCGGCCTCACGGTCTCCGAACTCAGCAGCAATCACCCCGCCGTTACAAACATAATAATTCACATAAGAAGACACAAAATCGCGGCTCTTCGAACGAATATCGTATGGCTCCGGCAAAATAACCATGTCCAGTTTACGCCCTTCGGCATCAGTCGCTGCGGCCAGAATGTCATGCGTCTCGAAGGAGGCAACCGACCATGGGTCTTCGGCGTCAATTTCATCACCCATCTGGATCAGCAATTGTCCCGGCTTAACGAAACGGGCAAGCGCATCAATATGATAATCGGTAATATCTGCGCCAATAATTCCGGGTGCCCAGATCATCTTGCGCGCACCCATCGTATCCAGCAGCATCTTCTCAATTTCAGCTTTACTGCCCCGATTGCGATTGGCATTGACGAAGCTGCTTTCGTGAGCGATCAGCGTGCCGTGGCCATCGGTTTCAACGCCGCCCGCTTCCCCGACCAGACCTGCATCAAAAACCTGCAAGCCTAATCGTTCGGCTATCTGTGCAGCGATCTTACCGTCTGCGCTGTGGGTCTGCTTGTTCCCCCAACCATTAAAATTAAACTGTGTGACGGCCAGTCCGCCTTTTCCATCGACGACAAATGAAGGGCCGGAATCGCGACACCATAAATCGTCAGTCGGAATGTCCCATAGCTCTACTTTCTGCGATACCAGCTTGCGAACAGCACCGTGATGTTTCGCTGCAGCCAGCATCACAACCGGCTCAAACTCTGCGATCGTATTGGCGATTTTCGCAATCGTTTTCTGAATATCATCAAGAAAATCAGGATCATCATAGACAACAGGATTAACCGGCCACTGCATGAAAGTGCGCTCATGCGGTTCTGTTTCTTCCGGATACCAAAATCCCGCAGCACGCGCTGATGTACCTTCCGCCTGCCCCCGACGCGCTTGCATCGACAGACCAACGGCAGCGGCGGCAGCACCCAGTAAAGTTTGACGGCGTGTCATCATCTTATCACCATGAAAATAAAAAAGGAAAATCGATATTTTAGAATATATTTACATAAAGTAGAGCACCCTTAAGCGCTGTCAACGGATGTTGAACACATTCACGCATATTGCAGGGATATTTTTTGACACTGTATCCGGTTCAATGCCGCATTATTGGCGAGAGATGACGCGGTGACAGTTAAAAGCACATCATATTTTTACGTCAGATTGTCGTGATAAAACAGTAACGAGGCAATGAATGTCAAAGCACCGATCATAGCCAGAATAACAAGCCGGCGTGCTGTAACCGGCTTTTTTACGCATTGGCTGGCAATCAGCAGAATAACTGACCAGAGACAAGTAAAAAGCAGCAGGCACAGCGTGTAAACAAATCCGGACAGGTCATATCCGCCACCGCCGATTGACGGATATTGCGGGGGTGCAGGATTGAGCAACAAATTTAAAAAGGCTGTGACAAGTATAAAGAATGCCAGAAGACTGAAAAACACCGTATTTCTCAATAGCATCCCCTTATTCCAGATATTCAACGCGGCTGTATAACCGCGTTGAATATACTCGCAGGTATCACGCGTCTAGGCCAGCTTCGGAATGGCATCGAGCAGCATCTTTGTATAAGGCTGTTGCGGGGCTTCGAAAATTGTCTCAGCCATGCCTTCTTCAACAATCTTGCCGTGATGCATAACGATAATGCGGTCACAGAGGTGACGCACAACGGACAAGTCATGGCTGATGAACAGCAATGTCAGGTTCAGCTCTTTGCGCAATCGCAGGAGCAAATTGAGAATTTGCGCCTGAATGGACACATCAAGTGAAGCCACCGGCTCATCGCAGACAATCACTTCCGGTTTCATCGCCAAAGCACGGGCAATGGCAATACGCTGCCGCTGACCGCCGGAAAACTGATGCGGATAACGGTCTGCAAAAGCCGGATCAAGGCTCACTGCTTTCAGCCACTGTGCTACATAGGCACGGGCTTCACTTTTAGTGGTCAGACCATGAGCAATGGGGCCTTCAGCAATGGACTGGCCGATGGTGCGGCGCGGATCAAGCGACGCAAACGGATCCTGAAAGATCATCTGGATTTTAGTCGTCAGTTTGCGTCCGTGTACATGGTCAGACATGACAGGCTGGCCGGATAGCCGAATTTCCCCCTCAGTTGGCTGATAAATCCCGCAGACCATGCGGCCGAGCGTTGATTTACCGGATCCGGATTCTCCGACCAGTCCCAGCGCCTCCCCTCGGGTAATGGTCAGATTGACATGATTGACGGCGACAACCGGTTTGCGTGATTTGAGCAGGCCGATTTTCTGACCAAGTCTGCCCCAAAAATCACTTTTCCATTCGAAGCGTTTGACCGCATTGCGAACGGTCACAAAATCCGGTTTGACTTCCGTTACCGATGTCGCGATTTGAAACGATGTTTCTTCTTCATCTGTCAGCTTGCCCAGCATTTGCCCCGGTTTGGAGCGGGATGGCAGAGCATCCAGCAGACCTTGTGTATAAGGATGGCTTGGTGCTTTCAGCACTTCAGAAGCGGGGCCGGTTTCGACAATTTTGCCCGATTTCATCACGGCAATACGTTTTGAAATTGAGGCAACTGTTGCCAGATCATGGCTGATCCAGATCATCGAAATGCCAAGCTCGGCGACCAGTGCTTTCACCTCGGTTAGAATTTCCGCCTGTACGGATACGTCAAGTGCTGTAGTCGGCTCATCCGCAATCACCACTTTCGGATTGTGCAGTAGTGCAATGGCGATTGCCACGCGCTGGCGCATACCACCGGAAAATTGATGCGGATAGAAATCAACCTTATGTTCCGGATCGACAATGCGTACTCGGCGAAGCGCTTCCACACAACGTTTACGCGCATCACTGTCCGAGATGGTTTCATGCGCGCGCAGTGCCAGTGTCATCTGATTGAGAACGGTCAGCACCGGATTGAGTGTCATCATCGGATCCTGAAAGACCATCGAGATTTCACGGCCGCGTAATTTGCGCAACTCGCTTTCGCTCAAACCGACAAGCTCACGGCCTTCCAGTTTGACGGAGCCTTGCGTAATGCGTCCCGGTTTGTCGATCAGCCCGATCAGAGAAAAACCGGTGATGGATTTACCGGAACCGGATTCACCCACTAGTCCCAGAATTTCCCCGCGGTCGAGATAGAAAGAAACACCATCGACAGATTTGACCGTAGCGGCACGGGTTTCGAAATGCGTATGCAGATCAATGACTTCAAGAAGATGAGCTGTCATTTGTTCAACCTCGGATTAAGCTGGTCGCGGATCTGATCGCCAACGAGATTGATCGCCATAATAAGAATGATCAGTGCAATGCCCGGATAAATCGAAATCCAGTAGCGGCCGGACAGCAAATATTGGAAGCCGTTGGAAATGAGCATACCAAGCGACGGTTCTGTCGGCGGCAGACCAACACCAAGGAATGACAGGGTTGCTTCCAAAGAAATTGCCGAGGCAACCTGTACTGTTGCCACAACAATGAGTGGTGGCATAGCATTGGGCAGGATATGACGGGTCACAATGAACCAGCCGCTCATCGGCACAGACAGTGCCGCCTCGACATAGTCTTTATGGCGTTCAGCAGAGGCTGCACCATGAGCCGTACGCACAAAATAGGCATATTGTGAAAAGACCAGAGCGATAATCAGCTGGCTTTTGCCCTGCCCGAGAAGCGCAGCCACCACAAAGGCGAGCAAAATCGCCGGAAAGGAGAGCTGCAGATCGATGACGCGCATGATGAAAGCTTCAAAACGACCGCCGACATA
Source organism: Pseudochrobactrum sp. XF203 (assembly GCF_020341615.1). Classification (NCBI taxonomy): domain Bacteria; kingdom Pseudomonadati; phylum Pseudomonadota; class Alphaproteobacteria; order Hyphomicrobiales; family Brucellaceae; genus Pseudochrobactrum; species Pseudochrobactrum sp. XF203. The sequence goes on along the minus strand of NZ_CP084392.1, from coordinate 548,838 downwards.
GGCTGCTGTTGAACCGACCAATGCGCCAATGGCAAAGGCAATCGCACCGGCGAGCAGGCCCATTTCCAGTGAAATGCGCAAGCCGTAAAGAATAGCGGAGAAGAGATCGCGCCCCTGCCCGTCGGTTCCCAGAATATGGGTGTAACCGCCCTGACCGATATAGCCGGGTGCACGGCGTCCGTCCCGCAGCACAAGGCTGGAAAGATCATACGGATCCTGCGGTGCAATCAGCGGTGCGAAGACGGCCAGCAAGATAATGATCAGTACCACGAGGGCGGCAATGACCGGTACCGGATGGCGTTTAAACTCCGACCAGAATTGTAATGATCTGCTGTTGAGCAATGTCATTATTTGCCACCTCCCTGACGCATGCGCGGATCAAGCACGGCATAGGACAGATCCACAATCAGATTAATCGTGATGAAAAGCAGGGAAACCAGCATCAGATAGGCAACCATTACCGGTCGGTCGAGTGAGGTGATACTGTCAATGATCAGCTTGCCAAGACCCGGCCATGAATAAATTGTTTCGGTAACAACGGCAAAAGCAACGGTGGAGCCAAGTTCCAGACCAAAGACGGTCACAAGCGGAATAGAGATCAGGCGCAGCACATGGCGATGCAGAATTGTGCGCTCGTTAATACCGGCGGCACGGGCAAATTTAATCGTGTCAGTCAGCATGATTTCACGCGTGCCGGACGCTGCCAGACGGATCATCAGCGATAATTTGAATAGTGAGAGATTAATGGCGGGCAGTGCCAGATGATGAAGACCGTCAAGCGTGAGGAAGCTGACAGGAACGCCCAGCACGGAAACCGTGGCCCCGCGTCCGCCCGCAGGCATAATACCAAGCTGCACGGCAAAGACCATAATCAGCATCAGCCCGATCCAGAAAGTCGGAACGGAAAAGCCGAGAATAGACAGCGCCATAATGATTTTCGACGCCCAGCTGTCCGGCTTGTAACCGGCATAAATACCAAGCGGAATACCGATGAGACTGGCCATGAACACAGCAGTCAGCGCCAGTTCGGCAGTCGCAGGCAGGCGTGATGCGATCAGCTCGGAGACAGGCATATTATAGACGAAGGAGCGCCCCAAATCGCCATGAAGCAGATTGCTCATGAATTGCAGATATTGCTGCCATACCGGCAGGTCCAGCCCGTATTGGGCGATCACCCTGTCACGGATTTCCTGTGTCGCATCTGGTGAGATCAGCACATCGACAGGATTGCCGATGACAAAGACCCCCATAAACACCAATAGCGACATGACAAGCATCACCAATGCTGCCTGCCATAAGCGTCTGACAATAAATGCAATCATCAGCTATGCTCCCCCAAAAGCGGATAACAGACAGTTTCCTCCCGCCGTATCCGCTTAACTATTTCTAACGCCGGACAGGATTTCTCCTGTCCGGAAATTTATGATTATCAGTGCCAGCCGTTTTCCAGTTCAAAGCGGGTTTCACGCACAGCAACATCCCAGATCGCCAGCATGTCAGCATCAGGACGTTCAAAAAGACCGTGATAATTGCCTTCGCAGCTCTCCAGCAGCGCACGTTTGCGACCGGCGTCAACGCGTGCCATGGCACCGAAATCAATGCGCTCTACCGCATGTTCCGGTTGCTGAACGCCTGCAAGACGTGTCCACGGAAAGTTTTCCATCCATGAGGCGTGCGAAGCGCGGCTGTCGATTTCCAGCACTTTGCCCATGGTTTGTGGTGCGCGCCACCAATCGTGCATTTTGACGCTGGCATCGCGGTTGCGGTTCAGCCACTCAGACACAACAGTACCGGCAGGCGCATTGCCGCCATGTCCGTTGACGATCAGAATACGGCGGAAACCGGCGTGGTAGATGCTGTCGAGAATATCTTCAATCACACCGATATAGGTGCGCAGGCTCAGGGATACTGTGCCCGGAAAATCGGCGAAACTGGATGCAAGACCATAAGGGAGCACGGGAAATACCGGTACATCCAGCGGCTCTGCGGCATCAAGCGATACTTTTTCCGCCAGGATCATATCAGTGCCAAGGCTGATGCGGGCATGTTGCTCAACGCTGCCGATCGGCAGGATGCAGCGATCGTCCTGTTTGACGCGCTCTTCAACCTGTGCCCAGTGCATGGCGTTAATATGCATGTGAAATTCCTCTCATTTCAAATGTGTTCCCGAGTCTGCGCTCATGGGTTTCTGAAAACTATTATCCATGAAAATATTTCGCATACAAGTTCCAATTGGAACAAAAATTACGTTTGACATCCTTAAAACAAGCTATATCTTGTTCTGAATGGAACTTAATTGCTAAACTGTCACGGGGAGAAGTGATGGAGGAACGCGTAGCAATCGCTCTGTTAGAGGGGCGCGCGGGGCGTAGCGAGGCGGCGGACAGCCGCATCAGCGAAAGCGATATTCTGCATACAAAATTATGGGAAAATCCGTGCTGGCTGTCCTTTCGGATCAACTATCTGGCACTGCATTATAACAATCCGATCTACGGGTTGATCGGTACTGATCATGATCTGCTGCGGCCGGAATTTGTGGTGCTGTATTCGCTGTTTCTGCGCGACCGCACGACTTTGTCCGAAGTGGTTGCCGGTTCCGGCTTTCCGAAAAACACACTGAGCCGCGCCACTAAAAAGCTGACCCGTCTGAAACTAGTGCAACGCGAGGGTGACAGTGATGACCTGCGCCGTGTGGTGCTGTGCCTGACCGATGAAGGGCGCGCCATTGTTGAAGCGAAAATGACGCCGATGCTGGAGCGGGAACGCCTGATGCTGGAAACACTTAGCCCTGCTGAGCGCATGATGCTTTCGGAATTGCTGACCAAGCTGGTGATCGCCTCCCGCGAATGGCCGGAAACAATTGCCTCCGATCTGCCGGAGCGTGATGAAGAGTTTGAACAAGACTAATAAATGGGGACTGGACTATTCACATGAAAAAAACACTGCATGCTTTAATGCTTGGCACAACATTGCTTTTTAGCGCCGGACAGGTTTTTGCCGCCGATCTGGTCATGGCAATTAAAGCCGGCCCTGCCTCAATGGACCCGCATTTTACGGCGACCGCTGCCAATGCCGAAGCGACGAAACATATTTTCGATACGCTGATCCGCTCAGGCAATAATCTTGAGCTTGAGCCGTCGCTGGCCGTGAGCTGGCAGGCACTTGATGATACGACATGGGAATTCAAACTGCGCGAAGGTGTGAAGTTCCATGACGGTTCGGATTTTACAGCGGAAGATGTTAAATTCTCCATCGAGCGTATTCCGCATGTAACAGGGCCAAATCCAGCAACGATTTTTGTGCGCCGTGTTAAATCGGTAGAAGTGGTTGATCCGCTGACTGTGCGCGTGACAACAAATTCTGCGGCACCGACATTGCCGAATGATTTTATCCGTCTGTTTATCACTTCGCATAAAGCGGCGGCTGCCTATTCAACGCAGGAAACCGCAGCAGAAGGCTTCAATACCGGTAAAGCCACGATCGGCACCGGCCCTTATAAATTCGTTTCATGGGCGCCGACACAGGATCTGGTTGTTGAGCGTTTTGACGGTTACTGGGGCGGTGCACAGCCATGGGATCGTGTTATCCGTAAGGAAATTCCGAACGATGCTGCCCGTGTTGCCCAGCTGAAAGCCGGTCAGGTTGATGTTATTTCCAAAGTGCCGGCCTCGGATGTGCCTGTACTTGAACAGGATTCATCGCTGACGGTTGTCAAAAACGAGAGCATCTATATCAGCTATCTCGAATTTGACTTCCGCGAAAAAAGCCCGATGGTATTTGCCAAGGATGGCAGCAAGCTGGATAAAAACCCGTTGCTTGATCCGCGTGTGCGAGAAGCTTTTGATCTGGCAATTGACCGCGAAACCATTGTTGAATTTGCACTGGAAGGTATGGCAGCCGTACCGACACAATTGGTGACCTCCAATATTTTCGGCTATGACAAGTCGTTGCAGGCACCGGAATTCAACATTAATCGTGCAAAAGAGCTCCTCACAGAAGCCGGTTATCCGGATGGTTTCAAAATTACACTGAGCTATTCGAATGACCGTATGCCGAATGAGCTGGGACCTACAGTCGCCCAGATGCTGGCAGCTATCGGCATTACTGCGGATGTAAACGGTGTTCCGGCAGCGGTGTTCAATCCTGCGAAAACCCGCGGTGAATATTCACTCTATATGGCAAGCTGGGGCACATTGACCGGTGAGGCCAACTATATGCTGTCATCGCTGATGCATTCCAATGAACCGGCAAAATCGCTGGGTGCATTTAACGTGCACGGCTATGCCAATCCGGAAATGGACAAGCTGATTGAAGATGCAGCGGCAGCGATGGATGCAGATGAGCGCCGCACATTGCTTGAAAAGGCGAATAATCTGGTGGCAACAGACCGCCCTGATCTGCCGCTTGCGATCCAGCTCAGCGCATGGGCTGTGAAGAAGGACAAGGTGGAGCTGACACCGCGTGCGGATGAAGACACGCTGGCGATGAATATCAAACCAATAAAATAAATGAATAAAAAAGGCCGGTTTAAACCGGCCTTTTTTATTAAGGCTCTGCAAATAAATGACTTTTGTATATTACACTAATTGCCCCATCGGCATTAATGCACCGCGTTGCATCACCACCTGAGAGGCAACAGCATGTCCGGCTTTGACAGCCGTCTCAATATCTTTGCCACTCAGCAGTGCCGCAAGAAAACCGCCATTGAATGAATCTCCGGCACCAGTTGTGTCCACCGGTATGAGCGGCTCAATATCCGTGATCTGACGTGTGCCATTGTCATCAGCAATCAGCATTGTACCGCCGCCGTTTTTAACCACAACGACCTGTGCACCGGCAGCGCGATAGCGGACAGCGCAATCCTCTAAACTACGATCACCAAACATTGCCGCTTCATCATCAAAACTCGGCAACACAATCTGCGCAACCGCTGCTGCCTGCATGATCGTTTCTCGCAAAATATCGTGGTTCTCCCATAAACGCGGCCTGATATTGGTATCAAAGACCACCGTTTTTCCCGCGCGGGAAGCATCTCGCAAATGAGAGATAAATACTGTCCGCTGCTCAGGACAAAGAATAGCCAGCGTAATCGCAGAAAAATATATAATATCGGCATCGGAAAAAGCCTTGGCGAGCAATGGCTGATTGACCGCCAGCAGACGTGCTGCCGACTGGTTGCGCCAATAGGTAAAATGGCGCTCGCCGTTCTCAACTTCAATCAGATAAAGACCAGCCTGACGCTGCGCATCTTCCTCAATATAGTCAGTACCGATCCCGTTCCGGTTCAGAAAATCTTTCATCTTGGCAGAAAAACTGTCCGTACCGATACGGGTAAAATACGACACATCCCATTCCTGCGGAGACAAGCAAGCACGGGCATACCATGCGGTATTTAAAGTATCGCCTGCAAAGCCAAGATGAAACTCACTGCCTCCCAGTGAGGACATTTCAATCATACATTCACCGGCAGACAAAAAGAGCTTTTTCCTCACCGTTCCCCCGTAACGTTATTTGCTTTTCAGGTCGTTGCCCCGAGTTGCCAAGGCACAAATTCATTGTCGCCATAGCCGTAAATCTCGCTCACTGTCTTGCGGCCGGAAGCAACAGCGATAATCTCCTCAAAGATTCGTTCGCCTGCCTGCTGAATACTCTCTTCACCGGTAACAATGCCACCGCAATTCAGATCCATGTCTTCCTTCATATGCTCGTACATATCTGAATTGGTTGCGATTTTAATACTTGGCGCCGGTTTGAAACCCGAGACGGATCCACGCCCTGTGGTGAAACAGATGAGGTTACATCCCCCTGCCACCTGCCCTGTTACAGAGACCGGATCATAGCCCGGCGTATCCATAAATACGAAACCCGCTTCATCAATCGTCTGCGCATATTCATAAACCTGACGCAGTGGCATAGAGCCGCCTTTCGCCACGGCACCGAGCGATTTTTCAAGGATTGTGGTCAGCCCGCCCAACTTATTGCCATGAGACGGATTATTATTAAGTTCATCGCCGTTGCGCTGCGTGTAATCGCGCCACCAGTCAATCCGTGACAAAAGCTTTTCAGCAATGTCCGGCCGCGCCGCCCTGCGGGTCAGCAAATGTTCAGCACCGTAAATCTCCGGCGTTTCCGATAAAACACTGGTGCCGCCATGCCGCACAAGTAAATCCGATGCATAGCCGAGTGCCGGATTTGCGGAAATGCCCGAATAACCATCCGAGCCACCGCATTGCAAACCGAGTTTAAGCTGCGACAGAGGCTGCTGCGTGCGCTGCGCTGCATTCACAACCGGCAACATTGTTTCAATCGCTGCAACCGCCGCTTCAATTGTCTTCCGTGTGCCGCCATATTGCTGGATGGTCAGCGTCTGCAAACGCTCACCTTCTTCCAACTTGTAATGTTCAAGGATCGGAGCAATCTGATTGGTTTCGCAACCCAGCCCGATCAGCAACACACCGCCGAAATTGGGATGACGGGCATAGCCCTGTATCGTGCGGGTCAGAACCCGATAGGCTTCCGACTGTGTATTGATCCCGCAGCCGCCCGCATGCCCAAGCACCACAACACCGTCAATATTGTCATAGTCTTTCAAGCCGCCCATGCGGTTGAAATGATCCGCCACATATTGCGAAACAGTGGCTGAACAGTTTACCGTTGCAATCACACCAATATAATTGCGCGTGCCACCCCCCCCTGCACCGCGGTCGAAACCCAGAAAGCTGCGTCTTTCCGCTTCCGGAAACAGTTCCGGCTCCGCATAATCAACACAGAATTCATGCTCGTGCTGTGATGGCAGCATTGCCAGATTATGCAGATGCACATGCGCACCCGCAGCAATATCCTCTGTCGCGACACCAATCACATTGCCGTATTTGCGGATTTCCTGTCCTTTTGTGATGGGTACAAGTGCAATTTTATGCCCTTTGCCGATCAGATTAGCGGCTACAAGTTCACCACTGCCGACAGGCTCTCCGGCGCGGATTGTCACCCGCGCAACCGCCACATGGTCAGACGAATGAAGGACAATAACCGGACTGTTCTGACGGGTCATCGCTCACCCGCCCGCCTTTGCCGGACACAAAGCACCGGCATCCAATGCAGTGATTACCCCGCGCAATTCTGCAAGGCCACGTAACCGCCCGATAACCGGATAACCCGGTGTCACCTGTTTTGCCAGATCATCCAGCATACGGTGACCATGATCGGAGCGGAAAATAATCTTTGATCCGCTATCCCGCTTGCGGTCTTCCTCGACCAGCGCACGCAGCAATGCAACCATATCCACATCACCTTCAAGATGAGCGGCTTCATAGAAGCTGCGCCCGTCACCCTGTCGCGTGGTTGCCCGTAAATGCGAGAAATAGATACGTGATGCAAAGCGGCGCGCCATTGCAGGCAGATCATTATCCGCCCGCACACCAAGACTGCCGGAACAGAAACACATACCATTGGCCGGTGACGGCACCGCATCAAAAATCGCGGCATAATCGGCTTCATTTGAAGCAATGCGCGGCAGTCCGAACAGGGAGCGCGGCGGATCATCCGGATGCAGAGTCAGGCGCACACCCAGCTCGTCCGCAACAGGGGTCACTTCTTCCAAAAAAGCGATCAGATTTTGCCGCAGCTTATTAGCTTCGACATGGGCATAGGTTTCCAGCTTGTCGCGGAAAGCCGGTATCGTCAGCGGCTCGGTTGTCGAACCCGGCAAAGCACTGGCAATATTGAAAATCAGCTGATTAATCTCAGCCTCGCTCATCGCCTCATAGGTTGCGCGGGCAGCAAGACGATCAGCTTCGGAATAATCCCGTTCCGCGTTTTTACGCTGCAAAATATGCAGATCAAAAGCAGCAAAACGATCCTGATCAAAACGCATGGCTGTCGCGCCGCTTGGCGTGACATAGTCCAGATCGGTGCGGCACCAGTCCACAACCGGCATAAAATTATAGCAAATGACTTTAATATCATGTGCCGCCAAAGCCTCCATTGAGGCAATCCATGCAGCAATATCCTGTTTTGCAGCACCGCCTTCACGCTTGATCGCATCTGAAATCGGGATGCTCTCCACCACAGACCAGACAAGCGGCGTGCGGTCAGCAGGGGTATTTTCAATCAGCGTCTTGCGTTCTGCAATCTGACCGGATGTCCATGCCTGTCCGATCGGCACATCATGCAAAGCAGATACAATATCTGTCGCTCCGGCCTGACGTACAGCATCCAAAGGCACACCGGCATCCGGCCCGAACCATCTCCACGCTTGACGCATTAACCCCTCCTCCGAATAAGTTTTTATATTTTATGATTTTGAAAATCTGCGACAGCAGACGAACGCCTGATCAGACAAAGAAGTCCGGATGGCTTTTCCGCAACTCGTCAATATCAGGCAGAACCGCGCTGAGATGATGCTTCATCGCCTTTATCGCTTCCGGTGCATCTTTGGCGGCAATGGCATCCCTGATAAGTTTATGTTCGCGCAAAACCTGATCCATACGCCCCAGCACCGGAACGGTCATGCGCCGTGCACGGTCGATCTGGATTTTCACAAGCTTCAGATGTTGCCAGATGCCGGGATAACCGGCGATTTCCGCAACAGTCTCATGGAAAGCATCGTCTGCTTCATGAAACAATCCGAGCTTTTCACGGCTGGCATGAAATTGCTGCATATCAATCAGCTCATCCAGCTTAGCGACTGCATCCGGTGTCGATGATAATGCCGCGTGTTCCGCCGTCGCTCCTTCCAGCGCCTGACGGATCACCACAGATTCCGGTATCAGATCAACCGGAATGCGCGCCACGAAAGTGCCTGACTGCGGGAAAATATCGACCAGCCCTTCTTCAGCCAGACGAATAAGTGCCTCACGCACCGGCGTGCGACTCACACCGAATTGCTCAATAAAAGTTTTCTCGTTCAGCGCCGTGCCAGGCAGCAGCCTCATTGCAACAATATCCGCCTGTAATGCGCGATAAATCAGCTTTGCTGCGGTTTCACGTCCTGCGGCAGGCCGCCTTCCTGAGGATATCTGCCCGAATGTCGGCTGCGTGTTCAATCTTGTTCTCCTGCCTGAATCTCAAGTCTTCAGGTCTTGTTTATCCGCTCGCAACTGCGATCCGAAACAAAAAATCCATGCGCTGTTGACATACTAATATATTATTATTTACTGTTCGCCAAGCGCCGGATGCAAATTCTGTACAAGACGGATCAAAAACCGCGGACAGAAAAAGCCGGACGGCAATGACGGAAAACAGACCTCAAAGTCTGTCAGGGAGGAAAAGACCAGCAATGGCACTCAATCCGGATCGCCTTCTGCCTGCGGAGGCAGACAGCCGCGCCATAGCGCGACGCTTGTTCGCATCGGTCGAAAAGCTGCCGATCATCTCCCCGCACGGGCATACCGAACCGTCATGGTATGCGACAGATGCCGCTTTTCCCGATCCGGCAACCCTGTTTGTCAAACCCGATCATTATATCTGCCGTATGCTCTACTCACAGGGCATTCCGCTGGAGCAATTAGGCATTGCCCGTCTGGATGGCGCAGCGGTGGAAACCGACAGCCGCACCATCTGGCGATTATTTGCAAAACACTGGCCTCTGTTTCGCGGCACACCGTCCCGCCTCTGGTTTGAACATTCTCTGGAGAGCGTTTTCGGCATCACAGAACGTCTCAGCGAGAACAATGCCGACCGACTTTATGATCTGATTTCCGAAAGGCTGGCGACGCCGGAAATGCGTCCGCGCGCGCTATATGACCGCTTCAATATTGAGGTGATCTCCACTACGGATTCCGCCAATGATCCCCTGACACATCATGATGCGATCCTTAGCTCAGGCTGGCATGGCCGCGTTGTTCCCGCCTACCGGCCGGATGCAGTGATTGATGCATCCCGTCCGGACTTTCATAGTGAACTGGAAAAATTTATCGCACTGACAAATAATCCGATGACCTATCAGGGTTATTTGCAGGCGCACCGCAACCGCCGCGCCTATTTCAAGGCACGCGGCGCGACATCCACCGATCACGGTCACCCGACTGCACAGACAGCCAATCTCTCGGCAAGGGAAGCGGAAGCGCTGTTTGAACGCATCATCAAACAGCCGGTCAAACCGGAAGATGCGGAATTGTTCCGCGCGCAGATGCTGACCGAAATGGCGCGCATGAGCATTGATGACGGGTTGGTGATGCAGATCCATCCGGGCTCATATCGCAATCATAATCCGCAAATTTTCTCCGCTTTCGGCTTTGACAAAGGTGCGGATATTCCGAACCAGACCGGCTATGTAAAAGAGCTTAAACCTCTGCTGGATGCACATGGCAATGATCCGCGCCTGACGCTCATTCTGTTCACGTTGGATGAGACGGCTTACAGCCGCGAACTCGCACCGCTGGCAGGGCATTACCCTGCTCTCAAGCTCGGCCCCGCATGGTGGTTCCATGACAGTCCGGAGGGGATCAGACGCTATCGTGAACTGACAACGGAAAGTGCCGGTTTCTACAATACTGTCGGCTTCAATGACGACACCCGCGCTTATCTCTCCATTCCAGCCCGCCATGATATGGCACGCCGTGTGGATTGTACCTTCCTTGCCCGTCTTGTTGCTGAGCACCGCCTTGATGAGGAAGAAGCCTATGAAGTCGCTCATGACCTCAGCTACCGGCTGGCTAAACAGGCTTATAAATTATGACCGGAACACTCAATTCTCTATCCGATAAAGCCTTGACCGATCTGCCTGCAACTGTGGGCAAGCCTGCCTATAATCGTGCCGATCTGAAAACAGGGATAATCCATTTAGGCATCGGTGCATTTCACCGTGCGCATCAGGCGGTGTATACGGAGAATATCCTGCAGGATGACCCGAGCTGGGGCATTACCGGCGTTTCTCTGCGTAGTCCCGACACCAGAGATGCGCTCGCCCCGCAGGATTATCTCTATAGTGTTGCCGTGCGTGATGGTGCCGGTGAAAAACTGCATGTTATCGGCTGTCTCACCGATATTCTGGTCGCACCGGAAAATCCGGAAGCCGTGCTGCAAGCCATGTGCCAGCCGGATATCCGCATTGTCACGCTGACTGTGACCGAAAAAGGCTATTGCTACGCCCCCGCCAGCCGCACGCTGGATGAGAGCAACAGCGATATTGTCCATGACCTGAAACACCCGCATGCGCCGCGCTCTGCCCCCGGTTTTCTGGTCGAAGCTATCAGGAGAAGACACGCATCAGGACTACAGCCTTTCACAATTCTCTCCTGTGATAATCTGCCAGCCAATGGTGAAACACTGAAGCGTGTGACTGTCCGGCTTGCCGAACTGACCAATCCGGAACTTAGTCACTTTATCACGGAACATGTTGCATTCCCGTCCAGTATGATTGACCGCATTGTACCGGCAACCACCGATCAGGATCGTGAAAGTGTCAGCCGTGCTTTGAACGTGAAAGATCAATGGCCGGTCTGCACAGAACCGTTCAGCCAATGGGTGATTGAAGATCATTTCCCTTCCGGTCGCCCTTCATGGGAAAAATCCGGCGCAAGTTTTGTCCGCGATGTCGCCGCTTTTGAGCTGATGAAACTGCGTCTGCTCAACGGCAGTCACTCCACACTTGCCTATCTTGGCTTTCTCGCCGGTCATGAAACCGTATCCGCGACCATGGCCGCAGCCGGCTTTAAAACATTCATCCGAGCCATGATGGATGAGGAGATAACGCCGACACTGCCCGCTCTGCCGGATTTTGATCTTTCAACCTATAAAGACCAGCTGATTGAACGGTTCTGTAATCCGGCTCTGCATCACCGGACTGCGCAGATTGCTATGGACGGCTCGCAGAAACTGCCGCAGCGCCTGCTCAATACAATCCAGAACCGTCTTCTGGCCGGTCAGTCTTTTGACCGCCTCGCACTTGGTGTCGCCGCATGGATGCGCTTTGTGACCGGTAAAGATGAACACGGACAAGCTATCGACATTCGCGATCCGCTACGTGAACAACTCTTACAGGCAACGGCGGGCCTCACCACTGCGCAGGATATACTGAATGCATTGCTGGCTTTTGACAGTATTTTCGCACCTGAACTCGCCCAAAATGCACATTTCAAATCCGTCATTTTACAGCAGCTTGAAACATTACTGACAAACGGCGCGGCTAAAACAGTTCAGAATTTCAAGTCCGTAAGCACCAAGGCGTAAGAACGGGATATTTTTTGCTTGCCCTGCAAAATTGATAGACTAATATATTAAAATAAAAGAACGGCTTTTCTGAGGAGGCAGGCCGTACAACCAATAAAAATCAACGGGGAGGAACAGTCATGCATTTCACACGCAGACAGACATTGGGTGGTCTGGCAGCTCTTGCTACACTTCCGGCAACAAAGCTCTGGGCACAGAGCAAACTGGCATTGCCGACATCGCCGGTCGCAATCAACATTGTTGATGTCGCCGGCAATCTGGCGCTGACCCAGAAAGCAATTGAAAATTATGCTGCAGCTAAGCCGGAACTGGTTTCAAAAATTACTTTCACCAAAGCACCGGCACCGGAACTTCCGGGCAAGCTGAAAGCGCAGCAGGCCGCCAAACGTCTCGATATTGATCTGGTATTGACCGGCGCAGATGCGCTGGCTGCCGGACTGGAAATGGACCTGTGGGTCAAGCTGTTTCCTGACCACACCGCAGCCTTACCTGACCTGCAATCCATTTATCTGGAACCGGCATGGCGCATGCAGGCCTTTGCCAAGGATCACGGCGTTGCAGTCGTCTATTATCCGTCGGGCCCGCTGCTCGAATATATGCCTGAGCATGTGAAAAAAGTACCAAGCAATGCGGAAGAATTGCTCGCATGGGCAAAAGAAAACCCGAATAAATTTGCTTATGCCCGTCCGGCCAATTCCGGCCCCGGCCGCACATTCCTGATGGGGCTGCCATATCTGCTCGGTGATGCAGACCCGCGCGATCCGGTCAAAGGCTGGGATAAGACATGGGCTTATCTGAAAGAGCTGCATAAATATGTTGAATATTACCCGACCGGCACCGGCGCTCTGATGAAAGAGCTTGGCGAAGGCACCCGTCATATGACTGTGACCACAACCGGCTGGGACATCAATCCGCGTGTGCTTGGTGTCGTGCCAAAAGAGGCAGCCGTTGCCAAACTGGATGGCTTCCATTGGGTTGCCGATGCGCAGTTCATGAGCGTGCCGAAGGGTGTCAGCGATGAAAAACTCGCTGTTTTGCTTGATCTGATGAGCTTCCTGCTCACCCCTGAGCAGCAGGCTTATACCTATGATGAAGGCTATTTCTATCCGGGTCCTGCGGTCAAAGATGTACCGCTCTCCATGGCACCGCAATCCAGTCAGGATGCCATCGCGGAATATGGCCGCGCAGAATATGCCGACTGGATCGCCAATAATCCGGTGGAGCTGCCGCTTGATCCGGATGCCATGGTCGTCGCGTTCCGCCGCTGGGACGAAGAAGTCGCCAGCCAGCCAAAATAAAACCGGTAAACGACGGATGTCATCTGCCTTTCAGGTGACATCCGGCAATGAGGTATTTCATGCAACTTGCGTCACTACCCTTTGTGGAAATCCGGCTTGAAAAGCTCAGCCGGTCTTTCGGAGCTCATCAGGCATTAAAAGGCATCTCCCTTTCGATCAGGAAAGGCGAATTTATTGCCCTGCTCGGCCCGTCCGGCTGCGGAAAATCCACAGCATTGAACTGTATCGCCGGACTGCTCGCAACAACGGGTGGTGGTATTTTTATTGATAAAACCCGTATCGACACCCTGAAACCGGAAGATCGCGGTTTCGGCATGGTGTTTCAGAATTATGCGCTGTTTCCGCATATGACTGTACGCCAGAATGTCGGTTTCGGCCTGAAAATGCGCGGCACCCCCAAAGCGGAAATGAACAGCCGTGTGGAAGCCGCCATTGCCATGGTACGTTTGCATGGTCAGGAAGACAAATTACCGGGGCAGCTATCAGGTGGTCAGCAGCAGCGTGTTGCCATTGCCCGCGCCATCGTGATTGAACCGCCTCTGGTTCTGATGGACGAACCATTGTCCAATCTTGATGCCAAGCTACGCTTGGAAATGCGTGCTGAAATCCGCCGCATTCATAATCAGCTTGGCGCAACAACAATTTATGTGACCCACGATCAGGATGAAGCGCTGTCGCTGGCCGACAGGATTGTGGTGCTTCGCGATGGTGAAATCCGGCAGGTCGGTTCTCCGGTCGAGCTTTATGAACACCCGGATCATCTGGATGTGGCCGAATTCATGGGCTACCGCAACCGCCTCTCCGGTAAAGTTATCGCCGAACAGAACGGCAAGGTGACACTCGATATCGGCAATGCCCAGATTTCCGGTACCGCGCGGGTACCGCTGACCGTCGGGCAAAATGCTGTTCTTGCAGTGCGACCGGATGATGTGAGCACCACAGCTGCAAATGCATCAACCATCCAATCAAATATTCTGGCTAAAGTTGAGACAATTGAATATCGCGGCCGCGATTTTGTCGGCACTGCCAGCACCGATAATGCACATGAACTGGTGTTTCACGCTTCAGCAAATGCAGCACCGGGCAGCGCTATCGCGCTGACTATCGACCCTGCCCGTGCCCTTGTGTTTCCGGCGTGAGGTGACACATGAACACCTCTTCCGATCTTGAAAAACTGTCATTGCGACAAAGGCTCGCCGTCAAAGGGATCGACGGCACAACCATGCTGGTTCTGCCTGCGGTTATCTTCCTGCTGGGGGTCTTTATCTATCCGTTCATCTATGGCTTGCTGCTCTCCTTCACCCCGCAAGAGGGGGAAGGTATGTTTGCCAATTATATCAAATTCTTCTCCGATCCGTTTTTGTATAAAACCATCGGAACGACATTGTGGCTGGCCATCCCTGTCACGCTGATCAGCCTGCTGATTGCTGTGCCGGTGGCATTCCGTGTCCGGTTGATGCGCCGTCAGCGCCTGCTCACCACCATTCTTGTTCTGCCGGTCACGCTGGGTACAGTTCTGGTAGCTGAAGGCTTGCTCAATTACCTTGGGCCTCAGGGCTGGTTCAGCCGCACGCTGATGTTTATCGGTCTTGTCGACAGCCCCTTAAAGCTGACCAATAATTACTGGGGCGTCTTCGCATCGCTGATTATTACCGGCTTTCCTTTCACCTTTTTGCTCACTTTGTCTTATGTCACCGGTATTGATCCGGCGCTGGAACAGGCAGCAGCAACTCACGGCGCTAAAAGCTGGCAGCGCTTCCGGCACGTCCTTCTGCCGCTGCTGATGCCGGGACTGGCAATTACCTTCTGCCTGTCTTTTGTGCTGGCTTTCGCAGTCTTCCCGTCCGCCGTGTTGCTTGGCGCTCCGGCAGGACCGACACGCGTTATTTCCATTGCCGCCTATCAGGCAGCCTTTGAGCAATATGATTATTCAATGGCATCCGCCGTTGCCATGATTATGGCCACTGTGCAGCTCGCTATTGTCGCGGCAGTCCTTGGCATACGCAGTCTGTTTTATCGCGGTGCGACAAGCGGAGGTAAAGGCTAATATGATCAGAGATACCTCTATCGGATCCAAATTATGGATCACCGCCGTATGGGTCATTGTTGCCTTTTTTGTCATCAACTTGCTGGCAATGATCGCAACAGTCGTGCTCTCGTCTTTTTCAACGCGCTGGCTCGGTACATGGCTGCCGCAGGCACTGACAACGCGCTGGTACTTCACCGCATGGCGGGAATTCCAGCTCGGTGATGTGCTGATTGTCACCTTTCAAATCGTCTTCACGGTTGTGGCTCTGTCCGGTCTGCTCGGTGTTACGGCAGCCTATGCCATGGCGCGCCGCAACTTTCCCGGCCGCAATCTGGTGATGCTGTTGTTTCTGCTGCCTTTGCTGGTGCCGCCGATCACCTTCGGTATTCCGCTGGCAACCGTGCTCTATCAGGCGGGTGTAGGCGGGACATTCTGGGGCGTTGTGCTGGCCAATCTGGTGCCGACCGTTCCCTTTGTTATTCTGGTGATGATCCCGTTCATCGAGCAGATTGATCCGAAAGTGGAAGCAGCTGCCCATGTCTTTGGTGCGAATAAATTCCAGCTGTTTCGCTATGTGCTGATGCCGATGCTGCTGCCCGGCATTCTGGCTGCATTGCTGCTGGTGCTTGTTCGCACAGTCGCCATGTTTGAGCTGACCTTCCTCACCGCAGGACCAACCAGCCAGACCCTTGTTGTGGCGCTCTATTATTCTGTCTTTGCCTCGGGCGTACGCTCAGTCCAGTCTATTGATGCCATGGCAGTGATCTATATGATTACCACTCTGGTATGGCTGTTACTGGCACTGCGCTTTGTCAATCCGACACAGATTGTTGCCCGCGCCAAACAGTCTAATAATTAAAAAATACACCCGCCGTCAAATAACATGATCTGACGGCGGGTTTAGAGCGGTTCCCGTTAAAACTAAATCGGTAAAATCGCTCTAACTCTTTGTTTCAACGCATATCTTATCTGATCGAAGCGGGATTTAGAAATCAGTCCGGTGGACTGATTTCCCCGCGAAGGCGCTTCACACTTTTCGGGATACGCTATAATTCTCCCGCCGCAATAGCGGGTAAATTTCCGAGAGCACTCTCAATCAGCGGACGAATAGCGCTGTGCAAAATGTCCTGATTTTCGGTTTGCACCATAATCACATCGGGCAATTTTAAAGCACCAACCAGCCCTTCTGCCTGAAACTGACTGCATAGCTGGGTAAAAACAGCCTTGTTTGAGGTGAATGGTCCTGTCAGATACACTCTGTCAGGAAACAAAATGCGGCACATATTGCCCAGTGCCCGCGCCACAAGACGGATTGCCAGCTGCATATCAGCATGGTCTGCAAGTGATGCATCCTGCAAATATCCGCCGATATCCTGCTCTTGACCCAAACTTGTCAGCTCATCCAGCCCCAATTGCTGCAACAAGACCGGCAAGGCAACCGCCGTTTCCAGACAACCTCGGTTACCGCAACCGCAAGGGCGATCCTGCAATGTATCAAAACGCCAATGACCGATTTCACCAAAAGGCCCCTGATGGGCAATGCTGGCAACATCGCGGGAACAATAGGCAAGCCCGATCCCCCAGCCCCAATGCAATAATGCGGCTGTATTGACCGGCGCAGTCTCTGCTTTGAAATGCACATCCAGCTCGATATCCAGTTGGCGGAACAAACAGACAAGCGGCGTAACAGGGTTCAAGGCTTCAGCGAGATTAAAGTCCCGCACCTGCGGCCAGCGGGACGTAATCAGCCAGACCCGTTTTTTAACATCGACAATACCAGCCACGAGAATTGTCGTGCCGACATGCACCATCATATCCGGTTGCGAAGCCCGCAATGCCTGTATCATTTGTTGCAGAAAAACCGTCATCTGCTGATTATCAGCATCAGCATTCAAATGCTTGGTCTGCGAGGCAATAATATTACCCTGCAAGTCCAGCAAAGCGCCCTCCACCAGATAGCTGGTCATTTTAATAACAGTGAAGCCGATCCGCTGTGCATTCAGCCGTACAAGTGTTCCGGGGCGCCCGCGTCCGCGCCTTTCCGCCACGTCTTCCGTTACAAAACCATTATCCAGCAAATCCGCAATAATGCGGGAGGTTGTCATGGATGTCAGATCCAGTGCAGCCGCAAGGCTGGCGCGGGACTGCCCGTCCGCCTCCAGCAGACTGCTGACAACACGGGCACAATCACGTTGATGGGCATCGGAAAAGCGGAGATTCTGAAAATTCTGCATAGCAACTCATCCCATATTATTATTTTGAATAATATTATTCAAAAATAACTTGCAAGCCTAAAATGAAGGTGTATTCTTTTAGTTGGGAGGAGGCAGAGGTCAGTGCCAGCTTAAAAAAGCGACATTACCGATCAGCCTTACAATCAGAGCTTTGCAGCCTGCGTCATGCGCGGGAATGCTGATGCTTTGTCTTTTAAAACGGGGAGAGTGGCGTGGAAATACGTGTTTTCGACACGAAACAACAATTGGGAGAGGCTGCGGCAAAACGTGGTGCGGAAGCCATCAGATCGGCTCTGCGCAACAAGGGGAAAGCCTCAATTATTGTTGCTACCGGTGCCAGCCAGTTTGAAATGCTGGAAGTACTGATCCGCGAACCGGATATTGACTGGTCCAAAGTCACCGCTTTCCATCTGGATGAATATGTCGGCATGAAAAAGAGCCATCCGGCAAGCTTCCGCCGTTATCTGATTGAGCGCTTTGTTGAACCGCTCGGCGGTAAAGTCACACTCCACGAAATCAACGCCGAAGACAATCCGGAAGCAGAAGCCGGCAGGCTCAGCAAACTGATCATGAATGAAAGCATTGATGTTTGCTTTGCAGGTATCGGGGAAAATTGCCATCTGGCTTTTAATGATCCGCCAGCCGATTTCGAGACTGACAAACCTTATATTATTGTTGATCTGGACGAAGCCTGCCGCCGCCAGCAAATGGGTGAAGGCTGGTTTGCCACGCTGGAAGATGTGCCTGCTCAGGCTATCTCCATGAGCATTAAACAGATTATGAAATCGTCCCTGATCATTCTATCCGTGCCGGATCAACGTAAGGCGCAGGCTGTTAAAAATGCCCTTGCAGGACCAGTAACACCGCTTCATCCGGCATCCATTCTGCAAAACCACAACAACACTGTGGCTTTGCTCGACACACAATCAGCATCGCTTTTATCATGCTCACCAAAGGCTTAACCGATCTTCAGGTCAACGGCTTTGCCGGTGTTGATTTCAACTCCGGCAAGCTTACCGCATCTGAACTCGACCATGCATTAGAAGCTATGCTCGCGTCAGGTGTCACCGCCTGTTTACCGACGCTGATCACTGCTGCTCCGGATTTGCTGTTACAGCGTATTCAAGTGCTGGATAATGCCATTCAGCATAGCAGACTTGGCCGTCTGATGTGCTTAGGCCTGCATATTGAAGGGCCGTTTCTCAACCCGCAACAGGGTTTTGCCGGATGCCATCCGGCTGGCGTTATGACACCACCATATGCCAGCCTGATTGAGGAGCTGCAAGCGCGGATCACCACACCGATCCTGCTGGTGACGCTTGCACCGGAACTGTCCGGTTCTGAAGAATTCATTGCAGCCATGAAGGCTCGCAATATTCTCACAGCCATCGGCCATTCTGATTGTAACTTTGAGACTGCAGCTCAAGCGGCCTCGGCCGGAGCCAGCCTTTCCACCCATCTCGGCAATGGCCTGCCGCAGCATATGCCAAAGCTGGATAATCCGCTGTTTGCTCAATTGGCAGAAGACCGCCTTACCGCCTGCTTCATTGCCGACGGGTTCCATATTCCGCCGCAAGCGCTCAAAGTCATGATACGGGCAAAAGGAATTTCACGCTCCGTTTTGGTAACCGATGCGGTTTCCGCAGCAGCGGCTGGGACAGGCTTTTATCATTTCGCGGATATGCGGATTGAGCGCCACGATAATGGCATGGTCAAAAATCCGAATGGTGCCGGTCTCGCCGGTTCAACGCTGTGTCTCGATCAGGCTGTACGTAATCTTGTGGCATGGGGCATTGCCTCCTTTGATGAAGCAGTGCGCATGGCATCCGGTAATGTTGAGGCACTTCTGGCGCCTGTTCTCGCTGCCCGAGACATTAAGCAGCCTGTGAGCTTCATCGAATGGACATCTGATCTGTTTATACGGAAAGCAACCTTTCCGGAGCATGACGCATAAGCATCAAAACCGCTCAACTTATAAAAATAAAAAGGGGAACAGGATGAAAATCAATGATCTGAGAATGAACCGGCGCGTGCTGATTACAGGTGCATCTGCCACCGCATTTCTGGCCGGAAGCGGCTTAAGTTTTGCTCGCAAAATGCCGCTGCCTGCCAAACCGGTCGAAGTGAAGCTGATGGATGTCGGCGGGGCTTTGTCGCTCGTCCAGCCTGCGCTTGAACTTTATGCCGAGCGCAATCCGGATAAGGTTTCCCGTATTGTGTTCCTGAAAGCACCGGTGACCGAACTGGCCGGCAAGCTCAAAGTACAGCAAAAGAGCAACCGCGTTGATATTGATCTTGTACTGACCGGCAGTGACGGTCTCGCAGCCGGTCTTGTCGAAGACACGTGGATGCAAATCCTGCCGGAATTTAATGAAACTTTCCCTGATATTGAGGCCAATTACGAGCCCGCAGCCCTGAACCTGCATAAAATTCAGGGTGCCGGTTACGGTGTGGTTGTCACCTATTACCCTTCGGGCCCGCTGCTCGAATATGCACCGGAGCGTGTGGCAAAAGCACCGGAAAGTGTAGAAGAACTGCTGGCCTGGGCAAAAGAAAATCCGGGCCGTTTCCTCTATGCCCGTCCGACAAATTCAGGCCCTGCCCGCACCTTCATGATGGGGCTGCCTTATATTCTTGGTGATAAAGACCCGACCGATCCGATCAACGGCTGGGAGAAGACATGGAACTATCTCGCGGAACTCGGCGATTATATTGATTATTATCCGGCGGGTACCGGCGTAACTATGAAAGAGTTCGGCGAAGGTTCACGCGATATTATCGTGACCACCACCGGTTGGGACATTAATCCGCGCGCGGTCGGCATTGTACCGGAAACAGCTAAAATCTCCACACTGAAAGGCTTCCACTGGGTTTCCGATGCCTTCTTCATGTGCATTCCGAAAGGCGTGAAAGAGGATGTTCTGGCGGTGACGCTGGATATCATGGCGTTCCTGCTCACACCGGAAGCACAGGCCTTTGCCTATAATGAAGGCTCGCTCTATCCGGGCCCTGCAGTGAAAAATGTACCGCTATCCATGGCCCCGCAGCATAGTCAGGATATTATCAAGCAATTCGGACGTCCTGAATATGATGACCTGATTGCCAATAATCCGATTGAGCTGCCGCTGAAACCGGAAAAAATGGTGCAGGCTTTCCGAAAGTGGGATGAGCTGGTCGGCGCACGCAAATCATAACCATTACACCTTCACCCCCAGACTGCGGAGCCTGCAGCCTTGTGTGTCTATTCGATATACAGCGCTCTAAAGCTCCGCATTTTTTACCGTTACAGCGGATAGCATTATGACACAAATCCCGCAGGTTGCTCTTATCGGTGCCGGTTATCGCGGCAATGCCTATGGCGATATTGCCCTGAAAAACCCGCATCTCATGAAATTTACCGCCGTCTGCGATATCAGACCGGATGCGGTTGCTGCATTTGCCAGCAAGCATGGCATTGCGCCGGAGAACTGCTTTTCAGACAGTATCACCATGCTCAACGCGCTCAAGAATGTTGATGCCGTTGTCGTCGCTAATCTCGACAAGGATCATGAAGCTGTTGCCGTTGCCGCTCTAGATCGCAAATTCAATGTGCTGCTGGAAAAGCCGATGGCCTCCACGGTTGAAGCCTGTCAGCGCATGGCAGAAGCCGCCGACCGCAACCAGCGCTTTCTGATGATCTGTCATGTGCTACGCTACACACCGTTCTTTGCTAAAATCAAAGAGCTGATTGAGAACCGGACTTTCGGGACTGTGCAAAGTATTCGTGCTTCCGAAAATATCGGCTATTATCATCATTCGCACAGTTATGTGCGCGGCAATTTCCGGCGCTTAGAAGACGGCAGTCCGCTGATACTGGCGAAATGCAGCCATGATATGGATATTCTGCACTGGCTGACGGATGAAACGCCGTTACGTATTTCCAGTTTCGGCAGCCTGAAACAATTTACACCTGAAAATGCCCCGCAAGGCGCTGCTGAGCGCTGTCTCGATGGCTGTCTGGTGGAAATGACATGCCCCTATTCCGCACGCCGGATTTATCTGGGTGAACACACCGGCTGGCCAGTTTCCATGATCTCCGTTGACACCAGTCTTGAGGCGCGCACACAGGCGATCCGCAACGGGCCTTATGGCCGCTGCGTTTATCACAGTGACAATACGGTAGTTGACCGGCAGATTGTCGGTATTGAATTTACCAATAATATTACAGCCAGTTTTGAAGTTCATGCCTTCAACAAGCGTACCGAACGCCATATTCATATCGGCGGCAGCGAGGGAGAACTGACCGGTTGTTTTGAAGACGGCTGTCTGGCGATTAAATTCTTTGATGACCGGCCGGATATTACAATTCAAATTGAAACACTTGCCGGTGATCATATGGGCGGCGATCTGCGATTGATGGAAGATTTCGCCACTGCGCTACGTGCTCCTTATGGACATGAAATCAGAACCGCCGCTCAAAAATCAGTCACAAGTCATTTGATGGCGCTGACTGCAGAACAAGCCAGAGTGAGCAGACAGGTCATTGAGTTGTGAACTCCGCATGTGTTTGATCGCGCGAGGATAATATATTCAGATCATAATTATCTATGTTACATGAAGCATGTATTCCGGCATTGTATTGTCGGAATTATTGCGAAGGAAGCATGATGATTTGCAGAGTGATCAGTATAAGCCGGATCAAAAAAGAAGCTGTGCGCTTATCGGTGCTGCTATTGTCGGTTTTCACAGTCACTCATTCTGCTCTATCCCAAAATTTACCTCCCTATCAGGAACTGAGTATCAGACACATATGTGAAGCCACATCAGTGATGGCTGCTCCGGGAAAATCTCCTGCCCATATGCTAAAATCAGGCGAAGAGGTTCAGGTAAAGGACGTCACCTTCGGGGCAGATAATCTAGCCTATTTTGCAGTCGACTATGCAACCGGAACAGGCCTGCAACGTGCGACAGGTTTTGTGCCAGTCGAAAAAATCAGTCATTTTTGCGATTTCACCAAGCGTTCTGACAGCGGTCACAGTTTTCAGGCTCCTCCCAATACCTGCCATCTGATCGCGGTTAAAACAGACACGCTAACAGTTTTGAACAAGCAAGCCGTTGCTCTGAAAGAATATCGCCCGTCCATGGCCGCTTACCGATTGGCTGACGGTCAATATGCGCTTTCACTTGGCCTGCTGAATATTCGGGCGCACGGCAATATTATGGGGCGCACCAGTAATCTTCCTGAAAACAGCGAATGCTCAACTGGAACCGAATTCATTGAAGCATTAGTGAAAAATGAAAAGGAATTTTCAGAGGGAGAGAATGATCGCTTTGCCTCTGTCTCCGACCGTCTTGCGGCCGCCCGCAACTTGATGGGGCAGACAGGAGATGCAGCTAATCTTAAGAAAGCCTGCGATCTGGGACTGAACGAAGCCTGCAGCAGCTATGCTGAAGCGATCTACAATATAGAAGATCCGGACGGCACTTTACCTGCAAAGGTTACACATTACGCTCTGATGGGCTGTATGGGCGGAGACATTCGCGGCTGTCAGCTGGCGATCAACCGCACAGACAATACCTTGGAGAATGCGCAGTTTCGCGCGGTCGAGGGCGGCACCGGCAATGCTGAAGATCTTGTACTGCCTGAACTTGCCAAGCCGGGCTGCGACGCGCGTCAGGCTGTGAGCTGCATTCTGCTTGCCCGCGGCACCGCAACTTATACAAAGCCTACGCTTGCAGAGGCCGCATCGAATTTTACCGCGAAACTCACAGCATGCAGATCCGGTATTGCATGGGCTTGTGAAGAAGTTCCTGATGCCTTCGGATATGTTGTGCAAGCCCGTGGTGAATATACATCTGCAACAGCCGACGAGAATTATTCACTCGGATCATTGACCGAAGAAATTTGTACGCCCGGCCCGAAACAACCCAATATTGTACACTGTAAACCTGCTTATTATAAATATCGTGATTTTCTGCAGGCAAACAAAACGCCGCCGGCCACGGATACAAGAATTGCAAAAGCAAAAGGTTTGCTTGAACGCGGCTGTATCGCGGGTGATCCGGCGGCCTGCGCAGTACAGACCAAACTAACTGATCACTGGTCTGCTGAAGACCGGAATGCGGCAGCAGCCAGAGCAATCAAGTTGTGCGCCGGACAGTCTGACAAGGACAGCATTTGTGACAGTCTTGGTGTTGCGCTTGATCCAAATCTCGAAACGGCAAAACCTGCCC
The DNA here is from genome assembly GCF_020341615.1 of Pseudochrobactrum sp. XF203. Taxonomy (NCBI): domain Bacteria; kingdom Pseudomonadati; phylum Pseudomonadota; class Alphaproteobacteria; order Hyphomicrobiales; family Brucellaceae; genus Pseudochrobactrum; species Pseudochrobactrum sp. XF203. The sequence goes on along the minus strand of NZ_CP084392.1, from coordinate 524,893 downwards.
AGCGCACACTCTACGACACGCTTGTTATGACATGCATGACAGACAAAACGTCCAACGGTCCGCAGGCGTGCAGCGCTGCGGTATCCGCCTATGCTTCTCTGGAAAGCACAGATCAGGTACACAATATTGAAACAATGCTGGCGAATGCGTGTAATAAAGAAAATATCAATGGCTGTCAGGCATTAGCATCGCTTATCGCTACAAAAGCGCAAAATAATCCGGAGACAAATCAGTCACCTGAGGAAAACAAAAGCGTCACTCTGTTATCCGTGCTGCGTACCGGTTGTCGCTTTGATGACAACCCCGCCAGTACCTGCCTTTCCTTAGCAGATAGTTTGAGCTCTGCCGGTGAAGTTAACGCCGCGATGGATGTCTACACCAGAACGTGCGGATATCAGGTTACTCACGCCAGCGAAAGACTTGCGGATGTGCGTATTTGCTATGATGCAGCCAAATTCGCACTAAGTCAGAAGAGCCGCTATGCCAATGCACTGCAATGGTCGGAATTTGCCTGCAATTCTGCAGATTTAGGGCTGTCACCTTATGCATGCAAACTGGCCGGAAATATCTATGCCTCAGGACTTGGTATAGAAGCAGATTTACAAAAAGCCGCTATAGCCTATCGGAACGGATGTTTTCATCCTTACGTGAAGACGACAGATGGCGAGGCCTGCCTCAAATACGGAAATATGTTGCTGGAGGCGCATGATAACCCCGACAGCGCAGCCTCTGTAACACCTGACGATCTGCAAAATTCAGGTGACATGATATCAGAAGCTTCCAGAGCCTATGACATGGGCTGCATGGACAATATTGAGCAGGCTTGTCTGGCAAACCAGAAATTGCTGACCGACTGGAGCAAGGGACTATATTCCCATAACCGCGTGCAGTGCCGCGTTGAAGATGACCGCGGGTCTGTCTATTCCGACAAGATATGCCGTGAATTTTCATTCTACCAAGCTGCCGGGCAACTCAAAGAAGAACGCCGTCAGATCAGGCTCGAAGTCTATGTATGGCCCGATGGTGACCGCAGCGTCGTCTATCAAAGAGATGGTACGTGGTTACTCAACGAGGCAACAACAGCCGGACTTCGCCATATCGATGCAACAAAGTGCTGGCGCAATCCGGTTTCAAAACGAAGCTTCTGTGTAAGCCCCCTTCAGGAATGAGGGTTTTCGTTTTTGCCCGAGGTAAACTTCACAGAGATCACCGCTTCAGCTCCCGAACACAGACCAGCCCATGCGGCGGCACAGGATTTCCAAAGCGCGTGTGCCAAGCAGCGAGTTGCCGTGCTGGTTCAGCCCCGGCGACCACACAGCAATGGATGAAATACCGGGAACGATAGCGAGAATACCACCACCGACACCGCTTTTGGCTGGCACGCCGACACGGAATGCAAAGTCGCCTGAACCGTCATAGTGACCACAGGTCATCATCAGCGCGTTGATACGCAAGGCACGTTCCACACTGACAATACGGTGATTGCTGACCGGATTGCGGCCGGATGCAGAAAGAAACAGCCCTGCCCGCGCCAGCTGCTCGCAGGACATCGCCAAAGCACATTGGTGGTGATACACGCCCAGTACATGAGGCGGCAGATTGTCGAGATTTTTATTAGCTTTCAATAAATTGGCCAGCGCCGCATTATTAAAACCGGTGCGGTCTTCTGCTTTTGCCACCACTTCATCAATATAAATATCGTCGTCTTCAGCGATGGATTGCACAAAACGTACAATCTCGCCGATCGTTTCACGCGGCTGATGCGAGCTCAGCAAAATGTCCGAGATAACAATGGCACCGGCATTGATGAACGGGTTGCGCGGCAGTCCTTTTTCCAGCTCAAGCAAGACACTGGAGTTAAAAGGATCGCCTGAAGGCTCACGGCCGACACGCTGCCAAATGCCGTCACCTCTTTTGCCCAGAGCCAGCGCCAGAGCAAATACTTTGGAAATACTTTGGATCGAGAATTTTTCCTGAGCGTCACCGGCAGAAATCAATGTGCCGTCATGAAGCATAATGGATATGCCGAATTTCGCGGGATCAACCTGTGCAAGAGGCGGAATATAATCAGCGACTTTGCCACGGATACCGGTATCTTTGATTTCAGCCTCGATTTCATCGAGTACGGCGCGCAAACGCTGTTTCAACTATTTTACACCTTTGAGATACCGCTATTGCGTAACCAACAGTCATGAAAGCAGCGGTGACCGGTTTACACCGCATCACCGCCTGCTTGTGAGCCAGAATGGCTAAACAATGCCAGCCATTCTGTCCATTCTCAAATGCGCGATCTTTTAACGTTTAACGTCAAAATTACGGGTTTCCGGCATCATAAACATTGCCACAAGCGAAATCACACTGGTTGCAACCACATAATATGCCGGTGCCACAGCACCAAAAATGCCGATCAGCCATGTGATAATAAACTGTGTGGTGCCGCCAAACAATGTCGCACCGATCGCATAGATCAGGGAAACACCGGTGGCACGCAGAGCAATCGGCATCATTTCCGGAATAGCGACAAGGCTTGCAGCACCTGTCATCGAGGTGAGCAGTGTAATCGCAGCGGTTACAATCAGCAGCACAGTCGCATCTTTGGATTCCGACAGCCAGAAGAACAGCGGAATAATAACGATCATCAGCACGATACGCGGCCAGATCATCACGCCTTTACGGCCGTATTTATCAGCAAGATAACCGGCAACAAGGGCGAAAATGAAAGTCATCGTACCGCCAAGCACTGTACCGGCCTGCGCCAGTGTTGCCGGCAGTTTCAGGGTCTGAATGGCATAGGTGGTCATGTAGTTGCCTACCTGTGTCGACACGGTGGTCGAAATCATCACCAGAATACCCAGCACCAGAAAACGTGTGTGATCGGAGAAAACCGAAGTCACAATCTGCGTACCGGTTTTATCGCTCGGCTTTTCCAGAGTTTCCGGCAAAGCGCGGCGGATATAAAGCGCGATCGGAATAAGTGCCAGCGAGACGAGGAACGGAATACGCCAACCCCATGACACCAGATCTTCATGCGGCAGATACCATGACACCAGCACGCCCATCAGACCACCGGCAACAACGGCGATACCCTGACTGGCAATCTGCCAGCTGGCATAAAGGCCGCGCTTGTCGCGTGGTGCAGCTTCAATAAGCATAGCAGATGCCGGCCCGACTTCACCGCCCAGTGCCAGCCCCTGCAACAGGCGGCACAGCAGAACGATAATCGGCGCGGCAATACCAATGGTTTCATAGCTTGGTGTTGCGGCGAGACCCAAGGTACCGACGGTAATCAGCGTCACGGTCAGGATCATTGCAGCGCGACGCCCTGCTTTATCCGCGAAAGCACCAATCAGAACGCCGCCAAGCGGACGGGTGAAAAAGCCCACACCGAAAACCGCAACTGAGGCCAAAAGGCTTGCTGTTTCACTGCCGAGCGGGAAGAAGGTCTGCCCGATATAAACCGCGAAAAACGAATAAACGATAAAATCGTAAAATTCGAGAGCGTTACCGGCAACGGCCGCAGCAATTGCCTTGACCGGTGGTTTTTCAGACTGGCCGGACAGATCGTCCGAAGCCGTATGCGGCGCGTGCATAACAGAAGCGCTCATGGTTATCCTCCAACAGATATAATAGTTTTAGTCTTTACGGCCTGTGGTGCCGTTCAGAAATTCCTCCGTCAAGGCCACCCAATAGGCGGCTCCCTCAACGATATTCGCGTCATTAAAATCGAAGCCGTCATTATGCAGCGCACGGCTCACAGGGCCCGGCTGATCGCCGTTTCCGAGGAAAATATAAGAACCCGGACGTTTTTCGAGCATGAAGGCAAAATCTTCACTACCGGTCATCGGGGTGGTCTGGGCAACAAAATTACCCTCAGCGGCAAAGCGCTGACCGACCTCACGTGCAAACTCAGTTTCTTCAGTGGAATTCTGCAAGGCAGGATAGCCGCGAACATAATCAATATCGGCTTTGACGCCGAAACTCTGTGCCTGCGTGGCGACCAGATCACGAATACGGTCTTCAAGCAGATCGCGGACTTCCGGCTTGAAACAGCGCACCGTCAGCTCGATCTGTGCAGTCTCAGGAATGACATTATTCGCCATACCTGCCTGCATAACACCGACAGTAACAACAGCCGCATCCAGCGGATTAACATTTCGTGCGACAACAGTCTGCAAGGCCACAACAATAGCAGCGGTAGCAACAATCGGATCGGCCGTTGTGTGCGGCTGCGCACCATGACCGCCACGACCGGTGATCTTGATGGAAACACTGTCGGACGATGCCATCATCGCACCATCATAGAACTGCAGCTGGCCTTGCGGCGAACCCGGCATATTGTGGATACCGAAAACGGCATCGCACGGGAATTTTTCAAACAAGCCGTCAGCAACCATACGGGCTGCACCACTATCAGGGCGGCCATATTCTTCAGCAGGCTGGAAGATCAGATTAACAGTACCGTTGAAATTGCGGCGCTCGGCCAGCGCTTTTGCAGCAGCGAGCAACATTGTTGTGTGACCGTCATGTCCGCAGGCATGCATCACACCACTATTGACGCTGGCATAAGGCAGACCGGTTGCTTCCAAAATCGGCAGCGCATCCATATCCGCACGCAGACCAATGGCCGCTGAGCCATCACCGTTGCGCAACTGGCCGACAATACCGGTCGTGCCGATATTGCGCTCAACCTTATAGCCCCATTTTTCCAGCAGATCAGCGACAATGCCACCGGTTCTGATTTCGTTAAATGCCAGTTCAGGGTGCTGGTGCAGATCACGCCTCAGCGCAACAAACTCCTCAACATCGCGCTCAATCAGCGTTCTGATGTTTTTCATGACTCCACCCTCCTAGACTTAAAAACCATTACCGATGTTAGCTACGAGGTGCATTTTCATTTGTCCAATGCATAGTAAATTTGATAATCATGCATAATAGGCATACCAGTTTAGGAAAGTTTCATGAACATTCAGCAATTACGACATTTTATTGCGCTTGCTGAGAAAGGCTCTTTCACACGGGCAGCGGAACATGCGCATCTCACCCAACCGGCACTGTCGCGCAGTATTGCGCAGCTGGAAGCCGAGCTGGGAATGAAGCTGGTCGACCGCATCGGCAAGCGCTGTGAAGTCACGGCTTTTGGCAATGTGGTGCTCGACCATGCACGCCGCGTATTGTTCGAGACAGAAGAGCTTTATCGTGTGGTCAAACAGCAGCATGAAGGCAGTGCGGGAAGGATCAGGATCGGGCTTGGATCAACACCAAGCGCCCTGCTCACAGCGCCGCTTCTGAGCCGGTTTTCCACCACCAATCCGTCTTTGCATATTCTGCTGATGCGCGGTTCCATTCCGCTGCAGGTGCAGGCATTGCGGGAGAGAACGCTGGACATGCTGGTCGTGGAGATCAGAGGTGTGACGATAACCGCAGATCTGCATATTGAAATGCTGCCCGCATTGCGCACAGGTTTTCTGGTCAGTCAGGGGCATCCCTTGCTGCAAAATCAACAAGTCAAATTTTCTGATCTGCGGCCATGGCCATTGGCAACCACAATCCTCGCGCCGGAGCAGATACGCAATATGGTCGCGATCTACGGACCGGAAGCCCATCCCGATGAGAGCGTAACTTTCCACTCCGACGCGATTGACGGGTTGCTTCAGACCACATTGAGCAGTCAGACCATTTATTACGGCGTTATCGCACCGGCACATGAGCTGATAACATCAGGACAATTGGTGGAAGTTCCTGTGCGTCCGGTTTCAGACACGTCGCAATTCGCCATCATTCGTCTGTCCGGTCGTTCACAGCCGCCGATGTTTCCCATTCTGCGCAATCTCATTCGTGAGAGAATGGAAGAATGGAGTGCCATCTGACGGCTTTACCGCCATCAGCAGCTCCGGTTCTTGACCATGCGCTTATTATTCTCCAGTAACAACACATACAGACAGTGCCGGAGCATCCCGTGAAAACCATTGCAATTGATTTTGAAACTGCCAATGAGCAACGTGGCAGCGCCTGTTCTGTCGGTTTGGCATGGATTGAAGATGGTCAGGTTGTGCGGGTTGAAGAGCGCTTTATCCGGCCGAAAACTATGCGCTTTTCCTCTTTCAACATTGCCATCCACGGCATTCGTCCGGAGCATGTGGAAGATGCCGGAGAATTTCCGGAAGTGATGGATGAATTCGCCGATGATTTTATGGGAGCCACAATGATTGCCCATAATGCAGCTTTTGATTTCAGTGTCTGGCGCGCTTCGCTGGATCAATATCAGCAAAGCTATCCTGAACTGCATTATCTGTGTTCCGTCAAAATGGCACAAAAAGTCTGGCCGCAATTGCCGTCACACAAACTGAATATTCTTGCTGATTATCTTGGGCTGAGCTTTCATCATCATAATGCTGCGGAAGATGCTGCGATCTGTGCTCAGGCAACAATCGCTATGGCACATTCTGTGGGTGCCGCCACATTGGCGGACATGCCGCGCATGATCGGTATGCGTGCCGGACGTCTCTTTGCCAACGGATATGAAGCCTGCACCAGCCGCAGAAAATAATGATAGGAGTGCATATAAAAAGGTGGCGAACCACCTTTTTATCTCTCAGATACGTTTCACAAGAGCGTGTTGCATGTAATCGGATCCGCTGCACCCGCTCTATTTCTTTGTTTTAACGCATGTCTTTATCTCAAAACCGGTGCCCACTTTTGGGAGACATGCTTTAGCTATTACCACCGGCAGCCAGATAACGTTCAGCCAGTCGTGCCCAGAGGGCAGAACCAACCGGCAGATTTGCATCATTGAAGTTATATTTCGGATTATGCAGCACGGCTGAATCCACACCATTGCCAAGACGCAGGAAACTGCCCGGCTTGTGCTGGAGGAAATAAGAGAAATCCTCGCTGCCCGGGATCAGCGGACAGGTTGAAACCTTGGCATCGCCGATCAGCTCACGCGCTACTTCCGTCGCAAAAGCGGTTTCCGCATCGGAATTGACTACCACCGGATAACCCAGTTCATATTTGATCTCAGCTGTTGCGCCATAGGCTGCCACATGCTGCTCAGTCAGTTCGCAAACGCGCTTTTGCAACAGCTCACGCACGACCGGTGAGAAAGAGCGGATGCTCACAGCCAGATCAACATCATCAGGAATAACATTGGATGCTTCGCCGCCGTGAATAGTGCCGACTGTAATCACCGCTGTTTCTGTCGGATCGACATTGCGGGCAACCACAGTTTGCAGAGCCATCACCAGACTGCAGGCGACCATCACCGGATCAACGGTCAGATGCGGGCGGGAGGCGTGACCGCCTTTGCCGATGACTTTGATATAAGCCGTATCAGCCGCGGCCATCATCGGGCCGGAACGGGTGAGAATAGTACCTTCCGGCGCACCCGGATGATTGTGCAGGCCGAAAATCGCATCGCACGGAAAGCGCTCGAACAGACCGTCCGCGATCATTGCCTGCGCACCGCTGATTTCACCGGCTTCTTCTGCCGGCTGGAATACCAGTGTGACAGTGCCGTTGAAATTCTTTGTCCGTGCCAGATGTTCAGCCGCACCAAGCAGCATAGTTGTATGACCATCATGACCACAGGCATGCATTTTACCGGCCACTGTACTTGCATAAGGCAGACCGGTTTTTTCCAGAATTGGCAGCGCATCCATATCGGCACGGATCGCAACACTGCGACCGCCGGTACCGACAGTCAGCCGGCCGACAACACCATGACCGCCGACATTGCGGGTAACGTCATAGCCCCAGCCTTCCAGCTTTTCAGCGACATAGGCTGCGGTCTTTTCTTCTTCGAAAGACAATTCAGGATTGGCATGGAGATGATGGCGGATTTCTTCCAATGCGCTGCGGCGTGGTTCAAGATCGGCGATACGGGCGAAATTATCGGACTGTGTCATGGTCTGCTCCCGTCCTCATAACGGGATCTCCTGTAATATTTATCGGCAGGCATGCTGCATTGCGGTCAGAGACTCAAACTACTGTATCATATATACAAAACACGCCGGTTTTGTCTTCGGCGTGTTGTTTTTTATCAGATAAAACGGCTGAGGAAGCTGCGGGTACGCGGATGCTGAGGATTTTCGATCACCTCTTCCGGTGTGCCCTCTTCAACCACCTTGCCACCGTCCATGAAGATCACACGGTCTGCGGCTTCACGGGCAAAGCCGATTTCGTGAGTGACCACGATCATCGTTTGCCCCTGATCGGCGAGACTGCGCATGGTTGTCAGCACCTCACCCACCAGTTCCGGATCAAGCGCGGAAGTCGGTTCATCAAACAGGATGAGTTTCGGCTTTACGGCCAGTGCACGGGCAATCGCTACACGCTGTTGCTGCCCGCCGGAAAGCTGGCGCGGATAGGCATTGATTTTGTGGGACATACCGACTTTCGCCAGCAATTCCTTGGCCGTTTCAATAGCCTCGCTTTTGCTGCGGCCATGAACACCGACAGGAGCCTCAATCACATTCTGCAAAACAGTCATATGCGGATAGAGATTGAACTGCTGGAACACCATACCGATCTGGCTGCGCTGTTTGGCGATAGCACGGTCTGACAATGGCAGCAGGCGGTCGTTTTTATATTTATAACCGATCTGCTGCTCATCGACAAAAATCGAACCTTTGTCGATGGTTTCAAGCCGGTTGATACAACGCAGGAAGGTGGATTTGCCCGAACCGGAAGGCCCGAGAATGACCACGACCTCGCCCGAGCGCACTTCCAGATCAATGCCGCGCAGCACTTCAATACCGTGAAAGGCTTTGTGCACATTATGGGCATGAACAAGAGGTTTTTGCATATTGGTGGTCTTATCCATCATGCATTCTCCTGTATCTGAACCGGTGCTTCGTCTTTGACCGCATCGCCGCGTTCACCACGGTTATAATGACGTTCAATTGCACTCTGTCCGACATTCAGCACGGATGTAATCAGCAGATACCACACAACCGCCACCAGCAGCATCGGGATAACCTCGAATGTGCGGTTATAGATCGACTGAACAGAATAAAGCAGATCGGCCATGGCGATAACACTGACGAGTGATGTCGCTTTAATCATGCTGATCAGCTGGTTCCCTGTCGGCGGCACGATAGAACGCATGGCCTGCGGGATAATGATACGACGCAATGCGCGTGCCCGTGTCATACCGAAAGCGGCTGCGGTTTCGCCCTGTCCTTTATCAACAGACAACAGGCCGCCACGGATAATCTCCGCCATATAGGCCGCTTCATTCAGCGCCAGACCAACAATCGCAGCGGTCAGCGGTGTGATGAGGTCGTTGGTATTCCAGCTGACAAGTGTCGGGCCGAACGGGATAGCAAGCGAGATTTTCGGAAACAATGTTGAAAGATTGTACCAAAAGATCAACTGCACCAGCAGCGGCGTACCGCGGAAGAACCAGATGAACAGATTGGACAGCGAGCTTGCCAGCCTGTCCTGCGACATGCGGGCAATTGCCAGAATAAGGCCAAGCGCGACACCGATAATCATCGCCACAACGGTCAGGCTGAGGGTGATATACAGCCCTTCCATCACTGTTGAATCAAAGAAATAAGCGGCAACGACCGGCCAGCCGAAATTCGGATTATTGGCAACAATAATCCCGAAATCGAGTGCCACACCCAGAACAACAGCCCACAGGATCACACGTTTCAGCGGAAAGGGTGCGCGCGCACGGGCGACGTCGAAACGTTCGACATCACCCACGGCTGCGCCTGAACCACGCAACTCACTCATTGCGCGGTCTTTCCGGCGAGATTGATACCGGCCTTGTCAATCATGTTTTTTTCCAGACCCCATTTTTTCATGATCGTGGCATAGGTGCCGTTGTCGATCAGCATCTGGATACCGTCGCGGAACACTTCACTCAGCGGGGAGTCTTTTGGCAGAACTGCGCCCTGATACAAGTCGTCAAAGCCGTTTTTCTGGCCGGTTGCAGCCAGTTCCAGCTGACCATTGGACTGCTGAACAAAATAGGTCAGAGGTGCCTGTGATGAGAAGAACGCATCGGCACGGTTTGAGCGCACGGCCAGAATAGAGCTTGGCTGGTCATTATAAGACTGCACTTCAATCGGCTTGCCATCTGCTGTGCATTTCTCATTCTGCTCCTTGATCACTTTTTCAGCCGAACCGCCTGCCATTACAGCAATGCGCTTACCACAGGCTGTATCCAGCGATGTGATGCCTTCCGGATTGCCGTGCTTCACCGCGAAAACCACATATTCACGCACCCAGTCGACAAAATCATTGGCGCCCTGACGGGACGGGAAGTCACCGTTCGGCCCAAAGCCAAGCTGGTAACGTCCGGCAGAAATACCGCTCAGAACCGATGGCAGACCGCTGACTGTCGAATGGGTGATTTTGATACCGAGCAGCTGACCGAGTGCATCGGTCATGTCAGTCGCAGCGCCGTTCACGTCCTTACCATTGATGATCTGGTAAGGAGGAAAGGAACCGGAATTCACATCATTAATAACACCGGCCTTGATGATTTCCTCCGGCAGACGGGCGCGCAGCGCCTCATTCAATGCCTGTTCCGGAATTTTCACATCCTCAGCCAAAGCCTGTTGTGCAAAAACGCTGCCAAATACAGCAGCTGCCAGTATAGTTTTTTTCATCTCACTCTCCCAATAGTTCAGAGCATTTCCAGCTTATCTTCCATGACAGGAAATGCTCTGTCTGTTTGTTTTTACGCGTATCTTATCCGAAAACCGCTTCGCACTTTTCGGGATACGCTTTGGCTGGCGCAATCACGCCTTGTTGGCATAAAACGGAAACAGTTCTTCAACGCTCAGTTTGCGCTGCAAAATACCCTGCAAATGCAATTCCTCAGCGAAATCATTGATCATCGCCTCATTGGCGGCGATACCGCTGACATTCCAGTTTTCCGGCAAATCCTGTGCGCATTTCAGCAATTCATCGAGCATCCACGGCGTGGTTTCCGCATATTTGCGGCGCTTTGCTGTCCACACACGCTGGCTTTCATCCAAGAGATCGCTCAGTTCCTGCGCCACCCATGGATGTTCTGCCAGAATTTCCGGCTTGATACCCATCAGATGCATGCCCGGCACGTAACCGACATCATTATAATAGGCCAGTTCCGCACTGCGGAAATCGGTCAGCACCTGACGGAAACCGGAATTTTTGCCAAAATAACCATCCGGCATAAAGGGTGTGAATACCGCATCCAGCACACCCTCGCGCAGGGCATCCATCATCGGTTGCTCACCCGGCATAGCCTCAATCCGGCCTGCACGGCCAAAACCGTCCAGACGATCTGTAACCGGATGCGCTTCTGTCAGGCGGCCTGCATACCAATAGGCATCCTCAACCCCGATGCCATGACGGCGCAGTGCCGCACGTGTCCATGTATTGCCGGAATCGCGCCAGCCGGTGACGCCGATCTTCTTGTCTTTCAGCTGTTCAAAACCGGTAATACCGCTGTCTGTACTGGTGATGATGCAACGATGGCGGAAACCGCGCATGATGAAATTCGGAATGCCGGTAATGCTGGTATCGCCCTCATCACGCAAAGAAACGTAACGGCTAAATGACATTTCGGACGCTTCATGAGCCTCATCTTCTCCCGGATGAGAAACCAGCGTGCCCACACGGTCAACAATCACATCAAGCTTTTCAGAACGCACATCGCCCAAAGCCAGCGGCGTCAGATAATCCCAGTCACGCACAGCGATACGCAATTTAACCGGCATAAATATTCCCTCAAAATTTCCTCTGTACAAATGAAGTTAAATGTTCAAATTGAACCGATCAAACATTATTATGTTACTGAACATTAAATCGGATAAATAGTTATGGTGCCTGATTTCTCCAGCGAGTGGTTTGCCCGCCACCTTGAAGACCGCACGATGCGCGGCATTGCCCGCGACATGGCAGGATTAATCAGACGCGGCGCCTTGCCGGTCGGCACTAAATTACCGCCGATCCGTGATCTGGCTTATGTTCTGGGGATCAGCCCCGCCACCATCTCCGAGGCCTTGAGCGAATTGCGTAAGCTCAAAATTATCAATGGCAAAGGCCGCAACGGCACATGGGTCAGCGGCGATCATTTTGCAGCAAAACCGGCACGATTGATGAGCTTCGGCAATTACGGCGATGATGTACTGGATCTTTCAATGGCCATACCGGACACAGCTTTACTGCCATCACTGGAACAGGCTTTGCGCCATGGTGCGCAGGCGGATGGTCTCAACAGCTATCAGCGTGTGCGCATATTACCTGAGCTTGAAGAGGCCGTACGCCGCGACTGGCCTTATGAGCCGGAAGCCTTTCTGGCCACCAATGGCGGCTATAACGCCACTTACACGCTTATTCATGCCCTTGTAACGCCCGGATCATCCATCGCCATTGAAGATCCGACAGCGATGCGTCTGCTTGATATTCTTGAAGATTTCGGTGCTAAAATCATTCCGGTCACCTGTGACGATCAGGGCCCGCTACCCTCTTCTCTGGCATCCGCTCTGGAGCAGAAACCTGCCGCGTTTCTGTTTCAGCCACGGGTTCATTCCGTGACCAGCCATTGCATGAGCAAAGAACGGTTGATGGCATTGGGTGATGTTCTGGAAGGGCATGATACACTCATCATTGAAGATGACGGTGTTGCCGACATTGCCATGGCACCGCGTCAGACACTCGGCGCACGTTTTCCTGATCGGGTGGTCCATATTCTGTCTTATTCCAAGACTTTAGGTCCTGATTTGCGTCTGGCAGTTCTCTCCGGCTCAGCCAGCCTTGTTGAACAAATCCAGTCTTACCGTAGTTTCAGTTCCGGCTGGACAAGCCGTATTCTGCAATCGGCAGTGGCATGGCTGCTCAAGGATGAGGCAACGCAACATAGTCTGGAGCAGGCAAAGCAGATTTACCGGCAGCGTGCCAGCTATTTTCAGCAGGCATTGGCCGCTCACGGCAAAAACATTCCGGACAATCATGGTCTGTGCTGTCTGATGCCGGTGGAATCCGAACAATTTGCACTGATTACGCTGGCCGCCCGCAATATTGCCGTGGCACCGGGTTCCAAATTCTCCGTCCGCCCGCTGGCAGCCGTGCGTATTGCAACCAGCACATTACAGGATCATCAGGTGGAGGATGTCGCGCGAGCTGCATTTCTCGCCAGCAAACCGGCTTAGTAACGGCCGGATTTTACTATACTCATAAGACCTCTGCTCTCTGACATTCAGCAAAGGTTCATAAAACGTGAACTAACCATTTCCTCATATCGCCGAAATTTGCCATAAATCAGCAAATAATAAGCACCGGCAATTAAGTGTTATTTCGATCGGGAATTGACGAAATGCAACCTATGCAATTTCTGCCTTCCTAAGGAGAGGGATTATGAGTTTTCGTTCTAAACTGCTCGCAACAGTTGTTTTTCCGGCTTTCTCGGCTTCCATCATGATGCAGCCTGTTCAGGCCGGCACATCAGAAGCCCCGATCATCCTCGCACAGGAAAACAGTGAACAGCCGGCTGACGACCAGATGCTGCGTCAGCAACAGGCTGAGGAACAACAGCGCGCAGCCGAAGAGGAAGCGCGACGGGCAGCTGAAGAGCAGCAAAGAGCTGCTCAGGAAGAAGCTGAGAGACAGGCCGCAGAACAGCAACGTGCCGCCGAGCAACAGCGTGCGGCCGAAGAAGAAGCCAGACGTGCAGCTGAAGAGCAGCAAAAAGCCGCTCAGGAAGAAGCTGAACGACAGGCTGCAGAACAGCAACGTGCCGCTGAACAACAGCGTGCTGCCGAAGAAGAGGCGAAACGTGTAGCTGAAGAGCAGCAAAAAGCAGCGCAGGACGAGGCTGCCCGACAGGCAGAAGAACAAAAACAGGCTGCAGAACGGGCACAGCAAGACGCTGCGGAACAGCAGAAAAATGCTGACCAGCAAAAAGCTATAGACGAAGAAGCAGAAAAGCAGGCCAAAGAGGCAGCAGAGCAATCCAAGCTCAAGGAAAGCCCGGAGCCGAAGCCAGCGCCAGAACCAAAGCCTGACCTTAAACCGGAGCCTGAACCGAAACCTGCTCCATCCGAAGAAACACCTCCTGCACCAACCGAACAGGAGCCTGTAAAGCAACCGGAAGAACAGCCTGTCCCTCAGACAACACCTGAGCAACCTGCCCCTCTGCCGCCTGTGACGGATGAAAAGCCTCAGGAACAAGAGGCTGAACCGGCCAAACAGCCGGATCAGCCGGTGCAGCAGCCACAGCCGGAGCAGGAAGTTCAGCAGCCTGAAAACACACAGCCTGCCGAACCGAAAGCTGAAATTATTGACGAGCGTACACCTGAGCAAAAGCAGGAGATTGCCAAAGATCCTGCCAGCACAGATGAAACCATTGTTCTGCCCGTTGAAAACGGAGCCGCCATTCTTGACAGTGATAAGGATGCGGATAATTTCGGCGGCAACCAATCCAGAGAAGAGCGCCGTAAACAGCGTGAACAACAGCGTGCAGCCGAGGAGCAGAATACGCCTCCGCCTGTGAATGATGCCGCTGCTCAGGTTGAAATTCCGGCCACGATCTCTGAAAACCTGCCGCAGCAAATTGAAGCCAATCTCAAAGAAGAAGGCACGCGCATCAAAGATGCACCAGCCTTTGTGGTTCCGGACACTACAAATATCATCAATAATACGGTTGTGAATAATACCGTTATTAATAACACGACAATCAACAATATCACCAATGTGAAAGTCGTTGAGGAAGTTGATAACCGCATCATTCTGGAGACGGGCGACCGCATCTTCGTCCGTGGCGATGATCGTCCCCGCCTGCGTCGTGATGCCGAGCGTTCCTATTATGATGAATTGCCGCGCGGCCGCCTGCGTGAAACCATTGTACGTCCCGGCGGCTACGAGATCGTAACCATCTATGACCGTTACGGCGATATTCTGCAGCGCTCACGTATCGACCGTGACGGCAATGAATATCTGATGATCTATGCACCTGAATATGATGACACTCCGCGTGCGGCGATCTTCGATGTCGGATATGATCTGCCGCCGATGCGGCTGACCATTCCTGTCAGTGACTATATTATTGATGTCGCTGCAGATCCGGAACGTGACTTCTATGACTTCCTTGCTCAGCCGCCTGTAGAACGGGTTGAACGTGTCTACACGATTGATGAAGTCCGTCACTCAGCGCGTCTGCGTGACAAGGTGCGCCGTATCGATCTCGATACAATTCACTTTGCCACCGGCAGTGCCGAGGTTTCACTGTCGCAGGCCAAAACCCTGCGCAAAGTTGCAAGCGCAATGCAAAAAGTGCTCGCCAAAGACCCTGGTGAAACCTTCTTCATTGAAGGGCACACAGACGCTATCGGCTCTGACCGCTCAAATCTCGTGCTGTCCGACCAGCGCGCGGAATCCGTGGCCAGCCTGCTGACAGAAGTCTATGACATTCCGGCAGAAAACCTTGTAACGCAGGGATATGGCGAACGCTTCCTGAAAATCCGCACGCAAGCTGCCGAGCAGGAAAACCGCCGCGTTACCATCAGACGCGTGACACCATTGGTCCGCCCCGTTGCACGCAAATAAAATGCAAAAACAAGCCGGTCAGGCGTCAATTCCTGACCGGCTTTCTGAAATTTACACCGCATCCTGCAAGATTCTACAGTAGTAAGAGCGACCACAACCCGTAAACTTTAGCCAGTAGATTTCACACTGACAAAGCTAAGCGGGATAAACGCCATGACTATTAAGAGTCTTCTTCTTGGCTCTGTTGCTGCACTTATTGCGGCAACCGGAGCGCAGGCCGCCGACGCTGTTATTGCGCCGGAACCGGAAGCCGTGGAATATGTGCGCGTTTGCGATGCTTACGGCGCGGGCTATTTTTACATTCCCGGCACAGAAACCTGCTTACGCATCGGCGGATATGTTCGTTACGATGCATCTTTTGGCGATGATCCCTACACCGGCAGCAAGCTCGGTTATGTTGATGTGAATGGCGACCATCAAGACACTTGGGATAAACTCGCACGTTTCACTCTGCGCACCTATACCACTTCGGAAACCGAACTGGGCACGCTCAAAACTTTTACTGAAAACCGCTTCAACTTCTCAAATGGTTCACAAGGCGCCCATACGCTGAATTATGCTTATATACAGCTTGGCGGCCTGCGGATGGGGCTGGATGAATCCGCATTTCATACTTTCACCGGATATCTCGGCGACATCATCAATGATGATGTGGTTGCAGCCGGTTATTACCGCACCAATCTGATCAGCTACACTTTTGCCGGCGGCAATGGTTTCTCAGCTATCATATCGCTCGAACAAGGCGGCGATAAAGGGCAAGATAATTATTATGATGATGCCTCCGGTGTTTGGCTGCAGCGCGATTTCAACAACCGTATCGACAGCTATATGCCGCATGTTGTTGGCGGCCTGAAATTTGAACAGGGTTGGGGCGCTATTGCAGGCACTGTCGCCTATGACTCCAATCTTGAAGAATGGGCCGGTAAAGTTCGCCTTGATGTGAATGTAACAGACACACTCTCCCTGTGGATGCAGGGCGGTTACGCTTCTTATGAAGAGAATACCGGCATGTATGGAAACTGGGGTGGTGACTGGGCTGTCTGGGGTGGTGCGCAGTACAAAGCAACCGACAATGCGACTTTCAACATTCAGGCTGCTTATGAAGATTGGGGCAAAACTGCTTTTGCTGCGAATGTCGCCTATCAGCTGGTTCCGGGTTTCACCATCACTCCGGAATTCAACTACACCACATGGAAAAAAGACCATCCTGTTCGTATTCTCAGTGGTGAAAAAGATGCTGTCGGCGGTGTGGTTCGTTTCCAGCGCTCCTTCTGATGAACAGTATTAAGGAGATTTTTCAACGATTATTCTCCTTAACAGACGTGGATATTTAATAGTTCTTCTGACCTCCAGTCTTTGAAAAACTAATAATGAAAGCCACGTTGGGAAGACACGGTGAAAAGGAGACTTTTCACCGTGTTTTTTTGTATCTGCCCCCCTGCCGATCATTTATCTCCGGCGAGGCATTTATTAGCTGGATACAAATACATAGATTAACTTGATTATTTAAGTCATATTTACTACACACATAAAATTCCTGACAGAATCCTTTATGCGGTAGCGGTAGTTTTTGACCTGATAATGTGGAACTTCACCTCCCTTTTTAGAAATTACAGCGCAGAGCTGCAACGTTTCCTGCGTCGCCGCGGTGCTGCGCAGGATGTGGCGGCAGACCTGACTCAGGAGACTTTTCTGCGCCTGATGACCTCAGCGCGTAAGAATAAATTTGCAACCCTGCCCGATAATCACAAAGCCTATCTTTTCCGCGTAGCTGCTAACTTGCAGACCGACCATGCCCGCAGCCAGAAACTGAACCCGCTGGCAGGCCACACCGCCGCATTAAGCGAAACATTTGCCGATCCCGCGCCGCTGGCCGATGAAATTTTGATCAGTGCTGAATTCATGCGCATACTCGAACAGGCTTTGTCGGAAGTGCCGGATATTCCGCGTCGGGTTTATCTCATGCGGCTTGACGGCAAGACATTTGCTGACATTGCCCGTGAATTGCATCTGCCGCTGCAAACTGCCTATAGTCAGATGAACCGCGTGATGATCCATCTGCAATATCGCATCAGTCAGGCGGAAAACGGTCTGACAGGTAAACGCGCATGACCACCAAACCAGATATCAGCGACAATGAACACTGGAGCGCGGAGGCCGAACAGGCACTCGATCCGGTGATGCGCAGGGCAATCGACTGGTTTACAGTGCTGAGTGACGGACAAGCCGATGCAGAGACAATAGCCGCGCATCGGCGCTGGATTGCAGCCGATCCGCACCATGCCGAGGCCTATAGAAAAGCGGAAATACTCTGGGCAGGTACAGCGCAGATGCACCGGATACAAAAACGCAAGACCACGCGCCGCATGAACCGGCGCAATTTCGGCAAATTATTGTTGCTCGCCGCTTTTGGCGCAGGCAGCTATGGCGTGATGAAAACAACCGCACCGGATTTTCAAACTGCCAGCGGAGAGCGCCGTCTTGTGGCTTTAGCGGACGGTTCGCAAATTCATATGTCCGGCGGCACTGCTCTGTCCGTCAAAATAACAGAGACGCAGCGCAATATTATCCTGCATCACGGCGAAGCCTATTTCAGCGTTGCACGCGGTCAGGCGCCTTTCACTGTTCAGGCAGCTTCCGGCCGTGTGACAGCGCTTGGCACAAAATTCAATATTGCTTTGCTCAATGATCTGGCTGAAGTTCTGGTGACAGAACATGCTGTTCGCATTGATTATGCTGCACAATCCGTCACGTTGCAGCAGGGACAAAAACTCACTTATGAAAAGCAGCAGATCAGCGCTCCGCTGCCTGCGGACGACCAGATTGATCTGTCATGGCTGGAAGGACGGCTGGTTTTCATCGACAAGCCTTTGAGTGATATTGTTCAGGTGCTCAATCGCTGGTCGGCAGAGCAGCTGATATTAATGGATAGCAGTCTTGCACAACGTCCGGTGACACTGGTCATCAATATTCAGGACATTGATACGGTGCTGACACAACTCACCCAAACTTTGCCGATTAAGACCCGCCATATACCGCTATGGGGCACGCTGATTTATAGCGCCTAGAGCGCCGTGTGCCAGATTGGGCACACATAGGTCGCTCTAACACTTTCAAATTAGCGGAAAACTGCTCTTTCAAATTATTTTTTAAAATATGATAATTTTTATCAGAAAATCACAAAAGCTTTCCGTCTTACAGTCAGAACCTGTTTGCTGATCTGGAGAAACGGAATGCCATTGCCGGTAAAAAGCGGAAACCTCAAAAAGCGTATGATTTTGCGTCCGCAAATATGGGCCTGTTCTGTGGCGATTGCTGCACTCATTATGCCTGCGGCTCATGCGCAGCAGCCTGAAGCAACTGCGACGGCTGCCGCAGAAGCAAAACGTGACTTTTCGCTTGCTGCACAACCACTGTCTTCCGCGATTGTGCGCTTCGCAGCGCAAACCGGCACGAATATTTTTGTTGACGGCACCCTGCCCGCCAATATCCGCACCGCACCCGTGCGAGGCAAGCTGAGTGTCGATGCGGCACTTGCACAAATGCTCAGCGGCACAGGCTATTCCTATCGCCGCAATGATGCGCGCTCTTTCACCCTGATCCGCCCCGGCACACAGAATGCAGCAAAGGCAGGTAATGCGGATGTGCAGCTGAATGTGATTACCGTCAACACCGGCACGCCGAGTGTCAGCGGTCTGGTTGCCGGTAAAGATGCCCCTTATGAAACAACTGCGGCGGTAACCTCCATTGATGCGGCTACACTTCAGGAGAAGAATGCCGGTAATATTGATAATGCCCTGCGCGCATCTGCAGGCACATTTACCCGCAAGGCAATGTCCGGTGCCGGTGTTGCGGTCAATATACGCGGCATGGAAGGCTATGGCCGTGTGAATATGATGATTGACGGTGCCCGTCAGAATATCCGCGTGATGGGACATGGCGTGTCCGGCGGCTCTGCCTTTGTCGACAGTGATCTGCTCGCCGGAATGGATATGGGGCGCGGTTCTCTGGGTGGTGCTGCCGGTGTCGGCACGCTGGGCGGGGCGGCCAATTTCCGCACTCTGGGTATTGATGATGTGATCTTGCCCGGCAATTCCTATGGTGCCATGTCGACCATTAAATTCGGTAATAATGCCTATGACTGGTCAAGAATGGCTGCAGCCGGTGCACGCACGCAAAACGGTATCGGTTTTATGGGCGCTTTCAACCGTCGCGACTCCGGCGCACCGAAAAGCGGGGTGGATGAAAAAGGTCGCCGCCTGATCAATCCCAACCAGCAGGAAGATCTGAAGTCCGGCCTTGCCAAACTGGAATTTGGCAATGGTGAGGATCACAAACTGCTGCTGGGCGGTGTCTGGTATAATAATAAATCCACAATCCGCAGTGAACCGCAAACCTATCGCAATCAGACTTATACGGCGCGTTATGATTTCACGCCCGATAATGACCTGATCGATCTGACCGTTAACGCCTATTATAATGATGCGCAGGTCAGATTTACGGAAGGAAATTATGCAGGGCAGTTCACCCGCGATAAGGGTATGGGGATTGATGTCACCAATCGCAGTCATCTGGATCTGACCAATGATATTGCGCTGAAACTGACCTATGGCGGCGCATACTATCATGATGATGTGACCAATGGTCAGTCCTGGGGCACAGGCGGCCCCGGGGACGGCAAAATCGGCATTGGCAGCCTGTTTACCGATGCGACTTTCTCCTATGGCATGTTCGATCTGACAACCGGCTTCCACTATGACACATTCCGGCTGCAGGGTGATGTTGCCAGAAAACGCGGCAGCGAAACCGTGCTAGAAGCAATAGACCGGTCTGACAGCAGCCTCAACCCGCGGGTCACACTGGCTGTAACACCTGTGAACGGCATCCAGCTCTACAGCACCTATGCGAAAACCTTCCGTCCGCCGACTGTGACTGAAACTTTCTTCCCTGGCGCACATGGCAAGACACCAAACCCGACCAGTCCTAATCCTGATCTCGAAGGCGAGACCAGCAAGGGTTGGGAATTCGGTGTGAATGTGCTGGAAAAAGATGTGCTGGCCTCCGGCGATGCCCTGCGCATGAAAGCCAATTATTTCAGCAATGATGTTGAAAATTACATCACATCAGGCCCTTACTCGATGAAGAATATGCCGATGCTGAAATTCATCAATATACCGGGTAAAACCCGTATCAAAGGTTTTGAACTGGAAGCCAATTATGACAGCGGCTTTGCTTTTGCCGGTATTTCCTACTCAAAAACCAAAACAGACCTGCCTTATGGCATGTGGTCGGACGGTTTTGGTATTGGCGAGCTGAACGGCCTGCCGGACTATACTGTGACCATTAATGCCGGTTTCCGCGCATTGGATGAAAAACTGACAATCGGCGGACAAATCCGCCGTGTTGGCAAGACCAAAGCGGTGAAACCGCCGATGGGACCTCAGCTGATTGATGTTGAAGGCTATATGCTTGCAGATGCCTATGCTTCCTACAAATATAATGAAAATGCGACCTTCTTTCTCAATATTGAGAATATCACCAATCAGGCTTACAAGCCTGCGCAATATATGGATGCACAAAAACTCGGCCGTGGCCGCACGGTTATCGGCGGCATGACACTGCGTTTCTGATCCGCATAAAAATGATCGGAGCGCTGATGATACTTCAGCGCTCCGCTTAGAGCATAATTTTAAAGTGCCAGAGCGAGTTTTGTGCGCCCCTTGTGCGTCCAACGGGGGCACGGAGCTCTAATGTGCAGCACCGACATAGAAATATGTACCGGCCATTGCACCGTTCAAACCGCAATAAGGCACAGTGCCGGAAGGCCCGTTTTCCGTGAGCTTCAAAACTGAACCTGCACGGGTCAGCTCTATCGTCCAGCCATTATCGACAGCAACTTTCCCTTTTGCTTCGCCATCAGGCTCTACAACACCTTCAGCATTGCATGTCCAATAGCCTGTGACCTGTTCCGTGCCATTGCCGTCGAATGTAAGCTTGCCCGCTTTATCGGCAGAGATTGTGAGCAGCGCATTATTGTTACGCCATGTTCCCTGTAATCCCGCCGGAGGCGTTGGTTCAACAGCACTGAGGATTTTCTCCCTGTTGGTCAGCGTAAACTCAAGCCGTTCCGTCAGCCTCTCCTGCGTTTGTGTGGTCAGAGTGAAAAGTTCATCTCTGTCTGCAATGAACTGCCGTTGATCATTCCTCAGGGCTGCGGCCGCTTCATTATCCAGCTTCTTCAGCAATTCCGCATAGGTTTCAGCGAGTTTCTTATCCGCTGCAGAAATCTCCGCAGATGCACAAATAGCCTTCTCGGCATCACCGGATGCTTTTGCACAATCAAAGGAAGGCGCCGCCTGAGCCGTCATCAAACCTGCGGTTAAAGCCGCCAGCGCCCAGCCGGATTTATGCATCAAAGAAATCAGCATTATGAAAGCCTTTCAGTGCAAATATGAACCGTCGTCAGACCGAATATCAACAACCTATACAAAAATGAATTTCCATAAAACCGCATCAACGCATCAGCGCATCACAATAGATTACACAATTTCATCAGCAACAATTTTGACATCGAAACAATAATTGCAAATTATATCTTCCGGAAGCTTCTGTTGTTTCCTGTTGCGCCAGATATAAAAACAATGCTCTTTATGAGCCCCGTAAAATTTACGCCAACACAACAACATTATTGGAGTCGCGGTTATATGAGATATCGCAATATTACCCTCATTTGCGGTCTGGCTACTTTCCTGACAGTTCCGGCAGTTGCAGTCTCTGCTCAACCCCTGTTTGAAATAACAGCCGTAAACCGCGATGTCGTTCCCGCCGGTGTGCCCGCAGCCTTTGAAGTTGCATTCCCGAAAGCTGCGCGCAGTGAGGCCAAAGTCACAGTCGGCGATGATAATTTTCTTTTTGTGCCTTTAGCATTCATCCCGTTATCTGATACCCGTGTTGCCCTTGTAAGTACCGGTGCCAATGAATGCACCAGTCAGGCTTGCTCAGGTCTCAATGCTGTCCATTATCTGGACCATGATGCAGGCGAACCGCGATATCCCTATACATCTCAGGGTGAATGGCTGAATGTCGGCATGACAGGCGTTGTCGGCAATCCCGCAGACAACTGGGGATGGAGCGCAGATATTGCTGACGCGCCGGTTCTCTACACGGAAGGCGGTGGCGGCGGACAGGGACTTTTCTGCTCATTCGGCGTTCTGACCGAACTTGGCGCATCCGGTCCTGTTGAAATCGCACGCATCCCAGTCGCTTTCTCCGATGCCCGTGATGAAGCAACAGCCAAAGAAGTTACCGGCATGATTACTGCCGCTGAAAAAGGCAAAAGCATTACGGTTTCCTACAAGAGCGGATCAGAGAGTTTTCAGGAAGTCTATAAGCGCGGCGCAGACGGGCGCTTCACCCTTGAAGGTCAGAGCCGCGTTCCTTCCTGCTGAACTGCCGGATGAAAACACCCGCAAACCGGCCGGAGGGGATTTCCCCTTCGGCAATTATATTGACCGCAATACAAAAATAATGTCTTTTTATATAAGCAATACTTAAAATCCAACATTCGGAACGGAGCGTCTATGGCAGCAGAAGGGCTTGGACAAACACTCGGACCGGCAGTGGTACTTCTCGCAGCAGGTGTGGCGGCTGTACCGCTTTTTCGCAGACTTGGTCTGGGCTCTGTACTTGGCTATTTCGCTGCCGGTGCTCTTGTCGGACCATCCGTTCTGGGGCTGTTTACTGACCCTGCCACAATACTGCATTTCTCCGAACTCGGCGTTGTCATGTTTCTCTTTGTCATCGGACTGGAGATGCGACCAAGCAAACTCTGGACGATGCGGCATCAGATTTTTGGCCTTGGCCTGGCGCAGGTTCTCGGCTGTATTGCCCTGCTCAGCGGTGTCGGAATGCTTCTTGGTCTTGCGCCCGTCACAGCCCTGATTGCCGGAGCGGGTTTTGTCCTGTCTTCGACAGCCGTCATCATGTCCATGCTACAGGAGCGCGGTGAGATCGCGACGCCTGAGGGACAAAAAGCCGTTTCCATTCTGCTGCTTGAAGATCTGATGATCGTGCCTCTGCTGGCACTGGTGGCTTTTCTTGCACCCCAGCAGCAGGAGGCCAGCGGCCTGACCGGCATCGCAATTGCCGTCGGCGCCATTCTGCTGCTGATCGCCGTCGGACGATGGTTGCTTGATCCGTTTTTTGCCTTGCTGGCACGCGCCCGTGCTCGCGAAGTTCTGACTGCCGGTGCCCTGATTGTTGTGCTCGGCGCCGCATTGCTGATGGAAGCCAGCGGCCTGTCCATGGCAATGGGTGCCTTTCTGGCCGGCGTTATGCTTTCCGGATCGAGTTATCGTCACCAGATTGAAAGCGACATTGAGCCTTTTAAAGGGCTTTTAATGGGACTGTTTTTTCTTGCCGTCGGCATGTCGCTCGATCTCGGCATTGTCGCAACCGACTGGCCGACGATCCTCTTATTTCTGATTGCCTATATTCTTACCAAAGCCGTCGGGATTTACAGTGTTGCACGGCTTTTCGGCTCAAGTCACCATCATTCACTGGAACGTACCCTGCTCTTTGCGCAGGGCGGTGAATTCGCTTTCGTGCTCTACACTTCAGCTTTCGGCAACGGCCTTATCGATGCCCGCGACAATGCATTGTTTTCAACGGTGATTATTCTGTCCATGGCCGTCACGCCGCTGATCCTGCTGGCAGGCGCACGGTTTATGAAACAGGAAACCGCCTCCCTTGACGGCGTTGAGCCGGTTTGCAATCTGAAAGGCAGGGTTTTGCTGATCGGCTTCGGGCGTTTTGGGCAGATCGCATCGCAATTGCTGCTGGCACATCAGACAGAAGTCGCCATCATTGAATCCGACCCGAACCGTATCCGTGAAGCGCAGAAATTCGGTTTCAGGATTTTCTATGGTGACGGATCACGGCTCGACATTTTGCATCATTCCGGCGCAGATGAAGCTGAAATCATCATGATCTGTATTGATGATCCCAAAGTGACCAATCACATTGTTGATCTGATTAAACAGCATTTTCCCGTTGCAAAACTTCTTGTACGATCGTTTGACCGAACCCATTCCATTGAATTGCGCAAGGCCGGTGTTGATTTCGAATTGCGTGAGACTTTTGAATCCGCACTGCTCTTCGGTATGGAAGGGCTGCGCCAGCTCGGTCTTGATGATGAAAGCGCGGTTGATACGCTTTATGATATCCGCAGCCGTGATGCCAAACGTCTGACGGAACAGGTTCAGGGTGACATTTTTTCCGGACGCGAACAATTACTCACCGGCATCCCTGTGCCGGAACCGCTGACCCCACCGGCAAGAACAAGCACCGCAGAAGATACGCCTCAATAACCGTCAGCATGCATCAGACTTCACCGGAAGCCCGCTGCGGTTATTTTCACTTCCCGCAGGTTCATATTCATCTGGTTTTGAAAACGGGCAACCGCCGCATCACTGAGACGGCGAATCATCACTTTGTCACCGCGTTTGAGCGCATCAATATAGGCCGCATGCTGGACAAGAAAATTCAGCATTGAGGTTTCAGCGAGCGCCTGACGCTCATCATTACCCAAGCGGGAAAATCCCGGATTATTGCTCAAGGCCTGCCGGATTTGCTGCCGCACAGCACTCGCTTGCTGCTGATTATTATCGCTGCCATTGGCCATCATCCAGTTCAGGATCAGATAGGCAGCAACGGCATCAACCACATCGCCGGAGCGAAATCCGTCTGCCTTAACAATACTGACCCAGCTGGCGACCGGATTACGTTTGCGGAAGATTTCCCGCACTTGCTGTCCGGCCTGACGTCCCGATGTTTTTTCCACGAAATCCGTAAATTGTCTTTGCACCCGTAATGATACAGCCGGAGATGCAAGATAGGTTGTGGAGACTGCTCTTTGCTTGCTTTTCCTCTGCGGTGCAGGGCGCTCCCGCGCAGAGGGCATCATATTATCACGCATGGATTGATGCATCTGTCCGAGCGCATCGCTCGCCGCAAAATTCTGGAACAGATAATCCTGCGCCATGCCGGAATTCGGCACTCCGAGGAACAGGATAACCGCCCAGCAGAGGCGTTTGCTACTCATGCAGTCTCTCCGTATCACGTTGAGGAAAGCTCAGAATATTCAGATCATGGTAGCAGATGATTTTTCTGTGTCCATAAAGTGGCCAAAGCTTCATAAAAGTCTGAGAACGCGCCTTTGATTGACCACAGTTGAAATAATAAGTGTAATGTCACCACCGGCAAGCGCTGATATTGAATATTTCAGTCAATGGAACAATTTCACCTATTTCATGAGTTGAAACAGCTATGACAATCATTCGCAAAATACCGGCACTGAAAATCATTATTACAATTGCAACATTGTATAGTGCGCCGGTTTTTGCGGCCAATATCACATTGGACAGTTTCATCGGTGCAACAACCGATATCGATGCTGCAAAGCTTGAAAAACTGGCCGTTGCGGTTGAAGCAAATCTGCCGGAAACAGCCAATCATTTGCAGAGCAATATTGGCGGGCGCAAAGCCCTGCAACAATACGCATCTGCTATGCTGACACATGGGCAGGCAGAGCGTTTGGGCAAGCAGTGGGCGGGGCTTATTGCGAATAGCGCTATGCTGGACAAGGCTGAGAAGAAAGACGGTAGCGTGTGGTTTCCCCATGCAAAAGATGCCGGTTTCTTTGCCGGTGGCATTACCGCAGCGCTCAGCCAACACCCTCAGGCGATCGGAAATTTCAGCACCGGAGCCGGTCTGGCTGCACCGGCAGCAGGGCAGGATATTGCAGAATGGTTCTCCCAATCTGTATCTGCGCTGTCGCGTCCGGCGCGTGCTGCATTCGACCAATCCCTGCGTGCCGCTGCCGTGCACTGAATATGTTGTTCGGGGAAAAGTTTAAAGATGACAAATATTTATCCCGCTTATAGAAGTGCGTAACAGCAAATTCCGTTACCATGAAAAGCGAGACCGGATATGGCCTTCGACATCATTCTTTCTCAGGGCCGTATTGCCGACCGTACATTGGGCGCAATTCCCGGTGCCGCCCTCACCGCCGCTATGGTTGGGGAGCTCATCCCCGCAACGGTCACCACGGTCGGAACACCTTCACCGGCCAAAGAGGATGACTGGTCAGAGAGCCTGCCTCAGGCGCATGACACATTAACCGCTATCAGCAATGCTGTGGCAAACAGCCTTCGCCAAAACCGGATACCGGTGTTGCTTGCCAATACCTGTTCAGCAAGTCTCGCCAGTCTGCCTGTGGCTGCCCGCGAACGACCGGACAGTGTGGTTTTATGGATTGATGCCCATGGCGATTTCAACACCCCTGCCACAACCGGCTCCGGCTATCTTGGCGGCATGGTAGTTGCTGCGGCCTGCGGCCTCTGGGACAGCGGCTCAGGCAGCGGCTTGCGGCCGGAACAGGTGATTATTGTCGGCGGGCGGGACATTGATGATGAAGAAGCTGCATTGCTGCAAAAAGCCGGTGTCCGCGTTATTCCGCCATCAGAAGTAACACCGGAAGCCATTATAAAAGCCACCGGCGATGCACCGGTCTGGATTCATGTTGACTGGGATGCGCTTGAACCGGGCTTTGTGCCTGCCGCATATAAAGTGCAGGACGGCTTGCTGCCGGAACAACTCCGCGCATTATTTGCAGCGCTGCCGCGTGAGAAAATTGCAGGGATTGAACTTGCGGAATTTGAAGCATCGGATGACGATCAGGCCAATGCCGCAGCGCTGACCGTCCTGAAAGAGATTGTCACTCCTTTATTCACAAAAGGATAAATATCCAACCTGCTGGCTGCTCACAAGCAATCTCAGGGCTTAGCGATGACGCGCCGCCGCTTCTGATCATATTGCGTATGAATACCTGCATGAAAGCGCAGTTCCGGCAATTGCGCTTTCACTGACACAGCCTGTTCCGCCAAATTACGCGCTACCTCTGCACAGGCCTGTTCATAATCAGCCGCTTCCAGCCATATTTCCAAGAGTTTCTGGCCGTGCTGTACAGCCCGGTAATCGCTGATACCGGTCTTGGCTGTTGCCATCGCCTGCCGGATAAGATCAGACGGGATCATACGCAATGTGCCGTCTGCTGTGCGCCAATAGAGAATATCATCGCAACGCCCCTCAATCCGCTTCAGACGAAGACTGACGCAACCGCACGGACAAGGTTCATTATCGGGGATTAATATATCGTCGAGACGATATTTCAGCACCGGCTGTGTCTCGCGCGTCAGATCCGTGATGATTGGAGCAAATGCGCCGCTGGCTTCATCAATTATATCACGCTCAATATGCATATAGGCTTCGTTAAGATGCAGATTACCGGCGCGGCAGGTCATGCCCAACACACCTTCCGTGCATTGATAGACCTGATCGACCCGCACGCCAAACACCGCTTCAATCGCGCTTTTGTCCTCCGGTGACAGCACTTCCGCCACGGAGATAAGACAGCGCGGGGCGATATTGATTATCCGCTCCTTCTGCGCCTTTGCCAGCAGACCAAGAATTTGCGCCGGTGCGATCAGCACTGTGGGCTGCTGATCCGCCAGTCTTTGCAAATGGCTGTTAAATGATTGTAACAGATCATAAAATTCAAAACTGATCAGCGCATTGCCCAGCCGCTCATAGAGCATATTATTGGCGCGCAGAAACAGAGACACACGCTGTCGCTGCAGGAATGACGGTGAAAAACGCCCCAGCATCAGCGCAGCCCATAATGCCCGCTCACGCTTGTTCGAGGCAAAAAGCCCGCGTTGTCCTGATGTGCCGGTGGAAAGCCCCACAGCAATATTGCGGATCATCGGTGCGAAATCACGTTCCTGCTCCGAGGTCAGCGCAACAAGCAGTGCTTCTTCCTTCGTGATACCGACGGTATTGATATCGGTGAAATGCTCCATCATCAGAGCTTTATTCATCAACGGCCAGTCAGATAACGGCTTACCGGCATAAGGCGCATAAAAAGGAGAGCGCGGCATGATATTGCGGCGCAAATGCTGAAACGCCTTTTGCTGATGCTGCGAAATCGCCTCACGGGATGCAAAACCTTTGCCATATCGGGCACGGAGAAAGACGGTAAGCGGGTTCATCCTCTCTTCTCGCAACTGTTCAGAGGATAGGCTTCCATGCAATGCGAGGCCATAATCCGCACCTGCGGATTGGCCAGATGAAATGCGCGCAGCTTTGCAAAGGTCTCGATAAAAGCATTGCGGTCGCCAAGACGGCGTAAAGTCATATCCGGCGGCAACCGGTTTTGTCTCAGTGCTTCAAGGCTCCAGATCGCGTCCGCCACCAGAAAAATTGCGCCTTGTGTTGTGGCAGGCAGAAACAAACCTGTCTGACCGAAGCCATGCCCCGGAAGTTCCACAACCAGCGCCGACTGATCGCCCAGAAGGTCATAACCATTGCCGAAAGCCTCAAGCCCGTAAGTTGCAAGACTGACGCAAGGCAATGACTCGACGGCCTGCAAATTAAGAGACTGTAGCTTATCGCGGATGAGCGCCGGACATCCCGCCTGTAAAGTCGCAAAACGGGGTGCGGCGAGTTTCTCAATCGCCTGACGCGATGTTATCACCGGCGGCATTGCAGGCAGATCGAACAGGCCCGACACATGATCGGCATGAAGATGCGAAAGAAAAACAAGATCCGGTTGAGCAATGCCACGCTTTTGCAACTGTTTTGGCAGGCTGTCATCAGCATCAAAGGTAACGGGTGTCAGCCAGCGATAAATCCGCTCGGGGAAAGGTGTCGTTGCCTCTTCGAACAGCCTACCGTACCCCGTATCAAACAGAATAGTGCCGCGCACCGGATGACGCAGCACTGCAATACCGGCAGGAAAGCGCCCGATGCGCCACGATGCACCGCGCTGCGTCATCGCCAGCGGCCCGCTGCAATAGCCGACATGAAAAGCTGTAAAATCCAGAATGGTTTCAGAGATTGCCGGCATAATCTTTAATCCCGTCCTCAATCGCCACGGCCGGCCTGTATCCCAGTTTTTCCTGTGCTTTACTGATATCCAGTGTGAGACTGCGACCGAGCGAGGCCACTGCCTGACAGGTCAGCACCGGCTCGCGGTCAGGTGCGAAAATGCGATGCAAAAATTCCAGCCCTTTGGCCAGCCGCATGGCATTACCATAGGAAATATGAATTTCACGCGGATGAGCACCGTTTAATGCACAGACTGCTGCAAGCAATTCCGAGAAACTGTAAGCCTTGCCGGACGTGATATTGAAAACCTCACCGCAGGCATTTTCACTGAAACCGGCCAACGCCATAGCCTGTGCTGCGTCCGACACATGAGTAATATCGATCCGGCTTTGCCCGCCGCCGATCATCGGCACCCGCCCGCGGCGGATTGCCTGCAGTAAACGCGGCATCAGCGAGCGGTCACCGGTGCCGTAAATCGCTCTGGGACGCAAGGCACTGGTGCGCATAGCTCCCTGCCGGTCTGCGGCAAGCACCAGACATTCCGCTTCATATTTGGTGCGGGCATAATGACTGGGGAAATTTGCAGGCAATTCCGCATCTTCCGCCAGATTAAACCGGTCTTCTCCGTTGGCATAAATACTCGGTGAAGATGCGAAGACAAACCGCGCCACATCCGCTTTGCGTGCAGCATCCAGCAAGTGCTGTGTCGCGGTTACATTGATCGCCTGAAAATCTTCCGCTTTGCCCCAAGCTGTTGAAAGAGCGGCGCAATGAAAGACAATATCAACCTGCTGAAAGGCTTGCGCCGGATAATTGGCGCGCAGGTCAAAAGAGATAAACTCAATCCCGTGCGCTTGCAGCAATTGACCGGCACGCGCATCACGCCCCTGTGCCAGAACCTGATGTCCCTGCGCAGACAGATATTTTGCCAGAGCGTTGCCGAGGCATCCTGTTGCCCCTGTCACAAGTATCTTTGCCATTAATACCGCAATATTGTTCCGCCGATGGAAATCCCTGCCGAAGTACCGGCAAGCAAAACCAGATCATTGCGCTTAAGCCGTTGTTCCGTCACCGCCATATGGAGTGCCATCGGAATGGACGTGGCGATCTGATTGCCGAAACGCGAAAATGTCTGGATAACCTTATCCGGATGAAGTCCGATCCGTGCCAGTCCGTGTGTCAGTGACGGGCCGCTCGCCTGATGGGGAATGATACAGTCAATATCCGCAATATTCAGCGCACCTTGCGCGAATAAACGCTTCAAAAACCGTGGCAGATAACGCGCCGTTACGCGGAAAGCTGCCTGCCCGTTCATGCGGAAATAAGAGGCATCCGCTGCCGCCGCCGGATCAACCGCGGCTGATATCCGCGTGCCGCCACCGGCGAGAACACAGGCATCGCGCCCTTCCGAATAGGTTTCAAATCGGCTGGCAAGCAGACCTTCGCCGTCGGCTGTCAGCACAACGGCTGCTGCACCATCGCCAAAAATGGCGGCAACATCCGGTTCATTCCAGTCCAGACCGACTGAAGCAATATCTGCGGAAAAGATCAGTACATTGCGGGCAAGCCCCAATTGAATTTTCATAGCGGCAAGATCAAGCGCCTGAATAAAACTGAGACAGGTTGCATTCACATCATAAGCTGCAATACCGGATTTTCCCAAACCCAGCCGGTGCTGAACCAGTGTAGCGGTTGAAGGAATAACCTGCTCCATAACCCCGCAGGCGCCAAGGATAAGATCAAGCTCCTGCGGCGCAATACCGGCAGCATCCAGTGCCTGCAATGCGGCCTGCTCAGCCATGAAAGAACTGGTTTCCGCACCTTGCGCCACATAGCGGGCATTGAGGCCAAAGCGGTTTTCCACAGTACCGGACGGCCAGTCCAGCATCGCATCAATTTCCGTGGAGAGAACACATTTTTCAGGCAGATAAGCGCCGGTTCCTGCGATTTTCAACCCTGGTTTCAATCCGGGATTTCCCGCACCATTTTCAACGATGGCCATTGATACTCGCATTTAAATTATGGTGTTCCTTAACGGGGTCGCATGATAGCCGGTCTCCGTCAAGAGACGTTTTATAACGGAGTTTAGTGACAATGACGGCAAAGTCAGGCTATTTAACGGGTCTGTGTTTCAGCGAAAGACCATGTTTCGCAGACGGGAAATGAGCGGGAGACCGGATGAATTCGCTGTATTTGCGCCTTTGGGCTATGCTGACCGGCTGGGGTGCTGTCGGGCTGATTTACAGCCTGACCAGCAGTCAGGATCAGGCATCGGCCATCATGCTGCAACCGTCAGCGATTGATCTGTGGTTTGATTTCGACCCGAATGCTATCTGGCTATACTTGTCATTTTTCCCGCTGGTGGCGCTGGCATATCTGTTTTGCCCGCAAACACGGCTGATCTGGCTGGCGAGATCCATGCAGCTTTCTGCCTTAGGCGCAGGGATCATTTTCACTTTCTGGCCGACAACAATGCAGTTTCCGCCGGTTACACAGGATACATTCAGCGCCTCGGTTCTGAAATTACTGATCCAATATGATTCATTGCAGAACTGCCTGCCATCCCTGCATGTGACGCTCACAATACTGGCAGTCTGCGCGCTTTGGCAAAGAACGCATATTCTGCGCAGTACCGTTATAGCGCTGTGGGGCGCAGCGATTACAGTGTCTATTCTGCAATTACATCGCCACCAATTCGTAGACCTGCTCGGCGGCGCGGCTCTGGCTATCTGCACAGGCCTGCTCACGCAGCGGGTGCTGAATATCAGAGCGGAAATGGCTGTGAGGCGCGCCACATGATCGCTATTACCTTTCCGATTTTTCTGCTGATTATCCTTGTGCTTAGTGAAATGATTATCCTGAGCAAAACGGGTAAGGAAAAAGTCGACTGGCATGATGTGGTGTTCAACCTGAATTCCGGCCATCTGATGCTCTGGCTGTTTCGTGGTCTGGAACTTGCCTGTTATGGTTTTATCGTTGCGAATTTCAGCCTGAATATTGTGTCGGACTGGCCGCCGGTCTGGCTGTGGCTGTTTGCTATTCTGATGTGGGATTTCTGCTTTTACTGGCTGCATCGTCTGCATCATAAATTCGCGCTGCTCTGGGCCGTGCATGTGGTGCATCATCAGGGAGAGCATTTCAATCTGTCGCTGGCCGTGCGCAATTCATGGTATTCCTCCCTCGCCTCCATTCCTTTCTTTATTCCCATGGCACTGCTGGGCGTTCCGCTATCCGTCTTCATCACGGTTTCGGTGCTGCATTATGCCATTCAGTTGATGAACCATAGCGCTCTCACACCAAGGCTTGGTTTTCTGGAGTATATTCTGGTCACACCGGCGCATCACCGCATCCATCATGTGGATGACAGAGCCTATTCAGACTCGAATTATGCAGGAAGTTTTGTGTTCTGGGACAGGCTGTTCGGCACCTATCGTCCGGATCTGCCCGAAACAGATTTCGCCTATGGCGTAAAAGGTAACAAGTCTTCTCAGAACCCGTTTATTGCCAGCAATGAGCCTTTCCGCCAATATTTGCAGGCACGCAGAGAGAAAAAACAACAGAAAGCGCCGGATTTTGTCAGCTCCGGTTTTATTATCCTAAGCGGTGCCGTCATCCTGTTTGCGCTCGTGACCGGCTATATCTGGCTCTATGGCTATCAGCTCAGCCAATCTGTCACAGAACAGGCTTTGTTGTTTATTTTCCTCGCAACCGGCTCTATTGCTTTAGGCGGTATCAGCGAGGGCAGACAATGGGCAGTTCTAGGCTGGTTTGCGATTACATGGCTGATGCTGCTCAGTTTTGCCCTGTATTTTCAATGGCACGGCCTGTTCTGGATGACTTTTATGGCTGCCTTAGCCGCACACAGTACCGCAGTGTTATTCGGCTGGGGGCGCATTGCCGTAATCCACAGCGCTGACACCCTGAAATAATCTCTGCAACTTATCCGGTAAAACATCCGTCTTAGTCGCATTGACTCTCCGGCGAAGAAGCCGTATCGAAAGATGATTAATCGTTTAATCAAGATCGTCTTATGTCCGATTCCCTGCAACCAAAACAAACGGTCAATCTTAGCGATGTCGCTAAGGCTCTTGGCGTGTCAGTTGCAACGGTGTCCAATGCCTTGTCCGGCAAAGGACGCGTATCGGCCAGTCTTATCTCCCGTATTAAAACCAAAGCTGCCCAGATGGGTTATGTCCCGAGCCATACAGGGCGGGCTTTACGCACAGGACGCAACAGCGTTCTGGGTCTGGTATTGCCGGATATTGCCAATCCGCTGTTTCCGCAGATTGCACAGGCGATTGAAGCAGCGGCTGCGGCTGCCGGTTATGGTATTCTGATTGCGGACTCGCGCGGCGATGTCAGCCTGCAGACTGAGGCAATTAATCGTCTGATTGAATATGGTGTTGATGGTCTGGTGATCGTACCGCGCCTTGGCACCCGCATTGCGGATCTGGATATTCCTGTCGCGGTGATCGACAGCCCTTCAACACCAGGCAATACGGTTGCGGCGGATCACTGGCAGGGCGGCGAGCTGGTCGGCCAGCATCTGCTATCCGGCGGACACCGTAAAGTGCTGCTGATCGGTAAAAATCCGGCCTCTATCGTGCAGAATGACCGCTTAGGCGGTATTCGTGCAGGATTAGGCAAACAAACAGAAATTGATGTTCTGTGGATCGAACATCACGAGGCTGAATTCGGCAAAGGTGCCCATCTCGGCCTGAATGAGAAAATTGCATCCGGTACAACGGCCATTGCTGCCGTGTCTGATGTGCATGCCCTGCGCGCGATGACCGAGCTTTATCACAGCGGGTACCGCGTGCCGGATGATGTCAGTGTTATTGGTTTTGATGACCTGTTCTGGGCGTCAGGCATTACGCCTGCACTTTCCACCGTGCGCATGGATTTGCCGCGCATCGGTGAGATTGCCATTGCCTCACTGGTGCAAGCTATTGAGAGCAAAAGTGAAAATCGCAAAGGACCGGTGCCGACCTTCGGCACATCCCGTGTGCCGATGACACTGATTGCCCGCCAAACATGCCGTTCTATTCTGTTCGATCACTCATCAGAGCATTTCCAGTATCAATGAAAACATCAGAAATGCTCTGTCTCTTTGTTCTTATCGCATTATCCGGACGAAAAACCGGTTCCCACTTTTTCTGGAAATGCTCCAACTCCGCAAAAGGACTTTAAAAGTGCTGAAGAAACTCATCGCCGCATCCACCATGGCGCTTCTGACCACAGCGTCTTATGCCGCTGACAAGACCCTGACCATCTCGGTTTACGCTTTTGCGCAGGATGACTTCAAAGAAATCCTCTACAAGCCGTTTGAAGAAAAATGCGGCTGCAAACTGGTTGTTGAAACCGGCAACAGCGTAGAGCGTCTGGCTAAAATGGAAGCCAACAAAGCCAGCCCAGTTGTGGATATGGCTGTTGTTTCCATGGCGGATGCGCTGCAAGCCTCCCGTGCCGGTCTGATCGACAAGATCGACACAGCCAAGTTGTCCAACTTTGACAAGCTCTACGACATTGCCAAAGACCCGAACAAAGACGGCATGAGCGTTGGCTACACCTTCTACGCGACATCCATCGTCTACCGCACCGACAAGATGAAAATCGAATCCTGGGCAGATCTGCTGAAGCCTGAATATGCACCGCATATTGCTTTCCCGAATGTGACCACCAATCAGGGCCCGACAGCGCTGTACATGCTGGAAAAATCCCTCGGCCATAATGAAGCTGATCTGAAAAACGCCATTGCTGCGGTTGGTGAAAAATCCGACGATATCGTGACTTTCTACGTCAAATCCTCGCAGCTCGTGCAGCTGATGCAGCAGGAAGAAATCTGGGCAGCGCCAATCGGCCGCTTCTCCTGGGCGCCTTTCACCAAGCTTGACCTGCCGCTCGGCTGGGCAACACCGAAAGAAGGCCAGACCGGCGGCATGAATGTGATGGTCGTTGCCAAGGATTCCAAGAACCGCGATCTGGCTCTGGAATTCATGGATTTCTGGCTCTCCACTGAAATTCAGACCAAAATTGCTGAAAAGCTGGTCGACAGCCCTGCCAATAAAGAAGTCAAGGTTTCTGACGAAATTGCCGGTAACCTCACCATTGGCGAAGAAACCGCTAAAAGCCTTCAGCTCATTCCGTCCGATGTCGTTCTCGATAACCGTGACACATGGCTGAAAGAATGGAACGCCAAAATCGGCCAGTAATCCGGCCCAAATAACAGCAGCTGCCCGTAACATTTTCAGTTCACGGGCAGCTTTCTTTTTTGATCTATGCCCCCATTCCCGGCTAG
This sequence comes from Pseudochrobactrum sp. XF203, assembly GCF_020341615.1. NCBI lineage: Bacteria > Pseudomonadati > Pseudomonadota > Alphaproteobacteria > Hyphomicrobiales > Brucellaceae > Pseudochrobactrum > Pseudochrobactrum sp. XF203. The sequence goes on along the minus strand of NZ_CP084392.1, from coordinate 489,105 downwards.
AGCGCCGGGCGCCCTCTCGGGCGCACAAAGGTCGCTCTAACACATTATATTTACACCATAATTCCTTAAATTGTTTCAAATTTAAGGAATTATGGTGTAGGCCACCTGTCTTATAGGAAAGCTTATGTTCAACAACCGCACCGAAGCCATGTGGCTGGCCTTGCCGGCAGCGCTTTTCGCGGCACTTGTCTTCCTCGTCCCTGTCATTCTTCTGCTGTCTGAAGGTTTCAGATCGACAGAAGGATGGACAATTGCCCCATGGATTGATTTCTTCTCCGAGCCGATGAACCGTACTGTGTTCTGGCGCACCTTGCGGCTGGGGCTGGAAGTCACCGTTGTCGCCGCGATTATCGGCTATGCCACCGCATGGGCGATTGTCGGCCTGCCTGCCAATTCCAAAGGCCGGATGATCGGTCTGATCATGCTGCCGATGATGATCTCACCGGTTGCCCGTACCTATGCGTGGATCGTTATTCTCGGCCGCACCGGTATTATCAATCAGGCCTTGCAGGCTGTGGGCTTAAGCGATGCACCGTTGCGTATTCTGTTCACCGAAACCGCGATTTTCATCGGTCTGTTGCAGCTGTTTTTGCCGCTGATGGTAATCTCACTGATCAGTGCGCTGGAAAACCTGCCCAAAGATGTGGTGCCTGCAGCCCGCGTGCTCGGTGCCAGCTGGTTTACCGTTTTCTGGAAAATCATTCTGCCGCTGACCAAAGAAGGTCTGGTTGTTGGCGGCACACTGGTCTTCACCGGTTCGCTCACCGCCTATATCACGCCGGCCATTCTTGGTGGCTCCAAGGTTCTGATGCTGGAAACACTACTCTATCAGCACGTAACCGTATCCAATAATTTTGCTGCGGCCAGCGTTATCGCACTCATTCTCGTCGTGATGAGCTTTGCCGCTAATATTCTTCTGAAGCGTATTGCGACAGTGAAGGGCAAAAAATGAACTCGAATTTGCTTTCACGGCTGATTAATCCGGCCAATCTGGTTCTCTGGCTCGTCATTGTCTTTCTGATCGGCCCGTTCCTCATCATCGTTGCCGCCTCTTTCTCGGCCGGTGACACACTGGCATTCCCGCCGCAGGGCTTCTCGCTGAAATGGGTCTATAAGGTCTTTACCATCGAGAGTTTCCAGCAGAGCTTCGTCACCTCCATGGTTCTGGCGGTCGGCGGCACTCTGGTGGCTTTGGCACTCGGTGTACCGGCAGCCTATGCGATGGCACGCTATGACATGCCGTTTTCTGAAACCGTGCGCACAATCGTATCCTCGCCGATCATCGTGCCGGGCATCATCGTCGGCTTAGCACTGCTGCGTTATTTCGTGGTGCCGGTTGGTATGTCCATCACGCTGGCGCTGTTTCTGGCGCATACGGCGCTGGTGCTGCCTTACGCAGTGCGCGTGGTGTCTGCCAGTCTCAACAATCTGCGCTCCGATATGGAAGAAGCGGCTGTGCTGCTCGGTTGCTCGCGCGCCGGTGCGTTCTTCCGCGTGGTAATGCCGAATATCCGCGGCGGTATTCTTTCCGCTTTTATTCTCGGTTTTGTCACCAGCTTCAATCAGGTGCCGGTGTCGCTGTTCCTCTCCGGCCCCGGTGTGCGCACCCTGCCAATTGATATGCTGGGCTATATGGAAATCGTTTTTGACCCTTCCATCGCCGCCCTCTCCTCTCTGCTTGCTTTTCTGTCCATGGGCATTGTCCTTCTCGCAGAACGTTTCCTAGGATTCTCCCGCTATGTCTGATCATGCCTTTCTTACTCTCGACCAGCTGACACTGCGTTATGGCAACACCACGGCCGTGGATAAGCTCAATCTCACAATCAATAAAGGTGAGTTGCTGGCGCTGCTCGGCCCTTCGGGCTGCGGCAAAACCACCACCATGCGTGCGATTGCAGGCCTGATGGATGTGGCAGGCGGCACCATCCGTCTGGACGACAAAGACATTACCCGTGTTGCCGCCAATAAGCGTGAAATCGGGCTGGTGTTTCAGTCCTATGCGCTGTTCCCGCACCTCACCGTATTTGACAATGTTGCCTTCGGCCTCAAGCTTAAAGGCATCAAGGGTGATGAACTGCGCCAGAAGGTTGAAAGCGGCCTGAAGTCCGTTGGTCTGGCCAAATTCGCTGACCGTAAGCCGCCGGAATTGTCCGGTGGTCAGCAGCAGCGTGTTGCCCTTGCCCGCTCGATGGTGATGGAACCGAAAGTGCTGCTGCTCGATGAGCCGCTGTCCAATCTGGATGCGCGTCTGCGTCTCGACATGCGCACCGAATTGCAGCGCGTGCAGCAGGAAACCGGCGTGACCATGATCTTCGTGACTCACGATCAGGCAGAAGCTCTGGCGCTCGCTGACCGTATCGTGGTGATGCGTGCCGGTGCTATTGAACAGATCGGCACACCGGAAGAAATCTATAATCATCCGGCATCGCGCTTTGTGGCTGACTTTGTCGGCTTCGAGAATGTCTATGCAATTCGCGACGGCAAACTCTATTCCGAAACTGCTGAAGTGCCGCTCAATGCGCCACTGCCGAAAGCTGCCGGTCTGGCGTTCCGCCCGAAGATCGTCACGCTTGGTACCGGCCCGCTCAAAGGTATTGTGCGCGGCGCGGCATTTGCGGGTAATACCCGTGAATATGTGCTGGAAACACCATTCGGCTCAGTCAAAGCCGATGTTGATGCCGCTCTGCCTGCCTATGCACTGGGCGATGAGGTTGCCTTTGATCTGCCACTTGATCAGGCGGCAATTCTGGAACGGGAGTAAATTGCAGCATGGGTGTCTGGATTGATACGGATATGGGCTTTGATGATATCGCCGCCATTCTGGTGGTGAAACATCTGGGTCTTGAAATCGACGGTGTGTCTCTCATTTTCGGAAATACGGAGCTTGGTCAGGTCTGCCGCAATGCGGCAGGCGCAACACAGGTTTTCGGCTGGGATTTTCCGATCTATCGCGGGCGGCACAAACCGGTTCTGGCGGAGATTGAAACTGCCGCCGGAATTCTCGGCGAAACCGGCATTCCGACACTCGGCCTGAACTTACCTGTCTGTGAAGATAATACACAGGGCTGTGCCTTCACCGCCCTGTGCAACTGGCTGGAAAATACCTGCGGCACCAAGCGCGTTCTTGCACTTGGGCCCCTCACCAATATTGCCGCACTGGCACTGGCACGCCCTGATCTGGCAACACGGATTGACGAGCTGGTCTGGATGGGCGGCGGCGTTGGTAAAGGCAATCACACGGCCTCAGCCGAGTTTAACGCTCTGGCCGATCCGGAAGCACTGGCGATTGTGCTTACCCATGAGCTGCCGCTGAAAATGGTGGAGCTTGATTTCTGCCGTAAAATTCTCGCCACGCCGGATGATGTGCATCCGATCCGCGCAGCCGGTGGTGCCAATGCCGCTTTAATCGCCGATATGACCGGCGGCTTTATCAATATTGCGATCTCGCGCGGCCGCACAGCCATGGCGCTCTATGATCCGGCGGCAGCCGTGGCTTTTGCGCAGTCACATCTGGTGCGTTTTGACAGGGCGTTCATTGGTGCGGAACTTTGCGGCTCGCTGACACGCGGCCGCACCGTGGTGGAAACACGCTCCAGCCATGCCACATTCAACGCCGCCTATGCAGCTGACGGCGATGCGGAAGCCATTCTCGGCATTATTCTCGATGCCCTCAGAACAGAGGCAGCCAAATCATGACACATGCAGAACCCTTTGATCTGAGTTCTCCTGAACTTCGCCTTAGAGCAGCAGCAGCGGCTCGTGGTGCAGAAGCTTTTGACAGCCTGATTATCAACGGCACCGTCATTGATATGGTGACCGGCGAACATCGCCGTGCCGATATCGGCATCACCGGCGCTCTGATTGCCTCCGTTCATGCACCGGACAGCCGCAAAGATGCGGCCAAAATCATTGATGCCAAAGGCGGTTATATCACGCCCGGTCTGATCGATACGCATATGCATATTGAAAGCTCGATGATCACCCCTGCCACCTATGCCAATGCTGTGGTGCCGCGTGGTGTAACAACCATTGTCTGGGACCCGCATGAATTCGGCAATGTACATGGCGTAGCCGGTGTTGACTGGGCAATTGCTGCGACCCGTGATCTGCCGCTGCGCACGATTATGCTGGCACCTTCCTGTGTGCCGTCCGCACCGGGGCTGGAACTGGCCGGTGCAGATTTTGACGCTGATGTGCTGAACAATCTGCTGGCGCGGCCTGAAATCGGCGGTATTGCCGAGGTCATGACCATGCGCAATGTCATTGACGGCGAACCGCGCATGAGTGCCATTGTCCATGCGGGGCTGGCAGCGGGCAAGCCGGTTTGCGGCCATGCACGCAGCCTTACCGGCTCTGATCTCGCGGCCTTTATGGCAGCGGGTGTGACCTCCGATCATGAACTGGTTTCCGGCCAAGACCTGATGGAAAAACTGCGTGCCGGTCTCACCATTGAGATGCGTGGCTCCCATGACCATCTGTTGCCGGAATTTGTGCAGGAACTGAACCGCCTCGGCCATCTGCCGCAGACTGTTACCCTCTGCACGGACGATGTGTTCCCCGACGATCTGCTCAATGCCGGTGGTCTGGATGATGTGGTACGCCGATTGGTACGCTATGGCATGAAACCGGAATGGGCTTTGCAGGCGGCAACGCTCAACGCAGCACGTCGCTTTGGCCGTGATGATCTGGGGCTGATTGCAGCAGGTCGCCGTGCGGATATTGTGATCTTCGACAACCTGTCTGACTTCACCGCACAAACCGTGCTGACCAATGGTACCGTAGCTGCTGAAAATGGCATTCTCGCACAAAAGCTCACCAACACCAGCGCCGGTGATTTCCTGCAATCCATGAAGATCGGTGCTTTAAGCGCCGATGATTTCCGCATTCGCAGCGATGCCAAGCGTGTTGTTGTGGCAACTATTGATCGCCCGCGCTTTACCCAATGGGGACAAGCGGAAACGGTCGTCACCAATGGTTTTGTTGTGCCGCCGCAAGGTGCAACCATGATTGCCGTTGCCCATCGCCATGGCCGCGCAGCAGCGAAACCGCGCGTTGGCTTTCTGCGTGAATGGGGCAGCTGGCGCGGTGCTTTCGCCACTACAGTTTCCCATGACAGCCATAATCTCACAGTCTTTGGCGGCAATGAAGAAGATATGGCACTCGCAGCCAATGCCGTGATTACGGCCGGTGGCGGTATGGCTGTTGCGCTGAACGGCAAAGTCACCGCCCTGCTGCCGCTGCCTGTCTCCGGTCTCGTGTCTGAGGCATCGCTGGCCAATGTCGCCGCGCAATTTGCAGCTTTGCGCACAGCGATGGATGATGTGGTTGACTGGCAGCCACCTTATCTCATTTTCAAAGCCTGTTTTGGTGCAACACTAGCCTGCAATGCCGGCCCGCACCAGACTGATCAGGGCATTGCCGATGTTAAAACCGGACAAGTGCTGGCCTCCCCTATCTTGCTAGAGCGTGTCGCGTTTAATCTCACTCATGGCGCTCGCCCTAGTTTTTCTTAATTGTCGCATGTTCGCGAACGCTAAATGAGTCCATTTAGCTGCGACATGCTTTAGTGACAGAGTAATACCTATGACTGACCCTATCCTCGACGATATTGCTTTTCTGACCGAGCTGCGCCGCGATCTGCATGCGCATCCTGAACTCGGTTTTGAAGAAGAGCGCACCTCGGATATTGTTGCCAAACTTCTGGAAGAGGCAGGTATCACTATTCATCGCGGTCTTGGCGGCACAGGCGTGGTCGGTACTTTGCAGATCGGTAACGGTACCCGTACCATTGGTCTACGCGCCGATATGGATGCGCTGGCCATGCCGGAAATGGCAGATCGTCCTTATAAATCAAAATTCGCCGGTAAAATGCATGCCTGCGGCCATGATGGTCACACCACACTTTTGCTGGGTGCAGCCCGCGCTCTGGCCAAAAGCCGTAACTTCTCCGGCACGGTGCATTTCATCTTCCAGCCTGCAGAAGAAGGGCGCGGTGGCGCCAAGCGCATGGTGGAAGAAGGTCTGTTCAACCTGTTTCCGTGCGATGCGGTCTATGGCCTGCATAATATGCCGGGTCTTGATCCTGATGAAATCGCTGTGGTTGAAGGCCCCCAGCTTGCCTCTTCTGACAGCTGGCGTGTGACGTTCCGCGGCACCGGCACCCATGGTGCCAAGCCGCATCTCGGCAAAGATCCGGTCACGGCAGCCGCAACTTTCATCGCTTCATTACAGACGATTATTGGTCGCGTGATTGACCCGCTGCAACCGGCTGTCGTCAGCGCTTGTTCATTGCAGGCCGGTGATCCGAAGGCGCTTAATGTTATTCCGGATATTGTGGAAATCGGCGGCACGGCCCGTGCTTATACCCCGCATGTTCGTGACCAGCTTGAGCAGGAAATCGGCCGCCTCGCACAGGGTACTGCGATGATGTATGGCATTATTGCCGAATATGACTTCATTCGCCGCATCCCGCCGGTCGTCAACAATGCCGATGCCACAGCCCGCGCATTACGTGCAGCACAGGATGTGTTTGGCAGCAAAGTGCGCACCAGCTTCCCGCCTTCCACTGCGGGCGATGATTTCGCCTTCTTCGCCGGTGAAGCTCCGGGTTGCTATGTCTGGCTCGGCAACGGTCCTGCTGTAGACGGTGCCCTGCACCACAATACCGCCTATGACTTCAATGACGACGCTATTGAACATGGCGTGCGCTTCTGGACGCGCCTTGTGGAGCAGGAATTGTCGGGAGACCATGATGCAACCGCATGAATTCTGGCAAAAACTCTATGCGCCTGAAACATTTGATGTGCAGGGCATGCATGAAACCTTCTTTCCGGCAACGCTGGATGACGGCCGGCAGCTGCAACTGCCAATCCGCCCGCTCTCGGATAAACAGCACGCGCTGGCATCGCTGATCGTCAATCAGGCTGCTTTTGATGTGGTTGATGCTTTGTCTGATGATCTGGCCGCTAAACTCAAGGTTTTTGAGCCGGATGTGATTGTCGGCCTGCCGACACTGGGTCTGACCCTTGCCAGTGAAGTGGCACGTAAACTCGGCCACAGCCGCTATGTGCCTTTGGGCACCTCGCGCAAATTCTGGTATGAGGAAGAACTGTCGGTACCGCTGTCTTCCATCACCACACCGGATCAGATCAAGCGGCTCTATATCGACCCGCGTATGCTACCACTGCTCGACGGCCGCCGCATTGCTCTGGTGGATGATGTGATTTCCAGCGGTACGTCGATTGTGGCTGCGCTCAATCTGCTGAACTCCCGTGCGCTTAAGCCGGTTGTTATCGGTGCGGCTATGCTGCAAACCCAGCGCTGGCGTGCCCCGCTTGAGCAACTCGGCACTGAATTTGCAGAGATGACACGCGGCTGCTTCACCACACCGATGCTGAAGCATGGCGAAAACGGCAGTTGGACAATCGCCGCCTGACAAGGCCGTTTACAGGTCAGATGCATTCACAGGCTCAGTCAGCAACAACATAGCCGGACTGTAAGTTTCAGGATCAAGACGCCTGGTCAGGATTGCTGCAATAGCAATGCTGACCATGTGCCATTTCCAGCCAGCAGCAAAACTTCCGGTCTGCTCATGCAGCACGGAAACAATCAAAGGCGGCAGAGCTGCCAGCAAAAAGCCTCCGCCCTGCATGACTGCGGAAAGCGCTCCGGCCTGTAACGGGTCAGGAATATGCTCCAGAGCCACCACCAGCAGCAGTGAAAAACAGCCTCCCAGTCCCGCACCGACAAGCGCAACATAAAGAAACGGAGCGCTTGCTGGTGCAAAAGCAAAACCGGCAAATCCTGTAAACTGCATCGCCAGCGCCAGCCACAGCCATGGTCTGCGATCCCTGCTGTTGCCCTGCGCCAAAGCAGGCATAATCAGCGCGGAAACAGCCTGACACAGTGCCATGACGGCAAGCAGACTACCGCTCGCCGTAACACTCCACCCCGCTTCCTGATAATAAGGCGCAAGCCAGGCTATGACGGATGAATAACCGCCATTCACCAGCCCGAATGCAATCATCAGCAACCATGTCCGCGGACGGGAGAATAATTTTGTCAGGCTTTTACCGGCCTGAACTGTGGTTGAAGCGGGGAGTACCGCCCAGACCAGAACAGTTGCAAGAAGTCCCAAAATTGCAAAATAACCGAAGCCTGCCTGCCATGTTCCGGTCAGCTGCACAATAACAGGTGACAATTGCGCACCAAGCGCGCCGCCTGCCAGTAGCATAGCGGAATAAAGCCCCATAATATTGGCAAAACACTCAGGAAAACGCTGCTTGATAATTGCAGGAAAGAGAGCCTGCACCGCCGCAACGCCAAGGCCGATAATTGCTGCGGTCATCAGTAATGCAGGCCCTGTGGTTACAGTCAGCCGCATCAAAGTACCGACAGTGATACAGGTCAGTGCCGCAAGAAGAATGCCGCGCATCTCACCCGTGCGTAACAATGCGGGGCCGGCAAATGCCACGCAACCCATCAGCGCCATAGGTATCAGTGTCAGCAGCGCCATACCGTGATGGCTCAGTCCGGTTGCGTGACTGATATCTTCTGCGAGAGGGCCGATAGCCGCAATAAAGGGCCGGAGATTAAGCGCCACAACAATAACAGCCATCAGGAAAATATAATTTCTGCCCTCCTTCATATTCATCTTTCTCCTGATCGTTTTGCCTGCAGGCATAGTGAAGCAGGCAGCTACGCACCCCGCTCATAGCGCCCTGAAAAACTGCCTGCTTTACCGGAATCTTGTCTTATATGTCAGCTGATACGCGCGTAATGTTCAAAGCCGACGCTCTTCAGAGGAATTGCTTCATGCTGATAGCCGACCGGACGGATCGGGCTTTTGAGTTCACGGGACAAAAGTTTGCGCTCACGACGCTTCTCCGGATGCACAATCGGCACCGCATCCAGCAAGCGCCGCGTATAAGGATGTGCAGGTGAACTCAAGACAGCATCACGCGGGCCGATCTCGATAATCTCCCCCAGATACATGACCGCGATGCGATCGCTGACTTTTTCAACCACCGCCATATCATGGGAAATGAAAAGGATGGAAATGGCATATTCCTCCTGAATTTCCTCCAGCAAGTCCAGAATTTGCGCCTGAATGGACACATCCAGAGCGGAAACCGGCTCATCGGCGATAATGACTTTCGGGTTCAGAGCCAGTGCGCGGGCAATGCAGATACGCTGCCGCTGACCACCGGAAAACTGATGCGGGTAGCGGTCAGCCTGTGCTTTTGTCAGCCCCACCCTGTCCAGCAATTGCAAAACCCGTGCCTGTATTTCAGCGGCAGTTCCCATACCATGAATATGCAACGGTTCCGCAACAATCTGCGCAACTGTCATACGCGGGTTCAAAGATGCATATGGATCCTGAAAAACCATCTGGATACGCTTGCGTGTTTCGCGCATATCCGAGGCATTCATGTCTCCCAGTTTACGTCCCTGCAGCCAGATTTCACCGCTATTGGCCTGTATCAGTTGCATGATTGCTTTGCCGGTCGTGGATTTGCCGCAACCGCTTTCGCCAACCAGTGACAAGGTTTCTTTTTCCCGCAATTCGAAGGAGACATTCTCCACTGCATGAACATTGGCAACAACGCGCTGAAACATGCCCTGACGCACCGAAAACCGTGTCACGAGGTTGCGCACACTCAGTACAGCATCCGATGTATTCTCAACGGCAATGGCATCATTACCGCGCATTTCGCCAAGTTTAGGCGCGGCATCCAGCAAACGGCGGGTATATTCATGCTGCGGATTGTTGAAAACAGCGTGAACCTCCCCCCTTTCAACAATTGCTCCGTTCAGCATCACCACAACCTTGTCGGCGATCTCGGCCACGATACCCATATCATGGGTAATCAGCAGAATGGCCATGCCGGTTTCCTGCTGAATAGTTTTTAGCAGAGCCAGAATTTCCGCCTGCACAGTCACATCCAGTGCAGTCGTCGGCTCATCAGCAATCAGCAAATCCGGCTTGCACAAAATGGCCATGGCAATCATCACACGCTGGCGCATACCGCCTGACAGCTCATGGGGATATTGTTTCAACCGTCGCTCTGCTTCCGGAATGCGCACCTGATTAAGCGCCTCCAATGCAAGACGCGCCGCTTCAGCCTTGCTCACCTGCCGGTGCTTGATAACAACCTCAGCCAGTTGCGCCTCAATCGTCAGAACCGGATTGAGCGAAGTCATCGGCTCCTGAAAGATCATGGCAATCCGATCACCACGCAGCGCCTGCACCTGCTTTTCATCCATCGCGTAGAGATCAACGCTCTGCCCCGCTTTGTCATAGAGCAATGCCTGCCCGCCGGTGATTGTGCCGCCCATAAATCCGACCAGCCGCATCACCGACTTGGCCGTTACCGATTTGCCGGAGCCGGACTCACCGACCAGCGCCACGATCTCCCCGCGCCCGATGGCAAGGTCTATGCCTTTCACTGCAAAAGTTGCGGCATCCATGCCCTTAAACTTTACAGCGAGGTCAGAAATTTCGAGCAATTTTTCGGTCATCATAATCTCCGGCAAACAGGCTTTTATGGTCTCAGCAAGCGGCGTAAGCGCGAATTTCCACGGCGCAGTCACGCCGTGCCGCATGTCCCGTTACGACCGACAATGCCGGAACACCTTCAGGATCAATCCAGTCATTCCACACTTCGCAAAAAGCGTCATATTCGCTGATATCAAACAGCCAGACCTGCACCATCAAAATGTCTTTGCGCGATGATCCGACACTCTGAAAATAGTCATCAATGATATTCAGGATCTGCAAAGACTGGTCTTTGACATCTCCCCCTTTATCCGGTGCGGTCAAACAGACCGAAGCCAGTTTGTCGGATGCTTTTCCGAGACATATTCTCGGCTGATGCCCTGCTCCGTCGATCCGGCCAAGCTCTCTCAGTTCCATAGGGTTCTCCAGTTCTTAAGGCTTGAGTTCGGTCTGCGTTTCAGCTGCGATAAGCAATCACAACAGCTTCCACGAGCACATCAGAACGGTAGAGTTCTCCGCTGACGCAGGTACGTGCCGGCGGGTTGGCAGGGTCAGCCCATTCATTCCACACAGAATTCATGGCACCGAAATAGCGCATGTCTTTCAGCCAGATATGAACAACGAAAATGGATTTGTGATCGGAGCCTGCGGTTTCCAGAAGCCGGTCGATCTTCTGCAGCACTTCTCTCGTCTGCTCTTTAATATCGCCGCTTGTGTCGGTTGCATGCACACCGGACAAAAACACCATATCATTATGAACAACGGCCATGCTTTTCAGAGCGCCATCAGTCTTTGAGATTTCAATACGTTCGACCAAAGTAGTTGTTCCTTCTTTTTAAGTTGCAGAATTTTTGGATAACGAAGTTCAGATCATCTCGTACTCAGACGAGGATCAAAATGCGTCCTGAGAACATCACCAAGCAGGTTGATCGCCAAAACTGTGGTGAAGATGCAAAGGCCCGGGAAAAATGCCATCCACCAGGATGTGCTGATGTAAGAGCGGGCATCTGCCAGCATTCCGCCCCATGTCGGCGTTGATGCAGGTACACCCAGCCCCAGAAAACTGAGGCTTGATTCAGCAATAATCGCTGTCGCCATGGCGAAAGTACCGACAATCAGGGATGACTGAATGAGATTAGGCAGAATATGTTTCCACAGGATGTGACCGTCCCGCGCACCGAGAGACCGTGCGGCAACAACAAAATCCCGTTCGCGCAAGCTCAGCGCCTCAGCGCGTGCCAGACGACAATAGGGAATCCAGCGTTGTGAGGCGAGCGCGATTATCAGAATGCCAAGGCTCTGGCCAAGAAACGCGACAATGGAAATCGCCAGCAGCAAGGGCGGGAAAGCCCAGACGACCTCCAGAAATTTCTGAATGACAGAGTCAACACGACCGCCGTAATAGCCGGAAACCACGCCGAGTGTGACGCCAACCAGACCGGAGAAAATAACCACGGCAACGGCAATAATCAGCGAAACGCGCGAGCCGTAAATGATGCGGCTTAACAGATCCCGTCCGACATGATCCGTTCCGAGAAAATGCGGGCCGGTCGGTTGCGGCGGCATCAAAGCCAGCATCAGATCCTGCTTATTCGGGTCAAACGGTGCCAGCAAAGGGGCAAAGAGGCTGGCGATCAACAACAGGCTGACAACACCCAGCCCGAAAACAGCTTTCGGAGTTCTGACAATCTCTGTGAGTTTTTCTGTACTGTAGCGGAAAGTCATCGGTGTTACCTCAGACGGATACGCGGATCGACAATCGTGTAAATCATGTCAATCACGAGATTAATGAAAACGAAAAGCGAGGTGTAGACGAGGACAAGGCCGGTAATCAGCGGAAAATCGCGGAAGGTTATGCCCTGTAGCAGCAGATAGCCGATGCCGGGCCACGAGAAGACCGTCTCAACAATGATCGCACCGCTGATGAGTGTGCCGAATTCAAGTCCGATGATGGTGACAACGGAAATCAAAGCATTGCGGAAAGCATGGCGCCACAAAACGACACGTGCCGACATACCTTTGGCGCGGGCGGTCATGACGTAATCTTCCTGCAGATTTTCCAGCACGGATGCACGGGTAATCTGCATAATAATGCCCGCCATATTGGTGCCCAATACGATAACCGGCAATGTCAGATGTCGCACTGCATCCCAAAGCGCATCCCAGCGCCCTGCAAGCAGTGCATCGATTGTCAGGAAGCCTGTAATAGCCGGAACATCCATGCCCCATGTTGCACGCCCTCCCGATGGCAGGAGATTGAACATGCCAGCGAAGAGCAGGATCAGGAGAATACCAAGCCAGAAATTTGGCAGGCTGATGCCGAAAAAACCGCCGATTGAGCCGATCGTATCGACAAAGGAATTCGGCTTGCTGGCAGCCCAGACACCAAGCGGCAGCCCCAGAATGACGGCAAGCAGTGTGGAATAAATGGCAAGCTCAATACTGGCTGGCAAACGCTGTAAAATGAGATCCATGACAGGTTCGCGATAGCGGAAGGATTCTCCCAGATCTCCCATCAGTGCATTCTTGATAAAGGTCAGATACTGAATATAGACAGGCTGATCGAGCCCCCAGGCAATACGGATATTCTGCCGGATCTCTTCAGTTACCTCATCGCTGACCAGCATATCCACAGGATCGCCGGGTGCGAGTTTTATCAGTACAAAAATCAAAAGTGTCACCATGAAGAGCACAGGAATTGTGCCCAACACGCGCTTCAGCGTATAGCCCAACATGGAAAATCCTCGGGAATTGACCGGAGCATGCCACGGCGAAGCGGAAGCAAACTTCCGGCTGCGGCATACGCAATATTAAAAAGACGGGTACATAGTCTGATCAGTGCAACCGGATCGGCCGGCTCCTGAAACCGGACAGGAATGTCCCTTATCCGGTTTCAGAAAATCCGCATCGGAAATCAGCGCAGGTGGATTTCCCAGCCGTTCACGCGGTCGGCTTTGCTCGGTTTGAAATCGATGCTTTTGGAAACACCCCATGCCAGACGGTGCAGCCAGAGGAAACAAGCCGGAGCGTCTTCCGTGATTGTCACCATGGCTTTATTCAGCATGGAGACCCGTTTGGTGAAGTCAAATTCTTCACGCTCGGCCTGCAGCAATTTATCGACTTCCGCATTGGAATATTTCAGACGCGGTGATGCACCGGTTTCAAAATATTGCGCCAGCGCAGGGGACGGATCCAGCATATTGCCGCGCCCCATATAATAGAATGGTGTGTCGCCGCGCTGTACATTCGTCCACAGAGTTGCCCATTCCGGTGTCTTCAGCGTTGCTTTAAAGCCCGCCTCTTCCAGCATCGGAATAATCGCTTCTGTGATCTGGCGGTCTGCAATATAGCGTCCTACCGGCGTGTAAAGATCAACCGCAGCACCGGTTGCACCGGCCTCTGCCAGCAAGCTCTTTGCTTTTTCCGGATTATAATCAAACGGCGTTTTGTAATCCGCGTCATAGCCAAGCTGGCCTGCACCGACCGGTCCGTTCAGTAAGGTTGCCTGATTACCGAGAATAGCGCGGGCAATACCCTCACGATTGATTGCATGACATACCGCTTTACGTACCCGTGCATCATCCCATGGTTTGGTCTCAGGGCTCATGGCAATGAACATAGCTTCTGCGGAATCGACCATTTCAACTGTCGCGTTCGACATCTGCTGCACGCGGTTAATGAGCTGCGGCGGAATTACCTGCGCGATCTGCACCTCGCCATTGGCCAGCGCGGTCACACGCTGTTCCGGCTCGGTCATCATCCGGTAAAGAATGCGCTTCGGATTTGTCTCACTGACCATCGGATGGCCATCCACGCGCTCAATCACAATATGGCTGCCGATACCGACTTCCACCAATTTATACGGGCCTGCACCAATCGGATGCTGACGATCAGCCTCCTGCGCGCCGTATTTGTCATAGATGGATTTGGATGTGATCTGCATGAATGCCAGATAATTCGGCAGTGTGGAGATTTTTTGCGTTGTTGTAATCCGCATACGCAGATCATCAAGCGCTTCAACATTTTTAATATACTGGACAGAGGCCTGCGACATGCTCTGCGGGTCGTTCCGCGCGCGCTCCATCGAATGGATCACATCTGCAATGACAACCGGATCGCCGTTATGACGCTTCTGATCCGGCCGTAATGTCAGAATCCAGTTCAGGTCATCTTCAGGCTCAAGACTCTCTGCCAGAAACGGAACGAATTTTGCCTGTTCAAAATCCCAGCGCGTCAGGCAGCCATAAATCTGACACCAGATCGAGCCGATCAGCACAACGGAATCCGCATAGGGATTATAACCCGTCACACCTTCGGTAATCGCAACAGTGATCTGATCAGACTTCTGAGCCTGTGCCGGTGATCCCGCAACACTGACAGCCAGTGCAGCACCCAGCAGCAGGGCCTTTTTAATTCCCTTAATCATCTTTCCCCTCCTCTTTTTATGTCATGCGTGACAAGAAGTAGTTTTTTTTAAATAAGTAAGCTATTACTTACTTTCTTGTCAATTACCCTCATTGCAAAATGCGTAAATATACGCTCTGAAATGTCAGAGCGTTGGAGGATTACAGAATGAGTAAAGTGGATATGAACACTTCCAAAGCTGTGCGCTCGCGCAATGCACAAGCCACAAGCCAGGCTATTCTCGAATCAGCCATTGTTGAATTTTGCGAATATGGCCTGAGCGGCGCCAGCACATCGCGTATCGTCGAGCGTGCGGGCTGTAATATCCGCATGCTTTACCATTATTTCCAGAACAAAGAGACGCTGTATAAAGCGGCTCTGGAACAGGTTTATAATCAGCTGCGCGGCAGGGAAGCAGAGCTGAGCATACTCGACCGCGACCCGATGGATGCTATTAAAACCCTGACCGCATTCACCTTTGATTATATGCGGGACACCCCCGCTTTTATCAAACTCGTACTTGGCGAAAACCTGTTGCAAGGGGAGTTCATCCGTACCATCCCGAGCATACCGCGCTCGTCACGCCCGTTTATCCAGTCGATTCAGACACAGCTCGACCGCGGTGTTGCAGCAGGAATATTCCGCTCAGGGATCGACGCCACCCAGCTTTACATTTCTATCGTCTCTCTCAGCTTCATGTATCTTTCCAGCCAATATACGCTGTCCGTTACTTTTGGCGTCGATATATCCTCGGAGGAGAATATCCGCACACGCCGCCTTCACGTTGTGGATATGATTGAGAAATATCTGAAGCTAGGCGCGGAATAAGCCTTATGAAATAAAACTGCCGTCAGATCGCTAAAATCTGACGGCAGCATAGAAAGCGCAAGCCGTATTTACCAGTCCATGACAACTTTGCCGGAATTACCGGAGCGCATGGCCTCGAAACCGTCGCGGAATTCATCAATCTTGATACGGTGCGTAATAACCGGAGACAGATCAAGCCCGCCCTGCACAAAGGCGATCATCTTGTACCAGGTCTCAAACATCTCCCGCCCGTAGATGCCTTTCAGATTAAGCATTTTGAAAATGACCTTGTTCCAGTCGATTTCAAAACCGGCAGGGGCGATACCGAGAATAGCGATCTTGCCGCCATTATTCATCTTGTCGATCATATCGCGGAATGCGGGTGCAGCACCGGACATTTCCAGCCCGACATCAAAGCCTTCTGTCATACCGATAGACTTCATCACGTCATCAAGATTTTCTCTTGAGGCATCCACCACATAATCAATGCCGACTTTTTTGGCCAGATCCAGCCGCACCGGATTAATATCAGTGATGACAACCTTGCGCGCGCCTGCACGTTTGGCGACCATTGCCCCCATGATGCCGATCGGGCCTGCACCAGTAACCAGCACATCTTCGCCAATCAGATCAAAGGACAAAGCCGTATGCACCGCATTGCCGAAAGGATCAAAAATAGCGGCGATTTCATCCGGCACTTCTTCGGGAATTGCCACCACATTATATTCCGGCAGGCAGATGAACTCCCCGAAAGAACCCGCGCGGTGCACACCCACACCCAGCGTATTACGGCACAGATGGCCACGCCCCGCACGGCAGTTACGGCACTTGCCGCACACAATATGCCCCTCACCCGAGACGCGTTCGCCGACTTTATATTTAGTTACAGCCGAGCCGATCTCTGCGATCTCGCCCATAAATTCATGACCGACAACCATCGGGACAGGCACGGTGTTTTGCGCCCACTGATCCCAGTTCCAGATATGCACATCCGTACCGCAGATTGCGGATTTTTTGACCTTAATCAGCACATCATTCGGGCCGATCTCAGGAACAGGGACGTGCTCCATCCACAGACCCGGTTCTGCCTTTGCTTTCACCAGGGCTTTCATCATATTCGTCATTGGAGTTCCCTCAGATAATGCCTAATTCACGGCCGGTTTGTTCAAAGACCGCAATGGCTTTGCGTACATCCTGCTCCGAATGGGCTGCCGACATTTGTGTACGGATACGCGCCTGACCTTTCGGCACCACAGGGAACGAAAAGCCGGTTACATAGACGCCTTTTTCAAGCATTCGCGCGGCCATTTCCTGTGCCAGCGCAGCATCACCCAGCATCACCGGAATGATCGGGTGGCCGTCTCCGGCAAGTGTAAAACCGAGTTTCGTCATTTCACGGCGGAACAGTTCTGCATTCGCAGCGAGACGCGCGCGCAGCTCCGCACCGTTTTCGATGAGATCAAAAACTTTCAGTGATGCCGCAGCAATAACCGGCGCAAGCGTGTTGGAAAACAGATAAGGCCGTGAGCGCTGACGCAGCCATTCCACAGTTTCAGCCTTGGCAGATGTATAGCCGCCGGATGCACCGCCAAGCGCCTTACCGAGCGTGCCGGTGATAATATCAACCCGTCCTTCAACGCCGCAATATTCAGCAGAGCCGCGACCATTTTTGCCGACAAAACCAACCGCATGGCTGTCATCGACCATGACCATTGCATTATATTTGTCTGCGAGATCACAAACGCCCTGCAGATTGGCAATAATCCCGTCCATCGAGAACACGCCGTCTGTGGCGATCAGTTTAAAGCGGGAGCCTTCCGCCTTCTTCAGCTCTTCTTCAAGCGCGGCCATATCATTATTGGCGTAACGGAACCGTTTTGCCTTCGACAGGCGGATACCGTCAATAATCGAGGCATGGTTCAGCGCATCAGAAATAATTGCGTCTTCTTCACCGAACAGCGTTTCAAAAAGCCCGCCATTCGCATCAAAACAGGAAGAATAAAGAATGGTATCTTCCATACCGAGGAATGAGGAAATCCGGTCTTCCAGCTGTTTGTGCTCTTCCTGCGTCCCGCAGATAAAGCGCACCGAAGCCATGCCGTAGCCATAACGGTCGAGCGCCTGCTTGGCAGATTCTGTCAGTTCTTCATTATCCGCCAGTCCGAGATAATTATTGGCACAAAAATTCAGAACGCGATCTCCCGAGGCCACTTCGATTTCACCGGCCTGTTTGGAGGTAATAATACGCTCGGTCTTATACAGGCCGGATGTTTTCAGGCCATCCAGCTCGGAACGGAGATGTCGAAGAAAATCATGTGTCATGCTTGAAGCTCTCTCACAATTATACCGGCATCTGCCCTGCATTTTATCAGTATTTTCCGATGCAGGGCAGACAGAATGCAGATCAGTTATTGACCGGTTGCATAGCCATTTTTGCAAAGTCCGGTCAGATCAGACAAGGAAAGCGCATCCATATCCAATGCGTTCAAAAGATCGTTTTCAGCAGTAAAATCCCGTCCGTACATTGCCGAGAAGATTTTAACGCCTGCTTCATGCAATTCGGCAGGCTTACCTGCAAGGCGTGCCAGTCTGGCAGTCATCACCAGACCGAACGGCACATCTTCCGTGACATAGCGGCTGTCCGCTGTGGTCGGGCCGGAACCGCCATTGCCTGCGGCATGCATTTCCTGATTCATCTGCGAAATCGAGCTGACAGGAACATGGAATGAAAGATGGAAATGCTCGAAAATTGTCCGCACTTGCAGCCCCAGAGCCGTAGCAACATTGATGCGCTCCTGATCCAGATCTTCCAGAAGACGCCCGACATTCGGTGTTACATTCTGCCCCTGGCTCCAGCTTTCACCGCGTTCCATACGGGTCATATTCCCCAGTGCAATACCCATATGGTTTTGTGGATTGAGATTGGACAAAGCGATGGCCAGCAGGCTGCCGCGGTCCACGAAACGATCCCCGAACAATGTCTGGCAAAGTGCCAGCCCTTCTGCGCTGCGCGACTCCGGCACTGTCGCAAGATCAATACGTTTGCGCACAGTATTTACATTCACTTCCGTCTGGCTCAGCTGACGGCCTGAGACAATCGTAGTTCCCCACGCAATAACCGGAACGCTGATATCACGCGCAGCCAGCAGACGGGACAGATAGAGCGCACCAAAGGAGGCATGGGAGCTGATGATAACGCTCTGCTCCGCACGGATATAAGGTGCCACAGCATCCAGCACCGCCTTGTGCCCATAGGCAGGCAGAGCCACCACCAGCACATCAGAACCTTCGGCCAATGTACGTGCATCAGCAGCCACCTGCGGCCGGAATGTGCCGGTCACAGCACCGGAGGCAGTCAGCGCCTCGCCTGCAGCCAGCGCTTTTGTGCGCTCACCCGATGGTGACCAGAGAATAGCTGTATGGCCTGCCTGCTCCAGAAATGCTGCCATACCAAACGCGATTGATCCGGCGCCAATAATCCCTACCCGCATAGTTTTTTGTTCCTCACTCATAATCATTCAAATTATTCTGCGGTTGTTCCGCATTTTGTTATTTGGGTCGTAAATTGCTGCCAAAACCGCCATTCACACCGGCAAAGGCAACGACCAGAAAAGCTTTGGCAGGCTGGCTGCCGATACTGGTCAGGCAATGCGGCACCTCTGCCGAATAACGGGCTGTCTCGCCTGCCCTGACCACCGTTTGCGACGCTGTGTTGGAAACGTGAATTTCACCCTCAAGACAATGCAGATGCTCCATTGTTCCCGGACTGTGCGCCTCACTCTCCAGTTTGCCGTTGAGATCAAAATTCAGGAGATACCATTCGATCAGTGCAATCATGCCGGCCGGTGCCAGAATCTGCAAAGTACAGGTACCGTCCGGACTGCGGATTGTCGGCGTCAGATTGCCGGGCAGCAGATGAATCTGATCTGTCCGCTCATTGGTCACGCCGCCCATCAGGCAATCCAGATTAACCCCAAGCGCCTGTGTCAGATGCCACAGCGTGCCATAGGTCGGATTGGCATTACCGCGCTCGATCTCGGAAAGAATGGAACGCGATACACCTGCCATAACGGAGAGATCTGCCAGTGTAAGTTTTCGCTCTTTACGCAAAGCCTGCAAACGAGGCCCGATTTCCGGTGGTGTCAGCTGCTTCATTTGCTCACTCCTCAAACTATGCCGCAGACCTATTCCTCTACAGGCTCTCCCAATGTATGCATCAGTCTGTTTGCCCAGCCGAAAAGCGATGCAGACAAAATGAGATCGAGGATTTCATTCTGATCCAGCCCCGCCTCAGCCAAAGCCTGCATGTCAGTTGCGTCCGCCTGCGGCGGGCAGGCCGAGAGGCGAACTGCAAAATTGAAAATTGCTTTCAGCCGCGGTTCAATATCCGCATTCACACCATCCTTAAAAATGGCGGCAATGGTATCCTCTTCCTTTGCCAGCTGATTATAGCGGCTTGCATGTACCGCCGCGCAATAGATACATTGGTTTACAACCGAGGCTCCCACTGCCCCGATTTCCCGCTCTGCGCGGGACATGCCGCCGCGATTATACATCACGCCGTTAAACAGCGGAGACCGGTGTTTCAGCGTTTCAGCATCATGCGCCAGCACCAGAAGATAGTCAGAAACCTTGGTGTTGGATGGCGTGACTTTCAGCGCATCCAACTGCTCCGGCGTTGCATCCGCCAGCACAACCGGCGTCACATAGGGTTTCCAGACCGGCACTGTTGTCGTGAATTCATGAATGGTCTTACCCATGTAAACCTCTCATCAAACGCAAACCGGCTGCAACGCGGATCTGATAGCTGACAAAAGCCAAAAGCTCCGAAAGCCGTACAATATCAGCGTCATTCACACCGGCCTGACGCAGCTTTTCAATATCGGCACCCGTGGCATCTTTAGGAGAGCGCGTCACAATATCCGTATGCCGGATCAAAGCCTGCAAACGCTGATCGTCACCGCCGCTGAAGCTCAGATCAGCGATCAGAGCCGCTTCTGCAGCATTATCCGCCTGTTCCAGCAAAGTTGTGAAATGCTGTGTCAGCGCTTCGTCCTGATTATGTCTGGCAACTCGCACCGCAATGGCAGCGCGTTCGGCACGGGATAGCCCACCCGCATCGGCAGGCATTAAGGCACTGTCATGGGTTTGCTGTGTCAGCGCCAGAATATCCGCACGGCCTGCCAGTACCTCACGCAGAGGATCTGTGGCTCCGATACCGGCGGCGCTGATAAGAATATCCGCAGTTTCCGTCATTATACCTCCTCCGCCTGTTGCGACTGTATCTGCTCTGCATCCGGCAAAGGTGAAGCTTTCCACTCATCGCCCTGCAGTTCCGGCGTGCTGTAATCCAGCAAAGCCTGCCAGTGCTGCTCAAAATTTTCCTGATAAAGCCGGGCTGCAATCTCACGGGCGAGAATGGCCGCGCCTTCGCTGATGCCCGGAATATCGCCGCTCAGCTTGCCAAGACTGGCCGCCGCACCGGCATTGAAACTATAGATATTAGCCAGCCAGGGAGCCGTGCCCGCCTCTTTCTCGCGGAAAGAGAAATCCGCTGAGAGATAAGGATGATTGCCGAGTTCTTTATTTTCTTCACCGGCCGGAGGTGTATAGCAATCGCGCCAGAGCAGGATTTTATCCGCATAGGCTTCCAGTTCTTTGCGTGCCAGCGGGTCAACGGTGAAGCCGGTGCCGAGGATCAGGAAATCCGTAACCAGCCGGCTACCGTCCTGCGTTGTGATAATGAGTTCATCACCGCTCTGCTCGACCGATTTCACACCGGCATTAAAATGAAAATACGCATTGTCATGACGGCTGACCCGCAGCGTTGAGCCGCGCGGCGCAGGGGTCTGGGTGCGTAATGAATAATTCATGATCTGCCAGCGGCGTGCATCATCCAATTTGGAAAAAGCGGCCGTAAAACCAAAGGAGCCAATACCCATCAGCTTGTTGATCTGCGGCATTTCCTTGCGGCGGATAAGATGGCGCACTTCTTTGGCACCGGCTTCCAGTGCCTCGGCGGCATTATCCACCGCAGAGGCTCCCACACCGACCACAACCACCCGTTTGGAACGCAGCGCCTGAAAATCAATCGCATCAGAAGAATGCGCCCAGAACTTCCTGTCCAGCCCCGCTACAAAATCCGGAATATTGGGATGCCCCATACCGTCACGGCCAGTCGCCATGACAATTTTGCGCGCCAGAATAGTCGCTTCCTTTGCACCGCTACCCGCCAGTGTCAGGCGCATCAGCGACCCTTTCGGCAGGATGGATTTGACCTCGACATTATTCTCAACCGGCAGAGACAGAACTTTCCGGTACCAGCGCAGATAGTCCATCCACATCGGGCGCGGGATTTTATCCATCTCAGCCCATGCATCATTGCCGAATTGCGCCACGTACCACGAGCGGAATGTCAGCGAAGCAATACCATAGGCAGGGCCTGTCAGCTGTTTTGGTGAGCGCAGTGTTTCCATACGCGCATAGGTCAGCCACGGGCCTTCAAAACCTTCAGGACTGCGGTCAAAAATACGAATATTCCGGATGCCGCCCGCCAGCAGTGAAAATCCGGCAACGAGCCCGCACATGCCGCCGCCGATAATCACGACATCATGCACTTTCTCTGCACCATCAGTTGTTTCCACCCAGTTTGCAGGCGGATAACACAGACAGGCCAGATCATCGCGGACACGATGTTCCAGTTCTTCAAGAGTGGAAGCGGCAACGTTAAGCGGTGCCTGCACGTTATATTGCATAACTCATTTCCATCCGGTTTTCTCAGATAATGATGAAGTTCCGGCCACATCAAAGCGACCGGAATGATCTGCATGACCTCAGCTCGAAACAGGCAGGACTGTTGCGCTTTCCGGCTTCCAGCTGACCCAGATGTCATCCCCGACGGAAGAAGTGATATCTGCCGGATGGCTGAGCGCATTGAGAACGGTACCGCCGTCCACTTCAACAAAGACAGATGTATGATTGCCTTTGAACACCAGCTGACGGATGCGGCCCTTCAGACGGTTCTGGCTTTCCGGAGCTGTTTCTGTGCAGCGGATCGCTTCAGGGCGCAGAGCAATGAAATAGCCGTCCTGCGTTGAAGCGCTCGCAGTGCCGCGCGGAGCCGTCAGAATATTGTCATTCCAGTTCAGCTTCAGCATATCATTTTCAACGCCGGAAACCTGACTGCGCAGCAGATTGGTTTCACCGATAAAATTGGCAACAAAAACGCTCTTCGGTGCACGATAGAGTGTATGCGGATCACCCATCTGTTCAATGCGACCTTTGTTCATCACAATAATCTGGTCAGACATTGTAAGTGCCTCTTCCTGATCATGTGTAACAAAGACAAAGGTCTTGCCGGTTTTTTCCTGAATGGATTTCAGTTCGATCTGCATTTGCTGGCGCAGTTTTGCATCGAGTGCCGAGAGCGGCTCATCCAGCAGCAAAACCTGCGGATCCGGTGCAAGCGCACGCATCAGAGCCACACGCTGACGCTGACCGCCGGAAAGTTCTGACGGCAGGCGATGTGCATAATCCTGCAACTGCACCAGTTCCAGCAGCTCGGTCACCCGCTTGTGAATAAAGTGCTTGTCGCGGCCTTTTAGCTCCAGACCGAAGGCAATATTCTTAGCAACGGACATATGCGGAAACAGCGCATAATCCTGAAACACAATATTCACATCGCGCTTGTTAGGCGGCAGCTTTGTCACGTCTTTGCCTGCGATGATAATGCGGCCGGATGTCGGTGTTTCAAAGCCGCCGAGCATGCGCAAAGTGGTGGATTTACCGCAGCCGGAAGGCCCGAGCAATGTGATGAATTTGCCTGCTTCAATGGTCAGGTTAAGCTCTTCCACCGCAACAAAAGAACCATAGCTTTTTGTTACATTCTCAAATTTAACGATCGGTTCCATTAGCGTGTCCTCGAACGGCGGGTTTTATATTCTGCATAGAGGCCAACGGCTGCGGTCACCAAAAGGACAAGCGTTGCCATGGCATTGATTTCAGGAGACATACCGCCCTGCACTTTGGCGAAAATCAGCATCGGGAGCGTCGGCTTGTAACCACCCAGAAAGAAGGTGCGCACAAAGTCATCAATCGACAGCAGCACGCAAAAGATCATACCGCCCATGATTGCAGGCCAGAGATAAGGCAGTGTCACCCGGAAGAAAGCCACAACGCTGTCCGCCCCGAGATCACGCGCCGCATCCACCAGATTGCCCGGCATTGTGCGCAGTCTTGTCAGCACCATCACCACCACAAAAGGCACGGCGTGTACTGTGTGCCCCAGAATAATGGCGGCTGTACCTGTCGGCATATCAATGGACGAGATGAAAATGCGCATCGAAATCGCCGAGATCATCCCCGGCACCACGGCAGGCAGACAGGCAAGCGCAAAAATAATTGCCTGACCTTTAATCCCTTCCGCCACAATCAGCATGGCAATCCATGTGCCGATCGTCGTAGCCGCCAGCGTGGTCGCCGCAGCAATCAGAACGGAATAGATAACAGCTTCGAGAAACTGCTTGTCCTGCATGACCTTGACATACCAGTCGAAGGTCCATTCGCTGATCGGAAAAGCAATGAAACTGGCATCTTTAAAACTCATCGCCATCATCAGCATCAGCGGCAGCATCAGATAGATGACAAAGGCCCAATAGGTTGCTGTCAGAGCCGTGCGCGGTGCATCATGAAACAGGTTACGCATCAGATCACCCTCCGTTTACGGCCGCCGACAAGGCGCATGAAAATTCCGGCTGCGGTTAAAGCGGTTACCAGCATGATGATGGCAAAAGCCGCGCCTACCGGCCATTTATTGCTGGCGCCGTGGAAGAAGCCGCTGATGGTTTCAGGGAACATCACTGTGCCGGGCCCGCCAAGCAGCATCGGCGTGGCGAAAACACCGACTGTTGTGAGAAAGACCAGTGAGCAACCCGAAATAATGCCTTCCTTGGACAAAGGCAGAATAATTCTGCGGAACCGTGTCCACGGGCCTGCACCAAGATCGGCAGCGGCATCGAGATAGGATGACGGGATTTTCTCAATCGCTGAATAAAGCGGCAGCAACATATACAGGCACACGAGATAGATCAGGCCGAATGTCAGAGAGAACGGGCCGTAAAGCATCTGGATCGGCCGGTCGATCAGACCGATTTCCCGCAGAAAAACATTGAGCGCACCACGGTTTGCCAGCAGCATAATCACCGAGAATGTGCGGATCAGCTCCCCTGCCCAGAACGGGACGAGCAGCAGCAGCAGTGCTTTGGAGCGACCCTCCGGACGCACAATTTTCGCAACATAATAGGCAACCGGATAAACCACGATCAGGGTGGCTGTAGTTGCAAAAAGCGAGAAAAAGAAGCTGCGGATCAGGGGCGTGAAGTAAATCGACTCCTGAAAGAAGATCGCATAATTATCCAGCGTATATTGCGGCTCACTGCCTGCAGGCAGCGGATATTGCGACATCAGGCTGATTTTTAGCATCTGATAAATCGGCCCGACATGCAGAAAAATGAGCCAGAGCAGAGGAAAACCTGCCAGCAGGATCACGCGTCCGTAACGCGAATTGACCGCGGCTCCCAATGTTTTCTGATACAAGCCGGAATTCATGACTTTTGCTATCCGTGTTGAATAGCGCGGCATTTCCGCTTTTTGGCTTATACCAATATCGTCCCTGATAGAGGTGTCAGACATATAGCTTTCCTGTTCAGCCCTGCGACGCATGTCGTGCTGTTTCATCAGACAGTCATTTTACGGGAAGGATGTTTGCGCCGGATCGGGCGCAAACATTCATTCAGAACGCAGAACCGTCAGGCGGCCTTGACCTCAGCGGTCGCACGGTCAACCAGTTCGTTTTTCATATCGCGGTTGACAGAGCTGAAGAAGATAACCCGCTCAAGCTGGTTCTGCGGCAAGGTTGCTGCCATCTTCTCACGGTCATTCAGCAGATCAGCCACACCATTGATGGTGGAACTGTAGCCGGACTGACGGGTCATCGATGCACCGACTGCCGGATCTGCCAGAACTGCATTAAGCAGCTTATAGGCATTTTCCTGATTAGGCGCATTATTGACGATGTTCAGCGTATATACGAAGCCGAATGTGCCTTCTTTCGGTGCAGAAAGCTGGATCGGATGGCCTTCCATAATCAGCTTGGCAACCGGGCCTGACCAGGAATGCGCCAGATAAATATCTTCATTGATAAACATCTGCTGCACTTCGGAACCGGCATCGTAATATTTACGCACCATATCCTTGTGTTTAATCAGGAGGTCGCGGGCATCATTGGTAGCCTTTTGTGCAAGCTCACGATTATCCGTATAGCTGACAAAGTCACCGTCATAGCCAAGATATTGCATGGCCAGTGTCAGGAAGTCGCTGACGATATAAGAGGTCTGCCCCTTATATTCCGGATCAAACATGATCTCCAGACTGTCCGCTTCCTTAACGTAATCAGTATTGCGTGCAAGCCCCTCATAGCCAGCCAGAATTGGCAGCCCCCAGAGCTTGTCCTCAACGCGTGCCCATTTGGCATCCTGATAGACAGAATTAAGGTTTTTCCAGTTGCTGATTTTATCTGTATCAATTGCAGAAATCAGCTTGGACTGGATGAACTGGCTATAGCGGTGCCCTGCAACCGTCACGATATCGGTTGACGGATTGGCGCCTTCTGCAGTCAGCAGGTTATATTGCTTGCCCTGATCGTCTGTCAGACGAACGCGCACTTCAATACCGGTATCCTTCTGGAACTTGTCCAAAAAGTCCTGCGGCAGAAATTTGTCATAGGTTGTAACATTCAGAACGCCGTTTTCAGCCCATGCCGGACGCGGTCTGATGATATATGGTGACGACAGCACAGCTGTCCCTGCCGCAACCAGCTTCAATGCTGACCGGCGGTTAACCAGAAGAGTCTTCCTCATTATGTTCCCCTGAAGATATTTGTTTTTTATTATCAGGCGCAGATCAGGCTCACCCACAGGATCAATTGAAAATACTTCGCCGCTTCCCTTCGGCAGAAATATCGGATCTGGTGGAAAAATGTCCGCTAAAATGGATAATTCCGATAAAGCAGAAATATGTCAAGGGCTTTATTATAAAGAAATAATTTTTAGCATTATAATCAACAACTATAAACAACAGTCCTTAAAATGCAAAGCAAATCAAAATTGCATTTGATCTAACATCATAATTTTATTGATAAATTTTACCAGAGAATATTTTTTTAGTCACGTCTGATTTACGCAGGAGAATTGACAATTCTGCTCTGTGCAACCCAAACTGAAAAATCTTTTATAGCGGATTTTTTCCGCTGCTTCCGCTTCTGCACAGCTCAACAATGAAACCGGATAAATCTCACAGAGAGAATCTCCTGACCTGCATGCGCCATTTCGACGCAAATTAAACCATCTGTACAAAAATCTAACACAAACGCCTTGATGCTGCCGATTGCAGGGAAAACGGTTGCAGGCAGGCAAGTTATTGAATTGCAGTAAATTTTATGCAGCACGCCGGACAAGTACAAAAAACGGTATCATGAGTTACAAGCCTGATCCGCTGTCCGGCAGCATTCCCGCGAAAAGGGGTTGGGTTCCCGTGACTGATACTATATGAAGCCCTTACAACTTTAGATCTAACTCAATTAGGCAATGCTTCAATTGCTAATTGTCCCGATCTTAATCACTTCGTATTAATTTATTCAGTTTATACGTTCCTGTGTCACGGCATCGGAACAAAGGTTCACACGAATGCAACTCTTCTCCGCAAAGATCCTCGCGGGTCACCGTAATCGCATGCCTTTCAAATCCACAACACTCGCTCTTACAGCCGTTCTGGCTGGCAGTCTGGCTATTGCCGGATGCAGCACTGGCTATAATGTTGCTGAAACACAGGCAACATCTGTCACCAAAGTCGGTTATGGCCTGCCTGCAAAAACCACTGCCATCGCCAAAGCAGATGATATACAAGCCCCGCGCACGCAACGTGCACCGCGTGTTGCTGCTACCAAAACAGTGACATCTTCAAAATCAGTCAGAGTGGCTTCCGCAAATTATCTGGGACGTGCGCCTTATATCTGCACACCAAGTGGTTTCGGCAGCAAAACACGCTGCTTTAACAGAAGCTGACGGCAAACAAGATATCTGCCGCCAGCTTCATAGTCAGTTGGATGCCATAGCCGGCATCATGCGGTCCAGTTGTCTGCTCACATAATCACCCCGGCGGAATTTGGTGATTTCATCACCTTTTCTTGCCGGTGCGTGTTTGAAAATATACCAGTCACCATTCGGCTCTTTTCGTTGATAAATAACGCCGTTCTTTTCGCGGTGGCTGAAGCAGGTTGTTGCCGGAAAACTGGTACCTTTTTCATACCATGTCGCACGGAAACATAATTTTCCGGGATCGGTGATAAACCAGATCCCCTGACCGGCAGAAGCATTGCGGCCCCTGCCGGACCATGCCTTGAATTGCCGTTTTGACACGGCAAAATAACCGGCGCCGTCTTTCCACATCCATGAATTATGGCTGTAAATCCGGTAAATTTCGGAACTGCTGAGTGGCTTAGCCGTGTCTGCACCTGACGCTGTCTGAGCCGCTGCCGGAGCCGCAAGACCAGCGGAAACGCTCAAACCCAATCCGCCGGCTACCGCTATTATAAGTGTCATTGCACGAAACATTGACATAATCGCCTCCCTCACGCTCAGACAGCGTGGTTCAGTTGGTTGGTGTATTCACAACGCGCCATTCAGGCTTCCCGAAACCGTTCGCCCATGGATAAACTTCACGGTCATTGAAATAAACCACGGTTTTCAGTTCAGGAAATTCCGGATGAGCCTTGGCAACATTCTCAGCCCAGTTCCGGTCATATGCGGCATCGCCGTCATAGCCCAGCTCGGCGACCCAGATCGGTTTGCCGAAGCCTTTTACACGGTCATAGCCCGGTGCCAGACGTTCAGAGAAAGTCTGATCCCCGCCCTTGGTTGCACGGTCGTATTTTTGGTAACCGAAGACGGAAAGCCCAACAATATCAACATAGTCATCGCCGGGATAAAAGGCCTGAAGCCCCTCATTGCCTTTTGGTGACCACATATATTTGGCATTTGGCAGACTTTCTTTGCATACACGCACCATACGCTGATACGCCTTTACATATTCATCGGGCTGCCAATGCGCCCAGGTAAACTGGTTATCCGTTTCATCCATTTCCTGCGCCCAACGGATGATAACCGGACTTTTCAGTTTTGCCGCTTCTGTGCAGACCTTTGCCATATACACATCCCGCTCCCCTTTCAGAATGCTCTGCAAAAGCTGCGGTGAGGAAATACGCCAGTCCGGCGACCACGACCATGGCTCGACTGAAATCAACAATGTGCGGCCGCGTTTGAGCGCGTAATCATCGGCAAGTGCCAATGACCCCAGCTCAACATCTTCCCATGGCAGAAACAGATGTTCGATTTTGGAATTCTTGTCATCACCGAAATCGCCATGCGGGTCATAAGCACCAAAGCCTATAGAGGATGGTGTTATCACCGGACGTTTCGTGGACGGCTGATCCTGAGTTGCTGACATCTCGTTAGGGATACCAAGCGGAGTGCTGCTTGCGGCATGAGCAGTACCGGACAACATGACCCCGACGAATGACAATGCAATAATTTTGGATATCCTATCCATTGCCTTTCTCCTGCATTAATTTGTACCGTTCGGAGCCTGTGCAGAGAACGGTTGCTGTTTGGCATCTGCCTGTTGCGTGAACGGCTGCAGCTTTGCCAGCTGAGCGCTCACCGTGTCTTCAGCAATGAGTTTTTTGAACTCATCACTGTCTGCGGCCTTGGCATGTTTAAAAACATACCAGCTGCCGGAAGGTTCTTTTTTCTGATAAATCGTGTCTTCATAAATACGGTGGCGGAAACAGGTTTTATTGGCCTGTTTTGTCTGTACGCCATGCCATTCAGCTTTCAGACACATCAGCCCCGTATCACTCAGCACCCACCGCCCTTCAGCCCAACGGGTATCATTCCCTGAGCCTGACCAGCCGATAAAGGTGCGGTCTTTTTCCTGCATACGGCCTGCGCCGTCCGGCCATTGCCAGGTTTTATTCCGGTAAAGCACATAGAGCTCTGCAGCGGACATTGCTCTTGCCTGTGCGGGCACTTTGACCGGTTCTGCGGCACCGGCCGGTATAACGGGCACACCCGTCATTGTCAGTGCGGCCAGCATAACACTAAATCTGCGTAAGCCTGCACCATATTTCTGAATTCTGGTCTTGTTGTTATCTCTGCTCATAGCCTGCTTCTCCCTGCTGTTCCGGCTTTTCCATCATTGCCGGTGTGAAGCCTGCCTCTTACGCCCCCTCCTGCCGTTACAGCAGACTTTGCTTCCTTCTCTGCCAGAGCGGCAGAATGTGTTTCCTTGTTATTTCGGACCGGTTTACCAATCATCGTGATACGGAATCCTGCGGCCTCTGCACTTTCCTGAGAAACTGCATTGCGCAGATCAACAAGAACGGGTGCGTTCATGAGTTTTCTCAAGCGGGTCAGATCCAGCCTGCGGATACAATCCCATTCTGTCACGATGACAACGGCATCTGCATTGCGTGCGCATTCATAAGGATCATCAATCAAAGCCACATCATCCAGCATTTGCGCGGCATTTGGCATACCCACCGGATCAAAAGCGCGGATCGTTGCCCCGAAACGCTGCAAAGTCTCGATCAGAGGAACCGACGGTGCCTCACGCATATCATCCGTATCCGGCTTGAATGTCAGACCGAGAACCGCAATGGTCAGCCCGTCCACATCGCCGCCGACAGCATCAAGCACCTTCAGCGCCATTTTGCGTTTGCGTGCTTCATTTGCTGTTACGGTTTCCTCGACTACCCGCAGGGCTACGCCGTAATCCTGAGCGGTGCGCAACAGAGCCAGCGTATCTTTCGGGAAGCAGGAACCGCCATAGCCGGGACCTGCATTCAGGAAGCTGGAGCCGATGCGCCGGTCAAGACCAATACCCAGCGCCAGATCACTGATATCACTGCCTGCCAGTTCACACAGGTCGGCCAGTTCATTCATGAAGGTAATCTTGGTCGCCAGAAATGCATTAGCGGCATATTTAATCAGCTCGGATGTGCGCCGTCTGGTAACCACAACCGGCACATCATGCGGTGCAAAAACATCGCGATAAAGTTGCATCAGCACAGTCTGTGCATGCATATCCTCAACACCGATCACCACACGGTCAGGCTTCAGAAAATCCGGGATGGCTGCGCCTTCGCGCAGGAATTCAGGATTGGAGGCGACCGAATAGCTGCCGCGTCGGCGCACCGAGCCGATAATCTTGTCAACCGCATCGCCGGTGCCGACCGGCACAGTGGACTTCACCGCGACCACTGCACCTTCCGCCAGATACGGTGCGATTTCCTTGGCAGCCATATAGACGAATGACAGGTCCGCATCGCCGTGACCGGCGCGCGCCGGTGTACCGACAGCGATAAATACAATATCCGCATCTTTGACCGCTGCTGCCAGATCACAGGTGAAAGACAAACGTCCCGCCTGATGATATTTGCTGACCAGCCCGTCCAGCTCCGGTTCATAAATCGGCAGGATGCCCTGATTAAGTCCGGCTATTTTTGCAGCGTTCTTATCGACACAGATAACGTCATTGCCCCAATGTGCAAAACAGGTGCCGCTGACGAGTCCGACATATCCGGTTCCTATCATCGTGATTTTCATGATCTGCAACGCCCTGAGGCGCCTCCCTGTTATAATTTCCTAGAGCATGTCAGTTTTGACTAAATCCGATGAAATGCTCTATCTCTTTGTTTTTACTCGTATCTTAACCGAAAACCGGTTCCCGCTTTTCGGGATACACTCTAATCTTCCGATATGTTTGTTGATGCGTCTGAGCGCCAATGCGGGCTGAATGTGGTTATGCGCAGCGATTGTCCGCCGACACCGGCACCGGCTGCCGAATAACGTTCTTCGAAAAGCCGGACATGTTTTGCGCCCAAGGCAAGCACTTCGAGGCTTTCACGTCCCCGTTCAAAAGTTGCAAATCCGGGCAGAATGATAAGGGTCAGAATGGTCGCCAATAGAACCGGACGATAATAGCGTGTGGTCATACGCACTTTGTTTTCCACGCTGTGCCGGACAAGCACCACGATCATCAGCACTGCATAAATCACACTGTTGAAAATGGCGAAGAGATAAAATCCGCGGCTTTCACCGGCATCAGACACCAAAAGCACAGCAAAAACAGAACCAAGCGCAATGATTGCATAAGGCACCAAGACCCTGAAAGGCAGTGGATCAACCTCGGATGTTCCCTTCGGCGTAACGCGGAAGTCAACAAAAGATCCGGTCATCCAGTCGCGTAATGCCGCAAGTGTTCCTGCCAGTGCCCAAGGCCAGCGGGCAAGCAAAAAGAGTATGCCTTCCCAGCTCAGAATTTGACTATTTACAGGTCTGAATGTTCCGGTTGCCCGCCAGCGATAGGCGAAAACCAGAAGGATCAGCGACATCGGCAGAAAATGCGTCAAAAATTCAGGATATGTGACAGCAACAAAAGGCTTACCGCGAATGAGCGCAATAACCGACATGGCAAAGAGTGTTGCAGTCAGTAGCTAAGACAGCGGATACCAAAATTGTGAGAACAAAAATGAAAACCGCAAACGGGCTGTCAGGCGCGGGATCAGATCCGGCGAATATTGCAGCAGGATCATTACAATGCTGCGTGCCCACTGAAATTCCTGCGTAATCAGGTCGCCGAAAGTGCGCGGACCATCGCCATGCGCAATGGCATCAATCGCATGGACACCACGCCAGCCATAGGCATTCATCATCAGCGTTGTGGAATGGTCTTCAGCCAGCTCCGGTCCGAGCCCGCCGATTTCCCTGAGTGCCACAGTACGCACGGCATAATGAGAACCGATACACATCGGTGCGAAACCGCCGCTATAACCTGCTTGCAAGCATCCATGAAAATTCGCTTCTGCAATGAGACGCCCGCGTGCCGACCAGCTTTCCGCAGCATTGCGGTCACAAATACTGGGTGCGGAAACATAACCGACAGCCGGATCGGCGAAAGGCCGCAACATCTGCCAGAGATAATCCGGTTCAGGCACATGATCGGCATCAAGCTGCGCAACAAAATCATAGCGCTCATAGCCGTAATGATCATAGAAAAACGCAAGATTGCCTTCCTTGCAGCGTGTACGGCGCGGCCATGTCTGCCGGTGATAATCGGCGCGGCCTTTGCGTGTCGATACGAAAACTCCGTGTTCACGGCACCATGCCAGTGTTTCCGGTGACGGATCTTCATCCGCAAGCCAGGTATCATGCGGCTGTGTCTGCGCCAGCATCGCCAGCAGTGTTTCAGCAACAATGGGAAACGGCTCTGACGGCGCTTTGGTCACAACCATAGCGATCCGGCTGTTCTGCGGTATGCGCAAAGCACCGACAGGCTTTACCGCAAAGTAAAACATGACCAGAAAATAAGCAGGAATCAATGTTAGCCATGCCAGCGCCGCGGTTGTGATAATCGTTCCGAAAGTGCTCACATGATGCTCAGGCTGCAGCCACCAGACCCAGAAATAGATGAAAGCTGCCAGCCATATGGCAACACCGGCAATATATTCTGTACGTCTGTAGCCCTGAAATACGGATACCAGCAGCGGTTCACCATTCAGCGTGAAAGACTTCTGTCTGTTGATGGCAGGACGTGTCATGATCTCGCCTCCAGTCCGAAGAAAGGAGCCGCAGTCCGGACAATTGTTTCCAGATCCGAATATTGCGGTTCAAAACCGAGCATATGGCGCGCAAGAGCAGGATCGGCATAAAGAGCCGGCGGGTCACCTGCGCGACGCGGACGAATAATGATGGGAACCGGACGGCCGGTTACCTTGTCGATCGTATTGAGAATTTCGCGAATAGAAGAGCCGCGTCCTGTCCCGAGATTGACAGCGAGATTGTCACCGCCACCAGCAAGATAATCGTAAGCCAGAACATGGGCGCGGGCGAGATCAGTGACATGAATATAGTCCCGCACACAGGTGCCGTCCTCAGTGTCATAATCATCTCCGAAAATCTCAAGCTGTGCGATTTTTCCGGCTGCGGCCAGCAGCGCGCGGGGGATGAGATGGGTTTCCGGATCATGCCACTCTCCCAGCTCACCTTCCGGATCAGCACCGCAGGCATTGAAATAGCGCAAAGCCACATAACGCAGCCCGAAAGCCGAGGCATAGTCAGCCAGCATATGTTCAGCAATCAGCTTAGTTTGACCATAAGGACTGACAGGGATCTGAGCGGCAGTTTCCGCAACCGGCAAATTTGCCGGCACGCCATAAGTGGCGCAGCTCGAAGAAAAGATCACCTTATCCAGCCCTGTCTCGCGACAGGCATCCAGTAAAGACAAAGTTCCGCAGACATTATTACGGTAATATTTTGCAGGGTCTGTGACAGATTCCCCGACATAGGCGGATGCGGCAAAATGAATAACAGCAACCGGCATATAACGCAGGATCGTTTCCGTCAGCAGCATCGTGTCCAGAATATCGGCCTGAACAAGAGGGCCATAGCGCACGGAAGACCGGTGCCCCGTGGACAAATTGTCATAAACAACCGGCTCAATACCCCGGAATTTCAGAAGCTTGGCTGTATGGCTCCCGATGTAACCGGCACCGCCCGTAATCAGAATGCGCTTTGCTGTCATCTGGCCATCTCCCGTAATCTGTTGCCGGAGAGGCTCAGACGGCTGTCAAAATAGGTGATCGTCTTTTCCAGACCTTCGGTCAGCTGCACCTGCGGCTGCCAGCCCAGTTCGCGCATTGCAAGCGAGATATCAGGACGGCGCTGACGCGGGTCATCGACAGGCAGCGGATGATGAACAATACGCGAGCGTGAACCTGTCAGATCAATCACGATCTTCGCCAGTTCACCGATCATAAACTCACCGGGATTGCCCAGATTAACCGGTCCTGTCACCGATGCATCGGCCGCCATCAGGCGGACAAAACCTTCGATCAGGTCATCCACATAGCAGAAAGAACGGGTCTGCGTGCCGTCACCGTAAATTGTAATGTCCTCGCCCTTCAGCGCCTGAACAATAAAATTGGAGACCACACGTCCGTCATCCGGTCGCATATTCGGGCCGAAAGTATTGAAAATCCTGACGATCTTTATTTCGGTGTCATAGGCTTTGTGGAAGTCGAAAAACAGGGTTTCCGCACAGCGCTTTCCCTCATCATAGCAGGAGCGCGGGCCGAACGGATTGACATTGCCCCAATAGGTTTCGACCTGCGGATGAATATGCGGGTCGCCGTAAACCTCGGATGTTGACGCCTGAAAAATGCGGGCATTATAGCGGGCAGCCAGTGTCAGCAGATTATACGCGCCCAGCACACTGGTCAGCGTTGTATGTACAGGATCGGCCTGATAATGCGGCGGTGATGCGGGACAAGCGAGATTGTAAATCTCATCCGCTTCCAGATCGAACGGCTCAACAATATCATGATCAATAACACTGAAAGTGTCATAGCCAAGCAGATGCATAATATTCTGCTTGCTGCCAGTCGAGAAATTATCAACACAGATAACCCGATGGCCTGAACGGAGGAGACGCTCACAGAGATGCGAACCGAGAAAACCGGCTCCGCCTGTAACAATAATCTGCTTATGTAATATATCCGACTGAACAGCATAAAGCTCACGTACAGGTGTTCTGCCAGACTGATTACCAATATGTTGATTAAGTTCACTCATCTTCAACTCCATCAAATTTATCTTTAAATCTGCATTGATGTAAAAAGAAATTTAATGAAATTACTTAAGTAAACTTACTAAAAATACTCAAAGTATAAACAGAATTTTAACGAAATTACTTTCATATACTATATACCGCTCTGTCAGAGGATTGTCGTTATCGCTGCATCCTGAAAATTATCATTTCGTACATTTCTTATTTGATATGATAAGATATTGCTTGAGGATGATGTGCTGAGAGATTTCACAGGCTTTCACTGCTAAGAGATGCAGTGGACGGGAGGAACCGGATGCATAAGCAGTCTGACACTCCGGAAGGAAACCCTGACCGGCTGAGAGCTGAAGCAACATGGCCGCAGGTTGAGCGCCGCCGCTTTCCCCGCACCGGTCAGGATGTTCTTGAGCCGGTGATCATTCCTTCAACCGCGCCGCCTTTACCGTCGCTGCATTTTTCCACGCAGGACCTGCCTCCCGAAGAGCAATTCGAGGCATGGCGCGCTTATATGCGGCCGATTATTGATGTCCGTTTGCCGGACAATATTCTGCCTGAGGACGGATTTTTCGCGAGTCATACTGTCTGGCATTTCGGTAAAATGCTGTTTGTCCGGCAGCAGAGCGATGCCTATAGCTACGCCCGCACGGCTGCACAATTGCGCTACAGCCCGATTGATCACTGGTATCTGGGATTAAGACGCAGCGGACAGGCATGGACGGAGGTTGACGGCAAAGTCATTAAAACCGGCTCGGGTCGCGTGGCTTTCCGTACACTCGGACACCCCTATCGGGGGCGCTGCACCAGTTCTGAAATTGTGCTGCTCTATATGCCTTACAGCCTGTTTTCCGGCGAGGCCGGTCTATTCAAGTCTGTCAATAATTCCATCCTGTCAGGAACGCTTGCCACGCTGCTGGCGAATTTTCTGGCTCAGGTTGAAACACATCTGCCCTCGCTGACACTGGATGATCTGCCCGGTATTGTACAAACAATCAGGAATATGATTGTGAACGGCGTTGAGCCCTGTGTCCGCCCAGACCATGACCATCCGGGTCAAATCGGCTTCGGCACCATGGAACGGGTGCATCACTACATTCATCACAATCTGCACGATCCGCAACTCACAGCAGAGAAAATCTGCCGGTCGGTCGGCATATCCCGCACGCGGCTTTATCAGCTGTTCGAGTCCCATGGCGGCGTTCTGAATTATATCCGCAAACAGCGCCTGCAAGCGGCCTATGAAACATTGCAGGATCCGGCCAATCAGGACAGAATTCTCGACATTGCCCAAACGGCCGGTTTTGATGTTGCCGCAAATTTCACCCGCGCATTCACCAATGAGTTCGGTGTCAGCCCGAGCAAAGTGCGCAAAAACCTATCCGCACCGCATCCGGAACCGACAGATTTTCCTGTCCCGAACAGCAAACAGGTCAGTTTTGAAAACTGGCTGCGCAATCTTGACCTGTAATAAAAGCAACAGCATAAACAATCCGACAATAACAGGCCGGTTAACTGACAGATATACTGATTAATCTGATTTTCTATTCTGTATTTCTATGCATCGCACATCGCTACCGGCCTGTTCAGAATATAAAAACCGGACCATCCGCTTTACCCTGAACAGCATTATTCAGGAGACGGTTTTACAAAACATCCTCCCAAGATATTTTGAAAACTGCACGATCCTAAGCCTCAAGATCAGGCCGAATGGCGGAGAGGTTACGCAACGGATTGCAAATCCGTTCAGCTTGGTTCAAATCCAAGGTCGGCCTCCATTTCTGACCAATATCAGTCATAATATTGGTCAGAAATGGCTCTCTTCTTACGCCCAGAGAACGCAAATATGATTTCGATAAATACAGTTCTGACCGGTTCCGTCGTCCCGCTAGGCCCCCGCGAAGCCCCCAGTGCAATTGCAAAAACCCCGTCACAGGGCAAGAACTGGCTCGGCATAGAAGGCTTCACCAAGGATGCACAAGGCGATCGCAAGCATCACGGCGGGCCGGAAAAAGCTGTTCATCATTATGCCTATGAACATTATGCGATCTGGAGGCAGGAAATCGGCGAGCGGGATGTCTTGCAACAAGCAGGCGCGTTCGGTGAAAATATTTCGACCACCGGCCTGACAGAAGAGACTATTGCAATCGGGGACATATTTCAGGCTGGCGACGCCGTTATTCAGGTCAGTCAGGGGCGTCAGCCCTGCTGGAAGCTTAACTTCCGCTTTGACACCGGTGACATGTCACTGCGCGTCCAGCGCAGCGGCCGAACCGGCTGGTATTATCGTGTTTTACAAGAGGGCTTTGTTGAAGCCGGCGATACATTACGGCTGATTGAGCGTCCCTCACCTGACTGGACCATCCGCAAGGCGTGGCATATTTTATATGTCGATACACTGAATTTTGCAGAACTGGCTGTGATGGCCGATCTTGAACATCTTGCGCAGAGCTGGCGTGATTACGCCGTCAAGCGACTAGCCACACGAAAAACGGAGGATTGGTCACGCCGCCTGCAAGGCTGACCGGCGCCTGAAACCTCTCTTCCGCTCTAATATGGAACAGGC
The DNA here is from genome assembly GCF_020341615.1 of Pseudochrobactrum sp. XF203. Lineage (NCBI taxonomy): Bacteria > Pseudomonadati > Pseudomonadota > Alphaproteobacteria > Hyphomicrobiales > Brucellaceae > Pseudochrobactrum > Pseudochrobactrum sp. XF203. Next base: position 451,096 of record NZ_CP084392.1, on the reverse strand, counting down.
AGTATCCTGCCTTTATCAATTCAGGTCTGTGATGAGAAAAAGTACTGCACTTGCAATCGAAGTCTCTGCCCGCGAACGGGAACCGATTTTTCTGGCCTTAGCCCGCTCTATTATCGGCGAGATTGAACGCGGCCGTCTTAAACCCGGCGCGGCTTTACCCGGCACACGTTCGCTGGCGCAAACACTCAAGCTCAACCGCAATACTGTTGATGCGGCCTATCACGAACTGACAATGCAGGGCTGGCTTTCAGCTGAACCATCGCGCGGCACCTTTGTTTCCCATGACCTGCCGGATGTTTCCGGCTCAGGAAAAACAGCACCGGCCGGTAAACAGCCTTCTCCCGTGAACAGCAATCTGCCGCTTTTTACACTCAAATTTTCTGACGGCGCGCCGGATGCACGACTACTGCCGACAACCGCCTTTGCGCAGGCTTTCCGCCGTGCACTGACAAGCACCAATTTCACCCATGGCGGCTCCTATAGTGATCCGGCAGGCAATAAATCATTGCGGGAAAATCTTTCATCCTATCTGAATGTCGAGCGCGGTCTGGTGGCAACTGAGAAAGATATCCTCATTACCAGAGGCAGCCAGATGGCGCTGTTTCTGGCCGCGAAAGCAATCATTGAACCCGGCACAAAAATTGCCGTTGAGCAGCCGGGTTATCCTTTGGCATGGTCGGCATTTCGTGCGGCGGGCGCAGACATCTGCGGCATAACGGTGGATGAAGGCGGGATTGATGTTGATGCTCTTGAGGCACTTGCCCGACAAGACCCGCAGCTCAAAGCTGTTTACCTGACACCGCATCATCAATATCCGACAACAGTCACACTCGGAGCCGCAAGACGGCTGCGCCTGTTTGATATTGCACAGCGTTACGGACTGGTCATTATCGAGGATGATTATGACAATGAATATCGCTATGACGGCCGCCCTGTCCTGCCATTAACCGCGCGTTCCGGCAAGGAACTGCCGGTTATCTATCTCGGCTCCCTGTCCAAGGTTCTGGCTCCGGGCATTCGTATCGGCTATGCCGTTGCACCGGCGGATATTCTCAGGCGGATGATCCGGCACCGTGAGGCGATTGACCGGCAGGGCGATCTGCCGCTGGAACTTGCCCTGAGTGACCTGCTCGCTGACGGCACTATCAAGCGCCATGCTCGCAAAGCCCGCCGGATTTATCACGCAAGACGCGACTTTCTCGCCGGACAGTTGCAAAACCTGCTCGGCGATGACGGCCGGTTCTCGCTTCCGGCCGGTGGTCTGGCCATCTGGTTCAGACTCAATCAGGGGTTTTGTGCACAAACATGGTCTGAAAATGCTGCCCGTTCCGGCCTCTCCGTCTTGCCCGGTGCACATTTTGAGCTGGATAAAAGCCGTGCCACACAGGCTTTCCGCATTGGCTTTGCCAATTCAAGTGAAGCCGAACTCGCACGGATGGTGCAGATATTGGCGCGGTCAAAAGCCTGATATAACAAAGCCTTCGGCTCCCTCTCTGTTGAACCTGTTTCATGCCGCTGTTCCCATCCGAACAGCGGCTGAATTTCATTCTGCATCGTAGAAATTTATTTCTGTGACACTTCAATGAAAAAGATTTTCATTTTGAATCTTTTTTGATAGGATTTTTTTCGGGAGAATAATGAGGGGGAAAGATCGGTGAATCTACCGGCGCTTATTGAAGCACAGTGGTCACGCCTGACAGCCAATCAGCAGAAAATTGCTGATTTCGTGCTGACGAACCCCTTTCCGGTTGCCACAATGGGCATTGAAGAGCTGGCAACAGCCACCGAAACCTCCACCGCCACCATCACACGTTTTGTCAAAGCGCTTGGCCTGAACGGTTTTACCGAATTTCGCGCCCATGCTGTGCAGGGTTATCAGTCTCTGCTGAAGCCGGTTGAAAATATCGACCGCGCCCGTCACATTCCGCCGCGCCGTGTGATTAAAGACGCCTTCAAGAATGCCCTTTCACAGGTGCAGACTGTTGCAAAGCAAGCCGACAATCCGGTCTGGGAGAGCGCAGCCATGCGTATCCAGAACGCCCAGCGCATCGCTTTCTTAGGCTTTGGTGTCAGCGGCAATCTGCTCCAGCTTTTTGCCGACAGGCTGCTGCCTTTCAGCCGTGCGCAGATCATGCTGACCGGTGAGAACGGCATGGAACGGGTCGCTCTTAAGATTGCAGGCCTCGGTCCTGAAGACCTGCTGATCGCCATGGCATTGCCACGCTATTCACAACACACAGTCGATTTTATGAAGCTCGCCCGTGGTCGCGGCACCTATTGCATCGCGGTTACGGACGGAGCGCATTCTCCGCTTTGCGCCCTCAGCCATGAGCAGATTTTCATTCCGGCGGATCATCCGGTTCTGCACAGTTCCGGCATTGCCGCACTTGCTGCTTTTGAAACTATTCTCGCCGTTCTGGCGGCCCATCATCAGAGCGTGTCCGATGCCGTATCGATGACACGCTTTCTCATGCCCTATTTTTATGCGGATGATGAACAGCATCCGCAGTCCAAAACGAGGACCACGGATGTCAGTGAAGCCGAGTAACCCGCAAACAGCACCGGTTATCCGCGTTGAGAATATCAGCGTTGATTTCAAAGGTGATGAAAGCACATTCCGTGCGGTTAAGAACCTGTCTTTCGAGATCAAGGCCGGAGAAACACTGGCTGTCGTTGGTGAATCCGGTTCCGGCAAATCCGTAACCTCGCTGGCAATCATGCGTCTGGTGGAAAGCGGCGGCGGCAAAATCACCGAAGGCGGCATCCACTTTACCGGCAATGACGGTGTTACCACCGACCTCACCAAACATTCCCTGAAGGCGATGGAAAAGATCCGCGGCAATGATATTGCCATGATCTTTCAGGAACCGATGACATCGCTCAATCCGGTCTTTACCGTTGGCGAGCAGATTGCAGAAGCTGTGCGCCTGCACCAGAATTGCTCTGCTTCAGAAGCGCGTGCAGAAGCACTGCGCATGCTGGAAAAAGTCCGTATCCCCGATGCGGCACGCCTGCTTGACCGTCACCCGCATCAGCTTTCCGGCGGTATGCGCCAGCGTGTGATGATTGCAATGGCACTGTCCTGCAAACCGAAACTGCTGATCGCCGATGAGCCGACCACAGCGCTTGACGTGACCATTCAGGCACAGATTTTGCGCCTCATCCGCCTGTTGCAGGAAGAGATGGGCATGGCTGTGCTGTTCATCACCCATGATATGGGTGTGGTGGCAGAAGTGGCCGACCGCGTTCTCGTGATGCGTCACGGTGAAAAGGTTGAAGAAGGCACTGTAGAGGACGTTTTCAAATCGCCGCAGCATCCTTATACCCGTGCTTTGCAGGCCGCTGTGCCGCGTCTTGGTGCGCTGAATGGTGAAGACCTGCCGCGCCGTTTTCCGATACTCAAAGCCGACCATGCAGACGGCAAGCCTGCCGAATTTGAAGTCTCCCCGCCGCAGGATACAATCAAATCCGACGAACCAGTGCTGAAAGTACGCGATCTCGTCACCCGTTTTGATATCCGCCGTGGCTTCTTCTCCAAACTGGCCGGTCGTGTACACGCGGTTGAACAGGTCAATTTTGATCTGCGTCAGGGCGAGACTCTGGCACTCGTCGGTGAATCCGGCTGCGGGAAATCCACCACCGGCCGCACTTTGATGATGCTGCAGGAAGCCACATCCGGCTCGGTACACTATCGCGGCAAGGATATTTTCAAGCTGAGCGGCGCTGAGAAACTCGCTGTACGCCGTAAAATTCAATATGTGTTTCAGGACCCGTTTGCCTCGCTCGATCCGCGCCTGACAGTTGGCTTCTCCATTGCCGAGCCGCTCATTACCCACGGCCTTGCCAAGGGCAATGAGATTGAGGAACGCGTTGTGCAATTGCTGCGCGATGTCGGCATGCAGCCGGAACATGCGCGCCGCTATCCGCATCAGTTCTCCGGCGGCCAGCGTCAGCGTATCTGTATTGCCCGCGCTCTGGCCGGTGATCCGGATATTCTGATTACGGATGAGGCTGTGGCCGCACTGGACGTTTCCATTCAGGCGCAAGTCATCAATCTGATGATGGAATTGCAGGAAAAACGCGGCCTGTCCTATATTTTCATCAGCCATGACATGGCCGTGGTTGAACGCGTCTCGCACCGTGTTGCCGTTATGTATCTCGGTCAGATCGTTGAAATCGGCCCGCGCCGTCAGATTTTTGAAAATCCGCAACATGCCTATACCCGCCGTCTGCTCTCTGCGGTGCCGATTGCCGATCCGGCACGGCGCGACCGCAACAGACCGCTGATTGAGGGCGAAATTCCAAGTCCGGTGCGCAAGCCCGACGATATGCCTGTTGTCAAACCATTGGTTGAGGTGGAACCCGGCCATTTTGTAGCCCGCCACCCGATCGGTGATTTTAAATAATAAGTGGAAGGAGAGACTAATGAAACTGAAATCAATTCTGCTGTCATCGGCATTAGCTGCCGCTGTCATGCTTCCGGGCACCGTATGGGCGAAATCGCTCACCGTTGCTGTTCAGGACAACCTGACCGGTCTTGACCCTGCTGTGGTCAATGACACCCTGTCCCAGACCTCGCTGCGTCTGATCTATCAGGGTCTGTTCGGCTTCGACAAGGATATGAAACTGATCCCGCTTCTCGCTGAAAGCTATGAAGCCAATGAAAATGCCACCGAGTTTACAATCAAACTGCGCAAGGGCATCAAATTCCATGACGGCACAGATTTCAATGCTGCTGCCGCCAAGTTCAACATCGACCGTCTTGCCAATCCGGATAACAAACTGTCCCGCCGCAGCCTTGTTTCCATGGTTAAGGAAGTACAGGCCGTTGATGATTCAACCATCAAACTGACCCTCAAAGAGCCTTTCGGTGCCATGGTTGCCTCTCTCGCCCATCCGGGCGCGATGATGATTTCTCCGGCAGCGCTGGAAAAATTCGGCAAAGATATCGACCGTAATCCGGTCGGCACCGGCCCGTTCACTTTCAAACATTGGGCTGCTGATACACTGGAAGTCGTGAAAAACGACAATTACTGGAAAGAAGGCATGCCGAAAGTTGACGGCGTGACCATCCGCTCCGTTCCGGAATCCGGCGCCCGTTTTGCGATGTTGCAGACCGGCGAAGCTCAGTACATTCCGACATTCCCGACTGAACTGATGAAGGCAGTCGAAAACAATCCGAATGTTCAGGTCGAAGCGACACCGTCGATCGTTGAAACCTATGTCGCCATGAACAATCTGAAGAAGCCGTTTGATGATCTGCGCGTGCGTCAGGCTCTGAATTATGCCGTTGATAAAGACGCTTTCTGTAAAGTTGTCTCCAATGGTTACTGCTCACCGGCAGATTCCATCATTCCTTCGGCTCTGGCATTCCATGTGAAGGCCGGTGACTACACTTTCAATCTCGACAAAGCCAAAGAGCTGATGAAAGAAGCAGGCCTCGAAGCCGGTTTTGAAACAGAAGTCTGGGCTGCCTCCAATACCGGCTCCCTGCGTGCCGCGCAGTTCATCCAGCAGCAGTTGGCGCAGATCAATGTAAAGGTCAATGTCGTGCCGCTTGAAGCCGGTGTTGCCGCGCAGAAAGTCTGGGGCGTTGATAAGCCTGAAGATGCAACCGTGCAGCTGTATTACGGCGGCTGGTCTGCTTCGACCGGTGATGCTGACTGGGGTATTCGCCCGCTGCTTTACGGTCAGAGCTTCCCGCCTGCAATGTTCAACGTCGCATATTATAAAAATCCGAAGGTTGATGCAGCGATTGAAGCAGGTATTGCAACTGCAGATCCGGCAAAACGTGCTGAAGCCTATGCGGAAGTGCAGAAACTTGCATGGCAGGATGCACCGTGGATTTTCCTTGGTGTAGGCCAGAATATTGCTGCCAAGAGCAAAAGCCTGTCGGGCGTTTATATGCTGCCTGACCGCGGCTTCCTGCTCGAAGATGCCGCTTTTGCTGAATAATCGCATCTGAAAGCGAGTGCTGACCGCTATTTGACGCGTATCTTTTCCGAAAACCGCTTCGCACTTTTCGGGATACGCTTAATACGGTCAGCACAGTTTTTCAGAAAGGAAATCCATGTTTGCCTATCTGATCAAACGGCTGTTGGCCACTATCCCTGTCATTGCGATGGTGATGGTCTGCGTTTTTGCCTTCGTGCATATGTTGCCCGGTGATCCTGCCCGTCTTGTTGCCGGTCCTGAAGCCAGCGCTGAAGATGTCGCCGTTGTGCGCTCCTCGCTCGGGCTTGATAAACCGCTGCCTGAACAGTTCGTCCGCTATTTTACCCGCGCTGTGCAGGGCGACTTCGGCATTTCGCTGAAAACCCGCCGTACTGTTGCGGAAGAAATCGGCGCCCGCCTGATGCCGACCGTCTGGCTGACCCTGTTCGCCATGCTCTGGTCAACGGCTCTCGGCCTGCTGATCGGCGTTGTCTCCGCTGTCAAACGCGGCAAATGGCCTGATTATGCGGGTATGATTATTGCGGTTTCCGGTATTTCCTTTCCGCCTTTCTGGCTCGGCCTGCTGCTTATCAACCTGTTCTCCGTCCATCTCGGCTGGTTCCCGACCGGCGGCTACGGCACATGGCAGCATTTTGTTATGCCGTCCTTTACGCTCGGCGTCGGTGTTGCTGCAGTCATGGCGCGTTTCACCCGCTCCTCCTTCATCGAAATTGCCCGTGAAGATTATGTCCGCACTGCGCGCGCCAAAGGTGTGCCGGAACGCCGTGTGATCTGGAAACACTCCCTGCGCAATGCTTTGATCCCGATCATCACCATGGTCGGTCTGCAATTCGGCTTCCTGCTCGGTGGCTCGATTGTGGTTGAGAGCGTGTTCTCATGGCCGGGTCTCGGCCGTCTGCTGGTCGATTCAGTTTCCTATCGTGACTATCCGGTCATTCAGGCGCTGATCCTGCTGTTCTCGCTGCAGTTCATTTTCATCAATATGCTGGTTGATGTGCTGTATGCTTTCGCAAATCCGGAGATCCGCTACAAATGAGTGCGACAACTGTTGTGGTGGAACCCACCGAAAAAATGCGCAAGCCTTTGGCTGAATTCTGGCGCCGCTTTAAAAAACAAAAAGTGGCAATGGTTGCGCTTATCTTCATCATCACACTGGTGCTGATGGCTATCTTCGCGCCGTTTGTTGCGCCTTATGATCCGACCATTCCGGATTATAATGCTGTGCTGCAGGGGCCAAGTGCCGCCCATTGGGCAGGCACGGATACCTATGGCCGCGATATTTTCAGCCGTATCATCTGGGGCGCACGGATTTCGCTGTCTGTCGGCTTCTTGTCCGTGACACTGGGTGCTCTGGTGGGCGTCTCGCTCGGCATCATTTCCGGCTATTACGGCCGCTGGATTGACTCCGCCGTGATGCGTCTGTGCGATCTGCTGCTGGCCTTTCCGGGCATCCTGCTGGCGATTGCGGTTATCGCTATTCTCGGACCTGGCATCACTAACGTGATCTATGCAGTCGCGATCTTCTCGATTCCGGTTTTTGCCCGTCTTGCCCGTGGTACAACATTGCAGCTTAAGCGCACTGTCTATGTGGATGCATCCCGCGCCATCGGGGTTAAAGACCGCGTGATCATGCTGCGCCACATTCTGCCGGGCACACTGCCGAATGTGATCGTCTATTTCTCCATGCGTATCGGGACATCCATTCTGACTGCGGCATCCCTCTCCTTCATCGGTCTGGGCGCACAGCCGCCAAGCCCTGAATGGGGTGCCATGCTGGCAGACGGTCGCTCCTATATGGGCGTTGCCGATCACCTGACCCTGTTTCCGGGCATTGCGATTTTCGTAACCGTTCTGGGTTTCAACCTGTTTGGTGATGGTCTGCGTGACGCATTGGATCCGAAACTGCGCTCTGACTGATGACGTTACGCCGTCTCAATTGAGACGGCGTTCTCATGTCAGTCTTTTCAATATCTGAGGAATACCATGTCTGAAACTACTCCTGTAATTGCACTCCACGGTGGTGCAGGCACAATCCTGAAATCCAACATGACACCGGAACGGGAAGCCGCCTATCATGCAGGCCTCAAAGCCTGTCTCGAAGCCGGTCTGAAAATTTTGCATGAAGGCGGCAGCGCATTGGATGCAGCCACCGCCGCCGTTATGGCGCTGGAAGACAATCCGCTGTTCAATGCCGGTCGCGGTGCGGTTTACACCACCGATGCCACCCATGAGATGGATGCTGCCGTGATGGACGGCGAGACACGCCGCTGCGGTGCGATCACCGGCATTTGCGGCCCGCGTCATCCGGTGCTGGCAGCGCGCGCGGTGATGGAACGGACCGAGCATGTGTTCCTCGCCGGTAACGGTGCCAAGCGCTTCTGTGAAAATGCCGGTCTGGAAATGATGGAGCCGGAATGGTTCGGCACTCAGCAACGTCTCGATGCACTGAAAGCGGAAATGGAACGCCGCCGCCTCGGTCTGGCGGATGATGGTGATCCGGCACGCAAACACGGTACAGTCGGTGCGGTTGCGCTCGATAAAAATGGCCATATTGCTGCTGCAACTTCCACCGGTGGCATGACCGCGAAAACACCGGGTCGCGTAGGCGACAGCCCTGTGATCGGTGCCGGTACATGGGCGGATGACAAAACCGCTGCAATTTCCGCAACCGGTCATGGCGAATATTTCATCCGTTGGGCGGTTGGTCATGAAATTGATGCGCGTATGCGCTGGGCAGGCCAGAGCCTTGCACAGGCTGCAGGCGATGTAGTGCAGGAACTGGGTGAACTCGGCGGCTCCGGCGGCCTGATCGCCGTTGATGCCAAAGGCAATATCGAACTGCCATTCAACAGCCCCGGCATGTATCGCGCATGGTGCGGTGCGGATGGTGTCATCCATACCGGTATTTACGGCAAAGAAGACTGATCTTCCTGCTCAGTTCTGAAGAGACAATCCCCCCCGACCAGTAATGGTTCGGGGGATTTTTTTGCTCGTCGTTTCTATCATTGATGAAATTGCAGCGTATTTTTTTCAATGGCTGCTCTGGATCGGCTCCCCGAATTCTATTACTTTGCAGTCAGCCTAAAATTACAGGGTCATTAGAGCGCCGTGCATCCCATTGGGCGCACAAAGGTCGCTCTAAGATTTTAAATTATGCAGCAGCTGAAAGAAGTCATTTCGGTGCCACATCAACAAGACCCTCAGAGCGACAGCCACCTACCGGATATTCCCTTTTTCACGCAACTCGGCATTCTGCGCAGGCTTCTGAATTCCTCGGAAGAGTTTCTGAAACTGGCAGCCATGTCTGTTACGCTGCTGCTGATTTTGCTGGCAACCGCCTATGGGCAGGTGACACTCAATCAATGGAATGTACCGTTTTATAATTCCATTGAGCAGCGGGATGTTCCGGAATTTATCCGGCAGTTGCAGATCTTTGTCTTCATTGCTGCCGGATTGCTGGTGCTCAATGTTGCGCAAAACTGGTTTCAGCAAACGCTTTCCGTGGTGATGCGCAAAGCTATCGTCAAAAATCTTCTTGATTGCTGGCTGCATGGCAATAAGGCATCTAAACTCGATAAGACCGGTTTTTATGCGCAAAATCCCGACCAGCGCATCCATCAGGATACAAGACAGCTGGCAGATTCAACCACGGGACTGACAATCGGCTTCATTCAGTCTTCTATTCTGTTGTTCAGTTTTATAGGCATCCTGTGGAATGTGTCGGAAGGTTTTGTATTCCGCTATAATGGCTACGAATTTTCACTGCCGGGCTATATGGTTTGGGCGGCCATTCTCTATGTTGGACTTGCGTCTGCCCTAAGCCGTTTAGTGGGGCACGGGCTGGTCAAACTCAACGCTGCCCGTGAAGCGCAGGAAGCAGAATTCAGAACCGCTCTTGTTAAGATTATTAGTGAAAACGATAATTACCCGATGGCCAATGAGAGCGAACGGAAAATCGGCTTTTTGCGTGGCAAATTTCAAGGCCTGTATTCCAGCATAAAAAAGCTGATCCTCATGGAGACCAATCTCACATGGATTTCATCAGGCTTCGGCTGGATGGCCATTGTGGTGCCGATTTTGGCCGCCGCCCCGATCTATTTTTCCGGCGGTCTGAATTTTGGTGGCCTGATGATGACAGTCGGCGCGTTCAATCAGGTCTATTCAGCCTTGCGATGGTATGTGAATAATTATCAGGCCATTGCCGAATGGCGCGCACATCTGCTGCGTATTACCGGCTTCCACACATTGTTACTGACAGAATAAAAACAGGCGCGGAATAACACCGCGCCTGTAACATTCATAACTGTGTTCGTATGTTTAATCAGCGTTTAGCCGCTGCTGCGCGTTTCAAAATCTCAATCACCATCTCCGATGCCTTGTTCAGAGAACCAACAGGCAGGAACTCGTAGATCGAATGGAAATTATGCGCACCGCAGAACAGGTTCGGGCAAGGCAGACCTTTTTCTGACAGAACCGCACCGTCATAGCCACCGCGCATCGGAATGGCATAAGGTTCGACACCAATAGCTTTCATCGCTTCCAGAGCCAGTTCAACCGGATAGAAATTATCGCCCTTCAGGCCTTCGGCAGCATTGCGATACATCGGACGATATTCAACCGATACTGTGCCCTCACCATGCAACTGATTAAAACTTGCGGCAAGCGTGTCGATAAAGTTACGGCGTTTATCATAGCCCTCTACCGTAAAATCGCGGATATCAACCACGATTTTGGCCGATGCCACGCTGCCCTGAATAGCTTTGACCCAGTAATAGCCTTCACGATTTTCCGTATGTTCCGGTCGTTCACCCGCCGGCAGCATACCAATATATTGCTGGGCATAGAGAATGGCATTGCGCAGCTTGCCCTTGGCCGACATCGGATGAGCAGGCTGACCACGGAAGGTAATGTGAAACTCACCGGCATTCCAGTTTTCATAGACAATTTCACCCACTGCACAACAGTCCAGCGTAAAGGCGAAATCCGCATTAAGGCTCGGTACATCCAGTGCTTTCGCACCAAGCAGACCTATCTCTTCATCCGGCACAAACACGACTTTAACCTCGCCATGCTCAATCTGCGGATTATCCTGCAACACCTGCATCGCATGCATAACTTCAGCGATCGCTGACTTGTTATCCGCACCCAGCAGGCTGGTGCCGTCTGTCACGATAATACGGTCGCCTTCGTAATTTTTCAGCTCCGGAAATTCCTCAACGCGCATCACGATATCAAGCGCTTTATTAAGGACGATATCCCCGCCCTGATAATCCACCACATGCGCCTTGGTATCAGTAGTATATTCACCACTGGTATCCATATGGGCGACCCATGCGATCACCGGTGCCTGATGGTCGGCATTTTTGATATTGGACGGCAATGTACCAACCACGATGGAATGATCTCTCATTTCCACGGTAAGTCCCAAATCGCGCAGCTCGCCTGCCAACAAATTGGCGAGTTCAGTCTGGCCGCTGCTGGACGGGAGTTTCCCCGCATCGGATACGGCTGTGGTATTAATACGGGTATAGTTCAGAAAGCGTTCAACAATATCCATCGGATTCTTTTACCTCATACCAAGGCGGCTCAAGATGCTAACGCATCACGCCTTGAAAATGTTCAATCACCACACGGGCTTAACCAAAGTCCAATGAGTTTTACTCAATGAACTTTGGTATCAGCTTACAGTTTCATTTCATCTTGCAGAAATGGCGCCGGTGACGGCGCCATTGACTTTGAAACAAGTGCTCACCAAAAACGGGTAAGATCGTGTTGCTTATTCTTCGATATCAACATCTTCAAAGAGATAACCGCCGAAAGGATCGATACGGAAATCTTTGACTTTCTTGCTGACCGGCTGCTCCATCACCTGATGGGCAATCGTCAACCACGGAGCCTGTTCTTTAAAGATTACCTGCGCCTGTTCATAAAGCTTGGTGCGTTCTGCCTGATCCGTGGTCAGTTTCGCTGCCTGAATAAGCTTTTCGAAATCAGCGTTACACCAGTTGGCACGGTTACTGCTGCCGACAGCTTCACAACCCAGCAAAGCTGCAAGGAAGTTGTCCGGATCAGCCATACCACCGGTCCAGCCGAGCATGACTGCACCGTCACGGTCTTTTTCGAGCGAGCGCTTGAGGTATTCGCTCCAGTCATAGGAAACGATCTCAGCTTTAACACCAACTTTTGCCAGATCAGCCTGCATCGATTCCGCTGCACGGCGGGCATTCGGCATATAAGGACGCTGCACCGGCATTGCCCAGATCTTCATCGAAAGATCTTTAACACCGGCCTCTTCAAGAAGCTTGCGCGATGCTTCAATATCATAGGCATCGTCTTTAACGTCTTTATTATAGCCCCATACGCCCGGAGGCATTGCGTTGACCGCAACCATACCGGTTGAACCGAATACGGCATCAATGATCGCCTGTTTGTTGATCGCCATATTCAGCGCTTTACGCACGCGCACATCGTCGAATGGTGCAACAACAGTGTTGTAAGCCATGAATGCAATGTTCAGGCCTTCTTTACGCTGCACTTCAAGCGAGGTATCCGCTTTCATCTCATCAATATCCGCAGGGTTCGGATAAGCGATGATATGGCATTCGCCAGCCTTCAGCTTCTGATAACGCACGGAAGCATCTGGTGTGATCGCGAAAATCAGATTGTCGATTTTCTGTTTGCCACCCCAGTAATCAGGATTGGCCTGAAAACGCACAGCGCTGTTTGCCTGATAATCCACATATTGATACGGGCCGGTACCAACCGGCAGCTGGCTCAGCTGATCGGTCTTGCCTTCTGCCACCAATTGATCCGCATATTCTTTGGACTGGATTACAGCAAAGGTTAGCGACAGCGAAGCAATCATTGTTGCTTCCGGACGGTTCAGCACGAACTTAACCGTATGATCGTCGATCTTCTGGATTTCTTTAATCAGTGTCGGGAAAGAATAGGCGCCATATTGCGGCCATGTCCCCTTACCGTAAAACGGATTTTCTTTGTTGCCCTGACGGTCAAAGCTGAAAATCACGTCATCCGCGTTGAATTCGCGGGTCGGTGTGAAATAGCTGGTCGTCTGGAATTTTACGCCTTTGCGAAGAAAGAATGTATATTCCTTACCATCTTCCGAAATTTCCCAGCGCTCGGCCAGACCCGGTTCCAGTTCTGTTGAACCGCGCTTGATTTTAATCAGACCGTTGGACACGTTACGCGCCGAAGCGTCATAAGTTGCACCTGATGTGGTGGTTGCCGCATCAAAATTGTCCGGTGCTGCTTCAGAGCAATAAATCAGTGTTTTTGCTGAAGCCTGAGCAGAGGCCATTCCGCCGAGCAGCAAAGCAAGTGCTGTCGCCGAAAGCGCCTTTTTATAAATATTCATACTGGTATTCCCCATTCCATCCGGCAGACAAAACCTCTCTGTTCAAGTAACCAACAGAACTGCCTTGCCTGTTCATTTTACGCGTATCCTGAAAACTGTTTCACAGTCTTCTGACTACGCTCTTAGTCCGGTCACAAAGTGATTGATGACCGGAGTTAAGTGATTCCGTATCGTGATAGTGGAACGATCTCTGCCCGAGTGCCATTGATAATTTTGAATAAAATCACAATCATCCCAACTAAATCAGGGGAGGCTCAGAACCGGCGAAACGGGAGACCGGCTTTCGGCCATTCGAATGATGCTTTCACTGATGCGATCCATTCGGGCAAAAATACTCGATCTTTTTATTTTGCGCATATGCTATCCGATCGAAGCGGGATAAAAAAACAGTCCAGTGGACTGTTTTTCCCGCGAAGGCGCTTCACACTTTTCGGGATACGCTCTAGGTATAGACACGCCGGTTCCGGCATTCTTTCAACAATGTCGGTCAAACCGGAAGATAGCATGTTTGTTAAAAATATTTTCTTCACCCTGCTTGCAACCGGCACGATCTGGGCGGGCAGTGCCCAAGCTGAATGGCAGGCGATTGAGAAAGTGGAAACCTATTCTGTCTCCGGCACAACAGGCCCCGAGCTCTATGCTTCCATCGGCCAAAAAGGCCCGCAGATCGGCAAGAACAGACGCACCATTGCGCATACAAATTTCACATTGCTCTGGTCGCGCAAATATAAAACCGATGATGGCAACTGCACTTTGGTTTCCGCCAAACCAAAACTGACAATTACATATACATTGCCTAAACCGGCGCAAAAGCTACCGCCGGAGACTGCCGCACTCTGGGCAACATTCTATGCCGGCATTGAAAAACATGAACATATTCACGGCGATTACATCAAAGAAATGGTGCAGAAAATTGAAACGGCCACCGTCGGGATGTCCGTTGCCAATGATCCGAAATGCACCAAATTCAAAACAGAGCTGAATAAAGTACTTTCGGAACTGTTTCAGGAACAGCGCCAGCGCGGCCGCGATTTTGACCGTTCAGATATGGCACAGGGCGGAAATATTCATCAGCTGATCCTCGGGCTGGTCAACGGCCACTGAATCACGACCACTTTATACATCCGTCAAAACTGACCATTATGCTTATTCTCAGCCGAAAACAGTGTTCAAAATCGCTGTTTCGCGCCCGTTTCGGCACAACAATCATCCATATTGGCAAATAATGCCGTCTTTTTGAGCATTATTGTGCCTGTACTCTGCCATTTCGTCACTGTAGTTATCAGCGCGCAGAAAGAGGAGGTTGTCTGCAACGGAGGATATTCCAGACCCGCATGCTGTCTTTATACAGCCTGTATCAGCATCAAACTATGTTGAACGGCAGCTTTTGATGTAATCAGCACTTGTAAGCGGGGCCAAGGAATTTTATCAGCACTCAATAATAAGTTGTAATACCCCTTCATCTTCCCAGTCTGAACGGGTAAACGAGCATAGCACGACACTATCCGTAAAGGATGCAGCGCGTGTCAGGATCAAACGGAGCAGGCAATTGAAAAATCATTCTGATATCTGGGATATCGTTGAAGAGAAAAGCCCTGCCTATTTTGATCTGAGTGATGCAGTCTGGGACAATCCTGAAACCAATTACGAAGAATATAAAGCCAGCGATGCCCATGCGCAGATGCTGATGGATGAAGGTTTTCGCGTAGAGCGCGGTATTGCCGGTCTGCCGACCGCCGTTATGGGCGAAGCCGGTGAAGACGGCCCTGTCATTGCTATTCTCGGTGAGTTTGATGCCCTGCCCGGTCTGAGCCAGATTGCCGGTCTGGCAGAGCCGCAGGAAATTGAGCGCGGCGGCCATGGTCATGGCTGTGGGCATAATTTGCTCGGCTCCGGCTCGCTTCTCGCAGCCTCTGCGCTGAAAGATTATCTGGCAGAAAACGGCATCAAAGGCCGTGTGCGTTATTACGGCTGCCCTGCGGAAGAAGGCGGCTCGGCCAAAGGCTTCATGGTTCGTGAAGGCCTGTTTGATGATGTGGATGTCGCCTTCTGCTGGCATCCCGCTCCTTTTGCCGGTGTCAATGATCCGGTTTCTCTGGCCTGCAATGAAATCAGCTTCCATTTTACCGGCCGCGCAGCCCATGCCGCATCCGCCCCGCATCTCGGACGCAGTGCGCTGGATGCCGTGGAGCTGATGAATGTCGGTGTCAATTATATGCGCGAGCATATGCCTTCCAGCGCCCGTATCCATTATGCTGTCACCGATACCGGTGGCATTGCACCGAATGTGGTGCAAGCCAAAGCCACAGTGCGTTACCTGATCCGCGCGCTTAGCCTGCCGGAAATGCAGACATTGCTGGAACGCGTTCGTAAAATTGCACAGGGTGCAGCCCTGATGACGGAAACCTCCGTGCGTGATGAGATCATCAGCGGTGATGCCAATCTGATCGGCAATTCAACCCTTGAACAGCTGATGCAGATTCAGCTGGAACGTCTCGGCGCACCTGTTTTTGACGAGCAGGACAGAAAGACTGCCCGCGAATTTCAGGATACTCTGAGCAAAGAAGATATTTCGGATGCTTTCCGCCGCTTTGGTGTTGAGCCAAAAGACGGACTTGCCCTATGCGAAGAGATCTATAAGCCGTATAACGGGGATAATTCCTTTGTCGGCTCTACCGATGTGGGCAGTGTAAGCTGGGTGGTACCAACTGTGCAAATGCGCGGTGCGACCTGCGCAATCGGCACGCCGCTGCATTCATGGCAAATGGTGGCGCAGGGGAAATTGCCTGCAGCCCATAAAGGCATGGCACATGCAGCGAAAATCATGAGCAGCACCGCTGCAGAACTGTTCCGCAATCCGGAACATATTACAGCGGCCAAAGCAGATCATAAAAAACGCCTCGGCGGTACAGTTTTCATCAATCCGATACCGGATGATGTTCAGCCTGCCCTCCCCGTGCAAAAAGCATAGTCAGCGGGCTACAGGAATCCATTATGACAACCATTTTTCTCATCTCTCCTTCTATTCACACGCAGTTTCGGACGGAAAACCAGTTCCCACTTTTCCTGAAACTGCTCTAACCGGCCAAGGACATTATGAAGCAACTCAGCTTTTTTGAAATCCTCAGCTTCGGGCCTGACGGCTGGGGGCAAGTTCTGCTCACCGGCGCATTAATGAGTGTTGCCCTTGCTGTGACCGGCTTTTTGCTCGGCGCAGTCATCGGCGTGTTCGGTGCCTGGGCAAAAATCTCAGGCGGACGGATTACCCGTACCATCGCGGATGGTTATACAACCATTATCCGCGGCATTCCTGACCTGCTGATTATCTATCTGTTTTATTTCGGCGGCAGTGCAGCGATTACCGCAATCGGCAAGCTGTTCGGCGCTGAAGGTTTCCTCGGTTTTCCGGGCTTTCTCGCCGGCATGCTGGCTATCGCCATTTCCTGCGGCGCGCATCATACGGAAGTTTTCCGTGGTGCTTTCAAAGCCGTTGCCAAAGGCGAACTGGAAGCAGCAACCGCATGCGGCATGGGTCGCTGGCTGAAATTCCGCCGTATCATTGCGCCTCTGTCGCTGCGTCATGCGCTGCCGGGCCTTGGCAATGTGTGGCAGGTATCGTTGAAAGAATCCGCTCTGGTTTCCGTGACCGGCGTTGTGGAGCTGCTGCGTCAGGCACAGATCGGTGCCGGTTCAACCGGTCTGCCATTCAACTTCTTCCTGATCGCCGGTGCCCTCTATCTGCTGATTTCGTCTGTTTCAGGCGGCATTCTGCAGTCCGCTGAGCGCTATTTCTCCCGCGGCGTGAGGAGAGCCCAATGAGTTTTGAATTCTTCGCTGAATCTTTTGTCGCCATGCTGGCGGGTCTGCCTCTGACCCTGAAACTGGCCGCGACTGCGATTGCACTGGGTGCCTGTCTTGCTCTGGTCATCGCGATGATGCGCCTGTCCGGTAATGTTGTGCTGGACTGGATTGCACGTATTTATGTGTTTGTATTCCGCGGCACACCGCTGCTGGTGCAGATTTTCATCATCTATTACGGCCTCAGCCAGTTTCCGGCGATCCGTCACTCTTTCCTGTGGCCGATCCTGCGTGAACCTTACTGGTGTGCGGTTATCGCTCTGACGATGAACACTGCAGCCTATGCCGGTGAAATCATCCGTGGCGGTCTGCTATCCGTGCCTCATGGCCAGATTGAAGCAGCCAAGGCCTGTGGCATGTCGCGCTTCACCGCTTTCCGCCGTGTGGTCATGCCGCTTGCTATCCGTCAGGCACTGCCTGCCTATGGCAATGAAATGATCTCGATGGTCAAAGCCACCTCGCTGGCCTCGATCATCACGCTGATGGAAGTGACCGGTATTGCTGCCAAGCTGATTGCCGAGAGCTATCGCGCGATTGAAGTTTTTGTCGTTGCCGGTGCAATTTACCTGTCCATCAACTTCATTCTGACCCGTCTTCTGCTGCTGGCTGAATACCGTCTGACGCCATATCTGCGTCAGCCTGTTCCTGTCAGCGTACCGGCCAATATTCCTACTGAAGGAAAAGCATCGTGAGCAATACAGTATCCGCATCCGCACCGGTCGCGCTGAAAGTCGAAAACCTGCGCAAAAATTTCGGTCAGGTCGAAGTGCTGAAAGGTATTTCGCTCGAAGCCCGCGAAGGTGAAGTGATCTCCATTCTCGGCTCTTCCGGCTCGGGTAAATCCACATTGCTGCGCTGCATCAACCTTCTGGAAACACCGACATCCGGTACGGTCACCATTTCCGGTGAAACCATCAAGATGGCGCAGAACTCCAAAGGCGAGAGCTATCCGACCGACAAAAAACAGGTCTCGCGCATCCGCTCGGAACTCGGCATGGTCTTCCAGAGCTTCAACCTCTGGTCACACAAAACCATTCTGGAAAATGTAATTGAAGCGCCGATCTATGTGCAGGGGCGCAACCGCGCTGAAGTCATTGAAGAAGCGGAAGCATTGCTGGCTAAAGTCGGTATTGCCGATAAGCGCAATTACTACCCTTCACATATGTCCGGCGGCCAGCAGCAGCGTGCAGCGATTGCCCGTGCGCTGGCGATGAAACCAAAAGTAATGCTGTTTGACGAACCGACTTCCGCACTTGATCCGGAACTGGTAGGTGAAGTTCTTCGCGTGATGCGCGGACTTGCTGAAGAAGGCCGTACAATGCTGGTCGTGACCCACGAAATGGGCTTTGCCCGTGACGTTTCCAACCGCGTTATCTTTGTACATCAGGGTCAGGTTGAAGAAGACGGCGCACCGTCGGAAGTCTTCACCAATTCCAAGTCAGAGCGTTTCCGCAAATTCATCAGCCACGAAAATGCGGCTTAAAGCATTTCCAGCAAAAGTGCGAAGCGTCTTCGCGGGGAAATCAGTTCGCTGGACTGATTTCTATTCCCACTTCGATGCATAGGATAATGCGTAAAGACAAAGAGACAGAGCGGCTCAAAAGTTCAATCCTGAATGGAGCCGCTCTAAATGAACAAGAATAATTGTAAACAGGGTGCTTCTATGAAAATCAGCCTCATCACCAAATCGCTTCTTGCTTCTGCAATGCTGCTCGGCGCCGTATCGGCCAGCGTCACTGCACAGGCTGAAGAAAAGAAATGGACCAAAGTAACCATCGCAACTGAAGGTGCTTACCGTCCGTACAACTTCACCAAGCCGGACGGCACACTCGACGGCTATGAAATCGAGCTGAGCAAATATCTCTGCGATCATATGAAAGTGGAATGCACGCTCGTTGCAACACCATTTGACAGCATGATCCCTGCGCTGAACGCCGGTAAATTCGACGCGATCATGGCTGGCCTGACCGCCACTGCAAAGCGTGAAGAAACCATTGATTTCTCGGTTTCCTACGGCCTGACACCACAGACTTTCGCAACGCTGAAAGACAGCCCTTATGCGAAACTGCCGCATACCGGCGAAACTCTGTTCCTTGCCAATGAAGATGAAGCCACGAAGAAAGCCATCGGCGAATTTTCGACTTCAATCGAAGGCCGCACTGTTGGCGTACAGACCGCTTCGCTCGGCCTGACACTGCTCAACACCTATTTCAAAGATTCCGCTGATATCCGCGAATATAAGACAACTGAACAGCACGATCTGGATCTGAAGTCCGGCCGCGTTGATCTGGTTGTAGCGTCGCTGGCCTATCTGGCCGATGCTGCGAAAAAGCCAGGCAATGAAGATATCGTTCTGACCGGCCCTTACTTCAAAGGCGGCGTTCTGGGTCGCGGCGTTGCCGTTGGTCTGCGCAAGAACGAACCAGAACTGCAGAAGAAGTTCAGCGAAGCGATTGAAGCTGCAAAAGCAGACGGCACAATCAAAAAGCTGTCCGAAAAATGGTTCGGTTTTGACGTAACTCCATAAGTTACAGATACAATTTGAAATCATGAATGTGGCCGCGATTTTCGCGGCCACATTTTTTTATCGTGAGCAAGAGCAACAGGAGCATGCTCAAATCCGGTCATCGCATAAAGACATGATCTGATCTGAAACTTTGATGATCCGCTCTGCGCAATATGATTGGACGGCAAGGCTTTGTATCTGTAGAAGCCTTTGTTATTCAAACATTTCTCATCCTGCATCCGGATCACGACTATGCCTGTATATGAACTCGCCGCACTCGGAGCCGCGACTTGCTGGGCGTTTACAGGTATTATTTCTGCCATTCCCGCCGGTCATGTCGGCGCATTGGCATTCAACCGTGGCAGGCAGGTTTTCGTCACCGGATTATTGCTGGTCTATGTCCTGATTTCCGGCACATGGCGCGACCTCAGTTGGGACAGCGCAGTTCCGCTGCTGCTCTCCGGCCTGATCGGGATTTTCGTCGGCGACTCTCTGCTGTTCACCGCTCTGAACCGCCTTGGCCCCCGCCGCTCCGGTATTCTGTTTGCGCTCAATGCACCGATTGCCGCCGTGCTTGGCTGGATACTGCTGGATGAAACATTATCGCCTATGGGTGTGCTCGGTATCGCCGTCACTATATCCGGCGTGTTGCTGGCCATTCTGTTTGGCAAGCGCCGTGCGCAAATCCATGAATGGGAAAAGATCAAAGGCCCGCTCTGGATCGGTGTCGGGCTGGGGTTGGCAGCGGCAACCGGTCAGGCCATCGGCTCGATTATTGCCCGCCCTGTCATGGTCAGCGGCATTGATCCGGCACTGGCCTCGCTGTTACGTGTTGGCATTGCGGCCTGCTGCCTGACCGTGCTGACACAATTACCTGTTCCGGCTTTCAAGCCGAAAAAGCCTTTTACGCTAAAGATTGCCTTCCTCACCGCTTTGACCGGCTTTCTTTCGCTGGCACTCGGCATGACATTGCTGCTCTTTGCGCTCTCCGGCGGCAAAGTCGGTATTGTCTCCACCATCTCGGCCACAACACCGGTGATTATTCTGCCGCTGCTATGGCTGCGTACCGGTGAACGCCCCGCCAATGGTGCATGGCTTGGCGCTCTGCTGGTGGTGGCCGGAATGGCACTGATTATGCTGCGCTGAGTGAAATGCTCACTCAGCCGCCTGCTGCTGATAATGATGGCCGGAAACCACACGCACGGCTTCGGAAACCGCCTGTGTAATACGGCTCTCAATCAGAGGATTGCTGAGTTGCCCGTCGGTAAAGTCACGATCCGAGACATAGATTGCGGTCGGCAGGGCAAAAGCCTCAAAAAATCCGAATAGCGGGCGCAACTGATGCTCGACAATCAGCGAATGGCGATCACCGCCGCCGGTTGCCGCGAGAATGACCGGCTTGCCACGCAGCAATTTTGGATCAAGCAGATCGAAGAAATGTTTGAACAGTCCCGTATAACTGCCTTTATAAGTCGGTGTGCCGACAACCAGCAGATCAGCAGCGGCAATTTCATCGACAATGTCAGAAGCCTGCTTGTCGAGTTGCGACGGCCAGCGTGCAGCAGGGAACGACGCTCCCAGATCGGCAATATCATAAACGGATGACACACCGCCGAGGGCCAGAGCTGCCTGTCCGGCAATATGTTCAACAAAGCCACGGGTTTTGGACGGGCTGGTCAGGTTCCCGGAAAATCCGGTTATGCGGGGCGCACTCATAGTCTTTCCTCAGAACTTTCAGAATTTTCATGTGTCAGCGGGGGCGGCAAAGGAATCTCCCCCGTAAAAACCGGCACGCGATAGCCGCGCTGCACAGCTTCCCGTTTGGCGATTTGCAGATACCAGCGCCGGACGGAGGGATAATCATTGAGATTGATTTTATGGCGTTCAAAACGTGACACCCACGGCCAGACTGACATATCGGCAATGGAATACTCTTCTGCCAGATAATCTTTGCCGTTCAGATGCTGCTCCAGCTTCTCGTAAAGCCGCTTGGTTTCACTTGCGAAAAGCTCTGATGCTGCCGGTGCCACATCGGGATGATAGGTCAGGAAATAATGTGCATGGCCGAGTGTGGGGCCTAAACCACCAACCTGCCAGAATACCCATTCCAGCACCGCATAGCGTTCAACGCCTGATATTGGCAGAAACCGGCCGGTCTTCTCTGCGAGATAAGTCAGGATTGCACCGGATTCCAGCAATGTCAGCCCGTTTGAATGATCGACAATCGCCGGAATTTTAGAGCCCGCACTGATCTTTCGGAAGTTTTCAGAGAACTGCTCGCCTTTGGTCAGGTCGATTGCATGCGCCTGATAAAGCAAGCCAAATTCTTCCAGCGCAATGGAGGTTTTCAGCCCGTTGGGCGTTATCCATGTGTAGAGATCAATCATATCAGTCAAACATCAGGTCGGGCATCGCATCGGATGTTTGGCGGTTTGTCATATTACGTCCGGTCACATCTTCCAGCCCGTCAAAAATCTCCCGCAGGCGCAGCACAATCTGCTCAACGCGCGGGTCGGCCACACTATAGATCATCGTCTTGCCATCGCGCCTGCAGGCAATGGCACCTGCCTCACGCAGAATACTCAATTGTTGCGACAGGCTCGGCTGCGGAATACGCAGTTCCGCTTCCAGCTCACCGACCTGCGCTTCCTGCTCCATTAGATAACAAACCAGCGCCAGCCGGTTTGCATTGGCAATCAGCTTGAGCAGGTCACTTGCTGTGGTGACGGAACGGCATAAACGGGCTGCAACCGGCTTGGTCATTAAACCTCTCATTATAACCACGCGCAAACATTCTATAAAAAAATATATTGATAACTGATATTAATCAATATGTTATAAATTCAAGCGTTAAAAATTATGACCTGCGCACATGCCAAAAACTAGAATAATCCGTTACAAAGCCGCACAAAATTAGAACAGCCCGCTTTGGCTTTCATTTTACAAAAACGTAAATTGTATCTCAGTACCACAGGCGGATAATTCCGGTTTCTGCCTGTCTTCTGAAAGGGCAGTTTATGAAAATCGGTGTTCATCCCAGCAATCTGCATCTGCGTATCGCACAGGTCTGGCCTGATGCCTTTGCCGCACTGGATGGTGAGTTTGTTGCCTATCGCGAAGGGCGCGACACCGGCAGACTGATTACAGAAGGTAAGATTGATTTTGGCGGCACCGGTTCCACTCCGCCGATCACCGCAGCTCTGGACGGGTTGCCTGTCAACTATATCGCCGCCTCCGCTCCGCGCCCTGCCAATGGCGCTATTCTGGTGCGCGCTGACAGCCCGATCAAATCCACATCTGATCTGAAACACCGTCGCATCGGGCTGGTGGACGGCTCTTTCCAGACCTATTATCTAGCACGCAATCTGGAAGAGGCCGGTCTCAGCCTCGCCGATATTGAACGCGTCGAACCGGAGGTCAATGACGCCCTGCCCGCCCTGCTCGACGGTCGTGTTGATGCGTGGATTGCTATGGCACCACGTCTGGAAAATGCCCTTGAGCGTGATGATATCCGTCTGCTCTCACGCTGCGGCTCCACTATTCCCAACCGCTCTTTATTCTGGACGCTGGAAAGCAGCGGGCTTGATGCCCAATCCCGCCTGAAAATTGCGCAGGAACTGGCACGGATCGGCCACGAAATCACAGCAGACCCACATCAGGCCGCCCGCAGGCTGGTGGAAAGCGGCGCAACGGAAGCCAGTCTGCAAGGCTGGGAAAAGGTGATTGCCTCACGCGATTTCACTGTCATTCCGGCGGATAAAACCATTCTCACAGAACAGCAGACAGAAGCAGAAGTTCTGCATCGTCACGGGCATTTTGACCGCCTTGCGCAGATTTATCCGCAGGCTGCCTGATCGCACCCATCACCGCAATTTACGAATACGGACAATGATATGAATATTTTCTGGTATATGTGCGCACCTGACGGTGCCTATCCGTGGAAGCCTGAAGGTTCCCGCAAGGTTGATCTCGGCTATTACAAGCAGCTTGCCATGGCCTATGACCAGCTGGGCTATACCGGCGCACTCTTTGCCACCGGCGCCCATGATGTATGGGGATTAGCCAATTCGCTGCTGCCTTATACGGAGCGGCTGAAATTTCTCGTTGCCATCCATCCGGGTCTGATTGCGCCGACTTTGCTTGCCAAAATGGCTGCAAGTTTTCAGGAATTTTCCAACGGCCGCCTGTTGGTCAATGTCGTATCGGGTGACGCCAAAATGCTCGGCGCCTATGGTATGAACATTCCCCATGATGAACGCTATGACATGGCCGATGAATATCTGACCATCTGGCACAGACTGTTTGCCGGAGAGAGCGTGGATTATCAGGGCAAATATTTCACCACAACCGGTGCCAAACTGGCACTGCCGGTGGGCGATACGATTACCCCGCCGCCGCTCTGGTTCGGCGGTTCCTCCGATAAAGCGCTCGATGTTTCCGCCAAACATACCGACACTTACCTGTCATGGGGTGAAACGCCGGAGCAGATCGGAGCTAAAATCGCCAAGGTCAAAGAACGCGCCAAACAATTCGGCCGTACTATGCAATATGGCATCCGGCTTTATGTGATTGTGCGTGATACTGATGCCAAAGCATGGGAGGCCGCCAATGATCTCTATGCTCAGATGGATGCCGCATCCATTGCCGCCAATCAGCGCTTTGTTTCCAACACGGATTCCGTTGGCCAAAAACGCATGAGTGCTTTGCATGGCGGTGTTAAGCCTGAAAACTTACGTGATCTGGAAGTAGCGCCAAATCTCTGGGCAGGTATCGGTCTTGTGCGTCCGGGTCCGGGTACTGCCATTGTCGGCTCGCCGGATACGGTGATCCGCACACTGGAGGCCTATCGTGAAGCCGGTGTGGAAACATTCATCCTCTCCGGTATGCCATTGCTGGAAGAAGCCTATCGTTTCGGGGAAACTGTGCTGCCGCGTCTTGATGTTTCAACAGAAGTAAAGCAAGCAAAGAATTACACATGGTCAACACTGTTTGACCGCGACCTCTCTAAGGCAGTTCCGGCTTGATGATGAGTACAGTGAAGACCTATCCCGCGATCGCAATAACACCGGTGCAATCCTTTGCCAGAACAATGCTGACCGGCATTGAAAATCTGCTGGGTGCAATCTGTGCCGCGCTCCTTGCCGCATTGCTGCTGATTGTGCTGACAACAGTGGTGCTGCGCTACGGGTTTAATACCGGTCTTCTCGGCTCTGAAGAACTGGCCACATGGCTCTATGTTGCATTGATTGCCTTTGGTGCGCCGCTGGCAATCAATTCGGCACTGGCGATGCGGCTTGATCTGGTGACATCCCGTCTCTCGCCTTCGGGTCAGCGTGGCGCGGCTATTATTGCGGACACTTTCACGCTGATGAGCGGGCTGATCCTCAGCTTTGGCAGCGCACGGATTGCTGTGCTACTTGGCGGCATTTCTCCGACACTCGGCCTGCCGGAATGGATACGTTTCGGCTTTCTCGGTCTCGGCGGGTTCTTTATTCTGATTGTGCTGGGGCTACAGCGCATCAGCGAGAATAAAATACCGGATCTGCTGATTGCCGGTCTGCTGGCAACGGCGCTCTATATCGCGGTCAGCCATATCCATATTGATACGGATTTAAGCCCGAGTATTGTGCTGGGTCTGATTGCTCTGGCCGGACTGCTGGTTGCGGCTCCTCTACCCCATGCATTTCTGGCCGCCGCCTATATTGCCATTGCCTTTGGCAGCACCTTGCCGGAACCGGCTGTGGTGTCTTCCACTGTGACCGGTGTTTCCAAATTCCTGCTGCTGGCAATTCCGTTCTTTCTGCTGGCGGGCAGCCTGCTTACCGCCGCAGGCATTGCGCAGAAGATCGTGCAATTTGCCTCCTCACTTGTCGGCCATCGCCGTGCCGGATTGGCGCAGACCACATTGCTGACCAGTGTGCTGTTTTCCGGAGCTTCCGGCTCTTCTGTCGCCAATGCGGCCTTCGGCGCTGCAACCTTCCAGCCGGAACTGGTGAAGCGTGGTTATCCGCCTGCACAGGCCGGTGCAATTATTGCGGCCACTTCAGTGCTGGATAATGTGATCCCGCCATCTATTGCTTTTCTCATTCTCGCAGCGGCAACCAATCTCTCTGTCGGCGCATTGCTTGTCGGCGGTTTTTTTGCCGGTGCGATCATGGCTCTCTGCCTTGCCGTCGCCATTCATCTGACCGTTCGTGAACAAGTGACACAGCCGCGTGCCAGCGGACAGGAACGCCTGCATTCAGCCATCGGTGCCATCCCCGCTTTCGGCCTTGGCATTATCGTGGTTGTCGGCATCCGCATGGGCGTAGTTACGACCACAGAAGCTGCTGCCATTGCTGCGCTCTATACATTGGTCATGGCCCTGATCGGCAAAGTTGGCATTACCTCGCTCTATGATATTTTCAGACAGTCCGGCAAAGAAGCCTCTGCGATCGGCCTGCTGATCGGCACGGCCAGTCCCTTCGCGTTTCTGCTGGCGGTCGATGATATTTCCGGCACAATTTCCGATCTGGTCAGTGGTTTCGGTGCCAATCCGGTTGTCATCCTGATCATCATCAATCTCGTGCTACTGGTTGTCGGTCTTGTTCTGGATATCGGCGCTGCCATTCTGCTCTTCGGCCCGATCTTTCTGCCGATTGCCGTTGCCGCCGGTATTGATCCGGTCATGTTCGGCGTCATCCTCGTAGTCAATCTGATGATCGGAGGGCTGACACCACCTGTCGGCATGCTGGTCTTTGTGGTCAGCGGTGTTACCCGCCTGCCCGCCACCGCTCTTTTCAAAGCTATGACACCCTATTTCATCGCTCTGCTGTTTTCTCTCGTCATTCTCGGCGCATGGGCTTTGCTCATCTGACCTGCTCTCATAAGGATCCTCCCGCTATGATTACGCTTAACCGCCGCCATTTTCTGCGCACAGCCACGCTCGGCACAGCAACCGCTCTTGCCATGCCAGCCCTCATCCGCACGGCGCAGGCTAAAACTGCCATCACGATTGCCTCACTGTTCGGCGATGATAAGCCGGAAACCAAAATCTGGTTGAAAATCCGTGATCTCGTGGAAGCAAAACTGCCGGGACAATTCCGTTTCAATATCGTCAAAGACAGTGCTTTGGGTGGTGAGAAGGAAGTGGCTGAGGGTATCCGCCTCGGCTCCATACAGGGCAGCCTTTCCACGGTTTCCGCTTTGTCCGGCTGGGTGCCGGAGTTGCAAATTCTTGACCTGCCATTCTTGTTCAAAGATGCTGACCATGTGCTGAAAACCGTGCAGGGCGAGACCGGTAATGATCTGAAAGAAAAGCTCAAAGCGCAGAACTTTATCGCTACCGGCTTCATCAATTACGGCGCACGGCATTTGCTGACCAAAGAGGCTGTGACCAAACCGGAACAACTCAAAGGTAAACGCATCCGCACTATTCAAAGCCCGCTGCATACCAAGCTTTGGAGCAATTTCGGCACAACACCGGTGGGTATTCCGATCACCGAAACCTATAATGCACTGGAAACCGGCGTTGCCGATGCGATGGATCTGACAAAATCAGCCTATGCGAGCTTCAAGCTCTATGAGGTTGTGCCGTTTGTCACTGAAACCAGCCATATCTGGGCGTCGGGTGTGGTCTATTTCTCAGCCAATTTCTGGAACGGTCTCAGTGCAGAACAACAGCAGGTGCTGCAGGAAGCATCACAAGAAGCCACCACCTATTTTAATCAGCTGATTGTTGATGATGAAAGCGCGGCAATTGCCAAAGCCAAGGAACATGGTGCGCAGGTTCTGCAACCGGAAAATTATGACCAGTGGCAGGCCGGTGCAAAAACCGTATGGGATGATTTCGCACCAGTTGTCGGTGGTATCGACCGCATCAATGCGATCAAAAATCTTTAACTCACAGACCGGTCAGGACGTCCCCCCTCCCCAACGTTCAATCATGCGGAGGGGGCGTCACAGCTTTAATTGCCGGCCTGATATTTCTTCAGCATTTCAGCGGCACTGATTTCATCAGTGATGAAAACTGTCGGTTTCAGCAGTTTCATCGCACCGAGCAAAGCCACCACTTTTTCCGGCCCGCCGGAAGTGAGGATACGCACCGGTGCTTTCTGCAACTTATCCATGCTGACCGACATCACGCGCTCATGCACCGGATCGGAAACGATCTCGCCATTGCGGTCATAGAAATGGAACAGCATATCGCCGACTGCGCCATTCTCGATCAAAGAGCGCTTCTGCGCTTCATCAATCAGACCAACGCGATAGGATGTGCTGCTGGCCGTCTCAATGCCGCCGATGCTGAGCAGCACCATATCCAGATCATCAGCCATTTCGAAAACATCTTTCAGACCGCAGCGTTCAACCAATGCCTCGCGCGTTTCCTGACTGTCAACCAGTGCCGGTGCGGGGATCAGATAGCCCTCGCCCTGAAAAATCTGCGCGAATTGCCAGGCAAATTCCGGCGGATTGAACCGGCGCGGCTGTGCAATTCCGCCGAGAAGCGAAATCACTTTAAGATCATTAAGACTGCGCGCACCGATATGCTGCAAAGTGCCGGATAATGTGCGCCCCCAGCCCACACCGATGCGCATGCCGTGCTGTACTTTCTCGGAAAGATAGGCACCGGTAGCAGCAGCAATCGGCACAATCGGGTCAGTCTCCGGCGTTGACAGCGGTGCAACGATTGCCCGTTCCAGCCCGAAGGTCTGCTCCAGCATTCTTTCCAGCGCAGTCAGACCGGCCAGCTTGCCTTCAATCGTGATCTTCACCTCATTGCGGGCACGGGCTTCGGCCAGCAGCCGCACAATCGTTACACGACCGACACCAAGCACATCCGCAATGTCATTCTGGGTCATCTGCTCGACATAATACATCCATGCCGCGCGCGTGCGCAGCCGGTTGGTTTTATTCTCGCTGGCGACGCTTTCTGATCCGACGATAAATTCCGGTGTTTCCTGAACATTACCCGATTTGCGCTTTGTGCTTTTCAACCCAATTCCCCGAATATTTTGCACATACTTATACGACCTGCTGAAAGACTGGCCGATAAGCAGGTTTTTCTGCGCGCAGCTTATTGCTTTTTCAGCCATGAAGAAACAATAATCCCGTCATCATTTCGGGTTATACCCGCATCATGCGCGCAGGATGAACGACCATGCATCAGGACATTCCGAACGACATCGCCGTCAGTATCAAAGACAAGCTGCGAGGCCTGCGTTATGCCCTGC
The DNA here is from genome assembly GCF_020341615.1 of Pseudochrobactrum sp. XF203. NCBI lineage: Bacteria > Pseudomonadati > Pseudomonadota > Alphaproteobacteria > Hyphomicrobiales > Brucellaceae > Pseudochrobactrum > Pseudochrobactrum sp. XF203. The sequence goes on along the minus strand of NZ_CP084392.1, from coordinate 422,190 downwards.
GCCGTACCCGTCACGGCCAGAATGAGGCTGCGGAACCGGCAATCCTGCCGGATATTGTCCTCAACCGTGCTGCACATGTTGCGGCAACCGTGATGGATAAAGCATTCAGCACCGCTGAAAATATCTCTATTTCACTGGTTTCCGACAATCCGTCTATTCATGACACTGCGCCGGATGTGCAGGGTTTGAGCTTCTATTTCACAAGCGGACAAGAAGGGCAGCGCGCGTTTCATCGCGATATGTATTATCTGACCAAAGCCGTATTACGCCGTAATAAAGCTGAAAATGTATTGATTCAGGAAGCGGTTTTCATGTCGGTCTATAACCATATGAAACAGCGCTATAGTGCGGATATTGCCCGCCTGCATGACCCGAAAACTGATGTGATCCAGCAGACTGCCATACTGTGCACGGCGCTGTTTCAGGAAATATTGCGCCAGCAACCGGTGCGCCAGTCCAGCAGCCTGTCCGAACAAGCCCTGATTTCAGGTTTTGCGGCCATTAGTCTGGCCTGCGGTCTGGCAACGGCCAAACCGGTCGATATGGAAAATATTGATAATCTGGAAAGCGCCCTGCTGGCAGTGGAAGCACGCGGCGAGCGCATTCTTGAAAGCTTGCAGAACAAGGATGAAGCGGCTCTGCAAAAACTGTTTGCCACACTGATTTTTCATCTGCCGTAAAGGCAAAAACACCGCTGCAACATTGCGTTTTGCAGCGGTGTTTATTTTTACTTTAGCTCAGAAATCAGCTTCTTTGCCCGCGGGATGGAAGCGGGGCTCATGCTCAGTTCTGTCAGCCCCATGCGGATAAATTCTGCAATCAGATCCGGCCTTGCTGCCGCCTCACCGCACATTCCCACCATAATACCGGCCTCAATGCCTGCTTTTGCAGTCATCTCAATGGCAGCCATGACCGCCGGATGTGAAACATCATTCAGCTTGGCAACGGTTGGGTTAAGCCTGTCTGCAGCCATGACATATTGGGTCAGATCATTGGTGCCGATTGAAAAGAAAGCGGCTTCCTGTGCAAGTTGCTGTGCGGCGAAAACAGCGGCAGGTGTTTCAATCATCACACCAAGGTCAAACTGACCGCAAGCCTTGCCCTCACTGAGCAGTTCTTGTCTGCATGTCTCAATCAAAGCTTTGGTTGCGCGGATTTCCGCCACATCCGAGATCATCGGCAGCATGACTTTAAGCTGACCATGCACGGCAGAACGCAGCAGGGCACGCAATTGCGGCTTGAAAATATCCGGCCGGTCAAGACACATACGGATACCGCGCCAGCCGAGAAACGGATTTTCCTCCTGCGGAAATTCAATACCGGCAATCGGCTTGTCACCACCAATATCAAGCGTGCGCACAATCACAGGATAAGGTGCAAAAGCCTTCAGCAACGCTGAATAGGTTTCTGTCTGCATATCTTCCGATGGCAGATGCATATGTTTCATGAAGAGCAGTTCGGTACGGAACAGGCCGACGCCCATCGCACCGGCAGCCTGCGCCACCTCAATCTCTTCCAGCGCACCGAGATTGGCGGCAACTTCAATTACTGTACCATCGGCCCGCTGCGGGATCATAGTACGATAGGCTTCCAAAGCCTGTTTTTCAGCCTTCGCATCTGCAATACGCTGCTTGAAGTCCGCGCAGATTGCTTCATCCGGATCCGGCGCGACACGGCCTTTACTGCCGTCAACAGCAATCTGCTTCACATCTTTCAGCTGATGCACCGCCTTACCCAGACCGAGCACCGCCGGAATACCATGAGTGCGGGCAATGATCGCCACATGGGAGGTTGCGCCGCCATGGCCACAGACAATCGCACCGATCTTTTTCAGCGGCGCGCGGGCGAAATCCCATGCACCGATATCTTCAGCGATCAGAATAGCGCCATCCGGCAAGGCTTCCAGACTGATATCCTGCTGCCCCAGAAGCGCCAGACAAATCTGACGGCCAACGGCCTGCACGTCATCGGCACGGGCGTTGAGATAAGGGTCATCAATCTCTGAGAACTGACGGGCAACGGCTGCACTGGCACCGAGCATGGCGGAGAGCGCATCCAGCCCGCCACGGATCAGTCCTGTTGCTTCATCAAGTAAAGTCTCGTCCGCAGCAATATCCTTCAATGCCGCAATAATACCGCGATCGCTCTCGGCAAGATTATCCGCTTTCAGCTCCGCATCCATACGCTGCTGAACATGCGCGACAGCATCATGAAAGCGGGCAAGTTCTGCGGATATTTCAGAGGTTTTCAACGTGCGGTTATCGGCAGAGATTTCCGGCGGGAAAAACGGATAGGCCTCACCAATTGCCACGCCTTCACTGGCCGCAATACCGGTGATGAAACCGGTCTCTTCCGGCTCTGCCAGCGAAACAGCCGGAACTATTGGGTCAACAGATGCAGGCGCGCTCGCAACAACAGGAGCATCCGCATTTTCATCCAGACCCGACAGCGGATTTTCCAGATAGCCGATCAGCGCTTCCAGTGCCTCAATCGCATCCGCACCTTCGGCACGCACGGTTACCGTGTCATTTTCCTTAACGCCGAGCAGCATCAGCTTCACGGAGCTTTTTGCGCTGACGCTTTTGTCCGCTTTAGCAATCTCAATGTCCGATTCAAAGCTCTTGGCAAGCTTTACAAAGCGGGTAGCCGGCCGTGCATGTAAACCTTCATGCACCCGTACGATTGTCGAGCGTTCCATGCTATACCTGTTTCAATAGTCTGAATTTATGCGTGAATGATAATCGTGGTGCCGGTCTGCAATTGCGCCACCAGCGCCTGTGTATCCACTTCGGAAGCGCAAATTTCTCCCGGACGTTCAGTGCTCTCGGCACCATTGAACGAAATCACCACATGGCCGATATCCAACACTTTCTGCCATGCACTGGAGCCGACAGAGGTAATCGTCGCCTCAAGCGAGCCGATGCTGATCCTTGCGCCGGTTGCAGGGGCTTCAGCAGACGGTTGGTCTTCCACCGCATGAAGCACAGAAACCTCTGCCAGTTCTGACGGAGAGCCGTCAGCAAACAGGATAACAACGCCGCCTTCAGCCAGATCCGCCACTTCAGGACCCACAGCGGTAATCCGCGTCTTCAGAGAAATTGTCATAATGGCGGAACCTTTCAATCTATTCTGCTTTGCAAGAGCGGCCAGTCATTGGCGACCAGACCGCTCTTTGTATTGTATGTGTTAGTTTAAAGAACCATCAGGCTCACAGCCCATGCAATCAGCACCGAAACCGGCCCCATGATCTGACGGCTGATGAGAACCGCAGGCACACCGATCTCGATGGTTTTCGGCTTGGCTTCACCCAATGCCAGACCAACCGGCACGAAGTCACAACCGACCTGCGTGTTATAGGCAAACAGTGCAGGCAGAGCCATTGCCGGAGCAATCGTGCCATTGGCAATTTGCGGCCCGATAATTGCCACACCAACCACCTGCGCAATCACCGCACCGGGTCCGAGAACCGGTGACAGAAACGGCAGGCCACAGATTGCGGACAGGATCAGCAAGCCGATAATATTATTGGCAAGCGGCCCCAGCGGCTGTGCGAGAATATCGCCGATACCGGTATAGAGGATGAAACCGATCAGCATGGTAACGAAAGCCATGAACGGCAATACGTTACGGATAACCTGATCGATGGTACGGCGACCGGCATTAAAGAATACGCCGACAATACCGCCCATTACACGGCCGACACTGCTGATAAAGCCGATCAGACCGCCCTCAGAAGGCTGTTCAACCGGTGCAGCAGCAGGTGCCTCAGCCTTGGTCTGTGTCGCAGCAGCAGCCGCCGGTGCGGAACCATCTGCAAGGGCAATATTTTCAGACTTCACACCCGACACATAGATATCTTCGGTAATATACTGTGCCAATGGTCCTGACTGGCCGACCGGCATCACATTAACCGTAGGAATACGCTTGCGCGGATACACCCCGCAACGTGCTGTGCCGCCGCAATCCACGATTACAACAGCCATTTCGCTTTCAATCGGCGGGCTTTTAAAGCCGTCAACCGCTTCAGCACCGGTCAGGTCTGCAATCTGACGGGCAATCGGGTGGATACCACCGCCGGTGACAGAAACAACCTTGTTGCGCTGTTCGGTCGGCTGAATGGTCAGCGGGCCGCCCCAGCCGCCGGAACCCGGATTAATTGTTACGGATTTATAGGTTTTTGCCATGTTCCCCTCCCGCCCCTCAGAGCTCAATGCCCTGACGGCGCGCCATAATGGCGGTAATACGTTCTGTCAGCATACCTTTGAGCAGGATCACCACGAGACCGACCAGCGCATACCAGATGGCCACAGTGATATGATAACCGCCCGGCACTGCGCCCTTCTTTTCCAGCTCCAGCAAAGCCACAAGAATGCCGCCCCAGACGAAATACTCGCCCGGATTGATATGCGGGAACAGACCAAGCGGCGGATGCACATAGGAAACCGCAGCATCGTAAAATGCAGGCTTGTGCTTTTCTTCGAGGAATGAACCGAAGGTGTAAGCCATCGGATTGGTCAGGAAGAAGACTGAAAGCAAAGGCAAAACCGTATAACGGGTCAGCGCGATACGTCCGGCACCGCGTGCCAGACCATGCACGCGCTTTTCGCCCACCAGTTCGGTGATCGCGTAGAAAGCGGTCATCAGCACGATCAGTGTCGGGATGATACCGGTAACAAAGCCGGTCAGAACCTCGCCGCCCTTCTGGAACACACCGATAAAGTGTTTACCCAAAGCGGTAAGCCAGCCGAGCTGTTCTTCCTGCTGCACATTTTGCAGGCGTTCACGGAACTGATCGACAGTGATATTGCCGCCGGTTGCAGCCGCTGTTCCCGTATCGGTGCTGGCTTGTGCCAATACCACGAGATCATTGCCGCTTTGCTGCACCGCCATTTTGCTGTGCAGCCCTGCGTTTAACACTGCGTCGGATACCAGCCCCCCCGCATGATGCAGGGATTGCATGGTGACGTCGGCATGTTGTGCCAACATTGCTGTAATTGACATATTACCTCCCTGATTGCCGCACCGGACATGCGGCCTCCCCTACTCTTTTTTAGTTCAGGCTTCCGCTGTCTTCAGACCGGTTAGTCCGGTCTCTCCGTCAGACGTATCAGCCAGCCTTTCGGCCTGTTCGATTGCAGAGCGCACCGCATGTGCCACAGCCGGCTGAAATTTGTCCTGTTCCAGCTGCTCCCGCAACTGGGTCAGTGTCAGCCCTTCAAAAGCATCACGACGGGTGAATTTGGCAAAGACTGTACGACCGCTCATCTCCAGCAATCTGCGCACAACCAGATCACGATCCACCACGATCAGAACAATAACGCCCTTACCGAAACGCCCGCGCACATGGCCGGCACCAACATATCCGTCTTTGTATTTATTGCTGATGCCCTTCATGACATCGGTATAGTGACGCATCTGGAACCAGACACCCAGCGACTGGAAACCCCAGAGCAATGCCAAAGCTAATAATGCCCATTGCCATATCGCCATACGATATCCTCCCGACTGCCTCTGAACCCGTCATCAGCTCATTCTCCCGAGTGAATTAGAGAACATTTGTTTTTTTCAATGTCAATATGTATAATTCATTACACGCAGGTCAAAGCGAATGGACCATGACATTTCTCCTGTCATCGCTTATGATTACTGTCAATAAAGTGCCTGCATAAAAGACCGATACAAGAAAGAGCTCATGATGGATCTGCTATTCAAAAACCAGATGGCAAATGTGCCTGATTTACGGCACAGGCTGCGTCAGCTGCGCTGGTTTCGGGCGACTTTGCGAAAACATGCCGGTCTGATTACCGAAATGACCGGTATGCGCTATGATATTGATGAAAAACGCCTGACGGAAGCCTTTCTCAACTGGATCGAGCTGGTCAATCAGAACAAGCATTATGCTGCTGTTGACCGCAAGGATTTCATTATTTTTGCCGCCGGTCTGGTTCTCAAAGAACTGATCCGCCTCAGCCCCGCCAGAGCCGTGAATGCACCGGATAAAGTTCTGACCGGCGAGATGGAAAATGTGAACGAAATCATCCGTTTCTGGCCGGAAGGTTTTCTCTATACCAATTACTGTATCTGTGCGATTGCCGCGATACAGGAACAGGAATTCGGTATAAGCCCAGATATTGACCAGAGCGCCAATGATCTGCGCACCTGGTGGACTTATAAAGAAAATGCGTCTGAAATGCCGGGTTTTGCCATCGCCTTTCTCGACAAGTTTTTGGGACAGGAACCGAACTGGGTGATGCCGGATTTTGCCTCGGCACGCGCGGCAGTGCAGCGTGCACTCGGCGCAGACAATCCTGCCGTTGCGCTTACGCAGCCATCTCATAATTAAAATGAAAAAATCCCCCGCAGGATGGAAAGGAAAGCCTTGCATCCGGCGGGGGTGGGATCAGAAAAACAGGCTATACAGAGGGAACGGTATGCAGCCTGTTTTCTGCAATTTTATTGTGCTGCCCTGCTGCACTCGCCGATGATACGCAGTACAGCATCACGCTGCTCCAGCTGAGGCATATGTCCGCAATTGCGGAACACATGCACACCAACTTCTCCCGGCAGGCCATGGGCATGAGCCACGGGAATAATGCGATCCTGCGCACCGAAGATCAGCCGTACAGGAATTACCAGCCCCTCAAGGCTTGAGCGGATTTCAAATGTCTGCGTATTGTCCGCACATAAATGCGCCGCCATACCGGCTTGTGCTGCACGTAGTTCCGTATCCTGTGCCTGCGCAACCGTTGCGTTGATGAAAGCTCTGGAGAGCATATTCTCATCGGCAAACAGTTCTTTCAGCCAGGGTACAATGCTTGCTTCACTTTTGGCTTGTACCAGACCATTGAGGAATGCACCATTGATCTGCGGGCCGAGACCGGCAGAGGAAATCAGCACCAGCGAGCGCACATCCGCAATGCCGCGCGCGGCTGTGACAGCTGCAACTGCACCACCCATCGAATGACCGACCAGAATACAGGCTTCAACTCCATGCGCTGCCAGCGTTGCTTCCACACTGGCCGCAATCGCATCAATACTCTCCGGCACGTAGCGCGGTGAGCCGCCATGGGCTGGCAGATCAAGCGCCAGAACCGGATTGCGCAAAGTACCGCCGGCCAGCAACATGCGCCAGCTATTGAGGTCTGATGCAAAACCATGGATCAGCACAATTGGCAACTGCCCGCTTTCACCTTGGCGCAACCAGACCGCATTGAGCGCAGCTTGCTCCGGAGATGTGACAACCGGACGAGGTGCAGTGGCCTGCACCGGCGAAGCAGCAGGTGCCGCAGCCGCCAAATTGGACTCTATGTCTTTCTTCTGAATCCGGCCTTTAGGACCGGAGCCCTGTACCGCACTCAGATCAAGACCTGCATCTTTTGCCAGCCTGCGCGCCAGCGGTGTTGCACGAATGCCTGCAATTTCAGTCTGTGCAACCGGCGCGGGGGTAACAACCGGCTGCACAGCGGGGGCTTCAGAGACTGAATGCGATATTTGCGGTTCAACAGCCGGTTCTGAAACCGGTTTGCTGGCAGCTTTCCGCTCCTCGCCTTCAGCATAAATCCATGCAACAGCCTGACCGACCGGCACGACTGCGCCTTCCGCAGCAGACACATCGCCGAGAATGCCGGATGCCGGTGCATCCACTTCCATAGCGGCTTTGTCTGTTTCAATCTCAAACAGCAACTGACCTTTGGTGACCGTATCGCCATCCTTGGCGTACCAGCGCGAAATCTGGCCGGTCTCCATATCCATATCAACTTTAGGCAGGATGACTTCAACCGCCATGACTAGCGCGCCCCCTTCACAAGTTCACGGGCACTTTTGAGAATATCCGGCACCTGCGGCACCGTTGCCCGTTCAAGATCAGGATTATAAGGGATTGGCGTTTCCGCACCGCCAAGACGAATGATCGGAGCATCAAGATAATCAAATGCATCGCTTTCAGCGACAAGCGCACTGATTTCAGCGCCGATACCCAATGTCTTGACCGCCTCATAAACACACATCAGTTTCGAGGTTTTCTTCACACTGGCAATAATAGTTTCGCGGTCAATCGGGCGTACAGAACGCAAATCAATCACTTCAACATTGATGCCTTCTTTGACCAGTTCAGCAGCCGCATCCAGCGCCTTATGCACCATAATTGCCGAGGCAACGATGGTCAGGTCTGTACCTTCACGCACCACTTTCGCCTTGTTAAGCGGCACGGTGTAATAGCCTTCAGGGACTTCGCCCTTCATTTTGTAAAGCAGCTTATGCTCGAAGATCATCACCGGATCAGGATCTTCAACCGCTGCCAGCAACATGCCCTTCATATCATAAGGGGTAGACGGCTGGACAACTTTCAGACCCGGCACATGGCCCAGCCACGCCTCAATGCTCTGGCTGTGCTGCGCTGCGGCACCGGTGCCGGAACCGGCAGGAAAGCGCATCACCAGAGGCACGGAAACCGCACCGCCCAGCATATAACGGATTTTTGCCGCCTGATTAACGATCTGCTCCATTGCGAGCGCCGCAAAATCAGAGAACTGGAATTCAAAAATCGGGCGCATACCGGTCAGCGCTGCACCGACGGCAACACCGGCACCGCCAAGCTCGGAGATCGGCGTATCCATCACGCGGTCTTCACCGAAACGATGCACCAGATCGCCGGTAACCTGAAAAGCACCGCCATAAACACCAATATCTTCACCCATCAGGAAAACGCGTTCATCGCGCTCCATGGCAATGGCCATCGCTTCCTGAATAGCCTGCGAATAACTCAACTCACGGATTGTCGTGTCCATTTTTCTATCAGTCCGTGTATACGTCGCGTGTCAGATTGGAGAGATCCGGTGACGGGCTGTTCTTGGCGAACTCGATAGCGTCAGCGATCTCTTTTTCGACATTGGTGCGGATTGTTTCAATTTCGGCATCATCAATGAGGCCGTAGGTTTTCAGATCAGCCTCAAAGCGGGCAATCGGATCACGATTGGTTGCCCAATCCTCGATCTCTTCCTTAGTGCGATAACGGTTGCGGTCGCTCTTGGAATGGCCGCGCAGACGATAGGTCTTATTCTCGATCAGGGTCGGGCCCTCACCGCGGCGTGCACGTTCAATCGCTTCATGAGCAGCCTCAGCCACATCAGAGAGATTATTGCCGTCCACAATTACACCCGGCATATTATAGGCGGCAGCACGGTCAGCGATATTTTCAACCGCGGTCGAGCGTTTGGTCGAAGTGGACATGCCATAGCCGTTGTTTTCACAAACAAAAACCACCGGCAGCTTCCAGACCGAGGCCATATTCAGTGCCTCGTGAAACGCGCCTTCATTATTGGCACCATCACCGAAGAAGGAAATAACGACCTTACCGTTTTTCTGTTTCTTGGCCGACAGCGCAGCACCCACAGCAATCGGAATACCGCCGCCGACGATACCATTGGCACCGAGATTGCCCTTGGAAACATCCGCAATATGCATGGAGCCGCCGCGACCCTTACAATAGCCGGTTTCCTTGCCGAAGAACTCGGCAAACATGCGACCGATATCAGCACCTTTAGCGATACAATGCCCGTGACCGCGATGGGTCGAGCCGATCATGTCATTTTCTTCCAGCGGCAGGCAGATGCCCATAGCGCTGGCTTCCTGCCCGATGGACAGATGCATAGTGCCGTGAATAAGACCGCGCGTGTAGCTTTCTTCCGCGCCTTCTTCAAAACGGCGGATCAGATACATTTTATGCAGCGCTTCTTTCAGCTTTTCCGGTGAATATTCACGGAAAGCAAAAGGCAGATTGCGCAAATCACCCTTCGCGCCATCGTCCGTCTGAGCCTTTTTGACCTGAGCCATCAAAGTTTACTCCTCAAGGCACTCATCAGAACGGGGGTCTGATGAGGCCGTATATCAAATTCAAAAATGTCAGGCGCCGTAGACCAGTCTGTCCTGACGGGCGCGCAATTCTGCGATCTTGGAACCTGCTGCCACAGCGGCATTGGCATAGGTGATCAATTCACCTTTTTTGATCGGTGCAGTAACGACACCGCCCTGCAGCAAACCACATGGAATGGCTTTGGCAGCGCGGGCTTCACCGGCCGTCATGATCCATGCGCGGTAGCAATATTCACCGATGGCATCGAGAGTTTCACCGACCACCATATCCTTCTTGGCGACAGCAGCGACTTCAGCCACCGGCTTATCCAGCGGCACCATGTCCGGCTTGCCATAGAGCACGACGCGGGCGCAGGTCAGCGGCACTTCCAGCGAGGTCAGGTGATAAGGACGATGGAAGGTGAAATACGGGCCTTTGCCCATTTTCAGGTCTTCCATACGCTCGGAAATACGCGGATGGGACATGTCAGCGACAACAAACACGCCCGGTGCCACGCCCTTGCCGATCGTATAATCAACCACGCCCACACGAGAGAGCACGCCGCCATCTTTTTCAGGGATCAGTGTTGAGGACAGCTGATCCAGCGTTGCAGCCGGACCATGCATACCGGCTTTGTCCGGTACCAGACCGGTGGCATTGGCGATAGCAGCCATTTCCACCATGGTTTTGGAACCATCAACGAATTCCACCAGCATGCGCACATTCATATTGCGGCGGATGGCTTCTTCCATATAGGCGTCCGGTACGGCATCAATATTGAGCGGATTGTTTTTACCTTTACCGGCAGCGACAATCGGGTGTCCCATAGCGGATACGAACTCGATCAGCTCCATGCAGGAAGACGGCTCGTCACCGGCACCAAGCGAATAGGTGACGCCGAGGCGATCCGCTTCGCTTTTCAGATAAGCGCCGATGGTCACATCCGCTTCAACATTCATCATGACGAGATGTTTGCCGTGCTCCATGGCACGCAGACCGATTTCCGCACCGACGGCAGGCACGCCCGTCGCATCAATCACCACATCAATCAGATCATTCTCAAGGATCAGATCGGCATTGTCGGTAACAGCAACTTTGTGCGCTTCCATAGCAGCGGTCAGGTCGGATGCCGTATTAACCTCGCGGCCATGACCGCTTTCCTGAAAAGCAATATCGACAGCTTTCAGCGCATTCGGCACTCGCAATTCGGAAATAGCACCAATCTCAATACCGGGCATATGCGCAACACGGGTCACAATATCCGTACCCATTTCACCTGATCCGATCAGGCCGATACGAATTGGCCTGCCGCTATCAGCACGGGCTTTCATATCGCGGGCAAGCCCTGTCAGCGCAACATTGGTGGTCATGAGTTCCTCCTGAGAGCGTTTTGGGTGCTTGACGCTCTGTCTGATTTTATCAGTTCTATAATCGGGTATTGAACATTTGTATTCAAGTCAATACCTCTGTTCAATTCATCTGCAGTAAAACAGTCGCAGGTGACGGTACAAAAGCGTAAAACCACGCCGCAGCAGCGTCACGAAAACCAATGCGCAGCATCAGGAAAAAATTCTGAGCTGCGTAAATTTCTGTATATTTTCCGCTAAAAACACGGCTTATTAAGAGCGAAATTCTTCAGGTCACATTTGCCCCCGATTGACTTGGATATAAATTTCGCAGATACACTTTGGTATTAACTAAAAAACAAATGTTGCATCACAACATAATAACGCTCTTACATATCCCGGGAGGCTTGGAGATATGAATGAATTCCTGAATGGCTTGAAATCCGCGATTGATACACTGGGGCCAACAGTCCTGCTGCCAATCGTGATCTTTATTATCGCCGTCATCCTTGGGGCAAAGGTCGGCAAAGCATTTCGTGCCGCCGTCACCATCGGCGTTGCCTTTATCGGTATCAATCTGGTGCTTGGCCTGATGTTCACCTCAATCGGTGAAGTGGCTCAGGCAATCGTTACCAATACCGGCATCAAGCGTGACATTGTTGATGTGGGCTGGCCGTCTGCCGCGGCCATTGCCTTCGGCTCTTCCGTCGGCCTGTGGGTTATTCCGGTCGGCATCGCGGTCAATATTGCATTGCTGCTGATGCGCTGGACACGCACACTCAATGTTGACGTGTGGAACTTCTGGCACTTCGCCTTTATCGGCTCGCTCGTTGTCGCTGCGACCGACAATCTGGCCTATGGTATTGCCATTGCCGCTCTGGTTGCCGCGCTGTCGCTGCTGTTTGCCGACTGGTCAGCGCGTGCCGTTCAGCAATTCTATGATGTGCCGGGCATTTCGGTTCCGCATATTGCATCGGCGCAAATTCTGCCGATTGCCATTGTTGTAAACTGGGTTCTCGACCGCATTCCAGGCATTAACAAAGTCAATATCAGCACAGAAACCATTGAACGCCGCTTCGGTGTTTTCGGGGAACCGGTGGTGCTCGGCCTGATTATCGGTCTGGTTCTGGGAACCATCGCTTTCTACAATGCCGGTGATTTCGGCACGGTACTGGCTAAAGTTCTCGGCACCGGCATGACACTGGCCGCTGTAATGCTGCTGCTGCCGCGCATGGTGAAAATTCTGATGGAAGGCTTGTTGCCGGTATCCGATGCCGCGCAGGAATTTGTGCGCAAGCGCACCGGCGACCGCGAATTGCTGGTGGGCCTTGATTCAGCAATCCTGATCGGCCATCCGGCTGCGATTTCTTCGTCGCTGATCCTTGTGCCGATTGCAATCCTGCTCTCGGTTATCCTGCCGGGCAACCGCGTTATCCTGTTTGCTGATCTTGCGGTTATTCCGTTCATCGTGGCGCTTACCGCCCCGCTTTTGAAAGGCAATGTGTTCCGCATGGTTATTGTCGGTACAATCACGCTGACAATCGGCTTCTATGTGGCTAATGCTCTGGCACCGCTATTCACCAGCGCCGCCGTCTCTTCGGGCTTCAAGCTGCCGGATAATGCTTTGCAGATTACTTCGGTGGTCGATGGCTTCCTGTGGATTCCATATGTTATCATTGAAGCAATTCAGTGGCTTGGCGTTGCCGGTATCGGTGTGCTGGCTGTGGTTGTGGCTGCTCTGTTTGTACTCTACCGCCGCAATACGCTGGCTTGGGAACGTGCAGCCGGTGCCGCTGATGAACCTGCAGATCAGGCCGCAGCCTGACAATTATCTCAAGCATTTACCCCGTTATCGCGGGGTAAATGCACAATATTTATAGTGAACGGAGAAACAGGATGGCTACCAGCCTCTTCAATTCCCTTACAGCTGACGCAATTCTGCTCGGCGTTGAGGCAAAAACCAATGAGGAGGTTATCCGTCTCCTGGCCAGCCGGTTGCATCAGCTCGGCTATGTCAAAGACAGCTATGCCGATGCGGTTGTGAAACGCGAACAATCCATGCCGACCGGCCTGCCGCTGGAGCGCACTGACAATGTTGCTGTGCCGCATACTGATCCTGAGCATGTGCTGAAAGCAGCAATTGCCATGGCCACGCTGAAAACACCGGTTGATTTCGCAAATATGGAAGATCCGGATGAAACAGTCGGCGTCGGCACCGTGTTCCTGCTTGCCATCAATGATAAGGACAAGCAGATTGAAACACTGCAATCCATTATGGGCGCAATTCAGTCACCGGAGATTCTCGACGGGCTGAAACTGGCACAGACAACAGACGACCTTAAAAAACTACTCGGTTAAATAATATTATAAGGAGCGACCTCATGGCTAAACAGAAAACTATTCTCTTTGCCTGCGGCACCGGCATCGCCACCTCAACAGCGGTGAATGCCACTGTAACCGAGGAAATGAAAAAGCGCGGCCTCACTTTCAACGCTCAGCAGGCCAAAGCTACGGAAGTGCCGTCTCTTGCAGACAATGTGGATTTCATCGTCTCAACCACACCGATCTCAGCATCTGTGACCAAACCGGTCATCAAAGGTCTGGCCTTTCTGACCGGCATCGGCAAAGACAAGGTTCTGGATGAAATTGAAGCCGAATTGCGCAAATAATTCACGCTCCGGAAACAAAAAAGCCGCTCAGTTTTGAGCGGCTTTTAGTTTTTTAACCGAACGGTTGCGTCATGCTGAATGACGGCTCGGTGAACCATTCAGCACCCTGCTCAGTCATATAGAAATGATCTTCCAGACGGATACCGAATTTTTCCGGCACAACAATCATCGGCTCGTTGGAAGCGCAGATACCTGCCTGTAAAACAGTCTTATTCCCGCGCACCAGATAAGGTGCTTCGTGAATGGTCATGCCAATGCCGTGACCGGTGCGGTGTGGCAGACCCGGCAATTGATAATCCGGCCCCAAACCGTGGCGCTCCAGCACTACACGCGCTGCATCATCCACGGAGCCGCAGGTTGCACCGATTTTAGCAGCCGCAAAAGCTGCAAGCTGCGCTTCTTTTTCAATATCCCAGATGTGCTGCTGCTCAGAGGTCGGCGTACCGAAAATATAGGTGCGGGTCAGGTCAGAATTATAGCCCTGCACCAGACAGCCGGTATCCACCAGCACCACGTCATTTTCGGCAAGTACATCATCCTGCGGCAAACCATGCGGGAAAGCCGTTGAGCGGCCAAACTGTACAGCGCAGAAAGTGCTGCCATTGCTGCCGATAGCCTTATGCGCTTCATTGATAAATGTGCGCACAGTACTGGCTTTGATACCCGCATGCAGAATACGGGCAGCGCGACGATGCACTTCCAGTGTCATCTGCATGGCCTGTTTCATGATCGCGATTTCTGCCGGTGACTTCACGCTGCGACAGCCATCAATAATTACCGTTGCATCCTGCAAGGTGACGGAAGGTGCAGCTTTGCCGATGTTGCTCGCCATGCCGAATGGCAGCGCCGGATCAATAGCCAGAACCTTGCAATTCTCGTCCTGCAGAATTTGCGCCACCAGCTCAGACGGGCTTTCATGCTCTTCCCAGAGGCGGATGCGTGCATCCATAATCCGCACAGCTTCCAGCGACCCCGCCTCAAAAGCCGGACAGACCAGATAGGGTTCGCCTTTCAGCGGCAGTACCATCGCCACCAGACGCTCGATCATGCCCCATCCGATACCGGTGAAATAATTGAGGCTGGTGCCTGCACCAACAATCAGCGCGTCTGCGCCACTCTCCGTCATCAGTCTGCGGGCTTTTTCAATACGCTCCAGCCGCTCAGCGACTGATATTGCCGGTGCAATATCTGTCCAAGGGCGAATTGCGCTCAGCTCTGTAGCGTAATCAGAACCACCAATCATCAGTCAGACCTTCCGTCTCTTTCAGAATTTGCAATCTCATATATCAGCTTCACATCACTGAATATAGCAAATTTCTTTTCTTTAATTGCAAACAAAGACGTAAATTATTGACAACATATTTGTAGACAATATTAGTGAATTTTTCTAAGCTGAGCCGACTCCACAACAATAAACGGGGGAACATGAATGGATTTTGATTTCACGCGTATGGATCCGCAGGATCGCTACCGGCTGCTGACAAATTTTGTCGGCCCGCGCCCGATTGCTCTGGTCACAACCCGCGCGGAAAACGGGCAGGACAATGCCGCCCCGATGAGCTTTTTCAACGTCTTTTCCCATGATCCTGCGATTGTCATTCTCGGTATTCAGACAAGGCAGGACGGGCGGGAAAAGGATACTGTTCTCAATATCCGCAGAACACAGGAATTTACCGTGAATATGGTGGATATGGCGCTTTCCGATGCCATGCTGGTTTGCGGCCTCGGCTTTGAGCCGGATGTTGACGAAGTGGCAATGGCCGGCCTGTCATCGCAGGAAGGTGCGCAGGTTTGCTCCCGCTGGCTGCCTCAATCGCCGTGCTCCATGGAATGTCGGGTAGAACGGCTGATTGATTATGAGCGCCGCGTCATCGTGCTTGGCGAGGTTGTGCATATGCATGTGCGCCGCGACTGTCTGGATGATGCTGGCCGTTACGTCAATCCGGACACTTATCAGCCAATCGCCCGTCTGCATGCCGATAATTACATCGCTTCCGATAACCAGTTCGTTCTGAAATCGCCGGGATTAGCTGCGTTTCAGGATCGTCTGACCAATAAAGGCTAAGCCCTTGCGCATACTCCTTATCAATCCGAACTCCACCCAGTCCATGACCGATCAGGCAGAACGCAGCGCCCGCCGCGCAGCTTTGCCGACCACTGTCATTGAAGCGATCAATCCGGCAGACACCCCGCGCAGTATTGAAGGTCATGCCGACGAAGCGATGGCCGTACCTTCCATGCTCCAGCTCATCCGCGAAGGTGAAGCGAAAGGCTTTAATGCCTATGTCGTTGCCTGTTTTGATGACCCCGGACTGGACGCCGCGCGTGAAGTTGCAGGAGGGCCGGTTTTCGGCATTTGTCAGGCCGCTGTGCAGGTTGCCATGACCATTTCCAAACGCTTCTCCGTCGTCACCACCCTGCCCCGCTCCGTGCCGATTATTGAGGATCTGGTGCAGGAATATGGCGCAACCCATCATTGCCGCCGCGTGCGCTCCATTGATATGCCGGTGCTGGCTCTGGAAGACGATGCCTGCCACACGGAAGAAATGCTGGTGCAGGAAATCGAGCGCGCCAAACGCGAAGACCATGCAGAAGCGATTGTACTCGGCTGTGCCGGTATGTCTGAACTGTGCGAGCGGCTGGAGCAGCGCTGCGGTCTGCCGGTGATTGACGGTGTAACCGCCGCTATCAAACTTGCTGAAGCTTATGTCAGCGCCGGATACCGCACTTCCAAAGCCGGCGCCTATGACTATCCGCGCGTGAAATAACCACGCGCACCACCGCTATTAAAAAGCCTCCGGCCAGCAATGTCCGGAGGCTTTTTTATGTCTACAGCATAAAATGTTAGAGCGAGTTTTGTGCGCCAAGAGGGCGCACGGCGCTCTAAAAAACAAAAGACGACAGAGTGACCTCTGCCGCCTTTTGCCGGATGGTGCCGGATATCCAAAGACATCCGGCACGGAGGGTTCTTCTAAATTTAAACCTTAAATCTCGCCGATGCGATGACAGGCAACGCGGCTGCCGTCATCATAGGCTTTCATTTCCGGTTTTGTTGCCGAGCAGCGGCTGTCGGCAAAGGCACAACGCGGATGGAAAGTACAACCCGAAGGTGGTTTCAGCGGACTTGGCACTTCACCGCCGCCAATCACACGGTCACGATGCGGTTCGGCAATATTCGGGATCGTTTCCAGAAGCAGGCGTGTATAAGGATGTTTCGGATCGGAAAACAGCGTTTCCGTGTCCGCTTCCTCAACAATCCGCCCCAGATACATCACCGCAATACGATCCGACATATGGCGGACAACGCTCATATCATGGCTGATGAACAGGAAGGTCAGACCAAGCTCATCCTGAAGCTTGCGCATCAGGTTGAGAATTTGCGCCTGCACAGAAACGTCCAAAGCCGAAGTCGGCTCGTCGCAGACCAGAAATTCCGGCTCACCGGCAAGTGCACGGGCAATCGAAATACGCTGGCGCTGACCGCCGGAAAATTCATGCGGGAATTTCTTGCCGTCCGATGGTGCAAGACCAACGATTTTCAGCAATTCTTCCACACGGTCATTGATCTCGGCCTCGGTCTTGCGCAGCTTCAGTTCACGCAGCGGTTCAGCAATGATGCTGTGCACCCGCCAGCGCGGATTGAGGCTGGCATAAGGATCCTGAAAGATCATATGTGCCGACAGCGGCGCACCGTTTTTGGACGGAGCAAAACGGATTTCACCATTGCTCGGGCGGTAAAGACCGGTCACCAGACGCGCCACAGTGGACTTGCCGCAACCGGATTCGCCAACAAGGCTCAAACACCCGCCCTGCGGCACGCTGAAACTGATATCATTGACCGCATGCAGCATCTGGCGCGGTTTGCGCTCGATCACACGATTGAGCCATGGAGCGGAAACATCGAAGCAAATGCTTAAATCTTTGACTTCAAGCGCGGCAGGTGACTGTTTCATAGCAATATCATTCATCAGGCAGCTCCCGCATTGAGCCAGCAGGCACTGACACCTGATCCGCCGGCAACCGGCATCAGATCAGGCCGTTCCTTATGGCAACGGTCAAAGGCTTTCACGCAGCGCGGATTGAAGGCACAACCGCTCGGAATAGCATCGAGTCGCGGCATGGAGCCGTCAATCTGGTTGAGCCGTTCCACGCGCTTTCCGAGCGCCGGAATGGAGCTCATCAAACCACGCGTATACATATGGCTCGGGTTTTTCAGCACGGTTTCAACGGGGCCGTTTTCCACCAAACGTCCGGCATACATCACGGCCACACGGTCAGCAGTTTCCGCAATCACGCCCATATCATGGGTGACCAGCATCACCGCTGTGCCATGTTCTTTGCAGAGACGACGCAAAAGCGAAGTGATCTGCGCCTGAATAGACACGTCGAGCGCGGTTGTCGGCTCATCCGCGATAATCAGCTTCGGTTCTGCGGCCAGTGCGAGTGCAATCACTACGCGCTGACGCATACCGCCGGAAAACTGGTGCGGATAATGATTGATGCGGTCTTCCGGTGCCGGAATACCCACTTCTTTCAACAGCGAAATCGCCCGTTCCAGCGCCTGTGTGCGATTTAAGGCTAAATGCTGGGTAATGGTTTCCACCAGCTGTGATCCGATGGTGAAAAGCGGATTAAGCGATGTCAGCGGGTCCTGAAAAATCGCACCGATTTCACGGCCGCGGATTTTCTGCATTTCCTTGTCACTGAGATTATCAATCCGGCGGCCATTGAGCAAAACTTCACCACCGGCAATGTGCCCCGGTGATTCAAGCAAGCCCTGCACGGCCAGACCGGTCATGGATTTACCCGCACCGGATTCACCAACCACGCCGAGAATTTCTCCCGGCATGATCGACAGGCTGACATCGGACAAGGCAGTCAGTGTGCCGCGTCTGCCCGGAAAATCCACCCGCAGATTTTTGACCTCAAGGGTCGGTTTATTGGATGAGGTATCTGCCATATTATGCTTCCTCTCCATGTTTGCCTGCCAGCGGATAGCTCGGCGGGAAAATCTCTGATACCGGCGGATTATTGTAGGAACGCTCAGGATATTTGGCGATCAGGCCGTCATATTGCGCCTGCGCCTGTGCGCGTGCTGCCTGCATATCAATGCCTGCAACTTCACCGTGACGCATCGACAAACGACCATCGACAAACACGGCTTTGGTGACTTTACCGGAACCGCCGGTAACCAGCGTGGTGATCGGGTCGATGCTTGGCGCCATGAATGTATCATCAAGACCGAACACAGCGATATCAGCTTTAGCGCCTGCCTGCAGGCGGCCAAGATCGTCGCGCCCCAGCGCTTTGGCACCGCCCAATGTCGCTGCATCAAACAGATCAGCACAGCGGATGCTCTCCGGCGTACCGTCATTGATACGGCAGGTAATCAGCCCGATCAGCAGGTTCATCAGCATATCGGGCGGTGTGGTGTCGGTGCCCATAGCTATATTGATGCCGCGCTTTTTCACACTGGAGAACGACTTCAGCGTGCTGCCGCCACGGGCTGAAACCAGCGGACAATGAATGATCGACACATTATTCTGCGCGTAAAGTGTCAGGTCTTCATCTGTAGCATTGGTGGCATGAGGAGCAATAATCCGGTCATTGAGCACACCAAGGCTGTTGAGCCAGACCGGTGCAGTGGTGCCGTGAAGACTGCGCACTGTTTCCACTTCCATCTGACCTTGCGCCATATGCAAACGGATTTTGCAATCCAGCTCACGCGCCACATCCTGTGTACGCTTCAGCAAATCAGCGGTGCAGGTTTCGACACGATCCGGCGCCAGCATACCACGCACCAGATCACCATGACGGCCATTCTGACGGGCAATATAATCAGCTGCATCCTTGAGACCGGCAAAGCCGCGCTCTTCGTTAAAGACCGGTACAATTTTACCCGGTTTTTCCAGCATCATGCCGCCGGAGCGGTAAGCAGGGCTTAAGTAAACGCGCAGGCCGAGATCACCGGCTGCATCCGCTGCCGCGTCAAATTCCGCAACGGTTTCGCCCCATTCACGGTAAAACAGCGAGGCAATCGGTGCTGCTGTGGTGATACCGTTTTGCAGGAGCTGACCGAAAGCAAAACGCTTCTGGAATGCCAGTTCTTCTTGGCTGTACATTTCATAAGGGCCGCTCTCGATATAGGACTTCGGCCAGACACGGCCTTTCGCCCAGCCCGGATGGTGGTCAATACCGAGAATGGTCGTGTCGAGATCAGACAGTGCATCGAGATCGATCAGACCCGGACTGATGAGCGCGTTGCCGAGATCAATACGGCGGGCAACCTCACCGGTAAAATCGTGACCGACAAACAGCACCGTGCCGTCTTCGATCACCACTTCACCATTTTTATACAGGCGATGCTGGCCATCAATATGCCCCAGCACCCATTGTGCTGTGAGCAGTGTGCGCCCCTCAGGACGCACACCCAGTTTCAGACTTTCAAGTGCAGTGAATTGTGTCTTGTCAGTCATGGCATTTCCACCACTGCTTTACCGTTACGTGCAGTAACGCGGCCGCCTTTAATCACCAGCGGGCGTGGTGCCACATCAACAACGGCATGAGCCAATGTCTGGCCGGTGAGCAATGTCATGTCAGCCTTGCAACCAACATCCAGACCATAGCCTTCCAGCTGCATCACATCGGCACCGCCCTGCGAACAGATATGCAGCACATGTTCCAGATCAACGTCACGACGCAGGCCGTTTTTCATGCCGATCACTTTGGCACGGTCGATCATATCCGGCTGTCCCCACGGGCCCCATGTGTCACGGATACCGTCACAACCGGCACCCATGCGGATACCCGCTTCTTTGAGGCGCAGTACAGACGGAACCGGAACAGAAGGTGCGCCGGTGGTGAGGATGGCGACATCCAGCTCTGCCAGCTGCTCAAGCAGGCTCGACACACGCAGATAATCATTGGCACCCAGTGTGAAAGCATGGCTGATCGCGACTTTACCCTGCATGCCATTGGCGCGGATACGCTCAAAGATCAGCTCCATAGTGAAAGCACCGAGCTCACCCAGTTCATGCAGGTGAATATCAATCGGCTTGCCATGTTTTACAGCCAGCGCAAACAGTGCATCCAGCTGTCCTTTCGGATCACGGTCGATACCGCAAGGATCAATACCGCCCAGCACTTCACAACCCTGTTTCAGCGCTTCATCCAGCAATTCCAGTGTACCCGGCATCACCATCAGGCCGGATTGCGGGAAAGCCACGATTTCGATGTCGATCAGGTCTTTGAGTTTCTCGCGGGTTTCAAACACGCCTTCGAGAATTTTCAGACCATGGGTCGTATCAATATCCACATGGCTGCGGATATGGCTGGAGCCGTGAGCAATCAGGCCAATGGCATGGCGCATCGACTGAATATGCGGATCGAGACCGATTTCAAGACGCTTTTCACGTTCAAAATCAATACGCTCACGTAAAGAAGCCTGTTTGCCGTTCACATGCCAGTCGAGACCCCAATTGGTTTTATCCAGATGGGTATGAGCATCAATCAGACCAGGGATAACAATATGTCCCTGACCGTCTTCAACAGCCACACCTTCCGCACTGAGATTGGTTCCGTACTCAGCGATACGACCATTACGGATCAGAATATCGGTGACAGCACCTGCCTGCGGGCGCACATTGCGCAACAAAAGATCAGACATAAATTTTACCTCAGTTTCGGATTAAGGGCATCGCGCAGCCAGTCGCCGAGCACGTTGACAGAAACAACGAGCAAGCAGAGCTGCAGAACAGGGAAAACGGTAATCCACCACAGGCCGGAGAACAGGAACTGGTTGCCCAGACGGATCAGTGTGCCAAGGCTCGGCTGGCTCGGCGGCATACCGATACCAAGGAAAGAGAGCGTGGCTTCGGTGAGAATTGCCATACCGAAATTGAGCGTCGCTGCCACAAGAATCGGCGTCAGCGTATTCGGCAGAATATGATACATCATGATGCGGCGTGCAGGCACCTTGAGCAGACGTGCAGCCTGCACATATTCCTTGGAGCGCTCAACAATGGTCTGCGCACGCACGGTACGGGCATATTGCACCCAGCCGGACAATGTGATCGCCAGTACCAGAACACCGGCAGCCGCATAATCACGCAGATCGGCAGGCAGCATCTGACGCACCACAGCGCTGACCAGAATAGCAATCAGAATGGTCGGGATTGACAGCAGTACATCACCGATACGCATCAGCAGATTGTCGATAATGCCCTGCATATAACCGGCGATCAGACCGAAGCTCAAGCCCACGATCAGCGACAGCACAACGGAAGCCACACCGATCAGGATGGAGATACGCGAGCCATAAAGAATGGCGGAGAGAATATCGCGCCCCTGCGTGTCAGTGCCCAGAAGATAAGGCCACTGACCGTCAGCATTCCAGATCGGCGGCAGTTCGGAATTCCACAGATCAAGCTGTGCCGGATCAAACGGATTTTGCGGTGCAATCAATGGTGCTGCAAAGGCTGTCACGATCATGAAAAACAGCAGAAAGGCTGCAATCATTGCCGGTTTATTGCGGGTGAATGACCACCAGAGATCACTGTCACGCATACGCTGCCAGCGGCTTTGCGGTTTCACAATCGGGGCGTTTATTTTGTCTGTCATGTCTGCCCCTTAACGTGTAGCGGCGCGCAGGCGCGGATCAATCACAGCATAGGTGATATCAACAAGCGTATTCAGCGCAACAAAGATGAAAGAAACAATGCAAAGATAGGCGGCCATAACCGGAATATCGATGAATGTCACAGCCTGAATGAACAGCATTCCCATGCCCGGCCACTGGAAGACAGTCTCGGTAATCAGCGCAAAAGCGATCAGCGATCCGACATTCATCGCGGTCATAGTTACAACCGGCATTAAGCAGTTGCGCAATGCATGGCGGAAATAGATGCGATAGCGCGGAATGCCACGGGCGCGGGCGAATTTGACAAAATCGGAGCGCAGGGTTTCCAGCATTTCGGCACGTACCAGACGCATAATCAGCGTGATCTGATAGAGCGACAATGCAATGGATGGCAGGATCAGCGCCATGCGTCCGGAATGGGTGAGGAAGCCTGTCGACCACCAGCCGAGCTGCACGACATCACCGCGACCAAAGGCAGGCAGCAAACCAAGACTTACCGAGAAGACGAGAATAAGCAGAATACCGACCACAAAACTCGGCAGAGACACACCGATGATCGAGGCGAACTGGAACAGTTCCGTATACCATTTGCCACGATGGATGGCCGTAATTACCCCCATCGGAATACCGATAATCAGCGACAGCAGTGTGGCGACAATCACCAGCTCCATCGTTGCGGGAAAGCTCTCGGCGATCAGCCCCAGCACTTCCTGACCGTTACGATAGGAAATACCGAAATTGCCCTGAACAGCATCGCTGACAAATCGCGCATATTGCGTGATAAAACCGTCATTCAGCCCCAGACGCTCGCGCAGATTGTCACGGTCGATCTGGCTCATCTGTTCATTGGCCATCAGTTCAACAGGATCGCCCGCAAAACGGAAAATCATGAAAGCCAGCAATGCCACGGCGAGCATAACCATCGCCGCATTTGCCAGTCGCTTGATTATAAATACAAGCATTCAGTTCCCTCTCCCAAGGATAATCATGCTATGCCGCAATCTGTATGACCGCGGCATAGACAGAGCATTTTCTAAGCAGTTTAATATGTTGAAAATGCTCTGTTTCTTTGAGTTAACGCGCATTTTAATCCGAAAACCGCTTCACACTTTTCGGAATGCGCTTGGTCTTGTTATTTCTTCAGAACAGTCAGCCAGTGGCGCGGCTTGTTATCAGCCTGCTGGACAACGCTTTCCACTTTGTCGGTGAGAACCCATGCAATCGGCTGCTGGTGCAGCGGCAACTGGATGATTTCTTTTTTGACGATTTCCAGTGCCTGTGTCTGCAAGGCCAGACGCTTCTCACGATCCATTTCCGTGGAGGCTGTTGTCACCAGCTTGTCCAGTTCCGGATAGGACCAGCCGCCCCAGTTGAATACACCGGCAACACCGGATTTGGTCTGGATGACCTGCATCAGAATGGAATAGCTGTCGAGCATCGGCTCATTAGCCCAGCCGAGAATATAGGCATCGGCCTGACCGGCTGTACGTTTTGGTGCCTGTACGGCTGTCGGCCCGATATCCAGAGACGGTTTGAAACCGGCACGGGTCAGCATGGAAACCATGCCGTTGCACAGTTCTTCTTCATTCAGGTAGTTTTCATAGGTGCAGACCAGCGTGAACGGGAAGCCTTCCGCGCCGTTTTCCTTCAGCAGCGATTTCGCTTTGTCCACATCATAGCCGTAGAGCGTATCCAGCTCCGGCACATAGCCCGGAATTTCCGGTGCAATAATCGTACCGGCATTGCGGGATTTATCACGCATAATGCGCTTTTTAATCAGATCCATATCCAGCGCATGGGCAAAGGCCTGACGCACGCCCAGCTTGTTGAACTGGTTTTCATCACCGTTGTGCAGCTTCTCACGACGCTGGAAGCCAACAAACACAGTGCGCAGATCGGTGCGCTCCATCAGGCGCAGGCCCGGAGCTGAAGCCAGACGCGCCAGATCCTGTGTCGGTGCGGATTCAGAGAAATCCACATCGCCGCCAAGCAGCGCTGCTACGCGGGTTGCAGCAGAGGTAATCGGGGTAAATTCGATCTTGTCGATATTGTGCTGCGGCTTATCCCACCAGCCTTCATTTTTCAGCAGGATGGTTTTGCTATCCGGCACGCGGCTTTCCAGCTTGAACGGGCCGGTACCATTGGTGTTATAGGTTGCATAACCTTCCTTCTGCCCGCCCACATCGGTCGGCAGCAGAGAATCGTTCTTCACCAGCCAGTCTTCATCAAACATATGAATGTTGGTCAGGTCGTTGAGCAGCAGCGGATAAGGGCCAGTCAGCTCGATATCGATTGTATAATCGTCAACAATTTTAGCGGATTTATAGGCCGGCAGATTGCCACGCAGCGGCGATGTCGGGTGGCTCACACGGGTGAGCGAGGCCAGAACGTCTTTGGCGGTGAAATCCGCACCGTCATGAAATTTCACATCCTTGCGCAGATTAAAGCGCCATGTGTTTTCGCCGACAACTTCCCAGCTGGTTGCAAGGGACGGCTCGATCTTCAGATCGGCATTATAGCGCACGAGCCCTTCATAAATGTGGCTGAGAAAGGCAATCGTATAGCTGTCGCCGTAGGAATAAGGGTCCATCGAATAGACATCATGCGCTGCGCCCCAGCGCAAAGTCTCAGCAGAAGCAATATGCGCGGTATGACCTAATGCGAAAGCCATCAGACCCGCGAGGATCGATTTTCTGAATTTCATGAATTTGTTCCCCAAAAAAGACAACCGGCTCTTCACTCTTGATGGTGTTTTGTCCGGACGGGGAGAGTGTGTGGAATTCAGAATTCATTGTCAACTAAATTGTCGACATATTTTTTTACAAAATATTAGAGCAAACAGATAATATCGGGGAAAACCCGATCCAAAAACAGAAACAGCGCCTGCAAATGAACCTTGCAGGCGCTGTAAATATCGAAATTCAGCAAATATTATACTTATTTAGCAATACGCGTTAGCCAGTGGCGCGGCTTATTGTCGGCACGAATGGTGACATCTTCCACTTTCTTGGTCATGCCCCATGCCATCGGCTGCTGATGCAGAGGAATCATGATCACTTCGGATTTAACAATGCCGAGTGCCTCGGATTCCAAAGCCAGACGCTTGTCACGATCCATTTCCAGCGCTGCTTTTTCCGTCAGCGCATCGAGTTCAGGATAAGACCAACCGCCATAGTTTGCCACGCCTGCAGCGCCTTTGCGCGATGACAGAACCTGCACCAGAATGGAATAGGCATCCAGTGTCGGCTCATTCGCCCAACCGATCATGAACATATCGGATTTGCCGCTGGAGCGTTTCGGTGCCTGAACAGCACGCGGCCCGATATCCAGCTTCGGCTTCAGACCGACACGGCTCAGCATGGTGACGATCACCGAGCAGACATCTTCTTCATTCACGCTCTCATCATTCATGCAGAGATAGGTGAATTCTGTGCCGACAGCACCGGCTTCTTCCAGCAGTTTTTTGGACAGTTCCGGATCATATTTTGTCGGGATATCCAGCTCTTTCGTATAGCCCGGAATTTCCGGCGCAACGACAGTACCGGCCGTATGGGTCATGCCGCGCATGACGCGTTTTGCCAGCAAATCACGGTCAATCGCATGGTCAATTGCCTGACGCACACGAATATCGTTGAAGAAATTGTCGCGGCCGTCGTTCAGCTTTTCCTTGCGGTTAAACACCAGATTGATGGTGCGCAGATCAGGACGCTGCTCCACACGAATATCCAGTGTGCTTTCCAGACGCTTCACATCCTGCAGCGGCACACCATCTACCAGATCAATCTCACCGGAAAGCAGGGCTGCAACACGGGTTGCAGGCGAGGCAATCGGGGTAAATTCAATACGGTCGAGATTGTGTTTTGGTGTATCCCACCAACCATTATGTTTGACCAGAATGGTCTTGCTGTCCGGCACACGGCTTTCGAGCTGGAACGGGCCTGTACCATTGGTGTGGAAGGTTGTGTAACCCTCAACCTGACCGCCAACATCGGTCGGCATTTCAGAATTGTTCTTCACCAGCCAGTCGCCGTCAAACATGAAAATATTGGTCATGTCGTTCAGGAAAAGCGGGCTTGGCGACGAAACTTCAATATCAACGGTGTAATCATCAACAGCCGTTGCGCCGACAAACAGCGGAATATTGCCGCGCAGCGGTGAAGACGGATGGCTGACGCGCTTCATGGAAGCAAGAACATCCGCGGAGGTGAAATCGGAACCATCCTGAAATTTCACACCTTCACGCAGTTTGAAGCGCCAGACCTTATTGTCGATCAGCTCCCAGCTGGTTGCCAGCGCAGGCTCGACAACAAATTCAGGCGTATAGCGCACCAGACCTTCGTAAATATGATTCAGAAACGCCAGATTGGACGTGCTGCCATAGGAATACGGATCCAGCGAGAAAATATCGCGTGCACCGCCCCAGCGCAGTGTCTCAGCAAAAGATGCTGTGCTGATACAGGTTGCAACCGTACAGAATAATAGTTTTTTCAGTAGTGAAGTCATAGTCGTCCCTCTCGCCGACAGATAACAGCACCCTCCTTTTCCTCAGACGGGAGAGTGCCGAACAGGATTGAGACGATGTTTTATGCAGACATAATTGTCAACATATTTGTCATCAAATATTTTAAACAATATAAAAACTCCGGCAGGCCTGCGGCTTACCGGAGCTAAAAATCATGCAATTATAAATAGAAATCAGAGCAATGCGGCGCGCAGACTGGAGGACTGATCTTTGTCATCTTCCAGTTCCAGCTCACATTCGACACGGTCGAGATGTTCAATCACGGCTTTGATTGCCGTCTCCGTGTCACCACGCGCAATATGTTCGACAATTGCCTGATGCTCATCCGGCCCGCAATTATGCAAATGGCGTGAGCGATAAACGGCCGTAATCAGCGATGTACGCGAAATCAGATCTTTGACAATACCATAGAGGAAAGAGGAACCCGCCAGTTCTGCCAGCAACAGATGAAAACCACCGGACAAACGAATAATATCCGTGCGATTGCCCTGCCGGTCAGCATTGCGCTCTTCTTCCACATGGGCATTCAACCGCTGAACATGCTCTTTATTGATATTCTCACACAGACGCTCAACCACGCGATGTTCAATCGCGCGACGGGCATAGAATACATCCCGCGCTTCTTCCACCGACGGCTCAGAGACGAATGCGCCGCGATTGGCCTGAATTGTCACCAGTCCTTCACGCTCAAGCGTAGCCAGTGCCTGACGGATACGCGCACGGCTGACATCAAAAATTTCCGCCAGCTCTTCTTCTTTCAGCCGCGTGCCGGGCTTCAGCCGCCGCTCAGCAATCGAGAGCCATATCCTGTCAAATATCTGACTTGCCGGCGTAGCCTGGGCACTTTCTGCCTTGGACATGGAAACTCCCGTTATTTCACTTATCTCTCAATTCGTATCAGGCATGCATAATCCTGCCTGTTTAATTATTTTCAAGAGAATGTCGACATGATTGTTCTGAATATTGCTGCTGAATGTCTGACAAATAGGTGTAAATATCAAGAAGGTAAAATAAAAGCCCGCGATCAGAGATCGCGGGCCATATAGTTTCAAGCAGAAAGCGGCTGATTAACGCTCGATTGTGCGGTTCCAGCGGCTGTTCCATGCCTGACGGTTTTTATTGACCGCATCCCAATCCAGAACATTTGCAGTTTCCATGTAACCACGGAATGCTGTGAGCTTGGCAGCTGCATCTTCATTGCCGGCCTTGGCATTGATGTTCGAAGGAATGATATTTCCATTGTCCAGAGCAAGGCTCTGGGCATCGGCGGACAGCAGATAATGTGCCAGTTTCTGGCTCAGTTCCGGCTCGCTATTATTGGCAATCACACACTGGGTAACGGCCAGAACCACCGAACCTTCCTTAGGCTGCGCATATTCCACCGGAATACCTTTGTCCTTCAGATTGTTCACGCCGGTAGGTGTCAGCGGGAAAATAGCCGCTTCGCCGGTCTGCACCATTTCAGAGATTTTGGCCGAGCTTGGAATGAACTCGATCACATTCTTGCCGATGGTATCGGAGAATTTCTCAAAACCCGGCTCAACATTGTTTTCATCGCCGCCCTGAATGCGGTTAAACATCAGGAATGCGTGAAGGCCAAAGCTGGAAGCTGAAGCGGACTGGAACACAACCGCATTGGCAAATTTAGGGTCAGCCATATCCATCCATGAGGTTGGTGCTGCCCAGCCTTTTTCATCAAACAGCTTTTTATTATAGGCAAGACCGGTCATGCCCATATCAACGCCGATGGCCATATCATCTTTCAGACGCGCTGCCGGCTGAATTTCTTTCAGCACCGGATCATCAGAGATCGGCTGGCAAAGATTGCTGCCGATAGCGCGTACCATCACACCGTCGTCCAGCAGCATGACATGCATCTGCGGATTGTCTTTGGCGGCAGTTGCTTTGGCCAGAATATCAGCCGAAGTGCCCGGAACCACGACAACTTTAACATTGTTGGCTTTTTCAAAAGGCGGCAGAACATGCTCGGTATAAGCGCGTTCAAAATTACCGCCATTCATGCCGATATAGAGTGTCTTGGTTTCTGCCTGTGCAGCTGTTGCAACAGCAGCGGCACCCAATGCCAGAACGGAAACCATTGTCAGTTTAGAATTCATTTCGTGCTACTCCCATTATGAAGATTAAAGATTGCCTTGTCCGCCCGTTCTCAGGCAGAAAGGTTATGAAAACGATCAATGCTGAAAGCCCCGATCGGTATGTTGCTTTGGCCTTGTGTTACCAGATCACACAGCACCGCCCCCACAGCTGGTGCGGTCTGAAAGCCCGCTCCGCAAAAACCAAAAGCATGAAAAAGCCCGTTCACCTTGGAACTGGCAGCGATAACCGGATTGCCATCCGGCATTTCAGCCTCAGTGCCGGACCAGAAGCGGATAACATGGGCATGCTCCAGATGCGGAAACAGCGCAATTGCCCGCTGCATAACCGATGAGGCGGCAGTCACCGAAGGTCGCGAATAGTCCGGATTATCCAGCACAATTCCGCGCCCGCCGCCCATCACATAATTACCGCGCGTCACCTGACGGCCATAGAAGCTGCCGCCCTCTTCGCCCATGCTCATTGGCAGGCGATAAGGCAGCGGTTCTGTCACCACCATCGACGGATAGATTTTCTTGAGCGGAACGCTCTCACCAAACTGGCTGGCAAACTGATCCGACCATGCACCGGCCGTATTGACCAATTGGCGGCACCGGATTTCCACGTCCTCACCGGCCTGCAACACAAAACCACTGCCGGTACTGACAGCCTGATGCACCGGCATATGTTCCAGCACCGTGGCACCGGCAGCGCGGGCTGCACGGGCAAAGGCCGGAGAAACCAGACGCGGATTGGCATGGCCATCATCATGGCACAGGGATGCTCCGGCAACATCGCCGGTCAGCCACGGGAAACGTGTTTTGACAGCCTTGCCGCTGATGAGTTCCAGCTCCAGACCATGCGGACGCACACTGGCGGCATAGGCTTCGAGCTTGGCGAAATCTTCTTCCGTGCGTGCCAGTTTCAGATGACCACTGCGCTGATATTCACCATCAATGCCGATCAATTCCGGCAAACGAGCCCATATTGCATGAGACAATTCCGCCAGCGGCAGCTGTTCAACGCCGCGCCCCTGACGGCGCACACCGCCATAATTGACACCGCTGGCCTGCGCGCCGCAGAAACCTTTATCCAACAGGATCACCGACAAACCGGCCTTGCGCATCGCCAGTGCCGCAGAACTGCCGACCAGACCGCCACCGATAATGGCTACATCCGCTTCCAGACGTCTGGTCATGATACCACCTCGTCTTCAGCTACCTGTTGCATCGCGCCGAAACCAAGCGGTACCGGCTTCACCGGCGCCTGCGCACGCAGCCGTCCGATTTCAGATGCATCAATATGCAATTGTGATGACAGCAGTTCCGTGGCTGCGGCAGTACACATCCGCCCCTGACAACGCCCCATGCCAACGCGGCTCAGGGCTTTCAGACGATTGATCTCGCGAATACTGCCGCCGCTGATTGCATTGAGTGCCTCGCCCACGGTGATTTCCTCACAGCGGCACAGAGTGACTGCAGGGCTGACAGTCTCAAACCAATCGCGCGGAAACGGAAAAGCCTTTTCCAGCAGGTCGCGCTCGGTGATGATCTTCTGATGCGCTTTTTGCAGTGCATTGATACGCGCTGTATCAGCTGCAAGCCCGCGCTTTTGCACCAAAGCCAAAGCGGCTATTTCACCGGAGATTTCCGCTGCATCGGCACCGGCAATGCCACTGCCGTCACCGG
The DNA here is from genome assembly GCF_020341615.1 of Pseudochrobactrum sp. XF203. NCBI lineage: Bacteria > Pseudomonadati > Pseudomonadota > Alphaproteobacteria > Hyphomicrobiales > Brucellaceae > Pseudochrobactrum > Pseudochrobactrum sp. XF203. Next base: position 391,383 of record NZ_CP084392.1, on the reverse strand, counting down.
CAAGATAAATGCCCTGCACGCTGCTCTGCCCCTGTACATCGCGCACCGGCAGCCATGCTCTGTCGCGGCTGTTAAATTCAAAAGCACAACCGGCGAGATCCGCCAGCTGTGTTTCAGGACGCAGCGCAAAACCATAGGCCAGCGCATCGCAATCCAGCGTTTTAACACCGGATTTGCCCTGAATATGATAGCGGATACCCTCAACATGGGTTTTACCGACAATACTGTCAGGACGCGCATTATAAATGGTTTTCACACCGGCAAGACGCAATTGCATGGCATAGAACATGCCCAATGCCACAATGCGCGGTGCATGGAGTGCCAGCTGCGCCAGGTGCAATTTGGCTTTGAAAGGTGCCGTATCCAGCACCGCCACAACTTTGGCACCGGCTTTCATATATTGCCATGCCACCAGATAAAGCAGCGGCCCCGAGCCCATGAAAACCAGCTTGTTTCCGATGGTCACGCCTTGTGCTTTCAGTGCTGTTTGCGAGGCACCAAGCGTATAGACACCGGGTGTTGTCCAACCTGAGAATGGCAGAACACGATCAGTCGCGCCGGTCGCCACGATCAGTTCGGAACATTCAATGCGGCGGTAGGCGCCATTGGAAATCACATCGAGAAAACGTGTGTCGCCGCTTGGCGAAATATTCCACACCAGACTTTCCGTATGATAATCAATTGCCGGTCTCAGCGCTTCAAATGTCTCATGCAGCGCTTTGGCTTTTGATGCTTCCGAACCGTAGCGCTTGGCATAGGAACGTCCGTCATCAATCAGCGGCTGGCGATAAATCTGCCCGCCTGCCCGCAAACCTTCATCCAAAACAACAGGACGCAAACCAGCCTTGACCAGCACTTCCGCTGCACGGATACCCGCAGGCCCTGCTCCGATAATCACCGGCTGTAAATCGGCTTTGGCCATCATCACACTCCGGCGTCCACAGGCATTGCTGTTACAAAACGCATACCTTCCTGCAACGGCGTGGTGCAGGCACGAAGGCGCTGCCCCGCTTCCGTCATAACATAGCAATCCTGACAGGCACCAATCAGGCAGAAACCGGCACGGTTCTCACCGGTGAACTCGGTTTGGCGCACATGGGAACTCACCGCCATAATAGCAGTCAGAACCGTGTCACCATGCCGTCCGACCTGCGCAACGCCGTTGAGTGAAAAGCCTATTGGCTTTTCATCCTGACGGTAGCGGCGGTGAAATTGCCCGCCGCTATAGGGAGTTTGCGTTTGAGCACTCACTGCGGATCAGCCTTTTCCGACCAGAATACGATCCAGTCCAAACAGGCGATCCAGAATGACCATCGCAACCGTTGCCACAAGGATCATCAGTGCGGAGACCGCAGCCATCATCGGATCAATCGACTCGCTGGCATACATATACATGCGCACCGGCAGAGTGACTGTTGACGGCGAGGTCACGAAGATCGACATCGTCAGCTCGTCGAAACTATTGATGAAAGCCAGCAACCAGCCACCGCTCACACCCGGCAACAGCAATGGCAGGGTGATGCGTTTGAACACTGTCCATTCACCGGCACCCAGCGTGCGGGCGGCATTTTCCGCATTGCGATCCATACTGCTGAGCGAAGCCAGTACCAGACGCAGCGCATAAGGCGTGATGATAATCGCATGCGTCGCCACCAGCCAGAAGAACGAACCGCTCATACCCATCAGCGAGAATAGACGCAGGAACGCAACGCCGAGCACCAGATGCGGAATAATTAGCGGCGACAGGAACAGCGCATTCAGTGCATCGCGCCCCGCAAAATCATAACGGGTGATTGCCAATGCTGACGGCACCGCCAGCAAAGTGGAAATCGTCGCCGCAAGGAAGGCCAGTTTCAGACTGTTCCCGAAGGAGGTCATGAAATCATTATGCTTGAACACCGCCTCGAACCAGCGCAGCGACAACCCGTTCCACGGCATTGTCAGCGTGTTTTCCGGTGTGAAGGCAACAAGACAGACCACCACCATCGGCGCCAGCATAAAGATGACAACAAGGCTGTGAAAAATCAGAGCAACAGGACCATTTTTCTGCATGATATTACCCCAGCTTCCGTTTGGCCTGACCTTCAATCATACGATTATAGGCAATCATGATGATGAGGTTTGCGACGAGAACAATGATGGCAATGGCAGCGCCAAGCGGCCAGTTCAGCTCAATCATGAACTCGTCATAGACAACGGTTGCAGCCATTTTTAAACGGCGGCCACCGAGCAAGCCGGGAATAGCAAAAGAGCTTGCCGACAAGGCAAAGACGATCAGGCTACCGGAGAGAATGCCGAGCATAGCCTGCGGAAACACGATACGGCGCAGCGCCGTAAAGCGTGATGCACCAAGGGTCAGCGCTGCGGCTTCCACCGTCGGGTCGAGTTTTTGCAACACTGTCCAGACCGGAATAACCATGAATGGCAACATGATATGCACCAGACCGATAACAATCGCGGTTTCGGTATAGAGCAGCTGCACCGGCTCCAGCCCGACCGTTGTCAGCGCACCATTGATGAAACCATTGCGTCCTAAGATCATGCTCCAGCCGAAGGTACGCACAACAACGGAAACCAGCAACGGGCCAATAATCACCAACAAGAAAATCGAGCGCCAAGGAGAGCGCATATTCGAGAGAATATAGGCTTCCGGCACGCCGATCACTACGGCAATCACGGTTGTGATCAGCGCAAGACGCAAAGTGCGCCAGAAAATCGACAAGTAATAATCATCCTGCAATACTTGCGTATAATTGTGCAGGGTGAAGGTGTTTTCGATACCCGTGTCGTAATTGTAGCTGTTAAACGACAGAATGACTGTCAGCGCCAGCGGCAGCAGCACAAGACCGATGAAAAGCAAAGTCGCAGGCCCTGCCAGAAACAGCGGAGCAAAGCGGCGTTTTACCTGAGATGGGGCGGCAGAGGTTGCGCTCATGGTCAGGCCGCTCCGCCTGCGAGCATCCGGCAATCTTCATGCTGCCAGACCAGACCAACTGTTTCGCCTTCTGCCGGTGGCGGTGTGCCAACATTTGGCAGCGACACAGACAATTGTCCGGCTGGTGTTGCAACCGTAACAAACCACTGGCTGCCCATAAAATAACGGGTGGCAACAGTACCATCCACATGACCGGCACCTGCATTGGTCAGGTTCAGTTTTTCCGGACGGATGAACAGCGAAACCTTGTCGCCGCTCACTGCCTGCTCCGGCTTGAAGCGTATAGCAGTATTTTCAATCGCCAGCATATCCGCTTCAACCTGCGCACTCAGGAAGTTGGACTTGCCGACAAAGTTGGAAATGAAATCATTCCGCGGATGCTCATAGAGCTTATAAGGCATATCAACCTGCGTGATATTACCCTTCTCCATCACCACAATACGGTCACTGATCGACAAAGCTTCCGCCTGATCGTGGGTCACCATAATGGTGGTAATGCCCACAGCACGCTGAATGCGGCGCAGCTCAAACTGCATTTCTTCACGCAGCTGCGCATCAAGATTGGACAAAGGCTCATCCAGCAGCAGCACCGGCGGATTGATCACCAGCGCACGGGCAATCGCCACACGCTGACGCTGACCGCCGGACATTTCACGCGGATAGCGGTCGGCCAATGCAGAGAGATGCACGAGAGCCAGCGTTTCTTTCACGCGCTCATCACGCTCCGCTTTCGGCACTTTGCGCATTTCCAAACCAAAGCTGACATTCTGCGCAACAGTCATGTGCGGAAACAGTGCATAGCTCTGAAACACCACGCCGAGCTGACGCTGTGCCGGAGCCGTATAGGTAATATCGCGGCCATCCAGCGTGACAGAGCCGGATGATGGCGTCACCAGACCGGCGACCATCTGCAATGTCGTTGTCTTGCCGCATCCGGAAGGACCGAGCAGAGAGATAAACTCACCTTTTTCCACAGCCAGATCGAAATCTTTCACCGCTGTGAATTTTCCATAAATTTTGGAAACCTGTTTCAGGTTCAAAAAGCTCATGCATACCTCCCTGAGCAGTACCGGCATTTCTGCGCTGCGGGTTATCCGGCCGTTTACCGCTCTCTCAATCGGCCTGTTTCATGGCTGCCTTGTAACAAGGGCATGCGGGCAGATTTCACTTAAAGCGGAATTTATCCAATAATTGACAGAAATTTTGCGAATTAGACAAATTCTATTTTCTATTCTGAAATATTTTATATAATTTAATCCATAATACGGAATTATTTCAATTCAAGAGTCGCGCAATGAGTGAAAATACGAAATCCCCTGTGAATACGAGCCTCACAAAAGCCATCCAGATATTAAAAGGACTGGCCGCTCATTCACGGGACGGAATGCGGCTGATTGATCTGGCACGCGAGCTGGAACTCAGCCAGCCATCCACGCATCGCCTGCTCAAAAGCCTGATCAGCGAAGGACTGGTTGAGCAGATCAACGACACAAAATCCTATCGCCTCTCGCTGGATTTTTTCTGCATGGCAGCGCAAACCCGCCAGCGTGATGGTATATTGGATTTTGCCCGTCCGGCACTGCTACGTCTGTCAGCTACCTTTAACGACACTGTATTTCTGCTTGTGCGCAGCGGTTTTGATGTCGTGTGTCTCGACCGCGTGGAAGGCCCATTTCCGATCCGCTCTTTCACAGGCGATATCGGCGGCAAAGTTCCTCTCGGTATTGGTCAGGGCAGCATTGCCATTCTGGCTTTTCTGCCGGAAGAAGAGCGCGAGGCGATTATCCGTTTCAACATGCCGCGCATTCTCGATCGCGCAGCGATTGATGAAGTTGATCTGCGCATTATGATTGACAGTGTAAGACAGACCGGCGCTGCCCATATGAATTTTGAAATGATTGAAGGCATGGCAGGACTGGGCGTGCCGGTGCTGGATCAGAACGGCACAGCCGTTGCGGCACTGAGTATCGGCACACTGGCCTCACGCCTGACAGAACAGCGCCAGCGCACCATCGCTGATCTTTTGAAAAAAGAAGCAGCACTGATTTCCAGCAAGCTCAATCCGTTTGATGCGACATTGCGCTATCCAAGTCAGGCGCTGTCGCGATAAATCATTCACCGCTGTATCCTTGCCAGATGCAGCGGCACTACCGACCTCAGCCGGGCAATTCTGGTGCATCCTGCTGCTTTCGCCGCAATGCAACCTCTCTGAGCAACCAGTCGAGGAAATCTTTTGTCACCGGCTTTGACCGAAACAAGTCCTCCTGACATACAAACTGGTAGGTTTCCTGCGGTTCAAAGCAATGTTCCGAGACCAGAAACATCTGGCCGGTTTTAAGCTCCTGCTCAACCAGCGCCTGATCGATCAGCGCCACACCCTGTCCCTCTTTAACCGCCTCCAGAATAATATGCTGATCATCAAAAATCAGATCCTGCTGACTATGACCAAGCATCAGGCCGGATGTGGCAATCCAGCTCTGCCATTCCGATACGGAGCGATAATGCAGACGGTTGCTGCATAAAAGTTCCGTTGCACTCTTATATTGATTACGGATGGACGTCCCGCAGACCGGTACCAGCCTTTCACGCAGCAATTGTTTTGAGAATTTTCCGGCCACACCACCCAGACGATAATCGATCACAATATCCGGCTGACCAGATGCAGGCACATTGGTATCGAGATGGGACAGGTGCAGCTGCAGACCCGGATGCTGCGCCAGAAATTCAGAAATGCGCGGTGCAATGATTTTCATCGAAAAGAACGGCCCCACTTTAACACGCAACACCTTCTGCGCCGTGCGCGGACTGATATGGCGGATTGTTCCGGCCAGATCGTCAAAGGCACGCTGACAGGATGTGAACAGCAGACTACCTTCCTGTGTCAGTTCCACACCGTGCTGTCTGCGGATAAACACCCGCAAACCCAGATAGTCCTCCAGCAGGCGGATCTGATGGCTGACCGCGCCCTGCCCGACGCATAATTCATCCGCTGCTGCCGTGAGACTGCCGCAGCGCGCAGCGGCCTCAAAAGCCCGCAATGATTTCAGTCCGGGTAAATCACGCATCTTTCATCCTGTCCGGAATTTTTCAGATATGAATTATTTCGATATTTTAAATCAATTTTTTCACATTGCATACAGGTTTTAAATCCATCATGCTGGCAATTGAAAAAACAATGAAAATTCAATTAAATTATTAATATCAATGTTTTAATTGATATTAAATTAGTTTCACACGGCGAATGGAAGCGCCAAGAACAAGCCTTTATTCTAAAATCAGACATTAGAAGAATGAAGGGCAACATCGGGGAATCTTTAATGAAATCAGCATTCATATCAGCGGTAAGCCTGATCGCTCTGGGCATTATGACCGCTCAGGCTCCGGCGGCAGAAAAACTGCGCATCGGCACAGAAGGTGACTACAAGCCGTTCAATTATGTAACCGGCAGCGGCGAAATCAAAGGTTTTGACTATGATATCGGGCAGGCCGTCTGCGCTGAAATGAAAGTTGAGTGCGAATGGAGCACGCATGAATGGTCGGGGATTATTCCTGCCCTGCAATCCGGCAAATTTGACGTGATGATCGCCTCAATGGCAGTCAATGAAGAGCGCAAAAAACAGGTTACTTTCAGCAATCCGTATTATTTCAATGCCATGCATTTCATTGCCCGCAAGGATCTCGGCATTCAGGAAATCTCCAAAGAAGCCCTGAAAGGCAAGGTCATCGGCACTCAGTCCGGCTCGGTTGCGGTCGATACGCTCAAAGACTACTTCCCTGACAATGAAGTGAAACTCTATCCTTCGCTCAGTGAAGTATTCCTCGATATGGACAGCGGTCGTCTCGACATGGTTCTGGAAAGCCAGATGGCGCTGAGTGACTGGCTGGCGCAGGACAGCGGTAATTGCTGTGAATTTGCCGGCAAGCCTTTCATTCTGGATGCGGCACAGGGCAATGCAATGGCCGTGCGTAAAGACAGCGGCGATCTGGCAGAGCGCCTCAACACCGCGCTTGCAGCCATCATCAAAAACGGCACTTACGACAAGATCCGCCAGCAATATTTTGACTTCGACATTATGGTTCGTCCGGTCAATGCCAGCGCCTATTTGAAGTAAATCTGCACGCCTCAGATCATTTCTTCCCCCGTAGCCTGCAAACAGCGTTCCGTTCACAGGCTCATGCTTTCTGCCCTGCTCACAGCAAAAGCAGGCGGGGCAGAAAGCCTTTCGCTTGCAATATCAATACCGCATAAATGAAAGATGCCCCTATGAGCTTCAAAGTCGCCGTTCTTGAACTCAATCAGGAAACCAATACTTTTTCCAAGCTGAAGACCACTTTGAAGGACTTCCATCTCTGCCACTATTTTAAAGGACAGGAAATCGAAACCCACTGTCGCGGCACCAATTCCGAGATCGGCGGCTTTATCGAATGTTGCGAAGCCTATGGCTGGGAGCCGGTTTATACCGTTGCCGCCCGTGCCGAGCCGGGTGGCTTGGTAGAAAAATCCATGATCGAGCATTTTCAACGCGATGTGGCTGAAACGCTTGCAGGTCACAAACCGGACGGCGTGTTCATTGTTTTCCACGGCGCTATGTGCACGGAAAGCGCGGATGATGCCCAGATCGAATTGCTGCAATTTATCCGTGGTATCGTTGGCAATGATATACCGGTTGCCGGTACATTCGACTTGCACGCCAATAGCGCACCGGAAATGAGTGCGCTGCTGGATATTGCCGTTTCTTTCCGCACCTATCCGCATGTGGATATGGCTGAATGTGGCCGTAAGGCAGGTAAATTGCTTGAAGACGCGATGCGCGGTCAGATCAGCCCTGCGATTGCTGTGCGCCAGCCGCCAATGCTGAATGGCTGTAATGACGGCCGCACCACCCATGCCTGCGCCATGACAGAAATTCTGGAAATTGCAGATCAGATTGCAGCACAGGACGGTATTCTCGCCACTTCGATCAATGCCGGTTTTTATGATGCCGATGTGTTTAACACAGGCCCTTCTGCTGTGGTTTGCTATGACCGCAATAAGGTGAATGAAGCTCAAGCCGTTAGTCACGCTGAGCATCTGTGTCAGGAAATCTGGAACCGCCGCGAGGATGAGGATAACCGTTTGCAGGCACCGGAAATGCCCGAGGCAATCCGTGCACATTTTGCCAGCAACACCAAGCAAGGTCCGCTGGTAATCGCCGATTTCTCCGACAATCCGGGCTGCGGTGCCTATAGCGATGCGACCACAGTGTTGAAGGGCTTATTGGAAACCATTGCAGGACGCAGTGCCTATGGTGCTTTCTGTGACCCGCTGGCTGTTGAAGAACTGGCAGCGGCTGGTATCGGTGCGCAATGCACTGTCAGCCTTGGCGGTAAAGTTGACCCGAAAATCGGTGGCGGTGCAATTACGCTGACCGGTGAAGTCATTGCCATTTCAGACGGCAATATCACTTTTGAGGGCCCGATGTTTCAGGGATTGCCTGCCTCACTGGGTAAAAGCGTCTGTTTCCGCGTCGGCAATACTGATATGCTGATCTCATCAGAACGTCAGCAAATGCTGGATAAAAACCTGTTCCGCAGTGTCGGCATTGAACCTGCTGATTATGATATTGTGGTAGTGAAATCCCAGCAGCATTTCCGCGCCGCTTTCGGGCCGATTGCCTCAGCGATTATCGAAGTGGATGCCGATGGGTTGAGCACAGCCAATCTCGGTGCCCGCGATTATAAAAAACTGCGTCGTCCGATCTATCCGCTGAACGCGGAAGCAACATTCAGCGTCTGACCAGTAAATCACATAACAACAAAACCGGCTTTGCCTTGCATGGCCGGTTTTGTTTTGTCTGCTTCAATCCTGTTTTTAAGCTGGTCATTTGTATTGGGGAACAGTTATAGAAAACTGTCCTTTAAAAACATAAAGCTGCACAGACCATGGAACTTCGCTCCCTCGCCTATTTTGTTCTGGCCTGCCAGTATTATAATCATGCAGAAGCGGCCAAAGCCGAGCAGATTTCACCCTCCACACTCAGCACCGCAATTTCTGCGCTTGAGACGGAATTGGGGCTGGAGCTTTTTGTGCGCGGCCCCAAAGGTCTGGTGCCAAGCGAAGCAGGACGCTGGCTGTTTCAGCAGGCAACTGCGACCTTGCAGGCAGTAGAAACCGCCTTCTCCGGCAAGGCCATTTCAACTTCGCTGAAAGTCAGCTCACCGCTGCATTTCATGTTCGGCAAATTGTCCCGTGCGGCAACGGCTGCCGTGCGCCCGTTCCGGCTTTCCCATCCTGAATATTATGCACAAGTGCATTTCCGCTCACCTCTCATCAGCGCTTTCGACACCAGTAAACCTGAGAATACAGATATTCTGCTGGGCTATGCTTCGCAAAATGGCAGCGAGCAAGAACAATTTCTGTTTGATGATGAGTGGATTGCCGTTGCAGGCGGCCTTGTGCCCGATGAAGATCAGGCTCCGCTCAGCCCTGAGGATTTACGCAATTACAGCCTGTGGCTGCCGCCGCTCTTACCAGCCGAAGAAGCCCGTATCCGCGCCTATTGCCGCCAGCATGATCTGCCTGCACCGGAGATGACGTCGGAAGATGTGGGGATTTTCACTCGTCTCAAGCAAGCCAAGCAGCCGGTACTCCTGCTGGCGCCGCATAGTCTGCTTGCCAGCGGCATCAGCCGCAATGATCTTGCCGTACTGCAATTGCAGAACCCGTTACATAGCCCTGTCACAGCCAAAATCACCACCAAAGATGAAAAGCTGACTGTCGTCGCACAGGACTTTATCAAGCTGGTGCGTGAAGAACTGAGCAGACAGACTGTAACGCTCTATAATCCGCCGGTATCGCTGCGCGATATTCAGAGTATTCTGACGCTCTATCATTGCCGTAATATGAGCGAAGCCGCCCGCAGGCTCAATCAGACCCAGCCTGCCTTGTCCGCACAATTGCGCAAGACAGAGCAATTGATGGGCACAGCCCTGTTTGCCCGTCATTATAAAGGCCTGCACCCGCTGCCGACTGCAGTGCATAAAGCGCCTTTGCTGCAAAGCGTCCTCAATCTGGCTGATGCGATCCGTCAAGGTGCGCAGCAAATTGCGGTGATGGATGAGCCGGTAATTTCTTTCGGCCTCAGCCCGATGGTCTTGCTCAGCCCAATGAGCGCCACTGCCATCAGCAATGCGATGCGGGAATGGCAGCGCCTGTGCCCGCATGTGCTTTTGAAAGTGAGTGAGGCACCGGCGCATGTTCTGCAAGAACGATTGAAGCAGGGAGAGTGCTCCATTGCACTTATGGAGAGCACGACACATCCTGAAAATGCTGCATTTTTAACCGATCTGGGACCGCTGCAATATATTTCCGATATTGATGCAGAGGACGCACCGCTGGCTTTGCCTACTACCGGTGACAGTATCCGCAATGCTTTAATGCAAATGCCGGAAGCGGCCGACTATCAACCAGCGCTGGAAACCCAGTCTTTACAATTATGTCTGGCTCTCGCAGGCAACGGCTATAGCACAATTATCCCTGCCGCGCTGGCAGACAATATAAGCTCCGCCAAGCCTTTATTACAGCACATCCTGCCGGATGCACCGCATTTCTATCTGACTGCGGGCACCAGCGGCACCCGCAATCTCAATGAGCCGGAGCATATTTTGCTCGCTTGTTTGCGTAAGGCGTTTCAGGCAGCCAACTGACGATAGGCTGCCATATAGGCTTCTGCTTGACCGAAACTATGCTCATTCACCAGCAGGCGTTTGACCAGCGGGGAAATTGCACATTCCTCGGTCATGCCGATACCACCGTGAAGCTGAACGGCCTCCTGCGCGATATGACGGGCTGACCACAAAGTCTGCACCCATGCGGCAAGCGTCAGAGCACGGGCATCTTCCGCACCACTATCCTGCGCTTCCGCCGCGGCTTCCACCAAGGCTTTTGCCTCATCCAGTGCCACCGACATATCCACAAGACGGAACTGAATGGTCTGAAACGAGCCAAGCGCTTTGCCGAACTGCTTGCGCATCCGCATATAATCCAGTGTCTGGCGATAAAGATTATCCATCGCGCCAAGACTGTCTGCGGCAACAGCAATCAGAACATCTGCGGCGCAGGCTTCAATGCGCTGTCGTGCATCAGCACCGGAGAGTAGAACCTGAATATCCGCCGGTGCAATATCTGCCGTGATCTCACTCATCGTCCGGCCGTCAATCATCGACAACTGACGGAACTGCGCCTTTTCCGCAGAGACCAGACACAAAGCAACGCCATCGCTTTTCTGCACCAGACACAACAGTTTTTCCGGCTCCGGCGCACCAAAGACTTGAAGCTTGTTGAGTGCCAGACCAGTGTCGGCCAATTCCGGCAGGTTCGCGGGTTTAATCCCCTGCGCTGCTGTAGCCAGTTGACCGGCAATGCCTAAGCGCATCTCGCCTGCGAGAAAGCTTTCCAGCAATGGTGCAACATCCGGATTGCTCTTCTGCGCTTCACATAGCAGGTTTGCTGTCAGTGCCGCACCGCAGGCAAAATCCACCGGCAAGGCAACACTTCCCAGAGCTTGTGCCACCGCTGCCAGACCTTCTGCGCCCAGCTCCGCACCACCCGATACCTCCGGCAGCGCAAGACCAATCAGCCCCATTTCCGCAATCTGCGGCCACAGATCGAGATCCGTCTGCGGCAATCCATTTTCCGGTGTGTGATCAGCAGCAAAGCGGCTCACAAAATCCGTCAGCATCCGCAATTCGTCTGCTTTTTCTTCACATGTTTTCTGCATATCCGCTCTCCTCACCTTAAACCCAGAACCTGCTTGGCAAGGATCATGCGCTGAATTTCATTTGATCCGCCCCAGATCGTCAGCTTGCGCAAGTTGAGCCACGCAGCAGCGGCACCGGCAGCCGCCGGATTTTCCGCATCTGCCTCACCATCAAGAAATGTCTCACTGTAAGGCAGCACCTGCGAACCGAAAATATCCAACCGCAGCTGTGACAGTTCCTGAGCAATTTCAGTACCGCGGATTTTGAGTTTCGAGGCTTCAGGGCCCGGATTTTCACCCGCTTCACTCTGCGACAGCAGTTTCAGCTCCATATGCTCCAGTGCCAGACGCTGGATTTCAATCCGCGTCATGCGATCCTGCAACAGCGGATCATTCGCTACACCAAGACGTGCGGCATCTTCTTTCAACTCACCGAGAATACGCTTGGAACGCGCAGCACCGGACATGGAAAAACGCTCATATTCGAGCAGATATTTGCCATAGCCCCAGCCTTCTCCTTCGGTACCAATCAGGTTTTCAACCGGCACACGCACATCATTGAAAAACACTTCGTTAAACTCGGCCTCACCATCCAATGTACGGATCGGGCGGACTGTAATACCGGGAGTGCGCATATCAATCAGCAGAAAGGAAATGCCCTGCTGCGGACGTTCGCCTTTATGCGTCCGTACCAGACAGAAAATCCAGTCTGCCCATTGCGCCCATGTTGTCCAGATTTTCTGGCCATTGACCACATAATGATCACCATCCCGCACAGCGGAAGTTGTCAGCGAAGCCAGATCAGACCCTGCCCCTGGTTCGGAATAGCCCTGACACCAGAATGTCCGGTTCTCGCGAATGTCCGGCAGAAAACGCGCCCGCTGATCGTCATTACCAAAGGAGTGGATAACAGGCCCCGCCATAGCAATGCCGAACTGACACGGATGCGGTGCACAAATCGCACCATATTCCTGCTCAAACAAATAGCGTTGCACCGGTGTCAGACCGGTTCCGCCCATCTCTTTGCTCCAGCCGATAGCATACCAGTTGCGCGCTGCCAGCACTTCCTGCCAGCCGGTCAGATCTTCTTTGGTCAGGCGAATATTATGCCGCACCTTACAGGCCAGCGTTTCCGGCAGATTGGCTCGCAAATAAGTGCGTGCATCCGCTGCGAATGCGCGGTCGGCATCCGTAATCTGTAGTCCCATTCCCTTACTCCGTCCCTTAAATCACAAGGATAATCAGACAATACCGGCGCTTGTCAGCGCACTGATCTGTGTCTCATCCATATCCAGAAATTCCCGCAGAATATCCGCACCATCAGCGCCCAGTTCCGGTGCCTGCCGGATATCCCCGCGCGGCAAGCCGTCAAAATGCACCGGCTGTTCCGGCACCAGAAGCTTACCTAATTGCGGATGTTCAACTTCATGCAGCAATTGGCGATGCTGCGCATGGGCACTTTGTGCAGCCTCATCCACCGCCCAGATTTCTGACACCGGCAAGCCGGCTTTGCCGAGCTTTTCCACCACTTCCGAAGCAGTGTAGTGCCGCGACCAGTCTTCAATCTCAGCCTGCAAAGCATCGCGATTCTGGCTGCGCAACTGATCGGAAGCAAAGCGCGGATCTTCCGCCAGATGCGGTTTGTCCAGCGCCTCTGCGAGACGGGCGAACAAAGCCTTGTTGGCAACCGCGAGAATGAAAGGCGCATCCGATGCAGCAAACGCACCAAAAGGTGCTGACAGCGGATGTTGATTGCCGAAGCGTGCAGGCCGGTTACCGCTGCCCTGCCATCCGGCGAGCACCGTCGGCAACAGACTGAACAAAGCATCAAACATCGCCACATCAATCCGTGCGCCCTGTCCGGTAACCGAGCGGCGGTAAAGTGCAGCAGAAATGGCCTGCGCCGCATAAATACCGGAAACAATATCTCCGATGGAGTCGCCAACCAGCGTCGGTGCACCGGCTGCCTCACCGGTCACGCTCATCATGCCGGACAGCGCCTGCGCCACCACATCATAGCTCGGTATAGCGGCCATCGGCCCTTGCTGGCCAAAGCCTGAAACAGAGCAATAGACCAGATCAGGTTTCAGCGCCTGCAACTGTTCTGCACCAATGCCCAAACGATCTGCCACACCCGGGCGGAAATTTTCCAGCACCACGTCGGCTTTCAGCGCCAGTTCCTGTGCGATCTTCACCGCTTCCGGCTGGCGCAGATCGAGTTTCAGGCTGCGCTTATTGCGGTTAAACAACTGAAAATTGATGCTTTGATTGTTACGCACCGCGCCCATATAGCGCTGATCGTCGCCCTGCGGCGGCTCAACCTTAATGATCTGTGCGCCCTGATCCGCCAGAATGGCCGAGCAAAACGGCCCAGCCAAAACGCGGGAAAAATCCAGCACCGTAATACCCGCAAAAGGCTTCTGCTGCTTCACCATTCCAATTCCTCCATACCGGAGACAAGAATAAGAAACCGTGCCATGCCTTGTGAAATAGTGATACGGCAATCAGGCTATAAAATTTACCGAATTATCCCGTGCAACTGAGCAGTGCCGCGCCGCCTGTCAGTCCCGCCCCTGCAGCTGTCAGCAGGATCAAATCGCCTTTGCTATATTGTTTCCCCCCCAGAGACAGGCTGAGCGGAATGGTCGCCGCTGATGAGTTGCCATAGTCACTGATCGTGCGGGCGGTCACCGCATTGCTCAGTTGTAACTGTTCTGCCACCGCATCAAAAATCCGCGCATTGGCCTGATGCGGCACAAAATGATTGATCGCGTTAGATGCAACATGGACTTGTTGTAAAACTGTGTTGCCACATTCGGTCATGGTCTTCACCGCTTGTGCAAACATGGTACGGCCATCGCGCATCGTCATCAATGTTTCACCTGCCGGAATGCCGATCAGATCATAGTGACTGCCGTCACTGGTAAGTGTGGAACTGACCAAACTACAAAACCCGCTTTGGGATGGTGCCAGAACAACGGCTCCAGCCGCATCGCCGAACATCACGGCAGACGCCCGCTCCTGCCGGTTGATACGGCGTGAGAGAATATTTGCCGCAACAATCAGCACGGCTTTTCCCTGCATACGCACCAATGCATCCCCCATCACCAGCGCATAGAGAAAACCGGAACAGGCACCGGCAAGATCAACCGCACCGGCATCTGACAGCCCTAATTTATGTGCCAGCAAAGGTGCAGAAGGCGGCAAAAGATGATCGGGCGTTGATGTCGCCAGCAAGACCATTCCGATTTCAGATTGAGCTATACCAGCATTTGCCAGCGCCATGCGTCCGGCCTTTGCTGCCAGATCCGTCAGTGTCTCACCATCCTCAACCCAATAACGACTGCGGATGCCGGTGCGGCGTTCAATCCAACCGCTCTCAATTCCAAACCCGGCTTCGATCTCTGCGTTGAAAACCTGACGCTTTGGAACAGCATGACCGAAGCCGATAATGGAAGACGGATAAAACCCGCTCATAATTTGCCGCTTTGCAACAGGTCAACCGCCTCATCAATCAACTGATAGCTACGCTGCAATTCCTGCTCGGTGACGCAATAAGGCGGCATCAGATAGAGCACATTGCCAAGTGGACGGAGCAGCACATCATGCGCACGGAAAAATGCTTTCAGCCGCAAAGCCACATTCGAGAGATAACCGCTGCTTTGCGCTTTAACATCCAGTGCTGTAATGGTTCCGCATTGACGGACATTCTCAAAACGCGGATCATTTTTGAAACGTGCCAGTTCACGGCTCTGCATCGCCTGCAAATTTTGTACGCGTTGCAGAACCGGCTCCTCACGCCAGATTTGCACATTAGCAAGCCCTGCCGTACAGGCAATCGGGTTCGCCGTATAGGAACTCGAATGATAGAAAGTGCGGCTACGATCGGTTGAGAGATGCGCTTCGAATATTTCCGGTACACACAGCGTCGCCGCCAGAGGCAGCGCCCCGCCGGTAATACCCTTAGAGAGGCACAAAATATCCGGTGTGATACCGGCCTGCTCACTGGCAAACAAAGTGCCGGTGCGGCCCCAACCGGTCATTACCTCATCGCAGATCAATAAAACCCCATGCGCCTCGGCAATCACTTTCAACTGCCGCAGCACAAAAGCCGGATAGATTTTCATGCCACCTGCGCCAAGCACCAGCGGTTCAACGATTAATGCAGCCAGTTGTCCGCCACGACAGAGCCGCTCAAATGCATCCAGTGTTTGCTGTTCCTGCCCCTCAGATGGAAACGGAATTGTCGCCACATCATAAAGCAGCGCGCCATAGGCTGCATTAAACACGCCGCGCTCACCGGCAGACATAGTGCCGATCGTGTCACCGTGATAGCTGCACGCCATCACTGCAATTTTGGAACGTGGTTCACCGCGATTATGGAAATAGCCCAGCGCCATTTTCAGCGCCACTTCCACGCAGGTCGAACCGCTGTCGGAATAGAACACATGAGACAGACCATGTGGCGCGATGCGGATCAGCTCCTGCGCTAATTGCTCCGCCGGTTCATGGCTGTATTCTGCAAAGATGATCTGGTCGTATTGTTCTGTTGCTTCACGAATTGCCTGCATGATCGGTGGCGTGCGGTGACCATGTGTAATCACCCACCAGGACGAGATCAAATCCAGAATTTTGCGCCCGTCCTCATCGGTCAAATAAGCGCCTTCTGTGCGAGCAATCTTTTTTGTGACCGGCTCCAGCAGATGCTGGGTAAACGGATGCCAGACCGGCGATGAATAATGGCTCATCGGTCACCTCCGATAAAATCATGCAGATTAAAGTTCTCTGTAAACGCTTGAGCCAATGTCTGCGGGTTCAGATCATCCAGCACCGGCAGACGACCAAGGCGGCGCACTTTGCCCAGTTCACAAATGATCCCTTCACTGTCCTCATGCGCATGGTCGATAAAGGCCACGCCGAGCACCGGAATATTGCGACTGCGCAGAGCCTCCAGCGACAAAAGACTATGATTGATTGTGCCAAGCTGCGTTCGGGCGCAGAGAATAACCGGCAGCTGCCAGCGGGTGAAGATATCAAGATAAGTCTGGTTGCGTGTGAGCGGCACCATCAGGCCACCTGCACCTTCCACCACCAGAGGCCGGTCGCAATGCGGGATATTCAATACTGCGGGATCGATTTCCACCCCCTCGGCTTGTGCTGAGAGATGGGGTGAAGCAGGTAATTGCAAGCGCCACTGCTCCGGCAGAACAGGGCATTGCGGCGCCAGACGACGCACAGTCTTGCTGTCGGTCCCTTCCTCAAGGCCGGATTGCACCGGCTTCCAATAGCTGCCTTGCAAAGCCTGTGTGAGGGCTGCGCTGAAGATGGTTTTGCCGACACCGGTATCAGTACCACTGACAATAAATACGGGATTATTCATAGGAACTTACACTCTGTTTCAGCACTTCAGCCATACGGGTGATCTGTGCCTCATCAACATTTAACGTGATGGAAATACGCAGCCGCGCAGTATCGAATGGCACTGTCGGCGGACGAATGGCGCGAATATCAAAACCATGATCTTGCATAGCCTCAGCCATTGCCACTGTGCGTTGATTGTCACCAATCAGATAGGGAATGATCTGCGAACCGCTTGGTTGCAAATAGTGTTCTGCATGGCGAATGAGTGCCTGTAATTTCTCACGCCGCTGCGGTTCTGCAGCCAACGCCTTCAGGCTGCCACGCACAATCGCTGCCTGCAAAGGCGCTGGCGCAGTGGAAAAAATAAAGCCCCGTGCACGATTGATCAGCACATCAATCAAAGGCTTGGCCGCACAAAGCAGTGCACCGGAAGCGCCAAGTGCCTTGCCGCAAGTATGCAGGATCAGAACATTGTCCCGCCCCGCCAGCTCTGCCGCCAAGCCTCGCCCGTCTGTGCCAAACACGCCGGTCGCATGCGCTTCATCAATATAAAGAAAACAGTCATAATGATCTGCCAAAGCACTCAGCTCTGCGAGCGGAGCAAAATCACCATCCATCGAATAGAGGCTTTCAACCACCAGCCAGAGATGGCCGCTTTTCTCAATTGCACGAAACTGCCGGATGGCCGCTTCAAATGCCGCAATATCATTGTGCGGCACGCTTTGGGTCTTCGCTTTGCCAGTCTGCATACCGGCATGAATACTGGCATGGATCAGCGCATCATAAAGCACCAGATCGCCAGCTTGGGGGAGCGTTGCAAATACCGCCTGATTAGCGTCGAACCCGCTGGCGAAGTACAAAACCTGAGGTGCTTTGAAAAAAGCAGCAGCTTCCGCCTCCAGCGCTTCATGCTCCGGATGATTGCCACGCAACAAACGTGAACCGCCGGAGCCGACCGGCACGCCACGCTCCAGCGCCTGACTGGCAATATTGCGTAAATAGTCCGAGCCAGCCAATGCCAGATAATCATTGGATGAGAAATCTGCACCTTGCGCCACGTTGAGACTACGCAGCCGTCCCTTGCTTTCAAGCCGTTGCAATATCGCATTGTAAGGCTGCATCAGCATGTGCAGCTTTCCTCAGCCACAGTCTCAGCCTGCATGCCCAAACGCTTCAACAAATCCGCATCGCGGTCATCGCCGGCATTGGCGGCTGTCAGCAGAACATCGCCGATGAAAATCGAATTGGCACCGGCGAAGAAACACATTGCCTGCATTTCATCGCTCATATTGCTGCGCCCTGCGGTAAGCCGCACATGGGATGTCGGCATCATAATCCGCGCCAAGGCGATAATGCGGATGAAAGCAATGGAATCCACCGGTTTGGCATTGGCAAGTTTGGAGCCTTCAATCGGGATCAGCATATTGATCGGTACGCTTTGCGGCACTTCCTCAAGATTGGCCAGCGTCACCAGCATATTAACGCGATCCTGCTCGCTCTCCCCCATACCGAGAATGCCACCGGAACAGACATTGATACCGGCCATACGTACATTATCCAGCGTGTCCAGCCGGTCTGCGAAAGTGCGGGTGGTGATAATCTGCGGGTAGAATTCCTCAGACGTATCAATATTATGGTTGTAATAATCCAAGCCCGCCGCACCTAGACGCTGTGCCTGCGGCAGTGACAACATGCCGAGCGTCATGCAGGTTTCCATGCCCATGGCTTTGACGCCCTGAACCATCGCAACGACCATATCCATGTCGCGCTCTTTCGGACTGCGCCATGCCGCTCCCATGCAATAGCGCGTCGCACCGGCCGCTTTTGCCTGCCGAGCTTCAGCCAGCACACGCTCGACTTCCATCAATTTGGACGCCTTCAGGCCGGTCGGATTATGCGCTGATTGGTTGCAATAAAAGCAATCCTCAGGACAGCCGCCGGTTTTGATACTCAGCAATTTGCTCATCTGCAGGCGGTTCGGATCAAAATTCTGCCGGTGGATGACATGCGCCTGAAACATCAGATCATTAAACGGCAGATCATAGACGCGACGTGCCTCTTCTGCCGTCCAGCGTGTCTGAGGTGCATTCCGATGAGAAACAGGCTGAGACATGAAATATCCTTATAAAATGATGCTCGTTATAAATTATAGATAATTTTACGAGATTCGGAATTTTCACTTCAGTTAAAACGTCAAAATTGATATGTCCATATAAAAAAATCTATAAATTTATATCGCAGCAAATCCAATATTGAATTTTTATCTATAATTTGACGCAAGCCTCCTCTGATGCTCCTCCTATCAAAACTTCGTCAGCCTCATGAATTCAGTGTCTTTTGCTGCAATTTTTGTATTATGCAGGCAGTTCAGATCAGAACCGCAAGAGAGATTTCATGGTACCGGTACATTTCAAACGCCTTTCACTCGCCATTTTGGCGCTGGGCATATCTGTTGCTTTCAGCAGCCCGCTACAGGCAACTGTACCCGCCACCGGCACCGACCACCTGAATAAAGCCTTGCAGGAATTTATTGTGCGGCTGGAAGAAACCAAGCGCACCAAACTCCCGCCACGCCTGTCCAACAGTCAGGATGCGCCTGTGCTTGAAGACTTGTGGAATGTGCCGGCAATTATCGGTCAGGCACCCTATCAGGCGAGCGATTTGCCAATATTGATGGATATTATTCAGCAGCAGGCACAGGTGACCAAGGCCTATGTGTCCTTCTCGACTGACCCGCAAAAACCGGCAGATACCGAGAAAAACAGCATCGCTTTTCAGGATGAAATCACCCGCTCTTCTGCCGCTATGGTCAGTTTCATTGCTGCCGCCCTCGAAGCCGCAGGCGACTATGCCGAAACACTGAAAACGACAAGCAACGGCAAAGCACAAACGGATACAATTCTTAAATTGCGGCTCGGCTTGCAGCAGGTCATTAATGGTTCTGCGCTGATGTTAAGCAATCCGGAACTCAATGCCCATAATCAGGAAAGACTGGCGCAAGCACTGGCAGATAATGCCCCTGCAATTGCAAAAGCTATCTCCTTGCAAGATCGTAAAATGCTGAGCAATATTATCGAGCGCGCCAAACCGGTCTTGCGCGATACTGCACGTCAATCCGCTGGCCGGTTTATTTCTGCTATGGAAAATAAAGACTGCACCGGCCTTTGCATATTGCATTGAAACTAAAGGGAAAATAACTGATGAAACCAGTCTGGCTGGAAAAATTCTGGAGTTCCCTGTCGCTGATCGGGATGTTGCTCGGCACACTTTTCTTTGCAGCCTCACTCACACCATCGCTGGTGCCGCGCCCCTTTCTGATACAGGGCGTGCTGTCGGGCGCCTGTTTCGCCATTGGTTACGGGATCGGTGTGTTTCTGTTCTGGCTGTGGAATTATCTGCAATTGCCGAAGCCTAAAGGCCGAATTTCCACGATCATCAAAATTACTGCCATGGCCGTGACCATCATCACAGCTATGGTGTTTCTGTCGCATGCGGCAGACGGGCAGAATTCCATCCGCAGTCTGATGGGATTGGAAAAAGTTGAAAGCGCGCATCCGCTGAAAACCGGCCTGATTGCGCTGATTACTTTTGTTATTCTGATCGCGCTTGCGCGTTTATTTCAGCTGATTTATCGCAGCTCCAGCCGCTGGCTCGATCGCTATATCCCGCCACGCCTGTCACGTTTTACCGGCTTTCTGATTGCTGCCGTGATTTTCAGCATGGCAATCAATGGCGTGCTATTCCGCTTTGGCCTGCATGTGATGGATTCTTCCTACCGTCAATTTGATGCGCTGATGGAAGCGGAAGTCCCGCAACCGCAAGACCCGCTGAAAAGCGGCAGCGCCGCCTCGCTGGTCAAATGGGATGAGTTGGGACGCATGGGACGCAGCTATGTCAGCTCCGGCCCTGATGCGCAGCAGATCAGCAATTTCACCGGCCGCCCAGCACAAAATCCGCTGCGCGTCTATGTGGGCTTACGCTCGGCTGAAACTGCCAAGGAACGCGCCAAACTTGCGCTTCAGGAGATGATCCGTGTCGGTGCATTTGACCGCTCTCTGCTGCTGGTGACCATTCCGACCGGCACCGGCTGGGTCGATGAAATGGGCATTGATCCGGTGGAATATCTCCATGACGGTGATATTGCCAGCGTTGCGGTGCAATATTCCTATCTAGCCAGCTGGCTTTCGCTGCTCGTTGAGCCGGGCTATGGCAGTGAAACCGCGACGGCTCTGTTTGACGAGGTTTATGATCACTGGACCAAGCTGCCAAAGGAAACGCGTCCGAAACTCTATCTCTATGGCCTGAGCCTTGGCGCGATGAATTCGCAGCTATCCTCGGAACTGTTTCAGGTGCTGGGCGATCCTTATCAGGGCGCTTTGTGGAGCGGCCCGCCATTCACCAGCCGTTTGTGGCGCTCCATCACCAATAACCGTAATGAAGGCACACCGGAATGGCTGCCGGAATTCCGCGATGGTTCCTATGCACGCTTCACAAATCAGAACAATGCTCTGAAACTGCCAAACAGCCATTGGGGGCCGATGCGTATTGTCTATCTGCAATATGCCAGCGATCCGATTGTGTTTTTTGATCCGAAAGACTTCTACCGCGAACCGGACTGGATGAAGGCACCGCGTGGTCCTGATGTGTCCCCGCAGCTGAAATGGTATCCGGTTGTCAGCATGTTGCAGCTGGCCATTGATCTGATGCTGGCCACTACCACGCCGATCGGTCACGGTCATGTCTATGCACCGCAGCATTATATTGACGCATGGGTAGAGGTGACTGATGTCAGCTGGTCACAGGCAGATATTGACCGGTTGAAAGAACATTTCATCGCCAAGCTGCCCAAATAATAATCATGATATGGCGGGCTTTGCCACAGCAGAGCCCGCCATAGTTTTAACTATGCAAATTGCGGCCAAGCGCCGTAAAAGCGGCCTCCTGAACAGCCTCGCCGCGTGTCGGATGCGCATGAATGGTCTGCGCCACATCTTCCAGCACAGTGCCCATTTCCAATGCCAGCGCGAAACCATTGACCAGCTCGGATACATCATGGCCAACGGCCTGTATGCCCAGCACCAGATGATTATCCGCCCGAGCGACAACACGGACAAAACCCGTTTCATCCTGCTGGGTCATGGCACGGCCATTGGCCATAAACGGAAAACTGCCGGTGACAATTTCATAGCCTTGCAATTTCGCCTGATCCGGTAACAGGCCGACGCTCACCACTTCAGGGTCAGTGAAACAGACGGACGGTATCACAGGCTCATCCAATGCCGCTTTATGTCCGGCCAGATGTTCGGCCAGCATTGCGCCCTGCGCCATTGCCCGATGCGCCAGCATCGGTTCGCCGGTCACATCACCGATTGCCCAGACATTGAGCATCGAAGTCGCGCAATATTTATCAATGCGGATGAAAGCGCCATTCATTGCCAGATCGAGACTTTCCAGTCCGAACCCGCTGATATTTGGCCGCCGACCCACAGCCACCAGAAACTTGTCCGCTTCCACCACCACCGGCGCACTGTTGCCATGCTGGTGCACCAGCAAAGAACCGCCATCTGCGCTTAATCCCCGTGCTTCACTGCGCGTCATCACGGTAACGCCCAGAGTTGTCAGCCGCTTGCGCACCGGCGTGGTCAGTTCTGCATCCCAAAGCGGCAAAATACGATCCGCTGCTTCAATAATCGTCACCTGCGAGCCGAGTTTGGCAAAAGCCGTACTCAGTTCCATGCCGATATAACCGGCACCGATCACTGCTAAGCGCTTCGGCACCTGTTCCAATGCCAGCGCATCTGTTGAGGAAATAACATTGCCACCAAAGGGCAAAGCGCCGATCTGCATCGGCAATGAGCCAGTTGCCAGAACAAGATGTTTGGTGCGGATACGGGTTGTACCGGCCTTGCCATGGACCACGATCGTTTTGCCGTCAATGATCTCTGCAGTGCCTTTCAGCACTGTGACCTTATGCTTTTTCAACAGGCCTTCAACACCGCCGGTCAGCCGCCGCACAATGGCACCTTTCCAGCTGAGCGTTTTGCCCCAATCCAGCGACACATCTCCAACGCGCAAGCCCAGCGCCGAACCGGATTGCTGAGCAAGTGCATGATGATAGGCATCGGCTGCATGGATCAATGCTTTGGAAGGGATACAGCCAATATTCAGGCAGGTGCCGCCCAGCTGTTCCTTCTCAACCAGTATCACCGGCAGTCCAAGTTGTCCGGCACGGATGGCAGCGACATAACCGGCAGGTCCACCACCGATAATCAGCACATGTGTTGCAATATCTTCCATCTCACACCTCAATGAAAAGTGTTGCGGGAACTTCAAGCAATTGCCTGATGCGGCGGATAAAAGCGGCAGCCTCATAACCATCGACCATCCGGTGATCGAAGGAGGATGACAGGTTCATCATCTTGCGCGGCACAAACTGATTATCCTGCCATTGAGGGCGTATCGCGATGCGGTTGATGCCGATAATCGCCACTTCCGGCTGATTGATGACCGGTGTTGTCACCAGCCCGCCGAGGTCACCAAGGCTGGTGACGGTAATGGTTGAGCCGGAGAGTTCTTCGCGTTTCGCCACGCCCTCCCGTGCGGCACCGGCAAGCCGTGTGATTTCTGCGGCCATTGCCCAGAGATCCATGGCTTCTGCATGATGCAGCACCGGCACCATCAGACCGGATGGCGTTTGTGTTGCCATACCGATATGAGCGGCCTGATGGCGGGTCAGCACCTGCGCTTCCTCATCATAAAGCGCATTCATCTGCGGAAAATCGCGTAGCGCCACAACCAGCGCACGGAGAATAAACGGTAGCACAGTCAGTTTACCACGCCGTTCCGCATGACTTGTATTCAATGTGCTGCGGAGAATTTCCAGATCGGTCACATCCACCTCTTCCACATAGGAAAAATGTGCGACCTCGCGGGAGGACTTCGCCATACGCTCCGCAATCTTGCGGCGCAGACCAGTGATTTTAATCTGCTCTGTGCCGTCGCGGCGTTGATAGGCCGAATTGTGCGCACTGCCGCCGCTGGCCGTAAAATGATCGAGATCATCACGGGTGATGCGCCCCGCAGGTCCGCTGCCATGCACCTGCGTGAGATCAACACCCAGTTCCCGCGCCAGCGCCCGAACGGCAGGTGATGCAAGCGGCTTGTCATGCGCTATCGTGTTTGATGGTTGTACAGCCGAAAAAACAGGTTTTTCGGGCATTGTTGGTTTTACAGGGACTGGCGGCGCAGCCTGAACCGGCGGAGGTGGCGGGGCATCATCCGCCCCAGTCCCTTCCACTTCAATTTCTACCAGCATGGCACCAACAGCCATCACCGTTCCGGCTTCCGCACCGACCTGCAGGACTGTACCCGCCACAGGCGACGGCACCTCCACCGTTGCCTTATCGGTCATCACCGCAGCCAGAAGCTGGTCTTCTGCGATGACATCACCGGCTTTGACATGCCATTCGACAATTTCAGCCTCGGCAACACCTTCGCCGATATCCGGCATTTTAATGATCTTTTTCACCATTTATGCCTCCATCACTTGCATGAGCGCCCGACCGACCCGTTCCGGCCCCGGAAAATAATCCCATTCATGAGCATGAGGATAGGGCGTATCCCAGCCGGTCACACGCAGGATCGGCGCTTCCAGTTGATAGAAACAACGCTCCTGTACTTCCGCCGCCAGTTGGGTACCGAAACCGGACAGCCGCGTGGCTTCATGAACGATCACGCAGCGTCCGGTCTTGGCGACCGAGGCCGTAATCGTCTCGATATCCAGCGGCACCAGCGAGCGCAGATCAATCACCTCGGCATCAATGCCGGTCTCGGTGACAGCCGCTTCCGCCACATGCACCATAGTGCCATAAGCCAGCACTGTAACTGCGGAGCCTTTACGCCGGATTGCCGCCTTGCCGATCGGCACCGAGTAATAGCCTTCCGGTGTTTCACTCAAAACATGCTTTGACCAAGGTACGACCGGTTGGTCGTAATGACCGTTGAAAGGCCCGTTATAAAGCCGTTTCGGTTCCAGAAAGATCACCGGATCATCATTCTCAATGGCCGAGATCAGCAAGCCTTTAGCGTCATAAGGATTGGACGGGATAATGGTCTGCAACCCCGCCACATGGGTAAACAGTGCCTCGGGACTCTGACTATGGGTTTGCGCCCCGAAAATACCGCCGCCGCACGGCATACGGATCACCATCGGCGCGGTATAATCACCGGCAGAACGAAAGCGCAGACGCGCGGCCTCCGACACGATCTGGTCATAGGCCGGATAGACATAATCGGCGAACTGGATTTCCGCTACAGGGCGCAGGCCATAGGCGCCCATACCGACTGCCACACCGACAATACCGGTTTCGGAAATCGGTGTATCGAAGCAGCGCGCCTCACCATATTTGCGTTGCAGCCCTTCTGTGCAGCGGAATACGCCGCCGAAAAAGCCTACATCCTGACCGAACACGACAACCTTATCATCGCGCTCCATCATCACATCCATCGCTTCGCGGATGGCTTCAATCATTGTGCGTCTTGGCAATACAGGTTTTGACATTATCAATACCCCATCTGCTGGCGCTGCTCGCGCAAATGCTGCGGCATGTCCTTATAGACATCCTCAAACATGGTTGCGGGACTGGCTTTCGGCCCTTCATGCAAAGTGCCGTATTTCAAAGCCTCGCGGGCGGCATCATTAATCTCCGCATCAATACCGGCCAGCAGCTGCACATTGCGCTCCTCGCTCCATTCATCTTTGCGGATCAGATGTTGTTTGAGCCGCTCAACCGGATCGCCCAGCGGCCAGTTCAGTTCTTCCTCTTTCGGCCGGTATTTGCTCGGATCATCGGAGGTAGAATGGGGCGCCACGCGATAGGTCACCCATTCAATCAGTGTCGGCCCCAGATTGCGCCGTGCACGTTCCGCTGCCCAGCTTGCTGCTGCATAGACCGCCAGATAATCATTGCCATCCACCCGCAAAGACGGAATAGCAAAACCATGAGCGCGGGAGGCAAAGCTGATATTCTCGCCACCTGCCACCGATTGCGGCGATGAAATCGCCCATTGATTATTGACGATATTGAGAACCACCGGCGGACGGTAGACCGAGGCAAAAACCAGCGCCGCGTGAAAATCGCTTTCGGCAGTGGAGCCGTCACCGATCCATCCGGCAGCGATTTTTGTATCACTGCGCATAGCGGAAGCCATGGCCCAGCCGACGGCCTGCACAAATTGCGTACCTAGATTACCGGAGATCGAGAAAAACCCGGCCTCCGGTGCCGAATACATGACCGGCAATTGCCGCCCTTTAAGATGGTCTTTCTCATTGGAAAGCACCTGACAAATCATATCTGTCAGCGGGAAGCCTTGTGCTATCAACAGTCCCTGCTGGCGATAGGTGGGGAAATTCATATCCCCTTTTTGCATCACCATCTGAAAAGCGCAGGCAATCGCTTCTTCACCGGTACATTGCATATAGAAAGAGGTTTGACCCTGCCGCTGCATGCGCATCATGCGCCGGTCATAGGCACGGGTTTTGAGCATGGAGCGCAGACCGTGGCGCAATTGCTCTGCCGTCAGATCCGGCACCCACTCGCCTTTAGCCTCGCCGTCATCATCCAGCACCCGTACCAGATTATAGGCCAGATCATGCATAGCATAAGGATCGGAATCAACCGGCGGGCGGCGCATTTCGCCCGCTCCGGCAAAACGTAAATGCGGATTAGGCGGCGGGACACTTTCTCCCCGCATCGTGCGGGGCATATGTAATGAGAGTGGCGGATATGACATGACTGCACTTCTCCATTGGCTGGAACTGATACTGCATGCTGTTTCTGCCGTCCCCCCGAACGGCAGAATGTATTCCGTTTGTCCCCTTAACCTCTGCTGTCTATATTTTCGGCCACGGCCTTTGCTGTGGGCGAAGTTGTTCATAGGCATGAGCAAGTTGCAACACGCCCAGATCATCAAAACGCTGACCAATAATCTGCAAACCGATCGGCAAACCTTTTTCCGTGTAACCACAATTGACAGACACAGCAGGTTGTTCCGACATATTCATGGCAACGGTGAAAGCAATATGCTCGAACGGGCGCTGCGGATCATTCAGCGGTGAAGCCCATTCTGCCGGATAAGTCGGCATTGGCGCTGTCGGCGAAATGATAAAATCATAAGAGCTGATTGCCGCCAGCGCCGCATTGCGCATGGCCTCGATCTGCGCAAAGCCCTGATAGACCTGCGCGCCGTTCAAATCCTTACCGCCTTCTGCCCACTGATAAATATAAGGCAGGATTTTTGCCTGATTATCCGGCGTCATTTTAGAGATGTCGCCCCATGAGCGCACGCGCCAGAAATGATCCAGCCCGTCAATCATCTCACGGGTGAGATAGCTAGGCACTTCCTCAACAATCGCACCGGCATTGGCAAAGGCTTGTGCTGCAGCTTCTACCGCCGCTTTGACCTCAGGTTCAACGGCAGAGCCAAAACCGGCATCCAGCCACAGGCCGATACGCAGATCTTTGACATCGCGGTCGAGATTCATCCAGTCGATACGGTTGTAAGGCAGGCTCATCGGATCGCGACGATCCGGCTTGGACAGAACCGACATATAAAGTGCAGCATCCGCAACTGTCCGTGTCATCGGCCCCGCAACACGACCGATAAATGGCGGATCAATCGGGATACGTCCAAAGGACGGTTTGAGCCCTACGACCCCGCACCAACCGGCAGGCAGGCGGATGGAACCGCCAATATCTGTACCAATATGCAAAGGGCCGTAACCGGCAGCAGCTGCCGTTCCCGCCCCTGCACTGGAGCCGCCGGGATTGGTGGCCAGATCCCACGGATTGCGTGCCAGCTCATGGAAACTCGACAGGCCGGACGACAACATGCCGAGATCAGGCATCGTCGTTTTACCCAAAATAATACCGCCGCTCTCGCGGGATCGGGCAGCTGGCGGTGCATCTTTTGCAGCGGGATTCAATGCTATTGCCGCGCAGCCGAGCGGTACCGGCAAACCTTTGGTGGCAATATTTTCTTTGATCGTCAGCGGCACGCCGTCAATCGGCCCGCGTTCTTCTTTCCGCCTCCAGCGACCTTCCGACAGGGTTGCTGCGGCCAGTGCCGCTTCCGGCTCAAAAGCCCACATCGCATGAAGCTGCGGCTCGCAACGCTCAATCCGGTCGATCACGGATTCTGCCACTTCCACCGGCGACAGAGTACCCGCTTTATAACCGGCAACCATTTCGACAGCGCTTAAATCAGCAAGCTCGGACATATCTGCTCCCATTTCCCTGTCTGACGCGAACCTCTTGGCGGATTTTGATCGTCAGACAGACATTCAGTTTTTCATTACAAAGTTTTCACCCGCATTTTACGCCCGTATTTTTTTACGTCGGCCGGAAAACGGTTTTGGCACGGCATTAACCAGTGCTTGTGTGTATGGATGCTGCGGATTGTCAAAGACCTCATTGGTCGGCCCTTCTTCAACAATTCTGCCCAAATGGATCACCGCCACACGGTCTGTAATCACCCGCATCACACCAAGGTCGTGACTGATAAACAGATAGGACAGGCCGAATTGCTCCTGCAAATCCATCATCAGATTGAGCACCTGCGCCTGAATGGAAACATCCAGCGCCGAAACCGGCTCATCGGCAACAATCAGTTTCGGGCGCGTAATCAATGCACGGGCAATCGCAATACGCTGGCGCTGACCGCCGGAAAACTCATGCGGATATTTATCCGCGGCTGATGCGGACAAGCCTACCGCCTCAAGCACCTGACGGATACGCTCTTCACGGTTTTCCACTGTTGTGGCACTTTCCAGTGACACAACCGGCTCCGCCAGAATGCGGCGCACAGAGTGGCGCGGATCGAGCGAACCGTAAGGATCCTGAAAAATAGCCTGAAACTCCTTGCGTGCGGCTTTCAGCTCCGCCCGCCCCAGGCTGTAAATATCCTTGCTATTGATGGTCACACTACCGGATTGCGGCTTTTCCAGCCCCATTACCGACCGTGCCAGTGTAGATTTACCGGAACCGGATTCGCCGACGATGCCAAGACTTTCACCCTGCTTCAGGCTGAGGCTGACACCATGCAGCACCCGCAAATTTTGCGGCTTGGAAAGCAAGGACTGTTTTGGCAACGTATAATCACGCACCAGATCGCGGACTTCCAGAAGAGTGGTCATGCCATCACCTCATCTGTCAGCGGATGAAAACAAGCGACCCGATGCGTCACATCCAGAAAATCCGTATTACCTAACGGCGGGACTGTTGCACGGCAATCAGCCTGCACAAAACGGCAGCGGTCAGCAAAGCCACATTGTGGCAAACGACTGAACGGATCGGGCACCACACCGGCAATCGTGGTCAGACGCTGGCGTTTATCCGTGTTTTCCGGCTTCGGACGCATTGTCAGACTATGCGGCGAGGCTGCAAAAAGCCCGCGCGCATAAGGATGCGCCATATGGCGGAACACATCCTGCGTATCGCCGGTTTCAACCACGCGTCCTGCATACATCACTGCAATGCGATCTGTCATTTCCGAGACCACACCGAGATCATGGGTAATCAGCAACAGTGCTGTGCCGCTCTCGTCAATCAGCTCATCCAGCAGATCAAGAATTTGTGCCTGAACAGTGACGTCCAGTGCCGTGGTCGGCTCGTCTGCAATCAGCAGTTCCGGCTCGCAGGCCAGTGCCATCGCAATCATCACACGCTGGCGCTGGCCACCGGATAATTGATGCGGATAAAGTTCCAGATCAAAGCGCGGGGCAGCAAGGCCAACACGATCCAACAAACGACGTGCGACCTTGTCAGCATCGGCGCGGTTTTCTCTCAGATGCAGGCGACGGCCTTCACTGATCTGTGCGCCAATGGTTTTGATCGGGTTCAGTGCCGTCATCGGCTCCTGAAAAATCATCGCCATCTGCCGGCCACGCATGGTGCAACGGGCAGTCTCTGAGATCGTCGTCAGATCCTGCCCGTCAAAGCGCAGGGTGCCGCTTAAGGCCATACGATGCGGCAACAGCCCCATGACAGCCAATGCGGTGATGGATTTGCCGGAGCCGGATTCCCCGACGATGCCCATACGCTCGCCACGGTTCAGTGTCAGCGTGATGCCGGACAGGATTTCAGCTTGTCTGCCTCCGGCTTGCAAATGCACGCCCAGATCACGGATTTCGAGAAGCGGTGTGGTCATCTCTCTCTCCTGACACGAGGGTCGAGTATATCACGCAAACCATCACCCAGCATATTTAACCCGAGAACCGCAAAGGTAATGGCCAGCCCCGGAAAAATCGCCAGATGCGGCGCATCATAAATATAGGTCTGCGCATCATTGAGCATCTTGCCCCAGCTTGGCATAGGCGGCTGCGTACCAAGACCGACATAAGACAAACCGGCTTCCGCCACGATAGCCAAGGCAAACTGAATGGTCGCCTGCACGATCAGCACATGGCCGATATTCGGCAGAATGTGATCCAGCGTAATCGCCACATCCCCGCGCCCCGCACAGCGGGCGGCCAAGACATAATCGCGCTTCCATAAACCCATCGATGCACCACGGGTAATACGGGCGAAAACCGGAATGTTGAAAATACCAATAGCGATCATCGCATTAACCGCACCGGGGCCGAATACAGCAGTGATAATCACGGCTGTCAGCAGCGCCGGAAAAGCAAAAGCCAGATCGGTCATGCGCATGACAAAGCCGTCAATCATACCGCCGCGTGCCGCCGCATAGGCACCGAGCGGCACGCCAAGCCCCATACCAACCGCAACGGCAATCAATGCCACCGACAAAGAGTTGCGCGCACCGACCATGACCATCGACAGCACATCACGGCCAAGCGCATCAGTGCCCAGCCAATGCTGCATCGACGGCCCCTGCAATTTACGCAGAATATTCATGCCTGTGGGGCTGTAAGGTGTCCAGACCAGTGACAGCACGGCCAGTCCGATCAGCAGACCGGTAACAATCGTGCCAATCAACAGACTGCGGCTCAGTCCGAAAGACAGCAAGATCATACGGCTGCGACGGGAGAAGTTCTCTGCCATGCTCATGCCCGCACTCCTGCAGACAGGCGCGGATCAAGAAAACCATAGGCCATGTCCACCAAGAAGTTCACCGCAATCACACTGGCTGCCAGCAAGGTCACCAGCGACTGCACCGTGACCAGATCGCGCTGCGCAATTGACTGGAAAATCAGACGACCAAGACCCGGCAGATTGAACACGTTTTCAATAATGATCGTACCCGCCAGCAGGAATGAGAATTGCAGACCCAAGATCGTCACCACAGGGATCAGGGCATTGGGTGTCGCGTGTTTCCATAAAGCTGCATTGCGGCTCAATCCCTTGGCACGGGCTGTGCGCACAAAATCTTCACTCAGGGTTTCCAACACCGCAGAGCGGGTAACGCGCGCCAGAATAGCAGCCAGCGGCAAGGCCAGCGCCACAGCCGGCAGGATCAGCGAGCGGGTGCCTGCCCACAAACCATTTTCCCAACCGGCAAAACCGGAGGCCGGAAACCAGCCAAGTGTGAGGGCAAAAAACAGGATCAGCAGCAGGCCGAGCCAGAAATTCGGGATCGCCACACCAATCTGTGCAACGCCCATCCCTACCACATCGGTCGCACTGCCGCGCTTTGAAGCGGCAATCACACCAAGAGGAATAGCAATCACCACGGAGAGGATCATCGCCAGCACCGCCAGCGGCAAAGTCACCTGCAAGCGTGGTCCGATCAGCTCCCTGATCGGCACGGAATAGGTATAGCTGGTGCCGAAATCACCAACCGGAAAGCCGGTAATCCAGTTGAAGTAACGGACAATCAGCGGGGCATCAAGACCGAGTTGTTTTTGCAAAGCCGCCAAGGTGTCAGGCTGCGCATTAATACCCAGCATAATCGCTGCCGGATCACCCGGAAGCACCTGCATCAGCAGGAAAACAATAACAGAGGCCGCCAGCGTCGTCAGGATCAGAGAGATCAGACGCCCTGTAAAATAACGCAGCAAATGCGGCCTCCTTCAATATTCATTTCAGCATCAACAGGATCAGTCTGCCCAGTACACACTGGTCAGGTCATTGGCCGGAATGGTCTGATTTTTCCACATGCCTTTGAGCTTCTTGTCCCAGACACCGATTTTCGGCAGGGCATAGAGAAACACATTCGGCTCATCTTCAGCGAGTTTGCGCTGCAATTGTCCAAGCAGTTCAAGCTGCTGCTTGTCGTCCACGGCTTCAGAAAACTGCTTGTAGATCGCCTTATATTCAGGACTGTTATAGTTGAAGTAATATTTATCCCGCGCATAGATATCGAGGTCGCGGGTTTCCACATGCGCGATGATCGTCGCGTCAAAATCACTGCGGGCAAAGACCTGATCCAGCCATTGCGCGAACTCAACCGGCACAAGTTTCACCTCGATGCCAACTTCTGCCAGCATTGCCGCAATCACCTCACCACCACGGCGTGCATAGGCAGGCGGCGGCAACATGATAGTGATGGAAGTACCCGCAGACACACCGGCTTCTGCCAGCAGCTCTTTAGCCTTCGCCACATCATAAGGATAGGTATCGCTCAGATCGACATAGCCCGGTTCAGCGGGTGTGTAATGGGCACCGATGGTCTTGGCGAGGCCGGTGGTGATCGCTTCCTGCACAACATTTCGATCAATGGCATGGGCAAGCGCACGGCGCACCCGCAGATCATCAAATGGCTTGCGTGCGTTATTGAGTGACATAATCACTTTGCCAGCTGTCGAGCCGATTTCCACCGCAAGACGTTCATCACTTTGCAGGCGACTGATCAGTTCCGGCGCCGGAAACTCAGGAAAAGCATCGACATCACCGGCCATGACCGCAGCGGCAGCCGCTGACGGATCGCTGATGAAACGGAAAGTGATCGCAGAGAGCTTAGCAGGCTCGCCCCAATAATCAGGATTACGCTCGAACTCGATCCGGTCGCCCTGCAGCCAGCGTTTGAATTTGAACGGCCCTGTGCCAACCGGATTGGTCTTGTTGGTGGCAATGGTATCCGGTGCCATCATCACCGCATCGCCCCAGCCCATCCCGAACAGGAAGGTGGAGGACGGGCGCTTGAGCGTCACTACCGCAGTCGCCGGATCAGGACATTCGGTCTTTTCAATCGGCGCAAACAGTGCCTTTTGCGCATTGGTGGAATCCGGCGCTATGGCGCGGTCATAGGTGAATTTCACCACAGAACAATCGAAGGGCGTACCATTATGAAATTTCACGCCCTGACGCAGCTTGAATGTATAGGTCAGATTATCCGGCGAAATCGTCCAGCTTTCCGCGAGGTTCGGCTTAACAGCGCCTTCCTCATCAATACGCACCAGACCTTCATAGAGATTATTATAGGTCAGGCGGCGGATAGAAGCCGCAGCATTTGCTGTCGGGTCCATACCCGGAGGCTCCAGTACTTCGCCGATTGCCAATGTATCTTTTGCCAGCCCTGACCCGCTCATAGCCACAACAGCAATCCCCGTCATTGCTGCCAGCATGAGCTGTCCGGTCAAATATTTATATCGCATTGCCTGTCCCCTTATTTATCACATCCTGATATTGCTCAGGAATTACCGGAATAGAGCTGGCCAAATTTTACAATGAACCATTGTCAGTTCAAATGCTTATCACATTTGATGCCGTAGTTTTAAATTGAACGGCCGCCATCCACATCCAATGCAACGCCGGTGATCATACTGGCTGCCGGTGAGCACAAAAATGCAGCGCTTTCCGCCAGATCTTCCGGTTTCAGTAACCGGCCAAGCGGAATGGATGCACGGAACTTCTGACGGATTTCTTCCGTATCCTCACCCATAAATGTCGTGAGCAACGGGGTTTCACCGGCAACCGGATTGAGCGCATTGACGCGAATATTCTCTGATGCCAGTTCAATCGCCAGCGCTTTAGTGGCAGAGACGACCCAGCCCTTGGTGGCATTATACCATGTCAGGTTCGGGCGCGGGCGTGCAGCACCAGTTGAGGCAATATTGAGAATAACACCGCCGCCATTGTCTTTAAAATGCGGAATTAAAGCGCGGCTCATCAGATAAATACCGCGAATATTTACCCCAACAATGCGGTCAAATTCATCGGGCTGCACATTTTCCGCCGGTTGTGGTTTATGGCCGATACCGGCATTGTTGATGAGAATATCAATCCGCCCGAATTGCATCTGTGCCTGACGCACCGCTTCCGCCACACCATTTTCCGATGCAATATCCGCTTCAACCGCCAGTCCCTTGCCGCCAAGCTCTCCTGCCACGCGCTTTGCACCCGCAGCATCGCGATCAACGACGACCACATTTGCACCTTCGCGGGCAAATTTACGCGCCATAGCCTCACCAAAACCCGAACCTGCGCCGGTGATGATTGCGGTTTTATTCTCAAGCGAACCAGTCATTATACGGTATTCTCCCATGCGATTTTCTGCAGATCAGCCGTGATAGACCGAAATGGTTTTCAGCGAGGCAAAGCCATAAAGCGCCTCAAAACCTTTCTCACGACCGTGGCCGGAGCGTTTCACCCCGCCAAAAGGCAGCTCAATGCCGCCGCCTGCTCCGTAATTATTGATAAACACCTGTCCGGCATGCACCGCATGCGCCATACGCAATTGCCGTGCACCGTCTTTTGTCCACACGCCGCAAACCAGCCCGTAAGGTGTGCTGTTAGCCAGCGCCACGGCTTCCTCCTCCGTATCAAACGGCATAATCACCTGCACGGGGCCGAAAATTTCTTCCTGTGCCAACCGATGCTGCGGCGGCACATCACGCAGTAAAGTCGGGCGCACATAGGCACCATTTTTCGGTGCATCAGGCACAATTTCACCCTGCGCCGCAACAAGCAAACCATCCTGTTTTGCCAGTTTCAGATAATCTTCAATGATCGCTTTCTGACGTGTCGAGACAACAGGCCCGAGCGACAGATCAGCCTCAGCAGCACCCACTTTGAGCGCATGATAACGCTCACTCATAGCGGCAATCACCTGCTCATAGACTTCACGCTGCACGAGAATGCGTGAGGAAGCAGAACAGGTCTGTCCTGCATTCTGAATGCCTGCATTGACCAGAAATGGCAATGCACGCTCAATATCCGCATCAGCAAACACGATTTGCGGGGATTTACCGCCGAGTTCCAAAGTCACCGGCACAGCATTTTTAGCCGCTGCGGCCTGCACTGCCTCACCGGTACGTAAAGAACCGGTGAAAGAAATATGATTGACCTGCGGATGGGAAGACAAAGCCGCTCCGGCCTCAGCACCCAGTCCTGTCACCACATTCAGCGCACCGGTCGGCAATCCGGCCTCGTGGGCAATCCGCGCAAATTCGAGAATGGTCAGGCAGGCTTCTTCCGCTGGCTTGACAACCGCAGCATTGCCCATAGCCAGAGCCGCACCAAGACTGCGGCCAAGGATCTGCATCGGATAGTTCCACGGGATAATATGCCCCGTCACGCCATGCGGTTCATAGACAGACAGAACGGTGAAACCATTCTGATAAGGCAGTGTATCACCATGAACCTTGTCAGCAGAGGCACCGTAAAATTCCAGATAACGCGCCAGCGCTACCACATCAGCGCGCGCCTGCGTTAAAGGCTTGCCGACATCACGCGCTTCCAGCACAGTCAGAAGATCAATCTCACGCAATACCGCTTCTGAGATTTTATGCAGAATACGACCGCGTTCGGTTGCGGTCATTTTCCCCCAGAAACCGGATAAGGCTGCACGCGCGGCATCAACGGCGAGATCAATATCAGCCGCAGCGCCACGGGCGATCAGCGCCAGATCACTGCCGTCTGACGGATTTTTCAGTGTCAGCACCTCACCCTGCACAGCGTCCTGCCACACACCATTGATGAAATTGCCGTAGCGGCGCTGTCCGTTCTCTATCCCGTGTGCCATGTCATTCTCTCCCGCAGGATGTTTCCTGCTGATTATTTTGCATCATCTGAAGGCTGTTGATGGTCTTGCGGATATGCTGCCGCGCCAATTCCTCAGCCTCTGTACCGTCTTTGCGCGCAATCGCCTCAACGATCAGAGCATGTTCCTCAATGGCATTTTTCGCCCGCTCTGCCGTGAGCGCAAAAACCGGCGCAAAGACCTGCGAGGTCATGCGCAACAAAGGCACAAAATTCTCCAGAGAAGCATTGCCGCCCGCTGCCATTACCGCCAGATGAAAATCCACATTGGATTGCGTATAGGCTTTGGAATCCCAAGGCTCGATAATGGAGCGCTGATGCAAGATGAGTTTCTCAAGACCGGCAATCGCACCTGCATCGGCGCGTTCCGCAGCAAAACGTGCGGCAACACCGTCAATCACTTCACGCACGGCATAGGCATCAAGCAGATGCGGCAGGTCAACACTTGCCACACGTACACCGCGACCAGGGAGATGAACGATCAGACCATCGCGCTCGAGCACCCGCAATGCTTCACGCAGCGGCGTGCGGCTGATACCGAATTCAGCAGCAATATGCTCCTGTCGCAAAATCGTGCCCGGCGCATATTGACCCGCATAGATGCTCTCACGAAGTGCTTGTGCAACTTCGTCCAGCAGCCTCGTTTGGCTGCTCCATTTATAGCTGGACAAGCCTGTGTTCCCTTATATTTTTCAGTATGATTATCCAGGATACAAAATTGTTCAAGACAAAAATTTCTCACGCGGGATATTTGTTTTCACACGCTTCTCCCGCCTGAAGTGAATACGCTCTCCGGTCTCAGCGATGCAGAAAAAACGGATCGCGTTTTTCGATAAAGGCGCTCATGCCTTCTTTCTGATCGTGACTGGCGAAGCCCGAATGGAACAGGCGGCGTTCGAATTTTACGCCCTGAGTCAGCGTTGTTTCATAGGCCGCATTCACCGCCTCTTTCGCCATCATGGATACCGGCAGAGATTTTTCAGCAATGGTGGATGCCACACTCAAAGCTTCTTCAAGAAGCTGATCTGCCGGAATGATACGGGAAACCAGACCGCAGCGCTCGGCCTCATCGGCCTCCATCATTCGTCCTGTCAGGCACATATCCATAGCCTTGGATTTGCCTACAAAACGGGTGAGACGTTGCGAACCGCCCATACCCGGAATAACGCCAAGGCGGATTTCCGGCTGGCCAAAGCGGGCATTATCTGCCGCCAGAATAAAATCGCACATCATCGCCAGTTCACAGCCACCGCCCAGCGCATAACCAGCCACAGCGGCAATAATCGGTTTGCGCACCGAGGTAAAACGCTCCCATTCGCCGAACCAGTCTGCCACGAACATAGTGCTGAAATCCTGCGCCTGCATTTCCTTGATATCCGCACCGGCGGCAAAGGCCTTGATAGAGCCGGTCAGCACAATACAGCCCACATGTTCATCTTTGTCCGCCGCTTCCACCGCCGCAATCAGTTCTGCTGCCAGCTGCCGGTTCAGAGCATTCAACGCCTGAGGACGGTTCAGCGTGATGAGCAACACACGACCATGCATTTCTGTGAGAATGGTTTCATAAGTCATGATGTCCCCTCCTTGCCGCGCAACAGGCGGATAATACCGGAGAAATCCTCCCCGCCCGAACCAAGTGCGTTGAACAGATTATAGAGCTGTGCTGCCTCCGCTCCCAATGGCGTGGTTGCCCCCACAGAAGCAGCCGCCTCCTGCGCCAGTTTCAAATCTTTCAGCATTAAGCTTGCAGCAAAGCCCGGCTGATAATCCCTGTTGGCAGGGGATGTCGGCACCGGCCCCGCCACCGGACAATTGGTGGTGAGCGCCCAGCACTGGCCGGACGAAGTGGAGGCCACATCAAACAATGCCTGCTGAGAAAGACCCAGCTTTTCACCCAAAGCGAAAGCCTCGCACACACCAATCATAGATATCCCAAGGATCATGTTGTTGCAGATTTTCGCCGCCTGTCCTGCACCGGCCTCACCGCAATGCACAATGCGTTTCCCCATAGCAGCCAGCACAGGTTCGGCTTTGTCAAAAGCAGCTTTTTCACCACCGGCCATAAAGGTAAGCGTTGCTGCCGTTGCACCGACAACACCACCGGAAACCGGCGCATCAATGCTCAATAATTTATGCTCCGCCGCCATTTCATGCGCCTTGCGGGCACTGTCGACATCAATGGTCGAGCAATCAATTAACAGTGTATCCGGCACAACCAGCGCTGTCAGTTCACGCCAGACGCTCAACACATGGGAACCGGCGGGCAGCATGGTGATAATTACAGTCGCACCCTGCACGAGCTGCGCAACATTATCCGCAATCTGAACGCCGTTTGCTTTAGCTGCTTGTTTTGATGCCTCGACCAGATCAAAACCGCGCACGTTAAATCCCGCTTTGACGAGATTGGCCGCCATAGGCCCGCCCATATGACCGAGGCCGATAAAACCGATTGTTAGAGTGTTCATTTATCGCTTTCCTCTTTAAAACATCGCATTTCCGACGGATCGCAGCGGGAAACCAAAACAGTCCGGCGAACTGTTTTGCCCGCGAAGACGTTTCACACTTTTCCTGAAAATGCTCTCCCGCTCAGCAGCTCACGGGCAATAATCACCCGCATAATCTCATTGGTGCCTTCCAGAATCTGATGAACACGCAGATCACGCACCAGTTTTTCCACGCCATATTCGCTCAGATAACCGTAGCCGCCATGCAGCTGCAGAGCCTGATCGGCCACGTTAAATCCGGCATCAGTGACAAAACGCTTGGCCATAGCGCAAAGTTTCACCGCATCGGCATCATGACGGTCGAGCGCACGGGCAGCGCGGTGCAGAAATGTACGTGCCACTTCAAGCTCCGTAGCCATATCGGCAAGGCGGAATTGCAATGCCTGAAACTGATGCAGTTTTGAGCCAAACGCCTTGCGCTCATCCATATAGGTCAGTGCCTTGTCAAAAGCGCCCTGCGCACCGCCGAGCGAACAAGCGGCGATATTCAACCGCCCGCCATCAAGCGCAGACATAGCAATTTTAAAACCGATGCCTTCCTGACCAATCAGGTTTTCCGCCGGTATGCGCACATTATCGAACATCACCGTGCGGGTTGGCTGGGCATTCCAGCCCATTTTCTTTTCATTGGCACCGAAAGACAGGCCGACTGAATCCTTCGGCACGATAAAGGCCGAAATACCTTTGGCGCCTGCCTCACCGGTTCGTGCCATCACGATATAAATATCACTCGCACCGGCACCGGAGATAAACTGTTTCTGCCCAGTAATCAGATAATCATCGTCATCGCGCACAGCTTTGGTACTGAGATTGGCGGCGTCAGAACCACAGGCCGGTTCGGTCAGACAATAGCTGGCGATCAGCTCCATAGGTGTCAGTTGCGGCAACCATTTCTGCCGCTGTGTTTCTGAGCCATAGGCATCAATCACCCATGCGCACATATTATGGATCGACAGGAACGAGGCGATAACCGGACAGCCTTGCGACAGCGCCTCAAAGATCAATGCCGCATCCATGCGGGTCAGGCCGGAACCGCCAACATCATCACGAATATAGATGCCGCCCATGCCCAGTGCCGCCGCTTTGCGCAGCACATCCACGGGAAAGTGCTTCTGCTCATCCCATTCCAGAGCATAAGGTGCCAGTTCCTGCGCGGCAAAATCCGCAGCCATAGCGAAAATACTGCTCTGCTCCTCGTTGAGTTCACCGGACATGGTTCTCTCCTTCGCTCTGCACAGGTCTGTTGCGCCCGATGTTCAGTTCCGGAAATTCACCCTCATCAAAAGCTACACCACGAAACACATCATCCTCGATGCCCTCCCGCTCAAAACGGCGCAGTTGCACACGGCGGATTTTTCCGGAGATTGTTTTGGGTAGTTCCCGCACAAATTCCAGCGAGCGGATGCGCTTGAACGGTGCCAGCCGTTCATTGGTATATTGCAGAACCGAAAGCGCGAGCGCACGCGAAGGCTCTTCACCGGCGCGCAGCAGAATATAGGCTTTGGGAACCGACAAACGGATCGGATCATCCACCGGAATGACGGCGGCCTCCGTCACCGCATCATGTTCCAGTAACACGCTTTCCAGCTCAAACGGGCTGATACGATAATCAGAGGATTTAAACACATCATCGGCGCGACCGACAAAATGCAAGTAACCATCCGCATCCTGATAGGCGACATCACCGGTGCGGTAGACACGACCATCGGTGCCGCTGAGCCTGCCGTCCGTTTCCTGATAGCCCTGCATCAGCCCTGCCGGATGTTTGTCATCCAGCAAGAGGCACACTTCGCCTTCCTGCGCCGCATGGCCGTCCGCATCAAGGATCACCACCTCATAGCCCGGCAATGGCCTGCCCATCGCGCCGCTTTTCACACTTTGCGCGGGACTATTCGCCACCTGTGCGGTGGTTTCAGTCTGGCCGTAACCGTCGCGAATGGTCAGTCCCCATGCGTCGCGCACCTGATCAATAATTTCAGGATTAAGCGGCTCACCGGCACCAACCACTTCGCGCAGGCTCATTTTACAGGTTTTGAGGTCTTCCTGTATCAGCATACGCCACACTGTTGGCGGAGCACACATCGTGGTCACTGCACAACGCTGCATTTCTGCCAGCAACACCTTGGCGCTGAATGCTGGCTGATTGACCACCAGCACGGTGGCACCGGCATTCCACGGTGCAAAGAGCGAACTCCATGCATGTTTCGCCCAACCGGGGGATGAGACATTCAGATGGATATCGGCCGGTTGCAGACCAACCCAATACATGGTCGAAAGCGAGCCGACCGGATAGCTGCGATGGCTGTGGCGCACCAGCTTCGGTTTGGCCGTGGTGCCGGAAGTGAAATAAAGCAGCATCGGATCATGCGGCTGTGTTTCACCATCCGGCTGAAACACCGGAGATTGGCTAAAAGCCTCATTATAATCGTGCCAGTTACTATTTTCTGCGGCATGACCATTCGGCACCTGAATACGCAGCACCTCATCACCTGCCAGTCCTTCGCATTTCAGCAGTTGTTCGGCGGTTGCGAGAATAGCGCAGGCATGGCCGCGCTCCAGCCGGTCAGACAATTCGTCTGGTGTCAGCAAAGTGGTCGCGGGAATGACGATAATGCCGAGCTTCATCGCGGCAAGCATGACTTCCCACAGAGCAGGCACATTGCCGAGTAGTACCAACAGATGATCGCCACGCTTCAATCCAAGTCCGCGCAGATAATTGGCAAGCTGGGAAGAGCGGATGCTCAGATCGGCAAAACTCAATTTTATGTCTGTTTGCGTGGCGCTATCGACAATCCACAACGCGGTCTGATTGCGGCTTTGCGGATTGGCAGCAAGCTCAGTATCAAACCAGTCCAGCGCCCAGTTAAAGGGCAGTGCCTCCGGCCAGACAAAACCAGCTTTTGCAGCCTGATAATCCTCGCGATACTGCAAAAGAAAATCACGTGCCTGTTTAAAATTCTCCGTACTCAGCTGCCTCATGCAATCCTCCCAAAATGCATAAATCACTGTGTCTGCGATTTCATAAAACCGCGCTGATTGTCAGGTGAAACGCTCCACCCCTATGGCTGTTGCCTCACCGCCGCCGATACAAATACTGGCAATGCCGCGCTGCAAATCATGGGTCTGTAAAGCTGCCAGTAATGTCACCAGAATACGGGCGCCTGATGCACCGATCGGATGACCGAGCGCACAGGCACCGCCATGAATATTCACTTTCTCCGCTGGCAGATTGAGCTCCTGCATTGCAGCCATTGTCACGACAGCAAAGGCCTCATTGATCTCGAAAAGATCGACATTATCCGCTGTCCAGCCGGTTTTCTCATAGAGTTTGCGCATGGCACCGATTGGCGCCGTGGCAAACAGGCGCGGCTCATGGGCATAGGATGTTTGCGCAACAATACGGGCAAGTGGTGTCAGCCCGCGTTTTTCTGCCTGCGAAAGACGCATCAGTACCAGTGCCGCCGCACCATCAGAAATAGAGCTGGAATTGGCTGCTGTAACCGTTCCGTCCTCACGAAAGGCAGGGCGCAGAAACGGAATTTTCTCCGGTCGTGCCTTGGCCGGTTGTTCATCCATATCAATCAGATGGGCGGAGTTACCGTTTCCGGTCACAACCGGCGCAATCTCCTTTGAGAAATAACCGCGCTCCAGTGCCGTCTGCGCACGTTTTAAAGAGCGTAGTGCAAACTCATCCTGCGCGGTGCGGCTGAACTGAAAGGCCTCGGCACAATCCTCGGCAAAACTGCCCATCAGACGGCCTTTTTCATAGGCATCTTCCAGCCCGTCGAGAAACATATGATCCGTGATTTTGCCATGCCCCATGCGATAGCCGCCACGGGCTTTATCCAGAAGATAGGGCGCATTGGTCATGCTCTCCATACCACCGGCCACGATAATATCCGCACTGCCACCGGCCAGCATATCATGTGCCAGCATCACCGCCTTCATACCGGAACCACACATTTTATTGATCGTCGTAGCCCCTGATGCCACAGGAATAGCGGCAGCAATCG
The DNA here is from genome assembly GCF_020341615.1 of Pseudochrobactrum sp. XF203. NCBI lineage: Bacteria > Pseudomonadati > Pseudomonadota > Alphaproteobacteria > Hyphomicrobiales > Brucellaceae > Pseudochrobactrum > Pseudochrobactrum sp. XF203. The sequence continues at coordinate 348,891 of NZ_CP084392.1, read as the reverse complement.
CGGCTTGACGTGCCGGTGCCTGCCCCTGCCCCGCAGACAACACACAACCCAGCAAAGTCTCATCAATCTCGTGTGCAGCAATCCCTGCCCGCTCAATCGCGGCTTTGATTGCTGTTGCACCAAGTTCTGCCGCCGGCACCGTGCTAAAGGCACCCTGAAAAGCGCCCAGAGGTGTGCGTGCCATGCCGACAATAACCACAGGATCTGCCATCTGCGCGCCCTCCCAGAGTTGCATATTCAGATGAAGAAACATCGAGCCTAGCCCTAAGATCTATGGCAAAGAATGACAGTTTGGACTTTATTTTATGATCGGTTTTGCCATATCTTGTTATTCAGGAGCAGGAGGAGACGATGATCGGTCATGGCTTTGTTGATGATGCACTGACAGCCTTGCAACACTATGCACCTGCAAAAATACCGGATGTGCTGGCAGGCGCCGGTATTGATGCCAAGGCCTTACAACAACCGGATTTCAAACTGGATGCCGCACATTACAGCCGCCTCTGGCTGGCGATTGCGGAGGAAATTCAGTGTGAGTTTTTCCGCTTCGGCCAGCGTCCGATGCCGCCTGGCAGCTTTGCCATGCTCTGTCACGCAGCACTTTCCAGCGATAATCTCGAACATGCCATCCGCCGTTCTTTGCGCTTTTTTACCTTGCTGATCGGTGAGCCGAAGGGCGAATTGATCCTGCGCGATGGGCTGGCTGTTATTGTATTGCGCGAGGTCAGCCCTGCACGCCCTGCCTTTGCCTACCGTACCTTTTTTCTCATTCTTTACGGTGTGCTGTGCTGGCTCGTGAAACGGCGCCTGCCTATCCACGATATTGGTTTTCGTGGTGCGCCTCCGCCGGACAGGCCGGATTATCTGGATTTTTTCAGCACCAAAGTCCGTTTTTTCCAACAGGAGACCAGCCTTGCCTTTGATCCTGCTCTGTTGTCGCTGAAAATCCACCGCAGCAAAGCAGCCCTAAGGCAGTTTCTGGCACAGGCACCGGCCAATATTCTGCTGCGTTATCGCTATGATCGCGGCAGTGCTTCAGCGATCCACAAATTGCTGCGGGAAACACCGCCTGCCAGCTGGCCGGATTTTGCACAGGCGGCGCAACACCTGCATATATCCGAGCCGACATTACGCCGTCATCTGCGGGCAGACGGTATGAGCTATAGCAGTCTCAAGGAGGAGCTACGCCGCCAATATGCACTGAGCTGGTTGCAGAATACAGACAAACCTGTTGGCCTGATTGCAGCTGAACTCGGCTATACGGAGCCAAGTGCCTTTCACCGTGCGTTCAAAAAATGGACCGGCACCAGCCCCGCCCAATACAGATCATCCCGACTGTAATCAGAAATTCTTATCCGCGCTTACGGATACGCTGACCGGCTTTAAAAACAAAGCGGTCAATACCGGCACCATAGCGCTGAAAAACAGGCCAGAACCACGCCATAGTAATCGCGACAAACAGCCATGACAGCGTTACATCCGACAGAAAATGCGCGCCCATAACAACCCTGTTCAGTGAAAAAACCAAAGCTGCAAAACCGGTCACAATCAGCAACGGTCTTCGGTTAGCTCCGCCTAATACCAGCGGAATAGCAAGCATTGCCATAGCACTCGCTGATTCACCCGATGGAAATGAGCAACTGCTCTGACAGCTCTTGGCAATCTGCCATGCCGGACTGAAAAACGAACTGCCGCCGAATTCCATAATTTCATTCGGACGGGCACGGCCGACAAGATATTTCAAACCATGAACAATAGCTGCAGCACCGATAGCATAGACAGACAGAATATAAAGCAGCTTATGCGGTGCAGGCAGCCAGCGCCGGTTAAACAGACCTTGCAAGATCAGACAAGCAAGCAATGCAGGCACAATGATCGCCGGCAAAGTGCGGTGCAGATCACGTAATGTCAGTAAGAAACGGTTTTCATGTAGCGGAAACTGGCCTGCACGATCTGCAAACCAGCCGGAAACCGTAATATCGATAACCGGTATCACCATGAAGATAAAGCTGACAATCACTGCCAGTCTTATCAGTATGTTAAGTCTGTAATTGCCATGACGAATGGCAGAAACATTGCCGTGCAATGAACCGGCAGAACTGCGTATCAGTGCAGGCAGATTATTATTTATACCCATAGAAATTCACGCACGAATAAATACAATAAAAACAAAACATAAATGTAAATCATGAGGTAGCTTTCTCATGGGACGACACTCCGTCCGGCAAGCATCATATGTTGGCCTGTCAGTAAAAATTCACTTTTGTAAAGATTCCGTCTGATAGCTTGCGGTCGTTTTTGATTGTGCGGAAGAAATGAAGAAGACACAAGCGCATGTAACCGCTGCTTCCACTTGGCAGGTAGGTTCTTCTTATCCTGAAATTCTGACTGAAGCCCCGTATAGTATGACACTCAACAATTCTCGCTCACATTTATTACACGCGTTGATGTGCAGCAGAATTGTCAAGATTTAACCGGAATAAGATGTGATCCGGTTTAAGACTTACCGTCAAACAATATATTCAATATTATTTTTTTAAAATTTACCTATGAAAACTGTATTTTATGACAATTGCATAAAATATTACTCCGTATTACGGAATTACAAATCCAGATATTCTGAATTTATGCCACTGTCCCGTCCGGCTTATTCTCCGCCAGTTTGCGCGGAAAAATCATGGTCACGGAAGCTCCGCCCTCAGCCAGACTGGCCTGCTCCACTCTGCCGCCATGGGCAGTCACGATTGCACGGACAATTGACAAGCCCAGACCTGACCCGCCGGTTGCTCTTGCACGGGACGGCTCGCCACGCCAGAACACATCAATCGTATGACCGGAAAATTCCTGATCGAAGCCGGGTCCGCGATCAATAATGCGCAGAAAGGCTTCTTCTTTATTCAGATATCCGCTTTCACAGCGCAAATATCCGCCGGATGATGCATAACGGCAGGCATTTTCCAGAACCGCCAGCATGGCCTGCCGCAGACGCTGACTATCCGCCGGAATGATGGCTCGTTTCAGATTGGTTTCCAGCACCATTCCCGCTTCGGCGAGCAATGAGCGTGAAGCCTGCAAGACCTGCTCGGCCGCCTGTGCAATATCTGTATTACAGCGCTCGGTCACCAATTTCTGGCTGGCTGCAAGCGATAATGTACGCAGGTCATTGACCAGACGGGTCAAACCTTCCACCTGCATCAACAGGTCTTGAATCCGGTCATCATCCCGCGGGAAAATCTTATCGGCCATTCCCTGCAATATGCCCTGAACAATGGTCAGAGGCGTACGCAACTCGTGAGCAACCGCCATGGTGTTGAAGCGCAGACGGCGCTCCATATTCTCCAGCTCTTCTGCCAACGCATTGAAGCGCTCGATAAGCATCGCAACTTCGCTTGTGCCTTTAACCGTGTCTGGAACACGGACGGAAAAATCGCCTTCACGCAGGTTATTCACTACGCGTGTTAGCTTTTCCAAAGGGCTGCTGAATTTACGGGCAAGCCAATAACCGATGAGGCTGCAAATCAACGCAGCCCCAAGTCCGAATTTCAGCACCAGAAGATAAAGCTCAGCCTCTGCATCTTCGTATAAAGGCGTCAGTTGCTGGACAAGAGCCAGAAAATCGGCCTCTTTCGGAAGCTCCCCCCTGTCCAGCATCTCATAAGCGAGACGGGCATTATCACTGATCTGGCTCAGATATTGCTGCTCATACAGGCCTTGTACCCACATGACACCGAAGAAAATAATCGAAAAACTGAGCATCAGCATCGCTGCAGTGACCAGAGCTGAAACCGTACTCAGCGACAGGCGGGATAATTTCATCTTGGTTCTGCCAGACGGTAGCCAATACCACGTACCGCCGGAAACAGACCGGACGGCCCGCCTGATGCTTCAATTTTGCGGCGCAGATTGGCAATATGCGTATCAATGGTACGAACCAGCGCATCACTTTGCGGCAGGCAGGCATCCAGCAGATCATTGCGCGGAAATGCGTGGGTCGGACGCCGGATCATATGGGCGAGAATGCGAAACTCGCTCAGCGTTAACGGCAGCAGCTGCCGCTCCTCATCCGTATCGGTGAAAGCCGCATGGGCATCAAAATCAACCAGAATATTCTCAAAGCGGATTGCTGCATTGGCCGCATTATTACGGGTGCGGCGCAACACGGCATTCACCCGCGCCACAACTTCCTGCGGGTTGAACGGCTTAATCACATAATCATCCGCACCGAGGCGCAGACCTGAAAGACGATCCAGATCTTCTGCCAGCGCGCTGATCATAATTACCGGAATATTGCTTTCCCGCCTGATGCGCGCCAGAACTTCAAAACCGTCATATTTGGGCATTTTGACATCCAGCAGGATCAGATCCGGCGACAGCATGGCATGATGGCGCAATGCTATTTCGCCGTCAGAAGCACAGACTGTGCGGAACCCGTCACGGATGAGGTAAGCTTCGAGAATACCGGCAATTGCCGGTTCATCTTCAACAATCAGTATCAAGCCTTTGTCAAGCATTCCGCACCTTTTATACCGGGTTCGCACAAGGCAATATAGTTTGACAAATCAATATCAACCATCACCTGCATAGGGAAACAATTGCCAGTATAAGCTGAATGTCAAGATTTTGTGTGCGTCACGCCAAGCATCAAAAGGCGCATTCCTAATAAAGTGCCTGCATATTGCCGGTAAACATTATTTCCCGACAAATTGTCCGATTTCCGCCATTAAAAGAGAACCTGTTCAAAAGAACAAGTTCTCTGCACATTATTACAGTCAGACTGTCAATGCGTTCTCGATAGCCTGTTTTTCATCCGCCGTCAGATCAAGCCGGTTCAGATCTGCATCCAGCAGCACCGGCACGTCACATCCCTGTGGCAGCACAGCGAGCGCGGGTGTTTCATTCTTCTTATTTCCGGCTGCAACGCTCAGATAAAACGGCTCTTCTTTCTTCTTAAAACGGCTGGCACGCTTCTTCTTTTTACCCGCTTCATTCAGGTAGCTGTAAAACACATTACGCATACCATAATTCGACTGAATACCGGTCACGGTGACAGCAACGGGTTTAAGAGGCAGTGGTTTGCGGATTTTCTTATTCAGACCACGCGTTCTGAACATGGCCACAATCACAGCAATCGCGCCACCGATCAGCAGCACAGTGAAAACACCGAGCGTGAAAATGCGATCCCAGAGTTTTTCGATGCCCAGATCCAGTGTCACCAGTGACGGATCATCACCGGAGCGAACGATTTCCACATCATAGCCGGAGCGGTTCATGTCAAAAAACATGAAGCTGACGCTCTCCTGAACAGATTGACCCGCGCTGTCCTTGAAAACAATATCAGCTTTACAATCGGTCATAATCAGCTGGCGGGTTTTGCACTCGCCTTTGCGCAAGCTGGCATTCTCATCCACGACCGGATTCTGGCTGATTTTATAGTCGCGCAGAATACCCGGCCCTTGGTACCAGAGCAGAAACGCACCAAGCGCCATACAGACAATCATCGCAAAAGAGAGAATAATACCGCCGGAAAAGCCGGAATTTTTGATCTGAATTGCGCGGCGCGGAAACGCCTGTTCAAGAGCCTGCATATGAATAATGTCCTGATGCCTGATACGAAATGTTTTTTCCGCTATAACGAAAACCAGACACAGAGACCACCGGAAACCGTTTCACAAAACGCAAGCCCGCGTAAAAAAATTTGTGCAGGTCCGGTCAAACCCGCTCAGAAAAATGCTCCAAAGCCTTATTTGCCGGCATAAACGGCCCTGATTTTCAGATTTTTCTGGAACGCAGCCAGCACAGCCAGCGGCGAGCTATCGGATTGGGACACAGAAAAAGCCGGATCAAAAACCAGCTTTATCGCGGCCTTAGATTGCGGATGCGGCAGATCAGCAATCAGACGGCTGAGTGCCTGTTTGCCGTCGGCATCAATCATATTGGCTGACAATCCCGCAACAAAAGCCAGCGCCATAGAGCGATATTTTTCAACTTCCGGTTCCGGATCATCATTATAACCAATCATCCCGACGATAGTTGTCATAACATAATTTGCAAAGAAACCCTGATCGTCGAGCTCGGTCGAAATCTCACGAATTTTCATGGTTTCCAGAAACGAGCTTTGCGCCCCCAGAATATCAAAACGCGGCAATTCAGACAGCTCAACCGTCGCGGATGACAGCACTTCACCAATATACCGGCCGGAGAAACGCGCTTCATTCACGCGGAATATTTTACTGTCCTTATCCCATTGATAAGCCAGCTTCAGATCAAAACCATTCTTCTGAATTTTGCTTAAATAACGCATCGCAGGGAGACTGGACGGCCAGTATCCGACAGACTTGACAGAGATTTCAGCCCATTCCGGCCAGTATTCAGCGTCCTTTTCCAGCCGAGCACTGCGGATTTCAACGGTTTCGGCTGACCAGCTCTGATAGGTTCCGGCATCGATGGTGACATTGCTGAGTGTGCAGCCATCTGCACGATAGGTAATTTCAGCGCCGTCCAGAAGTGAAGACAAATCCGCCTCAGCGAAAATAGCCGCGCAAGGGCCCTCTGCCTTAACCTGTTCCTGCTTCTGCGGTTCTTCCGGATTTTGCTGTGCAAGCACTGTACCTGTCCATAAAACAGACAAAAGGCAGGCAGACAAAACCGGACGCAAAACAGACATAACAGGCTCCTCAAAATGCAACATCCCGCCGGTGTAACACCGGCAGGACGCAACAACAATTCTTTTCGGCTGCGAACGGTTTACTGTCCGAGACCGACAGCTTCCAGATATTTCATCGATTTTTTAATGTCATTATGGTCGCGCATTTCCAAAATCAGGCGCGGATTGCTGTCATATTGCTTGAGTGCTGCAAAGACAGCTTTCCAGTTGACTGTGCCGTCACCGGTTGCCCAGTGGCGGTCTGCATAACCATCCGCATCCTGCAAATGCACATGCTGCAAACGGTTGGCTGCGGCATGAACGAAATGATCAACCGGTGCCGCACCGGTATTGCCATGCGCATAATGCGCATGACCGGTATCAATAGAGACCGCTACGGCAGATGAATTGAAGCTGTCAGCCAGTTTCAGGCGCTCAAACGGATTGATATCTTCAATATTCTCGATAACAAAAGTCACGCCCATATTTTCTGCACGGCGAATAGCCGGTGCCAGAGTGAGATGGGTGTTTTCTGTGATTTCTTCACGGCCTTTAAAACCGTCATCCAGATGGTTATACGACCATGTGGTGAACGGGCTGTGGATCACAACCTGATCCGCGCCGAGGAATTCACAAACATCCAGCGCCTGATCAAGACGCTTCTGCACAACGGTACGCACATCCGGATCCGGTGTATCAATGGTGAAGCCCCAGAACGGGCCGTGAATGCCCAGACGCCCCTGATGCCCATCCAGCTGTTTCTTGATTTCTTCAGCCATCGGCTTCCAGTCGCCGATCAAAACATCAGCATTGATAAAGCTCTGGATTTCCAGATCACGCGGCTTTTCCAGATACCAGTCACGATGAACCGGCATTTCCTCAACCAGCAGGGCAGCACCAATAATCGGCAGTTCAGACATTGTCTCGTCCTCGATAATAATCAGATAGCCACACTCGTTGAAGGATGGCGCCAAAACGCAATGCACAATTCCATAATATGCATCGTCAGAGCGGTGCGGCAACTCTGCCGCCAACCGCATGGGCGCGCTCTTGCCTGTATTATATGTCAGGCATTTTACAGCCTTGTGCAAAATTGCTCAAAATTCAAAATTTCATAAATAATTCATACTGTTGCAACACAAAAACCCACCGTCAACAGAACGTCATGAAAAGATAAAATCAGATTTATACCCTTGTCATACAGAGAGCCTATTCCGCTGCCAGCCCATGCCGGCACGGTTTTCACCCCTGCTTTTAACGGCCGGACGGCATGACATTTCTGTCAACAACGGGAGACCTTTGATGGTTTCGATTAACCGGCGTAATGCACTCGGCCTGATCGGCTTCGGCGCAGCCTCTCTGACCCTGCCACGCTTTGCTATTGCGCAGAGCAATGACCGTCCTTCCATCACCATTGCGGTGCAAAAAGTATCCAATTCCAATACGCTTGATGTATTGCGCGAACAGTCCAATGTGGGCGAACGCGTTTTCTTCTCGCAATTGTGGGAAGCGCTGATCGGTCTTGATTATATGAATAATCTCGTTCGTGCACCGGCACTGGCGACCGAGTGGAAACGTATTGACGATCAGACTGTTGAACTGAAACTGCGCCAAGGCGTGAAATTCCACAACGGCGATGAAATGACCGCCGAAGATGTGGCCTTCACTTTCAGCACAGATCGTATGTTCGGTGACACCAAACCGAATACCGGCGAAACCCTGCGCGTTCTGGAAATGAACCCGACCAACCATGAGAGCAAAGAACTGCCGCCGGAAGTGCCAGCCACAGCGCGCCGCAATTTCCCGTCGCTGCTCGGCGTTGAGATCGTTGATAAATATACTGTGCGCTTCAAAAACGGTACACCGGATATTACACTGGAAGGCCGTATTTCCCGTTACGGCAGCCAGATTATGAACCGCCGCGCTTTTGAAGAAGCCAGCAGCTATCTGGACTGGGCACGCAAGCCTGTGACCACCGGCCCTTATAAGATCGTTGAATTCAAACCGGATAATTATCTGCAGCTTGAAGCCCATGACGACTATTGGGGTGGACGTCCGCCGCTGAAAAGCATCCGCTTTGTCGAAGTGCCGGAAGTCGCTTCCCGCGTCAATGGCCTGCTCTCCGGTGAATATGATTTCGCCTGCGATATCCCGCCGGATCAGATCGAAACCATCGAGAAAAATCCGGAATTCGAAGTGCTCGGCGGCGCGGTGCTCAATCATCGTCTGACCGTGTTTGACAAGAACCATCCGCAGCTTGCCAATCCGCTGATCCGCCGCGCCTTCACCCATGCGATTGACCGTCAGGCTATCGTCGACAGCCTCTGGGCAGGCCGCACAGAAATTCCGGCCGGTCTGCAATGGGCCTATTATGATGACATGTTCATCAAGGACTGGACTGTGCCGGAATATAATCCGGACCTCGCCCGCCAGCTGCTCAAAGAAGCCGGTTATAAAGGCGATCCGATCCCTTACCGCCTGCTCAACAATTACTACACCAACCAGACCGCAACCGGTCAGATTCTGGTGGAGATGTGGCAGCAGGCCGGTCTCAATGTTGAGATCGAGATGAAGGAAAACTGGCAGCAGGTACTGGAACAGACCCCGACCCGTGCGGTGCGTGACTGGTCAAACTCTGCGCCGTTCAATGATCCGGTTTCTTCCATTGTCAGCCAGCATGGCCCGAACGGCCAGCAGCAGCAGGTCGGCGAATGGACCAATAAGGAAATGAACGAACTGTCCGGTTTCCTTGAAACCAGCATGGATCAGGGCAAACGCCGTGAAGCCTTCAAGCGGATGCTGGAAATCTGCGAGCGTGAAGATCCGGCCTATACGCTGCTGCATCAGAACGCGACTTTCACCGCCAAACGTAAATCCGTGAAGTGGAAAGCCGCACCGGCCTTCGCCATGGAATTCCGTAAAAACAACTGGGGCTAAGCCCTGTGAGCCATGCGGGTGTCACCATCCGCATGGCTTTTTTTGTTTCATTCTCTGCTTCGGCATTTGATGCCGTTATTTATGACAGGAGCGCGTCGATGGCTTTGGTCGAGATCGCCGATCTGAAAGTGGCTTTTGACGGCGTGCAGGTTTTGCACGGTATCAATCTGAAAATCGAAAAAGGCGAAGCCGTCGGGCTGGTCGGAGAATCCGGTTGCGGGAAATCCGTGACATGGCTCGCCGCACTCGGGTTGCTGCCGAAAAAAGCCACCGTCTCCGGCTCGGTCATCATTGATGGTGCCAATCTTGTAGGCGCACCACGACGCAAGCTGGAATCTGTGCGCGGTGCCCGCATTGCCATGATTTTTCAGGATCCGTCTTCTTCACTCAATCCGGTAATCCGTATCGGCAAGCAAATCGAAGAAGCGGTGAAACTCCATCGCGGTATTTCCGGTGCGGCTGCGCGCAAAGAAGCGCTGCGCCTGCTGGAACTGGTTGGCATCCCCGATGCTGCCCGTCGCCTTGATAATTTTCCCCATGAGTTTTCCGGCGGACAGAACCAGCGCCTGATGATCGCCATGGCACTTGCCGGTGAGCCGGATTTGCTGATTGCCGATGAGCCAACCACGGCGCTGGACGCCACTATTCAGGCGCAGGTGCTCGACCTGCTTGCCCGTATCCGTCAGGAAACCGGCATGGCGATTGTGTTTATCAGCCATGATCTGGGTGCTGTTTCGCAAATCTGCGAACGCGTCTGCGTGATGTATGCCGGACGCATGATCGAGAAAAGCTCGACAGAGGCGCTGTTTGCACAACCGCGCCATCCCTATACACGCGGGCTGTTTGATGCGATCCCGCGCATTGACGGCGGGCGTGAACGTCTTGTTCCGATTGAAGGTACTGTGCCGGAACCGGGAAAACTGCCGAAAGGCTGTGCTTTTTCTCCGCGCTGCAACCGTGCGGAAAATCGTTGCAAAAGCGATCTGCCGCCTTTGACCGGCAATCAGGATGATCGTTATGTCGCCTGTTTCCGCCCGGTCGAAATACGCGACACTGTTATTCCTGCCGCACCGGTCGTACCGGCTGCATTCATTGCCCCTGCGTCAGCAACACAGCAGCAGGTGCTGTCATGAACAAACCGCTGCTCGAAGCCAAAAACCTAAGCAAAATCTATACCTCAAAGCGCGGATTGTTTGCCAAGCCCACAGAAGTCAAAGCCGTTGATGCGGTGAGCCTGTCCATACAAAAAGGCAAAACACTGGGTATTGTCGGCGAAAGCGGCTCCGGCAAATCCACCACCGGTCGCCTGCTGCTGGGGCTGGAGCGTCCGAGTACCGGTGAAGTGCATTTTGACGGTGAGGTTCTGCCGCCTGCACGCACCAATGAATGGCGGGCTTTGCGCAAACGCATGCAGCTTGTCTATCAGGACCCGCTGGCTGCCCTCGACCGCCGCCTGACTATTGCCACACAGATTGAAGAACCGCTGCTGATCCACGGTATTGGCAACAAAGAAAGCCGTGCAGCACGGGTGAAAGAGCTGATGCAGTCCGTTGGCCTGATGCCGCACCATGCAGCGCGCTTTCCCCACGAGCTTTCCGGTGGGCAGCGCCAACGTGTAGTGATTGCCCGTGCCATTGCCTGTAATCCCGAACTGCTGGTTTGCGACGAAGCCGTCTCTGCACTGGATGTCTCCATTCAGGCGCAGGTGGTCAATCTGCTGCGCGATCTGCAGGAGAAAAACGGTATTGCCATGGTGTTTATCAGCCATGATCTGAAAGTGGTGCGCAATATCAGTGACCGCGTGGCCGTGATGTATCTGGGACGGATCGTTGAAGAAGCACCGTCCGATGTGATTTTTCAGGCACCCCAGCATCCTTATACGCAGGCTCTGGTTTCCAGCATTCCCGTGCCCGGAACTTTATTGAGCAATCGCATTATCCTGCAGGGCGAACCGCCAAATCCGGCAGCCAGACCAAGCGGCTGCGCCTTTCATCCGCGCTGCCGTTTTGCCTCGGAGCGCTGCCGCACCGATGTGCCGGAAACCTTGCACACCGGCAATGAGCATAGTGTTGCCTGTCATTTGTATGACAAGGGGCAAACAAGCCATCTTTATGACGGTGCATCGCAACCCGTAGCATTAGCCGGATAACAGGACAGACTGATGATTTCCTTTTTCCTCACCCGTCTGTTGCGGGCTTTTATTACGGTCATGCTGGTTGTGACCTTTGCCTTTATTGTACTGCGCATGTCCGGCGACCCGGCACAGATCATTCTCGGCCCCGATGCACCGCCGCAGGCGATTGAAGCTTTCCGTAAGGCATGGGGGCTGGATCAGCCGATCCTTGTTCAATATTTCAGCTATTTCGGTGCTATTTTTCAGGGCGATCTCGGTGTCTCCATGCGTGACGGCCAGAAAGCGATTGATCTGGTTGCCGAGCGTATTCCGGCCACGCTGATGCTGACCATTCCGACCTTGCTGCTCAATCTGGCCATCGGCATTCCTGCCGGTGTTTATGCGGCACTCCATCGCGACAGCATTATCGACCGGCTGGTGATGATGACCGCCATTATCGGCTTTACCCTGCCGAATTTCGTGCTCGGTCTGGTGCTGGTGCTGATCTTCTCCGTGACACTGAAATGGCTGCCATCCGGCGGCAGTGATACATGGATGCATGCCATTCTGCCGGTGCTGACAATGAGCATTGCCGGTGCCGCCATTCTCGCCCGTTTTGCCCGCAGTGCGATGATAGAAATTCTCGGCCAACCCTATATCCGCACCGCCAGCGCCAAAGGTGTGCGCTGGGGCGATGTCATCCGCAATCACGCATTGCCCAATGCAGCTATCCCCATTGTGACACTGGTCGGCTTCATGGTCGGCTCACTCGTTGCTGGCGCAGTGGTGATTGAATCCCTGTTCTCATGGCCGGGTGTCGGGCGCCTGCTGGTGGTTGCCGTTTCCAATCGTGATCTCGCAGTAGTGCAGTGCATCCTGCTGCTGATTGCCTCCACCATGGTGCTGTCAAACTTCGTTGTTGACCTGCTCTATGGTTTTCTCGATCCGCGCCTGCGCGATAATCAGGCCAAAGCGTAAAGGAACCGGCTGATGTCTGAACTCTCAATCAGTGACAGTACCGCCGTTCCCGTGGTCAATGTCCATCAACGCAAAAAGAAACGCATCCCGCTGCTGGTGATACTGTCGCTGATCTGGTTTGCCGCGATGATCATCATCGCTATCACGGCTGACTGGATCCGCCCTTACAGCATTACGGCAATGGATCTCAAAAGCCGCCTTGTGATGCCAGGTCACCCGCAACACTGGCTCGGTACGGATGAGGTCGGGCGTGATGTGCTCTCCCGCCTGATTGAATCCATCCGTGTCTCCCTGCTGATTGCTTTTGGTGCCACGATTATTTCCACCCTGCTCGGCACCACAGTCGGCTTTCTTGCTGCTAATTTCCGCAAGACTGTGGAGCAGGTGGTGCTGACACTGGCAGATTTTCAGGCGGCATTGCCATTCCTGATCCTCGCTTTGTCGGTGCTGGCTTTCTTTGGCAATTCCATGGTGCTGCTGGTTTGCCTGATGGGGCTTTACGGCTGGGAGCGCTATGCGCGTATCGCCCGTGGTCTGGCTATTTCCGCGAGTTCACAAGGCTATGCCGCCGCAGTCACACAGCTTGGCGCCAAACAATCATGGGTCTATCTGCGCCATATTCTGCCGAATATTGCCTCGACACTGATCGTCTCCATGACCCTGACTTTCCCCGAAATCATTCTGCTGGAAAGCAGCCTGTCCTTCTTAGGTCTCGGCGTGCAGCCACCAAAATCCAGCCTCGGCAATATGGTCGGCTACGGCCGTGAATATCTGACCACCGCGCCGTGGATCATGCTGACACCAGCCTTTGTGATCATGTTCACCACATTGTCAATTTCGATCCTTGGTGACTGGCTGCGCGACAAGCTCGACCCGACCATTCGATAACAGAAAGATCAATCATGACACGTATTATCGGCCATCGCGGCGCGCGTAATCTCTGGCCTGAAAATTCACTCTCCGGTTTTCGCAAAACCGCTGATCTCAATATTGCCGGTGTGGAATTTGATCTGCATCTGACCAATGCCGGTGAAGTGGTTGTGCTGCATGATCCGACTTTGGAGCGCACCACCCATGGCGTCGGCGATGTCGCGGAACTTTCCAAACAGGCACGTAAGAACACGATTTTACGTGAAAGTATGGATGAGCATATTCCGTTGTTTGAAGAGGTTCTGGAAATCTTCAAACCGACCGGCATGGAATTGCATGTGGAACTGAAGAACCGCGTCAATGGCGATCTCTATGACGGTCTGACTGATGCGGCTGTGCAGATTATCCGCGCACAGGGCATGGAAGACCAATGCATTCTCACCGGCTTTACCCGTCGGGTATTAGAGCAAGTAAAAGATATTGCACCGGAAATGCGCCGCCTCGCCTCGCTCAATGTTTTCAGCGCCACTATTCTCGGCGGATTACAGGAAGCGCTCGACTATTTCGACAGCCATGCCGATATTCTGGCCGTTGAAAAAGCCCTGCTTGCCCATAGCTGGGATGCAATTACCGATCGGATTGCACCGGAACGTCTGGGCGTGTGGGTACCGAATACCGAGCCGGAGCTGGAATTCTGGAAGAACACAGCAATCCGTCAGATCACCACAGACCGGCCTGATCTTGCATAATGATGTTCTGTATCCCGTTTATCGAAAAGATAAACGGGATTATTATATACAATATTGTCGACAATTTATCTTTTTTAATGATAATCCCCTTATCCCTCTTGCAGAAACACCGAAAACCGGCCTGACTGCGCACTGAGGGTAAAAATAACGGGAGAGATTATGACTGAGCGCACTTATTACGCCCCCAAGGGCGGCGCACCGATGCAGACGCAATTGCTGAGCGATCGTGCCGTATTCACCGAAGCCTATGCGGTTATCCCAAAAGGCGTAATGATGGATATTGTTACATCCTGCCTGCCATTCTGGGATAAAACCCGCGTCTGGATACTCTCCCGTCCGCTCTCCGGTTTTGCCGAGAGTTTTGCGCAATATATTGTGGAACTGGAACCGCAGGGCGGCAGTGACAAGCCTGAACCTGATCCGGATGCCGAAGCCGGTATTTTTGTGGTTGAGGGCAATATTGTCATTACGCTTGACGGCAAAGACCATGCCATGCGTGCAGGCAGCTATGCGTTTCTGCCTCCGAAAAGCCTCTGGACTGTGCGCAATCAAAGCGATGCACCGGCGCGTTTCCACTGGATCAGAAAGAGCTATGAATATGTAAACGGGCTGGACGTTCCGGAAGCCTTTTTCAAGCATGAATCCGAAGTCGAGCCGGTTGCCATGCCGGACACCGACGGCAAATGGGCGACCACCCGTTTTGTTGATCCGTCTGATTTGCGACATGACATGCATGTCAATATTGTCACTTTTGAACCAGGTGCCATTATTCCGTTTACCGAGACCCATGTAATGGAACACGGCCTCTATGTGCTGGAAGGCAAGGCAGTCTACCGTCTCAATCAGGACTGGGTGGAGGTGGAAGCCGGTGACTATATGTGGCTGCGCGCTTTCTGCCCGCAGGCTTGCTATGCCGGCGGCCCCGGAAAGTTCCGTTATCTGCTCTATAAGGACGTGAATCGTCACGTAAAGCTGAAGCTCTGACGCCGGATCAGCAATAATATTTTTTATAACAGCCGCCGGTTTTACACAGACCGAGCGGCTGTATCTTTTTGAAAAACCAAAATTAAATCCGTAAAATTGCGCATTTCCACACTGATTTAAAAAATCATGCATTCGCTGTGAATATAAGCTAAAACCAATTTATCAGATCATAATTATCATAAAAACGACATATTCACCTCACCCGAAGGTGCAGCGGAGCGCGTCATACCGATGAATACAATTATTAGCTTTATAAACATGATCCTCTGGGATTATGTGCTGATTTACGGATTGCTCGCTGTCGGGATTTATTTCTCGGTTCGGTTGGGCTTCCTTCAGATCTTCCATTTTCCTGAGTTTTTCCGCTCGGTCATGCGTGCGCCAAAGCGCGATGACAGCGGGATTACCCCGTTTCAGGCACTGTGTACCAGCCTCGCCTCACGCGTCGGCACCGGCAATATTGCCGGTGTGGCAGTCGCGCTTTATCTCGGTGGCGCCGGCGCAATTTTCTGGATGTGGATCGTCGCTTTTGTCGGCATGGCCACAGCCTATTCCGAAAGCACGCTGGCACAGCTTTATAAAACCCGCGATAATGACGGCCAGTTTCGCGGCGGCCCTGCCTTCTATATTTCCAAAGGTCTGAAAGCCCCGTGGGCAGCGGCGATTTTTTCCGTCTGTCTGATTATCGCATTCGGCCTTGTTTTTAACGCCGTACAGGCCAATGCCATTGCCGATGCGATGAACGGCTCTTTCGGCTTCTCTAAAGTTCTGGTCGGCCTCGTCATTGCAGCTTTGGCCGGTATTGTCATTTTCGGCGGTATCCGTCAGATCGCCCGCGTGGCTGAACTGGTTGTGCCATTTATGGCGGCAATTTATCTGGGCGTTGCCGTCTATGTGCTGCTTGCCAATATTACTGAAGTTCCTGCATTATTTGCCCTGATTGTTAAAAGCGCTTTCGGCATTGAAGCAGCGGCAGGCGGCATCACCGGCGCTCTGATGAATGGTGTGAAACGCGGGCTGTTCTCCAATGAAGCCGGTATGGGTTCTGCGCCGAATATTGCGGCTTCCGCCACACCAAATCCGCACCACCCTTCCTCGCAGGGTTTTGTGCAGGCGCTGGGCGTTTTCATTGATACAATTCTGATCTGCTCGGCAACCGCGATTATGATCCTGTTGTCGCATAAGCTGGTTCCGGGCTCCGGCCTCACCGGCACGCTGCTGACACAGGAAGCCATGACCGCACATATCGGCTGGTTCGGTAGCTACTTTATCAGTATTGCGATCTTCTTCTTCGCCTTCACCTCGATCATCGGTAATTACGCTTATGCGGAAAATGCCATGATTTATCTGGGTGCGGGCAGACATCTCTGGCTCACATTGTTGCGTTGTTCCACATTGCTGATGGTGGTCTGGGGTGCCTATGAAAGCATCCTCACCGTGTTCAATGCTGCCGATGCAGCCATGGGTCTGATGGCAACCATCAACCTGATCGCCATTGCGCTGCTCTCCGGCACGGTTGTCAAAGTGACCAAGGATTATTTCGATCAGCAGAAGCTTGGCACACCGCATTTCACGCTCAAGGATTATCCGGAGCTGAAGGGCAAAGTGGACGGCGAAATCTGGAAATAACCACCAAACTAAAACAGGCCGCTTCAGAAATGAAGCGGCCTGTTTTGTATCAATATAACTATATTATGCAGCCTGTTCTTTTTCAGCACGTTTCTTAGCAAACAATCCGAGACGTTGCTGCAATTTCTCCGCACCGGAAGCGAAATGCGCTGCATGTTTGAAGACAGGCACCTGCGCTTCAAAATGGCAGGCGACCTGCTGGCCGGTTCCTAAATCCTTCAATTCAGGCACCTGCTGTTTGCACAAATCCTGCGCCAGCGGGCAACGGGTGTGAAAGCGGCAACCGGAAGGCGGATTGAGTGGGCTTGGCACATCGCCGCCCAGCACGTTCCACGAGCCACGCGAAGCCGGATCAGGCTGTGGCG
Organism: Pseudochrobactrum sp. XF203; assembly: GCF_020341615.1. NCBI lineage: Bacteria > Pseudomonadati > Pseudomonadota > Alphaproteobacteria > Hyphomicrobiales > Brucellaceae > Pseudochrobactrum > Pseudochrobactrum sp. XF203. The sequence continues at coordinate 331,623 of NZ_CP084392.1, read as the reverse complement.
CGGCAGACAACAAAGCCTGCGTATAGGGATGGCGCGGATTATTATAGAGCTGATGCTTGTCGGCAATCTCCACCACCTGCCCCAGATACATCACCGCCACACGGTCAGCCATGTGTTTGACCACCGGCAATCCATGCGAAATAAACAGGTAGGACAGTCCCATTTCTTTCTGCAAATCTTTAAGCAGATTGACGACCTGCGCCTGAATGGACACGTCAAGCGCCGACACAGGCTCATCACAGACGATCAGTTTCGGCGACAGGGAAAGCGCACGGGCAATACCGATACGCTGGCGCTGCCCGCCGGAAAACTCATGCGGATAGCGCGCGGCATGGTAAGGCGCCAGATCAACACGGCGCAGCAGTTCAATCACCCTTTCGCGGCGTGAAGCATCGGTGCCAACACCATGCACCAGCATCGGCTCGGCAATCAGTTCACCCACAGTCATACGCGGATTGAGACTGGCATAGGGGTCCTGAAACACCACCTGCATTTTACGGCGCAGATCACGCAGTTTAGTGCCGCTGGCATTGGTGACATCTTCACCCTCAAACAGCACCCGACCGGCGGTCGGCTCCAGCAGACGCAGCGCCAGACGCGCAGTCGTAGACTTACCACAACCGCTTTCGCCCACAATTGCCAGTGTCTCACCCGGCATCAGCTTGAAAGAAACTTCGTCCACAGCACGGACTGTGCCGACCACTTTTTGCCGGATCAGACCTTTTTTAACAGGGAAATGTTTGGAAATGCCCTGCAGCTCCAGAAGGGGTTGTGTCATACGAAATCCTCCACCGGTGCTTTATGGCAGGCAACAAGATGATTGCTTTGGAGTTCATGCAGAGCAGGCAGGCTCACAGTGCATTCCTCATCAGAAAACGGACAGCGCGGATTGAACCGGCAGCCGGATGGCAGACGAAACGGTGGCGGCACGACACCGCTGATTGCCACCAACCGGTCAACATCCTCATCCATTCGCGGCATCGAGCCCATCAGACCAATGGTATAGGGATGCTGCGGGTCTTTGAAAATCGCATTGACGGAAGCGCGTTCTGCCACCTTACCGGCATACATGACCGCCACATCATCCGCGACCTGCGCAACCACACCCAGATCATGGGTGATGAGGATGATTGCCATATTGGTTTCCTGCTGCAACTCACGCAGAAGATTGAGAATCTGCGCCTGAATGGTCACATCCAGCGCCGTTGTCGGCTCATCAGCGATCAGCAAAACCGGTTTGCAAACCAGCGCCATCGCAATCATCACACGCTGGCGCATACCACCGGAGAGCTGGTGCGGATATTCATCAAAACGGCGCTCCGGTGCAGGGATACGCACTTTGCGCAGTGCTTCAATCGCCTCCTCGCGCATTTCCTTGTAAGGTTTTTTATGATGCGCCTGCAGTGCTTCAACCAGCTGATAGCCGATTGTATGTACCGGATTGAGCGAAGTCATCGGCTCCTGAAAGATCATCGCTATGCGGTTACCGCGCAGCCTGCGCATCTCATCAGCCGACAGTTTTAAAAGATCCTGCCCTTCAAAAATCACTTCACCGCCGGCATTCTTGCCAGGTGGCGGCACCAGCCCCATGACAGACAGCGACAGCATGGATTTACCGCAGCCGCTCTCCCCCACAATACCCAGTGTCTTGCCGCGCTCGACTTTCAGCGAAATACCGTCCACCGCACGGATAACACCGTTCGGGGTTTTAAACTCCGTGACGAGATTGCGGATTTCGAGTACCGGTTCTGTCATATAGTCATCTCCAAGCCGGTCATATTTCCATATGACCGGAATATTGCTTTGGCCAGTTTAAATCAGGCCGGAAAATGAATGCGGGGCGTAAGCAGTAACAGGGCGTTTCGCCCAGTCTTCCTGCGGTGCCCGTTGAACTGTGCGTTGCTGTGCGGCGTGAAGGTCTTCGGCAGCCTGCTCAAAATCAATCGTCAGGCATTGGCCTTTCTCGACCACCTTCTCTCCGCCGACATAGACCGTATCCACGGCACGCTCGGCTGCGGCATAGATCATGCTGCGGATCGGATCATAGCCCGGCCGCATCATCGGATGCGCGAGATTGACCAGCACCAGATCGGCATTGCAGCCGGCTTCCAGACGCCCGATATCATCACGCCCGAGCAGATCGGCACCGCCTACCGTTGCTGCGGTGAAAATCTCGCCGGAAGTAACAGTGCGCGGGTTCTCAGCCATCATTCGCGCCACGTAACCGACATGGCGCATCTCTTCGAGCATATTATGCGGATAGGTATCAGTGCCAATGCCAAGGCGCACACCGGCACGCAGGTAACGACCAAAATCACGCATGGCTATGCCACGGCGCATGAAAACGGTCGGGCAATGGGCTACTGCTGTGCGTGTTTCCACCAGCAGATCAAGATCGCGGCGCGTATGCCAGCTGTTGCGCGGATAATCATCGAGGAATATCCCGTGACTGACAATGCTGGTCTCGCCCAATACATTAAGCTGCTCCAGCCATTGCACAGGCGAAACGCCGTGACGGCGGGTAATCTCATGAAATTCTACGGTCGATTGTGCGGCATGGATCTGCCACGGAATCTTGCGCCGCTGCGCTTCCGCATAGCTCTCTTTAATCAGGCCTTCGCTGCAGGTGTCGATCTGTGCCGGACACAACATCGAGAACAGACGGCCGGACGGATGCGCCTCTGCGGCATCCACCATTTCCAATGCCTGTACCATGGCTTTTTCGCCAACGGCCTCGTCCCATTCATATTCAACCACATGGCCGTTTTTGGTGTACCAGCGCGCGGTGCGGAACATTGGTGTAATGCAAACACGCAGACCGCTCTGCCCTGCCAGATCGATCCATGACGGATGCGCAACGGAGAGATCGGCCAGTGTTGTGACGCCGGATTTCAGCAGTTCCGCATAGGCAACTTTCCACGCAGCCTCTGCACCCTCCGCATCCGGACGGATGATCGGCATAAATTCATAAAGCGCGGAATTATACAGACCCGGAGAACCGAGTTCATCGAGAATGCTCTTGTTCAGCGGCTCGCTTGCAGGATGGGAATGAATATTGACCAGACCCGGCATGACCATAAAGCCACGGCCGTCCTGCTCTGCATCAGCAGCACCGGTATAGCCTTTACCAACAAAAGTCAGCTTACCGTTTTCAAAAGCAACATCGGCATTTTTTACATAGATATGGCTTTGGCTGTCCTTATCCCATGCAACGACAATATCCGCGTTTCTGATGACTGTTACACTCACCGCATCACTCCCCTGCGCCTGAAATCCCGATTTGAGATTGCGGCACTGCCTCCTCGCAGTGCCGCAACCTGTGTTTTTAGCGTTTCAGAGAAATATCCAGACCTTTATAAATACCGGCACCATAGATACCGTGCGCCTTGGCACCTTCCACACGATCACCGGAAATCAGCCACATCGGCTCGGACGACAGTGTGACCCAAACATTGGCCTCGGTCAGGTTACGCTGCAGAGTTGCCAGCGCTTCGTGGCGTTCTTCCTTACTGGTGGTGGTTGCCGCCTTACGGATCAGCTCATCCGTTGCCGGATCTTTCCAGTTCATGCGGTTTGGTGTCGGTGCCTGACGGCTCGGGAAGTAGAGACCAATCGCTTCAAGCGCAGTCAGCGCCGGATAGTTCATATAGAACGCATCAAATTCCTGCGTTGCCATCTTGCCCCAGCCGACAGTTGCATCCCAGAGCTGGATTTTCATGTCGATACCGATCTTGCGCAGATCAGCCTGCATGGCTTCACTCACAGTCGGGTTGGTTGCATTGCGCAAACCATAAACAAGGAAAGTGGCTTTCTGGCCGTCTTTTTCACGGATGCCGTCGCCACCCATTTTCCAGCCGGCTTCATCCAGCATTTTATTGGCTGCATCCTGATCGAAAGCAGGCATCAGTTTTGCGGATTCAGGATCGAAATCAATAATCGCCGGATTAACGAGCGACTTCATTTCCTTACCATGACCGAAATACACCGCCTGAGTGATTGCCGCTTTATTGGTCGCCATATTCACGGCTTTACGGATTATCGGATCGGACACCACAGGCTTGTCGATCTTGAAGCCCATGAACATGTCGTAGATGTAGTTTTCCTGTTTGGAAACATTAATGCCCGGCATGCTTTCCATCGTGGTCAGCGCAATCGGCGGCATGTAATAGGTCATGTCTGCCTGACGTGCCTGAATAGCGGCCATCAGCGTATTGGCTTCAGGGATCACGCGCCAGACGATTTCATCAACTTGCGGGCTTGGATTTTTATAGAATGACGGTCCCCATGTGTAATTCGGGTTTTTCTTGAGCTTCAGTTCCTGACGCGGCTGCCAGCTGACCCAGCAATAAGGGCCGGTACCATTAAAACCCTGCACACCGAAATTCTCACCGAGCTTCTCTACGGTTGCTTTGTCCACAATGGTCGAGAACGGCATGGTCAGCTGCGGCAGAAGATCGGAATACGGCTCTTCCAGCTCATAGATTACGGTGTAATCGTCTTTAGCGGTTACACTCTTGACCTTACCGCCACGGAAGGCAGTCGGTGAGCGTTTTTCCGGGTTTTGCCAGCGCTCAATCGTATAGACCACATCGGCAGCGGTCATCGGGCGACCGTCGCAGAATTTCACATCCTTACGCAGGTTGAAGGTGTAAGTCTTACCGTCTTCAGAAACCGACCATGCTTCCGCAAGACCCGGCTTGACGGTTTTCATGTCAAAATCGAGCGAGACCAGCGTGTCGCCCAGCATGGCCATCACTTCAACCATAGCGGTTGCGGTGGAGCGGATCGGATCATAATTATCCGCATCGATCACGCGCAGGATCGACAATGGCGCCTTGGTCTGGGCATAGGCTGCACCGGACAAAACGGCACTGGCAGCAACACCGGCGACGAGAGTGGCAGTCAGATATTTTCTCATTTTAGTCCTCCTGATGAGGCGCCCACTGTTCTGTGCAGTGATCCGCCGCCAAAAATGATTATTTACGTAATTTCGGATCGAGCGCGTCACGCAGGGAATCCCCCAGCACGTTAAACGCCAGAACGATAATGAAGATCACCAGACTTGGCAGAACCGAGACATGCGGTGCGAAGAACAGGAAGTTACGCCCTTCCGATGCCATGGCACCGAGTTCCGCTGTCGGCGGCTGTGCGCCAAGGCCGATGAAGGAAAGCGCCGCACCGAGCAGGATCACCTGTCCGAAACGAAGCGTTACAAACACGAAGATTGATGACAGGCAGTTCGGCAGCACATATTTGAAAATGATGCGGCTGTCGGACATGCCGAGCGAATGCGCGCTTTCAATATAATCCTGCTGCAACACCACAATCGCACCACCGCGCACAACACGCGCCATCAAAGGCACCGTCGCAATCGATAATGCAATAATAACGGCTGTGAGACCCGGACCAAAGATTGCGGCAATTGCCAAGCCGAACAAAATGGCCGGAAAGGACAGCAACACATCCATGAAGCGCATCAGCACGCCGCTCCAGCGGGTGTAATAAGCAGCCACAAAGCCGATAATCCCGCCGACGACACAACCGAAGAACACCGAGACAAAGCCCATGAACAGAGTAGTGCGGATGCCATAGAGCAGACGTGTTACCATGCCGCGCCCCTGTCCGTCAGTGCCGAGCAGATAGCCTGCTTCACCGATCGGCTTCAGCATCATGCCGAGATTACCGCCATAAGGGTCTTCCGGTGCCAGCCACGGGGCGAACAGACCGCAAAACAGGGTCAGTGCCACAAGGGTCAGAGCAATGACCGAGCCGGTATCGGAGAGCAGCATACGCAATACGCTGACACGCTTGAAAGCGATTTCCTGCTCTGCCGGTTGCGCTGCATCAGCCACAGTAGTTTTTGCAAGACTGGTCATCATGCACCTCTCACACGCGGATCGAGCACAGCGTAGAGAATATCAACGCCCAGATTGACGAGAATAAAGCCGAGAGACATGACGATAATCGTGCCCTGCGCCATTGGCAGATCGCTGGACAAAATCGCACCGACTGCCAGACGGCCAATGCCCGGCCATGAGAACACGGTCTCAACCACCACAGCACCGCCGAGCAGGAAGCCGATCTGCAAACCGATCAGTGTCACCACCGGCACCAGTGCATTGCGCAACGCATGACGGGTAACAACCTTACGCTCTTTCAGACCTTTAGCGCGTGCTGTGCGGATATGATCCGCACCCAGCACATCCAGTACGGATGTACGGGTCATACGGGCAACAGGGCCGACAAACACACCGCCGAGCGTAATCGCAGGCAGAATGATGCTGGTGAAGCCTTCCCATGTCCATAACGGCCCGAGACGACCGGTAAATGGCAAGATCGGATATTTAAAGCCGAACAGCCAGACCAGTACCAGACCTAGAAAGAATACAGGGATCGACACACCGGCAACCGACACAGCCATGATCGAGCGATCCAGCAATGAGCCGCGATAATAGGCACCGACTGTGCCGAGCAGAATGCCCAGAGGAATTGCCCAGATCAGGGAAGCAACCATCAGCTCCAGTGTCGGGCCGATTGTGGCACCGAGTTCCTGCGAGACCGGCACATTGTTGATGATGGAAACGCCAAGATCGCCCTGCATCAGGCGGCCTATATAATAGAAGAACTGTTTCCACAAAGGCTGATCGAGGCCGAGATCGCGACGGATGGCTTCAACCAGTTCCTGTGTCGCGGTGGGTCCTGCGCGCACCTGTGCCGGATCAGTCGGCACCACCTGCATCAGCAAAAAGCCGAGCAGCAGCACACCGAACATGACCGGTAAAGCGAGAAGCAGACGTTGTAACGTGTGCCGAAGCATGAAATTGCCTTTCTCTGGCTGCCGGTTCAAGGCGCGCTAACGCGCCCCGAACCTGAACAGTTACACCTGCCGCTCGAAAACGACTTTGCCATCCAGCACGGTCATATCGCAGACCACATCACTGCGGATTTCTTCCACGTCACAGGTGAAAATATCCTTCGACAACACAGCAATATCCGCCGCCATGCCTGCCACCAGACGTCCGGTTTCATTCTCAGCAAATTGCGTATAGGCACCGAAATGCGTGTAAGCGTGGATCGCCTCTTCCCGTGTCAGGCACTGGTCACCGCCGATCACCGAACCGACCTTGGTCTTACGGGTGACGAGCGTGTAGATATTCTGGAACGGATTGGTTGAAGTAACCGGCGCATCGGAAGACGCAGCCGGATGCAGACCGGCATCCACCCATTTGCGCATCGGATAGGATGCATGGGCGCGCTTTTCACCCAGATTGGCGACATAAAGATCACCGAACTCATAGATGAACATCGGCTGCGGTACCGGATCAATACCGGCTTTGGCCATCCGCTCAATCTGCCCGTCGCTCAGGAAGCCGCAATGTTCAATACGGTGACGACGGGTTTTAATCGGATGTTCCGCGCTATCGGCATTCTCAATACCGGACAGCACCTGTTCAATCGCCGCATCGCCAATCGCGTGAATGGCCAGCTGATAGCCAAGTTCATGATAATGCTTGAGGGACTTGTGCATTTCCGCATCCGAATAGCAGAAAATACCAAAATTATTCGGATCGCCTGCCACATATGGCTCACTCATAGCAGCCGTCAGGCCACCGGCACTGCCATCCGAGAACACTTTCATTGCACCGTAGCGCAAATTGCCTGTCTGGCGCTTGGCACGGAAACCCTGTGCATGCGCCTGATCGCCGATACCGTCATGATTGCCATAGATGCAGACCCATGTGCGGATTGGCAACTCACCGGCGGAAGCCAGTTCTTCATAGGCATGGAGTTCTTCCATACCATAGCCCATGCCGACAGCAGCATCCATCACAGAGGTGAAACCCTGAGAGAGCATGAAACCGGCTGCGCGTGTAATCGCGGCTTTCAACTCATCACGGCTCAGTGGCGGGATTTTATCCGTGACCACGCGCATACCGGATTCTGCCAGCAGGCCGGACAATTTGCCGTTGCGCTTTTCAATCAGACCACCGGACGGACTTGGCGTGTCATGGGTAATATTTGCCAGACGCATGGCTGCGCTGTTGGCGATACCAACGTGACCGCATGTACGGGTGATATAAACCGGATGATCGGGCGCAATCGTATCCAGTTCCTCAATGGTCGGATGGCGCTGTTCACTCAGTTCAAAATGATCATAGCCGCCGCCACGGATCCATTCACCCGCCGGTTTCACAGCCACTTCCTGCGCAATACGTTTGAAAATCTCTTCGAGACTGCGCACGCCTGATTCAGGGCGCAGATTGATCTCGTTCATACCTATGCCAAGCATAAGAAGATGCATATGGGCATCATTGAGCCCCGGCACCGCAACACGTCCGCCCAGATCGACACGTCGTGTCTTTTCACCGGTCAGTGCTTCAATCTCAGCTGTAGTACCGGTTGCCAGAACCTTACCGTCAGCAATTGCAAGCGCCTCAACAAAACCTTCATTAAGGCCGCAAAAAATCCGCCCGCCCGCAAGGACGAGATCTGCATATTCCATACTCTGTCTATCTCCCAGCACCCTGCCTTCAAGGAAGACAAGACATAATTCAGCGAGCCCTACCGATATGAAGATCGGGAAGGTTAATGATTGAGCTGAGGAAAAGCCTCACTCATACGAGATCCGGTGGCTTTTTTATTCCCCTGTACTGTTCGGTTACTCCCGGGCTTTTGACCGGTCAGTCCGTCAGCAGTTATTTTTGTTTGTTAAGAACATGCTTGCAAAAAACTGGTACCAAAGCAAGAGCCCGCGCCGCAAATGTTGACAATTTACCAGACGAAAATTGCATAAATTGATAGCAATTTTGCATAATGAAAAACATCGGCAACGTAACTATCAATGCCAAATTGGTACTGTTTTCTGTGATTTTACCTGCACAAACAGCTCTGTAGAGATGAGAATCATTCCAGACTGGAGCGATCCAAGCCCCTGCTGTACTTTGCAGTACCGTTAAAACCGGCGCCTGAACGGCCACCGGTACCGCCTCAGCGACAATCAGCCCCACCCTACGCAGCAAGACGCAACGCACCTGTTCCGGCTGAATTTTCAAAGCTTAAACGACAATTCCCCGATCCGGTTCAGAACTGAAAAATCTAAATAATTCCTACATTTATTTCAGAAATTTCTGTAAATACAGCAACAAAGATATAAGAATTTATCAAGCAACTATATGATATTTATAGAAAATTCTACATATCACATTGTCATAATTAAATTATTTCGCAAACAACAAAACCCGAAGCCATTATCTCCGTCAATATGCTGCGAATTAGCGGAAAATCACGCAAAAAACGCTTCATTTATACATGCCCTGTCACCGGCCGTACTTGATTTAAATCAATGACTAAATTTTTCCGTCGCATATAATACCCGCTATATTGCTCGAATTGCAGGCATTTCTGTAATTTGCGGGCAAGATAAGTTGCGCGCGCGAGGGGATTTTTCATGAATTACGCTGCGGGAATTGTAATCTCCGGGCTCGGTGCTTTTTTAGCACTGCTGGCCGCGGGGTTTACGCATGATCCATTATTCAGAAGCCATATGTGGGTTCTGTTTTTCACTCTTGTGATTTTTACAGTCTTACTGCTGCGTAATGCAGATTACAGTCTGAAGCCTGTGAAGGAAGATCAGTCCGTTTATATGGACGGTCCGATCCGTTACGGTGTCATTGCCACAGTATTCTGGGGTGTTATCGGCTTCCTCGTTGGTGTTTTCATTGCTGCGCAGCTCGCATTCCCTGATTTGAATCTGGGACCATGGCTAAATTTTGGCCGTGTCCGCCCTCTTCACACATCAGCTGTTATTTTTGCCTTCTGCGGTAACGCCCTGATCGCCACTTCTTTCTATGTGGTGCAGCGTACCTGCCGTGCGCGCCTTTTCGGCGGCGATCTGGCATGGTTCGTTTTCTGGGGCTACAACCTGTTCATCGTCATGGCAGGCACCGGCTATCTGCTCGGCATCACCCAGTCGCGTGAATATGCTGAACCGGAATGGTATGTCGATCTCTGGCTGACCATTGTCTGGGTTGTTTATCTCGTGATCTTCATGGGCACGCTGATGAAGCGTAAAGAACCGCACATTTATGTGGCCAACTGGTTCTACCTCTCCTTCATCATCACCATTGCCATGCTGCATGTGATCAACAATCTGGCAATTCCTGTCTCTTTCCTTGGCGTGAAAAGCTATTCGGCTTTCTCCGGCGTACAGGATGCGGTGACCCAGTGGTGGTACGGCCATAATGCCGTGGCCTTCTTCCTGACCGTGCCGTTCCTCGCAATGATGTATTATTTCGTGCCAAAACAGGTCAATCGTCCGGTCTATTCCTACCGTCTGTCGATTGTGCACTTCTGGTCGATCATCTTCCTCTATATCTGGGCCGGTCCTCACCACCTGCATTATACAGCGCTGCCTGACTGGGCACAGACACTCGGCATGGTCTTCTCCATCGTTCTGTGGATGCCGTCCTGGGGTGGTATGATCAACGGTCTGATGACGCTTTCCGGTGCATGGGATAAAATCCGTACTGATCCGGTTGTCCGTCTGATGGTTGCTGCTATTGCCTTCTACGGTATGGCGACCTTCGAAGGCCCGCTGATGTCGGTTAAAGCCGTTAACTCGCTGTCGCACTATACAGACTGGACCATCGGTCACGTTCATGCGGGTGCGCTCGGCTGGAATGGTATGATCACTTTTGCGGCTGTGTACTTCCTTGTACCGCGTCTGTGGAACCGTGAACGTCTCTATTCTGTACGTATGGTCAACTGGCACTTCTGGCTGGCTACACTTGGTATCGTGCTCTATGCCGCTTCCATGTGGGTTGCCGGTATCCAGCAGGGTCTGATGTGGCGCGAATATGACGATCAGGGCTTCCTGGTTTACTCCTTCGCCGAAACAGTACTCGCAATGTTCCCTTACTATGTCATCCGTACACTTGGCGGCACGATGTATCTGGCGGGCGGACTTGTGATGGCCTGGAACGTCTACAAGACCATCAAGGGCGATCTGAGAGAGGAGGCCGCAATTCCGGGCTCGACACCAATCTCAGATACCAATACCGGCCCGTATTTGAAACCGGCAGAATAAGGAGCAGGTGAGTTATGTCTATTCTCAAAAAACACTCGCTGATTGAAAAAAACGCTACTTTACTGCTGATCGGTTCGCTGGTTGTGGTCACTGTCGGCGGTATAGTGGAAATTGCCCCGCTGTTTTACCTGCAAAACACCATTGAGAAAGTAGAGGGCATGCGCCCCTACTCTCCTCTGGAGCTGGCAGGCCGTGACATCTATATCCGCGAAGGCTGCTATACCTGCCATTCGCAGATGATCCGTCCGTTCCGTGATGAAGTGGAGCGCTACGGCCATTACAGCCTTGCAGCTGAAAGCATGTATGACCATTCGTTCCAGTGGGGCTCGAAGCGTACAGGGCCTGATCTTGCCCGTGTCGGCGGCCGCTACTCGAATGAATGGCATGTTCAGCATCTGATTGAGCCGCGCGATGTGGTGCCTGAATCGGTTATGCCGAGCTACGCATTCCTGATGAACACGCCGCTGAATATGTCCGGCATTACCGGCAATCTGAAAGCCAATATTGCTGTCGGCGTGCCTTATAATCAGGAAATGGTCGACAATGCATTGGCGGATATGAAAGCGCAGGCTGATCCGGAAGCCGATACAGAGGCTCTGCTTGCCCGCTACCCTAAAGCCAAGACCGGCGATTTCGATGGCAATCCGAAGGTTGTCAGCGAGATGGATGCGCTTGTTGCCTATCTGCAGATGCTGGGTACTCTGGTTGATTTCTCAACTTACGACCAGTCACCGAAGTCGCGTTAAGGAGGTTCATCATGGATTATACAACCATGCGCCACTTTGCCGACAGCTGGGGGCTGTTAGGCATGTTCCTCTTCTTCCTCTTTGTTGTCTTCTTCGCCTTCCGTCCAGGCAGCAAACAGGCTGCCGATGCTGCGAAAGCCATTCCGTTCAAGGACGAAAACAATGACTGATAAGCAAATTGACGATGTAACAGGCGTTGAAACAACCGGCCACGAATGGGACGGCATCAAGGAACTTGATAATCCGATGCCACGCTGGTGGCTCTATGCCTATTATGCAACCATTGTCTGGGCGATTGCCTATACTGTTGCCTATCCGGCATGGCCGCTCATCAACGGCGCTACTTCCGGTCTTCTGGAATGGTCGAGCCGTGGTGATTTCTGGAAAGAAAACACCAAAATTCAGGGTGAACGTCAGGATATTCTGGCAGCTATTAAAGAAAAATCCGTTCAGGAAATTATAGCTGATCCGCAGCTCAACCAGTTTGCAATTGCAGGCGGTGCAGCGGCATTCCGTGTGAACTGTGTTCAGTGTCACGGCTCCGGTGCGCAGGGCGCGCCAGGCTATCCGAACCTGAATGATGATGACTGGCTGTGGGGCGGTTCTATTGATGAAATCCTGCAGACTGTACGCCACGGCGTGCGTTCCAAGGATGACGAAGAAACACGCATCTCCGAAATGCCTGCCTATGGCGACATTCTTGAGCCACAGCAAATCCGTGATGTGGCGGCCTATGTCACCAGCCTGACATCGACACCGCATGATGCAAGTCTGATACCGGCAGGCAAACAGGTTTTTGCTGAAAACTGCGCTGCCTGCCACGGCGAAAATGCCAAGGGCAACAAGGAATTCGGTGCGCCAAATCTGACCGATGCGATCTGGTTCTACGGTTCCGGCGAAGCGGAAATTGCCAAACAGGTGAGAAATCCCAAGCATGGTGTAATGCCTGCATGGGAAGGCCGTCTGGGCGACACAACGGTGAAGCAGCTGGCAATCTATGTCCACTCTCTGGGTGGCGGTGAGTAAAAACGCCCTGTTTCAAGTCATGGCCGGCCGGTGTAAAATATTAATGTAAAATATTCCGGCCGGTGCTCAAAAAATCAGCAAGCCCCGCAGATATAATCTGAAAAACGGGGCTCTGATGAAACATTAGAAACTCAGTGCGGATTTCTGTACCGATAACCGGAACCCGCTCTGAGTGATTTGAGTGCAGTTTTATAAGACCATTTCAGTTCTCAGACTGCCCTTAAGCATTCCGCGCTCAAATGCCCTCAATGAGCGCAGTGTTAATGCGATGAAATAAAGAATCTAGAGCAAGCGCCATACTTCAATCTGAACGCAAACAGCTCTAGCCCCCGGAGTGTACCATGTCAGATGTTGGTGAATTTGAACGTATCGATGCGCAGGCGGTGAATTCGTCTGAGAAACGCGGCTCTCTGTATGCCGCGCGTGTCAAGGTTTTCCCGAAGCGAGCGAGTGGTGATTTCCGCCGTTTCAAGTGGATTATCATGTTCATCACACTCGGCATTTACTATCTCACGCCTTGGCTGCGCTGGGATCGCGGGCCTTACGCCCCCGATCAGGCGGTGCTGATTGATATTGCACATCGCCGTTTCTACTTCTTCTTCATCGAAATCTGGCCGCAGGAATTCTACTATGTAGCCGGTATGCTGATTATGGCCGGTATCGGCCTGTTCCTTGTCACCAGTGTCGCGGGACGCGCATGGTGCGGCTATACCTGCCCGCAGACCGTATGGGTTGATCTGTTTCTGGTCGTTGAGCGCGCCGTTGAAGGCGACCGCAATGCCCGTATCAAGCTCGACAAATCCCCGATGACGGCCAATAAGCTTGTAAAACGCGTCACCAAACATACAATCTGGCTGGCTATCGCCGTTATGACCGGCGGTGCATGGATTTTCTATTTCGCAGATGCACCAACACTGCTGATGGAATTTGTGACCGGTCAGGCCGCTATGGTCGCCTATATCACTGTCGCCATTCTGACCGCCACCACCTATGTTTTCGGCGGGCTGATGCGTGAGCAGGTCTGCACCTATATGTGCCCTTGGCCGCGTATTCAGGCAGCCATGCTCGATGAAAACTCACTCACAGTGACCTATAATGACTGGCGCGGTGAGCCACGTACCCGTAATTCCAAAAAAGCCATTGCTGCCGGTGAGAGTGTCGGCGATTGCGTGGATTGTAATGCCTGTGTGGCCGTCTGCCCGATGGGGATTGATATCCGCGACGGTCAGCAGCTGGAATGTATCACCTGTGCGTTGTGTATTGATGCCTGTAACTCGGTTATGGACAAAATCGGCAAGCCGCGCGGCCTGATCTCCTATTCCACGCTGTCCGACTATGATGCCAATATGGCGCTGGCGACCAATAACGGCACAACACCGATTGAACCGACACGGATTTATGAAGCTAAAAACACCTTTAATGACAAGGTGCAGCAGCTGAAAATGTCCAAGATTTTCCGCCCGCGCAGCCTGTTCTATTTCTCGATCTGGGCACTGATCGGTGTGGCACTGATTACAACTTTGCTGATGCGCGAACGGATCGGCATCAATGTGCTGCAGGATCGTAACCCGCAATATGTGTTGCTGTCCGATGGTTCCATCCGCAACGGTTATACGGTCAAATTGCTGAACATGGTCAATGAACCACGCCAGTTTGAGCTGATTATTGACGGCCTGTCACAGGCAGAAGTGCATGTGGCCGATCAGGCAACAGACGGTTCCGGCCGCCATATTTTCAACGCCGAACCGGATCGTCTGAAAACCCTGAAAGTGTTCGTTGTCCTGCCTAAGACCGCAGTCCCTCCGGGCAGCACACCATTCACCATGACAGTCCGTGATGTTAACGGAACCGAGTCAGCAACGTATAAAGCCACTTTCATTGCCCCTGAAAAGCGCTGATAACGGAGAAACGTGATGATCAAGCAGAATACGTCTTCCCCTGCCCCTCAGGGACGCGAATTTACCGGCTGGCACATGCTTGCGATTATGATCGCTTTCTTCGGGGTGATTATTATCGTGAATGTTATCATGGCCACATCGGCAATCCGCAGCTGGTCCGGCCTTGTTGTTCAGAACTCCTATGTTGCCAGTCAGGAATTTAATGAAAAATCCCAGCTCGGCAAAGAACATGCCGCGCTCAACTGGAAACAAAATCTGGATTATAAAGACGGTATTGTCAGCTATAGCCTGACCGATGCCAATGGTGCTCCGGTCAAGGCGCTTGGAGCAACGGCTGTTTTCCGCAGGCCGGTGAATGAAAAAGAAGACCAGATCCTGAATCTGATGCCTGCTGGCAATAATATTCTGACCGCAGAAGCCGCTCTGAAAGACGGAAACTGGGTGGTTGAAATCAACACCTATGCCGGACTTGATCTGCCATACCGTCAGGTCAACCGTGTGAATATTACCAGTGGTAAATTCACCATCACCGCAGACAACCAGCCGGCACAAGGATCAGCGCAATGAGTTGCTGTGGTTCCGGCATTCAGTTTTCCGCTGCGGATTATCGTCCGGAAGAATTACTGCTGGCGAGCCGCACACTCGGCGATGGTCAGCGCCAGCTTGACCTGTCTGTTCCCTCAGTTCATTGCGGATTGTGCATTCAGACTGTTGAAACTGCGCTGAATGCTTTGCCTGAAGTCAGTTATGCGCGTGTCAATCTTTCGTCCAAACGGGTATCTGTCCGCTGGAAAGACGGGATTGAACCGCCGCATGTGATTGATGCTTTGCAAAAAGCCGGATATCCCGCTCATATTTTCGAGCTGGGTGATGATAAAGATCCGCAGCTTTCCCGCCTGCTGATTGCGCTGGCTGTGGCCGGTTTTGCCTCGATGAATATCATGTTGTTTTCCGTGTCGGTCTGGTCCGGTGCGGATGCCGCAACGCGTGATATGTTCCATTGGCTTTCCGGCCTGATTGCACTGCCGACTTTGGTTTATTCAGGCCGTATTTTCTATATGTCTGCATGGAATGCGCTGAAACACGGCCGCAGCAATATGGATGTGCCGATTTCGCTGGCGATCACCCTTGCTTTTGTGATGAGTGTTTATGAAACGCTCAATTCCGGCCAGCATGCTTATTTTGATGCCTCGGCGACATTGCTGTTTTTCCTGCTGATCGGCCGCACGCTGGATCATGTGATGCGCGAACGCGCCCGCTCTGCAGTGAAAGGTTTAAGCCAGCTGGCGGCACGCGGTGCCGTAGTGATCGGCGATGACAACCAGCATAGCTTCATGCCGATTGCCGATATCCGCCCGTCTATGCGCATCATTCTGGCCGTTGGTGAACGTGTGCCGGTCGATGCTGTTGTTGAGAGCGGCCGTTCTGATCTCGATTGTTCGATTGCTACCGGTGAAAGTGTGCCGGTTCCGGTGACACAAGGATCAAAAATCCGTGCAGGCACCATGAACCTGGCCGCGCCACTGACGATTAAAGCCACCGCCTCTGCTGATAGTTCTTTCCTCGCGGAAATGGTGCGCCTGATGGATGCCGCAGAAGGTGGCCGTGCCCGTTACCGCCAGCTCGCAGATCGTGCTTCCGCACTTTATGTGCCGCTTGTCCACACCACTGCATTTCTGGCTTTCGTCGTCTGGCTTTATCTGAGCGGCGATTGGTACAAATCCACCTATGTCGCGATCACCACGCTGATTATTACCTGCCCTTGTGCATTGGCTCTGGCCGTGCCGATTGTACAGGTTGTGGCCGCACGCCGCCTGTTTGAAAACGGCATCATGGTCAAAGACGGCTCGGCTATGGAACGTATGGCTGAAATTGACAGTGTGATGTTTGACAAGACAGGCACACTGACACTCGGACAGCCGCAGCTCATGGAGCGCGGCAGTCTCGATCAGAATGCGCTGGAACTGGCTGCAGAACTCGCACTCTATTCGCGTCACCCGCTGTCGCGTGCGCTGACAGCATTCACCAATCCGGCAAAAAACATCCGTTTTGATCTGATTGAAGAAGTAAGCGGTGCCGGTATCGAAGCCCGTATGGGGCAGGATATTTATCGTCTTGGTCGCCGTGACTGGGCAGTTGAAGATGTTTCACAGGACAATGCCAGCACCGGCACAGAAACCGTGCTGAGCCGCAATGGTACTTTGCTCGAAGCCTTCCGTTTTGAAGACAGCCCGCGTGATGATGCTGCACGCTCTGTTCAGGCGCTGAAAGACGAAAAACTCAGCGTGGAAATTCTCTCCGGTGACAAAGAAAAGACGGTCAGCGCCCTCGCCCGTCAGCTTGGTATTGAGAAATATCGTGCGGAAATTCTGCCCGCCCATAAATCAGAACTGGTGACCGAGCGTACCAATGAAGGCCACAAAGTGCTGATGGTTGGTGACGGGCTGAATGATGCGCCTGCGCTGATGTCTGCCTATGTGTCGATGGCACCGGCAACGGCGGCAGATATTGGCCGTAATGCTGCGGATTTCGTCTTCCTGCATGACAGTCTGACAGCGGTGCCGCTGGCAGTGGCGATCTCCCGTGAGGCAGGCAAACTGATCCGTCAGAACTTTGCATTATCACTGATCTATAATATTATTGCCGTGCCCATTGCGCTGTTCGGCTATGTCACGCCTTTGATTGCAGCGCTCTCCATGTCGCTGTCTTCGATCCTCGTGGTCAGCAACGCCCTTCGCCTGAAAGCAGGTAAAAAACAAGGCCAGAAAACAGCCTCTCCTTTAAGCCTGCTGAAGCGACAAAAGGCCTGAGATTATGAATATATTGATTTTCCTCATACCCATTGCCCTGTTTTTGGGCGGCATGTGGCTCGCAGCATTTTTATGGTCACTGAAAAGCGGACAATATGAGGATATGGACGGAGCTGCCAACCGGATTTTCCTGCCGGATGACGATGATAAACCAGCACCGGAAAAACCATAAAGATCAGGGCAGTTTCGTTTTCCCGAAACTGCCCTGAATTGTTTTCAAGATGTGATTAGTACAGGTTCAGCTGCGGCAGGTATTCAGCTGGCTGGTAAAAGCCTCACCCGCCGAGGCCACATCACCGGAATTATCAATCACCCAGACCGGCACATCCCCGGCTTCAACCGGTTCCTGACGCTGCAAGCGCAGCGCTATGGATTCCGGTGTTTCGCGCCCGCGCGATGCAAGACGTTGCGCCAGCACTTCCGGGCTTGCGGTAATATGGGCAATCGCCACACGCGGGAAACGCGCAGCCAATTGCGGCAGAACTTTGCGGGAGAGATTGGCAATCACCACGCCGCCATTTTCAATCACCTGCTCCACCGAGGCAGGCAGACCATAATAGAGGCCATGTGCCTGCCAGTGCATGCAGAATTCTGACCGCTCAACCGCTTCCAGAAATGCCGTTTCCGTCAGTGTATCATGATCTTCCGTATTGCCGTGGGCATCGCGGGTCACGACGCGGCGCACAAAATGATAGCTGCCATCCTGCGGCAGGCGTGTGCGTGCATAGTCGATGATTGTGTCTTTGCCCGCACCGCTCGGCCCCACAACGGCAACAAAAATACCGGTCATTCCATTCATTCCGTCACTCAATATTGCAACCGCACTCAGAGTACGCGCTGCCCTTCCCGCCATACTGAACGTACCACCGGTATCGCATTCTGCATATGAACGCGAACCATATCAGCCCGCTTGCCCGATGCAAGTGTTCCGCGGTCAGTAAAACCGACAGCTTTAGCCGGATTGCGGGTAACCAGATTGATCGCCTGCGGCAGCGTATAGCCATCAACCAGTTGCGGCAGTGTATAAACTGCCTGCACAAGGCTGAAAGGAATATAATCGGACGACAGAATATCGAGATGACCGGCGGAAGCGAGATCACGCGCCGAGACATTACCGGAATGGGATGAACCGCGCACGATATTCGGTGCGCCCATCAGCACAGCCATACCGGCTTCTTTCGAGGCTTTGGCAGCTTCCAGCGTTGTCGGGAATTCGGCCACATGAATACCCTGCTCAATCGCTTCATCCACATGGGCAAGTGTCGCATCATCATGGCTGGCAAGCGAAACACCCTTGGCCTGACAACGGGCAGCAATTTCCTTGCGGAAACGGTCTGCATGAGCCACAGATTCCGCCACGCGGCGATCACAAAACGCATCAAACTCGGCCTGCGTCATCTTCTGCTTGCCCATATAGTAGGTCTTATAGGCTTCAAGGCTGGCAAACTGGCGCTGTCCCGGAGCGTGATCCATGAGGGAGGCAATCTTCACCTGAGGATTGTGCTCAAACAATTCAAACGCATCGAGGCAATTCGGCGAAGACACTTCGCAGCGCAAATGCAGATAGTGGTCTGCGCGCAGACGGCCATTGTTCTGACCATCAGCAATGGCATCGGCAAGCAGCACCATATCGTCGGAATTAATATCGGTATCACCGTCGAGGCCAACACGCAGGGCATCAAATACTGTGGTGATGCCGGAAGCAGCAATCTGTGCATCATGCGCCATCAGTGCCGCATCTGCATTCCAGCGCACTTTCGGGCGTGGTGCATAATGGTGTTCAAGATGATCGGTATGCAGCTCAACAACACCCGGCATCAGATAATCGCCGCCGAAATCTTCACCGCTAATGCCGTTTCCAGAGCTGATATCAGCGATTTTTCCGTCACGGATCTGGATTGTACCGGTGATAACTTCATCCTCAAGGATGATGCGGGCATTTTTAAAAACGATATCGGAAGGGCGCGTGTCGCGTGTCATCGGAATTATGCTTTCCTACAAGAAATAACCATGCTGCATGATCGGATCACGCAGCATGGCTGTGGCCTACAGGAGTTTTGTGACAATCAGACAACGCTGATTTGAAGTTTTTGTCTCATTTCTGTGAGACGCGGCGATCACCGGTTAAACGTGAGCGCAGCGCATTGGAAATGGCATCGAATACAAATACCACGATCAGAATGAGAATCACCATATAGGCAACGTTTGCCCAATTGGAGTTGGTGCGCATGGCTTCCCAAAGCTTCAGACCGATACCGCCGGCACCAACAGCACCGATAATCGTTGCCGAACGGGTATTGGACTCCCAGAAATACAGCATCTGACTGAGGAAGACCGGCATCACCTGCGGAATAACACCGTAGCGCTGCACATTCGCCGGTGAGGCACCAACTGACTTCACACCCTCACGCTGCTTATCGTCGATATTTTCCAGCGTTTCCGAATAGAGTTTACCCAGCGTACCGGTATCGGTGAAGAAGATCGCTGAAATACCTGCCAGCGGCCCTGGTCCGAAAGCACGGGTGAAGAACAGCGCCCAGATAAACATATCCACCGAGCGCAGGAAGTCGAACAGGCGCTTGGTAATCTGATTGGCGAAGAAGTTCGGCGTAATATTACGCGCGGCGATGAAGGCCAGCGGCAGAGCAAGCATACCGGCAAACAGTGTGCCGACAAAAGCCATGACAATGGTCTGCAACATCTTTGTCCAGACATCGCCATGCTGCCATTCAGCATTATTCCAGATATTGTCAAAAGCCAGCGACAGATTGGATATTTCCGGCTTGATACGTTCACCGGAGACAATCATCGACGTGACTTCACCGACAGATTTACCCCAGAAAGGTGAATTGGTATCGAACACAAAATTCGGCCAGCCAAGGAACCGGCGGTTAATGGTAATACGCTCCGGCATGATCCGAACCGAACCGGAAAAACCGAAATCGACCTGCACTTCATCATTTTTCAGCAATGCCCATGACGGCAACGGCTTATCATCCGCAAGGCGGGCAGCATCGGCATCAATACGCACATTCAGCACTTCGCCGCCATTCTCCACGACAACAGTATTGCCGCTGAGATGCAGCGCTTCAGAGCTGCCGAAAATCACACTGGTACGGCCATTGGCCTGCTGCACCCATTCCGGATCAGGATTTTTGCCCAGCACCGAAAAGCGCGGATAGGTTACTTTTGCCTCATCGCCATTGATGCGAATGGTCGGGCGCACTTCATAGGAATACCACTGACGGGCAGTAATTCCGGCGCGATCCCACTGGCCTTCCGACAGCACTGTACCAATGGCAAAGAACCACCAGCTATAGGCCATATAGAGCACAATGCCCAAGCCGATCAGCGGCAATGTATAGCGCTTGGAAAACGGGCGGCGAAAGACTTGCGGATAGCGGTTTTCGTAATCAGCAATCTGAGCGGCGTTTAAAGTCAAAGCTGTCATTTTTTACGCTCCGAACTGAAAGGCCTGAGCGCCGACAAGACGGCCGCGCAGCCATGCAGAGGTCTGATCCACCGCAATGATTGTAACGAGCAACAGAAACACAATCGCCAGTGTTTTTGCCTGATGGCCATGACCGATCGACAGGCGCAATGCCTCACCGATACCGCCGCCGCCAACCGCACCGATAATGGTGGATGCACGGACATTGATCTCGAAACGCAGGAAAGCATAGGACATGAAGTTCGGCATGACTTGCGGCACAATGCCGAAGCCGACACGCTCAAACCAGTTGGCACCGACTGCACGCAGACCTTCCTCGGCCTTCATATCGGCATTCTCAACCACTTCGAAAAACAGCTTACCCAGCGCGCCGATGGTATGAATACCAACAGCAAAAATCGCAGGAATTGGCCCCAGCGAGAGAATGGCGGCAAAGAAACCGGCAATCACAATTTCAGGAAAAGCACGCAGAATTTCCATGTAGCGGCGCACAAAGAAACGCAGCGCACGGCTGGTTGTCAGGTTTTTAGCCGCAAGGAAGCACAGTATGAAACCAAAGAAAAAGCCGATCAAAGTTGCCATCATGGCAATATTGAGCGTCTCCAGCATCTTGTAGAAATATTCGGGAATATAAAAACCGCTGCCGAACAGATAGACGCGGCCTGCCTCATAATCATATTTCTGGCTACCGTCGAAATAAGGTGACGGCAGATCAAACAAGGCCCGCCAGACTTCCCAGCCGTCACGCGGCACCATATCACCGACGAAATCGAAGAAATGCGGCAGACGCTCCCAGAATTTACCGGCATTGCTTTCATTGGCGAACCACAAGGATGCGGAAAGCGCCAGAAACAAACCACCGATAATCAGCAGCGTATAGGTACGGCGTCGGGAGGACAGCTCCCGCCAGTGCTGCTCGACCAAAGCGGCTTCACCGGACAGGGATGGCTTAGAAACAGTATGGGTCATCGGGCCCGCCTAGAGCGTATCCCGAAAAGTGTGAGCTGTTTTCGGATAAGATACGCGTAAAAACAAAAAAGACAGAGCATTTCGCAGTCAAATGACTTCATTTGACGCCCGCGATAATGCGACAAAACAAAGAGTTAGAGCGAGCGCAGTGAATAGAGACCAAACGCAACACGTTCTAAAAGAATAAAAAAATGCGGCCAGCATCATTCTTTGACACTGGCCGCAACTTAATCTTACTGACCGATCTGCGACTTACGTGCGTCGATAACCGGCTGGTAGAAATCTTTGTTCACTTCGATATAGGACTTGAAATCGCCGCCCATTGTGGAAGCAAAACACTCAGGATCGGTCTTTGGCAGATCCATCATATAGGTTTTGAACTTGGCTTTCAGATCAGCGTCAATCGCTGTGCGGATAACAATCGGGCCGTTCGGGATCAGCGGGGATTTCCAGACTTCTGTGAAGTCTTTCATATCGATCAGGCCTTTGTCGACCATCTTGCGCAGGTTACCGGATGTGTAACCTTCATCGAA
This sequence comes from Pseudochrobactrum sp. XF203, assembly GCF_020341615.1. Taxonomy (NCBI): domain Bacteria; kingdom Pseudomonadati; phylum Pseudomonadota; class Alphaproteobacteria; order Hyphomicrobiales; family Brucellaceae; genus Pseudochrobactrum; species Pseudochrobactrum sp. XF203. The sequence continues at coordinate 309,104 of NZ_CP084392.1, read as the reverse complement.
GCTGCCAACGCCGGAACCGAAAGTTGTACCGGCATCAAACTTGCCGTCTTTTACAGCCAGAACCAGATTTTCATGGCCGCCGCCGAAACCGGTTTCGCTGAAATAATCTTTAACCGTCGCGCCATCGAGGTCTTTTGGCAGCGAGGTTACCGGAATGAGATAGCCGGAGGTTGAATCCGGATCGGCAAAACCAAGCTTCTTGCCTTTCATATCAGCAACAGTCTTGATGCCGCTGTCTTTACGGGCAACCATGATCGAATAATAACCGGTCGAACCGTCTGTCTGTTCAGTGGTCAGGATCGGCTCAACCGCATCTTCTTTGGTCAGATAGATTTTGGCATAGCCGGAAGCGCCAAGCTCTGCATAATCCAGCGTGCCACCGAGCAGCCCCTGAATAACACCGTCATAGTCGGCAGCAGGAAACAGTTTAACTTCCTTAACGCCGATTGCCTTTGGCAGCTGGTCAATAATGCACTGGTAATTGCGCAGACGGTCAGCTTCGTTTTCGCCGCCGATAATACCAACGCGGAACACTTCAGGCTTATCTGCCTGCGCTGCGGTTGCGGTTGCCACTGCGGACAGCGCAACGGCGCCGAGCAAAAGCTTCTTGAAGGTCATGAACCATTCTCCTGTTAAACGATTATCGTTTTTGGTTGAAGCAGTTTCAGGAAAAGTGGATGCCGGTTTTCCGTCCGAAACTGCTCAGATGAAGTGTTACTGTGCGTCTGCAACGAGCTTTGCGACCTGTCGTGCCACTTGCGGGCTGACCGGAGCTTCCGGTGCAGGCTGTTCCAATGCTGTAGATGTCACGGCTTCAAAGAAGCTTTCATCATCAGCTTCAGCACCATAAATGCGGCGGACTGCGGCCTGTGTCAGATCAGCAGGCGTTCCGTCGAATACAACGCGTCCGCCCTGCATACCGATAATCCGGTCGCAATAGGTGCGCGCTGTATCCAGCGTATGAAGATTGGTGATAACGGTCAGGCCTTCGCGCTGATTGATATCGCGCAATGCGCTCATCACGACCTGCGCATTGCGCGGGTCAAGCGAGGCAATCGGCTCATCTGCAAGAATGACCTTCGGGCTTTGCATCAGCGCACGGGCAATCGCCACGCGCTGCTGCTGACCACCGGAAAGTGTACCCGCCGGCTGCAAGGCGGTTTTGACAATATCCAGACGCTCAATATTGGCGATAGCCTGCGCACGTTCCTCACGGGAGAAAATGCCCATCAGACTTTTCACAGTAGAACGCTGATTAAGACGCCCAAGCAGCACATTGGTCAGCACATCGAGGCGCGGCACCAGATTGAACTGCTGGAAAATCATTGCGCAATCACTGCGCCAGCGACGCAATTCGGAACCGCGCAGACGCGACACGTCCTGATCTTTGAAAACAATAGAACCATCCGATGTATCAATCAGACGATTAATCATTCGCAACAAAGTGGATTTACCGGCACCGGATGCGCCAATGATCCCCACCATCTGGCCCTGCGGAATTTCCAGATTAACATCTGCAACCGCAGTATTGCCGCCAAAACGACGGGTTACATTTTCAAGCTTCAGCATCAGCGCCCTCTATCAATTTCCCTGCGAAATTAGGCGCGTGATATGAAATGAAAATGTAAGTTAGATTACACTTCCATGAAAGTTCTGAATCAGATTTTTGACAAAAAAGCCGCCGGAAATTCCGGCGGCTCTGTTCTGCTATTGGATTCAGCAGTTTGGCTATCAGCCGCCGTGCTTTTCAAGAAAAGCTTCAATTTCAAGTTTGCGGAAATCATCCAGTGCATCACGCAGGCGCTGATGATCCCAGTCCCACCATGCCAGAGCTTCGAGACGCTCGACAATCGCATCGGAAAAACGCTGACGAATGAGTTTGGCAGGCACGCCGCCAACAATCGTATAAGGCGCGACATCTTTGGAAACGACCGCACCGGAACCGATGACCGCGCCATTGCCGATTTTAACACCAGGCAGAACGGTTACACCATGCCCCAGCCATGTATCATGACCAATGGTCACTTCATGGGCGCGGCGCCATTCAAAGAAATCCGCTTCCTGCTCGGCATCCGGCCAGTAATCATTGGCGCGATAGGTGAAGTGATGCAGCGTTGCGCGCCACATCGGATGATTGGTGGCATTGATACGCACAGAGGCTGCAATATTCGCAAATTTACCGATCTTGGCGCACCAGACCATGCCGTCGCGCTCAATATAGGAATAGTCCCCCATTTCCGTTTCAGAAATACGACAACGGGTACCAATTTCCGTATAGCGGCCGAATGTGCTGTCGGAGATTTCCGTATCCGGATGGATAAACGGCTGTTCTGACAATCGGGTCATGCATCTGCTCCCTGACGTACATAACCCGGAGCAAATTCCGTCACGTCGATGATACGATCAGCCACGGCTTCACGCACATCTTCATCATGGAAAATGCCGAGCATCGCCACGCCCTCTGTTTTTTTGCGACGGATCAGTTCCATAACAACTTCACGGTTTTTGGCATCGAGCGATGCGGTCGGCTCATCGAGCAACAACACCGGATGATCGGTGATGAATCCACGGGCAATATTCACACGCTGCTGCTCACCACCTGAGAACGTGGCTGGCGGCAGATCCCACAGGCGCTGCGGCAGATTGAGCATGGCCAGCAATTCACGCGCTTTATCCTGAGCTTGCTCGCGATCAACACCACGGGCAAATAACGGATCAGCCACCACATTCAGTGCGCTGACACGCGGCACAGTGCGCAAAAACTGGCTGACATAACCAATCGTATCGCGGCGCACAGCCATAACGGTGCGAGGATCAGCCGAGGCAATGTCAATCTGCTTGCCGTGATGGCGCAGAATGATCTGGCCTTCGTCCACGGCATAATTGCCATAGACCATTTTCAGGATAGAGCTTTTACCGGCACCGGACGGGCCGCCAAGCACAGCACATTCACCGGCTTTCAGTGCAAAGAAAACATTATTCACCACCGGCAATTTAATGCCGCCCTGCAAATGCATGGTGAAGCTCTTTGCCACTTCCGAAACAATAAGGGGCATAGTCATGATTAAACCTGCAAAATCGAGGAAACAAGCAGCTGCGTATAAGGCGCCTGCGGATCATCCAGTACGCGATCAGTCAGACCGGCTTCGATGATATGACCATCTTTCATCACCATCATGCGGTGGGACAGCAGACGAGCCACTGCCAGATCGTGGGTCACAACAATCGCAGCCAGACCAAGATCGGCCACCAGACCGCGCAACAGATCAAGCAGGCGTGCCTGCACGGATACGTCCAGACCACCGGTCGGCTCATCCATGAAAATCAGACGCGGTGCAGTCACCAGATTGCGGGCGATCTGCAAGCGTTGACGCATACCGCCGGAGAATGCACGCGGCTGGTCATCAATACGGTCGGCGGAAATTTCCACACGACCAAGCCAGTCGGTCGCGGTTTCACGGATTTTGCCATAATGGCGGTCACCGACAGCCATCAGACGCTCGCCGACATTGGCACCGGCGGAGACGGTCATACGCAAACCGTCAGAAGGGTTCTGATGCACAAAGCCCCAGTCGGTGCGCATCAGAAAACGGCGCTCGGCCTCACTCATGCGATAGAGATCACGGAACTGGCCGTCACGCATCCGGTATTCCACAGCGCCGACTGAAGGCTGCAAGCGTGTGGCAAGACAGTTGAGCAGTGTCGTCTTACCGGAGCCACTCTCGCCGACGATGGCCAGCACTTCACCCGGATACAGTTCAAAGGAAACATTGCTGCAACCAAGGCGGTTGCCATAGAATTTCGACAATCCGTTTACACGCAGCAAAGGCGTATCATGATTTATATCGCTCATTGGGCTGCCTCCAGACCTGAGGACGCTTGTCCGATATCTTTGTTATTTGCAGAGAGATGGCCAACATGGCCGTCGGCCTGTCGTGTTTCGCAATAATCGGTGTCGGAGCAGACAAACATGCTGCCGCCCTTGTCATCCAGCACCACCTCATCGAGATAGACACCCTTGGCACCGCACATGGCGCAAGGCTGGGCGAATTTCTGCACCTCAAACGGATGATCTTCGAAATCGAGGCTCACCACTTTGGTATAAGGCGGCAGAGCGTAAATACGCTTCTCACGTCCTGCACCAAACAGCTGCAAAGCCGGTGACATATGCATTTTAGGATTGTCGAATTTCGGTGTCGGTGAAGGGTCCATTACATAACGGTCCTCGACTTTCACCGGATAGGCATAGGTCGTGGCGATATGGCCGTGGCGGGCAATATCCTCATAGAGTTTGACATGCATCAGGCCGTATTCTTCCAGCGCATGCATTTTGCGGGTCTCTGTCTCGCGTGGTTCCAGAAAACGCAACGGCTCAGGGATCGGCACCTGATAGACGAGGATCTGGCCTTCTTTGAGCGGTGCTTCCGGAATACGGTGACGGGTCTGGATGATGGTTGCATCTTCCGTGCGGGTCGTCACTTTAACCTGTGCGGTCTTTTCAAAGAATGCACGGATCGACACGGCATTGGTTGTATCATCCGCACCCTGATCGATCACTTTCAGCGTATCATCGGCACCCAGCACCGCAGCAGTTACCTGCACACCACCGGTACCCCAGCCATATGGCATCGGCATTTCGCGGCTTGCAAAAGGCACCTGATAACCTGGCACCGCAATCGCTTTAAGCAATGCACGGCGGATCATCCGCTTGGTCTGCTCATCAAGATAAGCAAAATTATACTGCATCAGAACGCTCATTCTGCGGCTTCCTTCTGTACTTCTTTCTGGGCATCATTGGCAGCATTGTGGCTGGCATATTCGGCACGCATACGGCGGATCAGATCAAGCTCAGCCTGAAAATCCACATAATGCGGCAGTTTGAGATGCTCGACAAAACCGGTCGACTGCACATTGTCGGAATGGGAAATCACAAATTCCTCATCCTGTGCCGGCGCGGTAATATCTTCTTCAAATTCTGCGGTACGCAGCGCACGGTCACAGAGCGACATCGACATAGCCTTGCGTTCGCTCTGACCGAAAACCAGACCATAACCACGGGTGAATTGCGGCGGGCGGGTTGCAGAACCGGCAAACTGGTTGACCATCTGACATTCGGTGACCTGTATGCTGCCCAGCGATACCAGACCACCGAGTTCCGGCACATCCAGTTCAACTTCAACTTCACCGATGCGGATTTCACCAACAAACGGATGCGTACGGCCATAACCGCGCTGTGTGGAATAACCCAGCGCCAGCAGGAAGCCTTCATCACCGCGTGCCAAAGCCTGCAAACGCAGATCGCGTTCCATCGGGAATGTCCACGGCTCGCGGGTCAGATCGCCCGGCACATGGCCTTCCGGCATCTCGCCATCCGGCTCGATCATACCATTGGCACCGAGAATATCGGTCACGCGCGGCATGTCCTCACCAACTGTCTCATCATCGCGCTGCACACCTTGTGCCACCGGATGATCACCGGCCATTTCAGGATCCAGCAGACGGTGGGTGTAATCGAAGGTCGGCCCCAGAAGCTGGCCGCCCGGCAGATCTTTAAAGGTTGCAGAAATGCGGCGCTCTGCCAGCATCTGCGCTGTGTCCAGCGGCTCGGAATAACCAAAGCGCGGCAAGGTTGTGCGATAGGCACGCACCAGAAAAATCGCCTCGATCAGATCACCGCGCGATTGGCGGATTGCCAGCGCTGCCAGTTCACGGTCATAAAGCGCACCCTCGGCCATAGCACGATCAACGGCCAGACCCAGCTGCTCCACGATCTGCTCCAGCTGCAAAGCCGGAACTGAGCGGTCACCACGGCGGCGGTCACCCAGCAACTGATGTGCATTCTGAATAGCGGCTTCACCGCCTTTAACTGCAACATACATGGTTCAATTTCCGTTTTTAATAAGTTTGGTACTGCGCGGCAGTGCGGCAACAGTTTTTGGCGCTGCAAAAACCAGATCCACACCACGCGGGAACAAGGCCGCATTGGCAACCCATTGTTCATTGAAACGTACCGGTAAAGCACTTGGTGCAAAGTCACGGACATGCTCAATGCCAGGCCCCTGAAGCTGCAAAGTCTGCGCACCTGCAAAACCCTCGATCGCCATAACGATAGTGGCCGAGCGATCCGGATATTCCGATGTACCTTTGGCAAAAACATCCAGCGGCGGCATTTGAGTAATATCGCTGACCAGCGCAAAATTCGCCTCACCAATTTCGGAAACCAGCACAAAGCCAGTCTGGAATGCGAGCCATTCACGCACAGCGCTGCTTGCAGCCAAATGACTGTCGAGCCAGACCTTGGTGTCATGATCGAACAATGCCTGCGCAATAGCACCGAGTTCCGGTGTCAGCGGCAATGGCGGCTGCGTTTCTGCTGTCAGCGGCTGGATCGTGCCCGGATTAGCCAGCGCATCCATCAATGCGCGGAAACAGGTCTGCGCATCATAAACGGCATCAGTGAAACCACCTTCAAAAGCCTGATTATCAAAAGCCATCAGTCGTCTCCCCGAACCATGGTGAAGAAGTCCACTTTCGTTGCCGCGGCTTCACGGCGACGCTGGGTGCTACGAACATCAAGACGCTGTGCAATTTTCTGCAACAGATCACGCTCAACAGCCTCACGGCTCTGCGGTGCCTGCCACAAAGCATCGGCAATCGCTGCCAGACGCGCTTTTTCATGATCGCGTCCCAGCGCATAGGAGTGACCGACCAAACCTTCCGAGGAAGTACCGGACGACACACGCACAGTCGCACGGGTCACTGTCGTTTCGCCCAGATTGAACGGTGCTCCGCCACCGCCGATACGGCCGCGCACCATCACCAGTCCGGTTTCAGGGCCGCGCAGCACATCAACCTGTGGCTGCTCTGCCTGATTACTCCAGAAGGAAGCCAGCTCCTTCAATTCCGCCTTTGCCAGCAAAGCGGCAACTTTGCGCCGTTCGCCTTGCAGCTTTTCGGGTAAATTCTCGGTTTCATTCTTCATTTGACACACCGCTCTAAATTGTCTATTTATCTATACAACTAGACATTAATTATTGTCTTAAACGCTCTTAGTGACAAGCGCATGACAATCAGCGGGGCTGCGGCAAATTAAATGGCAGAGACAACAAAAATCGCCCGAAACAGCGGTGTGGCCGTCTGGCGGCAGATTGCCGATGAAATTCGCAGGGAAATTAAACACGGACATTTCAAGCGCGGTGAAAAGCTGCCGCCGGAAATGACACTGGCTGCCCGCTTCGGCGTCAACCGCCATACGGTGCGCAGTGCCATTGCGGCTTTGACACAGGAAGGCGTGTTACGGGCTGAGCAAGGGCGCGGTACATTTATCGCCAATGCCAAACGCCTGACCTATCCCATCAGCAAGCGCACCCGCATGTCCACCAGTCTGGCCGAACAGATCACGCAGCAGGAACGCGTCATCCTCTCGCACAGGATTGAAAAGCCCTCAGCCGAGGTCGCCCATGCTTTGCAGCTTAGTGATGAAAATGCGCAGGTGCATTATTTTGAAACCCTGTCCATTGCTGATGGTCAGCCGGTTTCCATGTCCGATAGCTGGTTTGACCAACAGCGTTTTCCGCAATTTGATGAATTTTACAAGGCCAGCGGCTCAGTCACAAAAGCACTGAAGCAATCGGGCGTTGAGGATTATTTCCGCAAATCCACACTGATTTCCGCACAGCACGCCAACGGACAGGATCTGCTGCACCTGAAACTCACACCGGGGGCGATTGTGCTCACGGCGCAGTCGGTCAATGTCGATACCAATGGCGTGCCGGTGGAATATTCAGCAACACGCTTTGCGGCTGACCGCATGGAATTTTCTATCGAGAGCATGTCGCTCAATGAAGAATAAAAACTATTGCCTGCATTAAGTTTCTGTCGTTAGCTGCGGCCTGTTCATAATTCCAGCCACAGGATCAGCAGCATGGCATTTTATCTCGGTCTTGACCTCGGCACGTCCGGCCTCAAAGCACTGCTGATTGATGAAGAGCAGAAAATTATCGCTTCTGCCCATGCAGAGCTCCATGTCTCCCGCCCGCATCAAAGCTGGTCAGAACAACAGCCGCAAGACTGGATAAAAGCCGCAGAAGCAGCAATCACCCGGCTAAAAGCGGAACATGGCACTGCGCTTTCGAATGTGCGTGGTATCGGCCTTTCCGGTCAGATGCATGGCGCGGTTCTGCTGGATGAGCAGGATCAAGTGTTGCGCCCCGCCATTCTCTGGAATGATACACGCAGCCATGCCCAAGCCGCGCAACTGGATTCTGATCCGCAATTCCGCGCGCTCACCGGCAATATTGTCTTTCCGGGTTTTACCGCGCCTAAATTGCTTTGGGTGAAGGACAATGAACCGGAGATTTTCGCCCGCATTAAAAAGATCCTGCTGCCGAAAGATTATCTGCGTCTGTGGCTGACCGGCGAACATGTCAGCGAAATGTCCGATGCCTCCGGCACATCATGGCTCGATGTGGCACAACGCAAATGGTCGGCTGATCTGCTGGCAACAACAGAGCTTGATGAAAGCCAGATGCCACGCCTTGTAGAAGGCACGGATGTCTCCGGCACATTGCGCGCAGAGCTGTGCCAACAATGGGGCATGGCACCGAATGTAGTTGTTGCCGGTGGTGCCGGAGATAATGCGGCCTCCGCCTGTGGTATCGGCACGGTGAAAGCCGGACAGGCCTTTGCCTCGCTCGGCACATCCGGTGTGTTATTTGCCGCCAATGACAGTTTTCTGCCGCGTCCTGATAGTGCCGTTCATGCCTTCTGCCATGCTCTGCCGCAGACATGGCATCAGATGGGCGTTATCCTCTCCGCGACCGATGCCCTGAACTGGTACAGTACCATCACCGGCCATGAAGCTGCGGCGCTGACGCAAGAGCTCGGCGATGATTTGCAGGCTCCATCAGGAGTGACCTTCCTGCCTTATCTTTCCGGCGAGCGCACCCCGCATAATGACAGCCTGATCCGCGGTAGTTTCACAGGGCTAAGCCATAGCGACAATCGTGTGGCACTCACTCAAGCCGTGCTTGAAGGCGTGGCTTTCTCCTTCCGCGACAATCTGGAAGCTCTGGCAAAAGCCGGTACACAGCTTGAAAGTGTCATGGCTATCGGCGGCGGCTCACGCTCGGCCTATTGGCTAAAAGCACTGGCAACCGCACTGAATATGCCGGTTCACTTGCCTGCCGATGGTGATTTCGGCGCGGCTTTCGGGGCAGCACGGCTTGGACTGATTGCGGCGGAAAAGGCCGATGCGCTGGCTATTTGCACCGCTCCGCAGATTATCAAAACCATTGAGCCGGATCAAAAACTTCATGCGGCTTATGAGGCAGCCTATCAGCGCTACACGGCGCTTTATCAGGCATTAAAGCCGTAAAGCCTCAAAAGCGAGTTTCGGCACAGCATCAACCAGTTGCCGCGTCGGCTCGGTCAGCGGGTTTTGCAGCACTGTATTCGGCACACCCTGTTCAACAATCTCGCCCTCATGCAACACCAGCATCCGGTCACAGAAAGCCCGTACCAGTGCCAGATCATGCGATATAAACAGATAGGCAATGCCATTTTCGCGCTGTAAATCGGCCAGAAGATTAAGAATTTTCGCACGCACAGATACGTCCAAAGCCGATACCGGCTCATCCAGCACGATCAGATCAGGCTTGCACAATAGCGCGCGGGCAATGGCCACACGCTGACGCTGACCACCGGAGAGTTCACGCGGGTAGCGGTCAGCCATATCCGCTTTCAGACCAACCCGTTGCAAGACTTCAGCAATTTGCTGGTTCGTATGCTGCTGACTACCATGCAAAACCAGCGGCACCTGCAAAATCTGGCTGATCGTATGGCGCGGATTGAAAGCCGCCAAAGGGTCCTGAAACACCATCTGGAATTGAGCCCGTTTTTCCCGCAGCGCGCTGCCCTGAAGGGCTGTAATATCAGTGCCGTTGAGAATGATCTTACCACTGTCCGGCTCGTTCAACCGCATAATCAATCGCGCCAAAGTGCTTTTACCAGAGCCGGAACGCCCGACTAGCGCCAGTGTCTCACCGGCATGGAGCGTGAGATTGATATTCTTCAAACCTTTTGAAGGGGCTTTACCAAAAGCTTTATTGAGGCCGGCAATCTGCAAAACCTCGCTCATAGCGCACCGTCAATCTCAGGCAGACGCGGCTGCTTCACCCAGTCCAGTCCGATATGGGTTGCCAGCAAAGCTTTGGTATAATCATGCTGCGGTGCGGTGATCACCTGTTCAGCCGTGCCGATTTCCACCAGCTCCCCGCGATAAAGTACTGCAATCCGATCGGCCAGTTGTGAGGCCAACGCGATATCATGGGTCACAAACAGCATTGTCAGCCCTTGCGCCCGCACCAAACCATCCAGCAATTGCGCCACATGATTTTGCACCACCGTGTCCAGCGCACTGGTCGGCTCGTCAGCAATCAGTAATTGCGGCTGTGCGGCTAAAGCTGCGGCAATGGCAATACGCTGTTTCTGCCCGCCGGAAAATTCATGCGGATAGCTGCGTATGCGCTGCTGACTGTCCGGTATTTGCACTTGCTGCATCAGTTCTGCCGCTCTTTGACGTGCTTCAGTCCACGAGATTTTAAGATGCGTGACGATCACTTCCGCAATCTGGTCCCCCACCCGCATCATCGGATCAAGCGACCCGTCAGGATCCTGAAATACCACGCCGATATCGCGACCGGCACGCGGCTCATGCGCTAAAGCCGGAAAGCGGATTGTACCGGCAATTTTAGCACTGGCGGCTAAGAGACCTGCAATTGCCATAGCCAATGTGGTTTTACCGGAACCACTCTCACCAATCAGCGCCAGTCTTTCACCTTGCTTTAGCTCAAAACTAACAGGGTGCAGCACAGTTTGCACACCATAGCGAACCGTCAAATTCTGTACAGCAAGAAAGACCTCAGACATTGCCGCGCTCCCTCGCTGATGATGGGCGACGCGTCAGCGCCTGTCCGGTGAGATGCACGGCAAGAACGGTGACCACCAAGGCCAGCCCCGGAATGATGGAAAGATAAGGAGCAGAGCGCAGCACGCTGCGCCCTTCGGCAATCATTGTGCCCCATGTCACGCTGTTCGGATCGCCAAAGCCCAGGAAGGCCAGTGAGGCTTCAATCAGAATAGCCGCCGCGACCGAAACCGCCGCAAGCGATGCAGCTGGCCCAAAGGCATTGGGTAGGATTTCCCGAAAGGCAATGGAGAACGGCCCCTGCCCCAGCGTACGGGCAGCGGCGACGAAATCGCGCTCACGCAGAGACAGAACTTCCGCCCGTGTCACCCGCGCAGCTTGTGTCCAGCTACCGATGCTGATTGCAACAATCAGCGTCGGAATGCTTGGCCCCAGCACATTGATCATCGCCAGCGCCAGCAAAAATCCCGGCACAGTCTGAAACGCCTCAGTGATCCGCATCAGCACATTATCGGCAAGGCCACCTAGAAATCCTGCCAATGTGCCGATCAGACTACCCGCAATCAGCGCAGCGGCTGCGGAACTCAGCGCCACCAGCAAAGTCGTCCGTGCACCATGAAACAGTCCTGCCAGCACATCGCGCCCCAACCGGTCTGTACCGAGCCAATGGGCATAATTCGTGAATGGCCGGATGAGCGGTTCTCCGGCGATTGCCAGCGGATCACCGGCAAACAGTAACGGTGCAGACAGCGCCATAAGCCCTAAAAGTATAAGGAGACCAATACCGGCTTTGCCCTGTTTGTCCAAAGTCTGAAAAAATTTCATTGGCGCTGGCTCCGCACCCGCGGATCAAGCCGCGCATAGGCCAGATCAACCAGCAGATTGGCAATGATCACCGCGAAAGCACCAAACAGAATAACGCCAAGCAACAAGGCCGTATCGCGTTTGGCAACGGCCTCTGCAGCCAGACGACCAAAACCCGGAATGGCAAAAACACTCTCAATCACCACACTGCCGCCAAGCATCACACCGGCTTGCAGGCCTAACATTGTCACCACCGGCAAAACCGCATTACGGGCAATGTGCCGCCAGATGATGCGGTGCGAAGAGATACCGCGGGCTTTAAGCGCCTGCACAAACATTTCCTGATGCAGATCGGCCATGCGGTCACGCATCAGCCGCAGATAGAGCGTGAGATAAACACTGGAAAGCGCTGCAACCGGCAGGATCAAATGGCGACTGATATCTGCCGCTCTGGCCAGTCCTGTTTTGCCGGATGCAATGGTTTCCAGCCCGCCGATTGGCAGCCAGCGCAATGTTACGCCGAAGATCACGATCAGCACCAAGCCCAGCCAGAAACCCGGCACGGCATAAAGCGCCAGTGAGGTCAGCGATAACAACCGGTCACGTTTGGAATGCGGTTTAGCACCGGCCACGATGCCAAGCAGAGAACCGGCAAAGAATGCCAGAAATGTCGATACGCCCATCAGCAGTAGTGTTGCCGGAAGCCGCTCCAGAATGACATCCAGCACCGGACGCTGAAAAGCCGAGGACCAGCCGAAATCACCGGAGAACAGCGCCGTGACATAGGCAAAGAACCGCTGCAACGGCCCCTGATCCAGCCCCCATGACTGGCGCAAAGCTTCAAGCTGCTGCGCATCCGCCCCGCCCATCTGCGCCACATAAGCATCCACGGCATCGCCGGGGGCAGCTTCCAGAATGAGGAAGCTACCCACCAAAACAATACCCAGAACCGGAAGGATACTGGCAAGACGACGGAGGAGAAACGGCACTGATATTTACTCTTGCAAACCGGTATTCGCCCAGCCGGAAACCGCCCAGCGCGGATTATCCGAGACATTCTGCACGCGTTCGCTGGCAACCGTGATGAAAGAGAAATCCGCGACATTGATCAGCGGCAGGTCTTCTGCCACCAGACGTTGCAAATCCTGATAGATACCTGCACGCGCCTTATCATCAAGCGTCACCGCACCTTTAGCGATCAGTGCATCGACCGCATCATTCTTATAGCCATATTGATTGGTAAATGGCGCACCGGCAGGCAAGCCGCTCTGGAACAGCACTGTCGTCGAGATTGCCGGATCGGAGCGATAAACCGGCGTAGCCACGGCAATATCAAAATCATGATCGGTGTAGACCGCTTTGAGATGCGCCGGTGAATCATTGGCGACAATCACTGCATCAATACCGATTTTCACCAGTGCCTGACGCAGATAATCGCCGAATTGCTTGGTTTCATTGAAGAATGGTGCAGGTAGCAGCTTCAGCTTAAAGCGGATACCATCAGCGCCCTTCTTATAACCGGCCTCATCCAGTAGGCTTTCAGCCTTGGCAATATCAAAAGCATATTGCTTCGTATCCTTCGCATAGAAGACCTTATCAAAGGCCGGTACCGGCCCTGTCGCCGGTTTGGCATAGCCGAGGAAAATCGTCTTAACCACAAAATCCTTATCAATCGCATGGGCGATAGCTTGGCGCACTTTCACGTCAGCGAGTTCTTTGCGGCGATGATTAAGTTCCACACTGAGCTGATAGGTCAGCGCCTCATAGCCATTGGCATAGATTTTCAGACCCGGCACTTTGGAAATCCGCTCCAAGTCGGCCAGCGGCACAGCAGAGAAAGCGGCCAGTTGGATCTGGTCGGCTTCCAAAGCATTACCCGCAGATGCACGATCCGGCAGCACCTGATAGACAATCTCATCCAGCGCAGGGGCTTGTTTGTCCCAATAATTCTCATTGCGTTTCAGCAGATAATATTCACCCGGCTTATGGTCGCCATAGACGAATGGCCCCGTGCCCACCAGTTTTTCATTGGCAGGGTTTTTGGCAATGTCTGTGCCTTCATAAAGATGTTTCGGCAGTACTGAAGTCACCACCGGCAAGGCATTACGGATCAGCTGAAACGGTGTCGGTTCGGAGAAGCGGAAGACAGCTGTATGCTCATCCGATGTCTCAACGCTTTCCAGATTTTTGAAAACCGAGCGGCCGAGATTTTGCAACTTCTTCCAGACTTCCAACGCCGAAAAAGCCACATCAGCAGAGGTGAGCGGCTTGCCGTCATGCCATGTCACGCCTTCACGCAGTTTGAACGTGGCAGACAACCCGTCTGCCGAGCCTTCCCAGCTGGTAGCCAGCAGCGGCTTCAAACCATCCGGATGCTGAGCATCAACATAAGCCTGCTCGGCCAAAGTCTCGATAACCTTGCTCGCCACATAAAAAACGCCGTTTGAGGCGACAATTGCCGGATTAAGATTTGCCGGTTCGCTATCCGCGGCCACAACCAGACGACCACCGCGCACCGGCTCAACGGAGGCCTGTTTTTCAGCCGTTTGTGCGAAAGCAAAACGCGGCAGAACAGAAAGAGCCGCTACACCGGCAGTTCCCGCCAGCAGAGCACGTCGATTAAGCGTCAATCTTGTCATAATAACCTGTCCCTCTGTCACGGATTAATCCGCAATAATCCCAAGCTTCTTCAATGCACCGGCCAAAGCCTCAACAGCCTTTGCCGCAAATTCCGGTTGCGCTGATGCCCCCATATGACCGATACGCAAAACCTTACCGGCAGTATCCTTGCGGCCAAGCGATACCAGCACATCATGGTCGCGCAGCATCAAATCACGCAAAGCCACATCGCTGATACCATCCGGCACTTTGAACACTGTCGCAGTCGGTGCCGCAGTGGCTTCCTGACGCGGCCATAAGTCCAGCCCCAGTGCTTTGACACCTTCACGGGCAATTTGCGCCGTTTGCGCATGGCGTGCCCAGACATTTGCAGCACCTTCCGCCAGATAAAGATCAAGCGCCGCATTGAGAGCATAAATTTCTGCAACAGACGGCGTTATCGGAAAAGCATTGCCTGCGCGCCATGCCTCTTTCCAGTCCAAAAGGCTCAGGAATGATGCCCGTGGTGCATCAGGGTTCGCCGCCATTTTCTGCCATGCACGCTCACTCACTGCTGCGAGCGTCAGACCCGGTGTACTGCCCAGACATTTGGACGGCGATGTAATGAAAATATCCGCATGCACGGCTTCAGGATGCACATCCATGCCGCCAAAAGATGAGACCGCATCGACAATCAGAAAAGCACCATGACGCGCGGCAATGGCACCGATCTCCGCCAAAGGATTGAGCGTGCCCGAAGGCGTATCGTGATGGCAAACGGCAATAATACTGATGTCAGGGCGCTGTTTAAGTGCAGCCTCTACAGCCTGCGGATCAATCACATCATCATAATCCACTGCCAGTTCAATGACTTCACGGCCGTAGCGCGCAGCCCAGGGGCCAAAGCCTTTGCCATAGACACCCGATACCAGATTAAGCACCACATCCTGACGGGCGATCAGACCCGCAGCTGCCGCCTCAATACCGAGAATGGCTTCACCCTGCATAATCACCGGTTGATTGCCGGTACGCATGACCTGCGCCAGCTTCTCAATCACGCTTTGATAAAATGTCTGAAACGTATCCGTATAATCATACAAAACCGGCTGCCCTAATGCCCGAAGAACTTCCGGATAGGCCGGTACCGGACCGGTTGTGAGCATATAGGCAGGCACTTGCAGCATGGGATCATTGACCAGTTTAAAAACAGCATCATAGGAGCGGTTTCCCCCATCTCCAAGAGGGATAATTTTCCACGATCAGCAATTATTGGAATTTGATTTCTTTTTACGAGCAGAGATGAAATATCCCACTGTATTCTTTTCTGCAGGCAAAGAAGATCGTGCAATCACAGAAGCTCTCTTCTGCCTGTGACAAACAGACTTGCGACAAGTTTCCGGCAGAGATTCCGGTTTCGCTCTCAAAGCAGATCGCGTACAAGACGCAAGATCAGTTTCTTTCCGGCCAGCAGGTAAAGTCTGATCAGTCATGATCGCAACGCACCTGTCACCACGGATGAAACTGACCAATGTCATATCATCGAAGGTATTCAGAATTGCGCGCTCTTCTCCTCTCTGCCTCCGCTCTTACCGCTATTACATTTTCTGCCGCACTGGCCGCTCCGGCTCTGGCGCAGGATACTGCTAAAATCGCACCGAAAATCATGGTTATCACCATGTTCGGTCAAGAAGCCAAACCTTGGGCTGAGGGCGAGAAATTCACGCAGCAGATTAAGCTGGCCGGTCTTAATCCGGAATATCCGAATGTTGACTGCACTGACGAAGGTCTGTGTCACATGACAACCGCCATGGGTTTTGCCAATGCGGCGAGCTCGGTCTCCGCCATGGCACTCAGCGAAAAATTCGATCTCTCCAAAACCTATTTTCTGATTGCCGGTATTGCCGGTGTTGATCCGAAACACGGCACCCTCGGCTCTGCTCACTGGGCAAAATTTGCCGTTGATGCTGACCTCAACCACCGCATCGACCAGAGCGAAGTGCCGGATACATGGGAAACCGGCTCTTTTGCACTTGGTGCCAGCAATCCGACCGAAAAAGCAAAATGGTCAGCAGGTACAGAAGTTTATGCCCTGAATGCCAAACTCACAGATTATGCTTTCAGCGTGACCAAGGATGTGGAACTGCTGGATGGTGATGGCGCGAAAGCCTATCGCAAACATTACAAGGGCGATATTGCAACCGGCGCACCGATTGTCAGCATGTGCGATACGCTCTCCAGCGACACCTATTGGCACGGCATTAAAATGGCTCTGTTCATGGAAAAATGGGTTGAACTGCTGACTGACGGCAAAGCCACCTATTGCACCTCGCAGATGGAAGATAATGCTACTCTGACGGCACTGAAACGTGCATCCGAAGCTGGCAAACTGGATTTCGACCGTATTGCTTTGCTGCGTACTGCATCGAATTTTGACCGTCAGGGCGAAGATCAGGATGCTCTGGAATCGCTGAAATCAGAATCCGGCGGTTTTAAACTGGCGACCACCAATGCCTATCGCGTCGGCAAAGCCTATGCACAAACCATTCTGACCGGCTGGGACAAGTGGCAGGAAGCGCCTCAGACTGACAGCGCAAAATAATTTAAGCATATGAAAAAGCCCCGCACAGAGCTTTCTGTGCGGGGCTTTTTCATATCTTATAAATCACGATGCGCGGTTGATCGCATCACCAAGGATCGAAACAATCTTGCCGATCTCTTCCTTGCTGACGATCAGCGGTGGTGAAAGGGCAATCACATCACCGGTTACGCGGATCAGCAGACCTTTCCTGAAGCAATCGGTGAACACATCATAAGCGCGTGCGCCAACAGCACCGTCACGCGAAGACAGTTCAATACCCGCCACCAGTCCGAGTGTACGGATGTCGATGACATTCTTCGCGGATTTCAGCGAGTGGATTGCTTCCTGCCAGTCATCCGCCAGTTCGGCGGCGCGGGTCAGCAGCCCTTCTTCCGCATAAATATCCAGCGTTGCAATCCCTGCCGCACAGGCTGCCGGATGACCGGAATAAGTATAGCCGTGGAACAGTTCAATCGCGCCTTCAGGCCCATGCATCAGACCATCATAAATATGACGGCTGGCAAAAACCGCTCCCATCGGAATGGCACCATTGGTCAGACCTTTTGCAGTGGTGATCAGATCCGGTGTAACACCAAAATAATCTGATGCAAACGGCGAACCAAGACGGCCGAAGCCGGTGATCACTTCATCGAAAATCAGCAGAATGCCATGTTTCTTGGCAATAGCAGCAAGGCGTTCCAGATAGCCTTTTGGCGGCACCAGCACACCGGTTGAACCGGCCAGAGGCTCAACAATCACAGCGGCAATAGTTTCCGCACCATGCAGCGCGACCATGCGCTCCAGATCATCCGCCAGTTCGGCACCATGTTCCGGCTGACCTTTGCTGAAAGCATTCTTCTCAAGATCATGGGTATGACGCAGATGGTCTGCACCCGGCAGCAGCGGAAACACACGGCGGTTATTGACCAGACCACCGACAGAAATACCGCCGAAGCCTACACCATGATAGCCGCGCTCACGCCCGATCACGCGGGTGCGTGTGCCCTGACCAATAGCGCGCTGATAGGCAATCGCGATTTTCAGAGCGGTATCAACGGATTCTGAACCGGAACCGGCGAAGAACACACGGTCGAGAATTTTGCCGTCACCGCGCGGTGCAATTTCACCAAGGCGGGTGGCAAAATCGAACGCAATATTATGCCCCATCTGGAATGTCGGTGCGAAATCCATAGTCGAAAGCTGTTTTTCGACGGCGCTGGCAATCTGCTTGCGACCATGACCGGCATTGACGCACCACAGACCCGCAGTACCGTCCAGCACGGAATTGCCGTCCACATCCGTGTAATACATGCCTTCAGCTGTAGCCAGCATGCGCGGCGCAGATTTGAACTGGCGGTTTGCCGTAAACGGCATCCAGAAACTGTCAAGCTTGGGACTATTGGTTAAATCAGTCATTGTTTCGCTCCTCGCCGGCGCAATTTTCCAAACGGAAAACCGTCCTCTCCCTTATATGTGGCTAAGAGTTGGCCATGCTTCGGAGAGCGAAACAAGTCTATTTCTTGTGCTCATTATCGCCTTGATCTACTTGGTAAAAAATATAAAATGTTTAAAATATTTAACAACCTCAACAGCGGAAACAGATACCCATGACCGGTGAGATCGATATTGGCGGCCGTTTGCGCTTCATCCGTGAAAAATCGGGGCTTTCACAACGCGAGCTGGCAAAGCGCAGCGGTGTGACCAATGCCACGATTTCGCTGATTGAGGCCAATCAGACCAATCCTTCAGTCGGCGCGTTGAAACGCATTCTCGACGGCCTGCCGATCGGCATGTCGGAGTTTTTCGCCCTGCAACCGGATATGCCACAAAAGGCGTTTTATCAGTCTGAGGAGTTTGTCGAGATCGGCAAAGGCAAAATCTCCTACCGGCAGCTGGGCGACAATTTGTTCGGGCGGGCGCTGCAGATTCTCAAAGAACGCTATGAGCCGGGCGCCGATACCGGCAAAGTACCACTGGTACATGAAGGTGAGGAAGGCGGCATTGTTATTGCCGGTCGTCTGGAAGTGACTGTTGACAGTGAGAGGCGTATATTGGGACCGGGTGACGGTTATTATTTTGAAAGCCGGCGCCCGCACCGGTTTCGTTGTGTCGGGCCGGTAGCCTGCGACGTTATCAGCGCCTGTACACCGCCGACTTTTTAAGTAATGAATTTTTAAAGACAGAACGGAGAACCAATCATGGCACCACAGGATATCGCTTTGCTGAAGCCGGTATTGCGGATTGATTTTCCTGAAAATGCGCGGCTGGGGCGCGGCAAGATCCAGTTGCTTGAACATATTCGCGACACCGGCTCGATTTCAGCGGCAGGTCGCGCCATGGATATGTCCTATCGCCGTGCATGGCAGCTGGTTGATGCCCTGAATTCCATGTTCAGCGAACCTTCCGTCACCTCTCAGCGCGGCGGCAAACAAGGCGGCGGCGCAGTCCTCACTCCCTTCGGAGAAGAACTGATCCGCCGTTTTCGTCATATGGAAACCACCCTCGCGCAAGCTTTGGGCGATGATATTGAATGGCTGAACAAGAATCGTACCGCGTAAAGATTATTTACTGCGCAGGCGCGGCACAATTACATGAAGAATAGCCACAATAATCAGCCCGCCGATAACCGACATATGTTCAACAGCCACATGCATTTTAGCAACGGCTTCTGCCCCTTCTGCCCGCCAGAAAGCGTGGGAGACCGGAATTGTCATGGCGGTGAACACACCCAGCGCACCGGCACCCAGCCAGACCAGTGAGCCACCCCGAATAATCAGAGCGGAACCGATCAGTTGCACGGCAATGGTTAGTGCCGCAAACAAGGCTGGCACCGGCAGATTATTTGCTGCCATTTCAGCCACCGCAGCCGGAAAATCAAAGAGTTTGGCAATCCCGCTCAGCCAGAATGTCATGGTCAGCAAAATACGCGCCAACAGCTGAATAACGGGCATGGATAATAGCTGATAAATCCAGTTCGGGCTCATAATATTCCTCCTGTCCGGTCGTTGCGTACAAGCCAGCCATGCAGCAGTGTCTGCAAAGCATCGTCTATAGTCTGGCGCTGCATTTCCACACTCACATATTGCCCCAGCAAAGCCAGACTGAGCAGATTTTCAACAATCATATCGTGGAAATGGGTAGCCATAATATGAGGATCACCCTGTCGCAGACTGCCGTTCTCTACATGCGGGGCAATGGCCTTGGCGAAATAATGCCGCGCCATTTGCGGGCCTTTTTCAAACCATGTCCGTGTAATTGCCGGAAACCGTCCCGATTCCGCGATAACCAGCCGCTGAAACGCCACGTGATGCTCTTCCATCAGAACAGTCAGCAATTGACGACCCAACCGTTCCAGTCCGTCTTTCAACGGCAACATGGAAACATCCAGATCTTTGATCCCGTAAGTGAAAGTCTCACTCATTTGCGAGATAACAGCCATGAACAGGCCTTCTTTATCCCCGAAATGATTATAGAGATTGGTCTTTGAACCACCGGCCTGACGCATGATTTCATCAACCGACACGCCCTCATAGCCATGTTCCAGAAACAGGGCACCGGCGATGGTTCTGATCTGCTCCCGCCGCTCTATACCGCGGCGGGTAATCCGGACTGGTTTTTCTGTGCTCATTCAGCCGCCTCCGGTTGTTTTTCTGTCTGTTTCTCAGCATCGGTAATCTTATGATGGTGCCGAGCCGGTCTGAATGATCTGCGATCAACCAGCTGACCATAGAGCAAGCTTCCCAGCACCAGAACAATGCCGCCAAGTTGCAGCCAGCTTGGCACCATATCATTAAAAACAGCATCCATAATAAAAGCTGTCACCGGAGCGAGCAGGAAGAACGGAGCAACTGCGGATGGTCCTGCGCCCTCAATACCACGGAACCACAAAGCGAAAGCCAGCGCCGTCAGGAAGAGTGCAAGAATGACAAAACCGGCAAAGTTCACGAGCGTAACAGAAGACGGAATGTCCTGAAAAATCACAGCAAGGATTGCCAGTTCAACGCCACCGACAACCAGCTGCCAGCCAGTGAATGCAAGCAAAGAACACGGGCGACCCCATTTATGGACATAGATACCACCCAGTGCCACAGATAAGGCCGCGCCTAAACCCGCAAGCACACCGATCATATCCATCTGCACACCACCGCGCAGCACAACAAGGCTGACACCAACGGCACCCAGCAACACGCTGAAAATCTTATGACCGGTCGGAATAACCTGCATCAGCGGCCATGCGAGCAGAATAGTGAAGAGCGGTCCCAAAGCCTGAATGGTTGCCGCCACGCCGCCCGGAAGGCGCAAAGCAGCAACAAAGATCAGGCCGAAAAATAAACCGGCATTGAGCGTGCCAAGCACAAGAATTTTCCACCACCATTCACGCGGCAGCATTGTGCGGGCAAACAGCAACAGCGGAATACCACCACCCAAAGCGCGGATTGCACCGATAAAAACCGGATTATGCGGCAGCATGTTGGATGAAACAATATAGGTGAAGCCCCATAGAATAGTGGCCAGTGCGGCTGCAAGTTTAGGATTCATAATCTGTCCTGTCCTTCAATTTGCAGCATCAATATCATACCATACGGTATCGTATCAATTAGTCGGATTGATGGACACTGCGTTCACAATTAACAGACAGAGCTGGCCTGCATGCCCGACTAGAGCATTTCACAGTCAAGTTGGATCAACTTGACGCCCGTGATAATGCGGCAAATTAAAGAATCTAGAGCGTGCACTGTGATCCAGTCAGGACGTAAACCGCTCTAGGGCACAATTACACAAGCATTATCTGCAGGGTGCAGGAAGCAGAGATCCTAAACCTCGGCCGCACGGTTCTGCGCTTCAAGCAATTGGCGGTAGAGACCTGATTTTGCTTCCAGCAACTGCTGATGACTGCCCTCTTCCGCCACACTGCCGTCCTGCACAACAACAATGCGGTCAGCATTGGTGATTGTTGCCAGACGATGTGCGATCACCAAAGTAGTGCGCCCGACCGACAATTCCGACAGGGATTGCTGAATGGCGCGCTCTGTCTCTGTATCAAGAGCGGAAGTTGCCTCATCCAGAATAAGGATCGGCGGGTTTTTCAGGAAGATACGGGCAATCGCCAGACGCTGTTTCTGCCCGCCGGAAAGCTTGACACCGCGCTCACCGATAATCGTATCCAGCCCCGCCGGCAGACCGGCCACGACATCGCCCAGACGCGCGCGTTGCACAGCATCCATAATCTCGGCATCACTCGCATCAAGGCGGCCATAGGCGATATTCTCACGGATCGTGCCTGCAAACAGGAACACATCCTGACTGACAATGCCGATATTGCTGCGCAGGGATTTCAGCGTCATATCGCGGATATCAATACCGTCAATGCTGATAGCACCGCCGGTCACTTCATAAAAACGCGGCAGCAAAGAACAGATCGTGGTTTTGCCCGCACCGGAAGGCCCGACAAATGCAATGGTCTCGCCAGCCTGAATATCGAGGTTCAGATTATGCACGATCGGACGATTATCCTGATAACCGAAGGAAACCTGATTATAACGGATATTGCCCTGTAATTTGCCTGCATCGCGGGCATTGGCGCGGTCAGCAATATCCGGACGCGTATTCAGGAACTCCAGATAGCGCTGAAAACCGGCAATACCTTTCGGATAACTTTCAATCACCGAATTGATCTTATCAATCGGCCGGAAAAACACCCCTACCAGCAGCAGGAAACCGACAAAACCACCGGCACTCAGGTCGCCGCGAATGACAAAATATGCCCCGCACAGCATCACCACGACCTGAATAAAACGCATCGACAAATAGCTCAGCGATGTGGAGGCCGCCATCACCTTATAGGCTTCAAGCTTGGTGCTGCGGTAATTCTGATTATCCTCGGCAAACAACGCGCGTTCATGGTCTTCATTAGTGAAAGCCTGCACCACACGGATACCGCCGACATTTTCCTCAATACGCGCATTGAATGCCGCCACACGGCCATAAAGTGCGCGCCATGTCGTAGTCATGCGACCGCCATAGCGCAATGTCACCCATGCAGTGACCGGCACGATCAGCGCTGTAATAACAGCCAGTGTCGAATGTTCCCAGAACATCAGAATGAAAGCGCCGATCAGCGTCATGATCGCGATGAACAGATCTTCGGGACCGTGATGGGCGACCTCGCCGATCTCTTCAAGATCTTTGGTCATACGCGCCACAAGATGGCCGGTCTTCTGATTGTCGAAATAGCCGAAAGAGAGTTTCTGCAAATGATCAAAGGCTTTGCGGCGCATCTCGGTTTCAATATTGATCCCGAGCATGTGCCCCCAATAGGTCACCACCACTTGCAAACCGGCATTGAAAATATAAACGCAGAGCAAACCGGCGGCCGCGAGAGCAATCAGCCCCCATTCATTGGTCGGCAGCAACCGGTCGATGAATAATGTAACAGCCACCGGAAAAGCCAGCTCCAGCAAACCGGACAATACCGCACTGCAAAAATCGACAGCGAACAGAAGCTTATGCGGACGATAATAGGCAAAAAACCGTTTCACGATATCCGGCATTACAATCTCTCCCGTCGTCCCGCCTGCAAAATCTGACATTATCATTCAAGTTACTGGCGGTTGTAGCCAAAAACCTTCAGCTTGCAACAAGATAAGTGCCTGATTGCCAGTAAATCGGCTGGAATGATCTATCAAAAACCGGCAATAACGATAACCGGCCAGAATATTTTACGAAGTAGCAGAAAACCGGATGGCCGCGAGAAGACCTTTGCTCTGCGTTGCTTTCTGCAGGATCAGATGCCCTCCATGCAAAGCCGCAATTTCCTCGACAATCGACAGACCAAGACCACTGCCTTGCGGAGCATGTCCTGTGTTTTTTGCAACAGAGCCGCGGTCAAAGCGGTTGCGGATCAGGGAAAGCTGCTCTTCAGGCACGCCCTTGCCATTATCCTCAACCTCAAGGAAAACAAGCTCACCCTGCCTGCGCACACGCACAGTCACGACGGCCTCAGTGCCCGCATAAAGCAGCGCATTGCTGATCAGGTTTTTCAAAGCCTCTTCCAGCAGCAGCCGGTCGCCCTGCACGGTCAGACTGGCCTCCCCTTCATAGCCCAGATCAATATCTCCCCGCGCTGCCTCACGCACGTAATCACCGGTGATCTGCCGCGCCATTTCAGCAAGATCAACAGATCCGAGCACTTGCACAGTCTGGTCACCGGATGCATCAATTTTAGCCAGCAACAGCAACTGCGCCAGAATTCGCTCGGCATGCGCCACGGCCTGGTCGGCCTGCGTGACCGCTTCCAACATGGATTGGCGATCCTGACTACGCTGGGCAAGAGCAAGCTGTGTCCGCACCACTGCCAAAGGTGTGCGCAACTGATGGCTGGCATTGCCGGTGAAATGGCGCAGTGCATCCAGCGCCGACTGCAACCGCACCATGAAAGAATTGACCGTCTCTACCAACCCCTGCACTTCATTGGGCACATGCTCGCTGATCGGGTGCAAATCCTGCGGATTGCGCTCGGCAATCGCATCACTGAGGCGGTAAAGCGGACGCAAAGCATAGGTCACGGCAATCCAGACCACCAATGCGGTTCCCACAATCATAAACAGCAACCGCAGGGCTGAACGCAGTAAAAGCGTATGCGTGAGCTGCCGACGCGCCATAGTTGTCTCGGCGACAGTCACTGTAAAGGGCACGGAATTCACACCGGTCGAGGCGGAACGGCGCAGCAAAGCCAGCCGGATCGGCTCACCGCGATAGGTTCCGTCGCCAAATTCTACATCCTTATTTTCCGGATTTTTCAGCAGCGGCAGTGTTTCATAACCGGTAATAAACTGGCCGGGCGGGCCGTCCACCCGATAAAACACCCGATCCTGCGCGGCAGAAGTGAGCATTTCCAAGGCGACATAGGGAATATCCACTTCCAGATCACCATGCTCGGACACCACAACACGCTCGGCAATCGCCAGCGCCGAACCACTCAGCACACGATCCGCCACCTTATTGGCCGTGCTGACAGCTTCCTGATACGTATCCCCCAGCGCAATCAACCCGATCAGCATAGTTGAAACCAGCAACCAGCCAAGCAAACGTCTGCGCAGAGAATAGCTGTTTTTCCTCATTGTGTATCCGCGGGCAAATCCACAGTTTCATCCGTTGTGATAACCGGCTGGGTGCCGGACAGACGATCCAGATAATATCCCAGCCCCCGCGCTGTCCTGACCGTCAGCCCGTAAGGCGCAAGCCTTTTGCGCAAGCGGCTGACATATTGCTCAATGGCATTGGAACTCAGATCATGGTCAAAGCCGCTGAGAGACTGCACAATCGCTTCTTTGGCAACGACCTTACCGCCGCGCACAAAGAGCAGTTCCAGCAAGCCAAGTTCCCGCGCCGGAATATCAATCGATTGTCCGGCAGCGCTAAAGCTGCGTGTATTCAAATCCAGTGTGACCGCACCGAAATGCACCAGCGCATGACGCAATCCCGCCTGACGCCGCAACAGCACGCGTACCCGCGCCTCAAACTCGCTGATATCGAACGGCTTAATCATATAATCATCTGCGCCGAGATCCAGCCCGCGCACGCGTTCTTCCGGTGTACCGCGCGCGGTCAGAATGAGCACGGCCGCCTGATTATGCCGCGCACGCATGGCACGCAGCACATCCAGCCCGTCCATCTCCGGCAGGTTGAGATCAAGAATCACCAGATCAAAATTCTCAGCCGCAGCGGCGGCATGGGCAGACGCACCGTCTTCAACAATATCAACCGCATAGCCGCTACCACGCAACAAAGCGCCCAGCCCTTCCGACAGCGCCTTATTATCTTCAACCAGCAAAATCCGCACGCTGACAACATCTCCCTGCTGCCCTGTTGCAGCCCGTATTGTTTCTCCCCGACACAGCATATAATGATTACAAGGGCAATGTCAGCGGATACAAAGAAATAATCCTGCATTGTCAGTAATGTTTGGGCCAGCGAGTTTGGGAGGACAGGACGTGCGCCGTTTCTGGCTGAGTGCGGTTTTAAGTTTATTGCCGGTGTGGAATAGCGCTGTGGCAGCAACGCCCATGATGTTTCCGGCACTCAGCGGCGACAAGAATGCGCCGGTGCTGGTTGTCTATTCTTCTCTCGACGAGCCGCTTGCACGGCCGATGATTGAAGGGTTTCAGAAAAACAACCCTGACATCACCGTGCGCTATGAGGATATGCTCACCACGGAAATTTATGAGCGCATTGTGCGGGAAACCGATGACGGCTTGAAAACTGCCGATTTCGCTTTTTCCTCAGCCATGGATTTGCAGGTCAAACTTACCAATGACGGCTATGCGCAAGCCAGCATTTTGCCGATGAGCGAGCGCTGGCCAAGCTGGGCGAACTGGCGCAACACCGCCTATGCGCTGACATTTGAGCCAGCAGTTTTTGTCTATCACAAGCCGGAATTTAAAGACCGCAAACCGCCGTCAACCCGTGCGGAGCTGGTTGCCTATCTTAAAGAACAGGGTGAAAGCGTTTTCGGCCGTATCGGTACTTATGATATTGAACGCTCCGGCGTCGGCTTTCTGTTCATGGCACGTGATCAGGAGCAGTTTGACGATATCTGGACGGTCATTCAGGCCATGGGATCAGCGGGGGTCAAACTCTATTCCACCAGTCAGGCGATTGTAGAACGCGTTGCCGACGGGCGTTTTGTGCTCGGTTATAATATTCTCGGCTCCTATGCCGCAGACTGGGCATCGCGCAATCCCGATGTGGGGATTATTCTGCCAAAAGATTATACTGTGGTGATGTCCCGTATCGGACTGGTGCCGGAAGCCGCCGCTTCGCCGGAACTGGGGCGGCGCTATCTTGAGTTCTTCATGTCGAAAGAAGGCCAAACCATCCTCGCCCGCCAGTTGCAAATACCGGCTGTCAGCCCTGAAGTGGCCGGAGACAATACCGCTCTGACCATGCAGGAAATCTACGGCAACAAGCTGAAACCGGTGCCTGTCAGCCCCGGCCTGATGGTCTATCTCGATCAGGTTAAACGCAGCCGCCTGATTGCCAAATGGAATGATGTGCTGCGCCAGCAGAAAAAATATTATTGATTTTCACAGGAACAGGCTCACAATCTTCAAAAGACATATGAACAAGAGCCGTTCCTGAAAACAGCGCAAGTCTCAATAATTATGCGCAAAGCACCCTTTTAACATTTGTGTGCAAAGCACACGGCCTTAAAATTTGTGCGCAAAGCGCAGGGTGCGTCAGGTTCGCGTCAGCTTCATATGATCGATTAGCGGGACTGTTGTCCGTGGAGGCGGTTAAACAGTACCGGGGAGGAACACTGTATATGGTCGGGGGCACCACATGCCTGATCCTTCCCGTGCGTTTTCTAAAAACCACAGCCTGCGTTGAAACGCAGCATCAGGAGGATCAGACTTGAAAAAGCTTCTACTCGCTTCCCTCTTTGCAGGCGCATTGGCGCTGCCTGCCTATGCAGCAGATTACACCATCATTGCACCGGCCAATCCGGGCGGCGGCTGGGATCAGACAGCCCGTTCCCTGCAGACTGTTTTGCAGCAGGAAGGTATTTCCGGTAAAGTACAGGTACAGAACGTACCGGGCGCCGGCGGCACGATCGGCCTTGCACAATTCGCCAGCCAGCAAAAAGGTAAAGGCGATGCTCTGATCGTCGGCGGCTATGTTATGGTCGGCGCTATTCTGACCAATAAATCACCGGTAACCCTGAAAGATGTTACACCAATCGCACGTCTGACCGGCGAATATGAAGCAATTGTTGTACCTGCTTCTTCTCCTTTCCAGACAATGGGCGACCTGATTGAAGCGCTGAAAAAAGATCCGGGCGCAGTATCATGGGGCGGTGGCTCCGCAGGTGGTACTGACCATATCGCTGTAGGTCTGATTGCCAAGGCTGCAGGCGTTGATCCTAAGAAAATCAACTATATTGCCTATTCCGGCGGCGGTGAAGCTCTGGCCGCAATTCTCGGCAGTCAGGTTTCTGCAGGTATTTCCGGTTACGGCGAATTTGAATCACAGGTCAAATCCGGCACATTGCGTCTGCTGGCTGTCTCCAGCGCCGAGCGTATTGAAGGCATTGATGCACCGACCCTGAAAGAATCCGGCCTTGATGTTGTTGTAGAAAACTGGCGCATGCTGGCTGCAGCCCCTGGCATTTCCGCCGAGCAGAAAGCCGCAATCAATGCGGATATTGAAAAGCTGGCAAAATCCAAATCCTGGCAGGAAACTCTGAAGACCAAAGGCTGGGCTGACACCTATCTGGCAGGCGATGCTTTTGACGCACAGCTCGATAAGGATATTCAGGCAACCGAAGGTGTTCTGAAAGACATCGGTCTTGTTCAATGAGTGAACTGAAACCTGTAACAGCGCGTCGCCCCGATCGGGCGGCGCTTTGTATCGCGGCCATCCTGCTTGTCATTTCCGGCGTGATGTTCTGGGATATGGCACGTCTTTCCGAGGCTGCCGGTTATTCTCAGGTCGGCCCTGCGACTGTGCCGAAAGCCATTGCCTTCGGCCTTGCAGGATTGGCGATCTGGACAATTATTGCTGCTTTCCGCCATGATTTTCCTGAGCGTGAACCGCAGGAAGTCAAACCGGTACTCTGGATTGTCGGCGGTCTGACCGCGCAGATGCTGCTGCTCAACACGGCAGGCTTTTCCATTGCCACGGGCATTATGTTTGCCCTGACAGCCTATGGTTTCGGCAAGCGCAAATTATGGTTCTCGATCCCTGTCGGAATTGCCGCCTGTTATGTGATCTGGCTGGTTTTTGCCAAATTGCTGCAATTGTCACTGCCTGCGGGTCCGTTAGAGCGGTTGTTCTTCTAAAAAGCCACCGGCTGTCTCCTCGTTGCCGCAGCGCCTTACCCTCTGCGTAAAGCGGCTCAACACGGGAACAATGATTAATGTCTACATTTGAATTTCTCATGCAGGGGATTGTGGTTGCGATGCAGCCGATGAACCTGCTCTATGCGCTGATCGGCGTTACACTCGGCACCGCTGTCGGCGTGCTTCCGGGCATCGGCCCTGCACTGACTGTCGCCCTGTTGCTGCCTGTTACCTATCAGCTCGATGCTGCGGGTTCCCTGATTATGTTTGCCGGTATTTATTACGGCGGCATGTATGGCGGTTCCACTACGTCTATTCTGCTGAATACACCGGGTGAAAGCGCCTCGATTGTTACCGCTCTGGAAGGTAACAAAATGGCGCGCAAAGGGCGCGGTGGCCCTGCATTGGCAACGGCTGCTATCGGCTCTTTTGTTGCCGGTCTGATTGCAACCATCGGCCTCGCTTTCATCGCGCCTTATATTGTTAAGCTTGCACTGGTTTTCGGCCCCCGCGAATATTTTGCGCTGATGGTGCTGGCTTTTGTCACCGTGTCATCGGCTTTCGGCGACAGCGCATTGCGCGGCCTGACATCCTTGTTTATCGGCCTTGCGCTTGCCACTATTGGTATTGACCAGCTGACCGGTCAGGCGCGTCTGTCCTTTGGTGTGCCCGATCTGCTTGACGGTATTGAAGTCACCACACTGGCCGTTGCGATGTTCGCGATTGGTGAAACGCTCTTTATCGCCGCTCAGGGCGCACGTGCACCGGATAAAGTGGAAGCCGTTAAAGGCTCGCTGTGGATGTCTGCCTCAGACTGGGCACGGTCATGGAAACCATGGCTGCGCGGTACATTTATCGGTTTTCCGATTGGCGCTATGCCTGCGGGTGGTGCGGAAATCGGTACATTCCTCTCCTATGCAACCGAGCGCAAACTCACCAAACATCCGGAAGAATTCGGCAATGGTGCGATTGAAGGCGTTGCAGGTCCTGAAGCTGCCAATAATGCGTCTGCTGCCGGTACGCTCGTGCCATTGCTGACACTCGGTCTGCCGACAACAGCAACCGCTGCAATCATGCTGGCCGGTTTCCAGCAATATGGTCTGCAACCGGGCCCGCTGCTGTTTGCAACCAATCCGCAGCTGGTCTGGGGTCTGATTGCCAGCTTGCTTATCGCCAATTTCATGTTGCTGGTGCTTAACCTGCCGTTGATCGGCCTGTGGGTCAAATTGCTGACCATCCCTAAACCATGGCTCTATGCCGGTATTCTGATGTTCGCCACGCTTGGTACAATCGGCGCTAATCCGTCGGTCTTTGAACTTGGTATGCTGCTGGCCTTCGGTTTGATGGGCTATGGTATGCGTGTCTTCGGTTATCCGATTGCACCGGCCGTCGTTGGTTTGATCCTCGGCCCGCTGGCTGAGCAGCAATTGCGCCGCGCTTTGTCTATCAGTCAGGGTGATGTGACTGTCCTGTTCACCTCCCCTATTGCAGCTGTGCTGCTGACAATTGCAGCACTGGCACTGATCGTACCGCTGATTATGCGTGCCCGTGGCCGCGGTCAGGTTCTGTCGCAGCTTGCAGCGAATGAGGACTAAACCCTTATACCCCCGAAAATGATGAGCCCGCCGGTTATGCCGGCGGGCTTTCTCTTTGCTTATCATCATTATTTAACCGGCCATGCGATTCATGCATGGCAGCTCTGTCATTCTGTCAGTTGTGAAAACGGCTTGGTGATCCCATCTTTGGAGTATCAGATTACGGCTTTGCAATAGACAAAGCCCCAAACACGGAGAAGCAAGATGACAGAACGTACAAAGCATTCCCGTAATTTCATCAGCCGCGCACTGGCTGTTTTCGGTGCTGCAGCTTCCGCAGCTGCTGCTGTTGAAGGCCGTCGTCGTCCGCATGAAAGAGATCTGCGAACCCTCGGCATTAATCCTGCCGACTTTAGCTAATCTGCTCTATCTATAAGATTTTAAGTCCTTCAGGCCCCGCGCTTTGGTTGAAGCTGCGGGGCTTTTTTGTCAAGGTGGCCTCGGAATTACGGAATCAATCATGATTACCGGAGGGGAAATATGAGAGTCTATATTTGTGCGGATATTGAAGGTGTGGCCGGTGTTGTAACATCGCAGCAAGGTCAGCCAGGCAATCCGGAATATGAACGGGCGCGCCGCCTGATGACAGAGGAAGTCAACGCCGCCATTGAAGGCGCATTGGCAGGCGGAGCAGATTATATTCTGGTCAATGACTCCCACGGTCCGATGGTCAATATTATTCCGGAAATGCTACATCCGGCAGCAGAGCTGATCCTTGGCCGTCCTAAAAAGTTCAATATGGCTGCCGGTCTGGATGAAAGTTTTGACCTGTTGTTCTTCACCGGCCATCATGCCAGTGCCGCGCAATATGGCGTGCTTGCCCATACCACCAACGGCTTTGCCTTCCGCACCATCAAACTCAATGGTCAGATTGTCGGCGAACCCGGTTTTTACGGTGCCTATGCCGGTGAACTCGGTGTGCCGGTGGCACTGATTAGTGGCGACGATCAGACCGAACAGGAAAACCGCCCGTTCTTCCCTGAGGCTGAATTTGCCACCGTCAAAACAGCCCTGGGCAATCGTGCAGCGCGTCAGATCTCCGTACAGAATGCCCGCGCCATGATCCGTGATCTGGCGAAAAAGGCCGTTGAACGTAAAAACGAACTGAAAGTCTGGAAACCGTTTACCGGCCGCATCCATGCAGAGTTCATCATGAATTCGCCGCTGCTGGCCGATCAGATGGCGATCATCCCTTGTGCCAAGCGCACGGACGCCACCACCATCAGCTTTGATTGTGCAAATGTTGCGGAAGCTGTCGGCTGGATGGGTGTTCTTTCCGGTCTTGCCGCCAATGTGAAATAACAACAAAAAAGCCGGCATTGCCGGCTTTTCTATTTTTCTAAATCAACTTCACGATCTGCCGCTTACTGAAGATGAAATAATAATAGCCCGATTGCAGGCACAGCATCGTGGCGAAGGTCAGCGAATAAGCCCACCAAATTCCGTCAATGCCGATCCATTGATTGAACAAATAAGCTGCCGGAATTTCCACCAGCAAGATAGCGCTCATGGTCAAAACAGTCGGTGCATAAATCGCCCCGCTTGCCCGCATAGAGCTCATAAACACACTGCTCATACCAAATAATACAATCGTCCAGAGCACGATATGCAGCAAATGCGCGGCCAAATCGGCAACTGCCTGCTCGGTCAGAAATGCACTGGTAATATAGCCGGACAGCAAATAGGCCAGTGCCACACAGGAGCCGGTGACCAGCCAATTCAATTGCAATCCGGCAATCACAATCTTATGCACTTGCTCATTACGCCCTGCCCCGACCGCCTGTGCGGCCAGAATTGAGGCGGTAATACCGATGGAGATGGCCGGAAACTGCACCCAGCCCAGCGTCTGAACAATCGCACCATAGGCGGCTGTCGCCTGCGTACCATGACCATTGACCAGCCCCAGCAGCACGATCTCGGCAAAAGCAATGGTCAGCATCTGCAAGGCTGTCGGCAATCCGACACGCAAAATGGTTTTACAATAGGTGCTGTTAAAGCGGATCAGAGCCAGAAAACTGCGTGTAAATGCCATAGGATGATTGCGCCGGTTCCAGTGCCAGATCAGCCAGACCAGTGCCACAGCGGAAGCAATCACAGTTGAAACAGCCGCACTCATCACCCCAAGCTGCGGAAAACCCAGCCAGCCTTCAATGAAGAGTGGCGTCAGCACCATGGCTACAGATGTTGCAACCACAAGCGCCCAGAGCGGACTGACCGCATCACCCACGCCACGGCTCATATTGCTCATCAGCCAGAGCAGGAAAATCACCGGCATACCCATCATCATGATACGGGCATAATGGGCGGATTCGTTCAGAACGGCCTGCGGCGTGCCAAGAAATGACATCAGCTGCGTGGCAAATAATCCGCCCATTATTGCAACGGTAACAGACACAGTCATCACCATTGCCACCGCACTGCCCGCAATGCCATGTAGCTTGACCATATCCCGCGCGCCCCATGCCTGACCGATCAGAACGGTAGCACCGGCACCAAGACCGATAATCAGCCCGAGAAACAAAAAGAACACCGGAGCAAAGGCGGACATTGCCGCCAGCGCATCAACGCCCATCATGCGACCGACAAAAATACCGTTCAGCGTGCCGGAAGCCGCCTGCAAAATATTGGACAGCAGCATTGGCAGAAAAATCAGCATATAGGAGCGCCACAGACCATGCTGTACCGGCGGCTTAACAGCATCAATGCTCACAGAAACAGCTTGTTTATCACTCATATTCTGTCCGCCTGTTTCCATTGCCGTCTTCCGTTCTCGCTGTCCGTGCATGCTGCTTCTCATCAATGAGCAATAATCGCAGCTTTGCAATCATGCAAAATAATAAAGCCGCCGGAGTGATCCGGCGGCTCATAATTGCGTGAAGGTGATGAAGCAGCTTATTCGGCTGCTACAGCTTCAGCTTTTGCTTCTGCATGTTCTTCGCGGCGGTTATGACGAACCGATGCCCAGAACGCGATACCGATCAGCACCGCACCGCCAAGACCGGTAATCACTTCCGGAATATGCACGAGTGTCTGGAAATACATCACCACCGACAGGATCAGGATCGCATAGAATGCACCATGTTCCAGATAACGGTATTCGCTCAATGTGCCTTTTTCCACCAGCATAATGGTCATGGAACGCACATACATCGCACCGATACCCAGACCGATCGCGATTACGAACAGGTTCTGCGACAGAGCAAAAGCACCGATCACACCATCGAAGGAGAAGCTGGCATCCAGCACTTCGAGGTAAAGGAAGGCACCAAAACCGCCCTGTGCCGCAGCGTTCAGCGTTTTCTGCGAAGCATCAAGAATACCGCCAACCACTTCCACAGCAAGGAAGGTCAGGAGACCATAAATGCCGGAATAGAGGAAAGTTGTACCTTCAACTTCACCAAGAATGGACGAGAAGGTCAGAAGCAGGATCAGAACGATTGCAACTTCAACCCCTTTGATTTCAGCCAGACGCGCCATCGGACGCTCGAGCGGACCGAACCAATGCACATCCTTGTCGGAATTGAAGAAATAGGTCAGTCCCACCATCAACAGGAAGGTACCGCCGAAAGCGGCAATCGGCAGATGCGCATCAGTCATGATACGCGCATATTCTTCAGGTTTCGCAGCAGCCAGAACGATCGCTTCAATCGGACCGATACCGGCAGCAATCACCACAACCAGCAGCGGGAAAACAATACGCATACCGAAAACGGCAATGATAATACCCCATGTCAGAAAGCGATGCTGCCATTCCGGCGTCATATCTTTCAGCTTATTGGCATTCACCACCGCATTATCAAAGGACAGCGAGATTTCCAGCACGGCCAGAACCGTACAGATAAAAAAGATCGAGGCCATACCACCGATTGTGCCGGTGGACTGCCAGCCGAGCCATGCACCAAGCGCCAGACCGACAACGGTTACAATAAATGCCCAGGTAAAATAGCTGAGAACAGTTTTCTGAGATGCAGGCGTGCTCATTTCACGATCTCCTTAGTGGCCGGAGACCGGTCTGTACGATACGCATTATCAATATAAGAACAAAAGTTAAAAGCGGAATCGGCCTGATGACCTTCCGCAGAAAACATGAAAGAATTTTTCATGATCACATGTCCGCCGGCTATATTTGCGGCAGTACCGACATCACGAGAGCGCCGTAAACTCTCGCCAGAGGGGCCCGGTACCGTGTTAGCTCCGTAATGATTGACCCAGCTGTATAAAACAGTTGCAAGGCGGATGCCGGTGCCTCTCACCAGCCGAATTTCCCGCAGCCTTCATACTACAGATGCATTCTAATTAATCATTGTTACGATTGCTTCAAGGGGGGAATCCGATTTTCAGCTGAAAAAAGGCATATTTTGAACATGATTGCTTTTTCAAAAGCGGATTTCAGCGCCCGTTATTCATAAAGAGAGATCGGTATACCATTCGGCACCAGCGACCAGATCTCCCGCATCTCGCTGTTTGTCACCGCCACACAGCCATCTGTCCAGTCCCAGAGATGATGGATCGCTCCGAGAGCACCCCAGCCATTCGGCAGACCATGGATCATAATATTGCCACCCGGAGATACATTCGCCTCTTTGGCTTTGGCTGCATCCTGCTCATTGGGATAGGAAATATGCAGACTGAGATGTGCCATGGAACGCGGATTGCGCCAGTCGATCACATAATCGCCGACAGGAGTTTTCTGGTCGCCTTCCTGTAATTTATGCCCTATCGGTGCGCCTCCCAGCGCAATGCGATAGGTGCGTAAGATTTCATCACCGCGCAGTAATTGCAGTTCACGGGCGGCTTTGCGCACGATGATTTTATCCGCTTGCTGCTCAACAGCCACCATTGCAGGCGTTGTGCCGGAGCCAACACGCCCCAGCACTTTCGTATAGGCATAGGCTGATGCCGGTAAAGCTATGGCCACCAGCAATAGTGCAATCAGATATTTTCTACGCTTTGAGCTCATAGCACCCGTTTGCAAGCTTTAAGATCAGGAAGCGATTAACTGCTTCAGAACCTGCAAAGGATGCTGAATTTGCGTCTTTTCCATGATCTCAACCTGTGAACGGCAGGAAAAACCTGTGGCCATAACAATTTGTTCGCGCCCATGGGTCTGCATTTTCTGTCGCCAGCTCAGATCATAGATATTTTCCGACAGTGCGCGATTGCGCAATTCATGGCCGAAAGTACCGGCCATACCGCAACAACCGCTTTCGCCAATCACCATATTGATGCCGAAATGTTTGAAGATCGCTGCCCATGCCGCAATTGTCGGCGTGGCATTGGTCTTCTCAGTGCAATGCGGCAGCAGCATATAATTCTGTGCGGCACGCTCGAGCGATGGCTTAATATCGGATGCAATCTGCCCCAGATGCTGCGCCAGCCATTCCTGCGGCAGCTTCACATCCGGCACGGTTTCATTCGGCAGCGCCGAGCGATATTCACTGCGATAGGTCAGCGTCATCGACGGATCAAGCCCGACCAGCGGCACACCGCTTTTAGCAAGATTGTTGAGATACAGACTGGTATTGCGTGCCGTGCGGGTGAAAGACTTCAGATAGCCATGCACATGCTGCGCTTTGCCGTTCGGTTTCAGCTCAGCCAGATAAGGTGTGAAACCAAGCGCCTTCAGCAAATCCAGCACATCCAGCAGCAATTGTGCATCGAAGAAGCTCGTGAAGCTGTCCTGCACCAGAATAACCGCTTTGGCTTTCTGCTCTGCGCTCAGATTGTTCAGCACATTTGCATCCGCCATCTGGATATTGCGGGCACGCAGTTCTTTAGTCAGGCTCACATCGCTCAGTGACGGCAGGGCTGTGAGGCCAACCTGTTTCATCCCCCAGCGGCCAAGACCACTGCCCATCACGCCATTATAAAGCCTGCCGGTTTTGGCAACCAGCGGCATCATATGTTCGATTGAGGCAATCAGCGGGTCTTTTAGCGGGCGCAGATAACGGCTGTAGTAAAGCTCAAGGAATTTAGAGCGGAAGGCCGGAACATTGACCTTAACCGGACATTGCCCTGCGCAAGCCTTACAGGCAAGGCAGGTATCCATCGCATCGCGCACCTGATGGGAAAAGTCATCGCGATTTTTAGAACCGAGACTGTTGCCGATGCGGCCAAGTAAACCGCTCCACAGCGGTTTATCCCGCAGCGCTTGTGCCGAGCGGCGTGGATCAATGCCCTTTTCGCTCAGCAGACGCAACCATTCGCGGATCAGCGAAGCGCGGCCTTTCGGAGAATAGCGCCGGTCGCCGCTGCCTTTAAAAGACGGACACATCGCGGAATCTGTATTGAAATCAAAACAAGCGCCGTTACCGTTGCAATAAGGCGCATTGTCATAAGCATTGCGCACATCCGCAGGGATGATCCGGTCTTTCTGACCACGGAAGGCCAGTTCATCAATCTTTGTCAGCGGCTGATCATCCGGCGTGGCAATCTTACCGGCATTGAGCTGATTATAAGGATCGAAAGCCGCCTTGATACGCTGCAATTGCGGATAAAGCGGGCCAAAAAATTCCGGCACATATTCCGAGCGCACACCCTTACCGTGCTCGCCCCACAAAACGCCGCCATATTTCAGCGTCAGAGCCACCACCGCATCAGAGATACGGCGGATCATTACTTCCTGTGCCGGATCGGACAAATCAAGCGCGGGACGCACATGCAGCACACCGGCATCGACATGACCGAACATGCCGTAATCCAGCCCTTCACCATCCAGCAACGCACGGAATTCAAGAATATAATCGGCCAGATTTTCCGGCGGCACCGCCGTATCTTCTACAAATGCGACCGGACGGCGGGCGCCTTCGACATTACCAAGCAGACCAACCGCGCGTTTGCGCATTGTCCAGATCGCTTCAATATCATCCGGCTTTTCTGTGGTGGTAAAACCGTGACGGCCGCTTTGCGGAGAATTCGCTAAAGACTGGCTGACAAAACGGATTTTCTCAGCCAGTTCTTCAGCGCTGTCGGCCAGCACTTCGGCAATGTTGATCCCGTCTGTGCGCTTACCTTCCTCTGACGGAAAATAATCGGCAATGCGGCTCCAGATAATATCGCCACGTGCCAGCGACAGCACCTTGGCATCCACTGTTTCAACTGATGCTACCTGCAATCCGGTGAGGAAACGGGCATCGCGCAGCGCGGTGTTGAAGTCATCATAACGGATATTGATCAGTGCAGCGAAACGCGGGATCGGCAGCAGATTGAGATCAGCCTCAGCAATCAGCGCCAATGTTCCTTCAGCACCGCAGAGCAGAGAATTGAGATTAAGCCCGCCATCATCCTCGCGTAAATGCGCCAGATCATAACCGGTCAGAAAGCGGTTGAGCTTTGGGAAGGTCTTGTCAATCAGATCGCGATTATCACGCTCGATCTCATCCACCAGCCGATAGATCGCACCGCTGCGGGTATCCGGCTTTTGCAGGTCTTCCAGCTCCGGCTTTGTCACCGGTCTGGTGTTCAGCTCACTGCCATCCATCAAAACGGCACGTAAGCCCAGAACATGATTGGAGGTTTTACCATAAAGGCACGAGCCCTGTCCGCAAGCATCGGTATTGATCATACCGCCGATGGTGGCGCGGTTAGACGTCGACAGCTCCGGCGCGAAAAACAGGCCATAGGGTTTCAGCGCTTTATTGAGCTGATCTTTGACCACTCCACTCTGCACACGGGCAATGCGTTTTTCCGGATCGATCGAGAGAATACGGTTCATATAACGTGAGGTATCGACCACAACCCCGTCGGTCAGCGATTGGCCATTGGTGCCGGTGCCGCCGCCGCGCATAGCCATTTTTAGATGCCGGAATTCTTGCCTTTGGAGAAGTCGCGCAATTTGCTGCAAATCTTCAAACCCGCGCGGATAGATCACGCCTATTGGGCGCACCTGATACACAGAATTGTCGGTTGCATAAACGGTGGTCGTGGCCGCGCTGAATTCAATATCACCGCCAAAGCTGCTCAGCCGCAACGCATCATAGAAATCCAACGGCTCCGGTTTTGCCAGAACGTCTGCCTGCAGGAATGGTATCACGCAATTCTCTCCGCATTTGCCGGTTGCATCGCGCCGCAAGCAACCCGTCTTTCGCAAATGTCATAGCGTTTTCAGCCGCTCTTTCCAATCATGCGCAGCCGTCTACTTTGTCACGCATTGGCATGAAGTCATGCGAATTATCTTATATAGCTTTATTCTGCGGCATTGAGCTGGCCGTTAAACGGGACAAACAGGGCAGAATCTGCAAGAAAGCCTGTTCCAAACTCTCATAACCGGTGCTCCTATGGCAAAAAACATCCATTCCATGATCCGCGTGCTTGATGAAGCCCGCTCCCTTGCATTCTACAAAACCGCCTTTGGCTTGGAGATTGCAGACCGTCTTGATTTTCAGGCTTTCACGCTTGTTTACCTGAGCAATGCGGAAAGCGAGTTTGAACTTGAACTTACGATCAACAAAGACCGCACTGAACCCTATAATCTGGGTGACGGCTACGGCCATCTGGCGGTATCCGTGTCTGATCTTGATGCGGAACATACCCGTCTTGAACAAGCAGGCCTCAATCCGGGCAAGCTGATTGAATTCAAACCGGATGGTGTGCTGGTCGGCCGTTTCTTCTTCATTACCGATCCGGACGGATACAAGATCGAGGTTTTGCAGCGCGGCGGCCGTTTCAAATAAATATGAAACGCTTGGCATAAGCCTCCCTGTATAGCTTTGTCGCAGCGACGCTAACACCAGCCTTGCTGCGGCAAAATTCGGCTAAAATACAGCGCAGATACAATGATTTAATCAAGGTGTAATTATGCGCATGTCTGCCAAAATGATTATTGGTCTCTCTCTTCTCTCAGGCCTCGCTGTAACCTATCCGGCATTTGCCGAAGGTGACGCTGATAAAGGCAAAAAAGTCTTTGCAAAATGCATGGCCTGCCACACAATTGAAGAAGAGAAAAACCGCGTCGGCCCGCATCTGGTGAATATTCTTGACCGTAAGACCGCAACGGTTGAAGGGTTTAAATATTCTCCGGCCATGATCAAAGCCGGTGAAGAAGGCATGGTCTGGGATGAAGCAACTCTGACTTCTTATCTGACCGCGCCGAAACAATTTATTCCCGGCAACAAAATGATCTTTGTCGGGCTGAAAAAACCGGAAGATATCAGCAATCTGATTGCCTATATCCGCTCCAAATCAGCGCAATAAAAGCAAAAAGGCCGGTGAAACTCACCGGCCTTCTATTTAACTTATTTTTTTGTCACTTCTGCGAAAGCTTCGTCCAGCACATTCAGCAGATGATCGGCATTGGCCTTGCTGAAGATCATTGGCGGGCGCATTTTCAGCACATTATCAAACGGACCTTCTGTCCCCATCAAAATCCCGCGACGGCGCGCGACATTGCACACGGCGCGCGCAATATTGGTTGCCGGTTCTTTGGTGTAACGGTCATTGACCAGTTCAATGCCTAGGAACAGGCCGAGACCACGCACATCGCCGATCACTTCATAACGGTTCTGCATCTCACGGAAAGAATCCATCAGATAATTGCCGATTGTCAGTGCATTGCCGCGTAGGTTCTGGCTCTCAATCACATCCAGCACAGCAAGGCCAACAGCACAGGACACCGGATTACCGCCGAATGTATTGAAATATTCCATGCCATTATTGAAGCTGTCTGCGATTTCACGGGTTGTGACCATCGCCGCCATCGGATGACCGTCACCGATCGGCTTGCCCATGGTCACGATATCCGGTGTCACATCCTGCGTTTCAAATGCCCACCAATGGCTGCCGACACGGCCGAAACCGACCTGCACTTCATCAGCGATACAGATACCACCGGCATCGCGGATCATCTTGTAGACTTCTTTAAGGTAGCCATCCGGCATGAAGACCTGACCGGCCACACTCGGAATAGACTCCGCAATGAAGAAGCCCGGGCCTTCGCCTTTTGCCTGCATGAGCGCGATCTGCTCGGCCACGCTTTCCGCATAAAGCTTGGCGTGATCTTCAGGCGCCCAGTCTTTTGGTGCGCGATAGCTGTCCGGCACTTTCGCCACATAAACATGCGGCTTGGCACCTTTACCGCCCTTGCGGTTGAACTTATACGGGCTGATATCAATCAGTTCCTGCGTGGTGCCGTGATAAGACCAGTCGAGCACAACCGCATTTTCACGTCCCGTATGCACACGCATCATACGCAGTGCCAGACTATTGGCTTCCGAACCGCTATTGGTGAAACCAGCAACGGTCAGATTATCCGGCAAAGTGGCGGTCAGGCGCTCTGCATAGGCAACAATATTATCATGCAGATAACGGGTATTGGTGTTGAGCGTTCCGGCCTGTTTGGCCATAGCTTCCACCACTGCCGGATGGGCATGACCGATATGGCAGACATTGTTGAAGCAATCGAGATAGGCGCGGCCTTTATGGTCAATCAGCCAGACGCCGTCACCGCGCACAAATTTAATCGGATCTTCATAGGAGATCGACAGGTTCGGCAGCAACATCTCGCGGCGCATGGCCACGATTTCTTCCTTACTGCGGCCTGACTGCTGATAGAATTCCTCGGCCATACCGGCAAAATTGCGGGCATCAGGGAACAGCTCTGCCCAGACATCGAGATAGGCTTCTTCGCCCACGCCGATAATATCCATCGCTGTCAGACGGGTATCGGTACAAATCTGCAGATGCAGATGCGGCGCCCAATGGCCGTTTTCAGTTTCATCGCCCATATAAGCGACAAGATCACCCGCTTTCAGAATATCGCCTGCTTTGAGACGATTGCCTGCCTCATGCGCCAGATGCCCCCAGAGCGAGATGAATGGGGCGCAGCCTTCAGGACGGTGCTCCAGAGTAATCAGGCAACCATAACCGAGCGGATCCGGCTCAATATCCACGCTGCGGACAATCGCATCAAGCGGTGTATAAAGCGGCGTGCCGGAAGCCATGAACAGATCAAGCCCCAGATGATAGGTACGGCGCTTGCCCTTGACCAGCTTGGATTCAAACATCGTACCGGCATAGACGGTGCGCTCCTCACCCCACGGGCCGATACCGACTTCCGTGCCGGTAACAGCGCAATGTTCTTCCCACATTGCCTGTGCAATGACCGGCTGCTCTTCTGCCGATTTGATAGTCATCGGATGGGTCGGATCACCATAAGGCACCAGTTCCGCCGGATAGCTCGCAACCGGTTTATCCAGCAGCGGCAGCAATTTTGAACGGTTATTCTTCAGCCAGCTAACCGTTGCAGATGCACCGGAAACCGCATCAAAGCCGCAGGCCTTACGCAGGATTGCCGTTGCAAACAGCGGCTCCATCCGGTCGAGCTTGCGCAGGAAATCCCATGCCGGTTTTTCGCTGATCGCCAGATACGGATTGTCTTCCGCTTCCGCATGGCGTGATGCAGAAATCGTGACCGAAGTCACCAGACGCATGGCGATCAGATCATAGAGCAGATTCAGTTCTTCTTCGCGCAGCGGGTAATATTTGTGAAAACCTTTAGCAATCGCAGCAGCGGCACTGATCGGTGCATCATGATCCAGACCGGCATAAGCGGCAGCAATCGCCACTTCCGCAATCACTGGTGTATAAAGTGCATCACCGAAATCAATCAGACCGGCAATCACATCATGATTGTCATTGCCAACCAGCACATTCCAGTCATTAGCATCATTATGAATTACGCCGGAGCGAAGTGTGCCAAGCTTTGGTGCGACCTGTGTTTCAAAACGGGCAATGAAACGTTCCAGCAAAGCGCGGTCATCGGCATTTTTCACAAAATGCAGCCGGTCTTTCGAGCGGCCTGCATTTGTCATATCCCAGTCCAGATCGCGCAGCGCACCGGCATGCATGAAGCCCTGTAAGGCCGCATCGAACTGGCCGAGCAATTCACCTAAGCCCTCCAGCGCCTGCAATGAGCGGGCGGATTCTGCCAGTGGCAGACCATCAACCCAACCGACTAAGCGGATATTATGCACATCGCCATTGACCGAGAGCGTGTCCGCGAGGCTGTCGCCCTTCAGCGTTGGCACGATATGCGGCACCGGCAGGTGACCGGCATGGTCACGGATGTGGTTGAGTAATGCAGTCTGAAAACGGCTTTCCACCACCGGTTCGGATGCATTGATAATCTTCAGAATGAAGATTTTACCGTCTGCTGTCACGACCTTATAATTCTGGTCGCGCTCGCTGTTGAGCGGCGACAGATCACCGCTCAGACCATAATGGGTCTTGAGCAGAGAAGCGGCATCGGTGAGTGAATATTGCGGCGCGGTATCAAGCATGGTTGTTCCGTTTTATGAGCCTGCCTTTGAGACAGGCGTTGCATCTTATGCTGACAGATTTGCACAGCATAAAAAGATGCGCATCAGACAAAGTGCCGGTTGCACCGGCACTTTGTTTCAAGTAACCGTCACTTTGCCGGTGAGGTTTTTCATCGTAAAAACCATGCAGTTTCAGAGGGGAAATGATGCAGGATATTGACGCTACGGATCAGAAAATCCTGACCATTCTGTCTCAGGAAGCCCGTATTCCGATGAAGACTCTTGCAGGGCGCGTCGGACTATCCCGAAGCGCCACCAGCGAGCGCGTTGCACGGCTTGAAAAGAACGGGGTCATCCGCGGTTACCGCGCTGATATCGGCCTGCTCGATGATGCGGCCTTACAGGCTTTTCTGATGATTACGCTGAAACGCACACCGAGCATTTCCATTCTCGATATTCTCGCCGGATTACCGGCCGTGCGCAAAGTCTCGTCGGTCAGCGGCCAGCTTGATCTGGTGGTGGAAGTGGAAGTAGCATCCATCAACGCATTGAACGAAATCCGTAATAAAATTGCTGAAATCGAGAATGTGGAAGACCTGACCACCAGTATTGTGCTGCGCCGCGAAATCCTGCGCGATAAATAACATTATTTCTGCCCTGACAGGAGGATACTCTCCATGGAAAAAAGCAACACCAATCCGCTGCATATTGCGCAAAACTGGTTTGAACAGGGGCGCAAGCTG
Organism: Pseudochrobactrum sp. XF203; assembly: GCF_020341615.1. Taxonomy (NCBI): domain Bacteria; kingdom Pseudomonadati; phylum Pseudomonadota; class Alphaproteobacteria; order Hyphomicrobiales; family Brucellaceae; genus Pseudochrobactrum; species Pseudochrobactrum sp. XF203. Next base: position 265,765 of record NZ_CP084392.1, on the reverse strand, counting down.
GCTCTGGTTACCGTGCTTTCTGTCTGGGGTTCTGCACCACGTCCTGCGGGTAGTCATCTGATCTGCGATGATCAGGGTAATTTTGAAGGCTCGGTCTCCGGCGGCTGCATTGAGGCGGAAGTGATTGCACAAGCCGCTGAAGTACTGGCAACCGGACAAGCCCGTGATCTGTCTTTTGGCATCAGCGATGAAACCGCTTGGTCTGCGGGATTATCTTGCGGCGGCACCATCCGGTTGCTGATTGCCCCTTATGATGTAGCCATGCATGACGTGGTAACACAGATTGTACAGGCGCAGACGAAGCGTCAGCGTATTACCAGCCGCACTGAGCTTGCAACCGGACAGATCGCACTGATCCCTGCACCGGATAATGCCAAGATCACACAACTCGATGAAACCGGCTTTATTCAGACATACCGCCCGCAACCGCATATTGTGGTGACCGGTGCCGTACATATAGCGCAAGCGCTGGCACAAATGGCGCAAATTACCGGCTATGGGCTGAGCATAATTGATCCGCGCAGTGGTTTTGCCACAGCGGAACGCTTCCCGTCTGTACAGTTACATGAAACATGGCCGGAAGAATTTTTCAAAACCAATCAGCCAGATAGCTTTACGGCGCTTGTTGCGCTCAGCCACATTCCGCATCTCGATGATCCGGCACTCACTGCCGCCCTGAAAAGCGATTGCTTCTATATCGGCGCTCTGGGCAGCCGAAAAACCCATGCCAAACGGCTGGAGCGTTTAACAGCAGCAGGGTTTGAAGCGACAAATTTAGAGCGTATTCATGCGCCGATCGGATTAGCGATCAGCGCACAGGAACCGGCAGAGATTGCCGTGGCCATTCTGGCAGAGATTATTCAGGCCTATCGCAAGGCCTGAATTGTAAACACTTAGCCGACGCTCAGGCGCAAACGTCCGTCGCCGTCCTGCATGATGCCTAAATTGATAAAGTCGCGGAACTCAACATTGCCGCCTGTCACCACATGACTATGGGTTTCGCTGATCACCACAACATCAGAATCCGCCGCTTTACCCGCAGCAATGCCGGCCGGTGCATCTTCAAAAACCAGACAATCCGCAGCATCAAAGCCAAGACGCTGCGCCCCCAGACGATAACCGGACGGATCAGGTTTGCCAGCACTCACATCTTCCGCCACGACGATGGTTTCCGGCATCGGCAAACCAGCCGCAGCCAGACGGGCTTCCGCCAGTTCACGCGGCGCGGAGGTGACAATCGTCCAGCGGTCAGCAGGCAGACTGGCGATAAAATCTTTTGCACCGGCAATAGCGCGAATACCGGCAAAGTCCTGCATTTCTTCAGCCAGAAAAGCGGCTGCAATCGCTGCCGGATCAAGATGAGGCATATTCAGCATTTTGATAACGTCAACAACGCGGATGCCATGTACTTTTTTGAGCAGTTCCGGCCCGTCTACCCCGTGTTCCGCAGCCCATTCCAGCCAGATCCGCTCTACAACAGGAATGGAATTGACCAATGTTCCGTCCATATCAAACAGGAAACCGGAATAGGAATTCAGAAATACAGAATTATCGCGCTGCTTCACTTTCAGGTCCTTTTTAGCCAAGGGATAAACGGGGCAAACAAACAGACAAAGCACATAGAACTCCAGCCCTCTACAAATATCATGCTTTGCAGGAGCAGGTAGCGCACTATTACACCATATTGTTACAAAACAAACATTTATAATGTTTTGATCGCAACAAAATAACGAATAGTGATTTCGCGCCGAGGATATAGCCCGAACGTTGAATACGGAAATGAATTTAATCGATTTGGGAAAAGAAAAAGGCCGCGCGGGGGAGGAGATGCGCGGCCTGATTATGGATGCGGTTGGGAGGAGGAGTACCGCATTCCGTCATCGGGTCCAATTGGGAGGAGGAGAACGAACCCGATAGGCAGACTTATAACGGCAGGAGAAAAAACCGACAATAAACAATAATGCATAACAGTCATGCAGCATTGCAAGGCAGAGTGAAACCGTTATGCGCAGCACGCACGAAAGAACTGCAGCAGCGACAACATTCTGTGGCGGCGCGATGAAAACCAGTGTCGGTTAACCCGACTCAGTTTGCAGTGATTTTGTCCGGCTTCACGGGATTATTGAGGCTACAAATCGTACTGAAATCTCATATTTATCGAAACATTCAGCAATTATTGAAATTACAGATACTTCAAAAAATACAGTATAAAAGTAAAATTTATAAAAATCATAGAGTTAAAATCAATATTTATAAAATTACATGTCGAGAAATATCAGATTTTTAAAACCAGCAGTAACAGAAAACAGCTAATACCATCATTTTCGTGCAATTCAAATCTTTTTATATTCAGTATTGCAGTATTTCTCATTCAGATCATAATAAATCCATTAAGAAGATATCGGAGGAGACCCGCAATGTATGATGGTGTACCCGCTCAATGGCAAAAGCCTGCCGATCAGATGAGAAACCGCACCGATGATGCGGCCTATGTATTTCTGGGAATTTTTCTAGCCGGTCTGGCTGTCCCGGCTGCATTTCTTATCTGGGCAATTGCGACAAGCCTGACATCAGTCTTCGGCTGAAACAGCAGAAAAGGAGCCCTCCGGCACCCGAAATCCGATCCTGCATTTTCCGGCAGTCATATCTGTATAAGAACAGCTAAAAAAGATGCGCTTTGTGCCCCTTGCCTCAACCGATGCAATTGTGCGGCATTGAAAGCCGAAGCTGACCGGAAAAGACTGAAACGGCCATATGCACCTTGCAGCATATGGCCGTTTTTTTATGCATCACGCGTATTTTTACCGGCATAGCGCAGATGATTAATCAGATCGATACGGGTGATAAGCCCGATAAAATCCGCACCATTCACAATCAGCGCCACTTCATCACGGTCAAAGAAACTCTGCAACGCACTCAATGGTGCGTCCACCTGCAAGACACGCGGTTGCGGGGTCATTGCCGATGAAACCTGAGCCGCAAAGCGCGACCAGCGCCCTTCCGGCGGGCCCTCCACGGCTTTCAGAATATCGCTTTCATCAATAATTCCGACTAGCCTGCCGCCATCCAGCACAGGTAATTGCGAGACAGCATTGCGCCGCATCCGCCCATAGGCCTCAAGCAGATTTTCATCCGGTGCGGTTACTTCCACCGCACCGTCCTGATGGCGCCGCGAGATCAGATCCTCCAGATTGCCCTGCACAGCGCGCTCACTCAGATGCCGCTCGCGCAGCCAGTTATCATCAAACATTTTTGACAAGTATTTGGAGCCGCTGTCACAAATCAGCGTCACCACATTTTTAGGCTCCGTTTGCTCGCGGCAATATTGCAGAGCTGCAGCCAGCAAAGTACCGGACGATGCTCCGGCCAGAATGCCCTCGCGTAAAAGCAAATCGCGGGCGGCCTGAACAGATTGCCGGTCGGATATTGTATAAGCACGGCTGACAAGAGAGAGATCCGCATTATCGGGAATGTAATCCTGCCCTATCCCCTCCACCGACCATTGACCGGCTTGCACCAACTGCCCTGTCGCGATGAATGGTGCCAGAACCGAACCTTCAGGATCAGCAAGTATGATTTGCGTCTGCGGAGAAACCGAGCGGAAATAACGCCCCAGCCCCGTCAGCGTACCGCCCGAACCTACCCCGACGACAACCGCATCAATCTTATGACCGGTTTGCTCCCAGATTTCCGGCCCTGTTGCAGTTTCATGTGCCCGCGGATTAGCAGGATTGGAAAACTGATCGGCAAAAAATGCATCCGGAGTTTCCTCTGCAATTCGCCGTGCCAGATTTTGATAATGTTCCGGATGGTTCTTATCCACATCTGAACGTGTCAGCCGGACATCTGCCCCTAAAGCCCGTAAATGCCGGATTTTCTCTTTGGACATTTTATCCGGAATAGCCAGAATCAACCGGTAGCCGCGCAGTGCCGCAACCTGCGCCAGACCAAGCCCCGTATTACCGGCTGTAGCCTCGACAATTGTACCGCCTGCCCGCAACTGCCCCGATTGCTCCGCCGCAGAAATAATGCTCAGAGCAACCCTGTCCTTGATAGAGCCGGAAGGGTTCTGGCTCTCCAGTTTCGCAAATAAGCGGCATGGCCCGGTGTCAAATCCGCTGAGTTCGACAAGCGGTGTCCGGCCGATCAATTGTAAAACTGACGGGAATACACTTGCAAATCGCATTGCGGTGGGCTCCTTTACAGCTCATAATGCTGTGTAAGACCCGATATATCTGCGGATTTATCAAGTCGGCCTATGTCATTAAATCTTTAAAGAGCATAGTGCTTCACCAGCACATCAGAAGACATATTATTTTATCTTACCGTCATTAAGCTAAGATTTTTTACTTATATAAGAGGCTAACAGGTTTGTTGTTTCGCACAATGTCAAAGACAGAAAAATTATTGCATAAAGAAGACGATGCCCGCAGTGCCGGTTATCCCATGACCGGCCTTGTATTTCATACAGCCAAATCAATCAGACATATTGCCTGATAAAGAATTTACGTTTACGTCAATGGAAAGATCATGTCTGATATTGATATCGGCATAATCTTGGTTAAGTTGTTGGCAGACGGGTTTTAGTGAGGAAGACCCGATACACCGGAAACTTTCCGGAAGCATATGCCGGCACAACAGGAATTCTGGGAGGCAGAATGACACGTTCGAGTGATGGGAATGCCAAGGCCGGTGCAACAAAAAGCGCCGCAAAGAAAACCGGAACCACGGCGGCCAAAACAGCCGCAACAAAGCCGGTCAAAGAATCCGCTCCGAAAAGCACAGCAGCGAAAGCTAAGACCGCAACAGCCACCAAGGCCGAACCGGCAAAGACTGCAGTAAAAACATCTGCTGCACCGAAAAAAACTCCGGCCAAAAAAGCTGCCACACCGGAGACAACAAACAGTGCAGCTCCGACTGTTGCAGAGGCCAAAAAGCCTGCCAAAACAACAGCAGCAAAGCCTGCAACCAATACCACGGCAGCAAAGCCTGCAACTAACACCACGGCAGGAAAGCCTGCAACTAACACCACGGCAGGAAAGCCTGCCGGCAAAACAAAAACTGCTGCGGTAAAACCGGCAGCAAAAGCAGCGGAAACCAAAACCGCCCCGAAAGCTGGCACCACGAAGCCTGCTGCTAAAGCCGCTACCAAAGTTGCAAAAGCCGAACCAGAAGTAAAAATTGCTGACAAAGCACCGGAACCAGTGGTGACACCAGTTGCCAAACCGGTAAAAACAGCCAGCCCCTATGATGCCAAGCCATGGCTCAGCAATTATCCGCAAGGGGTAGCGCACGCGCTTGACCCGTCCGCTTATCAGTCGATCACCGATCTGATCCTTACATCCTGCAAGAAATATGGCGACCGTCCTGCTTTCACCTGCATGGACAAATCTCTGTCCTATAAAGAGCTGGATGAAAAATCGGCCGCTCTGGCAGCATGGCTGCAATCGCGCGGACTGGTCAAAGGCGACCGCGTGGCCGTGATGATGCCGAATGTGCTGCAATATCCGGTAGCGATTACCGCTATTTTGCGCGCAGGGCTGGTGGTTGTGAATGTCAATCCGCTCTACACGCCGCGCGAGCTGGAACATCAGCTCAATGATGCCGGTGCCAAAGCAATTATTATTCTCGAAAACTTTGCCCATACTCTGGAAAAAGTCCTGCCAAATTCATCGGTCAAGCATGTGGTTGTCGCCTCTATGGGCGACATGCACGGGCTTAAAGGTGCGATTATCAATTTCGTCGTGCGCCGTGTTAAGAAAATGGTGCCTGCATGGAATATTCCGGCGCATAACAGCTTTAAATCTGTCCTCGCCAGCGGTGCAAAACTGACATTCAAACCGGTGGTGATTGCACCGGATGATCTGGCTTTTCTGCAATATACAGGCGGCACGACCGGCATTTCCAAAGGTGCCATGCTCATGCACAGCAATATTCTTGCCAATGTGGAGCAGATGCGTCTGTGGCTGGATGTGGCTTTCCAGCATAAAGGCCGGCCGGAGCATATCAATTACATCTGCGCATTGCCGCTCTATCATATTTTTGCCCTGACCGTGAATGCGATGATGGGTATTCAACAGGGTGCCCGTAATCTGCTTATCCCAAATCCGCGGGATATTCCGGCTTTTGTGAAAGAGCTGCAAAAAGCACCGTTTCATATTTTCCCGGGGCTCAACACTTTGTTCAATGCCCTGATGGAAAATGCAGACTTCCGCAGGCTGGATTTCAAGCCGCTTATCCTGACTCTTGGCGGCGGTATGGCAGTTCAGCGTCCTGTTGCCGAGCGCTGGGAGAAGATGACGGGCTGCCTGATTACTGAAGGTTACGGCCTTTCGGAAACCTCGCCGGTTGCCACGGCCAATGTGCTCAATGCAACGGAATTTTCCGGTACTATCGGCCTGCCGGTACCGGGTTCTGATGTGGCGATCCGTGACGATGACGGCAATGATGTGCCGCTTGGTGAAGTAGGCGAAGTCTGTGTGCGTGGTCCGCAGGTCATGAAAGGCTATTGGAACCGGCCTGAGGAAACAGCCAAGGCTATTTTCCCTGACGGTTTCTTCCGCACCGGTGATATGGGCTTCATGAATGAAGGCGGCTTCACCAAAATTGTGGACCGCAAGAAGGATATGATCCTTGTCTCCGGCTTCAATGTCTATCCGAATGAGATTGAAGAAGTTGCAGCGGAACATCCGGGCGTTGTCGAGGCTGCTGCAATCGGTATTGCCAATGAACATTCCGGCGAAGTGGTAAAGCTGTTTGTGGTGCGCCGCGATCCGGAACTGACCGAAGAGGTGCTGAAAGCTTTCTGCGCCGAGCGGCTGACCAATTATAAGCGTCCGCGTATAATTGAATTCCGCGACAGTTTGCCGAAAAGCAATGTCGGGAAAATTCTGCGCCGCGAATTGCGCTAGAGCATTTCACAGTCAAGTGGGATCAACTTGACGCTCATGATAATGAGACTAAACAGAAAAAAAGGCCGGTGAAATCACCGGCCTTTAATTTTAATTACAAGCAGACATTACTTTCCGGCCAGATAGTCCGGCAAATCCGCAATAGACGGCAGCACAATATCGGCCAGCGGTTCAAGCACTTCACGCGGACTGTTGCCCGTCAGCACACCAACCGCCAGACCCGCTTTGGCAGCTCTGGCACATTCCATATCATGCGGATTATCGCCAACCATCGCCACCTGCTCCGGTGCCACGCCGACTTCTGCCGCAAAATGCAGCAGCGGATCAGCATAAGGCTTGGCACGGGCTGCCGTATCATAGCCGATAAAGCCGGAAAACAGATCACTGATGCCCAGCGCTGCGGCGGTTGCCCGTGCACCGGCCTCAGAATCATTGGTTGCAATGCCTAAGATAAAACCAGCCGCTTTCAAGGTTTGCAGGGTCTGGCTCAATGCTTCAACAGCCACCGCCTGTTTGGCACCTTCCTCAACTCCGTAAACATCATATTCCGCGACACGTGCACGGCGTTGCTCGTCTGTATCCTGTGGATGCCAGAGCGCAACAATATCCTCAACCGTTCCGGCGGCGATTGCAGAATTGGCGCGGAATTTTTCCACCTGCCAGTCATAGCCACCGGCATCCAGCAGCGATTTCGCCAAAGCATCATCACCGGCAGCAGACCGTCTGGCCAGTTCACAGGAGATGGAAAACCACGTCCTGTTAAAATCAACCAGCGTGCCGTCCTTGTCGAAAAGAATGGCACGGATGGTTTTTTCAGAGCCGGACGGCACTGCTACAGTTGCTGACATTATGCCTCCAGTGAACCGGCAGGTTTGCTTTGTGCCGATGGTTCATCGCCAATCAGCTTCATCACATCATCGCCGCGGCGCAGATAGCGCAGGCTGCGATAGGTTAACACGCGCCCGGCCTGCGGTGCGCAGAGCTTGATATCATGCTCCGGTTCACCCGGCACGGTGACAATCGTTGCCAGCAGATCGCCTTTTTTGACGATATCACCCAGCGCCACATGATACAGCACCATACCGCCCTGCGGTGCGCGGATCATTTCCACACGGGAGAAAGGCGCGATCGGGCCGTTAAATGCTTCGCCAAGCTGGCTGGATGCATCTTCCACCACGCCGCGATGCACGAGGAAGCGATAGAGCCCCTCCGCATCAGCCAGACCGGTTGCCGGATCAACATCATTCAGACCACGAAACTCAACGGTTGTTACCGCACGGCGACGCATATCGCGCTCTTCTGCTTTCATATGCAGCAGCGGATTAACACAGGCCTCTTCAAAAGCCGCGCTGACGGTTGAATCACCGGCAAGAATTGCGGTCGAACGTAGTGCCGTTGCCAGATCACGCAGATCTTCCGCATAATTTTCATGCACATAGAGATAGTTTTCGCTCTCATCATCGCAATGCAGATCGAGCACAATCTCATGTTTCAGCGCCATGCGAACCAGCATCGCCTTGATGCGCTTATCGATGGAAACCGGCGCATCAGGTTGCGGCAGTGCAGAGGTGTCGAAATCTTCCAGCAACGGGAAATTACGGTTGAAATTCACACCGGAGAAGAAATCAAAACGACCGAGATGCTGATGGCTCTGCCACTGATTGGAAGCCACCGGATTAGCCTGCGGGACAATCGTAATATCGCCTTTGATCCGGCCTTCCTCTTCCGCTTTACGCAGCATCGGAATCAGGAAATGCAGCGCAGCCTGCCCCGGCAATTCAGCACCATGCAATGATGACTGCAAATAAGCCGTCGGCGCGCTTGTATCTGTGCCTTCAAAACGCAGCACACGCATTTCCACCTGAATGCCCGGCACATCACCGGCAAACTGTATATGATCCGTTTTCATAAATGTCTTCCACCCATTGACCGCCGGACAGGTTTTCCAATCACCTCATTCCGGCGGTTACTCCATAAACCATTATCAACAAACACGAAAAACAGATGCTTGTCACGTATCGGCAAGCAGTTTTCAGTGTATGAGGATCAGGTTTTTACACCTGCGATGCCTGATGCAGATGTGCAATCAGACCCTGTGTGGAGGCATCGCGGCCACCGGCATTTTGTTTTCCGGTAACGACATCCAGCAATTCTGTTGCCAGTTCTTTGCCAAGTTCCACGCCCCATTGGTCAAATGCATTGATACCAAAGAGCTGCGCTTCCACAAAAACACGGTGTTCATAAAGCGCAATCAGACGCCCAAGCGCAAAAGGTGTCAGCTTGTCATAGAGAATGGTGATCGAAGGGCGGTTGCCGGAGAAAACACGATGCGGGGCAATGCGCTCTACTTCCGCTTCCGGCAATTTACGCGCGCGCAACTGCGCCTGCGCCTCTTCAAGCGTGCGGCCTTTCATCAGTGCCTCGCTCTGGGCAAAACAATTGGCCAGCAACATCTGATGCTGCTCCAGCAGCTCCGGTTCATGCGTATGCACTGCGATCATAAATTCCAGCGGAATTGTATCGGTTCCCTGATGCAAAAGCTGGAAGAAAGCATGCTGCCCGTTGGTGCCGGGCTCGCCCCAGACCACAGGGCCGGTGACGCCGGAAACCGGTGTGCCGTCACGCTTCACGCTCTTGCCGTTAGATTCCATATCCAGCTGCTGCAAATAGGCCGGTAAACGCGCCAGATGCTGATCGTAAGGAATAATCGCGCGACTACCAAAACTGCAGATTTCACGATGCCAATAGCCGATCACACCCAGCATCATCGGCAGGTTCGTCTCAAACGGCGCGGTGCGGAAATGCTCATCCATTGCATGGGCACCGGCGAGAAACTCTTTAAACCTATGCGCGCCGATCGCCAGCATGACCGGCAATCCGATGGACGACCACACGGAATAGCGCCCGCCAACCCAATCCCAGAAACCAAACACCCGCTCCGGCTGGATACCGAAGGCTGCTACTTTATCGAGTGCGGTAGAAACAGCCACGAAATGCGCACCGACAGCCTCTTCCCCCAGAGCATCGGCCACCCATTTGCGGGCGGTTTTCGCATTCGTCATGGTTTCAATCGTAGTGAAAGTTTTCGACGCGATGATGATAAGCGTGGTTTCCGGATCGAGATCGCGCAGCGTATCGGCAATATGCGCCGGATCAATATTGGAAACGAAATGCGTATTCGGCCCGTCATGATACGGTGTCAGCGCGAGTGTTGCCATCACCGGCCCGAGGTCTGAACCACCGATACCGATATTCACCACATCAGTGATGGTGCGGCCTGTGGCACCCGCCAGATCACCGGCGCGGATTGCCTCACTGAACAGGCTCATACGGTGCAGCACATCCTGCACCTGCGGCACGACATCCTCACCATCTGTTACAATAACATCATCCGGCTTTGCCCGCAGTGCTACATGGAGAACGGCACGGTTCTCGGTGGTATTGATCGGCTCACCGGCAAACATAGCATTGCGCTGCTCTTCCACATTGCAGGCCATGGCCAGATCTTTGAGCAATGCCATTGTCTCGTCATTGACACGGCATTTTGACCAGTCGAGCAGCAAATCATCCAGTTTGAGGGAGTAGCGCTCAAAACGCTGCGGATCTGCAGTAAAGGCCTCACGCATATTCTGCTTTTGCGCAACTGTCTGCCAATGTGCTTTCAAGGCTGTCACACCTGCCGCAATTGCCGCTTCATTCCATGCCATGCCAACCACTCCCGGGTAAAGAATAACTGCTTCTCAATACAACCTATAACACTTTAGAGCATTTCCGCTTTAAGCTTCATTATCAGAAATGCTCTATCCTCAGCTGTACGTATTAACCTACGCAAAACCGGTTCCCGCTTTTGCTGGCAATACTTTAGATATGAACCGATTGAAGTGTTTTAAGGGCATGATAAATAAAAACAAAATTCAGACGTTGTTTTCTTGTGATTGAAACCGATATCATTAACAAGATAGCGGGTTAAAAATATTCTGCACTACATAAATTTTAAAGGATAGATATGGATCTGACCGGCGAAGAACGCATTCAGGCACCAAGGCAGGCTGTTTGGGATGCGATGAATGATGTAGACGTTCTCAAGCCCTGTATTCCGGGTTGCGAGACCTTGGAGCGGCTGTCGGAAACCGACATTCAGGCGGCTATTCTTGTTAATCTCAGCCTCATCAAAATCCGCTTTCACGGCTTGCTGATCCTCTCCAATCTCAACCCGCCATTTTCCTATACGATCAGCGGTGAAGGTCAGGGTTCGATTGCCGGTTTCGCGGCAGGCAGTGCCGATGTGGAACTGATCGAAGAAAGCCCTGATGTGACCATTCTGCGCTATACGATCAATGGTGATGCAGGCGGCAAAATTGCCCAGCTCGGTACCAAACTGCTCGGCAATACGGCACGCAAAATAGCTGACCGGTTTTTCGCCAATATCGGCGTAGCCGCAGCACAGAATATACGCCAAGGCAGTGCTTAACTCAGTCGTATTTTATGAGTGTATTTGTCATATTTTGACCATCTGATAAAAAATTTGACCTTCCGCAAAAATCTGTCATGCTGAGTCTACAGAAGCCAAAAGCACACAAACCAAAAAAGTGCTCAGCTCTGACAGATTGCGGAACCGGCGTATAATAAGGGAACCACGCCGCTTCCCCACCATGCAGCAATGAACCAATGCGGGACGCGCATCAACATGCGTTCTGAGACAGCATTTGCATAACCGGATTTTGCTTGGCGCAACTGCGCGAACAGCCGTCCGGCACCTCTGACATTGATTTTAAGCACCAGATCGCTTGTCTTAACTGCGACTGTGCCGGGAGGAGTGACAGGAGCATGAGTGACCAGCATTCGCATGACAGGCACAACAATACAGCAGCGGATATCCGGCCGAACCGCCTTGATAATTATCAGGATGTGTTTGCCGATCTGCATCCGCCGCTCGACAAACATGAAGCACTGGTAGAAGCAGACCGCTGCTATTTCTGCTATGATGCGCCATGTATGACGGCCTGCCCGACCCATATTGATATTCCGCAATTCATTCGCCAGATCGCAGGCGGCAATCCGCAGGGCGCAGCGCGTACGATTTTGAGTGAGAATATTCTCGGCGGCATGTGCGCCCGCGTCTGCCCGACGGAAACCCTGTGCGAAGAAGCCTGCGTGCGTGAAGCCGCAGAAGGCAAGCCCGTACGTATCGGTCTATTGCAGCGTCATGCCACCGACCATCTGATGGAAAGCGGTGTTCATCCTTTCACCCGTGCACCGGTTACCGGTAAAAGCGTGGCGGTTGTCGGCGCGGGTCCTGCCGGTCTTGCCTGCGCCCATGCGCTGGCACGAGAAGGCCATACGGTGACGATTTTTGAAGCCCGCCCGAAAGGCGGCGGCCTCAACGAATATGGTATCGCCTCTTATAAGAGCGTCGATAATTTTGCTGCCCGTGAACTGGAATTCATTCTGAAAATCGGTGGCATCACCATTGAAACCGGCAAGGCGCTCGGCAAAGACATTCAGCTCGATGCGTTACGTTCCGGCTATGATGCCGTGTTTTTGGGGCTTGGCCTCGGCGGCACAAACCGGCTGCATATTGCCGGTGAAGATGCCGAGAATGTGCTGGATGCCGTGCGCACCATTGCAGAGTTACGTCAAAGCTCTGATCTTTCCCGCCTGAATATCGGCAAAAATATAGTCGTCATCGGTGGTGGTATGACAGCCATTGATATTGCTATCCAGATCAAACGACTGGGCGCGGAGAATGTAACGCTGGCCTATCGCCGTGACCGCGAACATATGAATGCCAGCCTCTATGAACAGCAACTGGCGCAGACCGAAGGTGTGGTGATCCGTGATTGTCTGCAACCGGAGGAAATTCTGCTCAATGAACAGGAGCAAGCCATCGCGATCCGCTTTGCCCAGACGGAGCAGCGCGAAGGCAAACTGGTTGCCACCGGTGCCACACTCACCTTAGCCGCCGATCAGATTTACAAAGCCATCGGCCAAAAACTCGACGGCCAGGGCCTTGGTGCCAGTGGCATGGAAATGAGTGGCGGGCGGATTAAAGTTGATACTGAAAACCGCACCAGTTTAAAAGGCATCTGGGCTGGCGGCGATTGTGTGGCAGGCGGTCAGGATCTTACCGTGGCCTCCGTGCAGGACGGCAAGATTGCCGCGCAATGCATCCATCAGCATCTGATGCAATTGCCGGAAGCAGTGAGCGGCTTTGCCGAGGCCGTGCTGGCAGCCAATCGCAAAGATCTGCCGAGCCTCCATCCGCACGCACCATCGGTGCACAACCACACGACCTCATCTTCGGCAAAGGATCACTGACATGGCTGATCTGACCACGAATTTTCTCGGTATCCGTTCACCCAATCCGTTCTGGCTGGCTTCTGCCCCGCCAACCGACAAAGCCTATAATGTGGAACGTGCTTTCAAAGCCGGTTGGGGTGGTGTTGTTTGGAAAACGCTGGGTGCGGAAGGCCCGCCGGTCGTCAATGTCAACGGGCCGCGCTATGGTGCTATCTGGGGTGCCGACCGCCGATTGCTCGGTTTCAACAATATTGAGCTGATTACCGACCGCTCTCTGGAAGTCAATTTGCGCGAGATGAAAGAGGTGAAAAGCCGCTGGCCTGACCGCGCTCTGATCGCCTCCATCATGGTGCCCTGCGAAGAGGAAGCATGGAAGGCCATTCTGCCACGGGTGGAAGAAACCGGCGCCGATGGGATTGAACTGAATTTCGGCTGTCCGCACGGTATGAGCGAACGCGGCATGGGCGCTGCCGTCGGTCAGGTGCCGGAATATGTAGCGATGGTGGTGAAATGGTGCAAACAATATAGCCGCATGCCGGTTATCACCAAACTTACCCCGAATATCAGCGATATCCGTATGCCTGCACGTGCTGCAAAAAATGCAGGAACCGATGCGGTATCGCTCATCAATACCATCAATTCTATTGTTTCCATTGATCTCGACAATTTTGCCCCGCAACCAAGCATTGACGGACGCGGTTCCCATGGCGGCTATTGCGGCCCTGCGGTCAAACCGATTGCGCTCAATATGGTGGCGGAAATTGCCCGCGATCCGGAAACACGCGGATTACCGATTTCCGGTATCGGCGGCATCACCACATGGCGCGATGCAGCGGAATATATCTCGCTTGGTTGCGGCACAGTTCAGGTCTGCACGGCAGCTATGACCTATGGCTTCAAGGTTGTGCAGGAAATGATCGACGGTCTGTCCGACTGGATGGATAGCAAAGGCTATCAGTCACTGGATGATTTCCGCGGCCGCGCAACCCCGCAGGTTACCGACTGGCAATATCTCAACCTCAATTACACCACCAAAGCGCGGATTGATCAGGATGCCTGCATCAAATGCGGCCGCTGTCACATTGCCTGCGAGGATACCTCCCATCAGGCGATCACATCGATGGTGGATGGCGTGCGCCATTTTGAGGTGATTGATGAGGAATGTGTCGGCTGTAATCTCTGCGTGAGCGTCTGTCCTGTGCAGGATTGTATCACCATGGAGCAGGTTTCCGGTATTGATCCGCGCACCAAAGAACCGATCAGCCCTGATTATGCCAACTGGACAACCCATCCGAACAATCCGATGGCAAAACACAAACAGGCGGCAGAATAGGAGCGGTAAACGGTGACAAGACAGGCAGTCATCACAGCCCGTAAAACAGAGAGCGGCAGAGAATTTTCTGCCGCTACTCCTCCCCGCTTAACCCCGTCTTGTTTAACCCCTCTCTGTTTAACGAGGACGGATACCATTAAGCAGAATAGCGCTCACAGCCTGCACCGTATTTTCACAACAATCCGGCGCATCAAATTTCTCACCAAGCACGGCGCGCAATTGTGTTTCAAAATCAGAATAATGCTGCGTCGTTGCCCAGATCGTAAAGATCAGATGATGCGGATCGGTTTTGGCCAGCCTGCCCTCATCCATCCATTGTCCTATCACCGCAGCCTTTTCATCCACCAGCCTGCGCATATCCTCTTGCAGAAAAGTACCGATCGCCGGTGCGCCATGCATAATTTCGTTGGCAAAGAGGCGCGATGCAGCGGGATTGCGGAACGCCATTTCAATCTTGTTACGGATGTAAGTGCCAAGTTCTTCCAGCGGATCGCCCTGCGGATCAATGGCCTGCATCGAAGCCAGCCATTCTTCCATCGTTTGCTGCAAAACCGTGGTATAAATCTCCTCCTTGCGGCGGAAATAATACAGAAGATTGGGCTTCGACATGCCGGATTTCAGTGCAATCTGGTCGATGGTGGAACCGCGAAAACCATAGGTGGAGAACACATCCAGTGCCGCTTCCAGAATGAGTTTGCGGTTCATTTCCTGAATACGCGACAGGCTTTCAGGCTGTTCCTGCTGCATCACGGAAATGTCTTTAGCCGATTTAGATTTCCGTACCATGCTGCTCTTCCCCGCATTTTCATACTGCCTGCAAATATAATGCGTTACAGGCAAATTCGGCCACCGATATTCTCTTGTCCTGAACGGATTTTAGTGGATGATACAGCAGCCGGTTTCCAGCAACGGAAACAAGCCGGTTTCATAAAATACTCCGCAACAGAACGGAGCAGTAATCAACGTGTTTTTGGGGAAACAATCAAGGCTCTTTTTGTCCGGCCTCTGACAAGGCTGCGCATATTACGCCAAAACGCATCATCTTTCACGATGCGCTGAATGAGGAGGAAATCCACATGCCGTCTCCCCGCGCCTTTATGAACTTATCATGATTAATACAGACCGCATACGGAAACAGACATGAACACGCATCTGAACAGCAATCTCAAAACCAATGCTGACCGCCTCTGGGACAGCCTGATGGATATGGCCAAAATCGGCCCCGGCATTTCAACAGGGAATAACCGTCAGACCCTGACCGATGAAGACCGTGAAGGCCGGCTGCTTTTTCAGAAATGGTGCGAAGATGCCGGTATGACTATGGGCATCGATACAATGGGTAATATGTTTGCCCGCCGCGAGGGCAGTGATCCGTCCTTGCCGCCGGTGATGCTCGGCAGCCATCTGGATACACAGCCGACCGGCGGTAAATTTGACGGTGTGCTCGGTGTCCTCGGCGGGCTTGAAGTGGTGCGCACCCTCAACGATCTCGGCATTAAAACCCGCCATCCGATCGAGGTGGTAAACTGGACGAATGAAGAAGGTGCCCGTTTTGCCCCTGCGATGCTGGCCTCCGGTGTCTTCGCCGGTCTCTTTGATGAGGCATGGGCGAAATCCCGCACGGATGCGGACGGTAAAACCGTTGGCGACGAGCTGAAACGCATCGGCTTTGAAGGTTCAATCCCGACAACTAAACGCCCGATCAAAGCCTATTACGAGTTACATATTGAGCAAGGGCCTATTCTGGAAGATGAAGGACTGGATATCGGTATTGTCACCCACGGTCAGGGGCTGAAATGGTTGCAGATTACGCTCACCGGTAAAGAAGCCCATACCGGCTCAACACCGATGCGCAAACGCGTGAATGCAGGGCTTGGTATGGCACGTATCACCGAACGTGTGGATGAGATTGCATGGGAGCACGCACCGAATGG
The DNA here is from genome assembly GCF_020341615.1 of Pseudochrobactrum sp. XF203. Lineage (NCBI taxonomy): Bacteria > Pseudomonadati > Pseudomonadota > Alphaproteobacteria > Hyphomicrobiales > Brucellaceae > Pseudochrobactrum > Pseudochrobactrum sp. XF203. Next base: position 249,287 of record NZ_CP084392.1, on the reverse strand, counting down.
TGTTGGTGCCGTGGGCTATGCCCATATCAGCCCGAATTCCCGCAATATCATTCCCGGTACGGCTGTTTTTGTCGCCGACTTCCGTCATCCGGATAAAGCAGAACTCGCCAAAATGGTGCAGAAACTGGAGAAATCCGTTGCTGAAATCTGTGAGAAAATCGGCCTGACCTATCAGATTGAAGAAGTCGGCGCGTTTGATCCGGTTTCCTTTGACGAGACCTGCCTCTCGACCATCCGTCAGGCAACCGAGCGTCTCGGTCTCTCACACCGCAATATTATATCCGGTGCCGGTCATGATGCCTGCTGGATCAATCAGGTCGCACCATCGGCCATGATTATGTGCCCTTGCGTTGATGGCCTGAGCCATAATGAGGCCGAGGACATCACCAAAGAATGGGCCGGCAATGGCGCTGATGTGCTGTTGCATGCAGCATTGGAAACCGCTGAAATCGTATAAATACCTGCTCCGGCATGAGACATTTGTGCCGGAGCCTTTAACCTTTTCGATCAATCTGCATCTGTTCGCAAAAAACCATAAGGGGAAACGAACAATGTCATATTCCGGATCGCATACCAAGTCACAGGCAGATAACAAAACCACACTGATTAAAGGCGGTAAAATCGTTACCGCAGACCGCTCTTACGATGCGGATGTTCTGATTGCAGACGGCAAAATTGCCGCTATCGGCCATGATTTACAGGGCGACACCACAATTGACGCCTATGGCTGCCTGATTATGCCGGGGGGCATTGATCCCCACACCCATCTGGAAATGCCGTTTATGGGCACCCACAGTTCCGATGATTTTGACAGCGGCACCGCTGCGGCACTGGCCGGCGGTACCACAATGGTGGTGGATTTTGTGCTGCCTTCACCGGAGGGCAATTTGCTGGAAGCCTTGCAGGACTGGTTTCAGAAAGCAGGCAAAGCGCGCACCGACTATTCCTTCCACATGGCCGTCACCGGCTGGAGCGAACGCTGCTATAATGAAATGCCGGAAGTGGTGGCACGCGGCGTCAATACATTCAAACATTTCATGGCCTATAAAGGCGCATTGATGGTCAATGATGACGAGATGTTCGCCTCTTTCCGCCGTTGTGCCGAAATCGGCGCCATGCCGCTCGTACATGCGGAAAACGGCGATATTGTTGCGCAATTGCAGCAAAATCTGCTGGCAGCAGGTAATACAGGGCCTGAAGCGCATAGTTATTCCCGCCCGCCGGAAGTGGAAGGCGAAGCCACCAACCGCGCCATCATGATTGCCGATCAGGCAGGCGTGCCGCTCTATGTCGTGCATGTTTCCTGCGAACAGGCGCATGAAGCCATCCGCCGTGCGCGCCAGAAAGGCATGCGCGTTTATGGCGAACCGCTGATCCAGCATCTGACACTGGATGAGAGCGAGTATCAGAATAAAAACTGGGACTATGCGGCACGGCGGGTGATGTCACCGCCATTTCGCGACAAGATCAATCAGGACAGTCTATGGGCGGGTTTAAGCGCAGGCAGCCTGCAATGTGTAGCCACTGACCATTGCGCTTTCACCACCGAACAAAAGCGCCACGGTGTTGGCAATTTCACCCAAATCCCCAACGGTACCGCAGGACTGGAAGAACGTCTGCCGGTGCTATGGACAACAGGTGTGCGCACCGGTCGTCTGACCGAGAATGAATTTGTCGCTGTCACCTCCACCAATGCGGCGAAAATTCTCAACATTTATCCACGCAAAGGGGCAGTGCTGGAGGGTTCGGATGCCGACCTCATCATCTGGGATCCGAATGCAAGCAAGACAATCTCGGCGAAGCATCAGCATTCGGCGATTGATTACAATGTGTTTGAAGGTATGAAAGTGACCGGCCTGCCACGCATGACCATCAGCGGCGGGCGCGTTGCCTATGCGCAGGGTAAAATTCTGGCAGAGCCCGGTGACGGACGCTTTATTGAGCGGGCGCCGAATACACCACAACAGCAGGCTTTGTCGGTCTGGAAGGAAGTCGTCGCACCACGCAAAGTGGAACGCGATCCGGCACTGATGCCGATTGGTGTGTGAAATAAAAACGGCGGGTATTTATCCCGCCGTTTTCATTTACTCCGGTTTCATTTCCAGCGTGGCCGCATGAGCCAGCTCGCGATCCAGACGTTTTTCTTCATCGCTTTTCGGCTTGGTGAAACGGCCAAGCAGCAGATAGGCAACCGGTGTCACATAAAGTGTGGCAATGGTTGCCAGACCGAGGCCGCCAACAATAATCCAGCCCAGCGCGATACGGGCTTCCGCACCGGCGCCGGAAGCGATGACCAGCGGAATACCGCCAAGCACCGCACAGATCATCGTCATACAGACCGGACGCAGGCGGATATTCGATGCTTCTTCCACCGCCTCCCGCAAAGACAGACCACGGTCGCGCAACTGATCGGCAAATTCCACAATCAGAATACCGTTCTTCGCCATGATACCGACCAGCAAAACCAGCCCGATCTGGCTATACACGTTCAGGCTCGTGCCGGTGAGGATCAGCGCCACAATGGCACAGCCCAATCCCAGCGGCACGGTCGCCATAACGATCAGCGCACTGACGAAGCTCTCAAACTGCGCGGCCAAAACCAGCAGAATAATCACCACCGCAAAGCCAAATACCAGAAACAGACCGGTCGAGGTTTCACCCAAAGTTGCCGCTTCTGCCAGCGGCACCATCTGCACACCAGCAGGCAGCAATGGAGCGGCCAGTTCCTGTACGGTTTTATAAGCATCGCCCAGAGCAAAATCACTGCTCAGACCTGAGGTAATCGCAATGGAGCGCAGGCGTTGTTCACGCGCCAGCTGCGGCGGCACCGCAATTTCCCGTACCGAAGCAATGGTTGCCATCGAGACATAACGGCCGTCACCGGTACGCATGAAGACATTTTCCAGATCCGTCGGATCATTGATCGGATTGGACGTCGCCATCATCTTCACGTCATAGGAACGGTCGCCGATATAGACAGCGCCGATCCTGCGGCCATCGAGCACCGACTGCACCGCATTGGCAAGGCCGGTAATATCAATACCGAGATCCGATGCCCGCTCGCGGTCAATCTGTACCGAGAGCTGCGGCTGCGTTGCGTCCACCGACAGGCGCGGCTGCTGGAAGCGCGGATCTTTTTCCATCTCGGCCAGCAAAACACGGGTGACCGGCTGGATCGTGGCATAATCATTGCCGACCAGCGTGAATTGCAGACCATTGCCGGCACCGCGAATACCGAGGCTGTTTGGCTGCAGAGTAAATGCACGCACGCCGGTAATCGGACGCAGACGCTTGTTAATATCGGCAACAATATCCTGCTGCTTACGGTCGCGCTCTGCCCAGTCGGCCAGTGTCAGCACCATAAAGCCGTTATTGGACGCACCGCCGGAACCGGCAATAGCATAGGAATTTACAATCTCGCCATTATCGCGCAGCGGTTTGAGCGCCACGTCAATCTGCTCGAGCTGCGAACGCAGGAAATCAATACTGATGCCCTGCGGACCCGAAATACGCAGCATAACCGCAGAACGATCCTCATTCGGGGTCAGTTCCTGACGCAAAGTCGTATAGGCACTTAATGAAAAGAAGGCGAAGACCAGAGCAGCCGCAACCACAATCCACGGCGCATTAAGGCACCAATGCAGACTGCGGCGATAGAATTGTGCCAGCCCCGCACTGATACGATAAACAAGTCCGCGCGGTTTATCTGCGCCGGTTTCATGGGCGATGCTTTCGGCGGTCAGAAACCGCGAAGCCAGCATCGGACACAGTGTGAGCGCCACTACGGAGGACAGCAGCACGGCAATTGCCAGCACAAAACCGAATTCGCGGAACAAGCCGCCGGCCTGTCCCGGCAGGAAGGAAATCGGCACAAACACCGCCACCAGTGTCAGTGTTGTGGCGATAACCGCAAAGAACACTTCTTTTGTGCCAAGCACCGCAGCCGCACGCGGCCCCAGCCCCATCGACCGACGCCGGACAATATTTTCCAACACCACAATCGCGTCATCCACCACCAGACCGGTTGCCAGAACCAGCGCCAGAAGGGTCAGAATATTGATCGAAAATCCTGCCAGATAAATCGCCGCCACAGTACCGACCAGCGCCACCGGAATGGAAACAGTCGGGATCAGTGTCGCGCGGATATCGCGCAGGAACATATAAATAACAGCAATGACAATGAGGATCGCTGCGGTCAGCGCGATTTCCACTTCATGCATCGCACCACGGATGAAGTTCGCATCATCACTGGTCACCCGCATTGTCATGCCTTCCGGCAATGTCTTATTCAGGCGCTCGACTTCCGCACGAATACCGTCCGAAATATCCAAGGTGTTGGACTGAGCCTGACGGATAATGCCAAGGCCGATACTGTTACGGCCATTATTGAGCACTGCCGAGCTTTCAATATCCGGCCCCAGCGTGACATTGGCGACATCGCGGATGCGGGTCTGCCCTTTGATAATGATATTCTCGAAATCCTGCGGCGAGGAAACCGATGCTGTGGCCCGCACCACAATCGCCTGAGATGCACTGCGCAGCGATCCGGCGGGCTGATCCAAAGCCATAGAAGCCAGTGCCGAACTGACATCGGCAAAGGTCAGGCCATAACTGGCCAGACGTTTATGGTCGATATCAATACGGAAAATCTTATCACGGTCACCATAGGTTTCCACATCGGCCACACCGGGCACGGCGGAAAGCACATCGACGATCTGATCTTCCACAATCACCGTCATATCATCAACGCTGAGCGTTTCAGATGCGATTGCCAGACGCATGACCGCATCAGCATTGGAATCCGCCTTGATGATACGCGATGCATCGGCTTCTTCCGGCATCTGGTTGGCCACGCGCGAGATCGAGTCACGCATATCAGCGGCGGCGACATTAATGTCCACGCCGTCATTGAATTCAACCGTCACACGGCTGCGGCCGAATGATGAGGTTGAAGAAATATTCTTCACACCGGAAACACGCGCGACTTCGTTTTCCAGAACCTGCGTGACCTCACGGTCAACAGTTTCGGCAGATGCACCGTCAAACGTGGTACTGATCGAAATAACCGGACGGTCAACATCCGGCAATTCGCGGATATCCACGCCGCTCAGAGCCGCAAGTCCTGCTACCACAATCAGCACATTGAGCACGAAAGCAAAAACCGGACGGCGGATAAACAATGCCGTAAAACCGCCAGTCTGCGGATTATGCCCGCCGCCTATTTCTTCAGCGCCGGTTACATCCTCAGTCACTGTATTTGTTTCAGCGGATGATTTGTCAGAATTCATCATCATCCTGCCTGTTTACTGTTTGCCTGCGCTGTGGCCGGTTCTTTCGGGCTGGCGGTGTTGCCCGCGCCCTTAATCGTCACATTGCCGCCTTCACGCACATTCTGCACGCCTTCGGTGACGATCGTATCGCCTTCAGCCAGTGCACCATCAACCAGCACTGCATTGGCATTGCGCTGGATAATCCGTGCAGCAACACGCTCGGCTTTGCCATCTTTGGTAATGCGCCAGACATAAGAACCATCGCCGTCCCACTGCACAGACAGCGGGTCAACCGCCAGATATTGATCGCCGGGGAAAAGGATAGTCACGGTAAAAGACATACCGGCACGCAGCACATCGCTCGGATTGGTAATTTCCGCACGCACCCGCAAAGTCCGGCTGGCCGCGTCAATCATATTATCCATAGCGCTGACCTGCCCCTGAAAGCTTTTGCCTGGCAGAGCCGTCGGCATTGCTGTCACGGCCTGCCCCAACCGCAATTGCGGTGCAAACCGTTCCGGTACCCAGATATCAATCAGCAGCTTTGAGCGGTCATCAATCGTGGCGATGGTGGTGGAGGATGTTACATAATTCCCTGCGTCCACCGGCAGAATACCGACAATACCGGCAATCGGTGCTGTCACCGAACGGCGGCTGAGCGCCAGTTCCGCATCCTTCACAGCCAGTTTTGCATTGGCCAGAGCAAGCTCTGCCGCAACAACCTGTACCTGCGTTGCCGTATTCGATGCCCGCAAAGTTGCCATACGCTGTTGTGTAATTTCCGCGTCTTTCAGCAGTACCTGTGCTTTCTCAACGGCAATCTGTTCTGTTTCCGCATCCAGTTCGGCAATGACCTGATCTTTTTGGACGGTGGTGCCTGCACTCACCAGAAACCGGCGTATAGTTCCGCTTGAATAAGGCGAAACCGCAACCGTATTGAGCGCAACACCGCTGCCGATAGCACTCAGCTTGTCATTGACGACCTGTTTCTGGGCTGGCTTTACAACCACTAAAGGCGCGTTGCGCGCGCCACTCTGCCCTGCTGCCGGTGCGCCGCCGGTGGCCTGTGTCGCGGAACGTTCAGTATTATACCAGCTCCAGCCCCCGAAGGCGGCGGCAGCCACGACCAAACAAACCGTGATTTGTTTCCAGTTTTTCATTATCTTCCGATCTTGCCGCAACCTGAGTTAATTGCCTGCACAGACAGGCTCGCTGCATTCTGCTCTTAAAATGCGTAATCTGCGGCCTCAGGTCTAATTAAATTTCTGTAATCCTGTTGCGGCAAAGTGCCGGAAAGCCCGTAAAACCGGTATCCGGCCCTGTTTAAACCACGTCTCACGCTCTGAGATGAGCCGATATGGTTAATAAGACCTTACCATGACATAGGTCTGACAAAACAAAACGGGCGGAAACACGATGTTTCCGCCCGCTGAACTCAATAGGATACTGTCTTTTATACGATGGCTTTATAAGCAACGGCCATACGGGCTGCCAGTTTGGCATTGTTCAGCACCAGCGCAATATTGGCTTTCAGGCTGCGGCCTTCCGACAGTTCATTGATGCGCGCCAGCAGGAAAGGTGTCACATCTTTACCGCCAACGCCCTGATCGGCAGCTTCTTTAACAGCGGCTTCAATCGTGCCGTTAATAAATTCCGGTGTCAGCGCATCTTCTTCAGGGATCGGATTGGCAATCAGAATGCCGGTGCCGGAACCAAGCGCATGATGCAGCGCCATCGCTTTCGCAATCTCTTCCGCGCTGTTCAGGCGGTGATCGGCTTTACAACCGCTCGAACGGGTGAAGAATGCTGGAAAATCATCGCTGCCATGCGCAATAATCGGCACGCGCTGGGTTTCAAGATATTCAAGGGTTTTCGGAATATCGAGAATGGATTTCACACCGGCGCAAACGACAGTGGTGTTGGTCATGCCCAGTTCGTTCAGGTCGGCGGAAATATCGAAGCTGTCTTCCGCACCGCGATGCACACCGCCAACGCCGCCGGTAGCGAAGATTTCAATACCGGCCAGCGCAGCAATACGCATAGTTGCGGAAACAGTAGTACCGGCAGTCAGACCCTGCACCATATCAGCAGCCAGATCACGGCTCGATGTTTTCACCGCATCGGTGGTCTGTGCAAGCTGTTCCAGCTGAGCATCACCGAGGCCGACATGGATTTCACCTTTGAGCACAGCAATAGTTGCCGGTGTCGCACCGTTTTCACGGATTACAGCTTCAACATTACGCGCCATTTCCAAATTCTGCGGGAAAGGCATGCCATGGGTGATGATCGTGGATTCAAGAGCAACAACAGGTGCGCCTTTATCAAGAGCGGCGCGGACTTCATCGCTGAAATGCATAGTCAAACGGGTCATAGCTGGAGCAGCCTTTCTGAGGGAGTTTAATGAAGATAAATCAGTCGCGAATACGATGAAGGTTCGCTTCGAGAAAATGTGCAGACAAATCCGGATGGACACTTGCGTCGCTTTCGGTTGTCAGCGTGGCCAGCAAAGTACCGGTGCGCACTGCATCGGGCAGCTCCTTCCGGTCAAGCAGACAATAAAGCGTGCCGGAAATCAGCGCATCGCCCGCGCCGGTAATATCCACCGGCTGCGCAGGCACACTGGCAATATGCCGGATACCGCTTTCATCGCCGATATGAACACCGCCAGCACCCATGGTCATGACGATTTTGGCAACGCCGCGCGCATGTAAGGCATTGATCGCCTGCTCTGCTGTCAGGCGTGGTGTGCCCGCAGGGTGGCGCAACAGGCTATGCGCCTCATCCAGATTGAGAAACAGCAGATCAACACCACTGAGATCCTGAGGCAAACGCAGTGCTTTCGGTGCGGAAACCGTATCAACAGCCAAACGGAAACGGCTGCCGGTTTTCTTCGCCAGCAAGGTTTCCAATGTTGCCTGCGGCAGATTGCAATCGGCAAAAACCCAGTCAGCCGAAGCCAGATGCGGCCATACAGTTTCCAGCGTTTCAGGCTTGAACAGGTCGAAAATGCCCATATCGGCAATGCCGAGTGCCAGCTCATTATCCGGCCCCAGAATGGCAGCATATTCAGCAGTCGGCGCTTCATTGGTCACAATCGCACGACTGACATCAACACCAAGCAGGCGCAGATGATCAAGAATAGCGCGCCCGGTTTCATCATCGCCAAGAATAGAGACGAAGCCGATATTCACGCCGAGCCGCGCCAGATTTTCCGTGACATTACGGGCAACACCGCCATGGCTGCGATAACCGCTGACCGGATTGGAGGTCTCGCTGATAAGAGGAGCATGGGCATGATATTTACGATCAAAGACCGCGCCGCCAATACAGACGATGCGCTTGTTCTCCGGCAGATAATAGCCACGCCCGAGAACAAAACCCTTCTGGGTCAGCTGCACAATATGAGCAGCAACAGTAGAACGCGCCAGTTTCAGCGCATCGGCAATCTGCTGCTGACCGACAAAAGGATTAGCGACAATCATCTCCAGAACAGCACGTTCCTGCGCGGAGAGATCCTGCAGATTTTGCGCACCGGCCTTCGCTGACTGATTCACATCCTGATCGCCCTGCACCATTGCCATTCTCCGTTTCAATCGTCCTGATGGGAGCCATATAGCAGAGCAACTTCAGATAATCAAACAAATGTTAAAATAAAAACTTTTGTTTTAACGTTCTTCAGGGAAAACTCCCTCATCACCTCACGATAAATAAACACCACACGAAAATTTGAAATTTTGGCTTAAAGCGCCTATATTACAAACTTGCAGGATTTTAGCCTTTGTGGGGACAGGCTTGCGGTCAGGCATATTTATGCAACTGTACAATCCGTGACCCGGGCGATCGCCTGTTTTGGTCCGTGGGTGGAGACGGGGGACAGGAACAACCTGTCAGCCTGACGGATGGGTGAAATGACCTTTATGAAAAGCAAGGATTTTCAAAGGCCTGCTGACAAAGCCTCTGCAGAATCAGAAAAGAAGCGCGCCGAGGAATTACAGGCGCGCAGCCGTGAGCAAGCTGATCTGACTGCGGAAGGTAACGGCGCGACATCCGGCACCCAAACATCCCTCTCCGCGATTGCCGCCAATGCACCTTTAAGTACAAGTATCCCGCCGGTCTTCACCAATACCGGATCGGATTTTACTGCGAATGATCCCGATGACCTGCATATTCCGCTGCGTCACCGCCTTTCCAGTAAATTGCTTTTGATGACAATTCTGGCCGTGCTGATTGCCGAAGTTATCATTCTTGCGCCGTCACTGGCGAATATGCGCAATCAATGGCTGAATGCCAAACATACCATGATTGCCACTTCCAGCCTGTTATTGCTCGATGCGAATCCGGACACGACGCTGGAATTGCAGATTCAGGATCAGTTACTGCGCTCCACAGGCGCACAATCCATTACAGTCACCCGTAATGGCAGCAGCCGCGTTCTGGCTGCCTCACCGGAGGCCGTACAGGTCGATGAATATATTGATCTGACAACAGCAACACCGCTGAGTGATTTCTGGGGAGCCCTGCTCACTCTGACCAGCGGCGGCAATAAGACAATGCAGGTATCAGGCCCGCCCGATTACAGCGGCACCACGGTTGAATTTGTGATGAGCGATAATGCCCTGCATAACAGGCTGATCAAAAACTCCCGTATTATTGCTGCCATATCGCTGCTGATTTCGCTGATCGCGGCCGCGCTGATTTATTTCATCATTCACCGTCTGCTGCTGCGCCCTGTCGGCCATATGTATGAGAATATGTTTGCTTTCGGCCAGAAACCGGATGATCCAACGCTGATTATTGACGGCTCCTGCCGCAAAGACGAACTTGGTTATGCCCAGAACAGGCTGGCACAGATGCAGACACATCTGCAGCATTTGTTTCAGGAGCGTAAACATCTGGCCGATCTCGGTCTGGCCGTCTCCAAGATCAATCACGACATGCGTAATATTCTGGCCTCAGCACAGCTGATGTCGGACAGTCTTGCCGATACCAATGATCCGGTTGTGCAACGCTTCTCACCGAAGCTCATCCGGACGCTGAACCGCGCCATCACCTATTCCGAGACTGTGATCGCTTACGGCCGCACACAGGAAGCTGTGCCGGTTCGCCAGCAACGCCTGTTGCGTCCGCTGATCCATGAAGTGGAAGACATGTTAGTGCTTCCATCGGATGTACAGATTGCCTTCCGCAATATGGTTCCCGTCGATTTTGAAGCCTATATTGACAAAGAACAAATGCTGCGGGTGCTGAACAATCTCTGCCGCAATGCGGTACAGGCAATGGGCACCTATCACCGGCAGCCGGAAACCGAAAAATGCCTGACCATCAGCGCATGGCGCATAGGCAATACCTGTTATATTGCCGTGGCGGATACCGGCCCCGGCCTGCCCAAGAAAGCGCGGGACAATCTGTTCACCGCTTTTCGCGGGTCAACACGCAGTGACGGCACCGGATTGGGGCTGGTTATTGCTCAGGAACTGGTTCGTGCCCATGGCGGCACCATAGAATTGCGTGACGATTACAAAGACGGTGCATTATTTGAGATTCGTATCCCTGATATGCCTGTCTATCCGCCACCGTTTCAACGCTCACAACGCAATATGGTGTAATTATTTCAACGCTCTGCGCGAAAAACGCCTTCAGGAAAGCCACGCAATCGCGTGGTTTTCTTATATTTATCCCCAGCCTTCAAAAAAAATACAAATTTCTGAAAGTTTTTCATCATAAGCCCTTGCAATGCCAAACAGAACCCTTTAGAGAGCGCTTACCGCACCGAAACGGAGCGGTTCTAGGGCAAGCACCCGTAGCTCAGCTGGATAGAGCACCAGACTACGAATCTGGGGGTCAGAGGTTCGAATCCTTTCGGGTGCGCCACTCCTTCTCAAAATTGAGAAGTTGACTTTCTGAAGATCAGAAAAACTCCTGTCACATTTAATAGTTTCATGCGTTATACGCTGTGCTTATTACAAGCACATAGAGTTCAGATACGCATCTCCGGATAACTCACTCGAATCACCTTGACGCGTGTTGTTTCCTCTGTTGAATATCAAAAATATTTCTCCGCCCTGCTCGCATTCGCAACAATAAATATTCGTTACAATGTGATTCTCAGGAGATGCGCTTTTTGTTTATTTTGAAAAATACGAAATCAGCGATCTCAAATCATAAATATGTGGCTGGAGGCCTGCTCGTCGCTTTTTCAGCGACAATCATCCTGCAAAATACACCGGCAGCCACTGCCAGCACTTCACCGGACTGCAAGCCGATGCAAGCACTGCAAAAACAGCAGTTTCAGGCAGCAGACATGCCGGCATCTGAGAATAACACCATCTGGATGGTTGACGGAGTAAAAGGCGGCGCGCCCGCAATCGGAACCATAACAAATTCCGGCCTGTATACCGCTCCCGCCAATATGGACGAATCTGTCAATGTCACTATTTCCGCCGTCTCCGTGGCAGATGAAACGGAAATTGCTAATTTCCAGATTTGTAATGTTGCCTATAGCCGTACCGGAACAATTTATTATGTCGCGACCACAGGCGCAGACAGCAATTCAGGCAGCTATTCTGCACCATGGCGCAGCATTCAGCATGCTGTCGATCAGGCACAGGCCGGTGACACAATCGCTGTGCGCGGCGGTATCTATAATGAGACAGTGACATTCAATAAGTCAGGTTCTGCGGAGAGTGGTTTTATCACACTCACTCGATATGCTGATGAAAAGCCAATCATTGACGGCAGCGGGTTGATCACAGAGCCCTATGGCATGCGCGGCCTCATCAGCCTCAACAGCGCCAGCTATATACGCATTAAAGGGTTTGAAATCCGCAACTACAAATCCGACACGGAATTCATTGCCATTGGCGTTCTTGCTCAGGGCACCGGAAAATATATTGAGATCAGAGACAATGTTATTCACGGCATTGAGGCGAATAATCTGCCTGCAAACGGCAATGCAAATGCTTTGGGCATAGCCGTCTACGGACAGCAGCCAGTACCGATACAGAATGTCATCGTGGACGGGAATGAGCTGTATAATCTGAAAACCGGAACCAGTGAATCCCTGACCATTGGCGGCAATGTTGACGGCTGGCAGGTCACCAACAATCTGGTACACGACAATAATTTTATAGGCATTGATGCGACCGGCTATTACGGCAACAACCGTGTGGACTATAACCGCGCCAGAAACGGCTGGATTGCACAGAACAAAGTTACCAATCTGTCAGTGGAAGGCAATCAGGCTTTGACCTTTGTAGCTTCTGCGATTGGTATCTATGTTGATGGCGGGCAGAATATTACCGTTGAACGCAATGTCACCGATGCGAATGACGGTGGAATATGGTTGCTCAGCGAAAATCCGGGCAAACTGACTGACTATGTGACGGTGCGCAATAATCTTATCCGCTTTAACCGAAATGCCGGCATTCTTACAGGCGGCTATGATGCAACACAATCGGGCGGTGCTGCTCACATCTCAATCACTAACAATACTCTGTATCAGAATAATAACCGTGACATTTCAGGCATCAATTCCGGTGAGTTTCAGCTCGGTCACAATGTCAGTAATATAAATTTCAGCAATAATATTCTCTTTGCCGGAACAAAGGGTTATGCAATCACCAGCTTTATTCCTTCAGTGCCGGACACAGTGAAGCTTGCCAATAATTTATATTACACAACATCCGGCAGCAGCTATACACGCTGGTTCTGGAACAATACAAATTACTACAATGACAGCACATCTCCCAATAATTTCAACACATTCACTGCTGTCAGCGGTGATACAGGCAGCATCATAAGTAATCCTGCCTTCATCAATGCCAGTGCTTCAGATTTCCGCCTCGCTGCAGGTTCTCCGGGCAGAAACAATGGCCAATTTACTGCGACAACAGGATTTCCTGCCACAGGCATCAAGGATTTTGCGATGAACCCGCGCATCACCGGCACATTGATCGACAGAGGCGCCTATGAGCATGTTGAATAAAACAACACAAAAAACATAGTCCGGCTAATAGTCCTTATCCCCGTCATCGGCAGCAACATAGCGCCAGCGTACCGATGTCACCAATGGCTCGAGACTCAGCCGCCCGATAATCTGCTCCAGCAGCGGATCCTGATTATTATCGGCACGAAACAATGCATTGACCTCAACGCGATTGCTGTCTTCAATATTGGTGCTTTCCAGATCCTGAATATGCAGGACAGTGCCGAGATCCCGCAGCAACAAAGCCCGCACATGCGCTTCGGCATCGCCCATACAGACAATACTGACAGCATAGCGGGTGCCGAACTCACCACCGCTGGCGGGTTGCCGGTCAATCAGATGTACCAGAGGCCGCAGAAACAAATTGACGCTGATGATAAATAAGGCGGCAATCGCTGCATGGAGATAAAAACCCGCGCCGCACATAACACCGACTGCCGCCGAGCACCATAAAGTCGCGGCGGTATTCAGCCCGCGAACATTAAAACCTTCCTTGAAAATGATGCCTGCGCCCAGAAAGCCGATACCGGAAACGATCTGTGCTGCCACGCGCGTCGGGCTGGTATCACCGTCAACCAGCGAGGCAAAAAGCACGAAAGTAGCGGCGCCAAGCGCCACAAGCGTATTGGTGCGCAGCCCTGCAAGCCGCTGACGCCATTGCCGCTCAAAACCAATCATACCGCCGAGTATAAACGCGGCCGTGAGACTGACGAATGTATGCAGAAGGCTTTCAACAGAACTCATAATCTCTCTCGTTTTTCCTTCTGATAACAGCGGCGTATCTCAGCTATATGAAGGGAATATTCCGCATAGCTGCGTGTAAACAGCATCGGCAGCAGAACCCGCCCCGCCCGCAAGACGCAGTGTCCTGACTTTGTCCCTGTTTCCGGCAAGGCAGCGCTCTATATGGAAGATCAACAAGCCGGATCATTCCAATCTGCAAACCGGTATAGGAGGATATGATGTCACCCAACCTGACAGGTATTCATCACCTGACTGCGATCACCGCACAGGCGAAAGAAAACAAGAAATTCTACACTGATCTTCTCGGGATGCGACTGGTCAAGAAAACCGTCAATCAGGATGATACCAGTGCCTATCACCTGTTTTACGCCGACGGTCAGGCCTCCCCCGGCTCTGATCTCACTTTCTTCGACTGGCCGACTGCGCCGGAAAAACGCGGCACCCATTCCATCAGCCGCACTGGATTGCGCGTTTCCGGTCAGGACTCGCTGGAATATTGGCGTAAGCGACTGAGTGATGCGCATGTTCAGGCTGGTGATATTCAGCTTATCGACGGACGCGCCTCTCTGGATTTTGAGGATTTCGAAGGTCAGCGTTTCCGTTTGCTGGACGACAGTAAAACCGGTGAATCGCATCCTTGGGAGAAAAGCCCTGTTCCCGCAGATCATCAGATCCGCGGCCTCGGCCCGATCACGATCAGTGTGCCGGATCTGAAATATACGGAGCCTTTTCTCATCAAGCTGATGAATATGCGCAAAACCCGTGACTATGCCTCACCGGATGGTCAGGGTCATGTCCATGTTTATGAAATGGGTGAAGGCGGGCCAGCGGCTGAGCTGCATGTAGCCGTGCAGCCTGATCTGCCTGCCGCGCAACAAGGTGCAGGTGCTGCCCATCACGTCGCGTTCCGCACACCGGATGAAGCCGGTATGCAGGAGTGGCTGCGTGTACTGAATGACCACAAGATCCGCTCTTCCGGCGAGATCGACCGGTTTTATTTCCGCTCGCTCTATTTCCGCGAAGGCAATGGTGTGTTGTTTGAAATCGCGACAGACGGGCCGGGCTTTGCAAGCGATGAGCCAATGGAAAGTCTGGGAGAGAGCCTCTCTCTGCCACCGTTCCTTGAAGGTCGCCGCGCTGCGATTGAACGCAATCTTAAAGCGCTGGACTAAACAAAAAAGCGGAGAGGTTTCCCTCTCCGCTTTTTATTTCTCGCCCGTTACATCAGCCTGCCAGCGTATAGGCGGTTTTGACGGTGGTATAGAATTCCGCCGCGTAGCGACCCTGCTCACGCGAACCATAGCTGGAGCCTTTGCGACCACCGAACGGTACGTGGAAATCCACGCCTGCGGTTGGCAGATTGACCATCACCATGCCTGCATCGGAATTGCGTTTGAAATGCGTGGCATATTTCAGGCTGGTTGTTGCAATGCCGGAAGACAGGCCAAAAGCTGTGTCATTGGCGGTTGCAAGCGCTTCTTCATAGGACTTAACGCGGATGACGCTGGCCACAGGGCCGAAGATTTCCTCGCGGGAAATACGCATCTGGTTTGTCGCCTCTGTGAACAAGGCCGGACGCAGATAGAAGCCCGGTGTGCTGCGTTCCAGCTGCTCACCGCCAAAGGCCAGCTTGGCACCCTCTTGCGCACCCAGTGCAATATAATCCAAGTCTTGCTTCAGCTGACTGTCGTCTACCACAGGACCAATATGGGTGCCGGATTTCAGCGCATCATCAATCACCAGCGTCTTCATGCGGGCAACCAGTGCATCCACGAAGCGGTCATGAATACCGTCCTGCACAATCAGGCGGGAAGACGCGGTGCAACGCTGACCGGTCGAGAAGAAAGACGAATTGAGTGCCGCTTCGACGGCCACATCGAGATCTGCATCATCCAGAATAACAAACGGATTTTTACCACCCATTTCCAGCTGGAATTTGCGGTTATGGATGATCGAAGCCGCAGCAACACGCTGACCGGTGCCCGTGGAGCCGGTGAATGTCAGTGCATGAACATCAGCGCTGTCGAGAATGGCCTGACCAACAACCGAGCCCTTGCCCATCACCAGATTGAGAACGCCTTTTGGCAGGCCCGCACGGTGCAGAATATCGACGATTGCATGGGCGCAGCCCGGTACCAGATCAGCCGGTTTGAACACCACGGTGTTCCCGTAGCAAAGAGCCGGTGCAATCTTCCATGCCGGAATAGCAATCGGGAAGTTCCACGGGGTAATAATACCGACCACACCAACCGGTTCGCGGGTGATTTCCACACCGATATTCGGGCGCACGGATGGCAGAACTTCACCGGCAAGGCGCAGCGCTTCATTGGCAAAAAAGTCGAAAATCTGTGCGGCACGCATGGTTTCGCCAATGGCTTCCGGCAGGGTTTTACCCTCTTCGCGTGCCAGCAAGCGGCCGAGCTCTTCTTTGCGCGCCAGAATTTCATCCGAGGTTTTGCGCAGGATTGCATGGCGCTCCATAATGCCGGAACGTGACCAGGCCGGAAATGCAGCTTTGGCCGCGGCAATCGCATTCAGCGCATCGGCCTGAGATGCGCGGGCATATTCACCCACCACATCATTGGTATCAGACGGGCTGATATTCGGGATCGCCTCGCCGCCAACCCATTCGCCGTCAATCAAATTCTTATGCAATGTCATATTCTGCAAACTCCCCTTTGCGAATAGCCGGTCACTCGTTCCGCCAGCACCATGCCATATATGATGCATCAAACTAATATCATTTAAAGCATTATGACTATGGTTCAGGCCTCATAAAGCGATGCTCATTCGGAATGATACTGATATATCAGTATCTACAGGAAAAACGTGCACCTGTCATCACCTAATATTTTTTATCTCCGCACAGCATCTTTGATAAAGCCCTGCGCACCCTATATAAATGGCAAGACAAGAAACGGAGCGGAGCAATCATGATTATCGGCGAAGCAGAAAAAGCATCCGGCATTTCAGCCAAGATGATCCGCTATTATGAATCCATCGGCCTGATTGATGCGGCTGACCGCACGGCCTCCGGCTATCGTGTCTATTCCGACCGTGATGTGCAAAATCTGCGCTTCATCCGTCAGTGCCGCGATCTCGGCCTGTCGCTGGAACGAATTAAATTATTGCTCAATCTCTGGCGTAACGATCAGCGCGCATCTTCCGAAGTGAAGCAGATTGCGCTGGCGCATGTGGCTGAACTGGAAACCAAGATCGCTGATATGCGCTCTATGGCCGATACATTGCAGAAGCTGGCTGACCGCTGCCATGGCGATAATGATCCGGATTGCGCAATCATCAATGCTTTGTCGCTGCAAAATCAGATGACGCTCAATAAGAAAACCGGCAGCTCAAAAAGCAGCGCCAGGAAACAGCACCCGCATTGATCTTTTCCTGACCATTCTGCGCTTTTGTTTTATGCGCTCTTTTCTGAAGGCATATCAGGCAATGGCAGTTCAATAACAAAAACAAGGCCGTTTTTATCCCATATTTCCTTAAACGAGCCGCGCATCTGCACATCAATACTGAGCTGTTTGAGACGGGAGCCAAAACCACGCTGTGACGGTTCCTGCATAATTTGCGGCCCGCCGGTCTCCCGCCACTCAATCCGCATAAAATCCTCATATGCGGATAGTTCGATGCGAACATGTCCCTGCGGCACTGACAACGCTCCGTGTTTGACGGAATTGGTCATCAATTCATGAAACACCAGACTCATCGGCGTGACATGGGCAACGGGACATGAAAGTGCATCGCCTTCTATGGAAATGCGCTCCAAATCGGAAAAGACATAAGGCTGCGTAAGGCGGGTCAGCAATTCATTCAGTGAGATCGTGCTATGCTGCCCCGTAACAGCGGGTGTTTTCTGATAGGTCAGCTCAAATGCACCGGCCAGCGCTGTCATGCGCTCCCGCATCTGGCCGACATAATCCTGCACATCCGTTTTGCCCCGTGCGGACAAGCTCATCAGGCTGATAATCACCGCGAACATATTTTTCAGCCGGTGGTTCAGCTCCTGCGCCACCACTTCCCGCTGCTCCAGCGCCAGCTGTTCAGCGGTCACATTCACAATCAGCCCGAGAACCGAAGGTTTTCCGATATCCGTATAGATACGCCTGCCGATACCCGTGACCCAGACCGGATGCGGTTGTTCCGTATCGCGGATGCGGAAAGTCTCGCGGACAATATCGCCTGATGTCAGCGCGTTGCTCAAAGCAGTTTCGACGCGCAGCTTATCTTCTTCATGGACGAGAGGCATAAAATCCGTAACAAAATTGATTTTACGCCTGTCCTTAAATGCCAGCATGTGGCTGGCACGGCCATCAAGGCTGACTTCGGCATCTTCTGGGTTATACTCCCAGACACCGATATTACCGGCATCCAGCGCCATTTGCAGGCGCAATTGCGCTTCCAGAAGTTTCAGCTCTTTCGCACGGTTGCGCTTATCAGCCTGTATCAATGCCTCACTGACAACATCCAGCTCGCGAATACCCGAGCCCAGCGGCTTAATCGCCTGCACATCCCCCACAGCCATAGCCTGTGCGGCAAGTTTTCTGACCGGCTTCGAAATCCGGCGTCCGAAGAACCCTGCCAGCAAGGCACTCAGCAATAATGTGCCCAGTAACAGGATGATAAAATAGGCAAAAGCCACCCAAACCGGCCAGTTCAGCTCTGAGCGGTTAACACCGATCGCAATGCGCCAGTCGCTCAGCGGCGAACGGATATAATAACCGGCCACCTGATTGCCATCGAGAATCTGTCCGCGCCAACGCCCCTGCTTATCTGTGGCTTCTGCACGTAATTTATCCGGTATCAGCTGCCCCGTATAATCATTGCTGTTATTATTACGCGCCAGAACCTGATCATTCTGATCCACCACAACCGCAATCCAGTTTTTGGATATACCGCTCAAATTTAAAAGATCGGTAATGCGCTGTGCTTCCATGCTCAGCGCCAGAAAATAATTGATTTTCCCGTCAACAAAAACCGGACGAACCACCGTAAAACAGTAGGGTGTATTTTCATGAGCACGCCGCACACCGGTGACATAGGGTTTGCCTGCCGCTTTGGCAGCCGCAAGATCTGTTTTTGTCAGCAGCGGCAGATCACCGACCCGTGCAGGATCCGAGGCAACCAGCAGCTTCGCCTCAGGATCATAGACCGTAATATTGATGTTTAATTCCTGCGCCATATCATGCAGGGTCGTTTGGAGAATATCAAAACGGCCATTCTTCAGAATATTGGAATAGCTGATTATTTCAGCGGCGCGCTGAAGGCCATAGACCTCACGGTCGATTGTAACGGCGAGGGATTGGGTAACATCAAAAGCCTGATTTTCAATATGACTTCTTTCCTGCAAAACCAGAAGCCATAGAAAAAAGCCGACCAAAATAATCAGAGGAAGCAACAGAGCGAGCGCAAATAGCGTGAGATGTCGCTTCAAATCTGCCTCTCCCTGATCGGTTCAGTGCAGATGCCGGTCATTTTACGGGAAAACCCGTTCTGATGACAGTCAAACAAAGAACGATAGTCGCAATCTTTGACCAAACATAAAAAAATTATTTCATCATAGCAAGTCAGTAAAAAAGCAGGCGCTCAATCCGCTAATATTGCGATGTAACCTGTTTTTTGTTGTCCTGACCGGTCGTGGCATAAATACCGGCACTGATAAACGGAAACATCTTTTCTTTGGAATAGCTGTTTCCGAACATCATATCATACTGAACCTGACGGTAATCCTGCAAAATCTGCGGCATTACCGGTTGCTGCATCCATCCGGCATGGGGCGTGTAATCTTTATCCAGCAGCAAATGGCCATCAATCACGCTATATTCCTGATGCACTTTGCCCAGAAAACCGGTGTAGTAAGGATGCTGGAGACCGGCCATTTCCAGAACATAAAGCGGCAGGAAAGACGGGCTGATTGTGCCGACACCGCGCAAACTGTCTGTACGGCTTGACCACAGCACCAGCGGCGTTTCATGCTGCGCCAGCATATGATCGGCCGTATCCACGCGGCTGGCCGTACGGTTCTTCATATAACCGCTCTCAACATAGACATCGCCGAGCGGCGGCAGATGATCGCCGAAGAAAACAATAATTGTTTCCCGCTCGCGCTTCTTCGCCCAGGCCATCAATCGTCCCAGATTGATATCCGCATCCTGTGCGCCCTGTGCAAAAGACCGCACAGACCCTTTGGATGCCTCACTCACAGCGCTGTCAGCATTGGTAACAACTTTGATCTGGCTGTCCGGATAGCGGCTTGGCGCATAAGGACCATGCCCCTGCAGAGATACACCGAACAGGAAGAGCGGCTTTTCCGCCTCTTCAGCCGAGCGGATAATCTCGCTGGTGAATTCTTCATCGGAAGCCAGATGGCCTTTTTTCATCAGCTCCGGCAGATTTTCTTCGGACAGGAATTTATCAAAGCCGAAATTTTCATAGACGGAGCCACGGTTCCAGAACCACTGGCGATAGGGATGCAGTGCACGGGTTTCATAACCCTGCTCGCTGAAGAATGAGGCCAGCGAAGGCACAGGTCTGCGCACATATTGCTGATAGGGAATGCTGCCATAAGGCAAAAAGGCATTCGAAAAACCGGTCAGCGCTTCAAATTCAACATTTGCGGTCATGCCGCCGAATTCCGGCGAAAACACATGGCCAGACTGATTGGCACGCACATTTTTGATCGGATCTTCATCAAAGGCCACACCCGGAAGACGGGATGGATCCCAGAAAGATTCGCTCATAATCACAATAACATCCGGTTTTTCATCATTGCGTGCAGCAACCGGAACAATGGTATTGCCGTGGGCAGAAGATGAGCCGCCCAGCAGACCGCTGTCATCATCCGCAGGGAATAAATATTCCGCAATGCTTGCAATCCGCTCCTGCGAATAGCCGTTCGGCGCAGAGACATTGGCCATGGGAATATTGAAAATAAACGCCACAACCAAACCGTTATGGGCGTAATTTTCTTTCTGATCCCACATCATCGGCACAATGCCCATGCGGTCGCGGATATAAGAGAAGCTGGAATAATCGGAAATACTGCCGAACCAGATCAGAGCCGGCATAGCCACAGCAAGACGTGCCGCACGCGCAGTCCAGCTCAGGCGCGGCACAGAGCGACGGAAAAAGCGCCAGCAAAAATACAAAGCCGCAAGTGCTGCCATCGAGGCGAGTACGATCAGCACCGCATCCAGTGGCCTGTCACGCACCAGCAATGGCATCAGATCAACAACCTGACGGGTATAAAGCAGATCGCTCGGATAGAGCGGATCGCCGAGATACATGCCCTTTTGCCGGCTGAACCATGCAAGACCGAGCAAAACCGGCGCAACAATTAAAATACCCTGCCACAAGCGCCCCAGCAGGCTGTCCAGTAAGAACAGTGTGAGGAAAACAAGACCCAATGTTGTCCAGAGCGGGCGGTGTGTCAGCGTAAAATACTGCTTCCATGATGCAGCGGAACCGCGCATCAGCCACTCGGTCAGCATCACGACAGACAGGGTGAGGAACAGCGTTCCGGCTGTGGCAATCAATGCGCGCCAGAACCAGTGCCTGCGGGCAAAATATGCACAGAACCGGCCATCGCGCCGCGCCGCATTCCGCTTATCCCCGTGATTCAGCGCGCTGTCAGAATAAGGGACAGTATGCGGTGCATGATGAGGGACCGGCGTTGCAAGATTGCTCAATGGGCAGCTTCCAAAATAACAGGAACTTTCCGGTTCCTGCAGCGTTACACGATGCGTCTGCCTGTTTGTCTCTGCCGGTAATTTTACCGGTCATTGCTGATAAAAAAGCAGTCACAAAGACTTCACAAAAACTTCACACAGGCGTTAGCTTTTAGGTAAACAGGCAGTCCGAAGCAAGAGATGACAAAGAGCAAAGACGACAAATTCCACCGCCGGATATGCTCCGGCACTGTTCTGCATTCAAAAAAACAAAATTGTAAAAAAACGTCACAAATAATGAAACATCGCCAGAACGATAATTCTCTATATTTTTCAAATAGATGTGATTTTATTCACTATTTTTCCTCAGAAATATCTGGAAAAAAATTATCGCAGGCTTGTAATGTAGTTTTAAGATTTGTGATGTGTCGTGTAGGCTTATCATGCGGTGTAAACAGCCGCACGGCACTGCCGGGCATGATGTTTGCCAACTAAAAGACACGGAGCCTTTATGACAACTGCCCCGCTGAACAGTCAGATCGACTCCCCGCTGTATTTTCAGCCTGCTTTATCAGAGAATGATTTTCGTTTGCTCTTCACACAGCACCCTATTCCGATGTGGCTGTATGATCCGATTTCGCTCAAATTTTTATTGCTGAATGACGCTGCTTTTGAATTTTACGGCTATACGCCGGAGCAGATGAGCCGGATGACTGTGCTGGATATCCGCCCTGAATCCGAGCACGAACGCATGATCGCTGCCATCCACGCGGAAACTGACTTCGGAAAGCCGCAAATCTGGAAACATCTGAAAGCCAATGGCGAGACAATTGAAGTCATCACCTATGGACGACGCACAAATTTCAACGATCAGCCTGCTATCCTCGCGATCATTCAGGATCAGACCGAAATCCGCAAAGCGCGCAATGAAATCAGCCAGACCCGCTCATTGCTCGACAGCCTGATCAAAAACCTGCCGATCGGGGTTTTCATTAAAGATATGCAGGATAGCGGGCGCTATGTTCTGTTTAATGAAACAGCCAGTGCCATTACCGGCAAAGAATCTGCGCATGTTATCGGCAAAGCTGATCATCAGGTTTTCAATGAAGAAGATGCCCGCAATTTTATCACGCAGGATCAATATGTGATGGAGAGTGACAGTGTTTTTACTGTCGAAAATGAAATTCCGTTGCGCAGTCACAGCCGCCATGTACGGGTAATGAAACGCACAATTCCGTCGCAAAACGGAGAAAAGCCGCGTTATCTGATCGGGTTGATGGAAGATATCACGGAAGAACAGGCTCTGCAGGCGCATCTGACCTATACGGCCATGCATGACTCGCTGACAAATCTGCCGAACCGTGTCTATTTTTCGCGCCATACGACGGATTTATTCTCCAAAAAGGAAGCAATCCAGAGCCATGCCCTGCTGTTTCTTGATGTCGATCACTTCAAACATATCAATGACAGTATCGGCCATGCGGCAGGCGATGCCCTGCTCTGTCAGGTTGCGCGCCGTCTCAGCGCCTTTCTGAAACCGCAGGATTTTATTGCCCGTCTTGGCGGTGATGAATTTGCGATCATCCATCCTTTTGATCCGGAAAACCCTGATCACCGGCAGGAAATCGGCCATTTTGCTGAAGAAATCACCAATCTGTTCAGCAAACCTTTTCATCTGGACGGCAGTCCTGAATATGTCGGCTGCACCATCGGTGTTGTCATTGCCCCCGAAGATGGTGAGGATATTGATACGCTGTTGCGCAATGCTGATCTGGCGCTTTATGCTGCCAAGGCAGACCGGCGCGGTGTGTACCGTTTTTATGAAAGATCCATGCGCGAGGCAGTCGAAAAACGCCACCGCACGGCTTTGGAATTGCATACCGCTCTGCAAAACAATGAATTTGTGCTGTTTTATCAGCCGATTTTCTCGCTGACGACAGATCTTATTACCGGTTGTGAAGCTCTGTTGCGCTGGCAGCACCCGACACGCGGACTGGTCGCACCGGATGATTTCATTCCGATTGCCGAAGATACCGGCATCATTTCTGCAATCGGTGCCTGGGTTCTGCGGCAGGCCTGTCAGGATGCCATTTCATGGCCGGAGAAAATCAAAGTTTCTGTCAATCTGTCGCCGGTACAGTTTAACAGCCGCAACATGCTGGACATGGTAAAATCCGCGCTTGAAGAAAGCGGCTTGCAGGCCAACCGTCTGGAACTGGAAATCACCGAAACAGTGCTGCTGTCCAATACCGAGCATAATACCGAATTGTTATTCGAATTGCGCAATCTGGGCGTGAGCATTGCCATGGACGATTTTGGCACCGGCTATTCGTCCCTCAATTATTTGCGCACTTTCCCTTTTGACAAAATCAAGATTGATCGCAGTTTTGTGTCCAATATTGATAATGACAAACGCAATCTGGCGATCATTCAGGCTGTGGTTTCTCTGGGCAGCGCGTTCAATATTGTGACGACGGCAGAAGGCGTGGAAACACAGGAACAGCTCACGCGCCTGAAAGACGAACAATTCGGTGAGGTACAGGGATTTTTTACCGGAAAACCGATGTCACAGCGCGATGTTTGTGACTTCATCGCGGGATATGACGGATAAATAGACATAAAATCAAATAGTTAAGCTAAATACATTTCTTTCGGAAAAAGCTCTTGACCTTCCCATCATGGGAAGCCCAATCTTCTTGTCAACATCAACAAAAGCGCTGACATGCGCCTGAAACCGACAAGAAAGGCAGGGCTTCCAAAGGCGGGACTTTCCGCATAATCAGCCCTGAAGATCATCATGACACAATCCGTTTCCTCCACTGTTCTGCTCTCTGTTGACGGTATGGGCTGCGGTTCCTGCGTGGCAAAAATTGAGAAAACCGCCAAAGCCGTTGAAGGTGTCAGCACCGTCAGCGTTGATCTGGCGAAAAAACAAGCCAGCATCGGTTTTTCGGCTCCGGCAAATGCCGCGACAATTGCCAAAGCCATTGATGCGGCAGGTTACGAAACAAAAATCCTCGGCTAAAGGCAGGAGTTTCTGTCATGACCAAACATAGTCACCCTGAGCAGACACGCTCGGGTCAGCCTGTTGTTACGCTTGATATTGACGGCATGACCTGCGCCTCCTGTGTAGGCCGTGTGGAAAAAGCCTTGCTCGCTTTACCGGGCGTCGACAGTGCGACAGTCAATCTGGCGACACAGCAGGCCACCGTGCGCTTTGCAGATAAGCCGGATGCAGGCCTTGCTGCCGAAGCCGTCAAGAAAGCCGGTTACACCGCGCATATTCCGCAACCTCCGGCACAGGTAGTGCTGGAAGTGGATGGCATGACCTGCGCATCCTGTGTCGGACGCGTGGAAAAGACCCTGCAATCCTCTGCCGGCGTTGCTGCGGCCTCTGTTAATCTGGTGACCAAACGCGCCAGCATCACGCTCAATGATCCGTCAGTCACGCCGCAAATGCTGGCAGATATTGTTACCAAAAGCGGTTATCCGGCACAGCCTGTGACAGCGGTCGCTCCTGCAAGCGGTGCGGAACGCCGTGCAGAGAAAAATGATGCCGAGATTAAAACCCTCAAGCGCGATGTACTGATTGCCGGTGCTTTGGCGCTGCCGGTTTTCATCACAGAAATGGGTTCGCATCTGTTCCCGCCGCTGCATCATTTTATTGCCGGCTCAATCGGTACGCAGAACAGCTGGTATCTCCAGTTCATTCTCACAACGCTCGTATTGTTTGGTCCGGGTCTGCGTTTCTTCCGTATCGGTATTCCTGCACTGTTGCGCGGCGGTCCGGACATGAACTCGCTCGTAGCTGTCGGCACATTGGCGGCATGGGGCTTCTCGGTTGTTGCAACCTTCATGCCCTCTGTCCTGCCAGCGCAAACCGTCAATGTCTATTATGAGGCAGCAGCGGTTATCGTTACGCTGATCCTGATCGGCCGCTGGATGGAAGCCCGCGCCAAAGGCCGTACATCCCATGCCATTGCCCATCTGCTCGGGCTTCAGGCCAAAACCGCTCGTGTGGTGCGTGACGGCGTGGCACAGGATGTTCCGCTGGAGGATGTGCGTGCAGGCGATCTCGTTCTGGTGCGTCCGGGTGAGAAAGTGCCGGTCGACGGCGAGATCACCGAGGGTACGTCTTATATTGATGAATCCATGATTACCGGTGAGCCAATCCCTGCCACGAAAAATGTCGGTGATACGGTTGTCGGTGGTACGGTCAACAAGACCGGCGCCTTCACCTATCGCGCCACCAAGGTTGGTGCGGATATGGTGATCTCGCAGATCATCCGCATGGTGGAGGATGCACAGGCCGACAAGCTGCCGATACAGAACCTGATTGATAAGGTCACGACATGGTTTGTGCCTGCAGTTATGCTCGCAGCCTTTGTCACCTTCCTGATCTGGTTTATCTTCGGCCCTGAACCGGCCTTCACTTTCGCGCTGGCTAATGCCATTGCCGTGCTGATTATCGCCTGTCCTTGTGCCATGGGCCTGGCAACACCGACCTCGATCATGGTCGGTACCGGTCGCGGTGCGGAAATGGGTGTGCTGTTCCGACGTGGTGATGCCCTGCAAAGCCTGCGCGATGCTGATATTATCGCTTTCGACAAAACCGGCACGCTGACCATTGGCAAGCCTGTGCTGTCGCAGTTCCATACATTCGGCAATCAGAGTGCTGATGACATGCTGGCTTTGGCAGCCGCATTGGAATCCCGCTCAGAACATCCGATTGCGACTGCTGTGGTGCAGGCTGCGGAAGACAAAGGTCTGAAACAGCCGGAAGTCAAAGAGTTTGAAGCTGTACCGGGCTTCGGCGTCAGTGGCATGGTTGACAGTCAGCCCGTCCATGTCGGTGCAGAACGTTTCATGAAAAAGCTCGGCATTGATGTCAGCACCGGTGCAGAGGCAGCAGCAGCAATGACTGCCAAAGCGCAATCCGTTCTCTATATGGCTCGCGATGGTGCACTTGTCGCCGCCTTCTCCGTGGCCGATGAGCTGAAACCGACAACCAAAGCCACGATTGATGCCCTGCATAAGCTTGGCCTGAAAGTGGCGATGATTACCGGAGACAGCAAAGTCGTGGCCAATGCCATTGCCAAAGAACTCGGTATTGATGAGGTATCAGCGGAAGTTCTGCCGGATGGTAAAGTGGAAGCACTGAAGCGTCTCGCAGGTTCTGACCGCAAGATCATCTTTGTCGGCGATGGCATCAATGATGCACCGGCACTGGCTGCGGCTGATGTGGGTGTGGCCGTGGGCACCGGTACGGATATCGCTATTGAAAGCGCCGATGTGGTGCTGATGAGCGGCGATCTAACTGCTGTTGTGGATGCGATTGCTCTGTCCAAAGCGACAATCCGCAATATTCGTCAAAACCTGTTCTGGGCGTTTTCCTACAATACCGCACTCATTCCGGTTGCAGCAGGCCTGCTCTACCCGTTTTACGGCATCCTGCTCTCGCCGGTACTGGCTGCGGCAGCCATGGCATTGTCGAGCATCTTCGTGCTGACCAATGCGCTGCGCCTGCGCAGTTTCACCAGCACACGTTTATAAAAGCACCATCCTCCCAAGGCTAATGCTCTGAAGATAAACGCCGCTCTCAACAGGGCGGCGTTTTCATTGATTAGAGAATTGATTTACTTATTGTTTTACAGAATTTCCTGCGCCTTTTCCTGTCAGAATTAACTGTATCTGCGCCGATTCATTTGTTCTATTTTCAAATAAATGTTTCGAAGCACTTCCCGCTGTGCTTTACTGATCTATATTCTTCCCCATTCAATAAATAAGGGGTAGCATTGTGTTAGTTTCATTAACAGCCATCCTCTTTGCGTTCATAGGCATCGCGCTTGGTTATGGTGGCATAAAACTCGCCCTGCTGGGCGGCAGCCTTTATTACATTATTACAGCGGCCGGTTTCTTACTGACCGCCATACTGCTTTTCACCCGCCGTGCTGCGGCACTCTGGGTCTATGCCCTGATCATTCTCGGCACACTCGGCTGGGCATTTTATGAAGTCGGTTTTGACTGGTGGCCGCTCGGCTCACGCGGCGGCATTATTGTGCTGCTGGGTCTGTGGCTGTTGCTGCCACCGATCCGCAAAGCGCTCAGCCCTGCCAGCAGAGAAGTGGCACCAACGATAGAACAGGCACGTGCAGGCAGCGCCAGTCCTCTGCCGCTGCTGGGGGCAATCGCGGCCGCATTGATTGTTGCCGGTATCTCAATCACCAAAGATCCGCATAATCTCGACGGCTCCCTTCCCACGGAAGCGGTCGCGGCAACACCGGATATGGGCAATATGGTACCGGATGGCGAATGGCATCAATATGGCCGCACGCAATATGGTCAGCGTTATTCACCGCTCACACAAATCACACCGGAAAATGTGGCTAGCCTGCAGCTTGCATGGCAGTACCAAACCGGCGATGTACGTCAGCCGCAGGATGTGACGGAAACCACTTATCAGGTGACACCGCTCAAGATTGAAGACACGCTTTATCTCTGCACGCCGCATAATATTGCCATTGCGCTGGATGCGGATACCGGCAAGGAAAAATGGCGCTATAACCCTGAGGTCAGCGCCAATACCCAGCGCCAGCACCAGACCTGCCGTGGCGTGACCTATTGGAAAGACCAGAGCGTTGCCGCAGATCAGGCCTGTTATGAGCGGGTTTATCTGCCGACATCGGATGCGCATCTGATTGCACTGGATGCCAAAACCGGCCAGATTTGCGAGAGTTTTGCCGAAAAAGGCGTGCTCGATCTGACCCGCGGCATGAAATATAATCCGTCCGGCTATTATTACTCTACCTCCCCGCCAACTGCGATGGACGGAAAAATCATCGTCGGCGGCGCAGTGAATGATAATTTCTCGACGCAGGAACAGTCGGGCGTTATCCGCGCCTTTGATATTCTCACCGGTCAGCTGTTGTGGAACTGGGATTCCGGTAATCCTGATGTCACCACACCGATTGCGGACGGTGAGCATTACACCACCAATTCACCGAACAGCTGGTCGGTATTCAGCGCTGATGAAAATCTCGGCCTCATCTATATACCTCTCGGTAATCAGGTGCCGGATCAGCTCGGCATGGGGCGCAGTGAGGCGGTAGAGAAATATTCTTCCTCCATCACAGCTCTGGATGTAAAAACCGGTCAGGTTCGCTGGGTACGCCAGACTGTGCATCATGATCTCTGGGATATGGACGTGCCTGCTCAGCCCGTGCTGCTCGACATTACCAATAAGAGCGGACAAGCTGTGCCTGCACTGGTAGGCCCGACCAAGCAGGGCGATATTTATGTGCTCGACCGGCGCACCGGTGAAGCGATTATTCCTGTGACCGAAGTTGCAGCCCCGACAGGTGCAATACCGGAAGACTTCTCCGCACCGACACAGCCGCTTTCCGGTCTCAGCTTCAATCCTCCGCCGCTGACGGAAGCCAATATGTGGGGGGCAACGATGTTCGATCAGCTTGCCTGCCGCATCCAGTTCCGCTCGCTGCGCTATGAAGGTCGTTACACCCCGCCTTCCCTGCAGGGTACAATTGTCTATCCCGGCAATTTCGGCGTCTTTAACTGGGGCAGTGTGGCGGTTGATCCGAAACGTCAGGTGATGTTCGGTATGCCGACCTATCTGGCCTTCACCTCTCGCCTTGTGCCTGCGGATCAGATTCCGCCGAAAGGTGAGGATGAAAAAGCCAGTGAACAAGGGTTGAACCGTAATGACGGCGCGCCTTACGGCGTATTTATGGGGCCACTCCTGTCACCGCTTGGCATTCCGTGCCAGTCGCCGCCATGGGGCTATGTGGCCGGTGTTGACCTGCGCACAGGCAAGATCGCCTATAAACATAAAAACGGTACGGTAGAAGATATGGCACCGGTGCCAATTCCGCTGAAACTTGGCGTGCCGGGTATCGGCGGGCCGATGATTACCGCAGGCGGCGTTGCCTTCCTCGGTGCAGCGGTTGACGATTATCTGCGCGCCTATGATCTCACAACCGGTAAGCAACTCTGGCAGACACGTCTGCCTGCGGGTGGTCAGTCCACACCGATGAGCTATACCGGCAAAGACGGCAAACAATATGTGCTGATCGTGGCCGGTGGCCATGGTTCAGTCGGCACCAAAGCCGGTGATTATGTGATGTCTTACAAGCTGCCATAAGCCACACAGACATATAAAAAAGGGCGGAATTTCCGCCCTTTTTTACGTCACGCCTTGGGAGCAATTAAATCGTACAAATCGTCGAGCGGGTCAGAAAACGCACTTCACGGCCATTATCGAGCGAGAACATACCGCCCCGCCCCGGCACCACATCAATAATCAGATCCGTATGTTTCCATGCTTCATATTGCGAGCGGCTGATATAAAACGGCGCACCGCCAATTTCACCCAATTGCACATCCTGATCACCGATCAGAAAATCACCTTGTGCATAGCACATCGGCGATGAACCATCACAGCAACCGCCGGACTGGTGAAACATCACAGGGCCGTATTCTGCCTGCAATTCGGCAATCAGTTTGAGGGCGTCAGGCGTCGCAGTCACTTTGTTCAGCGGTGCTGTATTCGTGTTCATTTCTGCTTCAATCATGACACCCTCCTGTTCGTAAGTTACTTCGTCATATCCATCACGATACGGCCTTCGATTTCACCTTTGCGCATCTTGTCGAAAATCGCGTTGATATTCTCCAGCCTGTCAGTGCTGATCGTCGCCTTCACTTTACCATCTGCAGCAAAATCAAGCGACTCCTGTAAATCCAGCCTTGTGCCGACAATGGAACCGCGCAATGTCACGCCATTCAGCACCATGTTGAAAATCGACACAGGAAACTCACCGGCAGGAAGACCGTTGAAAGCAATCGTGCCGCCACGCGACATCATCCCCAGCGCCTGCTGGAATGCTTTTGGCGAAACCGCCGTCACCAGTGCGCCCTGCGCACCGCCATCGGTCAGTTTTTTCACTTCGGCTGCCGGATCATTACTGGTTTTGGCATTGACGGTTGCGACTGCACCCAGCCGTCGCGCCAGATCGAGTTTGGCATCATCAATATCGACAGCCACAACATTGAGCCCCATGGCTTTGGCATATTGCACCGCCATATGGCCAAGCCCGCCGATACCGGAAATCACCATCCAGTCACCGGGTTTGGTATCCGTGACTTTCAGCCCTTTATAAACGGTCACACCAGCGCAGAGTACCGGCGCGATTTCGTTAAACTCGATATTCTTCGGCAAATGACCGACGAAATTCGGATCAGCCACCACATAATCGGCAAAGCCGCCATTCACAGAATAGCCGGTATTTTCCTGCGATTCACACAAGGTCTCCCAACCACCGAGACAATGGTTGCAATAGCCGCAAGCCGTATAAAGCCACGGAATACCAACGCGGTCACCTTCCTTGACATGTTTGACACCGGCACCGACGCCGGAGACATAGCCCACACCTTCATGTCCCGGAATAAATGGCGGATTGGGTTTCACCGGCCAATCGCCTTCAGCCGCATGAAGATCGGTGTGACAGACACCGGATGCCTGAATAGCAACCTGAATTTGCCCCGGCCCCGGCACAGGTATCGGCACTTCATCAATTGTCAGGGGTTTTCCGAATTCACGTACAACAGCGGCTTTCATAGTTTTTGCCATAACAATCTCCTTTGGCAGAAAGAGAGGCACTCCTTCTGTTCCATTCATGACACCAACATTACGGAAAGTCGGCGAGCCGGATTGACCGGATCACCGTGGCTGAAGCATTTCACAATCAGGCCGGATCAGCCTGACAGCCGTGGAATGCAACCACATTCAGAGCGTTTGCAACGCATCCTACTCACTGCGTTCGCTCTCATTTTTTGTTATGCATATCTCCCCCGAAACCGATCATGACTTCGGGGGAGATCATTTCGTCAGATCAGAAGAAGCCCAGTTTCTTAGGGCTGTAGCTCACCAGCATATTTTTGGTCTGCTGGTAATGATCGAGCATTTTCAGGTGATTTTCGCGCCCTATTCCGGATTGTTTGTAACCACCAAAAGCCGCGTGTGCCGGATAAGCATGGTAGCAGTTTGTCCAGACGCGCCCTGCCTGAATACCACGGCCAAAGCGGTAAGCACGGTTGCCGTTACGCGTCCACACACCGGAGCCAAGGCCATAAAGCGTGTCATTGGCAATCGACAGCGCTTCCTCATCCGTTTTAAAGGTCGTGACAGAAACCACAGGACCGAAGATTTCTTCCTGAAAAATCCGCATCTTATTGTGGCCTTTGAAGACCGTCGGCTTCACATAGAAACCACCGGCCAGATCACCACCAAGCTGGTTACGTTCGCCACCGGTCAGCACTTCCGCACCTTCCTGACGACCGATATCCATATAGCTGAGGATTTTTTCCAGCTGCTCCTGCGAGGCCTGCGCGCCGATCATGGTTGCCGGATTGAGCGGGTCACCCTGCACAATTGCCTCAACGCGCTTCAGGGCTTTTTCCATGAATTTGTCGTAGATTTTTTCATGGATCAGCGCACGGCTCGGGCAGGTACAGACCTCACCCTGATTGAGCGCAAACATCACAAAGCCTTCAATGGCCTTGTCGAGATAGTCATCATCTTCCGCAGTCACATCTTCAAAGAAGATGTTGGGTGATTTACCACCCAGCTCCAGCGTGACCGGAATGAGATTCTGACTGGCATATTGCATAATCAGACGGCCGGTTGTGGTTTCACCGGTAAAGGCGATTTTGGCTATGCGCGGGCTGGAAGCCAAAGGTTTACCGGCCTCAAGACCAAAACCATTAACAATATTCAGCACACCGGCAGGCAACAGATCGCCGATCAGTTCCGCCAGCACCAGAATAGAAGCCGGTGTCTGCTCAGCCGGTTTCAGCACCACACAGTTACCCGCAGCCAGTGCCGGTGCGAGTTTCCACACCGCCATCAGGATCGGGAAGTTCCACGGAATAATCTGCCCGACCACGCCCAAAGGTTCATGGAAGTGATAGGCGACTGTATCGTGATCGATTTCAGAAATACCGCCTTCCTGCGCACGGATAGCACCGGCAAAATAGCGGAAATGGTCAATCGCCAGCGGCATATCGGCATTGGTGGTTTCACGGATCGGCTTGCCGTTGTCCCAGGTTTCGGCTTCGGCCAGCAGTGCCAGATTATCCTGCATCCGGTCAGCGATTTTATTAAGGATCAGCGCACGTTCTGCGGCACTGGTGCGCCCCCATGCTTCTTTCGCGGCGTGGGCGGCATCAAGCGCCAGTTCCACATCTGCCGCATCGGAACGGGCAATCTCGCAGAGAACCTGTCCGTTGACCGGTGAAATATTCTCAAAATAACGTCCGGATTTCGGTTCGACCCATTTGCCGCCGATGAAATTGCCATAGCGTTTGGCAAATTTAGGATGAACTGTCCGGTTTACTTCAACCTTGTTCATTGTCTCTCTCCCTGTTTTTCGCTCATTATCAGCACGCTATCTCTCCTCAGATAGACATGCCTGAACTCACCAATAATGTTGCGGGAAATACGCGGCTTGTCATGAGGCCAGCGGAGCACTCATCACAAACTCTTGCCCGCAATGTCGCAAGAATGAGACAGTTTGAGAGATGGCTTTAAATTCGTGCATCCCGTCCAAAAAACATTTCACATTTTCCGGAATGCCGCGCGGCTCAGCCGTTTCGTCTGATCTGCAAACGGTTGAGCTTACGATGCAGGGTTGCACGGCTCATGCCAAGAATTTTGGCTGCCGAGGAAATTTTACCCTCAGCCCGTGCAAGGGCGCGGATAATGACACCGCGTTCAGCTTCGGCCATATCCATATCCTGCTCAGCCAGCGTTCCGAAGAAATCGGCCGCAGGAACCGGATCTTTCAACCCGTCTTCGCCCAACCCCAGTGCCAGACGTGCGGAACGGCTGGCACCAATCACCATATCATCACGATCAATTGCCAGCAGTGCGCCGCTGTTATGCTCAGTGACAGGTGCCAGAACAATGCGGGCTTTCTGGAAATGATAGCGGAAATAATCTGTCTCAATCTTGCGTGCCGCGTCATTCACCGCAGCAAAAATCAACCCTGCATAGGCCTCAGTCAGGTCAGACCGGCAGGAGGATACATCAAGCACCGCAACAAGTTGCCCTGTATGATCGTGGATCGGGGCAACAGAGCAGGAAAGCCCAGCATTTCTTGCATGAAAATGCTGGTCACGGTGAATTGTCACTGCGCGTTGCTCGACAATACAGGTGCCAATGCCATTGGTACCCTCACAGGCTTCACTCCAGACGGCACCCGTCCAGAGTCCCCATTTATGAAATATCTTATCGTCCGCAACAGCCCCGCGCCGCTCCACCGGCACACCAGTACCGTCAGCCAGCAATACACAACAACCGATGCCGCCAACTGACAGAAACAGACGATCCAGCACCGGTTGTGCCAGATGGGTCAGCGGCTCGACATATTCCTGCACTTCGCGCAGTTTCTGAGCGGTGATAGTTTGGGGTTTGCCGGGATCCTGTGGTTTCAACCCGTGCAGACGGGCAGACCGCTGCCATGAGGCAACGAGGGCAGAACGCGCTGCACCGCTGCCACGAATGGCAGAGTGAACCCGCTCCGCATGAGCGCTGAAGACTGACTGACCTGCCGCGGCGGATATTTCGCCTGACTGAATGCTCATTGCTGGCTCTCCTCCAGAGCTTCACTCAGTGTCTGCACAGAGAATGGTAGTCCAGATTTATGCTGCTGTGAAGAGCATGAGGATGAGACCCAAAGGAGGAGAAACTAAGGCTATAAAAACAAACACCGCAGCTTGATAAATCAGGCTGCGGTGTAAACTTAAACCAAAGCAAGAAGACCAGTCTTACAACGCTTCCTCATGATAACCGGTTTCGGTTTTCATAAACTGATCCAGCGCCGCGATCTCGTTTGCTGTCATGACCAACCCGCGTTTGCTGCGTCGCCAGACAATATCTTCTGCGGTCAGTGCCCATTCCTGCACCATCATATAACGCACTTCAACTTCATAAAGATCGGCGCCAAAATGCTGACCGAGATCTTTATAATCCGCTGCATTGCCCAAAATCCACTGCGCGCGTGTACCATACATGCGGAACAGTCGTGCCGCATGAGACGGTGCCAGAAAAGGATAATGCGCAGCAAATTTCGCGCTCATCCGGCCAAAATCCTGCACCGGAAAATCACCGCCCGGCAATGGCGCCTTATGTGTCCATGGCGCACCTTTTTTACCGAGAAAATGCTCAATCTTCTGCATCATATGCTCGGATAAACGGCGATAGGTTGTGATTTTGCCGCCGAAAATATTAATCAGCGGTGCTTTATTCTCACCGGCATCGTCTTTCAGCACATAATCGCGCGTGGCTTCCTGCGCCTTATCGGCTCCGTCATCATAGAGCGGACGGACACCGGAATAAGCCCAGACAATATCTTCGCGCTTTACCGGCTCGCGGAAATATTCACTGGCGGCAGAGCACAGATAATCGCTCTCGGCATCAGTGATTTCCACTTTCGCCGGATCACCGTGATAGTCCTGATCTGTGGTGCCGATCAGCGTAAAATCATTTTCATAAGGAATAGCAAAAATGATGCGCCCGTCATTATTCTGGAAGAAATAAGAACGATCGCCGTCGAATTTCTTACGCACCACAATATGGCTGCCCTGCACAAGACGCACATTATGCACCTCAGCCAGACCTTCCACACCGGCAAGTACGCGGTCAACCCACGGGCCTGCAGCATTCACCACGAGCTTTGATGTCACCTCACTGGTTTTGCCCGAGCGCAAATCCAGCAATGTCAGATGCCAGATATCAGCAGTGCGCCGTGCGGCAATGACTTTGGTGCGGGTGCGGATTGTTGCACCGCGTTCCTTGGCATCCATCGCATTGAGTGCCACAAAACGTGCATCATCAACCCATGCATCGGAATATTCAAAAGCCTTGGTGAACAGGTCTTTCAGCGGTGCCGCGGCCTTATCGGTTTTCATATTCAGGGTGCGGGTTGCAGGCAGCAATTTGCGCCCGCCAATATGGTCGTACAGGAACAATCCCAGACGCAACAGCCATGCCGGACGCACACCACCGCGATGATAAGGCAGAATGAAGCGCATTGGCTTGACCACATGCGGGGCATTAGCCCAGATCACTTCGCGCTCCATCAGAGCTTCACGCACCAGCCGGAATTCATAATGCTCCAGATAGCGCAATCCGCCATGAATAAGTTTGGTTGCACGGGAGGATGTACCGCTTGCAAGATCTTTCATTTCGGCCAGACCGGTGCGGAAACCACGCCCTGCAGCATCGCGGGCAATGCCGCAGCCATTAATACCGCCGCCAATAATGAAAATATCGTAGTCCGTATTTGCAACCACGTCGCAAGCTCCGCCGAAAATCATGTCAATTCAATACGTAACTGCTTGAAGCACGGTAAATTGACACGGCTGTGACACATGAAAAACGGCGCACCGGAATCGTCTTCAATCCGGCACCATCCGCAATATGAAAGCAATATAGTAAAAAACGAAACTAAATCGAGCGAAAAAACGAAACTTCACAAAAATAAGAACGCGCAAAAAACTTATGCAGTCGCGAGATAAAACCTGTCAGATCTTAAAGTTTCAAAGCTTCAATCAACTGCACATCGTGATCGGCGCAAATCTGACGCAAAGACGGTTCAATGCACTGATCGGTGATGAAAGTATCAATCTGCGATAAATGCCCCATCCGCACCGGCGCGCTGCGCTCCATCTTTGTGGAATCTGCTACCAGAATAATATGACGGGCATTGGCGATAATCGCCTGCGCAACCTTTACCTCGCGATAGTCAAAATCGAGCAATGCACCATCGGCATCAATCGCTGAAACGCCGATAATTGCATAATCCACTTTGAACTGACGGATGAAATCAACTGCCGCCTCACCGACAATACCACCGTCACTGGCGCGCACAACACCACCGGCAATAATGACTTCCAACCCTGAATAGACGCGTAAGCGACTGGCGACATTGATATTATTGGTAATCACCATCAACTGGCTATGCGACAGCAAATGTTGGCTCACCGCTTCTGTGGTGGTGCCGATATTGATGAAAAGCGATGCGCCTTCCGGTATCAATGCAGCTGCGGCCTGACCGATTGCCTGTTTTTCTGAGGCAGCGATTTGCCTGCGCGCTTCATATTCCAGATTCTCCACGCCGGAGGGAAACAAAGCGCCGCCATGGGTACGAGTCAGCAATTGCGCACGGCACAAATCATTGAGATCTTTACGGATTGTCTGCGGGCTAACCTGAAATTGTTCAGCCAGATCATCAACCAGCACCTGACCTTTCAGCTTAGCCTGTTCCAGAATGGCACGATGACGCGGAGAGTGCTGCATAAAAATCTGCCTGATTTTACCCATTAAACGGACAAAACGTGCCTGATGCGGATTTATCCTCCGCGCCCGCTCTGATTGTTTTTGAACGCGGCTTCAGGAAATCCGGCTCTCGCTTCTCCTGAAACAGCTTTGCATGTCAGGATAACTAATCAGTGGCTGAACACAAGCAGATCAACCTCATATTCAAATAAGTTTGTTTTGTATCAGCATAATTCCACAGACAATTCCTTTCAGACTGACATAACTATCCTCTCAGATATGCCTGACTTACCCGCCACAGGTGTGTCAGCTGCTTTTGCTGTGACTTGCAAATATAAAGTCAGTGCACTGACCAGATGGTAGAGGATTGAAGCCGGCACATGACCGGAGCAATGACTTCCGTTCTTATCAACGCGGTCAATCCACAAACCGCGTTTTGCCGGATGCAGATGCCAGCGAAACAAAGTGGCGATGCGTGTTTCGATTTCCGGCTTCATATTCTGACCATTATAGCCATCGAGCATGATCGCAGCTTTGATCGCCTCACATTGCTGCCAGCTGCGGCTGCCGCTATCCACCGGCTTACCCTCACGCGACACCACATTATAAGCCAGACCTGTCGTCCGGTTGATCCCGCTGGAAATCGCATTGCTATACAAACGGTGCGCCATCCGCTGTGTGTTTTGGCAACCAGTGCGCTTGGCATAATCACTGAGCAACGCTGCCCATTCAAAAGCATGACCAGGCTCTGTGTGAGTGCCACGTTTATCCTGCACCCACTGCCAGTTCGCAGTGAAATATTCTCCCAGACACCAATAATCACGATCAAAAAAGTAATATTCACACAGAGCTACAATCTCGGATGCACGACGGAGAAACATAAGATCTCCGCTCACCTCATGCCATGCCAGACAGGCTTCGAGATAATGCATATGCGCATTGCTGCTGAGTATAGCCTGCGGATTAGCGTGGTCAGCAAATGTTTCGTAGAAACCGCCTTTGGGATGCGCCAATCTGGCATCCAGAAATGCAAAAGTCTCCTGCGCTAATTGCAGAGCCTGATTATGTCCCGTCTGATGAACATAGCTCAGTGCAAGCAGCATACAGGTCTGATCGTAGAGATTTTCCTGACTTTCCGCCACACTGCCATCAGCATGAAATGACTGCACCCAGCCGCCATTGCGACTGCGCCCTTTTGCCTGCATGAAGATCAAACCATGAGCAATCAAACCAGCAGCCTCCCCGCTCCATCCCGCCTGAGAACTTTTCGCAAAAGCATAAATCTGCCGTACTATTGTCCGTGAACGGCGAAGGCCTGCAACCGGCAGCCCCTGCATAGAAAGGCTTTCATAGAAACCGCCATGGCGATGATCGACACCACGTACAGACCAGAGGGGCAGTGCCTGTTCAAATAACCAGTCCTGCACCTTTTGCCGGTGCGTACCCGATAGAGAAATGGGTGCTTCATAATATAATTCTGCACGATTTTGCTGTGTCAGCTGTCTGACAATGGCCTGCACATGCTGGCTCTGTGCCAGCGGAGCCACAAAGGTTGCATCCTTGGTGGCAATAACAGCCATATCATTCAGGCCGGACACTGCGAGCAATCCGCTTTCACTGCGAATATAACTATTGTTGCAATCATGGGCGATCACATCCCCACA
The DNA here is from genome assembly GCF_020341615.1 of Pseudochrobactrum sp. XF203. NCBI lineage: Bacteria > Pseudomonadati > Pseudomonadota > Alphaproteobacteria > Hyphomicrobiales > Brucellaceae > Pseudochrobactrum > Pseudochrobactrum sp. XF203. Next base: position 210,594 of record NZ_CP084392.1, on the reverse strand, counting down.
CAGCACATTGCCGCAACTATCCTGCGGTTGATGCTGGAGCAAAGAGTGCCATGAGCCGAGATCACTCCAGCGGAATGAAGCCGGTATCAGCACACATCTGCCTGCTTTTTCCATAATCGCATGGTCGAAGGAAATCGCCGACACAGACTGATACAGATATTCCGGTAATCTTATCGCATTATCATCGCGCTTTGCCTTATCGAGTGCAGCCTGCACAGCCAGCCAGATATCCGGTGCATATTGCAGAAAGGTGTCCCGCATAGTGCTTGCCCGAAACAGGAATATGCCGGAGTTCCAGAAGTAATTTCCCTGCCGGATAAAAGACAAGGCACTGTCATAATCCGGTTTCTCAGTAAATCGGCTGATAACATAGCCTGCGCCATGCGGTTCACCAGCCTGAATATAACCATAGCCGGTTTCCGGCCGTTCCGGTAAAAGCCCGAATGTAACAATCGCTCCTTGCGCGGCAGCAGGAACTCCCTGCGCTACGCTCTGCCAAAACTGCTCTGTAGTCGATATTTCATGATCTGCCGGACAAAGCAGGATCAAAGCATCATCACAGCCCGATAATGCAGACAGCGAGGCCAATGCTGCAACCGCAGCGGTATTACGCGCCACAGGCTCTAAGATTGTCCTGATATCCCCCACATCAGACATAGCAGAAATTATTTGTTCAATTTGCTCGGAATGAGCCTGTGCACCGATCACAGAAATTCTGTTCTCGGGAGCAAATTGCAGGCGCTTTAAAGTCGCGAGCAACAGGCTCTCATCGCCGGACAGGAGATGAAATTGTTTCGGCTTATCAATTCTGGAGAGCGGCCATAAACGTGAGCCACTGCCGCCGCACATCACAAAACTCAACAACGGCAAATTCGTATGATTAATTCCGTTGAACTTTCCGTTTTCCCGATCAAAAGCCATAGCCAACGCCCCCGCCCAAGCTATTCAAAAAACTTAAAACCCGCCCTCAAAATCGGGCAATTCCCCTGCTCCGAATTGTCTCAGAACATCATTGATTGCGCGCAGCATATCATTGCGCCTCTCAAGCGAGACCGGACTCTCGGCAACCACCACCAGATCCGGCTTGTTTGATGATGCACGGATCAATCCCCATGTGCCGTCAGCCACTGTGACACGCGCGCCATTGATCGTCAGAAGCTCCGTAATCTTCTGCCCTGCAAATGAACCACCCGCCTTAAACAAATTGGCAAAATAATCCTGTATCCGGCTAACCAGCCCGTATTTTTCACCATCACAGCAGGGAATATTGAGCGTCGGCGTTGCATAGCTGACCGGCAATTGCCGGTGGAGCGCGGCCAAGCTCTGATCCGGATGGGCAGCCAACATTTCGCAAACCGCGATGGCGGTTGCCAGACCATCATCATAACCCAGTCCCAAAGGCTGGTTCAAAAACACATGGCCGGATTTTTCAAACGCCGCCAATGCGCGGCACTCCCCCATGCGGCGCTTGATATAGGAATGGCCGGTTTTCCAATATTCGACCTTTGCCTGATAAGCCTGCAATACCGGATCACTGCGAAACAATCCGCTCGATTTCACATCGACAATAAAATGCGCGGCTTTGTGCTTTTCTGAGAATTGCCGCGCCAATAGCAAGCCAATACGGTCAGCATAAATAATATTGCCCTCATGATCCGCCACACCGCAACGGTCGCCATCACCATCAAAGCCGAAAGCCAGATCAGCTCCATAGGTCCTGACCGCCTCCGCCATTGCTTTTTGCATGGGAGCGGCTTCCGGATCAGGATTATAATGCGGAAAATTCCAGTCCGGCGCGCAGTCAACTTCCACAACATCGCAACCAATCCGGCGCAAAATTTGCGGAGCGAACAAACCCGCAGTGCCGTTTCCGCAAGCAACAACAACTTTCAGATGGCGCTTTAAAAAGCGGCCTTTTGTTAAAGCTGCGGAATAAAGCTTTTCGATATTATTGACGGAATTATAGCACCCGCCTTTAGCCGGCTCAGCCTGATGCTCCAGAATAATTGATTTCAGCTCAGCCATATCTGCCGGTCCGAATGTGTAAGGGCGTTCACAGCCCATTTTCACCCCTGTCCAGCCATTTTCATTGTGTGAGGCGGTCACCATCGCAACAGACGGCACATTCAGTGCAAATTGCGCGTAATAAGCCATAGGTGACAGTGCAAGCCCGATATCAAAGACCTGCATCCCGCCGGATATCAGGCCTTTGATAAGCGCTGTCTTAATCTCGAACGAATAGCTACGCAGATCATGGCCGACCACAATTGCCGGTTCAATACCGCGCTGCCGTATCATCTGCGCCAACCCTGCTCCAACAGCCACTATGCCTGCCAGATTAATCTCAGCGGGTTGTTCAGCACCCGCAAAGCCATACCACCAACGCGCGTCATATTCGCGAAAACCTTCCGGACGGATCAAAATTACCTCATCCGCCGGAGACTCACTTGTAAAATACTGAATGGACTGCTCTGTATTGATCGCGGTGGATTGCATTATTTGCTCCTGAAAAGAATCAAAGAACATGCATGACCTGAACGGATGTCATTCCGGACGGCTAAAACTCACTCAAAACTGTTTTGTATTCCTTCTTTGACCATAGGATCGGAAAATCATTTTTGCCAAGCGATATTTTGCAAAAACCGGACAAATCCAATAAATTTTAATCTGAAAATTTAGCCATTAAATAATTGATTATATTGATTTATTTATAAACTCATAATCAAGATCAATGCACATATTGCGTTGGAAAACCGGCCGTTTCCGTACAAAAATCAATTCTGACAACAGTGAAAATCAGACACAAAAAGCTCATAAATTTCAATAATAAACAGTTGTTTTGATTTTTTTGCATAATTCGCTTGCAGGGAGCAAAATGCGGCGCTATAAGCCGCCTCACGGTCAACGGAGCGTAGCGCAGCCTGGTAGCGCACCTGATTTGGGATCAGGGGGTCGGAGGTTCGAATCCTCTCGCTCCGACCATCACACCTTAAGCGGTGTTTATAAATTTCCCTATAGATTTCAGTATTTTGAACGTGGATGATTTAATCATCGCACGTTATTTTTATATTTTAGCACCGGTACCGGCGACCACGCTTTTAACCCAAGGTTAACTACGCCAGCAAACATAGTCATTCAAAACCTGTTTGCACCACATTTTGCCGAAGTTTTTCACGTTATGATTTTCAGCATTATCACTTTGCTGTTTTGCGGATCATCTTTTTCGCAAGACGGAATGTTTCATTTCGCCCCAGAGATTGCCTGCCTGAAAGATCGCCTAAATGAAAAAATTCCTTCTTATTTTTGCTGTTTTTCTGGCTGGTTGCGCCTCTGCACCCAAATCAGTCAATAATGCCTGCGCGATTTTCGATCAGCGCGACGGCTGGGTGAATAACTGGCATAAAGATGCCAAAAAAGCCGAGCGCGATTTTGGCGTGCCGATCCCGATCATGATGGCGACGATCTACACAGAATCAAGCTTCCAGCCCTATGCGCGCCCGCCACGTACCAAGCTGCTCGGTTTCATTCCGTGGAAGCGACAGTCTTCCGCCTATGGCTATTCTCAGGCGCTGGACGGCACATGGGCACGTTATACGCGTGAAACCGGCCGTTATGGTGCGAGCCGCACCAATTTCGGCGATGCGATCCATTTTGTCGGCTGGTATCACAAGCAGAGCAATATCAGTAACGGCATCTCTCTGAGCGATCCGTATAATCTGTATCTAGCTTATTATTCCGGTCATGGCGGCTATGCAAAAGGCAGCTGGCGCGGCAATGCCATGGTGCAGCGCGCCGCCAAAAAAGCCACCAATATTTCGCAGCGTTATGCAGCACAGCTTCGCAATTGCGGACGTATGTAACTAGAGTGCATCCAAGATAAACTGGAAATGCTTCTGATAGCTGAGCCTGTTCAGACCGGCCCAGCACCGCCATAAGCAATAAAGAACGGATTGGCATAGTCGCTGTCTGACAGTTGGTTGCGCTTACCATAGGTCAGCGGCTGATTATCCAATGTCAGGGTCTTACCGCCTGCCGCACGCAATACCGCATCGCCTGCTGCTGTATCCCATTCCATTGTCCGGCTAAAACGCGGATAGACATCAGCCTGACCGGCGGCCAGCAGACAGAATTTCAAAGATGAACCGACGCTCACACAAGATGCGATTGCCTGTTCCTGCAAATAAGCATCTGTTTCCGGTGTATTATGGGAGCGACTTGCGACAGCGGTTTTCTGCTCGCCGCATTCACGCACCTGCAGACGTATTGCACCAGACAGAGCCTCCGGCTGCACATCATATTGCCATGCACCGGACGGCGACCCGCAATAGAGCCTGCGGCTGACCGGTGCATAGACCACACCTCTCACAGGTATCCCGTTTTCGATCAGCGCAATATTGACGGTGAAATCACCATTGCGCAGCACAAATTCTTTTGTGCCATCCAGCGGATCAACAAGGAAAAAACGATTACGAATCTCGAGAGGCCCGTCACCGGCGGCCATTTCTTCTTCAGCAACCACAGGCACATCGGGCAGATAAGCGCGCAAGGCTTTGAGAATAACCTCTTCGGCAACGTGATCGGCTTCGCTCACAGGAGATGCATCCGGTTTCAGACTGATCTCACAACCAGTCTCATAAAACCGCATAATCTCGTGACCGGCCTCAAGCGCTGCCTGCTGCATCACCGCCATGAGATCATCATTAGCCAGTGACGTCTTTTCAATGCTCATGCTAAATTCCTCACGCCCGTTCAGGGCGATATATAACATTTTCCCCATCGAAGAAACATGGATCTCTGAGCGTTAAATCGACCAGCCTTCATCGACCAGACTATGCATGAGACCCCGCTGATTGAGATATTTCTCGATCTCATCAGCCAGATCATCCACACTGCCTGTCTGCCCGCGCAGGTGCAGTTCCGGCGCTTCCGGTCGTTCATAAGGTGCATCAATGCCGGTAAAGTCACGAATTTCACCGGCACGGGCTTTGGCATAAAGCCCTTTCACATCTCTGGCCTCACAGAATTCCAGCGGCGTATCAACAAAAATCTCGACAAAATCATGCTCTCCGGCAAGATGACGCCCCAAAGCACGATCCTGCGCCAGCGGTGCAATCACCGACACCAGCACAATCAGCCCTGCATCCAGCATCAGACGCGATGTTTCAGCAATACGGCGGATATTCTCACTACGCTCCTCCGCTGAAAAGCCGAGATCGCTGTTGAGGCCGTGACGCAGATTATCGCCATCGAGAATGAATGTATGTTTCCCCGCCAAATGCAGACGCTGCTCCAGCACAGTTGCCAGCGCTGATTTGCCGGAGCCGGACAGACCCGTGAACCACAACAGCGTCGGCTTTTGATATTTCTGTTCCGCCCGCTCTGCCGGTGTAACCTTTGCCGCCTGTACATGAATATGCGAAGCCTTGCGCAGTGAATGATCGATCAAGCCAGCGGCAACGGTAGCATTGGTCAGCCGGTCAATCAGAATGAAAGAACCGGTCGCGCGGTTTTGCCCGTAAGGATCAAAGGCCAGCGGCGCGGAAAGCTGCAACGCAACCTGTCCGATTTCATTCATCTGCAACTGATCGGCAGGTTCCTGTGCAAATTGTTTTTCCGTGTTTTCAATATCAATCCGGTAATTCAGCGTATTGACGGTCACACTGACCTGATCGGTCTGACTGCGCAGCCAATATTGCCGCCCTGCCCGCAATGGTTCCGGTGCAAACCAGACCAGCTTCGCCGCCAGACGATCACTCACCTGCGGTCGCGATTGCGGATGCGTCAGCATATCGCCGCGGGAAATATCGCGCTCGTCTTCCAGCACCAATGTCACTGCCTGTCCGGCATGAGCAGTTTCAAGCTCACCATCTGCCGTCACAATATAACGGATTGCTGAACTCACACCGGAACGGGCAACGGTAATTTCATCGCCGACACTGACCTGCCCCGAGGCAATTGTACCTGCAAATCCGCGAAAATCCGCATGGGGGCGGCTGACATATTGCACCGGAAAACGAAAATCCTGTTCGGTATCCGCTTTACTGTCCGTTGCCACAGTCTCCAGCCATTCCAGCAGGGAAGGCCCCTGATACCAAGGCATATTCTCTGAAAATGTGCGAATATTATCGCCAAAGCGTGCTGATACCGGAATGGCCTGAACAGTGCTGAAGCCCAACCCTTGCGCAAAGGCCTGATAATCCCGCACAATCTGATTAAAAACCACCTCATCATAACCAATCAGGTCAATCTTGTTCACCGCCAGCACAATATGGCGGATGCCTAACAGCGAAGCGATAAAGCTGTGACGGCGTGTCTGTTCCAGCAGTCCTTTGCGGGCATCAACCAGCACGATAGCGAGGTCGGCAGTGGAAGCCCCCGTCACCATATTACGCGTATATTGCAGATGCCCCGGCGTATCGGCCACGATAAAACGCCGCTTAGGCGTGGCGAAAAACCGGTAAGCCACATCAATGGTGATGCCCTGCTCACGCTCGGCTTCCAGACCGTCAACCAGCAGCGCAAAATCAATATCATCGCCTGCCGTGCCATGATTGCGGCTGTCCTGATGCAGTTGCGATATCTGATCTTCAAACAGGGTTTTGGCGTCATAGAGCAGCCGCCCGATCAGGGTGGATTTACCGTCATCAACAGAGCCACAGGTCAGAAACCTCAAATGCGATTTGTGCTCCTGCGCCTCCAGATAATCCGTAATCACTGCATCTGAATGATCTGCACGGGTGATACTATCCGTCATCAGAAATATCCTTCCCGCTTTTTCTTTTCCATAGAACCGGCCTCATCGCGGTCGATCAGCCGCCCCTGCCGCTCCGATGTGCGCGTCAGCAGCATTTCTTCGAGAATTTGCGGCAGTGTTTGCGCCTGCGATTCAATCGCGGCAGTCAGCGGATAGCAGCCCAATGTGCGGAACCGCACCATACGGGTTTCAATCTTTTCACCCGCACGCAATTGCAGCCGATCATCATCGGCCAGAATGAGCATATTATCGCGCTCGACAACCGGACGGGGTCCCGCAAAATACAGCGGCACAATCGGGATATTTTCCTGATAAATATAATGCCAGATATCGGCTTCCGTCCAATTGGACAGCGGAAACACGCGGATCGACTCGCCTGTCTGGATGCGTGTATTGTAGATATTCCACATTTCAGGGCGTTGATTTTTCGGGTCCCAGCTATGGGTCGCATTGCGGAAGGAAAATACCCGTTCCTTGGCGCGCGACTTTTCCTCATCGCGCCGCGCACCGCCAAAGGCAGCATCAAATCCATATTTATCCAGCGCCTGCCGCAGGGCTTGCGTTTTCATCACATCCGTATGGACATTGGATCCGTGAATAAACGGATTGATACCGGCTTCCACGCCCTGCGCATTAATATGCACCAGAAGATCAAGCCTGTGCGCCTTGGCCTGCGCATCACGAAAGGCAATCATTTCTTTGAATTTCCATGTCGTATCAACATGGAGAAACGGAAATGGCGGCGGCGCCGGATAAAAAGCCTTGCGTGCCAGATGCAGCATTACGGATGAATCTTTGCCGACAGAATAAAGCATCACCGGCTTTGTAAAACTTGCCGCGACTTCGCGGAAAATATGGATAGCCTCGGCCTCCAGTCTTTGCAGATGGGTCAGCGGCGCGACAGACCGGCCGGACTGTCGACCAACCTGACTATCCGGGGTAAGCGGCACAAGATCCGCTACATGCAGTGCAAGGCTCATACTCAATTCCGTATTTTGTCCGGCCTTCATTTCACTCAGAGAAACGCTGTTCCGGCGATGAAACATGCGCATCATCATGCCGAAAGACCGCACAAGTGAGAAAGGATGATATCTTTAAGTTTGCCGGCGAATGTCATTTTCATTGCGCGGGAGAAGCCAGACATGGAATGCCTTTCTCCGATGACCGCAAACGTGATTTTCCGCAGCTTTCGCCGAGCTTTTGTCTTGCGTACCATCTGCCGCTCAGCATAACCTGCCGACCGGAGAGCAGACGGGGATGATTTATGGAAAAGACAGCTTGTGTGATTGCCGGAGCCGGTGTGGTTGGTCTGGCCATTGCCCGCGAAATGGCAATGCGCGGTTTTGAAACACTGGTGCTTGAAGCCGAACATATGATCGGCACGCAAACCTCGTCGCGTAATTCCGAAGTCATCCATGCAGGCATTTATTACGAGCCGGATAGTCTGAAAGCCCGCTTTTGCGTTGAAGGTAAAGAACGGCTCTATGCCTACGCGCAAGCACAGGGCATTCCGCATAAACGCTGCGGCAAGCTGATTGTCGCCACGTCTGAAGCTCAGCATAGCGCGCTGGACAAAATCGTGGCACGCGCCGAAGCCTGCGGCGTGCATGATCTGCAACGGCTGAGTGCGGCAGAAGCACAGGCGCTGGAATCCTCCATCCGCTGTACTGCCGCTTTATTCTCCCCCTCCACCGGCATTATTGACAGTCATGCTCTGATGCTGAGCCTGCAGGGCGATGCGGAAAATCATGGAGCAGATATTGCCTTCAACACCGAAATCCTGCGTGTTGAGCAGATTGACGGCGGCTTCTCTGTTACCACCCGCGACCGTGAAAGCGGTGAAGAATTTACGCTGGAAGCCGAGCGCTTCATCAATACTGCCGGTCTTGGTGCACAGGCGATAGCCGCAACCATAGATGGGCTGGCGGAGGAGCATATTCCGGCATTGCATCTTGCCAAGGGCAATTATTTCTCAGCATCCGGCAAAAACCCGTTCTCGCATCTGATTTATCCGGTGCCGGTAGACGGGGGCTTAGGTGTGCATCTGACACTAGATCTCAACGGGCAAATGCGCTTCGGCCCTGATGTGGAATGGTTGGAGCAGGTCGCCCCGCAGACAGGTCTTGATTATTCGGTTGATCCGCAACGTGGTGACAGTTTCTATGCTGCGATCCGCCAATATTGGCCGGAACTACCGGACGGTGTTTTACAGGCGACCTATAGCGGCATCCGCCCGAAACTGAGCGGCAGCGGTGAAACCGCAGCGGATTTCCGCATTTCCGGCAGTGACGATCACGGTATAACAGGGCTTATCAACCTGTTCGGCATTGAAAGTCCGGGACTGACCTCCAGTCTTGCCATTGCCGCTCATGTCAGCACATTGGTAAAATAAAAGGCACAAATACCGGAACGATATTTGTGCCTGAAGTCGCAATTTTCAGCGTGAATATTACTCAGGGATATAATTCAATATCGGCCCGAGCCAGCGCTCCACCTCTGCAACCGGCATATTTTTACGATTTGCGTAATCTTCCACCTGATCGCGTTCGACCTTGGCTACACCGAAATAATAACTGTCCGGATGCGAGAGATAGAGACCGGAAACCGAAGAACCCGGCCACATCGCATAGCTTTCCGTCAGCTCCACACCCGTGGTTGCCGTGGCATCGAGCAGGCGGAACAGAGTGGTCTTTTCCGTGTGATCCGGCTGTGCCGGATAGCCCGGTGCCGGACGGATACCCGCATAAGGTTCACCCACCAGTTGATCCGGTGTGAAAGTCTCATCCTTCGCATAGCCCCAGAATTCTTTACGCACCCGTTCATGCATCGCCTCGGCAAAAGCTTCCGCAAAACGGTCGGCCAATGCTTTAACGAGAATGGAGGAATAATCATCATTGGCGCGCTCAAAACGCTCAGCAATTGCCACCTCCTCAATACCGGCAGTGACGACGAAACCGCCAATATAATCCGCCTTGCCGCTGTCTTTTGGTGCCATGAAATCGGACAGTGCCACATTCGGTCGGCCATCGCGCTTCGATAGCTGCTGACGCAGCGTGTAGAATGTATCCGTATGCTCGTGACGACTGTCATCCTTATAAAGATGAATATCATCGCCCACCACATTGGCAGGCCAGAAGCCGATCACGGCTCGCGGTGCAAACCATTTCTCGTCGATGATCTTCTTCAGCATAGCCTGCGCATCTTCATATAGCTGACGCGCGGCAGGGCCTTGTTTTTCATCATCAAGAATTGCGGGGAAGCGGCCTTTCAGCTCCCATGTCTGGAAAAACGGCGTCCAGTCAATATAGCGTGCCAGTTCTGCCAGATCATAGGTTTCAAAGACTTTGGTACCGAGGAAAGACGGCTTCGGCGGGGTATAATTTTCCCAGTCCAGCTTTTCGCTGTTTTCGCGGGCGCGAGCCAGCGGCAGGCGCTTCTTCTCCGCTTCACTACGCTCATGAGCGGCAGTCACCTTGGCATATTCCGCGCGGATGTCAGCGACATAGCCGTCTTTCTGCTCCGGCGACAAAAGCTGCGACACAACACCGACAGCACGGCTGGCATCCAGCACATAGACGGTCTGGCCGCGCTGATATTTCGGATGGATTTTCACTGCCGTATGCACACGGCTGGTCGTCGCACCGCCGATCAGCAATGGCAGATCAAAGCCTTCACGCTCCATCTCCGCCGCCACATGCACCATTTCATCCAGCGACGGCGTAATGAGACCGGACAGGCCGATAATGTCCACCTTCTCGTCTTTTGCCACCTGCAGGATTTTCGCGGCTGGCACCATCACTCCGAGATCGATGATTTCATAATTGTTACAGGCCAGCACAACACCGACAATATTCTTGCCGATATCATGTACGTCGCCCTTCACAGTCGCCATCAGAATTTTTCCGGCACTCTGACGCTCGTCGCCACCGTTCTGTGCCTTTTCTTCTTCCATATAAGGCAGCAGAACCGCCACGGCCTGTTTCATCACACGGGCGGATTTCACCACCTGCGGCAGGAACATTTTACCCGAGCCGAACAGATCACCCACCACATTCATACCGGCCATCAGCGGGCCTTCAATCACATGCAGCGGCCGCTCGGCGCTCTGGCGGGCTTCTTCCGTATCAGCCTCAATATATTCGGTAATACCGTTGACCAGCGCGTGTTCAATACGCTTCTCAACGCTCCACTCACGCCAGCTTAAGTCTTTCTCTTTGGCTTCTTTACCCGCAGTGCCGCGAAAACGCTCGGCGATTTCCAGCAGGCGTTCAGTTGCATCCTCACGACGGTTCAGCACCACATCTTCGCAGGCTTCACGCAATTCCGGATCAATAGATTCATAAACCGCCAGCTGCCCCGCATTGACGATCCCCATATCCATGCCGACCTGAATGGCATGATAGAGAAACACCGCATGCATCGCCTCGCGCACCGGCTCATTACCGCGGAACGAGAAAGACAGGTTGGAAACACCGCCGGAAATATGCACATGCGGCAGGGTTTCAATGATTTCCTTGGTCGCATCAATGAAATCATTACCGTAATTATTATGCTCTTCGATCCCTGTCGCCACGGCAAACACATTCGGATCAAAGATGATATCTTCCGGCGGAAAACCGACCTCTTCGGTGAGGATTTTATAGGCGCGGGTACAAATCTCGACCTTGCGCTGTTTGGTATCTGCCTGGCCGGTCTCGTCAAAAGCCATCACCACCACGGCGGCACCATAGGCACGCACCAGTTTAGCGTGATGGATAAAGGCTTTTTCACCTTCTTTCAGGGAGATAGAATTGACCAGCGGTTTGCCCTGAACGCATTTCAGGCCGGCCTCGATCACATCCCATTTGGAACTGTCAATCATCACCGGTACACGGGCAATATCCGGCTCGGCAGCAACCAGATTGAGATAGTCGACCATCACCTTCTGGCTGTCGATCAGACCTTCATCCATATTGATGTCGATGATCTGTGCACCATTATTCACCTGATCGCGGGCTACATCGAGCGCCGTCGTGTAATCACCGGCAGTAATCAGTTTTTTGAACTTGGCGGAACCCGTGACATTGGTACGCTCGCCGACATTCACAAACGGAATATCCTTGGTCAGTGTAAACGGCTCAAGGCCGCTCAGACGCATCAGTGGTGCCAGTTTCACCGGCTTACGTGGCTCGTATTTGCCTGTGGCTTCAGCAATCGCGGTAATATGTTCCGGCGTAGAACCGCAGCAGCCGCCCACCACATTAACCAGACCTTCACGCGCGAAATCTTCCATCTGCGCGGCCATCACTTCCGGTGTCTCATCATAACGGCCGAACTCATTCGGCAGACCGGCATTCGGATAGGCGCAAACAAAAGTATCGGCCACACCTGAAAGCTCTGCCAAGTGCGCACGCATGGCATTGGCACCCAGCGCACAGTTCAGACCAATGGTGAACGGACGCGCATGGCGCAGCGAATACCAGAAAGCTGTCGGCGTCTGGCCGGACAATGTGCGGCCGGAAAGATCGGTAATCGTACCGGAAATCATCAGCGGCAGACGGATGCCTTTTTCGGCAAAAACCTGCTCACAGGCAAAGACCGCAGCCTTGGCATTAAGCGTATCGAAAATGGTTTCGATCAGAATGATGTCCGAACCGCCATCGACCAGACCATTGATCTGCTCGGCATAGGCAATGCGCAGATCATCAAATGTCACAGCGCGGAAACCCGGATTATTCACATCCGGCGACAGGGAAGCCGTACGGTTTGTCGGCCCCAAAGCGCCGGCGACAAAACGGCGGCGGCCATCCTTGGCTTGCGCACGCAGAGCGGCACGGCGGGCAAGTCGTGCACCATCGCGGTTCAGATCATAAACCGCCTCTTCCATGCTGTAATCAGCCTGTGCGATAGAGGTGGAAGAGAATGTGTTGGTTTCGAGAATATCCGCACCGGCCATCGCATAGGCATAATGAATTTCTTCAATTGCCTGTGGCTGGGTCAGTGTCAGCAGGTCGTTATTGCCCTGCAAATGACACTCACAAGCGGCGAAGCGCTCACCACGGAAATGCTCTTCATGGAAACCCAGCCCCTGAATTTGTGTACCCATCGCGCCATCAAGAATGAGGATGCGTTCACGGGCAGCTTTCTGCAAAGCGGCAAGCACTTCCGAACCATCCGGCTTTGCAGCGACGGGGCCAAACAGATCATCCAGTGAAGTGCTCATTATATTTCCTGCCTGTTACTCAAATAGTTTTGAGTTGATGACATAAACATATCTTTATGTCAAATGCGCAATCCCTCCATTCCTGCTTCCTCCCGCTCACCGAACGCGCCATTGCCGTTATGATTTGTGAAATCACCGGCATAAATTCGCCGCAGTTTTTCCGTGGCTTCAGCGTATATTGGAAAAAGCAAATTCCCGTTTGTATCGCGGGAATAATTACAGTCATGCAGCGTTCATCTCTCAGAGAGTACCATGCCCGATGCGCCGGATAAGCATATGTCATGAAACGCTGACAGAAGATTATTGAGTGCGCCTTCATTGAGGAGAAACAGAAATGAGAAAACTGCTTTCTTATTTTACTGCGGCGCTGACAGCGCTGACTATGAGCATTTTGTCTTTCGGCACCGCAGCGCAAGCGCAGCCGGTTGCTGCCGCTCATAGTGCTGTGTTGCAGGATATGACCGCAGCAAAACAAGGCCTGAGCCGGAATGTTCAATATTATCCGGAACGCCGCGAATATCGTGAAAGACGGCATTATGACCGCCGTTACGACCGTCGCTATGATCGTCGCTATGACCGGCCGCGCCACTGGAACCGTCCGCACTACCGGCCTTATTACAGACCTTATTATCAGCCGCAGTTCCGTTATTACCGTCCGGCACCACCACGCTATTACCGTCCGGCACCGGTTTACCGCTCCGGCCGTAACGCCCATATCAACTGGTGCTATAACCGCTACCGGTCTTACCGTGCGTCCGACAATACATTTCAGCCGAATTACGGCCCGCGCCGTCAGTGCTACTCACCTTATATCTGAGCAAGCCCCGCTGACAGAAACAAAAACGCCGCCTGAAACAGGCGGCGTTTTATTAAAGTCAAACTTTATCAGCTGATCAGGTAACATAAGAGCCGATTGAAGCCGCAACCAGACCGATCGCCACAGCAATCAATGCGCCGTAAACACGCGGCTTATCCAGCAAAACAGCGAATGCCGAAAACCATGCGACGATTGCCGCACCAAGTGCAAACAAGAAGCCGGGCTTGTCATAAACCACAAGATTTACGGTTATCAGGGCACCAATAATCAGCGCGCCGAAAACGATCATCATGCCCATGGCATATTTTTCATAATCGTCCATATGCATTTCCTATGTACCAGCCCGTGCGGGCTTAAAGCAGTTTTAAACACAGCCTGCAGTGCAATAACCGCCAGCTTGTCATCATTTCAAAGCCAGACAATCACTTTTAACGTGAATCTTCAACTGCAGATCATCATGAATATCAGCAATCGCACTGCTTTTCAGGGGATTATTTCAGGCAATGGTTGATGTGAAATCAGCCGAATAGCGCATTTCGCGCAACGGGCGCACAGCCTGAGTCGTCGCATCATAGGTCGGATGCGCTTTAAAGGCGGCCAGTGCAGCTTCGTCACGGAACTCGCCATAAACAACCAGATCAATCCGGTCACACATCGGATCAACTTTGCTGTTCGCTACAACTTCAAAACATTCGGAATGGGGAATCGTCGCCAAAGCCCGTAAACGGCGACATACATCCTCCACGTCCTGATCTTTTTTGACGCTGAAAAATACAATATGCCGTATCACGAGTGTTTCCTAACCAGCCGGTTGATATGAAGAATGGTTATCTATCATATGGGCGCCGGAAAAGTCATCTTCAATTCAATGTGAAATTTAAGCGTTAAGCCGCTTCACGGTCTGCTTCCGTGCCCGGAGCCAGCCGGACTTCAAGACCGTTCAGATCCTGCGTCATAATAATCTGGCAGGAAAGCCGCGAATTATCCTCGACATGGAAGGTCTGGTCGAGCTGATCCAGCTCTTCATCCTGCGGGTCATAGAGTTTATCCGCCCATTCCGGCGTTACATAAACATGACAAGTGCCGCAGGCACAGGCACCGCCGCATTCCGCTTTAATATTCAGGCCCCAGTCACGGATCACTTCCATAACGCGAAAGCCTTCGAGAGCCTCAAGCGTATGCCGCTCGCCCTTTTGATCGGTTACATGAATGAAAAGTGTATCAGAACTCAAAACGATGCCTTTTGAACAGCGCAGACTTGGGAGATATAATGGTAGATAATGTTTTCAGCACATAAAACAAGCTTTATTCCTGCCTCCCTGTCCCTAAACCGTGAATTGACCATAGTGAAAACTATTCAGGCTGCATTGAAAACAGCTGATCTTACAGAGCCTGTCGCCGCCGCCAGCTATAACCGGCCAGTCCCTGCTCAGCACCATGAATGCCACCGGCAACCGGCTGATAATAAAGACCGCTATCGTGTAGTTCTCCGGTAAGCAGGCGTTGCAAAGTCCGTGTATCTTTAACCTGCAGCGTGTCAAAACCGGAACGCAGCATCGCACTCACCTGATCGATATGGACAGCGCCTGATGCTCTGATCTCACCGGAAAATCCGTAATGGGAACGCAGCCGTGCGGCTTTGGAAAAAGAACGCCCGTCATTAAAGGCAGGGAAATCCAGTACCAGCACATCAATATGCGCCAGATCATCCAGCAAAGTGTCGAGCGTTTCACCGGCCTCCACCCGCACACCAATACGGATATTGCGCAGACGGTTTGGCCGTGTGTTCAGTTCTGCCCAGAGAGTCAGCGACAGCAGTACAGCTGTATAATCCGCAATTTCCTCAAGCGCCTCAACCGCTACAAATTCATCCTCAGTCAGGCCGCTGCGTGACCAGACGGCAGGCAATGCAACATCCGTCATACATCTGCTCCCTTTGTTTTATCCTGCTGCAAATGCTGCTCCAGCCCACCCAGATGAATACCGCATTCGGTTTTACCGGAACCTGACCAGCGCCCCGCCCTCTGATCCTCATCATCACTGACCGGCCGCGTGCATGGCATACAACCAATAGAGCGGTAGCCCTGCTCCACCAGCGGATGCGGTGGCAGATGATGCATCTCGCGATAGGCTTCCAGATGTTTTGTATTCCAGTCTTTGAGAGGATTAATGCGGATATGCTGCCCCACAGCTTCAAAAGCGGGCAGACTGTTGCGCGTAGCCGCCTGAAACTGCTTGCGCCCAGTGAACCATGCATGAAATGGTGCAATGCCCTGTGCAAGCGGCTGGACTTTGCGTAAATCGCAGCAACGGTCTTTGTCCGTCAGACACAGAGCGCCCAGCGGATCATGCGTTTTCAAAGCGCTTGCATCCGGCAACAAATCACGGACATCTGTCAGCCCCAGCTCCTGCACCAATTGCGCCTGATAGCGCAATGTTGCCGGAAAATGCTTATTGGTTTGCAAAAACAAAACCGGCAGTGACGGTTGCGCCTGCGCAATCAGATGCAGCAAAATTGCAGAATCCGCACCGAAAGAGGATACCGCAGCCAGCCCTGCGCCAAATTCCTGCACACTGGCAGCAATAATGTCCTCAGCCGGTGCCTCACCATAGAGATGATTGAGATGCTGAACCCTGTCCGCAACCCGTTGATGCGTATCAGGCTGCATGGGCAGCCTCCCCGTAGAGTGCGGTTTTAAACGGCTGCGCCCCTAAACGCCGATAGGTTTCGAGAAAACTTTCCTGCGGTGCGCTGCGGATAGTCAGATAGGTATTGACCACCGTCTCAATAGCATCCACCACATCTTCAGAAGAAAAACCGCGACCGGTAATATCACCGATAGATGTCTGCTCGTCGCCGGAACCGCCGAGCGTGATCTGGTATAGTTCCTCGCCTTTTTTCTCCACGCCGAGAATACCGATATGGCCGACATGGTGATGACCACAAGCATTGATGCAGCCGGAGATTTTGATCTTCAGATCACCGATCTCTTCCTGCCGCGCCTGCGAACCGAAACGCTCGGAAATACGCTGCGCCACAGGGATGGAACGGGCATTGGCCAGCGCGCAATAATCGAGCCCCGGGCAGGCAATAATATCGGTAATCAGCCCTGCATTGGCTGTGGCAAGACCGGCCTGCTGCAATTGCGCATAAAGCACAGGCAAATCGGCCAGTGCCACATGTGGCAGCACCAGATTTTGCTCATGGCTGACGCGGATTTCTGCCTGCGAGTAATGCTCGGCGAGATCAGCCACAATGTCCATCTGATCGGCTGACGCATCGCCCGGAATCTCGCCGATCGCTTTGAGCGAGATTGTCACCACACCATAATCAGGATGCTTATGCGGTGTCACATTACGGGAAAACCATGAGGCAAAACCCGCATCATTTTTACGTGTTGCAGCGACAAGCCCGTGCCCCTCTGCGCGCTCCGGCAAATCGGGCGCAGCAAAATAGGCATTAATGGCCGCAATATCGGCCTCCGGCAGTTTCAGATCACTGTCTTTAATCACCTGCCATTCGGCTTCAATCTGCGCCTGCAAATCTTCCAGTCCGGTTTCATGGACGAGGATTTTGATACGCGCCTTGTATTTATTATCGCGGCGACCGTGGAGATTATAAACCCGCACGATAGCGGTAATATAAGTCAGCAAATCCACTTCCGGCAGAAAATCCCGCACCTTCTTGGCAATCATCGGCGTGCGTCCCTGCCCGCCGCCGATATAGACTGCAAAGCCGCGCTGTCCTTGCTCGTTCTCTTTCAGATGCAGCCCGATATCATGCACCTGAATGGCTGCACGATCTGCCTCAGCCCCTGTTACCGCAATTTTGAATTTGCGCGGCAAGTAAGAGAATTCCGGATGTAATGATGACCATTGGCGTAAAATTTCGGCATAGGGGCGCGGATCGGCCACTTCATCGCGTGCCGCACCGGCGAAATGATCGGCTGTTACATTTCGGATGCAATTACCGGAGGTTTGGATAGCATGCATCTCTACCTCAGCCAGTTCTTCCAGAATAGCGGGAATATCGGTGAGTTTCGGCCAGTTGAACTGTAAATTCTGTCGTGTGGTAAAATGCCCGTACCCACGGTCATAGACACGGGCAATATGCGCCAGCTTGCGCATCTGACGGGAGGACAAAGTGCCGTAAGGAATAGCAATGCGCAGCATATAGGCATGGAGTTGCAGATAGACACCATTCATCAGCCGCAGCGGCTTGAAATGATCTTCGCTCAGCTCACCGCTCAGACGACGTGCAACCTGATCGCGAAACTGCTCCACACGGGCGAAAACAAATTCGCGGTCAAACTCATCATACCGATACATTCAACGCTCTCCCAATGCGCATTAAAATTCAACCAGCTACAGAATGCAGCCGTACAACAGGTGTGATTGTCGGGCCGGACAGACGGATGCGCTCGCGCAGGCGAACGGGGAACAGCTCATTGCCGCGCTCTTCGACCTCAATCAGATTGATATCCACCACCTCGTCAAAACGGCTGGCCTGCTGACCGGCCGCTTCCAGCGCTGCCACAGCTTCAGGATGACGCGCCAGCAATGCCCCGCGAATGGAACTCGCCCAATGACCATCCGCAGCAAGCCAGACCGAAACACCGTCGCTCAGACGATTGGCACTCAGAACTTTGACTGTCATTATGCTTTCTCCTTTTCACAGACCTGCAAGACAGGCAGTGCCACTATGTGTTGTGCCGCTGTGTGCTCTTGGGCAAGCGGGCGGGCATCTTCCAGAGAGGCACCGGCAACCGCATCGCCGATAATCACCATCACCGGCCCTTGCAGCTCTTTATGATTTTTCAGATGTGCCAGATCTTTTAAGAGGCCGTGCAACATTACACGCTCGCTCCGTCCGGCATTTTCCACCACGGCCACCGCCGTATCTTCATGCAGACCGGCACCGATCAGGCGGCTCGCAACAGAAGCGGCAACGCTTGCGCCCATATAGACAGCAATGGTTGCGCCGCTGAGAGCGAGCCGCGCCCAGTCCGGCAGTATGTCCCCCGCCATATCGTGACCGGTGGTGAAAATCAGGGAGGATGCAACACCACGCAATGTCAAAGGCAACTGCATATCTGCGGCAGCAGCAATGGCTGAAGTAATGCCGGGCACGATCTCGAAACCGATATTGGCTGCACGCAAAGCGGCCATTTCTTCACCGGCACGGCCAAAGACCAGCGGATCGCCGGATTTGAGCCGCACAACGCGCTGCCCTTCCTGAGCAAGCTCAACAAGCAGCTGATTAATCTCGCTCTGGCTTTTGCTATGGCAGCCTTTGCGTTTACCAACAGGGATGCGTACCGCATCGCGCCTGCCCATAGTCACCACGCTCTCCGGCACCAGCGCATCATAAAGGATCACATCCGCCTGCATCAGCACGCGTTGCGCACGCAAAGTCAGCAGGTCTTCAGCCCCCGGTCCAGCACCGACCAGCCAGACATAACCGGCAGGGATATTCACCTCAATCAGAGCCTGATCGGCCAGCTCCCGCGCAAGGCTCAGATCACCGCGCTCAACAGCCTGTGTAATTGTGCCGTTGAAAAATACATTCCAGAACTGACGCCGCGCTGTACCTCTCGGCAGTGTGCTTTCCACCTTGTCACGATAATCCGCAGCCAGTTGCGCCAGTGCACCGATCTGCGGAGAAAGCGCTGCACCGATCTCGCGGCGCAGTTTTTGCGCCAATACCGGCCCTGCACCTTCCGTGCCGATTGCCACGGCAACCGGTGCGTGAGCCACCAGCGCAGGTGTGAAGAAATCGCAGAGATGCGGCCTGTCGACCACATTGACCGGAATATGCCGTGCTTTTATCTCATCAGCGATATTTGCATCCTGTGCGGCATCGCCTGTCGCCACAAAGGCCAGCTTTACATTGGTAAAATCATTATCCTGCAAAGCACCGGTGCGTAAATTATAGCCACCATCCAGTACGAATTGCACCAGATCAGCTTCCGGTGTCTCACCTTCCGGTACCACGATGCGGATTTGCGCTGTTGTTTCAGCAATCAGCCGCGCTTTGTTCAGCGCCTCTTCACCACCGCCAACGATCAGCACTGCCGCGCTGTCCACGCGGAAGAAAGCCGGAAAAGCCGTTAATCTGGTTGGGTGAGCCGTCACAATCAGCACCTTTCAAAGGGTGGTTAAAGATTGTGCCGAGTATCGCGCATTCTGTGGCAGCTTATAAGCAACAGGCTTGTGCGCTTGAGCGCTGCGCCGCATCGCTTTTGCGAGTTTTGCAAATTTCGTGAAATTTAGTTCCGGAAACTGACAGCCGCCGGAATATGCACCGGCCAGCGGCGCGGCAGCACCGCGATAAGATCAAAGCGCAGAGAAAGCCTGTCATGATCCGGCTGACGGGCAAGCCAATGATCGGCTGTGGACTCAATCCGGTACAGGTTCATAGTACTGACAGCTTCCATCGCCGCTTCAACGGAGGCACGCGCCTTCACTTCAACAATCAGCACCAGACTGCCGCGTCTGGCGATCAGATCAATCTCGCCAAAGCGGGTTTTATAGCGCCGCTCGACAATACGAAAACCTTTAAGCATCAGAGCAAAAGCGGCCAGTCGTTCCGCCCGTATTCCGCGAGAAAATGCCTGCTGCTTTTTCTCACGAGACGTACTCATTATTTTTGAGCCTTCAATATCATCAGGCGCTGATAGAGTTCGCCTTTTTGTTTACCGGTCATACGGGAAGCTTCACCGGCTGCTTTGGATGGTGAAAGCTCCTGTGCAAGCGAGAGCAACAGAGCATCAATATCCTGCTCGGTCACTGGCACGGAATTTTGCAACGGCGCACCGACCAGCAAAACCACCTCACCGCGAATACGGTCTTCACCGTCATATTGTTCGCACAGCGCACCCAAAGTCGAGGTTGAGAAAGTCTCATAGGCTTTGGTCAGCTCACGGCACAAAGCGGCAGGGCGATCCGCACCAAAGACTGCCGCCATATCCTGCAATGTATCCGAGGCACGGTTAGGCGATTCAAAGAAAATCAGCGTCGTATCAATGGTCTTATAGGTCTCCAGCTTGTTGCGGCGCTGCCCCTGCTTCGGTGGCAGGAAACCGCAAAACATGAAACTGTCGGTCGGCAGGCCGGAGGCCATCAAAGCCGCCATCACCGCCGAGGCACCGGGCACCGGCACCACTTTATAACCGGCATTGCGGGCTTCTTCGACCAGACGATAGCCCGGATCGGAAACCAGCGGCGTACCGGCATCGGAAACCAGTGCCACGCTTTTACCGGCCGCCAGTGCTTCCAGAATTTTTGGCCCGGCTTCAGCAGCATTATGCTCGTGATAGGCCATCGGGCGGCGGGCAATTGCAAAACGGTTGAGCAAAACACGGGTAACGCGCGTATCCTCGCAGGCCAGTACATCGCACGATGCCAGCACTTCCAGCGCCCGCAAAGTTATATCACCGAGATTACCGATTGGCGTGGCGACAATATAGAGCGCAGGCTCAATCGGGCGGGCACGGAAGTTCTTTTCCCCCACCACATAGCCGCGCGTTTCCTGTAGATTGTCTTCCACGTTCTATCCTTATTTTAAAGGCTTATGCAGTCAGTTCTGCAACCAGCGTATTGAGCAGCAAAGCACCATCCGGCGTTGCCCGCAAAAAACGCTCATCGCGCAGTTCCAGCAATTTTTGCTCCAGTAACTGTTCCAGCCGCTGCGGGTTCAGGCCATGGCCGGTCAGCTTCTGATAGCGGTTGAGATCAACACCTTCTTTCAGGCGCAGTCCCATCATCAGGAATTCATCGCCTTCCTGTTCCGCCGTCAGATATTCTTCTTCAATAATACCGTGACCGGAGGCTTCGACCTTATCCACCCATGTTTCAGGATGTTTTTCGGTAATGGTCACCGTGCGTGTGCCATTCTCACGGAAACGCCCATGCGCACCGGGGCCAACGCCGACATATTCGCCATAGCGCCAATAGACCAGATTATGCTGGGACTCACGCCCTGCAACCGCATGATTGGAAATCTCATAGGCAGGCAGACCAAGCTCTGCTGTCACGCGCTGCGTCTCTTCATAAAGCGCTGCGGCATGATCCGGCTCCGGCGTGGTCAGTTTGCCGGCCTTCCAGAGATTATAGAACTGTGTGCCTTCTTCAATTGTCAGCTGATAGAGCGACAAATGATCGGCTGCGAGGGCTACCGCCTCGCGCAATTCCGCATTCCAGTCGGCAATCGTCTGGTCAGGGCGGGCATAGATCAGATCGAACGACAAACGCGGGAAAATCTCACGCGCCAGACCGATCGCCACTTTCGCCTCGGCAACAGAATGCAATCGTCCGAGACGCTTGAGATCACGGTCATTCAGTGCCTGCACACCGAGCGATACACGATTGACACCCGCTGCGCGGTAGCCGCGAAAACGGTCGGCCTCTACACTGGTCGGATTAGCTTCCAGCGACACTTCAATATTGTCAGCAACGGACCAGTATTTGGCGATTCCATCCAGCAACGCGCCGACGGTTTGCGGCTGCATCAGCGAGGGTGTGCCGCCGCCCAAGAAAATACTGGTAACCGTGCGTGGTCCTGTCCGCTCGCGCAAAGTCGCCATTTCACGCAGAAAGCTCTGCGCAAAACGTGGCTGATCCACCGGCTGATGCCGCACATGCGAGTTGAAATCGCAATAAGGACATTTGGCCATGCAGAATGGCCAATGCAGATAAATGCCGAAAGCATGATCCCCGTCGGCCTGCAAGATGGGCAGCGGGGTCGCGATATTGGCACCGGCAGCGGACAGAGACTGCATTATTTAACATCCGCCAAAGCAAATTTTGCTTCGGCAAACAATTTGAATGCGCGTGCACGATGCGACAAGGCATGCGCATCACCCGGCTTCCAGCCGTGTTTTTCCGTTGCAGTCATTTCACCGAATGTCTTGTCATAACCATCCGGCAGGAACAGCGGGTCAAAGCCGAAACCGTCATTGCCGCGTGGCGTTACAATCTGGCCTTCCACTTCACCGCGGTAATATTCCGCGTGACCATCCGGCCAGCACAGGCAGATCACGGAAACGAAACGACCCTTGCGCTGTTCCGGCTGCATCGCACCTGCGGCTGCAAGCTTATCGATGACTTTGCCCATCGCCATGTTGAAATCACGGCTGCCATCCGGCAGTTCCGCCCAATTGGCAGTGTAGACGCCAGGCTCACCGCCCAGCGCATCAACCATCATGCCGGAATCATCAGAGAGAGCTGGCAGACCGGTTGCTTCAGCCGCAGCAAAAGCTTTGATATAAGCATTTTGTTCAAAAGTCGTGCCGGTTTCATCCGGTTCCGGCAGACCAAGCTGACCGGCAGACTGCGTATCAAAACCAAATGGCCCGATCAGATCGGCAAACTCTTTGAGCTTACCCGCATTGTGACTTGCAACAACCAGTTTGCCTTTGTTCAGCTCTCTCATCAGTTTATCCATTATTCCATAATTTGGGTTCAGCGAATTCCAGTGAATTGCCGGAAGGATCGCGGATGTAAAGTGAGCGCGCGCCATTCGGCCAGTCAAATTCGCGCTCAACCTCGATACCATGTTTTTCCAGATGTTGCTTCCAGCCTGCGATTTCCTCGCGGCTGGCTGCAAAACACATATGGCCTGCACCGGTCGTACCATGACTCGGGACAGGCAGCGCCCCTTCCGGTGCCGGCTTTACCGTCTCTCTGGCGTCGAAAATCAACAATACGCCCTCGCCGCAGCGAAAAAATGCATTGCGATGATTATAGGGCAATGCCAGTTCCAGCCCCAGAATGTCGCGGTAGAACTGCACAGCCTCTTCGATATCGCGCACATAAAGCGCGGTTTCAAGGATCTGTTTCGGTTTCAGCTGCTCGTTCTGCATTATGAATTTCCCACCATCATCATTGTTACGGAAATGCTCCGGCCCGTTATAACAGGTTCCGGAACATTCTCCGCTCACGATCGGGTGAATTATCCAATTAAATTATTGGATAATTCAGAATGCATTCAGAGCCGCCTGTTTCCGAATTAAGAAACAGCCATTTTCTGCAGGTCAACCAGACGTTTGATGCCGTTACGTGCCAGTACCATCAGCGCCGCAAACTCCTCATCCGAGAATGGTTCACCTTCGGCTGTGCCCTGCACTTCAACAATACCACCGCGACCGGTCATCACGAAATTCGCATCGGTCTGCGCGGATGAATCTTCCGGATAATCCAGATCAATCACCGGCACGCCTTCGTAAATACCGCAGGAAATTGCAGCAACATGGTCCTTGAGAACCTTGTCGACCTTGACCATCTGGCGGGCTTCCATCCAGCGCAGGCAATCATGCAGTGCAACCCAGCCGCCGGTAATGGCCGCAGTACGGGTGCCGCCATCAGCCTGAATAACATCGCAGTCAACGGTGATCTGATATTCGCCCAGTGCCTGCATATCGACAACGGCACGCAAGGAACGGCCGATCAAACGCTGAATTTCCTGTGTGCGGCCACCCTGCTTACCGCTGGCGGCTTCACGACGCATACGATCGCCGGTTGAGCGTGGCAGCATGCCATATTCTGCTGTGACCCAGCCTTTACCGCTGTTGCGCATCCAGCCCGGAACTTTTTCTTCAAGACTTGCGGTGCAAAGCACATGGGTATCGCCGAATTTCACAAGGCAGGAGCCTTCTGCATGTTTGGAAATACCGCGTTCAAAAGAGATTGCACGCATTTCGTCCGGAGTGCGTTTGGATGGACGCATGGATTTTCCTTTTAAAACAAGACTGCATCGCCAATGAGCGGCAGCCTGACTGTAATCTGATGACACCTTTGAAAGGCAGTTATCCTGCTTCTAAGCCTGTAGTCGCCAAATTTAAAGGAAAATCGAAGGGGAAACATGCAAAGGGCATCTCCCGCCCTTTGCCCGCGCTGCACAATAGCCTATATATTGCTCATAAACGGAGCCAATGAACCTATGATAAGACCGGATCGTGCTGACACTCTGCATGCCCCTTTACAGGTGCTGGATCAGCGGTCACGCGATATTTTCCAGCGCATTGTTGAAAGCTATCTGAATGACGGCGAGCCGGTCGGTTCGCGTAATTTGTCACGTCTGCTGCCTTTGTCTTTGTCTCCGGCAACCATCCGTAATGTGATGAGTGATCTGGAACATCTGGGACTGGTCTATTCACCACATATTTCCGCAGGCCGGATGCCGACCCAACTGGGTCTGCGCTTCTTTGTCGATGCCTTTATGGAGGTCAGCGACCTTCCCGCCGATGAACGCAGCAGTATTGAACATCAGGTACGTGCCGCCGGTCAAAATAACTCTGTCGAGCATGTGCTGACCGAAGCCAGCCAAATCCTCTCCGGCCTGTCACGCGGTGCCGGTCTGGTACTGGCGACTAAGGCCGAAGGCGCACTGAAGCATATTGAATTTGTACGGCTTGACCCGACCCGTGCTTTGGCGGTGATGGTCACGCAAAGCGGGGACGTGGAAAACCGTGTGCTTGATCTGCCTGCAGGTGTTACCTCTTCGCAGCTGATCGAAGCCTCGAATTTTCTGAACGCCCATATCCACGGTAAAACCCTTGCCGAAGCCCGCAATCAGATTGCAACTTTGCAGGAGGAAACCCGTCAGGCGCTCGACAGCCTCTCCCAGCATCTGGTGGAACAGGGGCTGGCAGTGTGGAGCGGTGCATCCGGTGACCAGCAAACCCGTTTGATTGTGCGCGGACGTTCCAATCTTCTGGAAAATATCTCCGCGCAGGATGATCTGGAACGGTTGCGCCTGCTGTTTGACGATCTGGAAACCAAAGAAGGCATGATCCAGCTGCTGGATCTGGCGGAAGCCGGTTCCGGTGTACGGATTTTCATCGGCTCGGAGAATAAACTCTTCTCCCTGTCCGGCTCCTCACTGGTGGTTGCGCCCTATCGCGACTCCGAACAACGGGTCATCGGCGCGCTTGGCGTGATCGGCCCGACAAGGCTCAATTATGCCCGTATCGTGCCAATGGTAGACTATACGGCCTCGCTGGTTTCCCGCCTGTTACGGGGTTAAAACCGGTTTCACCCTGTTAATTTGCCGCGCCACAGAGCGATGGCCTTGATTTTCAGTACACAAACATCGATATCCCAGACAATATGATTCAAGACGGAAGAGAATAATGGCTGACGAAAAGAAAAACGGCGAAACCCCAGATCTTGGCCAGCGCGACCTGAATAATCCGCGTGACCGCGATGCTCTGAAGCGTGCCGCTGATGATTTTCTGAAAGCGCGCAAGGATGAAGCAGTGGCTGAAGCTGCAGAAGATGATGCTGCCGCTGAAGATGCCATCAACCCGCTTGCCGAATTGCAGGTGGAAAATAATGCGCTGAAAGACCAGATGCTGCGTCTGGCTGCGGATATGGAAAATCTGCGTAAACGCACTGCCCGTGAGATGCAGGATGCGAAAGCCTATGCGGTAACCAATTTTGCACGCGACATGCTTTCGGTTTCCGACAATCTGCGTCGTGCGCTGGATGCTATTCCGACAGATGCGCTTGCTGAAGACACAGGCCTGAAAGCACTGGCTGAAGGCGTGGAAATGACTGAACGCGCAATGATCAATGCGCTGGAACGTCATGGCGTAACCCAGCTGTCGCCGGAAGGTCAGAAATTCGACCCGAATTTCCATCAGGCAATCTTTGAAGTACCGAATGCTGAAGTGCCGAATAATACAGTCGTTCAGGTCATGCAGACCGGCTATGCCATCGGCGACCGCGTTCTGCGTCCGGCCATGGTCGGCGTATCACGCGGCGGTCCTAAAGAATAAAATATTCTGACATTGCGGCTTAACATCAGTCTCAGTCGCTCAGTGTAAAGACAAAACGGACGCAGGGCTTTCCTTGCGTCCGCTTTTTATTGGGCTGAATTTTCATAAAATTGCGCTACACAGGCATAAGCAATCCGGTGCGATTTGCTTAGATAAGGGAGGACAAGACATGACATTTATCGATTTTATCGACTATGCCGGTGTCTTTGTCTTTGCCGCAACCGGAGCGCTGGCTGCCTCGCGCTGCCGTCTTGATATTATCGGCTTCATCTTTCTTGCCAATATGACCGCCGTCGGCGGTGGTGCTCTGCGTGATCTGATGCTCGGTAATACACCGGTCAACTGGGTGCGCGAACCGCTCTATCTGCTGATCGGCACCAGTGCTGCTGTTCTGGTCTATTTCACCGCACACCGTGTTGAATCGCGTTATCGTATTTTGCTCTGGCTTGATGCGATTGGTATGGCGATGTTCAGCGTGATGGGCGCAGAAAAAGCATTGCATCTCGGTTTCAATGCATGGGTTGCCATCGTTGCCGGTATTTTCACCGCAACAATGGGCGGCGTCTTGCGCGATGTCGTGGCAGGGCAGCCATCTGTATTGATGCGCCGTGAAATCTATATTTCCGCAGCTCTTGCCGGTGCCTGTACGTTCGTGGCGCTGAGTGCACTCAATGCGCCGATCACATTCTCTGTGCTGGCCGGTACCGGCATCGCTTTTCTGATCCGTGGCGGCGCTTTATATTACGGCTGGGTACTGCCTGCACACAAAGCGCGACGCGGGCGCACAGAAGAAGAACTCAAACGCGACGGTATTGTGCGCGACGAATAAAAACGGGAAGTAATATTTCCCTCCCCGTTTCGTTTTATGTCTTTAGCTGGCTTTGATAAGACCCGCCTGCGCAGCAATATCTTTCAGATTATTCTGCGGGCGCGGGCCGATTTGCTGGATAACAATACCGGCAGCCAATGAGCCGAACGCACCGCATTCTTTCAGCTGATAGTCGTTGGTATAGCCATAGAGAAAACCGGCGGCATAAAGATCGCCTGCACCGGTTGTATCGACCAGCGCGTCAATTTCAATCGCCTGCACTTCCACGGTTTCATCACCCCGCAGAATGATCGAGCCTTGCTCCGAACGGGTCACTGCAGCCAGCTTGCAATCGGCACGCAAGGCTTCGAGCGCACTCTCAAAAGATGAAGTTTGATAGAGCGATTTAACCTCCGCCTCATTGGCGAAAACAATATCGACAGTACCGGAGCGCATCAGATCCAGAAACTCATCACGGTAACGATCCACACAGAACGGATCGGACAAGGTCATAGCCACTTCACGGCCATGCTCATGGGCGATTTTCGCCGCCAGCAAAATTGCTTCTTTGGCACGTGGCGGATCCCACAAATAGCCTTCAAAATAGACCAGCTTGGATGTGCTGACTTTAGAGCTTTCAATATCTTCAATACCAAGCTCCACGCAGGCGCCGAGATAGGTATTCATGGAACGCTCGCCATCGGGCGTCACAAAAATCATGGAACGGGCGGTTGGTACGCCTTCCTGCAATGGTGCCGTATCAAACGCCACACCCTGACTACGAATATCATGTGTAAAAATCGTGCCGAGCTGATCCATCGCCACTTTGCCAAAATAGGCAGAGCGACCGCCCAGACTGGCCACACCTGCCGCAGTATTGCCTGCGCTGCCGCCCGACGCTTCAATCGCAGGGCCTTTGCGGCTGTAAAGCAGCTCGGCTCTTTCGCTGTCGATCAAATTCATAGCACCTTTGATAATGCCGTTATTGACCAGAAAATCATCTTCGGTGCGGGAAATAATATCAACAATTGCATTCCCGATGCATAACACGTCATATTTGGCGGCAGAAATGGCTTTTACTCCCATAAAAACTTCGCGGCGGATGACCGGAACTCAACCCTCGCATCCATTGCGGCACCAGTTCTATCTATGGAATGTGTTTTTTGCCAGTGCAGAAAAGCGTTTTCATTTTCATCAATACAGCGGGTGATCTGTAAAACTCATCTTGTTGCCCCTGTACAGGCTCCCTATCTATCGGAAAAAAGAGCGCATCCCGAAAAGTGTAAAGCGGTTTTCGGATAAGATGCGCACCAGACAAAAAAGACGGAGCCCCGATGATCCTCACCGCCGCACTTAATGCCCTCTACCGCCTGCCCTCACCGGAGTTCCGCTCAGTTCTGTGGAAATCGCTCGGCCTGACCCTGCTGGCGCTGATCGCATTATGGGCACTGGCACGGCAGTTCTTTTTCTGGCTGGCATGGCCGTGGTTTGAAAATATGCTGCCTGCCATGCCGGACTGGACAAGCTGGCTCGGCCTGTTTGCCGCGATCGCCGCCGGTTTTGTGCTGGCGCTGCTGCTCGCCTTTCTGATTGCGCCGGTTACTGCATTGATTGCAGGTATGTTTCTTGATGATGTGGCAGAGATTATCGAGCGCGAAGATTACAGCAATGAACCGGCCGGCACACCGATGCCGGTTGGCCGTTCCCTCGTCTATTCGCTCAAATTTCTGGTTGTGGTCATTCTCGGCAACTTATTCGCATTGCTGATGCTGCTGATACCGGGCGTTAATCTGATCGCCTTTTTCATCGTTAACGGCTATCTTCTCGGACGTGAGTTTTTTGAATTTGCAGCTATGCGCTATCGCGGCGAGGATGGTGCCAAAGCCTTCCGTGAAGAAAATCGGATTACAGTTTTTCTCGGTGGTCTGGTGATTGCCGGATTTATGGCGATACCGCTCATCAATTTGCTGACACCGCTTTTCGCCGCTGCCATGATGGTGCACCTGCATAAAGCCCTGAGCGGTAAGAAACCACTAGTCATCAACCGCCATTAATTGAGAGAACCATGCACATTGCCTGCCTGCATACGGCCGCCAGCAATATTGAAATTTTCGGGAAAGCTGCCTCAGCCTTGCAGCTTGATGCCGGAGATATCAGCCATGCGGTTCACAGTGAGTTGCTGGAAGCGGCAGAAAAGCAGGGAGGCATTACGCCGGCCATTGAAACGGCAACGCTGCATATCATCCAAAGCCTGATGACCGAAGCCGATGCAATTCTTGTGACTTGTTCAACCCTTGGTGCAATCGCTGACAATGCCCGCACCGGTTTTGCCAAGCCGGTTCTGCGCACAGACCGTGCACTGGCAGAGCAGGCTCTGGAGAGCGGTTTATCTGTGAGTGTTCTGTGTACAGCTCCGACAACACTGGAGCCGACGACAGAATTATTCCGTCAGGTCTTTGCCAATGCGCAGGTCGCACCGGATATCAGGCTGATTGACGGCGCATGGGATTTATTCCGTGCCGGTGAGATCAAAGCCTATGAAATAGCAATTGCAGATGCTGCGAACGCCGCACATGATACAGGTAGCCAGCTCGTAGTTCTGGCGCAGACCTCTATGGCAAATGCCGCCGCCCTCATTCGTAACGAGAAATACGTGCTTGATGCACCAACTGCCGCCCTGCGCCAGCTTCTGCACCGCACTTAATCTGCGATCCGTAGCAAGGGTGCCGGAATCGTATTGGTTTTCTGCGCCGATTTGCAAATATCGGCGATCACGCAATTGACGCAATCCGGCGTGCGGGCCTTGCAGACATAGCGGCCATGCAGGATCAGCCAGTGATGGGCATGCATCATAAATTCTGCCGGAATGATCTTCACCAGCTTGGCTTCGATCTCATCCGGTGTTTTGTAAGGCGCAAGGCCAATCCGGTTGCCAATACGCAGAATATGCGTATCCACCGCCATTGTCGGTTGGCCGAAAGCCATATTCAACACCACATTGGCTGTTTTGCGCCCCACTCCCGGCAAAGTCACCAGCGCATCACGGTCACCCGGCACTTCACCGCCGAAATTATCAACCAGCGCCTGAGACAGTAAAATTGCGTTCTTCGCCTTATTGCGCCACAGGCCGATGGTGCGGATATAATCGCCGACAACCTCTTCACCCAGATCGACCATTTTTTGCGGTGTGTCAGCAATGGCAAACAAAGCCCGCGTTGCTTTATTCACACCCGCATCGGTTGCCTGCGCCGACAGCATCACCGCCACCAGCAGCGTGAAAGTGTTGACGTGCTCAAGCTCACCTTTAGGCTCCGGACGCTGTACGGAAAACCGCCGGAAAATCTCATGGATTTCTGCCGGTGTGTAAAGCGTGCCGCTGACACGACGCTGAGATTTTGCGGGAATCTGGGTCTGGTTGTTCTGCATGGCATTTATATAGTAAGCTATAAGCAAGAAGCCTATCTGCAAGCTTGCCGCAGGCTGGAGTGCCGTGCTCTTTTTCGGGGCACAAAACTTGCTCTAGTATTTTGTGCTGTCGAGCTTTTACCAACGATATGCGGCCCCGAGAGTTATTGCCATGAATGCACCCTACCATCCGGACGGTGCTGATCCGGACGCCTATGGCGCACAGTTTTTCAAAGCGACCCTGCTTCCCTACCGTTCTTTAAGTGCGCGCGGTTTTCAGATCATGATTTTAAGCCTGCTGCTGCTCTGGGCTTGTATCGGCATGGTTTTCATGCAGATCGGCGCATTGCCAGTAGTCGGGCCGGTGGTCGGATTGTTCGGACTGGACATTGCCCTGATCTATCTGGCGTTCCGGCTTAATTATTATGCCGCCAGACAACGGGAAGAAATTACGGTTTCACGCGAACAGTTACTCATCAGGCAAGTCTCCGCTTCAGGACGTATCCGCGCATATCAGTTTAATCCTTTCCGCACACGGTTTCACATTACCCGTAAAGATGATATCGGCATTATCCAGATGCAGCTGCAAAGTGACGGCAGAACTTTGGATATTGGCAGATTTTTGCCACCCGATGACCGCGAGAGCTTTGCAAGTGCTTTTTCCAACGCCCTGACACGCAGCCGCCGCTGACGATCGGGTTTAAATACCGGATGTTTTATGATTACGATTATCGGCTCGATTAATTTTGACCTCATCGCCCGCAGTCCGAAACTGCCGGAGCCCGGTGAAACCCTCACAGGCAGAAACTTCTCAACAGCCGCCGGCGGCAAAGGTGCCAATCAGGCACTTGCTGCCGCACGCGCCGGTGCATCCGTGCGTATGGTCGGTGCTGTTGGTGATGATTCCTTCGCTTCGCAGGCCGTTGCATTGCTGCGTGCCGACGGCGTGGATCTGACCCGTGTCGCCACACGCGGCGATGCCACCGGTATCGCGCTCATCACTGTTGAAGACAGCGGCGAAAATACCATTATCGTCATTCCGGGTGCCAATGGTCTGGTTACGCAAGACGATGTAAACACCGCTGATCTGGATGGCGGTTATCTGCTTCTGCAAATGGAAATTCCGCTGCCGACACTGGAGAAAGCCATCGCTGCATCGGAAACCAGCGACACAACCTGCATTCTCAATACCGCGCCCTGGCGTGATGATGCCGCAAGCCTGTTGCCGCGCGCCGATATTATTATTGCCAATGAAACGGAATTTGATCTGGCCAGTGTTCAGCTTGAATTGTCCGGCGATGACCGTCAGGCCAGAATGATCGACTTTGCCGAACATTATGGCCGTACCATTATCGTAACGCTGGGTGCGCAGGGCATTATGGTGGCAACACCGGATGAGCATTACAGCCTGCCTGCCCTGAAGATTAAACCCGTTGATACGGTTGGTGCCGGTGACACATTCTGCGGCTATCTCGCGGCCGGTCTCGACAGCGGCCAGTCTTTGCGTGATGCCTGCCAGCGCGCAGCAAAGGCAGCATCGCTCGCCTGCCTGAAAGCCGGTGCTCAGCCTTCCATTCCTTACGCGGCAGAAGTCCAGTAAAAGAAAAGGCCGGAGAAATCTCCGGCCTTTTTTATCGTCTCTATATTTAAAGCGTTGCAATACGCTCGGTCAGCAATGTGAAGAAACCTTCGTGGTCAACATCACGCATCACGATTGCATTTTTCGGGCGTTTGGTAACACCCCACCAGTCGATTACCGACATACCGAGGCAAAGCTCGGACGCGGTTTCGATCTCAACATTGCAATGGCGGCCTGAATAGAGTTCCGGCTTCAGCAGATAGGCAATCACATTCGGATCATGCAGCGGTCCGCCGTCTGTACCGTATTTTTCCTCATCAAAGCGTTCGAAAAACTCCAGCATCGCCACGCAGGCATCCCCCACCTTGTTACCAAGGGAGCGGAAAGCCTCAATACGTTTTGCAGTTGTCAGCGCCTTATGGGTTACATCCAGCGGCATCATCACAATCGGCACACCGGAGGCATAAACGACTTTCGCCGCTTCCGGATCCACATAGAAGTTGAACTCGGCGGTCGGCGTAATATTGCCGCCTTCAAAGAAACCGCCGCCCATCAGCACGATTTCCTGAATGCGCGAGGCAATTTCAGGAGCCTTATTCAGCGCCAGCGCAATATTGGTCAAAGGTCCGAGAACGCAAAGCGTGACTGTGCCCGCAGCTTCATGCAGCAAAGTTTCAATGATGAAATCCACACCATGTTGCTTGTGCAGTTTCATCACCGGCTCTGGCAGATCAGGACCATCAAGACCGGTGCGGCCATGGACTTCTTCTGCAGTAACCAGCGGGCGAACCAGCGGCTTGGACGCGCCTGCAAAAACCTTTGTCTGCGGCTTGCCTGCCAGTTCGGCAATTTTCAGAGAATTATGCTGCGTCAGCGGCAAAGGCACATTACCGGCCACAGCAACAATACCCAGCACATCCAGCTCCGGACTTGCCAGAGCCAGCAGGATTGCCAATGCATCATCCTGCCCCGGATCTGTGTCGATAATAATTTTGCGGGCCATCAAAGCCATCCCTTTCATCAAAAAATCTGCGCATGGCGTCATGTGAACTCATGAGCTTTCAGGCGCACTATAATTGCAGTGAAATTATTTTCAGCACGAATCTTGAACGATAACGCACATATCAGCTGTTGCTCTTGAAGTGGAGCTTTTCTCAAGCCATATAAAGAGCAGGAAAACGCCGCTACGGGTTTTCCCCAAACGGTCGCTCTTAAGGACTGAACAATGACCAGACTTACACCTTTCTCCAGCCCGCTGCTGCTGGGTTTCGATACGATGGAAAAAACGCTGGAACGGATTGCTAAATCCGGTGACGGCTATCCGCCATATAATATCGAAAGACTGCGCAGTTCTGCGCAGGATCAGGAACAACCGGTTCCTGAGAAATTGCGCATCACGCTTGCTGTTGCCGGTTTTTCTGATGACGATCTGGAAGTTACGACTGAAGATAACCAGCTGGTTATCCGCGGACGGCAGACTGATGAATCTGAGCGGGAATATCTGCATCGCGGCATTGCTGCACGTCAGTTTCAGCGTGTTTTTGTGCTGGCAGACGGTATGCGCGTGGTCAACGCGGAACTAAAAAACGGATTATTGTCGATTGATCTCGACAGACCGGAACCAGAACGCCTCGTCAAGCGTATTAGTATAAACGTGAAAGAGTGACCGTTCTCAGGATTATAAAAGAACTGTAAAGGGTTCATTGTTATAATCAGCTCCGTGGTTGCAGTTTTATCGGCTGATAAATGCAACTGCAAATGCTCTCGAAAGGCAGCGTCAATTTTGAGCTGCCAGGACAGGAGGCCTAAAATGACTGCTGACAAACACATTTTTACAGAATTCGAATTTGCCCATCTCGGCGAAGGTGAAATCGCCTATTTGCGCAAAGTTCGCTCCGAAGATTTGTCACGGCGCTTCCCTGCATTACCACCAATGGCGCCGGGCATGGAACTCTGGGCTCTCTTCGGCGCCAGCGGAACCCCGATCATGCTTTCCGATATGCGCGCCACAGCATTGGCCGGAGCACAGGAACATGAACTCCACACAGTGATGCTGCATTAAGCGCATCCTGAAAAGTGAAACCGGTTAAACACATTACAACCCGCCTGTATCACAGGCGGGTTTTGTTTTTATTCCCGCTTCATGAAAAATGCCGCGCTGCACAGGGCAAACACGGCATTTTAAATTCCACTCAACCCTGCTTACTCAGCAGAATTATCAGCTTTTCAGGCCGCATTGGATGCAGGCGGTGCAATCAAAAACGAATGCAGAGCCTGCGCATCAACGGTGCCGCGCAATTTGGCAACCATATCCGGATCGCGCAGTAAACGCGCAATGCGGGACAGTGCCTTCAAATGATCGGCGCCGGCATTTTCCGGTGCAAGCAACAGAAAGACCAGATCAACCGGCTGGTCATCCAGTGCTTCAAAATCCACCGGCTGCTCAAGACGCGCAAAAACACCGGTAATTTTACTGATATTCGGCAGTTTGCCATGTGGTATCGCGATGCCGTTGCCAACACCGGTAGACCCCAAACGCTCACGCTGAGTCACAGTTTCAAAAACTTCTCGCTCAGAAAGACCTGTGAGTTCAGCAGCCTTCTCAGCCAAGATCTGCAATAATTGCTTCTTGGAGCTTGCCTTCAGCGAAGGGATAATCGCCCCTGGCTGAATCAGATCGCTAAGATCCATTTTCTCCATTCCTTCTCTCATGCGGAGTAATCATCTCCGTAACCGGGAGGTGCAGTGATCTACTGCCCATTCAACAGATACTCAAGTCAAATTCGCGATTCTACTCACACTTTTCACGCATCAAATCCGTAACGCATTGATTTCAATCATAAATAAAAATTAAAAAAAGATTACAACACGCATTCACTGACGCCTGCTTCGCGGCATTCCGCTCAAGGTACACCAGTAACACAAAAATTCCTATCTCTAGATATCGTGAATAACAGCTGCAACCACGCAGAAAACAGGGCAGAAAACATTATTTGATTTTTTATATGTTATTTCAGTGAGTTAAAATATGAGAAAAATTTCAAGTTTTTTGGTTGATATACAAATGCATCCGGAAACGGGACAGGCAACCCACTCATCGCTTCAATATTCTGTTCCGGAAAAGCAAAACCCCGCTATCTGCGGATTCGCAAATAGCGGGGCTTGTCAGTTCAGCCTTAAATGCGGGCTGCCTGTGCGACTCTGGACGGATCAATCCAGCCAATATTGCCATCCGGACGACGATAGACAATGTTGACTTCTTCACTTCCTGCATTGCGGAAGACCAATACAGGATGCTCTGTCAGATCAAGCTCAACAACGGCAGATGCAACACTCAGCGTGCGCAGGGAAACGGATGATTCCGCGACGATCGTCGGCGCATAATCCTCAGGAAGATCATGATCTTCGTCGGGAGCCGGTTCCATCACGCTATAGGCGATATTCTGATGATTGTTGCGCGCTGACTGAACCAGAGAGCGGGACTTGAGGCGACGCATATAGCGGCGCATCCTTGTCTCCAGCTTTTCAGCCGCTGCGTCAAAAGAAAATTGCGGATCCTGCGCTTCTGCAGAAGACTGCAGAGTCGCTCCGGTATCCAGATGCAAAGTGCAATCCGTAGTAAAACGGGAACCTGATTTAACGACTGTAATTGTACCGGAAAAGCCACCTTCGTAATATTTGCTAACAGCATCACGGACACGGTCTTCAATTCTGATGCGGAAAGCATCACCGATGTCCATATGTTTACCCGAAACGCGGAGACTCATGTGGCAGTACCTCGCTGTCTATATTCGAACACCTCAATCTAACCACAAGCGAAGGCATTGCGCAAAGCGAACTGACATAAAATAAAATAAACTTTGCATGTGCCAAAAGAATATGCGGACAGCTCTTTGATTGACACAATCAGTCACTATATAAGCGCCTGTCGAAAATTCCGGCGAAATAAACGCCCGTCATCAAAATCATCAACGATTTCAAATAAATTCGGGAGCAGAAACTGCTCCCGGGATTCGCTGACCTGTAGCTCTTAGCGTAAAATTCTGAACTTACAGAGTAAACTGATCGCCCAGATACAATCTGCGTACGTCGGGATTGGCGACGATCTCTTTCGGACGGCCATGGGTCAGCACCTGTCCGGCATGAATAATATAAGCGCGGTCAATCAGGCCAAGTGTTTCACGTACATTGTGGTCGGTAATCAGCACACCGATGCCGCGGCTGGTGAGGTGGCGCACAAGCTGCTGAATATCCGCAACCGCAATCGGATCCACACCGGCGAAAGGCTCATCCAGCAGCATAAAATTCGGGCGGGATGCCAGCGCACGGGCAATTTCGAGACGGCGGCGTTCACCACCCGACAGCGAAATCGCCTGCGCCTTGCGCAGATGCGTGATATGGAATTCTTCCAGCAGCGCATCGAGTTCAATGGCGCGCTTTTTGCGATCTTTTTCGACCACTTCCAGCACGGCCTTGATATTATCTTCAACCGACAGACCACGGAAAATCGACGCTTCCTGCGGCAGATAGCCGATGCCGAGCCGTGAACGGCGATACATCGGCATAGATGTTACGTCAAAACCGTCAATCTCAATCGTACCGCTGTCGACCGGCACCAGACCGGTCACCATATAAAAGCAAGTGGTTTTACCGGCGCCGTTTGGGCCCAGAATACCGACAGCCTCACCGGCACGCACACCAAAGGACACACCATTCACAACCTGACGGCCGCGATAGCTCTTGCTGATGCCTCTGGCAACCAGCGTTCCTTTAAGCCGTGACAATTCCTGAGGCGGACGCTGTCCTTCCGCACCGGCAGACTGCGCCTGCAAATTGCCCGCAGCATCGGCCGCGGCATTATCGGGAGCATGATCGGTTTGGGCGTTTAAAGAGGACAATAGAAATCCAGACCAGTTCTTAAAGCCGGTGCCTGCATTCAAAGCACAAGCAAAATTAAATTTATCAGCTCAGTTGAAGACCAGAACAGCTCTGATCTGCAATTTTTTACTCGGCTTTAGGAGACAGAATAATAGAAACGCGGCCGGACTGTCCTTTACAGCTTTCCAGATAGGCCTTACCTGTCTGGGTATTGGCTGTCAGCTTGCAACCGGTGGCAATATTATCACCATCAGACAGCACAACTTTCTGGCCGGTCAGTACCATTGTCTGCGCTTTGGCATCATAAGTGCCAGCATCGCCGGTTGCGACCTGTGTACCGGATTTCAGATAGACTTTTCCGTCCACTTCAATCTTCTCAATGCCGCCGGCATCCAGACCAGCGCCGCTCAGACCACCGATACCGCCTTTGGCTTTATCAGCGCCGGCTTTATCGCCGCCGTCTTTTGTCTTGCCGGTATGAACCTGCATACGACCGGCACGCAGGAGAATATCGCCCTGCTTGACCGAAACATTACCGGTGAGAATGATAATGCCCTCTTTGTCGCGCACTTCCATTTTACCGGCATCAATCGACACAGGTTCTTTGCTGTCAGATAATTTCAATCCGTCAAGGGGAACACCCTGCTGTGCCTGAGCACCTGAAAGGCTCAAAGGCAAAATCAGCAAACCGGACATGAAGAGGGCGGCGATCTGCTTCACGCCTGTCAGGCGCAGCGCAGACTTGCCCGAAACTGTATTCTGTGAGCCTGTTTTCAGCTCGCTGCCTGCCTGTTGCCGCATCATATTCATTCCCTCGAAAATCACCCTTGTTATAAATCGCAAGTTTGAGAATAAAACAACAAACTTCTGAATATATTCTTGCCGCCGGACCATAAGTCCGGCCGGAATATACGCAGTCTGCCAACACATCTATAACAGGCGTATTACTTATTGGTGTAAATCACTATCACACTCTGTTCAACGGCGAAACAAAGACTGCTTTACAGGCGCAGCACAGGTGCTGCAATCAGCTGCCCTTTTTCGCTGCGGAGACAGTTTCCTTAACAGGCTCAATGGTCAGCTGAACCTGATCATCAAACACCATCACCTTGCCGTTTTCCTTAATGAGCATTTTATTCGCGCGGATATGTGCGTTTTTTGTGCGGATATCCACCGGCTTATCGGTCGACATCTCGCCACTCGACACATTCACATTGGCAGAGCCCAGCTTGGCTTGCATGCCATCGGTTGTTTTCACTGTGAACGCATTATCAAACTGCAAATGACCATTATTGCTGTCATAGACGCCGGATGCCGCATCAATCTCGGCGCTGTCTTTATCACCCACAGGCAATTGCGCTTTGATTCCTTCCAGCGCGACCACGCCGTTCTGTTTGGCATCCTGCACAGCGCGCTCGGCAACCATCGAAAACGGACGCTTATCCTTGGTGTAACCTTTAAGCTGCGGGCCGGTCATCACCAGCTTGCCGCTTTCAGACGGATCAAGCTCAACTTTCACCGGTGAAGGAGGCGTAGCCAGAAATGTGTACCATGAGAAAACCGCAGCAACGCCGAGAGCAACAACCGGCAAAGCGGTTTTCAGAACGCGCACGCGCATGCTGTGTCTCTTCGCAGCGTGAAACACAGCGGTACTTTTATGTGACGCTCCGAAAACCATCTTATGGTCTGACACAGTCCAAAACTCCTGAAACCGGCAATTTGCCAGCTGCCTACACGTAAGGTATTAATATTTATCGGTGAAATGCACGACTATTCTGTATAGTGCGCTCAAATCGCTTTTTATTGTGGTATAAATGGGATGATACCGCGTCCAAAACAAGCTGCATTGCTGCAGTTGTGCGTTCCGGAGGTTTAACTCAGATCACTTTTCAATGATATGAGGTTAAAAAACCTGATAATACCATGTTCAGGTCTTCCTCGGATATTATCCCCGCTTCCAAAATACATTCTGTTTATGCGACATATAAAGACATCATATAAGCCCAAGAACGGACATATCTCATGACTTATACTGCCGATGCAGTGCTTGAACGTCGTCGAATTCGCCGTAAGCTGACTTTCTGGCGTGCTGTCACTTTGCTGCTTGTTGCGGCAATGATACTCTTCGCTGCGCTTTACATCAACGGCAGCAAGTCTTCCCGCAATGTGCCTCACATTGCAAAAATTTCCATTACCGGCACCATTTATAACAATGAAGAGCTTTTGAAACGTCTCAAAGATGTCGCAGAGAGCAATATGGTAAAAGGCGTCATTCTGGATATCAGCTCTCCCGGC
Organism: Pseudochrobactrum sp. XF203; assembly: GCF_020341615.1. Lineage (NCBI taxonomy): Bacteria > Pseudomonadati > Pseudomonadota > Alphaproteobacteria > Hyphomicrobiales > Brucellaceae > Pseudochrobactrum > Pseudochrobactrum sp. XF203. The sequence goes on along the minus strand of NZ_CP084392.1, from coordinate 171,077 downwards.
GGCACCACGACCGGCGGCGAAGTGATTTATGATGCTGTGCGCAAAATCGCTGATAAGAAACCGGTCGTCTCACAGGTCGGCACACTGGCAGCATCTGCAGGCTATATGATTGCCATCGCCTCAGATCATGTGATCGCCCATAAGACATCAATGATTGGCTCGATCGGCGTGCTGTTTCAATATCCCGATATCAGCGCCTTGCTGGATAAAGTCGGTGTGAAATTTGAAACCATCAAATCCAGCCCGCTGAAGGCCGAGCCGAATTTCTTCTCTCCGGCCAGCGAAGAAGCCAAGGCCATGATCGATAACACAGTCAAAGACACTTATGACTGGTTTGTCGGTCTGGTTAAAGAACGCCGTCCGATGATTACAGCCGACAAGCTCCCTGCTTTGACCAATGGTTCGGTCTATACCGGCCGTCAGGCATTGCAGCATAAGCTGATTGACGCGATCGGCGATGAGGAAACCTCTGTTGCATGGCTTGAGACCAAAGGCATCGACAAAGAGCTGCCGGTTATCGAGTGGAAAGCTGAAAGCTCATCCTATAATGACCTGCTTTCCTCTGCTGCGATGAAATTATTGTTGCGGAACATGGGCTTGTCCGATCAGGCCGGTGCACTATTTGATGAACAGATCGGTCAGCGTATCTTCCTTGACGGCATGCTTTCAGTTTGGCACGGTAGCAACGGAGAAAAACCGCAATAATACCCGTAAAATGCGTTTAACATTAAAGATAATGCGTATTTTCAGATAGTTATGCTATGAAATATTAATAGCATAGGCATATTATTCATACTAAGCTGTCTCTGTTCCGACGGGGACAGCCCGCATACAGGTTCTGAGAGTATTCTTTTAGGGCGCATTCCCCGATCCTTATTAAAGGTGCGGGTCAGATGCGCAGTATATCAAAACCGGAAGCGCAGCGGTCCGTTTCAGACGGCCGGATTAAGCGCTAATATTGCAGAGAGGTCGAACGCAGTGATTAAATCTGAACTCGTGCAGATCATCGCCAGCCGCAATCCGCATCTTTTCCAGCGCGACGTGGAAAATATTGTCGGTGCAGTTTTCGATGAAATTACTGAAGCTCTGGCGGAAGGAAACCGCGTAGAGCTCCGTGGCTTCGGCGCCTTTTCCGTGAAAAACCGCCCTGCCCGCAACGGACGCAACCCGCGCACGGGCGAATCGGTCGATGTTGAGGAAAAATGGGTTCCGTTCTTCAAAACCGGCAAAGAACTGCGTGATCGCCTCAATAACGGCCACGATTAATCAATAATAGCTGCAGCGCATATACAAGCGTCTTTATGCGCAACATGCGAGCGGTGATATAAAATCAGGCACTTCTGCTATCGGGCATATTTATGCCTGATAGCGCTTATATTTTATGCAGTGCAGCCCGAGAATTACGGATATTAAACATGACCAACCGTTTTCTGACACTTGTCATTGCCTTGCCGCTCGCAGTGATTTTAATTGTACTGTCGGTCGCCAATCGCAGTGCAGTCAGTGTGACGCTTGATCCGTTCAATCCCGGCAATCCTGCTCTGACCTATACAGCACCATTATTTCTCTGGGTGCTGGGGGCTTTTCTTGTTGGTATTGTTACCGGCGGTCTGCTGATCTGGTTCACACAAGGACGACACCGCAAACTGGCACGCAAGCGTAAAGCAGAAGCCGATGCACTCCTGACCCGCGCCAAACAGGCGGAAGCCAAAAACCTGCCATCCGCATCTTCCCTGTCCTGATCTCGGCGCTGCATCCATACAGACCACAATATATTATCAGGCTTTTTCATCAACTTCATAAAGATCGGTGCTTGTCTCCCACCCTCAGGCATGGGAACAATCTGTTGTTGTGAGAGCGCGTTTTGTGCGCCCGATCGGGCACACGGCGCTCTAAAACATGTCGCGGAAAAACGGGCACCGGTTTTCCGATAATGACATGCGTAAAAACAAGGAGATCGAGCGAGCGCAGTGGGTATAATTAAATGCGCTACGCTCTAGATTCTTTATTTGGTCGCATTATCACGGGCGTCAAGTTGATCCAACTTGACTGTGAAATGCTCTAATGAAAATAAATGCCCGTGCATTGCAGGAGACAATGGGCGGCATCATAAAAGGCCTGACAAATAATGCTTCATATTTCCGCTGCTGCCGTTGATGATCTGATGACCTGGCCGGAACTGGTCGATGCGCTGGACAGCGCCTTCCGTAACGGCATGATCCAGCCTGTGCGTCATCACCATCCGGTTGAACGCCCTGAGGGCAGCCCGTCCATGTTGTTGCTGATGCCTGCATGGTCAGATTTCCATAAACTTGAGCATCAGTCGCAAGGCTATATGGGCGTTAAAATCGTCACCGTGTCACCGGATAACGGCCTGATCGACAAACCTGCGGTTATGGGTGTGTACTTGCTACTGGACGGCATTACCGGCGAACCAAAAGCACTGATTGACGGCCAGAGCCTGACCCGCTGGCGCACGGCCGCAGCCTCCGCCCTTGCCGCCCGCTATCTGGCACGGGAAGATGCTTCCCGCCTTGTGATTATGGGTGCCGGAGCGGTTTCTTCCAATCTCGTCCGAGCCCATAGTTCTGTGCGCCCGATTACCGATATTGCGCTCTGCGTGCGCAATCCGAAACGGGCAGAAGCAACACTCAAAGAACTGCGTGATGAAGGCTATAATGCCTATATTGCTGAAGATCATATCGCAGCCATTCAGCAGGCGGATATTGTTGCCGCCGGCACTCTGGCAACCGAACCATTGATTCACGGGAAACATTTGCGTCCCGGCACCCATGTGGATCTGGTCGGTGCTTTCACACCGGATATGCGTGAAAGTGATGACGAAGCCGTGCTGCGCTCCCGTGTTTTTGTCGACACCAAAGACGGTGCTCTGAAAGAAGGCGGCGACATTACCCAGCCTTTGCGTGACGGCATTATCAAGCCGGATCATATTCTCGGTGATCTGTTTGATCTGGCACGCGGAACAGTCAAAGGCCGCATCAGCGATCAGGATATTACACTATTCAAATCCGTTGGTGCAGCCATGGAAGACCTTGCCGCCGGCATTATGGTCTATGAAAAGAGCCTGAAACAACAAGGCTGATCCCGCCCGTTATTTTGCCCTGAAGAACCTCAGATATGGCGGCTTTTCAGGGCAAAGATGCATTTATAAGATATTTGCGCTTAAATTCAGCTTTCCCAAAAGGCTGCCATGCTCTACGAAACAGAAAATATTGCACCATCTGATGGTATAGTATTTTGAGTTTAACAGTTTCGGAGCAAACAGGGTGAAACCGCCAAAAGGAAAAGCCGCCAAATCTCATAATGGTTCATCAGCGCGATCTGCGGGCAAACCGGCCGCACAGTCACGCGATAACCGTAAAGCGGTGTCGGCTGCACCTTCGCAGGGTTTTAAAAAACCGCGCCCAAAATTTGCTAAAACCGAACAGAATGCTGCGGCTTTTGAAAATGCCGCACCGGTTGCACCGAAAAAAGTAACGGCTGAACCGGCTGTCGCCCAGCGCTCATTGCTGAAACTGACAGGCGACCGACCTCAGCAAAATCTGCCGGTTATTCTCGAGACCAGCCCGAGCGAAGATTATGCGCTGCTTGACAGCGGCAACAGTCTCAAGCTTGAACAATATGGCCCTTACCGCATCATCCGCCCTGAGGCGCAGGCAATCTGGCAGCCTGCATGGCCGCAGAGCGAATGGGATAAGGCAGACGCGATCTTCACCGGCAATACCGATGAAGAAGGCATGGGACGCTGGCATTTTCCGAAACAGCAATTGGGTGAAACCTGGCCGATGGCGCTGCAGGATGTGCGCTTTTTCGGCCGCTTCACCTCGTTCCGCCATGTCGGCGTTTTTCCGGAGCAGGCCGCGCACTGGGCTTTCATGGCGCAGCAGGTGCGCGATGCCCGTAAAAAACAGATCAACCGCTCCGTGCGTGTCCTCAACCTGTTCGGCTATACCGGCGTTGCCTCGCTGATTGCCGCCTATGCCGGTGCTGAAGTGACCCATGTGGACGCTTCCAAAAAAGCTATCAACTGGGCGCGTGAAAATCAGGCGCTGGCTGGTCTGGAAGACAAGCCGATCCGCTGGATCTGCGAAGACGCAACCAAATTTGTGGCGCGCGAAGAGCGCCGTGGCAACACTTACGACATTATCCTGCTTGACCCGCCCGCTTATGGCCGCGGTCCGAATGGCGAAGTCTGGCAGCTTTTTGATAATCTGCCGCAGATGGTCGATATGTGCCGCGCTATTCTCTCGCCGGATGCCCTCAGCGTTGTGCTGACTGCCTATTCGATCCGTGCCTCGTTCTTTGCCATTCACGAGCTGATGCGCGACCGCTTTACCGGTCGCGGCGGCGTGATTGAATCAGGCGAGCTGATCCTGCGTGAACGCTCTGCCGAACGCGCACTTTCCACTTCCATGTTCTCCCGCTGGATTGCCAATTCATGACCCAGAATAATGATTTTTCCCGCAAAGATACTCCGCGCACCGGTAGCGTTAAAGAAGTTACCAGCCTGACCAATCCGATCGTCAAAGACCTGCGTGCTTTGTCGATGAAGAAGTTCCGCGACCAGCAGGGCGTGTTTCTGGCGGAAGGTCTGAAACTGGTGATCGATGCCATTGATCAGGGCTGGCGCATCCGTACGCTGGTGTTTTCCAAAGCCGGTAAAGGTAATCCGCTGGTAGAAAAAGTGGCAGCCCGCACCAAAGCCGGTGGCGGTCTGGTTCTTGAAGCTTCAGAAAAAGTCATTGCGGCGATTACGCGTAAAGACAATCCGCAAATGGTTGCCGGTGTTTTTGACCAGCGTTTTGAAACACTGGATCATCTGCGCCCGCAGGGTAACGACACCTATATTGCTCTCGACCGTGTGCGTGATCCCGGCAATCTCGGCACCATCATCCGTACCGCTGATGCGGTGGGTGCCAAAGGTATTATTCTGATCGGTGACTGCACCGACCCTTATTCGATGGAAACCGTACGTGCGACCATGGGGTCGGTTTTTGCCGTGCCGCTCTACCGTGCAAAGCATGACGAATTCGTCAACTGGCGTAAATCCTATAAAGGTGTGCTGGTCGGTACACATCTCAAAGGCGCGGTTGATTACCGGACCATTCCTTACACCAAACAGCCGGTCGTGCTGATGATGGGCAATGAGCAGCAGGGTTTGCCTGATGATCTTGCTCAAATTTGCACACATTTGGCACGTATTCCTCAGGCTGGCCGTGCGGATTCGCTTAATCTTGCCATTGCCACAGGCGTCATGCTCTATGAAATCCGCCGTGATGCTCTGGTTCTGGATGATCGCTAAACTAAGACACGCAGGAGTTTAAGCCCCTATGTCCCAACGTGCCACTCTCTGGTCTGTTCTGATTATCGTTTTCGCTGTCACCTCAGACCAGTATATCAAATTTCTGGTTGAGAGCGGCATGGACTATAATCAGCAGATTGATCTGCTGCCGTTTCTGGCGCTTTACCGCACCCATAATGAGGGCATTGCCTTCTCCATGCTGTCGTGGTTGCATGACGGCGGCCTGATAGCCATGACTGTTGCTGTCATCGGTTTCGTCTCCTATCTGTGGTGGACAACTGCACCGGAACGGGTGATCAGCCGTATCGGCTTTGCACTGATTATTGGTGGTGCGCTCGGCAATCTCATCGACCGCAGCTTGCTCGGTTATGTGGTTGATTACATCCTGTTCCATCTGCCAAGCTGGTCTTTTGCTGTCTTCAATATGGCTGACGTTTATATCTCTACCGGTGCCGGACTGATTATCCTCGACGAATTGGTGCAATGGAGAAAGTCCCGCTCTGCGGGCTGAGGGGAGAAAGTCCCGCACTGCAGGTTGAGGGGAAGCACTTCCGCTCTGCGGGCTGAAACACCTCAAAATCTTCACCAAATCCGGTCATTTCCCTGACAAAATCTCCGGCAAATCAATTTAAACGGATTTGCCGGCGGCTTTTTCACACGCTGCCGTTCTCCATACCTGTCAGTTTCACCGGCCTGACAAGACAATCTAAAAGGCATATGTCACATGCCTGACGCAGACATCCTCTATAAATACCGCAACTCAGAAACGTGGCTAAGCAGACAAAATACTTGCGGACAGCACTGAGACAGTTGAATCCGGCGGAGGATATATCTTGCCACAGGCTCTTGGAATTTTTTCACAAACCGCGCATGATGCACGCATGAAGCAAACACCACCAGATACGCTTGAAATAGGCGCCATTTTAGCTGATGCCGGTTTTTCTTCACTGGCCGGCGAGATACTGGGGCGTATGGGCAGTCTTATTGTGCGGATTGCGGATAATCCGGACACGATCCGTATTGCGCAAAAACTGCGCTACGATGTTTTTTATACCGAACTCGGTGCGCAAAAATCTCAGAATACCATTCTTGAAGAACGCGACAGCGACCATTATGATGCGATCTGTGATCATCTGGTGGTTTATGACACATCAATCTCCGGCGGTGAGGCAGAGCAGCTTGTCGGTACATACCGCCTGATGCGCAGCGACATGCTTGCTGCAGGGCATACATTCTATTCTGCCGGAGAATATGAAATCACCAAACTGCTTGAACGCAAGCCCGGCCTGCAATTTCTTGAGCTCGGCCGCTCCTGCGTCAAGCCGGAATACCGCTCCAAGCGTACGGTTGAATTGCTGTGGCAGGGCATCTGGTCCTATTGCCGCCAGCACAGGATTGAAGTGATGTTCGGCTGCGCCTCTTTCCACGGTACGGTGCCGGAAGCCCATGCGCTACCGCTGTCTTTCCTGCATCATAATTGCCGCGCTGATGCGGAATGGGATGTCCGTGCGCTTGAGCAACATTACCGCTCGATGGATATTGTTCCGCAGGAAGCCATCAACCCGAAAGTGGCGCTGTTTTCCATGCCGCCACTGATCAAAGGCTATTTGCGCCTTGGCGCAATGATCGGTGACGGTGCCGTGGTTGACCATCAGTTCGGCACTACGGATGTGCTGATTGTTCTGCCGGTCGAGCGTATTTCCAGTCGCTACATCAATTATTACGGCGCTGAAGCTGACCGTTTTGTATGATGTGATGAAAACAAAAAGACCGGTAATACACCGGTCTTTTTTATATCTGATGCGATAAGATATTTATGACATATCCGAGCGGATCACGGACATAAAAACGCTGCACGCCCCACGGTTCTTCCGTGAGCGGATAGATAATCTCAAATCCTGCAGCCTGTGCGCGATGATAGACTTCATCCAGATTATCGACCTCAATGGAAAGACGGGGCACATCCGTTCCGCCGCCGCCCTCTGTCGCTAAACTGAGCTGCTGAACAGGCCTGTTTTCTGCGGTCGCTGCGGCAGCCAGCGTTACGATCCAACCGTGATCCATCACCACATCCAACCCCAGCAGTTCCTCATAAAAGACCCGCGCAGCCTGAAGATCAGAGCCTGCCAGATTAGCTACGATCCTCAGAACTGCCATGTCGTCTCTCCTGCCGGGTTTTAGTTTTTAACCGATAGTTGTTTCAGGCGGTATAAGGCTTCCAGCGCCTCGCGCGGTGTCAGATCATCCGGATTAATCTCATTCACGGCATTCAGCAAAGCGCTATCCTGCGCAGGTTTTGCCACTTCACGCGGCTTGGCAATGACAGCAAAAAGCGGCAGATCATCAATGATCTTTTCAGCCTTGCCGGAGGTTTCGCCCTCTTCTAAGCGATGCAGCACATCGCGCGCCCGTTCAACCACCGCATCAGGCAGACCGGCAAGGCGTGCAACCTGCACACCATAGGAGCGATCAGCGGCACCTTTGGCCACTTCATGCAGGAACACAACATCGCCTTCCCATTCCTTCACCCGCATAGTGACATTGGCAAGCCGTGCCAGCTTCTCTGAAAGCGCCGTCATTTCATGAAAATGCGTGGCGAACAAAGCGCGACAGCGGTTTTTCTCGTGCAGATATTCCACACTCGCCCATGCAATCGACAACCCGTCAAAAGTCGCGGTACCACGACCGATCTCATCGAGAATAACCAATGAGCGTTCACCGGCAAGATTGAGAATGGCGGCGGTTTCAACCATTTCCACCATAAAAGTGGAACGGCCACGCGCCAGATCATCCGATGCACCGACACGGCTGAACAGACGATCAACAATACCGATATGCGCCGATGTGGCCGGAACATAGGAGCCCATCTGAGCGAGAATTGCGATGAGCGCATTCTGGCGCAGGAAGGTCGATTTACCACCCATATTCGGACCGGTCAAAAGCCAGATCGCACCGAATTTCTGATCACCCAGCGGGGATAGATCACAATCATTGGCCACAAAAGGATTAGCGGCCTGTTTTTTCAGCGCCTGCTCGACAACCGGATGGCGGCCGCCATCAATGGCAAAGTTCAAGCTATCATCGACTTTCGGGCGGCAATAGCCCTGCTCATCGGCCAGAACACCCAGCGCTGCCGACACATCCATCACACCAAGCGCTGCAGCACCGGCGCGGATAGCATCAGCATTTTCCACTGTGTGACGGATTAATTCTTCGAAAATTGCCAGTTCAATCGACAGTGCACGATCAGCGGCATTGGCAATTTTGGTTTCAAGTTCCGCCAGTTCCGTGGTGGTGAAACGCATGGCGCTGGCCATAGTCTGGCGATGGATAAAGCGTGCTTTGGCCTCATCCGTATCCGTCAGTGCACCGGCATTATTGGCAGTCACCTCAATGAAATAACCAAGCACATTATTATGCTTGATCTTGAGCGATTTAACGCCCGTCTCTTCCATGTAATCAGCCTGAAGTCCGGCAATCACACGACGCGACTGATCGCGAAGGCTACGCATCTCATCCAGTTCTGCGTGATAGCCCGTGCGGATAAAACCGCCGTCACGCTTCAGCAATGGTAGTTCTTCCGCCAAAGTCTGATCGAGCAATTGCGCATAATCTTCCGGCAGTGCGAGAATAGCGCGGCAGGCCTGCGCCAGCTCTTCCGGCAATTGCTTATCCTGAAACAGTTGGCGCACCAGATGTGCGGCCTGAAAACCGGCATGCAAAGCGCCAAGATCACGCGGACCACCGCGCCCGACGGCCAGACGTGACAAGGCACGCGGCATATCCGGCACACCGCGCAAAGCAGCACGCAGCCCTTGTGCCAATGATGTTTCACTTAGAAAAAACGCAACGGAATCCTGTCTTGCAGCAATCTGTTCGGGCTCAGTCAGCGGCGCAGTCAAACGCTCGGCCAGCAAGCGTGCACCGGCACCGGTGACTGTGCGGTCAACGGCTTTCAGAAGCGAGCCTTCACGATTGCCGGAGAGCGTGCGCATCAGTTCCAGATTGGCGCGGGTTGCCGGATCAATAAACAGCGATGAACCATCCGTCTCACGCTCTGGGCGCATCAACGGCGGACGCTCGGCAATCTGGGTTTTCTCTAAGTATGCAATAGCACCGGAAATGGCGGAAAGTTCGGTGCGGTTGAACTCGCCGAAGCCATCCAAAGTTGCCACGCCGTAATAGCGCCTGATGCGTTCTTCTGCCGTTGAACTTTCAAACAGGCTCGGATGCTGCGGCATGACAATCCGCCCGAGCAGATCCAGTACCGGACGGATCTGCGGATCCTGAAAAGCAGTTTCAGGCACGATCAGCTCGCTCGGATCAACGCGCATAATATCGGCATAGAGTTTTTCAGGCGTGGTTTCCGTCATACGGAACTGGCCGGTGGAAATATCAATCCATGCCAGCGACAGCCTGCCCTCTTCCGCACCTCTTACGCCACTTCCCATTTGTGCGCTACGCACACGGCCGAGGATCATCAGAAAATTAGCGCGTGCCGGATCAAGCAGTTTTTCTTCCGTGATCGTGCCCGGTGTGACAAGACGGATCACATCGCGTTTGACCACCGATTTCGAGCCGCGCTTCTTCGCCTCTGCCGGATCTTCCACTTGCTCACAGACGGCCACGCGGAAGCCTTTGCCGATCAGACGCTGCAAATAATCATCTGCCGTATGCACCGGCACACCGCACATCGGAATATCTTCGCCCAGATGTTTGCCGCGCTTGGTGAGTGTAATCCCGAGAGCCTCTGATGCCTCAATCGCATCATTGAAAAACAGCTCATAAAAATCGCCCATACGATAGAACAGCAAGCTGTCGGGATAGGCAGCCTTGATCTCAATATATTGTTCCATCATCGGCGTCGGGCGCGCGGTGAGACCTGCATCATAAGTGCTCTGCGGCTCATCTGCGAGTTCAGGCGTCCGGTCAGGTTTTACTGAGGCTGTATCATGCTGCGTCATAGGGAATACACATGTTCCTGAAATAATTTTTCAAAATCCTGCACGAGCATTTCCGGTTTTGATTAAACCAATAGGAAATGCTCTGCCATTTTGTTTTCCGCGTATCTTGTTCCGAAAACCGCTTCACACTTTTCGGGATACGCTTCAGTTTAAAACTTCGAACAAAGCCCTGTGAAGCAGCCAGTTGCTTATATCCCCGTGATTTTCGCCGGAATGCGCCGATTATACGAATATTGTCTTTAAACATCGGAATCTTTTCAAATATTGCGCTACACAAACAGGCCGACTTGATATAAACACACTGCCCAGCCATCCGAAGGATGTTTCAATATATTATAATACTATGGCCGTTCACGCTGCATAAGCTGACAACCGCCCTCGCAGAGAAAATCGGAGGGGTCAATGACCAACGATAAGACCACCCAGAAGCCGCAATCTGGCCAGAAACCACAAGCCGGAAAAGGCACATCCCTGACGGAGCAAGAGGCGCTGGATTTCCACTCCCGCGGACGTCCGGGCAAGCTGGAAATTACTCCGACCAAGCCAATGGCTACGCAGCGCGATCTGTCGCTGGCCTATTCTCCGGGTGTTGCTGTACCGGTCAAAGCGATCGCGGAAGATCCCGCCAAAGCCTATGACTATACATCCAAAGGCAATATGGTTGCCGTGATCTCCAACGGCACTGCCATTCTGGGTCTTGGCAATCTCGGCGCGCTGGCTTCCAAACCAGTGATGGAAGGCAAGTCCGTGCTGTTCAAGCGCTTTGCCGATGTGGATTCCATCGATCTCGAAGTCGATACCACCGATGTGGAAGAATTCATCAATTCCGTACGCTATCTCGGCCCGAGCTTCGGCGGTATCAATCTGGAAGACATCAAAGCGCCTGAGTGCTTTGTCATCGAAAGCCGCCTGCGCGAGCTGATGAATATTCCGGTTTTCCACGATGACCAGCATGGTACTGCAATCATCGCCGCTGCCGGTATGCTCAATGCGCTGCACCTCACCGGCCGCGACCTGAAGACCACGAAAATGGTTTGTAACGGTGCCGGTGCTGCCGGTATTGCCTGTATCGAACTGGTCAAAGCCATGGGCTTTACGTCTGAGAATGTAACGCTGTGTGACACCAAAGGCGTAGTCTGGCAGGGTCGTACCGAAGGTATGAACCAGTGGAAATCTGCCCATGCGGTCAAGACTGACAAGCGCACACTGGCGGAAGCCATGGAAGGCGCGGATATTTTCTTCGGTGTTTCCGCTAAAGGCGCGCTGACCGAAGATATGGTTCGCTCCATGGCCGATAATCCGATTATTTTCGCCATGGCCAATCCTGATCCGGAAATCACACCGGAAGAAGTGGCAGCCATCCGCTCCGACGCAATTGTTGCAACCGGTCGCTCCGACTATCCGAACCAGGTCAACAACGTCCTCGGCTTCCCGTATATTTTCCGCGGTGCGCTCGATGTTCGCGCCACCACTATCAATGATGCGATGAAAGTCGCCGCCGCCAATGCGCTGGCAGAACTGGCACGCACGGATGTGCCGGATGATGTGGCTGCCGCCTATCAGGGCAACCGTCCGCGTTTTGGTCCGAATTACATCATTCCTGTGCCGTTTGATCCGCGCCTGCTCTCCACAATTCCGGTTGCTGTTGCCAAAGCCGCGATGGACAGCGGTGTTGCCGGTAAGCCGATTGAAGATCTGGATGCCTATGCACGGTCTCTGGCTGCACGCCGCGATCCGATCGCCTCGACCATGACCGGCATTTATGACCGTATTCGCCGTCATACCAAGCGCGTGATTTTTGCCGAAGGTGAAGAGCCGCAAATCATCCGCGCTGCCGTTTCCTTCACATCGCAGGGTCTGGGTAAAGCCATTCTGCTCGGCCGTGAAGACCGCATTCGTGAAACAGCCGAACAGGCCGGTATCGACCTTGGCAAAATCGGCATCGAAATCACCAATGCCCGTCTGTCCAAGCGCACCTCGGAATATGCTGATTATCTCTATGAGAAATTGCAGCGCAAAGGCTACCTGTTCCGCGACTGTCAGCGCATGATCAACAATGACCGCAACCATTTTGCGGCCTGCATGGTCGCCATGGGCGATGCGGACGGCATGGTTACCGGCGTAACCCGCAATTATGCCACCAGCATTGAAGATGTGCGTCGCGTGATTGATGTGAAGCCGGGGCACCGGATGATCGGTGTATCGCTGGCTTTGTGCCGTGGCCGTACCGTTTTCATCGCCGATACTGCGGTGCATGAACAGCCGACAGCGGAAGAACTTGCCGATATTGCCGCGGAAGCCGCCAATGTAGCACGTCGCATGGGCTATGTGCCGCGCGTTGCCATGCTGGCTTATTCCACCTTCGGCCATATGTCCGGTGCGCGCTCGGAAAAAATTCAGGAAGCCGTGCGTATTCTCGAAAAACGCCATGTCGACTTTGAATTTGACGGCGAAATGAGTGCCGATGTAGCTCTCAACGGCAAGCTGATGGAATCCTATCCGTTCACCCGCCTGACAGGCCCAGCCAATGTGCTGGTGATGCCGGATTATCATGCGGCTTCCATTGCCGCGGATATGCTGCAGGAACTGGGCAGCGCAACACTGATCGGCCCGTTGCTGACCGGTCTCGACAAGGCTGTGCAGATCGTACCGCTGAGTGCCAAGGATTCCGACATTGCCAATATGGCGGCCTTTGCCGCCTATGCGGCAACCAACTGATTATTTCAGTACCCGAAATCAAAAGGCCGGAGCACTCTCCGGCCTTTCTTGTTTAAAGCATTTCACAGTCAAGTTGGAACAACTTGTACCTTCTAGATTAAGGCAAGCTGGAACAACTTGACGGCCGTGATAATGCGACCACTAAAGAACCTAGAACCAGCACCGCGATCCACAGCTGGACGTAAACTGTTCTAGGTACAATGCAGACTTACCGTTGCGTTCAGCTTTAATCCATGCTCAGTTTTCTGCATCGTAACTTTGCTACTACGGAACCATGATCCATGCGCTTGTCCGATCTTCATCTTGACCGCATCATTGACAGGCAGGCGCTTGCTGCCGCGCTCACAGAGATCGTCAACGCAGATGCAAGCAAAGACCAGATGCGCAATCAGGTTCTGAAAACACTTAAAACCACATGGAAAGACGGCAAAGCCCGTGCCGAGACCATGCTGCTGGAAGACGGCGGCGGTATTGCCTGTGCCAGACGCATCAGCGGATTGATGGACCAGATCATTGCCGCGCTTTATGATTTTACCGTTGAGCATATTTATCCGGCGGTGAACCCGTCCAAAGCGGAAAGCCTCGCCATTATCGCTGTCGGCGGTTACGGACGCGGCGGTCTGGCACCGGGTTCTGATATCGATCTGCTGTTTCTGCTGCCCTATAAGCAAACGCCATGGGGCGAACAGGTTGTGGAATATATGCTCTATATGCTTTGGGATATGGGGCTGAAAGTCGGGCATTCCACGCGCAATATTGATGATGCTATCCGCCTGTCCCGCGAAGATATGACCATCCGCACTTCACTGCTGGAAGCGCGTTTTCTCACCGGCAGCCAAGAGCTTTTTGACGAACTCACCACCCGTTTCGATCAGGAGATCGTTGCCGACAGCGGTGCAGAATTTGTACAAGCCAAGCTGATTGAGCGCGATATCCGCCACAAGAAAGCGGGTTCAACGCGCTATCTGGTGGAGCCGAATGTTAAGGAGAGCAAAGGCGGGCAGCGCGACCTGCAAACCCTGTTCTGGATTGCCAAATATATTTACCGCGTTCATTCCACGGAAGAGCTGATTAAACGCGGGGTTTTCTCCCGCAGCGAAGCAAAATTGTTCAGCAAAGCCGATGATTTTCTCTGGGCAGTACGCTGCCATATGCATTTTCTCTATGGCAAGGCGGAAGAGCGCTTGTCCTTCGACATTCAGCGCGAGATTGCCACCCGCCTCGGCTATACCGATCATCCGGGGCAGACCGGTGTTGAACGCTTTATGAAACATTATTTTCTGGTTACCAAAGATGTCGGCGATCTGACCCGCATCATCAGTGCCGCGCTGGAAGAAGAACAGTTCAAAGAAACACCGGGCACCGGCCAGATCTATTCCACACTGACCCGCAAAAAGCGCAAAATTGCCGGCAGCACGGACTTCATTCTCGACCATAACCGCATCAATATTGCTGATGATGAGGTGTTTCAGCGTGATCCGGTTAATCTGATCCGGCTGTTTTATCTCGCTGATAAACACGGGCTGCAATATCACCCGCATGTCATTCAGCGCGTCAGCCGCTCGCTGAAACTGATCAAAAGCGATGTGCGCAATGACAAGAAAGCCAACCGGCTGTTTCTGGAAATTGTTGCCTCGCCGCGCACGCCGGAACGTACCTTGCGCCGCATGAATGAATCCGGCGTGCTGGGGCAATTCATTCCTGATTTTGGCAAGATCGTCGCGATGATGCAGTTCAATATGTATCATCATTATACGGTTGATGAGCATCTGCTGCGTTGCATCGCCATCATGTCCGAGATTGAACATGAGACGCTGAAAAACGAGCATCCGCTCGCCCACAGCCTGTTGCCGACACTCAAAAATGACAGGCATCTGCTCTATGTGACCTTGCTGCTGCACGATATTGCCAAAGGCAGGCCCGAGGATCACTCCACGGCCGGAGCCAAAATCGCCCGCAAACTATGCCCGCGTTTCGGGCTTAATCCGTCAGAAACAGAATTGGTGGCATGGCTGGTGCAGGAACATCTGACCATGAGCAAGGTTGCGCAATCGCGTGACCTCAACGACCGCAAAACCATTGCCGATTTTGCCGCCATTGTGCAAACCACCGAGCGGCTGAAACTGCTATTGCTGATCACCATCTGCGATATTAAAGCTGTCGGCCCCGGCGTCTGGAACGGTTGGAAAGGCCAGTTACTGCGCACACTTTATCATGAAACAGAATTACTGCTGACCGGCGGTTTCTCGGAAGTGAGCCAGACTGAACGCAGCAATCAGGCACGTTGCCAACTGGCCGAACAACTCGGCGACTGGCCGGAGGAAAAGCGGAAAGCTGTTCTGGCGCTGCATTATGATAATTACATGCTGACCGTGCCGCAGGAAGACCAGAAGCGCCATGCGGATTTCATCCGCGCCAGCGATGAAGCAGGCAAAATCCTCAATATTCTGGCACGTCCGCATGAGTTTGAAGCGGTGACCGAACTGACAATTCTGTCGCCCGATCATCCGCGTTTATTGTCGATCATTGCCGGTGCTTGTGCGGCCGCCGGTGCCAATATTGTTGATGCGCAGATTTTCACCACCACGGACGGACGCGCGCTTGATACCATCCTCATCAGCCGTGAATTCGATACCAATGATGATGAGATGCGCCGTGCGGCGCGGGTTGGTCAACTGATTGAAGATGTGCTGACCGGCACCACCTATCTGCCGGAGGTTCTGGCACGCAAGACCAAAGCACGGCGCTCTGCCCGTGCCTTCCATGTTACCCCGCGTGTGCATATCAATAATACGCTCTCGGAGAAATTCACAGTGATTGAGGTCAAAGGGCTGGATCGTACCGGTCTGTTGTCGGAAATTACCAATGCGATTTCCGATCTTTCGCTCAATATTGCCTCGGCTCATATCACGACATTCGGTGAGAAAGTGATTGATACTTTCTATGTTACCGGTCTAGACGGGCAAAAAATCACAGGTACGACCAAGCAGGCTAATATCCAGAAACGCCTCCTCAGCTTGTTTGACAAGAGCGGGAGTGATAGCAGAGCACGAGATAACAAAAACGGCGATCCGAAAAAATTGCGCGAAACGGCAGGTTAATCCGGCTTGCGTCTTTTTAAAGTTTGCCGCACTGCCTGCCTGTCCTTCCCTATTCACGAGATGAATTCATGAGCCTGCTGAAAAAATTCGCAACTGTTGCTTCCGGCACGCTGATGAGCAGAATCTTCGGCTTTACCCGTGAAATGCTGATGGCAGCGTTTCTCGGAACCGGCCCTGTTGCGGATGCTTTCAACACCGCTTTCCGCTTCCCGAATACTTTCCGACGCTTATTTGCTGAGGGTGCATTCAACGCCGCTTTCGTGCCGCTCTTTGCCAAAGAGATCGAGCAAAATGGTATGGATGGTGCCAAGCGCTTTTCTGAAGAAGTCTTCGGTGTGCTGTTCACCATTCTTCTCGGACTGACCATTGCCATGGAGCTTTCCATGCCGTTTCTGGTCAGTACAGTTATTGCACCGGGCTTCACCAGTGATCCGGTGAAGTTTGAGAATACGGTCAATCTGGCGATGATCATGTTCCCCTATCTCGCCTGTATGTCGCTGGCAGCGATGATGGGCGGTATGCTCAACAGCCTGCATAAATATTTCGCGGCAGCCATTGCGCCGGTTTTCCTGAATTTCATTCTGATCGGCGCGCTGCTGCTGGCATGGGCGCAGAATTACGACCCGCTGCAAATCGGTTATGCCCTGTCCTGGGGTGTGATGGCGGCAGGTGTTGTACAGCTCGCCATTGTCTGGTTTGCAGTACGCCGCGCCGGCATTAAAATCGGCTTTCGCCGCCCGAAACTGACCCCCAATGTACGCCGCCTGCTGGTACTGGCACTGCCTGCCGCGATTACCGGCGGCATCACGCAAATCAATCTGCTGATTAATACCAATATTGCATCCGGCTCAGCCGGTGCCGTATCCTCTCTCGTTTATGCTGACAGGTTTTATCAGTTGCCGCTCGGCGTGGTCGGCATTGCTGTTGCCACCGTTCTGCTGCCGGAATTGTCGCGTGCCTTGCGCGGCGGCCATATGCAGGAAGCCGGAAATCTGCAGAACCGTTCTGTCGAATTCACTCTGTTCCTGACATTGCCTGCGGCGGCAGCCCTGCTGGTTTTCTCCGAACCGCTTGTGCGCCTGTTGTTTGAACGCGGGCAGTTCGGCCCGGAATCCACGCTGATTGTTTCACAAATTCTCGCAGTGTACGGTCTCGGCCTGCCAGCCTTTGTGCTGATTAAAGCCTTTATTCCGGGGTTCTTTGCCCGTGAAGATACCCGCACACCGATGATCTTTGCCGGTATTTCGGTGGTGGTGAATGTGACACTGGCGCTGATCCTGTTCCCGCGTCTCGGCCCTACCGGCATTGCCACGGCGGAAATCACTGCCGGTTGGGTCAATGCCATTCTGCTGCTGTCCGTTCTGATCTGGCGTAAACATTGGGATTATGATGCCGGTCTCATCCGCCGTATTCCGCGCCTGATTATCGCAGCAGCGATCATGGCCGCAGCTCTGTATTTTGCCGCTCAATATTTTGAGACCTATTTGAGCAGGCAGGCAGGACTACTGGTGCAGGCAACAACGCTCGGCCTGCTCGTGATCGGCAGCATGATTGTTTATTTTGCGACGGTTTTTGCCATTGGCGGTGCCAGCCTCTCCGCCCTGAAAGGCAATATGCGCCGCCGTAAAAAAGCAGCAACAACGCTGGAGAATACAGATATTTCCGCTTGATTGCTTTTCAGCACTCTGGCAGTAATAACGCATCCGGAAGACAGGATTACACGCCTGCCTTCCGGATATTTTTTATAATCCAAACTTTTTAGCCAAGACTGGCAGCATGCGTCCAAACCACATATGCCAGCCTTAAAAGCAACCCCAGAGCATCCCTGATTATCAAACCTTACGTTTCGACGATAATCACGCTCGACCGGCTCTCCACCAGCTTCAGGATTTATCAAGAATGAACACCTTCAAAGAACGCATTTTCTCCGGCGCACAACCAACCGGCAATCTTCACCTCGGCAATTATCTTGGCGCATTGAAGCGCTGGGTTGCCTTGCAGGACGATAAGGATTGCATTTATTGCGTCGTTGATATGCATGCGCTGACAATTCTGCCGGATCCTGTGGAACTTTTAAATTCCACACGCGAAATCACCGCCGCCTATCTGGCTGCAGGTCTTGATCCGAAGAAGAGCATTGTCTTCAATCAGAGCCGCGTGCGCCAGCATGCGGAACTTGCATGGGTGTTCAACTGTATTGCTCGTATCGGCTGGATGAACCGCATGACGCAGTTCAAGGACAAAGCCGGTAAAGACCGCGAAAATGCCTCGCTGGGTCTGCTGGCCTATCCGAGCCTGATGGCTGCTGACATTCTGCTCTATCGTGCTACCGCCGTGCCGGTTGGCGACGACCAGAAACAGCATCTTGAACTGACACGTGACATTGCGCAGAAATTCAACAATGACTATTCCGACCGCATTGCCTCGCTCGGCATCGGCGTGGAAATGGCTGTTGGTGATGAAACTGTATCTGGCTTTTTCCCGATCACAGAGCCGCTGATTTCCGGCCCTGCGATGCGCATCATGTCGCTGCGTGACGGCACCAAGAAAATGTCGAAATCCGATCCGTCGGATCTGTCACGCATCAACCTGATTGATGATGAAGACACTATCACCAAAAAGATCCGTAAAGCCAAGACAGATGCCGATGCTATTCCTTCAGAAGTGGAAGGGCTGGAAGGCCGTCCGGAAGCGGATAATCTGATCGGTATCTTCGCAGCTTTGACCAACACGGACAAAGCAGCCGTGTTGCGTGATTTCGGCGGCAAGCAGTTCTCTGAGTTCAAAGCATCGCTTGCAGAACTCGCTGTTTCGCAGCTTTCTCCAATCACGCATGAAATGCGTCGACTGGTAGCCGATCCGGCCTATATTGATGCCGTTCTGCGTGACGGTGGTGAACGCGCAAGCGTGATTGCTGAAGAAACCATGCACAATGTCCGCGACATTGTCGGCTTTCTGCAGAAATAAAAATACAAAAAAGGCAGGGAATTCCCTGCCTTTTTTATTTCTATTGCGCCTCGAAGGTCAGAGTACCAACTGAGCCCGTATCAAAATCGCTTGATTGATAATCGCCGTAGATTTTGATTTGCGTAAAACCTGCCTCACGCAGTGCCAGTTCCAGCTCAAACACGCCCCACCAGCGTAAAGAAAATAGTTCCATCTCTGTTGTCACCAGTTGCGCATCTTGCCATAGCTCATAACGCAGCTGGGATGTCACCACCTGTTTGACATAGTCCGTTGCGGTGCGCATTTCCTGCAAGGTCAGCAAATCTTCGCCATCCTGCCAGTGCCGTGCACGTGGTGCGTGATCCATGAAATCACCGACCACAGAAATATCCAGCAGTAATTTGCCGTTTGGAGCCAGTGCCTCTTTACTGCGTCGCAGGAAACTCATCGCATCAACAACATCGGTCATAAGCTGGAAAGAACCGGCTGGCAGCACAATCGCCGCAAATTTTTGCGCATAATGAAATGTCGTGAAACCCTGCAGGCTCAGCTCTGCATTTACACCATATTGCGCACAATTTGCTTTGCACAGATCAAGCATATCAGGAGACAAATCAAACCCGCTGACGCTATGCCCCGCCTGTGCCAGCGGCACCAGCATACGGCCATTGCCTGTGGCCGGTTCCAGAACCGGCCCTGTGATGGTTTTCAGGCGTTCGAGATAGAATTCCACATCACCGAAAGAGCGCCCGACCGGTTTATCCAACTCGTAAACACGCGAGGCCAGCTTGCCATAAGTCTTCGTCATTTTTTGAATTTTTCCTTGTCCGCAGCAAGCAGAGACAGGCTTAGAAGCCGCAAAACTCTGCCGCACATAAAAAATCATCCCGTTACACAGCAATGTGAAACAGCAAGAAATGCAGGACGATAGCTTTTCCTTTCAAACACAAAGTGCCTGAAAACACAATATAAACGACGGGCATAGATTTTACGGCACAGGTTCTGGGACAGAAAATTGCGTAATTTTCATAAGGCAAATATGTAAAATTTCGCCCCGCCACAAAATTGTCATCTTGCAGTCGGGCCTATTGAGTGGCAAATTCCCGCGCATGGTTTCAAAACGTCTTAGCCGGGAAGCCGGCCACCGCCGTAAATTTCTTGTCTCAATTGATGAAACGCCCGAATGCGGACGTGCGGTTGCCTATGCATCCCGCCGTGTGCGCAATACCGGCGGCGCATTGGTGTTGCTGTTCGTCATAGACCCGTCAGATTTCCAGCAATTCCTTGGTGTCGGCAATATTATGCGGGCAGAGGCACTGGAACGGGCGCAGACAGCACTGAATAAATATGCAACGCAATTACGTGAGCAATACGGCATTGAGCCTGAACTGATTGTGCGCGAGGGGCAGACTGCGGAAGAAATTCACAGCCTGATTGAAGAAGATCAGGATATTGCCATTCTGGTACTGGCTGCCGGTTCCGGCAAAGAAGGTCCGGGACCGCTGGTACAATCGATTGCAGGGCGCGGCGCATCCTTCCCTGTTCCGGTCACAGTCATTCCGTCAGATCTTTCTGACGATGACATTGATGCCGTCGCCTGAAACACCTATATTAAGAGCAATCACGCAACTCTGTGGTCATGGTTGCCGTATTTTCTTTACAGCCCCTCATTTAACACGGGAGAACTTCAATGTTCATCCAGACTGAAGCCACACCTAATCCGGCGACCCTGAAATTCCTGCCGGGTAAAGTGGTTATGCCGGAAGGCACTGCTGATTTCCGCGATGCGGACAGCGCCGCCAACACCTCGCCTCTCGCCGCTAAACTCTTCGCAGTACCAGGCGTGAATGGCGTATTTTTCGGCTATGATTTCATCACTGTCAGCAAAGACGGTGCGGAATGGCAGCATCTCAAACCGGCTATCCTCGGTACGATCATGGAACATATGATGTCCGGCGCACCGGTCATGGCGTCAGAACAGTCCAAAGGTCACGATCATACTGAAGGCGAGTTCTTCGCCGATGCGGATGCGGAAATCGTTGAAACCATCAAAGAACTGATCGAAACCCGCGTGCGCCCTGCTGTGGCGCAAGACGGCGGCGACATCACATTCCGTGGTTTTGAACATGGCGTTGTTTATCTGCATATGAAAGGCGCCTGCTCCGGCTGCCCGTCTTCAACAGCAACACTGAAACACGGCATTCAGAACCTGCTGAAACATTTCGTTCCGGAAGTTCTGCAGGTCGAAGCTATCTGAGATTTCAGAAATATCATCAATAAAAAACGCGGCTTAAAAGCCGCGTTTTTTATTGTCTCTGCCATACCAGATTACAACACAACAACCTTGGCACCGACACCGGCACGGTCATACAAATCCATAATATCCTGATTAATCAGACGGATGCAGCCGGAAGATACATTCTTGCCGATGGACCACCATTCCGGCGTCCCATGGAGACGATAGCCGCTGTCACGTCCGCCTTTATACAGATAGAGCGCACGGGCCCCCAGCGGATTGTTCAGACCGGGTTTCATGCCACCGGCATATTTTGCCAGTTCCGGCTGGCGCTTGATCATCGGTGCCGGTGGTGTCCATGTCGGCCATTCACGTTTCATGGCAACTTTGGCATTGCCTTTCCACTGAAAGCCCTCACGACCAACACCAATACCATAGCGCATCGCCTTACCATCCGGCTCGACATGATATAAAAACTTGTTTTGCGTATCGACGACAATTGTACCGGGCGCTTCTGTCGTTTCATATTTAACCTGCTGACGGCGATATTCCGGTGCGATTTTCTGAACAGGAACCGTCGGCAGCACATAGGTTGCATCTGTAACAGTGGAATAGGATGCCGTACTGGTCTGAAAAGATGAGGTTGTCGAACAACCGGCCAGCGCCATTGTCAAAAAAAGACCCGCGGCAGAGAGTGCATTTCTGTATACCATTTTTCCCCTCAGAAAACCGTAATGACAGTCAACATTTGTTGGGAACAAGTTAACCATTGATCCTTAATCAATCATTAACCATGATTATCTTTTATAAAATCCGTTATCCAAGATAAACGGACACCTATACTGACAGAGACACATGCCAATTATCTCGCCTTTTCAACAACATCCTCTCAGTGACGGCCGTCAGTCTGAACTGGCATTGCTGGTGCGGCGCGGCGTGCAGCGCCTGTGCCTTGATCTGAATATTCATGTTTTGCCTGAAATTTCTCTGCGTTCAGGCAGGCGCGCCGATCTGGTCGGGCTGACGCGCAAAGGTGAAATCTGGATTATTGAAATCAAATCATCTGTCGAGGACTGGAAAGCCGATCAGAAATGGCCGGATTACCGCAATTATTGCGACCGGCTGTTTTTTGCCACCCATGCACAGGTGCCGCGTGAAATCTTTCCGGAAGATTGCGGTTTTATACTCTCGGACGGTTATGGCGGGGAAATTCTGCGCGATGCACCGGAGCACAAACTGGCACCGGCCACACGAAAGGCGCTGACATTACAACTAGCGCGGATCGGCGCAAACCGGCTGACACTTGCAGAAATGGCAGGCGTGTCGATGCCGCTCAGTGATGCCGACTGAAAGACCAGCCGGCATGATTATAAAGATAAGGCTTAACGCGGAGCGCGTTTGGCCAGAATACGCTGCAAAGTACGGCGATGCATATTCAGACGACGTGCTGTTTCAGAAACATTGCGTTCGCACATTTCATAAACGCGCTGAATATGTTCCCAACGCACACGATCTGCGGACATCGGGTTTTCCGGCGGCGCAATCTTCTCACCGTCACGGCGGGTCAGCGCTGCAAAAACCTCATCCGCATCCGCAGGTTTGGAAAGATAATCAATCGCACCGATTTTGACGGCATTCACAGCGGTGGCAATATTGCCGTAACCGGTCAGCACAATGGCGCGGGTATCTTCACGCTTGGCACGGATAGCTTCAATAATGTCCAGACCATTACCGTCACCGAGGCGCATATCAACAACGGCATAGGCCGGAGCTGCCAGCTTCACAGCAGCAATGCCTTCCTCAACGGATTCAGCTGTTGTTACTGTAAAACCACGGCTTTCCATAGCACGCGCGAGCCGCTGCAGAAACGGTTTGTCGTCATCAACCAGAAGAAGCGAAGGATCACTGCCGATGGCAAGGTGATCATCCTGACTCATATCATCCATCAGGTATTCCTTACTCGTCTTTTGTCTTTTTACTTATTGCTGCGCCTGCGTCAAAAAGTCAAATATGCAATGTAACTATTCATGTAAAACGACAAAATTCATAGCATTTCACAGAGATTTTACTCAAAATATGCCTGTAAAGGCCACAGTTTCAAACACTGAAAAACGAATCTTTCAGTCTCAGACACCCTCCCTGCTTCTCCGGAGAATCGGATTTATGCTGTCAGCGCCTGCCGCGACCAGACAATCGTAATTTCCGCACCGCTTTGGCCTGGTTCAGGACGATTGGCAAAGGAGATATGCGCACCGGAACGCTCCAGCAGTGTTTTGGCAATGAACAGTCCCAGCCCCAATCCGCCACCATTGCGCTCATCGCTGCGGCGCGACATATAAGGCTCACCGATCCTGTCGAGCATATCCACCGAAAAGCCTTTGCCGTCATCACGGATCGTGATGCGCACTGAATTTTCATCCCAACCCCAGACGACTTGTGTCTCGGTCTTGGCAAAATCCACGGCATTCTCGATCAGATTACCCAGACCATAGATCACCCCCGGATTGCGTCGGACAACCGGCTCGACAATCATTGATTTCGGATCAGGTTTTTTCTCAACATCAATCTGAATGCCGAAATTGCGATGCGGCGCGATCACCTCTTCAATCAGCGAGGACAATGCCAGTTTTGACATATGCTCTTCGCCTTCCGAAGACAGGCTGGTGAGGCGCTGCAGAATTTCGCGGCAACGCTGCGCCTGAGAGGACAGTAACTGAATGTCCTCGGCATAACGGTCATCATTTTTCAGAGCGCGCTGCATCTCCTTGACCACCAGCGTGATGGTCGCCAGCGGCGTACCCAGCTCATGGGCGGCAGCGGCGGCAAGACCATCCAGCGCTGACAAATGCTGTTCGCGCTGCAACACCAGTTCGGTAGCGCTCAAAGCATCGCCCAACAGGCGCGCTTCTTCAGCAATACGATAGACATAGACACCGCTGAAAATCAGCGTCGAAACAATGGCACACCAAACGCCGATGACGAACATCAGCGGCAGTTCCAGCGTCATGCCGCTATACCAAGGCAAAGGCAGATGCCACACCACCAGCACGCTGGCACAGGCAATCGCCATCAGGCCGAGCAGCAAAATACTGCGCACAGACAGAGCGGTTGATGCAATAATCACCGGCACGACCAACAGCACGGCAAACGGATTTTGCAGACCGCCGGTCAGATAAAGCAGGCCGGTGAGCTGCAAAATATCAAAGGCCAGCACCAAAAGAACCGTGCGCAAATCCAGCCGGTGATTGAGTTGATAACGGAAGGATAAGAACAGGTTCAGCCATGCCGATACGGCAATCAGCGCAAAACTGATACCGAGCGGAAACACAAAATGCAGCGACAGAGAAACGAACAAAACGGCTGCGGTCTGGCCGGTAATGGCAAACCAGCGCACGCGCACTAATGTTGTCAGACGCAGACGGCGGGAAAGCGACGAGGCCCGGTTAATCAGATCACCATTTGCCATTCAGTCTTCCCCGTAAATTATCGCGCATAAAATGCCTTATGCGGCAAAATCGGCATGTACGCAAGCAAATCTGCGCCATCCTGCCGCAGGGCAATTGCGACGCTATATTTCAACTATGGCGAGACGAAAACGGTGTTCATCGAGAACCGGAACGGAATGTACTAAAGTACATGAGTACCGGAAGCACAGAGGAACGCCGTTTGCAGGCCGCAAGAGTTGGAATATTATGTCCCCCGTGGTTTGGCACGCCGAGTGGGATCAGCCTCTGCGGGATTTTCCGGCCAGACATGGCGGGGATAACGGCCGCGCATATCGGTGCGCACATCGGCCCATGAGCCTTTCCAGAAATTCGGCAAATCGCGGGTGATCTGGATCGGCCGGTGCGCCGGAGATAGTAACTCCAGCAGCAGCGGCACCGTATCGCGGGCAATGGAAGGATGCGTTGTCAGACCGAACAATTCCTGCACCCGCACGGCAATCACCGGTTCATCACCTTCGTAATTAATCGCGATATTGGAGCCGGTCGGCACCGTAAAATGTGTTGGTGCCAGCGTATCAATCTGCCGTTGCAGATCAAACGGCACGAGAGCGCGCAGGCCATTCATCAAAGCAGTTTGACTGATTTTATCGAGCCGCGCCTCACCGGTCAGGAACGGAAGTAACCAGTCTTCCAATGTTGCCAGCAGATGCTCATCATCCATCGACGGCCATGGCTCACCAAGCCCACGATAAAGCCAGCCAAGACGGCGGCGCAGCGTCAAAGCTGACTTATCCCAAGGCAGAACATCCAAACCATATTGGCGCACGGCCTGAATAACGCCCAAGTCAGCAGCTTCACCCGATGGCGCTGCCAGATTTTTCTCCGACAGGGTTATTGCCCCCAACCGTACCGCCTCGCGGGCACGCAGAGCTTTGCGTTCAGGGTCATAGACAACCTGTTGTCCGCCCTCGATCTGACTCGCTAAGCTCTTGCGGATATCCTCTTCACTCACCTCAGCGGCCGAGAGAATACGCTGCGCCCCTGCCCGTCCGGTCAGATCTGCAACCACCAGCCATGGCGCGCGGGAGAGATGCTGACTGGCATCCAGCTCACCACCGCGCCCATTGGCCAGAATAAACTGCCCACCATTGCCACGCGCTTTGGCCACGCGATCCGGATAGGCATCCAGCAGCAGGCGGCCGGCATGGGCATCTTCTTTGTTTTGCACATTGGCCGCTGGTAAATCTTTAATCAGCGAGCGTGCCAGTCCGCGTGCCTTTTGCGCACGGTCACCGCGATCCCGACGAAAGCGGGAAAGCCGCGCATCGAGATCAACATCATTACCGCCAAGGCCGCGCTCGGTCATCAGCACGGCAAGCTCTGCCGCCTGCAATGCCTCGCCGCGATTGGCAGCCTCTGCCACCATATGCGCAAGCCGCACCGGCAAAGCCAGTTTTCTGATCTGCTCGCCGGACGTTGTCAGCCGCCCGTCTGCATCCAGTGCGCCAAGCCGCTTCAGCAAGGTTGCCGCTTCTTTCAGGCTGGCTGCTGAGGGTTGATCGAGCAAACGTAAATCGCTGACATTTTGCACGCCCCATGCCGCACAATCGAGCAGCAGCGACGACAAATCAGCTTCCAGAATTTCCGGTGCGGTAAAGCGTGGCAGGGAAGATGTTTGCCCCTCATGCCAGAGCCGGATCGCTATACCGGATTGGGTTCGCCCCGCACGCCCTGCCCGCTGGGTAATCGCCGCCTGCGATGCACGCACGGTTTCCAGCCGCGTCAGACCGGTTGCCGGTTCAAAACGCGGCTGGCGCGACAACCCGCTGTCGATCACCACCCGCACGCCGTCGATAGTGATCGAGGTTTCGGCAATCGAAGTTGCCAGCACCACTTTGCGCGTGCCTTGCCGAGCCGGCTTAATCGCCGCATCCTGATCGCGCCCGTCCATCGCTCCGTAGAGCGGGCAGAGCATCACATGCTCACCAACGCGCCCTTCAAGGGCACGAACTGTACGCTCAATCTCGCCCTGACCGGGCAGAAAACACAGCAGGCTCCCCTGTTCATCCGCCAGAACGGCACGAATTGTCCGCGCCATAGCATCTTCAATCCGCTCATCGGCTTTGCGTTCCTGATAGCGGATTTCAACCGGAAAACTGCGACCTTCACTCTCAACAACCGGCGCATTATCCAGCAGTTCCGCCACCCGCGCACCGTCAAGCGTTGCCGACATCACCAGAATTTTGAGATCAGGGCGCAAGGCTCCCTGCACGTCCAGCGCCAGCGCCAGTCCGAAATCAGCATCCAGACTGCGCTCATGGAATTCATCAAACAGCACCGCACTGATACCGGATAATTCCGGATCATCGAGGATCATACGGGCGAACACGCCTTCCGTGACCACCAGAATTTGCGTCTGCGCATTAAAACGGCTGTCGAGGCGCATCCGGTAACCGACCGTTTTGCCAACCTCTTCGCCCAACAGGCGTGCCATTTGCGTGGCCGCAGCACGCGCCGCCAGCCTGCGCGGTTCCAGCACAATAATCCGCCCACCATTGCGCCAGTCTGCCTGTAAAAGATGCAGCGGCACCAAAGTTGTCTTACCCGCACCGGGCGGCGCAACCAGAACGGCAGAACCGCCAGCCTGCAAGGCATGATCCAGTTGCGGCAGCGCCTCACGGACAGGCAAAAGCGGAAGGGATGAAACGGACTGCTGAGGCAAAGACAACGCACCTGATAAATGATTCTGATTGCTGCGAATTATAAACAGCCGCGTTATGCTTTACTATTCTTGAGGAGCAGATATGGCACATCAATTGACATACTCCCCCATAGTATATATTTTCATCACCATATTCATCGGTAGAAAACTATGCCCCACTCACCGGAAGCCAAGAAACGCGTCATGACACGCCTGCGCCGCATCAAAGGTCAGGCGGAGGCATTGGAGCGCGCGGTTGAGGAAGGCACAGAATGCGGTGCGCTTTTACAGCAGCTTGCCGCCATGCGTGGTGCCGCTACCGGCCTGATGGCGGAAGTTATGGAAAGCCATTTAAAAGAGACCTTCCAACAGCCGCAGAAAACCCTGTCTCCGGCTGAAATGGATACAGAAATCGACCAGCTTATGCGGATTATCCGCTCTTATCTGAAATAAAAGACCACTGATTTAAGAGGAACAAAGCCATGAAATCGCGCGCAGCCGTTGCCTGGGAGGCCAATAAGCCCCTCACTATTGAAACAATCGAAATCGGTGGTCCGAAAGCCGGTGAAGTTCTGGTGGAAGTGATGGCAACGGGCGTGTGCCACACCGACGCCTATACGCTGTCCGGCCTTGATTCAGAAGGCAAATTTCCGGCCATTCTCGGCCATGAAGGTGCAGGCATTGTGCGCGAAGTCGGTGCCGGTGTTACCACGCTGCGTCCGGGCGACCATGTGATCCCGCTTTACACACCGGAATGCCGTTCGTGCAAAACCTGCCTGTCGCAGCGTTCCAATCTCTGCACCTCGATCCGCGCCACGCAGGGTCAGGGTCTGATGCCGGATCGTACTTCGCGCTTCTCCTGCGACGGCGGCGAAATCTTCCATTATATGGGCTGCTCGACCTTCTCGAACTTCACCGTTCTGCCGGAAATCGCGCTGGCCAAAGTGCGTGAAGATGCGCCTTTCGACAAGATCTGCTATATCGGCTGTGGTGTTACCACCGGTATCGGCGCGGTGATTTATACCGCCAAAGTGCGTCCGGGTTCCAATGTTGTGGTGTTCGGCCTCGGCGGTATCGGCCTCAATGTTATTCAGGGTGCCCGCATGGTTGGTGCCGATAAGATCATCGGCGTTGATATTAATCCGGCCAAAGTGGAAATGGCGAAGAAATTCGGCATGACCGACTTCATCAATCCGCGTGAAATCGGCAATGACAAGGTGGTGCAGGCCATTCAGGACCTGACTGACGGCGGTGCCGATTATTCCTTCGACGCAACCGGTAATACCGATGTGATGCGTCAGGCGCTGGAATGCTGCCATCGCGGCTGGGGTGAAAGCATCATCATCGGCGTGGCTGAAGCAGGTAAAGAAATCGCCACCCGTCCGTTCCAGCTGGTCACCGGCCGCGTCTGGAAAGGCACAGCATTCGGCGGCGCGCGTGGTCGTACCGATGTGCCAAAAATCGTTGACTGGTACATGGACGGCAAGATCAATATTGATGATCTGATCACCCATAAAATGCCACTTGATGAGATCAACACCGCGTTTGATCTGATGCATGAAGGCAAATCCATCCGTTCGGTGATTACATTCTGATGAAACAGTTTGTTTCCCGCTGGAACGAGATCGACGATCTGACACCACGCGCACTCTATGCAATGCTGAAACTACGCATGGATGTCTTTATTGTCGAACAAAATTGCGCTTTTGCAGAAATTGACGGCAAGGATATTGGTGCATTTCACCTGAGCATTCTTGATGGTGAGGAACTCGCGGCAACGCTGCGGGTTCTGCCACCGGAAGAGAATGAAGCAGTAAAAATCGGCCGTGTTGTGGTAGCGTCAAACTATCGGGGCTATAAACTCGGCCAGCGCCTGATGCAGGAAGCTGTTGATTTTGCGCAAGCACGCTTTCCTGACCAGCCAATTGAGCTGGGCGGGCAAAGCCATTTGCAGAAATTCTACGGTTCTTTTGGTTTTGTCGCCATTTCCGAAGAATATCTGGAAGACGGCATTCCGCATATCGACATGCGTCTGGAACCGGCAAACGGAGCCTCTGTATGAATTTTCTGCTGCGCCGTCATATGTCCTTCTATATTGCAGCGGCATGCGGCGCGGCAGTCTTTCTGATCTGCCGGATTTTTTCTCTCTCACCGGCACCGGTAATTGCGGTCAATTGTTTCTTCATCCTCTATCTGCTCATGGCTTTAAGAGCCTTGCCGCATTTAAGTTCAGCTTACTTGAAGAAACATGCTGCAAGCACTGACGAGCCGGTCTGGATTATTTTTCTGGTCACTTTTGCGACTGTGATTTCCTCCATCACCTCGCTGTTCATTCTGATAAACCAGCAGCAGCAACAGCATGATCTGTTCACATTTGCTGCGACACTGGCAGCGGTGCCGCTTGGCTGGTTTACCATTCATATGATGACAGCCATGCATTATGCGCATCTGTACTGGGAACCTGATCAGACCGCGCTCAAAGACGGAAGCTCAGGACGCAAACATAAAGGCGGTTTTGAATTTCCGAACACGCCGGAGCCCTCCGGTTATGACTTTGTCTATTTTGCTTATGTAATAGGCATGACCGCACAAACCTCCGATACCAGCGTCACGACACCGGCCATGCGCAAGGTCACTCTGCTGCACAGTATCGTTTCCTTTTTCTTCAATACCGTACTTGTGGCCGCAGCCGTCAATGTTGCTGTGGCTCTGGGGAGTTAGTTCATGGAAATCATTTCAAAGGCAAAAGCCTTCGGCGGCACTCAGGGCGTCTATCGCCATAAAAGTGCAGCCTGCCAGTGTGATATGACTTTTGCTTTGTTCCTGCCACCGCAGGCAGAACACGGCCCCGTGCCGGTTTTGTGGTATCTCTCCGGCCTGACCTGCACCCATCAAAATGTGATGGATAAAGGCGAATATCGCCGCCTTGCTGCCGAGCTTGGCATTGCTATTCTCTGCCCTGATACCAGCCCGCGCGGTGATGATGTGCCGGACGAGCCGGATAACTGGCAGTTCGGTAAAGGTGCTGGTTTCTATCTTGATGCCACAGAAGCGCCTTTTGCCAAAAACTACCGGATCTACAGCTATATCACGGAAGAACTGACCGAACTGGTGGCTCAGGAATTTCCGCTGGATATGTCCCGTCAGGCCATCACCGGCCACTCCATGGGCGGCCATGGCGCAATCACCATTGCCCTGAAAAATCCAGAACGTTTTAAATCTGTTTCGGCCTTTGCGCCAATCGCCCAGCCTTCCACCGCCGGATGGTCAAAACCTGCCTTTGAGAAATATCTCGGCAGTGATCAGAGTGCATGGCGCACTTATGACACAACCGCGCTGATTGAAGACGGTCACCGGATTGAAAGCCTGCTGGTCGATCAGGGCACAGCGGACAGTTTTCTGGATGATGGTCTGCGCCCGTGGCTGCTACAGGAAGCCTGTGCCAAGGCGGCCATCCCGCTCACATTGAATATGCGGGAAGGCTATGACCATTCCTATTATTTCATCTCGACCTTTATGGATGAGCATTTGCGTTGGCACGCTGCCCGCCTGTGATATTCCGGTTTTAACGGTCTGCAAATGGCACGGCAAAGCCGGAATATATGCCGCGCTGAAACTCAGCGCGGCGTCACCTTCATCAGCAAACCGTTTTTAGGCTGAGTGGTCAGTTTCTGTACCGGCCATGGTTTTGCATTTCCCACCATATCAAAACGATGTTTGGACAACAGAACCGCCAAGGCGATCACCGCCTCCTGCATAGCAAAACTGCCGCCGATACAGACGCGCGGCCCCGCACCGAATGGCAGATACTGAAAACGGTCGATCTTATCGCGGTTTTGCGGATGGAACCGCGCCGGAATAAATGCCTCCGGATTATCCCAGTATTTCCGGTGCCGGTGGATTGTCCACGGCATCACGATCACCGCCGTACCTGCCGGAATTTTCAGATCACCGAACTGATCATCCGCAAGCGCCTCACGGTTGATCGACGGTGCAGGCGGATAAAGCCGCATCGCCTCCTCAAAAGCGGCGCGGGTCAGCGGTAGTTTTTCCAGCCATTGATGCGGCGGTAAATCCTTGCCTTCACCATTCATGAATGCATCAATTTCCGCCTCAACAACAGCACGCTCTGATGGGGCTTGCGCCAGCAGATAGAGTGTCCAGCCAAGGGCACGGGCAGTCGTTTCATGCCCTGCACCGATAAAGGTAATCAGATTATCCTCGATCTCATCCCGCGACAGGCCATCCGGTTTTTCAGCAGAAGCTTCCGTCTGCAATAACAGTGTCAGGAAATCATTCGGCACGGCTTCACCACGATCCATCCGCTCTTTGCGCAGCTGAATGGTCTCCGCCACAATGGAACGGAAAAAGCCTAATGAACGGCGGCCACGCAATTGTGTCAGGCGGGGCAACCAGTCCGGCGCGCCGAGCAGATCAAACGGATCGACCCGTCCCATCGTTTCAAACAGCCGGTCTGTCTGGCGTGCAAATTCCTTCGGGTCACCGGCAATCTCGCCGGAAAATAGTGTCTCAGCCAGAATATCATAGGTCAGCAATGTCATATCCCGCGACACATCTGTCACCGTGCCGGATATGCGATAGCGGTTGGTGAAGGTCTGCGCGCTTTTCAGCATGGCATCAGCGAAGCCATGAATATGACGCGGCGTGAACACCGGTGCCATAGCTTTGCGTGAGCGCCGCCATGTCGAGCCTTCGGCGGTCAGCAACCCGTCACGCAGGATCGGGCGCAATACGCGCTGACGGATGGTGCCCATCGGATAATTTTGCGGATTTTCCACTAAAACATGACGGATCAGCGCCGGATCATTGGCGATAATCGTATGCATACCGAGCCAGTTTACCTCAACCCACGGCTCATTATAGGAAGGCTCGCCCCAAAGCTCTAACGGGTTACGATAGACAATCCGCATCAGCTCCAGCCGCCCGACCGGATCTTTTCGCGGAACCGGTGCCGGTGGCACAAAAGGATGCTTTGCCGGAATTGCACCGGCATTTGAAAGTGAAGATCGTAGCAATTCAGTCATGATGCCATCCTGAAAATGTTTCATCATGCTGTTCTGGTATCAGCCTTGTGCCCCCAAACGCATGCCGCAGTTAAATGTCTTCATTCAACGTCCGCAAGCATGCGTCACTCAAGAATCCAGAGCGTACACAGCAAGTTGAATGCGCTGTAAAGGCTCTGGCAGCACCGGAAACAGCGACTACCTCAAACAGATATAGGAAAGACAATAAGGCAAAACAGCGATCCCGCAAATTTTGCCGTAATTATCTGACAGGAAACTTGGAACGCGCACTGGTCAAGGCTGTCCCGCCTGCCTATATGTGCTGTTAACTTCAGAGAAATATGAAAGCCCGCTTCCGTGTCATCCGCAATCAACAGCATTATCAGCCTGCCATACCGGCTTATGCTGTTTCTGCTTGCGTTCATGATGCTGCAGTTTTGTGCCTTTCAGATGTCTGCACAGGCTTACACACCTGTTATGCCGCTTGCAGCCGAAATTACACATGTTGCGCCGGCACATGAAACAACGGATCACGGGCAGCACAATAAAGCACCGGAAACCGGCCAGCATCACAGCACCAAGGGCATGGCCTGTGCGGTCAGCGGCTGTGTTATGCCTGTTCCTGTAGCACCGGTTATGGCACAAATTGATGCCTTTCCGCGCGCACTAAGCGCGCCCTATATGCAGGTCTTACACGGACTGCCGCCTGCCCTTTCCGATCGCCCTCCCATTTCTGTTTGTGCCTGAAAATCACAATGCACCGCGCTGACCTTCGGCGCAGGTGATAATATTTTCTGACATAAACGGAGTATTCCGATGAAAACACTTAACCGTCGTCAGGCCATGCTGTTCGGCCTTGGTGGTCTGTCCGCTGTTACCCTGCCAGCTCTGCATCTCAACCGTGCAAGCGCACAGGGCGCCCATGATATGCACAATATGGCACCTGCCGCATCTGCTGCTCCAGCAGGTGTGAAACTGCCCCATCCCGCTCTTTTGCAGCCGGATAATAGCGGTTTGGTAAAACTGAAGATCGCTAAAGGCCGCCACAATTTTCAGGCTGGCAGCAGCGCCGCTTCCGCCGGTATTAATGGTAATTATTTCGGCCCTGTTCTACGCCTGCAAAACAAATCCCATGTGCGTTTCGCTATTGAAAATGCGATGGATGAAGTCACCACTCTGCATTGGCACGGGCTGATGATCCCGTCTGATATGGATGGAGGCCCGCATAATGTGATTAATGCGGGCGCTACATGGCAGCCGGAATTTGACATCAATCAACCGGCATCGTTCAACTGGTTCCATCCGCATACACATATGGAAACCGCCCGTCAGGCACATATGGGTGCGGCCGGTATGTTGCATGTCAGCGATGGCGGTGACCGTGAACGCGGCCTGCCGGATACATTCGGCACTGACGACCTGTTTCTGGTATTTCAGGATCGCCGCGTGATTGACGGTGACAATGTTTATGCGCCGGATTTCATGGATCTGATGCATGGTTTCCGCGGTCAATATCTCACCGTCAACGGTGCTATTGCCCCTGTTGCCACAGTGCCGCAAAGCATTGTGCGCCTGCGCCTGCTCAATGCCTCCAATTCGCGCAATTATCACTTCCATTTCAGCGATGGCCGGATGATGCACGCGATTGCTTCCGATGGCGGCTTCCTCGCCAAACCGGCAGCAGTGGATATTCTGACCATTGCACCGGGTGAGCGCTATGAAGTGCTGGTCGATTTCTCCAATGGTATGGCTGCGGACTTTACCAGCCTGCCTGATGACGGCTCCGGCAGAACACCGAAACTGGGTGATGCACAAAGCCTTGAGTATCTGATGCGTTTTGAGGTGAGCGATGGTCTGAAAGCCGATGTGATGAAGCTTGTTTCCGCATTGGAAGAACCGGCTGCTGCCGATCCGGCCAAATCCGCCAAAACCCGCTCTTTCGTCTTTGATGAAAACATGGCCGGTAACATGGCGATGATGCGCAAGAAAATGATGGGCGGCGAAAGCTCCCCGATGGGTCAAATGGGGCAGATGGACCATAGCAAAATGGATCACAGCCAGATGGGGCAGATGCAAATGCCGCAACCGTCAAAGATGCAGGAAATGATGTCCGGAGAGATGGATCATGGCGAACATTCGGCACGTTCAGCTGACCAGATGGGACCGTCGCTGACTGCTGCCACCTCCGGCATCACCATGTCGATTGCGGATAAGCCTTTCGACATGAGCCGTGTGGATGTGGAAGCCAAGCTCGGTTCCATGGAAATCTGGAAGCTGAAATCTGTTGAAATGGGACACCCGTTCCATATTCACGGTGCCAATTTCCGTGTCCTGTCCAAAAACGGTCAGGCAGCACCGGATTATCAGGCCGGATGGAAAGACACTGTGCTGGTCGACGGGGAAGCCGAATTGCTGGTTCACTTCAAAGCAGAGGGCAAACGCTCACATCCGTTCATGTTCCATTGCCATGTGCTGGAGCATGAAGATGTCGGCATGATGGGACAGTTTGTAACTGTCTGATCCGCGCTTTTGAAGCAGAATTGAACATATCTGCGCCCGATGCAGACAGGCTCTTGCAAGGCCTTTCGCCTCGGGCGCGGTTTATTACATAAAAACTGGTAATTATGCCGTTTTTCAGCGCTAAAATTTGGTAAATCGGCTCTCAGCGACTATATTAAAGAGACCATTTCAGCCTGATTCGTTTCAGCACTTTCCGGCCCGTTCCGGTAAGCCGGAATCTATAATCAGCCAAATTTTTTACCGGACGGCATAAGCCTTACGGCAACGCTAACGAAAGTCTTTCATGAGCGAGACCACTGAAAATCCTCAAGGCGAGAACCTTTCCGCAGATATCAATGCGACTAATCCTGAATATGGCGCGGATTCCATCCGCGTTCTGAAAGGGCTTGATGCGGTGCGCAAGCGCCCGGGCATGTATATCGGTGATACGGATGACGGCTCCGGCCTGCATCACATGGTTTACGAGGTGGTGGATAACGCGATTGACGAGGCGCTTGCCGGTCATGCGACACTGGTTACCGTGACACTGAATGCCGACGGTTCCTGCACTGTAACCGATAACGGCCGTGGTATTCCGACCGACATCCATAAGGAAGAAGGCGTGTCTGCCGCTGAGGTTATCATGACCCAGCTGCACGCAGGCGGTAAATTCGACCAGAACTCCTATAAGGTTTCCGGTGGTCTGCACGGCGTGGGCGTTTCCGTGGTGAACGCGCTTTCCATCTGGCTGAAGCTTAAAATCCGTCGCGCCGGTAAAATTCATGAAATGAGCTTTACCCATGGTGTGGCTGATGCACCGCTGGTGGAAACCGGCAATGCGGGCGATGAAACCGGTACGGAAGTCAGCTTCCTGCCGTCGCCGGACACTTTCACCATGGTTGAATTCAGCTATGAAACGCTGGAACGCCGTCTGCGTGAGCTGGCATTCCTGAATTCCGGCGTGCGCATCAAACTGGCTGATAAGCGCCATGCGGATGTGATTGAGCAGGTTCTGCATTATGACGGTGGTCTGCAGGAATTTGTCAAATATCTCGACCAGTCCAAAAAAGCACTGCTTGAAAATCCAATCTATATTATCAGCGAAAAAGACGGCATGACCGTTGAAGTCGCCATGTGGTGGAACGACACCTATCATGAGCGCGTGCTGTGCTTCACCAATAATATCCCGCAGCGCGACGGCGGCACACATCTTGCCGGTTTCCGCGGTGCGCTGACCCGTCAGATGACCGGCTATGCGGAAAGCTCCGGCATTGCCAAGAAAGAGAAAGTCAATCTGACCGGTGATGACTGCCGTGAAGGTCTGACAGCTGTGCTTTCCGTCAAAGTACCGGATCCGAAATTCTCATCCCAGACCAAAGACAAGCTGGTGTCTTCGGAAGTTCGCCCTGTCGTGGAAAGCCTCGTTAATGAAGCGCTGGCCACATGGCTGGAAGAACATCCAAGTGAAGCCAAAGTGCTGATGTCCAAGGTTGTGGAAGCGGCTGCCGCGCGTGAAGCAGCGCGTAAAGCCCGCGATCTGACACGCCGTAAAGGTGCGCTCGACATCACCTCCCTGCCGGGCAAGCTGGCAGATTGTCAGGAACGTGATCCGGCCAAGTCCGAAATCTTCATCGTTGAGGGTGACTCGGCTGGTGGTTCTGCCAAGGGCGGTCGTTCGCGTCAAAATCAGGCTATTCTGCCGCTGCGAGGTAAGATCCTCAATGTGGAACGCGCCCGTTTTGACCGTATGCTCTCCTCCGACCAGATCGGTACGCTGATCACTGCGCTCGGCACCTCGATTGGTAAGGACGAGACCAGCGGTTTCAATCCGGAAAAGCTGCGTTACCACAAAATCATTATCATGACGGATGCTGACGTCGACGGCGCTCACATCCGCACCTTGCTGCTCACATTCTTCTTCCGTCAAATGCCGGAGCTGATTGAGCGCGGCCATATCTATATTGCGCAGCCGCCGCTCTATAAAGTGACACGCGGCAAGTCTTCGCAATATATCAAGAACGAAGCCGCCTTTGAGGACTTCCTCATTGAAACCGGCCTCGAAGAAGCAACTCTGGAACTCGGTAATGGTGAAGTCCGTGCCAGTGCCGATCTGCTGTCGATCATCAATGATGCCCGCAATCTGCGTACAGTGCTGAACGGCCTGCATACACGCTACGACCGTGCAGTGATCGAGCAGGCTGTGATTGCCGGTGCGATGAATGTGGAAGCGTCCAACGATCCTGCGAAAGCACAGGCTCTGGCCGATGCTGTTGCCAAACGCCTCGACATGATCGCCGAAGATATGGAACGCGGCTGGAGCGGCACCTATTCACCGGAAGAGGGTTTCCGCTTTGAACGCATGCTGCGCGGCGTAAAAGATACCGCGATGATTGACATGGCGCTGCTTGGTTCTGCTGATGCCCGTCAGCTGGATCGTTTCAGCGAACGTCTGCATGAGGTTTATTCCACGCCGCCGGTTCTGCGCCGCAAAGATAAGAGCGAAACCATTTCCGGTGCGCTTCAGCTTCTGGAAGCAGTTTTTGCAACCGGCCGCAAAGGCCTGTCGCTGCAGCGCTATAAAGGTCTTGGCGAAATGAATGCCGAGCAGCTTTGGGAAACCACACTGGATCCGAATGCACGCTCGCTGCTGCAGGTAAAAGTGACCGATGCAACCAGCGCCGATGCTCTGTTCTCGCGCCTGATGGGTGACGAAGTGGAACCACGCCGCGAGTTCATTCAGGACAATGCGCTTAGCGTTGCCAATCTGGACGTTTAATCCATTTTGCATAATCATAAAAAACGCCGGAAATTCCGGCGTTTTTTATTTATCTTACAATATGTGTCGGCTGGATAATCAGACCGTCCGGTGTTTGCGCACGAAACACCTCTACCCCATAGAGATCGCGGATCACGTCTTCCTTCAGAATATCCGCCGGTGTGCCATCAGCCACCAGACAACCATCTTTCAACAAAAGCAGGCGGGTACACCAGCGCGCAGCCAGTCCCAGATCATGCAATGTGCAGATAATGCTGCGGCCACGTGTGGAAAGCTCACGGAAAATCTGCATCAAACCCAGCTGATGTGCCGGATCAAGCCCTGCCACCGGCTCATCGGCCAGCATCAAAGGCGTATCCTGCGCAATGGCGCGGGCAATCAGAACCCGCGCCTGTTCACCGCCGGATAATTCCCGCGCCGATTTATCGCGCAGATGAGTAATCTCCAGCGCTTCTATGGCAGAGGTAATCTGTTGCTGATCCTCTTTGCTCAAACCGGAGAATTGCGGCAGACGGGCAAGACGGCCGAGCTGCACTACAGCTTCAACACGCATATTCCAGCTGATCTCCCGATCCTGCGCAATATAGGACAGAAACTGCGCACGCTTTACGCTTTTAAGCTGCGCGCTTTCCTGTCCGTTCAAAGTGACAGAACCCTGATAGAACAGTTGTGCCAGCAAAGCACGCAGCAACGTTGACTTTCCTGCACCATTCGGGCCGATGAGACCGACAAACTCGCCTTCACCTATGGTGAAAGAAACTCCGTCGATTATGATACGTTGCTGGCGGGAAACCGAGAGATTTTCAACGCGTAAAAGGCTCAAATTTCTGCTCCTTTGCGCAATCTCCAC
This sequence comes from Pseudochrobactrum sp. XF203, assembly GCF_020341615.1. Taxonomy (NCBI): domain Bacteria; kingdom Pseudomonadati; phylum Pseudomonadota; class Alphaproteobacteria; order Hyphomicrobiales; family Brucellaceae; genus Pseudochrobactrum; species Pseudochrobactrum sp. XF203. Next base: position 132,493 of record NZ_CP084392.1, on the reverse strand, counting down.
ACAAGATGCAGGAAAAATGGTGCACCGATCAAAGCCGTCAGAACGCCGAGTTTCAGATCCTTCTCCGGCAGAATGAGGCGCACAAAAATATCAGCCGCCAGCAACATCACCGCTCCGCCCAGTGCCGAAGCCGGTAGCAGACGCGACGGACGGGAGCCAACTAACGGGCGCAAGACATGCGGCACTACCAGCCCGATAAAGCCAATTGCTCCTGCCACAGCCGTTGCCGCGCCGACACTCATCGCCGTGCCTGCCACCACGAGAAACTGCACTTTACGTAAATCAACACCCATACTGGCAGCGGTTTCCTGCCCCAAAGTCAGCGCATCCAGTGAACGGCCGGACAGGATCAGCATAAGCCAGCCAAGGCTCATAAATGGCAGCACCAACCAGACATGGCTCATGGAACGGTCATTTAAAGAGCCAAGCATCCAGAAAACAATTTCCATCAGGGCAAAAGGATTGGGTGCAAGGCTCAGTGCCAGTGATGTCAGCGCACCGGCAAAGGCAGAAACCGCAACACCGGACAGAATAACCGTAATGGTCGAACCGCTACCTCCTGCCAGAAACTGCACCAATATCACTGCGATAAATGCAAAACCCAGTGCCATCAGCGGCAGACTTAAAGGAAACAGCAAAGACAGTCCGCTATAAAGCGCCAGTACTGCGCCGAATGAAGCAGACGAACTAACGCCAAGTAATCCGGGCTCCGCCAATGGATTGCGTAAATAACCTTGCAAAGCAGCACCGGATAGTCCGAGCGTCAGTCCGATCATCGCGCCTAACAAGGCACGGGGAAGCCGCAATTGCTGCATAATCAGCACTGTATCAGTATCGCCAAAGCCAAACAGGCCGGACAGCCCTTGCATAAGACTGATGGAAGACGAACCGGTCAGCAGCGAGATGACAAACAGGGCGATCAGCACCACGCCAAGGGCAAGCAACAGACCATAATAGCGCCGGTTCTGATCCATTAGAGCATTTCCCACTTAAGTTTTCTCATTCAAAATGCTCTATCTTTTTTGTTTTACGCATGTCTTTGTCCCAAAACCGGTATCCACTTTTGGGAGACATGCTGTATCGCTCTCCGTTTGCCTGTCGGGCACGCTGCAATATTTTCACCGCTTCCAGCGTATAGACTGAACCGCACGACCAGCTGCGCGCAGGTACAGCCACATGCTGTGTTTTACGCCCCTGATCACTTACCAAAGCCTTCATAACCGGATGCCGGTAATTCTGATAGGCCAGTGCCGGTTTCTCATAAAATTCAGGCTCAATGATCATATCCGGCTTCAGGCGAATGAGATCTTCCAGCGATACGTGCCCTGCTGCCAGTCTGCTGTCACTGGTACCAAGATTGGTAATATCCAGCAGCTTCATAATCTCATCAGACAATGTTCCCACGCCGGAGGTGTAACCATTAGGCTCATAAAGCAGCGCGGATACCGGTTGAGTATTCTTCTGCAAAGACTCAAGCATCTGATCAATTTCAGCAATTTGTGCCTGTGCATTATCTTGCTGCCCTAGCACCTGCCCCATTTGCGTGATCTGCTGACGGATATCAGCAAAGCTCTGCGCATAGCCGAAACGCTCAATCCTGACACCTTCCCGCTCCAGAACTGCAAGCTTGTCCGGCGCTGTGTAGACCGAGGCCAAAACCAGATCGGGCTTCAGCGCCAATATTTCCTCAAGACCGGAACGGTTGAGATGATAATTTCCGGCCTGTTTTGCGACCGGCGAAGAAACCGGATCTGCCGCAATATGGCTGACCGAGACAATCTGAGACGGTTCAGCCAGAGATAGTGCCAGAATATCCGTACAAAGGTTGAGTGAAACCACCCGCTTTGACATTACCTGCGCTTGCACAGGTAAGATGCAGAAGCACAAAAGGCAGGCCGCGAGAACGGCCTGCCTTTTAGTAAAACTGATGAGGGCGGTTAAACGCACCATTCTCAGAAAGAGGCTTTCAAGCCGGCAAATGCGCCGCGACCCGGTGTATTATAGCCGTAGACTTCCTGATATTTTTTATCAAACAGGTTTTCGATACGGGCATAACCTTCAAGCTTATCTGTGAACTTATAGCTGCCGCCGATATTAACGACGGTATATTTGTCCAATGTCCGTAAACCGGTATCTTTCATTTCACCATTGAATACCGCTTCACCGAACAAGCGGGCACGATCCTCATAGAATGTATAAGCCACATTCACAGAACCGGAATGTCGCGGACGACGCACAGCTTCTGTCCCATCAGGATTGCGTGACGAAGTATAGGTATAAGCACCACCAGCTGTAAAACCATAAAATAAGTTCAATGTTGCTGCCAGTTCCACGCCGTGACGTTTGCTCTTACCATCAAGATTTTCCACCCCAGTTGGCGACCAACCAGTATAAATTGTTGAGATCTCCTCACGCAAATTTTGCTTGAAATAAGTAACATCCGTTACCAAAAGACCATCAAAGAAAGCATATTCCAGTCCAATGTCCCAGCCAAGACTCTTCTCTGGCTTCAAGTCGGGATTACCAACAAAACCTGCAGAAAAACCAAACTGCTCATAGAAAGTCGGATTGGTCACACCGGTACCGACCGAGCTGTGCAAACGAGCATTAGTATCAGGAATAGCCCATGCACCGCTCAGAGAGAAAGTTGTGGCATCGTCAAAATCTTTATTCACGTCATGGCGCAAACCAAGATTAACGAAGAATTGATCCGCAAACTCACCATTATATTCGCCAATAAAAGAATACATCGAGCGCTTGTGATGCTCAAACTGGGTCGGATCCATCCACGGATTGGACAGATCATTCTCCGTCGCCACCTGACGGAAACGCTCCTGCTGCCATTCCACGCCACCCGTGATTTTGTGATGAGCATCAGCAAAACTCGGCGTATCAAAAGCATAGGTCGCCTGATAAGAAGCCTTATAGCGACTACCCTTATTTTCGCTTATAGGTTGATGGGAAGTATATTCAAATTGTTTATCGCTACCACTGAAACGTAACTTCTGTGTCAACGCCTCATCTAGTGCTGTCCACGTCAAACCAATACTACCAAGAAGCTCATTCGTTTTAGAATAAGTATCCAAAGACTCTACTGGGTCCATCGGAAAAAATGAATTGTCCAAATCAGTGCGGTTCTTCACATAACGCAAAGTCGCGTCGAGTTTGGCTGTCTCCGACAGATCAATATTGACCTTACCATTCAGCGTCAGATTTTCATCGCCGTCTTTTTCATCGCCGATATTGGAAATGTTGAAACCCTTGGTGCGGCGGTATGAGGCGGCCAGCGCCATATCGAAATTTTCAGCGCCGCCCTGCAAAAGTACACCACCGAGCCATGAGTTCTGGCTGCCGGCTTCCGTTGTACCGCTGATTTTGAAACCATCGCGCTTGCCGCCTTTGGTGATAATATTCACCACACCGGCCAATGCATTCGAGCCCCAGAATGCGCTCTGAGGACCGCGCAGGATTTCAATCCGGTCAATATCTTCCGCCTGCAAAGCGCCGAAATCATAGGCATCACCGGAAGCGGCATTCATTTCAACGCCGTCAACCATCACCAGAAGATGGTTAGCTTCAGCACCGCGCACACGAATATTGGTCATGCCGCCTTTGGAGCCTGAGCGCGACACGGCAAAACCCGGCACCATGCGCAGCGCATCGGCCACATAACGCACCTGATTTTGCTCAAGCTGCTTGCCGGTAATCACAGTTACTGCACGGCCGGTCTTACCTTCTTCAATCGGCGTGCGTCCGGCTGTCACAAGGATTTCTTTAAGCTGTACCGGTTCCTGCTTTTTCTCTTGCGCCAGCGCATTGCCAAGGCTGAAAACTGTCAAAGCCGTTCCGAGTACCAAAATGGATTTTTTATGCTGCAACAAATTGCGTGTCATGCTGTCCCGCCATAGGTCAGACAATGCACGCTTTATCCGCATTACATTGCCCTGAATGATACAAACCGCATTTGAGACAGGCTGAATAAACAGTCACTTATCCGCATACGGCAACATTTTAACAATGTCACCGTCACGGACGTCCGCGCCTGCGCACCCCTCGTGCACGGGCTGGTGACCGGAAAAGGCAGGTCTCCTGACTTGCGGGTCATCACGAACGCTCCGCCTTCCCGTCCTCTCAGACAGTGGCTTACCGGAGGCCGCTCACCGTTACAGTTGCGGGGGCAGTCACGGATTGGCACCGTGTTCCCTTTTCATTTGTCTGAAACAATGCTGCCCAGACAAAACCTTTTCCATGTAAAGCGATAACAATGCACCGCTTCACGGTCAATTCTTAAGCAATTATGAACTGCGTTTTTCAAAGGGGCGTGATACTTGTGCCGCAGTTTCAAAATGATAGAGCATAATTCCTTAAACTTGGATCAGTTTAAGGTAAAATTATGCTCTAATTTTAAAGTGTTAGAGCGACCTTTGTGTGCCAAGTCTGGCACACGGCGCTCTAGACGCTTTAGCCGTTACAGCGCACGGATATCATCGTAAAGTTTCTGCGGAATTGTCACCGTGCCATTGGCCAGACTGCGTTCACGGGCTTCATAGCGGCGCTGTGACGGCAGACGTGCCCCCTGATCTGTAATCGCCGAGAACATTTTCTCCGCCCGCGCCATATGTTCCGCCATTGCTGCGCCGAGGAAACTCTCCGGATTCAAGGCAATCACGATTTCCCCGTGTTTCGGCGTTGCACCACGGCCATTATCCCACTCCTGAGATTCAAGGCTCAGCATATCACCGATCAGCGGCCCTGCCAGCAATTCGACCATGGCAGACAAAGCCGAACCTTTATAACCGCCGAATGTCAGCATCGCGCCTTGCAGTGCAGTCTCGGCATCGGTTGTCGGCTCACCATCTTTATCAACTGCCCAGCCCAATGGGATGGGCTTGCCTGCACGGCGATGCAGTTCAATCTCACCGCGTGCCGCAGCACTGGTAGCAAAGTCGAAAACAAACGGATATTTACCGGCGCGCGGCCAGCCGAAAGCGATCGGATTGGTACCGAACACACCGGTTTTACCACCGGCAGGTGCGACCCATGAATGGCTCGGCACCATTGTCAGCGAGACAAGACCATGTTCTGCCAGCATTTCCACTTCCGGCCACAGAGCCGAGAAATGCACACAATGATTGATCGCCATCGCGGCAATGCCGAGTTTACGGGTTTTCTCCACCAGCATCGGCAGGCCTTTTTCCAGCGCCAGCAAAGAATAACCGCCTTTGGCATCCACAGCGACAATACCGCCGGCACGGTCTTCCACTACCGGCTCCGCATCCAGCACAACAGCACCGGTTTTAATGGTCTGAGCACAGCTCAGTACCCGATAAAGCCCGTGTGAATCGCATTCATCACGCTGGCAGCTTTGCAACAAACGCGCATTGGCCTGCGCATGTTCTTCAGAAAGACCAAGTTTAATAAAGGTCTTTTCCGCAAGATTGTAAGCTTCATCCAGCGTGATGGTAATGGTGGCGGTCATGGCTGCGGTATCCTCCCTGCGTATAAAGCCTGCTTTAAAAGCAACCTAATATATCAGATACCTAGCCCAGCCATTACAAAACAGCAAGTTATTACCTTATGAAAATAAAAAACCCGCTCAGAGAGCGGGTTCTTCAAAGCTTAGATTTCAGCGGGAGAATTTACGATCGCCGCCTTCACGTGGCTTGCGCGGCCCTTTTGGCTTATCGCCGTAAGGCTTGCCTTCGCCACCTTTAAAGCGGGATTTGCCTTTCGGCGCGCCCCAGCCCGGCTTGTCATCACCACCGCGCTTGTCAAAGCGACGCTCACCACCGCGATCAGAACGCGGGCCACGGCTTTCCTGCTCAGGTGCGGTTGAAGTGCGGATCACCAGACCTTTTTCGCCGGTACCCTGTTCTTCAACAGTCGCAAAATATTCTTTGGCTTTTTCGCTGTTAATCTCGAAACGGGTTTCATTTTCGAGAATACGGATCGCACCGACATCACCCTTGGAAACCTGACCGGCTTTACAGATCAGCGGCAGAATCCATTTCGGATCGGCACGATGTTTGCGACCAGCCGACAGTGTAAACCATGCACCGCCATTGAAGGAGGAACGGTCTTCACGCGGAGCACGCTCGGAGCGTTCGCCACGTTCACCGCGCTCGCGTGCCGGTGCACCCAAGGCGCGTACCGGACCTTCAGAAACATCTTCCGGTGCCGGACGGCTTTCAATTTCACGACGGAGATAAGCGGCTGCGATCTGTTCAGGCGTATAACGCGCCTGCAATTCGCGCATCAGTTCCTGCATGTCTTCAGGAATCTCATCGCTGAGGCGTTCGTTGCTGAGGATAACCTCACGAACTTTTTCCTGAACCGCATTAATGGTCGGCGCTGCAATGCTCTTGGCATCCAGACGTGTCATCTGCAGCAGACGCTCAGCCGAACGGCGACGGGAGAAAGGAACCACCAGAATACAGGTGCCCTTACGACCGGCACGACCGGTACGACCGGAGCGGTGCAGCAATGTTTCACCATTATTCGGCAGATCGGCGTGAATAACCAGATCGAGATTTGGCAGATCAATACCGCGTGCAGCAACGTCAGTCGCTACGCAAACGCGGGCACGGCCATCGCGCATGGATTGCAGTGCATTGGTACGCTCAGCCTGAGACAATTCACCGGACAGCGCCACAACCGAGAAACCGCGATTGCTCAGACGGCTTGCCAGATGTTTCACGCCTTCACGGGTGGAAGCAAAGATAATAGTGTTGACATTATCATAATAGAGCAGCGTGTTGATGATCGCGTTTTCGCGCTCATGCGGCGGCACAATCATTGCCTGATAGGTAATATCAGCGTGTTTTTCATGGCTGGCGGTTGCAGTAATGCGCAATGCATCTTTCTGGAAACGCTTGGCAAGCAAAGCAATGGATTTGGAAACGGTTGCCGAGAACATCAGTGTGCGGCGGTCTTCCGGTGCTTCACCGAGGATGAATTCCAGATCTTCGCGGAAACCGAGATCAAGCATCTCATCGGCTTCATCAAGCACAACGGCACGCAGATCAGACATATTCAGCGCACGACGGGTGATATGATCGCGCAGACGACCCGGTGTACCAACGATAATATGTGCACCGCGTTCCAGATTGCGGCGTTCGGTACGGATATCCATACCACCAACGCAAGTGGTGATGCGGGCACCCGTTGGTGCGTAGAGCCATTCCAGCTCGCGGGCAACCTGCAAAGCCAGTTCGCGTGTCGGGGCAATAATCAGAGCCAATGGCGCACGCGGGGCTTCCAGACGATCGCCCTGTTCGAGCAGATCAGGCGCCATGGCAATACCAAAGGCAACAGTTTTACCGGAGCCGGTCTGAGCAGAAACCAGCAGATCGCGACCGTCATTGTCAGGCGTCAGCATAGCTTCCTGAACGGAGGTCAGTTCCTCATAGCCACGAGCTGTGAGCGCACCGGCAAGGGCAGGTGCAATAGTAGAAGGCAAGGTCATGAATGACTTTCAGCAATGGCTCACCCACGCATCAACTGGCCCCGACATTATTTGCCCTGAAGTTTCAGAAGCAAATGTCCCATCCCTGGCTTCATTCATGATGAAACGGCAAAAAGCCGTATACCATGCTTTCACACATCCGTGACCGGTAACGTAAATAAGCAAACAACAATAAGTGATGATGCTGCGCTACGTAAAGGCGAATGACATTGAGGTCAACCTGCAACGGGCGATTGTTACAATCTATTCCGCACAGAAGACCAGTCTTTCGCTTTTTAAGGCGCTTATGTTGCAAAACCGAAGTTCTGCAACATGTTCTGGTGCCTCTTACTGCATTAACTGCATAAGATCAATGCGCTTCATCCCAGTTTTGCGCGGCTCTAGCATCAACCTGTAACGGCACAGCCATCGAAACAGCCGGCATTGCCGCATTGACCATCACCTCACGCACCACTTCAATGGTCGCGTCAACCTGTGCGTCATCAACCTCGAAGATCAGTTCGTCATGCACCTGCAACAGCATTTGCGCATCGAGCTTCGCATCTGCCAGTGCCGGTTCCATGCGGATCATCGCACGGCGGATAATATCTGCCGCCGAACCCTGAATAGGCGCATTAATCGCCGCCCGTTCATTAAACGCACGCACCTGCGGATTGCTGGCTTTGATCTCCGGATAATGAATACGGCGGCCGAAAATAGTTTCGACATAGCCTTGTTCACGCGCAGCAGCCTTGGTTGTTTCCATATAATCCTTGATACCGGGGAAACGCTCAAAATAGGTACGGATATAGGAACTTGCCTCTTCACGCGGGATCGACAGCTGATTGGCAAGACCAAAGGCCGAAATGCCGTAAATAATACCGAAATTAATCGCTTTAGCACGGCGGCGTACTTCTGACGGCATGCCCTCTACCGGTACGCCGAACATTTCAGAGGCTGTCATCGCGTGAATGTCGATACCGTCATCAAAGGCTTTTTTCAGCTGCGCAATATCCGCCACATGCGCGAGTACACGCAGTTCAATCTGACTATAGTCGGCAGAGATCAGCTTTTTACCCTGCGGCGCCACAAAGGCGGTGCGGATTTTGCGACCTTCAGCGGTGCGCACCGGAATATTCTGCAGGTTCGGTTCTGACGAAGACAGACGCCCTGTCGTCGTTACCGCCATAGAATAAGATGTATGCACCCGCTTTGTTTCAGAGTGAATATAACCGGGCAATGCATCCGTATAGGTGGATTTGAGCTTGGTAAGCTGGCGCCAGTCCACAATCTTGCGCGGCAGCTCATGGCCTTCCGCCGCCAGATCTTCCAGCACCTGCGCAGATGTCGACCACTGGCCGGTCTTGGTTTTTGAACCACCCGGCAGGCCGAGTTTGCCAAACAGAATATCGCCGAGCTGCTTCGGTGAGCCGATATTCATTTTTTCACCGGCAAGCGTATAAATCTCGTCTTCAATAGCCGCAGCCGATTGCGCCAGCTCGCCGGAAAGGCGTGAGAGAATTTGGCGGTCAACGCTGACACCGCGCTCTTCCATCCGTGACAGCACTTCAACCAGCGGGCGTTCCAGCCGCTCATAAACCGACGCCATGCCATCGGCCGCCAGACGCGGTTTCAGCACCTGCCACAGGCGCAATGTGACATCGGCATCCTCCGCACCATAGGCGATGGCGCGATCAATCGGCACCATGTCAAAAGTCACGGCCGATTTTCCGGTACCCGCTACTTCCTTATAAGGGATTGTTGTGTGCCCAAGCCAGCGTTCTGCCAGCACATCCATGCCATGGGTGCCGGTACCGGCATCCAGCGCATAGGACAGCAGCATCGTGTCGTCAAAACGCGCAATATTAATGCCGAGACGATGCATGACCAGCCAGTCATATTTCATATTCTGGGCAATGATCAGCACTGACGGGTCTTCCAGCAGCCGCTTTAATTCTGCAAGGGCTGCATTCAGCGGAATTTGCCCTTCAATCAGCCCGCCGCCGAGCAGATCACCCTGACCGGATTTATGCGTCAGCGGCACGTAACAGGCTTTGCCTGCCGCCAAGGCCAGCGAGAAACCGACCAGCTCGGCCTGCATCGGATCAAGCGAGGTTGTCTCGGTGTCAAAAGCCACAAAACCCTGCTCAACGGCCTGATCGACCCAGTCTTTCAGCACCGCAATATCGGTAATGCCAACATAAGCAGAATGATCGATCTTGTCAGAAGTGCCTTGCGCTTTGCGGGCTTCCACCAGAGCCTGCGGCCGCATCAGCTGGCCGTTGTTTTCTGCACTTATAGTCGCGGCTACTTTTTCCGGTGCGGAAGTTTCAACAACATCTGTGCCACGATCAAGATCAGGGCCGCGTGCTTCCGCACCCCATTCTGTCTCCACAGTAATCGGCTCAATCTCGGCCGCAACCGTATCTGTGGCCTCTGCCACACGGCGGGTCAGCGTGGTCAGTTCCATCGCCTTCAGAAAGCCGATCAGCTTCGGCCCGTCCTGAGGTTCCAGCATCAGACCATCGAGATCAATCTCCAGCGGCACATCATTCTTCAATGTCACCAACTGACGCGAAATACGGGTCTGATCCGCAAAAGCGATAATATTCTCGCGGCGTTTATTCTGTTTAATCTCGGAAGCACGGGCAAGCAGCGTATCCAGATCGCCGAATTCTTCCAGCAATTGCGCGGCAGTTTTGGGCCCGATGCCCGGAATGCCCGGCACATTATCGGTTGAATCGCCGGTCAGTGATTGCAGGTCGATCATCTTCTCCGGCGGCACGCCCCATTTTTCAATCACCTCAGGGATTGAAATCTGCTTGTCCTTCATGCCGTCATACATCGAGACTTGTTCGGTCACGAGCTGCATCAGGTCTTTATCGGATGAGATGATCGTGACTGTCGCACCGGCCTCTTCGGCAAGTCGGGCATAGGTGGCGATAATATCATCGGCCTCATAGCCTTCCTTTTCGATGCAAGGCAGGTTGAAAGCATGAGTGGCCTGACGGATCAGGCCGAATTGCGGGATCAGATCTTCCGGCGGGGCAGTACGGTTAGCTTTATATTCCGGATAGATTTCCTTACGGAAAGTCTGTGACGAATAATCGAAGATAACCGCAAAATGGGTCGGCACCACGCCGACATCCGTATTGCGCGCATCTTTCAGGAGCTTCCACAGCATGTTGCAGAAACCGGACACTGCACCAACCGGCAAACCGTCTGATTTGCGGGTGAGTGGCGGCAAGGCGTGATATGCGCGGAAAATATAGCCGGAGCCGTCGACGAGGAAGAGATGATCACCTTTTTTCATGGTAAAAGATGTAAAGCATAAGCGCGAAAAAAGAAATCACGCCATATCGCTCGTCACGAAATAATCCTCGCTTATCTTCCACCCTGTCCGGCACCCTATAAGCAATAACTTTTTTGTGACTGACACGCCGCGTTTCAGCCCTTGTATTGCCACTTTTTCTGGCCACATTAGCCCTATCGACAACATTGTCGGTTTCCGTTTTTCGGCATGTCCCCCGCCGGAAAACCGGGGTGGTAGCCTCCCCCCCCTCTGGCTGCCACCATTTATTACAAGCCGTTACGGTTCCCCTCACCGTAACGGCTTTTGCTTTTCCGGTTAAAGACAACAACTGCCATTTATTGTTGCGCATTGTGCTTACGCAAAAGCCGTTCCCACTTTTACAGCAAATGCCCGACATCATCCCTGTACAGTCTCCGGCCATTTACGCTAAAACCGTCCGGACTTTAAAAACACATTCATGCTTTGCGAGTCGAAGCATGCTTTTTCATGAGGGTAACATGTCAGCACTTGAACCTGTTCTTCAGCACCTCGATCAGAACCTCGACCACAGTGTCGATCATCTGTTTGATCTTCTGCGCATTAAATCCATTTCCACAGATCCGGCTTTTAAAGCCGATTGCCGCAAAGCTGCGGAATGGCTGGTAGAAGATCTGAAAAGCATTGGTTTTGATGCAAGTGTGCGCGACACACCGGGTCACCCGATGGTTGTTGCCCATCATGAAGGTGCAACGGCAGATGCCCCGCATGTGCTGTTTTACGGCCATTACGATGTGCAGCCGGTTGACCCGCTGAATCTCTGGGAAAATGATCCGTTTGATCCTGCGGTTAAAGAAGTTGAAGCCGGTCGTAAAATCCTGACCGGTCGCGGCACATCCGATGACAAAGGTCAGCTGATGACTTTTGTCGAAGCTTGCCGCGCTTATAAAGCCGTACATGGCCAGTTGCCGGTCAAAGTGACCATCCTGTTTGAAGGTGAAGAAGAATCCGGCTCACCATCGCTCAAGCCATTCCTCGACAGCCACAAGGAAGAACTCAAAGCCGATGTGGCTCTGGTGTGTGACACCTCGATGTGGAACCGTGACACACCGGCAATCTGCGTTGGCCTGCGCGGGCTGGTTGGTGAACAGATCACCATTAAAGCCGCTGACCGCGATCTGCATTCCGGTTTCTTCGGTGGCGCTGCCGCCAACCCGCTGCATGTGCTGTCAAAAATTCTCGCTGACCTACATGATGAAACCGGTCGCGTGACCGTAGAGGATTTCTATGAAGGTGTAGAAGAAACACCGAGCCAGATTTTGAAGTCCTGGGAAGGTCTTGGCCGTACCCCTGAAAACTTCCTCGGCCCTATCGGTCTTTCCGTACCATCTGGCGAGCAGGGTCGCAGTGTTCTGGAACAGACATGGGCGCGCCCGACTGCCGAAGTCAACGGCATGATCGGCGGCTATACCGGTGAAGGCTTCAAGACTGTTATCGCCGCAGAAGCATCGGCCAAAGTCTCCTTCCGCCTCGTACATAAGCAGGATCCGGATAAAGTCCGCGCCAATTTCCGCAAATTTGTTGAGGCCCGTCTGCCTGCCGATTGCCGCGTGGAATTCCACCCGCATGGCGGTTCACCGGCTATCCAGCTTTCCTATGATTCACCGCTGGTGACACAGGCCAAACAGGCTTTGTCTGACGAATGGCCGAACCCTGCGGTGCTGATTGCTATGGGCGGTTCTATTCCGATTGTCGGTGACTTCGACAAATTCCTCGGCATGGACTCCCTGCTGGTCGGTTTCGGCCTTGAGGATGACCGCATCCATTCTCCGAATGAAAAATACGAGCTGTCCTCCTTCCATAAAGGGCAGCGCTCATGGGCTAGAATTTTGGCGGCACTTGCCGCCAAGTGAGGCCAGAATTTTGGCGGCAAGTGCCACCGAGGGGCGCGCATTCTCGCCGCACTTTCAAAGAAATAAGATAACGGAACTTTCAATGACAACTATCCGCGTTCATAAAAACGACCTGCCTGATCTTGATAATTATCAGGTGGATTCCGTCGCTATTGATACGGAAACGCTGGGGCTCAATCCTCTGCGTGACCGTCTGTGTGTCGTACAGATTTCACCGGGTGACGGCACCGCGGATATTATCCAGATCGAAAAGGGGCTGAAAAAAGCCCCTAATCTGGTCAAACTGCTCAAAGACCGTTCGATCACTAAAATCTTCCATTTCGGCCGTTTCGATCTGGCAGTGCTGGCGCATACATTCGGCACCATGCCGCAGCCGGTTTTCTGCACCAAGATCGCCTCTAAACTGACCCGCACCTATACGGATCGCCACGGCCTGAAAGAAATCTGCTCGGAGCTTCTGGAAGTTTCCATTTCCAAGCAGCAACAGTCTTCTGACTGGGCAGCAGAAACCCTGTCTCAGGCGCAGCTTGAATATGCAGCGTCCGATGTTCTCTATCTGCATCGTCTGAAAAAAGTTCTGGAATATCGTCTGCAACGCGATGGTCGTGAGAAACAGGCTGAAGCCTGCTTTAAATTCCTGCCAACCCGTGCAGAGCTTGATCTGATGGGCTGGGACGAGCAGGACATTTTCGCCCACGCTTAAAGAATTAAAGCCCGCGATATTCGCGGGCTTTTTTATTATATGCCTTACGCTCGCACCGGAACAGTCCCGCTGCGATCAATGATAGCCCATTGCGGCCGTGCAAACAGGAAACGGCCGTAGCCGGTTTTCTCAATCAGCACATAGAGAATAACCGGCAGGATCACGCCCATCATCATGGTCAGCAGCGAAATCGTGCCGACATCGGTGATAATGTCTGTTTTAAGCATAACTGTGCGGGTAACCGCCATCGGCAGGAAGAATGCCAGATAAACAACGATGGAATGCGCGCCCAGATAGCTAAGCACCCGATGCACAATATTTGCTGAACTTAAACAGGCGAGCAGCGATGATACGCTGATAATCGCCAGCGCGCCGAGGAAGCCGAGGAACAGCGAGACCAGCGGCAATTCGCTATAGCCGCCCAGACCGCCTGCCTGCCATGCCTGTCCGCTCAACAGCGACTGGCCGAATTCCGGTACAGGTGTGAACACCATCTGATATTCGACAAAAGCCCAGAGCAGCAGGCCGGTTACGGCAATCATTTTGTTGCGCGCTACCCATTCAGCCATACGGAAAATCTGCGGTGCCAGTGCATAACCGGCATAGAAATAGACAAAGCGTGAGCAGAATTCGTCAATCATGATCCAGCCGGTATGGATCGGCAGGATTTCCAGAATGGCCAGCATAGTCAATACCAGCCAATGCGGCACGTCACGCATGAAACGTGTCGCCAGAAAGAAAAACGGCAGAATATAAATAAACCACAACGTGCCAAAAGGCTCGATAAAGGCCATCAAATAAGCACCGACGACACCGGAAACACCGCCCTCGGCCATGATGCCCGGTGCTTTAAAAACAAACTGAATGGTCAGCCACAGCACGTAGAAATACAGGAAATGCACGACTTTACGGTCGAGATAGCGTAGCCACGGCCGGTCGATCACCGCACTCAAAAACAGGCCGGAGATCAGAAAGAAATCCGGCATACGGAACGGTTTGGCAAAGGCGACAACATAATGCATCCAGCCGGTCTGACCGGCGGCCTCTTCCACACCCAGCGTTGAATGCATCATCACAACAAAAATGATGCATATCCCTTTGGCGATATCGACCCAGTCAATCCGTTGTATCACGCTATACCTATCTGAACCAGTTTAACCTGTTTTCTATAATGAAATATCACAAAAGCTGAATAGTATTTTCGTGTGCAGCCTGCATTAAATGAGCTGGAGCATTTCCAGTTTTAATCAGAATATCAGAATGCTTTGTCCATTTGCTATTACGCGCATCTTTCACCGAAAACCGCTGCACGTTTTTCGGTATGTGCTCTTAAGTACATTCTTGAATACAAAGCATAATTTCAAAGCCCTGATGACAGCATTATACTGTTAGCAAAACTTTACTGCTCTTTAAACTGCCTCAATTACGGTGCAAAGCACAGCTATTCAATTTTTTAAGCAGGTTTACCAACGCATATGGCTTCCAGAGATTCAAAAGACCGACGCATAGAACCGTCCTTCGGAAAGCCAGAGACGCCTGCCAATAAAGATGAAATGCGCATTGATGAGAGTGACCGTGTGAATGGCAGCGCATCCAAAAAACGTGCATCACGCCCTGAACGCGCTTCCCGAAAATCAAAAAAACAAGAGCAAGCTTCCGGCTCTTTCCGCTGGTTGCGTCGTCTGTTCTACTGGTCATTTGTCCTGATGCTGTGGGGCGGTATCGCCCTTGCCGGTGTGGTGATTTATATCGCTGCCAAAATGCCGCCGACCAGCGACTGGGCTATTCCTGACCGTCCGCCGAATGTCAAAATCCTTGATGTGAACGGCAAGCTGATTGCCAATCGCGGCACGACCGGTGGTGAGGCTATCGGCTTGCGGGAAATGTCGCCTTTCATTCCGCAGGCAGTCATCGCCATCGAAGACCGGCGTTTCTATTCCCATTACGGTGTTGATCCGATTGGTCTCGGCCGTGCCGTCTTTACCAATATTACCAAAGGTCGTGCAGTACAGGGCGGCTCTACCATCACCCAGCAGCTGGCCAAGAACCTGTTTCTTTCACCGGACAGAACGCTGGAACGTAAGGTGCAGGAAGTGATGCTCGCTTTGTGGCTGGAGCATACTTACACCAAAGACCAGATTCTGGAGATGTATCTCAACCGTGTTTATCTCGGCTCCGGTGCCTATGGCGTGGATGCCGCCTCACGGCGCTATTTTGATAAATCTGCCAAGGATGTGAACCTCACCGAAGCCGCCACACTGGCAGGTCTGCTGAAAGCACCGTCACGCCTCTCGCCTGCCCGCGACCCGAAAGCTGCCAATGACCGCGCCAAGCTGGTGCTGGCAGCGATGCGGGATCAGGGGATGATCGGCCTCAAAGAACAGGCCATTGCCGAAAGCGAACCGCCGACACGTGCAGCTGCTTACTGGTCAGGGTCTGAAAATTATGTTGCAGATGCCGTATTGTCGGAACTGCCGAAGCTGATCGGTGAAACCAAAAGCGACGTAACCATTCATACCACTGTTGATCTGGATTTGCAGAAGGTTGGTGAAGAGGCCATTCGTGATCTGATTTCGCAGAACGGCAAGAAAATGGATGTCAGTCAGGGCGCCCTCGTCTCCATTGACGGCACCGGTGCGGTGCGTGCGATGATCGGCGGCTATGACTATGCCAACAGCCAGTTTGACCGCGCGTCGGAAGCCCGCCGTCAACCTGGCTCTACTTTCAAACCGTTTGTCTATCTGACAGCACTGGAACAAGGACGCACACCGGATTCCATCCGCAATGACGCGCCGGTGCGCATCGGCAAATGGACACCAAGCAATTATAACGGCAAATATTTCGGCGAAGTAACGCTGGCAACAGCTCTGTCCCATTCGCTCAATTCGGTTGCTGCGCAGCTGGTGATGGAAGTCGGCCCGCAGGCCGTGGTCGATACTGCCCATCGTTTCGGTATTCAGTCTGCCCTCACCACCAATGCCTCACTGGCACTCGGCACATCGGAAGTGACGCTGATGGAGCTGACGGATGCTTTTGTGCCTTTTGCCAATGGCGGTTATCGCGCACCGGTACATATGATTACCAAAATCACCGGTAATGATGACAAGGTACTCTATGAATATCCGGCTGAACAACAGCAACGGATTATTACCGAGCAGGTGCTGGGTATGATGAATGCCATGCTGCGCCGCACAGTTGAAGACGGCACGGCAAAACGCGCCAAATTCGGCAACTGGCCGGCTGCGGGTAAAACCGGCACCAGCCAGAGCTCGCGTGATGCGTGGTTTATCGGCTATACGGCCAATCTGACCACCGGCGTGTGGTTCGGTAATGATGACGGCAAACCGACCAAGAAAGTCACCGGTGGCGGCCTGCCTGCAATGGCATGGAAAACCTTCATGACTGCCGCCCATAAAGGTGTGCCGGTTGCTGATTTGCCGAGCACTTATGAAATTCAGAATGTGCTGCCGGGTGGTAGCGACGAGCTGCCGGATGCAACGGCCAGTATAGGCCAGCAGCCGCCTGCATCAGGCAATAGCGGTTATCCTGCCTTGCCGGAAAATGATGAGACTTACTGGCCACCAGCCCCCGGTGCACCGCGCCAGCCTGACGGTGCGCAATTGCCGTCTCAGCAAAATCAGCCTGCGCAACCGCCGATCTCCGTACAGGAAAACCCTGCACCGGTTGGAAATACAGCGCCGCCGGTTCAGGATAATTCAGGCTATCCGACACCTCTGCCTGACAATTCCGGCTATCCGGTACAGGCACCGCAGGGCAATAATGCACCGCCGCCGGTGGCCGGAGATCCGGCCTATGACGGCCCGCGCCCGCAAGGTGATGTCGGCGGACAGCCGGTGCGCAAAAACACCACGCTGCTAGATGTAATTATGGGTAACGGGGAATAATCAGAGCGGTTCCAGTTAAGAATGAATCGTAGGAACCGCTCTGTCTATTTGTTTTTACGCATGTGCCTCACGCATCGCAGCAGGAAAAGAAATCAGTCCTGCGAACTGATTTCCCTGCGGAGGCGCTTCGCACTTTTGCTGGAAATGCTTATAGCAGTTTCTTCATCGGGAAGGACGGCATGCCCGACCTTCCCGTTTTGGCATCGCCCTCGGGCAAATAACCGAGCTTTTCATAAAACTGTTTTGCTGTGGCCGTGCTGGTCAGACGGCTCACAACCTGCCCCTGCTCTTTAAGCCAGCCTTCAGATACTGCCATCAAAGCTTTACTGACACCGCGATACTGATGATCCGGTGAAACATAATTCAGCAAAACACCGTCTGTTGCCGAGACAGCAGCAACACCGGCAATCCGCCCGTCAATCTCGGCAACAAAATAGATCTGCCCCTCGCACGCAATCCATGCCCGCAGATTGTCTTCTGTTTTATTGGCAAGCCACTAGAGCATTTCACAGTCAAGTTGTGTCAACTTGACGGCAGTGATAATGCGACCACTAAAAAACCCAAAGCGAGCGCTGTGATCCTATCTGAACGTAAACCGCTTTGGCTCAAAATCTGCGAATCATTCTGATGATCCGCAGCACAAAGCTCCGTGATCGAGCGGCGCAGAACCATGCAAATCTCTGCAACATCCTGCGCTATCGCCGCCCTTATCAGCATTTTATTGTTTCGCACGGAGTGTGCTGCGCACAGACTTATGCCAGCCGTTGATTTTGCGTTTACGCAAAGCAGGCTCCATCAGCGGTTCAAAACGCTGCTGTTGCTGCCAGTCTTCGGCAAAAGCCTGCATATCGCCCCAGAGACCGGCTTTCATACCTGCAAGCCATGCCGCGCCCAGCGCCGTGGTTTCCAGAATAACCGGACGGTCAACCGGCGCGTTGAGAATGTCCGACAGGTTTTGCATCGTCCAGTCGGAGGCAACCATGCCGCCATCAACCCGCAGAACAATATCGCTGGTGTCAGTTTTCCAATCTTTATGCATGGCTTCAAGCAGGTCATGTGCCTGATAAGCAACGGATTCCAGCGCAGCCTTGGAAATCTCGGCGGGTCCCGAATTACGGGTCAGCCCGTATATGGCACCACGCGCCTCTGCATCCCAATGAGGAGCGCCCAAGCCCACAAAAGCAGGTACCAGATAGACATCCTGTGTCTCATCCGCTTTGAGCGCCAGTTCACCGGATTCCGCTGCATTTTTGATGATTTTCAAACCATCGCGCAGCCATTGCACCGCTGCACCGGCAACAAAAATCGAACCTTCCAGTGCATAAGTCACCTCGCCGTTCAGACGATAGGCAATAGTCGTCAGCAAACGGTTGCGCGACAGAACTTTATCCTTGCCGGTATTGAGCAGCGCAAAACAACCGGTGCCAAAAGTCGCCTTCAACATACCTTTGGCAAAACAAGCCTGACCGATCATAGCCGCGTGCTGGTCACCCGCCACACCGAGGATCGGAATTTCCGCGCCCAGAACATCTGCCTTCGTCACACCGAAATCATCGGCACAGTCTTTCACTTCCGGCAGCATGTTACGCGGAATGTTAAACAGTTTCAGCAGTTCTTCATCCCACTCATTCTTGGCAATATTGAACAACAATGTGCGGGAAGCATTGGTGGCATCGGTGGCGTGAACCTGACCGCCGGTCAGCCGCCAGATCAGAAAACTATCGATTGTACCGAACAGCAGCTCGCCCTTCTCCGCTTTTTTACGCGCACCGGACACTTTGTTGAGAATCCATGCCAGCTTGGTTGCGGAGAAATACGGATCAAGCAACAAGCCTGTCTTGCGGCGGATACGCGGCTCAATGCCCTGTTTTTTCAGTTTCAGGCAGTCTTTTTGCGTGCGGCGGTCCTGCCAGACAATCGCATTATAGACCGGCTTGCCGGTTGTCTTATCCCAAACCACTACCGTTTCACGCTGATTGGTAATGCCGATTGCGACTACATCTTCCATACTGGCGCTGGCATTTTCAACCGCCTGTTTGCAGGTCGCGACAACGCTTTGCCAGATTTCTTCCGGATCATGCTCGACCCAGCCGGATTTGGGATAATGCTGTGTAAATTCCTTTTGTCCGAGACCGGTGATCTTATGATTTTGATCGAAACAAATGGCTCTGCTGGATGTTGTACCCTGATCGATTGCCAAAATCAGTTTCGACATAAATATCTCCGTTTCTCAAAAGCATCTTTTAAAAAATTATATGCTTGAATCATTCAGTGCCAAATTTAAACACGCCTTGCAAATTTTAAAATCTATAGTGATAGTGTCCACTTAAAATTAGCGATAAAGGCCCGAGTAAAATGACTGATACGCCTAAAAAAACCATCGTACTGACCGGTGCCAGCCGCGGTATCGGCCATGCAACCGTGAAGCGTTTTTCACGGGCGGGCTGGCGTGTCATCACCTGCTCACGTCAGGATTTTTCCGACAACTGCCCGTGGCCTGCAGGCCCTGAAGATCATATCAAGGTTGATCTGGCTGACCCGGAAGATATCGGTCGTGCAATTTCGGAAATCCGTCGTCGTCTGGAAGACAATGGCGGTCAGCTTAATGCCTTGGTCAACAATGCCGGTATTTCGCCAAAAGGCGCTGGCGGAAGCCGCCTCAATTCCATTGAAACCCAGATGGCCACTTGGCGCGATGTGTTTCAGGTAAACTTCTTTGCACCGATCATGCTGGCGCGCGGATTATTTAAAGAACTGGAAGCGGCGCAGGGTTCGGTGGTCAATGTCACCTCGATTGCCGGAAGCCGCGTGCATCCTTTTGCCGGTACCGCCTATGCCACATCCAAAGCAGCGCTTGCCGGTCTGACCCGTGAAATGGCCTCCGACTTCGGCCCGCATGGTATCCGCGTCAATGCGATTGCACCGGGCGAAATTGAAACTTCCATCCTGTCACCGGGCACAGAAAAACTGGTGGAGCAGATGCCGTTGCGCCGTCTTGGCCAGACATCGGAAGTGGCTGAAACCATCTATTTCCTCTGCACTGAAGCCTCATCCTACGTGACCGGCTCGGAAATCCACATCAATGGCGGTCAACACGTTTAAGGGTGAGAGCATGATCCTCTCCTGCGGAGAAGCGCTGATTGATATGCTGCCGCGCGAAACACAGAGCGGCGAGACCGGCTTTGTGCCGCATGCAGGCGGTTCCGTGTTCAACACAGCCATTGCCATTGGCAGGCTGGGTGCAAAGGCCGGATTTTTCTCCGGCCTATCATCGGATTTTCTCGGGCAAATCCTGCGCGATACGCTGGAGAAATCCCGCGTTGATACGCGGTTTTGTGCGATCTCGGATCAGCCGACAACGCTTGCTTTTGTGCGGCTGAATAATGGTCAGGCGAGCTATAATTTCTACGATGAAAACACCGCCGGTCGTTTGCTCAGTGAGGCGCAACTGCCGGAACTGAATGATGATGTCAGTGCTCTGATGTTTGGCGGTATCAGCCTCATTCCGGAACCTTGCGGCAGCACCTATGAAGCGCTGATGCGGCGGGAAGCGCCAAACCGTGTGACAATGCTCGACCCGAATATCCGCCCGAATTTTATTCCGGACAAAGCCGCCCATCTGGCGCGGATCAAGCGGATGATTGCACTGGCTGATATTGTCAAAGTCTCAGATGAAGACCTGCTCTGGTTTGATGAAGGCACGGATCATGATGCGATTATCCGCAACTGGCTGGCCGCAGAGGGACAGGACGGACCAAAAATCATCATCGTCACCAAAGGCGCGGATGGTGCCGTGGCCTACGCATCTTGCGGTAAAATCAGTGTTGGTGGTGAGAAAGTCACCGTGGCCGATACGGTCGGTGCCGGTGATACGGTCAATGCCGGCGTGCTGGTGAGCCTTGAAAAACAAGGCCTGCTAAATAAGCAATCCCTTGCGGCCATCTCGCAAGAACAGCTTACCGAAGCCATCGCCTTTGGCATCAAAGCCGCAGCGATTACCGTGTCGCGTGCCGGTGCCAATCCGCCATGGGATTATGAAATCACTTGATAAGGAAAAGGCGGTTTTCTTAAAAAGCCGCCTTTTGTATTTTAAACCCGCACTTCCTGAGTGACCCGATCTTCACCGCCGAAAAACTCGATATAGCGTTTGACCGCCTCCGGATCGCCGGTGGCTTTTGACGGATTGTCCGAGAGTTTCACCGCCGGACGGCCATTGGCGTCAATCACCTTACAGACCAGCGAAATGGCTCCTAGTCCTGAAACGTGTTTCGGTGCGCAGCCGATAAAATCATTGGTGAGATTGGTGCCCCAACCAAAGCTCATCCGCACACGGCCTTCAAAGTGGCGGTAGGTCTCTTCAATCGTATCTACATCCAGTGCATCGGAGAAGATCAGCAATTTCTCACGCGGGTCTTTGCCCTTGGATTTCCACCACTCGATAATCCGCTCTCCGCCCTCAATAGGCGGTGAACTGTCGGGGCGGAAACCTGTCCA
Source organism: Pseudochrobactrum sp. XF203 (assembly GCF_020341615.1). Taxonomy (NCBI): domain Bacteria; kingdom Pseudomonadati; phylum Pseudomonadota; class Alphaproteobacteria; order Hyphomicrobiales; family Brucellaceae; genus Pseudochrobactrum; species Pseudochrobactrum sp. XF203. The sequence goes on along the minus strand of NZ_CP084392.1, from coordinate 110,745 downwards.
ATCTGCAACCCAGTCCGGCGCATCGCGCAGGAATGCTGTGGTGCCGAATGCATCCGGCAGCACGATCAAAAGATTGCCGCCATAATAACGGTTCCAGTCCTGCAACACGCGGTAAGGTGCCGAGCGTAATTCTTCATCCGTATCGGCCATAGCTGCCAGCACCATCGGCAATTCATGGGCATTGGTACCGAGCGCTTCCAGATCAGTGTCCATCGCCAGAAGCACATTGCTAGTGCCGGTAAAGGCATCGCCAATGCCTTCTTTCAGCGCTTCCACACACCAGCGCTGCCAAAGAAATGAATGGCGGCGGCGGGTGCCGAAATCAGAGATTTTCAGATCCGGCAATTGGCGCAGACGATCAACCTTGCCCCACATTTTGGCTTTGGCACGGGCATAAAGCACATCCAGCGCGAAAGGCCCGAGGGACTTCATCGCTGCGCGGGAGCGCAATTCATTGATAATCGCCAGCGCCGGAATTTCCCACATTGTCGTATGCGTCCACGGTCCGTGGAAATGCAGCTCATATTGCCCGTCGCGGCGTGTCAGCTCATATTCCGGCAGCTGGAACGTGCTGAGCCATTGCAGGAATTCCGGTGCAAAAATCTGCTTGCGGCCATAGAATGTATTACCGGCCAGCCAGATCATTTCCTTTTTGGTCATGCGCAATGAGCGGGCATGGTCGAGCTGCGCCCGCAACTCACCTTCATCAATCTCATCGGCAAGCCGCACAGTTTTCGAGCGGTTAATCAGCGAGAAAGTAGCATCCACCTGCGGATACAGCCCCCAGATCATTTGCAGCATCAGCAGCTTATAAAAATCCGTATCCAGCAGACTGCGGACAATCGGATCCAGCTTCCACGTATGGTTATAAACGCGCTGCGCAATATCTGTTCTGGTCATGCCAGATGTCCTTATCTGATCCGATGAGATTTATTCTCATCCTGAGCATCATTCTTGTTGGACAGACCATAAGCAGAATTCAGCAAAAATAAAGGGCGATGATTGCTCACCGCCCTTTATTTAAAGTTTCTGTTTGGTCTGACTTATTTCAGTTCAAGCACAATCTCGTGCTGTCCCTGCGTTGTCAGTGCAATACCGGCATCGCGTTTTTTGACTGCTTTGCCGTCCACTTTCAGACTGTCCCGACCGGCTTTATTGCGCACTGTAATTTTGTAAAGCGCTTCGCCGTGGCGATAGTCCAGTTCAAAACCATCCCAGTCAGACGGTAATACCGGATTGAGGAACAGCTCATTGCCGCGTTTGCTCAAGCCGAGAATCCCCTCTGTCGCCACACGGTAGAACCAGCCGGCAGAACCGGTATACCATGTCCAGCCGCCCTGACCGCGACGTGGCTCAACGGAGTAAATATCCGCTGCAATCACATAAGGCTCGACACGATAGGTCTCAGGATTTTCGCCGTGATGCACCGGATTAATCAGCGAGAACAGCTTGTAAGCCTCATCACCGCGGCCAAGTTTGGTCAGCGCCATGATCGCCCATGTGGCACCATGGGTATATTGCCCGCCATTCTCACGCACACCGCGCGGATAGCCTTTAATATAACCCGGCTCATGTTCAGTCTTGTCAAATGGCGGAGTGAACAGACGCAGCAAGCCGCCTTCTTCATCCAGCAAATGCTTTTCAAGTGAAGCCATCGCCTGATCTGCGCGTTCAGGATCAGCAACACCGGACAGCACAGCCCAGCTCTGGGCAATCGCATCAATCTGGCATTCGTCACTCAGGTGAGAACCAAGCGGTGCGCCGTCATCGAAATAACCGCGACGATACCATTCGCCATCCCAGCCATGCTCTTCCAATGCCTTGTTCAGAGCATCCAGATGCTTCTGCATAGCTTCCGCACGGCTCGTATCACCACGCGAAACACTCAACGGAATAAACTGCTGCAATGTATAGCTCAGGAACCAGCCGAGCCAGACGCTCTCGCCTTTGCCTTCAACACCGACAAGATTCATACCGTCATTCCAGTCGCCGCCAAGGATCAGCGGCAGACCATGCTGACCGGTGCGTTGCATGGCCAGTTCCAGCCCTTTCACGCAATGCTCATAAACCGTATCGGTTTTGTCGGAGGTTTCCGGCTGATAGAAAGCGTCATGTTCGCCCTCGCCCAAAGCACGGCCCTGTAGATAAGCAACTTCCTCATCAAGCACCGCCAGATCGCCGGTCACCTGCGTATAGAGCGTTGCCGCATAGGACAGCCACACCACATCATCGGAGATCAATGTACGTACACCTGCCCCCGTCACCGGAAGCCACCAATGCTGCACATCGCCTTCCGCAAACTGGCGACCGGCAACATTGAGCAATTGCTTGCGTGCCAAAAGCGGATCAAGCATCAGCAATGACAGCGTGTCCTGCAACTGATCGCGGAAACCATAGGCACCGCTGGCCTGATAGAACGCCGCACGCGCCAGAATACGCGAAGCCTTGCTCTGATAAGGCAGCCAGCGATTGACCATCAGATCGAAAGAGCGATCCGGCGTTTTCACCTGCAATGGCGCAGTGAAATCCTGCCATTGCTCAGAAGTACGCGCCAGCAGATCATCTATATCCAGACCACGGCTATAGGTAATCAGTCCCTGTGCCGTTTCTTCATCTTTGGCATTACCAAGAATGAAGAGAATGTCTTTGGTCTGTCCTGCACTCAGTTCCAGATCATAGTTCAGAGCCGCACAAGGATCGCGTCCGGCCTCAACTGTGCCTGACAGGGATTTGCCCTGCATCACACAATCAGGTTCTGTCACGGAACCGGTGGCACCGATAAATTCCTGCCGGTCAGAGGTGACTGATACCGGCAGAATATTTGCCGTCAGGAAAGCCACCTGCCCTGCCTTGTCGGTGTGATAAGGATTACGGGCAAAGAGTGCGCCCAGCTCTTCATCAAAACGCGGGACAATATAAGCGGCGTTTTTGGCACGGACATTGCCCAGCACCCATTCCGCATAATTATACAACCGCAGGCGTTTCATCGACTGGCCGCGATTAACAAGACGCAGACGCGTCAGGCGCACCGGCTTGTCCGGATCGACCGCCATTGTCAGTTCACAGAACACATCACCATGTTTAGAGGTGAATGTGCTAAAACCCTGACCGTGACGTGCTTCATAGGTCACATCCGCATCGCGAATGACATTGGCCGCAGGTGCGAAAACCTTACCGCTGTCACGATCCGCAATATAGAGCGCCTCGCCCGGCAAATTGGACACCGGATCATTTGACCATGGGGTCAGCTGATAATCACGGCTGTTACCGCTCCATGTGAAAGCAGAGCCTTCCGCTGAAACATGGAAGCCGAATTCCGCATTGGCAATCACATTGATCCACGGATGCGGGGTTGTGCGGTCACCATTGAGACGCACAACATAATTGCCGTCTGTATCAAAACCGCCATAGCTGTTCCAGAATTCCAGCCCGTCACCGGAAACCGGCTTATTTGTTATAGACTGGCGCGGAGCCACACCCGGCAATTTGGCGATGGCTTTTACACCATCACCGCTTTGCTGTGCGGCATCAGCTTCTGCAGCCAGACGGCTGTCGCGGCGGTTCAGACGCGGATCAGCACTTTCCGGTTTGGTTTCTTTGCGATGTGCCAGATCAACGGAGAGCTCCTGAATACGCTTGAGCTGCTCTGCCAGAGAACCGTTCTGCGCATGCATCACAATGCGTGCAGCCGCCAACAGCGTATTATAGGACGCCTCGCTCATCTGATCGCGGCGCACCGTGAAGATGTGCTGTTTCTGTCCCTGATGCTGCGAACGGACACGGAAACTTTCCGTCAGCCATTCAACTGCACGCTGGGTATCCTGCGCATAGGAGAAGGCCCGTTCGTTGACCACCACCACATCGACGGTGAGGCCTTTTTCGCGCCAGTATTCCTGTGCTTTCAGCACACCGCGCAGCACTTCAAGATCGGCCTCATTATCAATCCGCAGCACAAATATCGGATCATCGCCGGAAATCGACAATGGCCAGAGATCAGACTGCGCACCAAGACCGGCTGCAATCACTTCCGATGGCTGGCGCAAAGCGCGATCCGGATAGATCAGATAGGCAGCGGTTTTCTGGTAATCTGTCGCTTCAGCCGGTTTGATACCGACATGATGCAGACGCACCTGCGAACGTGTCCATGACAAAGTATATTCACGGGCAAAAGCTTCCGGATAACGCAGGACTGCCGCTTTTTCTTCCAGATATGAGCGCGAACCACCCGCCAGTGTCCAGAAGACCAGCGACACTTTTTTATGCGCCGGAACACGGACACGGGTACGCAATGAGGCAACCGGATCAAGCACAGTGCCCTGACTGCCGGTAAACTTCATCTCCGGATCAAATGCTGCCGGATTGCGCAGCGTGCGGCCACGGCCGATAAAGACACGGCGGTCGGTTTCGGCTTCCGTTTCACGCACAGCGCCCGACAGATCGGTCACGAAATGCGCCACATGCACTTCTGTGTCTGACGGTGCACGCTTGCGCCGTTTGGCATAGATGGTTGTGCCGTCCGGTGCGATTTCCGTTTCCACAAACATCTTGGCAAAAGCCGGATGTGCATCATCCGTATCCGGATTATTCAGCACCAGCTCCGCATAGGATGTGACCTCGATTACACGGTCGCGCGAACTGGTATTGATAATATCAATCCGGCGCCCTTCACCATCGACATCGGTGGTGACAATGGTTTCCACCACAGTTTTGATATCACCGGAGGTCTTGTAGAACTCGGCCTTGTCTTCCGTGAATACCGTCTTGGTTTCGGTTTCCATATGGCGCGACGGCTCACCGGTTGCCGACCACCAGCGTCCGCTTTCAATATCACGCAGGAACAGGAAGCTGCCCTGCATGCCTTCAGACGCGTCTGGCTGGAAGCGGGTAATCGCCAGATCATGCCAGCGGCTGTAACCATTACCGGCAGCCGTCAGCATCAGCGAATACTGACCATTGGACATCAGATGTACACTGCGCGGTGCTTTCAACGGCTCTTCGATAATGCGCATCGGCGCTTCATCAAAGGCACCGCTGTCCACACGCATCGGATTTTCCGTCTTGGCATAAACCATCGGAATTTCACGCGGTGCTTTTTCCTGCAACAGCAGTTCAGCCGCTTCAATCACCGGATCGGAATGGAAACGGCTGCGCATACGACCATCAAAAATCACATTATTGACCGCGATAATCGACATGCCGTGGTGATGAGCATAATAGTTTTTCACCACAGCGCATTTTTCACCTTCGCGCACACGTGACGGCGTGAAATCCACGGCATCGTGGAAGCCGTAACGACCCAAAGCGCCGAGCTTCTGCAAGGTCTTCAGGTTGGAAACCGCATCAGCAGGGCGATATTGCGAAGCCAAAAGGCTTGCATAAGGTGCAATCACCGCATTACGTGACAGACCGCGTTGCAGCCCCAGTTTCGGCACACCGAAATTGGAATATTGGTAATTCATCTGCGGATCGCGGGCATTATAGGCCGCTTCCGAAATGCCCCAAGGCAGACCGCGCGAGGTTGCATATTCAATCTGACGCTGCACGACCAGCTTGTTGGTCTGGTCAAGAAGCGAGCCAAGCGGCTCATTCATCACCAATGGCGGCATCAGATATTCAAACATCGAGCCGGACCAGGACAGCAGAGCGCCTTTCCAGCCAACCGGCACCAGCAGACGGCCAAGTTTGAACCAATGTTCTACCGGCACATCGCCCTTGGCAATCGCAAACAGGCTGGCAAGACGGGCTTCCGAAGCCAGAAGATCGTAGCAGCTCTCATCCAGCTCGTTTTCCTGAACGCGGAAACCGATCGACAGCAGGCGGCGTTCCTTGCGCTCAAGGAAGCCGAATTCCATGTCAAAAGCCAGCTGACGGGAACGGCTGGCAAGGCTCTGCAACTGCATGCGCAGTTCTTCAGCATTGTGTTCGCCGATCGCATCATCCGTATGGGCTTTACAGGTAGCAACCAGTGTACGTGCCCATTCCAGCGCTTCCTGCGACTGGGTGGTTTCCAGCTCGTCATCCAGTTCCAGCGCCAGTTTTTCAATATCCTTGGCGAAAAGTGAAATATTGATGGTGCGGAAAGAGGCGGTTTCCGGCTCCTCGCGGAAGGAACGCACAGCACGGCGGAAATTGGCAATCCGCTCTTCCAAACGGCGACGCAGTGGGCGCAGAATACGGCGATCATCCGGAATGGCAGCAATTGCCTCTTCCAGAATGTCGTTAACGTCGAGAATACCTTCAAAATCGCCCTGCAGATAGACGGACGGCGCCTGCGCCCATTCTTCCAGCGCCGAAGACAGTGTAACCAGATGACCGGCCAGATTGCCGCTATCCACTGCCGACACATAAAGCGGCTGCAATGGTTTCAGCGTATCAGTCTCATACCAGTTATAGAGATGGCCACGGAATTTCTCCATCTTCTCCAGCGTATCCAGCGTCAAACCAATACGGTTCAGCGTATCGTTGAAGCCGATCCAGCCGAAATCACGCGCCGAAATCACAGAGAGGAAATAGACACCGATATTGGTCGGGGATGTGCGCATTGCCACAATACCCACCGGATCTTCCTGATAATTATCCGGCGGCAGATGGTTGCCTTCCTCATTGGTGAAGGCTTCGAAATAGCGCCATGTACGGCGGGCATAGCGGCGCAGATCGCCTTTATCGCTTGAGCGGACTTCCAGTGTATCCTGCGGTTTGGCTGAGCGGCTTACCGCCCATGCAATCCATGGCGAAGCAATCCAGATCACGGCAAAAGGCACAGCAATCAGCACCGCTTTGCTGCCGAACAATACCGGAAGCAGGAATGCCAGTGCACCTATCAGCAGCGACGGCCACATCAGGCGCACATAGAAATCCAGCGTATCGGAAGACTTCATCTGCGCGGCCGCACGCCACGCCAAAAGATAACGGCGGGAGACAAACAGACGGTAGAAGGTGCGGACAATCGCATCGCCCATCAGCGTTGCGCTATGGGCAATAAAGCTCAGACGCAGCGCCATATCCGCAAAAGCCAGCGTCACATCGGTGAGAACCGACTGAGCATGGCCTTTCAGCGAATAATCCATATTCACCGGAATAAGATTGGTGACGATGCCGAAAATCATCGGCACGAACATCGCCAAAATCAGGAACAGCTGCCAGATGGTGGCAACGCCGAGCGGCAGCAAACACCAGCCCGCAAAAGACGCAATCACCCACATGATCGGGTTGAGCGAACGGCGCAGGTTATCGGCCATTTTCCAGCGGGTGACATTGCTGACACCTTTGCCGGTTGAGAACAGAAACGGCAGCAACTGCCAGTCACCACGCGCCCAGCGGTGATGGCGGGAAATATCCACATTATAGCCGGTCGGGTAATCTTCCACGACCTCGACATCGCTGGCGAGCGCACAGCGGGCATAGCCGCCTTCGAGCAGATCGTGACTGAGGACTGTATTTTCCTCAATCTTGCCCTGCATCACCCGTTCAAAGGCATCAACATCATAGAGGCCTTTACCGGTAAAAGTGCCTTCGCCCAGCAGGTCCTGATAAACATCGGAAACTGCAAAAACGTATGGATCAATACCGCGATTGGCGGAGAAGACGCGCTGCAGAAATGAGGCCTCATCGCCGGTGGTCAGCGACGGGGTAACACGCGGCTGCAAAATACCGTAACCGCTGGTAATACGGCCGGTTTTCTCATCAAAGACCGGATGATTGAGCGGATGTGACAGTTTACCGACCAGATTGGTCACCGATTGCGGTGTCAGACGGGTGTCAGAATCCAGTGTCATCACATAACGGATATCACGCGGCAGCGGCACATCCGGCGGGAAGAAGCTGGTATCATGATCACCGCGCAGCAGCAGGTTCAGCTCATGCAGCTTACCGCGCTTGCGCTCCCAGCCCATCCAGCAACCCTGTGACGGATTGTAAAGACGGCGGCGATGCAGGAAGAAGAACCGCGCCTGACCATTGGTGGCATAATCCTCTCCGGCATAATGCGCATTAAGCCTTGCGACTTCCTCGCGGGCATAATCCAGCACTTCCATATCGGCAGGCGTGACTTCGACATTGCTGTCTGTCCAGTCACTGACAATCGCAAAATAAACCTCACCGCGCGGATTGGTCAGATAATGCACTTCGAGATTGCGGATATGTTCATCCACACTGTCGCGCGAATTGATCAGCGTCGGCACGGCTACCAGCGTGCGGGCATCGGCAGGCAGACCGTCGCGATATTCATAACCGACAAGACGGTTCGGCTGCACAAACCACGGCACCAGCGAATTAAACAGGCCAAGTGAGGCTTCATAGGCAGGGAACAGCGCGAGGATAGTGAAAAGCAGCTGTTCGCTCTCGCCAAAACCGATGCGACCCATGCCGGTATAAACCAGCACCAGCAGGCCGATAGTCATTGCCCAGACCGGTGCAGCAATCCCCCACAGGCCGAGCCCGCGATAGAGACGCAGCAAACGCGATGATAAAGGCGGCGTATAACCGCAAATCTGTTCCAGCTCGGTGCGGGCATTACCGCTCAGATAATAGGCAATTGCACCGCTTTGTTCACGCTCGGTGATTTTATGCTCACGCAGCGATTTTTCACGCGCCAGCCGCAAAGCCGTATTGGTCACCTCAATTTCCGTCATACGGGAATTGCGGGCGATCTTTTCAATGGTCACGCGATAGCTGTTGCGTGAGGCGAAATCGAGATTTTCGAAATCGCTGTTCTCGCGCAGGATCGCATCCATAATGCTGACAGTCTCAACCCATGAGGTCCAGTCCACGTCATCAATGGTTTTGAGCGAGCGGATAATATTGCCCATGGTCATACCGCCGGTGGACTGGCGGGAATGTTCCTCGACAATAATCTCCTCAACATCGCGTCCGGTGGCTTCGAGCTGGGCTTCCAGCCATTCAATCGCCGGTCCGGTAGCCGTGGATGCACTGCGCAAACGATAAAGCAGATGCGTGGCAAAAGTGCCGTCGCGAGCCGGTTCGCTATATTCTGTCAGGATGGATTGCAGTTCTTCCGGTGAAGAGGCGACCACAATCTTGTCCGCCACGCGATTGGCGAAATTGCGCATCGCACGGGCGCGCTCAACACGCAGCGCCAAGCGACGGGCATTTTCCACCAGCATGAAACGGATAACCGACGGCAGCGCCCATAATTCACCGATGCGCAGCGGCTCCACACTCTGGAAACCGTCGATCAGTGCTTTCAGGCTTTTGAGCGAGAAACCACTGTCGCTATGGGCAACATAGAGCCATGCCAGTGCGAAAACCCGCGGCAGGCCTTCGGTGCTCAGATTGGTAGATGCATCGGTGTTTTTTGCTACAGCACCATCGGGATGAATATTGGCTGCCAGCGGCAGCTGGCGCAAAAACTTGTCCGGCAAATCGCGGCGTGCCTGCTGCATGCTTTTATCGACAACGTAATAATTGTCGAGCAGCCACTGGGCAGCCGGCGTAATCGTCTCGCCGTTGCGCGATGCCGCATCGGACGAGCGATAGGCATGCAGGATCAGACCGGCATTTTCTGCAAGCCGTTTGTTAAAGTCGAATTTCTCATAATCGGGCAGGCGCACGGCTTCATTGCGGGCCAGCGCCGCAGCGAGCAGTTGTAATTCTTCTGGTGTTTTATAATGCCCCCTGATTGGCAAAGGCAAAACCGGCAAAAGGCGGTCAGCAACAGGGCGGGAAAACAACGATGAAAGAGAGAAAGACAAAGCCGGCATATGCCTTTTACAGCCTTTTATAAGATTTAAGTTCCGCTACGGATGGTCAGATTTGCCATATCCGCAAACACATGCTTCAGATCCCGTGAATTTCATGAAGATTCACGCATGATCGGTGGTGTTAAACAGTTATGACCAAATTACGTCCGCAAAGAATGCCATGGTCGAATTTGGTAAAATCGCAAAGCACAAATCATAGCTGATTTTAACTTTACGTTATAAAAATCAACAGGCTACCCCCTGCAATTTGCGTTCCCACAATGCGCAAGCCCTGACAAAGCTGGGGCAGCACGCTTTGATATAATGCCAGAGGGTGAGAAAAGTTGCCTGAGTGTACTTTAAACGGATTAAATTATTTTGAAAGTCCCCCTTTCTGATAAGAAAAACGCCGGATATCAGAGCCGAAATTCAGCCCCGTATCCGGCGTTTCAGAGAATCATTTTTCGAGCTGTATCTCTTCAGTTTTGAGAGGCAAAGACCCGCCAGTATTTCGGACGGAACGCCAAACGACTACCGGTCACCGCTTCATTCTCGGCCAGAATTTCAATCTCGACAATTTCGCGGTTACCGCCGACTTCCAGCTCAACACGGCGCTTGGCGCCCACACGCCGTGTCGCGGTGACCACACCGGCAATGCAGCCGCCGCATCCCTCCACCAGCTCCACATCATGGGGTCGGAAATATAGCACGGCTTCTCCGTCTGCCTGATCGGTTTTCAGCCCCAGCGAGCGATCCGCCAACCAGAGTGCCCCCTGCTCCACACGCACATTCAGACGGCTGGATTCACCGATAAAACCATAGACGAAAGCAGAATTCGGGCTGTCATAAATCTCGTCCGGTGTTCCGACTTGTTCGATACGCCCCTGACTCATCACCACAACACGGTCGGCGAGTTCCAGCGCCTCATCCTGATCGTGGGTTACAAAGACCGTCGTATGACCGGTGCTGTCATGAATCTCACGCAGCCATTTGCGCAGTTCTTTTCGCACCTGCGCATCCAGTGCACCGAAAGGCTCATCCAGCAACAATACATGCGGTTCAATCGCCATGGCACGTGCCAGAGCCACGCGCTGACGCTGACCACCGGAGAGCTGTGCCGGATAACGGTTTTCCAAGCCCTGCAATTGCACCAGATTGAGCAGATCGACCGCGCGCTTATGGATTTCTGCTTTGGACGGACGCGTAGAGCGCGGGCGTACTTTCAAACCAAATCCGACATTCTGCGCCAATGTCATATGACGGAACAAAGCATAATGCTGGAATACAAAACCAACATTGCGTTCCTGCACGGTTTTATTCGAGGCATCATCCTCGCCCAAATAGACCGTGCCTTCTGTCGGGCTTTCCAGTCCTGCAATCAGACGCAATAAAGTGGTCTTACCCGAGCCGGAAGGGCCGAGCAAAGCAATCAGCTCGCCTGAACGAATATCAAGCGAAACGTTGTGCAGCGCCGGAAACTGCTCAAACTCCTTGCGCACCTCAACAACGCGTACTTCCATTCTCAATCCTTTCAGGCACCCTCATGCCAGTGCAATGCAATTCATATTCGAGCATTCAAAATGCTCTGTCTCTTTGTTGTAAGCGTACCCTGAAAACCGCTCACACTTTTCGGGATGCGCTATTCATGCGCAAAACGCATTACAAACTAAACCCCGTCATGCGAAAAACGCATTTCCAGTATCGTCTTCAAAACGAGTGTTATCAGCGCCAGTCCCGCCAGCAGCGATGCCACTGCAAATGCCGCCACGATATTCTCGCTATACATCATCTCCACATGCAACGGCATGGTCGTCGTCAGCCCGCGAATACGCCCCGACACCACCGCCACCGCACCGAACTCTCCCATTGCACGCGCATTACACAGCAACACGCCGTAAAGCAGCCCCCAGCGGATATTCGGCAAAGTCACATAGAGAAAGGTTTTCCAGCCGCTTGCCCCCAGCGATAAAGCGGCCTCTTCATCACCTGTTCCCTGCTCCTGCATCAGCGGGATCAGCTCACGGGCAACAAATGGAAAAGTGACAAAGATCGTTGCCAGAACAATACCGGGAACAGCAAACAATATCTGGATATTATGCGACTGAAACCATGATCCGAGCATACTGTTACCGCCGAACAGCAGCACGAAAACCAGCCCTGAAATCACCGGCGACACCGAAAACGGCAGATCAATCAGCGTGATGAGAAAGGTCTTGCCGCGAAACTCGAATTTGGCAATCGCCCATGAAGCAGCAATCCCGAAAACCATATTCAAAGGCACTGCAATAGCTGCAATCAGCAAAGTCAGACGGATAGCCGAGACTGCATCCGGATCGGTCAGTGCTTCCAGATAAGCACCGGTGCCTTTGCTGAAAGCCTGCGCAAAAATTACGATCAGCGGCAGCACAATGAACAAGGCCATAAACAACAGCCCTGTCAGTGTCAGAAACCAGCGCATAGCCGGTGTTTCTGTGACCGCTGAGCGGTTATGCGCCGTGTGATTATGCTTCAGACGACGCGAAAACAGTTTTCCGGCACTAGCTGCCATAGCCATATCTCCTGCGTGTCCGTGTCTGGATCAGATTGACGATGAGCAGCATCACAAAAGAAATCAGCATCATCACCGTGGCCAGCACTGTAGCTGCGGAATAATCGAATTCCTCAAGCTTGATGAAGATCAGCAAAGGCGCAATTTCAGTCGAATAAGGCCGGTTACCGGCGATAAAAATCACCGAGCCATATTCCCCGACCGCACGGGCAAAGGCCAGCGAAAAACCGGTCAAAATAGCCGGTTGCAAACCGGGCAAAAGCACACGGAACACAGTCTGAAAGCGGCTGGCACCCAGCGTTGCCGCCGCCTCTTCCTGTTCACGGCTGATCTCTTCAATCACCGGCTGGATCGTGCGCACCACAAATGGCAGACCGATAAAAACCAGCGCCACAACGATACCGGCCTGTGTAAAAGCAATACGGATATCCAGCGGCATCAGCCATGCACCGATCCAGCCTTTCGGCGCATAAAGCGCTGTCAGTGCAATACCGGCAACGGCGGTGGGCAGCGCGAAGGGCAGATCGACCATCGCATCGACCAGCCTTCTGCCCGGAAAGCGGTAACGCACAAGCACCCATGCAACAATGCCGCCAAAAACCACATTAATCAGCGCGGCCAAGATCGCGCTGAAAAAGCTGACCTGCAAGGCATGAACCAGCCGGGGATCAGTCGCCAGCTGCCAGAAGCGTGCCGGCCCCACCCCGACGGCATGGAGCATCAGCACCATCAGCGGGATCAGGATCAGCAGGGACAGATAGGCCACGCTGAAGCCCAGTGTCAGGCCAAAACCCGGCAGGATGGACGGCTTGCGCCATGCCTGCCAGAAGGGCGGTTTTTTCCCGCTTTTATGTGGCTGATCCGGTTTCCCGCCGCCCGTTTTTGTTGTGAGTTCTGCCATAGGTAACACCATGAAAGACGGAACTTATTTGACCGGTTTATAAATCTGATCGAATGTGCCGCCATCCCCGAAATGTGCAGGCTGCGCCTTAACCCAGCCTCCGAATAACGGGTCATCAATCGTGATGAGCTTGACATCCGTCAGCCATTTACGGTCGGCCTCCGGCACTAATTCAGGCTTTGACGGCCGGTAGAAGTGTTTGGCTGCAATCTTCTGCCCCTCTTCAGAATAGAGATAAGTCAGGAAGGCTTCCGCCTGTTTGCGTGTACCTTTGGCATCGACATTTTTGTCCACCACAGCAACCGGCGGCTCGGCGAGAATGGATTGCGGCGGCACGACAATGTCAAAAGAATCCGCTCCGAATTCCGCAACTGACAGATAGGCTTCGTTTTCCCATGCCAGCAGCACATCACCTAACTGGCGTTGTACAAAACTGGTGGTCGAGCCGCGCGCACCGGTATCCAGCACCGGCACATGACGGAACAGCTCTGTCATATAGGCTTTGACCTTGGCTTCATCGCCGCCATATTCGCTATGCGCCCATGCCCATGCGGCCAGATAATTCCAGCGGGCACCGCCGGAGGTTTTCGGGTTAGGTGTAATCACCTCCACCCCGTCTTTAATCAGATCGCCCCAGTCTTTAATGCCCTTGGGATTGCCCTTGCGGGTCAGGAAAACGATGGTTGAAGTGTAAGGCGCGGAATTATTCGGGAATTTCTGCCGCCAGTCCGCATTGATCTTGCCGCTTTTCTCGACAATGGCATCAATATCGCTTTGCAAAGCAAGCGTCACAACATCTGCGGGGATACCGTCAATAACAGAGCGTGCCTGCGCACCGGAGCCGCCATGCGATGTACGCAGGGTTATCGTCTCACCGGTTTCGGCCTGCCAGTGTTTGGCAAAGGCATCGTTAAATTCTTTATATAATTCCCGCGTCGGATCGTAAGAAACATTCAGCAGGGTCTGGGCAGCGGGTGCCTGCACAGGGATGGAAACCGCAGATACAGCGATCAGCGCAGCAAAGGCGGAAAAAGTATTTCGCATCAGTATCATCAAGGCCTCCGTTTCATGTTCAAAAACAAACTAACAGAGCCGGAACGGAGAAGGATGCTACAGGAACCTCAATACTCCGCTCCCACGGAAATAATCTTCCTCAGATGAGCGCATTGTAAAATAAAAATTCGCCTTTGCCAAAGACAGTTCAGTGTCCCGCATCAAAAAACCATACCCGAACCCATACGGGGACTGCGCAGGCTGCACTTATAGCGCACCTCATAATAAGGATCGACAACCAGTGTCACATCACGGGTTTCGCAGCGTTTTCCGGTGGATTTCAGATATTCTTCCGCCACATCGCGGAACACTACCGGCGGCGTGACACCAAGCCCTGTTCCGGTGGAGAAACCTTTGACAAAATTCTGCGTGGCTGTACCTGCCAGCCCCGGCCCGATCAGCAGGCGACTTTCGGTCTGGTTATCGACAATACGATAATTAACACCGCTTTTGCCGACGAACTCAACCGAAGGCAGCCCCTGATATTTGGCTTGTACATAATTCACACCGGCACAACCGGTGAGCACAGCGAGGGCAGCAAACGCACTGATGCGCATGCCCGCAGGGGTGAATATTTTGCGAAATGTCAAACCAGCCTGTATCACGCGCTATAATGCCTTTTCTGCTGAACTATGCTGTCTCTGCTTTTAAATATCTGACAAACAATCATATTAATGCCAGATACGGTTTTTATTGGACGATCAAAATAAGAATCTTATTTTAAACTCCGCAAACAGACCTGTTTTTCTGCTCGCAGGTTCCCTGCCTTCTCTGTAAGTGCTGTAAACGAAAAGGATAAACTGATGCTGAAAGCAATCATCCCATCACTCTCTGCCGGTCTTTTACTTTGCGGTTTTGCAGGCAGTGTTGCCGCGCAGGAAGCTGACGAGATGCAGGCGCTTACCAAAGTGACCTATATATGCGAGCGGAATGTTGAGCTGGATGTTGTCTATATCAATGGTCTGAAAAATGATGAATCAGCAGCTGTCCTTTACACGGAAGGCAAGCTGGTGCCGATGCGTATCTGGCCAGCGGCTTCAGGCGCACGTTATATCGCTCTTGATGAACAGGACAGCTATCGCTGGCATACAAAAGGCGATGAAGGCATTCTGTCTTTTCTTGAAGCCGATGACAGCGCCAAAGAGCAGACATTGTTTAGCAATTGTGTAAACAAGGATAAAGCTGCACAGTAAAATTGAGGCAGGATTTTTCGCTACCCTTAAAGCACACAGACTGCTATTTGTGCCGTCAGACAGCAGTCTTTCTGACCTGCTTTGAATTTTATGTGATCCGTTCTCTTACAGGAAAGATGTGAGATGAAACCTGTATTCCTGCAAATCCAGTGCAAACCCGGCACAACCTATGATGTTGCCAAGACGCTCTATGAGCGTGAAATCGCCTCGGAACTTTATTCCACCAGCGGCGAATATGATCTTCTCGCAAAGATCTACATTCAGGAAGGTGATGATATCGGCAAATTTATCAATGATAATGTTCATGATATCCCGCATATCATCCGCTCGCTGACAACGCTGACTTTCAAAGCATTCTGAGTTCAGTCACAGAAACGCCGGTAATATCGACGATGAAGCATTGCCCGTCTCAAACGGGCGATGCTTTTTTATTTTTGCGCTGCTGCACGCGAAGAATTTTGCATGTGAGGCAATTTGTACTTTGCGCCGTACGCTCGGGTACTGTAAGACATATCTGAAAAGATAACACTGCATTTCTGCAACTTCTGCAAACAGGAGTTTCGCAGCGCTGTTAATGCATAAGGGAATAAGATCATGCCAGCCTATCGCTCAAGAACTTCCACCCACGGCCGCAATATGGCGGGCGCGCGCGGCCTCTGGCGCGCCACAGGCATGAAAGACGGTGATTTTGGCAAGCCGATTATCGCTGTGGTCAACTCCTTTACCCAGTTTGTGCCGGGGCATGTGCATCTGAAAGATCTCGGCCAGATGGTTGCCCGCGAAATCGAAAAAGCAGGCGGTGTTGCCAAGGAATTCAACACCATTGCCGTTGATGACGGTATCGCCATGGGTCATGACGGTATGCTCTATTCGCTGCCATCACGCGAAATCATCGCCGACTCGGTTGAATATATGGTCAATGCCCATTGCGCCGATGCGATGGTGTGCATTTCCAACTGTGACAAGATCACACCGGGTATGCTGATGGCCGCATTGCGCCTCAATATTCCGGTTGTATTTGTTTCCGGCGGCCCGATGGAAGCCGGTAAAGTTGTCTGGAATGACAAGGTTAAAAAGCTTGATCTGGTTGATGCTATGGTTGCAGCCGCCGACGACAAATATACTGACGAAGAAGTGGACGCGATTGAGCGCTCCGCCTGCCCGACCTGCGGCTCCTGCTCCGGTATGTTCACTGCCAACTCCATGAACTGCCTGACCGAAGCGCTTGGTCTGTCGCTGCCGGGCAATGGCTCGACGCTGGCAACCCATGCGGCACGTAAAGAACTGTTTCTTGAAGCCGGTCGTCTGGTTGTTGACCTCTGCAAGCGTTATTATGAAGGCAATGATGAGAGCGTGTTGCCACGCGCAGTTGCCAGCTTTGCAGCTTTTGAAAATGCCATGACACTGGATATCGCCATGGGCGGCTCCACCAATACCGTACTGCATTTGCTGGCGGCAGCGCATGAAGCGGAAATGGATTTCACCATGTCCGATATTGATCGCCTGTCCCGCAAAGTACCGGTGCTGTGTAAAGTTGCACCTGCCGTGCCGGATGTGCATATGGAAGACGTGCATCGCGCCGGTGGTATTATGGGTATTCTCGGTGAGCTTGACCGCGCAGGCCTGCTCAACACCGATGTCGGCTCGGTACATTCCGGCACATTGAAAAATGCGCTGGAAAAATGGGATATCAAGCGCTCGTCCGATGAAAGCGTGCATGAGTTCTTCCGTGCTGCACCGGGTGGTGTTCCGACACAGGTTGCCTTCAGCCAGAACCGTTATTTCGACAACACCGACAGCGACCGTGAAAACGGCGTTATCCGCACCAAAGAACATGCCTTCTCACAGGACGGTGGTCTGGCTGTGCTCTACGGCAATCTGGCGGAAGACGGTTGTATCGTTAAAACCGCCGGTGTGGATGACAGTATCCTGACCTTCTCTGGCCCTGCCCGTATTTTTGAAAGTCAGGACAGCGCGGTTCTCGGCATTCTCAACGGCAAGATCAAAGAAGGCGATATTGTTCTGATCCGCTATGAAGGCCCGCGCGGCGGTCCGGGCATGCAGGAAATGCTCTATCCGACCAGCTATCTGAAGTCGAAAGGTCTGGGCAAAGCCTGTGCGCTGATTACTGACGGTCGTTTCTCCGGCGGTTCTTCCGGCCTCTCCATCGGCCACGTTTCGCCAGAAGCCGCTGAAGGCGGCCTGATCGGTCTGGTTGAAGAAGGCGATCTGATCGAGATCGACATTCCGAACCGCAAAATCCATCTGGCTGTTGATGATGCTGTGCTAGTAAAACGCAGTGCAGAGATGGAAGCCAAAGGCATTGCTGCATGGAAACCGACAGAAGTGCGCAAGCGCAAAGTCACCACAGCACTGCGTGCCTATGCAGCCATGGCCACCAGCGCCGCCAAAGGTGCGGTGAGACACGTACCTGAGTAAAGAACGAAATAGGCCAGCAATTCTTATTAGAAATGCTGGCCTAACATTACAGAGGGGTTATTTTTTCGAACCCTTTTGACCTCTTAAAGTCCATACTATGTTTAAAATTCCTCAAAGCATCTGATGGATCAATATTTTTAAGATTTAATTTTTCAAATGTACTTCGCATAAACTGAACAGATAGAATAGCTGTTTCTTCAATATGTCCCGTTGATGCATCCAACATATCCGTGTGACATGTAACAAAAACAGTGTTCAATGGCACTGTATTAAACACCTCTGCACCTACACGAAAAGCGACACTACAAACATAATCTTGATAAATTTCATGAAATTGTGCATCCGGCATCTTCGTTTCAGACAATCGGCCACTTGCAAGCTGTTTTCGCCTTATTGCCGGAACTATATCAGAACTGTGAACTATAGGCTTTGCATGAATATAATTATTACTAATCTCAAAGAAGATATTTTTTCCAACCCGAGAGTCATCCGATAAATTTTTGATGTTTTTTAAAAACTCTTTCAAAGCCGAAACCTCACCCTGTAAGGCTCCCTCTATTGAGGATACACGATCCTCCCAATCTTTATGATCCTTATTAAAATCTTCAACAGCATTTGCTTTGGCACGTATTGCCAGTTGATGTGTTTTTTTCAGCCTTTCGAAACAGGCTTTATTTCCACCTTGGAATATACGGAAGATATTAGGTTTAAACTCAGCTAAATCCAGCGCAGCTCTTTGAACCGCAAGATCGTATTTGGATGGTAAGACAGGACTCGAAGCTTTGATCATTTCCCTCTTATGTGACCAATCAAGGAGTTGATCAGAAGAATGATGAACAGATGTTATGTTATGAATATGCTCATCAAGATTAGTTACAGCTTGAGCCGAAAAGGCTATCAATTGCGTTTTTTCAGCATATTTTTGGCGTTTCAATTCATCTTTTTTCGCCTGTTGAACCGCCCGATTGATTGAGCGCACTGTACTTTTCCACCCCAAAACACCCTCCAAATACCTGAAAAGTCTCCAATAAAAGTAATTCTCAGCAGCTAATTCTACTGCGCCAAAGCTTTCTCAAGCTCTGGCATAAACTGCCTTGCCATGCTCTCGTCACTTAAAGGCCCGACGAATTTATAAACAATCTTGCCTTCGCGGTTGACGATGAAGGTTTCCGGCACGCCGTAAACACCCCATTCAATACCGGCGCGGCCGGAGCGGTCTGTGCCGACGACATTGTAAGGATTGCCGAGGCTGTTCAGAAAGGCCAGTGCATTTTCCGGCGCGTCTTTATAGTTCAGACCTACCACTTTAATGCGCGGATCCTGCCCCAGCTTCATAATCTGCGGATGCTCATCGCGGCACGGCACGCACCATGATGCCCAGATATTGACCAGCGTCACCTGCCCCTTCAGATCAGCGCCTTTCAAGCCCGGCACCAGCGTTCCGTCAGCCAGCCGCAATCCTTCCAGCGGCGGCAGATCGGTCAACGGTGCATCGCGCCCGATCAAAGCTGAGGGAATTTCCTGCATATTTTTTCCGCTCAGCAACTGCCATGTAAAAATACCGGCAAGTGCTGCAAAAATAAGCAGCGGCAGAAGCGCCACCACAACGCGTTTTTTATTCTGCGGAGCATCCGCTCCGCCAGATGTCTTCACCGGATCAGTCATTATCAATCAGCCTTTTGCGAGCGGCGGCGAATGCCCTGTTTCTCAAGTCGTGCAAGTTCTGCCCGCAAACGTGTCTGGGTCAGCAATATCCATGCAACAATCGCCACAATCACCGTGGCAGAAACACCATAGGAAATAAGAACATAGCTCAGATGCGTCATGCCGCTTCTCCTGCCGGTTTACGGTTTTCGCGCTCGGCATTACGCGCTGCAATTTTACGCATTGCCGCAATACGGCGGCTGAAAATCTCGTTACGCATCGCCATCAGATGCAGCGTGAAAAACAGCATGGTCATCGCCAATGCCATCACCAGCAACGGATAAAGCATGCTCGGCGGCATGGCTGGCCCTTCCATACGCAACACGGAAGCAGGTTGATGCAATGTGTTCCACCAGTCGACCGAGAATTTGATGATCGGAATATTGATAAAGCCAACCAGTGTCAGGACAGCGGCAGCACGTGCAGCTTTTGCCTGATCGTCCATGGCGCGGGTCAGCGCGATGATGCCGAGATACATCAGAAACAGAATGAAAACCGAGGTCAGGCGTGCATCCCACACCCACCATGTGCCCCACATCGGCTTGCCCCACAGTGAACCGGTAACCAGTGCCAATGCGGTAAACATGGCGCCCAGCGGTGCCGCAGCTTTGGCCGAGACATCAGCCAGCGGATGTCGCCAGACCAGTGTGCCGAGTGCTGCAATGGTCATCACCGTGTAGCACATCATCGACAGCCATGCGAAAGGCACATGTATGAACATGATCTTCACGGTCAGCCCCTGCTGATAATCTTCCGGTGCGAACCACACCATATAAAGACCCGCAAGCAATAACAGCACAGTCAGCGCCGACAGCCATGGCAGGATTGTACTGCTCAGGCTCAGAAAACGTGTCGGATTAGCCAGATCGAGCAGCGCCTGAAAGCGGCGCGGTGCATCTTTGGATAAGGCTTTATCAGTTGATCGTTCAGTCATAGATACCCGGATATATTTGTAAGCTTAAGCTATCCTTAGAGAAACCTCGCAAGAGGCAGCACTCTTATTCAGAATATGGGTTTAATCTGTCGAAATTTTCAATGCGAAAGCTGCGGCCAATGGCCCGATAATAGCAGCAATCAGTGTATTCGCCGACAGCATCAGCAAAGGTGAGAGAAAAGCTGCATTTTCGGTCACCGCACCATAGGATGCCGAGACACCGAAAATCAGCACCGGAATGGTCAAAGGCAGGATCATCACCGAGACCAGCAACCCGCCACGCGGCATGGAAACGGCCAGCGCCGCGCCCAATGCGCCGATAAAGATCACCGCCGGTGTGCCGATCAGCAATGTGAGCGCTGTTGCACCGATTGCCAGCGGCTCCATATTCATAATCAGTCCGAGAAACGGCGCGGCAATCACCAACGGCAAAACCGTTGCTACCCAATGCGCCAGACATTTCACAATCACCGTCAATGTCAGAAAATGACGCTCCCGTGCCATGATCATCACATCCAGCGAGCCGTCTTCACGATCCGCCTGAAACAACCGGTCAAGGCCAAGCAGCACCGCCAGCAGCGCACCGAGCCACAACATTGCAGGACCAATGCGCGCCAGCAATTTAAGATCTGGCCCGACAGCAAAGGGCACGACGGCGGCAACAGCCAGATAAAACAGGATGCCGGTTAAAGCACCACCGCCTGCGCGAATGGCAATACGCAAATCACGCCAAAACAAAGCCTTCATAGCAACCAGCCCTGCGCTTCAGCGCTATGGTCGCCAAGTTGGTAATCTTCAAGCCGCAAATGCTGCACTGCATCAGAACCCGCATGTTCCAGACCGAGCGCAATATGCGTGACAGCAACAATCATGCCGCCCTTTTTTAAATGTTCCCGCATCACACCGGCAAACATCGCTTGCGCATGGGTGTCCAGACCCGAGGTCGGCTCATCCAGCAGCCATAAAGGGCGATGCGAACAGAGCAGCGTAGCAATGGTTATACGGCGTTTCTGCCCCGTGGAGAGATAGCCGTAAGGCAGATGATCAATATTATTGAGGCCGACGATTTCCAGCGCTTCATCAATGTCGTGCAGGTGGCTTCCGTGAAAATCCTGCCAGAATTTCAGATTTTCATAAACGCTCAGCGCCGGTTTCATCGCATTGAGGGCACTGAGATAATGGCTGTGTGCCATCACCGGCTCTAAGCCGTCGTCCGTCTCCAGCCAGACTGTACCGTCAGAGGCAGGCAACAGACCGGCAATGATTCGCAGCAGCGTTGATTTTCCTGCGCCATTCGGCCCTGTGATAATCAAAGCCTGACCATCATTCAGGCTTGCGCACAGAGAGTTGAACAGGAGATTATCGCCCCGTTCTCCGCTCAGATTTTCCGCAACAAGCCGCATATGGCCTCCGATACCTCGATTATTCATCAAATTGTCCGGTTTTCCCTATCAGGAACCTCGACAAAACAAGCCGCAACATTTCGCCGCAACAGCATAATTTTACGCTTTAAGAGTCTGGAACAGTTTTAAAAAACTGACTATATAGCAGCTACCATGCCAGCGGTCGGCGTGGAAACCATTTTTGGCCGATCTCTAAAGCCTGATGTTTGTTAAACAAGTTCCTTGTTAAGCACAGGCCTCGGGACGGACAGCGGAAATGACTGCACCCGCACCTAAGCGCGTCCTTGAAACGCAGCAGAGGCGTTCGTCCTGGTTTTCCGGCCAGTAAGCATGAAGGACGAACATCGTGTCTCACATCGATAGTTTCAAATGCCATAAGACGCTTACCGTCGACGGCAAAGACTATGTTTATTACAGCCTGACCGAAGCTGAAAAAAACGGTCTTGAAGGCGTATCCAAACTCCCATTCTCCATGAAGGTTCTGCTTGAAAACCTTCTGCGCTTTGAAGATGACCGCAGCGTCAAGAAAGCGGATATCGAGAGTATCGCCAAATGGCTCGTTGACCGCGGTTCTGCCGGTGCGGAAATTGCCTATCGCCCTGCCCGCGTGCTGATGCAGGACTTTACCGGCGTTCCTGCCGTTGTTGACCTCGCAGCTATGCGCGATGCCATGGTGGCACTCGGCGGCGATGCAGAAAAAATCAACCCGCTGGTACCGGTTGATCTCGTGATCGACCACTCCGTGATCGTTGACGAATTCGGCAACCCGCAGGCATTCAAAAACAACGTTGATCTCGAATATCAGCGCAATGCCGAGCGTTACCGCTTCCTGAAATGGGGTCAGCAGGCATTCCAGAACTTCCGCGTTGTTCCTCCGGGCACAGGTATCTGCCATCAGGTTAACCTTGAATATCTGGCACAGGCCGTATGGACCAAGGAAGAAAACGGCGAAACCGTTGCTTATCCTGACACCTGCGTTGGTACAGACAGCCACACAACCATGGTCAACGGCCTTGGCGTTCTTGGCTGGGGTGTTGGTGGTATTGAAGCGGAAGCTTCGATGCTCGGCCAGCCGGTTTCCATGCTGCTGCCGGAAGTTATCGGCTTCAAACTGACCGGCAAGGTCAAAGAAGGCGTCACCGCGACTGACCTCGTGCTCACCGTTACCCAGATGCTGCGTAAAAAAGGCGTTGTCGGTAAATTCGTTGAGTTCTTCGGTCCGGGTCTCGACAATATGACCCTTGCAGACCGCGCAACCATTGCCAATATGGGCCCTGAATATGGTGCGACCTGTGGTTTCTTCCCTGTAGACAAAGAGACCCTCAACTACATGAACACAACCGGCCGTGACGAACATCGTCTCAAACTGGTTGAAGCTTACTCCCGTGCACAGGGCATGTGGCGTGAAGCTGACAGCACAGACCCTGTCTTCACAGACATTCTTGAGCTGGATATGGGTGACGTTGTTCCATCCATGGCTGGTCCGAAGCGTCCTGAAGGCCGTATTGCTCTGGAAGGCATTGCTTCCGGTTTCGCGACCTCTCTGGAAAACGAATATAAGAAGACAACCGGTCAGACTGCACGCTACGCTGTTGAAGGCGAAGATTTCGATCTCGGCCACGGCGATGTTGTGATCGCTGCGATCACTTCCTGCACTAACACCTCGAACCCGAGCGTGCTGATTGCTGCAGGTCTTCTTGCCCGTAATGCTGTTGCCAAAGGCCTGAAAACCAAGCCTTGGGTTAAAACATCACTGGCACCTGGTAGCCAAGTTGTTGCTGCCTATCTGGAAAATGCAGGTCTGCAGAAAGATCTCGACGCACTGGGCTTCAACCTGGTTGGCTTCGGTTGCACCACCTGTATCGGTAACTCCGGTCCGCTGCCTGCTCCGATCTCCAAGACCATCAATGAAAAAGGCCTGATCGGCGCTGCTGTTCTCTCCGGTAACCGTAACTTTGAAGGCCGCGTATCGCCTGACGTTCAGGCCAACTATTTGGCATCCCCGCCACTGGTTGTTGCCCACGCTCTGGCCGGTACTGTCACCAAAGATCTGACCAAAGAACCAATCGGTGAAGACAAAGACGGCAACCCTGTATTCCTGCGTGATATCTGGCCTTCATCGGCTGAAATTCAGGAATTCATTGCCAAGAACGTAACGCGTAAGATCTTCTCGGAAAAATATGCCGACGTGTTCAAGGGCGACGAAAACTGGCAGGCCGTTCAGGTACCAGCCGGCCAGACCTATGCATGGGACGATAACTCGACCTATGTGCAGAACCCGCCATATTTCGTAGGCATGGGCAAATCAGCCGGTGAAATCTCCGACATCAAGGGCGCACGCGTGCTCGGCCTGTTCGGCGACAAGATCACCACTGACCACATTTCGCCAGCCGGTTCGATCAAGGCTCAGTCCCCTGCCGGTAAATATCTGCTCGATAACGGCGTTGCGGTTGCAGACTTCAACCAGTACGGTACACGTCGTGGTAACCACGAAGTCATGATGCGCGGTACTTTTGCGAATATCCGTATCCGCAACCACATGCTCGGTGAAAATGGTCGCGAAGGCGGTTACACCATTCACTACCCAAGCAAGGAAGAAACCTCGATCTATGATGCAGCAATGCAGTATAAGGCAGAGGGCGTTCCGCTGGTTGTGTTTGCCGGTGTTGAATATGGTAACGGCTCGTCCCGTGACTGGGCTGCCAAGGGTACCAACTTGCTCGGCGTTAAAGCTGTGATCTCGCAGTCTTTCGAGCGTATTCACCGTTCCAACCTCGTGGGCATGGGCATTGTACCATTTGTGTTTGAAGAAGGCACAAGCTGGCAGTCCCTCGGCCTGAAGGGCGACGAAGTGGTAACCATTGAAGGTCTGACAGACATTCGTCCGCGCCAGAAGACCAATGCAACCATCACTTTCGCTGACGGTTCAGTGAAGCAGGTCCCTCTGATCTGCCGTATCGATACGCTGGATGAGCTGGACTACATGAAGAACGGCGGCATTCTGCAGACCGTTCTGCGTGATCTGGCCAAAGCCTGATAGCTAAGCGCTTAATATGAATAAAAACGCCGCTGAAGAAATTCAGCGGTGTTTTGCTATAAAAGTCACAGCGTAGATTTATAAACGTTAAATTATCATATAAATTAAAATCTTGTTAAATATAACAGATGATATTAACAAAAATTAACCATATCAATTAAGAACCAAGGAGATAGTCATGGTTCTTAAATCAAGCAAATATTATGCACTCTTTTTATCTACAACAATATTTTACTCTAATATAGATATTCTAAATGCCGCCAATTATACATGGTTGGGAGATACAAGTACAGATTGGGCTGACCTGAGCAATTGGGCTCCTCAAAATAACACTGGTCCAACGACAGGCGATACAGTCACCATTCCAAGTTCGGCACCGAATATTACCATTCTGCAAACGAACGCGGTTGTCGACAATGTTATTTTTGACCAAAATCAATCAACCGGCCTGCCAACCCTAGTCATTAAAGGCGGTCGCCTCGATGTAAATGAAAATATAACTTTTGTTAAACTGCAAGCCGAAGGCACGCTTACTGTCCAAGACAACGGAACCTTAAATTTAAAAGAAGATTTAATTAGTGGTGTAGACACAGGAAATACAAAAATAATCATTGAAAATGGCGGTAAATTAATTCATTCATCTCAAAATAATTTCATACTGTCGCAGTCATTGATATCTAAAACTGCATTATTCCTTAGCGGAGACAATACAGAAGCGATCCTAGGTAACACAATATTTTCAGATCAAGGGACCTCAAGCGTCAGTATTTCTGATAAAGCTAAATTGTCTTCTGAAAAATTACTACTAGCAAATGCTGTAAACTCCATTGCCGACATCACCGTTACAGATGAAAACAGTATACTTTCATCAAATTCAGATATAATAATTGCAGAAAGTGGAACAGCAACTATTACAGTGTCTGACGGAGCTACATTACAAGCAAATAGTAAGATTATAATTTCTCAAAATACCGGTTCGATAGGCACTCTGAATATCGGAGATATTGACGGTACAAAAGCGGCAGGAAAAATTATTGCTCCTGAAATTAACTTCGGGAGCGGCATAGCTACTTTAAATATCAATCACAACAATCAGGACTTTATTTTAGACAGTAGTCTTACTGGAAAAGGTATCGTTAATTTTAATGCCGGAAATACATCCATCATCAAAAACAGTTCAACTGACATCACACTTAATATCAAGCAAAATGCGAGTCTATTAGCAGGAAGCGCACAAAATAATATCAATTTATCTGGCGCATTGAACATTGAAAATGGCGGTTTATTTACCGGATTCGCAAGTATAGGAACACTAAGCAATTTCGGAACAATATCTCCTGGTGATGACAATAATTTCTCAACACTACACATTTCAGGCGACTATATAGGCAATACGAATAGTAACATCACCTTAGATACCAGTTTAAATGACGATAGCTCATCAACTGATAAGATTACCATAACCGGTAATTCATCCGGACATTCAGCTATAACAATTCGCAATAAAAATGGACAAGGATCCCCCACTGTCAACGGCATTCAGATCATCGAAGTAGACGGACAATCGGATGCTACAATGTTTCTGGGTAATCCCGATTACACCACACCCGATGAAAAAGATGCCATTATAGCCGGCGCTTATGCCTATACACTCGAAAAAGGCCTCCCCTCAACAGATGATGGCAACTGGTATTTACGTAGTACAAATACTTCCCCGCCATCACCACCATCACCTCCGGGACCGCCAGTGCCTCCGGGGCCTCCGTCACCACCAACTCCGCCAACACCTCCGGGACCTCCGTCACCGCCTACTCCACCTGTACCACCAGCACCTCCGGGGCCAAATCCGGATCCGCGCTATCAGCCGGGCGCACCGCTATACAACAATAATGTAGAAAACATGCGAAGCATCAATCAGACTTTGATGTCATCGCTCTATACACGCGCCGGAAACCGTTACTGGAGCGGTGCAGGAGCCTATCATATTGCGCAAGGCGATGGCGTGGGCTCCGGCTATCAGCCACCTGAAGCCGGCACAGTTGTCACGGATACAGGACTGTTCTGGATACGCACAGAGGCAGGTCAGGAAAACTACAGCTCGCAATCATCAACCATTGCCAGCAAATACCGCCAGAATTACTGGCTGGTACAAGCGGGTCTCGACAGCCAGTTGCGCGAAACCGAGACCGGCCGCCTGATCGGTAGCGGCTGGGTGCATTATATTGATGCCAAAAGCAGAAGCTATTCGCGCTATGGCGATGGCGATATCAACACGCAGGCCTATGGTTTCGGCGGTGCTCTGACATGGTATGGCGATAATGGTTTTTATGCCGATGCCCAGACACAGGTCAGCTGGTACAAGACCGACCTTTATTCTGATCTGACACGGAAGAACCATGTCTCCGATCATAATAATGCCGGTTATGGTTTTGGCATCGAAGTCGGAAAACGTATCCAGTATAATGATTTCTGGTCATTCACACCGCAGGCACAACTGACCTATTCCGGTCTGAATCTGAAGGATTATACGGATTTCTACGATGCCAGAGTCCATCACTCCAATGAGAATGATGTGCTGGGTCGTCTTGGTCTGGCAACGAACTATGAAAATGCATGGCAGGATGCTGCCGGTTTCACCCGAAAACTGGATCTTTACGGCATGATTGGTGTGCAGCAAAACTTCACAGGAAATTCCAATCTCATCCTTGTCTCCGGCACACCTTTCTATACCGGCGGACAAGCCCACACACAGCTGCAATTAACGCTGGGTTCGACCTATAGCTGGAATGACGGCAAATATGCTGTCTTCGGGACAGTTGAAACCAGCGGCGCCACGAAGAATATCAGTGACAATTACAGTCTCTCCGGCAATCTCGGATTTAAGATACGCTGGTGAAACAACAATGAAAAAGGGCAGCCCTGCGGCTGCCCTTTCTGATTTCAAAACCTGAAACCTTCAGCACTATTCACGGTTGCCCAGGAAGTTGAGCAGGAACATGAACATGTTGATGAAGTCGAGGTAAAGACGCAGTGCGCCCATTACAATCTTGCGACCCATCGCATCGGATGCATCACCTTCGTAATACATTTCCTTGATCTGCTGTGTGTCATAGGCGGTAAGACCGGCAAAGATCAGAACACCAAGAACCGATACTGCAAACTGCAGAGCAGAAGAGCCGAGGAAGATGTTAACCACGGAGGCAATGATAAGGCCGAACAGACCCATCATCAGGAACGAGCCCATTGCCGACAGGTCGCGTTTGGTGGTGTAGCCGTAAAGCGACAGGGCACCAAAAGAGGCTGCGGTAATGAAGAACGTGCGCACGATGCTCTCGCCGGTAAAGACGAGGAAGATCGAGGACAACGACAGACCAACCAAACCGGCATAAACCCAGAATGTCAGCTGCGCGGTTGCAACGCTCATGCGCTCAATGCGGAAGCTCAGGAAAAATACGGCAGCCAATGGAGCAAGCATTACGACCCATTTCAGCGGGCTGCCATACATAAGTTGTGCGAAGGCCGGATTGTTCATGGCGAGATAGGATGTGCCGAGTGCAGCCAGACCGGTTACGGCCAGACCAATCGCCATCATATTATAAACGCCAAGCATGTATGAGCGCAGTCCCTGATCGACGGCTGCGTCTGCGCGCGCCCCGACCGGGCTCTGCGCCTGTACATTACGAAAATCTACCATAATATTCCTCTTGCCTTGTTCCGTCCGGTGTCGGGGGCGCTCCCCAGGCGCCGCTGGCGGAACCCCAGCATGCCTGCCTGATATAATGGTTATTTTGCATGTTCAAAACAAGACCAAACAACCCTTTACCAGTAAAAAAGCTTTGTTTTTAGAATCTTTTACGCTGCGCCCTGTTTCTCTCAGTACGATAAAACAGAGTATCTAAGCCTTTATAATTCCCGTAAAACACTCCCTGCCTTCTGCCCAAGCACCCGCCATGTACCGGCAAGACCAAAACCGACAGTCAGAACCAGCGCCGTCAGCACTGTGAAAAATGCCACGTCCGGCAGCATCCGCATCTGCAAATTCATCAGCTTTACCACCACAAACCATGCAGCCAGACCACCCGCTCCAAGGGCAAAAACGGCCGTTGCCAAGCCAAGCAGCGCATATTCATAGACAAAGGCGCGGATCAGCGTGAGACGTGTGGCACCCAATGTTTTCAGCACCACCGCATCATGTTGTCTGGCACGATTACCTGCCGCCAGTGCTCCGGCCAGTACCAGAATTGCCGCCAGCAAGCCGACCGATGCAGCCCAGCGAATAGCCACCGCCAGCTGGCTGATCAGGTCATTGGCCACTTCAATCGCATCTTTAACCCGCACAGATGTGACCGCAGGGAAAGTCTGTGTCACGGTGCGCAACACATTGGCTTCCTGCTCCGGTGCCGCATTGGCATCGGTCAGTGTCGCCAGCCATGAATGCGGCGCACCGGCAAAAGTATTCGGCGAGAACACCATGACAAAATTGATCGCCAGTGTTTCCCACTGCACCTGACGGAAATTGGCGATCTTCGCAGTAATATTCCGGCCAAGCACATTCACTGTCACCGTATCACCGATTTTAAGCCCGAGCTCTTCCGCCTCTTTGGCCGCAAAAGACACCAGCGGCTCACCGCTGTAATCTGCTGGCCACCACTCACCTTGTGTCATTGTGGAATTTTCCGGCAGATTTTTCGCATAAGTAATACCGCGATCCCCGCGCAGCACCCATGCACCCTGCGGCGGCACAGTCACCTTATCAACATCGGTGCCGTTCAAAGCCACTATGCGCCCGCGCAGCATCGCGGCACTGACGACTTTGCCTTCCGGTGCTGTTTTCGCCAACAGATCGCGGAAGCCATCAATTTCCGTATTCTGAATATCGACAAAGAAGAAATTCGGCGCATGAGCAGGCAGGCTCTGGGTGATCTGACGGCGCAGATTACCATCAACCAGAGCCAGCGCCACCACCAAAGTCAGGCCAAGACCGAGCGAGAGCACAACCGAAGGTGTCAGCGCACCCGGACGGTGAATATTGCCCACTGCCAGCCGCAAAGCCGGAGAGCGGAACCGCGGCGCTTTACGCGCCAGCATACGCAACGCGTATGAGACCCCGCGCAGAATGATAAACGCAGCAACCGCTCCCACGATAAACACACCGGCAATGCGCTGATCTTCAACAAAAAACAGCACCAGCCCGATCAATATCAGCAGCAGAAGCCCCGCAGTCAGCATATAGAGCAGCGGCGGCCAGCCGCTTTGATCAAAACCTTTCTGGCGGAACAAAGCCGTTGCCGGAATTTCCCGTGCCCGCCCCAAAGGCAGCAGGGCAAAGATCAGCGTGGTAATCAGCCCGAAAGCTGTCGCCAGCAACAGCGCTTGCGGGTAGAGTTTGAGCCCGCCGCTGACCGGCAGATAAGACGACAGGCCATAGATCGCAGCGGCGCTTAAACCCAGTGACAGTACCAGACCAATGACAATTCCGATCAGCGCAATAGCCACGATCTGAAACAGATAAATTAACACCACGAAATCAGCCGATGCACCCAGCGATTTAAAGGTCGCAATAACAGGCCGTTTGCCGTCGAGAAAACTGCGCACTGCATTAGCAACACCGACACCGCCGATAATCAGCGATGTGAGGCCGACAAGGGTGAGAAATTGCGAGAACCGCTCAATATTGGCGGATAAAGCCGGTGCCGCATTATTACGGTTGCGAATATTCCAACCCGCTTCAGGGAAATTTTTCTCCGCCGCAGCTTCCAGCGCTGCCAGACGTGTATCCTGTGCTCCCGCCTGCGCCGTATCCGGCAAAGCGATTTTATAAATATAGTTGACCAGACTGCCGGGCTGAATAAGACCGGACGCCCGCAGAGCTTCATCAGAAGTCAGAAAACGCGGTGCCAAAGCCATGCCGGAGCCCAGCATATCCGGCTCGCTCTCAATAATCGCCCGCAACGCAAACTTTGTCGAACCGAGCATGATCTGGTCACCGAGTTTCAGACCCAGACGATCCAGCAAAAGCTGCGGCACAGCCGCGCCATAGGCTCCGTCCTGCAATGCAAAACGCTCTGAAGCCGCCAAATCCGGTGCCAGTTTTAATGTGCCATAGAGCGGATAGGCGCTATCCACGGCCTTCACCTCAACCAGCGCCTGATCGGAACCATCTGTCATGCGTACCATTGAACGCATGGTGATATTCTCAGACACCGTGCCTTGCGCGTTCAGAAACTGCCGTTCCTGCTTCGTCACCTCACGCTGATTGAGCATAAAGCTGACATCACCACCGAGAATAGCCTGTCCTTCAACCGCCAGACCATCGGCAATAGAACGGGCAACGGAATTCACCCCGCCAATGGCAGCAACGCCAAGCGCAATACAACCGAGAAAAATATAAAAGCCGGTCAAACCGCCACGCATTTCACGCAATGCAAAGCGCAGCGCCAGTGCGAAAGACGGCTTCGTTGCAACTTTACTTGTCATCCCTGTCGTGCCCGCCGTCATTGCGCGGCTTCCGCCCGAACGGTTTCTTCATGCGTATGGCTCTTGCCAGACATGGGATCAGAATGAATACGACCGGAGCGCACCTGAATTTCCCGTACGCAACGGGCAGCCAGCGACGGATCATGCGTCACCAGCACCATTGTCAGCCCGTATTCTTCTTGTTTGGAGAAAAGCAGATCAGCAATCTGGTTGCCGGTTTCACTGTCAAGATTTCCGGTCGGCTCGTCGGCAATCAGAATAGCCGGTCGCGGTGCCAAGGCACGGGCAATCGCCACACGCTGCTGCTCACCACCGGAAAGTGCCGCCGGATAATGCGACAGACGATGGCCAAGCCCGACGGATTTCAAAGCCTGTTCGGCAACGACAAATGCATCATCGCGCCCCGCCAGCTCCAGCGGTACCGCCACATTTTCCAGTGCTGTCATATTGGGGATCAGGTGAAAGGACTGAAAAACAATGCCGATATTGCGCCCGCGAAAGGCGGCGGCCTGATCTTCACTCATCCGGTCGATCCGTTCGCCGCTGATAAGCACCTGACCGCTATCGACCTTTTCGAGTCCTGCCAGCACCATCAGCAATGTAGACTTACCGGAGCCGGACGGTCCGACAATACCAACAGATTCACCGCTTTGTATTTTCAGGGAAATATCATTGAGAACATGGACGCGGGCGGCATTGCTGCCCAGTGTGAGATCAATATTCTCAAGCGTAATACCGGATTGGTGAGGCTGCATGGTCACGTCATTTCCCTGATAAATGGCGGAGGCTCTGAAGACAGATTGTTTTCTATCTGGGGTCGCAGAAAGCTAATGTACAGGGCAAAGGGTGAAATACTGTTGCCCTGACCATAAATTTGGCTCTTGCAAGCCACAGAATATTCGCCATATGCAAATAAGAAAACTCGGACAGGATCAAAAACCAATGGCATTGCGGTTCATACATCTTACAGGCATGGCTTTGCTGCTGGGTCTTTTTTGGGCTGTCTCATTACCCGCAAAGGCACAGGAAAATGCTGCAGATACAGTGCAGATTGTAGGTTTCGGCGACAGTTTGATGGCCGGATATCAGCTGGCGCAGACCGACGGCTTTACCGCCCAATTGCAGACAGCACTCAGTGAAGCCGGTTATAAAACCGCAGTTGCCAATGCCGGTGTTTCCGGCGACACCTCCAGCGGCGGTCTGGCTCGCCTCGACTGGTCTGTGCCGGATGAAGCGCAACTGGTTATTCTGGAGCTTGGTGCGAATGATGCCCTGCGCGGCATTTCCCCTGAACTGACCGAGAAAAATCTCGACCAGATGCTGGCGCGTCTAAAGGAACGCGGCATTCCGGTGTTACTGGCCGGAATGATTGCACCACCGAATATGGGCGCAGATTATGCTGCCAAATTTAATCCGCTCTATCAAAAGCTCGCAGACAAATATCAGGTCAGACTT
This sequence comes from Pseudochrobactrum sp. XF203, assembly GCF_020341615.1. Classification (NCBI taxonomy): domain Bacteria; kingdom Pseudomonadati; phylum Pseudomonadota; class Alphaproteobacteria; order Hyphomicrobiales; family Brucellaceae; genus Pseudochrobactrum; species Pseudochrobactrum sp. XF203. The sequence goes on along the minus strand of NZ_CP084392.1, from coordinate 77,903 downwards.
TACCCGTTCTTTCTTGACGGTGTGGCAGCCGACAAAAAACTGCTGCTGGAAGACGGAATGCATCCGAACCCGCAAGGTGTGAAGGTCATGGTTGCCAATATTCTGCCGGATGTGAAGGCCATGCTGGATCAGGAATCAATTGATCTCAACTGATCCTGCCGGGAAGATTATCAACAAGTGCGATTCATCTTCCTGACACAATCTGTATGATAGTTATTCAATCAGAAACACATGATCTGGTAAAAAGCCGCAAAACTTAACACGAGCAGACAAAGTTTTGGGGCTTATCTCACAAAGCACTTGTGCAATGAGCAGATCGGTGGTTCGCTGTCAGTTAAGGCTTTGCAATCTGCTTCACTTGCAGGTTGAGGAGCCGCTCCAGATCAGACCGCAAGTCAATGGTGCTGGTTTGGAAAGAACCATATTTGAGACCATATCCCATTGAGGAGGATGCTATGCCGCGCCTTTTCACTGCCCTCGAAATCTCCCGGGATGCTGCCCTGTCACTCTCACTTTTGCGTGGCGGGCTGATCGGACCCAAAGGTTCTGTCCGCTGGATTGATCCGGAAAATTACCACATCACATTACGGTTTATCGGCGATGTCGAAGGTCATGTGGCCGATGAGATCGTTCACGCGCTTGACCGGATTGACCGGCCCGGCTTTACGCTGCAACTGACCGGCGTCGATGTGTTCGGCACCAAAAAACCGCATAGTATTTATGCCGGTGTTGCACCGTCTCCCGAACTGCTGGCCTTGCAGGCAGAAATGGAACGGATCTGTCAGAGATTGCGACTGCCGCCTGACCCGCGCAAATTTACCCCGCATGTCACACTGGCACGGCTCAAAGGCCTGCCGGATATGCAGATTGCCCGCTATCTCTCGGAGCGGGGCAATTTCACCACGCTGCCGTTCAACGTCACCCGTTTTGTGCTGATGTCGTCGAAGGAATCCACCGGCGGCGGGCCTTATGTCACGGAAGAAGTGTGGCCGCTGCGCAAGCCTTCATTTAATGCGGGCTTTGAAGACGGGGCATCACCTCTGCATTATCAGTTTCGTGCCGGTGCTGCAGAGTAGGATGCCAGCTAAACAAAGTGCCGCAGAGTAAGCTGCAGCATCCTGCTAAACAAAGCGCCGCAGAGTAAGTTGCGGCAACCTGCGAAACAAAAAAGCGGCAGATTACTCTGCCGCTTTTTTATTAAGCTGTCTTTCAGCCAGCGCCACATTATAACCTGTCGGCCAGTGCCTCGGCTGCTTCCCGAACCATCCGGTAAACCCGCTCGAAATCGGCGTTTCCGCCATAATACGGATCAGGGATTTCTTCTCCGCGATCAGCGCTATTGCCCGCAAAACCATCCCGTGCCACTGCGGTGAACAAGCCTGTCACCGCAGAACTGCCTGCTGGTGCAAGACGGTTGATTGTCATCAGATTATTCTGATCCATGCCCAAAATAAGGTCAAAGCGATTGAAATCCGCAGCTCCAAGCTGACGGCAGCGTTGCGAGGAAATATCAATTCCGTTTCTTGCCGCAACAGCAACAGAGCGCTCATCCGGAGCCTCTCCGGTGTGATACCCGTTGGTACCTGCGGAATCGATCAGAAACTCCCGCTGCGGGAAGCGTTCCTGCAAAACGCTGCGCATAACACCTTCAGCCAGAGGAGAACGGCAAATATTACCAAGACAGATGAAAAGTATCGAAAATGGCTGCGACATACATTCCCCCCCGACATTCACACTATAAGACTTATGAGCAACAGATGCGGGCGTGTTTCAGCCTGTGCAATCATTGGATCAAGATTGGCCCCGATCAGAATTTGCTCTGATACGGCATCAATATAAAATGTGAAATGAACCGAAACTGTACAAAAAACAAGTTACGATAATTTAATCCGGTTTTATGCTAATATCCCCGTTCTCATATCCCTGTTTTTGACCGTCTCAGGAGCTTGCCATGTCCCGCCCCCCCCTCACCCGCGAAGAAATTTCAACAGCCATGTCCGGCCTCTCCGGCTGGGAATTATCGGCAGATCACGGCTCAATCCGTAAAAACTTCAAATTCCTCGACTTCAATGCAGCCTTTGCCTTTATGACCCGTATTGCCATGGCGGCAGAAAAACTCGACCACCATCCGGAGTGGTCAAATACCTATAATAAGGTCGAAATTACCCTCACCACCCATTCGGCCAAAGGTCTGACAGCGCTGGATATGCGCATGGCGCAACTCATCAATGATTATGCCGGGTGATCCGTTTTCGGTACCGGCAACAATCCTGATATCTTGTAAAGATGCTCAGGTCACACCATCTCTTTCCTGATGAGGATTTGCTATGGATGATGTCAAAATAGGTGAAATTTTGCAGCCGGGCTCAGAGCGCGAGCAGGAAAGCCGTGCACAGCGTGTGCGCAAAAACTTCTGGAAGACCCTGAAAAAGACCGCAGGCAAAGTGCCTTTTACAGAAGATCTGGTCGCATCCTATTATTGCGCGCTGGATACGAAAACACCTGCCCGTGTGCGTGCAACTTTGCTTGCCGCACTTGCTTATTTCGTGCTGCCTTTTGATTTTGTACCGGATCTTCTGGTCGGCATCGGCTTCACCGACGATATGGCTGTCTTAATGGCAGCGCTGGCCTCTGTACGCCGGCATATTACACCGGCGCATTATGCCGCCGCGCGACAATCCTTAAGTCAGAACCCTGACGCGGAACCGCAGGAGCACTGAGCTCTGTCCGTCTGCACAAATCGCTGATTTCAAAGAATACAGAATCAAAAAACCCGAGAACAAACTATCGCCGTTTTCCTGATGCTGAAGTCACGGATAAGGGCAAGTGAGTGAGAATTTCTGCATATTCTTCAGAAAAACCTCTCTTTTGCCTCAAAACTTCACGGTTTGGTAACCCAGATTAAGTCAAATTAAGACAAACAAACGGGACGTGCCTTAAACAGCATGTTTCCCGGATTTTGAGTTTGAAGCAAAACGAAAGAGAACCGGTAGGACCTATGCTTGGAAAATCGATCGTCGCGGCTTCTGTGTTCACAATGGCTATGGCAGGCAGTGCGCTTGCCCAGTCGCCGAGCCAGATCAGCCAGTTCAACGCCTGGGGCGCATACAGCTATCAGTCGGGCAACGGTAAAGTATGTTATGTCCTGTCCGTCCCGACCCAGAAGCAGCCTACATCTGTAGACCACGGAGATAATTTCTTCCTCGTCAGCCAGAAGCCAGGCCAGAACGTATCTTTTGAGCCGCAATTTATGGCCGGTTATGAATTGCAGGCCAATTCTAAAGTGACCGTCACCATCGGCAATGCGCGCTTTAATATGTTCACCAATGGTAAATCCGGCTGGATGGAAAATGCCGCAGAAGAACCAAAGCTGATTGCTGCCATGCGCGGCGGTGCGGATATGGTTGTAAATGCTGCATCAAAGCGTGGTACAAAAACCACCTATACCTATTCCCTGAAGGGCATTTCCGCAGCGCTCGCTGCGATTCAAAAGTGCCGCTAAAGCGAGCAGGTCAGAAATGCCGCTAAAGCGGGTAAAATCTGAAAAGTTTAAAAGCCGGATTTATGTCCGGCTTTTTTGCATTCCGGCGATGAATACAAAAAGTCGCAAATCATAACCCTTGATAAAAGCGTGACGCAGCGCCATTTCCGTGCTATGAGGCCGCACTTCAGGGTATTCTTGCGGATCTCATCGCGAAAAACGCCCCCATTAAATCATGCAACAGTGCCGCTTTATCAGTTTCCAATCAGGGCTTTTGTCCTTCTGATGCGGCTATGCAATTGTGAGCCTTAAGTAAAACCGATGTCTATTTCTTATGACCTTACCACGCCTCAGACCCGTGATGCACTGGCTGCCAATGCCCGTGCAATGCTGGCACCAAAGCCGACACTGATCGGTCTTTCCCGTGAGGAGCTGGGTGAGGCCTTGCTGGAAATCGGCATTCCGGCCAAACAGATCAAGATGCGCATCGCGCAGCTCTGGCACTGGCTCTATGTGCGCGGTGTTTCAGACTTTGCCGATATGGCGAATATCTCCAAAGACCTGCGCAGCGCTTTGACCGAGCATTTCACCATTGCCCGTCCGGAGGTTGTGGAAGAACAGATTTCCACCGACGGTACACGCAAATGGCTGTTCCGCTTTCCGCCACGCGGTGCGGGACGTCCGGTTGAAATCGAATGTGTTTACATTCCTGAAGAAGGCCGCGGCACGCTGTGTATTTCCTCTCAGGTCGGCTGCACCCTCACCTGCTCTTTCTGCCATACCGGCACACAGAAGCTGGTACGCAATCTGACTTCAGAAGAAATCCTCTCGCAGCTGCTCACCGCCCGTGACCGTCTCGGCGATTTCCCTGAAACCAACACACCGGATGGTGCGATTGTGCCTGCGGAAGGCCGCAAGATCACCAATATCGTGATGATGGGTATGGGCGAACCGCTCTACAATTTTGATAATGTCAAAAAAGCACTGCTGATTGCCTCGGATGGTGATGGTCTGTCGCTGTCCAAGCGCCGCATCACACTTTCCACTTCCGGTGTTGTGCCGGAAATCTACCGCACCGGTGAGGAAATCGGCGTGATGCTGGCAATCTCGCTCCATGCCGTGCGCGATGATCTGCGTGACATGCTGGTGCCGATCAATAAGAAATACCCGCTGGAAGAACTGATCAAAGCCTGCCGCGCTTATCCGGGCCTGTCCAATGCCAAGCGCATCACCTTTGAATATGTGATGCTCAAAGACGTCAATGACAGTCTGGAAGATGCCAAGAAACTGGTACAGCTGCTCAAAGGTATTCCGGCGAAAATCAATCTCATTCCGTTCAACCCGTGGCCGGGCACCAATTACCAGTGCTCCGACTGGGAACAGATTGAACGCTTTGCCGATTATGTGAATGCAGCGGGCTATGCCTCTCCGATCCGCACACCGCGCGGCCGCGATATTCTCGCCGCCTGCGGTCAGCTGAAATCGGAATCCGAGCGCATGCGTAAAACTGATCGTCTGGCGCTGGAAGCCATGATGATCGCCAATCACGGCGAAGATTAAACGGCACCCTACCTATTCAATACATCTAGAAAAACAATTCCAGAGTGAACTTGATAGAACAAACTATTAATCACTCTGGAAGTATATAGTTACATGCATAATTTTACGCTGCGATGCAATGTAAATCTAATATTAGTTAATTAAAGTAACCTTGCACTAAAAAATTCCGCTTATTTCCATGTAAAACGGATGCAAAATGATCACCATAACGAATTTAACTGCACGTATTTTCGTAATACTTACAGGATATTTTCTTGCCGTATCTGCTGCAGTTAGCTCATTAGGATTTATAAATGCTCTCTTTATAAATCCTTCTATGGGAGGGAATAATATTTTAGGACTTTTAGGAATTGCATTAATTTCAGTATTTTATAGCTACGTTACTTGGCCATATACAATTCTTCCAGCATTGCTTATTGTCGTGCCTGGAGAATTATTCTCAAGAAGAGATAAATTATTTTACATTTTAGCTGCAATTACTATGAACCTGTTTCTTTATGCAGCTTACTCAGATGCTGGAAATCAAGGCGGTAGTATAATCGCCATTTTAGCAAAAATTTTATTCAGTGGTTTTATTGGTGGCCTAACATACTGGATGATTGCAGGTCGATGGACAAATATTCCATCACAACGAGAGTAAAATAATACACTATAATTTAAAGAAACAACCTTCAATTCAATCAAAGATACATTCAACATGGATAAAAGCCTGCAACTGATCGGCCGGTTCACAGTCATCATCTTTGGCTATGGCTGTGCCGTTCTGGCTGCGGGTCTTTTTCTGAATATTATGCTGATCTCCACGATCGGCATGCTGCCGGATATCATCAATGATGGTTTTGAATATGGCTTCGGCGCGGGACTGTTCGTTGCCACACCATTCATGGCGATGATTATCGGTTATCTCGCCTTCTGGCCTGCACTTGCAGCTATTGCCATCGGTGAATATTTCAACAAACGCGACAGCCTGTTTTACAGTCTCTGTGGTTTGGCAGCCGGCATTATTCTCTTCGTGGCAGGTTTTCAGCCCGATGTGAAAAATGCTGACGAAGCCATGATGATGATGAGCTGCGCAGCCGCAGGAATTATCGGCGGCTTTATCTATTGGCTGGTAGCCGGACGCTGGAGCAATCTGGTTTCCGGCAAAAAAACACCGGAAACCGAATAGTTTTTTCACGCATGTCTCCCAAAACCGGCATCCGCTTTTGGGAGACATGCTATAAATTATTTGCCTTCAGCCAGCAGAATTTTCAGCGCAAAAACTGAGAACACACCCGCAAAAACATAATCCACCCAGCGTGTGACCGTCGGATTTTTCTTCAGGAGTCCGGCAAATTTATCTGCCGCCAAAATCATCGGCACCACTACCGGCAGGCTGAGCGGGATGAAAGACAGGCCGAGGAAAAACAGTTTCCCCGGTGCATGCGGATCATGCGCTGACACGAATTGCGGCAGGAAGGTCATGTTGAACAGGATGATCTTCGGGTTGAGCAGATTAATCCCTAAGCCCGTTGCCCAATTCTGAAACAGCGTATGTTTTTTACCGCTGCTTTTTTCCGGCGAAAAAGCTGAGCCTTTGCGCAGCGCCTGAATAGCCAAAAACACCAGATATCCGGCACCGACAACTTTCAGCACCCAAAATGCACTTGGTGACGCAATAATCAGCGCAGACAAACCAATCGCCACCATTGTGGTATGGATGACGATGCCGCTGGATGCTCCCGCAAGGCAGGCAAAACCTGCTGCCTTCCCTTCAGATAAGGCACGACCAACAAACAGTGTCATATCCGGGCCCGGTGTGATCGACAGGATAAATGTCGCAATAGCGAACTGAACCAGAACCGGCCAGTCCGGAATAAAAGTCAGAGAATTAAAGAATGACATGCATGCGCCCCGAAGCGGTTAAGTTTGGCCAAACTAACGCAGAATTTGTTTCTGCGGAACCGGATTTACACGGGCATATCTAAAATTTAACAATCTCACGACTGTGCCATTAAGACGGCTTGCTTCACACTATTGAGATGATAAAAGAAATATCAGAATTTCATCGCTGAAAAGCGAAAAACACTCAGATGCCGTACCGGCTCGTACTGGATGCATAAAATGAACAACTGGAAAGACGTTAAAAAAGTCGTGCTCGCTTATTCCGGCGGTCTCGATACTTCTATCATTCTGAAATGGCTGCAGACCGAGCTCGGTGCTGAGGTTGTGACTTTCACTGCTGATCTCGGTCAGGGTGAAGAACTGGAACCGGCACGTAAAAAAGCTGAAATGCTCGGTATCAAAGAAATCTTCGTTGAAGATGTCCGTGAAGAATTCGTCCGCGATTTCGTTTTCCCGATGTTCCGCGCCAATGCAGTTTATGAAGGCGTTTACCTGCTCGGTACTTCGATTGCCCGTCCGCTGATCTCCAAGCACCTCATCGAAATCGCCAAGAAAACCGGCGCGGATGCGATTGCACACGGTGCAACCGGCAAGGGTAACGATCAGGTTCGTTTCGAACTGTCAGCCTATGCACTGAATCCGGATATCAAGATCATTGCTCCTTGGCGTGACTGGTCGTTCAAGAGCCGTACAGACCTGCTCGATTTTGCTGAAAAGCACCAGATTCCTGTGGCAAAAGACAAGATGGGCGAAGCACCGTTCTCCGTCGATGCCAACCTGCTGCACTCTTCCTCGGAAGGTAAAGTACTGGAAGATCCGGCTGTTGAAGCTCCTGAATATGTGCATATGCGCACAATTTCACCGGAAGCTGCACCGGACAAGCCAACCATCATCAAAATCGGCTTTGAGCGCGGTGATGCGGTTTCGATCAACGGCGTGCGCATGTCGCCTGCAACCCTGCTGGCTGCACTCAATGACTATGGCCGCGACAATGGTATCGGTCGTCTTGACCTCGTTGAAAACCGTTTCGTTGGCATGAAGTCCCGCGGCGTTTATGAAACACCGGGCGGCACTATCCTGCTGGCAGCACACCGCGCGATTGAAAGCATTACGCTGGATCGCGGCGCAGCACATCTTAAAGATGAACTGATGCCACGCTATGCGGAACTGATCTATTACGGCTTCTGGTTCTCGCCGGAACGCGAAATGCTGCAGGCTGCAATCGACCACAGCCAGCGTCATGTAGAAGGCGAAGTGACACTGAAGCTCTATAAGGGCAATGTGATTGTGACCGGCCGTGAGAGCGACAAGTCGCTTTATTCTGACAAGCTGGTGACATTTGAAGATGATCACGGCGCTTATGACCAGAAAGATGCTGCGGGCTTTATCAAGCTTAATGCACTGCGTCTGCGCACACTGGCTGCCCGCAACCGCGGCTAATTAAGCCAACTAAAGACTGAAACAACAAAACAGCCGGAGCAATCCGGCTGTTTTTTATTTATCTTTTGGCATCACAAACGCGGCGTTGGATTTTGGTTATGGCGTGGCGAAAATGGTGATTTTCGAGAACCGGAGCGGAGAAAATTGCCATTTGCAGACCGCCAGAGCCGGAATCCCTAGTGGACGGCGAGAAAGACAGCACTGTAGTGGAGCGCCGCTCCCGCCACGACAAAGCCGTGCCAGATGGCATTCTGAAAGCGCAGGCGTTCCCAAACGTGGAAAATAACGCCGAGTGAATAAATAATCCCACCGGCGGCGATCAGTACCACCACTTGCAGAGGCAGAAACTGCAACAGCTGATCATAGATCAACACACCGCTCCAGCCGAGCGCCAGATAGAGCAGGATTGCCAGACGGTCAAAACGACCGGGCATTGTCAGCTTCAGTGCAATACCACAAAACGCAATCAACCAGACCAGCCCCAAATGCCAGCCAGCCCCCTCGCCCATTTTCATGATGAAGGGCGTATAGGTTCCGGCAATCAGCACATAAATCATGGAGTGATCGAAGCGGCGCAGAAACTGCTTCACCGGTGAGATCGGCCAGATATTGTAAATTGCTGAAATCGATAGCGCGGCCACAAGGCTCAGCACATAGATCAGCGCGGAAATATAAATGACCGGCGAAATCTGTCCTGCAAAATACCACAGCATCACGGCTGCGCCGCCAACGGCCAGAGCCACGCCCACAACATGGACGATGCCATCCGCCCATAATTCCGCCTTGTCATAGAGACGTGCAACGGAGGCTTCAGCCTTTTGTAAAATCTGGTTCATGGTGCCGCCTGCACAATTTCGGGGTGATGATAAAAAGCGAGGTCAAAATGAGTATGCGTCAGAATGATTATAGATTCATGACGACAAAATGACCTGCCTGTAAAATTACCCGATCAGAGCTGCAGACAATAAAAAACCGCCTGCTTCATTAGAAAACAGGCGGTTTTAAAACTTGCAAAATTTCAGATCAGCGGGTGCTGAAATCCCGTCTGTTCGGCTGCACACGCGATGCTTTTGCAGATTTAGCAACAGACTGCGTGACCATAGGATCGGTTTGCGCCACATCAACAGCATTGCCGGTTGCTGCGGCTGTCACAGCTTTTGCGGCTTCTGTAGCTTTACCCGGCTCAATAAAAGCGGTGCGGATGGAGTTCGGGCCTTTACGCAGACCGGTTTCTTCCAGCAGACCTTTGCGCTTGGCATCATAATAATAACCACGGGCATAGAATTTCACGGCCTGCGTTTCATTGCCACCGGCGACTTTATAGGCACCGGCCAGATATTTCACCGCATAACGCAGATTGGTATTGGCATTGAGCAGTCCCTGCGGGCTGCCATCATAGCCCATACCGCGCGCTGTGGCATGACTGATCTGCATCAGGCCGAAATACGGACCATTACGGGCAACAGGATTATAACGGCTCTCACGCTGCACCACGCGGTGCACCAGACGCTCCGGCACCTGATAGGCTGCCGCATATTGGCCGATAAGATTATGCAGTTCCGGCTTGCTGTCTGCCGCGATCTCGGCACGCTGCTCGACCAGATGGTTCGCAGTGCCGGACTTGGTAACGCCGGTATATTTCACTTCGCCCGGTGTATTATGTGCACCGGTTGCCAGTGACGGTGTTGCCGTTGCAATCAAAGCCTCTGTTGCGGTCTGGCGGAATGCCGGTGTCGGCACGGTAGCCGGCAAAACCGGATCGCCTGCTTCTGTCACGGCCAGAGCGGCGACCTGTGCAGCATTGCCTTTTTCTGCCGCATAGGCAGAAGCTGCAATTGTAGCACCTTTTGCGCTGCCGTCAGGATTAGCGTCAATAGAAGCAGCCTCTGCAGGCGCTCCGACGGCTGTAGCCATATCAGCCACGGCAACATCAACAGCCTGAGTTGTTGCCGAACTGGCAGCAGTTTTTGAATTATTGGTGGTGGTACAGGCCGACAAAGCCACAACACCGGAGAGCAGAACAGCAGAACGGAGAGCCAGAGCTGAAAATCGCATCAGGCACCCGTTTCGTTGTTGAGACGTTTTTCGAGTTCAACCAGATCTTCCGGCAATGGCAGACCACTGGCTCTCATCGCATTGAGCTTCTCACGAATGGACTCAGCCAGTTCATGCATGTCTTCCGGCTGGTTGACCATCTGCTCAAACAGTAAAGCGATTTCCGCCTTGATCTCTTCGAATGCCATCGGGCGATCCTTTTCGTTGTCTTCGTTTGCAGGCAGCACAAGCCATCGCCCGACAAACGTAAGAAGCGACACAGCAGAATGCATTGATTAAACGCAACCGGAAACTGTATCGCTCATGCAGTAGAAATCGTCATAGAATCCCGAAGATTGAGGATTCCATCTCATGGTTGATGAAATATTTACAGAGATTCCGCCCGTGAGACCAGCCGTAAAATGCAATCCGCGCCAAAAGGGTCAGACAACTTTTGTTGTCAGATGTCCGATAGCGTCAACGCCGCCCTCCAGAATATCGCCCCGCGCAACAGCACCAACACCCGCAGGCGTACCGGTAAAGATCAGATCTCCGGCCTGTAATTCATAGAGTGTGGAAAGAATTGCAATGGTTTCCGGCACAGACCAGATCAGCTGATTGATATCACCTTTTTGGACAGTTTTACCATTAATTTTCAGCCAGATAGCACCATCCTGCGGATGACCGATACGGCTTGCAGGCACCAATGCAGAACAAGGAGCGGAATGTTCAAACGCTTTGGCAGTCTCCCACGGGCGCCCCTGTTTTTTGGCCTGCCCCTGCATGTCGCGCCGTGTCATATCCAGCCCGACGGCATAACCGTAAATATGGCTGTGCGCCTCGGTTGCCGGAATATTTTTTCCGCCTTTATGAAGTGCAACAACCAGCTCAATTTCATGATGCACGTCATTGGACAGCGGCGGATAGGGAAAATTACCGCCATCTGTCACCAGATTATCCGGATTTTTCTGGAAGAAAAATGGTGGCTCACGATCCGGATCATGTCCCATTTCCCGCGCATGGTCTGCATAATTGCGGCCCACACAATAAATACGGCGAACGGGAAAGCGCTGATCGCTCCCCTCAATCGGCAAGGTTACCGGCGGGCGGGCAGGAAAGATCAGCGTCTCAGACATGGGCATTCTCTTACTGGTAAATTCTGGCTGTTAAATTCTGAATTTGCCCGAGCCTACAGGAAAGTTTCAATGCTGCAAGATAAAGTCTGCCTCACGGGACTGCTCTGTCACGGTTTGCGCATTCGGAATATCATTAGCAAGCGCACGCGCTCTGGCTGCTTCATAATCCGCACCATGATCCAGCCAGCGCTGAATAAGCCGCTGTTCCAGAACCGGAAGCGGCACTTGCAAGAAAATGCTCAGATCAAAATATTGGCGCAAATCGCACCAGACAGGCTGATCCAGCAGCAGATAATTACCCTCGACCAGTAAAATCTGATGTTGCGCTGTGACCATGGCAGCCCCCGCCCGCGCCAGATCCATTGAGCGGTCAAAAACCGGAATCGCAATATCACCGGTTTCCGATTTCAAACGGGACAGCAGCGCCCGAAAACCATCCGCATCAAAACTATGCGGTGCGCCTTTGCGCGCCCTGTAACCACGCGCATCCAGAATGGCATTATCATAATGAAACCCGTCCATCGGCACGACAACAGATGGCTGAGCAGCGGACAAAGCATTGATCTCCTGACACAATGCCTCCGCCAGTGTTGATTTTCCTGCGGCAGGTGCTCCGGCAATCGCAACAATCAGACGCTCGCGCCCCTTTGCCCGTGCCAGAATTTCCGCAGCCAGCGCTTCACGCTTTATCACAGGTGTTTCAGGCATCATGCAGCCAGCATCTCATCAGTCGGGGTCAATGCGCCGGTCATCAGCGCCACAGCATCAGACATAGAACATTGACGGGGATTAATCACCGCCAGTCTTTTGCCCAGCCGGTGCACATGCACACGATCCGCCACTTCAAATACATGGGGCATATTATGGGAGATCAGAACAATCGGCAGACCACGTGATTTCACTTCCTGAATAAGATCGAGCACACGGCGGGATTCTTTAACCCCTAACGCGGCTGTCGGCTCATCCATAATCACCACTTTGGAACCGAAAGCCGCCGCACGCGCCACGGCCACACCCTGACGCTGACCGCCGGAAAGTGTTTCCACCGCTTGCGAAATATTCTGGATGGTCATCAGTCCGAGTTCTGAAAGCTTATCGCGGGCGATCTGCTCCATTTTCTTATGATCGAGCTGGCGGAACACACTGCCCATCAGTCCGGGTTTGCGCAATTCGCGCCCCAGAAACATATTATTGGCAATCGACAAAGCAGGCGACAAAGCCAGATTTTGATAAACAGTTTCAATGCCTGCTGCCCGCGCGGCGATCGGTGAACGGAAGCTCACCGGTTGGCCGTCGAGAAAAATCTCACCTTCATCCGGCTGGATCGCACCGGACAGCGCTTTAATCAGTGAAGACTTTCCTGCACCGTTATCGCCGATAACCGCCAAAACTTCACCCGGATAGAGATCGAAATCCGCATGATCCAGCGCCGTAACGCGGCCATAGCGTTTGACGAGGCCTTTTGCCGATAAAACCGGCTGAACTGACTGTTTCATGCCGCAGCCTTTCTGATCCACTGGTCAATTGCGACCGCAACGATAATCAGGACACCAATCAGCAGATAGGTCCATTGCGGATCGGTTCCCCACAGGCGCAATCCCAGCGAAAACACGCCGACAATCAATGCACCGAACAATGTGCCGAGAATGGAACCGCGACCACCGAACAGGGAAATCCCGCCGATCACCACAGCCGTAATGGATTCAATATTCGCAAACTGCCCCGCCGTCGGTGAGACCGAACCGAGACGACCGATCATCGCCCATCCGGCCAGTGCGCAGATCAGTCCGGCCAGAATATAAACCGACATCAAAACCGGTTTGACACGTACACCGGAAAGCTGTGCCGCTTCGGGATCATCGCCGATCGCATAAACATGCCGCCCCCATGCCGTATGATTGAGCACATACCAGAGAACCAGAACCAGCAGCACCATGGCAATCACACCATAGGTAAAGACCGCACCGCCGAAGCGGATATTATTTCCGAAAAACTGCAATATTGGCGCTTTTTCGGTGATTTCCTGCGCACGGATGGTTTCATTGGCGGAATAGAGAAAATTGGTTGCCAATACGATTTGCCACATACCAAGCGTGACGATGAAAGGCGGCAATTTCCAATAGGCCACGAACCAGCCATTGAAAAAACCGCATAATGCACCGACGGCAAAACCGCACAGGATGGAAAGTTCCGGCGGCAGACCATAGCGGAAAGTAAACTGCCCCATTACCACCGAAGACAGCACCATGATTGCACCGACAGACAGATCAATACCGGCCGTCAGAATGACAAGTGTCTGCGCGGAAGCAATGATGCCGGTAATGGCAACCTGCTGCAAAATGAGTGTCAGCGCAAAGGCAGAGAAAAATTTAGATCCGACCAGAACAGCAAAAATCGCCAGTGACATCACCAGCACGATCAGCGGTACGGCTGCCGGATTGTGATGCAGGATCACACGCATTCTGTAGAGCAGACTGCGATCCTCATTCTCAAAACTGGCGACACCGGAAGCGCTGTTCACCAGAACCTTTTCAAAATCCTGCGGTGCGCGCATGACTTCCGTTTCATGATTTTGCGTGGTTTCTGTCATAGGAGCTTCCGGTTGCTGCAGCCTGAAAAGGAACCGGCATGAAGATCACGCCGGTTGATTTTTTAGAGCGCCGTGCGCCCGACCGGGCGCTACACAAGGTCGCTCTGACACTTTAAAATTAGAGCATAATTTTACCTTCAACTGATTCAAGTTTAAGAAATTATGCTCTATTAGAAAGGCACGGGGATCAGCCCCAGCACTTCGCCAGACCTTCTTTGGTATCGATAGATTCAACACCTTCAACCGGCTGGTCGGTTACCAGCATCACGCCGGTATCAACAAAAGTCTTGCCATCTGTCGGCTTCGGCTTTTCACCGGTATCAGCAAATTTCTTAATTGCCTCAATACCAAGTGTTGCCATCTGCATCGGATATTGCTGCGCTGTTGCGCCGATCACGCCGTCAGCCACATTTTTTACACCCGGACAGCCGCCATCGATGGAAACAATCATCACATCTTTTTCACGGCCAACAGCTTTCAGCGCCTCATAGGCACCGGCAGCAGCAGGTTCGTTAATGGTGTGTACCACATTGATATTCGGGTCTTTTTGCAGAAGGTTTTCCATGGCGCGACGGCCGCCTTCTTCATTACCATCGGTCAGATCGCGACCGGCAATACGCGGATCATCCTCATCGCCGAGCACATCTTTATTCTTCGGATCAATACCGAAACCTGTGGCAAAGCCCTGATCGCGCAGCACGTCAACACTCGGCTGCATGGCGGTAAGGTTCAGGAAAGCGACTTTAGCATCTTTGGCTTTATCACCCAGACGCCCTGCAGCCCATTTACCGACCAGTTCACCGGCCAGAAAATTGTCTGTTGCGAAAGTTGCATCCGCTGCATCAGCCGGTTCCAGCGGTGTATCCAGAGCGATCACCAGCATACCGGCATCACGCGCCTGTTTCAGTACAGGAACAATGCCTTTAGTGTCAGAAGCGGTAATGAGAATACCTTTTGCACCATCGGCAATACAGGTTTCCACTGCTGCAATCTGACTTTCCGTATCGCCGTCAATCTTACCCGCATAGGATTTCAGATTGATGCCAAGCTCCTTGGATTTGGCAGTCGCGCCTTCCTTGATTTTTACAAAGAACGGATTGGTATCTGTTTTGGTAATCACGCAAGCCGTCACTTCAGCCGCCTGCGCTCCCGCACCCGCAACGCCCAATGCCAGAAGGGCAAAAGCAGAGGTAAGAATAGTTTTTCTCATGAACTCCTCCCAGAGTCATTTTTCTACGATCAGTTCAAGCACCGAACTGCGTAGCTGAACCAGCCAAATCAATTGTCTCAGGCGCCCTCTTCCGCCGCCTCTGCGCTGCAATTTCATGAAAGGGCAAATTTATTGCCCCCAGAAATATGTGCAAGCGCGATCATGGAAACACGGGTTTTCAGCCCTGTCAATTAATAAATCCACTTGATTTATTAATTCGCTATGTCAGCCTAAGATCAGCGTGATGACAAAAACTGTCTGCGCAGGCTTTACTTCAAAAATAATTCTCTTATTCCAGCTCTTTATCCCGAATGCTCCTTACAGGACACCCGATGCACTATCCGCAAGGCGCCCCTATTGACCCTGCCACAACCAGCCGCGGCTCTGACCAGACCGGCATGCGCGCCTATAATGAAAGGCTGATCCTTTCCGTTGTGCGCCGTCACGGTGCCATGCCGCGGGCAGATATTGCCAGACTAACCGGCCTGTCGGCGCAAACCGTGTCCGTCATCATCCGCAATCTCGAGCAGGACGGATTATTGCTAAGCGGTGAGAAACAGCGCGGACGTGTCGGCCAGCCAAGCCAGCCGATGATGCTCAATCCTGACGGGGTGTTTTCCTTTGGCCTGAAGATCGGGCGTCGCAGTGCGGAACTGGTTCTGGTTGATTTTACCGGTATGATCCGCGCACGTATGCACCAGACCTATCTGTGGCCGGTGCCGGATAATATTCTGCATTTCACGCTTTCGGCTATTGAGCAATTCACGGCGCAGCTCACGCCTTTTCAGCAAAGCCGCATCGCCGGTCTCGGCATTGCCATGCCGTTTGAACTCTGGAACTGGGTTGAGGAAGTCGGCGCGCCGCCTGCGGATTTGCAGGCCTGGCAAAGCACCGATATTTGCGAAGCACTGAGCCTGAAACTGCCTTTTCCCGTTCTGATCCAGAATGATGCCACCGCCGCCTGCGGTGCGGAACTGACCTTCGGTTCAGGGCCGGACTATGCGGATTATGTCTATTTTTTCATCGGCTCATTTATCGGCGGCGGCGTTGTCCTCAACAATACGCTTTATGCCGGACGCAGCGGTAATGCCGGCGCACTGGGTTCCATGCCGATGGGCAACGGTTTTGTCACCACGGCAGGCCAGATCAGCCGCCCTGCCCAGCTGATTGATACCGCATCGCTGTTCATATTAGAGCGCAGCCTCAAACAACAGAATATAGACACGGCTCCGCTTTGGGCGGCGCCGGATAATTGGGAAATTTTCAACCCTGTGCTTGATGAATGGGTATTGCTGACCGCGCGCAGCCTTGCCCATGCCATTTCATCGGCCGCCAGTGTAATTGATTTTCCTGCTGCCATTATTGACGGCTGGATGCCTGAAAATTTACGCGCCAAGATTGTTGAAACTACACGGAGTGAAATCGGCAGGCTTAATTTACAGGGAATCATCCCGCCGGTGATTGAAGAAGGCACAGTTGGTGTTCATGCCAAAGCACTGGGGGCAGCGCGGCTGCCAATCTTCAGCCGCTATCTCTTTGATCAAAATGTTCTTTTTAAACACATACAATAAACCCGTCTTACCAAAGTTGAACAATAAACCGCTATTTGTGTGAAATCATTTACTTCGACTTCACAGGACTGCCTATAATATCCGTCATGAATGCAACTTGTTCATTCCACATGCATTTATCTTTTGCGAGAGCCGTTATTGTCAGGACAAAGCCAGATCATGACTTTTAAAACTATCAGCACCACAGCTTTTACAGATCAGAAGCCGGGCACTTCGGGCTTGCGCAAAAAAGTGACTGTCTTTGCTCAGGAACATTATGCGGAGAACTTCATCCAGTCGATCTTTGACAGTCTGGAAGATTTTCAGGGCAAGACACTCGTGCTCGGCGGTGACGGACGTTATCTCAACCGCAAGGTCATCCAGAGCACGATCAAAATTGCTGCTGCGAATGGTTTTGGCCGCATTCTGGTCGGTCTTGGCGGCATTACCTCGACGCCTGCGGCTTCCAATCTCATCCGCAAGAATAAAGCCTTTGGCTGTATTATTCTCTCTGCCAGCCATAATGCCGGCGGACCGCAGGGTGATTTTGGCATCAAGTTCAATATCAGCAACGGCGGCCCCGCTCCGGAAAAACTGACCGAAGCGATGTTCGCCAACTCCAAAACCATCACATCCTATAAGATTGCCGATTGCGCCGATATCGACATTGATACGCTCGGCTCGCATCAGATCGGCGATACGGTGGTGGAAATCATTGATCCGGTGAAAGATTACGCTGCCTTGATGGAAAGCCTGTTCGACTTTCAGGCGATCCGCGCTCTGCTGCAATCCGGTTTCACCATGCGTTTTGACGCCATGCATGCCGTGACCGGCCCTTATGCCAAAGAGATTTTTGAAAACCGGCTCGGCGCAAAAGCAGGCAGTGTTTTCAATGCTGTGCCTTTGGAAGATTTCGGCGGTCACCATCCTGATCCCAATATTGTTTATGCCCATGAGCTTTATGAAGAGCTGATGTCGGCCAATGCGCCGGATTTCGGTGCAGCATCGGATGGTGACGGTGACCGCAATCTGATTATCGGCAAGGGCATGTATATTGCCCCGTCGGATTCTCTGGCTGTGCTTGCGGCCAATGCGCATCTGGCTCCGGCCTATAGCAAAGGCATTGCCGGTATTGCCCGCTCCATGCCGACCAGTTGTGCCGCAGACCGCGTGGCTGAAAAACTGAAGATCGGCATGCATGAAACACCGACCGGCTGGAAGTTCTTCGGCAATCTGCTGGATACCGGTCTTGTCACCATTTGCGGTGAGGAAAGTGCGGGAACCGGCTCTGACCATGTGCGTGAAAAAGACGGATTGTGGGCTGTGCTGCTATGGCTGAATATTCTGGCGGTACGCAAACAATCGGTCGCCGAGATTATGCATGAGCACTGGCAAACCTATGGCCGTAATTATTATTCACGTCACGATTATGAAGAAGTCGCCTCGGATGGTGCCAATGCGCTGATGGATGCATTGCGCTCCAAACTGCCTGATCTCAAAGGCAAGACCGTGCAGGGTATGGTTGTGGAAGCAGCCAATGATTTTGCCTATCATGATCCGGTCGATCATTCAGTGAGCAAGCATCAGGGCATCCGCATTCTTTTCGCCGGTGGTTCCCGTCTTGTGGTGCGTCTGTCCGGCACTGGTACCGCCGGTGCAACCATCCGCATCTATCTGGAACGCTATGAGGCTGACAGCAGCAAGCATGATCTGGAAACCCAGGCTGCCCTGATCCCGCTGATCGCAGCCGCTGCGGAACTCACAGAGATCACGCATTATACCGGCCGCGAAAAACCAAGCGTCATTACCTGACCCAACAAAAAAGGCCTGCATTGCAGGCCTTTTTCAATTTCATCATCTGTTATTCAAAAACGATCTTCGGTGCTGCGCGGGATGAACCGCCGCTCACCTGCGCCCAGGCTTTTTCGGCAATTTCACGATAAATTTGCGCATGCGGGCTGTCCGGCTCTTTCACCGTGATCGGCATACCCGCATCGGACAATTCGCGGATCTGCATATCCAGCGGCACTGCGCCGAGGAAAGGCACATTCAGCCGCTCAGCTTCGCGCTGCGCTCCGCCATGACCGAAAATATCATAACGCTTGCCGGTATCCGGCGCGATGAAATAGCTCATATTCTCAACAATACCGAGCAGCGGCACATTAACTTTGGCAAACATATTCAGCCCCTTACGGGCATCAATCAGCGCCAAATCCTGCGGGGTGGAAACGATCACCGCACCGGCCAGCGGCACCTGCTGCGCCATGGTCAGCTGAGCATCGCCGGTGCCCGGAGGCATATCGACAACCATCACATCGAGATTGCCCCACTCCACTTCACGCATCATCTGATTAAGCGCCGACATTACCATCGGGCCGCGCCAGATCATCGGCGTTTCTTCTTCCACCAGAAAGCCCATCGACATGACTTTGAGGCCGTAATTGCTCATCGGCTTCATGATGCGGCCATTGACCGTTTCCGGACGACCGGAAATACCGAGAAGGCGCGGCATTGACGGCCCGTAAATATCGGCATCAAGAATACCGACTTTCAGCCCCAGTGCCTGAAGCCCGAGCGCAATATTCACCGAAGTCGTGGATTTACCGACACCACCTTTGCCGGAAGCCACGGCAATAATCTTGCCAACACCCGGAATACCCGGTTTTGCCTGCGGCTGCGGTGCTGCATGAGTATGTGCAGCCGGACGCGCCTGAGCAGCGGGCTGAGGGCGGCTTGGCGGAGGAGCATCATCGCTGGTGCGGCCGCCTTTGCGCTCGGCGGTCAGTGTGACCAGCGCACCGGCAACACCCGGAATCTCTTTCACCAGTTTTTCCGCCCGAAGGCGCAACGGCTCCATCGCCTGCGCACGGTCAGACGGCACGGTGATGGAGAAAAACACTTTATTATCAGCGATGAAAATATCGGACACCAGTCCGAGGCTGACAATATCACCTTCGAAATCCGGTCCCGTGACCTGTTTCAGCTGAGCCAGCACCACATCTTTGGTGACCTGTGACATGCCTCATACCCCGTCGAATAATCTGTTCACTATTGCCGGCACAGTATTTTATCCTGCAACCGGCATTTCATGCATCATCGTTAAATGATTTTGTGTCTGAGAGAAAGTTATCTTCAGCCCTTTCCGCGCAAACCTCTGTGACATCGTGAGGCAGAGAGAGATCCGGCATCATTATTACAGAGGAAAGCTCTTTCCTTCCGTAAAGCACCGCGCTAAAAAGCGGAAAGCGCAGTTATATATAGTTCAGGGTGATGGTTCAGACACACAAAAACAAGCTGGTTTTAATACGCATCCTGTGCGTATTGGCGCTTGTTTTGCTGTCTTTTGCCCATAGACCGGTGGATGTCAGCGCGCCCCTGCTGCAAATGACCACCAAAAGCGGCACCTCCGCTGAACCGGTTTTCATCCGTTATGAAACAATGCCCGATGGCAGTATTGTTTCGATCTGCGTTTCCGAAAACAGCGCCGCATCTGACCAGCATCATAAAAATCATAATATGATGGTTGATTGCGAGGCCTGCCGTATCTCGGCGGCTTTTGCACTGGTTACACCACCTGCAGCCGGTGGTCCGGTTGTTGCCAAAGATACAGGCAACAGCGTCAGACGCACGGCCAAAGTTCTGCCCCGCTCCCGACCTTATCCGCCCGCCGCCCCGCCACAGGCGCCACCTTTCCTTGCCTGATACAGGTCTGCGCATTCTCGCAATGCCGCAGGAAATATCAGTCATGCGCTTTAAGCGCCTTCATGCTTTCTGCCTGCAATTTGCAGCCGTAAAGCAGGATATTCGCAAGGAATAAATTTATGAAAACCATTTTCACACCACTCTGTGTTGCCAGCCTTCTTCTCGGCACTGCCGGTCTGGCACAGGCACATGTGTCACTTGAAACAGCTCAGGCTAATGCAGGAAGCGGCTATAAAGCCGTCCTCAAAATCCCGCATGGCTGTGAAGGTGCCGCGACCACACAGATCAATGTCAAAATTCCGGAAGGTTTCATTGCCGCTCAGCCGCAGATGAAAGCCGGATGGGATATTGAAACTGTTAAATCCGACTACCAGCACAGCTATAAAGTGCACGGTAAAGACGTGAAAAACGGCGTGACCGAAGTGATCTGGAAAGGCGGCAAACTGCCGGGCGATTTCTATGATGAATTCTCGGTTGTCGGCAAACTCGCAGCCTTCGACAAGGATACAACATTGTCGTTCCCGACAATCCAGACCTGCGAAAACGGTAAAACCGAAAACTGGACAGATATCGCAGCAGAAGGCCAGAACCCGCATGATCTGAAAAACCCTGCGCCGCAATTGCTCGTGGCGGCTGCCACAAAACAGGCAAGCCATGACGGCCACGGTGCGCATGGCGGCGATAGCGCCGAGGTGGTGACAGCCGGTGATCTGCAGCTTTCCGATGCTCATAGCATCGCGACAATCCCGAATGCCCGCGTTGCAGGCGGCTATATTGTCATTACCAATAAGGGCAAAGAAGATGACCGCCTGATCGGCGGCACCACAGATGCAGCCGGAAAAGTTGAAATTCATGAAATGTCGATGAAAGACAATGTCATGAAGATGCGCAAACTGAGCGAACCTCTGGCAATTCCCGCCGGTCAGACCGTGAAATTGGCACCAACCGGCTTCCACATCATGTTTATGGATCTGGCCAAACCGTTCAAAGAAGGTGAAACAGTCAATGTTGTGCTGGAATTTGAAAAAGCCGGAAAGGTTAATTTACCGTTTCACGTGAATCCATCCAAGGGTTCTTCCGGTAACTCCGGCGGTAAAGCTTCTGATCACAGCCATCACTAATTTCTGTTTCTCCGAAACCGTATCGGTTCGGAGATAAAAGACTAAGGCGGAGCGCCGGTCATATCGGCGCTTCGCATTGTGATTCTGGAACCGCTCCCTTTTGCCTGTCCTGTTTACAGGCTTCTGCATGAGGCGGGACGTCGCAGAGCTTAAAAATCCGGCCGGAATGTCGTTCAATCCGGCCAGCTGCGACAATCACGCAAAACATATACGGATTCATATAGATAGCATTGCATTTTAGAATAAAAACATGAGTAAAATACTCTGGAATTATTCTAAGCTATTGAAATAAGAACACTTTTCTAAATAAATGCTGAAAATTAGGTTTGACAACCGACCGTTTTCACCGGCATATTCCCGCTGTCAGAGCTTTCGGGAGGGATACTTCCGGCTCGTGGCAATAAATTCAACCTTTGATGTTTGGGCCTTGAACCCGCTCTATTGGAGGACCTCATGTTTGGTCAGGCACTTTACCGCCCAAGGGCGGTACTATCGTCGCGCCCTCAGCCGCGACGCATATTCATCGCTCCTTCGCGTCCGTTACAGATCGGATGCCGCCCATGAATATGCAGGTCAGAAATCTCTTTGAAACATCCAGTCATTATTTCGAGCGGCAGGCTGAAAAGCTGGTGCTTGAAGGCTATCGCCACTGGACATCCGGCTTCGAAACCGGATCGGTTATTCCGTGGGAAATGGCCTGGACGATTTACACTCAGGAACTCGGCCTCGATAAAGCCAAGCTCGCGCTGGCCGAACTCTCCCATTTCATTCGCACCCTGCATTTTTGTGCAGCTTGTCAGCTCAAGGCCTTTCCTTATGGTTCGATGCATATCTGCCGTGAAGAATGCCTGCTGATGGGGCTGATCTCCGCCTTGCAAAACGGTGACGATACAACCCGTGATGCCTGTCTGGATGCTCTGGTAACCGGCAGCCGTGTCGCGGAAGTTAAAAAAGCCGCGCAGGATTATGCACAGATCATGGCAGAGCTCGATCAGGTGCTGCTGCCTATCCCTCATTACGCCGTTGCCTGTGTTTTATCACCGGCAGGGCACAAAACCTTTCACTGATATGAAGAGCTGAAACCTCTTTCATAACTTTACCATGATTTTAGCCCAGTGACTGCGAGCAAAGCGCTCCGGATCCGCGGGCAAAACCGACAGGACGAATATTATGAATGCAAAAACTGAAAAGCGCTTGGGTATCATGGCTGCGCTCCTGCTGACCGCAGCAATGTTTGTGGCGCCTAATCCGATCCAGCAACAGCAGAATTTTCATTTTCTCAGCATGACTGAAGAAGCCGTCAAAGATATACCGGCTCTGATTGTTGTTGCGCAAAACCATCAGACCGGCTCAGCTATCCGCTAACAGCACCCATTTGAACTATCATATTTAATCATTTTTTATCACTGTCCTCCCAAGACAGAAAAAAGCCGCGCTAAAGCATTTTCAGCAAAAGTGGAAACCGGTTTTGCATATGAAAATGCGTAAAATAAATAGCCGGAGCATTTTAAAAATGCTCCGGCTCAGCGCGGCTTTTATTTTCAAATAGTTTTAATCAGGCCTGCACAACAATCGGTGCTTTGCCCTGCACGCGATCATAAAGATCAATAATATCCTGATTCATCAGACGTACGCAGCCGGAAGACATAGCCTGCCCGATCGACCACCATTCCGGATTGCCATGGATACGATAGCCGGTATCAACGCCGTCGCGGAAAATATAAAGTGCACGTGCGCCCAGCGGATTGGCTGGTCCCGGCTCCTGACCGTTACGGTATTTTTCCAGCTCCGGCTGGCGTTTGATCATTTCCGGCGGTGGTGTCCAGCGCGGCCATTGCTTCTTATATTGCACATTGGCACGGCCTGACCATTCAAAGCCTGCACGTCCAACGCCGATGCCATAACGCATGGCCTCGCCCCCCTGCAGCACCAGATACAAATATCGCTCATTCAGGCGTACAACAATGGTGCCCGGTGCCTCACCGGTCGGATCCGGCACGATCTGTCGGCGGAACTGTTTCGGCACTTTCTCATAAGGAATGGCAGGCAGGGAATAACCATTCTCATGAACAGCCGCATACATCACTTCATTACTGGTAACGCCTTTATCAACGCTGATCTGCGGGCGCATCACACTGCCGGTCGAAGACATATCAATATCCGGCTGAAAAGCCGACATATCCAGCGACTGGGTACAGCCAGCCAGACCAAAGGCACCGGCGCCGGTCAGAAAAATGCGACGGTTCAGAATTTCACCCTGCTTTGCCATGATAAATCCGTATCTTCAAAACCTTTTCAGAGGTCGGATTGTGCGCCCGCATGGTTGAAAAATCATTAAATTCGCCGGATCTTCATTTACCATAAACAATCGCCACACATTAAAAATGCAGTAAAAAGCAAAAAACCGGCACAAATTTGTGCCGGTTTTTCAATTCGATCAGTATCCGCATCTCTGCCGGATCAGTAATCTTTTTCGTAGAATACACCCAGACCGGAATCACCATTCGTACCGACAGAGCCTTTGGCTTTGAGATCCCGCGTAATATCCAGATTGATCGTGCCTTTGGTGCCGTTGGAACCGCTGGCTTCCACACCGAGATAAATATTATCGCGGATATAGCTGCCTGCACGAACCGCTGCATTGCCCTTGCTGTCGGTGACAACATCAAGATCATCCAGCCCTACGCCCTGACGCAATGCACCCAGCAGATTGGCGTTTTTACCACCCGCCAGTTCAGCGGCCGCAGCGGCAAGCTGTGCAATCTGGAAAGGAGACAGTTCCGAGATTGAGCGTTTGAAGATCAAACGCGCCAGAACTTCATCCTGCGGCAATTCCGGCTCCGAGGAGAATTTGATATCCGGATTATCCACCGTGCCCTGCACCGTCACCAGCACGATGATATCGCCGCCGTCACTGCGGGCAACGAAATAGAGCTGCGGGTTCATATCCCCGATCAGGGTCACACGGCCTTCATCAAAGGTTACACGCTGGGTCAGAATATCCAGACGGCCGCGCAGCAGTTCAAAACCACCAACCGGACGCACATTGGTTACAGGGCCTGTCAGACGGACAGCACCGCCCAGTTCCGTATCCAGACCGCGACCACGCACGAAAATCTGGTTCGGCGCAATCACGCGCACATCCAGTTGCGGCACAGTCGGACGGGATGTCGGCACCGGTGCGGAACCCTTGGCACGGGTTTCCACCTTGGCACGTTGCAACGTCATCAGCACTGAAGCCGGTGTATTAACGTGGCGCACATCAATATTGGCACCGCCGCCGCCAAAACTTTCAGGCACGGTAATTTCCGCGCGTTCAATCTCGATCTTACCGGCAATCAGCGGATCGCGCATCAACGGGCCGGTAATGGTCAGGCCGCCATTAATGGTCGCAACCACCATGGAACCATCCGCATAACGTGCTTTGTCAAAATTGATCCGCAGATCGGCAGGGAAATTCTGCGCGGCATTGATCGAAATCGTGCCATCCGCATTGATTGAACCACCGGTCGACAAAGCTGCGCTTGCATTGCGAAGGCGGATTGTCTGACCTTCCATGCTGCCATTGATGGTAATATTATTGAGGCGGATATTGGTTTCCGGATCAACCATCTGCGCACCGCTTGTCGAGAACATGCCGCGGATTTGCGGATTGTCGAAACCACCGCTGACATTGGCGGTCAAAGCCAGTGTACCGGTTGCCTGTGCTCCGCGATCCGACAGAAAACGATTGGCAAGCGCCAGCGGAATCTGCCCCGTCACATCAATACCCAAACCGCTGCCCGACAAAGGCACACGCCCCTGCGCGGTCACGCTGAGATTTTGCGGGCCATCAACAGACAGCGAGCTGATATTGACGGTCTTATCACCATAACGACCGGCAGCTTTCAGATTCAAAGGCGCAAGCCCGTTTTCAGCCAGCGGTTTGGCGCTCAGCGCGCGTCCGTTCAGATTGAACTCGGCGGCAGGATTGGTCAGAGCGCCGGTGACTTTTGCAGTGCCGGTAACATTACCGCCCAGATTCTGATCCTTCACCACGCCATTGAGCAGAGCCAGCGGCAGATTGGCCAGCTCGACATTCACATCCAGCGCACCGGCAGATTTATCCGTGCCCAGCGGCACAAAACCATTTACACGGGTATCAAGACCATTACCCCCGGTAATCCGGCTGTCCACTTTCAGGCGGTTCTGGGTCGAGGTACCTTTAGCTGTCGCATTCAGGGCACCAATACCCAGTTCACGCGTCTGGCGGGCAATCACATCACGCGCATTAATGTCAAAACTGACATCAGGCTGGTTGCGCGAACCGGTAACCTTGGCCTGACCATTGATCAGACCGCCAAGTCCCAAATCCGGCTGAATGCTGTTTGCCACATTCAGCGGCAGATTATCCAGTTTCACATCCAGATTGAAACGATCAGCCAAAGCACCATTAAGGCTCAGACGACCTTCTCCCACCTGCATGATGATATTGTTAAAGGTAACATCGCTGCCTTTCAGCGCCAGAGATGCCGGTTGCGCCAGTCTGGTCAGCATTGAGCCCTGACGCAGCTCCGCATCTGAAAGCGACAGCAACAAACCACCGTCCTGCGGCTCCAATGCGCCGTTGACTTTAACTTTGGTGCCGATCTTCAGATCAGTTGCAGCCTGAAAAACCGTTTTGCTGCCTTCAGACTGAGCCGTTGCATCAACCGTATTGATTTCAAATGTACCGGCGCGGATGGACTGTGCTTTCACAGTGCCGTCCACAACAGGAACATTAAACAGGTCGGCAAGCGTCGCATTAATATCCGCCTGCCCGATCACATTGCCTTCAACATTCAGATTACGGATATCTGCTTTGACCGCAGCATTCTGGCGGTCATTTTCATAAGACAGATCAATATCCGCATTAATGCTACCGGTTGCTTTGGCAAGGAAAAGAGCGGCAGCGGTTGAAACATCCGGCGCATTCACTTTCAGGCGACCGGCGAGCAGGTTTTTGTCCGCAATATTCAGATCACCGCTGACGCGCGTGCCGCCTGCAACAAAATTCAGGTCGCTCAGGCGTTTGCCTTGCTCATCCAGCGCAATTTTACCGGCAAGATCGAGTTTTTCACCGCTTAAGAAGCCACTGCCGCTGAAACCACCGCTCAAAGACGGAGCAAGCTTCGGATCAGAACCGTCCAGCACAGCATTGAAGTCGAGCAGACCATCATTCAGTTTGCGACCTTCCAGCGAACCGGAAGGCACAGATGCGCGGGCAGCCAGAGCAATCCGGTTTTCAGTTCCGCGTGCACTGGCTTTCAGCGACAAAGGTCCCGTTGCCTTATCGGACAGATCGGCAATATCACCAATCTCAACACCCAGATCGAAATCGGCATCCTTGCTCGAGAATGAGCCATTGGCAGTGATTGCATTTGCATCATTACCAATACGGAAACCACGGGCGGAAAAACCGTTTTCAGAACGCGCCAGACCACCGCTCAAAGTGGAGCGGCCATTGATAATACGGTCAGCAATGTCCTCACCGGTTTTAATATTCTCTGCTGTGCCATCCAACGTCAGGTCAAATCCGCCGGTGAGAAGCGCAACAGTACCGGTTGCTTTCAGATCAAGACTGCCGGCAAGCGAACGGTCTGCCAGTGCCGAGAACGGCATGAGGCTGTTTGCCTGCAAAACAATATCACCGGTATAAATGAATTTATCGATTGCCCCCTTTAAGGCAGCGCTCAAACCATTGCCGGTGAGTTGCAGTTTTTCAAGCTGCACAGGAG
This sequence comes from Pseudochrobactrum sp. XF203, assembly GCF_020341615.1. NCBI lineage: Bacteria > Pseudomonadati > Pseudomonadota > Alphaproteobacteria > Hyphomicrobiales > Brucellaceae > Pseudochrobactrum > Pseudochrobactrum sp. XF203. Next base: position 50,439 of record NZ_CP084392.1, on the reverse strand, counting down.
AACCGGCACGCCATTGCCCCAACACGGCCAGATCAAAACGATCCCCCAGCGCCTGAGCAACCTCGGGCTGCCTGGCATTAATTCCCGTTACATTTCCTGTAATATTGAAACCGACATGACGGTTTTGTGCGTCCTGCAGATTTTCTGCCGCACCGCCCATATCCAGCACGGTCTGCTGTGCGGAGAAATCACCGGCCTGCAGACCTTCAACCAGCAGCTTGCCTGTCCAGTCTGCGGATTGGCGGTCGCCGTAATCCAGTGTCAGACGCGCAGACGCCAGAGAGGTCTGGCCGCCGCTGACCGGCAGAAGCACACGGCCTTTTTCCCGATCTGCAATCAGCGCATCAAGGGTCAGACGTGTCAGAAAGCCGTCATTGGCGGTTTCGGCCTTGGCCTGTACCTGCAGAGCGGCATTGGAAAGGTTGAAATTATCCAGACGGAAGCCACCGCCATCCTTGATAAAACCATTGGCTGCAAGGCTTGAGGTTGCGCCAAAGAAATCACGGAATTTTTCCGGAATAAGAGCAGCAATCGGACCTTTGACATCCGCATTAAACACGCGGCCGGTAACAGTGCCGTCCGCATTGCGGTTCAGGGTCAGAAGTCCGGTCAGAATGCGCTGGCTGTCCGCATCAAGCGTCAGGTCAACTTTCAGATCATCAAGCTTGCCTGCGCCGGTCAGCGCCAGTTCAACAGGCGGCTTGCCTGCGATATTCAGGAGATTGGCGGCAATACCATTGGCAGGTTCGGAAAGACGCATATCCAGATCAAGCTTCTGATCGGCATTGGCGTAATTCGCCTTCAGCTTCATCGTGCCGCCCGGGCCATCCAGACGCTGCATGTCAAACAGCGACTCCAGCGATCCGTCCTGAAGGGTCAGATTGCCTTTCAGTGCCACTTCCGATGCCAGACCAAAAACCGGCTGGCCGAATTTCAGGCGTTCAATATTCAACTCACCCAGCAAAACCGCCAGCGGCAGTTCCGGCAAAGCAAAGCCACCGGCTTCCGGTGACGGCAGTCCCTCATCCGGCAAAGGTGTGCGGATAAACTCAACTTCCTTGGCCGAGAGTGTATCCACACTCAGACGACCGCGCAAAAGAGCCAGACGGCTCCAGACAAGCTGGGCATCTTTAATGCGCAGCCAGATACCTTCTCGGTCAGCAACCGTGATAGCGCCGACTTTTGCCTCAGACGACAAAACACCTTCAATACCGGTAATGCTGATCTTGCGGTTCGGCCCCGACAGTTTTTCTTCAACAAAAGACAGGAAGTAGGACTTCTCTTCTTCGGCTTCCTGCGTGGAAACAGAAGTGTCAGCCTGTGCGGTCTGCGTACCTGAACCCGCAGGATTGCTCTGGCCGGTGGCAGGCGTCGTTACGCTGTCCGCTCCCTGAGGCAGCAGCGATGCCCCGATATAAATACCGAGCGGCAGAATGATAAAAAAAGTGGCTACGAAAGCGAGAAAACGGTTCAAAACGCCTGTCCTATGCCGACATAGAATGCAAAACTTGAGTCACCTGCCTTGCGGTTAAGCGGCACGGCAACATCGAAACGGATCGGTCCGAGGCTGGTATCATAACGCAAGCCCGCACCTGCCCCCAAACGCAGATTCTCCGCAAAGTCAGGGTAGGATTCCTCTCCGACATATCCTCCGTCTACAAACCCGACCACACCGATACTATCGGTAACTTTTGTGCGAACCTCGCCGGACATTTCCATCAGCGAGCGTCCGCCGATCACCACATCCCCCGGCTTATTCACCCCGATGCTGCGATAAGCATAACCACGGACAGAACCGCCGCCACCGGCAAAGAAAACTTTATCCGGCGGCAGATCGCTCATATCGGCACCGACAATCGACCCGACTTTAACACGACCGGCCAGCACAACGCGTTTATCTTCACCAAAGCCGTAATAGCCACGGCCTTCTGCGGTAAATTTGGTCGAGAAACTGCCGTTTTTGAGCTCGTAAAACGGCTCAACCACGCCCTCGGCATAATAACCGGAAGTAGCATTGGTCTTGTTATCGCGCTTATCCAGCAGAATACCGCCCAGCATCCCCACGGTGAAGAACTGGCGTTTGCCGTAATAATCATCATCAAACTGCGCACGAGACACATTGGCAAACAAACGTCCGCTCAGATCTTCATTGAAGATATGCGTAAAACCTGCCTGTCCGCCGACCGATGTCTCGGTATAATTATCCAGAACCTCACGCTTACCGGTCAGAGACGAAACGAAATCCGTATCCGGTGTGAACACGCCCGGTTTGGTGAAGGATGTGCCCAGCACATAGGTAAAGTTCTTCGGATCATAGGAATTATCCTGCGAACCGCCGATACCGCTGACCTTGGCATCAAAGCGCAGACGCTCCGCCTTACCGAACAGATTACGATGCATCCAGAAGGCTTCCACCCCTGCACCGTCCAGTGTGGAATAACTCGCACCAAGACCGAAGCGACGCGGTTTACGTTCCTGCACGATGAGATCCATCGGCAAAATACCGTCGCGGTTGATTTCCTGTGCTTCCTGAATCGATGTCGAGCGGAAAACATCCAGCCGCGCCAAACGGCGACGTGCACGCTCAATATCATCCGGATCATATTCCTGACCCGGTTTCAGATCTGTCATATAGGCAACGAATTCCGGATCCATGCGGGCTGTGCCCTGCACTTTGACAGGACCGTAATGGGCAACACGTCCCGGTTCCAGCGTGATATCCGCATTCAGCACATTGCCTTCATGATCGGCAACAATATCCTCACGCGTAACTTTCGCCTTGGCATAGCCCTGCTGACGCCATGCCTCAACAGCAAGACGCTCTGCCTTCAGGATTGTACCGGATTTGGCAATTTCACCGCTTTTGAAACCGGCCTTTTCAGGCGACTGCACCTGATCGCGGCGGTCATCTGTCGGCGGTGCAAGTTCATTAATGCTGGCGCGGGCAAACAGGAATTGCGGGCCCGGATCAACATTGATGACAATTTTGGATGTATCCGGCAATTGTGTATCCGGCGGCAGGTTCGCAGCTTCGCGACCATCAACCAGAATACTGATGGTGCCGCCATAACGACCTTCACCATATAGCGCCATCAGAATACGACGGTAATCACCGCGTGCTTTGGCCAGCAGTCCGCCGGAACCGGAAGCCGCTTTTTCTTCATCAGCCACAAGCCGTGAAGCGCCTTTAACCAGATCTTCCACATCGGCTGCCGTGCCGTCTTTATTGGTGCGGGTGCCGCCGGAAGTGACTTCAACGCTGTAGCGTTTTGGTTCGGCAATGACATCATCGGCTTCTTCAGCCTTGTCTTTACCCCAAAGTTTAATGCCAAAGAGCTCAAAAGCATGCGCAGGCGATGCCGCCATAACCGGCAGCAGCGCAGTGAACAGCAGGAGGGTGCTGACTTTACGGATTGGAGCTCTCCTTAATTTATTACCTGCATATCATCCCATTCAACGGGGTCAATATGCATATTCCTCGGCATAGCCCGCTCCACCCATCGCGCGATGCCTAACAATCAAACTAGCGGAGAGTATAATCCAAAAGCTTACACTGCTTTTTTAAAATTTATGCTTAATAAAATATTAATTTGTATTTTCCTTTACCTAAAGAAAAACTTAATTTGTGGCTTTCAATCAAATATAAATTTTGAATATTTAATCTTAAGAAAGAAACAAAAACGAAAATCACAGAGGCATAAAGCCGTAAAATATTGAAAATATTTGTCTTTTTAAAAATACAGCCGCACAGGGCAATTTAAAACCGACATGAAAGATTGTTCCGGAAAGCATTTGTCATACGGATTGCAACACGTTCCAAGAAAATGCGCATTGGTTAAAATACAGCCACCTCCTTTAAAGAGTCCTGCCACGGAACCACGTTTTCCATAACAGGGAATCGCCTTGCAGAATCTGCCTTATCAGATCCTATCTGCGCCATCCTCCGCGCGGAAAATGCACAGGCCCCACACCCCATCGGGGGCTCCAGCCCTGCCGGCCAAAAGGACGAGGATTATAGCGTGGCCCATAAGGCCGGTAGCCCGGACGATACCAAGGCCGGTAATAAGGCGGGTGCCAGCCCGTGTAATAAGGTTGATAATACGGAGCATAAAACGGATCATCATAAAAACCTGATCCGATATTCAGCCCGAAAGTGACTTGCGGCTGCGTATTATAGACCGGTGCAGCATTATAGCCCTGATAGGATTGGGATAAATAACGGCCGCTTATCCAGCCTATCCCCCAACTGCTTCTGATCTGACACCAGCTGCCGCGGCAGCTCTCAATATGCACCGCCGCTCCGCGTGGCAAAGCTGCAATCCGCGTATAGTTTGTACCCGGCCCCTGCCGTAAATTGACAGTACCCGAAACAGTAGCGACCTGCGCCTGCACAATGCCGGTTCCTACCAGCAGCATTAGCCCTGAAATTATTGAAATAATCTTCATCGAAATCACCAAATTAAAATTGAAGAAATTTAAATGAATGCAAATTTTAAATGACGCGCTTTGAGAAGATCAAAATTATGAAAGAATAAGGACTGTAATTTGAGACAGGTTACCAATGCATCTCAATATAAAATGCATAAAAAAACGGCGCTGCCAAAGCAGCGCCGTTCATTGTTATTCAGGTAAGTGAGACAAGCTCACCCATATTGCACCTTATGGCAGCGCGCGTGCGGCCTCAGGGCTGACTTCCATCATATTGATGGCCAGATGGTTCATGATCCACAGCGAGCCGATCAGAACAATCGCCAAAATCAGCACGGTGAAGAGCAGAGCCAGCAATGTCCAGCCGCCCTCGGATTTGGAATCCATGTGCAGGAAGTAAACCAGATGAACAATCATCTGCACCGCACCGAAAACCATAATAATGGCAACGGTTGTGGTGGTGTCAAAATACTGTCCCATCACCACGCCGAAAGGAACGGCTGTGAGGATGACGGCCAGAATGAAACCGATAATATAATTCTTGGTTTCGCTGGCTGATGCTTCAGTTTTATGCGCGGAACTCATGCCTGAACTCCCATCAGATAAACAATCGAGAATACACCGATCCAGACAACATCAAGGAAGTGCCAGAACAGGCTGAGGCACATCAGACGGGTCTGGTTGGCTTCTGTCAGACCGGAACGCAGAACCTGCGCGACCAGAACCAGAATCCAGATCAGACCAAACAGAATGTGCAGACCGTGCGTACCGACCAATACGAAGAAGGCGGACAGGAATGCAGAACGGCCAGGACCGGCACCGATTTCGATCAGGTGATGGAATTCATAGATTTCCATCGCCAGAAAGGCTGCGCCGAGCAGGAATGTCACGGCAATCCAGCCAAGCATGGCGGATTGTTTTTTACGTGACATCGCGATCATCGCGAAACCATAGGTCAGGCTGGAGAACAGCAGCAGAGCGGTTTCCACAGCAATGAAGTTCAGATCGAACAGTTCCCAGCCGGTCGGTCCTCCCGCGTATGAACGCGAGAGAACTGCAAAGGTGGCAAACAGACCCGAGAAGATGACACAGTCACTCATCAGGTAGATCCAGAAGCCGATCAGTGTCGTGCCGCGGGAATCGTGGTGCTCGTGATCGTCGTCATGCCCGTGGGCGTGATCGTTAGCGTGCGTTACAGCGGCACTCATGGCTTAACTCCCAAAGACTGCAGCTTGAGCGTATGCTCATCTTCGATGCGCTGCACTTCTTCCGCAGTGACATAGTAGTCGCGGTTATTGTTGAAGGAATGGATGATGCTGATCGCGATGATGGCCAGAGTAGCGGCAATTGCCAGCCACCAGATATGCCATACACCGGCAAAACCAAGCGCGATACAAACCATACCGATGATGAAACCGGTGCCGGTATTACGCGGCATATGGATTGGCTTGAACTTGTCGGTTTTACGCTTCACGCCACGCTTCTTCATATCCCAGTAAGCATCAACATCCTGAACACGCGGTGTTTCAGAGAAGTTGTAGAACGGAGCAGGAGAAGCCACAGACCATTCCAGCGTACGGCCGTTTTCCCACGGATCACCGGTGTGGTCACGCAGTGCTTCGCGGTTGCGGATGGACACCAGAACCTGAATGATCTGACAGGCAATACCAACCAGAATGATTGCAGCACCGATAGCGGCAATAATCAGGTAAATCTGCCATGCCGGATTTTCAGTGTGGTTGATACGGCGGGTCATACCCATGAAGCCCAGAATATAGAGCGGCATGAAGGCAAGAATGAAACCGGTCAGCCAGCACCAGAATGCGCGTTTGCCCCAGGTTTCATCGAGACGGAAACCGAATGCTTTCGGGAACCAGTAGATGAAGCCGGCAAAACAACCGAACAGCACGCCGGAGATAATCACGTTATGGAAATGCGCGATCAGGAATACGGAATTGTGCAGTACAAAGTCCGCAGGCGGAATTGCAAGCATAACGCCGGTCATACCACCGACCACAAAGGTACACATGAAGCCGACAGTCCACAGAACCGGCGTTTCCATACGCACGCGGCCTTTATACATCGTGAACAGCCAGTTGAAGATTTTCGCCCCTGTCGGGATCGAAATAATCATTGTCGCCACGCCGAAGAAGGCGTTAACGGAGGCACCGCCACCCATTGTAAAGAAGTGGTGAGCCCAGACGAGGAAGGCCAGAACGGTAATGGCAACGGTCGCATAGACCATTGAAGTATAACCGAACAGACGCTTGGCAGAGAAAGTCGCGATAACTTCCGAGAACACACCAAAGCAAGGCAGAACCAGAATATAAACTTCCGGGTGACCCCAGATCCAGATGAGGTTGATATACATCATCGGATTGCCGCCGAAATCATTGGTGAAGAAATGCATACCAAGATAACGGTCAAGCTGCAGGAGCGACAGGGTTACGGTCAGGATCGGGAAAGCTGCAACGATCAGAATGTTCGAGCAGAGGGCAGTCCATGTGAAAACCGGAACCTGCATCATTGTCATGCCGGGAGCGCGCATTTTGATGATGGTTGCGATAAGGTTCACACCGGAGAGCAGCGTACCCATACCGGAAATCTGCAAAGCCCAGAGGTAATAGTCAACACCGACACCGGGGCTGTATTCCAGTCCGGACAGCGGCGGATAAGCCAGCCAGCCTGTACGGGCGAATTCACCGACGCCGAGCGAGATGTTTACCAGAACAGCACCAGCAACAGTCAGCCAGAAGCTCAGGGAGTTCAGGTAAGGGAACGCAACGTCGCGGGCACCGATCTGCAACGGAACTGCAAAGTTCATCAGACCAACGATAAACGGCATCGCCACGAAGAAGATCATGATCACGCCGTGGGCGGTGAAGATCTGGTCATAGTGGTGCGGAGGCAGGAAGCCTTCATTGGCGCCGGAGGCCATAGCCTGCTGGGCGCGCATCATCACGGCATCGGAGAAGCCGCGGAACAGCATCACCAGCGCCAGAATGATATACATGATACCAACGCGCTTATGATCGACAGTTGTCAGCCAGTCACGCCACAATACGCCCCATTTACCGAAATAGGTAATGGCTGCGAACAGAGACAAACCGCCGAGTACAACGGCACTTAAAGTGACCACAAGTATCGGTTCGTGAAGCGGAATATCCGCCAGGGTAAGTTTTCCGAACATTTCTCTACACTTTTAATGGCAAAACCATTGGCCATAATCTGCCAATGGTCTGCCTGCCTAAAGTCACGAAATCCCGTCAGTTAGACGCAGGTTCCGCAGGCGATTCTTTTTTCACAGAGGATGTGATGAATGGTGAAAGCTTCTGTACGCTGCCGCCGCCATGGCTGACACACGGGGTCTTGCCATCCACACAACGACCGATAACAGCACTGAACAGACCAGGCTCAGTTGAGGCATAATGTGTAACCGGATGCTTCTCTGTCGGCTGATCCAGCTCGATATAACCGGCACGGTTCAGTGCTTTGTCAGAGGTGCGGACTTCGGAAACCCATTTTTCAAAGTCGGCTTCGTTTTTCACATGGGTTGTGAAACGCATCTGCGCAAAACCGTCACCGCTATAGTTCGCGGAGATACCTTCATAAGCACCGATTTCATTGCCGATGAGGTGCAGCTTGGTCTGCATGCCAGGCATTGCATAAACCTGACCGCCCAGAGCCGGAATGAAGAAGGAGTTCATCGTGTGACCGGAAGTGATACGGAAGTTCAGCGGACGATCAACCGGTACGACCAGTTCGTTCACCGAGGCAATCCCCTGCTCCGGATAGATGAACAGCCATTTCCAGTTCATAGCCACAACTTCAACCTGAACCGGCTTTGCCGCATGTTCCAGCGGGCGGTACGGATCCAGCTCATGGGTCTTAATCCAGGTCACATAACCAAGAATGAGAATGACGATGCACGGAATAATCCAGACAGCGGCTTCAATCTTGTTTGAGTGATGCCAGTCCGGCAGATATTCATTATCTTTGTTGGCGCGATATTTATTCGCGAAATACAAGGTCGCGATAATGACCGGCACAACAATCAGCGACATGATGACTGTCGCGAAAACAATCAGGTCGCGTTCTTTAATGCCGACTTCGCCTTTAGGAAACAGCACAACCTGCTGACACCCTGCCAGTATAGCCGTCAGCATCAGAACCGCACCGATACCTGCCGACCGGAATAATCTGTGTTTCATTTAATTTTTCCGTCTTGAATGCGCCCGGGACAGGCCACATATCAACATTCACCAAGATATTTCAGGCTCATGAATAAGCTCAAAAACATCTTAACTGCTTTGAAATGCTGTATTATTTCTTATCTGACATTGTTTCAGACTAAGAAGAACATACAGTAGTTTCGGTAAATTCTGAAATTCATAAACAAAAAAGCGCCGTATTTCAACACCGGCGCCTATACGCACATATTTCAGAAAACCCGGCCGGAGCAATTTCATCTCTCAAAAAAGATAAAAGCTGCTCCCATCAGACCGGAATATCGAATGTCTGAACCCATAATTGACGGGCATATCAGACCGATTCACTCCGGCATCCAGAACTTTTGCGGTTTCTATAAGCAGGAAAGCATCTAACAGCAAGATGAATCTCGGTCACGTTTCCGCGTCCGGAGCAAAAACTATCCGGCAGGCATAAGACGGCACATGAAACAGGGAAATCAGGAAACAGCTGCAAAGGTCCAAAGCATTTCACAGTCAGGCGGGCTCAGCTTGACACCCTGAACTTAGTCAAGTCGGTTCAACTTGACGGCAGTGATAATGCGACCAAATAAAGAATCCAGAACATGCCGCAGAAAAACGGGTACCGGTTTTCCGATAACGACATGCGTAAAAACAAGGAGACAGAGTGAGCGCTATGATGCAATCCGGACATCAATCGCTTCAGGCAAAGAAGCTTTAGAAAATGAAAAAGGCCGGGATGTCCCGACCTTCCATGAAACGCCTCAACCAATGCCAGTACATCCGTGGTCAATAGTCAGGCGAATTTCTTAAACTTTATTTATGTATAGGCCCCGATTATTTCAAGAGCATGACAGATTTACGTTATCTTTGTGTCATCTATCTTGCTTTTGCATCCTACTGCTCCGGCATAAGCACAGCCTGACAGCCGGATTATGCTACGGCGCGATCCTGATACAGCTCCTGTTCTCTTTCCTCTTCCTGCGCAATATAGGCATAAACCTCATCCATACATTGCTGCAGCATATCGAGATCAACAGGCCCCATGCGGCTGAGATAAATATCCATCTCGGAAGCAGGCACACCACGCTTAATCATTTCGACAATCGCCTGTACGACTATGGTTTTCTGATCAAATCTGTAGCGCTGCATACCCCACCTCACGCATCTCAGGGTTCTCCTCCCCTTTATGCACCCATATGGTTAATATGACGTGAAGATGGCACATTTAACAACAGCAAATAACTGTCATTTTTTAACAAGATCTCCGCAGAATGATATTTCTGCGCAATAAAAACGACCTGCATTACATTATAAAATTATAACTTACATATATCTAATAGCTTAAAAACAAAAACTGCCCGCCGGTATATTTTCCGGCGGGCAGTATTGATATTTCTATTTGCTGAAAGACAGCAGATCAGTTTAACGGATTACATACCGTCATTCTGGCCGATGATCTCGCGCTTACCGACGTGATTGGCAGCGCCGACAAGACCTTCCTGCTCCATACGCTCCACCAGAGATGCGGCACGGTTATAACCGATCGACAGGCGGCGCTGGATATAGGATGTCGAGCATTTCTTATCCCGCAGCACCACTTTGACAGCCTTTTCGTAGAGATCATCACCGTCATCGGATGCCATATCGCTCTTGTCAAAGACCGCACTGTCATCTTCAACTGCTTCCGTGTCTTCTTCATCAGCAGTTACGGTTGCCAGATAATCAGGACGCCCCTGTTCTTTCAGGTGATTGACGACCTTTTCGACTTCCTCATCCGATACGAACGGACCATGGACGCGGACAATACGACCGCCACCGGCCATATGCAGCATATCGCCCTGACCAAGCAGTTGCTCAGCACCCTGCTCACCGAGAATGGTACGGCTGTCGATCTTCGACGTGACCTGGAAGGAAATACGGGTCGGGAAATTCGCCTTGATCGTGCCGGTGATCACATCAACAGAAGGTCGCTGTGTCGCCATGATCAGGTGAATACCGGCCGCACGCGCCATCTGCGCCAGACGCTGGATCGCACCTTCGATTTCCTTACCGGCAACCATCATCAGATCGGCCATTTCATCGACAATAACGACGATGTAAGGCATTGGCGTCAGATCCATTTCCTGTTCTTCATACAGGATTTCACCGGTCGCCTTGTCAAAACCTGCCTGAACGGTACAGGTAACAGTCTCACCTTTTTCACGCGCTGCAGCTGCACGGGCATTATAGCCGTCAATATTACGCACGCCGAGACGCGACATCTTGCGATAGCGCTCTTCCATTTCGCGCACGGTCCATTTCAGTGCCACGACGGCCTTTTTCGGATCGGTTACGACAGGAGTGAGCAGATGCGGAATACCGTCATAGATCGACAGTTCCAGCATTTTCGGATCGATCATGATCAAGCGGCATTCTTCCGGCTTCAGACGGTAGAGCAACGACAGGATCATGGTGTTGATTGCCACCGACTTACCGGAACCGGTTGTACCGGCAACCAGCAGATGCGGCATCTTTGCAAGCTCGGCAATTACAGGCTCACCGCCGATGGTTTTGCCAAGGCAGAGCGCCAAACGGCAATTGGTGCGCTCGAAAGCAGGCGATTCAATCAGCTCGCGGAAATACACGGTTTCGCGGATCGAATTCGGCAATTCAATACCGATCACATTACGCCCCGGAACCACTGCAACACGGGCAGAGAGTGCCGACATGGAGCGGGCAATATCATCAGCCAGACCAATTACGCGGGAGGATTTAACACCCGGTGCCGGTTCAAATTCATAGAGGGTGACCACAGGCCCCGGACGCACATGGATGATTTCACCACGCACACCGAAATCTTCCAGAATGCTTTCCAGCAAACCAGCGCTGCGTTCCAGCATTTCCTGCGAAATAATCGCACCGTCTTTATAAACAGGCTCCTGCAACAAAGCACGAGGCGGATATTCATAACCTTCACCGGACATTACAGTTCCGGTTTCAATCGCGGTCGGCGAGAAAATCGACAAGTTGATCGAGGCCGACGGATTGCGTGGCGCAGGAGCGGCAGCGAATGTTACCGGTGCAACAGTTGGTGCGACAGGTGCTTCTTCCTGTTCCGCCACAGTTTCCTGCACCAGATCACAATCTTCCACCACAGTTTCAGCAACTGCTTCAGCAACTATTTCGGCTGGCATTTCTGCAAGCGGCTCGGCAGCAACGGCCACAGCTTCTTCTGCTACCGGTACGGACACTGCATTCAGCGGCGGCTGCATATTCAATGCCTGTGTGGCAATTGAATAGACCGGCATCTGATAACCGGACAGGCCAAAACTAAAGGATGGCAGGAACGGATTGCTGACAGTCTGTGCAGGCTCCGCCGCAACAGCAACAGTTTCTGCAAGCTCAGCCACGGCTTCCGCAACCGGTGCCGGTGTTTCAGCTTCCATCTCAACTGCGGTTTCCACAACAGTTTCCGCTACGGTTTCAGCAATCTGTGCTTCTTCATGCGCCGGCCGCCATTCAACGGTACGGAACATGCTCAGAATTGATTTTTCTTCCGCAACGGGTGCTGCTTCCGCGACAGGCATCACGGCTACAGGTACAGGCATTTCTGCCGGTTCTGTCACTGTCTCAACAACAGCTTCCGCAGCAGGGGCAATTTCCGGCAATCCGGCAAATTCCCAGAAGGCAAAATCAGACAGATGGCTCAGCTGCAAACCGCCCTGCTCTGTCTCAGTAACCGGAGCAACAGGTTCAGCAAGCACAGGCTGCTGCGGCTCAGGCAGATGCGAAACCACAGCATTGACCACTTCGGCTTCCGGCACGATTGAGACCACCGGTGTCGGCACGGTACCGGCCAGAGGTGTCGCCGCCTCAACATGCGGCGCAACCGGAACGGCTGGCAGGCGCAAACGCGCAGCAACAATCATGCTTGAAGGCCCGCGCAAAACCGGCGCAGTACGAACAGGCTGGGCAGTCACAGGAGCGGCGGCGGCAGTCTGCATAACAGGTGTTACGACCGCTTCTTTCTGCACAGGGGCAGATGGCTGCACTTCTTCTTCCGCACCGAATTCTTCAATCAGCTTGGCACGCAAACGCTGCAATTCATTTTCAGGTGTGCGGGTAAAACGCACATTCTCGGCCAAAGCAAAAGCATTTTTCCAGACCTTTTCGCCGGAGCCGAATTGCTCACGTACAGACAAGCCCTGATAGGCCACATGCGGATTAGGCACGGTCATCGTCGGATTGGCCGGTTTCGGATGCACAGGAGCAGATACGGCCTGCGGCGCGGCAGGCACAGCTGCTGCAACAGGTTCCTGCGCAGCAGGCTGCGCGACAGCAGTCTGTTCTTCTGCCTTTGCGGATCTGTCCTGATCCATCCAATGCTTAACCGCAAAATTGTTGCTCATCTGCTTACTCCTAAGCGGGTATGACGGGGTAACGGGCACAGGGGCGGCAGTCGATGCTGCCGGTGCGACTTCTGTCACAACCGCCGGAGCATAGCTGAGAGGGGCAACGGAGATTATTTCCGCCACCTCTGATTCTGTAACGACATGTTCCGCTTGCGGCTGTGATACGGGTGCAGGAGCGCCAGAAGCAGATTGTTCCGGCCTCTGTATTTCCTGCGGCTGGGATACCGGTTCACGCATGTCAGCGGAAACCGCAAAGCGGTCAGTCGTTGCAATGGAGAAATTGGATCGGGGAATACGCATGGACCTGAAAAACCAAAAATACGCTACTGAGTTCTGTCCACAAAGTAATAAAAAATGAAGGTTAATAAGTTCCTTCCAAATCGCATTTGTGATCGGCCGAAAAAGACGAAAATCAGCCGTCTCCCTTGCGTGAAATGTTAAATTTATAAAATATTTTCAAATATATAGTGGATGAGTAACGCAGGATTTCGATGCGCAACAATATTTCTGCACTGCCTTCACACGCTTAAACCACAAGCAAAGGCGCAGCAGTCAGGCATTATGAGCCGGCCGGTATAATTTGCAGCTTCTCACGGCAGCCGATTATGGGAGAAAATACTCCGTAAAGAACGGTGCTAAGCAGAAAACAGAGCTGTTTTCTGCTTAATCACAATGAATTGCTCAAATTTTCCCTCAAATCCCTGCACATCAAAGCAATAATCCCTCTCGCAATCGCTGAACGGGTGAGCTAAGGAGACGCCAACCGGTCGGGCAACCGACTCTTTCCCGTGAAGAGCGCCCCGTTCAGGCTCATATAAAGATGGTGACAATCATGCTCTCTTATCAGCGTTATGCAGTTCTCACTTGTGTTGCGCTCCTGACCATTGCCTCTTTTATCGGGGCAGTCTTTTACAGCGAATGGCTCCTTATCATCACTGCCGTCTCAAGCTCACTGCTTGGGCTGGGCGTCTATGATATTTTTCAGTCCAAACACGCAATTCTGCGCAATTATCCGATCATCGGGCATATGCGCTTTATTCTCGAAAGTATCCGTCCGGAACTGCGCCAGTATATTATTGAAGGCGACCGCGATGAAGAACCGTTCAGCCGCGAAATCCGCGGTCTGGTTTATCAGCGCGCCAAAGGCGTTGAGGACAAACGTCCGTTCGGTACGATCGAAAATGTCTATAGTTCCGGCTATGCATGGCTGACCCATTCTGCTGTTCCTATGGTGATTAAGGATACGGATTTCCGTGTCCGTATCGGCGGCTCTGCCTGCAAACAGCCTTATGATGCCAGCCTGTATAATATTTCGGCCATGAGCTTCGGCGCGCTTTCCGCCAATGCCATTCTTGCTTTGAACAAAGGCGCGAAAATTGGTGGTTTTGCCCATGATACCGGCGAAGGCAGTATCAGCCGTTACCACCGCGAAGGCGGCGGCGATCTGATTTATCAGGTTGCGTCCGGCTATTTTGGCTGCCGTAATGATGACGGCACATTCTCACCGGAGAAATTTGCCGTTCAGGCCGCTGATCCTCAGGTCAAAATGATCGAGCTGAAAATCAGTCAGGGCGCAAAACCCGGTCATGGCGGTATGCTGCCAGCCAAGAAAATCTCACCGGAGATTGCCGAAGCACGCGGCATTCCGATGGGCAAGGATTGCATCTCACCGCCTGCCCATAATACGTTCTCCACGCCGATCGGCATGATGAAATTTATCGGCCAGCTGCGTGAACTCTCCGGCGGTAAGCCTGTGGGCTTCAAACTGTGTATCGGTCACCGCCGTGAATTCATGTCGATGGTCAAGGCCATGCTGAAAACCGGTATTTATCCTGATTTCATCGTGGTGGACGGTAAAGAAGGCGGCACCGGTGCGGCTCCGCTGGAATTTGCCAATCGCGTTGGCATGCCGATGCTTGAAGGTCTGACCTTTGTGCATAATACGCTGCGCGGTGCCGGTATCCGCCACGAGATCAAAATCGGTGCGGCCGGTAAAATCGTCTCTGCCTTTGATATTGCCCGTACTTTTGCTCTGGGCGCAGACTGGTGTAACTCGGCACGCGGCTTCATGTTTGCTGTCGGCTGCATTCAGGCACAGTCCTGTCACACCAATACCTGCCCTGTCGGGATTGCCACGCAGGATCCGTTACGTCAGCGTGCGATCGATGTCGGTGACAAGAGCAACCGTGTTGCACGTTTCCACCGCAATACGATGCATGCTCTGGGTGAGCTTGCCGGTGCGGCTGGTCTCAGCGATCCGCGTGACTTCATGCCTTATCATTTCATGTTCCGTCAAAAGGACAAT
Source organism: Pseudochrobactrum sp. XF203 (assembly GCF_020341615.1). Classification (NCBI taxonomy): domain Bacteria; kingdom Pseudomonadati; phylum Pseudomonadota; class Alphaproteobacteria; order Hyphomicrobiales; family Brucellaceae; genus Pseudochrobactrum; species Pseudochrobactrum sp. XF203. Next base: position 35,104 of record NZ_CP084392.1, on the reverse strand, counting down.
GAATTCCTCGACGGCAATGAAGTCTATCCGTATCTGCCAAACGGCTTTCTGGTCTCCGGCCCTGAGATTGAAGAGCTTTCCGACTGGTACAGCCGTTGGGATCGCGCTTCTGCTGAAACTTTTGCGCCGCCGGAAATCCCGCATGGACCGTTTATGCGCCGCAAAATCGCTGCCTGATATTAAAAATCCCGCCAAACGGCGGGATTTTTTATACCGTAACGTCAGGTATCAGGATCACGCATGGTTTCTTTTTGCGTGATGAGACGGGCGCTTTGTAATCCGCTCAGATAAATCCAGAGCCAACTCCACGCGACTGCAAGTCGTGAACGCGTTCCGATCAGAAAATAGATATGGGCAAGCCCCCATATCCACCACGCCAGAATGCCTTTCAGCTTGAATTTTCCGAATTCGATAACTGCAACTTTTCGGCCGATTGTCGCCAGATTACCCTGATGACGATATGTAAAAGCTTCAGGCACAGGTGCGCCTTTCAGCATGGCACGAATGCATTTTGCAACAAAGCTGCCCTGTTGTTTGGCAGCGGGAGCAATGCCGGGCACGGATTGATCCTCCCCCCATTTGACCGAGGCCGTATCACCGATCACAAAAATTGACGGATCATCCGCAAGCCGCAAATCCTTAGTGACTACCACCCTGCCCGCACGATCCGATTCTGCTCCAAGCCATTGCGCCGCAGGCGATGCCTGCACACCGGCCGCCCAGACGATTGTGCGGCAGGCAATCGGCTCCTCACCGATTGTGATACCGCTCTCATCACAGGCTGTGACCGGCACACCGGTACGAACGGTGACACCGAGCTTTGTCAGTGCATTGCGGACATAACCGGATAGATCTTCGCTGAAGCTCGGTAAAACACGCGCTCCGGCCTCAACCAGCAGAACTTTCGCCTGACGTGTATCAATACGGCGAAACTCGCGCGGCAGCGTGTGATGGGCAAGTTCTGCAATCATACCGGCCATCTCAACACCTGTCGGCCCCGCACCGATCACAGCGAATGTCAGCAATGCTTCCCTCTTGGCCGGATCTGTCTCCAGTTCCGCCTGCTCAAAAGCCAGCAACATGCGCCTGCGAATTGTCGTTGCATCTTCCAGTGTTTTCAGACCCGGCGCAAAGGCTTCCCATTTATCTTTACCGAAATAGGCGTGGCGTGCACCCGTTGCCAGAACCAGTATGTCATAAGGCAATTCAGCACTGTTACGCAGGCGCACTGTTTTATGAACACGGTCAATACCGACAACCTCATCAAGCAAAGTTGTCACTTCCGGGCGATCACGGAAAAGATGCCGGATCGGCCATGCTATTTCAGATGTTGCAAGCACGGTGGTTGCAACCTGATAGAGCAAAGGCTGGAAAAGATGATGGTTGCGGCGATCCACCAAAGTAATGTCAATATCAGCATTATTCAGCCCGTGAACGACCTGCAGGCCTGCAAAACCCGCACCAATAACCACAAGCTTCTTTTTCATAACGCATCCCGTTCTGCATGAGATCTGTTCGGCTGAAAACATACCACCTATTTTGCCATTATGCTGCATTAACCGTGCCTAAGGCATAGCTTAATGAGCAGGAAGTTCCTAAAAGCAAGTCTGAGCAACAAGGATGGATGAAAGCAAACCAATGAATTTGAGCCTTTTTAAGAATCTATGCAAAGACGGTAAATTCAAAGAAGCACTCGCCTTGGCGACAACCGGCTACGAAGACGACAGGCTTGCCCCTACCCGCTTTTCAATGGACAAGAAAACCGGAAACCCGATCTTCTACCGGGGCAACAAGCGCGTAGAACTGAACGCCGACAATGAATGGCAAATCTCAAAGAACCTGAACTTCTGATGAAGCTCTGAGCTTAATCAGAAGGTTTTCATGTGACTGACAGCCAGTTGGTTCCCTTTCAGACAAGGCAAAACCCTTGATCGGAATATGGAGAATCAAACAGAGCATCTTTTTCAAGACATTGTTTTATAGAATAAAATGTTTTGTGATTTTTTGGTGGAGCCAAGCGGGATCGAACCGCTGACCTCTTGCATGCCATGCAAGCGCTCTCCCAGCTGAGCTATGGCCCCATTCCCGATCATGTTTTTGAAACATGCCGACCTGAGTGTCGGTTCCGGTGGTGCGAAGCAGATTGTGATCTGTTCGTGACGGCTACATAAATTGCCTTTTACGGAAGATCAAGAGCAAAAATCAAACTCTTTCAAAGTTATTCAAATTATTTGCAAATCCCGCAGCAAAACATCATTTCCGCAGTGCAAAGGCACTAAAAAGCAAAATGCCCTGCACTGGTGTCAGTGCAGGGCATTTGCAATTCAGGTTCGGAATGACCGGCGATCAGCTTTCGTCGTCGTCGCCAACACCGCCGCCACCGCCGAGAAGACCGGACATATCATCATCGTCTTCGTCTTCGTCATCTGTGGTCAGGAACGGATCATCGTCATCGCCGAGATCCACATCATCGTCATCATCCAGATCAGGAATGTCGTCGCCTTTTGCTTCATCATCCGCATCTTCCAGAGATACGAATTCCGGTGCATCCAGTGCTGTATCCAGTTCTTCGGTTTCTGTCTCTTCTTCTTCCACGCGGGTATCAACGCTGGTTTCGAAATAAGACAGCGGATAGGATTTGCCTGTATAAGGAGAAACAATCGGGTCCTTATTCAGATCATAAAATTTCTTGCCCGTTTCCGGATCGATACGTTTTGTGCCAAGTTCAGATTTTGCCACGTCAAGCCTCATAAGTTGTGCCGGCTGCGGCATCCGCACATCTCCTGAAACAAGAGATAAAACCGGAAAGCCTTTTCGGTGTTTTTTGGTGCATAAACGGATTTCGATGCCTTTGTCAAAGCTAAAGACACATGTTTTGCTGAATCATGCTGCTTTGCGGTATTTCGTGGCGAAAATACGCCGCTTTTTCCGCACAATGCCGCACAGGCTTCCGCCCGCATAAATTCCACTCAGTTTGCAGGATGACCTGCGGTTAAACCTATGCTAGACCTTTGCCACCTCGATTGACCGCGCTGTCTGAAACGCGCTTAAAGCTTAAAAAACGGCAGCATAAACTGACTGTAATATTATGTCTCACTCTCAAGTTTCCAAACCCGCAACCTCCCGTCGCTCACGTGACCTGAAGGGCGATATCCGTATTCCGGGCGATAAATCGATTTCTCACCGTTCTTTCATGTTCGGCGGCCTTGCATCGGGTGAAACCCGCATTTCCGGCCTGCTGGAAGGTGAAGATATTCTGGCCACCGGCAAAGCCATGCAGGCCATGGGCGCACAAATCCGCAAGGAAGGCGATATCTGGATCATCAACGGCACCGGCAATGGCTGCCTGCTGGAATCAGAAACCCCACTGGATTTCGGCAATGCCGGTACCGGTGTACGCCTGACCATGGGACTGGTCGGCACCTATGATATGAAAACTTCATTTCTGGGCGATGCATCCCTCACCTCGCGTCCGATGGCACGTGTGCTCAATCCGCTGCGTGAAATGGGCGTACAGGTTGAAGCCGCTGAAGGCGACCGTCTGCCGCTGACATTACGCGGCCCCCGTACAGCCAATCCGATCCGTTACCGTGTACCAATGGCCTCGGCTCAGGTGAAGTCGGCAGTTCTGCTGGCCGGTCTCAACACGCCGGGTGTGACCACGGTTATTGAACCGATCATGACCCGTGACCACACGGAAAAGATGCTGCAAGGCTTCGGCGCGGATTTGAGCGTTGAAACTGACAAGGACGGCGTCCGTCATATCCATATCACCGGTCAGAGCAAGCTCACCGGTCAGATCATTGATGTGCCGGGCGATCCGTCCTCAACCGCTTTCCCGCTGGTTGCTGCGCTGATTACCGAAGGTTCGGATATCATCATCCGCAATGTGCTGATGAACCCGACCCGTACCGGCCTGATTACCACTTTGCAGGAAATGGGTGCCCAGATCGACATTCTCGATCCGCGCCTTGCAGGCGGTGAAGATGTGGCTGACCTGCGTGTGCGTTCGTCAAAACTCACCGGCATCACTGTGCCGGTTGAACGTGCACCGTCCATGATCGACGAATATCCGGTTCTGGCTATTGCCGCCGCATTTGCGGAAGGTGAAACCATTATGGATGGTCTGGATGAATTGCGTGTCAAAGAATCAGATCGCCTTGCAGCGGTTGCCCGTGGTCTTGAAGCCAATGGCGTGGACTGCACAGAAGGTGAGATGAGCCTGAGCGTTCGCGGCAATCCGTCCGGCAAGGGTTTTGGCGGCGGCACTGTTGCCACCCATCTCGATCACCGTATTGCCATGAGTTTCCTTGTGCTTGGTCTGGCCTCTCAAAAACCGGTAACCGTTGATGATGCCACAATGATCGCAACCAGCTTCCCTGAATTCATGGATCTGATGCGTGGTTTGGGTGCAGATATCAGCATGGCCGGAGCCAAATAACCGCAATGCAGGATAAAGCTTTTATCATCGCCATTGACGGGCCTGCAGCTTCCGGAAAAGGGACGCTGGCCCGCAATCTTGCCACGCATTACGGTTTTCATCATCTGGATACCGGCCTCACCTATCGTGCAGTTGCTAAAGCCCTGATTGATCAGGGCTTACCGCTCGATGATGAGGCCATTGCTGCGCGCGCTGCACAGAAACTCGATCTCAAAGGGCTGGATCGCACTGTGCTGTCCGCCCATGAGATCGGGGAAGCAGCCTCGAAAGTGGCCGTCATGCCGGAAGTGCGTCATGCCCTTGTGGAAGCGCAGCGCAAATTCGCAGAAAACCTGCCCGGCACTGTGCTGGACGGCCGCGATATCGGCACGGTTGTCTGCCCTGATGCACCGGTGAAACTCTATATCACCGCTTCAGCGGAAGTGCGTGCAGAGCGCCGTTTTAATGAAATGCGTGCAAAAAACGCGGATGCGGATTATAATGAAGTTCTGGACGATCTGAAGCGCCGTGATGAGCGCGACATGAACCGCTCTGCTTCGCCTTTAAAACCTGCAAGCGATGCGCACTTGATCGATACCAGTAAAATGGATATAGAAGCGGCATTTCTAGAGGCTAAAAAGCTGATAGATGCTGCATTGCGCACCTGACATTGGTCTGAATTTCAGAAAAATCGTCGAATTGTGCGTCTTTTATATAAAAATTGTCTGTTTTCAGGCCATGCGCCGGATTGTTCTTTTTAAGAACGGCTTGTCTTCAGACTTTCTCGAAACACCAACCCCCGGCGCCGTATCGCGTGAATTTCACGGATACATCAGGAGTCTACATGTCAGATTTTAACCCGACACGCGAAGATTTTGAAGCTCTGCTGGCTGAGTCCTTCGCCAATAATGACCTTGCAGAAGGTTATGTTGTTAAGGGCCGTATTGTTGCCATCGAAAAAGACATGGCAATCATCGATGCAGGTCTCAAAGTTGAAGGCCGCGTGCCGCTGAAGGAATTCGGCGCTAAGGGCAAAGACGGCTCGATGAAGCCGGGCGACGAAGTAGAAGTTTACGTTGAGCGTATCGAAAACGCGCTTGGCGAAGCTGTTCTGTCGCGCGAAAAAGCTCGCCGCGAAGAAAGCTGGGTTCGCCTCGAAGAGAAATTCGGCAAAGGTGAGCGCGTTGATGGCGTTATCTTCAATCAGGTTAAGGGTGGTTTCACCGTTGATCTCGATGGTGCCGTTGCGTTCCTGCCACGTTCACAGGTTGACATTCGTCCGATCCGCGACGTGACCCCTCTGATGCACAACCCGCAGCCGTTTGAAATCCTGAAAATGGACAAGCGTCGCGGCAACATCGTTGTGTCCCGCCGTACCGTTCTGGAAGAATCCCGTGCGGAACAGCGTTCTGAAATCGTTCAGAACCTTGAAGAAGGTCAGGTTGTTGACGGCGTTGTTAAAAACATCACCGATTACGGTGCGTTCGTTGACCTCGGCGGCATCGACGGCCTGCTGCACGTTACCGACATGGCATGGCGCCGTGTAAACCATCCTTCCGAAATCCTGACCATCGGCCAGCAGGTTAAGGTTCAGATCATCCGCATCAACCAGGATACACATCGTATTTCCCTGGGCATGAAGCAGCTGGAAAATGATCCTTGGGATGGCATCGGTGCGAAATATCCGATCGGCAAAAAGATCACCGGTAACGTAACCAACATCACCGATTACGGTGCATTTGTTGAAATCGAACCAGGTATCGAAGGTCTGATCCACGTTTCCGAAATGTCCTGGACAAAGAAGAACGTACACCCGGGCAAAATCCTGTCGACCTCTCAGGAAGTCGAAGTTGTTGTGCTCGAAGTGGATCCGGTCAAGCGCCGTATTTCGCTCGGTCTCAAGCAGACCCTCGACAATCCATGGACAACCTTTGCTCAGAAATACCCAGCCAACAGCGTTGTTGAAGGCGAAGTCAAGAACAAGACCGAATTCGGCCTGTTCATTGGTCTCGACGGCGATGTAGACGGCATGGTTCACCTGTCGGATCTCGACTGGAACCGTCCGGGCGAACAGGTTATCGAAGAGTTCAACAAAGGTGACGTTGTTAAGGCAGTCGTTCTCGATGTAGACATCGAAAAAGAACGCATCTCCCTCGGCATCAAGCAGCTGACCGGCGACAGCGTTGGTGAAGCAGCTTCTTCCGGCGACCTGCGCAAAAACGCAGTTGTTTCCTGTGAAGTAACCGGCATCACCGATGGCGGCATCGAAGTTAAACTGGTTGACCACGACATCGAAAGCTTCATCAAGCGTTCGGATCTGTCCCGTGACCGTGACGAGCAGCGCCCAGAGCGTTTCTCCGTTGGCCAGAAAGTTGACGCACGCGTTATCTCCTTCGACAAGAAAACCCGCAAGCTGCAGGTTTCCATCAAGGCTCTCGAAATTGCTGAAGAAAAAGAAGCAGTTGCTCAGTACGGTTCCGCAGACAGCGGCGCATCGCTCGGCGACATTCTTGCAGCAGCAATGAAGAAGTCCGAAAACAACTAATATGGATTAAGCAGGACTTGTCCTTGTGATCTGAGTTCTGTTTCATTCCAGAGTTGAAAATCCCCCGCCGGAGCAATCCGGCGGGGGATTTTCTTATTACAACAATACAAATACAAAACAGCAATATTAAAATAACAACAAATGAAAATTATTTTATACTTTAAATAAACAATTTCACACGCGTTTTAAATTGAGTTAATATACTTATCGTACTGCAGTATTTTTATATTTTATACATTGATTTTTAAAAATAAATTTCAACGAAAGGAAACACCATGGCAAAAGGGACATTTTTAAACGTCTTGCCATATGTCTTCGAAGAAGAAGGAGGATATGTTAATCATCCGGCAGATCCGGGTGGCCACACCAATATGGGGATCACTCTGGCTACCTTATCCGCATGGATGGGAACAAAGGCATCTGCTGCCGATATCCGCAATCTCAGTCAGAAGACAGCAGCCGACATTTATAAGAAAAATTATTGGGATAAAATCGCCGGCGATGTACTGCCCGCCGGTATTGACTATGCAGTATTTGATTTTGCCATCAATTCCGGCCCTGCCCGTGCCGCAAAAGCTCTGCAGAAAATTGCCGGAACCTCTCAGGACGGGATTATCGGCGATCAGACACTCAGCGCACTCAATCTTCGCGACCCTGCCTCTGTCATCAATAATCTCTGTGACCTGCGGCAGAACTGGCTGCAAACACTCTCTGCCTTCAAAACTTTTGGCAAAGGCTGGACAGCCCGCGTCAAACGCGTACGCAACCGTTCCCTTGCTCTGGCCAATGAGGCTTCCGGCCAGTCTAAAAAAACAAAACCAAATCAGCCGCGGGAAACAAAAATTTCAATCCCGCCAATCCTCAAGAAACCAGAAACGCTGGCACCGCTCAGCGGTGCAGTCACCGGCATCACCGCTATGGCCTCCGGCAATGGCCCCGTTCAGATTGCTGTCGCGGTTATTCTGGTTGTTCTGACCATTGCTGTTCTGTGGCATTTCCTCAGCCGCAGAAAGAACTGAAAAGTGGGAATCGGCTTCGGAGAAGATATGCGAGAGAAGAAATAGAGCATTTCCAATGATTCAAGATAAACCGGAAATGCTCTGTTGCCCGCCCGTTTAAAAGCGGGCGGGCAATATGCGTTTAAGAATTTGATGCAAAAATCAGGCCACGCCCAGCAGAGCAATCAGTGACAGGCTGATTGCTCCCAAAGCCAGCAGGGAGAAGACAGCGGTCAGTGTGACGCGACCACCGGCCTTCATCACCGTACGCACATCCACGCCCAATCCCAGACCGGCCATAGCAATCACTGTCAGTGCTGTACTTGCTTCATGCAGAGGAGGCAGCACCGCTTGCGGGATCAGAGACAGGCTGCGCAGCGCCATCATTCCGAGAAAGCCGAGAATAAACCATGGCACCATCTGCGACAGCTTCGGACGGGCACCACCTGACTTCGCACCGATTACACCGATTGTCACAATAACCGGCCCCAGCATCAGCACACGCACCAGCTTGACCAATGTACCGATCTGCACACTCAATGCGGCCACAGGGGCTGTTGCAGCCAAGACCTGCGGCACCGCATAGACTGTCAGGCCTGCCAGAATACCATATTGCGCGGCAGACATATTCAGCAGCGGCACCAGCAAAGGCAGACACAAAACAACGACAACACCCAGCACAGCTGTAAAGGCAATGGACGAGGCCACATCATCACTATTTGCACCGATCACCGGCGCTGTGGCAGCGATTGCCGAGTTACCGCAGATAGAATTACCGCAAGCCACCAGCACAGCCATGCGATGCGACAGGCGCATCATCCGGCCGATTGAATAGCTGATACCAATCGACAGCATCACAACGCCGGCAATACCACCGATCAAAGCAGGCCCCGCCTGCATCACCGCTTCCGCACTGATGGATGCGCCGAGCAGCACAATCGCAATTTCCAGAACCATCTTGGATGAGAACTGGATGCCTGCATGATACCGGCCGGAAAGGCTGAACAGTGAACGCACTGCGGCGCCTATCAGAATAGCCAGCACGATTGATTCCAGCCATGCCCGCCCGAAATAGTGCGCCTCGATATATTCCAGAGCATAGGCTGCGATACTGACCAGAAGGCAGAGCATAAATCCGGGTAAAATGCGGGAGAAATTAGAACGAAGCTTGTGTGGCATGACTGCTATTCCGATAATTTTTCCAATTCTATCGCTTATTTCAACCATTCATTCCATTTGAAAATATGGTATATTTCATTCAGTAAAATCGAATGATTGAGCGCCATGACTCTTGAACAATTACGGATATTTGCGGAAGTCGCCCGTCAGCAGCACCTGACCCGAGCGGCCGAAAGCCTGCATCTGACACCATCAGCGGTCAGCGCTGCAATTAAAACGCTGGAAGAACGCTATGCGACACAACTCTTCAACCGTATCGGCAGACGTATTGAGCTGAATGAAACGGGGCGTATTTTTCTGCATGAGGCCGAGGCCGTGCTTGCCCGTGCGCAGGCTGCCGAATTGACACTAACCGAAATTACCGGCCTGCAGCGTGGCAGCCTGCATATTTATGCCAGCCAGACTACGGCCAGCTACTGGCTGCCGCCACTGCTGGCACGGTTTCATACCGCCTATCCGCAGATTGAACTGAAGCTCTCCATCGGCAATAGCGAGCAGGTGGTTGAAGCTTTACGGGAGGGACTGGCAGATGCGGGATTTATTGAAGCAGAGACTGATGACGCGCTGCTGCATAAAGAACCGGTTGCCTATGACGAACTGATTACAGTCGTCAATCCCGCACATCCGTGGGCACAGCTTGAAACTTTACCGGCAGAACAACTGAGCGAAAGCTTCTGGATTTTGCGCGAACAAGGCTCGGGCACCCGCGCCGTCTTTGAAACTTACTTGCGCGAGCAAGGCTGCGATCCGGCGGATTTACCGCTGGCGCTGGAACTGCCGTCCAACGAGGCGATCTGCTCCGCACTGACAGCAGGCAATTACGCTACTGTGTTGTCCGCCCTAGCAGCCCGCCCGCATCTGGCAGCAGGCACATTGAAACAAGTGCCATTTACGCTGCCACCACGGCAATTCTGGCTTCTGAACCACCGCGAGCGCTACCAGAGCCATGCCTTTAAAGCGCTATATAAGATGATTATCAGCGGATTGCCTTGACCAGCGCCTTATCAGGAAAACAGGTGGCAGGCTGGCCGTTCTTTGCCTGCCAGACACCGATAGAGCGACGGGTTTTAAATCCGGCCAGACCATCCGGCTTGCCGACATCATAGCCCTGCTTTTGCAGACGTTTCTGCATATCAGCGACATCGGAGCGATAAAGTCCACCGACAGCACCCCACCCTTGCTGAAAATCACCGACACCATAGCTCATCCGGTCAGAGACATGACCGATGAACAGCGCATAGAGATCGCTCATATTATAGTTTTTCAGCACGTAGAAATTCTGCGTCACAATAAATGCAGGCCCGTGACGACCGGCAGGCATCAGCAGAAAGCCCTCCTGCCCCATCTCCTGTGACGGAAACGCCTTGCCATTCACACGAGTGACACCCAGTGCCGACCAGTCTTTGAAGCTCTTACCCTGATCCGGCCCTTCCAGTGAGCAGGAGACATTTTGCGGTACATTGACCTCAAAGCCCCAGTCGCGGCCTTTCTGCCAGCCGAAATGCTGCAAATAGGCCGCAATAGAAGCCAGTGTGTCCGGCACGGAGTTCCAGATATCGCGCCGTCCGTCACCGTCATAATCGACGGCATGTTTTAAGTAAGAGGTCGGCATGAATTGCGGCTGACCGAGCGCACCCGCCCAAGAGCTTTTCAGATGTGCACTATCCATATAGCCCTTCTGCACAATTTCGAGCGCTGCCAGTAATTCCGCACGGAACATATCCTTGCGGGTTGCCATAAAGGCTTTGGTCGCAAGCACTTCAAAACCGTTGTAAGGAATTTTTACCGAGCCGAAGGCTGATTCACGTCCCCAGACAGCGACAACAATACCGGCAGGCACGCCGAAATCACGCTCGATTTTCGCCAGCAGGCTCTTATGGGCATTGAGCTTCGCCTTGCCATTACTGACAACGGAATCAACTGTGCCCTTGCGGAAATAATTGGCCGGAGAGCCGAACTCAGACTGTGTCTGCTGTTTTGGTGTTTGCGGCTTGGTGCCGGGCGGTACCAGATCAGGCAGTTTCCAGTTCAGCTGCACGCCGGATAAAGACTGATTGAACACATTACGGCTGATGCCGCGCTGTTGCGCCTGCGGCCACAGATCATTCTCCAGCCATTGCTGAAAAGCTGCATTGGTTTTGGATTGGAGTGCGGCAGAGTACGTCTGAGCCTGTGCCATTGTCGTGGTGAGAGGTACGGCTGCACCAAACAGGCTGAGCGCCACCAAAGCCTGACGGAGGAAAGTCTTCTGCATGGCTGCTCCTGTTATACAAAATCCACCTGAAACTTGGATAAAAAATCGGTAGGTCAGGTTTTATAATGTTGTTCTGGCGCGCAAAGCCGCTGCCAATGTCCCCTCGTCCAGATAATCCAGCTCGCCACCGACCGGCACACCATGAGCAAGACGGGTGATTTTCACATCCATACCGTCGAGCTGATCGGTGATATAATGCGCTGTGGTCTGCCCTTCGACCGTGGCATTGACCGCAAGAATAATCTCTTTGATCTCACCACCCGTCACACGCTCGATCAGACCTTTAATATTGAGATCATCCGGCCCCACACCATCCAGCGGTGACAGACGGCCACCCAGCACATGATAGCGCACATTCATGGTGCCAGCGCGTTCCAGCGCCCAGAGGTCGGACACGTCTTCAACAACGATCAGCGTGGAGGGATCACGGCGCGGATCTTCGCAGACTGTACAGGGATCGCTGGTATCCACGTTCCCGCAACAGGAACAGATACGCACCTTTTCAGCGGCTTCCTGCATGGCAGAGCCAAGCGGCACCAGCAATGCATCTTTTTTCTTAATCAGATGCAGCGCAGCGCGGCGTGCAGAACGGGGCCCGAGCCCCGGCACACGGGCAAGAAGCTGGATCAGGCGTTCAATTTCAGGACCGGCGATTCGTTTTGACATAGTGAAGACTTAAAACATTTAACGCCCGAATAGAATCGGGCGTTAATTTATAATCACATGATGTATGGATAATCTGTCGCCTTAAAACGGCAGTTTCATGCCCGGAGGGATTGGCAGACCGGCGGTCAGCGCCTGTGTCTTTTCAGCCATCATCGCTTCCAGTTTGGCTTTGGCATCATTATGCGCAGCGATAATCAGGTCTTCCAGAATTTCGCCTTCGCCTTCTTTGAGCAGCGACGGATCAATTTTCAGGCTAGTCAATGTACCCTTGCCAAGCAAGGTCAGGCTGACCAGACCACCGCCGGAAGTAGCGCTGACTTCCATCTGCGCGATTTCTTCCTGCATAGCCTGCATTTTGGCCTGCATTTCTTTTGCTTTGCTCAGCATCCCCATCATGTCACGCATGTGGCAGAACTCCTCGAATTACTCTTTTTCAATAAATGGTTCATAGCTTTGGTCGTTTCAACCGCAGCTATAATTAATCGTCATCATCCAAATCGCCGCTATCCACACCCGGATCCGGCATTTGCATTTCCAAATCCGTGTCGTCATCCGGTGTGGTGATACGCACGTCGATAATTTTGGCACCCGGAAATTTCGCAAGAATCGCCGCCACATCCGGATCAGCGCGGGCATCTGTCACCAGCTCCTCGCGTCGTGCGGTTTCAACTTCAGCCACGGTCTGGCCGCCACCATCACGGGCAACCGAAACCATCCAACGTTCACCCGTCCAGTCCAGCAGGCGCTGCGCCATATCCGTGGCCAGTGTTTTCGGCGCATGTTCGGTCAGCGCAATTTCCATACGGTTCTGACCGATGGAAACCAGACGTACAAAATTCTTGACCAACACTTTGAACTGCAGATCACGCTTATTGCCTGCCAGATTGACGATGTCATTCAGGTCGCGGATGCGCACTGCTTGCGGAGCAGGTTCTGCTTTTGGCTGGACAATGGCTTGCGGCTGCATCACCGGCTGTGCAGTTGGCTCTGCCAATCGAAGAGCGGCGCCACCATTATTTTGACGCTGCACCATCTGGCCGGAAACCGCATCAGCGGAAGCATAAGCAGTAGTCCCACCACCGGAGCCATTACCACCGCCGCCTTGCGGAGCCGATGGCGCAGAACTACCGCCAACCTGACCATTGGCAATGGCTTTCAGCGCCTCATCCAGTGTCGGCAGATCAGCAGAATGCGCCAAACGGATCAGCAGCATTTCTGCAGCCTGTACCGGACGGGATGAGGTCTCCACCTCATGAATACCTTTGAGCAACATCTGCCAGCAACGCGACAAAGCGCGGATCGACAATGTTTTGGCAAATTCAGCACCGCGCACGCGCTCATCTTCCGACAGCGACATATCCTGTGCCACCTCCGGTGTGAAACGCAGACGGGTGACCAGATGGTTGAAATCCGCCAGATCGCTCAGCACAACGGAAGGATCAGCACCCACATCATATTGCGCGCGGAATTCTTTCAAAACGCCTGCCACATCACCGCGCATCAGCATTTCAAACAGGTCGATAATGCGCGCACGGTCAGCAAGGCCGAGCATTTCACGCACAGTCTGGCTATCAACTGTGCCGTTGCCATGGGCAATCGCCTGATCGAGAATCGACAGACTGTCACGCGCAGAACCTTCACCGGCACGGGCAATCATCGCCAGCGCCGTGTCATCAGCCTGCACATTTTCAAGGCCGGTGATTTTGCGCAACAGGCTGGTCAATGTGCCGGATTCAATACGGCGCAGGTCAAAACGCTGACAGCGCGACAGCACCGTAATCGGTACTTTGCGGATTTCTGTGGTCGCAAAAATAAACTTCACATGCGGCGGCGGCTCTTCCAATGTCTTCAGCAGGCCGTTGAAGGCCTGATTGGAGAGCATGTGCACCTCATCGATGATATAGACTTTGTAACGGGCAGAAACCGGACGGTAACGCACCTGTTCAATAATCTCACGAATATCATCAATACCGGTATGCGAGGCAGCATCCATCTCGATCACATCGACATGGCGGCCTTCCATAATCGCCTGACAGTGCTCCCCCAGTTCTGTGAGATGCACACTCGGTTGATCAATCGTATCGGTTTTATAATTCAGGCCGCGCGCCAGAATACGCGCCGTTGTGGTCTTACCCACCCCGCGCACACCGGTCAGCATCCATGCCTGAGCAATGCGTCCTGCTTCAAAAGCATTGGTCAGGGTGCGCACCATCGGCTCCTGACCATAAAGATCATCAAAATTCTGCGGGCGGTATTTACGGGCGAGAACGCGATAAGCATTATCTGCCGGTTTATTATCCATGGATTTCGCGCGCTCCTTCAGATCCCGTCTTTAAAGCATTTCCAGCAAAAGTGGGAACCGGTTTTGCTTGAGGCAAATGCGTAAAACAATAATTAGAGCGGTTCCAACAGTTCATCACAACTGGAACTGCTCTAAGCTTCACTGCTGTAGCACAGATCATCAGCCGATTGAAAACAGAAAGCGGTCTCTCGGAAAACTTAGCTTTTCCGTGCACAACAATCTGATTTTCAGGGGAGAAAAAGGTGGGAGGCTGGCACGATGACCCGTGCCGAGCTCGTTAGGGCTGCTTCCTTCCGGACCTGACCCGGTTGGCGAGTGGTACGTCCACCACCAACCTCCCGCGCTTCATATCGGAAATTTGAACACAAAATGCAAGGCTCAAATAAGCTGAGATAAAAAAATATAGATTATTTTCATGCATTTTATGTTTGAATAGTTCCAGACTAGCCGCAAAAACTGCCGGACAAGAACAATATCCCTCACAAAGGCACCGCATCATGCCAGATTTCGCCCTCGATCAACGCCTGCAAAATGACAGCTTTCCTATCGGCCCGCTTGGCCTGTGCCAGCTTTTACTGATGAATGACAAGCGTTGGCCATGGCTGATCCTTGTGCCGCAACGCGCGGATATGTCTGAAATTCACGAGCTGACCCCGCTCGATCAGACCATGCTCAGCTTTGAAACCTCTATGGTTGCCGAAGCCATGAAAACAGCGACCGGCTGCGAGAAAATCAACAGTGGTGCGCTCGGCAATATTGTGCGCCAGCTGCATATTCACATTGTTGCACGCAACAGCGGTGATGCGGCATGGCCGGGTCCGGTCTGGGGACATGGCACACGTGAACCTTATACGGACGAAGAAGCAAGCAAGCTCATCAGTGATTTGCGCAACCGTCTTTCTGCCTGATTTTGGCTGCCTGAGTTTATTACATGACAGATAACAGCTATGGTCTTGGCTTTGCCGGCAGGACACTTGACCCGCAGGCCGAGAAACGGGACGAAACAAGTTTAGCCAAAGCATTGGCTGATCCGGATGCGCAATTTCTGCTTTTTGCCGGCAATAAGATTATTTTGAAGCAGGACGCACCGGAACAGCGTGCCTTGTTCAGCCATGCGGAGCGACGCGCCCTGCAAAATGGTGCGGATTTATCTGCCGGTGACAATCTGATTTTGCTGGGTGAAGCAGAGGGCATTGCCTATTTTGCACTCGACACCGGACTGGACGTGGAGGCACTTCCTGCGCCTTATGAAGCCTCGGAATATCGCGCACTCTACACGCATCATCTTTTGCCACCTGCGCTGAGCGGTATGGTTGCGCAAGGCGCAGCGCTACTTGCTTGGCACCGGACACATCGCTTTTGCGGGCGGTGCGGCAACCGGACAGAAATGCGCATCGGCGGCTTCAAACGGGTGTGCACTTCCTGCAATGCCGAGCATTTTCCACGTACCGATCCGGTGGTGATTATGCTTGTCACCCGTAAAACAGACAATGGCGACGCTTGTCTGCTTGCGCGAAGCCCGCATTTTGCTCCGCTGACCTATTCCTGCCTTGCCGGTTTTGTGGAGCCGGGTGAGACGATTGAAAATGCTGTCCGGCGTGAAGTGCGCGAAGAATCAGGCCTGCCCGTCGGACAGGTCACTTATCATGCCAGCCAGCCATGGCCGTTTCCCTATTCCCTGATGATCGGCTGTTTTGCGCAAGGCTTGTCCGATCAGATCACGCTCGACTATGAGGAGCTGGAAGACGGACGCTGGTTTACCCGCGATGAGGCAAGAGCAATGCTGGATAATGTCCATGCTCAAGGCTTACGCACACCACCTGCCGGTGCCATCGCCAGCGCCCTGATCCGTCATTGGGTAGAGTGTTCAGACAAATAAAAAAGCGCCGGATCACTCCGGCGCTTTTTTCAAACTGAGTAAGGCGACTTTATTCCGCAGCAAGCAGTTGCTTGGGCTTACTCAGCTGCAAGCAGTTGCTTGCGGTTTTCACTGCCCGGATAAACACCGACAATACGCACTTCCTTGGTGAAGAAAGCCAGTTCTTCCAGTGCCAGCTGCACGGAGCGGTCATCCGGATGGCCTTCAATATCCGCATAGAACTGCGTGGCCATGAAAGTGCCGCCGATCTGGTAGCTTTCCAGCTTGGTCATGTTGATGCCATTGGTCGCAAAACCGCCCATCGCCTTATAAAGCGCTGCCGGAACGTTGCGCACGCGGAATACAAAAGTCGTCACCATCAGCTCGTCCGGTGACTTGCGCGGTGCCCATTGCTCTTGTTTGGACAGCACAACAAAGCGCGTAATGTTGTTTTCCGCGTCTTCGACATTATGCTGCAGGATTTCCAGCCCGTAGAGTTCTGCGGCCAGCAATGGTGCTAAGGCCGCCTTGCTCTTATCGCCCAGATCCGCCACCTGACGGGCAGCGCCTGCGGTATCACCGGCAATCACCGGTTTCCAGCCATTGCCGCGAATGATTTTACGGCATTGTCCCAGCGCATGAATATGGCTGTGAACGCTTTTGATATCTTCCACTTTGGTGCCCGGCAGCACCATCAGCTGGAAATGGATCGGCAGGAAATATTCGCCGATAATATGCAGGCGTGATTCCGGCAAAAGATGATGAATATCCGCAACACGTCCGGCCAGCGTATTCTCAATCGGAATCATCGCCAGATCGGCTTCGCCATTTTCAACGGCATTAAATGCATCTTCAAAAGTCGCACATGGCAGCGGCTCCATCGTCGGAAACATATTGCGGCAGGCCGTATCGGAATTTGCTCCCGGTTCACCCTGAAACGATATTTTATTGGTCTTCGCTGCCATTTTGGTGCCTTTGACTATTTATAAAATGCTTCTCTGTTTTCCCTGAATTTCAGCGGGACAGAAACTGACGCGCCTTTTCCAGATCTTCCGGTGTATCCACACCGAGCGGGAAGGATTGAACCACTTCCACATCGATTCGCATACCCGCTTCCAGAGCCCGCAGCTGTTCCAGTTTTTCACGCAATTCCAGAACCGAAGGCCCGAGCGCGACAAATTTTTCCAGTGCCGCACGGCGATAGGCATAAAGACCGATATGATGGTAAAGCGGGCCATCGCCATAAGGCGCAGTGGCGCGGGTAAAATAAAGCGCGCGCAATTTATTGGCACCGGTCAGCGGCGAGCCGACGATCTTCACCACATTCGGATTAGTCTTTTCCTTCTCGTCAGCGATCACAACGCCAAGGGTGGCGATATCCGCAGGTCCGTCAATCAGCGGCTGCAAAGCGGTTTTAATCAGCGCCGGATCAATCACTGGCAGGTCACCCTGAACATTGATTACCGCGTCAAATTCTTTATTCGGATCAATAGTTTGCAAGGCTTCATAAATTCTGTCCGAACCGGATTCATGATCGCTGCGTGTCATAACTGCTTCAAGCCCGTGCGCCTCGACAGCCGCTTTAATCTCTGCACTATCCGTTGCAACAACTACGCGTCCCAGACCGGATGCGACTGCACGCTCGGCCACATGCACGATCATCGGCTTTCCGGCAATGTCGGCCAGCGGCTTACCCGGAAGACGGGTTGAGGCCATGCGGGCGGGGATCAGGATCAGCGATTTAAACGGCTTAGACATGGCTATTCATCCGAAAGTGTCAAAAAGTCACGGGTACTGCAGTTCTTATAGGTGTTGCCAGCGCCAAGTAAAAGACCTAGTTTCCGGCGAAAGTCAGCAATGGAGGGCAACCCTCCCCTAAGACGTATCAATAATTACCGCCAAGCTAAAGGCGTTGGGGAAGAGGAGCGCTAGCGGCCACATGGAATCGTCTCAGTCCAACAAGTTTATCATGGCCTTTCTGGCCACAGTTTTTGTTGTAATGACTATTGGTATTTCATCCGATGCGATTTTCTCGACCTCGCATCCTGAAAAAGCCGGTTATGAAATTGCAGCTGCAGAAGGCGGCGCACCGGCAGCCGGTGGCAAGGAAGCAGCTGTTGCTGTTCCGATTGCAACCTTGCTGGCATCAGCTGATCCTGCACGCGGTGCAACAGTGTTCAAACGCTGTGCAGCCTGCCATACGAGTGAAAAAGGCGGCGCGAACAAAGTCGGTCCGCATCTCTGGGATGTTGTAAACCGTCCGATGGCGACCGTTGAAGGTTTCAGCTATTCCGCAGCCATGAAAGAATTTTCACAGGGCGGCAAAGAAGTCTGGGATTATGAGCATCTCAATAAGTTCCTGACCTCGCCTAAAGGCTATATCAAAGGCACAGCTATGGGCTTTGCCGGCGACAAAAAAGACAATGAACGCGCTGATCTGATTGCTTATCTGCGCTCGCTGTCTGACAATCCTGCGCCGCTGCCTGCACCGGAAGCTGCCGCACCTGCTGAAGCACCAAAACCGGCAGAAGAAAAGCCTGCTGAAGCTCCGGCTGCACCGGCAACAGAAACTCCGGCACCTGCCGCACCGGAAGCACCGGCAACGCAGCCCGCCAACTGATCTTAAGATCATTTGAATATTATCAAGCCGGGCTTAATGCCCGGCTTTTATTTTGAAGGAAAATGTCTCATGTCTGATGAACCAATTGTACGCGACAGCAACGGCACCCAGTTGCAGGACGGTGACTCTGTCACCCTCATCAAAGACCTCAAAGTCAAAGGCACATCTGAAACTATCAAGCGTGGCACCTTGGTGAAAAATGTCCGCCTCAACGGCCGTGACGGTGAAGTTGAATGCAACACCAAACAGGTCAAAGGTCTGGTTCTGAAAACCGAATTCGTCAAAAAAGCCTGATTATTACAAAGATTTAATCCGCCACTTCCGATTTTTGCTCTGCTTCTGCCCGCTTTCCCTTTTAATTCATACAGGGATCATTAAAGTGGAAGCTTATTCTTGTGAGCAAACTATCGGGTGGCGGAATGAAAACAGCATTGCGGATTATGCTTCTTGCAGGTTTGGGGCTGTATAGCAGCCTCGCTTCCGCTCAGGATTTGCCATGGCGCCATGCCAACAGCCTGACAGGTGAGCCTAAATATGCCGCAGGCTTTAAACATTACGACTACGTCAATCCTGATGCACCTAAAGGCGGTACGCTCAATCAGGTTGCTGTCGGTTCATTTGATACGCTGAACCCCTATGTGGTGCAGGGTGTTGCGGCTGCCGGTCTCGCCAATTTCGGCGGCGGTATGCTTTATGACACGCTGATGGATCAGTCGATGGATCAGAGCTCGACATCCTACGGGATGATTGCCGAAGCCATGCAATATCCGGATGATTTTTCCTGGGTAAAATTCCGCATCAATCCGAAAGCCGCATGGCATGACAAGACCCCGATTACTGTGGAAGATGTGATCTGGTCTTTCGAGACGCTGAAAAAACAATCCCCGCTCTATAACCGCTATTATGCGGACGTCGTGAAAGCCGAGAAAACCGGCGACAATGAAGTCACCTTCACCTTTGACAAGAGCGGTAACCGCGAATTGCCGAACATTATGGGTGATCTCGTCGTGCTGCCGAAACATTGGTGGCAAGGCAAAGATAAAAACGGCAAGCAGCGTGATATCAGCCGCTCCACTCTCGAAATTCCGCTCGGCTCCGGCGCCTATAAAATCGCTTCCGTTAATCCGGGTAAATCCATCATCTGGCAACGCGCAGAGGATTACTGGGGTAAAGACCAGCCGACCCAGATCGGACGCAGTAATTTCGATCAGGTCAAATACGAATATTTTCTGAACAATGACGCGACATGGGAAGCCTTCAAAAAAGGCGGCATCTATGATTTCCGTCTGGAAAACATAGCTCAGCGCTGGAAAGAACAATATAATTTTCCGGCTGTGGAGCGCGGCGATGTTATCAAAGCCAGTTTCCCGTTTCATGCAGCAGGACGTATGCAGGGCGCGTTTCTGAATACCCGCAAAGCCAAATTTCAGGATGTACGGGTTCGTGAAGCACTGAACTGGGTGTTTGATTTTGAAAGCATGAACCGTCTGCTGTTTTTCAATCAGTATAAGCGGATTGAAAGCTATTTTGCCGGTATTGATCTGGCCTCATCCGGTCTGCCTTCCCCTGAGGAGCTGAAAATTCTGGAAACCGTGCGCGGAGAAATTCCGGATGCTGTTTTCACCAAGCCGTATAAGCTACCGGTCTTCGACACACCGCAGGCCATGCGTACCAATCTGCGCCATGCCATTGACCTGTTTGCACAAGCCGGCTGGGTGGTGAAGGACGGCAAGCTCACCAATGACAAAGGCGAGGTGTTTACTCTCGAATTCCTGACCAATAATCCGAACGAAGAGCGCGTTGTAAATCCGTATATCAACAATCTGCGCCGCGTCGGCATCAATGCGTCACTGCGCGTTGTTGATGATGCGCAATATCAGGCACGGGTGAATGACTTCGATTACGATATTATCACCACGGTTGTGGCGCAGAGCCAGTCACCCGGCAATGAACAGCGGGAGATGTGGAGCACCCAGTCTGCCGATCTGAAGGGCAGCAAAAACTATGCCGGCATCAAAAATCCGGCCATCGACAAGCTGATCGACCGCGTTGTCTATGCCAAAGATCACGACGAGCTGGTGGCTGCCACCCGCGCGCTCGACCGCGTGCTGCTGTGGAATTATTACACCGTGCCGCAATGGTATTCCGATACGATCAATGTTGCCTATTGGAACAAGTTCGGCCTTCCGGACAAGCAGCCTGATTATGCCGGGATTGATCCGTTTTCCTGGTGGGTAAAGCCTAAACCATAAAATGGCTCACTCTGATTTTGTCCTGTATTTTGGTGTATAATTTTATACCCGATACAAGACCGGATCACAGCTGCAAAGCGGGAGAAAAATCATGGCAGAGCATCATAAAAGCCTTATGAACCGGCGGCAGATTCTTGTGTTAAGCGGGGCAGCGGCACTGAGTTCCGCTCTTCCCTTTCAGCTCAGAGCACAGGAGAGCAAAAACACAGCCAGCCACGGGCTGGCCGTGTTTGATGATCTGAAATACCCTGCCGGTTTCAGCCATTTTGATTATATCAATCCGCAGGCACCCAAAGGCGGAAGCTTTAATTTCTCCGTCAATGAATGGACGCTGAATCAGGCTCCGAACACTTTCAACACGCTCAATACATTTTCCGCTTTGGGTGATGCGCCGCCACGGATGGAAATCTGTTTCGATACATTGATGACCCGTGCACTGGACGAACCCGATGCGGTTTACGGTCTGATCGCAGAAAGCGTGACTGCCAGCGATGACGGCAAAAGCTATCTGTTCAAACTGCGCGAACAGGCGCGTTTTCACGATAACACACCACTCACCGCGCATGATGCAGCTTTCAGCTATGATCTGCTGAAAGAAAAAGGTCATCCGGCGCTCCGCCTGCTGCTTGCAAAAATGGAAAGCGCGGTTGCCGAGGATGACTATCGCCTGAAGCTGACTCTCAAAGGTGAAACAGCAGCCCAAAACCGCCGTCTCATCACCAGCATGGTATTGCTGCCCGTGCTCTCCAAAGCCTATTACACGGAGCATAGTTTTGACGGAAACAGCCTGACTATTCCGCTCGGCTCCGGTGCCTATAAAGTCGGTGCATTCTCTGCCGGACAATTTATCGAATATCAGCGCAATGAAGATTATTGGGCCAAAGATCTCAATGTGAATATCGGGCGCAATAATTTTGACCGTATCCGCATCGAGTTTTTCCGTGACAGACAACCGGCCTTTGAGGCTTTCAAAAAAGGCATTCTGGACTGGCGTGCAGAAAGCGTCTCCAAATCATGGACCAATGATTATAATTTCAGTGCAGTAGAAACCGGTAAAGTTATCAAGAAACGCTTTCCTGCATGGAAATTTCCGTCCATGCAAAGCTGGGCGCTCAACCAGCGCCGCGAGCGTTTTCGTGACAAGCGGGTGCGCGAGGCGATAGGACTGTGCTTTGACTTCGAATGGAGCAACAGAAACCTGTTCAGCAATCTGTATCAGCGCCAGCAATCCAATTTCAGCAATTCTGACTTTGAAGCCAAGGGCAAAGCCTCTGCCGCTGAACAGGCAGTTATTACCCGCCATGCTGCACTGATTGATGAGGAAACCCGCGCTGCTCTGCTCGATGATCCGGTGACAATGCCGGTAACAGACGGCAGCGGCCGCAATCGTGAACACTTGCGCCGCGCGGCAGACTTGCTGAAAGAGGCGGGCTATCAACGCAAAGGCCAGTGGCTGGTTGGTGCTGACGGCCAGATTTTCACGCTGGAAATTCTCAACGATTCCGACGGATTTAACCGCGTCTATAATCCGATGATTAAGAACCTTCAGGCCATCGGGATCAATGCGACAGTGCGCATGGCAGAAGCGGCGACTTATCAGAAGCGTCTGCTGGATTTTGATTATGACATGATGGGGCTTGCCTTCAGCACATCGCCGACTTTGGACAGAGCCACACTCGCTGTCATGTATGGCTCAGAGAGCGTCAACATGCCGGGTTCACAAAATCATACCGGCACCAGCAGCCCTTTGATTGATGCATTGCTGGATGATGTGGCACAGGCGGATAATCGCAAAGACCTGACCGCCGCTGTCCTTATTCTCGACCGGTTGTTACGTTACCGCAGAGACTGGATCCCCTGCTGGTCAGCAGGCGGAAAACTGATCGCCTATTGGGACAAATTTGGTATGACAGAATCGCCTCCCTATGGCGGCTATCCGGAATTTTACTGGTGGTATGATAAAGCGAAAGCCGGACAGCTTGGTAAAACATAATTCAGTTCTTTGCGCTAAATTCACAAAACACAATAAGAAACAAACAGGATTATTCATCTGATGGGCGCTTATATTCTCCGACGCCTGCTGCTCATGATTCCAACCATTTTCGGCATCATGGCCATTTCTTTTGCCGTCATCCAGTTTGCCCCCGGCGGCCCCGTAGAGCGTGTGATTGCGCAATTGCAGGGACAGGGCGGCGATGCCATGGACAGGCTTTCAGGCGGAGGCGCTGATGCAGGCGCAATATCAATGGACAGCGGCAGCTCCTCGAAATATCGCGGTGCGCAGGGGCTTGATCCTGAATTTATCGCCAGTCTGGAACAGCAGTTCGGCTTTGATAAGCCGCCACTGGAACGCTTCGGTCTGATGCTGTGGAACTATGCCCGTTTTGACTTCGGACACTCCTATTTTCGCGATATTGAAGTGATTGATCTGATTAAGGAAAAGCTGCCGGTTTCGATTTCACTCGGCCTGTGGCTCACCCTGATTTCCTATATGATCTCTATTCCGCTCGGTATTCTCAAAGCTGTGCGCGACGGTTCACGTTTTGACGTCTGGACCAGCGCGGTGATTATTATCGGCTATGCGATTCCGAGTTTTCTTTTCGCCATCATGCTGATCGTGCTGTTTGCAGGCGGCTCATTCTTCGACTGGTTCCCGCTGCGCGGCCTGACTTCGCCGGATTTCGACCAGATGAGCCTGTGGGGCAAAATCACAGACTATATCTGGCATATGGCGCTGCCGGTGCTGGCGCTGGTGCTGTCGGCCTTTGCGACAACCACCCTGCTCACCAAAAACTCATTTCTGGAAGAAATCCGCAAACAATATGTCACCACTGCCCGCGCCAAAGGCCTGACAGAACGGCAGGTGTTGTACGGTCATGTGTTCCGTAATGCGATGCTGATTGTGATTGCCGGTTTTCCCGGTGCGTTCATCACCGCCTTCTTCACCGGCTCACTGTTGATTGAAACCATCTTCTCGCTCGACGGTCTCGGCCTGCTTGGCTATCAGTCCGTTCTTAACCGTGATTATCCTGTGGTCTTTGCCAATCTGTTTATCTTCTCGCTGATCGGCCTGCTGGTCGGTCTGCTCTCCGATCTCACTTATACATGGATTGATCCGCGTATTGATTTTGACCGGAGGGATGTGTGATGAGTGCTGTCACGACTACCCCTCCTGCGCGTGTGAAACGCCCGTTTCTGTCGCCGCTCAATCAGCGGCGCTGGCGCAATTTCAAGGCCAACCGGCGCGGCTGGTGGTCACTGTGGATTTTCCTGTTTCTGTTTGTGACCTCGCTCTTTGCTGAATTTATCGCCAATGACAAACCGATACTGGTTTCCTACAAGGGCGAAATTCTGATGCCGGTGCTGGTTGATTATCCGGAAGAGAAATTCGGCGGTTTCTATGCGGTCACCGATTACCGCGATCCGGTCATTCAGGACGAGATTAACCAGAACGGCTGGGCAATCTGGCCGCCGGTGCGCTATTCCTACCGCACCGTGAATAATGAAATTCCGGAAGCCGCACCGTCCAAACCATTCTGGCTGATGTCGAAAGAACAGCGCTGCGCCCGCTATGCGGAAGGCGTGAATGATCCGAACTGCACCATCGGCAATATGAACTGGCTCGGCACCGACGATCAGGCACGCGATGTGTTTGCCCGTGCGCTCTACGGTTTCCGTATTTCCGTATTGTTCGGTCTCATCCTCACCGCTTTTTCCGGTGTGATCGGTGTGACAGCCGGTGCGGTACAGGGTTATTTCGGCGGCTGGGTTGATCTTATTTTCCAACGTTTCATCGAAATCTGGTCGTCGATACCGGTGCTCTATCTGCTGCTGATTATCGCTGCCATTCTGCCGCCGGGCTTCTGGGTACTGCTGTTTATTATGCTGCTGTTCTCATGGGTTGCCTTTGTCGGCGTAGTGCGTGCCGAATTCCTGCGTGCCCGTAACTTTGAATATGTGAATGCAGCACGCTCGCTGGGCGTCAATAACCGCACCATCATGTGGCGGCATTTGCTGCCCAATGCGATGGTCGCAACCCTGACCTTCCTGCCGTTTATTCTCAACGGCTCGATCACCACGCTGACCTCGCTCGACTTCCTCGGCTTTGGTCTGCCGCCGGGTTCAGCGTCGCTTGGTGAAATGCTGGCACAGGGTAAGAATAATCTTCAGGCACCATGGCTTGGCATAACCGGTTTTGTGGTTATCTCGCTGATGCTGTCGCTGCTGATCTTTGTCGGTGAAGCAGTGCGTGATGCCTTTGATCCGCGAAAGGCTTTTAAATGAGTTCCCATGAAAAAGCCGACGTGCTGCTCAGCGTTCGCGATCTGTCGATTGCCTTTCATCAGGATGGTCAGGACAGGATTGCTGTCGATCATATCTCCTTCGACATACACAAAGGCGAAACCGTCGCTCTGGTGGGAGAATCCGGCTCGGGTAAATCCATCTCCGCTTTGTCGGTGCTGAAACTGCTGCCCTATCCTTCCGCCAGCCATCCGTCCGGTCAGATCCTCTTTGAGGGGCAAGACATGCTGACCATGCCGGAAAACAAACTGCGCGGTGTTCGCGGCAATGACATTGCCATGATCTTTCAGGAGCCGATGACCTCGCTCAATCCGCTGCATGTGGTTGAACGTCAGATCAGTGAGATCCTGCGGCTGCATCAGGGCATGGGCGAAAAACAGGCCCGCGCGCGGACATTGGAGCTGCTCAATGAAGTCGGCATCCGCGAACCGGAAAAACGTCTGCAATCCTATCCGCATCAGCTTTCCGGCGGGCAGCGCCAGCGCGTGATGATCGCCATGGCGCTCGCCAATAAGCCGAAACTGCTGATTGCCGATGAGCCGACCACTGCGCTCGATGTGACAGTGCAGGCGCAGATTCTGCAATTGCTGGCCGAGTTAAAGCAGTCACAGGATATGTCGATGCTGTTCATCACCCATGATCTGGGTGTGGTGCGTAAGATTGCCGACCGCGTTTGCGTCATGCATCACGGTAAAATCGTGGAAAGCGGCAAGACAGAAGATATTTTCACCAATCCGCAGCATGATTATACCAAGCATTTGCTGAGTGCCGAGCCGAAGGGCGCACCGCTGCCTGCGGAAGAAAGTGCACCGCTGGTCATGAGCGGCGAAGATATCAAAGTCTGGTTTCCGATCAAAAAAGGCTTTCTGCGCAAGACAGTCGATTATGTGAAGGCCGTTGACGGTATCAATGTGGAACTGCGCGCTGGGCAAACACTGGGTGTGGTTGGTGAATCCGGCTCCGGCAAAACCACCCTTGGTTTGGCGCTGTCGCGGATGATTTCATCCAAAGGCGAAATCCGCTTTGGTGACAAAAATATCGACCGGTTTTCCTTCAAGGATATGCGCCCGCTACGCCGTGAAATGCAGATTGTGTTTCAGGATCCGTTCGGCTCTCTCAGCCCGCGTATGTCGGTTGCGGAGATTATCGCCGAGGGATTGCAGGTGCATGAACCGAAACTCTCGGCTGACGAGCGCGATGATAAAGTCATTGCCGCTTTGCATGAGGTCAATCTCGATCCGGAAAGCCGCTTCCGCTATCCGCATGAGTTTTCCGGCGGTCAGCGCCAGCGCATCGCCATTGCCCGTGCCATGGTGCTCAATCCGCGTTTTGTGATGCTGGATGAGCCGACTTCGGCTCTCGATATGAGTGTGCAGGCACAGGTTGTCGAATTGCTGCGCAATTTGCAGAAAAAACACGAATTAAGCTATCTTTTCATCAGTCACGACTTGCGCGTGGTCAAAGCCCTTGCCAATCATGTGCTGGTGATGCGCAATGGCAAAGCGGTGGAATATGGTCCGGCGGAGGAAATCTTCGGAGCGCCGAAAACCGATTACACCCGCGCATTGATGGCAGCAGCCTTCCGTTTGGAGACGGCTGAAAAGGGAGTGGTAAATCAATGAGTGCAGCAGTAAAAAACACGGGTAAAATCTATTTTGCAGCGACCGGCTGGGATCCGGAAATTTGGATCAAAGCCTTTGCCAAAGCTGCGCCGGAGCGTGAAATCGTTACCGAGGTCAAAGCCGGTGAAGAAGCATCCATTGATTATGCGCTGGTGTGGAAACAGAAACGCGGTTCGCTTGCCAATCTGCCCAATCTGAAGGTCATCTTCTCGCTCGGTGCCGGTGTGGATCATGTGTTCCATGATGATCAGGTGCCGGATCTGCCGATCGTGCGTACTGTTTCGCCTGATCTGACCATGCGCATGACCGAATATGTAGTCTGGCAGGTGCTGGATCATCATCGTCTCGGCCCTCAATATCGCACCCAGCAGCTCAAAAAAATCTGGCGTGAAGATCGCCGTCAGCCTGCGGCCAGTGAGGTCAATGTCGGGATTATGGGCTTAGGCGTTTTGGGGCGCGATGCAGCGGACAAGCTGAAACATCTTGGTTTCAATGTCAGCGGCTGGAGCCGCCGCCCGCAGGATGTTGCAGGTGTTGCCACCTATCACGGTAAAGACGGATTGTCCGAATTTCTCAAACAGGTTGATATTCTCGTCTGCCTGCTGCCGCTGACACCGGATACCAAAGGTATTCTGTCCATGTCCGTCTTTGGCCGTATGAAAGAGGACGGACCTCTTGGCGCGCCGATCCTGATTAATGCAGGACGCGGTGGTTTGCAGAATGAGGCGGATATTCAGGCAGCGCTTGAACGCGGCATGCTTTCTGCGGCCTCGCTTGATGTATTTGAAACCGAGCCGCTGCCTGAAAACAGCCCGCTCTGGGGCAATCCGAAAATCACGATCACCCCCCATGCGGCGGCCAGCTCTTCGGCCAATGCTCTGGTGCCGGAGATTATCCGCATGATCCGCGACTATGAGCGCGACGGCACGCTGATCAATCTCGTTGACCGCGAGAAACAATATTAAAAACATAAAAAGAGCCGGAAATTCCGGCTCTTTTCTTATAGAATGCGGATCGTTCCTTGCTCGCTGATATGGAGTTGATGCTGATCCAGCAGAGAATATGTCCCGCGATCCAGTTGATAGGCAGGCGGGAATGTCAGTCCCATTTCTTCCGCAACAATCAGCCCCAGTAACAGAATCGCATCCGGTTCATGCAGGATAATCGCTGCCGGTGCGCGGTTACTGTGCACCAGTTCCAGCAGCACAGCAGCAGCCGAAGAAGACCCGACAGTTGCAGGCAGGCACAGAACCTTGCCTGAGACGGACTGGCCATATTGCGGATGGCGCACATTGGCGATCAGGCCGGTTTGCGGATCAACCCCGCCCCAGAAGCTGATCGGAGCCGTCAGGGCAAAACCAGCTGCCTCCACCGGCGCACCTGCGACCAGTATTTTTGCCTGCAAAGTATCTGCCCCCATCACCATGCTCCCTCAGAATATTGGACATGGCCGGTGACAGCGCTTTCAACACATTCCTGCAAAGAGCCATAGACAACACCATAACCGGTATTGCCCGGGGCATAGTGGGCGAATTTTCCGGAATTTGTCATCAGCACCGCATTGTCTTTCTCCGGCAGAATCGGTGTGACGACCACACAAGTGTCAGCCACCACAATCACGCCGGCCTGTTCCAGTTTTTGTCGCCGCTGATTCTTGTCCAGCTCGCGCAGCACATGCCGCCCTGTACAGGCATAAAGCGGCACCGTTAATCTTCGGTCTGAAATTGCCGTTTCAAGAAGATCAAACTCGTCGAGCGACAAATGCGGACTACCGATGGCCACCGCATCGATTCTGTCTGCTATAACTGTAGACAGAGCTTTGCGCGCTTCCCGCACCATTTGTGGTGTTACACGGATAATTTCCAGCGGCGCATGGCCTTGTAGTGCCGTTTCGGCATCCGGTGCCTCCGGTGTGCGCCCTGCAATATGAAAAAGCCCGACAGCACCGGATGAGGCAGAGGCAGCACCAAAGGCTTTCAGATCATCCTCTGTCAGCAGTTCCGGTGCAACACCGGTCACCACGCCGATAGAATCACCAATCAACCGCCCGTAAAGATTGCCCAGCACCGGCCATGCCACCGCCTGACTTAGAAGTGCAGAATCAAGAGCGCTCAGATCAACTACAATTGTGGCACGGCGATTCTCTGATCTGTGTAATCCGTAATCCGGCGCACGACCGGCAATAGCACAGGCAATATCGAGATAATCACCGTAGCGATTCGTACGGGCGCCCAGAACCGAATTGCAAAACACCACGGCATTCGATTCGCCCCATGCCACATCCGTTCCCGTTTGCGGCCGGTGCCCTGCCTGATAGGGTGCACAGGTCCATGACGGTTCGCAACCTAGTTTGATATAGGCCTGCATCATGCGCTTTGCCATAGCCGCCTCATGGGGTGGCAGGCGGTTGCCGGAGCAGCCGGTCAGATCCAGTGAACCGACATTGAGCGTCGAGCGAACGCGCACCTTCGCCTGCCCCTCCACCAGCTTCTCTGCAAAGTAGGTACCGCTGTCACCATGATAGAGCGCACCGTCAATATGTGCGGAAGCGATAGGGATCAGCCTCGGCGCGCCCATCAGTTCGGCAGTTCTGGCAACAATGCGCATGGCCATTGCCGCGCCTGCACCATCCCGCCCGTTGATAATGGCACGTTCCTCCGCGCTCAGTGCCAGCACCATAGGTTCCTCCCGAATATGATTAAAGCAGAGCTTTACGCATTGTCAGCGATGTCACGCGGGTAAAGCCCGGATGCATGGTTTCTCCGACCACTGCAAAGCCCAGTTTTTTGAATAGTTTTTGATTGTCGGTCAGTTCGATACGTACTTGCAGGTCAATATGCGACATGCCGCGCTCACGCCCCAGCTTTTCGGCCTGTTCGACCAGACGACGTGCAACGCCAAGCCCGCGAAACGGAGCGGCAACAGCCAGTTTGCCTAAATAAAGATGATCGCCTTTATCCGCCAGAAACACGCATCCGGCCAGTTGTCCGTCGCTCAGCACCCCATAGGCTGTTTCTGTGCCTGCTTTGCCGCGCAGAATCGCTGCATTCAGCAATCCGGCAGAACTCGGCGGATCAATCACACCGTCCATCGTGGCAAAGGCATCCTGAATGAGCAGCAACAGAGCGTCGAACCCGTCATAATCAGGTGTGATTGTAAAAACCTGACAGGACCGGTTCTGCGCGCTCATTGGTCTGCTGCCTTCCGCCGTTTATAGCGCATGGTCTCAAACCGCGCCGACAGAGAATCATAAAGCAACAAGCGTCCCAGCAAAGGCTCACCGATGCCGGTAATCAGTTTAATCACTTCCATCGCCTGTAATGAACCGAGAATCGCTGGTAAAGCGCCGATCACGCCTGCTTCTGCGCAGGAGGGAATCAGTCCTTCCGGCGGCGGTTCAGGAAACAGATCACGGTAATGCGGCAGTGGATTGCCCTCAGAATCACTCTCATAGGGTTTCAGCACAGTGAGCGAGCCGTCAAACCGCCCCATGGCTGCGGTGACCAGTGCTTTTTCCAGCAAAGCCGCATGATCGGCCACCAGATAGCGGGTGCTGAAATTATCCGAACCGTCAACGATAATATCATAGTCCGAAAACAGCTCCGTCACATTCTCCGGTGTGAGCCGCAATGTATGACAGGCAATTTCAATATGCGGATTAATGCGGTGAATGGTGGCCGCAGCACTGTCGGTTTTATTCTCGCCGATACTGTCGGTGTGATGCACCACCTGACGTTGCAGATTGGACAATGTCACCATATCATCATCGACAATGCCGAGATGGCCGACACCCGCAGCGGCGAGATAAAGCAGTGCCGGACTGCCGAGCCCGCCTGCACCGATCACCAGTACCCGCGCATTTTTAAGCTTCTGCTGCCCTGCCCCGCCGATTTCCGGCAGGATAATATGGCGCGCATAACGCTCGATTTCTAATCCGCTGAAAGGTTCTGACTGTGTGCTCATTGATAAAGTTTAGAGCGTATCCTGAAAAGTGTGAAGCGGTTTTCGGATAAGATACGCGTAAAACAAAAAGACAATGCAGAAACCCTGCCGGTTCAAATATCATAAGCTGTCAGGTTTGCACCGCTGACATTGAAAAATTGCGCTTCACCTTTGAGGTCGCGAAACAGCGCGCGATCCGTACCAGTCATGAAAGACTGCGCGCCCAGATCGTCAATAATATCAAACAAAGCGGCACGTCTGCCCTCATCGAGATGAGCGGCAATTTCATCGAGCAGCAGCACCGGCGTCATATTGGCAAGATTGGCCGTCAGCCTTGCATGGGCAAGCACCAGACCGATCAGCAGCGCCTTCTGCTCGCCTGTAGAGCACAAAGCCGCCTGCATGCCTTTAGGCCGGTGATGCACGACCATATCCGTGCGGTGCGGCCCGTCCAGCGTGCGCCCTGCCGCGCGGTCACGGCCACGCATATCGCGCAAAGTGCGGCGGAAATTCTCTTCCAGATCCAGCGCCGCCTCAAGACGGATACGCCCTTCCAGCTCGCCTTCCAGAAAGCAATCCACTTTCGGGAACGGACTGTCATCCGGCGTCTGCTCAATCATCGCGGCAATCAGGCTCATCAGCTCGGCACGTGCCGCAGCAATGGCCGTACCAAGCTCAGCCATTTGCGCTTCAATCGCATCCAGCCATTGGGCATCGCTGTTGTAATCCGAAATCAGCCGGTTGCGGCTGCGCATAGCCTTTTCATAATCCAGCACACGCTTGCCATGGCTGACATCAATCGCCAGCACCATACGGTCGAGAAAACGGCGGCGGTCACCGGCGGAACCGGTAAACAGCCCGTCCATAGCCGGAATGAGCCAGATGATACGGGAATAATCGAGCAACTGATCGGCACTGGCTGGCGCGCCATTAATCCGCACCTTGCGCCCTGCCTCGCCATTGGTACCAGCTAAACCGGTGCCGATTTCAACCTCGCCATAGCTTGCCGATTCCAGCAGCGCATGAATGGCAAAACCATCAGGCGCTCCGCTGCGGCTGACATCAGCATAGGCAGCACGACGCATGCCGCGACCCGGCGACAAAAAGGAAACCGCTTCCAGAAGATTGGTTTTACCTGCACCATTCTCGCCGGTCAGCACCACATGGCCACCGCTCAGCGGCAGCGACAGGCTCTCATAATTGCGAAAATGCGCAAGCCGCAGACGACGGAAACTCACCCGTTCGCTGCGACCTGAAATTTGTGCATCAATGTTTATATTCGTGCTCACCCGTGCACTTATACACGCATCGGCATCAGAACATAGATCAGATGTTCATCGCCCTCATCACGCACCAGCATTGGTGAACCGGCATCAGCCAGCATGAATACGGCTTCCTTGCCGGAAAGCTGCGATGTGATATCGAGCAGATATTTCGAGTTGAAGCCGATTTCCATCGGTTCACTGTCATAGCCTGCCGGTACTTCATCGGTTGCGGAACCGGAATCCGGATTGTTCACGGTCAGCGTCAGAAGACCATCGGAAATGCTGAGCTTAACCGCACGGCCTTTCTCATTGGAAATGGTCGACACGCGGTCAACAGAAGCGGCAAAGCTCTGGCGGTCAATCACCAGCTTGCGGTCATTACCGGCCGGAATCACGCGCTTATATTCAGGGAATGTGCCGTCGATCAGTTTCGAGGTCAGAACGACTGTGCCGACAGTGAAACGGATTTTCACATCCGACACTTCAATCGTCACCTGCATATCCGGTGCATCAACCAGTTTCTGCAATTCCGCAACGGTTTTGCGCGGAATGATGATCGCAGGCATGCCTTCAGCACCGCTTGGTGCTTCCATCGCTGCGCGTGCCAGACGGTGACCATCGGTCGCCACAGCGCGCAGTTCCAAACGGCCGTCATCTTCACCGGCATAGAGGTGAATACCATTGAGGTAATAGCGGGTTTCTTCCGTCGAGATCGCAAAATTGGTGCGGTCGATCAGGCGTTTCAGCGCGCTCGCATCCATACGGAATGTATGGGTGAAACTACCCGCTGTCAGTTCAGGGAAATCGGACTGCGGCAGGCACTGCAGACGAAAGGACGAGCGGCCGGATACAACCGACATCGCTGTGCCGTCTTCATTATTGGCCAGCATCACTTCAGCGCCGTCCGGCAACTTGCGCACGATGTCATAAAGCAGATGCGCCGGAACTGTTGTGGCTCCTGCCGTATCAATTGCCGCTTCGGTCGATTCGGTTACTTCCAGATCAAGGTCAGTAGCCTTGAGCTTCAGCACACCGTCTTCTCCCTGCAACAGCACATTGGAGAGAATCGGAATCGTATTCCGGCGTTCAACCACGCGATGCACATGGTTGAGAGATTTCAGAAGATTTGAACGTTCAATAGTTACGCGCATGATGTACAGAACTCGCTAACATCTGTCCGGCAACAAACAGAGCTGTACCGGAGATCACGGCGCGACAGGCGCCTCTTGGACGGCTAAACTGCCAGAATTTCAGGGGGCTTTGCAAGTCCGCAGAACAGCACAGCAGCGATTTCTTCTGCATAATGACTGATGAACCCGCTCTTTGCCCCGATATTCCGCCTATGAACTGTATCGCGACCAGAGCCGCGATACAGAATCATCGGTATCTGTGACAGCTTATGCGGATTGTTCGTTGATCAGGCGCTTCAGCAGTTCCAGCTCCTGCGCCAGTTTAAGATCAGCACCGACCAGATCTTCGATCTTGCGGACAGCATGCAGAACTGTGGTGTGATCGCGTCCGCCAAAACGACGGCCGATTTCCGGCAGCGAGCGCGGGGTCAGCATTTTCGCCAGATACATCGCAACCTGACGCGGCTTCACGATGGTGCGGGTACGGCGGTTGGACAGCAGATCCTGCTTCGACACATTGTAATGACGGGCAACAATGCGCTGAATTTCTTCAATGCGGATGCGCTTTGGCTCACCGGCGCGGGTCAGATGACCCAGCAGTTCATCAACGCGGTCGATCGACAGGTTCGGTTCAAAGGACTGACGGAACAGCAGCTGGTTGAACGCGCCTTCCAGTTCACGGCCGGAACCGGTCACAGTGCGTGCCACATGGGCCAGAATATCGTCAGCAATATCAATATTGCGTTCTTCTGCCTGCGCAGCGCTCAGGCGGCGCTTCAGCATTTCCACGCGCATTTCATAATCCGGTGCGGCCATTTCCAAGGCTACACCGCCCTGCAAACGGGAGCGCACGCGCACATCCAGCGATTCCAGTTCGGAAGGGGCGCGGTCTGCAGCCACAACAACCTGTTTGGCGCTGTCGAGCAGCGTGTTGATCAGATGGCAGAATTCGTGCTGGATGGATTTACCCTGCAGGAACTGCATATCATCAATGATCAGAAGATCGATATCGCGCAGCTGTTCTTTGAAAGACAGCGCATTATTGTCACGGATTGCCGTTGCAAAGCGCCACATGAAATATTCAGCGGTCAGATAGACAACGCGCGGCTTATCCTGACGCTGCAAAGCACTGGCGGCAATAGCCTGCAAAAGATGGGTTTTGCCCAGACCAACGGAAGCGTGGATGAACAGCGGGTTGAAGCGTACGGCGCTGGAGCCGGCTTCGGCAATGGTGCGGGCAGCAGCAAGTGCCACACGGTTGGAAGCACCGTCAACAAAGCTGTCGAAAGTATAGCGCGGATCGAGCGGAGAACCGAGTACGGCACCGGCAGCGGCGCTCTGAGCGGCCACTTCTGCCTGACTTGCGCGTTTTTCAGTCGAGAAGCTCTGGCCAACCGGGAAGACCGGCTTTTCGCGCTGCGGCGCAGCAAGCTGCGGGATTTCCGCCACGATATCAGCAACAGGTGCCACAGAACGGGCGGTACGGCTCATGCCGCGTACCACAACTTCAACTTTCAGAATCTGCGGATTTTCTTCCTGCCAGAGCATGGTCAGCATTTCAGCATAATGATTGTTGATCCATGAGCGCAAAAATGCGGTCGGTACCGAAAAACGTACAACACTCTTGGAGACTTCATCCAGCTTCAGACGACCAAACCACGAAGAGAATATTTCACTGCCGACGCGTGCTTTCAGCTTGCTCAGCAGTCGTTCAAAGGCCTCATCCGGAGAAGCGGTTGTCAAAGTCAT